>NZ_FQWV01000010.1 GCF_900129775.1 Halobaculum gomorrense | reverse complement strand
CTCGGCCTTGTGAACCCAGTTATGGACGGTGGATCGAGCTCGATCAACACCAAATTCATAGAGAACTGAGACGGTATTCGAAAGTGATAGGCCACGCAGATGGAGCTGAATACCAAGCTTCATAAACTGCTTTGGTGTTGTTTCTCGCTCCACAAAGCCTAACTCGAACTCGTTCAAAACATCCGTTGAGGCGGGCGGTTTCTGCCATAGATCAGCTGAAAATCGCTCCGCCTCACTCTTCATCCTTATCTGAACACCGCCGACAGTATTGTATAGACCTGTCTGAGTGGCTGAAGGTCCCGGCAGTGATACCTACAGGACTGTCCTGAGACTGAGGATCGATCCGATTCCGCGCCGATCCACACTGGTCCTCGTTCCGCTTTCACACCCTTGGAACGACCGGTATCAGTGCGTTCAGGAGCACCCAGATCGGACAGGCTATCACACGTTCCGCTTCCGCCAGCAAGAAATAAAATACGATCCTCACCTGAGATACCGACAGTAGATAAACACCTTCGCCCGGGGGGATGTAAACGAAAATAACGGTTACACTTATTGGCTGACAAATGTCAGACAAAGTCGTACGATTATGTCGGGGACGACAATGCCCACGGGCGGTGGTACGGCCGAACAGCCCACGGCCGACGGGCAACACGACCGGGAGGAACCGCACAGCGTCTCCGAAGAGGAGCTGTTCGACGTGCTGGCGAACACGCGCCGGCGCAACGCGCTCCACGCGATCGCCCAGGCCGAGGGCACCACACACGAGTTGGGAACCCTCTCCGAGCGGGTCGCCGCGTGGGAGAACGAGATCGACGTAACGGAGGTGAGCTACGACGAGCGCAAGCGGGTCTACACCGCGCTCCAGCAGTCCCACCTTCCCAAACTCGACGAGGTCGGACTCGTCAGCTTCGACAAGGACCGCGGGACCGTCGACGCGACGCCGGCGCTGGGCGAGGTGGAGATCTATCTCGACGTCGTCCGCGGCAAAGAGATCCCGTGGAGCGAGTACTACCTCGGCCTCTCGGGCGTATCGATGGCGCTTCTTGCGGCGGTGTGGGTCGGGGCCTACCCGTTCACGTTGGTGCCCGATCTCGGGTGGTTCGCGTTCGTCGTCGTCGCGTTCACGGTGTCGGCGACGGTGAACCGGTACTTCTCCACGGAGATGAAACTCGGGGACGACAGATCCCCGCCCAACATCGAATAACTATGACCCGAACCGCGTTCAAGATCGCACTACTCGTCGTGCTCACGACCGGCTTGAGCGTCGGCACCAGCGGCTTCAGCACAGTCGAGGCGGCTCGCTCGGTGAACGTGAACGGGGTCGACAACGAGAACGCGTACGTCGGCGTGGTCGCCTGCGAGAAGTCGAACGGCAACGGCAACGGCGCGAGCCCCGTGCGCGTGTGGGTAACGAACCGATACACCGACACGGTTACGGTCGAGGAGATCTCGAACGAGGCGGTCGACCGAACTGACGGAAGCCTCGACACGGCGACGGTCTCCGCGGGCGAGCGCGAGCGGTTCGAGACGGTGTTCGACGTCCCGATCGACACGGTGATCGTTCGGGTGACGGCCGACGGCTTCGACGCGACGGTTACGCGTCACGTCGCGGCGAAATCGGCGTGCCCGTACGCGACGGCGACGAACGCCACGACGGGCGAAGCCGGCGGCGAGTAAGCGAAAGCACGAAGCACGACTGATTCTCCACCGCTCGAACTCGCCCCTCGCTCCGGCGCACAACGCTGTTTTCGGATGCGAGGAAGCAACTGGTCGTGAGCCACAACGCCGATTCGCACCACGACCCCACGCGGCGTATTCGATGCGGGAACGCTCCGGGGAGCCGACGGGCGCGACCAATCGGGACGACCTGCACCGGAGGACGTACCGCGGCGGCGACCGACGAGACGCCGCGAATCGCACGCCGCCACGCTCCGGGGCGTTTTTGTCCCTGGTGACTCTGTCGTCAGTATGACAGCCGACGCGGGCGGCGACGCGACCGGGAGGTTCTCGCTCGCGGAGACGCCGTTCGAGAGTGGGGAGTTTTCTCGGTTGTGGTTCCTCGCCACGGTGACCTACGGCGTCGGCGACATCGTCACGACGCTCGCGCTCATCAACTACTCCGAGCGAGTCAGTGAAGCGAACGTGCTCGTCGCGACCGCAGTCGACTGGTTCGGCGAGTTCGGACTCGTCGGTGTGAAACTGGCCGTGTTCGGAGCGTGTCTCGCGATCAGTCTGTCGAGTGCCCGCGCTGGCGACCGTTTCGGCTATTACATCCCGCCAGTCGTACTGTCGGTCCTCGGCGCGTTTACCACGGCGCTGAATCTGCGGCTGTTGATCGGGTGAGGCCGGATTGGGTCGCCGAACCGGGCGAAGACGGTTCGATCACAAGCACCCGATCAAGCGAGGTCGTCGGTCGTCACGGACAGGTCTAGGGTGAAGGACACCGTGTCGGTCGTAAACGGCGTATCGGAGTCGGGGGTTCCACTACGCCACGACCATCCGAGGCGGGTCGCCGTCGGCGCGGCCGGCGCACAATGACGGGGGCCGACCTGTTCCACACGATCGCCGCCGTCGCGAGTTCGGATCGATATTCCTGTCGATTAGATACCTAAAATAAGTAAATTAGTTGTCAAGTAAACCGGAATGTTGATATGCTTAATAAGTAATATGATAACAATGGCAACACAAGTGGACGACAGTCCGACCGAGTTCGGTCCGGACGGAGCGCCCGAGTCCGGCCCCGACGAGCCGGGAGGGCTGAGTCGGACGGAGGTGTTCCAGCTCCTCGGCAACGATCGTCGGCGGTACACGCTCCACCACTTGATGCGTAGAAAGAGTGCTGAGATCGGCGAACTGGCCGAGCAGATCGCCGCCTGGGAGAACGAGGTCGACGTCGCGGAGGTGGACTCGGCCCAACGCCGGTGCGTGTACGTCGCGCTCCACCAGACCCACCTCCCGCGGCTCGACCACGCGGGCGCGCTCAACTACGAGTCCACTCGAGACGAGATCGAGTTGACCGAGACCGGCGAGGACCTCCGCGTCTACATGGACGTCGTCCGGGGCAACGACATCCCGTGGAGCGAGTTCTATCTCGGCTTATCGGGGTTCGCAGCGGCACTCGTGACGGTCGCCTGGCTCGACATCTTCCCGTTCTCGATCGGGAGCGACGCCGCGTACGCCGCGTTCGTCGTCGTGCTGTTCGCGGTGACGAGCATCGTTCACCTCGTCCGCTCGCGTCGGAACCGCCTCGGTGCAGGCGACGCTCCGCCGACGGCCCGCTGACTGCCAGGGTCGCTCTCGCGTTCCAGTTCGAGGGGGCAGGACGCGACGCCAGCCCGGACGACAGACGGATGAATGCTCGCACTCATTTGATGCTCCCGTTCCATGGAATGCTCGCGCTCGATCCCTTCGACCGGGTCGAGCCCCCGTTCGAGCCGGTCCTCGCAGTCTCGGCACCCGAGAGCGGCCTGCCTCCCTGCTCGTGACCGCGGCCGACGCGTAGCGCGACGACGGACTTGTGGTCCGGGTGACCGCGTCGGCGACGGGAGTCGACGTCGGCGGGGTTGGAGTCCCGCTCTCTGCCGCATTCCTCGTCGAAGTTTCTAGGGTGGCGGGCGCAGCAGTGGCTGGGGGAATGCACGCGATGCGGTGTGCGACAGTGCCACCAGTTCGGCCCGTCCCTCACACTCGCGGGCGGGGCGGGGCGAGGTCTAACTGAAGCGCATCTGAGTTT
The DNA here is from genome assembly GCF_900129775.1 of Halobaculum gomorrense. GTDB lineage: Archaea > Halobacteriota > Halobacteria > Halobacteriales > Haloferacaceae > Halobaculum > Halobaculum gomorrense. The sequence goes on along the minus strand of NZ_FQWV01000010.1, from coordinate 76,924 downwards.
GGCGGTAGTAGTGGACGGCCGAGGAGCCGGCAAAGACGGCCACGACGACACCGCCCACACGATGTCGCTGATCTCCGAGAAGGGAAAGCTGTCGAGCCAGCTGGCGAGGACGAGGACGGCAGTGGCGGCAGAGAGACCGAGGTGGTACTCGCTCCACTGGATATCGTCGCCGCGGACGACGTCGAGGTAGACATCGATGTCGTATTTCGCCGCGGTGAGACGGACGGTCCCACGATCCTTATCGTACTCTACGACACCCAATTCGTCTATCTTCGGCAGGTGTTGCTGCTGAAGGCTGATGTACACGACTTCCGTTCGATCCGCGGCACCTCCGCTATCGGCATCTCGTTCTCCCAGGCGGCGACCTGTTCGGCGAGGTGACCGATCACCCAGGCGGCGTCGTCTAGCGTGTGGGCGTGAAGCGCGTACCGTCGTCGGTTGTTCGCGAGTACCTCCAAGAGTTAGCCCTCGCTCAAGTGCGCTTTGGTCGAATAGTCCGCCTCTGAGTCGTTCCCGGCCGACTCCGGCACGCCCTTGGACGACTGACCGGGCGAGGGGGAGTGGGCCGTGCGGATCAAACAATTGAGGAAAGTAACATAGATCCTACGTCGATTGTAGGCTCGGATGAGTCGGTAGACAGCGTCGGAGTCAATTGCGCGTCTCGCTGTGTGCGGTCCAGGCCGCCAACAGACCGTACGGTGGGGAGATCGGGAGCCAGGTCCGACAATTCTCCGCGGCCGTCTCGTGTCCTGGCGAATCCCCGGCGCAACGAGGGAGTCCGATCACTCGGACGCGATCGAGTCGTCGTAGTTCGTCTCGAACATGCGCGACCCGCAGTCGTTGCAGGTCCCGACGAGTACCGACGTGGACCGACAACACGACTCGACCACGTCCTGCTCCAGGGAGACGTCCCCGCCACAGGCCGGGCACCGGTCGTACCAGAGTCGGAGCGCGCCGAGCACCTGCAGCCGCGTCTCGGGATCTATCGCAGCCCAGTCGTCGGTCCGGTCGGCGAACACCGCGGCGGCGGCGACGTCACCGATCATCGCGGCGCGAGACTCCCAGCGCGCGAGGGGCCGGTCCTCGCTGCGGAGGACGAACGCGTTCGGCCCTTGGGTGAGCGTCAGGTCCTCGGCGTCGACATCGACGTCCGCGCCGTGGAAGAGGAGCGACGCGGGTGCAGCGAGCAATCGGTCGGTAGCGTCGTACTCTGCGGCCCACTTGCGATGGGCCGTCCGAAACGATGGCGTCAGTTCGAGGTCGGCCCCGTCCTCGACCTCCCGCAACGCGTCACGACGCCGGAGGAACGCCTCGATGGTGTCGACGTCGTCGAGCGCGGGCGGCGTCGACGGCTCATCGACCTTGTCGAACAATCGAAGGAAGGAGTCGGGGAGGTACCGTTTCGTCACCGTCGGCGTGCCGGGGACGAGGTAGCCGCGGAGGTAGATTACGAGGAGCGACAGCCCGAAGAGCGACCCACCGGCAAGCGGCGAGACCGCCGCGACGACGACGCTGGCGGCCGTTCCGATAGAGAGGTTCACCAGCGTACACGGGAAACAGCGGTTTTCGCCCGTGTACTCGGGATTTCGGAGGAGATCGGTCAGAAACGACAGCGTGAAGGTCTCTCGTACGTTCATCGGTCGACCCCGCTGAATACCGAACGCGAGGCGGGGCTTCGGCGACGCCAGAGCTGAGAGTTCGCCGCAAGCGCCGTGGTGACGAACGCGATGGTGACGGACGCGATGGTGACCAGCGCGTCGGTGAGGACCTCGGTCGGGTCCATCGCGGCAAGGCCCGAGACGTCGACGGACGTGCTGACGACGGTGAGAAGTGAGAGTACCGCGAGCAGGCGATAGGACGCCGCCCGCGCGATACTGCTAGTGACTCCCTCCGCAGGGACGTCGCCGTCACGAGCGGACTCGCTCACGGTCGGCGTCTGTCGGGCAGGGTCGCACTCGATGCCGGTCTCGGAGCCAACCGTCGGGAAAGACGTCTGCATCAGCGAACTGCGCACGCTCGTTCGGCCGTCGTCGGGCGGCGACGGTGTCCCCGACGCCCGCTCTTCGATGTGGGAGGGGCGTTCGCGGCTGTCGTGGACGCCCTGTTCCGACGGGGAGTGGGTCAACGCACAGCGCCGGCTGATCGTCGAGAGGATGGTGTGGACTGCGATCGGTGCGGGTGTCGTCTCGCGTACGTGCATAGATGGTTACGTTAATGAGAGATTTCCCAATAAATGAGTCGACGTTTCAGCCCAGTTTGCTTCGCTCCCGGGTCGAAGGATGGTGTTGCGAAACGGCGACAACGAGAAGGACAAATCAGGCGGAGCCTACTCTCCGATCGACCGTGAACTCTGGAGATGCGTGTTCGCTCGGAGGCGTCAGACCACCCACTCCTCGTGAGTCTCTCGGTGTCCGTCGATGATCCGCTGGAAGTACGGCATCATCGCCTCGAGCCCCTCTTCGAACCGTCGCACGTCGTGGAGTTCGACGCCGAGAACGTACCGAGTTGGCTCCGGGCCACTACCCGACAGGCCGTCTCTGGGTTTGTACGGGTAGTCGTCGTCCTGCAGCGCCGCGCGGAGTTCGTACATCTGGGCCCGCTTCATCGGGGTCCAGTAGTCGCCGCCGGTCTTGTGCCGCCGCCACGCCACGGTCGTCAGTTCGGCGTAAGCCGGGTCGATACCGGCGAGCGACGCCCGCTCGGCGAAGGCGTCCTCGACCGGCGACCAGTCGGCCGCGTCGAGGGCTTCCCGATCGAGTTCGCCGTCGACCGTGTGGGCCTCCTCGATCTCGTCTTTCTCCCACAGCGCATCGACGTACGCCTCACTCGCCGCGCGAGCGACCTCCGCTTCGACGTGCTGAAACTGAAACTCGTCGACGGCCGCGAATGCGTCGATAGCCGCCTGGCGGTTGCGCTTGTCGTGATTGACGAATCCCATACCCATCTGCATCGCCAACTGAACAGCGTCCGGTTCATCCCCTCCCGACTCGTTACGGTTCTCCCGCTGAGCCTCATTTCTGGTTGCCATCTTATATACGTATTATGTTCGGTCTTTGGTTCGGTCAGCGCTCAATCAGAGTAATCTTCTCTTACCCCTACAACACTCATGAAGTCGTCCCGGTTATAAGATTTCCCCCCGTTTATCATGTTGGATATTTTTCCGGACATATCGACGTATCACGCCCCGAAGACGTGCTGGAACGTGAGATGCAGATCGCAGCGATGATATCCGATGGGCGACCCCCGACTGACTCTCGATACCGTCTTTCGCGCCGGGAGCCACACACGACAGCGGGTCGACCTCGTGGCCCACCGCCGGTTCGGCAGTAGATCCGTCACAGCCGGGATACCTGCAGATGAGGGTAACCGATGCCAGATCACTCCCCGATTCGGCACGCAGCAGTCTATTTCTCCGGTGTTGCTCCGATAGTAACTGGCTGAATGGGGTGCTTGATCGTACTGGTAAGCGTGTCTACTAATTCTGGCATCGCTTGAAGACCCAGATTGGGAGTCCTTCAAACGGATGGAACTCCTTGTAGAATGCTCAATCTGTGATTAAGTATGTGGGGAGGGGGTGAGAGGGGAGATAGGTTCGGCCCGCCTCGCGGCGAGGCCGACCAGCAAACAATGACAGACAAATTCGAACTCTCCCGGCGGAAGGCGCTGCTCGGCCTGGGCACGATCGGCCTGGCCGGAGCGGGCGCTGGGGCCGGCACGACTGCGCTGTTCAGCGACGAGGAAACGTTCGAGAATAACACGATCCAGGCGGGGACGCAGAATCTCATCGTTGAGGCGGGCATCGTTGACGACTCGACGTTTGATGGTAATGCTGGCTCGGTTAGCATAGAAAGTACTAGCGCGGACGGAGACCCGGCGGTGGGCATTACTGTCTCGGACCTCAAGCCCGGGGACTGCTTCACCATTGGAGTCAATCCCAAGGTGGAGGGCAATCCCGGCTACCTCGCTATGTCGGGTGCCGTGACCGATAACTCAGATAACGTCAACACCGAGCCTGAGGTTAGCGATGACGATGACCTTACTAGCTCGACTGACAGCCAGGGAACTGACGGCGAGCTCGCCGAAAACATGGAGGTGAGGTCTCTCGGGTACGAGACCGGTGATGCGAACAATGGGATTCCGACCAGCTCTGTCACGATCACCGACGATGAGAACATCGGCGTTCCGCTCACTATGTCTGAGCTTTTGAGCGGATACCTGTACCGGAACGATAGCGGTGAATCTACTCCTTCCGTTCCTGTTGGTCACGGCGACGGCTCTCCCACGACCGTGGGCGGAGACCCCACTCAGGCTAATGTAGACACCGATCAGGTGACGCACCTTGTCGAGTTTTGTCTGCCAGACACTGTCGGAAACAGTGTTCAAGGTGATAGTGTTACGTTCGACCTCACCTGGCACCTCGAGCAGGCGCGGAACAATCCTGCACCCGCGAACGCCACCGAGGTAATGGACGGAAGCGCGAACTAGACGTAGGACACGCATTTCGAACGAAACGAAGCAGTCTCCGACCCACACGGTGTCCGGGACCGCCTCGCCGGCGGCCCGGTACGCGGCAATGCAGCGTTACGGCGTCTTCGGCTCTGCCGAAGGCACGTGGCACGGCTCGCCGCGGAACGGCGGTTCGACTCCGCCGGTGGGTTTCCCCAGGAGGGGACAGGACCATGACAGACCACAATATCGAACTGACGCGGCGGAAGATCCTCGCCAGCATGGGCGCGGTCGGCGCGGCCGGGGCCGGTGCTGGGATGGGGACAACTGCGCTGTTCAACGACGAGGAGTCGTTCGAGAACAACTCCATCACCGCGGGCGAACTCGACCTCAAGATGGACTGGGAGGAGCACTACTCCTACCCCCAGATCTACGACGGCTTCGGGGATCCGACCGTGGAAGACGGGACCGAACTCGACGTCGTCAGGGACGATCCGGACGACAGTCGGTACGTCGGTCTCCCCGATCCGAACAACCCGGTCGTGTGGGCGAACGACGAGGACGAGCCACTCGACGACGGGAGGTCCAGTCTCGAACTCTACTTCCAGAACACCACCATCGAGGCGTATCCGGATCGCGCAGACGGCGAAGTCGAGGCCACGTTCACCTCGATAGATAGCGGGGGCAATCCGGTGGTGGAGAACCCCTGTGACGCCCTGGCAGACGTTCCGCAGGATCTGTCCACCTACGCCAGCGAGGGTACCCCGGCCCGGACGAAAAACGCAGATACGTACGACGCGGTGACCGATGCGGCCCATCCGCTGATCAACCTCCGGGACGTCAAGCCCGGGGATTTCGGGGAACTCACCTTCAGTGCGCACCTCTGTGACAACGACGGTTACCTCTGGTTGCAGATGCCCGGCGGGCTCACTGAGTCGGAAAATGATATCATCGAACCCGAGGGCGAGGTCGACGAGACGCCGGAGGCTGGGGAACTGGCTGCGAACGTCGAGACGGCGCTCTGGTACGACGAGGACTGCAACAACCGAATCGAACCGGAGCCGGACGACGTCGTGGCGCTGGCTGTCATCGACACGTCGTCTTCGACTGAATCCAATCTCGGGGACATCATCGATGCGGCGAACGCATTGGTCGAGGACCTGTACGACGCGACCCAAGAAAACCCGGGCCTCGACGTGTGGGCGGGTATCGTCACGTTCGAAGGAACGGGCGATACGAACAACCCGATGCTCGCTAACCCCATCGTGCCGGTCGACACCTACGTCGATTCCGGTGGCAACGGTCAGTTCGACGGTGCCACGTATCTGCCGGCAGAGTCGCTTGGGGGCAGCTCGCCGATCCCACACGCACTCGACGTCTCGCGCGAGTACCTCAACGACAAGGCTGGTGCCCTCGACGCCGATAGCGGTAACGACGTAGAAGATCCCAACAAGGAACTGCTGCTCGTCTCGGACGGAGACGTCTCCATCGATACGAGTGGGCTCGAGGGATTCGGCGAACTGATCAACCCAGATGGAACGCCGTTCAGTTTCGACGGCAACACCTACGAGTCGGACTACTTCGACGGCGAAGCGAACGGGAGCGATCTGAAACTACCGAACCCTGATAGCCCGCCGAACGACACAGCCACGGCCGAAGCGGTCCTCGTGGCACGAGACATCGACGGGGAACCGTTCGTGCCCGGCAGTGCGTACTCCCAACCGGCCGGCCCCAAGGTCGACAACCCTGACGGACAGCCTACTGGGTACACGAAGAGCGACCCGGCAGATCTCTCGGGAGACAACGGGATCACGGTCCGTGCTGCGGCTGTGTACCCCGCCGGCGCTGTTCCCACCACGAAGGATCTCGCACGTGACTCGATGATGGCGATCGCGTCGGGTGACGGGGCCTACTACGATGTTCCCACGGCGGGAGGCGCTGATTCGGGTCGGGCGGTCGCGAGCGACATCTTGGGTGGCGGCACGGGAGAGGACGTCATCTTCCGCGGGACGCTCCCGGCCCTAGCGGGAGAATTGTCTGACGGCCTGCTGCTCGAGGGTAACCAAGGCGGCGGGTGTTACACCGCCGGTGCGACCCACTGCTTCGGGTTCGCGTGGTGGGTCCCCGAGGACGTCGGTAACGAGATCCAGAGCGACTCGGTCGGGTTCGACCTCGGGTTCTACACCGAGCAGTGCCGGAACAACCCAGATCCGACGGGGCCCGCAACCGAGTAGGGATTCCCGAGGACGCTGTCCCCTCTCGGCCGTTCACCCATTCGGAGTACGGCGGTTCGACTCCGCCGGTGGGTGTCCCTCAACGGGGAAGAAAAACGATGGACCAAAACGACATCGAACTGACGCGGCGGAAGATCCTGGGCAGCGTCGGCGTCGTCGGCCTCGCCGGTGCCGGTGCCGGCGTCGGGACGACGGCGCTGTTCAGCGACGAAGAATCGTTCGACGGCAACTCGGTCACGGCGGGGACGCTCGACATGAGCGTCGACGCGAAGATACCCGATGGCGGGATCAACGACGAGTGGGCCGGTGCCGTCGGGTTCGACGAATACGATCCTGCTACTGCCGACGGTGAACCCGGTGTCGGTGTCACGCTCGAGGACATGAAGCCCGGCGACTGGGTGCTCCTCTGTTACGACATCACCGTCGAGTCCAATCCCGCCTGCATCGGCCTGATGACGGACAAGACGGCCAACGACGAAAACTCCGTCAACGAACCGGAGGCCGGCCGGGAAGACGACATCTCCGGGTCACTCGACGACCCCAACACCTCGGTGACGGATTCGATTTCGGACCCGGACGGTGAGGGCGAACTCGCACAGAATCTCGAGGTGACGGTCTACGACGACTTCGACGACTCGGCGACCCTCGACGGAACCATCGGGAGCGCGGAGAGCGCCCTGAGCAACGAACTGCTCGGGGGCGTCACGCTGCAGGACGTCTGGAGTACGTTCGACGGTGGCGACGCCATCGCCTCCGGCACGCAGTCGTTCGACTTCTGCATGCTGTTGGAACTCCCGACCGCCACCGGGAACGAAGTCCAGAGCGACTCCGTCGAGTGGGACTTCGCCTTCGACGCCGTCCAGTCCCGCAACAACGGCGACGACCCGTACGGTAACGCGTGTGAGCCGGTGTGGGACGACGGGGGCGGGCCGGCGTGCGAGTGTCCCGACACTCCGATAGACACGACCGCGTCGCAGTCGCCCGAGGTGACCGTCCAGAGTACGGACGCCTCCGGCTTCCCGGAGGTGACGACCTTCCTCGACATCGACACGGATGCAGGAACCAACGGAAACCTGACGGCGGGCGACTTCGCGCTGGCCGAGAACGGCTGTGGGCAGGACATAAGTGTCGCGTTCACCAGCGAGGACAAGCCGATTGACATGGTGTTCCTTCTGGACGTGACGGGGAGTATGGGCGGCGAACTGGATACGATGAAGACCAACATCCAGGACTTCATCGACAGCGTCGAGGGCGAGGGCGTCGACGCTCGCTACGCCCTGTACCTCTACGGCGACGAGGAACAGACCGGGGAGCCGTCGGTCTACCTCAAACAGGATTTCACCAGCATCAGCACCGCGTTCAAAACCGCCGTCCAGAACACCACCCTTGAAGAGCAAGTTGGATATGGTGGTGACGGTCCGGAGGACAACTACGAGGCCATCCTCACCGCAGACAACGAACTCTCGTACCGAAGCGACGCCCAGCGCGTCATGATCGACATCACGGACGCGCCGGGGGAGGAGGATATGGGAGAGTTCATCGGCGGACTCGAGCAAACCCGCGCCAACGCGGTCTCGGTCATCAACGGGAACGACTACACCTACATCGCCGTCTCGCCGGACGATGACGGGGAACACCAGAAAAAGCCACTGGCGCAAGACGAGGCGGACGACGGTCTGTGGATCAAGCTCTTGGAAGATCTCGACCCGATCCTGGAGGAGCTCGCGACGGAAGTGACGACCTCGTGGCGGGTTCGTTACACTACCGCCTGTCCGGTGGAGGACGGAAGCACGCGCGACGTCGTGATCGCGATCGAGGACCCAGTCGCCGGAACGCTCTACGCGACCACGAGCTACACGGCACCGTGAGAGAGGACCGTACTGCAACAGATCGACCCACTCGGAGAAACGGCGGTTCGACTCCGCCGGTGGGTTTCCCCTCGCGAGGGACGAAATCATGACAGACCGCAACATCGAATTCACGCGACGGAAAGCGCTACTCGGCTTGGGTACCATCGGCGTCGCCGGAGCCGGTGCCGGCGTCGGGACGAGTGCGCTATTCAGCGACGAGGAATCGTTCGACGACAACTCGATCACCGCAGGCACACTGGACTTGGTCCTCGACTACTACACGAGCGTTGATTCGTCAGCGGCTGACGCCGCAGTCATCGACGGTGGTACCGTAAACAACGGCCAGATCCAGGGCGGCGTTTCAGCTCAGTACGTCCTCAACGACGTCAAACCCGGTGACGGCGGGACGCTCGCGTTCTGCCCCAAGGTCATCGACAACCCGGCGTATATCTCTGTCAGTAGCGACGGAGTCACCGACTTCGAGAACGGACAGACCGAACCCGAGCAGGATGCCGACCACGACAATCCCCTCGACATCTCGCCCTCCCCGGACCTGGGATCGCTCAACAACGGGACCAACGACGGCGCCGGGTACGGGGAGTTGAGTGAGGCAATTGAGGTCACCGTCTCCTACGCGGAGAGTGTGACGTACGATTCGGCCGACGACGAAATCACCTGCAACAATACGCGGGAACTGAACAACCCGCAAGGATACACCCTCAACGATCTGATTACTGATCTCGGATACGGGTTTCCGCTGGACGGGAACGAACCGAACGATGGGGACGACAATATCGATCCGTATCCTGCCTCGTCGGACACTACCACCCAGCAAGGGCCGTGCCTCTGTGTCGAGTGGGAGATTCCGTCCGATGTCGGCAACGAAATCCAGTCAGACGCCCTCAAACTCGATTTCACGTTCGCAGCCGAACAGGCCCGGAACAACGACGCACCAGCGACCGTCGTGTACAACGACTTCTACAACCACTTCAACGGGGTCTCGCCCGTCGAGTTCATCGGGCAAGAGGCGGACGGGCCGACGGCTACTTGGGCCTACGCTGCCAACAACGCGACCGGATTCGGGGGAATCGTCGGTCTCGGCTCGGACGGCGCGCCGGGGTTTGAGCTTACGTCCGGAGCGGTCATCATGTCGAACTGGTACGGGTGGGACCCCAGCGGCGGTGTCGGGAATGCGACCTCCGGGTACACACATCCGTTCACGCTCGAACTCTACGAAGTGGACAGCGGTCCCGCGCCAGGTCAGCTGATCGCCGAAGTCACAGAAGATCAGGATGTTCCGGGGCGGGAGTTGCCAGACGGAAGCAACGAGGATTACTCCATGAACGGGACGAACTTCCTGATGGAGTGGGACCTCGGCGGGGTGACGGTCAACAGCGACAAAGTGCTGTTCATCGTTAGCTTTGAGATCACCGGGTCGAACCAAACCGCACTCCAGTCGATGAACATCGCATCGTACGACGTAGAGAAGACATCCGAAATAACAGCCGGGTACTCCGCAAACGACGACATCTGGTGGCGTGCCGACGCAACAAGTGGAAACATCAGTAGCTTCGACGGCTCGGCGGTTGGCGGCGTCCAAGGCGGCGGACAGGTCATGAGCCGCTTCGAAGGCAGACCGCTCTGAAACAGCGGCGACCAATCTCACCCACGACTGGCGTACGGCGGTTCGACTCCGCCGGTGGGCTTGCGAAGACAGACCAATGACAACCACCGACGCACTCCGAGCGTGGCGAGATGACACACCGCGTGTCGACCACCCCGGGGTGTCGATGCCGGGGAGCGAGACGACACGGGAGGCGGTGATCGCCGCGCCGGCGACGCCATCGCCACCGGAGCACGGAGGACACTGACGTGGATCGACCGGACATCTCACGGCGGGACGTGCTCGCGGGGATCGGCGTGACGGGACTCGCGGGAGCCGCGGGACTCGGACTCGGAACCACGGACGCTGTCGTCTACACAGCGTCGGCACAGACCGAGTCGAACGGCTTCGCGCTGAACGTCGACTGGCGGGAGACGTACAACGGCCAGGTCCTGGAGGACACGCGCTCGGCCGAGTGGACCGCCGACGGACCAGTCATTTCGCTCAAGAACGTCCAGCCGGGAGACAGCGGCACGTTCAGCTTCCGAATCGGGGTGGCCGACGCGGAGGGCGTCCCCGTCGCACCCCGGTTCTCGTTCGACCTCACGGCGACCCCCGAGAAGGGGATCAACGAACCAGAGGAGAAGGCCGGAGACACCTCGGCGGACGACGGCGAACTCGAGGACGTCGTCCAGGCGAAGTTCTGGCGCGACGACGGCCTGTTCGCGGAACTGGACCCGCTCGGCGGCGACAACGCCGTGCGGGACCCCGGCGAGCCCTTGATTCCCGAGGGGACGCAGGGGACGCTCGGAGAGGTGGCGTCGGCGTTCGAAGACGAGGGGCCGGTCTCGTTCGGGTGTATCGACGGCGACGAGACGATCACGGTGTCGTTCGGCTGGGCGTTCCCCGCCGAGTTCAGCGATGGCGACGTGAACGTCGCGCAAGGGGACGGCGTCTCGTTCGACCTCGCCGTCTCCGCCGAACAGTGCGACGGAGGGAGCACATGACACGACCCGAATTCACCGATTGTACCGAGGTCGGCACACCTGCCAGTACGTATAAGTACCCACGCACGAAATGTAAAGTCGCCAATTGGAATGTATCGAGGGGGAGACAGCTCGACAGGGTTGGGGGACTCCAATGAAGGACGCACAACTAAGCCGTCGGAACGTACTCTCCGCCATCGTCGTCGCCGGCGGGTCGGGGTCACTCGTCGGCGCGGGAACCGGCGCGTTGTTCACCGACGAGGAGGTGTTCACGAACAACGCGGTCCGGGCGTCCACGGACGTCGGCGGGGTCGTCGACCTGGACGTCACGGTCGAAGACCTCTCCAACGACAGGGACGGAGTCAGATACCCGATCACGCTCCCGTTGGCGGAGTCGGCGACGACCACGAACAACCCCGCCTACATCTGGTTCCGGACACTGGAGTGTCCGACGTCCGAGGGGTCGCTGGACGACATCGAGATCAGGATCACCGTTTCGGACGGCGAGGGCAACAGCGAGGTGCTCGGTGAGGGACGAATCCCCGACGTCCTCGATGACCTCCGAACGGGGACACCCGTCGTTCCCGTCGCCGAGGACCCCTGCTTGCAGCCGGGGAAGGAATGGGTCGTCGAGGTCGAGGTGACGGAGACGCCGCACGACGAACCGATCTCGTTCGGTCTGGAGTTCTACGCTCAGCAGTGCCGGTACCAGTCCGGGACCACGAATCCCTGGGACGAGAGCGACGTGATCGCAGCGTGTGAGCCGACCGACGGGAGCAAACACGCAATCAGCTTCATCGCCTTTTGCGCGAGCGACGGCCTAGAGGGCGCGATTGATGAGGCGGACCTGACGGTCACCAAGTGGAAAGACGAGACGGGAACGGAACCGCTGACGGTCGAGTGGGAGAGCGACGAAGCCGTCGAGACGATCGTGGTCAAGGCTGGGAAAGGAATGGAGAACTTCTACCCCGGCGGAGCGACGAGCGGAACTGTCGAAGCCGGAGGGGGAGAACCGGCGGGGGGCAGCCAGTCGCCCCCCGATCCGTGCCCGTCGGGTAGCGGTCTCAAGTTCGAGTTCGTCGACGGCGCGTTCCAGAAGGAGGCGAACTAAAATGAGCGAAAGCGACGATGCCGAGGAGACGAGCGCTCCGAACCTGCAGGTGCCCTGGCGCAGGGTGGGTCGGGTCGCCGGGGTACTCGCACTGGTGATCGTCGTCGTGCCGTTCGTCGTCTACGCGGTTCCGCAGGTCGTCGGCGCACAGCAGAGCTACGTGGTTCTCTCGGGCAGCATGGAGCCCGCCATGAGCCCGGGAGACGTCATTATCGTCGACGGCGTCGACGCGGCGGCGGTGCAGGAGGGCGCAGTGATTACGTTCGGTGGGGAGGACGGGGGGACACCGACGACACACCGCGTCGTCGAGGTCGTCGAACGGGAAAACGGCGTGGCGTTCCGGACGAAAGGAGACGCCAACGAAGACCCCGATCAGCAACTCGTGACGCCGAGTCAGCTCGAAGGGCGAGTGATGACAGTCGGTGGACATCTGCTCGTGATCCCGTACATCGGGTACGTGATCCAGTTCGTGCAGACCACCGTCGGGTTCGTGGCGCTGTTCGTGATCCCTCTCACGCTGTTGGTCGCCTCCGAACTCTGGAACATCGTCGGGAGCAGCAAGCCGGACGCCGACGGAGAGTCCGTGGGCGGAGACGCGGCGATGGCGACCGAGGCGCCCGGTGAGGACGACCAAACGACCGCCAACGCAGCGCCAGCCGATGAGGACCGGCGACTCGAAGACGCCTCTCCGGCTTCCGCGGCGAATACGACCCCAGACGGAGGTGAGGCGGCCGAGAACGCGCTGACGTTCTCCCCGCTGGAGCTCCAGTTGGGTCTGGGGGTGCTCGGTGCGTTCCTGGCATACAGTCTCTGGGTCGTCTACGCGACCGTCGAACTGTTCGAGTCCGGCGTCATCTGGGCGTCCGGCGTCGCGGCGGCCGTCGCAGTCGCGTTCTTGCTCTTCCTGGGGCTGTACAGCAGTGGGCGACGCGGCGGAGAGACCGAAGACCCCGATCCGTCGTCCGGCGGGCCTCCCGCTGCGGCAGACGGGGGCGAGAATCAGTCCGGGACGGGGCGTTCTCCCGACGCGACGGTCGACGGAGAGACGCCGACGTCGAAGAGCGCCGACCACAGCGGGTTCGGGGATTTCGAGAGTGAACCGCTCGTATCCGAATCTGGCGGGGACGACGCGTCAGGACGGGACCACCGAACCGGTGGAGGTGAAGCCGATGAGTAACCACGGAATCCTCGTAGTCGTGGTGGCAGCGTTCGTACTGGCGGCAGCAATGACGCAAGGCGCGACGGTTGCGGTTCTCTCGGATAGCGAAGCGGTGCTTACTCAGATTACGCCGGAACACCCGATCCAAAACGCGACGCAGACCCCCGCGGACAACGCAACCGAACCGAGTGCGAACGCCACGGCCAACACGACCGCGGCGGCGAACGCTACGAACAACACGACCACGGCAGCGACGAACGCCTCGACCAGCGACGAAATCGGAAACACCACCGTCGCGACGAACGCAACCAACACCACCGCCGCGACGAACGCGAACGACGGAACGGCTACCGCGAACAATAGTAGTGCGGCCGGGAGCGACGCGGGAGGTGCCCCCTCGACGAACGAGAGCGAGGCAGGGAGTTCCGGAGCCTCGGGGAGCGGGAACGAGTCGATGCCGTCCAACGAAACCAGCACCTCCAGCAGCGTCGGTGAGGTCACCGGAAACGAGACCACGAATGGCTCCGTTGGGCCCGATAACAAATCCGATTCTGCCAATTCCACCGACACCGATAGCACGACCGATTCCACTGCCACCAATTCAACCGACACTGGCACGGGTGACACGACCGGGGACGGCACGGACGGTTCGTCCGAAGATGGCACGAGCGACTCATCCACCGGTTCGGAGACGGACTCTACCTCGTCCGATGTGAGCGGTTCGGACGTCTACTCCGCCGATTCCACCGGACCGAGTGGTTCGAGTGACTCCACCGACCGGACGGGCGATTCAGCGGGCGAACTCTGACGTCTGGACGATCCGGTCGACGACTCGCCTTCCTCGGACTCCGGCCCGTCGTTCGACGACGCATCGGAAACGGCGTCGCTTCGCCCGCCGAACGTACGTTTTCCGCGGAGACGCTGGACAAAGCTCCGGTGAATTGCGAACGACTCGCCCAGACACCGTGATGTGTCTCACGGACCGTCAGTCAGTCACGGCGTCTGTGGACTCCGTCGGGTGGTGTTCACCCGTCGGTCTCGGTAGTGGTCTTTCGTCGCGGAACTCGCCAGTATTCACTCGTTCTCGTCGATCGCAGACAGTTCCGATTTGAGCCGTGTGACCTCTCGTTCCACCTCGGGGTCGTCGAGTTCGTCGAGAGTGGCGAGTCGTTCTTCACTCTCTGGTGCACCGGCCCGTGCCGTCTCCGAGACGGTCTCTGAATCGACAAGCACCGTTCGGCCGTGGATCCACGATCCAACGCGTCTGGCCAGCACGTACGTGATGGTCGCAGCACTGACGGAAATCCCACCGTACGCGACGAGGAGGGATTCTGCACCGAAGCGAGCTTCGAGTATCGGTCCGGCAAGCCAGACGAAGACGACGGTCCCAACGAGAGATCCGACGGCGAAAGGTGCGGTTCGATTCATACGATCGACACGACTTGGATCGCAAAGGTATTTCCGCCAGCTCAACGCCGCACGCGATGACGTCGTCGGTCCTACGTGTCAGCCACCGTAACTTCTGAACACCGCCGACTACCAAGCTTTACAACAATCAGAGTGAATACGCCACCATGAGCAGAAACTACGACTCGCTCCACGACCCCAACGCGGAGTACACGATGCGGGAACTGTCGGGCGAGACGATGGGCGCGACGGCCAAGCGCGGCGGCGGCCGCGACGTGGAGATCACCGACGTGCAGTGCACGATGGTCGACGGGAACTTCCCGTGGACGCTCGTGCGCGTCTACACCGACGCCGGCATCGTCGGCACCGGCGAGGCCTACTGGGGCGCGGGCGTCCCCGAACTCATCGAGCGCATGGCGCCGATGATCGAGGGGGAGAACCCCCTCGACATCGACCGCCTGTACGAACACCTCATCCAGAAGATGAGCGGCGAGGGGAGCGTCGAGGGCATCACTGTCTCCGCCATCTCGGGCATCGAGGTCGCGTTACACGACCTCGCGGGCAAGATCCTCGAAGTCCCGGCCTACCAGCTGCTGGGCGGGAAGTACCGCGACGAGATGCGCGTCTACTGCGACTGCCACACCGAGGCGGAGGCCGACCCCGAGGCGTGCGCGGACGAGGCCGAGCGGGTCGTCGAGGAACTGGGCTACGACGCGCTGAAGTTCGACCTCGACGTGCCATCGGGCTTCGAGAAGGACCGCGCGAACCGCCACCTCCGCCCGGGCGAGATCCGCCATAAGGCCGAGATCGTCGAGCGGGTGACCGAGCGCGTGAAGGATAAGGCAGACGTGGCGTTCGACTGCCACTGGACGTTCTCGGGCGGCTCGGCAAAGCGCCTCGCCGACGCCATCGAGGAGTACGACGTGTGGTGGCTCGAAGACCCCGTCCCGCCGGAGAACCTCGAGGTGCAAGAGGAGGTCACGAAGTCCACGGTCACGCCGATCACGGTCGGTGAGAACCGCTACCGCGTGACCGAGGAACGCCGACTCATCGAGAACCAGGCGGTCGACATCATCGCCCCCGACATGCCGAAGGTGGGCGGGATGCGCGAGACCCGCAAGATCGCAGACGTGGCGAACCAGTACTACGTCCCGGTCGCGATGCACAACGTCTCCTCGCCGGTCGCAACGATAGCCAGCGCCCACGTCGGCGCGGCCATCCCGAACTCGCTGGCCGTCGAGTACCACTCCTACGAGCTCGGCTGGTGGGAGGACCTGGTCGAGGAGGACGTGATCGAGGAGGGCTACATCACGATCCCCGAGGAGCCCGGCCTCGGCGTCACCCTCGACATGGACGCCGTCGCAGAGCACATGGTCGACGGCGAGACGCTGTTTGACGAGGCGTAAGCCGAAGTCAAACTCGAAACTCTCCGATTTTCGTAGTTCGATCCGGCGTGAGCCTCATCGAACTCGCTGAACGGCGTTCGGCGTAGTTCGGCGGGGGGTCGTTCCTCGGGCTCGCCGCCCGTCGGCGCCTCGCCTACGTCGCCGTCGCGTCGGCGGCCGGGAGCGTCGCCGCCACCCGACCGCCCTCCGCGGTCCCGGACTCGACCGCGAGCCGGCCCCCGTAGTGTTCGACGATCCACTTGGCGAGCCACAGTCCGAGCCCGTCGCTGTGGTCGAGTTGCGTCTCGGTCCGGTCCTCGTTGATCAGCGCGCGCTCCCGCTCGGGGAAGCCGTCGCCGTCGTCGCGTATCTCCACGCGGACCTCCTCGCCCGTCTGCGAGCCCTCGACCGCGACCGACGGCGAGTCGCCGCCGTGCTCGAACGCGTTCTCGACCAGTTCCTCCAGGGCCGTCCCGAGGTGGTCGCCCGCGGCCACGCGGAGGTCGGCGTCGAGGTCGACCGTCAACTCGCCGCCTGGGTGCGCTGACTCCCACTCGCCACGACGTTCCCCGACGAGCGCCGCCAGGTCGACCGCGGCGCGATCGTCGTCGCTGTCGAGGAGGTCGTCGATGACCGCGATCCGGTCGTTCGTCTCGGCGAGCTCCGACCCGATGTCGGCGACCCGCCTCCCGACGACCGCGGCGTCGACCGCGTCGTCGCCGTCCCCCGACCCGACGAGCTGCTCGCCGTACCCGAGCAGGAGCTGTGCGTGGTGTTTCAGGTCGTGGCGGACGAAGCGGTTCACCACCGCCGCCTTCTGTCGCTGTCTCGCCACGGTCCGGGCCCGGATCCGGCGCACGTCGGTGAAGCCGATGAGGACGTGCGCGAACGCGCTCACGCCCACGACGACACCCCCGGACAGCAGCGGCGCGGTCACGCGGCCGCCAGTCGTGGCCTGGTACGCCGCCACGAGCGCGAGCACCGCCGTCGTGACCACGACCCCGAGCGTGTTCCAGCCGGCCACCCGGAGGAGGTGGTCCGAGTCGACCTCCGTCCGGTACATCGCCGGCCCGCCGGCGGCGAACGCGACGCCCAGCAGCAGCGTCGCGCCCGCGACGATCCCCCCGCAGTTCCCGAGACACCGAGCCACAGTCGGCGGACCGCGATCGCGGCCAGCCCGATCCCGGTCGCGCTGATGACCGCCGCCGCCCCGATCCGCTTCGCGTCCATGGTCGCCGCGAGCCGATCCGGGTTCAAAACCGCGTCGGTCGCGGTATCGACGGCGAGAACCGACCGGCCGAGGCGATCGCCGCGTGCGTTTTTCCACTCGGTACCCGCGTCGTCCCGTCGGCGATCCGGGGTCCGTGACCGTCGTGTCGACCGATACCGGCGTGACGGGCCGGATGGGTCGCGTTTTTGCGCCGCCGGGTGTAACGTAGTCACATGCCACACCACGGGCACGACACCGACCGCGAGGAGTACTCCGTCGACTACCGGCTCTCGGACGCCGACCGCAACGTCCACTCGGCGTGGGACAACTCCCTGGAACCGGCGCTGTCGGTCGAGGACGGCGACGTGGTCCGCTTCGAGTGCCGCGACGCGGTTGACCGCCAGATCGACGTGGAGACCACCGCCGAGGACGTGACGGACGTGAGCTTCGACCCCGTCCACCCGCTCACCGGCCCGGTGTACGTCGAGGGGGCCGAGCCGGGCGACGTCCTCGAGGTGGAACTGCTGGACCTCCAGCACAAGGGGTGGGGGTACAACCTCTACTTCCCCGGCGACATGGAGCTGGGCCTGCTCCCGGAGGACTTCGAGGATCCGGGCATCCACATCTGGGACCTCGAGGGCGACATCGGGAAGTTCGTCAACGGGATCGAGGTGCCGCTGGACCCGTTCCCGGGCGTCATCGGCAACGCGCCCGCCGAGGCGGGCGAGCACGACACGCTCCCGCCGCGGTCGGTCGGCGGCAACATGGACGTGAAGCACATGACCGCCGGGTCGACCGTCTACCTCCCGATCGAGGCCGAGGGCGCGCTGTTCTCGACTGGTGACTGCCACGCCGCGCAGGGCGACGGTGAGGTGTGCGTCACGGGCGTAGAGGCGCCGATGTTCGTCACCGCGCGGTTCACTGTCCGGTCGGACCTCGACATCGAACAACCCGAACTCGCCACCTCGGGGCCGTTCACGCCCACCGGCGTCGACGAGCCGATGTACGCGACGACCGGCATCGACTCGGATCTCATGGAGGCGACAAAGAAGGCTACCCGACACATGATCACTCACCTCTCAGAGCACCGCGGGCTCACCCGCGGGGAGGCGTACCTGCTGTGCTCGGCTGCGATGGACCTGAAGGTCAGCGAGGTCGTGGACGCGCCCAACTGGACGGTGACGGCCTACATCCCCGAGAGCATCTTCCCCGGGGAGTCGGCGGCCGACGACTGAACGTCCAGCCGCCACCCCGCCCACAGCAGCGAGGCGACGAGCAGGAGAGCCGCGGCGGGCCGCAGCCACGCGATCGCCGTCAACGCGGCGCTCGTTGCCTGGAGCCCGAGGGCGATGAACACCAGCGGGCCGCAGCAGGCCGTCCCCGACAGCAACGCGGGCAACCCCGCGGCCACCCCCGAGGCCGGGGAGATGTCGCAGGCGGCCGGCCGGCGCCACGCCAGCGCCGACAGCGCCAGATTCGCGCCGACGAGCAGGCCGATGGCGACGGCGACCGCGAGCGTCGCGGGCACGAACAGGTACTCGACGGGGCCGACCGCGACGAGTGCGACCCCCTCCCCCGAGAGCCCGCGGGTCACCGGCGCCGAGACGACGGTCACCGAGACCGCGCCGGCGTCGCCGCCGACGGTCCCCGTTCCCCCCGCGGCCCTCCCGAGGTCGCCGACGGCGACGGCGTACACCAGCGCGTAAGCCGCCGTCGCCGCGACCAGCACCGCGGCGGCGACGGGGTCGGCGAGCGCGGCGAGGAGCCCCCGACGCGTCCGCGCGACCGCCGTCGCGACGACGGCGGCCGGACTCCGTCCCGCCGCAGTCTCGTGCTCACGCGACATACGCGGTCTCCCGGTAGAAGCCGCCCCAGGCGTGCCACATGGCGTCGAAGGCGTACACCCGCTCCAGGGGGAGGTCGCCAGCCGAGTACGTCTCGCCGTCGACTTCGAACCACCCCTCGCCGTCGTCGGTCGGGGTCACGCCCGCGCCGTTCCGGCGGTACACCCATCCGGTGTCGAGCGCGGGGTCGTACGCCGCCAGGAAGCCGTCGCCGCTTCCACCGCCATCCGTTTCGAGCAGCCGTCGGTCCCGGAGTGCGGGCTTGTCGAACGCGACCGCGCGGTCGGCGGTCCGGGCCCCGATCACGACCCGCTTCGGCTCGTTGAGCGCCTCCTTCCACCCCTCGTCGAGCGAGTCGAACAGCGGACGCCCGCCGCCGTAGTAGCCGCTCGTGGGGTTGTAGTTGCCGTACGGGTCCGAGCCGTACCGCTTGGCGTAGCCGGTGTCCTCGGTCAGCACCCGGGTGTCGGGGTGAGCCTCGCGCCAGCGGCCCCACGTCGTCCACACGAGGCGGAACTCCCGGAGCTGATCGCCCGCGCGCGGACCGTCGACGGCCGTCGCGAGCACCTGCGGCCACCGCGAGTCGGTCGCCCGGTCGTACATGACGAGGTTGTTGTTCACCAGCCGCCCCGAGACGCCGAAGGTGGTGTCCCCGCGCTCGAACCCCATCGCGGTGCCGGTGAGCGGGCAGTACGTGACGGCCACCGGCGTCCCGTCGAGCACGTCGTTGGTGATCTCGTGCCAGACGAGCACGCGCTGGGTGTACGCCTTCGTCGTCGACTCACCGGCGTAGCCGAACACCACCTCGTCGTCCGCGAGGTCGATCTCGTCGGCGGGCGCGAACGAGGGGTCGTCCACCGACGGGATGTCGTCCTTCCCGGGTCCGCCGGAGACGGTCTCCCCCCGGAGCGTCTCGCGGTCCCACGGCTGGTACAGCGGTGTCTCGCGCGTCGGGGGCCCCGACCCGCCCGACGGCGCCGGGGGGTCGCCGCCGTCGAGCAGGCGGCCCGAGCACCCTGCCAGCCCCGCCGCCCCGGCGACCCCGGCGGCCCGGAGGAGATTCCGCCTCGTTGGGGTGTGTGACATGCTCCAGGGTACGATGAGCGCCCGGAAAGCGGTGGTCCGGTCGTGCGGGCCGCCCGCACGGGGTGGCGACGGTCCGCCGACGGGTGGCGTTGGCGTTAGCTCCCGAGCGACTCCCTGAGTCGGTCGACGATCCGGCGACCCTCGCTGCGGGGGTCCTCCTCCAGCACCTCGACCCCGTCGCCGACGGCGATCGGTCCGGGGTCGACCACGTCCGCGCAGATGCCGCCGCGTCGGCCCTTGAGGGCCCGGGCGACGCCCGCCTCGCCGGCGACCTGCTCGACGTGGGCACACGGCGGTCGCGGGCGGGTGCCGCAGAGCACGGCGCCCGCGTCCGCGTCGCCGAGACGGAACGTCGCACCCAGCAGGTCGTCAAGGTCGACGCCGCAGACGACGACGTTGCGGGGTGGCGCCCGTCGGTGAGGTTGATCCCGAGGTCGTCGCGGATCGCCTCCAACGCGGCGGCGGCGGCGACGAGCGTGACCTCGCAGACGTAGAGCGGCGAGTAGAAGCCGGTCCCTCGGAGGTAGCGGTCGTGTTCCGCCATCGGCTCGCCGGCCTCGGGGGCGGTGTACAGCGCGTCGATGCGGGCGGGCATGTCGTCGCCCCGCAGGGCGCCGAGGAGAATGAATGCTCGTCCGCGTGGCCGGTCAGCGACGGTCACCGAACGGACGCAGCGAGGGCCGGCCGGGGAGGGGCGCGTCGCCGTCGATCCACCGGTCGACGACCCACCGGAACAGCACGAGCCCCTGTACGACGAACAGGTTCGTCACGAGGAAGAACGCGCCCTCCTCGACGGGGAGCCCGGCCACCTCGATCCCCGTGGTGTACTGCTCGGAGAGGATCCAGATGTCCAGCGCGATGGCGGCGCGGTCGACGACGCTGAGGTACAGCGCCGGGACGAGCGTCGCGAGCGCGACGAGGCGCCGCCGCGCCCACAGTTGGGGGGCGCCGACGGCCCACTGCAGGGCGAGCACCGGCGCCGCCCACGCCGCGATCGCGCCGAGGTAGAACGTCGCGTCGGTGCCGAGCATCGCCCAGCCGGCGATCCCGATCCCCGCGGCGAGGGTGACCCCCACCGCCCGGGCGACGATCGGTTGGTCGCCGGTGGCGTCCGCCCACGTCGACGGGATCGACAGGTGCGAGAGCCACAGCGCCGTCACCCACGGCTGGACGAGGATGAACAGGTACTCGCCGATCGGCGCGTGGCCGAGGGTCGCAAGAGTCGCGCCCTCGCCGTACCCCCAGACGCCGACGGCGATGAGGAAGTTATCCCACGGGATCGTGTACGCCAGCGCCGCGAGCGTCACGACCGCGACGCCCGTCCAGTAGCGCCTTCCATACCCGGATACTCCTCCGGCGTCCGTGCGGACGGCGCCGGCAGCCTCGACGTGCGAGCGGCTCACGAACCCGGTCGCCGTCAGCGCCAGCACAGCAGGCACTAGGAACGCGAGGTGGAACTGAAGGTACGTGAGCGCGGTCGTCATGTCTGATCGAGTGTCATCGATGGGGGCTTCGGTTAGTGAGCGGTCGTCACCGGGTAGATGCGAGCCATGCGGCGTGGTCGTCGCCGACGGGGGCTCCGTCGGCGGGCGGTGCGATCAGCGGCAGTGGGCGTCGCCGCGATCCGGACCGATCAGTCGGCCGTCGCGGCGTCGGCCGTGCTCGATCCGGCGGCGTCGAGCACCTCGCGGCTCGACAGCAGGATGATCCCGAAGCCGACCTTCGCGACCAGGTCCAGCACCATGAAGCCGGCCGTCTCGATGTTCAGCGAGACGACGCCGAGCCCTTCGGTGCCGACGAGCCACCAGGCCGGGTACACCAGCCAGATGAACACGATCAGGTTCCGCAGCGTGCTGAACGTCGAGGCGGCGTCGCCCGAGAGCTTGCTGGCTTTCTCGGCGAGCGAGCCGTACAGCATGTACAGGAGGACGAGCAGGAAGCCCGTCGAGACGCCCCACCAGACGAGGCGTCGAGCGCCGACCGAGAGCACCCCCGCGCCCGTGCTCAGCGTCGCGACGGCGCCCGTGCCGATCATCAGCATGTCGAGGCCGACCAGCGACGCGATCTCGTTGCGGTTCGCCCCCGCAAGGAGAGCGAGATCGAGCAGCAACAGCGGCGTTGTGAAGAACCAGTCCGTGTACCGCGCCCAGTAGATGGGTACCTCTTCACCACCGAGTTCGACGATCGTGAGGCCAAATCCGAGCGCCATCGCCAGATAGTTCACGAACGCGATGGCGGTGATGAATATCGTGACGATGTAAAACTCCTGTCGCCGTCGGTTCGTCTCGCCCCAGCCCTTGACGATGAAGTACAGCATCCCCAAGAGCATTCCGAGCGTGCCGATCCACAGCCAGATTCCTTCGCTGCCGGGTTGTGGCATGATGCGACCGTTCCTAGGAGGGGGAGACGGGTAAGCAAGTTATGCAACTAGTTGGGTATCTCGGGGTCCGCCAGCGGATCGGACTCCTCCGACCCGACGAAGGCGGCGACGAGCTTCCGCTCGGCCGCGCGGAGGTGCTGGTGAAACGTCGACCGACACACGCCCATCGATCCCGCGAGCTCGTCGCCGTCGACGGCGCGGGGCCACTCGAAGTACCCTGCGGCGACCGCGCGCACGAGCGCTGCGTGCTGTCGATCGGTCAGGTCATCGGTCACCGCGGCGACGAATTCAGCTCTGGTTCGACCACGGTCGGTGTGCCGGCGGTAGCCGAGCAGCTCCGTCCGATCGAACGCCTCGGTGACTGCCTCGACCAGCGACTGCGCGAGCGCCTCCCGCCCTGCTGCGACGGCGATCCGGGCGCGGTCGCTCTCGACCGTCATCGCCTCGAGCTCGGCGCCGTGTTCCTCGAACAGCCGCCGGAGTCGATCGTCGTCCACCGACAGCTCCAGTATCGTCGCGTCGGCAGTCTCGGCGAGCACGGAGTGGACCGTGGCCAACTCGCCCCCGGCCGCCCGGAGCGCGTCGGGGTCGACGCCCGACCCGTCGGCCGACGCCTCGAACAGCATCGAAGGGCGGTCGCGGTCGCCGACAGTGCCACGGTAGTGTAGCGGACAGCCGGCCGCCGCGGCGACGGCCGTGAGCGGGTGGTCACCGATCCCGAACCGGAGCTCCACCCCTTCGCGGTCGTGAAACGTCCGGCGCGTCTCGATGGCGTTGACGCCGGTGGCGAAGGCCCGCCCGACCGCCGTCAACACCGCGCGCTCGTTGGTCGCGAACCCTCCGTCGGTGTGGGTGTACACGCCGACGGCTCCGTACGTCGCGTCCCCGTAGTGGATCGGGATCGCAGCCACCTCGGTCACGCCGCTCCCGCTCGAGTCGTCGATCGACTCCGTCCGAACGAATCGGTCCGTCATCGCCCCCGACACGGCCGCCGCGACCCGACCGTCGGCCTCCTGGTCGTCGCTCCCGCCCGCGTTTCGATTCTCGTTCCCGACCCCACTGCGATCCCCGTTTCCGTCCGCCTCCTCGGTCGGTCCGCAGGCGAGCGGAACTCGACGCCCCGCGTCCTCGCCGCCCGTCGACCCCTCGGCCGCCTCGATCACGATCTCCTCGGCGCGGGGGTCGTAGCGCCCGATCCACGCGCCGGCGTACGTTCGGTCGATGCGGTCGACGACCTCGCGTTCCAGGTCCGTCCGCGATGTCGATCGGGTCACCGCCTCGGTCACGTCGGTCACGACCCCGTGGAGCCGCTGAAGCAGGCGCCGTTGCGCGGCCCGCTCGCGTTCGATGCGGGCGGCCCGCTGTTCTGCGGCGCGCTCGGCCCGCTTGCGACGCGTCACGTCCTGCTGGAAGCCGACGTAGTTGACCACCGCTCCCGACTCGTCGTACAGGGGGGCGATCGTCACCTCGTTCCAGAACAGCTCCCCGTCGCGCCGGTAGTTGCGGATCTCGACGGTCGTCGCGCCGCCCCGTTCGATCGCCGTCCGCATCTGCTCGACCGGCCGCTCGCGCGTCGCCTCCCCCTGCAGGAACCGGCAGTTGCGACCGACCGCGTACGACGGAGGGTAGCCCGTGATCCGCTCGAACGCCGCGTTGGCGTACACGAGCGGCATGTCGGGCTCGGTCGCGTCCGCGATGGTGATGCCGACCGGCGCCTCGTCCATCGTCCGCGTCTTCAACGCCTCGTCGACCGCGTCGGTACTCGCTGCGGTCGGCCCGTCGGACGCCTCCGCTCGCCGAGCGGCGGCGTCGGCGGCCCCGACGGTTCTATCAGTTCCGTGTCGCGCCATGGGGACATAACGGCTCCCAACGACTAAAACGAGCGGGGGCGATTCAGCGGGGCCCGTCTCGTGTGCTGTGCGCTCCGCGTCCGGGGCCGGGGCCGCTCAAGGCCAGTTGCCGCCGTCGGTGAACGCGTCGACGACCCGCTGGATCGCGACGACGTACGCCGCCGTACGGAAGCTCGGTAGGTCCAGCGACTCGTAGCACTCGGTGAGGTCGTCGAACGCCGAGACGATGTGGCGCTCCAACTCCTCGTTGACGCGCTCTTCGGTCCAGTAGAAGCGCTGGCGGTTCTGCACCCACTCGAAGTAGCTGACGGTGACGCCGCCGGCGTTCGCGAGGATGTCCGGGAACACGTGTACGTCGGCCTCGGTGAGCACGTCGTCCGCCTCCGGCGTGAGGGGTCCGTTGGCGGCCTCGACGATCACGTCCGCGTGCACGTCGCGGGCGAGGTCGCCGTCGATGGCGTTCTCCAGCGCCGCGGGGACCAGCAGATCCACGTCCATCGTGAGCAGGTTCTCGTTCGAGAACTCCTCGTCGGCGTCTGCGTATCCCGACACGGAGCCGGTCTCGTTTTTGTGCCGTTTCACGTCGCGGGCGTCGAGGCCGTCCTCTGCGTAGACCGCACCCGAGGAGTCGGAGACGGCGACCACGTTCGCGCCCAGGTCCTCGATGAGGTACGCGGCGATGTGCCCGGCGTTGCCGTACCCCTGGACGGCGACGCTGGCGCCCTCGATCTCTTTGTCGAGGTAGTCGAACGCCTCGCGGGCGGTGAGCATGGTCGACCGACCGGTCGCCTCGACGCGGCCCTCAGAGCCACCCGACTCCAGCGACTTCCCCGTGACGACGCCGGGCTCGGTCGTGTTCTCCAGCGTCTCGTAGGTGTCCTTGATCCAGTTCATTTCCCGCTGGCCCGTGTTCACGTCGGGCGCGGGGATGTCCGTGTCCTCGCCGATGAACGGGCGCAGTTCCTCGGCGAACGACCGCGTGAGTCGCTCGATCTCCGCGGCGGAGTAGTCGGCGGGATCGACGACGATGCCTCCCTTGCCGCCGCCGTAGGGGATGTCCACGACGGCGCACTTGTACACCATCCACCCGGACAGCGCCTTCACCTCGTCGCGCGTGACGCCTGGGTGATACCGGATCCCGCCCTTGTACGGGCCGCGGTCGCCGTTGAACTCCGAGCGAAACGCCCGGAACCGGTCCAGCGATCCGTCGTCCAGCTCGACGGAGAGGTTCAGCCCCAGCACCCGTTCGGGGTGTTTCAGCCGTTCCAGCACGTCGTCGGCGACATCGAGGTGTGCCGCCGCGTCGTCGATCTGCTCCTGGAGGCTCTCGAACGGATTCGCCTGGTCCGTCATTGGACTCTGATTTCATCCATCCCCTGTTAGGTCTATCGACCGAATCGGCGCCTGAGGGCTGCACAGTCTGCCGATCTCGATCCATCGAATATTAGTGACGATCAGCGCCACACTGTATCGTATTATTGTGTATATGTACCTTCCACAAGTGAATATTATCAATACTTTATCGATCTCCAGCAGAGCGGGCTGTAGCGGCGTCGCCGCACCCCCCGGCGACCCACACCACATCATGTCAACCGGAACCGCAGGCACCGGCGAGAAGCGCGTCGCCACCGACGAACAGCAGGAGCCCGAATCGGCGCTGGAGACTGCCCGTCGGCAGTTGGAGCACGCCGCCGCGCACCTCGATGTCGATCCGGGCGTCATCGAGCGGCTCAAGCACCCGACGACGGTCCACCACGTCGCGGTGCCGCTGGAGCGCGACGACGGCTCTGTCGAGGTGTTCACCGGCTACCGCGCACAGCACGACGACGTGCGCGGCCCGTACAAGGGCGGCCTGCGCTTCCACCCCGACGTGAGCGAGGAGGAGTGCGTCGGCCTCTCGATGTGGATGACGTGGAAGTGCGCCGTGATGGACCTCCCGTTCGGCGGCGGGAAGGGCGTCGTCGTCGTCAATCCGAAGGAGCTGTCGACCAACGAGAAGGAACGGCTCACCCGTCGGTTCGCAGAGGAACTGCGGAAGTTCGTCGGGCCGAAGAAGGACATCCCGGCCCCCGACATGGGCACCGACGCGCAGACGATGGCGTGGTTCATGGACGCCTACTCGATGCAGGAGGGCGAGACCATCCCCGGCGTCGTCACGGGGAAGCCGCCCGTCGTCGGCGGGTCGGAGGGCCGCGAGGAGGCGCCCGGTCGCTCGGTCGCGATCATCACGCGGGAGGCCGCGGAGTACTACGACTACGACCCCCACGGGCTCACCGTGGTCGTCCAGGGGTACGGCTCGGTGGGCGCCAACGCCGCCCGGCTGCTCGACGACTGGGGCGCGGACGTGGTGGCCGTCTCCGACTCCGGCGGCGCCGTCCACGACCAGACGGCGCTCGACACCCACGCGATCTCGAGCTTCGCCGAGCAGCCGAACGCCGTCACCGACTACGGCGCCGATACCGACGGCGCCAACGTGCTCGACGAGGGACGCGATATCATCGAACTCGACGTCGACGTGCCGATCCCCGCGGCCGTCGGCAACGTGATCACCGTCGACAACGCGACCGACATCCGCGCCGACATCGTCGTCGAGGGCGCCAACGGCCCGACGACGTTCGCGGCCGACGAGACCCTCGCCGAGCGCGGCGTCCACGTCATCCCGGACATCCTCGCGAACGCCGGCGGCGTCACCGTCAGCTACTTCGAGTGGCTCCAAGACATCAACCGCCGCACGTGGACGCTCGAACAGATCCACAGCGAACTGGAGTCAGAGATGCTCTCGGCGTGGGACGCCGTGCGAACCGAGGTCGAGGCGAAGGAGATCACGTGGCGCGACGCCGCCTACGTCGTCGCGCTCGACCGCATCGCGGAGGCCAAGAGCGTCCGCGGCCTGTGGCCTTGACTCGGTAGCGACTCGCCGGGCGTCTCAGGTCTCGCTCGGCTACTTTTCGGTCGGTTCCCACGCGTCCGCCAGCCGCGCGTACTCGCGGACTCGTTCGGCCTGCGCGACGAGCGGCGCGTCGATCATCTCGCCGTCGACCTCGAACACGCCGCGGTCCTCGGCGGCCGCCTCCTCGCGGGCGGCGAGCACGCGCCGGGCCCAGGCGATCTCCTCGTCGTCGGGGGTGAACGCCTCGTTGATCACCGACACCTGCGAGGGGTGGATCGCCATCTTCCCGTCGTAGCCGAGCGTCGCCGCGAAGCGTGTCTCCTCGGCGAGTCCCGCGTCGTCGCCGAAGTCGGTGTAGACGGTGTCGATGGCGTCGACGCCGGCGGCCGCGGCCGCCGCGACCGTCTTCTCGCGGGCGTACAGCACCTCCGTCCCCTCGTCCGTCCGCGCCGCGCCCAGGTCCGCCGAGAGGTCTTCGGCGCCGAAGGCGAGGGCGTCGGTCGGGCCTGCGTCGGCGATCGCCTCGGCGCGGAGCACGCCCCGAGCGGTCTCGACCAGTGCGATCACGGGCACTCGGCGGCCGTGCTCGCGGAGTTGGTCGCCGAGGTGCTCGACCGCGTCGGCCGACTCCGCCTTCGGGAGCATCACCGCGTCGAAGGCGGCGGCGCCGTCGTCGGCGATGGCCTCCAGATCACGATAGGTCTCGGTGCCGGTGACGCGGACGCACATCTCCGCGTCCGGATCGAAGTCGGGGTCACAGAGCACGTCGCGGACGGCGGCCCGCGCCTCCGCCTTGCGCCCGGGCGCCACCGCGTCCTCCAGGTCGAAGACGATCGTGTCCGCGCCGGTCGCGGGCGCCTTCCGCATCAGCTCCGGGCGGTCGCCCGGCGAGAACATGACGCTGCGTCGTGGCATGGATCGGCGTTCGGCGGACCCGCGTATCAATCCCGTCGACCGGTCGGCGGTCGAGCCAGTGGCTGCCGTCACCAAGGCGCCGACGGTTCCCGCACGGTTTTCACCTGGCCGGCCGTCGCCGCTCCCATGGCCGGCAAGTATTACGAGGAGTTCGAGGTCGGCGAGACCATCACCCACGAGAAGCGCCGCACCGTCTCCGAGCGGGACAACCAGGTCTTCTGCGACGTGACGATGAACCAGCAGCCGCTGCACCTCGATGCGGCGTTCGCCGCCGAGACGCAGTTCGGCGAGCGGCTGGTGAACGGCATCTATACGATGGCGCTGGCGACCGGGCTCTCCATTCCGGACACGACCGACGGCACAATCGTCGCGAACCTCTCGTACGACGACGTGGAGCACCCGAACCCGGTGTTCCACGGCGACACCGTCCACGCGGAGTCGACCGTGCTCGACAAACGCGAGACCAGCGACGGCGAGCGCGGCGTCGTGACGATGCGCGTCGACGCGTACAAGCTCGATGGGGACGCCGACGGTGGCGAGACGCTCGTGTGCACGTTCGAGCGGACGGTGCTGTCGCTGAAGCGCGAACACGCCGAGTAGGTCGTCGAACGACCGGGTCGGCGGTACTCCGAACCGATATTCCCTCGATCGGCCAGTGTAGGATGTTGGTGTTGATTGATCGAAAATTGGTAGTGTCGACGGACGGAGACTTCCGCCGCCGACATGACGAGGGACGAATCCAACCGACGAGGACGCACCGAGACGGACGTGAATCTGAAAACCCAGGACCGGGCCGACGACGGCGCGGAGACGGTTGCGCGCGTCGCCCGTCACATGGCACGCGAACTGTGCGCGGGCTTCCGGTACCACGACCGGGGCGAACGGGAGGCGGCCGTCGAGTCGTTCGCGGCGGTCGACCGCCGGCAGTTCGCACACGTCGATGACGACGCGGCCCGGACCGCGGCCCGCGCGTACGTCGACGCGCTGTGGGCGAAAGACGACCTGGAGACCGAACACATGGACGGCACCCGGATCGATCCGGATTCGATCCGCGACGGCGACTGGACCGGGGTCTACGACGCCCTGGTCGAGCGCGCCGCCGCCGCCGAACTCGACCGCGAGTACGCGACGGCGACCACGCGGGCGTGGCGTAACCACAAGGCGAACCGCGACTACTGGACGCCGACGCTGCGTGCGCAGTTGCTCGAGTACCGTGCCGCCATCGGCGACGACGGCTATCCGACCAAGCCGAGCGACGGTCGAGAGGGCTTCGGCGCGGCGCCGGTCCGGTACCTCCTCGGGATCGAACTCCACGACCGGCACACCAGCGAGCACTGGGAGGAGGCGATCCGCGTGATGGAGCCGTACTACCGGCGGATCCTCAGGGTGCACCGAGCGGACTGACCGGCGGCCCGCCGTCGCGGGTATTTATTCTTCCTGACGCGAGAGTACCGAACATGGCATCTCCCTCCACCGAAGGCACGCTTCCGGACGGCTTCGACTGGCTCTCGCTCGACCCCAAGGAGGCGGTCGTCTGGACGGACAAGCCGCACTCGATGAGTCTCGTCCCCGCACTCGTCGTCGGTGTCCCGCTGTCACTGGTGCTCGTCGGGATTCCGATCATCGCGGCGGCGTACCTCTCGCGCGAGAACACGGAGTACGTCATCACCACCGAGGCGCTGTACGTCAAGCGGGGCGTCGTCTCCCGCGACGTGAAGCGCGTCGGCTTCGAGAAAGTGCAAGACACCTCCTACGCGCAGGACTTCTTCGGCACCCAGTTCGGCTACGGCTCGGTCGACATCTCCACCGCGGGCGGCTCCGGCGTTGAGCTCAGCTTCGACAGCGTCGGCGACCCCAAGCGCATCCAAGAGATCGTGAACGAGCGGATCCGCGCCCGCGACCGCCGGGGCGACGCCGGCGACGGGGAGACGAAAGCTGACGTGCTCGACGACATCCTCGCGGAGCTGCGCGCGATCCGCGGGGCCGTCGAGGGCGACAGCGCCGCCGCTGGCGACGCCACAGATCGGGCCGACGCCGGCGAACTCGACGGAAATGACGGGAACGACGGTGCCGCCGACAGCGCGGGTGAGGAGTTGGATACCGAGACGGCGTCGACACCCAGCGACGACCGATGAGCACCGGAATCGAATCCGACGGCTCCGTTCCGACCTCGATCACCGTCGACGAGGACGAGGCCGTGCTCTGGACCGGTCGCTCGCGGCTCTCGGCGGCGGCTCCGGCCGGCCTCGTCGGGCTGCTCGTCGCCGCCGCCGGGATGGCCGTCGCCGTCGGCCCGGCGGCGACGAGTCGCTTCGGGCTCGTGATCGCAGCGCTCTCGGCCCTCGTCGGCATCGCGATCCCGGGAGTGGCGCTCCTGTCGCTCGTGAACACACGGTACGTCCTCACCAACCGCGCGGCGTCGGTGAGGACCGGAATCGTCGGTCGGCGCGTCGTCCGTGCGCGGCTCTCGATGGTCGAGAACTCCGCGTACGAGCAGTCCGTCACCGGCTCGCTGTTCGGCTACGGCACCGTAACGCTGGAGACGGCGGGGGGAGACCTCGCCTTCCGCCGCGTCGACGACCCGCAGGCTGTTCGTTCGCTCGTCGACGAGCACACTCGCGGCGCCGGCGGCGACGCGGACGGATCGATCCCGGGCTCGATCGACTCCTGGCAGGCCGTCCGCGAGGAGGTCCAGCTGCTCCGCGCGGCCCTCGACCGATGATCCGTGACACTGAGGAGACGGCCCGCGGCGCCACAGTGTGATGAAGTGCCGGGAGAGCGTGGGGCGAACAGGCGGCGCGGCCGCCTCGGACGACGGGGCACCGCGCACCCGCTGACCGTCGTCCGGTCGGTGATCAGGTCACGGGCGGGCTGGTCCCGCCATCGCATATAAACTCGATCAGAGGACCGTGCCGTGCTTCTTGTCCGGCACGGACTTCTCGATGTCCTCGTAGAAGTCGAACCGCTGGACGAGCTCCTCGCGCAGGTCGGAGGGGGGGACGATCTCGTCGATGACGACCTCGCTGGCCATCCGGTGGATGTCGATGTCGCGGCGGTACTCCCCCCGCAGTTCGTCCTCGCGCTCCGCCCGCTCCTCGGGGTCGTCGATCTCGGCGAGCTTGTTCGCGTAGACGGCGTTGATCGCCGCCTCGGGGCCCATGATCCCGATCTCTCCCGACGGGAGCCCGATCACGGACTCGGGCTCGTAGGCGGGGCCGCCCATCGCGTAGATGCCCGCGCCGTACGCCTTGCGGACGACCACGGTCTGTTTGGGCACGGTCGCCGAGGAGGTCGCGTAGATGAACTTCTTCCCCTTCTCGAGGATGGCGTCCTTCTCGACCTGGCTCCCAGCCATGAACCCCGGCGTGTCACAGAAGTAGAGGAGGGGGATCTCGTAGGCGTCGCACGTCCAGATGAACTCCGCGGCCTTCTCGGCAGCGTCCGGGAAGATGGCGCCCGAGCGCTCGGTCGGCTGATTCGCGACAACACCTACCGGTTTGCCGTCGATGCGGGCGAACGCGGTGACGATCTCTTTGCCGTACTCCGATTTCAGCTCGAAGACGGACTCTGCGTCGCACACGCGGTCGAGGAGGTCGTGGACATCGTACGGGCGGTTCGGCGCCTCCGGAATTAGTTCGTCGATGCCGTCGGGCGAGTACGTCGGCGGCTTCGGGTCGCTTCGGGGCGGCTTCTCGCCCGCCTTATCCGGGAGGTAGCTCACGAGATCCGCAACGAGTTGTCGGGCGTGCTGTTCGTCCTCGGCAACGAGGTCGGCGCTGCCGGAGTACTTCGCGTGCACGTCCGGGCCGCCCAACTCGTCCATCTCGATCTCCTCGCCGGTGACCATCTTCACCATCCGCGGCGACGCGATCGCCATCGCGGACATCCCCTCCACCATCACGGTGAAATCGGCGAACACCGGCGTGTACGCCGCGCCGGCGATGCAGGGTCCATAGAGGACGCAGATCTGCGGGACGCGCCCCGAGAGCATCGAGTGGTTGTAGTAGTACTTCCCGATCCCCTCGCGGTTGGCGAAAAAGCCGGTTTGCTGGTCGATCCGGCCGCCAGAGGAGTCCATCAGGTACAGGACCGGCTTCCCGTTCTTGAGGGCGCGCTGTTGCATCCGGAGGAACTTCTCGACGCCGCGGCCGGCCATCGACCCCGCCTTCACGGTGAAGTCGTTGGCCATGAAGTGGAGGTCGCGCCCCTCGAACTCGGCGGCGCCGGTGATGAGGCCGTCGGCGGGGACGCGGTCGCCCTCGTCGTACTCGTCCACGTCGGGGGAGTTCTCGTGGTAGCCGTCGAAGTGTGCGAACTTCCCGTCCTCGAACTTCACGCCGTCGGCGGCGTCCTCGGTACCCGCGTCGCCGACCCCGCCCTCGCCGCCGTCGCCGAACCACAGGTCGAGGCGGTCGCGGACGAACAGCTTCCCCTGATCGGGGAGGCGCCGTTTGTACTTCTCGGGACCGCCCTCGAGGATGTCGTCGATCTCCGCGCGGAGTTCGGCCTCCCGGGCCGTCGGGCCCAGGTCGTCGTCCAGCGGGTACTCGATCTCGGGCGGCTCGGCCGTCGCGATCGGCTCGTCGGCGTCGTCGCCCGCGTACACCTCGATGTCGACGCCGAAGTGCTCGGCCAGCGCCGAGGCGATTGCGCCGGCCTCCTCCTCGGTCGCCGCCGCGCCCACGTGGACTTTCATACGTGGTGGTGCGCAAGAATTGCGGAAAGGGTTTTCCATGGCCGCCGGCCGGGTCCGGTCGCGAACGTGTCAGCCATCGTCACGAACTGCGCTTCTGGAAGCACTGAAGTCCCCTCGGGAGAACTGTCGGCCACGATGGACGAACCTGACGACGTCCTCCGGTCTCTTGCGGAACTGCCGACGATGGCCAACCCCTCCCCGACCCCCGACGGCGACGAGGTGGCCCTCTACTACGACATCGACGGCCGCAACGAACTGTACCTGCTCGACCCGGAGACGGGCGAGTTGGAGCAGTGGTCCGACGGGCAGGTCCCCAAGGACGCCCGCCACGGCTTCTCGTGGAGCGCCGGCGGCGAACGCCTCTTCTTCGACCTGGACGAGGCCGGCAACGAGCAGAACGACATCCACGCGATCGACCGCGACGGCGACGCCGAGGCGGTCGTCGAGCAGGACGGACAGGTGATGCTCCAATCGGTCGGCGACGACGGCGAGACGCTGTTGTACGGATCGAACCACGAAGGCCAGATGAACGTCTACCGTCACGACCTCCCGACTGGGGAGTCGGCGAAGGTGACCGACTTCGACCGCGCGGTCTGGACGGCGGAGCTGTCGCCCGACTGCGGGCGGTTCGCGTTCATGACGAACGAGTCCGACGACTACGACAACGCGGACGTGTTCGTCGCCGACGCCGACGGCTCGGACGCACGGAACCTCGGGATCGGCGAGACCGGGGCCGAGGCCGCCCCGGCCGACTGGCACCCCGACGGCGACGCACTCCTGATCTTCGACAACACCCCCGACAAAGGCCGCTGCGGCGTCTACGACCTAGTGGCCGACGAGGTGACGTGGTACGGTGACGGCGAGTTCCACGAGGAGCCCGCGTTCTTCATGCCCGACGGCGAGCGCTTCTTGATGACCCGGTCGCGGGACGCCGAGGTCGTCCCGGTCGTCTACGACGTCGCGTCAGGCGAGAGTCGGGAACTCGCTCTCCCCGGCGGCGTCGCGTCGCTGGCGGACGACACGCCACTCGACGACGGCCGCGTCCTGATCCAGCACACGACGCCGACGCGGCGTCCGGAACTGTTCGCGTACGACCTCGACGCCGACGAGCACGAGACGGTCCTCGAGGCGGAGTACGGCCCGTTCTCCCCCGACGACTTCGCCGACGCCGAGTACTTCACCGTCGAGTCCGACGGCGTGCCCGAGACGCCACAGCGCGCCGTCGAGCACGACCCGTACGACGAACTGGAGATCGGCGCGATCCTCTACGATTCGGGCGAGCGACCCTCGCCGCTGGTCGTCAACCCACACGGCGGTCCGCGCCACCGCGACACGCTCTCGTTCGGCTACCGGACACAGTTCCTCCTCTCGCGCGGCTTCTCGGTCCTACAGGTGAACTACCGGGGCTCCACCGGCCGCGGCCGCGAGTTCGTCGAGGAACTGCACGACGACTGGGGCGGCGCCGAGCAGGGCGACATCGCGACCGCCGCAGAACGCGTCCTCGCCGAGTACGACTGGCTGGACGACGACCGCGTCGTCGTGTACGGCGGCTCCTACGGCGGCTACTCGGTGAACTGGCAACTGGTGCAGTTCCCGGACCTCTACGCCGCCGGCGTCACCTGGGTCGGCCTCTCGGACCTGCACGACATGGCCGAGAACACCATGCCCCACTACCGCTCGGAGCTCATGGTGAAGTACCTCGGCGAACCCGACGAGAACTCGGAGCTGTACCAGGAACGCTCCCCGGTCACCCACGTCGAGAACGTCGACGCCCCCCTGCTGATCGTCCACGGCGTCAACGACCGCCGGGTTCCGGTGTCGCAGGCGCGTATCCTCCGGGACGCCCTCGACGACGCCGGCTACCAGGAGGGTGACGACTACGAGTACGAAGAGCTCGGCGAGGAGGGCCACGGCTCCTCGGACATCGACGACAAAATCAGGAGCTTAGAACTGCTCGACGACTTCCTCGACCGCCGGATCGGCACCGCCGAGGCCGGGGTCGCCGCCGGCGACGACTGAGAACCGGTTCGCCTCGGCTTACTTCCCGGTCTTTTCGATCACGCGGAACTCCTCGGGCGGGGCGATCCACCGCGCGTCCCTAGTCGAACATCTTGTCGTCGAACTCGGGCACGTCGAAGCCGCCCTCGCCGCCCCAGCCGTCCATCACCCGGCTCTGGTACAACATCATCGCGACCTGCGGCACCGCCTGCGGCGGCACGGGCGAGGAGTCGTCGAACGCCTCGGCCGCCCAGCCGTTGTACTCGTCGACGATGTCCATGGCGTCCTTGAAACTGCGCAACATGAGCGCCTTGTACCGATCTCTCATTACCCGGGTTCGACGCGCCCGACGTGTGGGTCTATCGGTTCGGGACGCGCTATCGGGGGCGAACGTCGTCGAGCGCCGTTTCGAGCCGCTCGATCAGCGGCGCGTTCCCGACGTGGACCGGTACGCGCTGGTGGATCCCGGTCGCCTCGATGTCCAGCAGCGACCGCGCGCCGTCTGAGGAGCGCCCCCCGGCGCCCTCGACGAGGTACGCGACGGGGTTGCCCTCGAACTGGAGGCGGAGCTTTCCGTCCGGCGCCGACTCCAGCGCCGGGTAGGCGAACACGCCGCCGTAGGAGAGCACCTGGCTCACGTCGGCGATCATCGCGCCGCCGTAGCGCAGCTTCAGTTCGTCCTCGATCTCGTCGACGTAGGCGGCGAAGTCGGCGGGCCAGTCGGGGACGCGTCCGCCGAACCCGTAGACGGTCGGGTCGTCCGGAAGCCGGACCCGCTCCAGTTGCTCCCGATCGCCCTCCTCGGTGACGAGGTACTCGTGGACCGTCGCGTCCGCGGGCGCACCGACGCCCGCGACCATGGTGGTGACGGGGCCGTACAGGACGAAGCCGGCGGCGACGAGGTCGCGACCCGAGGCGGGGAGCGGTCCGTCGTACACCGCGACGATGGAGCCCATCGGGTTGTTCGACGCCAGGTTCGAGGAGCCGTCCAGCGGGTCGACCGCGACCGACACCGACCCCTCGCCCGCGTCGACCGCTGACTCCCGCTCCTCGCTGGCGTAGGTGCCGACGCCGTCGAGGTCGCCGAGCGCCGTCTCCAGCAGTTCGTCGGCGTACACGTCGGCGGCGAGCACGTCCTCGCCGGAGGGGTTCTCGTCATCGAGGTAGCGGCGGCGACCCGGCAGGCCCGCGCGTATCTCCGGGGCCGCCGCGGCGACGGCGTCCAGCGCCGCCTCCGCGACGGCGACCGGATCGCGGGCGGCGGGATCTGTCGCGTCGTCATCGCGGGCGGCTTCGTCCCCGGCGTCGGATCCCTCCATCAGTCGTTGGCGACGGCGGAGGCGGAGGTCAGTTTCAGCGCCTCGTCGACGGACGCTTCCTCGAAGATGACCGCCTCCAGCGCGTCGAGGATCTCCTTCGGGTTCTCTCGCTGGAAGACGTTCCGGCCGACGGCCAGTCCCTTCGCGCCGCCGTCGATCGCGCCGGCGACCGTCTCGAGGAACGCGCGGTCGTCGGTCTTCGACCCGCCGGACATCACCACCTTCGTCGGACCGGCCATCCGCGCGGCCTCGCCTATCGCCTCGGGCGAGCCGGGGTACTTCACCTTCGCGATGTCGGCGCCGAGTTCGAGCCCGAGACGCGCCGCGTACGCGATCGTTCCGGGGTCGGTATCGTTCTTCAGCCCCTGTCCGCGCGGGTACGACCACATGACGACGCCCATGTCGTGGTCGCGGGCCGCCTCCTGGGCGTCGCGGAACTCCTCGGCCATCTCCACCTCGTTGTTCGACCCGCCGTACAGGGTGAACCCGATCGCGTCGGCGCCCAGTTCGGCGGCGTACTCGACCGACCAGTTCACGGCCGAGTCGGGCTCGCCCATCCAGAGGTTGGAGGTGCCGTTGAGCTTCGCCAGCAGCGACACGTCGTCAGCGTAGCTCGGGTAGTACGCCTCCGCGACGCCCTTGCCGACCGCCAGCGCTGTGACCGCGTCGTGGGTCGCGAGGTCGAACACCCGCTCGGGGTCGGCCGTCTCCGGGTTCGGCTCGAAGTCCACGGGCCCGTGCTCGATGCCGTGGTCGTACGCGAGAATGAGCGCCTTACCGTCCCGGGTGATGGCCGCGTCCGCGTCGGGGAGCATATCTAAATCCGCCACGGCATCGATGATAAATCAAATGGTGTGCGAGAATTGATATTTACTCGGTCGCGAGTATCGAATTCCGTCGATCAGTCGACGTGTTCGGCGGCCGCGTCCCGGAGTTCGGCCACGTGCGCCGCGTCGCGGTCGAGGGCATCGGCGATCTCTTCGGGGTCGGCGACGGCGAGCGCTCGTGCCGAGGTGATCCCCGCCTCGGCGAGGTCGGCCGCGTCCCCGTCGCTCACCCCCTCGATGTCCGCGACGGGCGTCGGACGTGAGCGTTCACGCCAGGCGGATTCCGCCGCGGCCGGGTCGCCCGACCCGTCGGTTTTCGTCCCGTGCGCGTCGCCGCGGGCGGACGCGGCGACCCAGGCTCGCTCGCCGGCCGCGCCGTCGGACTCGGCTGGTTCTTCGTGTTCTTCTGTTTCCGGGCTTCCGCCGATATCTCCGTCCGCGGGACCGCTCCGGTCGCCGCCGCCGGCGTCGGATTCCCCATCCGCGGTCGGCCGGTCGGCGTCGTCAGCCTGCCAGTCGCCGGACGAAGCGGCGACCCACGCCCGCTCGGCGTCCCCGAGCCCGCGGACCTGGGTCGACCGACGAGCGAGGTCTTCGCCCTCGGATTCGAACGACCAGGCAAGCGAGTGCTCCCGGCGGATGCGCGCGGCGACGCCCGGGTTGACCCCGGCGTCGATCAGCATCCGGTAGGAGACGGCCTTGTCGCGAACGTCGGCCGCGTCGAACGGCGCGTCCGCGAGGACGGCGGCCGTCGCCGGCCCCACGAACTTCAACTCCGTTACATCCTCATCCCCCACACCTGGTCACCTGTCGGATGGGTCGGACCCGGACGGTTTAATCTTTCTGCGCACATTCTCATCCGCGGATAATTCCTGGCGGCGGCCGGCTTCCGATCGGCTCCCGCTTCGGGTCGCTGCCGGGCCCTCCACCACCGTCCTCCAGCCGTTGCCTGCGGTCGTCCGGCCGTTGCCTGCCGTCGCTGCCGGACCGTTCGCCGCTGGCGCTCCGCTACGCTTACGGTGGCCGACGGGGCATCGCTCCCCATGTGCGGACTCTCCGAGATCCAGACGGTAGGGGTCGTCGGCGCGGGCACGATGGGCAACGGCATCGCCCAGGTGGCCGCGACCGCCGGCTACGACGTGGTGATGCGCGACATCGAACAGCGGTTCGTCGACAACGGGCTAGACTCGATCGAATCGTCGCTGTCGCGCCTCGACGCGAAAGACGAACTCGACGAGTCGCCCGAAACGATCCGAGAACGGATCGCGGGGACGACCGCCCTCGGCGACTTCGCGGACGCCGACCTCGTCGTCGAGGCGGCGCTAGAGGACATGGAGGTGAAACAGGACATCTTCGCGGACCTCGAGGACGTGACCGACAGCGACGTGGTGCTCGCGACGAACACCTCTACCCTCTCCATCACGACCATCGCCTCGGCGACCGACCGCGAGGAGCTCGTCGTCGGCCTCCACTTCATGAACCCCGTTCCGATCATGGCGGGCGTCGAGGTCGTCACCGGGGAGAAGACCGACGCCGCGGTGACGAATCTCGCGCACGCATTCGCCGAGGACCTGGGCAAGGAGACGTGGGAGAGCGACGACAAGCCCGGGTTCGTCACCAACCGCGTGCTCATGCCGTGGATCAACGAGGGAATCCGGGCGTACGACGAGGGCGTCGCCTCCAAGGAGGACATGGACAAGGGGATGAAACTCGGCACGAACGTCCCGATGGGACCGCTCGAACTGGCCGACCACATCGGCCTCGATATCTGTCTCGACGCCAGTGAGACGCTCCACGAGGAACTGGGCGATCGGTACAAGCCGGCGTATCTCCTCAAGCGGAAGGTCGCTGCCGGCGATCTGGGCAAGAAGACCGGGAAGGGGTTCTACGAGTACGAGTGACCCTGTCGACCGCCCTCGACGCCGACGCCCCGGATGCGACCATTCGGAACGACTAACCGCCCGCCTGTCCCTTCGGCGGGTATGAAAGCCACCGCGACGGCCCACCCGATCCAGGGCCTCGTGAAGTACCACGGGATGCGCGACGCCGAGCGACGCCTCCCGTACCACGACTCGATCAGTCTCTGTACGGCGCCCTCGCGAACGACGACGACCGTCGAGTGGGAGCCGGACGCGACGCCGGCCGACGACGAGTACCGCATCGACGACGAGGTCGTCGGCGGTCGCGGCGCCGAGCGCATCGAGATGGTCGTCGACCACGTCCGCGACCTCGCGGACCTCGACGCCGCGGTCCGCGTCGAGTCGGAGAACTCCTTCCCGTCGAACGTCGGCTTCGGCTCCTCGTCGTCGGGGTTCGCGGCGCTGGCGATGGCGCTGGTGAAGGCCACCGGCCTCGACATGACGCGCCCGGAGATATCGACGGTCGCGCGCCGCGGCTCCTCGTCGGCCGCCCGCGCGGTCACCGGCGCCTACTCGGTGCTGTACGCTGGGATGAACGACGAGGACTGCCGCGCCGAGCGCCTCGACGTGGGCGTCGGTCCGGACGGCTTCGACCCCGAGGAGGACCTCCGCGTGGTGACCGCGCTGGTCCCAGCGTACAAGGAGACCGAGGAGGCTCACCGCGAGGCCGAGGCGAGCCACATGTTCGACGCACGGATGGCCCACGTCCACGAACAGCTCCAGCGGATGCGCGACCGCCTTCGCACGGGGGAGTTCTCCGGGATCTTCGAGATCGCCGAGCACGACTCGCTGTCGCTGACGGCGACGACGATGACCGGGCCCGCGGGCTGGGTGTACTGGCAGCCGGAGACCATCGCCGTGTTCAACGCCGTCCGCGAACTCCGGGAGGAGGCGGACGTGCCCGTCTACTTCTCGACGGACACCGGTGCGAGCGTCTACGTCAACACCCCCGCCGAACACGCCGAGCGCGTCGAGGAGCGCATCGCCGAGGTCGGCGTCGAGACCGACATCTGGGAGGTCGGTGGTCCGGCGCGCGTGCTGGGCGACTCGAAGGCGCTGTTCTGACCCGGAGGCGCCGCCCGGAGCCTGGAATGCGGGGCGCAGATCGCGGCGACGCGGAGCCGTTGCTGCGCCCTGGGCTGACAGGCGGCGCGGCTGCGTCAGGGGGCCGCGCAGCGGGGCGGTCACGCCGACCCCGTCTGCGTCCCTCCCTGCCCGCGAGCGGTGCGCCGCACACCCGCTCGTCGCCCGCGGGCCGTCGTCACGTCACGGGGACGCTGGCTTCGCTTCGGGATATGAACATTCGGCCGCGTCCGGGTCGAACGCCCGTCACGTCCTTACCCGCGTGTCCCGTACGTCGATCCGCATGCACGTCGTCGTCCTCGGCGCCGGCTACGCCGGCGTCGCCCTGACCCGAAGGCTCGAGTCCCGACTCCCGCCTGAGGCGGACATCACGCTCGTCAACGAGGGCGAGGAACACGTCCTCGTCCACGAGACCCACCGCGCGATCCGTCGCCCTGCGGTCGCCGACGCGATCTCGGTACCGCTCGATGATCTCCTCGACCGCGCGGAGTTGGTCGTCGACCGCGTCGTCGACGTGGACGCGGAGGCGGGCCGCGCAGAGTTGGCCGACGGCGACGCGATCGAGTGGGACTACGGGGCGCTGTGTCTCGGATCGGAGACCGCGTACTACGGGATCGAGGGGCTCCGCGAGCACGCGACGCCGCTGAAGTCGCTCGACGACGCCGCCGCGATCCGGGAGCGGTTCCTGGAGGTCGTCGCCGAGGGTGGGCGCGTCGTCGTCGGCGGCGCGGGCCTGTCGGGGGTACAGGTCGCCGGCGAACTGGCGGCGCTGGCGCGCGAGGAGGGCGTGGAGGTACCCGACGACGTGGAGATCGCGCTGGTCGAACAGCTGGATGGGGTCGCCCCGAACTTCCCTCCGAACTTCAGCGAGGCCGTCCGCGAGGGGCTGGAGGCCCGCGGGGTCGATATCGAGACCGACACCGCCGTCGAGGCGGTGTTCGACGACCGGATCGTCACCGACGCGGGCGACCTCGGCTACGATCAGTTCGTCTGGACCGGCGGCATCGCCGGCGACGACGCTGTCGGCGGCGACCGCCCGGTCGTCCGCGCCGACCTCCGATTGACCGACCGGACGTTCGCGCTGGGCGACGCCGGCCGCGTCGTCGACGCCGACGGCGAGGCGGTTCCCGCCTCCGCGTCCGCGGCCGTTCGCGAGGCGAAGACGGCTGCGGAGAACGTCGGTCGACTCGTCGACCACGATCTGTCCGCCTCCCCGGACGACTTCGCGCCGCGCCTCGCCAGCTATCGCTTCGACGTGCCCGGCTGGCTCGTCTCCGTCGGCGACGGCGCCGTGGCGCAGTTGGGACCGACGGTGCTCACCGGCGTGGCCGCGAAGGCGTCGAAGGCGGGCGTCGGCGCCGGGTACCTCACCTCGGTGGGCGCCGTCCGCAACGCCGTCGAGTTGGCAGAAGAAGAGCTGTTGTAGCGGCGGGAATTCGACGATCGTCCACCGTTTGACCTTTTAAACCTAGAACTATTCTTATCTATCCGTAGGAAACGATTATAATAACTTCCATAGTATGGATTGACATGACGATCAACGATATCGATCCGTACAGCCCGTCGGAGGGCCTGTTCGAGTGCCTCGGCTGCGGCGCGCGAACCCGAACGAACAGCCACCCGGGGACGTGCCCGGAGTGCGACGGAGCCGTCCGGAACATCGCCGTCAGCCGGGAGTGACGCGCGGGGGCGCATCCGGCGGCGCGGTGGGCGACAGCGCGGATGGGGGCGGGACGATCGAGGGCGACGCGAGCGGGGGTCGTCGGAACGGCCGGGAGCGCGACCCTTAACCGGATCGCGACGAAATCCGCGTCGATGAGCGACACGCCGCGAGCGACGGGGATGGACGCCTTCGCGGCGCTGGGCGAGGCGGTGCGGTCGGCGCTGTCCGAGCGCGGCTTCACGACGCCGACGGCGCCCCAACGGCGGGCGATCCCGCCGCTGGCGGACGGAAACGACGCCCTCGTCATCGCGCCGACGGGGACCGGGAAGACGGAGACGGCGATGCTCCCGGTGTTCTCGGCGCTCGCGGAGACTCGTCCGGAGGGACTGGGCGCGCTGTACGTGACGCCGCTGCGGGCGCTCAACCGCGACATGCGCGAGCGCCTGGAGTGGTGGGGCGAGTACCTCGACCTCGACGTGCAGGTCCGCCACGGCGACACCACGGACTACCAGCGGAGCAAGCAGGCGGACGACCCGCCGGACGTGCTGGTGACGACCCCGGAGACGCTGCAGGCGATGCTGACGGGCGAGAAACTCCGGGCGGCCCTCTCGGACGTGGACCACGTCGTCGTCGACGAGGTCCACGAACTCGCCGCCTCCAAGCGCGGCGCGCAGTTGACCGTCGGCCTGGAGCGCGTCCGCCGACTCGCCGGCGACTTTCAGCGGATCGGCCTCTCTGCGACTGTCGGCGACCCCAAGGAGGTCGGGAAGTTCCTCACCGGCGATCGGGGCTGTGAGATCGTCGAGGTCAACGTGGGGAGCAAGGTGGAGTTCGACGTGGTCTCCCCCGAGGTGACCCCCGAAGACGAGCGCCTCGCTGGGAAGCTGGCGACCGATCCCGACATCGCGAGTCACGTCCGGCTGATCCGCGACATCGTCGGCGACAACGAGTCGGTCCTGATCTTCGTCAACACCCGCCAGACGGCGGAGGCGCTGGGATCGCGGTTCAAGACGCTCGGCGAACCGATCGGCGTCCATCACGGCTCGCTCTCCAAGGACGCCCGCATCGAGGTCGAAGACGCGTTCAAGGCCGGCGAGATCGACGGGCTCGTCTGTACCTCCTCGATGGAGTTGGGGATCGACGTGGGCCGCGTCGACCACGTGGTGCAGTACAACTCCCCCCGCGAGGTCGCCCGCCTGCTCCAGCGGGTCGGCCGCGCGGGCCACCGCCGCGACGAGGTGAGCCGCGGCACCATCGTCACCGACTCGGCCGACGACACGATGGAAGCGCTGGCCATCGCCCGGCGAGCGGTCGGCGGCGAAGTCGAGGACTCGGGCATCCACCACGGCAGCCTCGACACGCTCGCGAACCAGATCGTCGGCCTGCTGATGGACATGGGCGAGGTCAACGCACGCGAGGCGTACGAACTGATCACGCGGGCGTACCCCTTCCGCGATCTCCCCGAGGAGACGTTCCGGGAGGTCGCCCGCGAGCTGTCGGGGAACCGCCTGCTGTGGATCGACGAGGAGCGCGACGTGCTGGAGACATCGGGCGGCACCTGGCAGTACTACTACCGGAACCTCTCGATGATCCCCGACGAGGAGACGTACGACGTGTACGACATCTCCTCGCGCCGGCAGATCGGCACCCTCGACGAGCGGTTCGTCGTCAACTTCGCCCAGCCGGGCGAGACGTTCATCCAGCGCGGAGAGCTGTGGCGCATCAACGACATCGACGACGAGGAGTCGGAGGTGAACGTCACGCCCATTGAGGACCCCGCCGGTGAGGTGCCGTCGTGGACCGGCCAGGAGATCCCCGTCCCGCGCGCGGTCGCCGGCGAGGTGGGCGAGATGCGCGGCGTCGCCGAGCCGCAGTTCGCGGGCGGCGCCGACGCCGAGGCGGTCGCCCGCGAGTTCGCCGGTCGGTACCCCGCCGACGCCGAGACGATCCGGGTGGGACTCGACACCGTCGAGAGACACGTCGACGCCGGCCACCCGATACCGACGGACGACCGGATCGTCGTGGAGGGCCGGGGACGATCGATCGCCGTCAACGCGGCCTTCGGACACGAGGTGAACCGCACGCTCGGGCGCCTGCTCTCGGCGCTGATCGGCCAGCGAACCGGCTCGTCGGTCGGGATGGAGGCCGACCCCTACCGCGTGGAGTTGGAGGTGCCGAACGGCGTCACCCCCGGCACCGTCATCGAGGTGCTAGAGGAGACGGACCCCGCCCACGTCGAGGCGCTGCTGGAGCTGGCGCTGAAGAACTCGGACACGCTCAAGTTCACGCTCGCGCACGTCGCCGCGAAGTTCGGCGCGCTCAAGCGCTACCAAGGGAACAAACGCTTCGGCGGCGACCGCCTCCTGGCGGCGCTCGAGGACACGCCCGTCTTCGACGAGGCCGTGCGGGAGGTGTTCCACACGGAACTGGCCGTCGAGGAGACCGCGGAGCTGCTCGCCGCCATCGATGACGGCGAGATCGAGGTCGTTGCCGCCCGCGATCGGACGCCGCTGGGCACCGACGGCCGCTCGTCGGGTCGGGAGTTCCTCGTCCCCGAGAACGCCGACGCCTCGGTGATCGAGACCATTCGCGACCGCATCATGGACGACCACGTGATCCAGCTGTGCGTCCACTGCGGCGAGTGGAACCAGCGGACGAAGGTGCGCCGCGTCCGCGACACGCCGGAGTGCCCCGAGTGCGGGTCGACCCGCATCGCGGCGCTCAATCCGTGGGACGGGGAGACGGTGAAGGCGGTCCGCGCGAGCGAGAAGGACGAGGAGCAGGAGAAACTCACGCGCAAGGCGAACCGCTCGGCGAACCTCGTGCAGGCGCACGGCAAGCAGGCGGTGATCGCGCTAGCCGCCCGCGGCGTGGGACCGCACAACGCCGCGCGGATCATCGGGAAACTGCGGGAGAACAAGGGCGACTTCTACCGGGACATCCTGAAGCAGGAGCGCCAGTACGCGCGGACGAAGAGCTTCTGGGAGTGAGCCGCCGCCGAGCGCGACTCAGATCTCGCCTTCCCACTCCTCCAGCGTCGCGGAGACGGCGCTGGCGAGGTGGTTGAAGTCGCGAAGC
Organism: Halobaculum gomorrense; assembly: GCF_900129775.1. Taxonomy (GTDB): domain Archaea; phylum Halobacteriota; class Halobacteria; order Halobacteriales; family Haloferacaceae; genus Halobaculum; species Halobaculum gomorrense. The sequence continues at coordinate 31,985 of NZ_FQWV01000010.1, read as the reverse complement.
TCCATCCCGTCGCTGGTGACGAGCACGCCCTTGTCGCGCCCGTCGATCCGGACGGCATAGCCGTTCTCGAACACGCGCAGCGTGTAGCGGTACTCGCCCAGCTCGGTTCCCGAGTAGCCGTCGCTGGCCATCGCGAAGTCCTGGCGCTCGGTGCCGATGAACGCCATCAGGTCGGCGTCCTGTTCGAGGTCGTCGCGGAGGTACAGCTGCTCGTGGTCGGTGCGCGAGAAGAACGTCACCGAGCGCGCGTTGTCGCCGACGGTGGTCCGGCACGTGGAGACGAGTCGCTCGGCCGCCTCCTCGGGTAGGAGTTCGGTCATACCTGCCACGTGCCCCCCGACTGATTCAACCGAGGGGGTCGGAGTCAATATTGCCGGTAGTTCCTCGCAGACCTCGCGTTCGTGACCACCGACGACGCCGTCGCGGTGCTGGACAACTACGACCCGGAGGCGGGCGCGCGGGAGCTGCTCGGGTGGCGGCCCGACCCAACGCCGGGGGCGGGCTACCGCGTGCTGCACGTCGAGTACGAGGGCGAGGTGGGCGAGACGCTGCTGGTCCGCCCGTTCGCGCCCGACGTGCTCCGGAAAGAGTAGCTCCGGTACCCGGTTCAGTCGGCCGACTCCGGCGGGGCGACGACCGTCATCGCCGCCTCAAAGTCGGCCATCGTCACCGACAGCGCGTCGGCGTGGTCGTTCGCCGCCTCGCCGTACTCGTCGGCGACGCGCTCGACCGCCCGCATCGTCGCCTCGCGGACGACCGCGGTCAGTTCCGCGCCGGAGTAGCCCCCGGCGTGCTCGGCCACGTCGTCGAGGTCCACGTCGTCCGAAAGCGGCGTGCGCCCGGTGTGGACCGCGAGGATCTTCCGGCGGCCCTCCACGTCGGGCAGCGGGACCTCCACGTGGCTCTCAAGGCGGCCGGGCCGGACGAGCGCGTCGTCGAGCGCCTCCCGGCGGTTCGTGGCGGCGATCACCGCGAGGTTGGGGTTGCTGCTCGCCCGGTCCAGTTCCGTGAGGAGTTGGGAGACGACGCGCTCGCCGACGCCCGAGGAGTCGCCCATGCCGTCACGGTCGGCCGCGATGGCGTCGATCTCGTCGAAGAAGACGATGCTGGGGGCCGCCTGGCGGGCGCGCTCGAACACCTCGCGGACGGCCTTCTCGGACTCGCCGACGTAGCGGTCGAGCAGTTCCGGGCCGGCGACCTCGATGAAGTTCACCTCCGACTCGCCCGCGATGGCGCGCGCGAGCAGCGTCTTCCCGGTGCCGGGCGGGCCGTACAGGAGCACGCCGGTCGGGGGGTCGGCGCCGGCGGCCTCGAACAGCGGCGCGTACGTGAGCGGCCACGTCACCGCGCGTTCGAGCGTCGCCTTCGCCTCGTCGAGGCCGCCCACGTCGTCGAAGGTGGTGTCCGACTGTTCGGCGACGTACTCGCGCATGGCGGAGGGTTCGACCGCCGCCAGCGCCGACTCGAAGTCCGCCCGGGTCACCTCCACCGTCGCGAGGTCGACCTCGCTGTCGTCGCGCCGGGCGCGGCGCAGCGCCGTCAGCGCCGCCTCCGTCGTCAACGAGTCGATGTCAGCGCCGACGAAGCCGTACGTCCGCGCGGCGAGGCGGCCGATATCCACGTCGTCGGCGAGGGGCATCCGACGGGTGTGCACCTCCAGTATCTCGCGGCGACCCGCCTCGCCGGGGACGCCGATCTCGATCTCGCGGTCGAAGCGCCCGCCGCGCCGGAGGGCGGGATCGATCGAGTCGACGCGGTTGGTCGCGCCGATGACGATCACGTCCTCGCGGGCGTCGAGCCCGTCCATCAGCGAGAGGAGTTGGCCCACGATCCGATTCTCCATGTCGCCGCCGTCGTCGCGCTGCCCGGCGATGGAGTCGATCTCATCGAAGAAGACGATGCTGGGCGCCGACTCGTTCGCCTCCGCGAAGATCTCTCGGAGTTTCTCCTCGCTCTCGCCTTTGTACTTCGAGGTTATCTCGGGGCCGGACACCGAGATGAACGTCGCGTCCACCTCGTTGGCGACGGCCTTCGCGATCAGCGTCTTCCCGGTCCCCGGCGGGCCGTGCAACAGCACCCCCTTCGGCGGGTCGATGCCGAGGCGGGCGAACACCTCCGGCTCCGACAAGGGGAGTTCGATCGTCTCGCGCACCAGATCGAGCTCCTCGTCGAGGCCGCCGATGTCCTCGTAGGTGACGCCGCCGGCGGGCGGGGGCGACGCCGCGGCGCCGGTGGTCTCGGCGGTATCAGCGGTCGAATCGCCGTCCCCGCCGCCATCGCCGCCGGCCCGTCGGTCCCGAGTGGGCAGGTCGACCGACGCCCCGGTTCCGGACGAGGTGGTGCTCACGCCGCTTCGGCCGTCGCCGCTCGCATCGGCGGGGTCGTCAGTTGCCCGTCGTTCGACCGCGACGCGGGTGCCGTCGTGGATCTTCACCGGCCCCTCGGGTCGGGTCGCCTCGACGACGAACACGTTGCCGCCGAGGTGGGGGATCCGGACCTGCTCGCCGGCGCTGACGGGGCGGCCGTCGAGATCGCGCTTCGCGGCGCGCGCGAGCGTGTCGCCGTCGATGGCGACGCCGTCGAGCGCGGCGGGCGCCGTCAGCGTCACGGCGTCGGCCTCGCCGACCCGCTCCGTGTGGACGCGCACGCGCTCGCCGATCTTGGCGCCGGCGTTGGCACGGGTCTCGCCGTCAACGAGCACCTCGCCGTCCTCGGCGTCGGTCCCCGCGGGCCACACCTTCGCCGCAGTCTCGCGGTCGCCCGCGATGACGACCGTCTCGCCCGACAGCACGCCGAGCCTACTCATCGTCGCGTCGGAGAGCCGCGCGATGCCCCGGCCGGCGTCGCGCTTGGCCGCGCCGCGGGCCGTCAGCGCGAGCCCTTCGTCGTCGCTCATGGCACGGGGTTCGGATGGCGGAGGCTTACCCCTTTCCACGGGCGGCGGCTACTCCAGTTCCAGATCCGACGCCGCCAGCAACTCCCGGATCGTCTCTTCCGCCGGCGTCCCCGGATTCACGCGCCGCGCGTACCACCGCAGCGCCGTCGCCAGCGTGTCCGTCGGATCCCCCGAGGCGACCCGGAGCGTATCGGTCTCGCCGCCGGCGGCGACCGCGAGCGCGAAGCCGTGCGACGCGGAGAGCGCGCCGAGTTCGGCGGCGACCGCCTCCAGCGGATCGCCGTCGCCGGCGGCGTGTTCACTCCCGTCCCGCTCTGGCGCCGTTGCCGAGGGCGACGCCGACGATGCCGCCGGCGTCGTCGCGGGGGCGTCCCCGTCGGAGTCGGCTCCGTCCCGGGCGCCGTCGGCAACGCCGTCCCGGGCGCCGTCGCGCTGCCCGCCGCCGGTCGAGATGACGTAGCGCCCGTCGTCGGTCTCGTCGACGCCGTCGCGGTCGCGGATGTCGAGGTCGTCCGGGTCCATCACGCCGTCGCGACCGACCGGAGACCCCTCGTCGTCGTCGGCCCCGTCCTCGTCGGCCGACTCCGGTCCATCGACGCGGACGACATCGCGGACTGGATCGTCCTCGTCTGGTCCGTCCGAGCCGTCGGCATCGCTCATTGCGCTGCGGTTCCCGTGGTGTCGGTATGAACGCTCCGTCGCGGTTCTCAGGGGTGAAATCGGCGCGTCGACAGACACGGTCACCGGTGTCCGTGGCCGTGTGAACTGGCGCCGGTGGACCACCGACTTGATGTACTCCCACCGGTTCACACCGAGCATGGACGACAGCGACATCTCGGACCAGTACACGCCGGAGGCGGTGGAGTCCGCCGTCTCCGAGCGTTGGGACGAGACGGACGCCTACGAGGTGACGAAGGAGGCGCACGCCGACGACCCCTCGTTCTTTTTTGTCGACGGCCCGCCGTACACGACCGGCCAGATGCACCTGGGGACGGCCTGGAACAAGACGCTCAAGGACACCGTCATCCGCCACACGCGGATGAACGGCCACGACGTGACCGACCGCCCCGGGTACGACATGCACGGGCTCCCCATCGAGACGAAAGTCGAGCAGGAGCTCGGCTTCGACACCAAACGCGACATCGAGGAGTTCGGCATGGAGAACTTCATCGAGGAGTGTCGGGAGTTCGCCGTCCGCAACCGCGAGAACATGGACGAGGACTTCCAGTCCATCGGCGCCTGGATGGACTGGGACGACCCGTACCAGACTATCGAGCCGGAGTACATGGAGTCCGCGTGGTGGGCGCTCTCGCAGGTCCATGACCGCGGGCTCGTCGAGCAGGGGAAGCGCTCCATCTCCCAGTGCCCCCGCTGTGAGACCGCCATCGCCAACAACGAGGTCGAGTACGACGAGATCGAGTCGCCCTCCATCTACGTGAAGTTCCCCCTCTCCGACCGCGAGGGGAGCCTCGTCATCTGGACGACGACGCCGTGGACGATCCCCGCGAACACGTTCATCGCGGTCGGCGCCGACCTCACCTATCAGGAAGTCGAGGCCACGAGGGACGGAGAGACCGAGACGCTGTTCCTCGCGGAGTCCACCGTGGAGGACGCTCTCCGCCGCGGCCGCTACGACGACTACGAGGTCGTCGCCGAGTACGACGGCGAGGAGCTCGTCGGCTGGGCGTACGACCACCCGCTCGCCGAGGAGGTCCCCGAGCACCCGAGCTTCGAGGGCGCCGGGCAGGTGTACACCGCCGGCTACGTCGAGGCCGACCGCACGGGGCTCGTCCACTCCGCGCCCGGCCACGGGCAGGAGGACTTCGAGCGCGGCGAGGCGCTCGGGCTCGACGCCTTCTGCCCCGTCGGCGGCGACGGCGTCTACACCGACACCGCCGGCGACTACGCAGGCGAGTTCGTCCGCGACGCCAACGACGACATCATCGCGGACCTCGACGAGAAGGGGCTGCTGCTGGCCAGCGAGACCCACGAGCACAGCTACGGCCACTGCTGGCGCTGTGACACGCCCATCGTCTTCCTCGCGACCGACCAGTGGTTCATCCGGATCACCGAGATCAAAGACGAGCTCCTCGACAACATCGGGGACGCCGAGTGGCACCCGCAGTCCGCCCGCGAGGGCCGCTTCCGCAACTTCGTCGAGGAGGCGCCCGACTGGAACATCTCCCGGCAGCGCTACTGGGGCATCCCCCTCCCCATCTGGGTCCCCGAGGACGTCGAGACGTACGACGCCGACGACCTGATCGTCGTCGGTACGCGCGAGGAACTCGCCGAACGCGTCGACCAGGAGATCGACCCCGACGCCATCGACCTCCACCGCCCCTCCATCGACGACCTGACGATCACCGCGGACGGAACCACCTACGAACGCGTGCCGGACGTGTTCGACGTGTGGTTCGACTCCTCGGTCGCCAGCCTCGGCACCATCGGCTATCCGAGCGACGAGGAGGACTTCGAGGAGCTGTGGCCCGCCGACCTCATCATCGAGGCGCACGACCAGACACGCGGATGGTTCTGGTCGCAACTGGGCATGGGCACCGCCGCGCTCGGCGAGTCACCCTACAACGAAGTGTTAATGCACGGATTCACGACGATGGGCGACGGCTCGAAGATGTCCAAGTCGAAGGGGAACATCGTCGAACCGGAGGAAGCCATCGACGCCGCCGGGCGCGACCCCCTCCGCTGTTACCTCCTCAGCCACGAGCAGCAGGAGAAGAACCTCGCGTTCGAGTGGGACGGCCTCCACGAGATGCAGTCGACGCTCAACATCCTGTGGAACGTGTTCCGCTTCCCGCTGCCGTACATGGAGCTGGATGGCTACGATCCGGCCGACCCAGAGGTGCACGGCGCCGATCTGGAGGTCGTCGACGAGTGGGTGCTCTCGCGGCTCCAGACCGTCAAAGCCGAGATGGATGCCGCGTGGGACGACTACGAGGTCGACGACGCGCTCAACGCCCTGCTCGAGTTCGTGACGCAGGACGTGTCGCGCTTCTACGTGAAGGCGATCCGCGAGCGCATGTGGGAAGACGAGGACTCCGCGAGCAAGCGCGCCGCCTACGACACGATGGCGACGGTCCTCGGGGAGGTAACCCGTCTGCTCGCCCCGTACGCGCCGTACCTCACCGAGCGGATGTACCAGCACCTCGACGGCGAGGCGACGACGGTCCACCAGCTCGACTACCCCGAGGTCGACGACGCCCTCCGCGACGAGGAGCTGGAGCGCGACATGGCCGTCCTCCGCGACGTGGAGGAGGCGGCCGCGAACGCCCGCCAGCGGGCCGAGCGCAAGCTCCGCTGGCCCGTCACCCGGGTCGTCGTCGAGAGCGACGACCCGAACACCCGCGAGTCAGTGTCGGCCCTCCGCGACCTGCTGGCCGAACGGGTGAACAGCCGGTCGGTCGAGGTGGTCGACTCCTACGGCGAGCTCGTCGAGGTCGCCGAGCCGGAGATGTCGAGGCTCGGCCCCGCCTTCGGCGGCGACGCCCAGGACGTGATGGCCGAGATCAGCGGCTCGACGCGGGCGGAGCTGGAGGCCGGCGGCCGCCTCGCCGTCGAGGTCGACGGCGAGGTGTACGATCTGGACGAGGAGATGGTCACCTTTCACTCACAGGCACCGGAGGGCGTCGTGAGTGCGGAGTTCGAGAGCGGAACCGTCTACGTCGACACCGAGCTCACCGAGGACGTGGAGTCCGAGGGGTACGCCCGCGACGTAGTGCGGCGCATCCAGGAGATGCGCAAGGAGCTGGATCTGGAGGTCGACGAGCGCATTCGCGTCTCGCTGGACGTGGCCGACGACCGCGTCGCCGGCTTCGTCGACGAGCACCGCGAGTACGTCGCCGAGGAAACCCGAACCGACGCGTTCGTCGACGAGGAGGCGGCGGAGGCCGACTTCGACCTCGTCGAGGAGTGGACCGTCGAGGGCGTCGCCGTCACCATCGGCGTCGCGCGCGTCGAGGCGGAGCCGCCCGCGGACGACTGAGACGCCGCGCTCGGGGCGGTGCCGGCGTCGGGAAGCGGCCGGACGCGGTCGCCGACTCACTGTGGGTCGGCGCCCGTCGGGCCGCACGTCGAGAGCGACTGGAACGGAACCCGTCTCTCGTGCCGCACGCGCAGCGATCCGGCGCGGCGGCACGCGTACTTCTGCGCACCGACACCTCAACCCCGGCCACGCTTCCAGACCGTCCGGAACGATCGGGCACCTGTCACCGTCGACGCGCACTCCGACAGGTTCATTTGAACAGTTCTGCAATCGTTAGTATGGCAACCACAGCGCGGCTCGAACGCCTCATCGCGGACGAGGTAAGCGAGTGCTGCGCGGCAAACGTGGACGACAGACTAGCTTCACTCCGCGGGTTGGCGGCGGACGCGCGCGTCGACGAGGCGGCGGAAACCGACGACATCGACGCGCTCTCGGCGCTCGGGAGCGACACCCGCTACCGGCTCGTGCGTCTGCTTTCGGTCGCTGACGGGGAGCTGTGCGTCTGCGAACTGGCGCCGCTCGTCGACGTGAGCGAATCGGCGGTCAGTCACGCGCTGTCGGCGCTGACCGACGTGGGCCTGCTCGCGCGCCGCAAGGACGGCAAGTGGCGCTACTACGACACCACCGAGCGGGCGGACGCGCTGTTGAACACCCTCGAGTCGACCCGCGGGGCGGACGAATGAGCGACGGCGGCGCGAACGATGCGAACGGTGCGAACACCGACGACCCCGTCCGCCTCGCGTTCGTCTGTGTCCAGAATGCCGGACGCTCGCAGATGTCGTACGCCTTCGCCGAGCGCGAGGTCGACCGCCGCGGCCTCGGCGACCGCGTCGAGCTCCGCACCGGCGGCACCCGCCCCGCCGACCGCGTTCACGACGAGGTCGTCGACGCGATGGCGGAGGTCGGGATCGACGTGTCCGGCCGGACGCCGCGCGAGGTGACTGACGGTGAGCTGAACGAGTGCGACTACGTTGCGACGATGGGGTGTTCGACGCTGTCGCTTTCGGACGCTGTCGAGGCGCGCGACTGGGCGCTTTCGGATCCCGACGGGAAGTCCCCCGAGGAGGTGGCCGCGATCCGCGACGAGATCGAGGCGAACGTCGTCGCGCTGTTCGACGAGGCGTTCGGGGAGTGCGGAGCTGAAGGGACTGGCGCCGCGGAGTGAACGGCGAACCGGAGGGGTCACGAGCAGGGGACGGCGGGCGGCGTCGACGCGTCCGCGGACGCGATGGGCTCGAGCGACGGGAAACGTGTCGGGCGCTGTCGGGAGCGATCTCTCGCCGACGATCCTCGACATCGCGGCGTCAAGGGCCGAGGTCCTCCTACTCCAGAGCGACGACGCCGTCGACGGTCACCGCGGCGCCGCCGAGCAGGTCGCAGACATCGACGGTCGTGCGTGCGGGGACCTCGCCGTCGACGTACCGCTCGTAGGCGTCGTTCACGAACGTGTACGCGTCCATCTCAGCGAGGTACAGCGTGATCTTCAGTACGTCGTCGAGCGACTTCCCTCGCCGACCCAGCTCCGATTCGAGCGCCTCCAGACATCATTCGAGCTGTCGGGCGGGGGGCTCGTCGGCCGCGATCCGGTCGCCGTCCTCGGGGAGCTGCCCCTCGAGAAACAGGAGATCGGAGTCCCCCGTTTTCGTCCCGAACCCGCCGAGGAACTCCGTTCCGATCCGCTGTTTGCGGCCCGATGCGCTGGCGCGGTCCGGTCGTGCTTCGGTCGCGGTACCTGATTCCACATATGAGTTTAGTATTCATTCAAGTAAATGGGTTCCGCTTCCGCCCGTTTTCCGGGCATCTATCAAACCTTGTTGCCATATATCGCCGGTAGACGGCCAAGCCTATCGGAGATATTAATTGAATTACTTCACAACCAATGTTCGATGGCACAAGCAACGGGGCGCCTCCGACGCTACCTGGACGACGAACTCGGGGAGTGTCGCAGCGAGGATGTCGAGCGCCGGCTCGACGAACTCGGGACGCTCGAAGCGACGCTCGAGAACGCGACACTGGAGACCGAACTCGACGTGCTCTCCGCGCTGGCAAACGAGACGCGTTACACGCTCGTGCGCGTGCTCGTCGCCGCGCGCGAGGAACTCTGCGTCTGCGAACTGAACGCGGTCGTCGACGTGAGCGAGAGCGCCCTCAGTCACGCGCTCTCGGCGCTCGTCGACGCCGGGCTCGTCGAGGGGCGCAAGGACGGCCGATGGAAGAAGTACCGGGCCACCAACCGCGCGGTCGCGCTGGTGACGGTGCTGAACGGAAGCGTGCGCGATGAGTGACACAGACGCCCACGACCACGGCCCGAACTGCGGCTGCGACGCCTGCGGCGACCCGCGGTCGATGGACTTCCTCGACAAGTACCTCACCGTCTGGATCTTCGCTGCGATGGCGGTCGGCGTCGGCCTCGGATTCGTCGCGCCGACGGTGACGCAACCGATCCGGAGCTACCACCTCGTGGAGATCGGATTGATCGCGATGATGTACCCGCCGCTCGCGAAGGCCGATTACTCGCGGCTGCGGACCGTCTTCAGTAACTGGCGCGTCCTCAGCCTGAGCCTCATCCAGAACTGGCTCATCGGCCCGACGCTGATGTTCGGGCTCGCGGTCGTCTTCTTCGGCGGGGTCGTCCCCGGGCTGCCGGCCCGCCCCGAGTACTTCCTCGGCCTCGTGTTCATCGGGATGGCCCGATGTATCGCGATGGTGCTCGTGTGGAACGAGCTCGCGGAGGGCTCGACCGAGTACGTCACCGGGCTGGTCGCGTTCAACAGCCTGTTCCAGATCGTCACCTACGGCGTGTACGTCTGGTTCTTCGCGCTGTTCCTCCCGCCGCTGCTCGGGATGGAGTCGCTCGTCGCCGGCATCACGACGTTCGACGTGACGCCCGTACAGGTGTTCGAGGCGATCGCGGTGTTCTTGGGGGTCCCGTTCGCCGCGGGCGTTCTGAGCCGTTACCTCGGCACCCGTCTCAAAGGCGAAGCGTGGTACGAGGAGGAGTTCGTGCCGCGGATCGACCCGCTGACGCTCGTCGCGCTGCTGTTCACGGTGATCGTGATGTTCGCCACGCAGGGCGGCGCGATCGTCGCCTCGCCGGGCGACGTGCTCCTGATCGCGGTGCCGCTGACGGTCTACTTCGTCGTGATGTTCCTCGTCAGCTTCGGGATGGGTCGCGGCGTCGGCGCCGACTACTCGACGACGACCGCCATCGGCTTCACCGCCGCCTCGAACAACTTCGAACTGGCCATCGCCGTCGCCGTCGCGGTGTTCGGCGTCGGCTCCGGCGTCGCGTTCGCGACCGTCGTCGGCCCGCTCATCGAGGTCCCTGTGTTGCTCGCGCTCGTCAACGTCGCGCTGTACTTCCAGCGCCGCTTCGACTGGACGGGCCGCGACGATGGCCGCGGGGCGGGGATCGCCGAGTCGCCGAGCGACGACTGAGTCCGTCGGACGGGCGTCGATCCGCCGGACGGACGCCGCGACGACCGCTCACTCGGTCTCGCCGTCGAGCGCCTCGTCGCGCAACGTGCGACAGCGGTCGGACCCGACGGCGAGCTCCGGCACCTCGGTTGGGCGCATGTCGTCGTCGACGGCGACGAACACGAAGTACGACTCCGTCGTCTGCTCGCGCTCGCCCGTTCGGGGCGCCTCGCGATAGGCGCGCAGTCGCACCCGGATCGAGGTGCGACCGGTCGCATACGCGTACGACTCGATGACGCAGATGTCCCCGCGGGGGATCGGCCGCTCGAAGTCCAGTCGGTTGATCCGGGCGGTGACGCACGTCTCGCCGGCGTGGCGCATCGCCGACATCGCGCCGACCTCGTCCATCCACTTGGCGACGTTCCCTCCGTGGGCACTGCCGTAGTTGTTGGCGTCGTCCGGCTGGACGCGCTCGCGGTTCTCGATGTACGTGTCGCTGATCGTCGCCATACGGATGGGACTCGGGCGGGGGACGTAGGGTTGTCCCCGAGATCGACTCGGGATTCGATACTCGGGACTTTGGACTCCGGACTCAGATCGTCACGTCGGTGTCGACGAGCGCCGCCTCCAGCACCTGAAGGGGGTGGTCGATCTCGTAGCCGGTGCCGTGCTCCATTTGCATCGAGCAGGTCGGGCACTCGGTCATCCCGGTCTCGCCGTTGGCGTGCTCCATGTGCTCGAACATCTCCTCGCCGATCTCCATGGAGTACTCGTACTTCTCCTCCTTCCAGCCGTAGGTCCCCGAGATCCCCGAGCAGGAGTCGCCAACGTCCGCCACGTCGACGCCGTCGAGGTAGCGGAACAGCTCGACCGCCTGCCGGTCGAGCCCCTGATTTCGGGAGTGACACGGCGCGTGGTACGCGAAGTCGGGGATATCGTGGTCGGCGGCGTCGACCTCGCTCAGCGGGTCGATCACGTTCTCGTTGATCAGGAGGTACTCCAGCGCGTCGTAGGTGTTCGCGGCGACCGTCTCGGTGCCCTCGAAGTCGAACAGCTCGGGGTACTCCTGGCGAAGGGCCATCGAGCAGGAGGTACAGGAGGCGACCACGTCGTACCCCTGCTCGATCATCTCGCCGAGGCTCTCGACGTTGACCGCCGCGGAGCGCCGCGCGTCGTCGAGCATCCCGTTTGCGAACATCGGCGTGCCCGAGCAGCGCTGGTCCGGCACCGCGATCTCGTAACCGAAGGCCTCGTACACCCGGACGAGCGCCTTCGCCACCTCGACGGTGTTGTAGTTGGCGTAGTCGCCGTGGAAGTAGGCGACCCGCTTCTCCTCGCTTTCGACCTTCGGGCCGCCGCGCTCCTTCCACCATCCGCGGAACGTCTGGTCTGCGAACTCCGGGAAGTCGCGCTCGGCGGTGATCCCGAGCACCGTCTCGTTCACCTTCTGCACGAGGGAGTTGCCCATGATGGCGTTCGTGAGCCGAGGGACTTTCGACCCGAGCGCCGCGAGCGTGCCGTAGTTCGCGAGGATGCGGTTGCGGAGGTACTCCCGGGAGAGCGTGGGCTGCTGGTTCTCGACGTACTCCGCGCGTGCGGTGTTGTGCATCTGCGACAGCGGCACGTCCGAAGGGCAGGCGCCGTCACAGCGCATGCAGTTGGAGCAGCCGGTGATCGAGTCGTCGATCTCGGTGTCTTCCTTGCGCTTGAGGCGCCACTGTTCGGGGCCCTGGAACTTCGGCCCGGGGAAGGAGTCGTCCACCTCCGCGACCGGACAGGAGGTGTCACAGGAGGTGCACTTGTAGCAGGAGTCGGCGCCGGGCCGGAGGTCCATCTCCGAGCCCTCGAACACGTCGACCGGCTCGAATTCGTCCTCGCTCCCGGCGGTCGACCCGGCGACGGCGCCGCCGTCGGTCGCCGCCGATCGGTTCGCCTCCCCGTCGCAGCCGCAGTCCTCGTGAGTGTCGTGTGTGTCGTGTGTGTCGCTCATGCCTCCTCCGCCGCGGTCCGGCCCGCGACAAGCCCCGTGGCCAGCGAGACGCCGCTGGCCGACTTCTCTCTCGCCACGTCCGCCCCGCCGACGACGCCGCCGGCAGCCGCCAGGTTCGCGTACTCTGGTGTTCCCTCCACGTCGAGCGGCCGCATCCGGTCGTCGGGCCGCACGCCGAAGCGCGCGAACGCGTGGTCGGCGAACGCGCCCCCCGCAGACCAGGCCATCCGGTCGTCTGGTTGCGGGACGTGACAGCCGAACAGCGCCTCGTGCGCGCGCTCGCGGTCGGAGTCGAGTCCTTTCCCGACCAGCCCGCCCGTCGCGAGGACGAACGCTCCCGCCTCGTACGGGATGCGTGCGCCGTTGCGGTCGATGGTCACCGATGCGACCCGACCGTCCGCGCCCGTCTCGAAGTCGACGACGGGCGTGCCGGTCGTCATCGAGACGCCCGCGGAGTCGAGCGCGTCGAACAGCCGATCCTCCAGGCGGATCCCCGGGAGGCTCGGCGGCCCGGTTGGGACCTCGAACACCTCGGCGTCGAGGCGCTCGGAGAGGTCCGCGCGCACCTCCTCGACGTGACTGTCGCCCAGCATCGCCGGGATCCCCACGCGCTCGGCGTCGCCGAGGTGCGGACGGATCCGGTCGGCGAGTCGCTGCCGGGTGGTCCGCCCCTCCCCCGCGGTCGTTCCGCGGCCGGAGGCCGCGCTCTCGTCGCGTTCGAGCGCGTGCGCCAGCCGGGTGACAGCCGCGTCCGCACGGTACTCCCCGGCGAATTCGACCGTCGCGCCCGACACGTCGAACGGGACGCCCGCGGCCGAGAGCCGCTCGGCCGCCAGCGGCGCGTCGAACTCGGTGTCGGCCTCGAACCCCACGAGAAGCATCGGACGGCCGTCGCTGGCGAGTCCCGGGGCCACGCTCTGCGGGTAGCGGGCCGTCGGCTTCGCGCGCCCCGAGGTCGTCGGGACGAGCGCGTTGCGGTCGGTGTGGCCGCCCCGGTACAGGTCGCCGACGGCGTCGTCGAACAGTGCCAGCCCCTCGCGGAGGGCGTCCGCGCCGGCGACGCGGTACGGGTGGTCCGCGGGGAGGTCCTCGATCACCGCGAACGGGTCCGCCAGCGGGCCGGGCACCGCGTCGGCGTCGCCCGAGCCCGCTCCCGCGTCCTCTCCGTCGTTCTCCGCCGCGTGTCCGACGGCGTAGCCGAGCGCGTCGATCAGGCCGCTCGCCTGCCGGAGGGTGCTCTCGTTCGCAGAGACCAAATGGACGTGGACGCCCTCGCGGGCGGCCGACAGCGCCGCCGTCGCACCGGCGAGGCCGCCGCCGATCACGACCACGTCGGACTCAATCGCCACCCCGATCACCCCCGCAGTCGCGGGCGGAGACACCGCCGTCGGCGGCCGTCCGCTCGGAGGTGTCGCCGGCGTCGTCCGCGTCGCCGCTCGCGTCGGCGGCGTCGCGATCGGCCGACCCCGCGCCGCACTCCCCGGCGTCGAACGCCGCGAAGTCCTCCGGGGCGGCGCCGTCGCGGTTGAACGTCGTCGCGTGCAGGAGGTGGTTGAGCATCGCCTGCGAGAGCTGTTCGCCCCACAGCGCGTGGCGCTGGCCCTTCCAGCGCTCCTGCCACAGCTCGTCGAGCGCGGCGTCGACGGTCGGTCGGTCGAAGTCGCCGCCCGCGTGGAGCTCGTTGGCCATCCGGTGGGCGCAAAACCCCCCCTGACAGTTGCCCATCGACGCGCGGGTGCGCAGGCGGACCGCGTTCAGGTCCGAGCCCGACCCCCCGATGGCGTCCCGCAGTTCCGCGCGGGTGACCGCCTCGCACTGGCAGACGACGGGGTTCGGCTCGTCGGTGTCGAGCACCTCGTCGGCGCGGGAGCCCAGCCGCTGGACGCTCCGGCGGCCGACCGGCGAGCGCAGGCCGAACTCGTCCATGTAGTCGCGCAGCACCGAGAAGTCCTCGCTGCCGGGGAGCGGGCGGTCGGCGGTCGTGCACGCGGCCTCGACGCCGAGGAGGTCACAGACGTGGTCGGAGATCTGCTCAGCCATCAGCCGGTAGGTGGTGAACTTCCCGCCGACGATGGAGGTCATCCCCGGTAGGTCGTCGCGCTCGGCGTGATCCAGCAGGAAGAAGTCCCGCGTGATGTCGGTTGGGTCCTCGGTCCCCGTGCCCGGCGGCTCGTACAGCGGGCGCACGCCCCAGTACGAGCGGATCGTGCGGGCGCCGTCGAGCATCGGGACGAGCTTCGACAGCTCTTCGATCATGAGGTCGACCTCCCACGCCTCCTCGGGGTAGTCCTCCGGGTCCTCGACCTCCTCGTCGGTCGTGCCGAGGATACAGGTGGTCTCGTGGGGGACGACGATGTCGGCGTCGCCCTTCGGCTTGCACCGGTTGACCACCGTGTCGACCTCGCGGACGTTCATCACGGTCATCACGCCCTTGCTCGGTCGCACCTCCACGTCGACGCCGGCCATGTCGCCGATGCGCCCGGCCCACGCGCCCGTCGCGTTGACGACGTGGTCGGCGTAGATCTCCTCGGTGCCGCCCTCGACGCCGTGGACGCGCTTTCCGGCTCCAGATTCGTGTGTCACCTCGACGCCAACGACCGCGCCGTCTTCGACGAGCACGTCTGTGACCGGCGAGTGCGTCTCGATGCGCGCGCCGTGGGCCTCTGCGTCGGCCGCGTTGGCGACGCACAGCCGGAACGGGTCGACCGCGCCGTCGGGCACCCGGATCGCCTTGTCGATGTCGCCTGCGAGGAACGGCTCGACCTCCCGCGCCTCCTCGGCTGAGAGCACCTCCGCGGGGATGCCGCACTCGCGACAGCCCGCCAGCTTCTCCTGGAAGTACTCCTCGGTGTCCTCGGGGCGCTTGACGAACAGCCCCCCGGTCAGCTCGACGCAGTGGCTCGCGATGTCGCGCAGCACCCGGTTCTCCTCGATACACTCCCGAGCGCTGGCCTGGTCCGAGACCGCGTATCGCCCGCCGCTGTGGAGGAGGCCGTGCATCCGCCCCGTCGTCCCGTGTGTGAGGTTGCCCTGTTCGACGAGCGTCACGTCGACCCCGCGGGTGGCCAGATCCCGGGCCACGCCGCAGCCGGTCGACCCGCCGCCGACGACGAGCACCTCCGTCCGATCGCTCATAGTATGACTCCGTGTATCACACCTCACGGACGCGTCGGGTATTACGTTATCGATTACCCCCTAGTGAACGTAGATAATGTCGGGTCGAAAGGTCCGGCCGCCGTCAGACGGCGACCTCGTCCACGCGGCGCCGGACGAGCCGCCGGAACGCCAGCGTCGGGAACCGCGGGTCCACGCGGCTCGGCGGCCGTCCGGGCCCGTCGACGCCGTCGAGGCGGACGCGCTCGACGATTCCGGCCTCCGCGAGTTCGTAGAGGAACCGCTCCACCGTCGAGGTCGTCAGGTCGACGCGGTCGGCGATCCGGGCGGCACAGTCGCTCACGGGCGCGCGGTCGGCCGGGTTGAGCTCGACCAGGCACGCCAGCGCCCGCACCCGGTTCGTCGGGAGTGCGAGCACGCGCCCGAGGGGGACGCACGGCCACGGCACGGCCGCCATCCCGGCCTCGACGGTCTCCTCGTCGAGGGTGGTGCCGGCGTCGCCGTCGGTGGACGCCGCCTCCACCGCCCCCAGGAGCGCCGACAGCGCGACGCCGGCGTCGCCCTCGGCCCACTCTGCGAGCCCCCGGACGGACCGGTGCGCCAGCGCGCCCTGTCCGAGGCCGGCGTCCGCGCGGGCCGCGACGAGGTCGGTGAGCGTCGCGCGCGAGTAGGGCTCCACCTCGATGGTCGCCGCGTCGTCGGGCACGCCCACCTCGTCCGGGTCGGCGCGGCCGACGGCGAGCCAGGCGAAGGTCCCCTCGACGGCCCCCAGCCGCCTCGCCACCGTCGGCACGTCCACGGTCTCGGGCTCACCCATGTGGTCGGCGACGACCACGACCGGGCCGGCCCCGCGCACGTGCCGCTCCAGGCGCTCGTGGAGTTCGTCGGCGCCGACGCCGCGACGCGGGACGGACTCGGCCGTCAGCGCGTCCAGCACCGCGTGGGAGAACTCGAACGCCGAGTCGGCTGTCCGGAGATCCACGCGGACGAACGAGACGCCGGGAGCGCTGGCCCCGCGGGTGGTCGTGTACAGCGCGTCCCCCGTCGAGGAGAGCACCTCCGCGAGCCGGTCGACGAGCGACACGGTCACGGCCGACTTGCCCGTTCCGCCCGGCCCGTACAGGTAGCCGTTCGGCGGCGCGCGCCCGTCGAACACCGGGTCGAAGTAGTCGAGCAGGCGCTCGATCAGCGGCCCACGACCGATCGGCTCCTCCGGGTGCCACACCGGGCTCAACGCGTCCTCATCGAGAACGAGGCGGTGGCGCTCACCGGTGCGCTGACGACGTGCGATTCGGTCCTCGATGTCCATGGCTCGTGTGTGTCGGGCCACGCGGTTGCCGGCCCGACGCGGTCGGTACGCCGCCTACGGGGGCGGGGGTTTTACTCGGCCCGGTTTCCGAACGGCCGGCTCGGGGGTGTTCTCGCCCCACGGACGCCGGGCGGACGGCGGTGATCGGATGCGGTCGATCCATTGTTTACTGTAGGTACCCCATGCGTTAGTAACGTTTATAATAGTTCACTATGTTGGATGTACCCAGGGGATCTCGCTGGCGCGAGACCCGGCACGGAGGACATACGAATGGAAGACACGTACGTCGGCGCGATCGACCAAGGAACGACCGGAACGCGGTTCATGGTGTTCGACCACGGCGGGCAGGTGGTCGCCAACGCGTACCAGAAACACGAGCAGATCTACCCCGAGCCAGGGTGGGTCGAACACGACCCCATGGAGATCTGGCAGAACACCCAGGAGGTGGTCACGGCGGGACTCGCGGAGGCGGACCTCGAGGCGACCCAGTTGGAGGCGCTCGGAATCACGAACCAGCGCGAGACGACAGTGGTGTGGGACGCCGAGACCGGCAAGCCCGTCCACAACGCGCTCGTCTGGCAGGATCGCCGGACGACCGACCGGGTCGAGGAACTGCAGGCGGCGGACAAGGTCGAGTGGATCCGCGGGAAGACCGGCCTGGAGTGCGACGCGTACTTCTCGGCCACGAAGACCGAGTGGATCCTCGACAACGCGGAGCCGCTGAAGCTGCAGGCGTCCCGCGGCGAGGACGTCCGCGACCGCGCGGAGAACGGCGAGCTCCTGATGGGGACGATCGACAGTTGGTTGATCTACAACCTCACGGGCAACCACATCACGGACGTCTCGAACGCCTCGCGGACGATGCTGTACAACATCCGCGAGATGGAGTGGGACGACGAGCTACTCGAGGAGTTCGACGTGCCCGAAGAGATGGTACCGGAGGTGCGGCCCTCGTCGGACGAGGCGTTCTACGGGCACACTGATCCGGACGGCTTCCTCGGCGAAGCGGTGCCCGTAGCGGGGGCGCTCGGGGACCAGCAGGCGGCGATGTTCGGCCAGACCTGCTTCGACAAAGGCGACGCGAAGAACACGTACGGCACGGGGTCGTTTTATCTGATGAACACGGGCAACGAGGCCGTCGAGTCCGACCACGGCCTCCTCACGACGATCGGCTTCCAGCTGTCGGGCGAGCCCGTCCAGTACGCGCTGGAGGGGTCGATCTTCGTCACCGGCGCCGCGATCGAGTGGCTGGAGGACGTCGATCTGATCAACAACGCCGCACAGACGGCCGAGTTGGCGCGGTCGGTCGACTCCACTGACGGCGTCTACATGGTGCCGGCGTTCACCGGCCTCGGCGCCCCGCACTGGGACGGTCGCGCCCGCGGGACGATCGTCGGCATGACTCGGGGGACGCGAAAGGGGCACATCGTCAGGGCGACGCTGGAGGCGATCGCCTACCAGACGCGCGACGTGGCCGAGGCGATGGAGGCCGACTCCGGCGTGGAGACGACCTCGCTGCGCGTCGACGGCGGCGCGGTCAAGAACAACTTCCTGTGTCAGCTCCAGTCCGACATCATCCAGACGGAGATCGCCCGCCCGGAGGTCGACGAGACGACCGCGCTCGGCTCCGCGTACGCGGCCGGCCTCGCGGTCGGCTACTGGGACTCCGTCGACGACCTGCGCGAGAACTGGCAGGTCGACCGGGAGTTCGCCCCCGAAATGGACGCGTCGGGCGCGGATGCGATGTACGACCGGTGGGACGACGCCGTCGAACGCTCGCTGAACTGGGCCACGGAGGAGTAATCCATGTACGATCTACTGCTTCAGGTTCCCCTGATCGGGATGGAGTGGGAGCCGTTCCTGCTGCTGCTCATTACGGCGCTGGCGGGCGGCGCGTTCGGCGCCGCGATCGGCGCGCTGCCGGCGTTCATCTTCACGGGGTTCGTCGTCTTCCTCGGTGAGGGACTGGCGATCCTCCAGCGCGAGATCGGGACGCTTCCGGGCGTCAACGCCGGTGAACTCGCCGCCGGCGTGACCGGCGTGATCGGCTTCGGCGCGGTCACCGGACCGCACATCGCCTTCGCGGGCGGCGTCGCCGCCTCCGCGTACGCGGGCCAGAAGTACCCGGAGTTCGCCGAGGACGGCGCCGAGTACCACTTCGGGAAGGACATCACGTACGCGTTCGGCACGCAGCCGGACATCCTCGCGGTCGGCGCCGTCTTCGGCGTCCTCGGGATGTTGATCAACCAGGTCGGCGCCGCGATCGGCACGCCGACCGACACGATCGCGCTGTCGGTCGTGCTCACGGCGCTGATCGCGCGCCTCGCGTTCGGCTACCCGCTCTTCGGGAAGGCGGCCGGGAGCAGCCTGCTCGACATGTCGCCGTTCGAGGACGGGAAACAGCGGACGGAGACCGACGGCGGCTACCCCGGCGGGCTGTACCCCGACCGGCTCGCGACCGAGCCGTGGCTCCCCCACCAGTACGAGTGGGCTGGCGTCGCGACGATCGGCCTCGTCGGCGGGATCCTCGGGGGATACATCTGGCTTCAGACCGGGAGCATCTTCCTCGGGTACGCCATCTCGGCGATCAGCCTGCTGTTTCTCCAGCTCGGCGTCGAGAAGATCCCCGTCACGCACCACATCACCCTCATCGGGGCCGTCGGCGCAGTCGTCGTCGACCCGATGGCCGGGGGCGTCGTCGCACTGCTTGCTGCGGGCGTCTTCGGCGTCGTCAGCGGCCTGCTGGGCGAGGTGACCCAGCGGCTCCTGTACGCCCACTCGGGGACCCACGTCGACCCGCCCGCGATGGCCATCGCCATCGCCATGCTGGTCCTCGTGATCCTCTCGGCGCTGGGGATCCTCCCCAACGCGGGCTACCTCTGAGCACGGGACCGCAACGGCCGTGAGGCCGTGAACGCGGCGACGTGGGCGCCACCCGGGCGCGCCGGTCGCCGCCCGCGAGCGGTGATTCTTTCGAACGCCGCCGACGAGCGGTCGCGCCGGGGCGCGACCGACGCCGATAGCCTCAACCGAGGCGAGTCGTAACTGCGGTGTGAACCGATCCGACGGCGGAGGCAAACCGGAGGTACTGGTGATCGGCGGCGGCGCGACCGGCGCCGGCGTCGTACGCGACCTGGCGATGCGCGGCGTCGCGGTGACGCTCGCCGAGCGTGGGGGGCTGTCGGCGGGGGCGACGGGCCGCTCGCACGGCGTGCTCCACTCGGGCGCGCGCTACGCCGAGTCGGACCCGACGGGGGCCGCCGAGTGCATCGAGGAGAACGAGCTGCTGCGCGACATCGCGGGCGCGTGCGTCGCCGACACCGGCGGTCTGTTTGTCTCGCTGGAGGGCGACGACGACGACTACTTCGAGCGCAAGCGCGATGCCTGCCGCGAAGTCGGTATCGACGCCGAGGAGGTGCCGGTCGCGGCCGCCCGCCAGGCGGTTTCCGGCCTCTCGGCGGACGTCTCGCGGGCGATGCGCGTTCCCGACGGCGTCATCTACCCTTCGCGGCTGGTGGCGGCGCTCGCCGCCGACGCTCGCGGACACGGAGCGACGATCCGGACACACTCCCCGGTGACCGACATCCGCGTCTCGGACGGCGCGGTGACGGGCGCGACCGTCGACGGCGAGCACGTCGACGCCGATGTCGTCGTCAATGCCGCGGGCGCGTGGGCCGAAGGCTGTGCGGCGCTCGCGGGCGTCAACGTGCCGATGCAGCCGACGAAGGGGGTGATGGTCGGCGTCGACTACGACGGCGTCGGACCGGTGCTCAACCGCGCCCGGTCCCCCTCGGACGGCGACATCGCGGTACCGCACGCGGGCCGGACCGTGCTCGGGACGACAAGCGTCGTCGTAGACGACCCCGACGAGTACGAGCGCGGCGACGAGGAGGTGCAGCGAGTCATCGAGGAGTGCGCGGCGATGGTGCCCGCCTTCCGGGACGCGGTCGTCCTCGACGACTACTGGGGCGTGCGCCCGCTGTACGCCCCCGGCGAGCGGCGGCGGGCGGCGGCGACGGCCGACGAACCGGGCACGGGCGAGGCGCGGGGCATCTCCCGGGAGTTCACCCTGCTGGACCACGGGGCCGACGGCGTCGCCGGCTTCTACTCCATCGTCGGCGGAAAGCTGACGACCCACCGCGTGATGGCCGAGACGGTGGCCGACCGCGTCTGCGACCGCCTCGGCGTCGACGGCGACGGACGGACGGGGGAGACGCCGCTGGAGGCCGCGGACGACCCCGAGCGCTTGGACCGGCTCGTCACGGCGTTCGACGCCCGGTCGCCCGCCGACGCGGACATCGTCGGAGGCGTGGCCCTCGAGGAGTGAGCGGTCGCGGCCGCCGACCGCGTGGGCGGCGCCGCGTTCGGTCGGCGAGCGAGTTCCATCGGACCCCACGGGAGTTAAGCCGGCGACCCTCCTTGCTTCCCCCCATGCAGACCGCACTCGTCACCGTCGGCGACGAACTCCTCGCCGGCGACACGGTAAACACCAACGCCTCGTGGCTCGCCGAGCAGCTGACGGGCCGCGGCGTCGCCGTCGAGCGCGTGACGACCGTTCCCGACTGCGTCGACGACATCGCGGCCGTGGTCGGGGAGTACCGCGACGCCTACGACGCCGTGATCGTCACCGGCGGCGTTGGGCCGACCCACGACGACGTGACGATGGACGGCGTCGCCGCGGCTGTCGGCGTCGAGGTGACGCCCCACGACGAGGCGCTCGCGTCCCTCACCGAGCACGGCGGCTACGCGGCCGACGACCTCACCGAGGGGACCACACACCTCCCGGCCGGAGCACGCGCGATCCACAACGAGGTGGGTGTCGCTCCGGGCTGCGTGATCGACTCCGTGTACGTGTTCCCGGGCGTTCCGGCCGAGATGCGGGCGATGTTCGCGTCGGTGGCCGACGAGTTCGTCGGCGAGGAGCCGCACACCGCGGTCGTCGAGACGCCCGAGCCCGAGTCGCGCCTGCTCGACCGCCTCGCGGCGGTCCGCGAGCGCTACGACGTGGCCGTCGGTTCGTACCCCGGCGACGGGGTTCGCGTGAAGTTCACGGGCACCGACGAGGCCGCCGTCGAGGACGCCGCCGACTGGTTCCGCGACCGCGTCGAGCCGGCGGAGTCGGGAGCGTCGGCGGAGGACTGACCGCGAGCCGACGACCCAGAGACTCGCCGGGGCCGGGACCGGGGCCGCCGCACCGCCGCGCGGCCGCGCCCCTCAGCGGTAGAGGTAGACGAGCCAGGCGACGACGAGGGCGATGCTGACGACGAGGACGACCGACGCGGTGAGCGTCGTCGGGAGCGCGACTGCTGAGCCGGACTCGGCGGCGAGCGACAGCGGATTCATGCGCGGGAGTGGGACCGAACGCCGTATAAACGTGTATATCCCGGGCAACGAAGCCGGCTCGGATCGGGCGAAGACGCGCGGTGGACCGCGCGCCGGCCAAGCGAGTGGTCAGTCGTCACTCGCGCGGGCGACGGCCTCGGGGTCGTAGTCGTCCGCGAGTCCGTCGAGCGCCTCGTGGTGGCGCGTCGTGTGCGGCGCCGTCAGCGGTGACACCGAGATCCGACCCTCGACGACCGCGCGGCGGTCGGTGCCAACCGGGTCGGGGATTTCGCCCGTCTCCATCCGGTCCCAGGTGCGGTCGATCAGCTCCACGTGGTCGCCGTCGCGCTCGGCGGTCATGTCGTACAGCGTCGACGGCCGCGTGACCTCCATCCGCGTCGCGCGCCCCCCGGGGGTCCACGGCGCGTTCACGTTCAGGTAGTCGGCCTCGGCGAAGACGCCGGCGTCGGTCGCGCGCTCGGCGAGGTAGCGGGTGGCGGCCGCGGCACCGCGGTAGTCGTCGACGCTCGACGCCTTCCGGCGCCAGTCGTCGCCGCTGCCGCCGGGGACGTACAGCGAGACGGCCATCGCGGGCACGCCGAAGAACGCCGCCTCGACGGCCGCCGAGACGGTCCCTGAGCGTCCGAGCACGTACGCGCCGATGTTGGCCCCCTTGTTGCAGCCGGCGACGACCATGTCCGCGTCCGGACACAGCGATTCCAGCCCGGCGACGGCGCAGTCGGCCGGCGTGCCCGCGATGGCGTACCCCAGATCGTGCTCGCGGACCTCGACGCGCCTTGAGAGCTTGCGACCGACGGCCGACTGGTCGTCGGCGGGCGCGACCGCGACGACCTCGCCGATCTCCGAGAGTGCGTCGTACAGCGCGCGAAATCCGGGACTCTCGATGCCGTCGTCGTTCGTCAGGAGGAACTGCGGGGCGTCGCTGGCGCTCATTGTCGACGGGTCGGTCGGCGCCGACAAAAGAACGCCGCCTCAGACGATCGGGTCGTCGCCCGTCGACGCGCTCCCGCCGGCGGTCGGTGCGTCCCCGTCGGCCGACGTGGACCCGTCGGCACCGCCGGTCCCGGAGCCGCCGCGACCGCCGGGCAGCGGGAGCGCGGCCTCGTGGGCGGCGCTGCGGAGGACGATCACGTCGCCGACGCCGCGCACGAGTCGAAACGGGACTCGCACGCCCGCGGCGCCGTTCGGCAGGCCGCCGACGGTTCCCTCGTCGACGTCCGACAGCGCGAGCGCGACGGGGACGTCCGCCTCCAGGTCGACGAGCACGTCGATCACGCGGCCGACGCGCGCGCCGTCCGCCGTGAACACCTCCTTGCTCGCGAGGTCGGTCACGGGCGTGGTGTCGGATGGCATGACGGTCCGTCCTTCGCAGCCTGTCACTTAACATCTTCTCAGAGACGGCGGGCTCGTCGCCCGCTCCGCACCAGGTAGCGCGCGAAGTCGCGTCGCCACGGCGGGTGACGCCGGCGCTGCCGGACCGCAACGCACAGGGGCGCCGCGCCACAGTCGCCGGTATGGGACTTGGAAGCACTGCCAAGAAGCTCCAGACGGTCGCCGACATGGCCGAGAAGCTGTACGGGAAGGTGAACGAGATCCGCAAAGAGGTCGAGTCGGTGCAGGAGTCCGTCGCGGAGACGGAGTCGCGAGTCGGAGCCCTCGAACGCGATCTCGCCGCGCAGCGCGCCCTCGTCGAGGCGCTCGCGGAGAAGGAAGGCGTCGACGTTGACGCGGTGCTCGACGGGGTCGACGCCGCAGACGAGGCCGCGGACGACGGCGACGCCGATTCAACGGACGGCGACGCCGGCGGCGCGTCCGCGTCCGGCGACGCCTGACCGCCGGTCGCGATCCGCCCGCAGCCGACCCATCCGACCGGGCGATCGGAGCCATCCAACCCGGTGACCGGCGCGCACGGATAGAAAGATACGTGACCGTCGGCAAGAATTGCGCCGACATGACCACTCACCGCGAACCCCTCGACTCCGTGCTGGAGACGGTCGGGGAGACGCCGCTCGTTCGGGTCCACGCCGCGCCCGACGAGGTCCCGGTGTACGCCAAGCTGGAGTCGTTCAATCCCGGCGCGTCGATCAAGGACCGCATCGGGACGTACATGCTCGAACGCATGCTCGAAGCGGGGACCATCTCCCCCGGTGGCACCGTGATCGAGCCGACCGCCGGCAACACGGGCATCGGATTCGCGGTCGCGGCGGGGCAACTCGACGTGAACGCGGTGTTCGTCGTCCCCGAGCGCTTCAGCGTCGAGAAGCAGCAGCTCATGCGCGCGCTCGGCGCGGAGGTCGTCAACACCCCGTCCGAGGACGGCATGGGCCGGGCCATCGAGCGCGCCCACGAGCTCGCCGCAGAACTCGACGACGCGGTCGTCCCCCAGCAGTTCTCGAACCCCCTGAACGCCGAGGCCCACTACGCGACGACCGGTCCGGAGGTGTTCGACGCGCTCGACGGGGAGGTGGGCGCCGTCGTCGCCGGCATGGGCACCGGCGGGACGCTGATGGGGATGGCCGACTACGCACGCGACCGGGGCTCGGCGGCGCGGATCGTCGGCGTCCAGCCGGAGGGATCGACGTACGGCGACCTGTTCGGCGAGGACGCCGAGGAGGGCGAGTACAAGACCGAGGGGATCGGCACCCACGACGTGAGTACCAACGAGTTAGTCGATCCAGCGAAACTCGACGATCTGAAGACGATCCCCGACCGCGCGGTCCACGAGGAGATGGCGCGGCTCGCCCGCGAGGAGGGGCAGTTGGTCGCCTCCAGCGCGGCCGCGAACTCGCTGGCGGCGATCGAGGTCGCCGAGGAGATCCGCCAGGGCGCCGTCGACGCGCCGTACGATTCGGTGGTGACGGTGTTTGCCGACTCCAGCGAGCGCTACCTCTCGAAGGGCGTGTATCGGAGCTTCGAAGAGTGGACCGGCTGAGCGGAGCCGACGCGGATCAGCCGCGCCGCGCCAAGTCCCGTTCGAGCAGGCGGACGTTGCGGCGGTTGAGCTTCACCACCGCGTCGAGCGCGTCGCCGACGATCGGGACCGAGCCGACGAGCAGATCGATACCGACGTACACGAGCATCCGCGCGAGGAGTCGCTTCCGGGCGCCGAGCCGGAAGGCGTCCCACACGATCGAAAGCGCCAGAAGCGTCGCCAGGAGGTCGCCGACGACGGGGATCACGCCCGCGAGCGCGTCGACGCCGACGCGGTAGCGGACCACGGGCAGTCGGATCGCGTCGTCGAGGAGGTGCGCCACGCGTCTGGCTCGTCGGAGGCGGCGTGCGTCGGCGGGAGTCGACGCCAGCGACTCCGCGGGGCGATCCGCGAGCGCGGCGCCGCCGTCGCTGGTGAGCCCACCGCCGGTGCCGCCCGCGTCTCCGCCGACTGCGGGCGACATCAGAGCTTGGACTCGGCGTCGTCGGCGAGCTCTTCCATGCGCTTGCCGACCCGGCCGGCATTGGAGAACTCGTCCTCGGTCATCGCCGTGGCGAGCGCGTTTCCGAGGACGAAGACGGCGTGTTTGTGCTCGCTCTTGGACTTGTGGACGTGCGAGGGGTCGACGCTCAGCTCGTGGTACGGCTCGAACAGCGACTCGTCGACCTCCTCGCGCTCGGAGAAGTGCTCCATGATGGTGACCATCTGCTCGTGGAGTTCGAGGAGTTCGTCCTTGTGCATGCGCGTCGATTGGCTACTGTACGAGTTAAGCGTTGTTCGTGGAGTAGTCGCACGCGAGCCGGGGAGTCCCTCGTTCGGAGTCCGAGAGCGATGAACTGCGCGAAGGCCGGTCGCCGTGCCGGGAGGGCACGGTCCCGAAGACGGTCCCGGGGGAGCGGAGGGCCGGCGCTGACGCCGTTTGCGGGCGGGGGTCACGGGCCAGGGTCGCCCGCGGGCTCAGAACACGTACTCGTCTTCGTGTCCCATCATTCCGTCGTCTTCGAACCCCGGCTCCGCCTCGTTGTCCTGCGGACCGCTCGTCTTGTACGCCTTCATCCCGGTTGAGATCAGCTCCTCGATGGCTTCCTCCCGATTGACGAACTCCCCCTGTTCGACCATCTGGGCGATCTGCATTTCGAGGTGCTCCGGGACCGTGATCTCGACTTTCGGCATCTACGCGGGGCTTAACGGACATAGTATTTAAAACCAACGGGGAATGGTTGCTCCTGTGGAAAGCGATATTTCCACACGGTGGCTGTTTTGTTCTCGTTGCGTCAAATTATATTCCAAAGATGCGTAATCCCCGCCGCCGTTTCGGCGGGTCGTCCGGAGCCGACAGTGTCACGTGAGCGCGGCGACTCGTTGGCGTATGAGCAGCGAGGTCACCGACCACACGGACCTCTACGAGGAGTTCTCCGACGAGCGGCTCCCGCCGGGCCAGCGCAAGACCGATCGGTTCCCTGTGCTCTCGAAGTCGGGGACGCCAGACTGGCACCGCGACGACTGGCGCTTCGAGGTCTGGGGCGCCGTAGATGAGGACCTGACGGTCACGTACGACGAGTTCCGGGATCTCCCCGCCGAGACGCAGCGGCAGGACTTCCACTGCGTCACCGGCTGGTCGAAGTTCGACTGCGAGTTCACCGGCGTCACCTTCCCGCAGTTGGCCGAACTGGTGGGGGTCCGCGACGACGCGGAGTGGGTCATGTTTCACGCGCTCGACGGCTACATGACGGACCTCCCGCTGGCGGAGTGCGACCGCGAGGAGGTGCTGTTCGCCTACGACTACGACGGCGAGCGGCTGCCAGACGACCACGGCGGTCCGCTGCGGGTGGTCACGCCCCACAAGTACGCCTACAAGGGCGCCAAGTGGGTGACGGGCGTCGAGTTCCTCACCGAACCGGAGCGCGGGTACTGGGAGAAGCGGGGGTACTCCGACACCGCGAACCCGTGGGAGGAAGAGCGGTACAGCTAGGGCGAGGCCGAGCGAAGTGAGGCCTCGACGGGCGGCGGAGCGGTCTCTGTGCCGCTCCGCCCACGGGAAGGGCGAGGCTGAGCGAAGTGAGGCCTCGACGGGCGGTGACGGCGACGACGGCGACGACGGCGACGACGGCGACGACGGCGGTGGAAACGGCGAACGACGGTGCCGGCGGGAGCCTCCAGAACCAACGGCGTAAAGAGCGGTCCGTCCCAATCACGGGTAATGAACCCGCCGGACGGCGAGGTCGGGACCGCGCTCGCGCCCGACGCGGACGCGGCGCTCGTGAGCCGGAGTTGCGAGGTGTCGGACGTCTCGTTCGGGTCGTTCCTCGCGGACGGGGACCGTCACCGGGTCCACTGGGCGGCCCCGGACGGGCTGGAGGTGGTCGGCGGCGGCGCGGCCGCGCGGCTCACCGCCGACGGGACGGATCGGTTCGAGGCGCTGCGGCGCGACGCCGAGACGCTGTTCTCCGCGGTCGACCACGAGGGCCCCGCAGCGACACGCCCGCGCGTGTTCGGCGGCCTCGCGTTCGGCGGGGACCACGACGCCGATGGCGTCTGGGAGGGGTTTCCCGCGGCCGCGTTCACCCTCCCGGCGGTCCAGCTCACTCGCGTCGACGACGGCACGTACCTCACCGTGACGCGCTACGGCCCCGACGCCGACGGCGCCGGCGTCGCGGACGCGCTGGCGGCGGCCCGGGACCGCCTCGACGACCTGCCGATGATGCGCGCCCGCGGCGAGAAGCCGGGCGTCGTCGGCACGGAGTGGCTGGTCGACCGCGCGGAGTGGACAGCGCAGGTCGCGAGCGTGATCGACCGCATCCGCGAGGGCGACCTCCGGAAAGCGGTGCTGGCGACGGCGCTGCGCGTCGACCTCGCCGAGGGGATCGACATCCCTGGCACGCTCGGCCGCCTGCGGCGCACTTACCCCGAGTGCTACCGCTTCCTCGTCCAGCCGACCGACGGGAAGGGCTTCTTCGGCCCGCCGCCCGAGCGGCTCGTCCGCCGCGAGGGCGAGGTCGTCGAGACCGAGGCGCTGGCGGGATCGATGCCCCGCGGCGACACGCCCGAGGCCGACGCCGAGCACGCCCGCTCGCTGCTGGAGTCGGAGAAGCTCCAGCACGAACAGCGCCTCGTCGTCGACACGATCTGCGAGCAGTTGGACGCCTTCGGCACCGTGGGCGAGGGCGAGCAGGGCGTCCGGAAGCTCACCAACATCCAGCACCTCCAGACGCCGATCACCGCGGTCCTCGACGGCGACGCCCACGTGCTCGAACTCGTCGAGGCGCTGCACCCGACGCCCGCCGTCGGCGGCCTCCCGCTCGATCTGGCGCTGGCGACCATCCGGGAGACCGAGACGTTTGAACGCGGCTGGTACGCCTCACCGGTCGGCTGGTTCGACGCCGCCGGCGACGGCGAGTTCGCGGTCGGCATCCGATCGGGCGTCACTGGCGGCCGGGAGGCGACGCTGTTCGCCGGTAACGGGATCGTCGGCGACTCCGACCCCGCCGACGAGTGGGAGGAACTCCAGCCGAAGGTCCGGCCGATCATGGATGAACTAGAGCGGGAAGACTGACCCGTCGGCCGATCGCGGCGGTCCCCCGGAGCGGCACGGTGAAGTGCGGGGGAGACGGAGGGCCTGTGTGCCTTCCGACCTCGCGCTCGTCTCCCGCGCGGCGGTTGTCGCCGCCGCGGTGCTCGCGACGGTCGCGGTCGCCGCGCTGGATCGCCTCGCGAACGCGGACCGCGGTCCGGCGCTTCGCCACCGCCTGATCCTCGGTGTCCCGTGGGGGACGCTCACCGTGGCGGCGGTCGTGCTCGCGGTGTATCTGTTCGTCCAAGGCGGCCTAAACCACTGGTACAGCCCCGTCGTCATCCCGTTTCGGGCGTGGTCGTACTTCGCGCCGCTCGGGGTCGCCGTCTCGGGGTTCGCCCACGCCGGTCCCGGGCACCTGTTGGGCAACCTCTTCGGGGCGCTCGCGGTCGCGCCCCTGGTGGAGTACGCGGTCGGCCACTTCCCACGCCGGCGTGGCAGTTCCTCGTTCGGGTCGTCCCGCGACGATCCCTACGTCCGGGCGTTCCTCCTGTTCCCGGCGGCGACGGTCGCCGTCGGCCTCGTTTCCGGCGCGTTCGCGCTCGGTCCCGTGATCGGCTTCTCGGGCGTCGTGTTCGCGTTCGTCGGCGCCGCGCTGGTCTACCACCCGCTGGGGACTGTCGTCGCGCTGTCGGCGTCTGGGCTGCTCTGGACGACCTACCGCGCGCTCGCCTCGCCCGTCGTCGAGGCCGGGGGGCGCCCGGCGTACATCACGCCCTGGTGGGCCGACATCGCCATCCAGGGCCACGCGCTGGGGCTGCTCGTCGGCGTCCTCGCGGCGGCGTGGCTCGCGGCCGCCCGCGGCGACGACCTCCCACGGCCGCGGCGGCTCGCGGTCGGCGCACTGCTGGTCGCCGTCGAACAGTCGCTGTGGGCGGTGTACTGGTACCGCGGCGGCGAGACGTACGTCCTGTTCCGCGGGATTGGGCTCGTGCTCGTCGCGCTCGCGGCGGTGCTCGTGGCGGCGCTTGCCGTCGATCGGAACGCCCCCGTGGCCGACACCGTCCGCGGGGCGCTGCGGAACCTGACGCCGCGCCGGGGTTCAGTGGCGGTGCTGCTCGTCGCCCTCGCGGCGCTGTCGGGGCCGGCGGTCGCGGTGAACCTCGTCGCCGTCGGCGACGAGCCGCTGCCCGGCGACCCGGTCGAGGTCCGTGGCTACAGCGTCACCTACGCCGAGGGTGTCGAAAACGGGATGGTGTCGGTGATCGACGTGAAGGCGTTCGGCGAAACGACCAGCGTCACGGCCTCCGGCGTCGTCGTCCGCAACCCCGACCGGAGCGTCTGGACCACCGCGGTCTCGAAGGGTCGCCTCGCGTTCGCCGGTCGCCAGCGGGTCGTCGTCGGCGGGGTCGGTTGGCGGGAGGTGGTCACCGTCACTCGCCGCGGATGGACGACCGTCGGCGGCGACGCCCCGGCCTATCGGGTGACGCTCTCTCACGGCGGCGAGACGACGCTCGCGTTCCTGTCGAACGCGTCGAAAGCGGAGCCGAAGATCGCAGGCAGGAACGTCTCGGTCGTCCCGACCGAGTCCGGGTTCGGCCTGCTCGTCGAGGGCGGTAACAGAAGCGTGCGCGCGCCGCTGCCCGGTGAGAACGAGACGGTGACGGCGAACGGGCTGTCGTTCGTGCGCGACGGCCGTGCCGTGTTCGCGCTTGCCGGCGAGGTGACGGGGAACGCCTCCGCGGGCAACGCGACGACGCCGACCCGGGTCCGCGTGGCGACGAAAGAGCGGTACGGCGGGCAGAACGGCTGATCCGCGCGCGGCAGGGGAGCCGGTCAGTCGCCGTCCGAGCGGTCGCGTCCCCACTCGATCCGGAACACCTCCGCGTTCACGTCGGCCGACTCGCTCGTCTGGTGGTCGAACGTCCGGTCGAGCGTGAGCGTCGCGGCGAAGGCGTCTGTCACCTCCCCGCCGGCGCCGGCCACGAACGACTTGACGAACTCCCGGCTGCCGGCGTTGTGTACGGAGTAGGACACGTCCGCGAGGTCGGCCACCGTCTCCAGAAACGCCCGGTCGGCGTGCTCGTTGCCCGTCTGCGCGCCGAACGGGGGATTCATGATCACCGTGACGGGGCCGTCCACAGAGAGTCGGTCGCGCGCCAGCGGCGGCCGCGTCGCGTCTGCGCGCACCCAGTGGACCTCGGTTCGGGCGGCGACCCGCCGCTCGTTCTCGCGCGCGACGGCGAGCGCGCCGCCGTCGAGTTCGACGCCGACGACGCGGGCGGCCCCCCGGAGGGCGGCGCCGAGCGCGAACATCCCCGTTCCCGCCCCCATGTCGACGACAGTTCCACCCGCGACATCGCCGCGGAGATCCGCGAGGTGGACAACGTGCGCCGCAACGTCCGCCGGCGTCGGATACTGTTCGAGGCTGGCGGTCGGGTCGGCGAAGCCGGCGACGACGGCCAGTTCGCCCTCCAGCGCGCTGCGGCTCGACACGCCTCAGGCGCCAGCGCCGTCGGTTCGGTCGAGGGCGACGGCGTCCCCCTCGATGGTCAGCGAGACGCCCTCACGCTCGGCCCGCTCGGCCAGCGCGTCCAGCGCCGGGCGGACCTTCTCGGGGTCGGCGACGGCCCCCGGGTCGACGGCGAGTTCGCCCGCACCGAGGTGACTCGCCGCTCGAACCAGCGATCGGAGCCGGTCGGCCTCCTGCTGCGTCTGGATGGAACAGTCGGCGGCGAACTCCGCCTCAACGCGGATGCCGGCGGGGACGTACCCCTCGTCGGCCAGCGCCGCACGGAGGTCGCGCAGGTCGCCGGGCGCGGTCGAGGACAGCGCCGCGGCGTCGATAGTGACCGGTTCGGCTTCGACCGGTTCGGCGGTCGCGACGGCCCGCCGAACGTGGGACGACGACTGGGTGCTCATGCCCAACCGCTAGCGTCGGTAATACAAAAGAGTTTGTGAATGCATTGTGGTTATCGCGCGAGGAGAAGGCCGAATCCGGGGATCGAACTCGTCGAGAGAGGCGACCGCTCGGTCGTCGACGTGGCGCGGTGGAGTCCGTCCGCGCCACCGCAGAATCAGGGGTAACATACCTATCGGTTCGTCAGACACCGCTGAAACGGCCGAAACAGCCAGACTCGACGCGGCTGTGTCACGAATCCAGCCATCGATATTCCCCAAAGGTTTAAATATGAGCCGCGTCAGAAAACTTATTAATGGAAGGTCCGAGCCGACAGCGACAGCGAGAGGCGGGCGAGTCGGAGAAGCAGTCGGACGAGGAGCTCACGTGCCCGGAGTGCTCCAGCGACAACGTCGTCATGGACGCCGACCAGGGGGAGTTGGTCTGTGACGACTGCGGTCTGGTATTGGACGAGCGCCAGATCGACCGTGGGCCGGAGTGGCGGGCGTTCAACCACTCCGAGCGGCAGTCAAAGTCGCGGGTCGGCGCGCCCGTGACCGAGACGATGCACGACAAG
>NZ_FQWV01000009.1 GCF_900129775.1 Halobaculum gomorrense | reverse complement strand
GGCGAGGAGTCGAACTCGCCGGCCTCGCGGTTCGCTTCGAGCGTCTCCTCGGCGCTGTTCCAGCCGTTGACGTACCCCTGGTGGTGGGTGTCGTGATGCCACGTCAGCACCTGCTCGGAAATGTGCGGCTCCAACGCGTCGTAGTCGTACGGCAGCGGATCGAGTTCGTACTCGCTCATGATTGTATCCCTCCGGATCTTACAACGGCGTAATAGCTGTTAAAGATTGAGAGGGTGACTGCTAGCACTTCACAAGAGCCTTCGACCGTCGAGTAGGTGCAGTCTTTCGGTTTCGTCCGCACGCGGAGTCAGGGCCGGTCGACGCGTCCACCGCACGTGCGCAAGCGACCGGGGTCGACCGGACGCGGGCCGCGCCGGGACCGAGGACACTCGCGGTTCTCTTCGCCGGTATCGATGGACCGAGGCGGGTCCGGGGGGAAGGGAGCGGCGTGCGTGAGTGGCGCGGCGTTGGACTGGTCAGCGGCTGGCAGGTGTCGGCGAGCGTCTGCTTTTACGCGGTGTTCGCGACGACGGCGTTCCTCCGCGCGGACTTCGGCCTCACGCGATTCCGGACGGGGCTCGCCGTGACGGCGGTGATCGCGGGCTACACGCTGTCGTTGTTCGCGGCGGGCGCGATCGTCGACGCCTACGGCGAACGACTCCCGATGGTCAGCGGCCTCCTCGCGATGGGAATCGGCTGCGTCGCAGTCGCGGTCGTGCCCTCCTACCCGCTCGTGCTCGCGTCGCTGGTGCTGCTCGGCCTCGCCTACGCGACGGCGATGCCGGCGACCAATCGTGCGGTGCTGGTCGTCGCTCCAGAGGGCCGTCGCAACCTCGCGATGAACGTGAAACAGGTCGGCGTGACCGTCGGCTCCGGGCTCTCGGCGGGACTGATCACGGTCGCCGGCGCCGGTGGCGACTGGGAGAGGGGCTTCCTCGTCGCCGCCGCGATCGCGGTCGTCGTCGCGCTGGCGTTCGCTCGCGACTACGAGGGGCGGGTGGGCTCGGGGGACCTCTCGCTCCCCGACGTTCGCGGCCTGCTTTCCGGCGCCGGGTACCGCGGCCTGCTCGTCGCGGGCTTCTTCCTCGGCGCGGCGGTGTTCACTACCACCGGCTACGTCGTCCTCCACATGACCGACACCGTGCTCGCCTCCGCCGCCGTCGCCGGGGGAACGCTCGCTGCCGTGCAGGTGACCGGGAGCCTCGGTCGGCTCGGCGGGGGTGCCGTCGCCGACCGCCTCGCGCTGCCCGCGTCGGTCGCGAACGCGCGCGTGCTCCTCGTTCAGGCGGTCGTCAGCGTCGTCGGCTTCATCGGCGTCACGCTCGTCGGGACGCCGCCGGTCGCCGCCGCCGCGTTCGCGCTGCTGGGCTTCTTCGTGCTCGGGTTCCCGGGGATGTACTACGGCTGCCTCACGGCGCTCGTCGACGACGACGAGGTCGGCGCGGCGACGGCGGGCGGACAGACGGCGATCAACCTCGGCGGCCTCGTCGCTCCTCCCGCGTTCGGCTATCTCGCCGACACCGCAGGCTACGCGCTCGGCTGGTACGCGCTGGCGGGCTGTGCGGCGCTGGCGGCGGTCGCGCTCGTGCCGCTCGTCAGGGAGTAAGGCGCGGGACCGCGAGTCGCAACCGGACCTACTCCGCGCCGGCGATCGCGCCCGGCTCGTAGGCGTCGTGCTGGCGAGTGTACTCCATCGTCGTCGCCACCGACTCCGCGACCTCGGCGCCCGCCTCGCGCTCGACGATATGGAGCGCCAGATCGATCCCCGAGGTGACGCCGCCGGCCGAGAGCACGTCGCCGTCGTCGACGACGCGCTCCTCGCGAACCTCGGCCGCGGTGTCACGGAGGTCGTTGAGCGCGGAGG
This sequence comes from Halobaculum gomorrense, assembly GCF_900129775.1. Classification (GTDB taxonomy): domain Archaea; phylum Halobacteriota; class Halobacteria; order Halobacteriales; family Haloferacaceae; genus Halobaculum; species Halobaculum gomorrense. The sequence goes on along the minus strand of NZ_FQWV01000009.1, from coordinate 91,939 downwards.
CGTGGGTGACGGCGGGGCGGCCGTCGAACACGCCCGCCTTCGCGAGCAGCATTCCCCCGGTGCAGACGGACGCGACCGTCGCGCCGGCGTCGTGGTGGGCGGCGACGGAATCCGAGATCGCGCCGCGCTCGTACTCGGCCCACGCGCCGACGCTGCTGTGGTCGTTCCAGCCGCCGCCGGGGACGACGAGCAGGTCCACGTTGCCTGGGGCGGGGAGATCCCCCTCGGCCTCGACGCGCAGCCCGTGGCTCGCGGTGACCGGTCCGGGCCCGTCGAGCGCGACGAGCCGCGTGTGGAAGTCCGCGCCGGCGGCCTCGGCGGTTCGGAACACCTCGAACGGACCGATCGCGTCCAGTTCGTCGAACCCCTCGTACAGCAGTACGGCGATGTTCATGGGGGTACGTCGTCGCCCCGACGCATAGACGTACCGCAGGTGACGGCGGCCGAACGGGTCGACGCCCGCCACGTCAGGGAGTTATCAGCCGCGGCCGTCTGTTCCGGTCCATGGGCCACTGTCCGCACTGCGGCACCGAGATCCGGGAACTGGTCGAGAGCGACACCGACGCCCGCTACGCCGGCGGCGTGACGGTGTGGGAGTGCGTCGACTGCGGCGCTATCCTCGGGACCAGCGGCGTCGGCGTCTGAGGCGGTCGCCCAGTCCGTCCGCGTCGGCGTCCGCCGGTCACCCGGGGTCGTTGTCCGCCGCGCGGCCGGTCAGACCCGCTGACGGATCGCGTCCCGAAGCTCGTCGGCGACCGCGTCCACGTCCGTCGACTCGACTGTGAATCGCGTCCGGGACTCGTCGGCGTCGGCCAGCTCTGACAGCAGACCGCCCCGGCGGTCCACCTCCACGAACGCCGTCAGCGAGTCGGGACCGTCCCGGGCGACGACGTCGAGTTCGTCGAGTTCGTCCGCGAACGGCCCGCCCTGTGGACGGAACTCGAACTCCTGCACGAAGGAGGAGCCGAAGTAGCGCCCGTACGAGTCGGCCTCACACTCGGCGGTGTGCAACGACAGCCCGAGCGCCTCGGCGGCGTCGAACAGTGCCGACAGCCGCGGCGTCGGCTCGACGGTGAGGGCGTCGCGGTCCTCCGGGTCGACCGCCATCGCGATGTCCAACTCCGTCTCGACCCACACGTCGGTTCGACCGAGCGTCAGCGGCGTCTCGTAGGGGATCTCGATCTCCGTCGGGACGCTCCGCGACTTGCCGACCTCGATCGTGAACCCGTCGGTGAGGGTGTAGCGGGCGATGTCGGTCTCTCGATACCCGTCGTCGGTCCGGTAGCGCGTCTCCAGTTCCAGTTCGATGCGACCGACCTCCTGCTCCGCGTCGCCGCCGTCGATCTCGACGCGCGCGCCGACCGTGTCGCCCGGCCGGACGGTGTCGGCCTCGAGGACCGTGTCGACGGAGGCGTTGCCGATACCGATGCTCGCGAGGACCTTCTTCACCATGCGTTCGGGCCTGCTCGCGGATCAAGTATCAATGTTCTGTTGCGTGTCGCCGCTCCGGCCGGGAGGGCGCCCCGGCCGCGTCCGGCCGGCGTCAGTCGGCGCTCGCGCTTTCGTCTTCCTCCTCGCCGCGGGCGCGCTTGAACATCGAGAGCGCCCGCTCACGCATCTCGGAGTGGTCGACGACCGAGTCGGGGTACTTCGGGGCGAGCTGTCGGCGCCGCCCGACGGGCAGCTCGTGCCATGAGTGGACGTTCTCGGCGGAGACGCCTCCGAGTTCGGGGACGTACTCCGAGATGTACTCGGCGTCCGGATCGTACCGTTCGCCCTGCGTCATGGGGTTGAAGATGCGGAAGTACGGCTGGGCGTCCGTTCCGGTCGATGCGGCCCACTGCCACCCGCCGTTGTCGTTGGCGGTGTCGTGGTCCGCGAGGTGCTGCTTGAAGTGCTCGTAGCCGTGGCGCCAGTCGAGTAACAGGTCCTTCGTGAGGAACGACGCGACGATCATCCGCACGCGGTTGTGCATGTACGCCTCCTCGCGGAGCTGACGCATCCCCGCGTCGACGATGGGGTAGCCCGTTCTCCCCTCCTTCCACGCCGCCAGGTTCTCCATCGCAGTTTCGTCGTCGCGCCACTCGATCGGCCGTTCGTACTCCTTGTAGTTCTGCGTCACCACTTCGGGGGTCGCCCACAGCACCTGCGTGTAGAACTCCCGCCACGCGAGCTGGGACTGGAACTCCTCGACGGCATCCGCGGCGGGGGTCCCCTCCTCGCCCTCGTCGCGTTGCTGGGCCGCCGCCATCGCCTCCTCGGTCGCGGCGTACACCTCCCGGACCCCGATCGTGCCCCACTTGAGATCGGTCGAGAGGCGGGAGGTGGCCTCCTTCGCGGGATAGTCGCGGTCCTCGTCGTACCGATAGACGGCGTCCGCACAGAAGTCAGCGAGGCGGTCGCGAGCGGGGGCCGTCCCGGCCGCCTGCACGTCGGCGTCGGGCTCGTCGAACCCCAGATCCGCGATGCTGGGGAGCGGGTCGAGGCTCTCGCCGATAGCGGTGGCGTCGCCGTCGACGAGGTCGGCGCCCGCGGGGGAGTCGAACGGGGCGGCCTTCTCGCGGTCGCGCCACTTTTTCCAGAAGTAGGTGTACACGGCGTACGGCTCGCCGTCGTTCGTCGTGATCGTGCCCGGCTCGTGGTGGACGGCGTCGTGGCGGGTCTCGCGGGCGACGCCGGCGTCGTCGAGCGCCATCCGGACGCGGGCGTCGCGCTCGCGGGCCAGCCCGGAGTAGTCCTCGTTCCAGACGACCGACTCGGCGTCGACCTCGGCGGCGAGCGTCGGGAGCACTTCGGCCGGATCACCCCGAACGGCGACGAGGTCCGAGCCGCGCTCGCGATAGGCGGCCCGCAGCGCCGCGAGCGCATCGAGCATGAACCGGACGCGGGGTGGCGAGCCGTGTGCGAGCACGTCGTCGTCGAAGACGAACACGGGGACGACCGCCCCGTCGTCGTCGGCCGCCTCGACCGCGGCCGCGAGCCCGCGGTTATCGGCGACGCGCAGGTCCCGCCGGTGCCAAAATAGGCGCATGAAACCGAACACGGGCGCGACGGTAGTAAGCGCAGGGGGAGCGGAACCGATGCCCGGTCACAGCGGATCGATCCCCCCACGGCGGCCGTCGAGCACGGCGAACCGCTCGCCGCGGCGGCGTTCCAGCAGGTGCAGCAGGCGCTCGGCCCAGTCAAGCTTTCGCGCCTTCATGCCGCCCACATCGGGGTCGTCGAGGTCCCACCCGGGGAAGACGAGCCGCTCGGCGCCGCAGCGGTCGGCGAGGAACGCCGCGCGGTCGCCGTCGGTGAAGCCGCCGTAGTTGGCGACCGCGTCGACCGGGGCCGCCTGCGTCGTGACGAGCGTGTTCGCGGCCTCGTAGCGCGGGAGCCACTCCTCGATCAGTTCCCCGTTGTCGCCGTGGGCGTGGGCGACGACGACGGCGCCGCGCTCGGTCCGCTCGAGACCGGTCTCGGGGTTCTTGTCCAGGTCGGTCACCATCGCGTCGACCGCGACGCCCTCGGCGACGAGTCGGTCCGTGGCGGTCGAGGCGGCGAACACGCGATCCGCCTCGCGGGCGAGGGCGACCTCCGCCTCCAGCGACGGCCCCGCGCCGGCGACGGCGACGGTCGCGCCCGCACAGTCCAGCCGGTCGAGGTCGACCGGCTCGGCGAACGTGGCAGCCCGATCCCGGACGGCCTCGTCGGCGCCGCGGTCGAACCCGAAGTCGGCGAGGATCGCCTCGTAGATCGGTTCCCAGTCGGTGAATTCCATGGGTGTCACTCTCTGGCCAGTGGCTCCCAGTAATACGGGATCGGGCCGAAAGCGCACCAGAGTACCCCTACCCGCGGTGCCCTTCCGGCTTCCACCGTCAGCTATCGAGCGATCGGGTATAAGTTTTCTCACTCTGTCGGATGTTCGACGGACGACAGCGCGGCGTCCAACGCCGCCGTGGACCCGCTGGCGGCGTCTGCGGCCGTCGCAGTTCCGGCGACCGTGCCGACGAGCAGGGCGGTGGACCCCCGTTCGTCGGCGACGAGCACCGCCGGCGCGTCGGCGGTCGCGGCCCGGAGCGCGCCGAGCTCCTCGGAGTCGAGCCCGTCGAACTCGTAGACGCGCGCGACCGCATCCGCAGCGACGGCGGGGTCGCCGCCGAGCCGGTCGACGTGTCTGCGGGCGTCTCCCGTGGTCGCCACGTCGAGCTCCTCGACGGACACCTCGCCCCGGGCCCCGACGCGGTCGCGCGCGAACTCTTTCCCGATGAGCGCGGCGTCGCGCGTCTCGGCCACGTCGTGCGTGCGGACGATGTGGGCGCCGCGCTCGACGGCCATCGAGGTGGCCGCCAGCGAGACGGGCAGCGCCCCGTCGGTGTCGCGGCCGGCGACGCTCCGGAGGAAGTTCTTGCGGTTGATCGACACGAGGATCGGGCGACCGTAGCCGCGAAACTCCCGCAGGCGGCGGAACGTCTCGCGGTCGTCCGCGAGGGTCTTCTCCTCGGACCAGCCGCCGAAGGCCGGGTCGACGATGGTCTTATCGGTGAAGCCGTTGAGCGACAGCGCCTCGTAGATGTCGTCGACCTCCTCGACGGCGCCCGGCCGCTCCAAGTCCGGCGGCGACGCCATCTTCGCGACCGCGGCGTCGTGGGCCTCGCAGACGCCGGGCATCTCGGGATCGGCGAACCCGCAGATGTCGTTGACCATGTCGAACCCGCGCGAGAGCGCCGCGTCGGCGACCTCGTGGTAGCGCGTCTCGATGGAGAAGACGGCGTCGCCGGAGACGCTCTCGATGGTCTCGATCGCGGTGTCGAGCCGCTCCAACTCCTCCTCGGCCGAGAGCACCTCGAACCGCTTGTTGGCCGATTCGAGCCCCACGTCGACGATGTCGGCGCCCTCGCCGATCAGCACCTCGTCGACGTACGCGGCCGCGTCGCCGGGGTCGTCGTAGACGCTGGGATCGTAGGGGGACTCCTTCGAGACATTCAACACGCCCATGATCCGCGGCGGGTGATCGTCGCCGATCGGGAGGCCGGCGGCGTCGACAGTTCGCATGAACCGTTGCAGGGGACGGTCGCGCTTCGGTGTTGTGATCGCGGAGACGACGCCGCGGGTCGGCGACGGACGGACACCCCGGGCCGGTGACGGACGGTCGGGTTCGCTGGTTCCCAGAACGCGCCGCTTATCCCCGGCGCGCGGTAAACGCGGCCAAATGGGTAAGGTGAGCATCGGCCTGCGCGGCTGGCGCTTCGACGAGGACGAGCTATTCACCGACGCCGGCGGGTGGAAGCCGCTGGAGGAGATCCCGAGGGAGCCCCGCCATCGGCTCGTGCGGCTTCAGGTCGTGATGAACAAGCCCTGCGACGCCTGCTACCTGATCCACGGCGAGGAGAACAAACGGCAGTGTCGCCCCGCGAGCATCGTCTACGGCGAACCGCTCGACGAGGTGCTGCTGTGTGACGAGCACGAGGCGGACTTCCTGTTCTGGTTCCGCGAGCGCGGCGGCGCCTCGATCGCCGGCGAGGAGACGTTCCGCGACGCCTTCCACGAGTGGTTCGACGACGGCGACCGAGCGCCCGACGGCTACGGCGGGATGGAGCACGTCGAGGAGGCGCCCGAGGAGCTGCCGGACCTGCGCGACCCCGAGGACCTGTATGAGGGCGAGGACCTCCTCGCGGACGAACGGCCGGACTTCGACGACGAGGCTGACGCCGACGCGGGAGACGCCGAGGGCGACGACGCGGGCGACGGGCTCTCCGTGGACGACCTGGATCTCGACCGGGAGTACCCGACATGACCGGCGGGGACCCCGCCGACCGCGATGGCGACGGGACCGTCGACGGCACCGCCGACGCCGACCACGACGACCGCGAGTTCGTCGTCGTCGTGGTCGAACCGGAGACGCCCGGCAACGTCGGCACCATCGCGCGGGCGATGAAGAACTTCGGTCTCACGGATCTGAAGCTGGTCGATCCACCGGAGATCGACCGCGACAGCGAGGCGTACGGCTTTGCGGGTCACGCCCGCGAGGACGTGCTCCCGAACGCCGACACGGTGACTCTCGACGAGGTCGTCGAGCGCTACCACACCGTCGGCACCACCGCCATCACCGGCGAGGACGCGCGCCGGCACGTCCGGTTCCCGTTCAAGACCCCCGCCGAACTGCGGGAGTCGCTGTCGACCGTCGACACGGACACAGCGCTCGTGTTCGGCCGCGAGGGCACCGGTCTGAACAACGAGGAGTTGGCGCAGTTGGACGAACTCGTCTCCATCCCCGCGAACCCAGACTACCCGGTGATGAACCTCGGACAGGCGGCGACGGTGACGCTGTACGAGCTTCGATCGCTGGTTCTCGACGAGTACCAGCTCCCCGACGTCGAGCACGAGCGGGCCGCCGAGTCCGAGATCGAGCGCTTCTACGACCAGTTCGGCGCGTTCCTCAGTGAGGCGGAGTCGCGCGATCACAAGCGCGAGCGCAGCGAGCGACTGATCCGCCGGCTCGTCGGGCGCGCGCATCCGACGAGCAAGGAGGTGACGACGCTGACGGGCGTGTTCCGACGGGCGACCGGACTCATGGAGCACGCCGACCACAGCGATCGCGCGCGCGACGACGAATCGCGGGCGCGCTGAGGACGCCCAATCGCGGGCGCGCTGAGGACGCCGCCGCCGGCGGGTCGTCCGGACACATCGGGTCTCTTCCGGGGGTAGTCGCGGCTTACTCGTCATCCCGACGGAGGTACATCACGTTCCCGATCATCGAGAAGACGGTCTCGTCGTCCCCGTTGAACGTCCGCGTTCGCGCCCGGATCAGGCCGCGGTCGGGCCGCTCCGCTTCCTTCTCCAGCACCTCGTTTTCGATCCGGAGGGTGTCTCTCGGCCGCACCGGCACCAGCCAGCGGAGTTCGTCGACGCCCTTCGCGCCGACGGTCGCGGCGTCGGCGAGGGTGCACTCCACGAGCAGGCGCATCGTCATCGCGGCGGTGTGCCACCCGGAGGCGATGACGCCGCCGTAGGGCGACTCCTCGGCCGCCCGATCGGGGTCAGTGTGGAACCACTGCGGGTCGTACCGCTCGGCGAACGACAGCACCTCCTCGCGGGTCACCTCGTAGTCACCGTGCGTCTCGACATCGCCGACCCCGACATCCTCGTAGTAGACTGGCATGGCCGGGAGTCCACTCGCGATCACATGAAACCCGGTGTGGGCGGCCGCGGTACGCTTAGACTACCGGTCACTCGCGCGTCGGCGCCGGCGTAAAACGACGTGAACGGTCGACGCCCATATATCGGCGAGTCCCCTGCCTCCGAACGCCCCTACCCGCGTGTGCCACTCGCACACCGCTGGTCGCGTCGGCGGGAACGGACCAGGGGGTGGCCCCGCCGGCGCGACCCGTTTCTGATCGCCACGGAGCCGGCGGCACGGCGATCGCGACCCACACCGATCGGGTCCGTGGCGCCGTTCGGGAGCGTGTCGCCAGGGAGGTCCGCACTCGATCCGGATTCGATCCGGACCGGTTTTGGGCGCGCGGGGAGAACGCCGGCGTAATGGACGACGATCTCAGGGAGCGGGTGCGAGCCGAGGCTGAGACGCACGCGCTCTACAACGCCCTGAAGCACGGTTCGGACCCCGAGGTGGGCGCCATCATGGGCCCGCTGATGGGGGAGAACCCCGACTTCCGACCGCACGGCGACGAGGTGCCCGGCGTCGTCGCGCCGGTGGTCGCGGAGGTCTCGGGGATGAGCGACGACGAGCGCCGGGAGCGCCTGCTCGAACTCGCCCCCGAGCTGGTCGAGGAGTTGGAAGCCGAAGCGGAGGAGGACGACCAGGTCCTCCCCGACCTCCCGAACGCCGACGAGTACGACCAGATCCGCATGCGCCTCGCGCCGAACCCGAACGGTCCGTGGCACCTCGGCTCCGCGCGCATGCCCGCGGTCATCGGCACGTACAAGAAGATCTACGACGGCTGGATGTGCTGCCGGTTCGACGACACCGACCCCGAGACGAAGCGGCCGGACCTGGACGCGTACGACGAGATCATCGACGCGATCGGCTACCTCGGCTTCGAGCCAGATGAGGTGCTGAAGGCGAGCGATCGCGTCGAGACGTACTACGACCACGCTCGCGAACTCATCGAGCAGGGCGGCGCCTACACCTGCTCGTGCCCGGCCGAGCACTTCCGAGGGCTGAAGGCCGACGCCGAGCCCTGTGACCACCGCGACAAGGACGTCGAGACCGTTCGCGAGGAGTTCGAGGCGATGGTCGACGGCGAGTACTCCGACGGGGAGATGGTCCTCCGCGTGAAGACCGACATCGAGCACAAGAACCCCGCGCTGCGCGACTTCGTCGCCTTCCGCATGGTCGACACGCCCCACCCGCGCGAGGAGGCGGCCGACTACCGCGCCTGGCCGATGCTCGATTTCCAGTCGGGGATCGACGACCACCTCACGGGCGTCACGCACATCATCCGCGGCATCGACTTGCAGGACTCTGCGAAGCGCCAGCGCTTCGTCTACGACTACTTCGGTTGGGAATACCCGGAGGTCGTCCACTGGGGGCACGTCCAGATCGACGCCTACGACGTGGCGATGTCCACCTCGACGATCAAAGCGAAGGTCGACTCGGGCGAGCTGACCGGCTGGGACGACCCGCGCGCGCCGACGCTCGCGTCGGTGAAGCGCCGCGGCATCCGCGGCCATGCCATCGTCGACGCGATGGTCGACCTGGGCGTCTCCACCAGCAACGTCGACCTGGCGATGTCGAGCATCTACGCGAACAACCGCGACCTCGTCGATGACGACACCGATCGGCGGTTCCTCGTGCGCGACGGCGTCGCCTCCGACGCGACCGACCGCGAGCGCCTGCCCGCGGGCGCCGCCGAGGCGTTCGACCTCGCCAGCGACGTGCCCGACGCGGGCCACCCGCCGCTGCACCCCAACCACGAGGACCGCGGCGACCGCGACGTGCCCGCGAGCGAGGCCGTCCTGCTGGAGTCGGAGGACGTGCCCGCCGACGGCGAGCGCATCTGGCTCAAGGGGCTCGGCTGCCTCCGTCGCGAGGGCGACGGACTGGCGTGGGTCGGCACCGACATCGATCTGGTTCGCGAAGAGGGCGTCCCGGTGGTCCACTGGGTCGGCGCCGGTGACGACGAGCACGTCCGCGTGCGACTCCGCACGATGGACGGCGACGTGGTCGGCTACGCGGAGCCCGGCTACGCCGACTACGACGCCGACGACCTGGTGCAGTTCGAACGCGTCGGCTTCGCCCGGTTCGACGCGGCGCCAGGGACCGACGCGGCGGAGGCCGACCCCGGCGAGTATCTCGCCTTCTACGCTCACCCGTAGGTCGCTATACCCCGTCGCTTCCCCTCCCTTCCCTCCTGCCGTCGCGTCTTCCGGGCGCGCCGCTCGCCATCTGGTTCCCCGCCCGTCCTACCGGCAACGGTAGCTCTTTGCCACGACGTGCGTGACCGATAGACATGGTAGATCTTATCGGGGACGGCGAAACCGCGCACAACTACGTCGCCGGCGGGTGGCACGAGGCGACCGGCGGGGAGTCGCTCGACGTGGAGAACCCCGCGACCGGCGAGCGTGTCGGTTCGGTCGCGTTCTCCTCGGCCGACGACGAGGAAGAGGCGGTCGCGCTGGCGAACGAGGCGTTCGAGGAGTGGTCGACGACCGCCGTCGAGGAGCGCATCCAGCCCCTGTTCCGACTGAAGGCGCTGCTTGAGGAGCACCAGGAGTCGCTCGCGGAGGTGCTCGTCACCGAGCACGGCAAGACCAAGGCGGAGGCGATGGGCGAGATCCGCCGCGGGATCGAGAACGTCGAGGTTGCGTGCGGCATCCCGACGATGATGCAGGCGGGCCACCTCCCGCACGCGGCGCCGAACATCGACGAAACGGCCGTGCGCCAGCCGCTTGGCACCGTGGTGGCGGTGACACCGTTCAACTTCCCCGCGATGATCCCACTGTGGTTCCTCCCGTACGCGGTGGCGACGGGCAACACGTTCGTGCTCAAGCCGAGCGAGCGCGACCCGTTCACCGCGAACAGGATCGCGAGCCTCGTCGACGAGGCGGGCTTCCCCGACGGCGTCGTCAACGTCGTCCACGGCGGCCCGGCCACGGTGAACCGGCTCATCACCCACGACGGGATCGAGGCGGTGTCGTTCGTCGGGTCGACCCCGATCGCCGAGCACGTGTATGAGACGGCCGCCGGCGCCGGCAAGCGCGTCCAGGCGCAGGGCGGCGCGAAGAACCACGTCGTCGTGAGCGCGAACGCGGACCTGCAGTTCGCGGCCGAGCAGACCTGCTCGTCGGCGTTCGCCAACGCCGGACAGCGCTGTCTCGCGAACCCCGTCGCCGTCGTCGAGGACGAGGTGTACGACGAGTTCGCCGAACGGCTCGTTGCGGAGGCGGAGTCGATGGAGATCGGTCCCGGGCTGGAGGAGGAGACGGACATGGGGCCGCTCGTGTCCGGTCCACACCGCGACTCGGTGCTGGAGTACGTCGAGACCGGCGTCGAGGAGGGGGCCGAACTCCTCCTCGACGGGCGCGAGCAGGAGGTGCCCGAGGCGGGCTATCACCTCGGGGCGACCGTCTTCGGCGACGTGGACCCCGACGCGACGATCGCCCGCGAGGAGATCTTCGGGCCGGTGCTGGCGCTGATCCGGGCGGAGGACTTCGACGACGCCCTCTCGCTGGTGAACCGCTCGCGGTACGGCAACGCGGCGTCGCTGTTCACGAGCAACGGCGGCGAGGCACGGCGGTTCCGGCTGGAGGTCGACGCCGGCAACGTCGGCGTCAACGTCGGCACCGCCGCAGCGATGGCGTTCTTCCACTTCGGCGGCGACAAGGACTCGTTCTTCGGCGACCTGCACGCCCAGGGCGACGACGCCGTCCGCTTCTACACCGACGAGACGGTCTACATCGAGCGTTGGCCCGACAACTGAGGACCGGCCGGGGAGGCGACCGACGGCCCGATCGCCCCTTGACGCCGTCGGGAACGGTGCCGAACGGTTTACGGTCCTGCCAGTTCCTGATACGCCAATGAACGAGGACGGGGACCAGTCCCCGCGGAGGGCAGCGTCGTCGGGGAGCGACGTGGGCGCCATACTCGACACCGACCTCCTCGACCGGATGACAGACGGGTTCCACGCGTACGACGACGAGTGGAACACGACCTATCTCAACGAGCGGGCCCGGCGGATCGTCTCCGAGGCGGCGGGCGAGGAACTGTCGACCGAGGAGATCGTCGGACGGAACATCTGGGAGGTGGTTCCGGAGGCGGTCGGGACGGAGATCTACGAGCGGTACCACGAGGCGATCGAGTCACAGGATCCGCTGGAGTTCGAGACCTTCTACGAGCCGCTGGAGCTGTGGCTCGAGGTCCGCGCGTTCCCCTCGGAGTCTGGGCTCTCGGTGCTGTACCGGGACGTAACGGACGAGAAACGGCGGGTACGGGAGCTGCAAAGCCGCGAGGAGACGCTGCACGCGATCACCGAGGCGATCGTCGACGCCGACCGATCCTTCGAGGAACGGGTGTCGCGGCTCCTGGAGGTCGGCGCGGAGATGCTGGGCACCGAGTACGGGACGCTGTCACGGATTCGGGACGACCGGTACGTGTTCGAGGTCGTGTACGCGCCCGAAGACAGCATCGCCGCCGGCGACGAGGTCGACCTGTCGACGACCAACTGCGAGCGGGTCGTCATCACCGAGGAGTCGCTCGTGCTCAACGACGTGAGCGAACATCCGGACCTGGCCGACCGCGCCGGAAACGCGGACTGGGGGATCTCCTGTTATCTCGGGACGCCGGTCCGGGTGAACGGCTCGACGTACGGGACGTTCTGCTTCTACGACCGCGAACCCCGCACGCAGCCGTTCGCTGAGTGGCAGGTAGCCCTCGTCGAGCTGATGGCCGAGTGGGTGTCCTCGGCGCTGGAGCGACAGGTGGTCGAAGAGGACCTGCACCGCCAGAACGACCGGCTGGAGGAGTTCGCGGCGATCGTGAGCCACGACCTCCGCAACCCGCTCGCGATCGCACAGGGCCAGGCGAAACTCGCCGCCGAGTCGGTCGACGACGAACACCTCGAGAAGGCAATACAGGCACACGAGCGGATGGAACGGATAATCTCCGACGTGTTGACGATGGCGCGAACCGGGAGCGTCGTCGAGGAGACCGAGTCGGTCGACCTCTCGGTGGTGGCACCGGAGGCGTGGTCGACGGTCGCCACCGCCGACGCGACGCTCGACGCCTCGCAGGCGCCGTCGGTGATGGCTGACCGGAGCCGGCTGGTGCAGCTGCTGGAGAACCTCTTTCGTAACGCGGTCGAGCACGGCGGCGACGACGTGCGCGTCGTCGTCGAAGCGATCCCAGGCGGCTTCGCCGTCGCCGACGACGGGCCGGGGATCCCGGAGGCGGACCACGAGGAGGTGTTCGAGTACGGATACACGACCCGGGACGAGGGGACCGGGTTCGGGCTGAGCATCGTCCGGGAGATCGCGCAGGCCCACGGCTGGACCGCGTCGGCGACCGCCTCGGAGACGGGCGGGGCCCGGTTCGAGTTCGTCGAGGAGGACCACACCTGAGGCGGGACGCGGTTGGGGCGTCGTCGCAGGCTGGCCGCTTGACCGTACCCTCGAACCCTCGGAACGACTGTGGCTGCCGTTCACACGGTCGTCACGCCCTCGCACGACGACCGTGGGTTTCGTGATGTTTAAGTACGGCCTCCGAGTTACACCGAACGCAGACACTGTAGGGGCAGCAGGTCCCGAGTCCGGAGCCGCGGCGGCTCGCGAGGCGACAATACAGCACACGGTGTTGCGGTAGCCAAGCCTGGCCCAAGGCGCTGGGTTGCTAACTCAGTGGCGCAAGCCTCCGGGGTTCGAATCCCCGCCGCAACGCTGACCACACACCAAGACATGAGTGCAGAAGAACCAGAGAACGCGCCCGACGCGGAGGAGGACGACGAGGACCTCCAGTACTTCGTCCGCATCGGCCAGACGGACCTGGACGGGACGAAGACCGTCGAGCGCAGTCTCAGCGACATGAAGGGCATCGGCCAGCGCACGGCGCGCCTGGTGGCCGAGGAGGCCGACGTGGACCGGACAGCCACGTTCGGCCGCCTCGATCAGGACGACATCGACAGCGTCGTCGACGTCGTACAGAACTTCTCTGAGCACGTCCCCGAGTGGATGGTCAACCGGCAGAAGGACTTCTTCACCGGCGAGACCGACCACATCGTGGGCGGAGACCTCAACGAGAAGCGCCGCCACGACATCAACCGGATGAAGATGATCAACTCCTACAAGGGCGTCCGCCACAAGCGCGGGCAGAAGGTCCGCGGACAGCGGACCAAGTCCACGGGCCGGACCGAGGGCACCATCGGGGTCAACGTCGAGGAGATCCGCGAGGAACAGGCCGAGGAAGAAGCGGCCGCCGCGGAGGATGACGACGAATGAGTACCGGAACCTCCACCAAGCGCTACGAGACGCCGAACCACCCGTATCAGGGCGAGCGCATCGACGAGGAGTCGGATCTGCTCTCCCGCTACGGCCTGAAGAACAAGGAGGAACTGTGGCGCGCGCAGTCGGAACTGCGCCGCTACCGCCGTGAGGCGCGACGCCTCATCGGCGAGGCGCAGGGCGATGTCGAGGCGGCCAACGAGGCCGGCGCCGACTTCGTCTCGCGACTCCAGCGCCTCGGCATCCTCGACGACAGCGACGCCATCACGGACGTCCTGTCGCTCGACGTGACCGACGTGCTCGAACGCCGGCTCCAGACGGTCGCGTACCGCAACGGCGTCGGTAACTCGACGAAGCAGGCGCGGCAGTTCATCCTTCACGGCCACGTGGTCGTCGGGGACGCCCGCGTCACCCGCCCGTCGTACAAGGTCGAGACGGTCGAGGAGAACCTCGTCGACTTCGACGAGATCTCCCCGCTCGCGGACGAACTCCACCCCGAACGCGCGGAGGGTCAGTAAATGAGTGAATCCGAGAACGCAGACGAGAGCCGCTGGGCGATCGCGAACGTGTTCGCGTCGTTCAACAACACGCTCATCACGGTCACCGACATCACGGGGGCGGAGACGCTGATCAAGTCCTCGGGCGGCGCCGTGGTGAAGCAGAACCGAGACGAGGCGTCGCCGTACGCGGCCATGCAGATGGCCGAGGGTGTCGCCGAGCAGCTCAAGGCGCAGGGTATCGAGGGCGTCCACGTCCGCATCCGCGGTCCCGGTGGCAACGCCCAGAAGTCCCCCGGACCGGGCGCGCAGCCGACGATCCGCGCGCTCGCCCGCGCCGGGATCGAGATCGGTCGCATCGAGGACGTGACCCCGATCCCGCACGACGGCACTCGAGCGCCCAAAAAGAACCGCCTGTAATCCATGGCGGATGACTTCGACGTCGAGGTAGTCACCCGAGACGACCGATCCGCGCGGCTGCTCGTTCGTGGGCTCACCCCCGCGGTCGCGAACGGCCTGCGCCGGACGATGCTCTCGGAAGTGCCGACGTTCTCGATCGACACCGTCCGGTTCGTCGAGAACTCGTCGGTGATGTTCGACGAGATGGTCGGGCTCCGCCTGGGGCTCGTCCCCCTGACGACGCCCCTCGACGACTACGAGGTCGGCGAGAGCGCCACCCTCGCGCTCGACGTTGAGGGGCCGGCGACGGCGTACTCGGGCGACATCGAGACGTCCGACGACCTCGTCCAGCCCGCCGACGAGAACGTCCCCATCATCGAACTGAAGGAGGGACAACGCCTGGAGTTCGAGGCCGACGCGGTGCTCGACACCGGGAAGGAACACGCGAAACATCAGGGCGGCGTGGCCGTCGGCTACCGCCACCTGCAGCGCGTTACCGTCGTCGGCGACGCCGACGAGTTCGACGAGGAGGAGCCGAACATCCTCCGGGGCGTCATCGAGACCGAGGACGGCGAGCTCGTCCACACCGAGGAGTTCGACGCCGACCTCACCAACCGACATCCCGGCAAGGAGCTGGAGATCGAGGACGTGCCCAGCGCGTTCGTCTTCCACATCGAGTCCGACGGCTCGCTGAGCGTCGACGAGCTCACACTCCGCGCGGTCCAGTCGCTTCGCGACCGCGCGGACGAACTGGCAGAGAAAGTCGCAGTTTAACCACAAATGCATCCGTCCCACTTCCCCGGAACGTCCGCCCTTGCGGTAGGTTCGACCGGCCAGCGGACCCGCCGTCACCGTCTCGCACGGAGGGGGCCGACCGAAGGGGTTATCCGGTGGGACGGCAAACGACGGGACGCGAGCAGGGGTAGCCCAGTCTGGCCAACGGCGCAGCGTTCAGGGCGCTGTCCTGTAGAGGTTCGCAGGTTCAAATCCTGCCCCCTGCACTCCCGTTCTCCCACATCGACTCGGTCGCGACCGAACACCGGTGGCGATCACGCGACGACGCGTGGTCGGCGCGGTCGGTCGGCGACCGATCCAACAACTCCCACTCAGGAGGTAACCGTATGAGTAGTAGCAAGACTAATCCGAGACTTCAGAACCTCATCGCCGAACTGAAGTCGGTCGCGCGCTCGTCCGATGCCACCGTCTGGCAGGACATCGCCGACCGGCTCGAAAAGCCGCGGCGCACGCACGCGGAGGTCAACCTCGGCCGCATCGAGCGGTACGCAAACGAGGACGAGACCGTCGTCGTGCCGGGCAAGGTGCTCGGCTCGGGCGTGCTCCGCAAGGACGTCACCGTCGCCGCCGTCGACTTCTCCGGCACCGCCGAGACGAAGATCGACCAGGCCGGCGAGGCCGTCCGGCTAGAGGAAGCGCTGTCGAACAACCCCGAAGGGACCAACGTGCGGGTGATCCGATGAGTCTCGCAGAGTTCGAGGCCGACGTGGTCGTCGACGGGCGAGACGCCATCATGGGTCGCGTCGCGTCGAAGGTCGCACAGAAGGCGCTCGACGGCGAGCGCGTCGCGATCGTCAACGCCGAGCGAGCCGTCATCACGGGTAACACCGAGGCGACGCTCGAGAAGTACCGCACGCGCGCGAACCTCGGCTCCGACTCGGGGCCGTACTACCCGAAGCGGCCGGACCGCATCTTCAAGCGGTCGGTTCGCGGCATGCTGCCGTACAAGACCACCAAGGGTCGCGAGGCGTTCGAGAACGTCCGCGTGTACGTCGGCAACCCGTTCGACTCCGAGACGACCTCGCCCGACGAGGACGCGCCGGAGCCGGAGGTGCTCGACGGCACCTCCCTCGATCGCCTGTCGAATATCAAGTTCACCACCCTCGGCGCGATCGCCGAGGACCTGGGGGCTAACGTCACATGGTAACGAACACGTCCGGTAAGAAGAAGACCGCCGTCGCCCGCGCCACCGTCACGGACGGCGAGGGGCGAGTGCGCATCGACTCCCAGCCCGTCGAGCTGGTCGAACCAGAGATGGCCCGGCTGAAGATGCTGGAGCCGTTCCGCGTCGCCGGCGAGGAGCTTCGCTCGGAGGTCGACATCGACGTGACGGTCAACGGCGGCGGCTTCGCCGGGCAGGCGGACGCGGTCCGCACGGCCATCGCGCGCGGCCTGGTGCAGCACCGCAACGACGCGGAGCTCCGTGACGCGTTCATGGAGTTCGACCGTTCCCTGCTGGTGAACGACTCCCGGCAGAGCGAACCGAAGAAGTGGGGCGGGCCCGGCGCGCGCGCCCGCTACCAGAAGTCGTACCGCTGAGGTGACCTGACCATGATGATCCCTGTCCGGTGTTTCACGTGCGGTAACGTCATCGGTGAACACTGGGAGGAGTTCAAAGCCCGCGCCCGCGAGGGCGAAGAGGACCCGGCCGAGGTGCTCGACGAGCTCGGCGTGGACCGCCACTGCTGCCGGCGGATGATGGTGAGTCACACCGACCTGGTCGACGTCGTCTCCCCCTACCAATGAGCGGGAACCTCGAGTACAACCGGTACGAGAAGGCACGCATCCTCGGCGCACGAGCGCTGCAGCTGGCGTACGGTGCGCCGGCGCTGATCGAAAGCGAACAGTCCGAGCCGATCCTCATCGCGGCCGAGGAGTACGACGCCGGGGTGCTTCCGTTCACTGTCCGTCGGGAGGGGAAGTAGATGACCCTGATCGACTCAGTGTCGCTGCGTCGCGTGCTCGACTCGCGGGGCAACCCGACCGTCGAGGCGGACGTGCTCACCCAGTCGGGTGGCTTCGGTCGCGCGGCGGCGCCCTCCGGGGCGTCGACGGGCGAGTACGAGGCGATCGAGCTGCCGCCGACGGAGGCGATCGCGAAGGCCCGCGAGCACGCGGTGCCGCGGCTCGTAGGTACCGTTCACGCGGGCAACCAGCGCGATGTCGACGCCGCGTTACACGCGGCCGACGGGACGGACGACTTCTCGGAGATCGGCGCCAACAGCGCGGTCGCCATCTCGATGGCGGCGTCGAAGGCCGGCGCCGATGTGCTGGGTGCGCCGCTGTTCCAGCACCTCGGGGGCACGTTCCGCGACGCCGACCGGTCGTTCCCGATCCCGCTGGGGAACGTTGTCGGTGGCGGCGAGCACGCCGCCGACGCGACCCACATCCAGGAGTTCCTCTCGGCGCCCGTGGGCGCGCCGTCGGTCGTGGAGGCGGTCTTCGCGAACGCAGACGTGCACGCCACGGTCGCGGAGATCCTCGCCGATCGCGGCATCGCCGCCGCGAAGGGAGACGAGGGCGCGTGGGCGCCCGCGGTCTCCGACGCCGAGGCGTTCGAGATCGTCGACGAGGCGACCGAGCGCGTCGAGGACGCGCTCGGCTTCGAGATCACATTCGGCCTCGACGTGGCCGCCTCGGAGCTGTACGACGCCGACGCCGGCGTCTACCGCTATGGCGACGCCGAGCGGACCTCGGCCGAGCAGGTCGAGTACATGGCCGAGTTGGTCGACGAGTACGACCTCGCGTACGTCGAGGACCCGCTCGACGAGGACGACTACGACGGGTTCGCCGATCTCACTGACAGGGTCGGCGACCGCACGCTGATCTGCGGCGACGACCTGTTCGTCACCAACGTCGAGCGCCTCTCGCGGGGGATCGACGAGGGCGCGGCCAACAGCATCCTGATCAAGCCGAACCAGATCGGGACGCTGTCGGACGCGTTCGACGCCGTGGAGCTGGCTCAGCGCAACGGGCTTGACGCGGTCGTCTCCCACCGCTCTGGCGAGACCGAGGACACGACCATCGCACACCTCGCCGTCGCGACCGGCGCCTCGTTCATCAAGACGGGGACGGTCGGCGGCGAGCGCACCGCAAAGCTGAACGAACTCATCCGCATCGCGGAGGAGGCAGTATGAGCGAAAGCGAGAACGACGCAGACACCGAAGAGGCGGCCGACGCCGAGGAGGAGGTCGAGGAGACCCAGCCCGCGGCCGAGGAGTCGCCCGACGAGACAGAGGAACAGCCCGAGGAGACCGAGGCGGCCGAGGAGGCTGCCGAGGAGGACGAAGACGCGGACGCGGGTCCGCGCTTCAACGAGGACGTCATGCCCGACGACGAGGCGGACCTCCTCATCCCCGTCGAGGACTACCTCTCCGCTGGCGTCCACATCGGGACCCAGCAGAAGACGAAGGACATGGAGCGGTTCATCCACCGCGTCCGCGACGACGGCCTGTACGTGCTCGACGTGAGCAAGACGGACGGCCGCATCCGGACGGCCGCGTCGTTCCTGGCGAACTACGACCCCGAGCAGGTGCTCGTCACCTCCTCGCGCCAGTACGGTCGCTTCCCGGCCGAGAAGTTCGCCGACGCGATCGGCGCACGCGCCCGCACCGGGCGCTTCATCCCCGGGACGCTGACGAACCCCGAGTACGCCGGCTACATCGAGCCGGATGTCGTGGTCGTCACCGACCCGATCGGCGACGCGCAGGCGGTCAAGGAGGCCATCACGGTCGGCATCCCCGTCATCGCCATGTGCGACTCGAACAACCAGGTCTCCAACGTCGACCTGGTGATCCCCACCAACAACAAGGGTCGCCGCGCCCTCTCGGTCGTCTACTGGCTGCTCGCCAACGAGACGCTCGACAACCGCGGTGCCGAGCCCGGCTACGCCCTCGAAGACTTCGAGGCCGAGCTGTAAGCCGGCGGCTGGATTTCACGTTCACTCCTTTGTCCCCACCGTCGACAGCGGCTGCGCCGTTGCTCGTCGAGTTGCACAACGGGGCGCTGACTCGCGAGTCCTCGAGTTACCCAGATAACATCCGTTCGGCCTCCTCCACGGACGCGGCGCGGCGGTCAGCGCCGCCGACGGCGTCGTCGTCGCCGACGCGGATGACGGTGGTCGCGCCGGCCATCCGGAGGAACGTCTCCCACTCCCCGAGCGCGGCGAGGGCGCTCCCTGCCGCGTCGAACTCGCGAACGTCGACGAGCACGCCGAACTCTTCGTCACACCCCTCGGCGAGGTGGCGCGCGCACGCCATCGCCGCGAGCACGTCCCGCGTCTCGAACTCCCCCACCAGTTCGACGCGCAGCAGCCTGCCGTCCCGACTGCGGTCCACGTGCGGGGAGGGATCCTGCGGAGTCGTCGAACTCATGCGAACACGTGCGGCTCCGAGGGCGATAACTCCACTGCATGAAGTATCGAAACCGATACTCAGAGAGCGGGCACCGCAGACGAGGCGCTCACGGAGCAACGTCGACACCGCGGAACCGACCCGACCGGAACACGGTCGCGATAGCGTGCGTCCCTCTTTCCCCTGGGTCGCCAGTCCGCGGCTACGAGCGTGGAGCGACGGGACGCCACGGAAGACGCGGCTCCCCGCACCACGCTTCGACACGGGGCGGCACCTCATATAATCGTACCGCACGGCGTATCAATCCCGAGACGACGAGCCACCGGGAGTCGAAACGGCTGTTAGGCGCGGGGTGTTGGTCGCGGGTATGACCACCAGCAGCGCGCCGGGGAAGGTGTACCTCTTCGGCGAGCACGCGGTCGTCTACGGCGAGCCGGCGGTGCCGTGCGCGGTCGAGCGCCGGGCGCGAGTGACCGTCGAGCCGCGCGATGACGGCCGGATCCGCGTCGATGCCGCCGATCTCTCGTTGGACGGCTTCACCGTGACCTGGGGCGGCAGCATCGACGACCGACCGGACATCGACGTGCCGGCGCCGCTGGTCGAAGCGGCGATGAAGTACATCGAGGCGGCGGTTCGCCAGGCGCGCGACGCCGCGGATGCGCCCGACGCTGGCTTCGACATTACCGTCGAGTCGGCGATCCCACTGGGGGCGGGGCTCGGCTCATCTGCCGCCGTCGTCGTCGCCGGCATCGACGCGGCGACGCGCGCGCTCGGCACGGAACTGGACCCCGAGGTCGTCGCGCGCCGCGCGTACGAGGCGGAGTACGAGGTTCAGGACGGCCAGGCCTCCCGCGCGGACACGTTCTGCTCGGCCATGGGCGGCGCGGTCCGCGTGGAGGGCGACGACACGCGGACGATCGACGCGCCGCCGCTGCCGTTCGTCGTCGGCTACGACGGCGGCGCCGGCGACACCGGCGAGCTGGTCGCGGGGGTGCGCGCGCTCCGCGAGGAACACGCGTTCGCCGCCGACACCGTCGAGACGATCGGCGATCTCACCCGCGAGGGCGAGCGGCTCCTGGCCGAGGCCGACCCCGCGAGAGAGCCGAGCGAGGACCTGCTGTCGGAGCTGGGAGCGCTGATGGACTTCAACCACGGGCTGCTCGAAGCACTGGGCGTTTCCGCCCGGTCGCTGGACGCGATGGTGTGGGCCGCGCGCGATGCGGGCGCACGCGGCGCGAAGCTCACCGGCGCCGGCGGCGGCGGTTGCACCGTCGCGCTCGACCCCACCGACGAGACCGAACTCGCGCTCGGTTACACCGCCGAGTGCGAACAGTCGTTCCGCGCGGAGTTAGCGACCGAAGGCGTCCGCGTGGAGGAGGCGTAGATGGTCACGATCCTGAAGCTCGGCGGCTCGGTCATCACCGAGAAGGACCGCCCGGAGACGCTCGACGGGGAGGCACTGGCGGCGCTCGCCGATGCGATCGCGGCCGCCGACGTGGACGAACTGGTCGTCGTCCACGGGGGCGGCTCGTTCGGCCATCACCACGCCGCCGAGCGCGGCGTGAGCGCGAGCGACGGTATTCGCGACGTGGAGGGAATCATGGCCGTCCACGGGGCGATGAAGACGCTGAACCAGTTCGTCCTCTCGCGGCTCCACGCCGCGGACGTGCCCGCGGTGCCCGTCCATCCGTTCTCGGCGGCCGCCCGCGACGGCGACGGCGACCTCTCGCTGATGACCGACCAGGTCGCGACGATGCTCGACGAGGGCTTCGTCCCCCTCTTGCACGGCGACGGCGTCGTCCACGCCGGCGAGGGCGTGACCGTCCTCTCGGGCGACGAGCTCGTCACCGAACTGGCGACGGCGCTCGATGCCGACCGCGTCGGCCTGTGTTCGACGGTGCCGGGCGTCCTCGACGCCGACGACGAGGTGATCCCGCGCATCGACGCGTTCGGCGAGGTGGCAGACGTGCTGGGGGTCAGTGACTCCACCGACGTGACCGGCGGGATGGCCGCGAAGGTGCGGGAACTGCTCGATCTGGGCTCGCCCGCGTGCGTGTTCGGCCCGGACGACGTGAAGTCGTTCCTCGCGGGCGAGGAGGCGGGGACGCGGATCGGGTGACTGCGGCGGTCGCCGTCGAACCGAGCGTCGTCCGACTCACGAGCCGGCCGCGTCCCCACCGCCGTCGCCGGTACCGGTCGGACCCTCGTCGCCCCCGCCTTCGGGCCCGTCCGCCAGCGGGAACGGCATGGTGACCGCGTTCCCGCCGTCGTCGGTGGGTCGAACGCGACGGTGCCGCCGGCGTGTTTCGCCGCCCACTGGACGACCCACAGCCCGAGCCCGGTCGAGTGGGTGAGGTGATCGACCGACCGCCGGCCGGTGAGCACCGCCACCTCGAACGTCGGGACCGCCTCGGCGGTCGGCGCTCCCTCGCTGGAGCGGCGCCGTCGACGTGGCGCTCACCCGAGCCGCCGGCGCAGCGCCGCCCGGATCGGCACCCGCTGGACGAGGAGGAACGCCGAGAGGATGCAGGCGAACCCCACGACGGTGTCCTCGGCGAGCGTCTCGCCGAGCACGAGAAACCCGAACAGCGCGGCGAACGGCGGGATGGCGTACTCCAGCAGCCCCGCGCGGATCGGGCCGATCCGGTCGAGCAGGCGGAAGTACAGCAGGAAGCCGGCGGCGCCGGGGACGACCGCGAGGTACGCGAGCCACGCGAGCCCGGTCGCCGACGGGTCGAGCGCGAGCGCCGACTGGCCGACGGCTCCGGCGGCGACGTGGAGCAACAGCGCGCCGACGGCGGCCATCCACGCCTGTAGCGCCAGCGGCCCCAGCGTCGCATCGTCCTCGCGGGTCGTCACCGCGCCCGCGACCCACGCGACCGCGGAGGCGAACACGAACAGCGCGCCGAGGTTCGCGGCCGGCAGGGCCGGTCCGCCGACCGCCCCCGTCGCACGCGCCGTCCCGTCGCCGGCGCGCGCGAGCTGGCTCACGTCCGGATCGGCGATCAGGATCAGTCCCGCGAAGCCCACGAGCAGGCCGACGGCGCCGACGGTGTCGATCCGCTCGTCCGGCCGCACGACGCGCGCGGCGACCGGCGTGAGCACCGGGATCAGTCCAAGCAGCGTCGCCGCGACGGCGCTCGGAACGTACTGCTGGCCGGTGAACAGCAGCGCGTGGTGCAGGCCGATGCTGAACGTCCCGCCCGCGAGGATCGGCGCGAAGTCGCCCCACCCCGCAGGTCGGAGCCGCGCGCCCGAGGCGACCGCGACGGCGACGAGGACGGCGGCCGCGATGTCGAACCGCAGCGCCGCCAGCAGCACCGGCGGGAACTCCGCGAGCGCCGCCTTCGTCGCGACGAACGCCGTCCCCCACAGCGCCGCGAGCGTCAGAAAACCGAGCGCGTCGCGGTTCACCGGGCGCCTCCGCCGCTCACGGCTCGAACCGAAGGCCGTCCCGGGCGAACCGCACGTCGCCCTCGAAGTGACGGCCGATCGAGTCGAGCATCTCCTCGTGGCGCCCCTCGGTGTGCGGGTACAGGTGGGTGAGGTAGACGCGATCGATGTCGCGACCCGCGAGCGCCTCGCCCAACTGGGTCGGCGTCGGGTGGTTGTCCACGTCGACCTCGTCGGGGAACGAGCAGTCGTGCGCGAGCACGCGCGCACCCTCGGCGAAGTTCGCGAGCCCCGCGAACGCCTCGGAGTCGCCCGAGAAGACGAAGTCGCCGCCGGCGTCTGCCCCGCGGTCGGACTCGTCGTCCGCCGGGTCGCCGTCTGCCCGGTCGCCGTCTGCCCGGTCGCCGCCAGCCCGGCCGCCGTCTGCCCGGTCGCCGTCCGCCGTGTCGCGGTCGGCGTCGCTGTCGTCGACTCGATCCGCGAACCGGTACGCGAGACACTGCGTCGAGTGGCGCGTCTCGAACGCCTCGATCTCGAGGCCGGCCAGCGAGAACTCTGCGCCGGGGTGGACCTCGCGGACGCTCACGTCGACGCGGCCGTCGAGGTACTCGTAGGCGCCGACCGACAGCAGGTCGTCGACGAGCGCTTTCGTCCCCGGCGGGCCGACGACGTGGAGTCGCTCCTCGCCGGCGAGCCAGCGGGCCTTGAGCAGCGAGAGGAGGTCCGAGACGTGGTCGAGGTGGTGGTGTGTGAGGAGAACCGTCGAGACGGCCTCGTAGCCGGGGTCGGTCTGCGAAAGGCGGTGGAGGATCCCGGCGCCGCAGTCGACCAGTAGCGGGCGGCGGTCGCCCGGCGCCGCCTCGACGAGCAGGCCGGTCTGGACGCGGTCGGCGACGGGCATCGCCGAGCCGGTCCCGAGGAACGTGACGCGCATGGCCGGGGGTCGGCGCGGCCGGCGGGAAGGGGTTGCGGTTCGCTCCGGACGGGACGGCCGGAGCAACCCAGGGGCCGCCCCTCAGTCTCGTCCGCTCCCGTCGGCGGTGAGCTCCGTCCCGTCCGACGGGGGCGACTCCGAACGGCCGTTCGGGTCGGCGTCGATGGCGTGGAGGACCGCTTCCCCCGTCCCCGCCTCGAACAGGTGGAGCCGCGAGCGGTCGGCGCGCAACGTGACCGTCTCGCCGGGGGTCACGTTCGCCGTCGGGGCGGCCTTCGCGGTCCACTCGGCGTCGCCGACGTCGCCACGCACCAGCAGCGTGTCTCCGAGGGGCTCGGTCACGGCGACCGCCATCGCGATCGACCCGTCCGGGTCAGGGACGAGGTCCTCCGGCCGGACGCCGAGGAGATAGCCGTCGGTGCCGCCGGGCAGGCCGTCCCCGGCGGACGGGAAGGAGACCTCGCCGCCGGCCCACGACGCGGTCGGCCCATAGTCCCCCGGCCCGTCGTCCAGGCGGACTGGCGCCGTGTTCATCGCCGGGTCGCCGATGAACTCCGCGACGAATCGGTTCGCCGGGCGGTCGTACACCTCCTGGGGCGGCGCGCACTGCTGGAGTTCGCCCCCGTCCAGCACCGCGACCCGGTCGCCGAGCGTCATCGCCTCCGTCTGGTCGTGGGTGACGTACACGGTGGTGGTCCCGACCTCGTCGTGGAGCTCGGCCAGCTCCGCGCGCGTCCGGATGCGGAGCTTCGCGTCGAGGTTCGACAGCGGCTCGTCGAGCAGCAACACCTCCGGGTCGCGCACGAGCGCGCGCCCGATCGCGACTCGCTGTTGCTCCCCGCCGGACAGCTCGTCGGGCGTTCGGTCCATGAGTTCGCCGATGTCGAGGAGCGCGGCCGCCTCCTCGGCGCGCTCCCGGACCTCCGCGTCGGTGACCGACTCGCTGGCCGCCGTCGACGCACCGAAGGTCATGTTCTCCCGGGCGGTCATGTGCGGGTACAGCGCGTACGACTGAAACACCATCGCCACGCCGCGGTCGCTCGGGTCCTCTCGGGTCACGTCCCGGTCGCCGATCCGGATCCGCCCCCCGGTCACCGTCTCGAGCCCGGCGATGAGCCGGAGGGTAGTCGATTTCCCGCAGCCGGAGGGGCCGACGACCGTGAGGAACTCGCCGTCCTCGACGGTCAGGTCGACTCCGTCGACCGCGGTCACGTCGCCGAAGCGCTTGCGTACGTTCGAGAGTTCGATGTCTGCCATTGTCACTTGACTCCGAGGGTGTCGAGCAGCGGGCGGCGGAAGGCGACGAGCACCGCGAGCGGCGGCAACAGCGTCAGCATCGCGCCCGCCATGATCAGCCCCCAGTCGGTCTGGCCCGCGGTGCCGACCGCCTGGAGGTACTTCATGCCGACCTGTACGACCTGCTTCGACTGGTCGCTGATGACGATCAGCGGCCAGAGGTACTGGTTCCACGCGTAGATGAACTCGATGACGGCAAGCCCCGTGAGCATCCCCCTCGACATCGGGATCAACACCCTGACGAGGAACGTCAGGGGGCCAACCCCGTCGAGCCTGGCCGTCTCCACCACGCTCGTCGGGATCGACTGGAAGTGCTGTCTGAGCAGGAACACCGCGGTCGCGCTCGCGAGGTACGGCCCGGTGAGCGCGAGGACCGTGTTCGACCAGCCCAGATCGACCATCAGCTCGAACAGCGGGACGATCCGGACCGGGACCGGGAACATCAGCGTGAACAACACGAGAAAGAACACCGCGTTCTTGTAGGGGAACTCGTAGTAGACCAGCGCCATCGCCGCCAGCAGCGAGAGCGCGAGCTTCCCGACCACGACGATCACCGACATGACGAAAGAGTTGAGCATGTACCGCCACAGGCCGTAGTCGGTGAGCACCTCGGCGTACTTGCTCACGCCCGCGTCGCCGATCCAGAGGTACGACACGTCGTACACCTGCGGGACCGTCTGCGTGCTCATCACCGCCGCGAGCACCAGCGGCGAGGCCATCAGCGCGATGACCGCGAGGAGGCTCAGATGCGTCAGGATCGTCGAGGCGTCGACCGCGCCGACGGCCAGCCGGTCGCCGAGTCCGTTGGGGCCCCGGCCGACGGCGGTCGCGTCTCCCGTCGCCGCGCCGGTCACGGCGCCGGAGCCGGTCGCGTCCGTGGAACCGGCCGCGTTCGCGACGGTGTCGCCCGAGCGGCGCGTGGGTGTGTCTGCGGTCATCTCAGGCCCCGTAGTGTGCTCGTTCGTCGCTCACGCGGAGCTGCACGTAGGTCAGCGCCGCGACGATCACGAACAGGATGACCGACTGCGCCGACGCGAGCCCGAGGTTGCCGTACTCGAAGGCGTCCTTGAACAGCTTGTAGATGAGCAGGTTCGTCGCACCGGAGGGGCCCCCCTGCGTCATCAGGTCGACGAAGGCGAACCCGCCGAAGAACGCGAAGATCGTGTTCATCACGACGAGGAACACGAGCGTCGGCGAGATCAGCGGCAGGTACACCCGCCGGAGCTTCGCGAGGCGGCCGACGCCGTCGAGCCGGCAGGCCTCCTCGAGCGACTCCGGCACCCCGCTGAGCGCCGCGAGCAGGAAGATCACGTTGAAGCCGATCTGCTTCCAGACGGCGGCGACGGTCACGACCGCCAGCGCCTGCGGCCCGTCGGTGAACCAGTCCACGTCGACGCCGAGCGTCGACTCGACGGCGACGGTGTAGACGCCGACGCTCGGGTTCGCGAGGAACAGGAAGACGATGCCGGCGACCGCCGTCGGGAGCGCGTACGGCCAGATGGCGGCGACGAGGTACGCGGACTCGGCGACCGACACCTCGTGCAACAGGAGCGCGACGAACAGACCGATCGAGAGGCTCGCGACCACGACGGCGCCCGCGAACAGGAACGTCACCGCGAGGCTGTGCTGGTAGGCCGCGGAGGTGAGAAGCGTCGTGAAGTTCTGCAGCCCGACGAACTGGCTCCGCTGGCCGAACAGGAACGTCCGGAAGAAGCTGAATCGGAGCGTCTGTACCGTCGGGTAATAGAGGAACAGCCCGATCACGACGAGCGTCGGCGCGAGAAGCAGGTACGCGCCGAGCGAGCTGTCGTACGGGAGGTTCGTGTCGATCGACGCGCTCATCTCAGTTCCCCTTGCTCTCGATGTACTGCTGGAGCGCGTCGTCGGCGTTCCCCTTCGCCGTGGCGAGCACGTCGTCGACCGCCCGGTCGGAGTTGATCATCGTGATGTACGCCTCGCTGACGATGTCACGGACCTTCTGTGAGGGGCCGCACTGGAACCCCTTCGTCGCCTGCGTCGTCTCCGTGTCGTCGAGCTGTTCGAAGGCCGTCCGGAAGTTGGGATTCTTCTCGAACCAGCCGTCCTTCTCCAGCAGCGTCACGGCGTCCTTCGTGATCGGGAAGTAGCCCGTCCCGCGGTGCCACTTGGCCTGCTGTTCGGGCTCGGAAAGCCAGTTGAAGAACTCCGTCGCGGCCCGTTTCTTTTCGTCGGAGACGGAGTCGACCATCCACAGCGACGCCCCGCCGATGACCACGCCCGTCCGCGTCGAGGCGGGCACGGGATAGTACGCCGTCTCGAGCCCGAAGCCGTTCTGCGCTGCGCCCTTGGTTGTGCCCGCGACGCCCGCGGTCGAGGAGATGTACATCCCCGTCTTCTCGTTCTGGAACGCCTGGCTCGCGACGCCCCAGCCGCCCTTGCCCGCGTGGAGGTACAGCCCCTCGTCGTACATCTCCGTCCACCACGAGAAGATGTCGCTCGCGACGGGCTTGTCCAGGTGGATCTCCGTGGGGTCGTCCTTGCGGCCGTTGCCGTGGTTGACGAGCGTCTCGTTCGCCTCCGCGAACCACTGCTCGGGGAACCACGAGACGTTCGCGAAGGTGATCCCCTTCTCGGTGACCCCCTCGTCGACGAGCGCCCGCGCGGCCCGCTTGACCTCCGCGAAATTGGCGGGCGGGTTCGACGGGTCCAGCCCCGCCGCCTCGAACGCGTCGGTGTTGATGTAGAGGATCGGGTTCGAGGAGTTGAACGGTAGCGACTGCACCTTCCCGTTCCACGTGTAGTAGTCGATCACCGGGTCGTGATACCGGCTCCAGTCGACCGTGTCGCCCATTACGTCCTCGATGGTCGCGAACGCCCCGCTATCGATGGCGAGCCGCGAGCCGAGGTCGACGATCTGCGCGACCGTCGGGGGCTTGCCCGCCTTGATCGCCGAGGTCGTCGCGTTCAGCGTCTCGTAGTAGCTCCCCTTGTAGCTGGGCTCGACGGTCACGGAGTCCGACTGCTTCGAGAACTCTGACGCGAGTTCGTTCACCGTCTGCCCGAGGTTCCCGCCCATCGCGTGCCACCAGTCGATGGTAACGTTCCCGCCGAGTTGGTTGGCGCCGCCGCTGCCTGTGCTACTGCCGACACCGAGACACCCCGCCGCCGCGAGGGAGGCCGCCGCCCCCACGCCCGCGAGGTATCCACGCCGCCCACGTACACCTACACCCGAACCGCCGTCTTGCTGGCTCATTGCGGTCGGATCCTCCGAGTGGCCCGCTGTCAACGTTGCTAAGAGTACTCCGTGCTGTCACGTAGTCGTCGGAGGGCACCCGTGGTCGAGCGAGCGCACCCGACCGATCGGGAGCGGTATTGAGCGGGATCCAACCGATTGGAGGCGGTGTCGAGTCGGGCTCGACTCGCCGGAGCTATCGGGCGTCGACCCGCTCCAGCACCGTCTCCAGACGGCGCTTGCTTTCGCCGATGTAGTCGAGGTCGCGCGTGCCGACCTCCAGGGAGAGCGAGCCGTCCCACCCCTCCGGGAACGCCCCGAGGATCGGTTCGAAATCGATCGTTCCGGCGCCGAACGGGAGATGCTCGTCGGCCGGCCGCCGAGTGTCGTTGAGGTGGACGTGCCGCACGCGGTCGGCGTGGTCGGCGACGAATGCCGCGGTGTCGGCCTCGTCGTACCCCGACACCCGGGCGTGGCCCGTGTCGAGCGTCATCGAGACCGTCGTCTCCTCCAGCAGGGCCGGCATCTCCGCGACGGTGTGGACGCTTCCGAAGATGTTCTCCGCGCACAGTTCGATCCCCAGCGGACCGGCGTGGTCGGCGAGCCGGTCGAGCGAGTCGTACACGAGCGGGCGCAGGCGGTCGCCGTCCCAGGCGGCGTCCCACGCCGTCGCCGTCGGATGGACGACCGCCGTCCCGGCCCCGAGGTCCGCGGCCACGTCGAGGCAGGCGCGAAGCTCCGCCACGCCGCCCTCGCGCTGACGGTCGTGGGGCGACCCGAGGTCTATCGGGAACGGTAGGTGGACCGCCGCGTCGAGGTCGGTGGCGGCGAGCGACGAGCGAACGTCCCCGGCCCGCTCGGCGAGGCTCCCCCGACGGTTGTCGCCGTCCATCAGCACCTCGACGTAGTCGAACCCCTCCCTCCCCGCGAAGCGGATGCAGTCGTCCAGGTCGATACCCAGTTGCGTCACGAAGCCGAGTGTCGGTCGCACGCGTACAGTCGCGAGGCGCGCGAACATGACGGTTTCTCAATACGTCTTCGGAGCGGTCCCAAGCGTTCGGTGGCGATCTCGAGCGTTCAATAGCCCGGCGGCCGGCGCGTCTCGACCCCGTCGGTCGCGTTCCGGTCGGGGCGGTCGTGCCCAAACCCACTTACCCGCGCGGCCCCTGGCGATCCCAATGACTGACGGTCGTGCCCTGTTGGCCGCGACCGACGCCGACTACGAGTTCGACCCCGCGACCGTCGACATCGCCGACGGCGACGTGTTCGACCGCCTGGAGCCGAGCGTCCGCGAGTGGTGGGTCGAGCGGTTCGGCGCGTACGTCGACGGCAACGGCGGCTTCTTCACGCCGCCCCAGCGCGAGGCGATCCCGCTCATCGACGAGGGCGAGAGCTGCCTGGTCGCGTCGCCGACGGGGTCCGGAAAGAGCCTCTCTGCGTTCACCGCGATCCTCAACGACCTGTTCCGTCGCGAGCGCAAGGATCCCGACGGCCTCGACAACGCCGTCTACTGTCTGTACGTCTCACCGCTGAAGTCGCTCGCGAACGATATCGCCCGCAACTTGGCCGAGCCGATCGAGGGCATCGCTGAGAACCTCGCGGCCCGCGGCCATGACACCGAGATCCGGCAGGCGATCCGTCACGGGGACACGCCCGACAGCGAGCGCCGGAAGATGCTGGCGGAGACGCCGCACGTCCTGAACACGACGCCGGAGACGCTCGCCATCCTGTTGAACTCGCCGAAGTTCAACGAGAAGCTCGCCAGCGTGGAGTACATCGTCGTCGACGAGATCCACTCGCTGGCGGACGCCAAGCGCGGCACCCACCTCGCCGTCTCGCTGGAGCGGCTCGAACGGCTCTGTGAGGGGTCGCCGACGCGGGTCGGCTGCTCGGCGACGATCGAACCGCTGTCGATGATGGCGAACTTCCTCGTGGGCGGAACGACGGCGGACAGCGACACGGGGGACGACGGCGAGTGGACGCCCCGCGACTGCGAGATCGTCGACACCCGGTTCGTCCGCGACTTCGACCTCCGGCTGGAGTGTCCCACCGACGACCTGATCGACACGCCCCGCGACGTGGTGAACGAGCGCTTTCACGACCGCCTCCACGAGCTGATCGACGGCCACGAGAACACGCTCGTGTTCACGAACACGCGCTCTGGCGCCGAGCGCGTGCTGGCGACGCTCCGCGAGCGCTACGGCTACGACGAGGCCGACTCCGGGTGCCACCACGGGTCGATGTCCACGAAACACCGCGAGGCCGTCGAGGAGAAGCTGAAGTCCGGCGACGTGGACGTGGTCACCACCTCCACGTCGCTGGAACTGGGCATCGACATGCCCCACGTCGACCTCGTGGTGCAGGTGGGGTCGCCGAAGTCGGTCGCCTCGCTGCTCCAGCGGGTCGGCCGCGCGGGCCACCGACTCGGACAGACGGTCGAGGGGCGGGTGATCGCGCTCGACCGGGACGAACTCGTGGAGTGTGCGGTGATGCTCCGGAAGGCCGAGGAGGGGTTCGTCGACCGCGTGTTCGTCCCCGAGAACGCGCAGGACGTGGCCGCACAGCAGGTGTACGGGATGGCGATCAACGGCGTGAAGCGGGAGGCCGACGTTCGCGACACTCTCGCCTCGGCGTATCCGTACCGGAACTACTCCGGGACCGAGTGGGAGCAGCTCATGCGGTACCTGACGGCCGACCACGAGGGGATGGAAGAGAAGAACGCGTACGCGAAGGTGTGGCGCGACACGAACGACCCGCCGGACGGCGAGCACCACCACGAGGCGTTCGACGTGGGCGAACCGCTGATCGGCAAGCGGGGCCGGCTGGCGCGCGTCATCTACATGACGAACGTCGGCACCATCCCGGACTCGTTCACGATCGACGTGGTCACGCGCGGCGGCGACGAGTGGGTCGGCCAGCTCGACGAGGCGTACCTCGACACGCTGGAGCCGGGCGACGTGTTCAGCCTCGGCGGGGCGACGTACCAGTACAGCTACCGCCGCGGCTCGAAGGTGTACGTCGACCCCTCCAGCCAGCGGCCGACGGTGCCCTCGTGGTTCTCCGAGCGCCTCCCGCTCAGCTACGACCTCGGGCGGGAAATCCTCGCGTTCCAAGCGGAGGTGATGAAGCGCCTCGGCGCCGGCGGCCCGGCCGACGCCCGTCGGTGGCTCAGGCGGCTCCCGCTCGACGAGAACGCCGTGCGCGCGATCACCCGGATGTTCGACGAACAACGGCGCTACCTCGGCCCGGAGGGCGTCTCCACGCCCGACCGGCTGGTCGTCGAGCAGGTGCTCGATCGGGCCGAGTACCGCCGCCGCTACCACGTCCACAGCGCCTACGGCCGCGAGTTCAACGACGGCCTCTCGCGGCTGGTCGCGTACCGCTGCACCCGGCGGGCGAACGCGAACGTCCAGGTCGCCGTCGCGGACAACGGCTTCACCGTCTCGATGCCGCTGAATCGGAAGGTCGACGTGGGCGACGTGATCGCCTCCATCGACCCCGAGGACGCCGCCTCCGACTTCCGCGAGGCGCTGCAGGGGACCGACCTGTTGAAGCGGTACTTCCGGATCAACGCCACGCGGTCGCTGATGATCCTGAAGCGCTACAAGGGCCACGAGAAGTCCGCCGCCCAACAGCAGGTGTCCGCGGAGATGCTCGTCTCGTTCGCCGAGGACCTGGACTCCTTCGCGGTGCTAGAGGAGACGTATCGGGAGATCGTCGAGGACAAACTGAACCTCGCGGGGATCCGCGAGGTGCTCGGGTCGATCCGGGCGGGCGACATCGAGGTCGTGAGCCGCGAGGTCGACGCCCCCTCCCCGCGGGCGTTCGGGCTGGCGACGCTGTCGGCCAGCGACACGGTGCTCGCCGAGGACGAAGACGCGGCGCTGGCCGAGTTCCACGCCCGCGTGATGGAGCAGTTGGGCGACGACGAGCCGGGAACAGTCGGCGGCGGTCCCGAGGGGACCGGCGTGGGCGGCGTCCTCGCCGACTCCGAGGGAACGGTCGACTCGGATCCCGACTGACCGGGCGACGGTCGGCCGGTGGTGTGACCCCACATCGTTTACCGCCGGCGGCCGAACGCCCGGTATGGAATCGCTCAATCCGCGGGTCCGACTCGCGTGGGTGGCCGGGGCGCTCGTCCCCGGCACGGTGATCCTCGTCGCGGGGCTGATCGCCGACCGGGTTGGTCTTCCGGTTCCGCCCGCGGCCGCCGCCGGCCTCGCGGTCGCCGTCGTCGCGCTCGGCCTCGCGGCCGTCTTCTTCCGGTATCGTGTGTGGCGCTTCGAGGTGCGCGACGACTCGCTGTACCTCGTTCGCGGGGTGCTCACCCGCGTTGACACCTCCGTGCCGTACGTGCGCATCCAGCACGTCGACACCCGGCGGGGACCGATCGAGCGCGGGCTCGGGCTCGCCTCCGTCGTCGTGTACACGGCCGGCTCCCGCGGCGCAGACATCACGATCCCCGGGCTGACGCCGGCGCGCGCGAGCGACCTGCGCGAGCGCCTGCGCGAGCTCGCGACCGAATCAGAGTTCGACGCGGTCTGATGGCCCGACTCCACCCTACCTCCGCGGCCGTCAGCGCGCTCCGCTCGGGCGGCCAGCTGGCGGTGTTCGCGCTGTTCGCGAGCACCGCGCTCGCAGGGATGGGCGGCGGCGGCGCCCCGGCGCCCCAGGTGTCGTTCGCCGTCCCCGCGGCGTTCCTCCTCGGCGCCGGCGGCTCGCTGGCGCGGTGGTACCGATTCGAGTACGAGGTGCTGGGCGACCGACTGGTCGTCCGCTCGGGCGTCCTCTCGCGCCAGGAGCGGGAGATCCCGCTCCATCGCGTCCAGAACGTCGACGTGCGACGGAGCGTCCTCCAGCGCGCACTCGGGCTCGCGACCGTCACTGTCGAGACGGCCGGCGGGGGATCGACGGAGGCGACGCTCGACGCGGTCGGGCGCGACGAGGCCGACCGCCTCCGCGAGGAGTTGGGTCGGCCGGGTCGTCGGCGCGATACCGGGGTTGCACAGACCACGGCTGAACGGACCGCAGGCGAACAGACCGCAGCCGACCGGGGCGCGGAGACCGACGCGGCGAGTGCCGGCGGATCCCCGCCCGACTCGGAGACGCTCTACGAGCTGTCGGGGCGGCGATTCGCGACGCTGTGTGCGGTATCCTTCCGGCCGAGCGCGGTGATCGCGCCGTTCGTCGGCGCGAGCGTCTTCGACGACCTGCTGTTCGACGGCGGGCGACTGCTCGTGCGCTACGGGATCGTCGACGTGGATGTCGGCCCGGGGGACGTGCCGTCGCTTGGGTCCGGCGACCTGCTGCCACTGGCCGTGGTGGGCGCCGTCGGCTTCCTGCTGGTCGTGTGGCTCGTCAGCGCCGCGCTCACGTTCGTCCGCTACTACGGGTTCCGGCTGGAGCGCGTCGGCGACGAACTCCGGTACGAGCGCGGCCTCCTCGGCCGCTACAGCGGGACGGTGCCGCTCTCGAAGGTCCAGACCGTCACCGTGTCCGAGAACGCCGCCTTGCGCCGCCTCGGCTACGCGAGCCTGACGGTCGACACGGCGGGGTACGCGCCCGGGTCGGGAGGCGGGGGAGACGCCGGCGTCGAGACGGCGGTCCCGCTGGACACACGCGAGCGCGTCGTCGCGCTCGCCGACGCCGTCCGCGCGGAGTTGGGTGCCGACGCGGAGGGGGAGGCAGTCACCCCGGAAGACGCCTTCGGCGTCGACGCGGTCGAGCGGCCGCCGTTGCGCGCACGCCGGCGGTACGTGGCTCGCTATGCGCTCGCGGCGCTGGCGCTCGCGGGCGTCGCGGTCGGCGTCGACCGGCTGGCGTTCGACCTCCCCCGATACCTCCCGCTGCTCCCGCTCGTCGGCGTCGCGCTGGCGCCGCTCGCGGGCCACCTCACGTGGGCGAACCGCGGGCGCGCGACCGTCGACGACGGCCTGGTCACCCGCACGGGAGCGATCCGCAGACACACCCGGCTGGTCCCGTACTTTCGGCTCCAGACGGTGTTCGTCTCGCGAACCGTCTTCCAGCGCCGGCGTGATCTCGCGTCCGTCGTGGCGGACTCGGCGTCGTCGTCGGGGCTGCTCGGGGGCGACGCGGTCGCCCACGACCTCGACGACGACGACGCGGCGGACCTGCGCGGCGAGCTCTTGGAGCGCCTCCGCGAGTCGCTCGCGGCCCGTCGGCGTGCGAGCCACCGGCGGGAGGCGCGACGACGCGGACCGACCGGCGACGGGCGGGACGCGGTCGCGGACGGCCCCGAGGGCGACCGAGACACGAGGACGGACGCAGACGCCGACGGTCGCTCCTTCGAGTGGGTGGACGCCGGCGGCGACGACCCCGAGGACTCCCGCGACGGGTAGCGGTCACCGTCGCGTCCGACCAGCCGTCACACCAGCAGCGTGTTCAGCGCGTCCGGGACGACGAGGACGCGACTTCCCGGCTCGATGGCCTCCACCGGCGACGCCGCCGCGTGCATGAGACACTCCTCGACGAGCGCCGGGTGCGCGCTGTTCGTGATCCACACCTCGTGGTCCCGGAGCGCCCGCGCGAGGACGAACGCCCGCTGGGCGCCCGGCTCGTACCCCTCGCGCATCTCCTCGTAGACGGCCGCCGCCGACTCGCCGGCAGCGAGGCGGTCGCGGAAGCGCCGCTCGCCGCGGCCGTCGCCGGCGCCCTCGTGGAGCCGCGCCGGGACGACCACCCGGCCGTCGCCGCGGAGGGGGTTGCTCGCCCCGAGGATCACGTACGTCGCCGCGCGGCTCGCCTGGTAGAGGTTCGCGTCCTTCGGCGCGCCGACGCCCGCGAGCACGGCGTCGTACCCGCCGGCCACCTCGACAGAGAGCGCCCCGCGGGCCGTGTCCGCGAGGTCGCGCACCACCGCGCGGGGCTCGCCGGCGGCGGCGTCCAGTATCCCGGCGGGACCGTGGGTGACGTTGACGCAGAACTCCGGCCCCGCCACGTCGCCCGCCCGGTCGAGGAACGCCCGAAACGGGTTGTCCGCGACGCGGCCGAGGCGGACGCCGAACTCCGCGAGCAACTCGGGCCCGTGGGTGTGTCGGATCAGCGGCTCGCCGCCCGCGCCGACCACGACCGTCTTGGCGCCCCCCGAGAACCCGGCGTACTGGTGGGGCTCGACCATCCCCGTCGAGAGCACCGCGTCGGCCTCCGCGACCGCGGGGTTCACCTCGACCGGGACGCCGTCGACGCTCCCCACCTCGACGGCGGCGTCGGGGTCGTGGTTCGCGGCGAGGTCGGCGAACGCGCCCAGCCCCGACTCGACCTCCGCGTCGGTCATCGGGCGGTGGAGACCCAGCCCGAGCACAACCGTCACCCCGTCGCGGCTGACCGGGAGGCGGTCGAGCATCGCGCCCACCAGCGCCTCGTCGGGCGTCGCGCGCGTCACGTCGGTCACGACGACGCACACCTCATCCTCGGGGTCGACGACCTCCCGGAGGGGCGGCCCGTGCGGGTCGTCCAGCGCGGCCTCCGCGGCCGCCCGCGGGTCGACCGCCTCGCCGCCGGGCGGGACCGCGACGTCCACCTCGCAGTCCGGAAGCGACACGGCGATCGACCCGTCCCCGAGCGGGAGGGAGAACTCCTGGTCGGCCATGGCGTGTGGGCGGAGGCGGCGGGGCGTGAAAACGGTCCGGGCGGTCGGCGACCGGGTCGCGGGGACGCGGGTCGGCGCCGAAGCTCCGGACCGGGCGACGGGACGCTCGCCTCCGGCGCTACCGTCGCGCCCAGTCGAGCATCCGCGCGTAGAACGGTTCGGAGCCCAGGGCCTCGGCGTCGCCGACGAGACACAGCGCCTTCTTCGCCCGCGTCAGTGCGACGTTGACGCGGCGGGTGTCCTCGAAGATGGGCGAGGAGAGGTCCCCGGTGGCGACGAACGAGACGACGATCACCTCCTTGCTCGATCCCTGAAAGCGGTCGACCGTGTCGACGGTCACGTCCGTCCGGCGGCCGATCTCCGCCACCTGCGCGCGGAACGGCGCGATGACGCCGATGTCGTCGGGGTCGACGCCGGCGGCGACGTACGCGTCGACCACCTCGGCGACGCGGTCCGCCTCGATGGGGTTGGCGTTGCCCTCGCGGGCGCCGCTGGGGTCGACGAAGGCGACGGAGTCGCGCAGATCCGGCGGGAGGT
Organism: Halobaculum gomorrense; assembly: GCF_900129775.1. GTDB lineage: Archaea > Halobacteriota > Halobacteria > Halobacteriales > Haloferacaceae > Halobaculum > Halobaculum gomorrense. The sequence continues at coordinate 55,479 of NZ_FQWV01000009.1, read as the reverse complement.
CGTCGGTGTCGACGCCCAGGTCCGCGAGCGTTTGGCCGGCCACCTCGGGCGTTGCCGGACGGAGCTTCCCGTCGTAGAACTCCCGCGATGAGAACGCTTGGATGCGCTGGCTCATTCGGTACTGGCGGTCGAGCAGCACCCCGGCGTCGGGGTGGGCCTCGATGAGGCGCTGGAACAGCGACTCCCGGAGCCGGTTTTCCGCGCGCACGACTGGCGGAAGCTGCTCGTGGTCGCCAACGAGCACGAACCGGTCGGCGAGGTTCGCCGCCGCGAGGGTGCCGGGCTCGGTGAGCTGGGACGCCTCGTCGACGAGCGCCACGTCGAACGTCTGCTCGCGCATCGTCCGCGACCCACACGAGGAGGTGGTGGCCGCGACGACCGACGCCGAGTTCAGTGTCGCCGCGCGGTCGTTCGGCTCGCCGCGCGCCACGAGGCGGATGTCCTGCATGTCGCCGCGGACGCCCGTCTCGGTGCCGACGCGCAGCGCGTCTGTGAACCTCTGCTCGCGCAGGGCTTCAAGGGCGTTGTCGACCGCGCGGTTCGTGAACGCCGACAGGAGCACGCGGTCGCCCCGCTCGACGAGCGCGCGGACGATGCGGGCGATGGTGTACGTCTTGCCCGTCCCCGGCGGCCCGTGGACGAGCGCGAAGTCCTCGGCGGTGACGGCCTTCTCGACGGCGGCGTTCTGCGCCTCGTTGTTGTCGATGAACGGCGCCGCGTCGCCGGCGCGCGCCGAGAACTCGGGCTCGCGGCGGCCGAACAGCACGTCCTTGCGGTCGGGGTCGCCCTTGAGCACGAAGTCGTGGACGGCGGTGTGCATCCGCGAGACCGACAGCTCCGAGGGGTACACGTCGAGGCGATGCAGCTCGACGGGTTCGTCCGTCTCGACGACGACCTCCCCGCCGAGGTGCTTGATGCGCCCCAGCTCGGAGTGCCCCGACGCCGGGTCGCCGTCGGAGGCGAGCGCCACGTCGCCCTCGCGCAGTTTCGAGACGGCGTCGGTGGTCTTGCGGGCGGTGAGCCGCCAGCGGCCGTCGCCGATCGGCGCCTCCGAGATCGGCTCCAGATCGATGAGCGCGCGGTCGTCGGCCGCGCGCTCCTCGGCGGTCTGCTCCCAGAGCTTGCGGTACTCGGCGTGGGTCTCGCGGCGCTCCTCCTCCAGCGCGCGGTAGGTTCCCTCGAAGTACTCGCGCTCCTCCTCGGGGAGCGCCGTTCCGATCTGGCCGGCTTTCGACTCCTGGTCGAGGCGCCCGGACACCACCATGCACGCGTCCTGCTCGAAGCAGTACTCGCACGTCGCGTCGGCCTCGTACCCCGTCGGGACGGACATGTCGAACTCCGCGGCGGCGATCTCGTTTCGCTGGCGGACGACGAATTCGAGCAGCCCCTTCCCGACGGAGAACTCCTTGGCCGGCGAGAGGTCGCCCGACGCCTCGCCGCGGTCGAGGGCGGTGTTCTTCGTGTACAGCAGGGTGCCGGTGTCGGCGTCGCCGCCGCGCTCGCGCAGGAGCAGCGCGTAGCAGGCCGCCTGGATCTTGTCCTGAAACCGGGGCTCGCGGTTGGTGTTCTTCCCCGTCTTGAGCTCGACCGGCTGCCCCCGGCGGAGCGCGTCGGCGCGGCCCTTGATCCCGAAGGTCGGCGAGATGAGGGTGTACTCCGAGCGCCACTCCGACTCGTCGGGACCGCCGTCCCACTCCGAGCGCGCGGCGGTCGCGTTGTCGTCCGCGGTCGCGTCGTCACTCGCGCTGCCGGCGGCAGCCCCGGCGGCGTCGTCACCGGTCGCGAGCGTCCCCTGGTTCAGCCACCCCTCGATCGCCGCGGCGTTGCGTCGCACCTCGTTTTTTACCTCCTCGCGCTCCATCCCGAGCAGGCCGAGTTCGAGGCCGGCCTCCGCGACGCGGTCGTCGATCGACTCCTCGAGGTCGACCCCGCGCAACAGGTCGCCGAACACCTCGTGAACGACCGTCCCCTTCACGACAGGGTAGTTCAGCGGGATGCCCGAGAGCTTGTTCAGGTAGTACATCCGCGGGCACTGCACCCACGAGCGGACATCGGTCACGTCGACGAGGAAGTCCGGCTCGAGGACGACGTACGACTCCGATGAGGTGGTGTACCCCTCGCGGTCGCCGTAGTCGTCGCGCTCGGCGTCGGTGACGAGCAGTTCCATCCCGACCTCGGCGTGCTCGGCGGTGTGGGTCCACTTCCCCCAGAGGGTCACCGTCACCGGCTCGCCTGCCTCGCCGTCGGGGCGAACCGTCAACTCGGCGAGGTCGCGCTCGCCGTAGCGCGTGCTCACCTGCCGGACCTCGCCGACCGCCACCAGGGGACCGCGAACGTTCACTACCGAAACGGGCGGGTACTCGGGAAAAACGGTGTCGGTGCGATCCGGGACGACCGGGTCGCCGCACCGGCCGTCGTCGCCGCGACTCGCACCGCCGTCCCGACGACGACCCACGATGCCCGACGATCCGGTGCACCCATCGGTGTTTATCGGCCTCGGACACGCACGTCCGCGCATGGACTATCTCGCCGTCGCGGTGCGCTGGCGCGACCTCGCGGCCGACTCCGACGGCTCGCTCGCCGGCAAGCACCGCGTGCTCACGAGGACGGTCGCGCCCGCGATGCGCGAGGCGACCGCCGAGGGAGCGGTGTCGCTGTGGTTCCACTCCTTCTGGGACGCCGCCGGCCGCTATGAGGTGCCGACGCTCCGGGTCGTCTGCGGCGCGGTCGGTGACCCCGCTGAGGCGGGCGCGGCCGTCGCGGACGCACTCGACCGACGAGGACTGACAGACGACGACTACGACGTCGACCTCGCGTACGACGCCGAGCGCCTCCGCGGCTACTGGGGCGACCACCTCGACCTGTGGGTCGAGGCGAAGTCCCGCCTCTCGACGCTCGCGGTCGCGGCCGTCGAGGGGGGCCTCGGCGAATCGTACGCCTTCCACCGGACGGTGAACCGCCCCGGCCACGTGTGGGCGAACATGCTCGGCTGCTCGTACCTGGCGGAGGCGGGCGTCTACGTCGCGCTTGCCCGGGGCTACCTCCGACAGCTCAACCTCGGCGACGGGCCGCAGTCCGACGCCGTCCGCGAGGCGATGACCGACCTCGACCGCGCCGCCGAGCACCTGCCGGACCCGATGCGGGAGCTCGACAGCGCCGAGCTCGCCGCGGTCAACGCCAGCGGCACCCGGACCCCCGAGGGCGGGGAGTAGCACAGCGCGCGCGACTTGTCCCGTGGCGCTTACGCCCCGTCCTCGGGCTCGAACGTCACCGTCGTCAGGTCGCGGCCCAGGTGACACACTTCGTGGGGCGGGTCGCCGTCGACCTCGGCGATGCGGTACTCCTCGTCGAACTCAGCGCCCAGCGGCTCGCACAGCTCGTGGCTCGGGCAGTCGACGTGCGGACACGGTCCCTCCAGCGACGCCCGCGATCCGGCGTACGCGCCCCGCGAGGCGACGTTCGCGGTGACAGCCGCCGGCTCCACCTCGACCGCGCGGACGCTCTCGTCGGCGTGGACAGCGCAGTCGAGCGCCTGCGTCCCGTCGCGCACGTCGGTGACGCGGTAGCGGCGCCCCTCCTCAAGGTTGAGGCACTGGGCGCGGTACGGGCAGCCCTCGCAGGCGCTGGCCTCGCCCTGATAGACGAACTCGGTTCCTGCCTCCGCGAGGCGCGTTCCGATGAGGGTGACGGTGGACATGCCCGTTGGTTCCCACGCGCCGATGATAACGCCGTCGCCGGCGCGATCCGCACGGCCGGCGGTGCGGCCGTCGCGGTCGCCTGCGCGGCGGTCGTCGCCGCGGGCGACTCCGCCGCCTCACTCTCTGCCGGTCAGGTCGTCGAGTTTGTCGAGGTACGCCTCGCGCGGTACCTGATAGGCGCCGCGGTAGTCGATCTCGCCGCCGGCGAACCGCTCGGTCACGTCGACGACGCCGTCGAGCGCGGCCGCGCGGTCGTCGAACGTCGCGGACGCTCCCTCCACCTCCGGTTCGAGAAACAGCGTCACGTGCCACTCGTCGGTCCGCCGCTGGCCGGCGCCCGGCCGCGCGCGGCGCGAGCCGTCGGTGAGGTACACCGTGGGGAGACACGGCGCGGGGAACCGGTCGGCGTCGAACACGTCCGGTCGGTACACGACGATCGCCCGGCCGTTCGGCTCTTCGGTCCACAGCCGCCACCCCTCGCCGAGCGTGTCTTCGGGCAATTCGCCTGCGGACTCGTCGGTCATAGCGGCCCTTGTCGGCCGGACGGCTTAGGCACCACGCTCGGCGCACCGACCGTCGCCGCGTGCGGGGGATCCGCCGCGTTCGTGGCTGTGAAAACGGTATTCCGCGTCTCGGCGCGATCCCGAACCGATCGAGGGCGTGACGGTACCGGTGTCATTTGCCGACAGGTTTATGTGTGTTAACACCCACCACAACATATAGTCTCGGTCCACCACGGGACGGAGGCAACGACCCCCACCGGCCGCCCTCACGACGAGTTCTGTAGGAGACGAGCAGCGCCGGTCACACGCGGTCGCGTGGTATGAGTAGCCATGACGGTCCAGCGGCGCTTGAGTCGGCTCCGATGGGGCGGGCGTCGGAACCGACGCCGGGTGCCTGCACAGCGGGACCGTTCGCGGTCGTCCCCGCACACGTGGCCCCACACATGAGTGATCAGACCGACAACGCGACCAGCCCCACGCCGGGGGAGGCATCGAGGACGCACACGCTCGCGGAGCTCAGCCGGGAGTACGAGCGGTCCGTCCCGGCTGACCTCCGGGAAGCCAAGTCTTTCGAGTGGTACCTCGAAGAACTGGTGTCCGACCCGCGCGTCGCGCGCAACGCCCACCAGCGCGTCGCCGACATGTTCGACCACTACGGCACGCGCTACGACGAGGACGCCGGGGTCGTGGAGTACTTCCTCGCGTCGGAAGACCCACTCCACGACGGCGAGAACGCCTTCTACGGCCGAGAGGTCCACGAGTCCATCCACGAGTTCGTCAACAAGGTGAAGTCGGGCGCGCGCGGGCTGGGTCCCGAAAAGCGCATCAAGCTCCTGCTCGGCCCCGTCGGCTCCGGCAAGAGCCACTTCGACTGGCTCGTCCGGCGCTACTTCGAGGACTACACCCGCAGCGACGAAGGCCGGATGTACACCTTCCGGTGGACCGACCTCTGCTCGGTCATCGAGGACCAGGACCCGGGCGACGACACGGTCCGGTCGGCGATGAACCAGGACCCGATTGTCTTGCTCCCGCAGGAACAGCGCGACGAGGTGATCGCCGACCTGAACGAGCGGCTCGACGCGCCGTACACGATCCGCAACGAGCAGAGCCTCGATCCGGCGTCGGGCTTCTACATGGACGAACTCCTCGCCCACTACGAGGACGACCTCCAGGCGGTGTTGGAGAACCACGTCGAGGTGATCCGCCTCGTCGCCGACGAGAACCAGCGACGCTGCATCGAGACGTTCGAGCCGAAAGATAAGAAGAATCAGGACGAGACGGAGCTCACCGGCGATGTCAACTACTCGAAGCTCGCGGTGTACGGGGAGAACGACCCGCGGGCGTTCGACTACGCGGGCGCGTTCTGCAACGCCAACCGCGGCATCTTCTCGGGCGAGGAGCTGTTGAAGCTCCAGCGGGAGTTCCTCTACGACTTCCTGCACGCCAGCCAGGAGCAGACGATCAAGCCGCGCAACAACCCGCGGATCGACATCGACCAGGTGATCGTCGGCCGGACGAACATGCCCGAGTACCGGGACAAGAAGGGCGACGAGAAGATGGAGGCGTTCAACGACCGCACCAAGCGGATCGACTACCCGTACGTCCTCGAGTACGAGCAGGAGGCGGAGATCTACCGGAAGATGCTGCGCAACGCCGACGTGCCCGACATCCACATCGAGCCCCACGCCATGGAGATGGCCGGCCTGTTCGGCGTGCTCACCCGCGTCGAGGAGCCGACCGACGAGTCCGTCTCGCTCGTCCAGAAGGCGAAGGCGTACAACGGCGAGATCGACGAGACCGACGAGATCGACGAGCGCAAGCTCAGGGAGAACGGCGACCGTGCGGCCGACATCGCCGAGGGGATGGAGGGCGTCTCCGCCCGGTTCATCGGCGACGAGATCGCCGAGGCGATCATGGACTCCCGGCACCGCGGCCGCGGCTACCTGTCGCCGCTGGCGGTGTTCAAGCACTTCGAGGGAAATCTGGAGAACCACGGGTCGATCCCGGAGGAGAAGCTCGACACCTACCACCGCTACCTTGAGCTCGTCCGCGAGGAGTACAAAGAGCGCGCCATCGAGGACGTGCGCCACGCGCTCGCGTACGACGTGGACGAGATCCGGCGGCAGGGCGAGAAGTACATGGACCACGTGATGGCGTACATCGACGACACGACCGTCGAGGACGACCTCACCGGGCGCGAGCAGGAGCCCGACGAGACGTTCCTCCGGTCGGTCGAGGAGAAGCTGGAGGTGCCCGGCGACCGCAAGGACGACTTCCGCCAGGAGGTCGCCAACTGGGTCAGCCGCCGCGCCCGCGAGGGGTCGAGCTTCGACCCCCAGGAGAACGACCGCCTGCGCCGCGCCCTCGAGCGGAAGCTGTGGGAAGACAAGAAGCACAACATCAACTTCTCCGCGTTGGTGTCGGCCGGGGAGCTCGACGACGACGAGCGTGCCGCGTGGGTCGACGCCCTGACCGAGCAGGGCTACTCCGCTGAGGGCGCCCGTGAGGTGCTGGAGTTCGCCGGCGCGGAGGTCGCCAAAAGCGAGCTTGAGGACTGAGATGACCGACACCACCGACTCAACGGACTACCTTGCGCGCGCGGACGAGGCGCTCGAGGGCGCCTACGAGCCGCCGCGGTCGCTCGCGGAGTTCGTTGACTTGGCGTTCGAGCGCCCGGCGGTCGCCAGCCACGCCGCCAGGTACGTGCTGTCGGCGATCGAATCGATGGGCACCCGAACCGTCGTCGAGGAGGGCGTCGAGCGCCAGCGCTACCGCTTTTTCGACGACCCAGCGAACGACGGCGAGCACGCCGTCCTCGGCAACACCGGCGTGCTCAACGCCTTCGTCGACGACCTCCGCACCGTCGCGGCCGGGCGCGGGAAAGAAGAGAAGATCCACTGGTTCGACGGGCCGACCGCGACCGGGAAATCGGAGCTGAAGCGCTGTCTGATCAACGGGCTGCGCGCGTACTCGAAGACCGAGGCGGGACGGCGCTACACCGTCGAGTGGAACATCGCCGCCCGCGACGACGAGCGGAGCCTCAGCTACGCCCCCGACGACGACGCGGACGACGACTGGTACGAGTCGCCGGTGCAAGCGAACCCGCTGTCGGTGTTCCCCCCGGAGGTACGCGCCGACCTCGTCGACGCGCTAAACGCGGAACACGACGACCACATCCCGATCCGGGCGGAGTCGGATCTCGACCCGTTCAGCCGCGAGGCGTTCGATATCCTGGAGGAGCGCTACCGCCGGACCGGCCGCCGCGACCTGTTCTCGGCGGTGACCGACCGCCGGCACCTGCGGGTGAAGAACTACGTCGTCGATGTGGGCAAGGGGATCGGCGTCCTCCACGCTGAGGACGACGGCTCGCCGAAGGAGCGGCTCGTCGGCTCGTGGATGCCGGGGATGCTCCGCGAGCTGGACGCCCGCGGTCGAAAGGATCCTCGCGCCTTCAGCTACGACGGCGTGCTCTCGCAAGGTAACGGCCTGCTCACTGTCGTCGAGGACGCCAGCCAGCACGCAGACCTGCTGCGGAAGCTGCTGAACGTGCCCGACGAGAAGCGCGTGAAGCTCGACAAGGGCATCGGGATGGACCTGGACACGCAGCTGGTCGTCATCTCGAACCCGGATCTGGACGCCGAGCTGGAGCAGTTCGCCGACCGCAACGACCGCGACCCGCTGAAGGCGCTCAAGCGCCGGCTCGACCGTCACGAGTTCCGCTACCTCACCAGCGTCTCGCTGGAGACGGAGCTGATCCACCGCGAGCTCACCGACGAGACGGGCGTCTGGGCCGCCGCGGTCGATGCGGCCGACCCCGAGACCGAACACGAGCGGCTGCGCGAGCGGATGGCCGCGCCGCTGTCGATCCGACTGCGCGACGACGACGGACGGGTGCGGACGCGGGAGCTGGCGCCGCACGCGCTGGAGGCGGCGGCGACGTACGCCGTCGTGACGCGCCTCGACGCCGAGGACCTGCCCGCCTCGATCGGGCTGGTCGACAAGGCGCTGCTGTTCGATCGCGGCGCGGTCCGCGACGGCGAAGAGCGCGTCGCCGCAGACGAGTTTGACTTCGACGGCGACGACGGCGCCCACGGGATCCCCGTGACGTACACCCGCGACACGATCGCGGACCTGCTCCACGGCGAGACCGACCGCGCGCACCCCGACCTCCCGGTCGAGGACGTGCTCACGCCCGAGGACGTGCTCCACGCGATGGCCGAGGGGCTGTCGGCGGCGCCGGTGTTCTCGCGCGCGGAGGTCGCGGAGTACGAGAACCGGCTGGCGACGGTGAAAGACCACGTGTTCGAGCTACAGGAGGCGGACGTGCTCGACGCGGTGCTCGCGGACAAGGGCGTCGCCGAGGAGACCGTCGAGGAGTACGTCGCGCACGTGTTCGCGTGGAACGCCGACGAGCAGGTGGAGACCGACCGCGGCGCCGTCGATCCGGACCCGCTGTTGATGAAGGTGTTCGAGACCGAGCACCTCGGCCGGTTCGACGAGGACGACTACCACGGCAACGAGCCCGGCGGGGAGGTCGAGACGTTCCGCAGGGACACCGTGATAACGGCGCTGAACCGCTACGCGTGGGAGCACCGCGACGACGACTTCGGCGTCGCCGACGTGGACCTGTCGACGGTCCCCGTCATCCGCGCGGTGCTGGAGGCCCACTCGTGGGAGGACGTCCGCCGCATTCACGAGGACCTGGACCCGTCGCAGTGGGACGACCCGCCGGCGAACACGGAGACCGCGCGCGTGAAGGAGCGCACCATCGAGCACATGACCACCGAACAGGGGTACAGCGAGGCGTCCGCGGAGTTGACCAGCAGACACGTGATGCGCGAGGTGAACGGCCGATGGGACTGAGGGAGGACCTCGAACGGTTCCGCGAGATCGGCGACGAGCGGCGCCCCGACCTCGCGGAGTTCATCCGCGAGGGCGACCTCTCGGGCTCCTCGCACGACGCCGTCCGCATCCCGGTGAAGCTCGTCGACCTCCCGTCGTTCGAGTACGACAGGCGCGACATGGGCGGCGTCGGCCAGGGCGACGGTGGGACGCCGGAGCCGGGCCAGCCCGTTGACGTGCCTGGCGACCCCGGGGACGCCGACGGCGAGGGCGACGAGGAGGGCGACCCCGGCGAGGAGGGCGGCGAGCACGGCTACTACGAGATGGACCCCGAGGAGTTCGCCCGGGAGCTCGACGAGGAGCTGGGACTGGATCTGGAGCCGAAGGGCAAGCGCGTCGTCGAGGAGGTGGAGGGCGACTTCACCGAGCTGACGCGCGCGGGCCCGAACTCCACGCTCGACTTCGAGCAGCTGTTCAAACGCGGGCTCAAGCGGAAGCTCGCGACCGACTTCGACGAGGCGTACGTCCGGGAGGCGTGCCGCGTCGCCGGCGCCGACGCCCGCGACGTGTTCGAGTTCTGCCGCGCGGAGAACGTGCTCGTCTCGCTGGCGTGGGTCCGCGAGGCGATGAACGACATCGCCGAGGAGGGCGTCTCGCTCGACGAGTACGCCTCCTTCGACGAGTTCGCCGAGCGCGTCGAGCGCGACCCCGTCAGCGCGCGCATCCGGCGGGACGGCCTGCGCGACGTGCCGTTCCGCCGCGAGGACGAGCGCTACCGCCAGCCGGAGGTGATCGAAAAGAAACAGAAGAACGTCGTGGTCGTCAACATCCGCGACGTGTCCGGCTCGATGCGCAAGACGAAGCGCGAGCTGGTCGAGCGGACGTTCACGCCGCTGGACTGGTACCTCACGGGGAAGTACGACGAGGCCGAGTTCCGCTACGTCGCCCACGACGCCGACGCGTGGGAGGTCGAGCGCGGGGAGTTCTTCGGCATCCGCTCGGGCGGGGGCACGCGCATCTCCAGCGCCTACGAGCTGGCCGCCGAGATCCTCGAGGAGTACCCGTTCAGCGACTGGAACCGCTACGTGTTCGCCGCCGGCGACTCGGAGAACTCCAGCAACGACACCGTCGAGAACGTCGTCCCGCTGATGCGGGAGATCCCGGCGAACCTCCACGCCTACGTGGAGACCCAGCCCGGCGGCAACACAATCAACGCCACCCACGCCGAGGAGATCGAGCGGGAGCTGGCCGACCGCGACGACGTCGTCGTCGCGCGCGTCGGCGGCCCCGAGGACGTGACCGACGCGATCCGAACGATCCTCTCGACGGAGGGGACCGAGGAGTGAACTCATGATCCATGACGACAGAGTCGCGACCCGCCGCGTCGCCGCGGAACTGGCGGAGCCAGCCGAGCGCGCCAGAGAGCTGGCCGAGAGGCTCGGGCTCCGCCCGTACCCGGTGAACTACTGGGTCGTGACCCACGACGAGATGAACGAGCTCATCGCCTACGACGGGTTCCAGACGCGGTACCCGCACTGGCGGTGGGGGATGAAGTACGACCGCCAGCGCAAGCAGGACACCTTCGGGATGGGGAAGGCGTTCGAGATCGTCAACAACGACAACCCCTGTCACGCGTTCCTCCAGGAGTCGAACGCGCCGGCCGACCAGAAGGCCGTCATCACCCACGTCGAGGCGCACGCGGACTTCTTCCGCAACAACGAGTGGTTCGGCCGCTTCGCCGGCGACCGCGAGGACCCGGACGCCGCCGCGATGCTCGAACAGCACGCCGAGACGATCGCGGGGTACGCGGCGGACCCCGAGATCGACCGCGAGGACGTCGAGCGACTCATCGACGCCGTGCTGTGCGTCGAGGACACCATCGACCAGCATCGCGCGCTTGCGGCCGAGCGCGGCGGCGACGAGGACCTGGCGGAGGAACTGACGGACATCGAGGAGCGCCTCGACCGGCTCGGGCTGTCCGCGGAGGTGCGCGACCAGGTGTTCGACCCCGAGTGGGTCGACGACCAGCGCGACCGCGAGCCCCTGCCCGAGCCGCGCCCGGACGTGCTCGCGTACCTCCGCGAGCACGGCACGCGGTTCGACGAGTCGGAGGGGAAGGCCGTCGAGCGCGAACCGTGGATGGACGAGGTGATCGAGGTCCTACGCCGGGAGGCGTACTACTTTGCGCCCCAGCGCATGACGAAGGTGATGAACGAGGGGTGGGCGAGTTACTTCGAGTCGCTGATGATGGGCGACGAGCGGTTCGCGGGCGACGACGAGTTCGTCACCTACGCCGACCACATGGCGCGGGTGCTGGGGTCGCCGGGGCTCAATCCCTACAAGCTGGGGTTCGAGATCTGGCGGTACGTCGAGAACGGCGCGAACCGCCGCGAGGTCGTCGACAAGCTGCTGCGCGTCGAGGGGGTCACGTGGCGCAACTTCCACGACGTGATCGACTTCGACGAGGTCGCGGCGACACTCGAACCGGACCCGGAGATCGCGGGCGTCACCGGGGACACGCTTGATGACATGGACCCCGAGGACCCCCGCGTCGACGCCGAGGCGCTCGCGCGGGCGACGGCGGGCGATCTCGACGCCGACGCGTACCCGTGGGCCGTCCTCACCTACGAGGGGCTGTGCGAGCGCCACTTCTCGCTGGCCAAGCCCGCCAACCGCGGCTTCCTCGAACGGATCGGTCGCGGTGAGCTAGAGCGGGTCGCCCGGTACATGTTCGACGACGAGGTGTATCCGGACGTGGAATCGGCGCTCGCGGACGTCGACTACGGTGCCGGCTGGGCGCGCATGCGCGAGGTGCGCGAGAGCCACAACGACGTGACGTTCATCGACGAGTTCCTCACCGAGGAGTTCGTCGTCGAGGGCAACTACTTCACCTACGAGTACTCCGAGGCCGCCGAGGAGTACCGGGTCGCCAGCGTCGACCCCGACGACGTGAAGCGCAAGCTCCTCCTGCGGTTCACCAACTTCGGGAAGCCGACCGTCGCGGTGTACGACGGCAACTACGACAACCGGGGCGAGCTGCTGCTTGGGCACCGCTACAACGGCGTCGCGCTCGATATCGAGCAGGCGAAACGGACGCTCGAACGTGTGTTCGAACTGTGGGGACGGCCGGTGAACCTCGCGACGATCGTCACCGAGTACGACGACCACGAGGTCGAGGTCGCCCGCCGCCGCGGCCGCGAGCCCCGCGGCGACGAGGTGCCGATCCGGCTCCGCTACGACGGAGAGACGGTCGAGCGGCACGCGCTGGAGCCCGATCTGGCCGAGCAGATCGCCGCCGACGATGTCGACTACGACACCACGCCCGAGGAGTGGCTGGCCTGACCGCGCCGTCGCAGACGGTCCCCACAGTGACTCCCCGTCCGGCCCGTGAGTTCTTGCCGCTGGCGCCCCTGCTGTATCCGTGACCCACTCCACCGCGGTCGTCTGGTTTCGCCGGGACCTCCGCGTCCACGACAACGAGGCGCTGACCGAGGCCGCCGTAGCCGACGAGGTGCTCCCAGTGTACGCGTTCGCTCCCGACGACTACGACGAGCGGGAGTACGGCGGACGCGGCTCCTTCCGATTCCAGAAGACGGGACCACACCGGACGCGCTTCCGCCTGGAGTCGGTCGCCGACCTCCGAGAGCGACTCCGCGAGCGGGGGTCCGACCTCGTCGTCCGTCACGACCGCCCCGAGCGGGTGGTGCCGGCGGTGGCGTCGGCGGTCGACGCCGACTCGGTCCACTTCCACACCGTCCCGGCGCCCGAGGAGACGGCCGTCGAGAACGCTGTGAAGCGCGAGCTCGCGGCGCTCGACGTGGCCGCCAGGCGGCACTGGGGGCACACGCTCCACCACATCAACGACCTCCCGATGGCGTACACCGAGGTGCCGGACACGTACACGACGTTCCGCAAGCGCGTCGAGGCCGACTCGACCGTCCGCGACACCCTCGGTACCCCCGCGCTCCCGGCTGGGCCCGTCGACGCCGTCGGCGCGGGCGAGCTCCCGGACCCGGAGACGCTCGGCGTCGAGGCGAGGCGCCCGGACGAGCGGGGCGTACTCACGTTCGAGGGGGGCGAGGCGGCCGGACTCGACCGCCTGGAGCGGTACGTCTGGGAGGCCGACCGGCTCCGCGAGTACAAGGAGACGCGCAACGGCCTGCTGGGGGAGGGGTACTCCTCGAAGCTCTCGGCGTGGCTCAACGAGGGCTGTCTGTCTCCCCGCCGAGTCGCCGCGGAGGTGGACCGCTACGAGGACCTGCGCGTGTCGAACGACTCGACGTACTGGCTGCTGTTCGAGCTCCGCTGGCGCGACTTCTTCCAGTTCCAGGTGCCAAAACACGGCGGCCAGTACTTCGCGAGGGAGGGCATCCGCGAGCGGGAGGACATCGACTGGCGGGACGACGAGTCGGCGTTCGAGCGGTGGGCCGCCGGCGAGACCGGGGTCCCGTTCGTCGATGCCAACATGCAGGAGTTGAACGCCACGGGCTACATGAGCAACCGGGGTCGGCAGAACGCCGCCTCGTTTCTCGCCAACGACCTCCGGGTCGACTGGCGCCGCGGGGCCGCCTACTTCGAGACGCAGCTGGTCGACTACGACGCCGCCTCCAACTACGGCAACTGGGCGTACATCGCCGGCGTCGGGAACGACTCGCGGGACCGCTCGTTCGACGTGGTGAGCCAGGCGCGGCGGTACGACTCGGAGGGCGAGTACGTCACGCACTGGCTTCCGGAGCTCGGCGACTTGCCGGCCGACCGTGTGCATGAACCGTGGACGCTGAGTGATCAGGAACAGGCCGAACACGGGGTGGAGCTCGGCGTCGACTACCCGGAGCCGATGGTCCGGTTGTAGCTCGGTGACCGCGCGGCTCTGGTCGGATCGGGTTGGGCCGGCGGCGAGAACGCGGATGCTCGCTCAGGCAGGGATGTGCACCACGCCGAGACGGTCGCCCTCGCTCCGCTCGGTCGCTGCGTCCCGTCTACTTCAGAATCCCTCCCTGCGCGCTTCGCTCGCGTCTTCGACGCTCGCTGTAGTGCTCGGTCAGGGATTTGAACCCTGGTCGTCGGCTCGAAAGGCCAACATGATTGGCCGGACTACACCAACCGAGCGCATCACCAGCTACCCGGCGCGGTGTGTTAATGCCATCGGATCCGACCGCGGGCGGCGTCCCTGTCTGCGAGCGTTCGGGGTCGCGAGGGCTCGCTCACGTCCAGTCGTCGAGTCCGGTCTGCGTGAGCGCCCCCTCGATGCGCTCGAAGCCGCGTTCGACCTCGTCGGGGTCGACCTCCCACTCGTCGACGACGTACGCGCGGGCGGCGGCCACGTCGGGCGTGATCGTCGTGTCGACCTCGTAGTCGTCGGAGACGGGCGGCGAGTGGAAGAACTCGCGGATGCGCTCGGCGTCCGGAATCTCGGCGTCGCGCGCCGAAAGCACGGAGAACAGGTCGCCGTGTTCCGTCACCGCCTTCAGCGCCGTCTTCGGGCCGATTCCGCGGACGCCCTCGTTGAAATCGGTGCCGCACAGCATCGCCACGTCGACCAGTTGCTCGTAGGTAATGTCGTGGTCCGCGAGCGTCGCCTCCAGGTCCATCAGCTCGGGGCTCCCCTTCGAGGTGAGCTGTCGGAGCGTGCGCGGGCCGCCAAACAGCATCGTGTCGTAGTCCTCGCTGCCCGAGTAGTCGGCGTCGCCGACGCGGTTCATGTACGCGCACTGGGCCTCCCCCTCCGCGGGCGCCTCGACGACCGGCACGTCGAGCAGACGCAGCAGCTCCCGGGAGGTCTCGTGAATCGTGTCCGTGAGCCGCTGGGTGCGCGCGTCCAGGCGCGCGACCTCGACAGCGTCGCCGCGCTCCTCGGCCTCCTCCTTGCGCTCTTGGGCCCGCTCGCGCGCCTTGCGGCGCTTTGCCACCTCGTCGTCCTTCAGGTCCGTGACGCCGCCGTCGAAGACGAACACCGGCGTGAGGTCGTTGTCGAGGAACTTCGGGAGGCCCTGCACGATGCCGATGAGGTTCGCGACCTCCTCGCCCTCCTCGGTGGTGTAGCGGCGGTCGCTGGTGAACTTGACCGTCGTCGTGAGGTAGCGGTACAGCCAGTTGTGGGCGTCGACCGCGACCACCCCGGAGAGGTCCTCGAACGCGACCTCCTCGATGTGTGCGATGTCACGCAGGTCCGCGTTTCCCATTGTCGGGGCATGGAGGCGGCGGCGTTTGAAGCTCCCGAGTCAAGCGCGATTCGCGGTCGCTCAGCGGAGGTCGACCGGTGGCGGCCCGCGATCGCGCTTCCGCTCGGCGAACGCCCGCTCGTCGTCGTCCACGTCGTCGCGGGCGCCGATGGTCGCTAGCCCCTCGCAGTAGGTGGTCGGATCGACGGTCGCGGACCCGCGAGCGGGTCGCTCCAACACGAGCTCCGCGATGCCCGTCTCGCGGCCGGTCCACGCGAAGCCGGCCTTGTGAAGCGCCTCGTAGCTGTAGGCGTTGTTGACGGCGATGCGGACGCGCTCGTAGCCGCGGTCGGCGGCGCGGGCGACGACGAACGCGCACAGCCGCGGGCCGATCCCCTCGCCGCGTCGCTCGCGGCGGACGGTGACGTAGCGGAGCCACAGCGCGCCCGCGTCGCTGCGGTCCTCGTTGAACGCCACCGCGCCGGCGGGTTCGACGTACTCGCGCTTCGGGTCGTCCGGGATCCGGAACTCCGCGGACCCGTCGCCAGTGCCGTCGACCGTATCGCCGTCGCCGGCGCGGCCGTCGGTGCTGTCGTCGGTATCGCCGTCCTCGCCGTCGATCGCGACGACCTTTCCAGTGCTCGACATGACGAACTTCCCGGCGTAGGCGTACTCCCGGTGGTCGAGGCGGACGACGACGCCGTCCTCGGGCCACCCGAGCAGTCGAAACTCCACACGTCGACTACGTGCGGCTGGGACTTCAGCGCCACGACTAACCCCTCGCATCCTCTCGATCCGGGCATGTTCGGTCACGGCGACGTGGGGTTCTTCGACCGTATCGCCCCCCTGTACGACGCCGCTATGCCGCCCGCCCACGCCGAGGACCTGCGCGCGGGGCTGGCATTCGCGCACCGCCCGATCGAACGCGTCGTGGACCTGGGCGGCGGGACCGGGCGCGCGAGTCGAACGCTCCGGGATCTGGGGATCGACGCGACCGTCGTCGACTACTCCGCGGGGATGCTCCGGCGCGCCCGCGACGACGGGCTCGCGGCGGTGCGGGCCGACGCCGCGACCCTCCCGGTCCGCGACGCGGGCGTCGACGCGGTCGTCGTCACCGACGCGCTCCACCACTTCCCCGACCCTGAGGCGGCGGTCCGGGAGGTCGCCCGCACGCTGGCGCCGGGCGGCGTGCTCGTCGTCCGCGAGTTCGACCCGTCGACGCGCCGCGGGCGGGCGCTTGCGGCGTTGGAGTCGGTCGCGGGCATGGACTCGCGGTTCTTCGCCGCGGACGCGCTCGCCGCCGTGTTCGACGACGCGGGACTGCGCGGCCACGTCGTCGACCCGGGATTCGGGTACACCGCCGCCGGCGTGAAGCCGAGTGCATAGCGCCGACGTGAGGCCGACCGCGGAACGCGGGCGTTAAGCCGGACCGGACGAACGGGCGGGTATGGCAACGGACACGGGCTCGGACTCGTTCCTCGCGAACCGGCTCGACCGCGCCGCGCTCCCGCTCGCGGTCGGCGACCTGCTCATTATTGTCGCGTTCATTTACGTCGGCACGCTCCGGCACGGAACCGTCCCGCTCCCCCCGTCGGGCGCGGGCGACGTGCTCGCGCTGCTGACCGTGGCGGCGCCGTTCCTCCTCGGCTGGGTCGTCGCCGCGCCGCTGATCGGCGCCTACTCCGCCGGCGCCGTCGAATCGGCGAAAGCGTCGGTGCCGCTGGCGGTCCGGTCGTGGATCCCCGCGGCCGTCATCGGTCTGATCATCCGCGCGACGCCGATCGTCGACGGCGGCGTCGCGATCACCTTCGCGGTCGTGATGTTGGTCGTCGGCTCGGTGTCGCTTGGCCTCTGGCGGTATGTCGCCGGGCAGTTCCTGTAGCGGCGGTCGCACCGCTCACACGTCGTCGCGCATCGGACCTCGTCGCCGTCGAGAAGTTCGGTGGGGCTGGGATTCGAACCCAGGAGGCTTGCGCCATCTGCTTTCAAGGCAGACGCAATAGGCCACTCTGCCACCCCACCACGAGTCGTCCTTTCGCGGTCTGCATCTAAGTCCTAACGGTCGGCCGCCGGCGCCGACGCCGGCTCACCCGTCGACGACGACCGCGCCGTCGCGCACGCGCAGCCCGTGCTCGTGGACGAACGTCGCGGTGTGCTCGGGCACGACCCGCTCGGTTTCGATCCGGCTCCACACCACCGGCAGGAGGTCGCGCAGGTCGGCTGCGGTCTCGACGCTGACGTGCATCGAGAGGAACTCGACGCGGTGGCCGGCGTCGTTCGCGCGGTCGACGAGTGTCTTCAGTTCTGCCCCCTCGAAGGCGTCGGCGTAGTCGATAGGCGCGGTGAAGCCCGCGTAGTACGTCCGCCCGCGCGTCGACGGGCCGAGGACGGTCTGGTTCTGCCGGAGCTTCATGGCCGCCGAGTCTATCACCGTCCGGGTGAGCAGGGGGGCGGTGCCGCGAGCCACCGCGACCGAGTCGACGCCCTCCTCGCGAAGGAGGTGGGTCGCGGTGTTGCCCGCGCGCGCCGACAGCGTCGAGCCGACCTGCGGCTCGAAGCGCGCCTCGGTCACGTCGTCGAGTGCATCGCCGGCGAGCGCACGCAGTTCGGCCTCGCTGTCGGTGTCGGTGACGTACTCGTTGGGGAGGAGCTCGTCCGGACGGTAGTTGACGAGCAGGTCACCGCCCGAGCGCTCGACGGCGCGGAACGTGTCCTTGAGGCTTGCCGCGTACAGGTCAGCGGCCCCCGCGGCCGACAGCGGCGTCGTCTCGGCGATATCGGGCAAGGCGAGTCCGGGGCGAGGCGGGTCCGCAAGGACGGCGACGACGGTCATACCGCGAGGTGGGGCGCGAGCGATAAAGGGATTTATCAAACGCCGCGCTGCAGCCTCGGCATGGACCCGACCGCGCTCCTCGTCCGCCTCGGCTCGCTGCTGTCCGTGTTCGTCGGCGCTGCCGCCCTCGCCCTGCTGCTCGTCGACGGGGTCGCCGGCGGCGCCGTCGCGCCCGCCGGAGTCGTCGCGACGCTCGGACTGCTCGTCGTTGCCGTCGTCGCCGCGATCGTAAGGGGGCGTCGGGACGCGCTCGCTCGGTGGGAGACACCGTACTGGTGAAGCGGGGCCGGCCGGCGGCGTTCGGTCCCTCGCCGCCGGCTCAGCGGCTTCGCCGCCCCTTCGTCTGCCGGTAGTCGCGTGAGAAGACGTTCTCCCTGACGTGCTCGACGAACCGGTCGGCGTCCGCGTCAGTAAGGTCGCCGAGCGCCTTCATCGGCAGGAGCTCGAACCCCCTGCCGCGGACCGTGGTCGCATGTTCGGCGTCGGCGTCGAAGGAGTCGGGCGCGCGGGTGGTGTACTCGATCGCGAGCGCCTCCAGCGCCCGCTGGCCGACGGGGACGATCAGCTCGGGGTTGATCATTCGGACCTCGGCGGTGAGGAAGGCGTCGCAGTTGCGCACCTCCTCGTCTGTCGGACCGCGCTCCGGGTGTCGACACCGCGTGAGGTAGGTCGTGTAGACGTTCTGGAGGTCGGGCTCGTCGGCGTCCGCCGGCGAGCGCGAGAGGCCTAGATCACCGAGCACGCGCTGGATGCGCTCGCCGGGCTCGTCGCCGGTGAACGGAACGCCCGTGCGCTCGGCCCCGGCGCTGGGCGCCGCTCCGAGGACCAGCACCTCCGCCTCCGCGTCGCCGTAGCCGTGGACGACCCGATCCCGGCACTCGGCCAGCGCGGGACAGTGCTGGCAGTCGGTGTCCATCCCGTAGGGGTTCGAGAGTTCCTCCTGGTGGGGCACTGTCGGCGTGTCGGGTCCGGGCGAGAATAATCGTACGGGTCGCGGGTCGCCGTCGGAGCGCCGAGACCGCAGCCGCCTCAGGCGCGCTTTTGGATCTCCTCGCGGAGCACGTCGCTGACGACTTCCCCGTCGGCCTTGCCCCGCAGGGCGCCCATCGCTTCGCCCATCAGTCCCGAGAAGGCGCCCATCCCCTCGGCGTCGACCTGCTCGGCGTTGCGCTCGACGACCTCGGCGACCGCCTCACGAACTTCGTCCTCGTTGACGCCCGACAGCCCCGCCTCCTCGACGGCCTCGGGTGCCGACAGCCCGGGATCCTCCGCGAGCACCGTCAACACGTCGCCGACGCCCTCCTTCGCGAGATCGCCGTCCTCGACGAGCCCGAGCACGTCACGGAGGTGGTCGTCGGTCAGCTCACCGACCGGCACGTCGTGGCGGCGCAGTTCCGTCAGCGTCGATTCCAGCGTCGTCGCCGCGAAGGTGGGGTCGACGCCGTCGGCGACGACCGACTCGAACAGCGGCATCCGGCGGCCGTACGCGACCTGCTCGGCCAGTCCGGCGCCGAGGCCGTACTCCGCCTGATAGCGGTCGACCTTCTCGGTGAGGAGTTCGGGCGTCTCGACCTCGCTCGGATCCGGCTCGACGGGCGGCACGTCCGTCTCGGGGTACAGCCGAGCGGCCCCCGGCAGCGGCCGCATGTAGCGGGTCGTACCGTCGTCGTTGGCGCCGCGGGTCTCCTCGGGGACGCCGTCGATCGCCGTCTCCGCGCGCTCGGCGGCCGCCTCGATGGCGAGTTCGGCGGTCTCGGGGTCGTCGGCGACGAGCGCGACCGCGTCGTCCTCGCCGGCGTCAACGGCCTCCCGCAGCGCGTCGACCTCGGCGTCGGTGACGCCGTAGGCGGGCAGTTCGTCGGTGTGGAAGATGCCGCCGGCGCCGTGGCGCTTCGCGTGATCGGACAGCTCCGTGCCGAGGCGGCGGTCGGGTGCGATCTCCGTCCCGACGAGACCGTCGAAGCCCGCCAGGCGGACCGCGTGCACGACGCCCCCCGAGTTCAGCGCGCCCGCGATGACGCCGGAGTCGGTGTCCGCGAACGCGTCGGTCACGTCGACCGGGTCGCCGGCGGCGGCGCCGCGCTCGTCGAGCTCCGCGGCGATGTCGACGAGCTCCTTCTGGCGCCGTACCTCGGTCTCGACGATCTCGGCGATCTGGTCGAGCGCCTGCACGCCCTTGATCTCGACGCGCGCGCCCTCGGCGATCGAGACGTTCACGTCTTGGCGGATGGTGCCGAGCCCGCGCTTGACCGTGCCCGTCGAGCGCAGCAGCATGCCGATGCGCTGGGCGGCCTCGCGGGCCTGTGCCGGCGTCGAGATGTCCGGCTTCGTGCCGATCTCCACGAGGGGGATCCCCAGCCGGTCCAGCGAGTAGCGGACGCCCTCGTCTGTCTCCTCGACGCGCTTGGCCGACTCCTCCTCAAGCATGAGGTCCTCGATGCCGACGGGACCGTCCTCGGTCTCGATCTCGCCCTCCTGTGCGAGCAGCGTCGAGCGCTGGAAGCCGGAGGTGTTCGAGCCGTCGATGACGATCTTGCGCATCACGTGCGCCTGGTCGACGACGTGCATGTCGAGCAGGTCGGCGATCTGCATCGCCACCTCGAGCGCCTCCCCGTCGAGTTCGTGGGGCGGTTCGTCGTCCTCCTCGACGAGGCAGGTCGTGTCGTACGCGAGGTACTCGAAGGTGCGGTCCACCTGCGACTCCTCCAGGGCGGCCTCGTCGATCTCGCCCAGCTCCGACTTGGTCGGGTGGAGGTAGCGCGTGATCGTCCGCTGCGACTCCTCGGGGTCGTGCAGCGTCGTCGGCGAGTCACAAAACAGCTTCGTCGCAGTGTCGAGCTGCTGGTGGATCTCCAGCCCCGCGACGAGGCCGAGCTCCTCGGGGTCGAACGAGCGGTCGGTCATTGCGCGAACCTGCGGCGGCCGGGGAGAAAAAAGGGTGTGAGTCGGGGGCGAACCGTCGCTCGAACTCGCGTCCCGACACAGTGCGATCGCCGCTACTCGACGCGCTTCAGCCCGTCGCCGATGCCGGCGGCGTCGCAGCCGTCAGTCGGGCACGCGTAGTGCCAGCCGTCCTCCGTCGCTCGTCCCTCCGGAAACTCCGTGCCGCATCGTCGACAACGCAGGAGATCCCGACCGGTCGCTCTCGCTGTGAGCTGAGGCATACCCGATACCTTCGAGCGGGAGAGATTGAACGTACCGGTCCGTTCCGGCGGTAGCCGGCCGGACACCGACGTGTACCGAACCGGCAGTCGGCGCGGGGGTCCCGTCGTTCCGTTCCGTTCTGGTGGTCCGGTGCCACGGTACCGGGAAGACGGGGAGTCGTTTTTCACCGCCCCGCGCGACGCTTCGACCGATGCGAGACCTTGACGAGACCGACATGGAGATCCTGCGGATGCTCTCGGCCGACGGCCGGCGCTCCTACAGCGACATCGGTGAGGCGGTCGACCTGTCGGCGCCGGCGGTGTCCGACCGCGTCTCGCGGCTGCGCGAGGCGGGCGTCATCAGGCGGTTCACGATCGACGTGGACCGGTCCACGCTCCGCGCGGGCACGCCGGTGCTGCTCCGGTTCGAACTCCCGCCCGGAGGCGCCGTCGAGGTGCTGGGGGCGCTGCGCGAGCGCGAGGCGGTCGAGCACGTGTTCACGACCGCCGAAGGCGACGTGGTGGCGTTCGCGCGCATCGCCGGCGACGCGGTCGACGAGTGGGTCGCTGCGGTCGTCGGCGCCGACGCGATCGACGACTACGCGGTCGAACTCGTCTCGGGCGTCGACTGGAACCCGAGTGTCACGGCGACGGAGTTCGCGCTGGAGTGCGCCGAGTGCGGCAACAGCGTCACCAGCGAGGGCGTCGCGAGCCGGATCGGCGGGACCCTGTACCACTTCTGTTGTCCCACCTGCGAGTCGACGTTCGCGGACCGCTACGAGCGGATGGAGGAGGGCGCCGCGGAGTCGGGGTGACCGATCGCGGCCCAACGGGATACAGAGCGCCTACTCCTCGCCGAGGATGCCGCGGTGGGTCATCGCCTCTGGGTCGAGCACCTCGTCGGCCTCCGCCTCGGTGAGGTAGCCCTTCTCCAGGACGACCTCGCGGACGGTCTTGTCCTCCTTGAGCGCGGTCTTGGCGACCTCACTGGCCTTGTCGTAGCCGATCGCGGGGTTGAGCGCCGTCGCCAGCGCCATCGACTGCTCGACCCGCTCGGCGGCGAACTCTTCGTTGGCCTCCAGCTTGGCGACGAACCGCTCGCTGAACACCGAACTCGCGTTCGCGAGCAGCTCGGCCGACTGGAGGAAGTTGTGCGCGAGCACCGGCTTGTAGAGATTGAGGTCGATCTGCCCCTCGGCGGCGCCGGCCGACACCGCCGCGTCGTTGCCGACGACCTGCTTGTGGACCTGGTTCACCGCCTCGGCGACGACGGGGTTGATCTTCCCGGGCATGATCGACGAGCCGGGCTGGTTCTCGGGCTGTTCGATCTCGCCGATGCCGTTGCGCGGGCCGGAGGCGAGCAGGCGGAGGTCGTTGGCGATCTTGTTGAGGCTCCCGGCGACGGTTCGGAGCGCCCCGTGGGCCTCCGACATGGCGTCGTGGGCCGCCTGCGCCTCGAAGTGGTTGTCGGCCTCGCGGAACTGCGTGTTCGTCTCCTCGGAGATGTACTCCGCGGCGAGTTCGGGGAACTCGGGGTCGGTGTTGAGCCCCGTCCCGACGGCGGTGCCGCCGAGGGCCAGCTCACGGAGGTGGTAGCGGGTGTCGCCGACGCGCTTGATCCCCTTCCGGACCTGCGCGCGGTAGCCGCCGAACTCCTGTCCGAGCCGGACGGGCGTCGCGTCCTGCAGGTGCGTGCGGCCGGTCTTGACGACGCCGTCGAACTCCGCCTCTTTCTCCTCCAGCGCGGCGTGAAGCTCCTCCAGCGCGGGCAGAAGGTCCTTCTCGACGGCCTCCAGCGCGGCGACGTGCATCGCCGTCGGGATCACGTCGTTGCTCGACTGGCCGAAGTTGACGTGGTCGTTCGGGTGGATGACGCGGTCGCCGATCTCGGCGCCGGAGATCTCCGCGGCGCGGTTGGCGATCACCTCGTTGGCGTTCATGTTCGAGGAGGTGCCCGACCCGGTCTGGAACACGTCGACGGGGAACTGGTCGTCGTGCTCGCCGGCGATGACCTCGTCGGCGGCCTCGACGATCGCCACGGCGGTGTCCGCCTCGAGGTGGCCCAGATCGCGGTTGGCCTGGGCGGCGGCCTTCTTCACGACGCCGAGCGCGCGGACGAAGCGCCGCCCGAACGTGGCGCCGCTGATGGGGAAGTTCTCGACGGCGCGCTGGGTCTGAGCGCCCCAGTAGGCGTCCGCCGGCACCTGCATCTCGCCGAGGCTGTCGGACTCGGTGCGGAACTCCTGACGCTCGCCGGTGTCGTCGCTCATACGCGATGCCTCGGTGGGAGCGGTCGTAAAAGCCACCGATACGGCCGTGTGTCGCCGGTAGTCGCGGGGTATGTTGACACGGCTTGCCCACGTTCAAGTGCTCCTCCGCTACTGACAATACCGAGGGGCGTCGAGTCCCGGTTCGACAAGCAAACCGACACCATACAGGACGATGTAGCCCCGACCGCTGGCTCAGGTCCGGCACGACGACACGTACCGTCCTCCGACGGATCTCGCGACGGCGTTCGCCGTCGCGGCCGAGGTCCCGCTGACACTGTTCGCGCTCGCCGAGCCGGCCTTCCTCGTCGGCGCGGTCGCCGGCGCCGTCGGCGTCGCCGCCGCGCGGTGACGCCGGACCGCTCGCGCGCTCGCCGATGGCCGCCGCCGTCGATGCGTGTTTCACTGTGCGTCCCTTGGATCGGACATGGCGACGTACCGACGACGCGTGCGAGTCGCGGCGCCGTTCGACGAGGTGTGGGAGTTCCACTCCGACATCGGCGGGCTCGAAGCCCTGACGCCCGGATTCATGAACCTCCGCGTCGACCGCGTCGTCGGCCCCGACGGCGAGGAGGACCCCGGGGTGCTCGCGGCGGGGACGGCGATCGAGATGAGCGCCCGCCCGTTCGGCGTCGGCCCGCGGCAGTCGTGGACCTCGCGCATCGAGGAGCGAGAGGCCGATCCCGATGCAGGACGGGCGCGGTTCGTCGACACGATGGACGGCGGCCCCTTTCCCACGTGGCGCCACACTCATCGCTTCTACGAGCGCGGCGCCGAAACGGTCGTCGACGACGAGGTGCGGTACGAGCTCCCGGGCGGCGCGCTCGGGAGGAGGGCGTCGCCGCTGGGGTGGGTCGGCTTCGAGCCGATGTTTCGGTTCCGCCACCGGAAGACGCGCGAACTGCTCGAGTAGCGATCGCTGAACGCGCGACTCTCGCGATGCAGTCGCGACCGCACTCACGGCCGTTACGACTTGCGAGCGCGCGCGGTCGTGATGACGCCCGCCAGCACCACTGCGCCGCCGCCGACCGTGACCAGCGACGGGTACTCGGCGAGCAGCGCCATCGCGAGGATGGTGCTCCCGACCGGCTCGCCGAGCAGCGAGACTGAGACGACGCTGGACTCGACGTGTGCGAGCGCCCAGTTGATCACGGTGTGGCCGAACACGCCCGGTCCGGCGGCCATCGCGAGGAACAGTAGCCACTCCTCGGTGCCGTAGCCGAGGAGGGGGTGTCCGCGAGCGAGCGTCGCCGCGAGCAGCGCGAGCGCGCACGTCGTGTACACCACCACCACGTACGGCAGCAGCGGGAGCCGCTGACGCAGCGACCGACCGAGCAGCACGTACGCGGCCGCTGCCGCGGCGCCCAGCACCGCGAGCGTGTTTCCGTACAGGGGGTCCGGTCCGGTGATCGCGGGCTCGGCGCCCACGAGCGCGTCGCCGACGCTCATCACGCTCATTCCGGCGAGCGCGACGCCGATCCCGACGACCGTTCTGCGACCGACGCGCTCGTCGAGCAGCGCCCACGCACCGGCGACGACGAACAGCGGCTGCGCCTGGACGAGCGTCACGCTCGCGGCGACGCTCGTCCAACGCAGGCTCTCGAACCACGACGCGAAGTGGACCGCGAGCGCGACCCCCGAGACGGCCGCGAGCAGGAGATCACGGCCGCCGATATCGCCGAAGGCAGCGCGGTCGCTCGGGCGGACCAACGCGACCGGGAGGAGTAGCGCGGTGGTGAACACGACGCGGTAGAGCGCCTTCACGAGACTGGGCGCGCCGCTCCACTCGACGAGGATGGCGCTCGTCGACACCGCGACGACGGCGACGGCGAGTCCGACCAGCGGAGGCATGCGCTCCTCGAGCGCGTCGATGGCGGCGAGCGTCGACACACGCGAGGCTACGCGAGCGGGTGGGAATCCCTTGCGGTTCCGGCGCGAGCGGCGATCGGGTCCCGACTGCGACGATCATGGCGGACTGGCGACGCGAACGGTCGACGACGCGTTCGGGCGTCGATCGACGAGACCGCGGGCGGCGCGTCGCACGACCGCTGTGCGCCCGCGGGCGATCGTCAGATCACGGTATCACGGGACAGCTGGACCCGTTATTGGTGAAGAACGTTCGCATACCCGACGCGGGCGGTACGTCCGTCTCCGACCGGTGCTACACCTCGTCTGTCGGGTCGTCGTCGCTCGTGTACTCGGGGCGCTCCTCGTATGCGATCGGGTCCTCGATCCCGAGTCGCTGGAACGCCTGCAGCCGGAACGCGCAGGCGTCGCAGGTGCCGCAGGCGGGCGCCTCCTCGCGGTAGCAGCTCCACGTCAGCTCGTAGGGGACGCCCAGTTCCGCCCCGCGCTCGGCGATCGCGGTCTTCGACTCCTCGACGAACGGCACGACGATGTCGACGCTCGTCTCGGGTCTCGTGCCGATGTCGACCATCCGCTCGAACGCGTCGAAGAACTCGGGGCGGCAGTCGGGGTAGCCCGCGTAGTCCTCCGAGTGGGCGCCGACGAAGACGGCCTCGCAGTCGTTCGCCTCGGCGTAGGAGATGGCCATCGCGAGGAGGTTCGCGTTGCGGAAGGGGACGTAGGAACTGGGGACGCCGTCATCCTCGGCGTCGAGGTCGGCATCCTCGACCGTCATCGACGCGTCGGTGAGCGACGACGCGCCGATCCGCGAGAGGTGGTCCGTCTCGATGTGGAGGAAGCGATCCGTCGAGACCCCGAGCTTCTCGCGCAGCGCCTTGGTGCACTCCCGCTCTTTCGTCTCCGTGTTTTGGCCGTAGGAGGTGTGCAAGAAGTGGAGGTCGTACCCGCGCTCGCGGGCCTCGTAGGCCGTCGTCGCGGAGTCCATCCCGCCGGAGACGAGGACGACCGCGGCCGGCCGGTCGACGTCTCCGGCCCTCGGTGCTGCGGTCTCG
Source organism: Halobaculum gomorrense (assembly GCF_900129775.1). GTDB lineage: Archaea > Halobacteriota > Halobacteria > Halobacteriales > Haloferacaceae > Halobaculum > Halobaculum gomorrense. The sequence continues at coordinate 29,114 of NZ_FQWV01000009.1, read as the reverse complement.
GTGTGGTCTGTTCCGTCGGCGGCGTCTGCGGCGTCTGGCGTATTGGTGTCTGTCATGGTCAGGACTCGGGGGCGTCGTTCCAGACGTCGACGTGGATGCGCGGCGTGTACCGGAAGCCGTACTCGAGCGCGAGGTCGGCGACCGTCTCGCGGGTGCCGGCCAACTGCTCGCGCGTCTGCCCTTCGGGCATCAGCAGTACCTCGTCGTCGGGGACCGGAACGCTCGCGGCCTCGCGCACGCGGTCGACGAGGTCCACGATCTCGGTCATGTCGTCGCGGCCGGTGACGACGAACTTCAGTTGGCTCTCGTAGCGCTCGACGAGCGCGGCGAGCGCGGCGAGCTCGACCCGCGCCGCCTCGTGGCGCTCGGCCCGATCGGCGGCGTCGGCGTCCGTGTCGCCCTCGACACCCGCGGGGATCCGGTCGGCCGTCGGCGTCGACGACGCCAGCTTCGGGCTGATGCTGACGAGGTCGACGGGGGTCCCTTTGGGCGGGACGACGGTGCCGTTGGTCTCGACGGTCAGGTGGTAGTCGTCGTCGAGGCGACGGAGCAACTCGAAGCTCTCGTCGTGGATGGCCGGCTCGCCGCCGGTGAGGACGACGTGGTCGGGGGTGCGCTCCTCGACGGCCGCGACCACGTCGTCGACGCTCATCCAGGCGTGCGTGGGCTCCCACGACGTGTGAGAGGAGTCGCAGAACCAACACCGGAGGTTGCAGCCACTCGTTCGGACGAAGGTGCTTGGGACGCCAGCGAGCGTCCCTTCACCTTGCAGCGACGAGAACAGTTCGTTGACGGGGAGCGCGGGACCGTCGGGCGCCGCGTCGGAGCGGTCGACCTCGCTGGTGACGGGCATCGATCAGATCCCGCCCGCGCACAGTTCGCTCGTTTCCGACACCTCGACGGTGACATCGGAGACACGGTCCGAGAGACGCTCGCGGAGCTTCTCCTCCAGCACGAGGCTCATCACCTCCGCGGTCGGCGGCGCGTCGAGGACCACGAGCGCGTCGCCGTCCCCGGACGCCTCGAACCCCTCCACGAGCGGGTCGCCCTCCTCGACGAGGAACCGGTGGTCCCACTCGTCGACGACGGCGGTCACGTCCCCCTTGTCGACGACCCAGCCCTCCGGTCCGAGCTCGCCGGTGATCCGGACGCGGATCTCGTAGTTGTGGCCGTGCGGCCGGCTGCACTTGCCGTCGTGGCGGAGCAGCCGATGCCCGGCCGAGATCCGGAGCGGTCGATCGCGGCCGACGGACAGCTCGCGATCGCCGGCGTCCGCCAGCCGATCGACGACCGCGCGGTCGTCGAGCTCGGCCCGCTCTTCGTCTTCCTTCAATACGCTTTCAGTCATACTCAGAGAATATCGAGTAGGCATAAATACCTGACCGAACGGACCGTGACGCCGGCGGGTCCGTGCCGATCGTTGTCGAGAGGGCTGCGGTTTTGTTCGTCGCGGCCGTAGACGGACTCGTGTCCCCCGTCGAGGACGACGACACGGACCCCGACCGGTCGGATCAGATCCCGGTCAGCGTCCGCCACGGCGACGGCGAGGCGACGCTGCTGGTCAACCGCGGTGCGATGCTCCGTGACGCGCTCTTCGCCGCGGACGCCGAAACGGGCGCCGACACCGATCTCTCGCCGTACGCGAGGGCCACAGAGCGGGTCAACTGCGGCGGACGCGGGCTGTGCGCCACCTGCGGCGTGCGCGTCATCGACGGACCGGAGGCGTCGCACTGGCACGACCGACTCGCAGACCGGTTCGGCTATCCGCGCCTCTCGTGCCGGATCCGCGTGACAGAGCCGATGACCGTCGCACTCGTGACGGACAAACGCGTGTGGGGCGGCCGCGAACGCGACGAGTGAGCGGGGCGCTCTCCCTTCACGACGTGCCGCGAGAAGTCCGGGTTCCCCGATTTGAATACGCCGAGACGTTCCTGCTCGCTCGCTCCGCTCGCTGCGCGGGCTGCGACTCGTCTCTTCAAATCGGCTCACTGTCGGCTTCGTCGCCGCTGGCGCGGTCGCTCCGCTCCCTCGCGTGGTCGTCGGAAAACTGAGTCCGGGTTCCCCGATTTGAACTCCTGAAGACGTGCTCGCTCCGCTGCGCGCGTCTTCCGTGCTCAAATTGGGGAACCGTGTGCACGACTCCGACGACGGCTCGGTCGCTGTGCTCGCGGGTCACTTCGTTCCCCGTTCGCAGCGTGGTCTCGCTACGCTCGACCACGCACCGCTCCCTCGCGTGGTCGTCGGAAAACTGAGTCCGGGTTCCCCGATTTGAACGGGGGGCAAGCCGATCTACAGTCGGCTGCTCTACCAGGCTGAGCTAAACCCGGATACATCAACAGATACCTGCCGATTCGGACTTAAGGGTTCTCATTCGGTGCGCGTTCGCCACGCGGAGTCACGGCCCCGTCGGGGGGTTTATCGCGCGCGACGTGGACAGCCGGGATGTCATGGGCGACGACGAGAGCCGACAGGCGACGTTCGGGGCGGACGGGCAACTCTCCGAGCGCGACCCGGACGCCGACGATACGAACGACTTCGGCGAGCCGATGGGCGCCGACGAGACGGAGGGCGGATATAACCGGTATGCGGTGTCGAGCCTCCTCCAGAAGGCGGTCCGTCGGTCCGACGAGGAGGTGGCCGCCTGGGCGGCGTGGGAACTCGTGCGCTCGGGGTTCGCGTGGAACCTCTGGGACCGACTCCACCTGTACGTCGTGGAGGACCTCCGCGCCGGTCAGGAGGTCGCCCTACTCGTCGAGCGCTACGAGACGCTCGCCACCGAGCGCTGGGGGCCCGGCGAGTGGCGCGGGCGGATCTGCGCGATCCACGCCGCCCTCGCGTGTGCCCGCGCCCGCTCCTCGCGGGAGGCGCCGAACGCCGACGAGTTCTTCCGTAACGCCGCCACCGAGCGCGCCGATGCCCACAAGATGGGCGAGGAGCCGCAGGTCGACTTCCCGGTCGGCGCGTTCGAGCCGAGCGGCAAGTTCGACGTGGCCTTCGACAACCACACCGGGGAGGGGAGCCGGATGAGCCGCGGCGCGGAGTTCTTCAAGACCCACGGCGCCCGCGTCGGTCCCGAGGGCGAGGACGAGCAGAGCGCCCGCTGGCAGCGACTCAACATGGCCCTGCACGAGGTGGACTTCTCCGGCGCGCAGGTGGCCCACGCGATCGACCCCGTCGACGCCGAGGAGCGGTGGTCGGAGCCGGCGTTCGAGGACGGCGGAACCGACGCCGACGGTACCGACGGTACTGACGGCACCGACGACGCCGACAGCGGGGCGTAGCCGTGGAACGAGTCGCCGTCGACGACACGGACACGGGCGTCGTGCGGGTCGCCGACGCGCCGCTGGACCGGTCGGTCGATTCCGTCGACGGCTATTCGACGGTTCGCTCGTTGACGCGGATTCCCTTCTCCGCGAGGTGGTTCATCTGTCGCTGCGCGAAGTCCTCCTCGCTCGTTCCGCGCGTCGCGAGCACGTACACGAGCGCCGACCCCGTGGGCCGCATCGTCCGGCCGGCGCGCTGCGCGCCCTGCCGCCGACTTCCGCCCAGGCCGGAGGCGACGATCGCGAGTTCGGCGTTCGGGAGGTCGATCCCCTCGTCGGCGATCCGCGAGACGACGAGCGTCCGGCGCTCGCCGTGACGGAACTCTTCGAACAGGCGCTCTCGGACGTGGTGGCGCGTCTCGCCGGAGACGAACGGGACGCCGAGCGCCGCCGCCAGCGCCTCGCCTTGGTCGAGGTAGTCGACGAACACCAGCGCCTTCGCGTCGCCGTGGCGCTCGCGGAGGCGGCGCACCTCGTCCGCCTTCGCGGGATTGCGCGCGGCGGCCATGTGGCGCTCGCGGCCGTCCGCGTTGGCCCACTCGTTTTCGGCCTCCTCGTCGCGCCACGGGACGTACCGGATCTCCACCTCCGGCTCCTGCACGAACCCGGCGTCGAACAGCGCGCCCCAGTCGGTGCCGATCGGCGGGCCGATGAGCGTGAATATCTCCTCCTCGCGGTCGTCCTCCCGGACGGGCGTCGCAGACAGCCCGAGCCGATGCTTGCTCTGGAGATCCGCCGAGCGCCGGTACACGTCCGCAGGCACGTGCTGCACCTCGTCGTACACGATTAGTCCCCACTCGCGGGAGTCAAACAGCGAGCGGTGGCGGTCCATCCCGGCCGTCTGGTACGTCGCGATCGTCACCGGGGCGATCTCCTTCTCGCCGCCGTGGTACTCGCCGATCTGCGACTCGTCGAGGTCGGTGTGTGCGAGCAACTCCGTCCGCCACTGCCCCGCGAGTTCGCGGGAGGGCACGAGGATCAGCGTCTCGCTGCCGACCCCCTCCAGCACGCCCAGCGCGGCGACGGTCTTGCCCGACCCGGGCGGCGCGACGAACACGCCGGCGCGCTGCTCGGTGAAGCGGTCGACCCAGTCTGCCTGGTACGCCCGGAGCTCCGTCTCCAGGGTCGCGTCGAGTGGGTCGCCGGACTCCAGGTCGCGCTCGTCGATCACCGGATAGCCGGCCTCGTACAGCACCCGCTTCACGCGGCCGATCTCGCGTTCGTTCACCCACGACTCGGTGTCGGAGAGGTCCGCCTGCAACACCGTCTCGTCGAGCTTCTGGCGAGCGACGTTGCCCATCAGCTCCTCGCGGTCGGCCTCCAGCACCACGTAGCCGTCCTCGTGGGTGCGCAGGCGGAACTGCCGGGCGCGCTTCCACTGGTTCTCGACCCACTCCTCGAGGTGCGGCGAGCGACGCGGCAGCACCGACCGCATCCGCGCGAGCAACTGCGAGAACTCCTCGAACGGCGCGGCCCAGATGTCCTCCTGGCGGATCTCGTAGAGGTATCCGCGGGTGCCGGGGTCGGTCCCGGTCGAGTCGACGAGGTGCGCGAAGTCCGCGAGCATCGCGCGGGTGTACTGCGTCGGCTGGTCGACCACGATCTGGCGCCGGGTCGGGAACATGACCACCCGCTCGCGCTCGGCGAGGTCGCCCCAGCTGCTCGGGTAGTACACGACCGGGTCCGACTCCACGTCGACGCGCTCGACGGCTCCCTCCGCTTTGAGCGCGTCGAGGCGGTCGCGCGCCTCCGCCTGCGTGCGGTCGGTCTCCCGGCCCACCTGCGAGGCGGTGAGCACCGGGCGCCCGGCCGCCTCGACGGCGTCGTAGAAGCGGTCGATCGTGAGATCAGCGTCGTCGCCCCCGGCCGAACCGGCGTCATCCCCCGCGTCGAGTCCCCCGCGTCCGTCGCCCGCCGGCGACTCGTCGCCGTCGTCAGTCATCACTCGGGGTACGTCGTCGCCGCCTAAAGGGGCCGCGCTCGGCGCTCGGTGTCCCTGAAGTGAAAACCGGCGCCCCGGTGGGACCGGTCCGGAGGATCCCCGAGGTCAGCGCGCGTCGCAGGAGAGTTCACACAGTTCGCGCTTCGAGCGGAAGCGGGCACCGCAGTCGACGCACTCCACGTGGCCGTCGCCGGCGTCTGTGCGGACGCGGTGGCCGCCGACCACGAACGGCCGCGTGACGACGCGCGGCCGGATACGCCCCGGGATCTGCCGCTGCTTGTGCTTGGAGAGGTCGGCGCGCAGTCGGATCGTGTGGACGTCCACTTCGCTCCAGCGGTCAGACGCCATCGCCGCCTCCCAGTCGGCGACCTCCGTCCAGCCGGTGACGAGCACCGGAGAGGGCGTCTCCGTGTCGCCGACGACGATCACGAAGCGGACGCCGTCGCGAACGATCGCGAACCGCCAGCCGTCGGTCGTGTTCCAGCGAAGCTGGCCGTTCCTGATCGCGTCGCCCACGACGGGGAGGGTGATGTAGCGACCCTGCTGGCGCAGCCGGTGTCGAAAGTGGTCCGTCTGCGCGTACTGCCCCGGGTCGCGTTCGGGAGGGACCGAGACGTCCCGCGCTCGCTCGGGCGTGTCGGGCGAGCGGGGCCGGGCCCTGGCGTTCGTGGACGAGCCGCCGCGACCGGTGTGCGCCGACGCCGCGCGGGCGTCGGCGGCGCCCTGTCGGGAAGCCACTATGTCGCCGTATGCGGGTTCCCAATATATACCTATTTCCCCCATACCACCGGCGTTCGCGACCTCTTCAGGGTCGATTGAGCGGCGGACGCCGCCGACGAGCCGAGCGCTCGCGGTCGGCAGCCGGTGAACGGGGGACTGACGCGCCCGTCGTTAGCCGAGCAGGCCCAGCGTCTCGATACGGTCGACGATCTCTTCGACCGCCTCCTCGGCGTCGTCGGTGCGCTTGCCGCCCGTGATCACGATCTTCCCCGAGCCGAACAGGAGGATGACCACGTCCGGCTCGTCCATCCGGTAGACGAGCCCCGGGAACTGCTCGGGCTCGTACTCCACGTCCTCCAGCCCGAGGCCGATCGCGAGGGCGTTGAGGTTGAGCTGGTGGCCCAGGTCCGCCGACGAGACGATGTTCTGGACGGTGATGTCCGGGTCGTCCTCGACGGGGATCTTCAGCCCCCGGAGCTTCTCGAAGATGATCCCCAGCGCCTCGTGGACGTCGTCAATGCTCTTGGCGCCCGTGCAGACGATCTTTCCGGAGCGGAAGATGAGGGCGGCCGCCTTCGGCTCCTGCGTTCGGTACACCAGTCCGGGGAAGTTGTCCGGGTTGAAATCGGCGCCCGGAAGGTCCTCGGCCAGCGCTTCGAGATCGAGCTCCTGCCCGATCCCCGTCGATGCTACAACGTTCTGAATCTCGATGGATTCTGCCGGGTCCGTCATACGTCGTCGTTCCTCTGGGTTCCTTTATAAACCGTGGGGTTATAAAGCCGGGTGTCTCCACGGTCGCCGCCCCCCGGTCACCGCTCGCGCGAGGGGTCGTTCGCCGCGCGGCCCGTAGCGGCCCGTGTCGAGCGGACGTGTTCGATAGCCGAACGGTCGACCTCCGCCAGCGTCGCCGCGCGCGAGACCGCCACGTCGAAGCGCTCGCAGGCGACGGCCGCCCCGACCGCGGCGGGGTGATCGCCCGCGCCGCGGCTGTCGCCGACAGTGGGGGGAGCCCGCGCCGACGCCGCCTCGTCCGCCGATGAGTCACGGCGGTCTGAGAGCCGTTGGCCGATCAACGCGGCGATCGTCGTCGAGAGCGCCGTCAACGCGGGATCCGCTGACCGCGGGCGGTCGCCGTCGCCCGCGCGAAGCGTTTCGAGGGCCCCGACGAGCGCGAGCGCGTCTCGCGACTTCCCGGCGGCGAGCGCGTGTTCGACGGCCGCGTTCTGCACGGCCTCGATCGGGCGCTCAAGATCGCGGCCGCGGTTCATGGGTCGTCGGGTCGGTCGGTCGCCGAACCAAGGGGCATCACTTCCGATATTGAGCCCAGTAAATTTATGTTCGACGGTCGTGCTATCGATAGTACCATGGCCGGCGAGGCGGTCGAGCAGTCGATCGGAGCGATCCACGCCGACGCGGCATCTCTCGCGAGGAGGGCCGCCGCAGCCGGGGGAACCCACGTGGCGCTCGTCGCTGGTCGGTCGGTCGACGAGTGGCACCGCGCACTCGAGCGCGCGGGCCCGGCGTCGCCGGCGCGGGCGTATCTGGTCAGCGTCGATAACGCGGTTCGCGGCCCTGCCGGCGCCGTCGCGCCGGCGCCCAGCGGCCGACCAATCGGCGGCGGCGTCGTCATCGACGCCGTCGAGGCGCCGCTGGCGGAGCCGGAGGCGTATCTCCGCTCTGCGCTCGCCGCGATCGGCGGCCTCGACGCCGGCGGCACGGTCGTCGTCGACGACGTGGGGGCGCTCATCGAAGCCGACGCCGACGCCGGGTCGACGGTGGCGGCGCTCGTCGACGCGGCCGCCGACGCCGGCGTCGAGTTCCACGGCGCGGCCGCCGGCGACGGTGCGGCCCTCTCGGCGCTCGCACGTCGGCTCCCCGTCGTCGACGACGAGGCCGAGCGGGTGCTCACCGAGCGCCTGCTCGCGCACCTCCGCGAGTCGGACCCCACGAACTTCGGCTACCTCAGACACCACTGGCGGGAGGCGCGGACCGGACTGGCGGCCGTCGAGATGAGCTACCCCCAGTCGAAACAGATCCACGCGAGCATCCCGGATCCGGAGACGACGCCGCGCACGCTCGGCGCGGCGCTGCAGGCGCTCGTCACGCTCGGGGCGCTCGACGTATGGGGCGACACCGTCGCGGCCAACCGGTACGACCTCACCCGGTACGACCCGTCGCGCATCGACACGGTCGGTGCGATCCTCGCGGATATCGACGGGTAGTCGGCGTCGGACGACCACGGACGGTCACCGGGCCCTCCGAAGGACTGGCCTCCGGTCGATCTCACTCCTCGGGCGGGGACAGCGAGTGATCGGTCACGTCGCCGCCGGGTCGCATCGTCACGGTACCCAACGTCGCCGTTTCCCCCTCGTCCGTCGACCGGGCGACGGTACGGAGCGTCTCCTGCTGGTCGAGCCGCTTCCAGGTCGCCCGCTCGATCAGCCGCTGGAACTCGTCGGGGTCGCGCCAGTCGGAGTCGATGTCGGAGGGAACGTGGACGACGAAGCGGAACTCGTCGCTCGTCACGTGGATACCGACACCGAAGGTGTCGCCCGCGGCGTCGGTCGCCCCGCCGTCCGCCGGGACGCTCGACCCGCCGGCGCCGTCGTCGCTCATCGAGCGGCGATACGCCCCGGAGTCGCAAGAGTCCGTCGGGTTCGGTGCTCGAGAGAGCACGGTCCCGCTGACGGCCGTGCGAGACAGCCCCTCAGTGACGGCCGTGCGAGACAGCCCCTCAGACGGCGTCGTCGGGGTCGTGAGCGGCCGCCATCCGCGCGGCCTCCGCGGCGTACCGCTCCCGGTCCAACTCGTCGATGCGACCGAGCTCGTCCGCGGGGACGACCTGCGATACCGGCGTCTCGCGTTCGTCGGTGAAGCTCGTTAACGCGCGCTCCTTGCGGAAGTAGCGCCGGCCCGTCTCGTCGGCGTACACGAGGATGACGATATTCAGTTCGTCGTCGCCGTACGTCCGTTCGACGAGCCACACGCGGACGGACTCGCTGTCGCCGCCCTCTCTCGAGTCTGCGCTGCTCATACCGGAGATAGCATGAACGTGAACAAAGCGATCACGGTGACTCTCGGTCGACGCGCCCATCTGCGTGAGGCGTCGTCGCCGGCACCGAATCATCGCCGTCGGCCCCGTCTCGGGGGGTGTCGTACCTGCACCGGAGGCGAGCCGTCAGTCGTCCGTCGGCGTGACCGCTGCGTCCGATCCATCCGCTTCCTCGCCGGTGCCGGCGGGAACCTGACCGCGCGGGTCCGCGTCGCGCCACGTGCCCCGGCGGTACCAGAGATACGCGATGGCGGCACCGGCGGCGTTCGAGACGGCGAACGACATCCAGATCCCCGTCGAGTCGAACGCGGGCAGCGGAAGCCCCAGGATGTTTGGGCGCGCGAGTCCGAGCGCCACCGGGAGGCGGATGAACCCGAGCATCAGAATGGAGATGGCCGCGGCGGTCATCGTCTTGCCCGCGCCCCGGAGGCTGCCGGTGTACGCGCGCATCACGCCGATGAACCCGAACGTCGGCGCGACCCACCGCAGGAAGTCCGCGGTCACCGCGATCACGGCCGGGTCGTCGGTGAACACCGCGGCGATCGGCCGGGCCGCGAGGATCACGACGACCCCGAGCGCGCCGAGGATGGCGAACATCGTCTTCGCGGCGATTCCGGCGGCCGTGGCGGCGCGCTCGGGCCTGTCCGCGCCGATGTTCTGCCCGGTCATCGTCTCGACGCCGCGGGCGACGGCGATGGCCGGCAGGAAGATGACTGAGAACACGCGCACGCCGATCCCGTAGCCGGCGACGACAGTCGTCGGGAACAGTCCGACGATGACGAGCATCAGGTTCACCGACAGCGACCGCCCCGTCATCTCGACGGATGCGGGCACGCCGATGCGGACGATCTTCTTGGCGTACGTGAGGTTCGGCACCATATCCGCCGGGGTGATCTGGACGCCACGAGTCCCTCGGAGCATGATCGCCATCCCGACGACGAACGCCAACGCCCGTGAGAAGATGGTGGCGTAGGCGGCGCCGGCGACGCCGAGCTCGGGGAACACCCACCACCCGAAGATGAGGAACGGGTCGATGACGATGTTCACGACCACGGTCAACAGCATCACCAGCATCGGGGTGATCGTGTCGCCGTAGCCGCGCATGAGCGCGGTGAACACGAAGAACCCGAACATGAACACCAGCCCCGAGGAGATGACGCGCATGTAGTCGGTCGCCAGCGGGAGGACGTCCGGCGACGCGCCGAGCAGGCCCAGCAGGTCCCCGACGACCAAGTAGCCGACGCCGCCGAGCACGAGCGAGACGATCACCGCGAACGAGACGGTCTGCGAGGCCGCGTACTTCGCCTCTTCGTCCTCTTCGGCGCCGACGTGTTGGGCCACGAGCACCGACCCCGCGACGGTGACCCCCATCCCGAGCGAAAACAGGAGAAACACCATCGGGAACGCGAAGGAGATGGCCGCCAGCGCCTCGGTGCTGTAGCGACCGAGCCACAGCGTGTCCGCGAGGTTGTAGGCTGTCTGCAGGAGGTTGGTGACGACGATCGGCAACGAGAGGTAAAACAGCGGCTTCCCGATGCTGCCGTCGGTGAGGTCGAACTCGTCGCGCCCCTTGAACACCGAGGCGAGGCGCTCTCGGACGCTCATTCCCGCCTCACCCCGTCGTCGGCATCGGCGCCGCAAGCGGCTCCGTCCTCGTCGTCCTCGTCGTCGAGGGTCCGGGGACCGGCGGTCGCGGCGACCGCCGGAACCGGCTCCCCCTCGACGAGGAGGTCGAGCAGGTCGTCGATCAGGTGTTCGCGCATCGTCACCACGTCGGCGCCGACGGCGGCCGCGCGCGTCCACGTCCCGTGGATGTACGTGAGAACGTGCTCGGCGACCTCCTCGGGGTCGGTCTCCTCGCCGTACTGTCCGGCGTCGATTGCCTCCGTGACGAGGTCGGCGACCTCGCTCCGCAGGTCGGCGTCGAAGCGGCGCAGCACCTCACGGTAGCCGTCCCGATACGGCGCCTGCGCTTTGATTTCCATGAACGCCGTATTGAACTGCTGGTCCGCGCCGTCGTCCACGGGGTCGAGGACCCGGCGGACGAGCGCAACCAACTTGGCCACGGGGGACCCGTCCGGGTGGTCCACGATCTTCTCCGCGAAGCCTTCGTGGAGGTACGCGAGAAACTCCCGGAAGAGATCGTCTTTCCCGTCGAAGTGGTAGTGGAGGGCGGCTTTGCTCTTGTCCGTCTCGTCGGCGATGTCCTGCATTGTGAGGTCGGCGTACCCGTGCGTACACAGCGCGCGGTACGTCGCCTCCATGAACGCCGTCTCGGTGTCGTGCTCCTGACTCATCGTGCGGTTCGGGGTGCGGCGAGTGGTCCCCGGCGGACCGGTCGCCGCGTCTGTCTGAACTAACTGGCCAGTCAGTCAAAACAGTTCGGATCCGAACACACCGGGATGCGGTGTCGGTGACACGGAGAGCGACCGTGTTCCGCTCTCGCCGGGCGACGACCAGCCAGCAGTCCGTGAGGTTCCGCCGACGGAAGCCTCGCCGCCGGATATAATCCCGTCCGTGTCGCCCTCTCCGTATGGAGGACCACAACTTCCTGTTCATTTCTGCCGACGCCGCGCTGATCACCGACCTCGCGTGGCAGGTCCACACGGAAGGCCACGACGTGAAATACTACATCGAAGCCGAGAGCGACAAGGAGATCGGGGACGGCTTCGTCCCCAAAATCGACGATTGGCGGGCGGAGGTCGAATGGGCCGATGTCATCGTTTTCGACGACATCTGGGTCGGATCGGACATCGGGACTGGGGAACTCGCTCAGGAACTCCGCGAGCGAGGGAACGCTGTCGTCGGTGGCACACCGAACACCGATCACCTCGAAGAAGACCGCGGCTACGCGATGGAGATTCTCGAAGAGCACGGCGTCAACACCGTCGAACACCACATCTTCCACGACTTCGACGCGGGCATCCAGCACGTGCAGGAGCATCCAGCTCCGTACGTCATCAAGCCACTCGGGGAAGTCCAGAACGTCAAGCGACTGCTGTACGTCGGAAACGAGGACGATGGAAGCGATGTCGTAGAGGTGCTTCGCGCCTACAAGAAGGCGTGGGGACACCGGATGAAGGGGTTCCAACTCCAGCGGAAAGTCGACGGTGTCGAGATCGCCATCTGCGGATTCTTCAACGGCAACGAGTTCATCGATCAGGTCAATTTCAATTTCGAGCACAAGAAATTGTTCCCAGGGAACATCGGCCCGCAGACCGGCGAGATGGGAACATCGATGTTCTGGGCAAGCCAGAACAGACTGTTCAAAGAGACCTTCGGCAAACTCGAAGAGTGGCTCGCCACCGAAGGATACGTCGGGAGCATCGACATCAACTGCATCGTGAACGAGAACGGCATTTACCCGCTGGAGTTCACACCGCGGTTCGGGTATCCGACGATCGCGTTGCAGGAGGAGTCCATCGAGTCGTCTACTGGCCAGTTTTTCTACGACCTCGCACACGGCAACGACCCCGCGGTGGAGGTGCACAACGGGTACCAGATCGGTGTTCGAATCGTCTTGCCGCCGTTCCCGTTCGACGACGAGAAGACGTACGATGAGAACTCTCGAAACGCAGCTGTGGTGTTCGAGACGGACAGCCGGGACGGGATTCACTTGGAAGACACGAAGAAGATAGATGGCCAGTGGCGGGCGGCCGGTGGCAACGGCATGCCGATCGTCGTGACGGGCAAAGGAGAGACGATGCACGCGGCCCGCGAACAGGCGTACGACCGGATCGACGACATCGTGATGCCCAACATGTACTACCGCGACGACATCGGCGAGCGGTGGATCGACGGCGACGGCGACCGGCTCCAGGCGTGGGGCTACCTCGGTCCGCAAGCATAGAGACGGTCGAGTCAGGATAGACTTGCTCGGTTATACAGGTCAGGCAACTCGAAGAGGCGGATGTCATCACGCGTCTCAGCGGCGTTTTTGAGGTCTGCAGTGTACCCGGAGCGGCTAAACAAGACGTATAGCGTCTCGCCGTCTGCTGGTTCGTCTGACCATCGGACTTCCGACGCTGTTCGTTCGAGGTCGGCGAGGACGCCTTCGCTCACGGGTTGGGATGTGAACTTACACTCGCCGGCGACGAGGCCGTCGCCAGTGAGGCCGAGGACATCGAGTTCGTGTTCCTTGAACCACCACTGCCCGACATCGAAGAACTGTCGGTCGAGGAGGTCTGGGAGCGCTTGCTGGCAGAGGCGTTCGAACAGCGGACTCACGTACTCCGCCAGTTCTGGGACGACAAGTTCGTCGTACGCGTCGTCGTCAAGCATCCGAAGCTGGTCCTGGTTCGCGTAGACGAACCGAAACCAGAACCGGAACAACGGCGCAGCGATGCGATACCGACCGCGTTTCGAGGCCGTCGGGGATTCCGTCACGGGGATATGGCGTTCGACGGGGCGGAGTCGGCGGAGCTTTTGGAGGTACGTGCTAAGCGAGCCTGACTCCACGCCAGCCATGCCCGCAATCTCGTTCGGAGTGCGACGCCCGTGGGCGAGCGCACGGAGAATGCTGAAGTACGTGTTCGGCTGTCGAAGTTCAGTGCGGAGCAGGAACTCGGGTTCAGAGTACAGTAGCCCCCGCTCCGAGAGAATCCCCTGCTGGACATTCGTTCCGAGTGGCTGGCCGGGATCGATGGTCTGGAGGTAGTACGGAGTACCGCCGTAGATCGACCACGCAGTAATGGCGGTCTCGGGGTCGTACACCGGGAAGAACCGGCGTGCGTCAGCGACAGAGAGAGGCTTGAGATCAATAGTCGCTGTCCGACGGCCGTACAGTGGTGCACTACCGGAGAGCACCTTGTCCTCCATGACGCTGATCGAGGAGCCGACGAGCACGAGTGTCATCCCCGTCTCCTGTAGCTCCATGTCCCACACTCGCTGGATCCGTGAGGGAAGCGATTCGTCCTCCTCGATGAGGAACGGGAACTCGTCGATGATCACGATAGCGTCTTCCTCGCCGAGTGTTTCGAGGAGTGCCTCCCAGTCGCGGCGGACGTTCTTTCTTCTTTTAGCGCAAATGAGTACTTAAGGGCAAACCGCCCCGAAATACTGAAGACGTGAATAATGGCGATATATACCCTCTACCTTGTGAATTCGATTTTGGAATACATTATAGATGCCACCTTTGCGAGCACAAGAACGTATTATCAGGAAACATCGGACCACAGACAAGCGAGATTGGTGAGAGGGCGGGCGTGCCGAGACGCTGCGACCGCGGCGGCAGCGACGGGTTCCGCCGCCGCCGCGCCTATGCTGAGGGCGCCCGAGCGGTCGATCGGATGACAGACAGACCCGACACCCCCGACGCGGCGGCCGCGGGAACGTTCGACCTGGACGGCGAGACGACGGTGAACCGGCTCGGGTTCGGCGCGATGCGCCTGTGCGGCGACGATATCATCGGCGCCCCAGACGACGAGGAGAACGCCCGCGAAGTCGCCCGCCGGGCCGTGGAGTTCGGCGTCGACTTCGTGGACACGGCCGATTCCTACGGTCCCGGCACCTCGGAACGACTGCTTCGGGAGGCCGGCGTCGTCGGCGACGCGGTGATCGCGACGAAGGCGGGGCTCCTGCGCGAGGCCGGCGGGGAGTGGCTCCCCCACGGCGATCCCGACTACGTCCGCAACCAGGTGCTCGTCAGCAAGGACCGGCTCGGCGTCGACACCATCGACCTCTACCAGTTCCACCGCCCCGACCCTGACACGCCGTTCGCCGACAGCGTGACCGCGTTCGCCGAGCTGAAAGACGAGGGGCACGTCGAGCACGTCGGGCTCTCGAACGTCACCGTCGAGCAGCTGGACGAGGCCCGCGAACAGGTCGCGGTCGCGACCGTCCAGAACCAGTACAACGTCGCCAACCGCGAGGACGGGGCGCTCCTGCGGGCGTGTGAGGATGTCGGGATCGGGTTCGTCCCGTGGTTCCCGCTCGCCGCCGGCGACTTGGGGGGCGTCGCCGACGCGCTCGACGCAGTCGCCGTGGCCCACGACGCGACGCGCCGGCAGGTCGCGCTCGCGTGGCTGCTCGCCCACTCGGACGTGACGATCCCGATCCCCGGCACCGCCAGCGTCGAGCACCTCCGTGAGAACGTGGCCGCGGCGTCGCTGTCGCTGTCCGATGAGGAGGTGGCTCGACTCACCGAAGCCGGCGAGTGACGTAACGTGATGTGACGTATCGGTCGCGGTCGGTCCCCTCGCCGCGGTCGGCGCCCCCGCGTCAGGCGGTCCGCCACGACCGCAGGTCGACGATGATGACGGCCGTGACAGCCGCGAGCGCGACCAGCGCACCCGCGGTCAGTGCCATGCTCGGCGCGAACACGAGCCCGTAGATGAGCATCAACAGCGCCGTCGCGGCGACGACCATCACGACTAGGTAGCGGATCAGCCAGTCTTCAGCCTCGCGATCGCTCATGTTGTGCGAGGTTGTTCCGCGATCCGGTAAAAGCGCGTCGGCATTCGTCGCGACCGCTCCGCCCGCGCCGTCCCCGGCGGTCGTCACCCGCCGACTCCGAGCGCGGGCCACACGTCCCACGCCGCCCACGCGAGGAGCGCTACGGCCAGCAGCAGCGCCAGCGCGTCGGCCCGGCCGAACGTCGCCTCCGGCGGCGTCGGGTTCCAGGACAGGCAGCGCGCGCGCAGCGCGACCGCGAGCCGGTCCGTCCGCGAGAGCGCGCGGGTTAGCCCCGCGGTCGCGACGAGCCGGATACGCTCGCGGAGCGGACGGCGGTCGCCGAGGCGGACCGCCATCGCCTCGCGCGTCCGAGCCAGGTCGGCCTGTAGCACCGGGAGCAGCCGAAACACGAGTCCGACGCCGAGCCCAAGGAGACGACCCGGTTTGCCGGGCACGAGTCGGGCGACGGCGGCCTCCGACTCGCGGACGGGCGTCGTCCGAACGTACGCCGCGACGAGCGCGAGCAGGAGGAGCGTTCGGTACGCCGCCAGCGCCGGGCCGACGGCCGCGGCCGGGTCGACCCACGGCGCGCCGAGCCGAAACGATTCGATCGCCGGCGCCGCCGCGAGGAACGGGAGCACCCCGCGGTACTCCGCGAACACGGCTCGCGGCGGCGTCGCCGCGAGCGCGAGCAGCGCAAGCGCGAGCCCGGTGAGGGCAGCGAGCCCAACCGGGTCGGTGTGGGCGAACGCCGCTCCCGCGAACGCCGCCTGCAGGAGGAGCTTGCTCCGCGCGCCCACCCGGTGGCCGACCGAGTCGCCCGGCTCGTACGTCAGCATCGCTCGGGTCGGCGCACCGGGAGGTCCGCGAGCGCGTCGACGGCCGCGTCCGGGGCGCCGTCGACCGCGACCGCGCCGTCGGCGAGGATGACGAGCCGGTCCGCGGGGTCGAGCACGTCACGCAGGTCGTGGGTGACGAGCACGATCCCGGTGCCCTCGCGGTGGAGGTCGCGCAGATGCGCGAGCACGGACGCGCGCGCCGACTCGTCGAGTCCGGTGAACGGCTCGTCGAGGACGAGGTGGCTCGGCTCCATCGCCAGCGCGCCGGCGACGGCGACGCGCTCCTGTTCGCCGCCCGAGAGGCGGTCGATGCGCTCATCGCCGCGACCGGCCATGTTCACCGCCGCGAGCGCCCGTTCGACCCGTCGGTCGATCTCCGCGCGGTCGAGGCCGAGGTTCTCCGGGCCGAACGCCACGTCCCTGGCGACCGTCGCGGCGACGAAGCAGTCGCGCGGCTCCTGAAACACCATTCCGACCCGCGTGCGTGCGGCGACGAGGTCGTCGCCCACCGGGTCGTCGTCGACGAGCACTTCGCCCGTGGTCGGGGTGAGCAGGCCGTTGAAATGTCGCACGAGCGTCGACTTCCCGGAGCCGTTCGCGCCGGCGAGGACGAGGAACTCGCCGTCGGGGACGGTCAGGGATACGTCGCGCAACGCCACCGGACTCGCGGGGGCGTCGGGGTCGGCACTGGATTCTGTTTCGGGCTCGCCACGGCCCTCGCTCGGGCCGTAGCGGTGCGTGAGGTCGCGGGTCTCGATCACGGGCGGATCTACCGCGCGGTCACGGCGTCGCTGCGGACGATCGCCACCGTCGCGGCGGCCTTGATCGCCTCGGCGGGGACGAACGGAAGCGCGGCCGCCACCAGCGCCGTCACGAGACTCACGTCGCCGACGATCGCATAGCCGAGCGTCCCGAAGGCGTAGATGACGAGCGTCGCGGCCGCCATCGCGCCGACCAGTCTGCCGAGTCCGACGTGCCCCGGGTCGGCCAGCTCCCCCCGCCCGTGGACGCCGATCCCGACGATGCCGGCGGCGAGCGGGTACGACCACAGATAGCCCCCCCACTGACCGAACAGCGATCCGAGCCCGGCCGAGCCGTAGGCGAACACCGGCGCGCCGACCGCGCCGGCGACGACGTAGAGGACCATCGACGCGACTCCCCACACCGGACCGAGGAACACCCCGGCGAGGAACACGCCCAACACCTGCAGGGTGAACGGCACCGAAGTCACCGGAAGCTGAAACGACACGTACGCGAACACGCCCGTCAGCGCCGCAAACAGGGCTGCACGCGCGATGTTCGCGGCGATTTCTTCGCCGACGAGATCGACATCTTCTGTCGCAGTGCTCATGCACACGGTCGTAAACCGACTCTACTGTTAGACTTTACGAACTGTCTGCGTCGCGGCGGAGCCACGCTTATGAGCGGTCGCAGTCCACGATTCGGTATGTCGGACGACCCCCGCCTCGGCGGCGACGCCGGAGCACCCTCCGAGGAGGAGCCGGAGCACGTCGTCCAGTCGGACCGCCGTTCGCCGGAGGATTCGTTCGCAGTAGTCGGAAACGAGATCAGGTTGTCGATCCTTCGGGTGCTCCACGAGCGCCTCTCCGTCGGGGACCGCAGCGAGTACGCTCTCCCGTACACCGAGCTTCGGGAAGCGGTCGGCGAGGAGGACAGCGGGAAGTTCAGCTACCACCTGAACCGACTGCGCGGGGAGTTCATCGAGAAGCGCCCGGAGGGGTACGTCATTCGGTATCCCGGAAAGGAACTCGTCCGAACGGTAAAAAGCGGCGCCGTCGCGCCCGCGGGCGTCGCCGAATCCGATCCGACGGACGCGGCGTGTTACCTGTGCGGCGCTCCGGTGATCGTGGCGTACACGAACGGGTATGTCTCGGCACGGTGCACGGAGTGCCGTGGGGCGCTCGACTTTGATTTCATGCCCGAGGGTGCGCTGAGTTCGATCCCGGTACCCGGCGGCGCCATCGGCGACGGGATCGACGCGGCGCCGAGGGCCCTCCTCGACCGCATCCACGGTCGGTTCTGCCACCACATCCGCGTGTTCGGCGACGGGAGCTGTGCGCGATGCGGCGGACGGGCGGATCTGCACCTCCGGGTCTGCTCGGACCACGACGCGAACGGCGGACCGTGCGACGAGTGCGGCACCACTATGCCCGCTACGGTGCGGGTCACCTGCGAGGTGTGCTCGGAGGGCGGGATCGTCCCGGCCGCGTGTTTGGTCAGCCACCGAGCGCCGTTCCGGGAAGCGCTGGCCGACGCCGGCGTCGACCGCCTCGGCTACGAGGCGTTCGCGGTCGCGGCAGGATGGCCGATGCGCGTCGTCGACGACGGGACCGAGTCGGCCGTCGAGTACGATCTCCCCTCGGGGCGGGTTCGGGTCCTCATCTGCGGGGACATCGAGATCCGCGAGGTCGGCCGCTCTCGCCGCACCCCCGATCAGTAGCGCTCGGCCAGCGCCTCGAACCGGTCGAGGTCGTGCCCGTACAGCACGTCGCCGTCCGTTCGACGCTCCAGTTCCCGCAGCGTCTCCAGGCTCTCGCGCCAGTCGCGCTCGCTCCACAGCAACCCCGGCCCCAGCGGCGCGCCGTCGGCGTAGTTGGCGTCGACGTAGCACTCGTCGCCGGCGACGAGCAGCGTCCCCTCCGCCGTGTCGATCTCGGCGCCGAGCAGGCCGGGCGTGTGGCCCGGGAGGTGGAGGAGTTCGAAGCCGTCGGCGAGCGTGTGTCGGTGGCGGTGGACCACCCGCCAGTCCAGGTCGCCGTCGAAGTCCGAGGCGAGGTACGCGATCGACCCCTCGTCGGTGTGGGCCGAGTAGAAGGCGAACTGCAGTTCCTCGCGGTGGACGTACACCGGTGTGCCGGTGCCCGCGAAGGCGTCGAGTTCGCCCGCGTGATCGAGGTGGAGGTGGCTCATCACCACGGCGTCGATGTCGCCGAGGTCGTACCCCGCGTCCGCGAGGTCGTCCGCGAGCGTGTGCTCCCCCGCGTCGTGCGCCTCGAACGCGCCGTACAGCGGGGCAGGCCAGTACTCCTCGGCGTCCGTCGGCACGCCCGTGTCCCACAGGTACGTCCGTCCACCGGCTTCGATCACGGCGTTCCAGACGACGAACTCGATGCGGGTGTGTTCGGGGTCGGGGTCTGCCGCGCTGGCCATCGACGCGCCGTTGAGGATGTACGCCTGGTCCGCGCGGACGCGACCGCGGTCGACGAGGGTGACCTCGGGCATGGCGTAGCGGTCGCCGGCCACGGGCTTGAACCTACGTCCCGTCGCGAGACTCCCCCGGAGATATCCTCGGTTGCGCGGACGCTCGCGACGACCACCCGGCTTCGTGTCGATACGCGAGCTCTTGTCGATACGCGAGAACGGTCTGTGCCGTCTCTTGCGGGCTCAGATCGGCAAATCCGTCCACGAAACAGTCCCGTTTCGTCCCGTTGCACGACACCGCCGGCGGGGACCGACGACCTACCGCCGTCTGACGGCGTGCAACAGACCGAAACCGTCGGTAGCGTCCCCGAAACGGTCCGAAACGACTGTTGGGGACTTTATGGGTTTCTCCCATCGAGTCGGTTGCCATGTCAGGAACGCCGTCGCGAGTGGAACGCGATCCGACGCCTCCGCCAGAGGAGCAGTCGGATCCACACGCGCTCGTCCTCGCCGCGCCGTCTCCCACCGGGGGCCACTGCCCGCGATCGAGAGAGGCACACGACGGGACGGCCACGCCGGCGAGTACAGGCGCGTTTCTTCGCGTGGCGTTCACCCGCGCTGGGCGGTCTCCGCCGGGGGAGTGGGTTCGCGCGGCCGAGGAGGCCGGCGCGGACGTGCGCGTGGTCGACGCGACGCCGTGCTCGTCCGTCGACGTTGACGCCGACGACGGTGGAACTGGGGTGGACACCGTCGTTGCGTCCGATCCAGCGAACCTCACGGACCTGGGCGTGCGGATCACCGACGCGCTCGCCGACATGGACGCGACCGCCGGCGGATCGAGCGGGGGATCGGGCGAGTTGGTGTGCTGTCTCGGATCGTTGACGGCGCTGTTGCAGTACGTCGACCTCCGGGCCGCGTATCAGTTCGTGAATGCCGTCACGAACCGCGTGGCAACCCTGGGGGGGACCACGCACGCCCACATCGAACCGACGGCCCACGACCGCCGAACGACCGACACGATGGCGTCGTTGTTCGAGGTCGTCACCGAGCCCGCCCCGGCCGACGGGGCCCTGGAGGTCGTCCGCAGCCGCGGGCGCTGATCGGCCGAGAAGCTATCATCTAACTGGTTGTTTTTGTTGCAATCGAACGAGAAGAGTACTGTTGAAACAGTCAGAATACGGACTGTTCCACACTGTTGCGACGGTTTTATTCGGCGATACCCAGCGAGTAAGGGTTAAGCCCCTTCCGGAGAAGCCTGCAACCCAGGGGGATGCCCGGGAGACAACCAGAACGGTCAGCGATACCGGCGACGGCCGCGGTTCTCATCGCGGTCACGGTGCTCGCCGCGGCCTCGGTGTTCGCTGGCGGCGCCGGCGCAGCCGCGGTGACGGGTGACAGCGCGGCCGGCGTCGGAACCGACGGCGCGGCGCTCTCGGCGGGGGAGGTCACGATCGCCGAGAGCGGGTTCGCCGACAGGGACGTAGTCTTCGAGCGCGACGACACGGTATATTTGTGGTACGACGAACCCGTCCGGTTCACGCTCCTGCTCAAAACCGGTCAGGGAGGGGGAGAAGGGTACTACGAGGTGTGCCTCCGATCGCGCGCGGCCGACGGGTCGACGCGGAGAATCGCCTGCGAATCGTTAGTGCTCTCGGGCGGGAGCACCACCGAGGTCACGTTCCGCATCGACTCGTGGGCTGACCGCGGTGCTGCCCCGCGATCGATCGAGGCGGTGGTAACCCCGGACACGCTCACCGCCGAGGTAGCCGCGAGCGCCACCCACGAAGTCGCCGTGATCCGCAAGTCGGCCGACTCGGACGGCGACGGCGCGACCACGCGTCGAGAGGTCGCCGAAGGAACGGACTTCGACGCGGCCGACACAGACGGCGACGGGCTCATCGACGGCTTGGAACTCGACACCTACGGGACCGACCCGCTCGTGGGCGACACCGACGGCGACGGACTCTCCGACGGAACCGAGATCACTGATTCGCGAACCGACCCGACCTCGATCGACACGGACGAGGACGGGCTCTCCGACATCCGGGAGGTCGAGGACGTCGGGACGAGTCCCACTCGGGTCGATACCGACGGCGACGGCCTCGCAGACGGCCGGGAGCTGCGGGTTCACGAGACCGACCCGACGGCGGTGGACACCGACGGCGACGGCCTCGTCGACGGCGCGGAGGTGAGCGAGCACGACACGAACCCGACCGCCGCCGACACGGACGAGGACGGGCTCACCGACGTTCACGAGATCCACGGAACCGGGACCGACCCGAACGGTGCGGATACCGATGGCGACGGCCTCGCCGACGGCCGCGAACTCCACGACTACCGGACCGATCCGCTCGTGGTCGACACCGACGGTGACGGCCTCGCCGACGGCTCGGAAGTGACCGAACAGGGGACCGACCCGCTCGTGGGCGACACCGACGGCGACGGCCTCGCCGACGGCGAGGAGGTGAACGCGTTCGGTACGGACCCCCTCGACGCCGACAGCGACGCTGACGGCGTTCCCGACGCAAGCGAGGTAGACGCCGGCTCGCTCCCTCGGTGGGTGAGGAACGACGGACCGACGCTCGGCGCTGTCGTGGCGCTCGGCGTCGCGGTCGGGTTTGCGTGGCGGTGGCGGCGTCGCTGGATCCCGGTCATCCCCGAGCGAGCGCGTACGGCCGCCCGCGAAAGCCGACTGGTTCGCCGGCTCCGCTCGGCGATCCCGGCGGAACGAGTCGCCGACGCCGGCGCGGCGCTGGCGGGCGCCCGGCGGCGAGCGTGGTCTGCGGCCGCAGCCGCCCGCGCGGCCGCCGCTGACCCCGGATCGACGGCCGGTAGTCCCGCCGAGGCAGACGGCGGCCACTCCCCCGACGACCGGCGCGGCGCTGACGGGACGACCAGGGCGGCGTCCGCCGACGCGGACGCGGTCGCAGCGACAGGGGCGCCGCCAGGTGACACCGATGGCGCGGGCAGCCAGGACAGCCCCGACAGCGAGAAGGGAACCGGAGGCGCGAACGGAGTTGGACCCGACACCGAACCCAGCAGCGGTGCCGGTCGCGCGGGCGGGATCGACACCGCTTCGACCGGCGACGACGCCGACCTCGACCACGACCGCGAACGCGTCCTCACCCCGGAAGGGGAAGTCCGGGCCGTGCTACGGGCGAACGGCGGGCGCCTCAAGCAGTCGGAGATCGTCGATCGCACGGGCTGGTCGAAGTCGAAGGTGAGCCGGACGCTGTCGCGGATGGACGACGAGGGGACCGTCGAGAAGACCTCGATCGGACGCGGGAATGTGATCTCGCTCCCGGATCACGCGCCGGACGGCGCTCGTTCGCCGTTCGACGAAGGGGAGTGAACGGACGCTGATCTGCCGACTTCTTGGACGCTGATTCGCCAACTCCAGCCAGATTGCCTGGCGACTCCGTGTGAGTGACGCCAGTGTCAGCGGGTGTCGGCGTCAGCGGGTCGCCGGTGGGAGATACCGCGTTCCCCGGACGCATCGGCCCCCTTCGTTCGACCGCGTCAGCACCCGTTCCGCAGTTGGGTGTCCCGAGCATTGAGGAGCCCTTCGCGAACGGCCGTGAGGAGGCGCTCATCCAATGGCTGTGCGGCCCACCCATCGGGGCGCTCCTCCTCGGGAATCGAATCGAGCGCAGCCGTGACCGTCGAATGTACGAACCTGCCGTGACCGCCGCACTCGGAACACGATCGGATGACGTACTGAACGCGGTAGTCGCGGTCGACCGCTGCTTCACAGTACGGACAGACGTACGTCTCCGACACGGACGGTCTTACGATGCGGGGGTACTCGGTCGTTACGGCGGTACCCGTCGGGCGGTGTCGCTGGTGCCGACAGGCACATGCGCGTCGCGTCCGCCGAGTCATTCGTGCCCGCAGACACGGTCGCCTCCGTTCGGCTCGTCCGTCACGCCACGCTGCTCGTCACGCTCGGCGAGACGACACTGATCGTCGATCCGATGCTCGGCGACGCCGGCGTCGACCCACCCGTGCAGAACACACCGAACCAGTGGCGCAACCCCCTCGTCGACCTTCCGGATGTCGACCTCGCTCACGACGCGGTGCTCGTCACCTACCGACACACCGACCACTTCGACGCCGCCGCCGCCCGCGACCGAATCGATCCCGAGACCCCAATGATCGTTCACCCTGAACAGGTCGCTTTCTTGGAGGAGGAGGGGTTCACCGACGTCCGCCCGCTCAGCGGTGACCTCGCCGTCGGGGGATTGACCATCTCGCCGACCCCGGCTCGCCAGGGCTACGGTGACCTCGCCGACGCGATGGCGCCGGTCACCGGCGCGGTCGTCCGCGGCGGCGACGATTCACCCGCGGTCTACCTCGCCGGCGACACCGTCTGGTACGACGCGGTCGCCGAGACCCTCTCGGCCGTCCGGCCGGACGCGGTGGTCGTACACGCCGGCGCCGCCCGATTCCTCGAGGGTGACCCGATCACCATGGACGCCGCCGGCGTTCGCGAGGTTCGCGAGTCGGCTCCGAACGACTCGCCCGTGATCGCGGTCCACATGGACGCCATCAACCACTGTCTCCTCATGCGTGATGACCTCCGCGAGGCCGTCTCCGGTGTGACCGCCCCCGAAGACGGCGAGGTCGTCACGATCGACTGACTATCGACAGACTCCGTCCGGCGATCGACGGACAGCGCTACCGGTTCCCTTCTCGGACGGTTCTCCCATCGGACGGTTCTTCGGCGGAACTTCCGACCGTAGGATCTCCGACTACAAGACCTCCGGCTGCGAGACTGCGGCGCCACGTCGGAACCCGACAGTGGCGGTCCAGCCGTTCTGACCGATGAAAGCACTCGAAAGTTGGTGTGGTTCGGCGACGGGAGCGGGGACGGTCGCCTGTGAAGCACTCGCAAACCGGTGTGGTTCATCCGGGCGACACTCTCACACCGGTTTGCGAGTGCTATCCTCGGTGGGGTGAGGGGGAGGGCTCTGGCGGCTGCCGCTCGCGTATAATATATCGCTATCGATCCTAGCTAGAAGAAGAAGAACCGAACCGCTGAAACCGGTGTTTCTACTCGATACATCGGCCAGACGAGAAACGGAGGGGTAGTCTGTTGAGGTGTTTATATACTGTGCTGCCTCGCTTCCCCCGATGTAGCGGGATCGAAAACATACCTGGACAGACGTAGCACTCGCAAACCGGTGTGAGAGGGTCGAACGAGCGTGTCGGTCTCGTGGGACGATCGGCGGGCATTGTTTTCATCGAGAGCACCTCAGATATTTGCTCAGGACACCATATCCGGCCGATACGGACCCACAATCGATGGTTCTCACGACACCGATCGAGACAGAGCACTCGAAATCCGGTGTGGGAGCGGATCGCGGCCGCCGGTTTGGGCTCGCCGCCGTCGACTGGAACAGAAAGCACTCGCAAACTGGTGTGTGTTTGGCTCCACGGCGGTCCGTGATCGTCCTGCGGCCTGGCGGCGCGGCGTCTCTCCGGTCGGGCAGGTGTTTCTCCGGTCGGGCAGGTGTCTCTCTGGCGGGGCAATTTCCCAGGCTACTACCACGGGTTAGCAGTTCGAAGGTCTGGCCGGCGTCAACTCGAGCTATCGGCGGCCGTCCGAATCACCGGTTGCTGACCCCTTCGTCGGTGACGGCTTACTTCTCCGGGAGAAGCACTCGCAAACCGGTGGGATGATCCCACGTCACGAGCGAAACACTCGCAGTCACCCGCACTCACTCGCAGAGCACTCGCAACCCCCCGGTCGAACACTCGAAAGCACGCGAAAGCACTCGAACTTCCACAGGCTTATGACCGAAGTGGCCGCAGGGGGTGATGCGATATGGGGTCGAGTTCGATATTCGAGGACGACGTGGAGATAATCCGGAACGCGGATCTCTTCACAGAGGAGCACACGCCGGCGGAGATCCTCTGCCGCGACGACGTGATGCAAGATTACGTGAACGCCCTGAAGCCCGTGTACAAGGGAAGGCCTCCGCGCAACGCCTTTCTCTACGGCGACACCGGCGTCGGAAAGACCGCGGCGACGAAGTACCTCCTGCAGGAGCTCGACGCGGACATCGACTCCCGAAACGACGACTCGCCGGGCGACGAGCGCGGGTTCACCTACGTCCGCGTGAACTGCCAGAACCTCGCCCCCGCCGACGGTACCGCGTCGTCGTACCAGGTCGCCATCGCGCTCGTGAACGAACTGCGCGACGGGGAGACGGTCTCCTCAACGGGGTACGCCGCCCGGGAGGTGTACGAGATGCTGTACGACGAACTCGACGACATCGGCGGGACCGTCCTCATCGTCCTCGACGAGGTCGACCGCGTGGGCGAGTCCGACACGCTCCTGTACGACCTCCCGCGCGCACGCGATATCGGCTACGTCGAGAACACTCGAATCGGCCTCATCGGCATCTCCAACGACTACACCTTCCGCTCGAACCTCTCGCCGAAAGTCCGCGACACGCTGTGTGAGACGGAGATCAAGTTCCCGGCCTACACCGCCGCGGAGTTGGAGGAGATCATTGAGGCGCGCGCCGAGCGCGCGCTTCACCCCGACACATACGGAAAGGAAGTGCTCTCGCTGTGTGCCGCCCTCGCCGTCCGCAACTCCTCGGGAAGCGCGCGCCGCGCGATGGACCTGCTGAAACAGGCGGCCGAACATGCCGAAAACGAGGGTCACGTGCCGATCGAGCCCGACGACGTGTACGCCGCGAAAGAGGAACTGGACTACGGAGACATGGTCGAGTCGGTCGCCGATCAGGATCAACACAAGCAGCTGATCCTCTTGGCGGTCGCGCGCCTCGACGCCGACGGTCGAACCCCAGTCCGCACGAAGGCCATCCACGCCGCCTACCGCCGGCTCGCGCAGGCGGCGGGTGACGACCCGCTCTCCCAGCGCGGGATGTACAACCACCTCACCCGTCTCGATATGCTCGGCTTCCTGCACTCGTATCAGAACAACGAAGGGCTGCGCGGCGGGCAGTACAACACCTACGAGCTCTCGGAAGCGCTCACCGTCGCGCAGGTCCGCGACGCGATCGCCGAGTCAGAGCTCCCGCTCGAAGACGTTTCCCTCGACATCGATCGGATCCTCCGCGACGCCGGCCTCCTCGAATCATAACGCCGCGATGGCGGAGTCCGCGGCTTCCGACTTCCTCTATCAATCGTCTCGTCGCCCGTATCCGAGACCGGTCTCGTCGACTCCGTAGCCGTCGTTCGACTCCGCGCCGACGCCGGTCACTCTCGGGTCGCCGCCGATCCATTCGCGTTGACACCGGTTTTCGAGTGCTCCGACCCGGAACGCCGCGACGCGAGGTCGTCCCCGGTTCCCCGCTGGGAGCCACCTCAGAACCGCCGTGTCACCGCTGGGTGTGACATCGCCGACCGCTAACTGCTGCACTCGTGCGTGCGAACGCGCGTGCGGCGCACGCTCGGCCCCTCGCTTGCGTTCGGCTCGGTACTCGATTGGACGCTCCGGCTCAACACGTACACGGTGACTCGAGAAAGCCGACTTCGGTGAGTCGCGTCCCATCGGGCGCACAGCCCCGATGCGAAGTGCCGCTGGAGCCAGTCATCGTCGCTCCACCGAACGACCTCCAGGTACTTCCGCCAGCGCGCACTGGGGTATGAACTCCACCGTCGCTCCGATCTGGCCCACGTCGGCTCGCCGCCGCGGATTACCTCGACGCGCTCGCCGTCCTCGAGGGTCCCGACGGCGACGTACCACACGTCCCTCGTTGGGGGAGAGGGAGCGAACATGTCCCACCGCGTCTCCTGTGGACTCACCTCGACGGCCTCCGGCTGCGGCACCTCGACGTATCCCAGCGACGCGGTGTTCCAGATGAGAACCACGACCACCATCGTGGCCGCAACAGCTCGACCGATCCGACGGATTCTCGTGGCGATTCGCCCGCGGTCGACGGAGACGAGTGAACTGGTCGACCCAGTTCTCCCGCCTGAACCGGCCGTGCCGATCCGTTGTCGCAGCGGTTCCATCGGTTTCATCGGCGGCGCCGCACCGAGTGAACGCCCACGGCCGAGCCGTCCGATCTGACGGCAGACCTTCTCCCAGAGGTCCTCAAACGCCGCTCGCCGTTCGCCCCCGACCCGACGGGCAGTCTTCACCGATCGGTTCCAGCTGCCTTCGACCTTGTCCCACGCGGTTGGCGGGAGATACGGGATCAGCGCAGCGACACCGATGAGCGGAAACAGTCCGATCCCGAGCGTGAGCGCCATCCCGACGTGCGCCGACGCAAACACTGCGACGACGGTCGCTCGCGCTCGACCGGTCGTGAGGACGAGCAGCGGCGAGCAGCAAAGCAACATGACCCACGCCGTCCCGAGCGCGTCGAGGAGTGTCGGGTACGCCGCTAGATACTCCCCCACAAAGCGCGTCAGTGCGTCGATCCTGAAGACGTACTTCACCGCCTCGCCGCTCAGCCACACGTCGCCGCGGAGCTTGATCACCGCGTTGACGACGTAGAGCACGATCGGCTGTACCAGTAGCCCGACCGCAGCCGGATGTCGGCACTGCGCTCGCGTTTCGAATGTGAGTCCCGTGCCGAGCGGGAGGAACAGGCTCCACAGTAGCGTCCGTCGGAGAAGCGAGTCGCCGCCGTTCAACGCGATTGGATTTCGCGCGTGCAGCGAGACGAGCAGGACCAACGAGCAGGCAGCCGCGATTTTCGTCCAACGCCCGAGAGCGAGTGCGGTCGCAGCGACGGCCGCGGCGACGAACAACAGTCCAACCCACCACGCGCCGCCGAACAGCGCGTGGACCGAGAGGTTCGCGGTGATCGGAAATCGAGCGAACAGTGCCGACCGGGGGAGGCTGCCCCCGTCGGTGTAGAAGAACACGAGCGACCGCGTGCACAACAGGAGATCGGTGAGCAACAACAGCCCGACCGCGACCCTGAGGGCGACGAGCGCGCGCTGATCGACCGACAGCCTACGAGTCCCAGCAGATCGCAGCAGCCGGTACCAATCCACGAGTCGCGATCAGAGGGCCACAGCGAGGACATTCGGTAGCGGGGCATATGTCTTGTGAGTAGTAGGTACACCACGGCGGGGTCATCTCGGTCGGTGCCGTGACAAACTGACCCACGGCGACGGCTACCTCGCCGACCGCGAGACGACGGGCTTATACGTACCACTGCCATTCGATGTGATGTGAAGCGCGCCGCGGTCAGCGCGGCGACACAATATGAGGATTCCGCCCCTGCGGTCCGCCGCAAGACGGTATCTGATGTCAGCCCCGATAGTTCGGTGACATCTGGTCGGTTCCACGATGTCGCCACGATATGACCCGCCACCCCCTCCCTTCACGGGGAGGAACATTCCGGTTGATCCTGCCGGAGGTCATTGCTATCGGAGTCCGATTTAGCCATGCTAGTCGCACGGGTTTAGACCCGTGGCGGATAGCTCAGTAACACGTGGCCAATCTGCCCTACAGATCGCGATATCCTCGGGAAACTGAGGTCAATAGCGAATACGGTCCCACGCTTTGAACAGCCGGGACCGGAAACGCTCCGGCGCTGTAGGATGAGGCTGCGGCCGATTAGGTAGACGGTGGGGTAATGGCCCACCGTGCCAATAATCGGTACGGGTTGTGAGAGCAAGAACCCGGAGACGGAATCTGAGACAAGATTCCGGGCCCTACGGGGCGCAGCAGGCGCGAAACCTTTACA
>NZ_FQWV01000012.1 GCF_900129775.1 Halobaculum gomorrense | reverse complement strand
CCGCGAAACACTGACGACCCGAAAGATATCGAGTACAGAGTCGAAGACCGCATCGACGAACACAGCGAGGACGTTCAGCTCAAGCAGTCAGTCTTAGACGAGACGTACAACCACCGGACAGGGGTCGAACGGACCAACGATGCGGTCAAGGACTGCGGCCTCGGGCACGTCCGCGCCCGAGGCCGCGTCTACGCACGAACAGAAGTTTTCCTCGCGCTGTGTCTCCGGCTGGTCATTGCCATCACCAACTACGAGCGAGGAAACGAACCGGGCTGTGAGAAACTATGAGTACGACGTCCACACCTCGCTCACTACTTAAACGAATTTCTGGTCTACTTCTACGACCCTGAGGCCGCCGAGTACACGCTGCCCGTCACCGAGCTCATCCCGAACCTGCTGGAGTGGGTCCCAGTCCGTCCTGAAGCGGATGAAGAGGCGCTCCTCACCGCAACTGCGTTCATCGACGAATACGGGCTGACACCGACCGACGCGATCCACGCAGGGCTCGCCCACAGCCGTGACGAGCCCATCCTCTCCACCGATACCGCCTACGACGCCGCCGGCGTAGAGCGAGTCCCACTCGAGGGCATCGACGGCGCGGCAAGCAGCGAGTAGCACCAACGGCGCACTCGCCCACGCGCCTTGGAGCGGCTGCTTGCGACTACTCGCGACTGCAGCAACGGCGCGCACCCGCCCCCGGGGGGTTGTCCCACTCGTATTCGTGACGCGCGCGTACGACTGGCGACAGCATCCAGACATGTTGACCCACGACAGCGGCGATCGGCCTCGGTTGGGAGAGCCTCATGAAGGGTCACGGTGGGTGCGCTGCTCGCGAGTTCGACGTTGACGTCCATGATGTGCACCCCTCCCTGTGAACTCGACGAGCGCGCTCGACAGGCGCTGTGAGTCCACCCGAGTGGGGCACGACCCGTGCCCCAACGTCGGTCGTGAAAAACAACGCCCCAGTCCGGTGAAAAGCCGCGCAGTGACCAGCTGCAATCCGCGCCAGTCCGATTCGATCCAGCCCGATACCCCCTGTCTCGCAGTCGCCAGCCAGCCCTCCAGTCTGGCCGACATCCGAACCTCATGAACTCCTGTAGTGAACCTCTGGGAGATGGCCAGCGCGGGCCCATCGCGTCGGTGTGGTCCGGCGTCTTAAGAGCGACCGACAGGTCACAGCAGGTGTGCAGACGTTACAAGAACGCAGCGGCAGCGGCCTCGCAACGATTCCGCATGACTTCCTCGAGCGAGACGATGTGATCGACGACGGCGAGTTCCCGGACGAGCAGAACCTCGTCGTCGATCGCCTGGACCGACGTGTGTACCTCGTTCGGCTCACCGACGACGGGTCGATCCCGGACGTCGAGGAAGCCGAAGCGATCCAGCGAATCGCCGCCCAGCACCTGCTGCAGGGCGGCGCGCTCGGGCACGAGTCGACGGCGGAATCTGAGGAAGAGCCGGCAGCGCGCCGGTTGATGTAGCGCACGGTTCTCAGCTTCTTTTTCTCGCAGTGGCGCGCTCGGCACCGCACTCGTAACGAGAATCAGGCAGGGACGAAGGCGCCCTGGAACCGCGGCAAAAGCGCGGCCGCGACCGCAGTCCAAGAGCTCCGACTCTCCGACCGAGTCGGCAACGCGGCAAGTGACCAGCTCGTCGTCGCAAACGAGCACGATCTACTCCGTGGCCGTGGTGTTCGGCCCTTCGCTGCCGCCGCCCTCCGGATCGAGAGCATCGCGGCTGGACTCCCGCGGCCGTTGTGCCGGATTGCCGCCGCGCTGGATGTCGAGGAACTCGCTGCTCGAGAAGCGGTCAAGCAACTACAGGGCACAGGTGAGGTCCCGCTCGTACTCACAGATGTCGAGACGGTACTCCTGCAGCTTTGCTTCGAAGCAAATCCACCGGACGCTGTGGCGACAGAGGCGTTCGCCTGTCTCGAAGCACTCGACGATGCGGGCAAGACGATCAATCGCTCGCAAGCGGGAATCGCCGCCGCGTGTCTCGTCTACGCGTACGATCTCGTTGATCTCGCGTCATCGCCAACGCACGAGGCGATCGCCTCGATCGCGGGGACAACACTCATGACGACGTACACACGCCGCGACGAGCTGGAAGCTGTCCTCGAGGCGATGTGAGGTTGATCCGAGACAGCGTGTACTGCAGCAGTGCCTACGACTCGTCGAGAGATCCGATCGCCTGATTCATATCGGGCGCGTCGACGTCGGGCTCGGAGCGCCATTGCCAATAGGCGTACTCGTAGCCGTCTTGAGGCTCTTTGATCGAGATGTACGCTCGGTCGGGAACGCCCTCGTAGTCCGTCGGGTCAGTCGAGTACCCTGCTGCCTCGACGAGTCGCCGGAACTGTTCCTGGTGGGCACGGTCGGGGCCAGTGGTCGCTTTGTAGTCCGCGAGGTCGGCCGCCCACGCCGCGATCTCGCGGAGGCGGTTCGCCGGTTGCCGTTCGAGTGGATCAACGACGTACGCAGGGGCACCCTCGGGCGGCGCAGGTGGGGATGCATCAGTCATTGTTATCCCACAATTTGAACTGTGGGGTATAGTGAGTATCGGTCGGTCTGGTGAATCCAAACGAGGTTGTCGAATTTGCAGAAACTTGCCTCTCAGCAAATCGACAGACGTGAAGAGGATTCCAATAGAGACAACGCATAGTAATTTGACTCGACCAAGAGGCTAATCAAACCCTGCAGCATCCACATGCTGGATGAATTGGTTCACAGGAAAGTTTCCGTTGTAGTCAAAAGTGGCGAAAATAGCTTCGTAGCGTTCAGAGGGGATGATAAATGCGATAATATCCTCATAGATCAGTGTTTGGACGCCCAACTGTTGCCCTCCGACGATTGACCTAAAATTATCACCCCCAACCATCTGTCCGATAATGATTTTATACGCATTTTCAAACTCGGCTTCTGTATAGCAGTCTATCACGTCATCTCGAACATGACGTATTTCGTAGTCCAGGTTGTACAAATCAGCGACAACTCTTGGAGTAGCTTCTTCAAAATCGATGATCTTGTCAGCTGCCGTCGACACAGGTTTCTTGTATGACATTTTTCCGGGTGTAGAGTGTTATGAGGGTTCTTTCCAGTTGCTCCCATAGTCTATCAAGTACCTCAGTATGGCGTATTGAAATATGTGATGTCGCGAAAATCAATTGTTAGAAATGTACTGTTGAGACACGTATAGTTGCGTTTCAGCAGATAGATGAGAAGGTCAAAGGCGCTTTGAGAGACGCTCGATTCAGCAAGTCATTTTGATTATTCACTATGTGGTGTGTCACGAAGCGCATCTTCAGCAGCTTCTCGAAGACGCTCGATATCGTCGTCGCGATAGCTCGCGTGGGTTGTCTCGACTGACTGGTGCCGCAGCACCTCTTGGGCGAGCTCGGCGCTCGTGTCGTACAGTTCGTCACCGAGTCCACGCCGGGCACCGTGTGGTAGCAACGCCTCGCCATCTTGCGTGATCCCACTCTCGGCTGAGAGCCGCTTCAGGAGCGAGCGAGCGCCCGCTGTCGACAGCGCTGGCGGGGCCAATTCATACGCTCGCAACAGCGACCAGACAGTCTCTTTGGTCGGTTCCTCGTCGACGATGTCGGCGTCGCGAACGACATCGTACAGACTCGGTAGGTGCGCCGTCGGGAACACGGGCCACTCCTCAGTCGGTGGATCCTGTCGTCGACGATGCGCGCGGAGCCGTTCGACGCCGGGCTCGAGCAAGGGCGACTGCTGCCACTCCTGGGTCTTCCCGTAGACGCGCAGGATGCCGTCCTCGAGGTCGACGTCGCGCCACCGGAGACCGTTGCGACGGTCGTTCTGGGGATCCCGGAACAGTTCGGCACCGCGAGCGCCGGAGTACGCGAGAACGGCGACGAGCGCACGGTCCCGAGTCGCCCGATCTGCTTCGAGCCAATCGTGATCGAGCGCGTCCTCGGTGCGCCAGTCCAGCCACCGGACGATATCGTCGCGCGTCGACGGACTCCAGAACTGCCGGCGATCATCGTCGCGAACGCCGACCGAGCGGTCGGGGAGCGCGTCGCTCGCGACCGCCGACTTCGCTGGGTTCGACTCCAGGGCGTCGCGTTCGACGAGGAACGTGCAAAACGAGCGGACCAGCGCGTAGTACTGGTGGGCCGTGCGGCCGGTGATCCCGGCGGTGGGGTCGTCCTCGCGTGCCCACGCCCGCCGAGCGAGGTGGTCGCCGAACTGTTCGAGCTGGCGGACAGTGAGATCGGCGACGCTCTCGGCGCCGCGTTCCTGGACTCTGTCGACGAAGTCGCCGACCACACGCTCGACCTCCCCCCGGTGGCGTCCGGAATCACCCTTGCTTACGTTGGCGGTGAACGCCGCCAAGGCGTCAGGCAGCGATGTAGAGGGGCGAACGCGGCCCGTGAACCCCTGTTGTTCGTCTCCGGTATCCATGTGACTCACCCGAGGGCGCGAGGGTACTAGAAACCACTTGGGCTTACCAGCCTAAGCCATAGTGGGATGTATAGAATCTTTTCTTGGCGTATTGAGCCCTCTAAACCCACAAATCAGCCCATACAGCGGACATAGCCACTCTATAAACCACATATTGCGATACCTATGCTGAGTCACGCCGGAATCTGTGTGCGGTCGAATCTGGATTCAGTGGCGGCTAGAAGGACGACTCCCCCCAGTTATCCCAGATAGTTACTCCAAGTAGTTAGGCTATTTAGTTAGGCTAGTTAGTTATGTTAGTCAGACAGACTTCCTCACAACCCATCTCACCTCGCCCAATTGCCGATTCGTATTGTGGTTATGCTAGTTAGCCTAACTAGCTATCCTAACTAGACGAGATAACAATTAAGACTCATGGAATAGATCACCAAGCTGTGCTAACCTATGCGACCTACTCCGAGTCGGGAGGGATCGGGAAGACCTCCCTGTCTGCGGCGCTCGCGAGAGCGCACTCCGACAACGGGTTTGATGTCCTTATCGTGGACATGGACCCGCAGAATGGTGACGTGAGCCGGTTGCTCGGCGTCGACGAGGATCGTGAGCGAGATCGTGTCGACACGCTCTCGCACCACCTCGTAGACCGACCGCAGGGTGCGCTCGAGGACCTCGTCCGAGGAAGCGGAGAGGGGTTCGACATCCTGCCAGCCCACAATACGCTCTCACGACTTGCTGATTGGCTCGATAAGGCCGAAGCCCTGGCCGACGACATGGGAGAAGAGTTCCACCGTCACGAGCGTCTGTTCGAGGTCCTGCGGGACAGTGGCCTCGTGAGCGAGTACGACGTGTTGATCGTCGACCCGCCAGCGACAGAAGGGCCACACCTGTACAACGCGCTCGCGGCGACGCGGAATCTCGTTGTCCCGACAGAGCTGTCCGGGAAGGGCATGGCCGCCATCGAGGGACTGTCGAGTCTTGTGACCGGATTTGAGCAGGAGATTGACACCGAGATCGGTGTCATCGCGGTCGTTCCGAACGGCATCAAACACACGACCGACCAACAGCACTATCGCGAGGAGATCGAGGCGCTCGGGTACGACGTGCCGGTCATCATCGGCGAACGGTCCTCGCTGTTCGAAGGCTGTTGGCGGCAACAGTGTACGCCGTTCCACCTCGTCGAGGAGCACCGATCGCGAAAGCGCGACTACGAACAAGAGACGCTCGAGCAACTGCGTGAGCTCGCGACTTTCATCGAGAACGCATGAGTGAGGGACCTACTATGAAAGCCGGATCATCCAACGACCCATTCAGCGACGACGACCAGGACGAACAGCACGAGGACGAGCCCACCGAGGCGATCGACGACGACGTCGCGGAGGTTGCCGAACCCGTGAGTGAATCGCCCGAGACCCAAGACGACGTCGTCGACGAGCGCGACACCAGCAGCGGGTCGAGACTCGACCAGTATCCGTACAAACTGCGCCGGGACTCCGTGAAAGACGAGCGCGATATGGTCCAGCTGTATGTCCAGGACTCGACAGAGCGGCGGTCTGCAGCTCGGAAGGCCGAGTTTGAGGAGGAACACGAGGTCGATATCTATCTGACTGACTGGCGTGAGGCGGCGTTCCTCGCTGGGGTCGAGGATCGCGAGATCGTCGGTGTGCTCCGGGAGTGGGGCTACGATATCTGAGAGAGCAGAAAAGCTGGGAAACCCTATGATGACAGCTTGGAGAACATCACTGCATCCTGGATTCTACTCTTATTATGTGTTCATCGGTTCAATCGACACATCGACATTGAATCGATAGAGCGAGACCCTATCCAACGCAGTAACGGCACGCTCGATACGAGACGTGAAATCTTCCGCTACCAGAATTCCGGTGATTTGGCGATTGACTTCATCAGTTCGTGCTCCCATATACCCAAGGAGTTGTCCAAGAGCACGGTCCCCCGCTCGCCCGCGTTTGACTTCGATCACCGTCTCGGAATTGTCGTCCTCTGCGAGGATATCGATACGACCTACGTCGGTCCTGAACTCTCTACGAGCATTCTGGAGTCCCAGGGTCTGAATGTTTGCTGCAAGCCATTCCTGCATCTCAGCTTCTTGATCCGGCCCGAATCCGGGGCCAGATGGCGTTACAGTCTCTGCATTGCGAACTTCCTCGACGAGAGACACGATTCGGTCTCGATCACTGGAAAGAGTACCGAACTGGCTGAGCGTCCCTGGAGTCGGGATCTGATCTGCACCGTTCACTCGGAAGCGCTCTGAAAGATCAGGAACACGAACAGGGGTGCCAAGATCAAACCACGTGACTGGCCGCCAATAGTAATGGTCCTGAACCATCGCGTCAGCTGCTTCGGATTCCGACAGATGACGCCAAACCCTATCCTCATTATATTGAATCTCCCCAACTGTTCCAATACCGGAGATGTGACCCTTTCCTGGAGCATACGCCACAACAACATCGCCAGCGCGCATTCCATCGTCGTGATGCCCGACAAATTTCGACGCTTGGAGATCGCTGGGATCGCCGTTACGGAATTCTTCGGGAGACTGCTCTCGGTAGTCTCCTGCTGCACCACCCCAACCAGTCGTGACGATCTTTTGCTCGAGCCAATCGTCTTCAAGAACACCGCCGCGACCAGCCTTCAGCCGCCACCACATTTGCTCCTCAGCAACATCCAAATCCATAGATATAGCTACACAAGCTGACGGGTCAAATAGATATTTAATTAGCTATCAAATTAAGTTATCTTGTGATGGAATATCTCGGTGAGACTCACAATGTACACACGACAACCGCTAAGTGCGGTGGCTCACAACGTACACATCATGAGCACCGAGAAGAAGCGCGTCCAATTCCGGGCCCCCGACCGGCTCATCGACCGGACAGACGCGCTCGCGACGGTCTTAGGTGAAGATCGAACGGATATCTTGGTGACCGCGCTTCGTGAGTACCTCCAAGACGCGACCCACGATGATGCGCTTCTCCAAGAGATCGCCGATGCGTACTACGACGACGAGATCTCGTTCGAACAGCTCAAGTCTCTCGTCGGTGCCGAAAAGGCGGCGAATCTCCGCGTGTTGAAACAGCAGCTCAGCGAGGACTTCATCGACGAGGTCGCGGACGCATAGATGGCGCAAGTGGTCGCGGACACGTCTGCACTCGTGAGTCTCGGCATCGCCGCCGATCTCGACGTTGACCCACTGGCAATTGCACTCGACAAATACACGGTTCTCGTCCCAACCGTTGTCGTCGACGAACTAGAAGAAGTCGCTTCCTACGACGACGATCACGGGCGTGCTGCAGGCCGAGTGCTTGACCGAATGGAAGCGTTCTCGACGCGGTCAGTCGAGCTTGATGCTGAGTTCCCGCTCGACGACGGTGAGAATGCAGCGGTGACGCTTGCGAACGAGGAAGATGCTGACCTACTACTGTGTGACGAGTTCAACCGGCTCGGACTGATCCATGCGTCGCTCGTCGATACGCGACTAGTGACGAGCCCAACGTTGCTCTCGGTGTTCGTTCGGAACGGATGGACGTCGTCTACGGAGGCACAGACAGTGTTGGATGCAATCAGTTCTGCTCGCAGTTGGGACGCGAACAGCTACGTGCAGCGGGCGCGGTCACTGCTCGAGTGATACCTCAAAAGTAGGATTCTGGAGCTTACAGTTCCTCCTCGATCATCATCGCCTCCGGGAGTTCCAAGTACGCCCACCCGGCGAAGTGGAGAATCTCCGCAACGATCAGAGGGGTCGCTTCCCCGTGGGCGACGATTTCACTGTAGATGAGTATCCCCATCAACAGGATAGCCGAGACAGCGAGGATCGCGTGGACGTTGGGGACCAGGATGATCCGGTGGCTCCCGATCACGATATCGACCTCGAACAGCGGGGTTCGTTCCTCTTGGGTTGCTCCACACATTCTCCACTCAATGGCACACACCAATGACACATAAAGGTGTCTGCTAGCTACGTTTAATGAGTCATAACGTATATCGATAGCTGTCTCTTAACTGATCCAAGGCTATTATAGCCACAGATCACGCAAAGATGGCTAAATCGGAGAAATCAGTCGGATTTCCAGCTGCTACGGCACTACTCAGCACACATAGCGCGAAGAAGGTAGCGGGGTGTTACAACAGCTCGTCGCGCAGCCGATCGTCAAGGAACGATTTTGCATGGTCAGCGGCCCGCTCAACACGTCTATTAGCCCAACCTCCTTGTCCAGCTACATTCCGGTCGACGGGTCCGAGGTATGCTCCCCAAATGAAAAATCTCTGTAGAGTGCTTTCAACTCTGTCTGCGGAGGCCTCGATTTGCCGCTTAGCGACACCCCACAGGTGGTCAACCAACTCCACTTCGTGATCGACAGCCGAGTTCAGCATGATCTGTCGGGGCTGAGTCATTGACTCATCCCAAATGCATGTGAACTCATCTTCAAAGCTGGGTCCAGGGCGGGCGTAAATGTGCTCACAGACACTGTCTCTCCAAGAGAGATCTCGTTCTCTCGAAGTGTGGACATGTGCTTCACACTCCTCGATGTATTGTGCGATTCCGTCGTGGCCAGCCCAGAGTCGTGCGGTATTCGTGCTGAGCTTGTCTTTATCTTCGGACTTTGCTGAATCGACAAGGCACATCACTCTACTGAGGTGCTCCCCCAGAGCATTCACGACTGACGTAGGGTGAATCGACTCGAGATCATGGCCCCGTTCCTCGTGTGCGATCTTCACCGCCGCATCCCGCGTGCACGCCAATACGAGTACATCTCTCACGACGGGGGCGGGGTATTCGCTCGCATCCTGCATCCGCTGGAGCTGGTGCCCGGGAGCCATACGGTGTTAACTAATACCACGCAGCAACATTAAGCTGTCGCTAGCCTGTTATCCTGAGACAAATGTGTGTGATAAGAGAGTCTGACGCCTGTTGAAGTGACACCTTTATGTGTCTGCAAAGAACAGTGGGTGATGTGCGGGTGAGCTACTAGCCATGATCCAATTCAGCCTATTCACAGACTCTAGCCAGCGTCACTCCAGTAGTATCCAACCAGCTGCCATCCGCTGGATGTTCCCCTGCTTAACCGCTGCTAAACCAACATCGCCTATGCTTGGAGAGACGCAACTAGCTATCGAGCCACGTTTCACGACTTGGGCGAGTAGTAACTCCGTTCCTGCAGGCCTGTAGATCATGTCGGAGCAGAATTCAACGAAACAGCTCGGTCCTCGGGTCGATGCAAAGGTTGCAGACGATTTTAAGCAAATTGTCCGTTTTGAGTACGGGAAGACCAGAGGAACGCTCGGGAGTGCGATCGAGGAGGCGCTAGAGATGTACATCGCGAAAGAGGTGTACGCGGAGATCGACCGACATGGTCACCTTGACGGTTTAGTCGGGGAGATTGACGGTGACGTGGATTTCCAAAGTCGGCTGCAAGAGTACGCTGATGAGGCCGGTCCCGAGTATCTGGAGGTCTGTAACTTCCTCCGTGGAGATGCCTCACCTCAGGACGCGCGTCACAACACCCCTGTTCTCGGGAACCAGACAGACGCCGCACAGGAGTGGGAGACACTCTCTCCAACAGCCCTCGGGGAAGATACAGCTCATTCAGACTCGGATGCTAACGATGGCTACTCTGAAGAGATGATCCGGAAGGTCGTGCAAGAAGAGATCGCGCGGCTTCGTGATGAGTAGACGACAGCGGTGACACCACTGCAGTAGACTTCTCTCGTTCGTGCCAATTTGACGTAGCAGCGGGTGGAGCACCCCGCTCAAATTTACATCGGACGCACCCCCCTCCAATGGACACCGCCCTAGTTTACATTGGACGCACCCCCGTCAGACGCAGTGCAGTCTGTTACTTGTGGCGAGGACGAAGCGTTTCTTCGACGAACTCGCCAAGTCGTGAATCTGGTTCGAGGTTATCGAGGACCGTCTGGATTTTCACGTCGAGTTCGTAGCGATTCGTCTTCCCAAGCCCCTGTCCGCGGCCCCGGGTCTCTTTCGTGAGGATCCCGCTGTCGGCGAGGTCGTTGAGCTTGTCGCGGAACCGGCGCTCGGAGATCGCGTCGGCGTCGACGTCGTTGCAGAACACTTCATAGATGTCGTGGAGGTCCTTCGTCTCTGCCGCCTTCGTGCCGGTGATCGTCGCCTGTGTCACGGTGAGCAGCGCAAGTGCGCGCTGCATCGGGAGCGACCGAATCCCGCGCTCGACGGCGGCGCGCTCCAAGTACTCGTGTGCCTCTTGTACGTGCTCGGCCGTGACCGCGGCCTCGCCGGCATCGTCAGCAAACCGGCATGCCCGGAACATGAGCTTGATCGCCTCGCGAGCGTCGCCGGAGTCTTGCGCGGCGTATGCCGATGCCAGTGGGATCGCATCTTCAGCGAGGACATCGCTTTCGAGGGTTTCAAACGGATTGTCAGGGTCGGAGAACGACGTATCGCGAAGGCCGCCAGCGGCACGCCGGGCGAGGATGTTCCGGAGCTGATTCGCGTCGTAGGGAGCGAACTCGATTTCGTCCTCGCCGAGTGAGGAGCGGACGTCGGCGTTGAGATTGTCGCGGAATCGGTAGTCGTTCGTGATACCGATCAACGAGAGGCGCACGTCCTCAGGGTTCGCTCGAGAGAGTTCATACAGAACGTAGTCGTCGTTACCAATCGCGTCGATCTCGTCGAGTATGACGATCACGGTGCCGCCGATCGCCTCGAGCTCCGAGATGATCATCTCGAAGAGCGTCTTTTTCGGATGGCCGCTCGGGAGTTCTTCACCTGGTCCGTACTGCTTCTCGCGAAGCGCCTTGATCAGGTGCGTCATCACGTGGTACGACTTTTCCATCCCCTTACACCGGACGTGGACCACGCAGACATCCTTGTCGTGCTTGTCAGCGTACTGCTGGAGTTGGGTCGTCTTCAGGCCGATCCCGACGGTTTTGCCTTGCCCAGTGGGACCGTAGACGAACGCGTTGATCGGGTCGTATCCCTGAGCAGCGGGTTCGAGCGTTGAGTGGAGGTCGTTGAGTTCAGCCTCACGCTCGGGGAGCGTCTCGGGTTGGTAGGTCTGTGTGTTCGGATTTAACCGATCCATGTCGGCGAAGATGGTGTCGTCGCCGCCGAACGAGCGCATGCCTCGTGGCTCTAACGGGGACGAGTTAACCCTTCCGTCCGCGTGGTGGGTGGCCGTCCGGTAGCGGGGGGTATGTCCGATGTAAACCTCGTAGTTGAGCTTTTGGTGTGTCGAAGGGGGAGAGGGGGGTTCGTCCAATGTAAACTCACGAGAGAGGGGCCGGAGAAGCGCTGAGGCGGTTGTGTCGGTGCTGACTGTGGCCTAGTTTTATAATCCATTGGTTAGTATACGGACCGTACCAGACTAGTGCTGTGCAGTGAAGTGGTAACGTGGGAGGTTGATCTGCAGCCCCGCCCTCCTTCTTGAGGCTTACATTGGTCGCACCCCCCTCCCCGTGGGGAGTCAGTCTGTGAAAACCCTACTTGAACAACAATATCGAGTACTTACGTCGTCCGGAGATAGTCCGACTGCGGTTCGTAGATCTCTCCACGAGTACGAAGTTTGTCGAGTTCACGCTCTGCCTCATCGGAGGTAAGTCCCACCGCTGCTGCGTTTCGCACGATGACATCTCTTGGAGCACCCGGCTGGTCACTGTGGAGCTCACCAATCTCGTCGATTAGTTCTCTGATGTTGCGGACAGTCTCGGGATCGACCTC
This sequence comes from Halobaculum gomorrense, assembly GCF_900129775.1. Classification (GTDB taxonomy): domain Archaea; phylum Halobacteriota; class Halobacteria; order Halobacteriales; family Haloferacaceae; genus Halobaculum; species Halobaculum gomorrense. Next base: position 41,460 of record NZ_FQWV01000012.1, on the reverse strand, counting down.
AATAGCACCGATAGCAAGCGTCGCAGCCCGTACGGACACGTTCAAATCATCGTCATCCAATTCGACCGTGGAGAGTGCGTCAGGCTTGACCTCGACAACGAAGCCATCGCCGCTGTGTTCGGCAGTGACCGTCGCCTCAAAATCGAGTTGATCCCTGATTGCCGTCTCGACATTGCGACGAGCTTCACGGCGAAGTGACTCAGCACGCTCGTCGTGATCGTCAGCAGCGTCGAGTAACTCGGAGGGAGTCTCGCTTGTATCGGACACACGATTCCTCACAATAGACTAGATAGTAGACCTGTCGGTGATACAGGCTGTTGGACCACTCCCGTCTAACGACACTTGTTAGACCTCTACTCGTTGGCCGCCTACTCTAACGTCGTCGTTAGCAGTCAACCACCCCTCTCGTTAGGACGTAGCGCTTCGTTTCTCCCGCTTCCTAACGGGAAGAAAGCGGGAAGAAAGCGGCCTCACCTCTAACGACGCGAAAAGAGAACTAAATTGCGGTGGCGGTGGTGGTGGGATTAGGGCGGTGGCGGCACCGTGCGGACCGCGTGGCCGCCTGGTCTAACCACACCCCCGTGGAAGCTGCTAACGACGACGGTAGCAGATCGGACGGCCATCATCACGTCCCCACCAACACGTCACCAGTGTCTGACTCAGCCGACTGGTACAGCGGCTTCTGTGCGTCCTTCAGTTCCTCGAGGTCGAACCGCAGTCTGAGTGACCCGTCGCGCTTCACCGTCTCGACGACGCCAGCTGCGTGGTCGTTCGCCAGCGCTTTCATCGTCCGATTCGTCGCGGTGTTCTTCGAGTCGGGCGTCATCCCAGCCAGTGGGCCGGCGCCACCGTCGACGAGCGCCGCTTTCGCCTTCGCAGACGTGACGAAGTGGTACGTGCCGCCATCGACCGCGAGTTTCGCGAGGTCGTCCCACAGCCGCATCGCGCGGTACTCACTGTTGGTCAGGTCGTCTTGCGTGATGAACGACCGGCGGTACATCTGTCGCCACTGTTCGGCCTGACACAACTCATCGGAGTCGGGCATCTCCGCACCACGATTCTTCCCGTCGCCCACGGCCTCCGGGTCGTCCAGCCGGACGTACTGTTCGTCTTCTCCGACAAACTCGACATCGAGGCCGAGATCGTCGCGAAGCGCGTCCACGTCCACTTGATCGGCCGGCAGCGTCGCCCCGGACTGTAGTTCCCGCACTTGGAGTTGGAAGACGGCGTGGTTGTTCCGTTTGGCGCGGCGGCCGACCGCCTCGTTGAGCGCGGTCATCGCTTCGACTTCCGATTCTAGCGCGGCGATCTGCTCGTCTTTCTGCTCGAGTTCGCGCGCCTGCTGTTCGATCACTGAGGCACACTCCCCGAGAAGCCCGAGAACTGTCTCACCGTCCAAGTCGCTCGAGTCCATTGATTCGATACTGCTAACGAGTTCGGTAGCAGGTTCACTCACCGCCGGCGTCCCCGGCTGAGCGTCTGGTGGATCAACTGCCTCGGTGTCAGTGTCGTACTCCGGCGACTCCGGCTTGCTTGAGACGTCCGACTGGTCGCTGGAAGCCGAAGTTGGCTCTGTCGGCGCCGCCCCTGCAGGGTAGTACCCCGTGTTGTTGGCGACAAGCTCGCCGTTGGAGACGGCGTCGGTGACGAGCGTCTCGGCGTGCGCCTCCGAACTCGCCTTCCCGAGGCCATCGAGCCACATTACCACCTGGCCGATCCCGCTGCCGTGAAGATCATGCTCGGCGAAGAACGTCGGCCAGTCAACGGCGGGGCTGACTGGATCGGGTGCCGAGCCATCGATGTCAGCGCTCATCGACCCACCTCACGTGGCCACGTGGCAGTTGCGTCGCTGGTGGGTTCCTCGAGCGCGCCGAGGACATCAGTGGCCACCGCGACTGTTGCACAAAACGTGTGGATTTGACGCGGGTACTTATAGGGCCCGTACGCCCGTGTTAATTCTACAACAGCGCCGAGAGGGCCGTCGCAGTCACACACCGTCAGTCACCTCCGTAGTGGTCCGTGCATCGGGATGGATCGGCCCGAGCGCTGTCCAGCTATCGTCCGTACGGACGAACTCGATGTCGGCCCAGTACTCGTACTCGCTGTCTCGATACGGCTGCATGGCGTCGTAGTGCTCGGCACAGCCCCACGCCGATTCGAGAACAGCGACGATCTCATCGCCGAGCTCGTCGACGAGGACGAACCCAATCTGGGGCGGCTCGTGGTCGGCGGCGATCTCGGTGACGACCGCCCACTGCCAGCCGTCGTACTCGAGGACGGTCCCGCGGGTGATGCCGTCGACGTGCGGGTGTTCGCCGATGCGACGGCGTTCCTCGCGACGACGGGCGGCCGTAGGGCTAGAGTCGTCCTCAGGCATGGAACGTCACCTCAACGCCGTTGTACGCGAGGACACGGTCGCCACAACACGGACACTCGGTTGGAACGTGCTCCGGGAAGGACACGCGGCCGTACCCGTTGACGGTCACCGTCGCGGGGTCGATCGCGACGGTCTCGATGTAGCCGTCACACAGATTCGGTTCGTATTCGGCGATCACACAGCGAATCGCCAGCGTCTCCGAGACCAGTTCGTCGGGGACGCGGTCGAACTCGTCAGTCATCAGCTGGCACCTCCTCGGGACCGTAGCTGGTGAGACTCGGGACCGTCGACGTGAGCGCCTCGTTCACGAGGGCCCGCGCGAGGTTCACGGGGACCGCGTTCCCAATCTGTGCCGTTCGCGACGCCTTCGTCTCGCCGGTGAACTCGTAGTCGTCTGGGAACCCTTGCGCCGCTGCGAGTTCACGCGGTTGGAGCATCCGGTAACGGAGTCCGAGCCCAAGCGGCGAGCAGTCCGGCACGCACAGGGCGTGCCGGTCGTTCGTTGTGACCGTCGGCAGGGGGTCGTCGACTGCCGCCGTGTCGGAGTTCCCGTAGTACTCAACGAGGAACGGCGAGACGAGGTGCCCGTCGTGGTTGCGCGCCGTCACCGTATGCAGCGGCCGGTCGGTGGCCTCGTACGTCGCGTTCGTGTACAGATCGCCACGTGGCAGGTTCCGCGGCTTGATGAACGGTTGCGCCTCGATGAAGTGCACGGCACCACGGGTCGCGACCGTCGGCACGGGCTCGCTGTCGGCGTCCAGCGCGCGGGCGTTGGACTGCTGGCCCATGATCATCCGCGTACCGGTGTCGGCCGCCGTGCTCACAGTCGTGGAGACGAGGAACGGCTCGGCACGCTCGTCGAGGGCGTCCTCGAGCTCGGCGGCGGGGACGACATCCTCCTGTAGCCGTTCGATGTCGGCGGGTTCGAGGCCGGCGACCACGTCCGCGTAAGCATCGAGTTCCTCGCCACAGTGGTCACGGAGACCCTGTGCGATCCGCTGCATCGTGTTGTTCGAGAGCGGCCGTGAGCGCGTCCAGATCGAGGAGCCGCGGTCGCTCCAGTCGATGACTTCGGCGGCCGACCGCCACGGCTCGCGGTCCTCGTCGGGCACCTCGGCGTGGGTCGGCGCGGGATGAGTCGCCCGACCATCACGACGCGCGACGACGAACAGCCGCCGCCGGGAGGTCGCATCACCGTAGTCGGCGGCGTTCAACACCTCGTGATCGACGGAGTAGCCGAGCGAGTGGATCACGTCGATCCATGCGTCGAACGTCTCGCCGTTGCGCGTCGGCTGACCATCGTCGTCGATCGGGCCCCAGCTGCGGAGTTCGGGGACGTTCTCGATGAGGACGGTATCGGGCCGCGTCTTCTGCACCCAGTCGACGACGTGCCACGGGCTCGCTCGACGCTGGTCGGACACGGGTTTCGTGCCGCGAGCGCGCGAGAAGTGGGTGCATTCGGGGCCGGCGACGAGCAGGTCGACGTCGTCGTCGCCGACGACCGCCGGGATATGCAGGTCCTCGACGTTCGCGTTGTGATGTTCGGCCCACGGGTGGTTCAGCCGGTGGGTCGCGATCGCGTCGTCGTCGTGGTTGACGGCGATCAGGCGGATGTCGTACCCGAGGTGCTCGCATTCGAGTGCGAGGCCGTGGCTGAAGCCACCCGCGCCACAGAACAGGTCGATGGCGGTGAGATGCTCGTCGGCGCTCACGAGACCATCACCTCCGGGGCGGGCGTGGGGCTGTGAGCAAGCGCCCGCGGCAGCACGGCCGTCTGGTCGATGCCGACGTCGGCGACGTCCTCGACGATGACCCGCGCGAGTTCCTCATGCGGAAGTTCACTTCGGAGGTGTGACCGCAGCGACCGCGTCACATCGCCGTCGCGATGCCGGTAGAAGCAGCGCACACCGCCGTCGTGTGCCGGGTGCTCGACGTGAATCGCGACGCGGTCGTTCGGGGCGGTCGTCTCGGTCACGTGGATGATGACGACGTGCTCGTGGAGCCGGCGGCCCGTCTTTGTCGGCGTCGCATCCGGTCGGTGGGACCGCTGCTGTGGGACGTCTGGACCGCCGTCGGTGCGGATCTCATCGGTGGTGACCCGCTGAGTCGGTGGCCGCTCGCGACAGCCGACACAGACGCCACCGTCGAGATACCGCACCTGGACGGTGTCGCCACACTTCCGACACTCGTCGCGAGCGAAGCGATCGAACGTCGCTGGTAGCTCGTCGCTCGCCCCGTCGGAACCGCGGACACGGTGGGGAAGCGACTCACCCATCGTAACTCACCAACAGTTGGCGGATGGCCGCTCGGTACAGCGCCGAGCGCGATTCGAACGCGTCCTCTTTGACGAGCTGCTCGATGCCGGCGTCCAGTTCCGGCGGGATACGGACGGTGTCGCGCCTCGCGGTGCCGCTCGCGTCGAACTGCGCTGCGAGTGCCGCCTGATCCGCCGGAACAGCATCTGGGGATGAGCGGCTCACTGCCCGGCACCTCCGGCGACTTTACCCCACGTTTGGAATTGTGGGGTACAGTTGCAGCCGGTCGCGATGGGTGCCGCTCGCCGGTTACGCATCCTTCACCTCCAGGAGGCGGTCTGTAGCGCGGTACCGTTCGGGCCGTTCGATACGCCACAGGATGCCACGTGAGCCCTCGCTATGGACGGCAAAGTCGAAACAGGGACTTACCTCGTAGCTCGCGCCGGCCTGTTCCCACCGGCCCGCAAGTCGTGAGAGCCACTCGCCAGCGAGCCAGCCGTTGATCCCGGTGTCGCGAGCGACGTGGCTCGCGCGGATGTACCGGTGTTCACCCGGCGGGATCTCGCTGGCGAGGTACTCGACGATCCGGCGGCGGGGGTCAGTGTCTTCGGGCGAGGTCGGCTGTGCCTGGGCGCTCATCGCTCACCCTCATCGAGGACGCTCGTGAGCTGGTCGCGCCGGCGCCGCAGGAGCGTGGTGCCGGCGTCGGTGAGCGCGTACTCGTTGGTTCGGTCGTCGTGGCTCGTCTTCTCGATGAGCTGTTGTTCGGCGAGCGCGTCGAGCGCGGGGTACAGCCGGCCGTGGTTGATCGTGGCGTCGTAGACGTCTTCGAGCACGTCCCGGATGGCGAGCCCGTACACGAGGCCGGGCTCATCGTCGAGTTTCGCGATGGCGTACAGGACGTTCCCCTCGAACGCGTTGAGATCGGTCCACCGTGCGTGGGTGAGCGTGCCGCCGTCGGTGGCGACGAGATCGACCTCGTACCGTTGTTCGGTGCCGCCGTAGGGGGTGAGGCTCACCTCGAAGGCGTCGAGATGGTCGTTTTCGACGTGCTCGGTGGCGTCGAGGTGCTCTCTGGAGAGTGGGTAGTCCGCGCGGTCGCCCGTACTGCCGGGCTTGTGGTCGATCGTGACGCCGCGCGCACGGATGACCAGGCCTTCGCTGAGGTCGATGTCGGCGGGGAGTTTGAGGAACGTGCCGCCATGGAGGAGGGTGTTCTGGTGGGTGCTCACGAGTCGTCACCTCCAGTGGCGGGGTTCGCGCGCGTTCTGGCACCGCGTTGGCGGCCCGGTTCGTCTTCGGGGTCGATGCGGTCCGGGATGGGCTTGCCGGCGGCGCTGCCTCTCGTGATGCGGGGCATCGAGTCGCAGGCCTGACAGCGGTGGACGCGATCGTCGTCATCGCCGAAGACGCGCGCGAACCGCTCGGAGACGTGGCCGCCGCAGTGGAGGCACTCGGGGCGGTGGGTGGTGAGGCGGTTCATCGGGTCGCCTCCGTGTTCAGTGCGTCAGGGGTGGCGTGGCGCACCTGTGTGTTGATGCTGTCGTACGCGTGGGGGTCGGGGTCGGGCGCGCACCACTGACAAATGGGGCCGTCGTGGTCGTCGGCCTCGACGGGCGTCCAGTCGGTGTCGGTGTGCTGGAGCCCGACGCGGCAGTGTGGGGTGTCCGGGTCGTTCGGATCGGGGTGGTGGGCTCGGGCGTCGCGGCGCGCGCCGACGAGGTAGTGTGCTGGTTGTTCGTCGTCGTGTCCGGCACGTTGAAGCCGGGTGGGGCGTGTTGTGCTCATGTCGCTTGCTGGAGCGGAATTGACCGCTCCGAGTAGGTTGCGACCCCACGCGGCGGTTCGGTGCTGGTACACCGGCCGCCGTTATGCGTGGGCGGGTTCGCCGCGTAGCGTCGCTTGTCTCTCGTCTATCACCGGGGTGACTTAGTAGTTTCCACGCGGAAGTTAGTTGTCGCATAGAGCATTTTTAGAGAGGTACAGTTTTCCTATACCAGAAGGATTCGGGAACATGGCCGGTCGAAAACGGCAGGTGAGCGATACTGAGATTCTCCGTCAGTTTGCTCTTTCTGCCGAGCCTGTGCTCGTTGCATCCGAGCTGGCTGAAGAATTCGATATGAGCCGGCAGGGTATTTTTGACCGACTGCAGCAGCTTGAGGAGGAAGGATACGTGGAGAGCGCGATGAAAGCGTCTGCGCGAGTGTGGTGGATCACTTCCGCAGGCAAGCGTCACCTCGTGGATTCGTCCGATTAGTCGCAAACCCACCAAACGTAACCGTTCCCGACGTCCTTCTTGTTGACACGACCTTGGCGGCAGAGGTCCTGTAGCCGCTCGTTGACGCCTGTCCTTGTCATCGAGAACTGCGTTGCGATATCGCTCGCTGAGGCTACAGGCCCGTCAGCTGCTCTAATAGCGGCGATGATCTCGGTGTCGCTGACCTTCTGGTTTCCATGCGCCGAACTCATGCTCTCAGTATTCGAATTAGTTTCCGCGTGGCAAAAGTATTATGTGGCGAGGTGTACAAGTGTGAATCAGACACAGACGGCTCTCTGAAGGGAATTCTGTCGATGAATTGCCCCGGTGTTGGAGCACCGGAGCCGGGCTGTGTCAGAACGACCTATGTCCAAGACAAGCCCGTCGCCTGCTAACGGCGACTCGACGAATAAGGATATCGACGACAACCACATCCCAGCGCCAACGAGGTGGATCGAGTGAGCGCTCGTGTCTACGGCGTCACCTGCGTGGGCTGCGGCTCCTCGATGCTCCGTGGTGAGGGCGACGCTCGCATCTGCTCGCGGTGTGAAGCCAACCTCGCGGTTCCTATAGACGGATGAGCAACTGCCGCGTTGAGCAGCGCCGCCAAGCTGACCGGCTCGCTGACACGCTCGCGATGAATCAGTCGGTCGTCGCCGTCGACGTGCTCGCTCCGGGTGTCGGCGGTCGCGACGGCTGGGTCGTCGAGGCGACGTTGGATCGGGCGTCGATCCCGACCGCTGTGTTGCGGACGTTGGCAGCTGGCGGCGCGATCGTGGTGGATGCGAGTCCGCAGGGGCCGGCGAATATGATCGTGACCGCGACGATCTGAGTCGGTCGCGTTTTTCGAGTGGGGGTTGGGGCACCAGTGGTGGCACAACTGTGGGTGCGAGTGTGACTAGGATGTATCCGGCGCGGAGGGTTCCGACAAGTTCCGGAGCCTGTGAGGCGCCTGTTCGTGTGGTGGATTGGATGGAAGGGTGTCGGAACTAAGTATGCAATTTACCTCGTGTTTGAATTGTGGGATAATCTGGGATTGGTAGAATAACTCGCCGCTGGTTCGATTCTGCTAATTTCGGCTACGAATGTGTGATCTAGGAATTAGGTAGACGTTCAAGAAATTACTGATGAGCGGGTGCTTAACGCCTCATGGGTGCGTCTTGAACTGGTCGCCGCCGTCGCCATTGCTCAGATGCTCGGTGCTTCAATCACTCAGATGTGCATCTGGAACTCTTCGATCACGGCGAGCCCGTCGTCCGTCGCGACGCTTCAACCCCTCATAGGTACGTCTGGAACCGCGGCCGCGTCCCTCGGGCAGCCGAGACCATGGACGCTTCAACCCCTCATAGGTACGTCTGGAACGAGGTAGCGTCGGGCGTTCATGAGAAGAACACCACGCTTCAACCCCTCATAGGTACGTCTGGAACCGCGGCCGCGTCCCTCGGGCAGCCGAGACCATGGACGCTTCAACCCCTCATAGGTACGTCTGGAACGCAGCGACGAGCCGAGCGGCTCGAGTTCGGCGGGCAGCTTCAACCCCTCATAGGTACGTCTGGAACGTTGGCTTTGAGCACACGCTTTGCACTCTCGGAGCGCTTCAACCCCTCATAGGTACGTCTGGAACCGTCACGCCGATGAAACCCCCCACATCTCCCGTGCTTCAACCTCTCATAGGTACGTCTGGAACCGACACCCCCGACACTGACGCGTGGGAGGTCGCGCTGCTTCAACCCCTCATAGGTACGTCTGGAACCTCCGAGAACTCCTGGAGCGCCCGGTGACTGACGTTGCTTCAACCCCTCATAGGTACGTCTGGAACTCTGGTCTGTCTCAATATTCGTCCCCGATCCGCTTGCTTCAACCCCTCATAGGTACGTCTGGAACACGGCACGCTTTCGGTCGCGTGGGTCACTCATTGAGCTTCAACCCCTCATAGGTACGTCTGGAACACTTTTCTCTTGGGGCCAGGGCGTGTCACAGTCCTGCTTCAACCCCTCATAGGTACGTCTGGAACGTTGATCGGAACGCTTTGCGAGAGGCTATTCACACCGCTTCAACCCCTCATAGGTACGTCTGGAACCCCTTCTTCGTCCACCGCGATGTTCTCGGACTCGCTTCAACCCCTCATAGGTACGTCTGGAACTTCGTCTTCAATGCGAACGTCGCCGTCGTCTGTCACGCTTCAACCCCTCATAGGTACGTCTGGAACGAATCTGCTATCACTCACGTAGTGATCGCACAGTGCTTCAACCCCTCATAGGTACGTCTGGAACGCGCGACGCGGATGTGCTCGGCTGGCGTCAGTCGAGTGCTTCAACCCCTCATAGGTACGTCTGGAACGAAAGCGAGAGTGCAGGCGTCTGTGTTGCAGTATCTGCTTCAACCCCTCATAGGTACGTCTGGAACAACGTCGGCTGGACATTCTGGCGTGCATAGGCAACGCTTCAACCCCTCATAGGTACGTCTGGAACAACTCCGGGCTCTCGCCGGAGGCCGCCCGCAAGGACTGCTTCAACCCCTCATAGGTACGTCTGGAACCATGCGGTATTACACCGACACAGGCCCGCTACTGGTGCGATTCAGACAAGTGTTTTGGTCGACCCCCAATTCCCGGCTATCCCCCGGGGGGTCGACGAACTCTCACGTAAATCGGTTCACGACATCGGTTTTGGTGACAAAGAACCCGCCGCCAGCCAGATCATATGACCCGTTGCCGTGGCCGACGGGATGACCGAAGACATCGACACCAGACGACGACTGTCGCCCAGAGCCATCGACTCGCGAGTGCATTTGAAGCTCCTCAATCGTCCGTACAGAGACTGAAACACGCATCCAACTGAGTTCACGGAGCCGCTCGTACCCGCGTCCCTCGTACTCCGCGAACAGCTCCCGGAGCTGGTTGATCCGGGCAGTGTCCGCATCCGTTGCCGCGATAAGCACATCGACCGTCTCGTACTCGTCGCCGAGGAGTGACTCGTGACCGAGCTGGTCCGCTTCGCACTCGTCGATCCACAGCTTCAGATCGTCGTTGAGGAAGCTACGGTCCTCAACGAACTCGAAATACGCCGGCACGACGTCCCGTTCGAATGTGGACGCGGGAATTAACTCCTCATCGGCTTCCATGGCAGCATCCCAGAGGAGTGTCGCAATCTGATTTAGATGCTCGCTCTCGGGGTAGATATATTCTGCCGGCAGCGTTGAGTCCTCGCCGTCGGCTGCATCAAGACACCACACAGTCGCCGTCCCGCCGTCAACGCCCCACTCGAACGACCGGTTACAGCGGCCTGCTGTTTGGACGACGCTGTCGAGCGGAGCAATATCCCGGAACACGTTTGTGAAACTGATATCCACACCGGCTTCGATCGCTTGGGTCGAAACGAACACAAACGGAATCCCTGTCGTTGAGATGATGTCGGCGATTCGAATGAGTGCCCGACGATCGAGTGGACGATAGCGAGCATTGAATGTCCCGACGAGCAGTCGATCTCCCCAATCGTCTGTGCACTCCCACTCTCCGTCTTTGTTCTCGGTGAACCCGAGTCGAGACAGTGTTGCGTGAGCTACCGCCTCTGCGTCCGGTGGAGACTCTGGCGTAGAGTTGTTCCCGGCAGTATCGAGTTCCGAGAGCGCCGCCTCGTACTCAGAACCGATATGGGTCGTGTCAACGCCAAAGAGCGGAGCCTGCTCAGTAACGCGGTCAGTGAGCGTCCGTGAACTCGCGACTGTTGAACAGACCGATAATACTGATGCTGGGTCATCCATCTGCTCCGACGGGAGTGCGGCTTCGATCAGACGGCCGGCCGCCTCTGTATGGCTTACTGGGTTATCCGTATTGGAGTCAGTCAGCGTCGCGATCGAATCATCTACTCGATACTGGACGCGAGAAACAGAGTCGTAGGCCCGGCGTTCGAACGCATCGTCCTCGGATGAGGAGAGCAGCGACATGGTGTCAATGTCACTGGCGGTGAACAGCGTCGGCTGTGTCGCGGTCATCGACACGATCCGCGCGTCGAATTCATCGATGAGTGTCCGTGACAGACGCCGCACAGCGTCCCACCACGGCTTCGGAAGTGCCTGAGGTTCGTCGAGAATAATGACTGCGTCATGCAACGCTGGCAATTTGAGCCCTGCCGCGTTTGACGGGCCCGCCAGGCTCTCGATTAGCTGGACGAACGTCGTCAATACGACACCTGAACGCCAACTTTCGCCGAGCAGCTTCGCCCGCGATTCGTCTTGATCCTTGTTGGCGCTTCCCTCATCACCCCGTTCGTCGTCAGTGTACGTGACGGTCTCGGTCAAGTAGTGATGCGTCGTGAATGCCCGTCCGGTCGGGTCGGTGTCAAATACCTCCGTTTCAAACACTTCTCTGGTCTGCTCGATGATTGACGTATACGGAAGCGCGTACACGACGAGTGGCGGCGTCTCAAGATCACGTTGAAATTGAACTTCGTCCCGAAGGGTGAACGCCCCGGTCAATCCGCTAAATGTCTTTCCCAGGCCAGTCGGGAGGGTGAGGAGACCGACCTCATGATCGAGCAATTCTGGAGCCGCATCCTTGACCCTTCTGCGAGCGGATTCACGTAGCGCGTTGAGCGACGTTTCATCGTCCGGCTGAGCAATGCCTGATGACGCCTGTTGGATTTGCTCTTCACCGACGTCCGAGTCGGATAGCGCGTCATCGATGTACGACTCTAGCGGGCTCAGCGACAGCGATTCCGGTGTGAGGTGTTCTCGTTCGACGCTTCCGGACGCGACGGTCTTGTCGGCGAGAGTGAGCGAACTCCACAGACGGAGCGCGCGGTCATAGGTTTGGGCAGGAATCTCTGCCTCTGTCGCCCACTCTTTTCGAGGACAGCGGGCCGGGAGTCCGAGTGCCGAGAGAAGCGCTTTATGAACGGACTCACTGGCAATTGCCTCCCGGAAGGCATCCCATCCGGTTGTTCCGTCGGATGCATCTCGAAGGAAGCTATCAAACACGGATCGGGACCGATCGACCTCATCGATCGCTTCTATTTGGGTGGTGACCCATGCGTTGTTCTGTTCGCGCCATTCAGCCCTGATGACCCTGATCGTCTCCTCGACAAGATCTGGTAGTGCCCCATGGTGCCGGAGAACAGCTGCCCACCCGGCGAGGATGTCTTTGTCTGCAGCGCCTGTCTGAGCAAGGGTGTGTGCGACTGCGAAGGCTCCGAGTCGAGCGTGGTAAGTATGCTTCTGTTGGCCCGCGTACGGCTCACCTCTGATATACGCCTGAAATGCCGGAACCGCTTTCCCAACGTCATGAAGCCTCGCGACGGTATCGAAGACTACCGATTCCTGTGTATTGACTGAGTCATCGAGGCCGGCGAGCCAGCATGCTCGGGTTGCAACATGCTGTCCATGGGCAGTCAGCGTCTCAGTCGGGATGCTGTTTTCGTCGACTCGGGCGACGATCGCATCCGGGTCGATCTCAGCGCTCATCAGTAGAACGCGATCGTTCGCCCATCGAGGCGTCCGAGAGCGACGTCCTTGAGTCCAGCAGCCCTGACTTCGAGTTCCTCGCCCGTCGTGAACGCATAATCGGCGAATCCGGTCGTTCGTCGATACCCGCCGTCAGCTTCCATGAACGCTGGCAGTCGTTCTACGTGATGTGACGTACCCGGCTTAGGGACGACACTGTCGACCGCGACTGGCAATGCTGAATCGATCACAGCTGTTGAACCGAGTTCGGCTGGGTTGACCGGCTCGACAGTAGTCTCACCTCCAGTGGTCCACTCGGGAACCGAGACAGTCGCGAGTAACTCGGAGAGGCCGAGTGTCGGCGTGTAGTGGCTGGTGCCTCGTTCGAGGTGTGTTCGGAGGTCCCGATAAAATTCTTCGTCCTCTGTAGCGATGTAGACCCGGTACGTCGGATCCACGACGTACTCGTAGCTGTGGATCTGACGATTATCGGTGCTGTCCGGAAATTCAACTTGGACCGTTGTCTGGCCAGTCCCCCCTGCCCGGTCGTACGTCTCGCTTGGGTTGGTCCCTAGCCCTAGGGTCGGCTGAGTCGTCGTTCGCAGATCCCCGATCGGTTCGATCCCGATCGCTGACTGGTCTGAATTAAACGTCTCGTAGTACTCGTCGCGACCGACGCCAACGATCGCTGCGAGTAAACCGGCGATAGTCGTTCGCGGGGGAAGTCGATAGGTCTGTTTCGTCACCGTGCGGTCGACCCGCCTGAAATGACCCCAGTCGCCGCTAATCGTACAGACGAGGCAGCGATCAGGGAGCCCGTCCGTGATCGTCGGCACGGATTCGCCTGCCGTATACCCGCTCTCGGCTGTCTGTTCAGCGGCCATGAGTCAGTGCTGGGCGTCCGTCTCCGGCGGAAGCGTCGTTTTGAATTCGTCGTAGACGTCGATTTCGTGGACCGGAACATTATGTTCCTCAAGCAACTCGCCGAACGCTGCAGCTGAGTGTGTGTCTCCGTCGTATGTGATATCCAGGAACTCATCACCGATGACGTGGACCGTCTCAATGTGGTCGGCGACAGAGGCGAGCCGATCAACGAGTGCGGTTACGTCTACGGCGACATCCGTGACATTGCGGAGTTCCCGGTCGGGCTTTGAATTGTCCGTATCCAGCTGGATACCGTTGTGGAGATCACCTACGTGGTAGCCGTCCGTCTGGAACTCTGCACGAAGGTACAGGCGAGGTTCCTGTCCGACCTTACTTCTCGAAATGGTCTGATTCTTCATGGCACGCCAGCATAGCGTGTCCAGTCGCTTCACGTCGGCCGCGGACAGGTGCGTATCGTGTGCACCGTGTTCGTTGACGACACCGTGGAACGGGAACAGGCCGTACTTGATTCGGTGATCATCGAGCCCGAAGCCACCGACTTCCTGCTCCGTACCGGTCGCGATGACGCTCGTGAGTGTATTCGATTCCTCGTTCAGTTGGACGGCGTTTAACGACCGAGCGGGTGAGAACTGGACAGGACCGGTGTAGTTCCCTTCTCCGAACGCCGATCGTACCGCTTCCTCGAGCCCTTCCTCATCTGCATTGAAACTCAGGGTTGCGCCGAAATAGCGCACGTCGACAGCGCTGTCAAGGAACTCATCACGGACATTTTCGATCGCCTCCACTTCTTCTGGATCGTCGATATCGCCGAGTGCGTTCAGTGCTAGCTGCGCGCGGGAGGTACTCTTACCTTCCTCTGTCTTGCGCACGAACACCGAGTGGCCATCGTCGACCAGTTGGTCACGGAGGTAACGCTTCAGCCGGACGTCGGTTACGATCCCTTGGCCTGTTTCTTGATCGACGCGGGGGCGATTTTCTCCCAGCGGGTTGCCGTTCGGGTTGCAGTCCTGAGCGTCGGTCAGGAACACGATTTCGGAGCGATTCTCGACTGTGGTGGTGGATTCAGACATGGTGTGGTGGTGTTGTGGATGGTAATTATGCGGGCTCTTCCTCAGGCGCGTCGTTGGTTTCGATATCGAGCTGTTGGGCAAGCTCATACGCCTGGTATCCGGCGCTCTCCCCGAACTCGACGCCGAGTGCGTAGAAGAACCGGAGGTCATGGACAGGAAGCTCCCAGTCGTCTGGCTTCGCGTCCGCTAGCGTATCCCGAAGCAGGTTTCTCGTCTCCGGGAACAGTGGTCCGGTTCCTCTGTCGCGGCCGTACACCCGTGGAAGTCGTTCGAGATCTCCGGTATACAATCTCTCAATCCGATCAGCGGTCAACTGTTCGGGTGGGTGGCGATCACGGATGGTTCGATTCATACCCCGCCCCCCGTTCGACTCTGCCGTTGACTGATGGTCACTCAGCTGTCCGACGAGCACGCCGATTAGGAACGCCCCACGCCGCTCGGGGTTATTTTGGAGTGTTGCCCGATCGCGGAGGAAGTTCTTGAGGCGGAATTTTCGGATCTGTGTTGCTGACGGGTCACCGTCGGGAGCGATATCGGTTGGTTCGACCGACTCTGGCGTCAACACGCCACCGTCGGCTGCTGTTTCCTCGGTCGTCGTCTCGTGATTTGTCATAGGTACTGTTGCATGGTCGAACTCTGGTCGGTCAGCCGGTGCCTCGAGGAGACCCGCACGGGAGAGCGCCTCGAACTGTGCATACTGTGTTTTAACATGACGGCCGATCGGCTGCTCATCCCGACGTTCCTGCACAAGCCGGTCGACGAACGCAGCAAGGAGCCGATCAACATCTACCGGTGTCCCGGTGAGAAGCGACTGCGTCAGCCACTCGCGTGGATCATCTGTCGTAGGGGAATCGGTCCCCGGATCGGGCATGGTCCCGAAGGCGTACAGGCCGTCAGTGATCGATTCAACGTACTGGTTCTGGTCTGCACTCGGCGAGAGCCCGTACCAGTTCTCGTCCGGAGCGAGCCCAGCAACCAGAGAGAACGTTGTTGAACGCTTGACGTCAAGGACTGCCCCGTGAGCCTTTGCAACGACTGTCGGCCAGTAGATATCGGCGTTCGGAACCTCGAATAAGACGTTGATATCGCCGCTGTCATCACGAACGCCAATGACGTAAAATCGGAGTTCTTCAGAGACGAACTCACCTACGTCTCCCTCGGTGATATCCTCATACACCTGGCTCATTGAAACCGAGTCTCCCCTGACTGCCTCATAGAGGAGCTCGGCCCGTTGGGTGTTCATCTCCCGAAAGTATGGGATTGTGTACACGCGAAGCCCGTTTCGCGTGTCACTACACCCCTCAAGCAGGGAAGCTCCAGACTGCATCAGGAGCGCCGCCTCCGAGGAGACTGGATGTGTGCGCCAGGAATTGGACTTAGATAGTCTGGGAAATTTCTCCGCGTGTTGGACGGTGAAGAACGCGAGCGGATCCTCCGTTGTTCCGAACACGCGAGTTTTCTCTCCAGTAACCATACAGGCGGCATCTCCCCGAGAGGGATCTGCGCTATCTGGGAGGTTCTTCCGTGCGAGCTTCTCCTCTTTACGCGCGCGCATCCCAGCGTTGAGCACGTGCAGCTGCCCGGGGTAGTAGTAGCCCTCTGCATCCGGGTCACCATCGGGTGGGTGGTCTAGACGTTCCTCTGGGAGACGAACTGCGACCGTCGCGACGACACGCGGCGAGTCAGTAGGGAATTTCGGGTCGATGAGCTCGCCGAGTCGCTCATCGGTGTCTTCCTGGAGCCCGAGTTCTCGGAGTCCATCGATCACCCAGCCATCGGGGTGCTCATCGGCGAGGGCACCCACAGCCGGCTCCTTCTCTGTCCCATTGGTCCAGCGTTGGAGACATTCGAGACAGTATCGTTGCGCAGTCCCGGCATCGGAGCCACCTTTGGCACCGCGGCGGGTGATGCTGTTATCGATTCCTCGACCCCATGGGTATCGCGAGAACCCGAGTTTGGGGACGTAGTCCTCACGAAGCGGCTCGATGTCCACGTTCTCAAGGACGGGCGAGTCTTCTGTGAGGTCGACCCGGACAGTC
The DNA here is from genome assembly GCF_900129775.1 of Halobaculum gomorrense. Taxonomy (GTDB): domain Archaea; phylum Halobacteriota; class Halobacteria; order Halobacteriales; family Haloferacaceae; genus Halobaculum; species Halobaculum gomorrense. The sequence continues at coordinate 25,138 of NZ_FQWV01000012.1, read as the reverse complement.
ACGAGTACGCGATCTTCCTCTCCCGAGGAGACGAACTCGTCGAGTTCACTTGGGGTGAGATACAGTCCGAACTTACCTGGCTCGCCACCGCGGTCCGAGGCCTCCCGGGCTTCGGCGAGCGCTCCATAGAGCGCCTCGATCCGCCGTAGTGACGAGATCGCTCCGTCAGGGAGGTATGACTGAAGGGTCGATTCGTCGAGGAACATTATCGCCCCTCCACAGATCCAGCGGTCACGCCGGGCCGTTCTTTCGACCCATTCACGATGTTCACGAACCCGAGTCCAAGCGCGTTCCGTTCACCGAGGCCAGCGTCGAGTGCGAGATTGAGGTGACGCCGATGGTGCTCATCGCGCACGCGATAGCCGAAGCGCCACTTCGACAGGACCATCGTTCGCTCAACCCCCTGTGTCACCTCAACTGGGATGGAAAACGTCTTGATCAACTCAAGATCCTCAAAGAGATCGCCCTCCCGTTCGCTTGGACTAGGGAGGTGGTCTGGACAGAGCAGACCATGTTTCTTATCGAGGTTGTTCTCTAATTGGGTCTTAAGCGGCTTCATCGAGTGCTCCGGGCGCCAGAAAACGGACTCATTCCCATCGTGGTCGATGCCGTACTCGTCAGTCTTCCACGGAGGGATTCGCACGAGTAGCCCTGTGCCGGATTCGATCGTTCCCCGAGTGCCAGGCTCGCCAACGTCAGGTGTGACTGTGGTGACCTCTGTCACCCAGAACGGCATCTCACCGACATTAAATTCCCGATCGTTGACTATCCCCTCAGCAACGGCCCCTAAGAGGTCACGGTCAGTTGCCGACACGAGGACTGTGCGCTCGTCGCCTTCCTCGATCGGACCCCACGGAAAGACGTTCGAGAAACACAAGCCGATCGGATGGTCTGCGTCGTGTAAGCCATCGAACTCTGTTCCATCGAGTCCTCGCCAAATCCGCCCACGAAGCTTGTGGTGGTACGCTGACTGATAGGCGGCGTCCGCCTGTGCCTCCAGTCGGATTAACAGGCGCATGATGTGACCCGAGTTGGTGGTTTTTTGAGGATCACTTCAATATCGAACCAGTTCTGGCCACTACATGAATGTTTGCTGTAGAGTGAAATTAGAAATCTGCTAAGATATCGGGTTGCGTTTTGAACTCGATTGTACGGTGCGTAATTATTTCTAGCCGGGAACAAATGGTTACCCGAATCATGTCATCTATACCAGAATATATCGCGGACGAACGCGATCCACATCGAGAACCGGAGAATCGGATTACTGGGCTGATGGTTCAGTATTATCACGTCTGCCGACGCGAGCTCTGGTTCATGTCTCGCGGCGTCGATATCGACCGAGAGGCGACGAATATCCAGCGAGGAACACACGTTGATGAGACGAGCTACGAGGGGCGCCGCCGCTCCTACCAAATTAACGATCGGCTCCAACTCGATTTACTTGACTCGGGTGACGTGATGGAGGTCAAGGTCTCATCTGCACTCGAGAAACCGGCGCGAATGCAACTGCTCTACTACCTGTGGTATCTTGAGGAAGTACTCGATATCGAACGTGACGGAGTCCTCGCGTACCCACGAGAGCGAAAGCGCGAACAAGTCGAGCTCGACGCAGAGGGCCGTGAGGAAGTTGAGGCCACAATTCTGGGAATCATCGAGACCGTCGAGCAGGATTCCCCGCCGGCACTAGAAAAGAAACCGTACTGCGACGCCTGTCTGTACCAGGATCTCTGCTGGGTGTGAGACGATGACGAAACCGAACCACCACATCTTCGCGGACGGCCGATTAGAGCGGCACGAGGATACGCTCCGAATTGATTTGCTGGATGGAGGCAAGAAGCACCTCCCAGTTGAGAGCATCGATACGCTATATCTGCACGGCCAAATCGAATTCAATACGCGTGCATTAGGATTGCTCAACGACCACGGTGTTCCTATCCATGTATTCGGATGGAACGACTATTATAACGGGTCCTACCTTCCCAAGCGCTCGCAAACCTCGGGTAACACTGTCGTCGAACAAGTATTGGCATACGATGATCATGCCCGACGGATGCCGATTGCTCGAGATATCATCTCGGCGAGTATCCACAATATGCGGGTCAACGTTCGGTACTACGACGGTCGACAAGGATCGTTCGGGGGAGCTGTCGATCGACTCGCAGATCTGAAAGAGCAGGTCGCTGAAATCGACGACATTCAGGAACTCCGTGGGACGGAAGCCACAGCCCGGAAAGTATACTACCGGTGTTTCGATGAAATCCTTCGCGATCCGTTCGAACTGACGCGACGGGAGTACAACCCGCCGACAAACGAGGCGAACGCGCTTATTTCGTTCTTGAACGGGATGGTGTATGCCACATGCGTGTCTGCGATCAGAAAGACTGCGCTCGATCCGACTATTGGCTACGTTCACGAACCCGGTGAGCGCCGCTACACACTTTCCCTCGATATCGCGGACATTTTCAAACCGATCCTCGCCGACCGCGTTGCATTCCGTGTAATCAACCGACAGCAGCTGGGCGTTGATGAGTTCGAATCCGAGCTTGATGGGTGTCTCCTCACGGAATCTGGACGCAAGACAGTGCTTGAGGAGTTTGAGCAAACGCTCGATGAAACGGTCGAGCATCCACGGTTGAAACGGAAAGTGAGCTACAAGACGTTAGTCCAGACGGACGTGTACAGTCTCAAAAAGCACGTGTTAACTGGGGAGCCGTACCGGCCGACCGAGCGGTGGTGGTGATGTTCGTCATCGTTATTTACGACGTCCCAGCTGAGCGGACTCGGATCTACCGGAAGTTGCTCCGACGGCAGCTTGAGCATCTCCAGTATTCTGTGTTCGTCGGTGAACTGACCAAGGGACAGTTGACTGGCTTGAAAAATGAGATCGAGACGGAGCTGGAACCCGACGACTCTGTTGTTGTATTTGAAGCGGAGCAGGCGGCAGCTGTCGAGTACACTACGTTCGGTAATGCAGACGAACCAGGGAGTCGGTTCACGTGAAGTTCCGTCGACCCCCCGGGGGATAGCGGGGAATTACGGGTCGACGGAAACACTTGTGTGAGATGGGGCTATAGGAGGGCTGTGTCCGTGAGATACCGGATGGTTCCAGATGTACCTATGAGGGGTTGAAGCAGCGCACTCGTCGACGCCACGGGTGAGAACGCGAAGTTCCAGATGTACCTATGAGGGGTTGAAGCCCCATCGAGATGCCCTACCGTTTCGTGGATAACGAGTTCCAGATGTACCTATGAGGGGTTGAAGCTCATTTCATGTTTGTATGCCGGGGAAAACTGGGCGCGTTCCAGATGTACCTATGAGGGGTTGAAGCACCCCGTCCGTGTTGCCCCGCTTGGCCTGCACGACCGTTCCAGATGTACCTATGAGGGGTTGAAGCGTAGTCAAACGCCGGGATCGACGCCTCCATGATGGGTTCCAGATGTACCTATGAGGGGTTGAAGCATTCGTAGGAGTGTCTCCAGACCTCCGGTCCAGTGGTGTTCCAGATGTACCTATGAGGGGTTGAAGCACGGTCTTGTCGGCTGCGGCTCCGCCGGGCTTGTACGTTCCAGATGTACCTATGAGGGGTTGAAGCTAATAACCCATCCACACCATGCGCGCGCTACACGCGTTCCAGATGTACCTATGAGGGGTTGAAGCCGTCCTGATGAAGAAGCGAGCGCGCTATCCCCACGAGTTCCAGATGTACCTATGAGGGGTTGAAGCACGGTCTTGTCGGCTGCGGCTCCGCCGGGCTTGTACGTTCCAGATGTACCTATGAGGGGTTGAAGCTAATAACCCATCCACACCATGCGCGCGCTACACGCGTTCCAGATGTACCTATGAGGGGTTGAAGCCGTCCTGATGAAGAAGCGAGCGCGCTATCCCCACGAGTTCCAGATGTACCTATGAGGGGTTGAAGCAGATTGCCGGCGATGTGATAGCTGTCGTCGACGCTGTTCCAGATGTACCTATGAGGGGTTGAAGCTCTCCTGCGTGCGCTCTTCGAGCAGCGCACGCACGGTTCCAGATGTACCTATGAGGGGTTGAAGCGAACGGGCGACGGTAGAGGCACAGAATAACGGCGGGGTTCCAGATGTACCTATGAGGGGTTGAAGCACCCCGTCCGTGTTGCCCCGCTTGGCCTGCACGACGTTCCAGATGTACCTATGAGGGGTTGAAGCAACCGGCTGACGATCCAGGAGCAGCAGAACGAGGAGTGTTCCAAATGTACCTATGAGGGGTTGAAGCCCGTCCACCGTCGTCGTGGTCCCCTCGCCGTCGGTGTTCCAGATGTACCTATGAGGGGTTGAAGCGACCGGATCGTGATCGTGCTCGGGGGCGAAGGCGAGTTCCAGATGTACCTATGAGGGGTTGAAGCGAGCCATCGCCAGTCGCCCAAGGCGAATTTGGGTTGGTTCCAGATGTACCTATGAGGGGTTGAAGCGGGACTCGACATCGGCGTGCGACCGCGAACGCGGTTCCAGATGTACCTATGAGGGGTTGAAGCGCCGGGTGCGGCGGTTCGTTCGGTCCACGACGCTGTTCCAGATGTACCTATGAGGGGTTGAAGCACGGGATCGGCGGCGATACGGTAACTGTTGAGGAAAGTTCCAGATGTACCTATGAGGGGTTGAAGCGTCTCCGCGTGCTGCAACGCCTCTTGCAACAGCGCGTTCCAGATGTACCTATGAGGGGTTGAAGCTGGACCTATGAGGACATCCAGATAACGCAAGACGTGTTCCAGATGTACCTATGAGGGGTTGAAGCGACTCACTATTACGCGAGGACCGCATCCCGCCGGTGTTCCAGATGTACCTATGAGGGGTTGAAGCACACCGTTTTACCCAGAACAGTCAATTGAGTGCCTAGTTCCAGATGTACCTATGAGGGGTTGAAGCAACTCCTCGGAGGCACTCCAGAACGGGATCAACTCGGTTCCAGATGTACCTATGAGGGGTTGAAGCTGTTGGTCGTGGCGTTGGCCTCGGCGCTCTCAAGCGAGTTCCAGATGTACCTATGAGGGGTTGAAGCATCACCACCATCAACAGCAATTCCGATGTGCGAGTTGTTCCAGATGTACCTATGAGGGGTTGAAGCTCCTCGTCGGTAGCCATGTCGTCGGGGTCGGTGTCGTTCCAGATGTACCTATGAGGGGTTGAAGCCCATCGAGGTCGACCGTCACCCGGCCGGCGTAGTGCGTGTTCCAGATGTACCTATGAGGGGTTGAAGCCTCACGAACTCGTTATCCGACACGCCTGATTCGGTTCCAGATGTACCTATGAGGGGTTGAAGCGACTCGCCGTGCCTGCATATCTCAGGCGGGAAGGAGTTCCAGATGTACCTATGAGGGGTTGAAGCTTATAGGAGACGAACGTGACCTACTGTACCTCGTCAGGTTCGAACAACAGCCGGCCGTTCTACCCCTCGCTGTCCGGGAGGGTGGTCTACGAGAGGGATCCGAACCCGAGGACGTCCAGCACTTCGTCGATCCACGAGTCGAGCAGCTCGTCCTCTTTGTAGGAGGCGACGAGTTCGCCTTCCAGTTCCCACAGATGTTGGAGTTCCTCGAGGGCGGCTTGGGCTTCCTGGTCGCAGTCCCAGGCGTCGAGATCGTCGACGCGCTCGTCGAGATAGTATCCCGAGAAGAGGTCCGAATTGCGGTAGGGCGTGGCCCCGAGCGTGGCCTGGCTCATTCGATACCGCCTAGCCGCAACCGAATCGTCAAGAAGGCAGGGGGTCTGCGAAACGAAATTGTCACAGGACTGCTGAGTAGGAGAACACCTCTAACAGCCCCCTCCTGAACTACACTCCTACGTCCCCCGATATAAGACGTTTAAATACTAACTAAAATTAGATAATTGTATGTCCTTTGAGTTTGGTAGACATGTTATGCCCGAACCCTTACCCGAAAAAGTCTCTCTTGAATCACTTGAGCAGATTGTCTTCGCATGGTATTCAGCCGGAGCTGCCGACGAAGCATGCTCAAACGGTGATGCTGCTAGAAAACTGGGTATCGACTCCTCTATCGTTTCCCGGAATAACAAGTTCCTCTTGGCAGTCGATGTGCTGACCGAAGATGGGCAGTCAAAACAATTGACAGACCAAGGCATCGCTTACGCGGAAGCGATTAGAAGCGACCAATCGAACCCTGCGAAAGCGATCGTCAACGGATTATTCGACTTCTCTGTCACGCAGGACATAGTAGATTTTGCAGCGATCAAGAACCCTTCTGAGGAAGAACTTATTGAGCAAGTAGAAACGCTGACAGAGACTGAAAATAAGAGTGCCTCGTCTACCCACGCATTTGTTGATCTCCTAATTGACGCACAGATCCTGTACAAAAACGGCGAAGCATTCTCTGCTAGAAGTGAGGACGAAATCGAGGACCACACAGACACCTCTCATCAGAATTCTAGCATAGACCAAGGTACAAATGGGAAATCAGATCAACCTGATGAGACTGAACAACCCAGTCCAGAAGTAGATCAGCTCAATAAGCCTCAAGCCAGTCCATCTCGGGGTATTGAGCGTTCTATCGACTATTCAGTAAACATCAACGTGGAGATCGCTACAGGCGATTCTGAAGAAGCTATTGAACAGACAATGAGGGCAGTCTCTGATAGCCTAAGTGAAACAGATCCAAAACGCGATTCGGAATCTGAGGAAGACGAAGGGCAGATCGGGCTTGACGACTTCGATTAGAGAATCTGCTTGAGCTCCGTAGTGTAGCGATACTGGCTCCGGATGTAGTGAGTTGCCGCCAGAACATACTCGAGTGCGACTTCTGAAGAGACATCCCAGCGCTCCAATGTCTCTGTGTCCTTACCGTGTCCACCGCTGGGATTGCGCATCCCGCCGAGGTAGTTACCACCATGGAGGTGACGTTTCATCATTAGATCATCACCGTTCAGGTGCATCGTCAGTTGTCCAATCCCAGAGGCAGACTGGTAATCTCGGTCCTCACTTCCGTAGTCCGCAGCCAAGTCACGTTGAAAATCCTCAACGGCCCGTCCAGCAGCTGCGATTGCACTCCGTGGTTCATCCTCGAAGAGGCGTAGTGCGGCGATAAGTTCCTCGAACGATCCATGGTCGAGGTACCTCACAAGGTCCTCACCAAGCCGGTCTTCTAAGAATAGACGCGCGCTCATTTCTGACTGAAGCGCTGTCAGTAGGTCCTCAACGTATTTCTCGCTCAGCGGGTCTTCGCCAATGCCCGTAACGCGCGGCTCATCGCCAACTGAGATGATCTCGGCATACTCCCCAAGGTTGAGTAACTGTGATTTCAGCTTGGAGTCTGCAATGTTCATCTGATAGAGCGAATTTACCTTCCGCGCAGCTGCCTCGGCAGAGTAGCCCTTGTTGATAAATGATGAGAAGGTGGTGAACGGCTCGTACCGCTGGACATAGCGATTGAGAATGACAAAGCGTTGATCCGGAGACGCTCTTTTGATCTCGTCCTCAATCTCAGGATCGACAACAAGCCCAGCAGGGGCTTCACGAGCCATGTTGAGTTCCTTCGCGAGGTGGATGACTGCATCTGTATATCGCTCTTCGCGGTCGATGAACTCCTGGAGGCTATCAGGATCCATCGGTGCCGGTGACTCAGCAATCCCGAAAACAGCCTCTAAAACTAAATCTGGTTTTACAACTCGCGCGTAGAGCGAGTATTCATCCTCATCAGTCATCACTCAAATCCAACTCAATCGCGCGGCGAGCTGCCGTGATAGTCTCCTCGATGTCCTGAGGATCATCATCGGCAGAGAACTCAAAGCTGATGTTAAACTGGTCAGATCCGTTCGATTGGAATTGAGATTGCTCTTGTGCACTACTATCCTTCTTGGTGTCTTGATCACCCTGTCGAGGATTACTAGGTGTCTGACCTGACTCGTGATCTGGATCTGATGCAGTCACTGGGTCATTTGCAGTAATGTAATCCCCAGAGTCGTTTTTCTCAAGGATATCTGACCAAACGAGTAGATCGACAAGTGCGCTTATTCCTCTAGCGTCGTCAGAAGACGCGTTCGATTTGATGTACTGGGTGAGTGCCTCATCAGTGGGTTCGTCACCCATCTCCACAAATCCGGTTATCTTCTCGGTGAACTCCCAATCGTTGAGGAGGGTTCGGAACTTCTCTCGGGCTAAATCCTCATTGTTGCCCATAAGGGCCTCGCCGATATCGCTCCCAGAATCGGTTAGCATTCGCTGTCGTCCATCCTTTCCAACGATTCCTATCTCCTCGAGGAACGAAGTCTGCCTCCCAGTAACATCGGACGTACCAATAATGTCGTCGACCTCCGTGCTTGAAACCGGATTGTTGTGTCCCCCGGTACTATAGTATCCTTGAACAACCTTGAGAAGTTGCTCATCGGTAGTCCGCTTCGGAATCGGGTAATCTGGCATATATTTGGATAGTTATTGGAATGCACATAAGCTCTTCTCAGACTGTCGTCAGTCCTGTACTATGGAACAGAATCGCTATTCCCTGTCTTCTGCACACTAACACCCTTCTCAGCGAGATACTGCGTCGACTCGCGGCCCCACTCTTCTTCTCCAGTTCCTTTCGTCAACAAGAGGTACACAGCCGCATCGCCGAATGGGCGCATCGTTCGACCAGCTCGCTGACCAGTCTGTGACCGTGACGATCCCATCGTCGACGCAAGTATCGCTACCTCTGCATCTGGTAGATCGATTCCCTCGTCGCCGACCCGAGAGACGATGAGTGCCTCTATGTCTCCATCTCGGAATTGCTGGTATATCGACTCCCGTCTCTCGTGGCTCGTTTCCCCGTAGATGAACGGCAAGTTCAGCGCGTTGGAGAGGTCTTTCCCTTGTTCAATCCAGTCTGCGAAAATAAGGGCCTTCTCGCCACTGTGGCGCTCCAGCAGGTCAGAGATCGCGCTCTGCTTCGCTGGGTTACGGGCTGCCTCGATGAGTTTCTGGGTCCCATCGGCCTGTTTGTACTGGTCTCGAGCGCTTTCGGATTCCCAGCCTACCAACCGCATCTCGACTTCTGGCTGCGATACCCAGCCCGCCTCGAACAGTTCCCGCCAGTCTGAACCGATTGGTGGTCCAATTAGAGTGTAGATCTCTTTCGCGTCGCCACTCTCCCGAACGGGTGTCGCACTCAGCCCGAGTCGAGCTGTCGATTGAATCTCACGGAAACGCTTCCATGTGCTGGCGACAGCATGGTGGCATTCATCCGCGATCACGAGCCCCCAGTCTCGCTCGTTGAATAACTCTCGGTGACGCTTCATCGCGGCAATATCGTATGTCGCGATCGTCACCGGGCGAACTTCCTTCTGGCCCCCGTGGTACTGCCCGATCTGCGACTGATCAAGGTTCGTCTTCTCAGTTAGCTCTGTAACCCACTGCTGGGCGAGCTCTCGCGATGGGACGATAATGAGTGTCTCCCCACCAATTGCCTCCATCGCTCCGATCGCTGCGACGGTTTTGCCCGAGCCAGATGGGCCAACGAACACACCCGCACGTCGCTCGGCGAACTGATCGACCCATCGTTGCTGATACTCACGGAGATCAAATTCGTCGCCCAGCTGGACCTCAAGTGAAGCACCGTCCTTGAGTCGGCGCTCATCAAGGACCGGATATCCCTCCTCGTAAAGGACTTCTTTGACGCTCGCCTCTGCACCGTTCTTGATCCGCATCGCCGTCTCAGAGAGAAATTCCGTGTAATGTGTGTTGTAGTCGAGATTTGCCTTCGCAACGCTCTCGAAGAGGTCCTGATCATCGGCTTCCAGTACGCTGTACTGGTTGGAGTCTGCAACTCGCGTCCGCAAACGGAACTGATGTGCACGGTCCCAATCGTCTCGAATTCGACTCTCAAAACTCGCTGTCCACTCATCGCCGACGACAGCTTGGAGATCAGAACGGAGAGTGTCGAAAGTGTCGTATGCCGCTGTCCAGATGTCTTCTTGGTCAATTTTGTAGAGGAAGCCACTACCAGTTGAGTCAACTAGATGTGCGACTCGTGACAGTATGTCGCGTGTCTCGTCTTGAGGTGAGTCAACCACAATCTCTCGGCGACTGGGGAAAAAGAGTGTACGCTCAGACATTTGCTCCGGAGCAGATCCTTCTGCGGCTGTCTTCTGAAGTATTTGCTCCGGAGCAATATTAGCGTCAGAAAACCAGACACGGGCACTAGCACCAATCTGACGTGTTTTCAAAGTATCTTGCTCAACCAACTTGTTGAGCTTGAGTCGAGCGGTTTCTGAGTCCATTCCATGGGCTTTAGCGACACCACCCGTCGTCACGAACGGCTGTTCAGAGAGAAGTTCAAAGACAGATTCTCGGACATCTTCTAATGGATACTGTGTGTTCTTTGGCATCGTGATATCGGGGCTCCGTTTGTTGAATTTGCTACGGAGCAAAAGCATATACATCTTGTGTAGCTGAAGAGAAACTCACGAGAGTACTGCGACCGTGCGATGGTTCACGACTTGGAATTCGGTCCTAATGGTGGAGCCTGTCCCACTACCCAAACTCCCCCAGCGACGGCTCCACAACACCCGACACTGTCCGCTGAATCCGCTCGCGATCCCATCCCAACGGCGACACCACACTCTCGGCAGCCCGGATCGCCTCACGCCGGTACCACTCGACATCGTACCGCCCTAACGACTCATGCCCCAGTCGTACCCGCCCCAACCCCGTCGCATCATCATCTACCACCAAGTACTCGACGCGCTGGCCGGGCTCGAGCGCACAGTCCTTCCACTTCGAGCGCTTCAACGCCGCCACGGTCACCGTCTCATACCGGTACTGCTCAGCGCGCTTCGACACCCGCTGCGTCACCAGCAACTCCACCGGGTCAACCTCACCCTCTTCTAACCGAGTGAGCCACCGTCGCAGCTCCCCGACGACAGCCTCCACATCATGCGTCCGGTCCAGCGTCCGGATCAACGCCGCCTGCAACCGCGAAATCCACGCCGGCGTATCATCTTGCCGGCACTCTATCCCTCGCGTCTTCACCGCCTCACCCACACCCTCCTCCGGGTACGACTCGCCACGACGCCGCCCGAAGTATCGCGTGAGCGCCCCGCCATCGCCACCGCGACGTGGGCAGAAGGCGACCCACTCGAAGGCTCCCTCATATTCCAACTCGATGCCCACCTCCGCGCTCACTTCCCGAGCAATCACATCCAACTCCTGCCGCTCTTCTTCGTCCACATCAGACGCGGGCGTCACCCAGATCGAATCGACGATCCCGTGCAACACGCGCCACCCGCCGGCCTCGAGCGCTTCCTTCGCATCCAGTAGAATCTCCCGGGCAAACGCGTTGATTGCTTCGTGGCACTCGATGCGGCCGTACTTCGCGTTCGAGAACCCCTGATAGCCGAAACACGACACCAGAATCCACTTGATCGCGGCCGAGCGCGACTCCAACGCCGCGATCTCCGCCGAATCTTCGGACTCACGAATCCGCTGTTTGATCGCATCCCGCCCGTCGATCAACGGGCCAAGCACAGCGGGAAGGTACCCGTCGCGCTCACAGATACTATACCCCACATTTGGAACCTGTGGGGTATCACAGCAGCCACACCGCACCGTCTCGGGTGAGATGTTGTACTCGCGGATGATGTTCGGATACAACGACGAAAAATCGAGCTCGTGGACGTCCTCGTGGACGCCGACCTCCGGCGCGAGCGTCGTCCCGCCGCGGTCGGCGGTATCGAGCGTCGCCGCCGAGCGGAAGAACTCCGGGCGCCACGCCTGCCACGGCACCAACACGCCCCGCGAACGCGCCTCGCGAATCTGCATCGCCGTCAGCACCCGCCCGATCGACGCCCACCCGAGCTCCTGCAACGGCAGTCCAGCGCGCTCAACGAGATCGAGACAGCCCTCGAGGCCTGCCTCGTGGACAAAGAACGAGTTCGAGCGGTCGAGCAGCACTCTCCCCGGCACCGAGTACCGCGCCGGCGAGTGGCCGATGTTCCCGTAGCTCGTGTACGTCGAGGCCGACGCCAGCTGTGTATACCCCGGTTCACGCCCAAGCTCGAACGGTCGAAGCCCGTACTCCCCCGCCGCCTCGAACAGCAGGGGGACGACTTCGGCGGTATCGACGATCAGCACGTCCGGGTCGACGCTCGCGACGCGCTCGCCAACCGCCTCTACCACCTCCCTCGGCGTCGATCCCACTGACTCACCGTCGACGGTGAGCTTCGGCAGCGCCTCCACCCCGGACTCGTGGGCCGGAAACCCCAGTTCAAGCGTGCGAAGCTCGCGAACATCCGTGTCGGGCGCCGGATCGGTCTCGGTTTCGAGCGTGTACCGTAGCTGGCGCGTCACATCGACGTTGTAGCAGGTGTAGGCGTCCGCCGCGCCGAACTGCTGGACACGCCGCGCGACCGAGCGGACGTCGTCGATCTCGCGACACTCGATCTTGAGGACGGGCCGGGCGTCAGCGCGGAACGTCTGGCGCCACACGCCCACTGAGAGCGACTCGACGGCCGCCTGCCCCGCAAGGAACGTCCGGAGGTCTTGAAGCGCCTCAGTGAGCGCTCCTCGCGCCGGTAGCTGCACTCGCGGTGACTGCCCGCCGTGTTCGCCGTACAACTCCGAGACAGGTGCTCCCACGTACATCGTGGGTCGGTAGTCGTCGACGCGGGTGCGTTCGACACCGTCGGCCATGAGCCGCCACTCGACGACCGTGGTGCCGTCGTAGTCGATCGCGAGCACCATCGCTATCGCTCATACTCGACTGGCATCTCGGCGGTCGTAGCGGTCCTCCCGAGCCAGCCGCCCCGTGGTTCGGACCTCGGCGACGATTCACCCCGCGGTCCCGTATCGGTGATCACAGATAGTGAAAGACTGCACGAGGGGATATGCCTCAGCCATCCAGAGTGAAAGTGATCCACGGCCGAAGCGCAGGCAGCAAGTCAGAGAAGGCGGTGTCTATGCGCTTTATCTGAGTCTGCACGCTATCCACTGGGTAGGTCTCTCATCCCTGAAGCAGCTGAGAAGACGCTTACTCGTTCTCGAGGGCTGCGTAGATCTCCGCGTGGCGGCGTCCATCCAGTTCCCCCATTTCAAGAGCGATTTCACGTCGTTCGGCCTCGGTTTCGGCTGCTTGGTACCGCTCGTACAACTGCCGAACCTCCTCATCGCTGGTCGTCGAAGAATCGGTACTGGACGCCATTGCGTAGTCAGAGATTCTCGGTGTATCCATTTATCAATTCCGGCGGGCACACGCCCGGAAATAGATGACTGCAGTATCGATGTCGACGGCGGCTTCATCGGTAGCGAACCGGCGTAACAACGCTCGAACCTCATTTCCATAGTCGAACACGTACCCGTTCAGCATGTAGAAGACAACGACCGTTCGCAGTGCCGTCCGCTTGTTCCCGTCAACAAACGCGTGTTCGGCAACAAGCAACCGCATCAGATGGACCGCTTTCTCGTGAATCGTTGCAGGAACCTCGCCGAAGAACCCTTCAGAGATGTACTGTAGTGCAGATGCGATCGCGTCCTCGGATCGAATTCCTGGCTCTGTGTTGTCGCCTTCTGCTACAATCTGCTCGTGGAGATCAACAATGAGGTCGACAGAAGGATATGCGATATCGTCAGCCACACGCTTGAGTTGCCCACGTTCTTCTTATCGGTTTCTCACTCACACTGTCTCTTCCATGTCGTCAGTCTGGAGCTCCGCAAGTTGCTCCTCACCGTACTGCTCGGCTGCAGCCTCATGGTGCTGGTGCAACCGATAGGCGGCTTGGAGTCGCTCCTCATCGTCTGTGATCGCCCAGTACGGACGCTTGTGTCGGACGAGCCCGCGCTCTTTGAGTCGTGAGAGTATCGCACTGACGGCGTCGGTATCCAGTTCAAGTTCCGCTGCGATCGTCGCCGCCTTCCACGCCCGGTCGTCGTGCTCGTCGAGGAACTGAACGATCCGTTCCGTGTCGGTCCGCTCCTCGAACTTGTCGGGGTCGGCGTTCTCGAACCCGTCGATATCGATCGTGCCGCTCGACATAGGCCTGTGTTGGTGCTGTTTGAAAATAGCTGTTTGAGATATTGATGTTGGATAATAACGTCACAGAGCGGTTCGCTCCACATCGGAGCCGTCTTCATTGCGGTCGGACGTGTCTTCGAGGCGGTCCTCCAACTCCGCAACGCGCTCCTCGAGTTCGTCGATTCGATCCTCTTGCTCGAGGTCGATACTCACCAGGACGGGCGCGAGCCGGTCGGGATGGTTCAGATGACTCGCGGCGTCGGCGTGCTCGCGAGCGTAGGTGAACAGCCGGTCGAGCAGCGGCTGGTGGCGCCGCCGCAGCGCTCGCCGGAAGTCACTCCACTCGTCTTCCATCCGCCCGAGTACATCGCGGAACGTCGGGTTGGTCCGCCCCACGTTCACCACCCCTCGGGGGTGACCGGCGACGTCGTCGACGTCGACGAAGCCGTGGGTGACTCACCAGCGGTGTCGACCGGCGCGTCGACGGCGCGAGCGCGGTGCTGGAGGATCTCCCGCCAGAACGCGAGCGTCGTCTGGAGCCACCCGTCGCCGGTGTGATAGACGAGCGTCTCTGCGTCAGATTCGGTGTCGTCGCTGGTGAACCGTGGTCCAAAGGGCGTCGCCTGACAGGTGAGCGTCTCCCCAGCGGCGGCCTCGATCGGCGCCGACAGCTCGTCGTCGCGAGCGCGGGTGACGATGACCGGAAGGTCTCGCTCGCGAGCGATCCCGGCGAGCGTCGCGAGCCGCTGGACGAGCAACTCCTGTGCCTGCTCACGGGGGATATCGTCCTCACGGTAGAGCAGATCCATCGCGGGAACGACCACGAGCGCCGGGTCGGTGTGCTCGAGGGCTGCGTTCGAAACCACCCGCGGGAGGCGATCGAGCAGCGAGGCGTGTTGGTAGGCCGTAAAGCCGCGAGCGACGGAGATCCGTTCGAGGTACTGGGGGTGCGGGGCAAGCGTCGCGAGCGTCGATGTCTGGACATTCCCACCGGCGTCGACCCAGAACGCATGGTCACCCGAAGACAGGAGCTGGTCGAGGACGAGCGCGCACAACGGCTCGGCGCCGAGCTCGGCGTCGATCTCCAAGAGCGTCACGCCCGCCTCGAGCGTGGGCAGTTCGACACCATCGTGCGGCTGGTCGCGATGCATACCAGAACGCACGGAGTGCGTCCATAAGGGGCTCAGCCATGCGTGTGGAGTGGAAGTGAACGTGAACGGACCAGCGCGTCCGAACGGTGCCCGTAAGGCCTGTTCGCGACCGTATACACCGGTTGGGCATGTGAGGGCGTTTATCCCTGGTGCCGTCGGTAGCGACCGGAAGTGAACGGCATCGAGGCGACTGTACCCAACCGGACGCGAGGAACAGGCCAACAGCGATGCGGTGAGTCCGCCAGTCCACGACCCTCCTGAGAGGCGTCCGGCAACCGACTCATTCGCGACGGCCCCGGCCTACTTGCTCCCGCCCCTCACTTGCCGGTGATCTAGTCAGAACTCCCTCCCCCCTACCATACCCTCGTCTCCTGAAACGCGCGTGTACCTGATACCGGCTCACTGTCACCTCAGCCACGCACTGGCCACTATATGGACATCACCCGGCCGGCGGCGCGACGGCGGGACCTCAAGGCCCGTCGACGAGAAGACCGTATCCAACTGGACCACGATTAGAACACATATCAGAAACCAGACTACGCGCTCCAGCCGATTTCTTGTTGGTTGGTCATTGCGCTACGGAGGCTCACGAACAGCAGCCGTTCCCCTCAGCGGCCATCTTAGCAGACCCACTCATCGACGGCTCCATGCGTTCGACACTGGCGGCTTACGGCCGCTCCTCACGTGGGGGGTGGTAGGATCCGACTCTGAATGCGCGCGCGTAACTGGTGTCGGGATTCCAATCAGTGTGGAGCTGACGGTGACCCCGATCGCCCCCGCCCTGCCGCACGTAATCAAGCCACCGCGAGCACGAATATCGAGTAGAACCTCACCTGAGCATCCGGTATGACACACAGAACGACAAATACACGCTACGCCTGCCCACGAGACACTGGCTCTGCCGACGGCTCCTCGAGGTCGCGGAACTCGTAGAGCGCTCGGAGCGCGCCAAGCAGGACGCCGAGTGAGATGAACGGCGGCGGAGCGTCGACTGGTCCAGCAAGCGGGTTGAGGTTGATCCCACGCATGGCCAGAACGAGCCCGAACCCAAGCCCTGCGAAGGACATGAGTCCCATCATGAGTACGGTTTTTCGTGGCGTCAGCTGTTCTGTTCGGGAATCGTATTCGAGAGCAGCCTGCTCACGGCACGCGCGCCCATACACGAGGAGAGAGGCCATCACCGTCACGGCCACGCCAGGGAGCAGCCCGTTGATGTACTCGTCAAGCGCGGACTGTTGCCCCCTCACTAACGAGTACTGCGTGTCCCCGTTTCCTGCATCTGTCTCATTTTCCTCGGCGCCAGCACTTGTGACGGCGAGATCGCCATTGAATGCGCGGCCGAAACGCTCTCCTGAATGCTGGAGGAAGTGTTTTCGACTTTTCTTCGCGGTCAAGTAGTGTTTGGAGACGATACTGGCTACTGAGCTACCCTGTGCATTGGCTGCGAGGTCTGTGATATTGAGGAACTCAGAGGCCGCACTTGCGAACTCGTTGTACCAGAAGTTTCGGAAATCTCCAAGAACGGCTCTGTTGAAATCCTTCAGAGTTGACATTGAGAAGAGCTACTCTCCCCACCGGTTTTCGTCGGTACGGTTGGAAACTAGTCTCTCAACAAATCGCAAGACGTGAAGAGGATTTCAACAGAGCCCCAAGAACCGGACTGTCCCCACTTGGCGGGGTGACATCAGCGGCTTCGCAGAGCTCGACTATGCGTTTTTTGAACCACCCTGGAGATCGAGACCCACTGTCTGCCTCATCGTTCGGGAAGAGTTTCCCGTTCCAATCTGGGTCTCGTTTAAGTTTCTTGATATGGTACTTGAGCAGATCTGTACCGACGAGTGCGCTTACTGTTCCGGGGCCGTTTTTGCGCTCCTCGAATTCAATGACTGGGTCGTCGCGATCCAGATGGACCCCATTGCGTGCATCGAATTTTTCGACGTCACTGTACCGGAGGCCGTACCCAGCAAACATCAAGACGATCATCCGTCGGGTGTGAGCCTCGTCGCCGCTCCACTTGCGATCGGTTGCGATCCAACAGTCACAGATCTGATCGACAGAAAACACAACCTCTGGTCCCTGTCGGTTGTAGCTCCAGTCTTTCCGCTCCAGAACCTTCTTTGCAGGATTATGGTCTGCATGCCCGAGATCGTCGAGGTGATTATACAACTGTACGAGGGCGAGTGCATAATTGATACGTGACCCCTCAGATTCCAGTTCTTCATCTAGGCCACCATACAAATCCATGATCTGATGGAATCCCTCAGCCTTCGAGACTCGTACCGGGCGGAGGAGATTGCTCGTACCCAGATACTGCATAGAGATTTCTATGAGCCGTCGGAACCGGGAGCGAAGACTGGCGATTGTTGAGTCAGCCAACCTGTTGAAATCCTCAGCTTCCATCTTGAGATACGCACGAATGAGTCGCTTTGTCTCAGGGTGGCTGCCTGGAAGTGGCTTCGGTGGCTTCGGGTCGAATTCACAGACGTCGAGCAGCACGTCGTCGACAGTGTAGTCTTCGCCGTCGACGTATCCCTGGATTCCCGAGAAACCGTTGTCAACCAACCACTGGTGTGTTGGCTTCAGATTCTCAGGCTGTCCTTGCTCGCGACGGAGGGCGCGGACTTCGTCAGGGAACCGCTCCGTGACGTATTCATTGGTCCAACGTGTTCGCACGATACTCGGGGTAACCGAAGTCGGTACTAAATCGATACTGGTGGCGCAATTTGTTATGAGAATTTGAATCCGGAATTCGCCTCCCACTTACCCCGGCTATTGAGATGTTGGTGGCGTGAGTTGTGGACGATAATTGAATTTGATCCCCACGCCGTCTTGCGGTTGGTGGTGGCGTGATAGAGAGCGGAATATCCTACCCCTAGCAAAACCGCATGACTGCAACGAGGTATGGACCGACGATAGACGTACGTCTATCGTCAGCACGCCCTCATCTGGGATTTCGCCGGTTGCGTCCCAGATGCGGTCGGCTGTCCATCGTGCGATGTTCCAGATTTTGGAGGCTGAGTCTCCGAGCGAGTCAAGGCCATCACGCACCTGTTGGTGGTTCTGGATGGAACCAACGTAGGTACGCGTGACCTCAATCGCCATACATAGCCTATGTAGACAAACCTACTTAATGGTACGGATTAACGGTGAATATCCGGGCTTGCTATCGACGGTGGTCGGTGTAGGAGTTGTCGGATTCACTCCCGCCGTAAACGGCGGGATTCTCTCCTCGAAGAAAGATAGTCTGCGGCCATCCCACCGACCCGCGCTCCCAACAGTAGGTCGAGGTTCCCCTTCTGGGGCGCTTCCCCACACCCCGGCGCGGCACACTCTCCGTCGATCGCGAGTTCGAACCCAGCCGGTCTCCCCGTCGTAGTTGTTTGCGAGACGGTCACGACTCGTTCGGTTCTCCGCTGACTCTCTGAGGTCTTCGAAGCCATCTCGCCCGTCGACTGAAGACAAATGGTCGGGCTGGTTCCCCGTCGAAATCTCCCCCCGCTTGCCCCGGTGTTCTGACTCGTCTCAGACTGGGTCTGGTGGCTGTCGTCGATTGGTGTCTTGGGGTGGTTCATATCAGGTTTTCCGAATTGTTTGTCGATATCTGCACTACGGTTCTGATCCGTTGGCATGGTCCCCTGCAAGCAAAGGCGGGCCAAACGAGTGCGGTGGCGGTCGCGGAGCTGGTGCGGCGCCGTCGCGGTCGCGGTTCGAAGCCGGGAGAGGTGCGGTCGATCCCGCCCCGCCGACGCAAGCACAGAAGGCGAACTTCGTGAGCCGAGGCGCGCAGCGAGGCGCGGCGGGTCGACCATGCCGACTCCCGGCTCAGGCTGGGGCACCACGATCGAGTCGGCGGTCGCTGTCGCGGTCGTGGTCCTGTATCAAGTATGTGGTAGGTCGGTGTTCGATGTAGGTGCTGTTCCACCGGTGCGATCTCTGTCTGTCCCCATGGGGCTCCTGCCGACTGGACCCCCACTGGTCACTCCCCACTGTCCGTCCGTCCCCATGGGCCTCCCACGGACACTCGTCGATCACACGGGCGGACTGCTCCCGTGTAGTCCCCCGTCTACTGGGATGGTCGATAGCCGCGCGGATCGCCTCGGCTTGCGCTGGGGTGACGACCTCGTCGACGGGGCGTGTCGCGGCGCCGCCAGTGCGGAACGATCGCCACGGGTAGTCCCCCCGGCTCGAGTCGTCGCGGTCGACGTCGTCGATGGTGACTCCTGGGCCGACTGCCCACGGGATGTCTGCCTGCCCCTCGGCTTGAGAGTCGGGGATGTATCGAGATTCTGATAAAGCTTCCAGCGCCTGCGGACCTCCCTGACCGGCGGTCGGTCAAGAGCCGGATGGCTCGTCTGTCCATCTCCTTCCACCCAGCGCCGACTGCCTCGAGGTCACCGCTCGGTTCGGGCCAACCCCCCACCACTTCCAGTATCCTCCACCCTCCATCTTCAGTCGCAATCGGCGACTGCCGATCCGCTGTGGCGGGGCCACTCCTCTGCTGGTCGATCGGCCAGTCGTCCATCCTCGGCTGTCGTCATGGCCAACCCCCCACCCTCTCACTCCTATATCAGCTCCCAGAGAGATCCAAGGCCCCACTGGCCGCTTGGCGGTGTCTTCGATTTTGCTTGGCCTGTCGGCCTTGGAGACAGGAGCTGTGCTCCGTAACGTCATATAGGGGGTTTTTCAATACGGGCTTTATGTACCCCGCCCTTCGACGCAAACCCTGAAATAAACACCCCCTGCAAGTTGATCCTCTGAGCCGAGATATTGCGAACCACAGCAGTTCTCACGGTAGTATATCGGGTATATTAATGGAAATCACTCTACGGCGGCATCTGGCACTGTTTCACCCCCTGCAACCCCCTGCAACCACCCCCTGCAACACCCCCATGCAAGATAGTGCCCGTATGGCGATTTTGCACGAAATAGCACCCCTCGAGTGCTTCAGTTAATAATTACTCTCCAATATGAGTCGCTTGCAGGGGGGCAAATTCAATGGGATCCCGACGCCGTCTGGTTATTTTCAGGATATCGGCGATATCCGACCCCTGCAACCACCCCTGCAACCACCCCTGCAACCCCGGTAATCCCCACCCCCTGCAAGACATACGAAGTATGATAGTAGCATCCTTCTCCCGGGACGGCCATTCTCTCGCTTGGTCGACGAAGTTGCTGCACAGCGAATTTAGAAACGTGGGTTAACCCGCTATCTCCGAACGAGAATTCACAGAGTGTTCTCTGGAACTGGTTGTTGAGATCGCGCTCAGTACCTACGGGTCAAGGAGATTCATTTGGGACTGGTCTTGACCATTCCTGACCCATCACGGCCCCTGATAACGAACTGAGTTGGGACCGATGTGTTGGCCCAGAATAGTTCTATCGTAATGTGAGTGTTACAATATATCAGTTCCAATAGATTCATCTGATAGTCCGCTTCCGAGACTGAATGTCAACTGGCATCGCTACAACTACATCCTAATGTGGTTCACTTGGGCTGTTAGATACAGGGCCAATATATTCTGATGAACCATACTATGACGCTGAAATCAATAGCCTATTTACAGGCGATGACAGGTGGAACGTAATCTGGGATGGCCCACTATAGTGGCCAAGGATCGAGCTGGCCCCAACGGAACCTTCCGGGGAGATCATACTCACTTCCACCCGGACAGGCGAGATAAGAAAGCGTGTGAATTGGCCATGGCTCTACCGATAGGGCACGAGCAGATCAGCGATAGCAGAAACAAGATCCATCCGGGGGAGGATGGTAATGGGGCCGTGTCTTGACCGTTCGGACTCTATATCAGAAACGAGATAATTAGGACGACCAAGTTGCTTGTTCAGACCTTTGGTTGCTCCTCTGAGTCCGGGTGCATGTCTGCTAACTCCTCTCCGGTCTGGGTCAGTGTTACTCCAAGTAGTCGGGTAGCCTGAACACCGTCGACCTGGGAACGTTTCTTCTCACAGCCGAGGTAACCGACCATGTCTTTCATCGCCTGCATATGCTTCGGCTCTACCCCGTTCTTCTCACAGAACATTTCGTAGGCATGGTACGCAGTCCTCGATGGGACTTGCAGGTAGTCGATCTCCAGTTCGGGATCAACCTCCGCACTATCAGTAATGTGATAGTCCGCGAACCGCTCCATCGACTCCTCCTGAGTGAGGCCATCGACGACGAAATCCTCCTTGCTGATCTTCTTACTTCTGCCGGGGTCGACACCGTACTCCTCGCGGAAGGCGTCGATGGTCGCGTTGAACTTCTGCTCGTCGACGATCATGTCGACGGTGACAGTCTTGTCTCCTGTAGGCACTTCTCTCTCTTGGATGTCCTCCGGTTCGAGCGTTCCCAGTTCGAGGCCAGCCTCGTTCAGCAACTTCCAGGGGATCTTGGCATCGTCGCTGAGGATGGATGTCCGATCCTTGATCCGGACCCACGTGTGGAGCTCTTCTTCGTCGGTGAACTCTCCTCCGGGGTTGTCGACCCGGCGGACCTTGACCATGCAGGCCATGTACGATAACGGGGTGTAGGTGACCTGCCGCTTGTGGTCGTATGCGATATCTCGATTGAGCGGGAGGAAGTAGTTCTCCGAGTCCCCGATGTGGGCCAGTGGGTTCGGACCACGCTCACCCACGTCGTGTCCGGTGAGTGCGGTGATCGTCTGCTCGTAGAACTCGTTCCGGTTGCTGTTGGATCCGCTCTTCAGGTCGGGCCGTTCGGAGTCGGACTGGTTGTCGTCCAGTTGCTCCACCGCACGGTGCTTTGAGAACTCGTCGTAGGCGTCGTGGTCCGTCGGATGGGTAATCGTGTGGCCCTCGAACAGCGGCTCCACGAGCAGGCTGTCAGGCCCGTTCTCGTCGTCGCTGTCGGACTCCACCGTCCCGAAGGACGTGAAGTCGCGGTGGATGCTCGTCTCTGTACGCGCCGTCACGTGCCGGCCGAGCGTGAGGTACGCGCCAAGCCCGCTCTTCGCGAGCGACGACGGCCGGAACTCCTCGCCGGCGTCTTCGCTGAAGATGTCCTCCGGCCCGCCGCCCGCGGCGGTGACAACGACATCTTCCCAGCCGGCACCGTCGGCAGTGACGATCGCCGTCTTTGCCTCCGCGAAGTCGATGTACTCGTCGATGGGCACCCGCGGGATGCCGTACTCGGTGTCCCACTCGAGAATCTCCATGAGCTCGGCTTCATCCAGCCCAGCGCCCGCGTAGTCCATGTGGGGGAACTCCTCGAACCGCTGTGGGATCTGGTCGGCTGTGGGATCGTCGTCCTCGGCGGCCGAGAGCCCGCGGACGGTGATGTCCTCGTCTTCTTCGTCCAGACCGACCCCGTGGTGTTCCTCGAGATACGCGTTGATCTGTTGGCCCACCTCGTTCGTGAACGCCCGCCGAAGCGTGATGGTATCCAGTAGGTCGATTTCTGTGGACGACAACCCGTCCGTGTACGTGCTTGCTCGCGGCGAGACGCGTGGGACCTCCGCGGACCCAACTGTCTCTCGCAGCGTCGCCTCGACGTCCTCGCGGCGCCACATCTCCAACAGCGCCGACAGGTGCGGCAGTGGCGGGGCGACCTCGTAGAGTTCGTCGGTGAGGTAGTCGTCGAGGTCGACCTTCCGACCGGCAATCCGGGGGATCTCGATGAGGATCGCGCCGATGCCGTTGTCGTCCAGCATCTTCGCGGTCTTGAGTGCCCCGCGCTCGCCGGGACCGATCCCGTCGAACTCAATCCACTGGTTTAGCAAGCACAATTGATACCACCAATTACACACGACAAGCGGCGGTAGGCGGGGCAGTTCCTAATGCCGAGCGCAAACAGAGAGAACGACGATAGCGTCAGCCGGCGTTACGCGTCACCGAGCAGGTCTACACAGGGGGTTGTGGGCGATATCCACCTCGACGGTATCGGCAGAGGTCAGATTAGTGAAACATAGCCAGCCGAACGCTTTTGCGGATGTGGATGGGAGAGCTACGTATGAGCACCGACACCGCCGGGAATGGCGACCCGCCGTTGCCGAAGCGAATTTCGCTCACGCCGGCCGAAGACGGTGACGGCTGGGTCGCCCGCGACGAGGATACGGGTGTTGCCTCACAAGGGCCGACCCGAGCAGTTGCGCTTGAGAACCTCGATGAGGCAGTCGCTGGGTTCTACGGCGAAGGGAGTGAGCCAACGCCGGAAGATCTCGCTGAACTTGGCATCGACCCCGACGCGAATACGAGCGGTTCGCTCAGCGACTCAGATATCTTCGAGTGACACGCCGGCTGTTCTCCGGGCGCGAGGTCGTGAAGGTGATGGTCAATAGCGGCATCTACGAGTGGGTTCGAACAAACGGCGACCACGCGATACTCCGCTGGGAGCCGCCAGCCGACCACGATGCCGACGCCCGGACTGTCCCCGTCCCACTACACGATGAACTCGACACTGGGACACTCCGCGCGATCGCTGAGCAAGCAGGCGCGCGGGATTTCGCCGAGTTTTGTGACTGGATCGACCGGAACTCGTAATCCTACAGAGTCGGGAACCCAGACGACGATCGGCGACCACACGCGGTGGTGCCCGGCTGGTTAACAGTAGTTGAAAACACGCCTATTCTATTCAGTAGTGCTTCCAAGCTCTAGTCGGTATCAGAAGGGCTCAGAGCAAGAGAAATGCCGCCACCCAAACACATAATAATACAATCAATTTGGTCTTCAGACACAGCTATTGGGCTCTGTTGAAGCTCTCTGGAACTGATAGAACCGGTGTGCGAAATACAGAGGATCGGCTTTGTTTAGACGCGGTGCAAATCGTCCTCTATGGCCTTTGGCCAAACAACGAACTCGGAGCGGGAGTCACTCCCAGACCGATTCTGCTCATTCGATATGCCACTAACCGACGGCTTCAGGAGCGGCTAAACAAGGCTCAGAGGATCTATTCAGCAGCGAACTCAATTCCCGTTATTTCGAAGCGTGCGCCGCCTTCGGACCCATCGGTTACCTGAATCTCCCAACCGTGAGCTTCAGCCACATGTTTGACGATACTCAAACCGAATCCAGCCCCATCCTCAGCGGTAGAGTAACCGGCGTCGAACACATCTTCTCGTTTGTTCTCGGGAATACCAGGGCCATCATCTTCAATGTAAAAGCCATCATCTAATACCCCCACGAGCGTGTCATAGAAAGCCTCCCAAGGGAGGCCGCAGGATATGGAAACTGTGTCCAGCAGTACCAACGCCCTGCAAGACGTAGCTTCGGTAGACGACTTCTTGAATGCGGCGGCTACCGAGACAGTACCGCTGTTCGACCATCTTGAGTTCGAGTTTCTGCTGGAGTACGACGTGTTCGCCCCCTCGAAGCGGGGGCGAACACGAGTTCATCAGCCACCAGACCTCTTTCGCGGCTTTCTGCACTGTTACTACGAGGATGTCTACGGGACGCGTCCGGTGACACGAGAACTTCAGAACGGCCTTGTCTGGTACTACTGCGGACTCGACAAACCGCCATCCAGAGACACGGTTGATCGCTTTCTCACCGACCTTGAACACGTTATTGACGATGTCTTCGACAGACTCGTCGAGCAGGCCGCCGTCCGCGGCCTGCTCGACTCCACATACTCCATCGATTCGACGCACATCGAGGCGATTCAGTACAACGACGCGGCGTCATGGAACTACGACCCAACGGCCGAAGAGTACTACTACGGTTTCGGCTGTACGATCGTCTCGACCGGCGCAAAGATCCCGATCGCAGCGGAGTTCACACAAGCCAAACAAGCGAATCAGGAGACGGCGATGCGCGTCACGCGTGACGCGCTCGCCGTCGACACACCCATCTGGATGCTTGGAGACAGCGCCTACGACATCCTCGATTGGCACGACCACCTGCTGGCCGCAGGGGTCGTGCCAATCGCTCCATACAATCCGCGAAACACTGACGACCCGAAAGATATCGAGTACAGAGTCGAAGACCGCATCGACGAACACAGCGAGGACGTTCAGCTCAAGCAGTCAGTCTTAGACGAGACGTACAACCACCGGACAGGGGTCGAACGGAC
>NZ_FQWV01000008.1 GCF_900129775.1 Halobaculum gomorrense | reverse complement strand
TGTGGCGTTTCGACCGACAAGCCGTTGTGGGTCCGTGAACACTCCTGTCCTGCCTGCGGGTTTGAGGCGGACAGGGACGCGAATGCGGCGTGGAACATCCTTTCTCGCGGCCTCGAAGACGTAAGAGTGGGATACTCTGAATCAACGGCTGTGGAGACTGCGCTCCCTGTGGATACCTCGGTATCTGCAAAGCGCGTCGTGGAAGCAGGAAGCCCTACTCTCAAGGAGCGAACGGCGAAAGCCGTGAGCGAGTAGGGTAGGGTAGTTCACTCGGCCCAGTAGCGTGCCAGCCCCGCGCTCGTCGTCATCTCGACGACGCCGAACACCACCGCCGGGAGCGTCGCCGCCGCCGGGAACCCCGCGGCGACGAGCAGCGCGGCCGCGACCGCGAAGTCGCGCATCCCGACGCAGAGGGTCGAGGCGACGCGCTCGCCCGGGGTGAACCCGAGCACGGTGCCCCCGAGCCACCCCGCGACGTAGCCCGCGAGGTTGAGCCCGAGCGCGCCCGCGACGACCGGGAGGAGCGCGCCGTCACCGGCCAGCACGAGCGCGGCGTTGTCGGCAGCGACGATGCCGATGACGAGCACGACCATGACGCCCGACACGGACGAGTAGAGGTCGTCGTACGGAGCGATCTGGTCGGGGAACCGCGCTCGGAGGCCGACGGCGAGCGCCATCGGCGCGACGACCGAGACGAGGAGCTGTCGGACGATGGGCCACGCGTCGACGGCGACGCTCCCGGCGAGCAGGAGCGTCGTCGCCGCCGGCACCGTCGCGAGCGTCGCGATCCCCACGACCACAAGCACGACCGTCGAGAGCGCGGTGTCGCCGCCGGCCAGCTCCGTCATCGTCGGCGTCACCAGCTCGGGCGTGACGGCGCCGAGGACGACGAACCCCGCGGCGAGCGCCGCCGGGAGCCCGAGGAGGCGCGCCAGCGCGAGGGCGGCGAGCGGCATCGCCGTCTGGACGGCCAGCACCGCCGCGAGCGGGCGTCCCCTGACGCCGCGGAACCGCGCGGGCGACAGCGTCAGCGACACCGACCCGATCATGACGGCGAGCAGCGGCGTCGAGAGGGGCTTCAGCGCGGCCAGCGGGGGGATCGCGAGCCCGACGGCGACGGCGCCGAGCACCCAGACAAGCAGGTAGTCGTCGACGGCGGCGGCGAGGCGGCGGAGCACGCCGGTCGTCTCGCCTCCGGGGCGGTGTAGCTGTCGATGCTTCGCGTCGGGGACACACGACCGCCGGGGGCCGCTCATCCGAGCCCGCGCCGGTCCGTTCTCACTGACCGACGGGTCTCAGGCCGACGGGCCTCACGCGCCGACCGAACCGGGAACCATTATCCGTCACGCGCCGAAGCGCCGCGCATGCCCGAGTTCAACGCCTTCTTCAAGCGCCTCCGCGACCGCATCGAGTCGAGGGACACCGTCGTCTCCGTCGGACTCGACGCCGACCTCGACCGGATCCCCGAGCACCTGCTGGAGCGAGACCTCCCGCGGTGGGCGTTCAACCGTCGGATCATCGACGCGACCCACGAGTACGCCGCCTGCTACAAGCCGAACGCGGCCTTCTACGAGGACGCCGACGGCTGGCGCAGCCTGCGGGAGACGGTCGCGTACGCCCACGGGAAGGACGTTCCCGTCCTGCTGGACGCCAAGCGGGCCGACATCGGCAACACGGCGAGACAGTACGCGGAACTGCTGGAGCACGTCGACGCGATCACCGCGAACCCGTACATGGGCCGCGACTCGCTGGAGCCGTTCCTCTCGAAGGCCGACAAGGGCGTGTTTATTCTCTGTCGCACCTCTAACCCCGGCGGCGCCGACCTGCAGGACCTGGAACTCGACTCGGGCGAGCCGCTGTACCGTCGGGTCGCAGCTCTGGCGGACCTGTGGAACGAGCGCGGCAACGTCGGACTGGTCGTCGGCGCGACGGCGCCCGACGAGCTGGCGGATCTGCGCGAGGCAGTCCCCGACCTCCCGTTTCTCGTGCCCGGCGTTGGCGCGCAGGGCGGCGACGCCGAGGCGGCCGTCGACCACGGGCTCGCCGACGGCGTCGGCCTCGTCAACTCCTCTCGGGGGATCATCTTCGCCGGCGAGGAGAGCGGGTCGCAAAGCGTCTCGGGAGGTCGAGCGTCGGAGGTGCGAGACGCGGGCGAGGACTTCGCGAAGGCGTCGGGGCAGGCCGCAAAGCGCCTCCGCGACCGCCTGAATCGGTACCGCGAGTGATCGCCGCCATCGGGAGGGGCGCACACCCCGCGGCGAGCGGCAGCGACGAAGCGGCCGGCGTTCGGAAGGGGGACCGTATATACGTGTTCGACGTGCAGTAGACCCATGTCAGTCGCCGGCGTCGCCGTCGTCGTGCTCGCGCTGCTGGCGGGCGTGACGGCGGTTGTCGTCGGTGGGTACGCCTGGCGCAACCGAGCGGAGCCGGGCGCGACGGCGTTCGCGGCCATGATGGTCGGCGTCGCCGTCTGGTCGCTCACCTACGCCGTCGCCTTGACCGTCTTCGATCCCGTCGTCCGACTGGCGCTCGAAGTGCCGCTGGAGGTCGGGAAGGCGATCGTCGCGCCTGCGTGGCTGTTTTTCGCGCTCGGATACGCCGGCCGCGGCGAGTACATCACTCGCCGACTCGTCGCCGCCGTCGCCGTGATTCCCGTGGCGACGATCCTGCTCGTGGCGACGGTACCGGTCCACGACCTGCTGTGGACGAACTACCGGATCGCGCCGACGATCGGGACCGCGACGGTCACGTTCGACCCCGGACCGTGGTTCTACCTCCACGCCGGGTTCGGCTGGACGGTGATCGGCGCGGGAATGGTGTTCCTGCTCGAACCGATGCTCTCGTACGGCGAGCGCTACCGCGACCAGGGGCTCGCGCTCATCGTCGGGGCGGCCGTCAGCTTCGCCGCCCACGTGAAGGCGACGTTCTTCCTCCCGCCGGCGCCGGCGCTCGACCTGACGCCGCTGACGCTCGCGGTGACGGGCGTGCTGTTCGGGGTCGCCCTGTTCCGGTTTGATCTGCTGGGGCTGCTCCCGGCGACGCAGACGCTCGGACGCCGGGCGGCGATCGAGGACGTGGGTGTCGGGCTCGTCGTTGTCGACACCGAAGGGGCGATCGTCGAGTTCAACCCCGCGGCCGAGTCGATCCTCGGGGTCGGCGACGACGGCGATCCCGGCGAGGGCGACGAAAGCGGCGTCGCCGGTGAGGACAGCGTGGGCGGCGTCGCCGGCGAACCCCTGGGCGCGTACGTCTCGGGCGTCGAGCTCGGCGCCGAGGGACCACAGCGCATCGAGGTGACCGACGGGGCCGGCTATCGCGCGTACGAGGCGACCACGTCACCGATCGGCGATCACACCGGTCGGACCGTCGGCTACACGGTCTCGTTCGCGGACGTGACCGAGCGCGAACTCCGCCGTCAGCGACTCGAGGTGCTCAACCGCGTGCTCAGACACAACCTCCGCAACGACATGACGGTCGTCGTGGGGAACGCCGACCTGCTCACCGAGCGGGTCGCCGACGAACATCGGTCGCTCGCGGACGCCATCGCCCGGCGCGGACGCGCGCTCCAGCGGCTCGGCGAGAAGGCCAGGGACGCCGAGGCGGTCCTCGCGGACGACGCCGCGCCGCGGGAGATCGCGGTCGCGAAGCTGTGCGACGATCTCGTTCGACGCGCGCGCGAGTCGTATCCCGACGGCGATGTCGCCGCGAGCGTCCCCGACGGCCTCACGGTGACCGCGCGCGCGGCCGTGCTGGAGACGGTGCTGTGGAACCTCGTCGATAACGCATTCGAACACGGCGACGGCGCCGCGGTTCGGATCGCGGTGACCGATGCTGCCGACGGCGTCGAGTTCGTCGTCGCCGACGACGGTCCGGGGGTGCCCGCAGCCGAGTTGGAGGGGATCCGCTCGGGGACCGAGACGGACCTGACGCACGGGAGCGGGCTGGGGCTGTGGGTGGTTCGCTGGGGGACCCGCGTGCTCGGCGCCGACCTCGCGTTCGACGACCGGGAGCCGAGCGGAACCGCAGTTACGGTGACGCTTCCCCGGGCTGAAGGGAGACGGTCGAGGCCGCCGACCGCGGGCTCCGGACCGGAGTGATCCGGTCCGGCGTCGCGAGCTGACCCCGGTCTGTGCTCTGCGGGCTCCCGATGCGGGCCATCTATCGCTCAACGCACACCGCTCGTCGCCCGTCGCACACCGCTCGACGCACACCGCCCGCTGTTCACGGGGAAGACGCGGCACAGTCGTCGCAGACGCCGTGCCCATCGTTCCAGTGGTCGTCGCAGTCGGCCGTCCCGCACCGCGGACAGCTGTGGGTCGCCTCGGCGCGCTCGCAGATCTGACAGCGGCCGGTGACGCTCATCGCTGATAGCCGTACTCGATCGGACACGACGCGGGAAGTTGGTCCCTTTGGCGGTGCGCACGCGCCTGGAACTGGTGCGGGCGGGAGACCGCCGCAGGCTGTCGGCGAGGGGTTTACGGTCGCGCGCCGCCGATCGCGAGTGTGGATCGTGACGTACTCCTGCTCGGGATCGCCGCCGTGCTCGCCGGCCTGACGGCCACCCTCGCGATGCTTGCGATCGCCTACTCGCCGTTCGTGTTCCTCGCGGCGATCCCGACGGGCGCGGCCGCGTACTTCCTCTGGTATCAGGCGTCGGGCCGCCTGAAGGAGGACATGCGCTCGCGCGCCGCGCGTCGGCGTGCGGGCCGCCGAGCGGATGAGGCCCCGCCCGGAGGAGACTCCCGGTTCGCCCGCGAGGCGCGCGCTCGGATGGGCGACGGCGGCCGCGCCGGCCCTCGGGGCACGAGGGGGACGCAGCGGTCGCGAGTGGGCGGGCGGGGCCCGACCGGCGGCGCTGCGATGAGCGGGAACGCGGGGATGCCGCCCGGCGACGCCCGCCGGACCCTCGGCGTCGACGCCGACGCCTCCGAATCGGCGGTCAAAGCGGCCTACCGCGACCGCGTGAAGGAGACGCACCCCGACTCCGGCGGCGACGAGGAGGAGTTCAAGCGGGTCAACCGGGCGTACGAGACGCTCAAGACGGAGTGACCCTGCGCGGCCGACGGGGCCGCACGCTCCGGTGATCCGGGCTCGCGCTACTGTGAGAATGGTAGCCACACACGTGAAAACCGTTATACTCGCCCGACGCTACCCGTCTGACATGGCCGCTGACCGGGCCGTGCTCACACGGACCATCGAGCGCGGCGAGGAGGAGGGCGGGAACGTCGAGTTCAAGACTCGCCTCACGCGTGAGGTACATCTCGCGGAGGGCCGCATGGAGTCGCTGGCCGCGCAGCTTCGCCACCGGGTGCTTTCGGGAGACGGCGAAGCGTTGTACGTGATCGGCGTGACCGACGACGGGGGGATCGCCGGCATCGCGCCGACGGCCTTCTCGGAGTCGATGGACGTGCTCTCGCTGTTGGCCGAGGAGGCCGACGCCCACATCCACGAGGTGGAGACGTGGGCCGCCGGGTCGGGAGACGCCGAGGGCGGTCTCGTGGGACTGGCGACGATCCGCGAGGGCGCCGCCTTTGAGGCCGACGACGACCACATCGTCGTCGGCACCGCCGGCCACGTCGACCACGGGAAGTCGACGCTCGTCGGCACGCTCGTCACCGGGCAGGCGGACGACGGCGAGGGGGGAACGCGCTCGTACCTCGATGTCCAGCCCCACGAGGTGGACCGCGGGCTCTCGGCGGACCTGAGCTACGGCGTCTACGGCTTCGACGACGACGGGCCCGTCCGCATGGACAACCCCGACCGCAAGTCCGACCGCGCGCGCGTCGTCGAGGAGGCCGACCGCCTCGTCTCGTTCGTCGACACCGTGGGCCACGAGCCGTGGCTCCGCACGACGATCCGCGGGCTGGTCGGCCAGAAGCTCGACTACGGCCTGCTCACCGTCGCCGCCGACGACGGCCCGACGAAGACCACCCGCGAGCACCTCGGCATCCTGCTGGCGATGGAACTGCCCACGTTCGTCGCGATCACCAAGGTCGACGCGCCGTCGGAGGAGCGCGTGCTGGAGGTCGAGCGCGAGGTGGAGTCGATGCTGCGCGACGTTGGCGAGACCCCGCTCCGGGTCGGGCGCCACGGCGTCGCCACCGCAGTCGAGGAGATCGGTGACGGGGTCGTGCCCGTGCTGCTCACCTCCGCGGTGACCCAGGAGGGACTGGGCGAACTCGACCGGATGCTGGAGAGCCTCCCGAAGCGCGAGGACGACGCCGACGGCGACTTCCGGATGTACGTCGACCGGTCGTACGACGTGAAGGGCGTCGGCGCAGTCGCCTCCGGCACGATCCGCTCGGGGGAGGTGGAGGCGGGCGACGAGCTCCTGCTCGGCCCGATGCCGGACGGCTCCTTCCGCGAGGTGGAGGTGCGCTCCATCGAGATGCACTACCACCGCGTCGACAAGGCTCGCGCGGGCCGTATCGTCGGCATCGCGCTGAAGGGCGTGAAAGAGACCGAGGTCCAGCGCGGGATGGCGCTGGTGCCGCGTGACTCCGAGCCGCGACCGGTCCGCTCGTTCGACGCCGAGGTGATGGTACTCAACCACCCCACGCGGATCCAGGAGGGGTACGAGCCGGTGGTCCACCTGGAGACCGTCAGCGAAGCCGCGGTCTTTCACCCCGAGGGCGGGCGACTGCTCCCCGGCGACACCGGGGAGACGGAGGTCCGGTTCAAGTTCCAGCCGTACCTCGTCGAGGAGGGGCAGCGGTTCGTCTTCCGCGAGGGCCGGAGCAAGGGCGTCGGCACCGTCACCGGCGTGCGCTACGCCGACGAGTAGCAGGCGTCAGTTTCTCGGGTCGTCGACGGTCGGATCCAAGAGCACCGCCAGCGACGGCACCCGCACCGCCCCGGGCGGGGTCGGTTCGCGGTCGCCGACGAGGACCGCATCCATCCCCGCTTCGAGCGCCCCCGCGGCGTCCGACTCCGGCGAGTCGCCGACGTGAACCGCGTCGCCGGCGGCGATCCCGAGGGCCAAGAGTCCAGCCTCGAAGGCGCCGATATCGGGCTTCGCGGGCGCGTCGTGACCGGCGAACACCACGGCGACCGCGCGGTCGTCGAGGCCCACTGCCCGAACCTTCGCGGCCTGCGCGTCCGGCGGCCCGTTGGTCACGACGGCGTAGGAGACGCCGCGGGCGTCGAGCGCGTCGAGCAGGTCGCGCGCGCCCGGTCGCCACGCCACGTTCGCGTGGTCGCGCTCGGCGGCGAACGCGTCCGCGACCGCGCGCCCGAGGTCCGGGTCGCGGTCCCGTTCGGCACAAAGCGCGGCGAAACACGCCCTCCGGAGTTCCGGCATGGAGTCGGTCCGGTCGTTGAACTCGGCGAAGCGGTCGTAGTACGCCTCCACCGGGAACACCGAATCGACGCCGACGGTGCCGAAGGCGGCCGCGAGCACCTCCCCCGGCAAGCGGCGGTAGGAGACGAGCGTGTCGTCGAGGTCGAACGTGATCCCACCGGCGTCGGCCAGCGGAGATACGAGTCTCGGCGGGCCCGCGTCCTCACGCATCGCGTTCGGTACGATCGCCGGGATCGTCGTGGTCGTCGCGGTCGCCACGGAGGTCGCGGTCGGTGCGGAGTTCCCGGAGGGCCCCTGTCGCCGCGTATGTGCCGTCGCGCTCGGCGGCGAGGTCGAGCAGCACGAACCACGCCAGGTGGCGTCCCACGCGCTCTCGCCACACCGACTCCCAGTCACTCGTCCGGAACCGCTCCCAGTCGGGGACGAGATCGACGAACGCCGCGAACACCTCGTCGGCGGTGAGGCCGGCGGCGGCACCGCCGGATCCGCCCTCCGCGTCGGCCGCCAGGAGCGCGTCGGCCACGTCGGTGGCGCCGTACACCCCCGAGAGGACGTGCTCGCGGAGGTACGCCGGCGTCGGGTCGCCCCGGAGCCGTTTGAACCCGTCGTCGGTCTCCGTCGCGAGATCGAGCGCCCGGAGGAACGTGAGCCACGTCCGGGCCACATCGCGCGAGCGGAAGCCGAGCCGCCGCATCAGCCTGGCGCAGCAGTCGTCCTCGCTGCCTGGAACCAGTGGGACGGCCGCCTGCGCGTCGGCGACGAACGCAACGGTGTCGGGCGCCGCCGGGACGAGTTTGAACTTCATGTCACCGCCGTCGGGAGCTCACTGGTAGTCGAACGACGCCGCGAGCAGGTCCTCGCGCGTCTCGCCAAGCGCGTACGTCGGCCCGTCGAGCACGTCGACGGTGACCGCGGCGGGCGCGAACACCGACTCGTCGAGTTCGTAAAAGTCGTAGTCGGCGTCGGCGAACACCTCCGCGAACGGGCGGCCGTGCTCGGCGGCGGCGCTGGAGGGAACCTCGTCGAAGCGGTCGAACTCCTCCGCGACGGTGAGGTGAACCTCGCCGCCGTACGCGAGCGCGTCGTTCGTCCGACCCATCGCCTCCGTCTCATCGTAGCTGACGGGCGCCACCGGCGCGGAGCCTGCCACCGACTTGACGTGCTCGGGGTCGTACCCCAACTCGAACAGACGGAAGACCGCCAGTTCCGCCGCGCGCGCCGCCGCGGTCACGCTCCCCGCCGTGGAGCCGAGCGCCGTCGTCGGGAGGAACACGGCGGGCTCGTTCACGTTCGCCGTCTCGGCGACCTCGGAGACCACCTCGTCGTCGGGGAGCGTCGCGCTCTCTACGCACAGGACCGTGAGGTCGAACTCGTCGTAGTAGCCCAGCGCCTGGAACTCGCGCTCCTCACCGACGAGCGCGCGGGCGGGGCCGGAGCCGAGCCCGGCGAAGTGCTCTGTCTCCAGTTCCCAGCCGGCTTTCTGACAGCCGAGCAGCGCGATCCCGGGGTGGTCGGTCGTCAACTCGACGTACGGCGTCGGCGAGTCGTCGACGCGGCCCATCCGCGTTTGGAGGGTCGCGAGGCCCGCGGTCTGAATCTCTGCGAGAAGCAAGCCGGCCTCGAGGCCGCCGTCGGCGTCGACGCCGAAGTCGACGACGGTCGCGCCCGAGTCGAGCTCGTAGCCGGCGATGTTGAGCTCATCGGCGAAGTCGAGCGCCTCGTCGACCAGCTCCACCGCCATGCGATTGAGGCTGTCCATGGGCGGGCTTGGTCGGCATCCGAGTTAAGTTCGGTCTTGTGTCTGCGGGACCTCTCGGTACGGGTCAGCCTATTCTGATCTCTCGGTCAGCGGCAACCCAACACTACGGAACTTCGTCCACGGCGTCGCGCAAGTCGTCCGGGTTGGACCAGGCGAAGCATCGGTCGTGGAGTTCGAAGAGACGAAACTCGTTGAGGTGGACCCAGCTGTATGAGACGGGTGCGTGTTTGCCGTCTTCTCGACTCTGCAGGCGGTCGATGATCTCCGAGGTCGTGAGACTGATATCGTTCTCGTGGGCGGTGGCGACGAGCGAATCCAGTTCGTCTTCGGTTGTGGGCTCGTCGAGGTCGTCGTTGAAATAGATGGTCGCGGCAGCCGCGATGACGTCCGCTTCGGTGTCGAAGTTCCGCTCGGTCATCCACGCGTAGTCCCGCGGTAACACGTACGAACTACCGAAGTACGGCGTCGTGCTGATCTTCCCGAGTTCGGTGACTTCGCCGCCGGCGTCCTGTTCGTACACGGCAACGATGGTGTCGGCGTGTGTGGCGAGGAGAACGAAGCGGATACGGAAGACGGGGAGGCGGTCGATATCCAATTCCGGAAGGTCAGCCATCAAGAACGGGTACGTGCCGAGTCGCTTGTCCAGTTCGTTCTGGACGATGCGGAGCCGCCGAAGGTACCGATCGCGGTAGCTCCCGAGGACGAAATACGAGTCCTCGGGGGTGTGGAGGTGCGGCAGTTCCCGGTTGGCGAACCCCATGACTTCTGAGGTTTCGTGTGGTTCCAGTTCGATTCCCTGGAGCGCCTCGTTCACCCCCTCCATGACCGCTGCGGCGTTCGGAGGGGGACCGGGGTCAGTCATACTGTGTGCTCTTCGGGGAGTGAATAAATAGATTGCTGACCAATATGACTAAAAAGGTGTTTGACCACATCAGTTCACCCAAAGTATTATTCGCGTCGCCGAGATACTCCCACGTGAGAACATGAGTGACGCGCCTGCCGCGACGGGTGACGGTCCGTTCGAAGAACAGCGGCAGATCTACGACCTCCTCTCTCAGGAGACGCGGCACTTGATCCTGCAGTACATCATCGGTCACCCGGATCATCTCCCGTCGCTCGATGAGCTGGCGTACATGATGCCGAAGAACAAGGCCGCGATCCGGGACCAACTGGACGTTCTCAGTGACAACGATATCATCGACCGCTATCGGTACCCGCCGAATGAGGACGCCCGCGATCTCCCGTCGCAGTTCTACGGTTTGACCGAACACGGGATGGAGATCCTCCACGAGTATAACTATCTCCGTGGCCTCCCGGTTGCGCGGGCGCTCTATGACAACACGCGGCTGTCGGAGAAGGCCCGACGGCATCGTGACGCGCCGCGTCCGGATCTTCCGGGTCACGTCACCGACGCGCTCACGATCGACGGGGATGACAACTCCGATTTCAACCGCTTGGAGAAGTACATCCGGGAGCGCAAGGGGGGCACGCACAGCGTTGCCGATCAGGTGACCGTCGCAACGGCGTTCTACGAGGCGGGGGTCGGCCCAGAAGACGAGGGTATCAAGCGAACGGAGCTGCGCGACTCCCTCGATGTCGATATCGACTACCAACCGAGGACAGTGCTGAACCACCTCGTCGATGCTGGCGTCCTCGCGCAGACAGTGCCACCCGCCCCGGACGTATTCGCGATCAGCGAGCGCCTCGATGAGATAGTGAACGGGCAGGTCGCCGAGGAAGCGGAAGCGAATCTGGATGCGCTGATCTCGCATATCGACGACGAACTACAGGTCACAACGCTCGCCGAGGATGCTGCGGAACGGAACGGGTCGCGGGGCCGGGCGTCGGCGCCGTCCGTCGCCGTCGCCGACGGCGCCGGTCGAACGATCCGGAGTATCCTCGCCACGGAGCTCGGGATCGAGCCGGAGCGGGTGACGGAGTTCCTGTGGTCCGGAGACCCTGTGAACCGACTCAACACCGCCGTCGAAGCGATCGAGTCCTCCGAGGAAGTCACGAGATCCGAGGAGTACGGACAGATCGTGTTCGTCCGACCGGCGTATCGCTACCGCCTAACCGAGCGGGCGATGGATCTCGTGTGAGCGATTCCTGCGACGAGTACGATTCTCGCCGTTGTCGGGCTACGCCCGACTTCTGAGACGCGCCCGTTTCGCCATCTTGTGGGCAGGGCGGCACAGGACCGCTCCGCCAAACCACTCTGGTCTCGTCGCGGTCGACTTTGCCCTGTTCGTGGGGGCCTCGGCCCGGAGATCTCGCGGTTCACGAGACCGCGGGTCTCGCGAGCGCACAAATCGCGAAGCGATTTGTATACGCCGTCTATCCGAGGCCTCCCTACGGTCGACCTCGGCTCAGTCGTCGCCGACGGCGCCCGCGCCGAACTCTGCGGTCGCCTGGCCGCCCTCCGCGGCGTCGGGAAGCTCCTCGCGCACGTCGTCGCCGCGGCCCTCGGCGATGACCTCGGCGTACGCGTCCGGGAGCACGCGGGTGAACTCGCCGACGACCGACTCCCAGTCGTCGAGCAGTTCCGCCGCGCGATCGCTGTCGGTGCGCGCGAGGTGGTTCTCGACGAGCCGGCGGACCATCGCCTCGTCCTGGTCAGTGAGGTCGTCGCTGAGGCTCACGAAGCCCGTGTTCGTCTTCGCGGCCAGTTTGTCGTCGGGGTCGTGGACATACGCGACGCCGCCGGACATCCCCGCGGCGAAGTTGCGCCCCACGTCGCCCAGCACCGCGACGACGCCGCCGGTCATGTACTCGCAGCCGTGGTCGCCGACGCCCTCGACGACGGCTTTCACGCCGGAGTTGCGCACGGCGAAGCGCTCGCCGGCGACGCCGTTGACGTACGCCTCGCCGTCGGTGGCGCCGTACAGCGCCACGTTGCCGACGAGGACGTTCTCGTCGGGCTCGAAGGCGGCGTCCTCGGGCGTCTGGACGACGACTGTGCCGCCCGACAGTCCCTTGCCGACGTAGTCGTTCGCGGCGCCGACGAGGTGGGCGTCCACGCCCGACGCGAGGAACGCGCCGAACGACTGGCCCGCCTCGCCGCGGAAGTCGAGATCCAGCGTGCCCGCGGGGAGACCGTCCTCGCCGTGAGCCTGCGAGATCCGGTTCGACAGCGTGGCGCCGACCGCGCGGTCGGTGTTGTCCACGTCGGCCGCGAGCGCTGTCGGCTCGCCCGACTCGACCGCGTCGCCGAGTTCGTCGAGCAGCTCCCAGTCGAGCGCCTCCGCGAGGTCCGGGTGGTCCTGCTCGCGCACCTTGTGGCGCGGGCCGTCGTCGCTCGGCTCGGCGATGAGCGCCGAGAGGTCGAGCTTGCTCGCCTTCGGGTGATCGACCTCGCGTTGAGAGAGGCAGTCGACCCGCCCGACCAGCTCGTCGACCGAGGTGAAGCCCAGGTCGGCCATGATCTCGCGCAGCTCCTGGGCGATGAACTGCATGTAGTTGATCACGTGCTCGGGCTCGCCGGGGAACCGATCCCGGAGGTCCTCGCGCTGGGTGGCGACGCCGACCGGGCAGGTGTTCTGGTGGCACTGCCGGGCCATCACGCAACCCGACGAGACGAGCGCTGCCGTCCCGAACGCGAACTCCTCGGCGCCGAGCAAGGCGGCGACGGCCACGTCACGGCCGGTCTTGAGCCCGCCGTCAGCGGAGACGGTGATCCGGTCGCGTAGCCCCGTCGCACGCAGCATCTGGTTCGCCTCGGCGACCCCCAGCTCCCATGGGAGGCCGGCGTTCTTGATCGAGGTCTTCGGCGACGCGCCCGTCCCGCCGGAGTGGCCGGAGATGTGGACCACGTCCGCCTCCGCCTTCGCGACGCCGGCGGCGATGGTGCCGATGCCCGCCTCGGAGACGAGCTTCACGTTGATGTCGGCCTCGGGGTTGGCCGCCTTCAGGTCGTAGATCAGCTGTTTGAGGTCCTCGATGGAGTAGATGTCGTGCAGCGGCGGCGGCGAGATGAGCCCGACGCCGGGCGTCGAGTAGCGCACGTGGGCGATGTACTCGTTCACCTTCGCGCCGGGGAGGTGGCCACCTTCCCCGGGCTTGGAGCCCTGCGCCATCTTGATCTGGATCTCTTCGGCGTTCGCGAGGTAGTTCGAGGTGACGCCGAAGCGCCCGGAGGCGACCTGCTTGACGCTGCACCCGCGCTCGGTGTCGAAGCGCTCGGGCGGCTCGCCGCCCTCGCCGGTGTTGGACTTCGCGCCCAAGC
Source organism: Halobaculum gomorrense (assembly GCF_900129775.1). GTDB lineage: Archaea > Halobacteriota > Halobacteria > Halobacteriales > Haloferacaceae > Halobaculum > Halobaculum gomorrense. Next base: position 165,824 of record NZ_FQWV01000008.1, on the reverse strand, counting down.
GATTCATCGCGATCGCGTTGTTCTCGTGTTGCTCGGGCGAGAGGCTCCCGAGGCTCATCGCGGCCGTCGAGAAGCGCTCGGCGATGTCGCCGACGGGCTCGACCTCATCCACCGGGATCGGCTCGCGGTCGTTGCCGATGTCGAGGAGGTTCCGCAGCTCCGCGGGCTCGTCGGGGTCGTTCACCTGCGCCGAGAACTCGTCCCACGCGTCGCGGTCGCCCTCGCGGACGGCGGTGTGGAGCGCGTTCACCGAGTGGGGGTTCCAGCCGTGTTTGATGCCCGAAGAGCGGTGCTCGTACTCGCCCTGCGTCTCCAAGTCGGGGTCGTCGCCGAAGCCGACCGCGTACCGCTCGCGGAGGTCCGACTCGATCTCCGGGAGGCCAATCCCCTCGGTCCGGATCTCGGTGCCCTCGAAGTACTCGCGCACCAGGTCCGAGTCGAGGCCGACCGCCTCGAAGATCTGCGCGCCCTGGTAGGACTCGACCGTCGAGATGCCCATCTTCGCCATCGTCTTGAGCAGGCCCATCTCCAGGGCGTCGCGGTAGGCCGACAGCGACTTCTCCTCGTCGGCGCCGTCGGGGCCGGCGACGATGTCGCGGACGGTGTCGTACGCGAGGTACGGGCAGACCGCGCCGGCGCCGTAGCCGACGAGACACGCCACGTGATGAACCTCGCGGGGGTCGCCAGACTCGACGACGAGGCCGGCGCGGGCGCGCAGCCCCTCGCGTACGAGGTGATGGTGGACCGCGCCCGTCGCCAGCAGGCTCGGGACGTGGAGTCGGTCCGCGCCCATGTCGCGGTCTGAGAGCACGAGCACGTCGGCGCCGTCGCGGACCGCCTCCGCGGCGGCCGCCCGGAGGTCCTCGACGGTCGTCCGGAGGTCGTCGTCAGCGTCGAACGTCATGTCGAGGGTGACCGACCTGAGGTCGCCGTCGGTGACGGTGTCGAGGTCGCACAGCGTCGCTGTCTCCGCCTCGGTGAGGACGGGCGAGTCGTTGACGACCTGGCGGGCGTGCTCTGGGGTCTCCCCGAGGAGGTTGTGCTGCGGGCCGAGGCGGGTCTCCAGCGACGTGACCAGCTCCTCGCGGATGTAGTCGATCGGCGGGTTCGACACCTGCGCGAACAGCTGCTTGAAGTAGGTGAACAGCGGCCGGTCGAACTCCGAAAGCACCGACAGCGGGGTGTCGTCGCCCATCGATCCGACCGGGTCCTTCCCCTGCTCGGCCATCGGGCCGATGAGGTGGTTCAGCTGGTCGGTCGTGTAGCCGAAGGCGGCCTGCTTGCTCCGGAGGTCGCCGTCCGGCCCGGTCTCGGGCGACGGGTCAGCATCGGCCGTCACGCCCGCGAGGTCGCGCTGCTCGTCGTCGACCCACTCGCCGTACCGGTCGTCGGTGAGGTCGGCGAACACCTCCTCGTCGTCGAGGACGCGCCCCTCGGTGCGGTCGGCGACGAACGTCTCGCCCGGACGGAGGCGACCGCGCTCGCGGACCTCGCTGGGGTCGTGCTCCAGCGCGCCGACCTCACTGCCCATCACGAGCCGGTTGTCGGCGGTCACGTCGTAGCGGCACGGGCGCAGGCCGTTGCGGTCGAGCACGCCGGCGACGCGGTCGCCGTCGAAGCCGATGACCAATGCGGGGCCGTCCCAGGGCTCGACCAGCGAGGCGTGGTAGTCGTAGAAGTCGCGGCGCGCCTCGCTCATCGCGTCGTCTTTGCGGTACGCCTCGGGGATCATCATCCGGAGCGCGTGGGGGAGTTCGCGCCCGCCGTGTAAGAGGAGGTCGAGCGTCTCGTCGACCGATGCCGTGTCCGACTGGTTCGGGTCGGAGATGACCGGCCGGACGGCGTCGAGTTCCTCGTCGGTGAAGCCGCTGTCCGCGAGGTCGGACTGGCGCGCGCGCATCCAGTTGACGTTCCCCTGGATGGTGTTGAACTCGCCGTTGTGGACGACGTTGCGGTACGGGTGCGCGAGGTGCCACGCGCCGAGCGTGTTCGTCGAGAAGCGCGCGTGGACGAGCGCGACGCCCGAGGTCAGCCGGTCGTCGCGGAGGTCGGGGTAGTAGGCGTCGATCTGGTCGGCCTTCAACAGCCCCTTGTAGACGACGCGTCGGCGGTCGAGCGAGCAGACGTAGAAGCGCTCGCCCGCCACGTCCTCGGCGGCCGACTCGAGGGCGCGCCGGGCGACGTACAGCCGTCGGTCGAACGGCTCCTCATCGAGGGCGGCCCCCTCGGCGGGCGCGACGAACGCCTGTCGAACGTCCGGTTCCGAATCGAGCGCTGTCTGTCCCAGGTCGGCGCCCGCAGCGTCGGTGGGCACGTCGCGCCAGGCGAGCACGTCCAGGTCGTACTCCGCGAGCGTCTCCGCGAACAGCGCCTCCAACTCCTCGCGCGCGGTGTCGTCGGTCGGCATGAACAGCGACCCGACCGCGTACATCTCGGGGAGATCGTCGTCGACGACGCCTGCGAAGAACTCGTCGGGCCGTTCGATCATGATGCCGGCGCCGTCGCCGGTGTTCTGTTCGGCACCCGTCGTCCCTCGATGTTCGAGGTTCTCCAGCAGTTCGAGTGCGTCCGTTACTACGTCGTGCGATCGCCCGCCGTCGAGGTCGACGACGGCCCCCACACCACAGTTCGAGCGCTCGTCAGTGGGGTCCGCCAGGCCCCCGACGTGCGCCGACGCATCCGGCTCAGTCATGGGTGTCAGTTCTCGCGGCCCGGGTAAAGGGTTGACCCTAAACGGCTAAGGGTGTGTTATTGGCATATTAGGATGATATAGGGTGACGATATCCTCTCGGACGACTGTGAACGATTCGATCGCTGGACGGCACGCTGTGACTCGAAGCCGAGTTGTCGTTCGGAGAACCGTTGGTGGGGTCGGTCCCGGCGACTCCGCGGTCAGTACGACCCCGGCGGTCGGTCCGATTTCGCGGCTGGGATTGGTCCGAATTCGCGGTCGGATTTAGTACGACTTCGCGAAGTACGCCGTTCGCGTCGCGTCGTCGTCACAGACCGCGCAGGCGTCGTCGTGGTCGGTGCCGTGACGGTCGTCGTCCGCCTCGAAGGGGACCATCACGATCTCCGCGGCGATCTGGTCTTTGATCTCGGCCTCGCAGGACTGGTCGCCGCACCACGGCGCCTTCACGTAGCCGCCGTGTTGGCCGATAGTGCCGAGGATCTCGTTGCGCGAGTCGGCCTCGCGCACCTCACCGTCGAGGTTCTCCTCGGCGGCGGCGTACAGCTTCGCGTACACCTCGTCGAGGTGCTCGCGGGTCGTCTCCGCGATGTGGTCGCGGTCGACGGTCGACTCATCGCCGTCGGGGCGGTGGACGACCGTGACCTCGTCGTCGTCGACCTCGTAGGGACCGATCTCGAAGCGGACGGGGACGCCGTTGAGTTCATGTTCGTTGAACTTGAAGCCGGGATTGCGCGTGTCGCGGTCGTCGAGTTCGACGCGGATCCCCGCCTCTTCGAGGTCGTCGGCGACGCCCTCGGCGTACGAGAGCACCTCGTCTTTCGTCTCCTCTTGCCAGATGGGAACGATGGCGACTTGCGTGGGCGCGACGGTGGGGGGCAACACGAGCCCCTGGTCGTCGGAGTGGGTCATGATCAGCGCGCCCAGCGCGCGCCACGACAGCCCCCACGAGGTCGTGTGGGCCGTTCGCTCGGCCTCGTCCTCGTCGGCGAACGTGATGTCGAATGCCTCCGCGAAGCTCGTCCCGAGGTAGTGGGAGGTGCCGCCCTGGACGGACTTGCCGTCGGGCATGAGCGCCTCGACCGTGGTGGTCGTGTCGGCGCCGGGGAACGTGTCGTGGTCGGGCTTCTGTCCGCGGAGCACGGGGATCGCGAGGAAGTCCTCGTACACCGACTCGTACTGGTCGAGGCGCGTCATCGTCTCCTCCCAGGCGCCGTCGCGGTCGGCGTGGGCGGTGTGGCCCTCCTGCCAGAGGAACTCCTTTGTGCGAAAGAACGGCTTCGTCTCCGTCGCCTCCCAGCGCACGACCGAGCACCACTGGTTCACGCGCAAGGGGAGGTCGCGGTGGCTCCGCACCCACTGGCTGATGTAGGGCGTGATGATCGACTCGGAGGTGGGGCGGACCGCGAGGCGTTCCTCCAACTCCTCGTGGCCGCCCTGGGTCACCCAGGCGACCTCGGGGTCGAACCCCTCCACGATGTCCTTCTCGGCCTCCAGATACGACTCGGGGATGAACATGGGGAAGTACGCGTTCTGTACCCCGGTGTCCTTGAACTCCGCGTCCAGAAAGCCCTGGAGGCGCTCCCACAGCGCGTACCCGCGGGGGCGGGTGACGATGAACCCGGACATCCCCTCGGGCCCGTAGCTCGCCAGCTGCGCCTTCTGTACCACTTCGGCGTACCACTCGCCGGTCTCGTACTCCTTCGACTTCGTGATCCCCAACTCCTGATCGTCGTCGCCGGAGTCGGCGGATTCGTGTTCGCTCATGTTCGTGGATATCGGACTGCCGTCTTAAACTCGGTGCGTTCGGCCCGTGGGAGGAGAGAAGGTGGTGCGTGGCTACGCGCCACGCGGCGGGACCGGAACGCGGACACGCCGCCCGCGGCGACGGCGATCGGTGACCGAACCGCTGTCGGCGGCGCTCATACGTGAACGGACCGCGCCGACCGGAAAGAGCGTTCCCCCGCCGTGTCACGCGCTCTCGCGCGTTACCAACGCTTACGGTCGTCACGGGAGCAGCCGACGGTATGCCCCTCACACCCGTCGAACTCGACGCCGGCGACGCCGCCGACCTCCACGCGCTGTTCGGCGACTACGGCTGGTGGGACGACCGCGAGCGCGACGACGTGGCACGGGCGCTGGCGAACACCGACCTCGCCGTCGGCCTCCGCGAGCACGGCGCCGACGCTGACCCCGCCGCCGGGTCCCTCGTCGCCGGCGCGCGCGTCATCACGGACTTCGTCTACTACGCCCGGGTTTACGACGTGATCGTCGCCGCCGACCGCCGCGGCGACGGCGTCGGCGTCGCTCTCGTCGACGTGCTCACCGACCACGAGCGCCTCGACGACGTGAAGCCGGTCCTCCTCTGTCGGGAGGGGCTGGTCCCCTTCTACGAGTCCGCCGGCTTCGAGCGATACCCGGAGTCGGTCGCGGTCCCGGACGACGACGCTCCCGACGAGGAGGACCTGGTGCCCCTGATCCACACGACGGGGTGACCTAGTCCCGGCGTGGCTCCACCGCGAACGGGCTGTCGCCGTCGCGCCACGACCACCCCGGCAGTCGCGTCTGGAAGCCGGCCGCGAGCGCCGCGTCGAGGTCGTCCACGCCCGCGGCGTCGCCGGGATCGCCGTGGACCCGGGTGTCCACGAAGTGGAACGTCGCCTCCGCCAACAGCGCGAGCGGCTGCCCCCCCGCGATGGTTGACGCGAGCCGTCGCCCGAGCAGTTCGTCGACGACGAACCCGGGGTAGTCGCCCTCCACGTCGAGCTCTCGGAGGAGACCGGCGAGCGCGGCGACGTTGACCGCGCGGTCGCCGTCGGCGAACACACGGTCGACCTCGCGACGGTACGCGGCCTCGGAGACGGCGTCGACCTCGGTGTCGAACAACTCGCTCAGCGCGGTTCGGGTGTCGTTGAGGAGCGGGACGACCGCGGGGGCGCGATCGCAGACGCGATCGCGCTCTGCGGCGACGGACGCCGGCGTGAGTCGCATACCGGCCGTAGGGGCGGCCGCCCGATTGAGGGTTGCGAAGGGTTTTATAACGAGGGATGGATACGAGGAGACAAGCGGGTTTTCCGTCGCCCACGAGGGCAGATCCAACGGAGCGTCCCGTACACATGCAGTCTTCACCGCACAGTCGACCCGAGGGCCTCGCGTTCGACAGCCGCGCGCCCCGGTACCCGCGACGATCCTCTCACATATGAGTCAAGTCGAGAAGCAGTTAGCCGACACGAAAGCACAGATCGAATCGGAGATCCCCGACGACATCTCCGTCACCGACGTGAAGTACGAGGGACCGGAGCTGGTCATCTACACGCGTCACCCGAAGGAGTTCGCCCAGGACGGCGACCTCGTCCGACAGCTCGCCTCCAAGCTCCGAAAGCGGATCACCGTTCGCCCGCACCCGGACGTCCTCTCAGAGCCGAGGGAGGCGAGAGAGAAGATCGAAGAGATCATCCCCGACGACGCCGGCGTCGCCGACCTCGACTTCCACGAGGACACCGGCGAGGTCGTCATTGAGGCCGAGAAGCCCGGCATGGTCATCGGTCGCCGCGGCTCCACCCTTCGGGAGATCACCCAGGAGGTCGGCTGGACGCCCGAGGTCGTGCGCACCCCGCCGATCGAGTCCTCCACGGTGTCGAACGTCCGGAACTTCCTGAAGCAGGAGCGCGAGGAGCGTCGCGACATCCTCGAACGCGTCGGCCGCACCATCCACCGCGAAGAGATGGCCGACGAGCAGTGGGTGCGCATCACGACCCTCGGCTGCTGCCGCGAGGTCGGCCGCGCCTCCTTCATTCTCAACACCGCCGAGACGCGCATCCTCATCGACTGCGGCGACAAGCCCGGCGCCGAGGGCGAGGTGCCGTACCTCCAGGTGCCCGAAGCGCTGGGCGCGGGCGCGCAGAACGTCGACGCGGTCGTGCTCACCCACGCTCACCTCGACCACTCCGCGCTCATCCCGCTTTTGTTCAAGTACGGGTACGACGGCCCGATCTACTGCACGGAGCCGACGCGCGACCTGATGGGCCTGCTCACGCTCGACTACCTCGACGTGGCGAGCAAGGAGGGGCGCACGCCCCCCTACGACTCGGCGCAAGTGCGCGAAGCGATCAAACACACCATCCCGCTGGAGTACGGCGATGTGACCGACATCGCGCCCGACGTGAAGCTCACGTTCCACAACGCGGGCCACATCCTCGGTTCGGCGGTGTCGCACTTCCACATCGGCGACGGCCTCTACAACGTCGCCTTCTCCGGCGACATCCACTACGACGACACCCGCCTGTTCAACGGCGCGGTCAACGACTTCCCGCGCGTCGAGACGCTCGTGATGGAGTCCACCTACGGCGGACGCAACGACTACCAGACCGATCAGGAGGACTCCGAGCGCAAGCTGGTCGAGGTGATCAACGAGACGTACGAGGACGACGGGAAGGTGCTGATCCCGGCGTTCGCGGTCGGGCGCTCCCAGGAGATCATGATGGTGCTGGAGGAGGCGATGCGCACCGACAAGATCCCCGAGATGCCAGTCCACCTCGACGGGATGATCTGGGAGGCGACAGCGATCCACACGACCTATCCGGAGTACCTCCGGGACGACCTCCGCGACCGCATCTTCCACGAGGACGAGAACCCCTTCCTCGCCGACCAGTTCAACCACATCGACGGCGGCGAGGACGAGCGCCAGGAGGTCGCCGACGGCGGCCCCTGCATCATCCTCTCCACCTCGGGGATGATGACCGGCGGGCCGATCATGTCGTGGCTGCGCCACCTCGGCAGCGAGGAGCACTCGACGCTCACCTTCGTCGGCTACCAGGCGCAGGGAACCCTCGGGCGTCGCATCCAGAACGGCTGGGACGAGATCCCGGTGCAGGACCCCCGCGACCGCAGCCGCGAGTCGACTATCTCGCTGCGGATGGGGATTGAGGTCGTCGACGGCTTCTCCGGGCACGCCGACCGGCAGGGGCTGGAGAACTTCGTGAAGACGATGAACCCCCGCCCCGAGAAGGTACTGTGTGTCCACGGCGACGAGCGCTCGGTCCAGGACTTCTCGTCGGCGCTGTACCACGATTACAACATGCGGACGTTCGCCCCGAAGAACCTGGAGACGTTCCGCTTCAAGTAACGGGCTCGCGCCAGCAACAGTGGCTCTCGGTCTCGTCGACGCCCCACCGGTACTCAAGTGCCGCCCCGTCGAGCACACGGTATGCGCATCGCGCTCATCGCCCACGACGAACAGAAAGACACCCTCGTCGAGTTCGCTCGCGAGTACACCGAGGCTCTCGCCGGTCACGACCTGCTCGCGACCGGGACGACCGGCAAACGGCTGAACGAGGAAACCGACCTGACCGTCGAGCGCAAGTCCTCGGGACCGCTGGGCGGCGACATGCAGATCGGTGCAGAGGTCGCCAACGGCGACTGCCACGGCATCGTCTTCCTGCGCGACCCCCTGACCGCCCAGCCGCACGAGCCGGACATCTCCGCGCTCCTCCGGATCTGCGACGTGCACGACGTGCCGCTCGCGACCAACCCCGCGAGCGCGGCGTACCTCGTCGAGGGGATCGAACGCGAGCCACCGGAGTATCACGACCGATAGCCGGCTCGGTCGACTTTTTATTCGGACCGCCGAACGGTTCCTGTGAGACGCCCGGTCCCGGTTCGCGCGGTGTTCGCCCTCCTTGTGTCGCTGGCGGCGATCGGTGGCCCGGCCGTCGCGCCCGCCGCGGCCGCGCCCGAGGACTGCTTCGGCGACGGGCGGAACCTGGATATCGGCACGGAGGGACCGACGATCGATCTGTCGATTTACACGTCGCTGTTCACGAACCTCGGCGGGAAGGGTGCGATCGGGCTGTCCGCGGTCGGCCACACGGGCGAGTACGAGGTGGTCAGCCTCCGCACCGGCGTCGTCTTCGCCGGCGTCGGCGACCCCGCCACGTTCCTCGCGGACCCGTTCTCGCGGTTCGCTCTCGCGTTCGACTACACGCTCTCGCTGCCGATGCTCTCGGCTGCTACCGGCGGCACCACCTACGAGCAGTCAGAAGCGCCCGTCGAGGGAGTTCCGGAAGCGGAGTGTTCGGTGGAGTGAGCGTCGCGCCCGGCCCGTAGGTTCCGTGGCTACGGCGACGGCTCGACACGCAGCGTCACCGTCAGCGGCGCGCCTCGCTCCAGCGCCGTCACGAGCCGTCGGTCGAAGTCGGCGGCCGCCGTGTCGGCGTCGACCATGATCGTCCGCCCGTCGACGTAGTCGCTCGTCCGGCCGACCATGCTGCGGTCGCCCTCGTAGGAGAGGTCGGGATGGCCGTGGCCCGTCACGGTCTCGGTCGCGTCGGCGGCGCGGAACTCGGCGACGATCGTCGCCTCGCGCGAGCGACACGCCTCGACGAACGGGCGCGGCACGTCCGCGGGCGTCGCGTCCGCCTCGACCGCGAGGATGCAGTCGCCCGTAGGCGTGAGCCAGTCGTCGCTCGTCACCTCGAACGTGCTCTCGTGGTCGGCGCTGACGTGCTCGTGACCCGCAGCGTGGACGGTCACCTCGCGGACGGCTCCGTCGACCGCGCCGGCCTCGTCTTCGCTCATACCCGTGCTGGGCCGCGGGGAGACAAAACGCCCGCGGGTTCGGTCGGTTCGCGGGTGGCAGCCGAGACACCGCCGCGTCGTGGCATCGGCTCGGTCCCCCCCCTCCCCCGGTCAGTCCAGGTCGATACCGCCGGCGAGGCGGTCGACCCCGACGACCAGCAGCGCGCCGACGGCGGCCGCGACGGCGAACTCGCCGCCGACCGCGACGCTCCACGCGCCGACCTCCTCGCCGACGCGGACGACGGGCGCCCGGAGCGCCCCGACGATCAGCCCGATCAGGAACGCGAGCGTCGCCTCCCGACGGGCCGCAAGCGCCGCCCGAACCGCGTGCGCGACGGTCAACAGGCCGACGACGCCGCCGGCGAGGAACGCGACCACGGGCACGCCCGTCTCGACTACCGTCGCCGTCGGACCGCCGGTCGCGACCGCCAACAGCGCGTCGACGAACACGGACAGCGCCTCGGTCATGCGTTCGTACTGCCCGAGGATGACGAGCAGCAACGACCCCGAGATCCCGGGGAGGATCATCGCGCTGACGGCGACCGCGCCCGCGACGAACGTCGCGAGCGCCGACTCTCCGAGCGCGGCCGACGCGCTCCCGGAGGCGACGAACGCCAGCACCGCCCCCGCGACCGCCGCGGCGGCCCGGCCCGTGGTGTCGACGCGGAACTCGTCTCTAAGCACTATCGCCGAGGCGCCGATCAGCCCGAAAAAGAAGCCGTAGGTGAGGACGGGAACCGCCTCCAGTGCGACGTGAAGCGCCCGCGTCACGGTGAGGATCGCGGTGGCGATGCCGACGCCGAGCGCGAGCAGGAACGCGCCGTCGAGTTCGGCCCAGACGGCGCGAAGCTGATCGCGGTCGCCGAGCAGTCCCTCGAGCGCGCGCCGCGCGAGCGCCGGCGACGCCGCCGTGACGGCCGCGATGAGCCGGTCGTAGATACCGGTGATCAACGCGATCGTGCCGCCGGAGACGCCGGGAACCGCGTCCGCGCTCCCCATCGCGACCCCGCGGAGGTACGTCCCGAGCGGCCCCTCCTCGCGCTCGATGTCGGTATCGTCGGCTCCGTCGGCTCCGCCGGCGCCACGACCGCTCCGCGGGGCGTCGGTCATCTACGGCGCGACCGTTCGTCTGACCGGCGCGCGCAGCGACGGCGCGGCCGTGCCGGACTGGTCGTCCCCGAGCGTCCCCCCAGCCGAGGACTCGCCGCCGGGCGTCGTGTTCAGCCCCGCGAGCGCGTCGGCGCCGGTCGCGAGCGAACTCGTGTTCTCCGTCGTGTTCGTCGACTCGTTCGCGTCGGTGCCGTTCTGCTGGGCGCCCTCGGGCGCGCGCAGCACCGTCTCCTCCAGCGTCACGCTCATGATCCCGTTGCGGGCGCCGTTGACCAGTCCCTCGCTGACGTTCACGGTCCCTTGGTTGCGCACGATGTACGCCGACTCGTTCGAGCGCACCTTGCCGGAGATCGTGTAGGCGCCCGTCGCGCGGACGCTCACGTTCGTGTACCCGTTCTCCGGCCCGTACTCGTCGTAGCCGGTCGTGGAGTACGGCACCGTGAACGAGAACTCCCCGTCCGCGTTCGCGGTCGTCTGCTGCGTGTACGTGAACGTCGAGGCGTTGCCGCCGGTGCCGCCCTCGGGCACCCGCAGCCGGACGGTCGCGGTGATCGTCTCGTTCGGCTCGGCGCCCGAGCCCTCGATGGTCGCGCCGGGCACCTTCTCGAACGTCTTCACCCACTGCGGCTGCATCTGCTGGAGCAGCGACGGGCGAAGCCCGGTGGCTCGCGACTCCTGCAGCACCGTCCGCTGGTACTGCCCGGACGCGTACGCCGAGGTGTCGGTGGTGCTGACGAGCCGGTAGTGCTCCAGGGCGGGGACGGCCTCGCGCGGGAACGAGCCGACGCCGCCGATCTGCGCGGTGCCGTCCTCCTCGACGAACTGCCGGGCGGCGCTCATGTTGCCGAAGGTGCGGATCGCCGTCGCGTTCTCGCCCTGCGGCAGCACCTTGTACGTGGTGCCGTCCTGGCCGGAGACGGTGTCGTAGTTGAAGACAATCACGCGCTCGCCGAACAGCGTGTTCACCGTCGGCTCGGCGCGGCTGCCGTGGTACTTGTACAACCGCACCATCATGCTCTCGTAGTAGCGCTGCTTCTTGTCGTAGAACGCGACGCCGTAGCGGGTCCCCTGTTGAGTCTGCTGGGCGCGCAGCGTCGGCGAGTAGTAGTCGGAGGCGTTCGTGTCGTCGTCGAAGACGATGGGCGCGCCGAACTTCGATCCGACGGTGACCATCTTCCAGTCGACCATCACGTAGCGCATCCGCTTGGCCTCGTCGTCGTCGGCGTCGATGTTCGCGAGCACCTCGCTCGCTCGCTCCTCGCTCGGTGCCAAGAGGTAGTTCGCCGCCGAGGTGGCGCCCTGCTGGAACGGGTTCGCGTGCGGGATGCGCTCGCCCTGCGTGGTGATCCAGTGGCCGTAGTCCCACCAGGACATCACGCCGTATGTTCCCTCGGGGTAGTCGTAATCGTCGTCTGCGGGCCGCTGGTAGGTGCCGTAGTACGCCAGCTCGTCGGCGTTGCCGGCGCCCCCGAGGTTCCCCTCGGCGGGCGTGTTCCGGCTCATCCACTCCAGGTTCTGGTCCCAGATGGTCACCGCGCCCGGGCCGGTGCTGTTGCCGACGCCGACGGCGGTGTTCGTCTTGTCGACGGAGGGGGTGCCCGTGTCGCCGAGCGAGAGGGGTACGACGAGGACGGGTGCGAGCACGACCAGCACCGCGGCCGCGACGGCGATTAGCTGGTGCGTCTCGACGTCCGACAGCGAGCGGTCGGCAGAGAAGTCGATCCCGATGACTGCGAGGACTTCCTTCAGGAAGTAGGCGTTCAGCCCCGCGACGGCGACCGCGAGGTAGTAGTTGAAGCGCACCTGCGTGAACGCGGCGGAGGTAATGAACGTTGCCCAGACGAACACGAACAGGTGCTCGGCGTCGTAGCGCACGCGTGCGGCCGCGCCGAACACGAGCAGCGCGACGAGCGCGAGGCCGGTCACCTGCGGGTTGAGTCCGAGACCGCTCGCGACGCTGTTGAACACGGGCGAGCCGACGAACACGAACAGGACGACGAGCGTCGACGCGCCGAGGTAGTAGTAATCGGCCGTCGTGCCGCGCTTCCACAGCGGCTTGACGAGCATCCAGACGGCCGCCGCGAGGGCCGTGACGAACGCGAAGCCGTACTCGGCGACGACGACGCCGAAGGAGCCGTAGTACTGGACGAGCCCGGACTGGAGGAACGGCTGGGCCTCGCCGATGGTGCGCGTCTGTGCGCCCGCGGAGAAGCCGACGAACCGGAGGAGGTTGCCCTCGATCGTCGTGAACGGCGCCGCGTCGACGACGATGACGAGGAGGACGCCGACGGCACCGAGGACGCCGACGATGCCCGCGAACGCGTGGTCGTTCAGGCGGTCGTCCTCGAACTGGCGGGCGTCGAGTCGCCGCGCGAGGAACGCGAGGAAGACGGCGCCCGCGGCGGTCGCGAGCGCGAAGGTGGGCTGGATGAGGCTGAACTGGGAAGGTGCGAACGACGCCTCTTCGAACTTCACCAGGGCCATCACCGCAGTCACGACCATGGAGACGACGGCGACGAACGCGACGTGGTCCGGCGAGCGGTCGCCCGCGTAGTCCGAGACGGCCTGGAACGCGACGTAGGCGGCGAAGATGCCGAGCAGGAGGACGCCTGGGGGCCACGTCCACAGGTACAGCCCGATCGTGAACCCTGCGAGTGCGCTCCAGTAAAGTGTGGGTTTCAGCTCGTCCAACTCACCAGCTTGGATGAGTTCCCAGATGGGGCGGTCACGTTGGGCCACCGCGAGCGCGACCATGATCGCGACGACGGCGAACGCCTGGAAGAACGGTTCCGCGATGTTGTGGTCGGCGAAGCCGACGAGGCCGCGACGGAGGAACGTCCCGGGCAGGAGCATCAGGATGACGGCGCCGAACAGCCCCGAGAGGCGACCGCCGAGGCGCTTCCCGATGAGGTAGGTGGGGATCGCGACGAGCGCGCCGAAGACCGCGGGCGCGACGAGGAGGGTCTTGGCGACGAGCGTACTGGACGGTGACCCGAGACCGACGACGAGGGCCGCGGTGGCGACCAACTGGTCGTAGAGCGTCCCGAACTGCCCGGTGCTCGTCCCGAACGGGTAGTGCGTCCACGGGTCGAACGGCATCGTGGACGGCCAGTTCGCGACGGCGTAGCGGACCTCGCGGAGGTGGTACCACGCGTCGTTCCCGTTGAAGTACACCTGGCCGTCGCGGATGAAGTTGCCGTAGGACTGGAGGCGGACCCACAGCATGAACGCGACGACCGCGAGGAGCGTCGGTACGTGATAGAGGTCGCGGACGACGTCCGCGGCCGACTTCCCCGCGAAGGAGTAGTCGATGCCCGGGACGGTGGAGGCGGGATTTCCGCCGTCCGGGGTCGTGTCGCTATCGCTTCGACTCATTGCATCGATGGACTTGGAAAACGAGGATAAGCCTTGTGAAGTGTATGCCCAGTCTCGGAGAATTGGCGAGGAAAAGAGCCTCAATTGAGGTCGAACTGCGTTTGGAGGAAATTGATGAGTGTTTGGGAGGATGCTTCCCAGGTATACTGTCGTTTAGCTAAGCGCCGCGCTCGGTTACCGATAGTCTGTCTCTGGTCATCGTTGTTGCTAAGGATAGTGATGGTTTCTGGAAATTCCGATAGTTCGGAAACCAACACTTCTTGTCCATCGTTGGCTTCCAGCCCCCTAGCTCCAAAGAGCGTGTCATAGAAAGCCTCCCGTGGGAGGCCGCAGGGTTTGGAAACTGTGTCCAGCAGTACCAACGCCCTGCAAGATGTAGCTTCGGTCGACGATTTATTGAATGCGGCGGCTACCGAGACAGTACCGCTGTTTGAGCATCTTGAGTTCGAGTTTCTCCTGGAGTACGACGTGTTCGCCCCCGCTCGCCGGGGGCGAACACGAGTGCATCAGCCACCGGATCTCTTTCGTGGCTTTCTGCACTGCTACTACGAGGATGTCTACGGCACGCGGCCGGTTACACGAGAACTCCAGCACAGCCTCGTCTGGTACTACTGCGGACTCGACAAACCGCCATCCAGAGACACGGTCGATCGCTTTCTCACCGACCTCGAACACGTTATTGACGATGTCTTCGACAGGCTCGTCGAGCAGGCCGCCGTCCGCGGCCTGCTCGACTCGACGTACTCCATCGATTCAACTCACATCGAAGCGATCCAATACAACGACGCTGCGTCGTTGAACTACGACCCAACAGCCGAGGAGTACTACTACGGTTTCGGCTGTACGATCGTCTCAACCGGCGCAAAGATCCCAATCGCAGCGGAGTTCACACAGGCCAAACAAGCAGATCAAGAGACGGCGAGCGCGTCACGCGTGACACGCTCGCCGTCGATACACCGGTCTGGATGCTTGGAGACAGCGCCTACGACATCCTCGATTGGCACGACCACCTGCTGGCCGCAGGGGTCGTGCCAATCGCTCCGTACAACCCGCGAAACACTGACGACCCGAAAGATATCGAGTACAGAGTCGAAGACCGCATCGACGAACACAGCGAGGACGTTCAGCTCAAGCAGTCAGTCTTAGACGAGACGTACAACCACCGGACAGGGGTCGAACGGACTAACGACGCAGTCAAGGACTGCGGCCTCGGGCACGTCCGCGCCCGAGGCCGCGTCCACGCACGAACAGAAGTGTTCCTTGCGCTGTGTCTCCGACTCGTCATTGCCATCACCAACTACGAGCGAGGAATCGAACCGGGCTATGAGAAACTATGAGATGGATTCTATGACACGCTCTTGTTTATTTACGTTCGTCGAGAATGTGATATTCTGCTCGTCAAATCACATAGATCCGCCGGCTCTACGTTCTTGATCAGCTTACCGGCCACGGTCTCGGGGTCTCGGCAGGTTGTACAAGATATCCCATTTGAAAGGGGATTACGGCCTTTCACCACCACCCTCGTGAGGTCGGACGCTCCCGAAACCCCTAACTCGCCACCCACACCACCGCACACACATGACCGACGACGTCTGCGTCCTCCTCCCCACGTACGATGAGGCGGCCACGGTCGCGGACGTCGTCACCGATTTCCGCGATAACGGCTTCACCGAGATCCTCGTCATCGACGGCGGCTCCAGCGACGACACTCGCGAGCGCGCCCGCGAGGCCGGCGCGCGCGTGGAGATCCAGTCCGGTTCCGGCAAGGGTCAGGCCATCCGCGAGGCGGTCCACGAGCACATCACCGCGGAGTTCGTCCTCATGGCCGACGCGGACGGCACCTACCGCGCGAGCGACGCCGACGCCATGCTCGACCCGCTCCGCGAGGGCACCGCCGAGCACGTCATCGGCGACCGCTTCGCCGACATGCACGAAGACGCGATGACGGGACTCAACCGCGCCGGCAACACGATCTTCAACGGCCTGTTCTCGCTCATCCACCGCGAGGACTACGGCGACATCCTCTCGGGGTACCGCGCGTTCACCGTCGACTCGTTCCGGCGCCTCCGCCTCACGGCCGACGGGTTCGGCATCGAGACGGAGCTGGCCGTCGAGTGTGCGCGCCACGGCGTCCGCACGACGGTCGTCCCGATCACGTACCTCCCGCGCCCGGACGGCTCGAACACGAACCTC
Source organism: Halobaculum gomorrense (assembly GCF_900129775.1). Classification (GTDB taxonomy): domain Archaea; phylum Halobacteriota; class Halobacteria; order Halobacteriales; family Haloferacaceae; genus Halobaculum; species Halobaculum gomorrense. The sequence goes on along the minus strand of NZ_FQWV01000008.1, from coordinate 149,881 downwards.
CACCCGGTACGCGACGGCGGGATCATCCTGATGGCCATCTATCGGCAGGCGAAGACCTCGAACCCGCTGTTCTACTTTGGGAGCGCGGGCGGGGTCGCCGGCCTCGCGGGCGCGCTCATCGCCGCGTACGTCGCGTACGACTGGTTCGTCAACACCATCTCTCATAACGTGCTCGCGATCGTCGCCGGCGTCGGGATCATCCTCGGCGTCCAACTGCTCATCTTCGGCGTCCTCTCGGACCTGCTGGTCACGCTCCACGGCGAGACGCTGGACCGCGTCGAGGCGCTCGAACGGGAGGTCGACGAGGCCGTCGAAGCGGCGGGCGTCGAGTCGGCCGACGACGACGCGCCAGATGCCTCAGAAGGGAAGGATCGAGCGGACCCGCCCGAGCAGTGACCCCGCGCCGCTGCGGCGGCGGTCCTCGAAGATCGGGTGCAGGCGGTTGAGTAGGTCGCGCTCGGACTCGAACTCCTCCTCTGGAAGCTCCCGGAGCACCTCCGCAAGGTCGAGACTGTTGCCCGCGGCGTCATAGGGCACCCGGGTGTCACCCATCGACGCGATCAGCTCCTCGGTCGTCGCCGGGAACCGAACCCCGGCCCGGTCGAGCCGTTCGTCGAGCGCCGCGATGCCGAACTCGATGGACTCGGGTTCGCTCGTGTCTCCCTGCGGCGGTCTGGCTGCCATTACGCCGCGTTGCCGCCCCGGGGACTAAAACGGACGGGCCCGCGGTCGTCCCGCGGTGGCGACACCACGCGCGAGCAGACGGTGGGCGTGCAGACGCGTGGAGCGAGCGCGCGAGCGATCGCGGGCGCGACCACCTATCTTGTACCGCTCCAGCGCGCTTGCACCGCTCCGCCGCAGTTGCATCGCTCACCGCTCCGCCGCGCTTATCGGTCGCGCGCTCCTCCGTGGAGACATGACTGACTACACTACCGTCTCCATCCCGAAGGACCTCGCCGAGCGCGTCGAGGAGACGATCGAGGGGACGAGCTTCTCGTCCACGTCGGACCTGGTGCGGTTTCTCCTGCGCAGCATCGTCATCCAACACCAGAAGCAGGGCTCGCTGTCCGAAGCTGAGTTCGACGAGATAACCGACCAGCTCCGCGACCTCGGCTACCTGGAGTAGGGGAACCGCGACGACGACCGCGCCCGACGCGGCGGCCTCACTCGTCGATTCCCTCTTCGGGCGGGTACGCGTCGACAACGACGAGCTCGCGCCGTCGTCCGCGGCGGTCGTACGCGGTCACGTCCCCGCGCTCGAACGGCGGCACCGCCACCAGCACCACGGCCGCGAGGTCGTCCTCCTCGGTGAGTCGGCGGTCGCCGCGGGGGTGCGAGAGGAACCGCGCGCGGCCGGCGGGCCGACCCAGGTCCATCCCGAACACCGCCGACACCGAGCCGCCGGCTCCGGGGAAGTAGAAGTGCGTGAGGACCGGCGTCGACGGGTCCAGTCCCCCGGGCGCGTCGATCAAGTCCCCGGCAGCCGTCGCGTCCAGGACGACGTTCTCCTCGTCGGGGTCGGCGTCGGCCGCGCGCTCGCACAGCAGCGAGAGCAGGTCGGCCGTGATGTGGACGGGCGCGGGGTCCGCGCGCGACGTGCCGTCGGCCGCCCGCTGGGCCGCGTCGTCCACGCGACCGTCGCCGTCTCCGGAGGTCACGACGGGACGCTCACCCGAGGAACTGCCGGAGGGTCTTCGCGTACAGTCCTGGCGCCTTCCCGCGGGATCCATCGAGCGCGGCTGCGAGCGCGCGACCGCCGTCCGCCGTGACGCCGGCGCCGTGACCGCACAGTACTCGCTCGGGATCGAGGCCCGCGAGCGCGCGCCGCGGGGGCGTCAGCCGGAGCATCGGGTGGACCCCAAGCGTCTCCGACTCCGTGCGCATGTACGCGGACGCCCCGACCGACTCGGGCACGTACAGCATAGCCCCCTCCTCGTCGTACAGCGCCACCTCCTGCCACGGCGGGATCGACGAGTCGCGGACCGTGACCGCGCGCATGCCGCCGAGTTCGCGCCCGAACCGCTCGACGGGGGCGTCGAGTTTCGTCGCGACGCCGGTCATCCAGTCGGGCACGTACACGGGCACGTCGTGGCGGGTCGCGATCGCGGCGGCGTCGCGCTTGTGGCGGTCGAGACAGACGACGATGCCCGCCACCTCGCCGTCCAGCCCCGCGAGGAGGTCGTCGACCCCGTCGGCGTCTACGGGGTCGAGCACCCACACGTCGCCGTCGACCGCGAGGGCGTGGCTCGCCCGCTCCATCGTCTCGTCGGGGTAGGCGATCCACCCAACTCCGCCGTCGAACTCGTCGATCACGGCGAGGTCGGCGTCGCCGGCACCTTTCATCGGCATCGGGAGACGAGAGGGGCGCCGCGGGCTTAAGTGGGGTGCCGCCGGAAGGGCGGACGAGATGACAACGCGACCCGCGACGACGCAGCCGCGTCCGGCGCTGGCGTCGCTGGCGCTGGAGGTGACCGACCTCGGGCGCGCGGCGGCGTGGTACGCCGACAGGTTCGGTCTGGTTCCGACCCGACGCAGCGACACCGAGTGCGCCTTTGATGTCGGCGGCACCGAGTTCGTGCTCCGTCGCCCCGACTCGGTCCCGCGCGGCGGCCTCCACACGCACTTCGCGTTCGAGACGACCGGCCGCGAGTACCCCGGGTGGCGCGCGCGGTTCCCCGACGCCACCGAGGTCGACTTCGGCTCCTTCCGCTCGCTGTATCTGGAGGACGCGGACGGCCACGCGCCGGAGATCGGCGGGACGGCCCCCGACGATACCGGGACCGGATTGATCGGGGTCTTCGAGGTGGTGCTGGAGGTCGTGAACGTCGACCTCGCGAGCGACTGCTGGTCTGCCCTGGGCTTCTCGGCGGTCGACCGCGGCGACGACCGCCGGCGGATCCGGCTGCGCGGGCCCGCCGGCGCCGAGCGGCAGTTCGACGTGGAGCTGTGGGAGCCCCAACTCGGCCTCGCGGGCGCCCGCGGGGGCGTCCACGTCGACCTCGCGGTCCGGGTGCGCGAGCCCGCGGCCGTCGCCGAGCACGCCTACGGCGACCTCCCCTCGGTGACGGTCCGGGAGTCGTCCGACGGCTCGGTCGAGCTGTACGACCCCGACGGCCATCACCTCGTGTTGCTGCCGGCCGACAGCGACGGAGGCGGTGCCGTAGACGGGCAGGCTGACGAAAGAGGGGCGCAGCGGTGAGCGGAGACGGATCGGACGCCGGCGGCGCGGCCGACGAAGACGGAGACGGAGACGACCGGGACGACGGCGCCGACCGCGGCTACCGCCACGTCGCCGTCGACGACGTGGCGAACACGCCGAACCCGACGCGAGCGAAGCGGGAACTCGACGAGGCCGTCGGGGCGTCGTTGTTCGGCTGCAACTACTACGAGGCTGACCCCGGCGAGCGAGTGCCGTGGGGGTTCCACCGCCACCCCGACCACGAGGAACTGTTCTACGTCATCGACGGCGAACTGGCGGTCGAGACGCCCGGGCGGACGTACCGCGTCGGCGCCGACGAGGCGTTCTTCGTCCCCGCGGGCGCCCCGAACCGGGCGGTCGCCGCCGGCGACGAGCCGTGTCGCTTTCTCGCGGTCGGCGCGCCGAAGGACGCCGACGGCGCGGTGATCAGCGAGGAGTGTCCCGCCTGCGGCGCAGAGGCCGACCGCGAGTATGATGTCGAGCCCCGAGGCGAGGGCGCCGACCCGGACGCCGAGGAGTACGTCCTGCGCTGTGCGGCGTGCGGCGCCGAGACCGACCGCTTCTCGGGGTAGCGAGTCGGAGCTTCCTGGTAGCGCTCGGCGGCCGTCGGGAGTAACCGCGCGCCGCAGTCGCCGGGGCCGGCGCCCGGTCAGTTCAACCGATCGGTGTCGATGCCGACGCCCGGGGGCGAGACGATGAGGAAGCCCCGGAAGTGCGTGAGTTCGCCGCCCATGTCGTTCACCTCGCGGGCGAACCCGCTGGCCAACTCGTTCAGGTCCCCTTCGACGGCGAGCACGAGGACGTTGCCGTACTCGACGTTGCGCACCCACTCCTCAGGCTCGGTCCTCCCGTCGAGCACCCCCAGCACCACGTCCCCCACCGTTCCCTCCGACTCGATCAGCTCCTCGGCGTCGCGGAGGTCGAGCCCGAAATCGCTCATATCGCGCCTCACGGCGTGTGCTTTCAAAAGGGTTCGGTCCGCGGTCCGACGGGCGTCTGACCGGCGCGAACCCGTCGCGCTCGACACTCGACCCCGTCGCACCGTCTGCGTGACGCCGCGGCGCCGACCGTTCGTCAATACCATGTGTATTAGGATATACTATGAATTCGAGTTGGTGGGTAGTCGCCGCAGTACTGCGATCCCTCTTCTGATCGAACGTTCGTGATGATCGTTCGCCGACGCCGTGACCTGTCCGACCACAACGCTTTACAATCAGTTCTGCTCTCACATGCGATGATGTCCCATAACCAGGACTCGTCGGTAACCAGTCCGGCGGAACGAGTTCTTCCAGGGCACGCTGAGTGCTTCTGACGAGTTCGACTCTGTCCGCATCTTCGACACGACGCTGCGCGACGGCGAGCAGTCGCCGCGAACGTCGTTCACGACCGAGGAGAAACGAGAGATAGCCGCGGCGCTCGACGAGTTGGGCGTCTCCGTCATCGAGGCGGGGTTCCCGGTCAACTCCGACGCGGAGTTCGAGGCCGTCAGCAACATCGCGGAGTCGACCGATACAACCGTCTGCGGGCTCGCCCGCGTGGTCGAGAAAGACATCCAGGCCGCCATCGACTCGGGGGTCGGGATGATCCACACGTTCGTCTCCACGAGCGACGTGCAGATCGAAGACTCCATGCACGCCACCCGCGAGGAGGTGAAACAGCGGGCCGTCGAGGCCGTCGAGATGGCCACCGACTCGGGCGCCGAGGTGATGTTCTCGCCGATGGACGCCACCCGGACCGAGGAGTCGTTCCTCGTCGAGGTCATCGAGGCCGTCGACGAGGTCGGGGTCGACTGGATCAACATCCCCGACACCTGCGGGGTGGCGACGCCGCGGCGCTTCGGCGACCTGATCGAGGTCGTCGCCGAGCACACCGACGCCGGCATCGACGTGCATACACACGACGACTTCGGGCTGGCGGGCGCGAACGCGCTGGCCGGCGTCGAGGCCGGCGCCGACCAGATGCAGGTGTCGGTCAACGGCATCGGCGAGCGCGCCGGCAACGCCGCCCTCGAGGAGGTCGTCATGGCCGCCGAGTCGCTGTACGACGCCGACACCGGCGTCGACACGACGAAGATCACAGAGGTGTCGCGGATGGTCGAGCAGGCCAGCGACATCGCGGTGCCGCCGAACAAGCCCGTGGTCGGGCGCAACGCCTTCAGCCACGAGTCCGGCATCCACGCCGCCGGCGTCATCGAGAACAGCGACACGTTCGAGCCGGGGGTCATGACCCCGGAGATGGTCGGCGCGACCCGCGAGCTGGTGATGGGGAAACACACCGGCACCCACTCGGTCCGCCAGCGGCTGACCGACGCCGGATTCGACCCCACTGAGTCGCAGGTGCGCGCGGTCACCCGCCGGGTGAAAGACGCTGGCGCCGAGGGCCGCGTGACCATGAGCGACGTGCGCCGGTTCGCCCGCGAGGAGGGCGTCGCCGAGATGGAGGAGGACCCCGAGGAGGAGCGCGAGCAGGAGGCCCGCGTCTAACCCACCGGGGTGCAATCGTTGCCACCCGCGTCACGGTTATGAGGCACGCGCCGAAAACCGAAGGCGAGATGACGACGAGATCCGCGCCGACCGCCGTTCGCCCGGCGCCCGCGGAGCGCGTCATTGCCCTTCTCGCCGGAATCGCGGGTATCGTAGGGGGGTAAGCGCCCCCACACCACCCACTCCCGACGCACGTATCGACCGTATCCGATTAGCGACCAGCGATCACCGACCGCGAACGAATGACACACACGGATGGAGGACCACGACGATGAGCGAGCCAGCGACCCCCGACGCCGCGTCGCCCGACGAGGGTGACGATGAGGGGCGAACCGATCGAGCGGACCAGCCAGAACGGACGGACGACGACGCGGCCGCAGCTCGCGAGGAGGCGGCGACGCGCGCGCCCGGAAGCGGCGCGAACGCCGTCGTCGCCGCGCTCGAAGCCGCGGGCGTCGAGACCGCCTTCGGCGTGCAGGGCGGGGCGATCATGCCCGTCTACGACGCGCTGTCGGCCTCCACGGTCGATCACGTGACGATGGCCCACGAGCAGGGCGCCGTCCACGCGGCCGACGCCTACGGCGTCGTCCGGGGCGACCCCGGCGTCTGTATGGCGACCTCGGGGCCGGGCGCGACGAACCTCGTCACGGGCATCGCGGACGCGTCGATGGACTCGGACGCGATGCTCGCGCTGACGGGGCAGGTCCCCTCGGACATGGTCGGCTCCGACGCCTTCCAGGAGACCGACACCGTCGGCGTCACCGCGCCCATCACGAAGCACAACTACTTCGCCAACGACTCCGACGAGGTCGGCCAGACGGTCGGCGAGGCGTTCGCGCTCGCGAACACCGGCCGGCCCGGACCGACACTGGTCGACCTCCCGAAGGACATCACCTTCGGCGAGACTGACCGCCCGGTCGGCGAACCCACGGCGCCCGATCGCGCCGTGCCCGATCTCGAGGCCGACGAGGAGCAGGTCGAGGCGGCTGCCGCCGCCATCGAGGCTGCCGATCGACCCCTCTGCCTGTTCGGCGGCGGCGTGATCAAGGGCGACGCGACCGAGCAGGCGCGGGCGTTCGCCCGCGAGTTCGAGATCCCGGTCGTGACGACGATGCCCGGCATCGGGAGCTTCCCCGAAGACGACGACCTGTGTCTCTCGTGGGCGGGCATGCACGGCACCGGCTACGCCAACATGGCGATCACGCACACCGACTGCCTGATCGCCGTGGGGACGCGCTTTGACGACCGCCTCACCGGCGGCGTCGACACCTTTGCCCCCGAGGCGGAGGTCGTCCACGTCGACATCGATCCCGCCGAGATCTCGAAGAACGTCCACGCGGACTACCCGGTCATCGGCGACGCCGCGACCGTCCTCGACCAGCTCGACGCCGCCATCGGCTACGGGGACGCCCCCGACACCGAGTCGTGGTGCACCCAGTGCGACGAGTGGCGCGAGCAGTACCCGATGGACTACGCCATCGACCCCGACGAGCCGGTGAAACCGCAGTTCGTCGTCGAGGCGTTCGACGCCGCGATGGACGACGACACGTACGTTACCACCGGCGTCGGCCAACACCAGATGTGGGCCGCGCAGTACTGGACGTACCGTGAGCCGCGCACCTTCGTCTCCTCGCACGGGCTGGGAACGATGGGATACGGCCTGCCCGCGGCCATCGGCGCCCGCGTCGCGGCCGACGACGACCGCGAGGTGATCAGCTTCGAGGGCGACGGCTCGTTCCTGATGACGATTCAGGAGCTGTCGGTCGCCGTCCGCGAGGATCTCGACATCACCGTCGTCGTGCTCAACAACGAGTACATCGGGATGGTCCGACAGTGGCAGGACGCCTTCTTCGAGGGGAACCACATGGCCTCCCAGTACGACTGGATGCCGGAGTTCGACACGCTCGCGGAGGCGTTCGGTGCGAAGGGCTTCCGCATCGACGAGTACGACGACGTGGAGAGCGTCGTCGAGGAGGCGCTCGCGTACGACGGCCCCTCCGTCGTCGACGCGCATATCGACCCCGAGGAGAACGTCTACCCGATGGTCGCCAGCGGCGCGGCGAACGGGCAGTTCGCGCTCGCGGAGGACCAGCTATGACGGGCGAGGCCGAGCGGAGCGAGCAGGGTGGCGACGAACTGGCTCCGGAGGAGCATGCCGCCACCGACGGCGGCACCGACCACCCCGTTGAGTCCCCCCTGGTCGAGCACGCCCGGCCCACGGGCGGCGACGCGCCGGAGACTGGACTCGCCGGCCCGCACCCCGAGGAACGACCCCACCCGTCGGGTCGCCGCGACGAACACGGCGTCCGAAAGGAGCCGGACCACGGGCCCGAGCCAACGCGGCGAGCGACGGTCTCGGCGCTCGTCGAGGACGAGCCGGGCGTGCTCGCGCGCGCCGCGGGGCTGTTCCGGCGGCGACAGTTCAACATCGAGAGCCTGACGGTCGGCCCGACGACCGTCGAGGGGCACTCGCGGATCACCCTCGTCGTCGAGGAGACCGAGGCGGGTATCGAGCAGGCGAAAAAGCAGCTCGCGAAGCTCACGCCTGTCATCGCGGTCGGCGAACTGAGCAACGACGCCGTCGCCGCCGAGCTCGTCCTGCTGAAGGTCCGCGGGAAAGACCCCGACAAGGTCCACGCGATCACCTCGATGTACGACGGGCAGACGCTGGACGCGGGGCCGCGCACCATTACGGTGCAGATCACCGGCGACGAGAACACGATCGACGACGCGATCGACGCGTTCGACCAGTTCGGCATCATCGAGATCGCCCGGACCGGTCAGACCGCGCTGGAGCGGGGCGACTCCCCGACGACCCCCGGCGAGGAGCCGGGTCACTCAGCCGACTCGACCGACGACGAGTTCACCAACTACGACGACTGAGACACTTCACACACCACACACATGACAGACTCCGATTCCACCTTCGACACCGAGGTATACTACGATGATGACGCGGACCGCGCACAGATCGACGACAAGACCGTTGCCGTGCTCGGCTACGGCAGCCAGGGGCACGCCCACGCGCAGAACTTGGACGACTCCGGCGTCGACGTGATCGTCGGCCTGCACGAGGCCTCCTCCTCGCGCTCGGCCGCCGAGAACGACGGCCTGCGCGTCGAGACGCCCGCCAAAGCCGCCGCAGAGGCGGACATCGTCTCCGTGCTCGTGCCAGATACCGTCCAGCCGGACGTGTGGGAGGACATCCGCGAGGGTGTCGAGGAGGGTGACACCCTCCAGTTCGCCCACGGCTTCAACATCCACTACAACCAGATCGTCCCGCCGGCGGGGGTCGACGTGACGATGATCGCGCCGAAATCCCCGGGCCACCTCGTGCGGCGTAACTACGAGGCCGGCGAGGGGACGCCCGGATTGCTGGCCGTCTACCAGGACGAAACGGGCGGCGCGCGCGAGGAGGCCCTCGCGTACGCCCACGCCATCGGCTGTACCCGTGCGGGCGTCGTCGAGACGACGTTCCGCGAGGAGACGGAGACGGACCTGTTCGGCGAGCAGGCGGTGCTGTGCGGCGGCGTCACCTCACTCGTGAAGCAGGGGTACGAGACGCTCGTCGACGCGGGCTACTCCCGTGAGATGGCGTACTTCGAGTGCCTGAACGAGATGAAGCTCATCGTCGACCTCATGTACGAGGGCGGGATGGGCGAGATGTGGGACTCGGTGTCGGACACCGCCGAGTACGGTGGGCTCTCGCGCGGCGACGAGATCGTCGACGAGCATGCCCGCGAGAACATGGAGGAGGTGCTGGAGGCGGTGCAGGACGGCACCTTCGCCCGCGAGTGGATCGCCGAGAATCAGGCCGGCCGACCCTCCTACACGCAGCTTCGCGAGGCCGAGAAGAACCACGACATCGAGGACGTGGGCGAGAACCTCCGCGCGCTGTTCGCGTGGGGCGCCGACGAGGAGGCGGAGGCCGAATCGGACGAGGAGAAAACCGAGGTACGCGCCGATGACTGAGGATCGAGATCAGACCGCCGCGACTGACGGTGACCGCAACGGCGACACCATCGCCGACGTGGACCACACCGCCCCGTACCCGGAGCCGAACGACGTGTGGTCGCGCGGGCGTTCGCGCGCGAGCGACGACCCGGGAGACGTCCGCCGATGAGCGAGGGAACGCTGTACGACAAGGTGTGGGAACGCCACAAGGTGGCCGACCTGCCGAACGGACAGGACCAGCTGTTCATCGGCCTCCACCTCGTCCACGAGGTGACGAGCCCGCAGGCGTTCGGCATGCTGCGCGAGCGCGACATGGAGGTCGCGTTCCCGGACCGTACCGTCGCGACGACCGACCACATCGTCCCGACGACGAGCGAGGGGCGCGAGCGCCCGCTCGCAGACGAGCGCGCCGAGGAGATGCTCACCCATCTGGAGCGCAATACCGAGGACGCGGGCATCCGCTTCTTCGGCCTCGACGACGACCGGCAGGGTATCGCCCACGTCGTCGGCCCCGAGCTGGGCTTCGTCCAGCCGGGCATGACCGTGGTCTGCGGCGACAGCCACACCTCCACCCACGGCGCCTTCGGCGCCATCGGGATGGGGATCGGCACCAGCCAGATCCGCGACGTGTTCGCCACCGGCTCCATCTCGGCGGACAAGAAGGCCGTCCGGCGCGTCGAGATCACCGGCGAACTCGGCGACGGCGTCGGCGCCAAGGACGTCATCCTCCACGTGATCCGCGAGCTCGGCGTCGACGGCGGCGTCGGCCACGTGTACGAGTACGGCGGCGAGGCGATCCGGAGCCTCGACATGGAGGGCCGCCTCGCGGTGTGTAACATGTCCATCGAGGGCGGGGCCCGCGCGGGCTACATCAACCCCGACGAGACTACCTACGAGTATCTGGAGGGTCGGGGGTTCGCCCCCGAGGGCGAGGCGTTCGAGGAGCGCAAGGAATACTGGGAGTCCATCCGCTCGGACGAGGACGCTGAGTACGACGACGTGGTCGAGGTCGACGCCGACGGCCTCGCGCCGCAGGTGTCGTGGGGAACCAATCCCGAGCAGGTGGTCGGCGTCGACGAGCCGGTGCCCGAGCCGGCCGAGACGCGCGACCCCGAGGCCGCAGAGACCGCACAGGCGCACACCGAGGTCACGCCCGGCGAGACGATGGCGGAGCACGAGGTCGACGTGGCGTTCCTCGGCACCTGCACGAACGGCCGCGTCGCGGACTTCCGCGAGGCGGCCCGCGTGCTGGCGGGCCGCGCGGTCGACGACGACGTGCGCGCGCTCGCCGTCCCCGGCTCCGGGACGGTCAAGCGCACGCTGGAGGCGGAGGGCATCCATCGGGTATTCAAAGACGCCGGCTTCCAGTGGCGCGAGGCCGGGTGCTCGATGTGTCTGGCGATGAACGACGACGCGCTGGAGGGCGATGAGGTGTGCGCGTCCTCCTCGAACCGCAACTACGTCGGTCGCCAGGGGAGCACCGAGGGACGCACCCACCTGATGTCGCCCGCGATGGTCGCCGCCGCGGCCGTCGAGGGCGCCGTCACCGACGTGCGCGAGTTCGACACCGCCGACGAGGTGGGATCGGGATCGGGATCCCCCGTCGCGGACGCGGAGGTGGACGGATGAGCGACGACGCGCCGGTCGCCGACGACCGGAGCGACGAGCCCCGCGAGGGGACGGCCGTCCCCGCGATCCGGCGGGTGGCCGGCACCGGAGTGCCGATCCGGGGCGACGACATCGACACCGACCAGATCCTCCCCGCGCGGTTCCTGAAGGCGGTCACCTTCGACGACATGGGCGAGTACGCCTTCTACGACCAGCGTCGCGACGACGAGGGAACCCTCAACGACCACCCGCTGAACGAGTTCCAGGGGGCCAACGTCCTCGCGGTCAACGACAACTTCGGCTGTGGCTCCTCCCGCGAACACGCCCCGCAGGGGCTGATGCGCTGGGGCGTCGAGGCCATCGTCGGCGAGTCGTTCGCGGAGATCTTCCAGGACAACTGCAAGTCGCTGGGGATCGCGACGCTCGCGGTCGACCACGAGGACGCCGTCGACCTCCAGGACTTCATCGAGGCGACCCCCGACGCCGGCATCGAGGTCGACGTGCGCGAGGAGACCGTCCAGTACGACGGGAAGACCGTCGAGGGCGAGGTTCCAGACGCGATGCGCGAGGCCCTGCTGGAGGGCATCTGGGACACGACCGCCGTGATGCGGACGAACCTCGACCGCGCGAAGGCGGTCAACGACAGCCTGCCCTACACCGATGACTGAGGGATCGAGAGGCGACGCCGACGCTCCCCCCGAGATCGCGGTGATCGAGGGCGACGGCATCGGCCGAGAGGTCGTCCCGGCGGCCGTCGAGGTGCTGGAGGCCGTCGGCGACTACGCGTTCGCCGAGGCCGAGGCGGGCGACGCGACGCTCGACGAGACGGGTGAGGCGCTGCCCGCGGAGACGTACGACCTCGCAGCGAGCGCGGATGCGACGCTGTTCGGCGCCGCCGGTGAGTCGGCCGCCGACGTGATCCTCCCGCTGCGGGAGGCCGTCGGCTCGTTCGTCAACGTCCGCCCCGCGCGGGCGTACCTCGGCGTCGACGCGCTCCGACCGGAGACGGATCTAGTCTTCCTCCGGGAGAACACCGAGGGTGTGTACGCGGGCCACGAGGACCGTCTCACCGACAACGTGTCGACGCTGACGCGGGTCGTCACCGAGTCGGCCTCCCGCAGGCTCGGCGAGTTCGCCTGCGAGTACGTCGCCGAGCGCGGCCACGACGGCTTCACGGTCGCGCACAAGGCCAACGTGATGCGCGAGACGGACGGCCTGTTCCGCGACACCGTGCTCGCGGAAGCCGAGCGGCGCGGCGTCGACGCCGACACCGTCCTCATGGACGCGTTCGCGACGCGGGTGTGTCTCGACCCCGAGCAGTTCGGCGTGGTCGTCTGCCCCAACCTCGCGGGCGACGTGCTCTCGGACCTGGCCGCCGGCCTCGTGGGGGGACTCGGCCTGCTCCCCTCCGCGAACGTCGGCGAGGAGCGCGGGCTGTTCGAGCCGGTGCACGGCACCGCGCCCGACATCGCCGGCAAGGGCGTCGCGAACCCTTCGGCGACGATCCTCTCGGCGGCGATGCTCGTCGAGTCGCTCGGCGACGACGACGCCGGCGCGCGCATCCGGTCGGCCGTCGAGGGCGTCCTCTCCGACGGCCCGCGCACGCCCGACCTCGGCGGCGAGGCGACGACCCGCGAGGTCACGGACGCGGTGCTCGCGCGGCTGTAACTCCTCGACCGACAACGCGTCGGGACGCCGTCGACGCCGCCGCCGGCCTACTCTTGATAGGCGAGTCGGACCTGTTCGAACTTCCCCTTCGATTCGAGGTGTCGCTGGAGTTCGTCGGCGTACTCCTGGGTGAGCCCCTCTGCGGCCTCGAGCGTCTGGTCGTCGACGCCACTGCCCCCCCCACCGAGGAGGGCATCCTTGATGTCCGAGACGATCTCGCCGAACGCGCCACCAGAGGAGTCACCGCTCGGGTCGGCACCGCTCATCGCGCCCATCTGTTGGGAGATGTTGTCCAGCTCCGGGATGATCTGCGGCAGCTTCGAGGTGTCGGCGACGATGCGGGCGTTCTCGGGGTCGTCGGCGTCTTCGATTTCGAACTCGACGGCGGTCATGATCAGCCCCCACTCCTGGTTCGAGAACTCCGACTGGCGGAGCCGGTCGGTGAACTCGCGGTCGACGGTCATGCGCTCTCCGACGATCGCGTCGGTCCAGTCACTCATATCCGCACGATCGCGGGCGGCGGGTATGTCGGTTTCCCTCGCACGACGGCGGCCGCGCGGCGTCGCGGCGGTGGACGAACCGGAACGCGTATCGGCGGACGGCCGCTCCCCTCGGCATGGGATTGCTGGATCGCATTCTCGGAGTGGACGCCGCCGCCGACGCCCCCGGGACGGCACGCGAGTCCCCTGTCGACGCCGGCGCCGCCGGGCCACACGGACCGTGGCGCGACGCCGACGGGAGCCTCGCGACGCCGCGAGGGGTTGCGCTGTTCGTCGACGGGCCGAACGTCTTCCGCGAGGAGTTCGACGTGGACCTCGCGGATCTGCGGGGGGCCGCGACGCGTGGGGACGGGACCGGAGGCGACCTCGTCACCGCGCGCCTGTATCTCGACGAGCACGCCACGCCGGGGCTGATCCAGGCCGCGGAGGCGAACGGCTTCCAAGTGATCACCACCAGCGGCGACGTGGACGTGAAACTCGCCGTCGACGCGGCGTCGTTCGCGGCCGAGCGCCGAGCGGCCACCGTCGCGATCGCCTCCCGCGACACCGATTTCAAGCCGGCGCTGGAGGTCGCCAACGAGTACGGCCTGCGGACGCTCGCCATCGCCCCGGGGAGCTACGGCCGCTCGGACGCGCTCCGCCGGAGCGCGGACGACGCGGTGACGCTCGGGGAGTAGTTCCGCTCGCGGGCTAACAGTGGCCGCCGCTCGGGAGGAACCCCTGCGAGACGGCCCGCAGTTCGGTTTCCGTCTCCGTGACCAGATACGTCGCCTCCGTGTACGCGCCATCGGCCGACGACTCCGGTTCGCCGTCGCCGTCGCAGTCGAACGAGACGCTGTACCCGACGGTGACGCGGACGATGACGGCGGTTCGGTTCCGGTCGACGACCTCGAACTCGTCGGGGCGGAGGATACCGAACGACAGTCCCGTGAGGGTGTCGTTCCCCGCGGCGATCCGCTCGATCCGCGCCTGCTCGGCGGCGACGGCTCGCTCGCCCGCGACCTCGTCCGAGACGGGCGGTGTCACGGGCGCCGTCTGGGTCGGTGTCTGTCCCGGGGTCGACGTTGCGGACGGCGGTTCGGTCGGCGTGTCGGTCGCGGGGGTCGCCACGCCGGCGGGGCCAAGGCACCCGGCGGCGACGACGAGAACACAGAGCACGACCGGACGGAAGGCGTTGGTCACGCCGGGAGCCAACGGCGAATCGGGTAAGTGCTTTCCGCCGCGCTACGCCAGCGGCGTCCGCTCGACGACGGTGCCGTCATAGGTGGGGTACTGCTCGACGACCTCGCCGTCGTCGAGGTCACCCTCCGCGATCATCTCCTCCAGCAGCCACCACGCGACCTCGACGTGCTCGGACTTGACCGAGTAGAACTCCTCGGGCACCTCCAGCGCCTCGAACCGGTCGGGATCGGTGTACGTCTTCCCGTACACGAGGGTGCCGTCGTCGGTCACCTCGTCGAACGGGCGCCGGAGGTTGCGCGCCATGCGCTTGAGCCGGTTGCGGTGCTGGGCGGCGTCCTTGAACACGGAGGTACAGAAGTAGACGCGCTCGTGGTCGCCCATCACGTCGAGGATGGCCTCCTTCGAGCCCTCGACGGCGGACATGTGCCCCTCCTGGAGCTCGAAGCCCTGCTCTTGCATCCGGCGGTAGTTCCCGTCGGACATCTCGAACTCGTTGATGTTGCAGAACTCGGCGGCTCCCTCGTCGAGGAACTCCAGGAACTCTTCTTCGGCGCGGATGCCGGGGATCTCGAACGCCGGCGTCAGGCCCTCCTCGCGGGCGACGTAGAGGATGTCTTCCCACTCGGTGCCGTGGAGATCGCCCCACTGCTCGACGGGCGGGTGAAAGCGGATCTCGTCGAGGCCAGCCTCCGAGAGGCGACGCATGTTCTCGCGGCCGCCGGTGATCCCCGTGTAGAGGTGGGTGTGGTGGTCCTCGCCGAATTCGTCTTTGAGCAGGCGGAGGTAGCGGGTCGTCTTTCCCATCGCCTCCTGCGGCTCGCCACCGGTGATGGAGGTGCCCAGCGCCGACATCCGCTTGGCCTCCTCGATCACGTCCTCGTCGGACTCGACGAGGCGCTCGTTGGCGTACACGTCGGTGACGTTCTTGCGGTTCTCACCAAGCGGGCAGTAGAAGCAGTCGCGCTGGTCGCAGTAGCCGTACACGAACAGCACCATCTTCCCGCCCTTGGAGCACTGTTCACAGCCCTTCGAAATCATTCGGTATGCGATATACCCGGCCGAGCGGCAAAAACGGTGCGATACTGGGTCGTTCGTCCGTGTGGGGCAGTGTCGCGGGCGATATCCGGGCGGCGACGTCGGGTAACCGAACCACGAAACTGATATCGCTCGCGCTCGTCGTCCCGGCAATGTCACGAGAGGCACGCAGACGGGAGCTCATTCGGGCGGCGGGCGGAGCACTCGCGTTGGGGAGCGCGACTGCGACGAGCGGCTGTCTCGGCGCTATCACCGGGTCCAAGCCGCTCACGTTCTCGGCGAACGTCGCGTCGGTCCCGCAGTCGACGCTGGAGTCGACGGGGTTCTCCAAGTACAAGATCGACCCGCTTGTGTTGACGCGGGAGTTCACCGTCGCGGGGCAGACCCGCGAGGTCGAAGTCACCAACCAACTCGCGCAGTACGACAAAGCCGCGGAGGTGCTCGGCCAGCGCGTCCGCGCGTCGATGTTCGTGGCGCTGTCGACGCCGGCGGTGGAGATCGCCGGGCAGACGTTCAACCCGGTCGGCGAGCTGAGTACCCGCGATCTCGCACGGCGGATGCTCACCCGGTACGACGGGATCAGCGGCCTCCAGTCGACGGGTGAGGAGACGGTGTCGATCCTCGGAACCGACACGACCGTCGGGCTGTTCACCGCCGACGCGACGATCGCCGAGGGCGTCACGACGGAGGTGACGATCCACGTCTCCGAGGCCGCGCGCGCGGGCGCAGACTTCGTCGTGACCGTCGGCGCGTACCCGTCGCTGCTGTCGGGCCAGGGCGACGACGTGCGCACGATGATGCGCGCCGTCACTCACAACGAGGGGTAGTCCCGGATGCGCGAACGCCGACTCCGCAGGCGAGAGCTACTCGCGGGCGGGGCGGCCGTCGGTGCGGCGTCGCTGACGGGCTGTCTCGACACGCTCGGCGGCGGCGACGGGGCCCCGGCGACCGAGCGCGTCGAGGGCGAGCGCGCGCGAACGCTCGCCGAGGCGCACGCGCCGGAGCTGTACTTCGGCGTCGGCGAGCGCTGGTTCCCGACGGACCCGCGGGCGTACGCGGGCGACTACGGCGACGAGTCGGTGCTCGACGGGTTCGCGGCCGTCGACGGCTACGCGCGCGACTACGACCCCAGCGGCGAGCCGCCCCACCGGACCGTCTTCTACAACGTCGTTCAGTACGCCGGCACGGATCTGGTCGTCGTCCAGTACTGGCTGTACTCGGCGTTCGACCAGTTCACGACCAACTTCCACTGGCACGACTGGGAACTGCTCCAGGTGTTCCTCGACGTGAGCGAGGACTCCGGCGACCCCGATGGTGGCGCGCCGACGCTGTTCGTCGCCTCGGCGCACGCCCGGTCGGTGCCGAACAACGAGTTCCTCGACCCCGGGACCGGGCGAGCGAGCGTCATCAGCGAGGTCGGCAGCCACTCGTCGGCGCTGAGCGTCAACGAGACGCCGGCGGCCTTCGAGCGCCTGCCCGTGCCGACCGACATCGCCGACATCTCCAACGGCGTGCTCGCGCTGGCGGATATCCCAGCCGCCTACGGACTCCCCCGGGGGGAGGGGTTCCGGCTCCCGTTCTCGCTGCCGGAGCTGGACGGCGCGCCGATCCACGAGCACCCCGACCTCCCGAACGTCACGCGCGACCACCTCGTTCCCGCGTCGATGACGATCGATTCGGTGGCCGGACTCCCGTCGCCGCCGGCGGATCTCCCGCTTCGAGAGACCGGGCTGCGGCTCGCCCACGAGGGGTCGCCCACGGCGGCCGAAGCCGACTACGCGTACGCGCTCGTCCCGATGGGGGCGCTGACCGTCGAGGAGTTCACCGGGCCGCAGCTGAGCTTCGAGTTCGCTGTCCCCCGGTTCGCGGAGGACGCCGTCGCCTCCCACCTCACGACCACGGGCACGCCGACGGCGCAGCCGCGGTACACCAACCCGATCGCGGACGTGACTGACCCGCGCCACCGCGCCGCACTCTCCGAGCGGTTCGACGTGGACGTGACCGGCCTCGCGGGCGACGTGGTCGGCCTGCTCCGCGACGCGACGGGCACGGCTGAGGCGCCCGGCAGCAACGGGATCGAGACGACCGAGCCGTCCGTCGAACGCCTCGCGCTGCTGGAGTCCGACTTGGTCGTCGCGCCGACGTTCAACGGCGTGGTGGCGCTGCGCGACGTGCCCGAGGGCGAGCACCGCCTCACGGTCAACGGCGCCGGCGTCGCGCCGTACGCCCAGCGGGTCGCCCACGAGGCCGGCGACGAGCCCACGACGGTCGGCGTCGGCGGCGACGTGGTGCAGCCGCCCGCGGCGGACGCGGTGAAGCTGCGCGCGTCGCCGGCCGCGGACGCGCCCGGGTTCGAGCGCGTCGCCGTCGCCGACGACTTCGCTGGCGGCGTGTTCGACGGCCCGCCCCCCGTCGCGGACGCGGCGGGCGTCGCCGTGTACGTCCACCGCGAGGGCGCGTACACGGCCGAGGTCGAGGACGGCGACGGCCGGATCGGGGCGTTCCGGGTGAACCCCGGCGCCGACCAGTCGACTGCGACCGTCCGCGGGGCGGCCACGGGGAAGGCGTCGCTCACGTCGTACCTGCTCACGCTGCTGGTCGAGACGACGGCGCAGGCGACCGCCTTCGCCGACGGCGACGCCGACGGCATCGACGACGTGGGCGTGCCCGACAGCACCGCAGAGCAGCCGGGTGAGGCCGCCGCGGTCGTCGAGGACGTGCTCGCCGCGGCCGCCGAGGCGGCCGGCGATTCCGATGACGACGGCGGAGACGGCTCCACCGAGGCGGGTGATTCGGGCGGCGCTGGTGGCCCGGGCGGCGGCGGTCAGGGGGGAAGCGGTCTCACGGGTCTCCTGCGTGCGCTGTCGGCGACCACGACGGCCGCCGAGCGCGCGGACGAGGCCGCGCAGGCGGGCGACGCCGCGGCCGCCGACAGCCGTCTGCGGGGCCTCCGCCAGCGGACGGACGCGCTGACCGACGCCATCGAACGGAACCGCGACCGGCTGCCGGGACGGCTCCCGGCGCTCGTGGAGCGCAGGCTCCCGCAGGTGAACGAGCGGATCGATCAGGCGCTGGCTGCTGGCGAGTGACCCGGTGCCCGAGGGAGCCGCGGTCGCGACTCAGTTCGACGTGCGGTCCGGCTCGTCGGTCGGGTGTGGGCGGCTGCGTCCGTCGTCCGGATCGACGCGGAGGTACTTCGCGAACAGGTCGGCGACCCGGGTGTAGGCGTCCACGACGTTCTCGCACCGCCCGAAGCCGTGCGGCTCACCCTCGTAGCGGCGGAACTCGTAGCGCTTCCCGTGCGTCTCCAACTCGTCACAGAGCTGCTCGGACTGGCTGATCGGGACGCGGGCGTCGTCCTCGCCGTGGAGCACGAGCAGCGGGTCCTCGATGCCCTCGACGTGGCGAATCGGCGACGCCGCGCGGTAGTTCTCCAGGTCCGTCGCCACGTCGCCGAGTTCGCGCTTCATGAGCTGCCAGCCGATGTCGTCGGTGTCGTCGAGGAACGTCTCGTAGTCGTACACGCCGTAGAAGGCCGCGCCGGCGCGGAAGCGGTCGGAGCTGCCGAGCGCGTTCACCGCCATCAGCCCGCCGCCGGAGCCGCCGTAGATGCCCGACCGCTCGCCGTCGACGGCGTCGTACGCCGCGTCGGCGGCGTCTGCCGCCCGGATCACGTCGTCGAGGTCGCCGCCGCCCCAGTCGCCGTCGTTGGCCATGCGGAACGCGCGTCCGTAGCCGTCGCTGCCGCGGTAGTTCGGAAGGATCACACAGTAGCCGAGCGCAGCGAGGTACGCCGCGCGGTGGTCGAACCGGAAGCGATCGAAGGACGTGGGGCCGCCGTGGGCCTTCACGAGCACCGGCACGGACTCGTCGTCGGCGTCGGCGGCGGGCGGGTAGACGACCGCCTGGATCTCCGTCCCGTCGGAGCCGTACGTGAGCGTCGTCGGCGTCGGGACCCGCGCGCCGAAGTCGGGCGACGCGCTCGGCGTCACCCGCTCGCCCGCGGAGGCGTTCCACACCGTCGCAGGCTCGTGGGGCGTGTCGCGGACGGTGAGCACGTCGCCGTCGCGCCACCGCGGCGCCGTGTGGAACGCGTCCTCGTCGGTCAGCTCGTCGGCGAAGCCGTCGCGGTCGACGACGTGAACGTCCGCGCGGGCGTCTCGCGTCACGGTGACCGCGAGGGTCTTGCCCGACGGGCTCCATGCGGGGTCGGCGACCTCCGCTCTCTCGATGGCGTACAGCTCCTCGGACTCCGCATCGCTCTTCGAATCACCCTCGCGGCCGTCGATCAGGGCGACGGCGTCGAAGCCGCTCGCGTCGTGGACGAACGCGACCTCCGTCGAGTCGGGGCGCGGGCGGACGTTCTGCACGCGCACGCCCTCGGCGGCGAACACCTCGCGGACCCCCTGCCCGCGGCCCGCGTCGTCGCGGTCGACGGCGACGAGGTCCGCCTCGTAGTCGAACAGGTGGCGGTGCTCGCTCCGGGTCGCGTACACCGTGCCGTCGTCGGCGACGGCGGGGTCACCGTAGAGGAACTCGTCGTCCGCGAGCGCCTCGACGCGCGAGCCGTCGGCGGCGACGAGCGCGAGCGACGCGCGCGAGAAGTGGTCGGTCACGACCGCGATGGCCTCGCCGTCCGGGCCGTACGCGAGGCCCAAGTCCGGTTCGTCGTAGCCGGTGAGCGTCTCGATCCGGCCGGTCTCGACATCGACCGTCGAGAGGTCCCCCTCACTCGAAAGGAACGCCACCGCCTCGCCGTCGGGGTGCCAGTCGAACCACGCGGGGTCGCCGCGGCCGTAGCGCATCGCCGTGACGCCCGCGCTGGTCAGGCGGGTGTCGGTCGCGCCGTCCCACAGCCACAGGTCGATCCGGCCCTCGCGGGCCTTCGCGTAGGCCACGCGGTCGTCGTCGGGAGCCGGCGCAGCCTGGACGACCGCGTCGGCGCTCGCCATCGCGGCGAGCAGGTCGTCGGCGTCGGTGTCGCGGAGGTCTCGTCGGTACACGGCTGCCGGTGGCGCTGTGGCGGCTTGTAGCTCGGGGTCGCGGCACGCCGCGTCCGAAGCGGCGGGGCGACGGCGATGCCGTCGGGCGGCCCTGTCCCCGGAAGGACAACCGTTACGTACGCGCGCGCGCAAGCCAAACCATGACCGAGGAGACCGATCTGGAGGAGCTCAAGCGCGGGACCGACCTGGTCAAGCGCGGGTTCGCGCGGATGCAGAAGGGCGGCGTTATCATGGACGTGGTCAGCCGCGAGCAGGCCCGGATCGCCGAGGACGCCGGCGCGGTCGCCGTGATGCACCTCGAGTCCGTCCCCGCCGACATCCGCAAGCGGGGCGGCGTCGCGCGCATGGCCGACCCCGGCAAGCTCGAGACGGTGATCGACGAGGTGTCGATCCCCGCGATGGGCAAGTGCCGCATCGGCCACACCGCCGAGGCGCAGATCCTTGAGGCCGCCGGCGCCGACATGCTCGACGAGTCCGAGGTGCTCACGACGGCCGACGAGCGCTACCACATCGACAAGCGCGAGTTCACCGCGCCGTTCGTCTGTGGCGCCCGCAATCTCGGCGAGGCGCTCCGGCGCATCGACGAGGGCGCGGCGATGATCCGCACGAAAGGCGAGGCCGGCACCGGCGACGTGAACCAGGCGGTCACCCACCAGCGCTCCATCCAGCGCTCGATCCGGAAGCTGTCGGGAATGAACTACGAGGAGCGCGACGAGTGGGCCCGCGAGCACGAGGCCCCCCGCGAGCTGGTCCACGAGACGGCCGACATGGGCCGGCTCCCGGTCGTCAACTTCGCCGCCGGCGGCATCGCGACGCCCGCCGACGCCGCGCTCATGATGCAGCACGGCTGCGACGGCATCTTCGTCGGCTCGGGCAT
This sequence comes from Halobaculum gomorrense, assembly GCF_900129775.1. Taxonomy (GTDB): domain Archaea; phylum Halobacteriota; class Halobacteria; order Halobacteriales; family Haloferacaceae; genus Halobaculum; species Halobaculum gomorrense. The sequence continues at coordinate 128,372 of NZ_FQWV01000008.1, read as the reverse complement.
CTTCGGTGCGGAGGACCCGAGCAAGATGGGCGAGGCAATCGTCCAGGCGGTCAACAACTATGATGACCCCGAGACGCTCACGGAGATTGCGAAGGGCATCGGCGCCGGCATGAAAGGCCAGGCGAACGAGACGATGCCCGAGGAGGAGAAGCTGCAGGGCCGCGGCGTCTGACCTGGGGTACCCGCGCCGGCCGTCCGACCGCGCGAACGTTGTTCTGCGATACTGACCCCAGAGCCGCGCGACCGGTGATCTGAGATCGGCCGCGGGGCGCACGCGGGTGCGCGACACGCCGTCCCGCGGAGCGCGCGTGCCGTGTCGCCTGTCAGCCACGAGTCGGGAGTCGCTTCCGGGTGCGCTGCGGGTACGTGGGTCGCCGGACGGTCCGCGGGTCGAGGCGTTGAAACTGTCGGGGACCGTACCACGGCCATGGACGACGACGCCGACCCGCTGGCCGATGTCGACCCCGAGACCAATCCCGTCGTTCTCTTCGACGGCGTCTGCAACCTCTGTCACGGCGCGGTCCGATTTCTCGTCCGCCACGACGACGCCGGCGTGTTTCGCTTCGCGCCGCTGGACTCGCCGGTCGGGCAAGCGCTGCTGGAGCGACACGGCCTCCCGATGACCGATCACGACTCGGTCGTCCTGGTCGACGACGCCGGCACGCACACGAAGTCGACGGCAGCGCTGCGGATCGCGCGACGGCTCGACGGACCGTGGCAGTCGCTGTGGGCGCTTCGAGTCGTGCCGTGTCGACTCCGCGATGCGGCGTACGATCTGGTCGCCGCGTACCGCTACGGCGTGTTCGGGAAGACGGACGCCTGCGAGGTGCCGGATCCGGAGGTCAGCGCGCGGTTCGCCGAGCGCGCGCTCGAGTGAGCCGCTCGCGGTCGGTCGGTCGGCACGCTACAGCACCGTCGCGCCGTCGCCGACGACCGTCTGGTACGCGCGCGAGCCGACGCCGGCGTCGGCGAATCCCTCGACCATCGCGGCGGCGACGGACCGACGCTCGCCGGGTTCACACACCGCGAGCACGCTCGGCCCGGCGCCGCTGACGGTGACGCCCGTCGCGCCGGCCGCGAGTGCTGCCTCCCGGACGCCCGCGTAGCCGGTGATGAGCTCTGCGCGCGCCGGCGTCACCACGGGGTCGTCCATTCCCCACCCGACCAACTCAGGGTCCGAGCGGCACATCCCAGCCGTCAGGGTCGCGGCGTTTCCGACGGTCTCGACGTGGTCGCGCATCGACACCGACTCGGGGACGACCCCGCGCGCGTCGCGTGTCGAGACGACCACCTCTGGGAGACACGCGACCAGCGGCAGCTCCGCGTCGACGCTCGTCGCGCCGTCGTCGCTTCGGACGACCGTGAAGCCACCCAACAGCGCGGGTGCGACGTTGTCCGCGTGGGCCTCCCCGGAGACGACCGCTTCGCCCTCGGCGGCGACCGGGACCAGCCCGTGACGGGTGTACCCGCGATCGTAGAGGTCGTTGAGCGCGACGGCGGCGGCCGCCGCCGAGGCGGCCGAGGAGCCGAGCCCCGAAGAGGGACGCACGCCTTTGTCGATGCGGATATGCGCCGGGGCGTCGAGGGCGTCGGCGACGGCGCCGACGACGTTCTTCTCCGGGTCGGTTGGGATGAACTCCGCGCCCGCCCCCGTCACCTCGATACGCGTCTCGGCCGCGCGTTCGACGGTGACAGTGTCGGCCGGGTGCGAGAGGGCGACGCCGAAGGTGTCGAAGCCGCTACCGAGGTTCGCGCTGGTCGCCGGCGCGCGGGCGGTTACCATGCCGCGTCGGTCCGGCGCGGCGGGCAAAAGGATGACGTTCGGCGCGAGCGTCTGCCGCTCCGTTTCGGTCCGCAAGCGATTCCGCCCAAACGAGTCTCCGGGCTCTGTCCCGTTGTTACCGTCGGGAGACGACGAACACGAGCGGCCCGACGACGACGAGCACGATGCCGAGGAAGAGGTAGTGAACCGGCACAAGCGACTGCGGCGTCAGCAGGAAGATCACGCCGAACAGCATCGTGTTGATCGCCATCGCCTTCCGGGACACCGGTAGCGTCGCGAGCGTCGTCAACACGAACCCGAGCAGCAGCGCCTGTCCGACGTTGTACGGGAGCAGGAAGCTGTCGACGATCTGGAGCGGGATCATCTCTTATCTCCAGTTCGCCTCGGCCGCCGCATTAACGTTCCGTTATCGCTCCTTTCCTGTCCGCCCACGCGGCCAATCGGTGGGGCTCGTCCCGAGTCGATCCACGCTGCGGCGCCGCGGCGATGGACGCTCTCGCGGGTCACTGCGGCCGGTCGCCAGCCGAACCGGCCCGACCACCCTCCGTGGGTTCAGCGGAGCCACCGGACCGGTCGTCGGCAATGCCGTCCCGGCCGGCGTCCGTCTTGTCGCTGCTGGCTCCGCCCCCGGGGCCCCGCGAGGAGCCGGACGGCGGGACCTCCCGTCGGGCGCTCGGACCGGTGATGTCGATCGGGCGGATCCAACCGTACCACACCGCGAAGACGGTGAGTCCGTACCCGAAAATAAACACGATTCGACCGAGGTCGTTGTAGCCGAGGACCCCGAGTTGTCGTCGGACGACCCCGGTTCCGGCGATGCCGACGACCAGAACCGCCGCGAGGAGGAGCCGATCCCAGGTGATCCGGTCGCGAAGCCGCGTGTCGTCGCCCATACCCCGTGTGGGAACCCCAGCACCGAGAATCCCGCGATCCGCGGTGGGACGGCGTCGCACGGCGTCACAAACGCTTTGCCACGGGACCGGCCCTCTGGGATATGGATTACCGCCGGATCCCCGACGCACACGAAGCCGCCTTCGACGACCGGCTCGTCTACGCGTTCTCGCCGGAGCGCGGCCCGAATCACGAGCCGGAGGGCCCCGATCGCCCGGGGTCGTTTCACCCGCGGGGGCTCTACGACGCCCAGGAGTCCGACGCTGTCGACCGAGGCGACCTCGACGCCGGGGACCTCACAGTCGTCTGTGGCTACCACGACTTCTCCGCGCGGATCCGCGGCGGTGTCCGCGACGTGGCGGGCGTGTCTGCGGTCGCGTCGCCCCCCGAGGCTCGACGCCGAGGCCTCGTCGGCGACCTCCTCACGCGAGTTCACCGAGAGCTCCGTGATGACGGCGTCGCGTTCGCCGCACTGTGGCCCTTCGAGTACCTCTTCTATCGACGACTCGGGTACGAGCGGATCTGCGACTACGCGCGGATCGAGATCGCTCCCGACGCGCTGGCGAGCGCGTGTCCCGACCCGGCAGGGTCGTACGAGCGCCTCGACGCCGACGACTGGCCCCGACTGGAGGAGGTGTACGACCGGTGGGCGAACGCCGCGTTCCGTCTCGACCGGAGCGAGGACTGGTGGCGGCTGCGCGTCTTCCATTCGTGGGACACCGACCCGTACGTCTACGGGTGGACGGACGGCGACCGCGGCGACGACCTCCGCGGCTACGTCGTCTATACGGTCCGGGGCGGCGACGACACGGAGGGCAAGACGATGGCCGTGAGCGAGTTCGCACACGTCGACCGCGAGGCGCGGGGGCACCTCCTCCGATTCTGTCGGAACCACGACTCGCAGGTCGAACGGCTCCGGTTCACCGGCCCCGCCGACACTCGGTTGTTCGACGACCTCGATGACCCTCGCGCCGCGGAGACGACGGTGAAACCCGGGCCGATGGCCCGCGTCGTCGACGCCGAGCGGGCGCTGGAGGCGATCGAGTATCCCGCCGATGTCGAGGAATCGATCGCGCTCGACGTGGCCGACGACACCTGCGAATGGAACGACGACGGCTTCCGTCTCAGCGTCGCGGACCGAAAGGGAACCGTCGAGCGCGTGGTCGATGGCGCTGCCCCCGACGTATCACTCGATATCGGGGCGCTCTCGCGGCTTGTCGTCGGCTCGCATGGCGCCGACGGGCTGGTCGAACTCGGCGATATCGATGTCGCCGGTGCGGAGGGACGCGACGCGCTCGCGGCGGCGTTCCCGCCAACGGATCCGTTCCTTCGAGAAGGCTTTTGAGATCCAACGAGACGGCTGTCTCCGGATCGATGGTAAGACAAACTATCGAACAGTTTCGGGGCCCAGCAAGACGTATTCCCGAACAAAACGAGAGACAACCGTCTCAGAATGTTAGAACGCGGAAATTGGGTGACTGGGGAGCCAACGGCCCCAATTCCGTCCGGACGAGGACCGTCCGGACCGGATATGGGCCAACGCGGATTTGAACCGCGGACCTCCCGGTTATCAGCCGAGCGCTCAACCTGACTGAGCTATTGGCCCAGGCGAGCGCATCTTCGAGTAGTGGAAGGGATTGGTTAAGCGTTTCCGTTCGCCACCGCCGCCGCGTCGTGCGGTTGCACGGCCCTCGACGGGTGGCCTACCGCGAACGGTCCTCGCTGTCGTCGCCATCGTCGACCTCCTCAAAATCGACATCAACGACGTCGTCGTCCGCGGCGTCAGTCGTGTCGCCGTCGTTCGCGGTCGCCCCGCTGCCGAAGCCCGCGGTGCCGGTGGCACTGGTCGCCCCGGCTGCGTCGCCGCCGCCGCCGGCACCCTCCGGGTTCGGGAAGCCGCCCGTCCAAACCGCCCCGGTGGCGAATCCGTCCATCCGCGCGTCGACGTACGGCACGACGACGTGCCGACGCAGCAGTTCGCGGATCGGGTACCGCGTCGGCGGGATCGCGAGCAGGAAGCCGATCGCGTCGGTCACCAGCCCGGGCGTGAGCAGGAACGCGCCCGCGGCGATCAGCAAGCCGCCGTCGAGCACTTCGCCCGTCGGTGCCTCGCCGGCCGCGAGCTTTCGCTGGACGGCCCGGAGCGTGTGGCGACCCTCGGCTCGCACGAGCAGCGTCCCGAGCAGCCCGGTGAGGACGACCAACGCGACCGTCTCCACCGCCGTCAGGAGATTCGCCGCCACCCACAGCAGGAACGCCGCGTCCGCGAGCGGGATCGCGAGCAGGGCCACGAGGAGGTAACGGACCCGAATGCGCATACCGTGGCTACCCGAGCACGCTGTATAGCCCTTTTGGAGGTGGCTCGCTCCCCGCGGACGCCGCGTTTGGTGGCGCGAGCAACGACCGGGAACGCCGACTTTACCCCCGGTCGCGCCCGAGCGCGGGTATGACCGACGACACGCGCGTCCAGTGGCGCGAGTGGGGAGACGACGCGTTCGCGGAGGCCGAGCGGACGGGCCAGCCGGTGCTGCTGTTCCTGACGGCGCCGTGGTGCGACGACTGTCACCGGATGCTCGTCGAGACGTTTGGCGAGCCGCGCATCGCGGCCAACGTCAACGACGGCTTCGTCCCGGTGAAGGTGGACGTTGACCGCGAACCCCGCGTTCGCGAGCGATACAACATGGGCGGATTCCCCTCCACCGTGTTTGCGACCCCGTCGGGCGAGCTGCTCACCGGCGCGACGTACCTCGGGCCCGACGGCTTCCGATCGGTGCTCGACCGCGTCCGCGAGACGTGGGACGGCCGCGGCGAGGACGCCGGGCGCGTCCCGCGCGCGCTCGCCGGGAACGAGACGCCGAGCGGTCCGGTGACGACTGCCATCGAGGAACACCTCGCGGGCCAACTCGACGCGCAGTGGGACCCCGAGTTCGCCGGCTGGGGCGACGACGCGAAGTTCCCCATACCGCGGACGGTCGAGTTCGCGCTCAAGCGCGACCGCTACAAAGCGACCCAGACGCTCGACGCGATCGAGCGCAACCTCGTCGACGACGACGGCGGCGTCTTCCGCTACGCCGCCGCGCGCGACTGGTCGGATCCGGCCCGCGAGAAGCTGCTCGCCGACGACGCCGGCGTCCTCCGCGCATTCGCCAACGCCTACCTCTACACCGGCGACGAGGCGTACCGCGAGGTCGCCGACGCGATCCGCGCGTTCCTCGACGACGACCTCTGGTCGGGGTTCGCCTACGGCGCGAGCGTCGGTCCCGACGGGGAGCGAACCGACCTCGCCGCCTACGCCGGCGGCAACGCCCTCGCGGCGGACGCGCTGCTCACGCTCGCGGCATACACGGACGACGAGCGCGCGCGCGAGTCCGGCGAGAACGCGCTCGCGTACCTCCGGAAGACGCTCGTCGATGACGACGGTACCGTCCGTCATCTCGACGCCGACGACGCCGAGACCGACCTTCTGGAGGACGTCGCTCGCGTCACCGCCGCGTTCTGCACCGCGGAGTCCGTGCTCGGCGACGGCGCCGATGTCGCCCGCGCGGTCGCCGACCGCGCGATCGACGTGCTCGGCGACGCCGACGCCTTCCGCGACGGGCCGGCCGCGGGTGTAGGGCTGCTCGATCGGCCGCTGCGCCCCATCGACGGCGTCGTCGAGTTCGCGGACGCGCTCGTCGACCTGGCTGCGATCGTCGGCGAGGACGCCTACCGCGAGCGCGCAGAGGCCGCGGTCGGCGCCTTCGCCGGTGCGACAGAGCGCATGGGCGCGCAGGTGGCCGGCTACGGCGCCGTCGCGGCGCGGCTCACCCGCGATCCGCTCGTCGTCGACGTGGGCGCGCCCGTCGGGTCCGATCTCCACCGCGCCGCGCTCCGCGTCGCCGACCACGAGAAGGTCGTCGTCCCCGAAAGCGACCGCGCGCCCGACGGCGCGGCCGCGCTCCGGGGCCGCGACGCCGACCCCGCCGAGTCGCCCGACGCGCTCATGCAGCAAGTCGCTGACGCGGCCGAGTGAGGACCGTCGGGCGCGGACACCGAATCTCCGGCGGAGTTCTCGATAAACGTGGAGTGTGTTTTTCATCCCGCGGTTCCTGTGGCGGGTATGGCCGACCTTCGCGACTTGGGGCTCTCGGAGTACGAGTCTCGCGCGTACCGATCGCTGCTCGACGTGGGACCGGCAACCGCCAAGGAGTTGTCCGACGCCAGCGGCGTGCCGATGGGCCGGGTGTACGACGTGCTCAACAGCCTCGAACGGCACCGGCTCGCCCGCAGTCAGGCCGCCAGTCGCCCGAAGAAGTACCTCGCGGTCGAGCCCGACGCCGCCCTCGATCGGCTGCTGGAGGAGAAGCGGCGCGAGCTCGACGAGCAGGCCGAGCAGTACGCGGCGGTCGTCGACGAGCTGTCGGCGGAGTTGGAGGCGGGCGAGCCGCCGGCCGAGCAGTTCTGGACGGCCGCGCTCGGCCCCGAGGAGACCGCCGACCTGCTGCTCGAACGCCTGTCTGCGGCCGACGAACGCGTCGTGATGATCGCCGCCGCGCCCGCGTCCGGGCTGGACATCGGCGACGTGGGCGAGGCGGTCGCCGAGGAGCTGGAGGCGGCGCTCGAACGGGGCGTCGAGGTGTCGCTGCTGTTATCTGAGGAGCTCCCCGCGCAGCTCCCCGAGAGCGTCGGCGACCGGTACTTCGACCGCATGGCCGACCACCCGAACTTCGAGGTCCGGACCGCCTCGGGGCTGCGCGGAACGTTCACGCTCGTCGACGATGCGGAGGTGTGCATGGAGGTGCCGAGTCCGGTCGACCCCGAGGAGTCGTTCGCGATGATCGACCTGAAAGACCCGGAGTTCGCGGGCGACGTTCGCCGGACGTTCCGCGAGCGCTGGAGCGAGGCGTCGCCCCTGGGGCTGTGACCGTGGCTACTCCCCGAGCTCTTCGCGAAGGGTGCCCATGCTGACCTCGCGCTCGGCGTGAGCGTTGTGCTGGTGGATGGACTCGTCGTTGGACTGCTTCATGTGGACGACCACGTCGTCGGAGAGGTGGTCGTACTCGTCGACCACGTCCTCGGCGAGCGCGCGGACACAGTCCTCGACGAACTTGGCGTCGGCGTGCGCCCGATACGTCATGTGGTCCTCGTCGGGACGCTTGGCGTAGTTGTAGATCCGCGCGGACATCGCGTCGCGGGCGGTGTCGATCACGTCGAGCAGATCGACATCCGGGGAGCCGTCGGCGGTGAACGTGAGCGTGGCGTGCCCGCGCTGGGAGTGGCCCGGCTGTGGGACGGCGTCGAGAAACTCCTCGGCGGTCTCGTCGTCGACCCCGAGGTCGTCGAGCTTCTCGCGGGCGCGCGACTCGGACATGCCCTGCGAGCACGGACAGACGGTCATGCCGGTCACCTCGGCGCCGATCTCCTCGCGAGTGCCGTCGTCGTCGGCGACCGCGCTGGCAACGACCGTGAACGTGGACTGCGTCTCGCGACCGGACGCGGGGGTGTCCTCGCGGGTCGCCAGTTCGGCGGTCATCTCGATCTCAGCGGTCGTCGTGTAGTCGTGTTTCGCGAGCAGGCGTTCGGCGGCGTCGCCGCAGACGTCCTCGATGCGGTACGCCTCCTCCCGCGTCGCCGCCTCCAGCACCTCGTCGATGACCTCCATGTTCCGGCTCATGTCGATCCCCTTGCGCTCTCTGGGGAGGTCGACGAACACGGAGAACTCCGCCATGAACACCCACGGCCGCTGGTCGCCGCGGTCGATCTTCACGAGCTTGTCGACGCCGGTCACCCCGACCTGGCTCAGTCCGACGGAGACGTCCGGCCGGCTGGCCTGCACGTCCGGCAACTGGTGACTCATTGAGTAGCTATTCCCAAGGGTCGACGCTGATTAGTGGTTTCGAAACCTGAAGATCGAGGTCGCGCGTCTACGGCCAGTCGTCGCGCGCGTCGTCGGCGAAGGGGTCGGACTCCTCGTCGGGGTCGGTCGTCGTCCAGCCGGCGGACTCCGCCGCCTGCGTCAACGGGAGGAACTCCCAGCCAGTCTCCTCGGCGACCGCGCGGTCCTCATCGGTCGTGCCGACGAACACGTGGCGGTCGGTGTCGAACTGGCGCTTCACGTTCTCCAGCGACTCGGCCACGCCGCGGGGGCCCGAGAAGAAGTCCTGCCGGACGCGGTGCTTCCGGGTGAAGTTGGTGACGACGTACGTGGGCTTCTCGGAGACCACGCCGACGTACTCGGTCCACCCGCGCGCGTCGTTGAACACCGTGTTCGGGTCGGCCAACGACTTCAGCGCGTCCAACTCAAAGGCGAGTGTCATGTCGCTCGAACCGCCGCCATCCATGGGCGTACTCCGAGAGTGGCGCCGAAAACGGTGTCGGTCCGGTCGTTCACTTCCGGTCGGTCGCTGGCCGCTGTCCGGTGCGACCGACGGTCCCTCGCCTGCGGCCGGGGCGTCGGCTACCCGCCCGCTCCGGTCGGATTCGACGACCCGGTAGTACGACGTCTGCACCACGACCTCTCCAGGGGCGAGGTCGGGGACCGACTGCCGTTCGCCTGCGATCAGCGCGTGAAAGTGGGTCCGCGTGCGATCGCTCAACTGATTGACGTGCCGAAGCGTCGCCTCGTCGGAGACGGATCCGACGCGACGCACCGTCAGTTCCGAGTCGTTCAGTGATGCATGGCAATAACCCACATAAACGTTACTTGATCGTGTGAGACGGCGTAGAGTCGCCGCCGCTGGCGGAGAAGTGTACGGGAGTAACGGAACGGACCCGACCGGTCAGGTGTCGCCCGTTACTCCGCCGCCGCGTCCTCGACTCCGAGGTCGTCGACCGAGAAGCCCTCTGTCATGAGGATGTCCTTCTGCCCGCTCACGTCGACCTGCTCGCGCATGAGCTGCTTGTACGCCGACTGGGGCGCGAGGTTGCCGATGAGCACGCCGCCGACGATCTTGCCGTCCTTCAGCGCGAGGCGGCGCCACTCGTCGTCGCCGAACGAGCGCATGACCTCGTCGTCGCCCAGCGTCGGGTGGCCAAACGAGAGGAACGGGAAGTCGAAGTGGGTGATGGAGTACGAGGAGACCCAGCGGAACTCCGCGGCCCCGTACTCGAGCATGTTCTTCGCGGCGATGGTTCCCTGCTCTTTGGCGCTCCCCCACGCGCCGTTCTGGGCCTGTTCGCCGAGGATCACGTCGTGGAAGCGGGTGATGTCGCCCGCCGCGAACACATCCTCGTCGATCGTCTGCATGTACTGGTCGACGACGATGCCGTCGTCCGTCTCGATGGGCGTGTCCTCGACGAGTTCGGTGTTGAGGTTCAGCCCGATGGCGACGCCCGCAAAGTCGGCCTCGTAGCGGTCGCCGTTGGGATCGACCGCGGCCGTCACGTGGCCGTCCTCGTCGGTCTCGAAGTGATCGACTCCGGAGTCGAAGACGGGCTCGACGCCGCGCTCGCGCATCGCCTCGTGCATGATCTCCGCGCCCTCCTCGTTGAGCGCGTACCGCCACCAAGAGTTCCCGCGCATGAGGTACTTGCCCGCGATGTCTTGGGCGCCGCAGATCGCCGCCAGGTCGATGCCGAGCAGGCCCGCCCCGACGATGACGGCCTCCTCGGCGGACTCGGCGGACTCGCGGATGCGGCGGGCGTCCTGGAACGTCCAGAAGTGGTGGACGCCGTCGGCGTCGCTTCCCTCGACGGGAAGCTGTTGGGGCGTGCCGCCGACCGCCAACAGCAGCTTATCGTACCCCAGTACGTCGCCCTCGTGGGTCTCGACCTCGTGCTCGTCGACCCGGATGTCGACGACGAGCGTGTTCAGTTCGAGGTCGATGTTGCGCTCCTCGTACCACCCGTCGTCGTGGATGGAGATCGGGGCCTCGGGGAGCTTCCCCTTGGCGAACTCCTTGATGAGGATGCGATTGTAGAGGGCTTCGCCCTCGTCTGTGATCACGGTGATGTCGGCGTCGGGCGCCTCCTCCCGGAGGGTTTCGGCGGCGGAACTACCCGCGATTCCGTCACCGATGATGACGAACGACTCGCTCATACCGGGGATTCGGATTCGGGGTTAATGTGGGTTGCTATCGACGTGAGGATTCACGAGGGTACGTATCAAGGGCATTCTGCAGTCTTCTAGGACAACAAGGAGAACAGCATATCGAGGTGTCGCGCGCCGCCCGAGCGACTCGATCGCCGTCGGTCGCCTCGCAGTTGCTCGCTTCGTCGACCCGCTGTCTTCGCCGGGCCGTCGCGCGGCCGCATCCTCGCCGCACATTCAAGGGAATCCGACCCCAACGACGGGTATGAAGCTCCGGCAGAACGTCCGCCACTGGGCCGCCAAGCGCGCGCTCACCACGCCGGTCGTCGGCGGCTACGTCAACGACAGGCTCGTCGACATGCACACGGACATCTTCCTCAACAAGGCCGACGAGGACCGCCGGGAGGAGCGCCGCGCGCACCTCGACGACTTCTTCGACGCGACGATGGACACCTACGTCGCCGCGCTGGAGGCCGGCTACCCCGAGGCGGAGGCTCGCGAGATCACCCACGTGCAGGCCAACTTCGACTTCTTCACCCACGGCTGGGCGGAGATGATGGAGATCCCCAGCGACGAGTTGGAACAGCACTACCGCCGCTACGAGGAGTTCTTCGAGCGCCACGGGATCACCATCGACGACCCGTTGGGCGAGTTCCGCCCCGCCGACGGCGTCGCGGACGCGCCGGCCACGCCAGACCGCATGGCCGACGGCGAGTTCGAGAACGCCGTCGCCGGCTTCGCCGACGACGCGTACGTCGAGGACGACGACGGCGAGATGCACGTCGGCGGCGCCGAGGAGCCCGACGAGGTCGACGTGACCGCTGCGCCCGGCGTCGACGAGGATGACCTCGACGGCGACGCCGACGCCGAGGTGCGCGCCGACTGAGCCCGCGGCCGGCCCCGCGCCGCGGTCGCCCCGCTCTCGGCTACTCCTGCCAGTCGGGGTCCGTCCGCGGGGGGCTGAAGATGTCGACGCCCTCCACCCGCTCGTCGCCCCTGTTCTCGGCGCCGTGGACCTCCTCGCCGGCGAGGACGTACGAGTCGCCGGCCTCGCAGACGACCTCCTCACCGTCGGCGAGAACGAACGTCAACGCGCCGGCCGTGATGTAGCCCGCCTGCTCGTGGCGGTGGCTGTGGGCCGGCACCTCCGCACCCGGTTCGATCGAGAAGTGCTGGACGCTCGTCTCCGCGCCCGCAGCCAACTGTGCCAGGTGGACGCCGTGAACCGCCTCCGTGTCCGCGCTCGGGTCGTGCCGTTCGCGCTCCATACGGACCCCGCCGACTGCGACCACCTTAGTTCCGCGGGCGCCACGGCGACGAGACTCGCCGCGCCCACGGGGCGCCCCGGTCCGATCGCGCCCCGACCGATCGGTCGCCGGAGGCAAGGTTCAATTCCGATGGCGAGCAAGCGGTCGTCATGTACGCGGTCGTCGGCTGTCGCTCCTGCGGCACCTACTGGCTCGTCTCGGACCCCGACGGACAGGACTCGGCGATCTGCCCGCGGTGCGGCACGCGACACCCGACCGCGCGATTGAAGCGCTTCTACGAGTCCGACGACCGCGCGGCCGCCGCGCAGGCGCGGGCGACGCTCCTCGCCGACAAGCGCGGGCACTCGGAAGCGTTCGAAGACGCGGGCACGGTCGCCGAGTTGGAGCGCGAACTGGACGGCTTCGAGGGCGCCGTCGACGACCGCGAGTACCTCGAGGACTCGGGGCTCGACGCCGACGCGGTCGCGGCCGCCGGTGCGGACGACGGCGGCGGGTCACGCTCGCGCGACGAGGTCGTCCGCGACGCCATCCGCGAGGGGAACACGACCGAGGAGGCCGTCGTCGCGTACGCGACCGACCACGGCGTCCCCGCCGAGGCGGCGCGCGACATCCTCGACCGGCTGGCGCGCCGCGGCGAGGCGACCGAGTCGCGCGGTGAGTATCGACTTCTGTAACGGCGTCGGAGTGTTCATATCGAATAGCGGACCAGTCCGACTATGTGAATGTTCGCGGAATCGGCGGTCGCCACCGTCGAGGCCGCCGGGACGTTCCGCGTTCCGCTCGCGTTACCGCTCCAATCCGGCGCCGCGACGGCCGACCCGCCGCCGTACGCCGGGTTCCTGTTTCTCGCGGCGTTCGTCTCGCTGCTTGGGGTGTTCCTGACGATGCACGGCGCGGCGGCGTACGCGCTGCTCGTGTGGGAGGAGACGACCGGAATCGCGGCGTGGGTGTACGTCCACCCCGCAGTCGGCGAGTTCCTGCTCGCCGCGGCCGCGGTCCAGACGCCAATGGCAGCGCACTTGTGGGGCGACCCGCTGCGGATCCGGCGGCACGCGGTGTGGGCGATCCGGGCGCTCGCGACGGCGCTCGACAGCGGTAGCGGTGCCGACAGCGTTCGAGGTAGTGCCGACAGCGTTCGGGGGGTCGCGGTACCGACAGCGTTCGGGGGCCACCCCTTCCGGCGACGGCGCTTACCGTCCGAGGCTGGCGTGCGCCGACGAGAGGTTGCGAGAGGCCAGCGCCGACAGCAGCGAGAGTTCGCCCGCCAGCGCCGCGACCGCCACCGCCTCCGCGAGCGCGTCGGCGTTGCTGCCGGCGGGGTCGCCGCCGCCGCGGATCCCGAGCACGTCCAGCGCCTCCGACTGGGTTGGGAGCGTCGTCCCGCCGCCGACGGTGCCCACCTCCAGCGACGCGATCGTGACCGAGACGTACAAGTCACCGTCGCCGTCGACCTCCGCGGTCGTGATGGCGTTGGCGCCCTCGACGACCTGTGCGGCGTCCTGTCCCGTGGCGAGGAACATCGCGGCGACGCTGTTGGCGACGTGGGCGTTGAAGCCGAGGCTGCCGGCCTTCGCCGAGCCGACGAGGTTCTTGCGGGTGTTCACCTCCGCGACGGCCTCGGGCGTCGTCTTCAGCGTCCCTTCGACGGTTTCGCGGGGGACGCTCACGTCGGCGGCGACGGTGCGCCCGCGCCCCTCCACGGCGTTGATCGCGGCGGGCTTCTTGTCGGTGCAGAGGTTGCCCGAGAGCGCCACGAGCGAGGCGGTCGTCTCGGCTTCGATCACGTCGCAGGCTTCCTCGGTGGCGATGGTGGCCATGTTCATCCCCATCGCGTCCTTCGTGTCGTAGCCGAACCGGACGAAGACGGTGTTGCCGACGACGTACGGCGTCGCCTCCTTCAGTTCGCCGTGGCTCGTCGTCGACTCGGCGGCCTCCCGGAGCGCGCCGACGTTGTCGCGCACCCACGAGGACAGCGCCTCGGCCTCGGCCACGTCGGCGACGCGGAACGCCGGCGCGCGCGTCATCCGGTTCTTGAGGACGCGGGCGCCGGCGCCGCCGGCGGTGGTGAGCGCCGCACAGCCGCGGTTGACCGACGCGAGCAGCGCGCCCTCGGTCGTCGCCATCGGGAGGTAGTGCTCGCCCGAGAGCGCCCCGCCGCGGATTTCGACGGGGCCGACGACCCCGAGCGGGATCTGGATCGCGCCCAGCATGTTCTCGACGTTCGACTCGGCATCGGCCGCGTCGAAGGCGTACGCGCCGCTTGTCGAGAGGTCGACGCCGGAGTGCTCCGCGACGAGCAGGCGTCGCGCGGCGGCGGCGGTGTCGGCGTCGGCGTGCTTCTCCAACTCGTACAGTCGGAGGTCGCCCTCGCGCACGCGCTCGGCGAGCGCGGCGGCGTCGGTGTCGGTCATACCTCCGCGTGACGGCGGCGGCCGCTAAGTCGTGTCGGTTCCGCCCACCCGCCCCGGACGGCCACACCCGCCACCGACCGGTCGCGACCGCTTCCCGAACGGTTTTGCTCCGGGCGGACTCGGGGGTTCACATGACCGACCCCGCCGACCTCGTCGTCACGAACGCCGAGGTGCACACGCTCGCCGACCCCGACGAGACCCACGAGGCGTTCGCCGTCCGCGACGGCTGCGTCGTCCGCCTCGGCTCCACATACGACGTGGAGTTCCTCGCCGGCGCCGACACCGAGACGATCGACGCGGGCGGGCGCGTCGCGCTCCCCGGCCTCGTCGACGCCCACACCCACCTCCTCAACGCTGGCCGGTCGCTCGTCCACGCCGACCTCTCGACGGCCGACTCGCCAGAGGAGGCCGTCGACCTGCTCCGCGAGCGCGCCGCCGAGGTCGACGCGGGCGACGCCGGGAGCCGCGACGGGGGGAACGGCGCGGACATCGACGATTGGGTGCTCGGGTTCGGCTACGACGAGTCGATGTGGGCGGACTCGCGCTACCTCACCGGCGACGACCTCGACGCGGTGAGCGAGACCGCGCCGGTCGTCGCCTTCCGAGAGGACATGCACGTCGCGAGCGTCAACGACGCCGTCCTCGAGCGCCTCCGCGGGGAGATGCCCGACGCCGACGTGCACACGGCGGGGCCGAACGACGAGCCGACCGGCGTGATCGTCGAGGGGGCCGTCGACCCCGTGTACGAGGCGATCGAACCCGACGCCGCGGAGGCCGAGGAGCTGGTCCGCGCCGCACAGTCGATGGCGAACGAGCGCGGCGTCACGATGGTCCACGACATGGTCCGACAGTCGAGGGCCCCGGAGGTGTACCGCGCACTCGACCTCGCCGGCGACCTCTCGGTGCGCGTGCGGATCAACTACTGGGCCGACCACCTCGACTCGCTGATCGACGCCGGCCTGCGCACGAACCACGGCAGCGACATGGTGCAGGTCGGCGGCGTGAAGTCGTACACCGACGGCACCTTCGGCGGCCGGACCGCGAAGCTCCACGAACCGTACGCCGACGACGCCGACGAGACGGGCACGTGGGTACTCGCCCCCGACGGGATCCGCGATCTCGTCGCGCGCGCGGACGACCACGGCTTCCAAGTGACGCTGCACGCGATCGGCGACGCGGCGATCGACGCGGTGCTCGACGCCTACGAGGAGACGGACGACCCGGCGGCGGCCCGCCACCGGATCGAGCACTCCGAACTCGCGAGCGACGAGGCGATCGAACGCATGGCCGAACTGGGCGTGGTCGCGTCGATGCAGCCCAACTTCCACAAGTGGGGCTTCGAGGGTGGCCTGTACGACGACCGCCTCGGCGACCGCCGCACCGACGCGAATCGTCTCCCCGCCTACCTCGACGCCGGCGCGCCGCTGGCGTTCGGCAGCGACTGCATGCCGCTCGACCCGCTGCTCGGCGTCCACTACGCGGTCAACGCCCCCAGCGAGGGACAGTCGCTGGGCGTCACCGAGGCGCTGCGGGCGTACACCCGCGGCGCCGCCTACGCGGGGTTCGACGAAGAGCGAGTCGGCACGCTTGAACCGGGCGCGGCGGCCGACTTCGTGCTACTGGAGGAGTCGCCCTGGGAGCGGTCCGAGTTGATCGGCGAGATCGGCGTGGCCGCGACCGCCGTCGGCGGCGACGTGGTGTACGACGGGCGCTGACTCCGGCCCGGGCTACTCCTCGCCGTCGCCGCCGGTCGCCGTCTCCGCCGCGAGCACCTCCAGCGTCTCGTCGACCGTGACGCGGATCTCGTCGCCGTCGCAGGGGAGGTCGAGGCGAACGCGGAGCGGCTCCTCGCTCACGACGGTCGTGTGCACGTCGCTGACCGTCCACGGGTGCGTCCAGAACGGCTCGGTCGTCAGGTCGACGCCGCGCTCGGCGAAGAACGTAAGCACGGGCGCGGTGTCGAGGAGGTTCACGCCGACCGCCGAGGTGAGGCGGTTGTCGCAGCGGCCGCAGGTGTGGCGCACCGCGACCGCCTGTCCGGGGACCGCGGTGTCGGCGACCAGGTCGGTCTCCATGCGACCCATGCACTCCGGGCAGACGCCGTCGGCGGCGAGGCAGTAGTGGTGGCGGACGTGGTGGTGGAACGCGTCGAGGAACTCCTCAGGGGTGCGGTCTGCGAGTCCGCCCGGCGGGAACGAGTAGTTCACCGGCGTGCGCCCGCACTCGGTGCAGGCGATGGTGAGGAGTTCGTTCGCGTATCGCGCCCCGAGATCGCCGCCGCACTCGTAACACGCGCCCGGCGCGTCGAACGGACCGACCTCGCTGCGGCCGGTGAACGTCCCCGCGAACACCGAGCGCACCACCTTCCAGCCGGGGGTCCGGAACTCGTACCCCTCCGAACACTCGTCGTCGGTCCCGTCGCACTCGACCTTGCGGACGAAGTGGTCGAGCAGCTGTTTCAGGTGGTAATTGAAGTGCGCGCTGTCGTCCAGGTCGGTGCGGTCGTACAGTTCGGAGAACGCGACAGGGCTGTCGTCGTCGCGTTCGATCGTCGCCTCGTGCAGCGACTGGAGGATGTCGATGCGGGTCTCGTTGCCGAGGAGGGCGAACGCCTCCGCCGGGTCGAGGTCCGCCTCGCCCGCGTGGTCGACGGCCTCCTCCGCGGATCTGCTCATACGCGAACGTGTGGGTGCATCCGATAAAATCGTTGGGCTGACGCGGTCTCACAGAAATACACGGCGGAATCCCACGGCTTTAGCCGTGAGAGGAATCCGACTCGAACGCGAGCCGCACTGCCTCGTCGTCGCCGCCGACGCGCGCACCGTCCTGTTCGGCGAAAGCATCGCGGAGGCGTTGCCACGTGTCATCCAGCGCCTCGACGATCACCTTCGTGTCCGAGATGACCGGCATGAAGTTCGTGTCGCCCTCCCACCGAGGGACGATGTGGGTGTGGATGTGGTCGTCGATGGAGCCGCCGGCGGCGCTCCCGCCGAGGTTCATCCCGGCGTTGAGCCCGCTCGGACCGAGCGCGTCGTCGAGCGCGCGCATCGTTCGCTGCTTCAGGCGGGCGTGATCCAGCAGCGCCGCGTCGTCGAGCGCGGGGAGCTTCCCCTCGTGGACTCGCGGAATCACCATGACGTGTCCGGGGTTGTACGGGTAGTTGTTGAGGAGGACGAACGACCGCTCGCTGCGGGCGACGATCCGGGAGGCGCGGTCGTCGTCGCGCTCGGGCAGCACGCAGAACGGGCACCCGTCGATCGCGTCTCCGTCGTCGCCGTCCCGTTCGACCCACTCGATCCGCCACGGCGCGAACACCTGATCCATACACGGCGGTCGACCGCGGGACCCTTGAACCCCGGTGCGCGCGTCGGCGCGCCGGTCCCGTCGCAAACGGGGGGGAGGCAAACGTTTATATCGCACGTGGTAGCTTTATCCGGGTTAGCGTCGTAGGCGGACGCGCATGGCGACCCAACCCTCCGACCCCGACCACGTCACCGAACGGTGCGGTGCGTGCGGCGGGGAGACGACGCATGACGTGCGGGTCGAGATCCGCACGGAGAGCCAGAAGGAGGAAAACGCGGAGTTCTCCCGCGAACCGTACCGGATCACCACCTGCAACGAGTGTGGAGCCGAGAACGCGACGCGAATGAACAACGCGTAACACCGACTGCCTGCATCGATCGACCGTCCCGTCGGCCGACCCGGAGCGGCCGCGGGACCGCACTAGCTGTCCGCGGGTGTCCACGAC
Organism: Halobaculum gomorrense; assembly: GCF_900129775.1. Lineage (GTDB taxonomy): Archaea > Halobacteriota > Halobacteria > Halobacteriales > Haloferacaceae > Halobaculum > Halobaculum gomorrense. The sequence continues at coordinate 110,263 of NZ_FQWV01000008.1, read as the reverse complement.
CGGCCAGCGACTGCGTCGACGGCCCGTCACCCCCGCCCGTTCACGAGAACAGCCCCTCGGTCGTCGCCTCCACCCCATCTTCGGTGACGACCAGCGTGTGCTCGGCCTGACTGACCAACTCGCCGTCCTGCTCTTTCAGGACGGGATACCCCTTGACGGCGCCCTGGCGGACGAGTCGCCGGAGCGCCATCTCGTCGCGCGAGGCGTCGAGCCATCGCGCGGCGAAGGGCAGCCCGTCGAACTCCCGCACCTGTTCGAGCGCCTGTCGGGCCGCTCGGTTGCGCACCGACACGTCCTGCGTCAACTCGAAGATCTCCTCTTCGCTCCCCTCGCCCACCTTGCCCCGGCCGGTGGTGGCGAACGGCTCGATGGCGACGACCTGTCCGGGCTCCAGTTCGACGGAGCGGTCGACGCCGCGGTTGGGAACGTTCGGCCCCGTGTGCGCGTCGAACCGCTCGACGCCGTGGCCCGAGAGGTTGTACACCGGGGTGTAGCCGTAGGCACCGATCACGTCCTCGATCTCGGCGCCGATCTCGCCAACCGGGACGCCCGGCCCCGCGGCGTCGACGGCAGCCTCCAGCGCCTGTTCGGCCGCCTCGACTAGCTCCGTCTCCCCGGCGAGATCGACGGTCACCGCGGCGTCGGCGATGTAGCCGTCGACGTGGACGCCGATGTCGAGACAGACCACGTCCTCGCCGAACTCCGCCTCGTCGTCGCGCTCGGGCGTCGCGTGGCTCGCCTCCTCGTCGATCGAGACGTTCACCGGGAACGCGAGGCCGGCGCCCTCCTCGCGAATCCGATTTTCCGCGTGCTCAGCTACCTCCAGGTGCGTCGCGCCCGGCTCGACCAGCTCGCGCGCCTCCGCCATCACCGTCGTCAGTATCTCGCCCGCCTCGCGGTACTTCGCCAGGGCGTCCTCGTCGAAGGCACTCATACGCTGGCGTTCGACTGAGCGGGGGAAAGGGATTGCGCTACCCGCGTGGTCGAGCGGGCGACGCGGTGAACGACGAATGAGTTGTCGCTCGCCGACGCGATGGCGATACGCCCGCTACGAGGGGGTCCGACCACCCGACAGCAAGCGGCCGGCCCGACCGGTAGATGCCGTTCCAGACGGGGATCCCGCGTGTCTACGTAGTTCACAGTAGCCCTATTCGGCGGCGTTTTTATCCTTCGAGGCCGTCCTCCCGGCCGATGAACGCGCCGCGATTCGGCCGAGCTGTCGAACCGCTTCACAGACGGGTCGACGTGTCCGAGTGGGAGCACGTCTACATCGTCGGCGACGTACACGGCCGCCCCGAGGAGCTCGATCGGCTGCTCGCTGAGCTCGGCGTCACCGACGACGACCTCGTCGTCTTCGTCGGCGACCTCCTCCGCAAGGGACCCGACAGCGCGGCCGTCGTCGACCGCGTTCGCTCGGCCGACAACCTCCTGACCGTCCGCGGCAACAACGAGCAGAAGCTGCTGCGCGGCGAGAAGGAGCTTTCGAACCTCTCCGACGACGACCTCGACTGGATCGCGTCGCTCCCGGTCGCCGTCTCGTGGGCGAGCGACGGCGACGCCCCGGGAGCGCTGGTCGTCCACGGCGGCGTCGACCCGCGCGTCCCGCTGGAGGAACACACGGTCGACGACCTCCAGAACACCCGGTCGCTCGTTCCCGGAGGGAGCTACGGGGACCGCCCCTACTGGTGGGAGGAGTACGCGGGGCCGCAGCGAGTCTTCTTCGGTCATACGGTGCTCGCGCGCCCGATCGATCGTGAATTCGCGGTCGGGCTCGACACCGGCTGCGTCTACGGGGGCGAGCTCACCGCCTACGACTGGCGCGCTGACCGCTTCCACTCGGTCGCGGCCGCCGAACCGACCGAGGAGCGTGCGGATCGAAAGGTGCTCGATCCGCCGTTCAGCGCGGCGTCCGACGCGAACGGTCGGTCGCCACGGCCGTCACCGATCGAAAGCGACTCCGACTGACCGCCGCGGCCGTCGAACGGGGTCCCGACCGATCGCCGCTTCGGCCGTCGAAGCGATCGCAGTCCCGCAGCCCACAGCCGTTCTGGCGCTCCGCGTCCCCGGTTCGGTGCCGCGAGTGCGACGGGCTTGCGGACTCCCTCCCGCGGCAGCGACCGACCGGACGACGCGACGGATTCGAGACCGTTCCCCAACGTGGGAACCGCTACGGAGTGCTATTGATGAGTACGCCCCACTGGATACCGCTCTGACAGGAACGCTTACCAGCTGTCGCGGTCTCCTCACGGTATCGACGGACCGATGCACGACAGTTCGAGCCAAGCGACGGGCGCGGAGGAAACTGATCAGCACGACGCCGCGGCCGAGCCGGCGGAGGCGGACGAGCATGCCGGGAGCGACGGTGACGGCGACGCAGACGGATCACCACCGGAGTCGAGCGACGCCGACGAGGCCAAGGAGCGCGCGCGGTCGGCGGCGCGGCTGCCGTCCGACGGGCTCTCAGACGTGCCGCTGGACGCCGCCGGCGCGGACTGGTCGATCGAGGAGGCGGTCGACCCAGCGGAGGGGCCGGTGTCGTGGGCGCGGTTCGGCGCGGAGACCCCGCCGATCGCGAACGAGCCGGTCGAATCGGGCGCGGATATCGCGGTCGACGACGAGCGCCTCCAGCTCAGTCGCGAGCTGAGCGAGCTCGCGTTCCAGCGGCGGGTGTTGCACGAGGCCGAGGACGACCGCAACCCCGTCCTCCATCGCCTGCGGTTCCTCGGGATCACGACGAAGAACCTGGACGAGTTCTTCATGAAGCGCGTCGGCGGGCTGAAACAGCAGATCGCCGCCGGCGTCACCGAGACCACGCCGGACGGGCGGACGCCGCGCGAGCAGTGGAAGGCCGTCCTCGAACACGCCCGCGACATCTTCGAGCGGCAGTCGCGGTGTTACGCCGAGTCCGTCGACCCGGCGTTGCGCGAGGCCGGCATCGAGATCGTGTCGTGGGAGGCTCTGACCCCCCACGACCGCGACCGGCTCGCCGAGCACTTCGAGCGGCAGGTGATGCCAACGCTGACGCCGCTGACGTTCGACCCCGCACACCCGTTCCCGTTCATCTCGAACCTCTCGCTGTCGATCGCGGTGTTGACGCGCGACGACGACGACGAGGAGCGGTTCTCGCGGATCAAGGTTCCGCAGAACCGCCCGCGGCTTGTCCCGGTCGACGCCGTCTGTGCCAACCCCGGCGGGACCGAGACGGCCGAGAGCGCACAGCCGGCGGCGGGCGGCGGCGGGGCGACCCGCTTTCTCCCGCTGGAGCGGCTCATCGAGGCGAACCTCGACAGCCTGTTCCCCGAGACGACGGTGTCACACTCCTCGACGTTCCGCGTGACGCGCAACGCCGAAGTCCGGCGCAACGAGGAGGTCGCCGAGGGGCTCATCGAGATGATCGAGGACGTGCTCCGTCAGCGACGCTTCGCGACGGTCGTCCGCCTGGAGGTCGCCGACGACATGCCCACCGAGGTCCGCGACCTGCTCGTCGAACACCTCGACGTGAGCGAACGGGAGGTGTTCGTGCGCCCCGAGCCGCTGGCGCTCGACGACTTCGACGCCGTCGTCGATCTCGACCGGCCCGATCTGAAGCTGGAGCCGTGGACGCCCCAGCGACACCCGCGGTTCGAGGGGGTCGACCCCGACCATCCGGACGAGCTGTTCGCGGAGTTGCGCCGCGACGACGTGCTCCTCCACCATCCGTACCAGTCGTTCGGCGGGACCGTGCAGACGTTTCTCGACGCCGCCGCACACGACCCAGACGTGCTCGCGATCAAGGCCGCGATCTACCGGACTGCACCGGACTCGAAGGTGATCGCCAGCCTGATCGACGCCGCGAAGAACGGCAAGCAGGTCGCCGTGATGGTGGAGCTGAAGGCGCGCTTCGACGAGGAGAACAACCTCCGGTGGGTCAAGCGTCTCGAGGAGGAGGGGATCCACGTCGCCTACGGGACGATCGGCTTGAAGACGCACTCGAAGGTCGCGCTGGTCGTCCGGCAAGAGGACGGCGACGTGGCGACGTACTCGCACGTCGGCACCGGCAACTACCACTCCGGAACGGCGAAGGGGTACGTCGACCTGGGGCTGGTCACCGCCGACGAGGCGATCGGCGGCGACCTGGTGAACCTGTTCAACTCCTTCACCACCCACGCGCGCCACCGCGAGTACGACCGCCTGCTCGTCGCACCGGAGAACCTGCGTTCGCGGGTCACAGCGCTGATTCGAACCGAAGCGGCGGTCGCACGCGCCGGCGGCGACGGCCGGATCGTCGCCAAGATGAACGCCCTCGAGGACCCGGAGATCGTCCGCGAACTGTACCGGGCGGCCCGCGCGGGCGTGGAGATCGACCTGATCGTTCGAGGCATCTGTCGGCTGCGGCCCGGCATCGAGGGGCTGTCCGACACCGTCCGTGTCCACAGCGTGGTGGGACGATTCCTCGAACACTCGCGCATCTACTACTTCGCCAACGCCGAGGCGGACGGCGACGGCGAGCGGAGTGACGGTCGCGAGGGCGACCCGGCGTACTTCGTCGGGTCCGCCGACTGGATGACACGCAACCTCGACCGTCGCGTCGAGGCGGTCGCGCCCGTCGACGACCCCTCGATTCGCGCGGAGCTCGAGACCGTGCTGGCGTACATGCTGGCAGACAACCGCCGGCGGTGGGTGATGCGTCCGGACGGGCGGTACGTGCAGCTCGAGCCGGGGGAGGGGGACCCGACGCTCGACACCCACGAGCGGCTCGCCGAGCGTGCTCGCCGGTCCGCGCCGGAGGCCGACAGCCGTCCGTCGCGAGCCAAGCCGGGACGCGAGCCCGAGGTCGACCTCGAGGAGGTGTACACGGACAGCGGCGACCCGTAGCCTGTGGAGTCCGCCGTCGCTTCCGCGGGCTTTTTGCTGAGCGCGAGGCGACCGAGCGTATGGCCAACCAGCCCCATCTGCTCGTCGACGAGGGCGACGTACACGAGACCGCGCTGATCCCGGGGAATCCGGACCGCGTCGACCGCATCGCCGATCACTGCGACGAGTCCGAACTTGTCGCCGAGAACCGAGAGTACCGCGTCGTCAACGCCACCTACGACGGCGTCGATCTCACGATCTGCTCGACGGGCATCGGCTGTCCGTCCGCGGCGATCGCCATCGAGGAACTCCACAACGTCGGCGTCGAGACGGTGATCCGCGTCGGCACCTGCGGCGGGCTCCAAACCGACGTGGAGATCGGCGACATGGTCGTCGCGACCGGCGCCGCCAAAGAGGAGGGGACGAGCAAGCGCTACGAGTCCGAGACGTACCCCGCGGTCCCCGACTACGACACCCTATCGACGCTCGTCGGCGCCGCGGAGGCCCGAGGCGAACAGGTTCACGTCGGCCCGATCGTCTCCGACGACGCGTTCTATAACGAGTCCGACGAGTACGTCGCCGACTGGAAGGAGGCGGGACTGCTCGCCATCGAGATGGAGGCGTCGGCCGTCTTCTCGCTGGCGCGCCGCCGCGGGATGAACGCCGGCGCCATCTGCACCGCCGACGGCAACCTCGTCGCCGGCACGCAGAAGCGCGCCGACTCCGAGGAGGAACTCCCCGAGAAGGCGAAGAACAACGTCGGCCGCGCCATCGACATCGCCCTGGACGCCGTCGCGACCCTGTAGGAGATCGCCCGAGATCGGCGGTCCAATCGGACCGCAGTCGGGCGGTTCGTCGGGATACCGACTGACGGGCATCCCGTCCGTTGGGGCGGATCGAGATAGTGACAGATATCTGTCGAAGACGCTTTGTCGGATTGGCGGCAATACTTACACCAACATGGCGAACAAGGGGACCGACCAGCGCGGGGAGGGACAGGCAGGCGAACGCGTGACGCTGGCGGACGACGAGCTCTATCGAGCGTTCGCGTCGAAACCGCGGCGGCGGTTGCTACACCTCTTGTTGGACGCGGACGCCGGCTCGAGGTCGGTCGACGAGCTGGCGACGCTGCTGTCCGGCTGGGAGGCCGCGGACTCGGGGTCGGCCGTATCGCCGAACGAGCACGTTCGGACGCGTATCGCGCTCACGCACGTCCATCTCCCCCGGTTGGCGGAACTGAATCTGATCGAGTACGACCCGACGGAGGGGGCCGTGAGCGCGACTGCGGTCGACCCCGCGGTCGCGACGGTGATCGAGCGGAGCGTCGCTGACGTGCAGTCCGTGCAACAGTGACCGCGCTTGACTCGTTGCTCGCGTCGATCGAACGCCGTTATCACGCGATCACGGTCTTTCGAACGGAAGAGCCGACGGAGATCGAGGGGCTGTTCGAGCGTCACGGCGTCGCGTTCGACGTGCAGCCGATCCCCGCGAACGGCCCGGAGCCGTTCGTGCTCGTCGAGACGGACGGCGAGTTCGCGGGCGTGATCGGCGTGGACGAGTTGGAGGTGCTGGTGGACCCCTCGACCGCTGACCTCGGTCACCGAGAGGAGACGGCTGCCGGCTACCGCGCCGTCTTCGACCTGCTCGACCGGACCGTGTTCACGGCGCTGCGCCGGCGACCGCTGCTCGCGGTGAGCCAGGAGATCGAAGACCGGGCCTACCGCGCCGGCAACGGGACGCTCCACGCTAGCTTCCAGACGCTGTCGACGTTCGAGTCGCAGCTGCCGGTGTACTGCCACCTCGCGACAGAGACTGACCTCGACATCCACGTCCACGGCGTCGACGACTGGGAGCCGCCGGAGCTTCCGGGGGTCACCTATCACGCGGTCGGCGCCGACGCGCCCGAACGGGACGAAATCGGACGCTACTGGGTGGTGACGTTCGATGGCGGCGAGGGAGGGCAGTCATCCGGTCTCGTCGCCGAGGAGACGGCCGACGGCTACACCGGCTTCTGGACGGACGACGCGAGGCTCGTCGAGGAGATCACTGCGGCGCTCGCGGCGCACTGACCGGCCGCGCGATCGCCGTCTCGGCCGTCATGTGGCAGAGTCGTCGTCGTCGTCGGTCTCGTCGAGCAGCCGCCGCGCGACCACCTCCGAGTCCTCACCTCCCAGCGCGGATTCGACGAGGAGGTGCCCGCCGATCGTCGCGGGCGAGATGACGGTGTCGGCGCCGGCGCGCTTCAGCTTGTTCATGTTCTCGCGCTCGGTCGCGGCTGCGACGATCGTCACGTCGGGGTTGAGCTGGCGGGCGGTGAGGATCGCAAGCGCGTCCTCGGCGTCGTTGTTCGTCGCCGCGACCACGGCGCGTGCGCGCGTAACGTTCGCGCGTTCGAGCGGTTTCTCGTCGGAGGGGTCGGCGGTGAACACGCGAACCCCGTCTCGCTCGTTGAGCATCCGCGCGCGGGCCTCCTCCGGCGTGACGACGAGAAACGGCACGCCGGCTTCGAGCAGTTCGTCGATGAGCGGTTCCGTGAGTTCGCCGTAACCGAGCACGAGGACGTGATCGGCGAGCAGGTCGATATCTGAGTCAGTCATGCGTCCGAGGGCGGTTGTGAGGCGGGCTTCGATCATGGGGGTGAACAGGACCCCGAGCGCGACCGCGAAGGCGGCGACGTTGACCACGAGCGCCGACATGGCGAACCACTTCGCCAGCGCCGATGTCGGGGTCACGTCCCCGTATCCGACGGTGGAGGCCGTGACGATCGAGAAGTACACCGCGTCGGTGATCGAATCCAGGTTCGTGAACTGGTCGTTGAGCGCGTACGCGCCGGCCGTCGAGTAGCCCAACGCACCGATAAGCCCGGCGATGGCGGCCCACTGTGTCGGCGTGAGGTCGATCTCCTCGGAGAAGGGGGCCCGGTCGAGCGCGAGCGCGAGCATCGCGACGACCGACACCAGCGCGAGCAGGAGGCCGATGGTCGTTGAGCCGACGAGCCCCTGCAGCGCCGTCAGCGGGAGCAACACGAGCGCGGCGTACCACCCGGCTCGGAGTCGCTGGCGCAGCCCGTAGGCCGCGACCAGCAGGAGGAACCCGGTGATGGCGCCGGTGAACCCCGCGAGGACCGTCGCCTCCTCGGGCAACAGCGCGACGAACGGCAGCCGGTTCCTGGGGGGCGCGACGATACGGGTGATCCCCGTGACGATCGACACCAGCGCGGCGACGCCGACGAGCAACACCGCGACTCGACCGCCGATCCGCGCTCGCAACCCTGCCATCACCCGACATCTCCCGCCGAACGGGATAAACAGTGCGACACGTCACCCCTGGGGGTCGCGCCGCCGGACCAGACACGGCGCCTCGGTCGCCGTCTCGGCCCATGCCGCTCGTCGCCCCAGACTCGCCTCGATCGTCGGCCCGGACGGAGGGGGCGCGATTCCCGATACGAGATCGAGGGGGCGCGATTCCCGATACGAATTTGTGGCCCGCCCGTCTGCGCGTCGTATGGTCGCTTCTTCGCTCCCGGTACAGGTGTTGCTCGGGCTATACCTGGGCCTGCTCACCGGGCTCGTCCCCGCGCTCGTCGCGTGGACGCTCGGGTTCACGTTCAAGTACGTCACCGGCGTCTCCATTCCCGGATTCGGTGTCGTCGTCCTCTCGCTGGCGATCGCGGGGGTCAACGGCGGCCTCCTCGCGCTCAACGACCAGACGATCCGAGACGCCGCGAACGGGACGGCGCTGCTCGTCGCGATCATCGTGATCTTGATGATCTCGCTGTACGCCCACGCGAAGGGCGACGCGATGGGCGCATCGCTCCCGAAGCGGCTCTCGCTGGCTCGCCTCACCGAGCGGACGCTCTCGGCCGAGGTGGTCGACCTCGCCAGCGGTCGGGGGCGCGTTCACGTTTCCATCGTCGGCGACGTGGCCGACATCGAGGGGTACCCCCCGTTACCGTCGGACCTGCGCGCCGAGATCCGCGCCTTCGAGGACGACTTCGACGCCGACCTCCCGCTGGCGGACCTGGAGGCGGCGGTCGCGGATCGACTCCGCTCGGCTCACGACCTCGCGGAGGTGTCCGTTCGCCTCGACGAGCGCGGCCGCGCCAGCGTCGCCGCCGCGCCGCCGCTCGCGGGCGTGTCCAAGCGCGTCCCGGACGGGAAGCGAGCGGTCTCGGTCCGCGCGCTGCTCCCGACGGGGCTGGCCCGCGGCGACGAGGTCGCCGTCGTCGCGGCCGACGGTGACGCCGCCCCCGTCGACGGCACGGTCGTCGCCGCGCGCACCGACGGCAAGGCGACCGACTCCGAGGCGGTGGCGCCGACGGCGCTGCCGGCCGCGACCGACGGGGGCGAGAACGACCCCGGATCCCCGCCCGCGTCGCCCACGACCGCCGGCGGCGACGGGCGACTCACGGTCGCCGTCGACCGCGAGGATGCGATGCGACTGCTCGGCGCCGACGCGTCGCGGGTGGTTGTTCGCTCGCGCGGGACGCGCCGCGAGTTCGAGGTACTCTCGCTGCTTCGTCGTGCGGGGAAGCGCTTCCGACGGCTCTCGGTCCGGGCCGGCGGCCCGCTCGACGGAGCGAGCCTCCGGTCCGTTGCGGTCCGCGAGACGTACGGCGTCGCCGTGCTCGCAGTCAGCGACGGCGGCGGCTGGCGGCTGGCTCCCGGCGGCGAGACGACGCCCACGGCCGGGACGGACCTCATCGTCGTCGGGACGCGTCGGGACCTCGACCGGTTCGAGCGGGAGGTGGGGGCGTGAGACCGCACGCCGACCCGTTCCCGTTGCAGTCGACCGTGGAGGGGCTCGCGCAGTTGAACGCGCCCCGGTTGGTCGGGTTCGCGATCGCGTCGTTTCTCGTCGCGTCCGTCGGCGCCGCCGCCTACCGGTGGTACGTCGCCGAGGCGGTTCCCCGCGGGCTGACCACGCTCTTGGGAACGGCGGTCGTCGCCGTCTACCTCAACACTGTCGGCTTGTTCGCTACGGTCATCCCCGTCGGCGGCGCCATCGCTTCGGATCCGTTCGCCCCGATGACGGTGGTTCGAAACGTCGTCAGTCTCCTCGTCGCCGCCGGCGCGGCGACACCCGGTCGAGACGCTGGCGACCGGTTCGCGACCAGCGTGACGGCCATTACGGGCGGCGACACGGTCGAGGGGGAGGTCAGTCGCTTCGTGCGAACGATCGGTCGGATCCGACCGCTCACGCTGCCCGCGGAGATTGCGGATATCGACGGCTACGACCCGGTGGATGACGCGACGAAAGATCGCCTCGCCGGCGAGACCCTGCTATTTCCCCGGACGCTCTCGACCGACGCGCTTCGCGACGAGTTCATCGGCCGACTGAAAGCCGAGTACGATGTCGGTCACGTCGACGCCGAGTTCGACGGCTACCAGGTGACCCACCTCGGCGTCGGCAGACGCGTCGCGGGGATCGGCCCGACGCTCGACCCGAGCGCATGCGCCGTCGCCGTTCGCGCCGACCCCCCAAACGGCGCCGGCCCCGGCGACGTGGTGCAGGTGTGGCGCCGTCCCGAAGGGGACGTGCCGACGGCCGGTTCCGAGTCGCCCGCCGCCGAGCGCGTCGCAACCGCTGAGCTCAGAGCGAGCACCGGTGACGTGGTGACGCTGGCGGTCGATGCATCCGACGCCGACCGATTCGACGCCGCAGAGCGGTACCACCTGCTCACCCTGCCCGCGAGTCCGCGCGCCGACCGGGAGTTCGCATCGGTGCTCCGTGCGGCAGACGAGACGATGGGCGCCGTTCGCGTCGAGGCCGAAAGCGACCTCGACGGGGAGAGCGTCGAATCCGTGTCCGGTGCCGTCGTCGCCGTCGAGACCGCCGCCGGCGACGTGGAGCCGATCCCGCCGCGTGGACGGACGCTGTCGCCGGGCGAAACGCTGTATCTGGTCGCCCGTCCGGAACAGATCCGTGAGATCGAGCGCCGAGCGGCGGCCGCTGGACCGTGACCCGGTCCGCTCGGTGACCGCCGTCAGCGCAACGCTCTTGCCCGCCCGAGGGCGACGGTGAGACATGAACTGGAAGCTGTTCGCCGACCTCGCGGAGGCCACGGGAGAGTCGGAGCCCGAGGTCGACGCCGCGGACGCCGCCACGGTCGGTGAGGCGCTCGACGCGCTGCTCGATGCTCACCCCGCGCTGGCGGCACGCGTCCTCGACGACGACGGCGACCTCCGTGGCCACATCAACCTCCTCCGCAACGGCCGCGACATCCGCGAGGGCGAGGGACTCGCCACCCCCGTCGACGAAGACGACGAACTCGCGCTCTTCCCACCGGTCAGCGGCGGATGACTCGCGAAAACGTGGGACGGCGCCTCGGAACCAGGGGCTTTCGGAAGTCTTAATTATATCCTTCCAAAATCGATGAATGCAGAGAGAGCCCGGTCGGGTTGGTAGTCTAGTCCGGTTATGACACCTCCTTGACATGGAGGAGGCCGGCGGTTCAAATCCGCCCCAACCCACTTCTTCGTTACCGACGAACCGCTCGAAGTAGTCGCGTCTACCACCACATCCAGCTTGTGTCAGGGCACCCCGTCGGTCGACTCCGCCGTTGACATCGGGACAGCCGCGTGAGTCAGAGAGAACGAGCGGTGGGGAATCGCCGAGCGACCGCTTACCGAGAGCCGTGGCCGTGACCGAGGACCAGCGCCGCGGCGTTCGCGAGCAGGAGCCCGGCGATTATGGTGAGCCGCTCCGCCGTGATGCCGTTCGCGATCAACGGCAGGTACACGAGCGGGAGGACGATCGCCGCGTAGAACGCGAGTGCCCGGATCGGCTCGACTGCGGCCGTTCGATTGATGTCGGCGAACCCGGTAAGAGCGTCTTTCAGACCAGTCGAGGTCGGAACCGCCTTGCGGAGGTTCGCGACCGATGGAAGGGGGCTGGAGGGGGTCATCGCACATCGTACCGATACACTCCCGACCACATATAGTATGAAGAGCATTCGGGAGGATTCGGACCGTTCACCGTCGCCGATCAGAGACCTCGGACGTTTTACAAATAGTTTAAATCGCTCAAAACAGTTTATAGAACCTTCTAAGCCGGTTTATTTGAACAGGAGTGCGCGCGGCGATCGTCCGATCGAATCGGCGTCGATCCAGGTGGATCGGCGCCGACTGCAGTCCGGCGTCGAGGTACTGGCGCCGTCGCGTCGGGAATCGACCGCAGTACTCTGTTGATAACCACGCGTGAGTGCCGGTCTGCGGTCGACCGGAGCGAGACCGCGTCTCCACGCTCTTGTTCGGAGACGCACACCATCCGCGGCCACCGGCAGACGACGCCCCTAACGCTGCTGGCGCCGCCGACACGGGCGGCGCGGGCGGCGCGGACAGCGAGGCGGCTACTACCGCGCGCCGCCGTCCGCATCGTCGGACTCCGCTGAATCAGTCGCGTCGGCCGAGTCGCCCGCGGCGGCCGTGTCACCGTCCGGCGACGGTTCGCCGGCCATCTCGACCCCGGCGACTCCGCCCATCGCGTTCCCGACCTCGTCGGGGTCGAGGTCGCGGTCGTACTCCTCGTCGGCGAAGAGGTGACAGGCGGCGGCGTGTTCGCCGCCGGTCAGGACCGGCTCCTCCTCCTCGCACGGGGAGGCGAACGCGTCCCGCAGTCGGTCCGCGGCCTCCTCTTCGCGACCGTTCGCAAGGATCTCGAGAGCGTCCTCGACGGTGTCCATCGTCGCGCCCGACAGGCCGGCGAGGTCGAACTCCTCGCGCAGCGCCTCTTTGAACGCGACGGTGTCGCGCTCGCTTTCGAGCGTCTCCCAGACGGACTCGGCGGTGAACCCCTGGCGTTCGAGACGGTCGCGGAGGTTCATCACGCCGCGGTACTGCTCTTGCGGGATGTCGACGGTCGCCGGCTGGATCACCTTTGGACACCGCGTTCGGAAGTGACAGCCCGACGGCGGGTTACGCGGTGAGGGCACGTCGCCCGAGAGCGCGTCGACTCGCCGACCCTGCTCCTCCACGGACGCGCGCGGGACCGACTCCAGCAGCGCCTCGGTGTAGGGGTGTTTCGGCGACTCGAAGATGTCGTCGGTCGGGCCGGTCTCGACCACCTCGCCGAGGTACATTACGGCGACGCGGTCGCAGATGTGACGCACGACCGAGAGATCGTGGGCGATGAACAGGTACGTCAGCCCGAACTCCCCTTGGAGGTCCTCAAGCAGGTTCAGGATCTGTGCCTGGACGCTCACGTCCAGCGCCGAGACCGGTTCGTCGAGGACGATGAACTCGGGGTCGAGCGCGAGCGCCCGGGCGATGCCGACGCGCTGTCGCTGGCCCCCCGAGAACTCGTGGGGGTAGCGGTCGATCTGGTCGGCCGAGAGCCCGACGCGTTCGAGCAGTTCTCTCGCCCGGTCGCGCCGCCACTCGCGCTTGGAGCGGCCGTCAGCGGGCGACTCCTCGGGCAGGTTGTGGATCTTCAGCCCCTCGCTCACGATGTCGCCGACGGTCATGCGCGGGTCGAGGCTGGAGAACGGATCCTGAAAGACGATGCCCGCGCGCTTGCGGAAGCGCGTCAGTTCGTCGTCGGATAGCTCCATGACGTCCTCGCCGTCGAAGCGGACGGTGCCGTCGGTCGCCTCGCGCAGCCGGAGGAGCGTCTCGCCGGTCGTGGACTTTCCGCAGCCGGACTCGCCCACGACGCCGAGGGTCTCTCCGGGGTACACTTCGAGATCGACCCCGTCGACGGCCTTCACGCTGGTCGGCTCGCGACCGAGCAGCCGGTCGAACAGCGAGTCGTTCTCGTAGTAGTACTTCCGCAGGCCGCGAACCTCGAGCAGCGGCTCGTCTCCGCCCGATTCGGCGGTGGCAGCGTCGGCGGACGCGTCGCGGGCGCGGTCGTCGCCGTCGGCGGACGCGGGCTCACTCATCGCCCCGCACCTCCTTGTTGCGGTCGAAGTAGTCCGCCGGGAGCGCGTCCGCCTCGCTGTACTCGCGTTCAGCGAGTACGCACCTGACGGCGTGGTCGTCGCATCCCTCGTCTGCGGCGTACTCCGGGATGTCCTGCAGGCAGTCGGACATCGCCTTCGGACAGCGGTCGGCGAAAAAGCAGCGGCCGCCCATCTCCTCGTCCAGCAGCGAGGGGACGTTCCCCCCGATCGGCTGGAGTCGGGGATCCGGATCGTCGAGGTCCGGAATCGAGCCGATGAGTCCCTCCGTGTAGGGGTGAACGGGCGACTCGAACACGTCCGCGAGCGTACCGCGCTCGACGACTTGTCCCGCGTACATGACGCCGACGCGGTTGCACATCCGGGCGATGACGCCCAAGTCGTGGGTGATCATCACGACGGAGGTGTCCTGCTCCTCTTGCAGGTCGCGCAGGAGGTTCAAAATCTGCGCTTGGATCGTCACGTCGAGCGCGGTCGTCGGCTCGTCGGCGATCAGCACGTCCGGCTCGCCGGCCAGCGCCTGCGCGATCATGGCGCGCTGGAGCATCCCGCCGGAGAACTGGTGCGGGTACTCGTGGGCGCGCTCGGCGGGGTCGGGGATGCCGACCTGTTCGAGCAGTTCGATCGCGCGGTTCATGCTCGACTCGGAGGTGTACCCGCGGTTGGGAAGCAGGGTGTCGACGATGAGTCGACCCATCCCGTACTCCTGGGTGCGCGAGCGGGTGCTGCGCGGGTTCGCGCGCGCGCGCCGTTGGACTTCGACGGCCTCGGCGATCTGCTCGCCGACGGTGATCGAGGGGTTCAGCGAGGACATCGGGTCCTGGAACACCATCGAGAACGCCGGCCCGCGCAGCGCGCGCCGGACGCCCTCGGGGAGCCGTCGGGTGTCGACGAAGTCGCCGTCGACGGCCTCGGGCAGGTCGTCGCGGAACTCGTCGGCGAGGTCGGCGTCGCGGTACCACACCTCGCCGGAGGTGATCCGGCCCGGCGAGTCGACCAGATCGATGAGCGACAGCGCAGCCACCGACTTCCCGGAACCGGATTCGCCAACGATGCCGAACACCTCGCCGTCGCGGACGGTGAAGTCGACCGACTCGACGGCGTTGATCTGCCCCTCCTCGGTGAAAAAGCGCGTCGAGAGGTTCCGGACGCGAAGCACGTCGTCCGGGTTCCCCTCCGGGGCACCGTGCCCGTCGGCGGCGCCGGCGCGCGCTGTGGCGGGAGCGGGTTCGCTCATCTACATCCCCCCCTCGCCCTCGATACCCGGATCGAGCGCGTCGCGGAGCCAGTCGCCCACGAGGTTGATGCCGATGACCGAGAGCACGATCGCGATCCCGGGCATCGTTGCGATCCACCACGACGACGAGAGGTAGCCACGTCCTTGCGCAATGTCGAAGCCCCACGAGAGCGTCGTCCCGGAGAAGCCGAGGAACGACAGCGACGATTCCAACAGGATGATCGCAGCGACCTGGATGGTCGCCAGCACGAGGATCGGCGTGATGGCGTTCGGCAGGACGTGCCGGAAGACGATCCGCACGTCGCTGCCGCCCAGCGCGCGGGCGGCCTTCACGTACTCCTCCTCGCGGATAGAGAGCGCCTCGCCGCGCGCGATGCGAGCGAACCACACCCAGTTCACGAACCCGACGACGAGGACCACGACCGTCGGGATGACGAACGTCTCCGGCATCGGCGTCGGCAAGCCGACCATGTCGCGGAACCACCCCGCGAGCCCCGAGGTGACGAGCGGGTCGCTCACCCGGTAGGCCACGTCCGCCTGGAAGCGACTGAACAGCCCGATCAGCGCGATGGCGAGCACGAGCGACGGGAACGCCAGCGACACGTCGGCCGTTCGCATCAGCGCGTCGTCGATCCGACCGCGGTAGTATCCCGCCGTCAGCCCGACGGTGACGCCGAGCAGCGCCGCCAGAACCGTCCCGAGCAATCCGACCAGCAGTGATGTCCGCGCGCCGTAGATAACCCGAGACAGCATGTCCTGCCCCAGGGCGTTCGTCCCGAGCGGGTACGTCGCCGTCGCGTTCACGGTGACGTTTCGCGTCACGGTCTGCACGCTCCCGTCCACGATCTTGGTTTGGGTCTGTTGCTCGGTGTCGGTGAATCCCAGCGGAGGCAACTGCGCGCGATCGAGATTCTGCGTTCGCGGGTTGTGCGGGGCGATCAGCGGCGCGAACACCGCCGCGAGCACCACCAGGGCGATGAGCACCACGCCGATCCGCGCGAGTCCCGACGACCGGAACTCCTTGCGGAGGTTCCGGATCGTGCGCGGCGAGATCGAGAGCGGTCCGATCTTCATTCGGCCACCACCCGCGGGTCGAGGTACGCGTACAGCGCGTCGACCACGATGTTGAGCAGGACGAACCCCGTCCCGATGACGATGAGGCTCCCTTGGAGGATCGGCCAGTCACGGGCGTTGATTGCGCGGATGATCTCACTGCCGAGTCCGGGCCACGCGAAGACGGCCTCCGTGATGACCGCGCCCCCAATGAGCGTCCCCAACTGGAGGCCGAGGACGGTCACGACCGGGACGAGCGTGTTTCGAAGCACGTGTTTGTAGCGGACCAGCGTCTCGGGTAGCCCCTTCGCTCGCGTCGCGCGTACGTACCCCGACGATAGCTCGTCGAGCATCCCCGAGCGAACGAGCCGGGTGATGAGCGCCGTGAAGTACGTCCCCAGCGTGATCGCCGGCAGGAACAGCGACGCGACCCACGCGGTCACAACTGTGAAGAACGGCCTCGGGCCGGTGATCGCCGCCAGCGACTGCATGAACCCGTAGGCGCGCCCGCTGGTCGGGAAGACGTTCAGTTCGACCGCGAACATGAGCACGAGCATGATCCCCAGCCAGAAGTTCGGCGTCGAGATGCCCAACAGCGAGAACGACGTTGCCGCGTAGTCCGCCGGCTGGTGACGGCGCGTGGCCGAGACGACCCCCAGCGGGATCGAGAGGACGATCGCGACGACGCTCGCGGCGACCGCCAACTCCAGCGTCGCCGGCAGCTTCTGGAACACCTGTACCGACGCGGGGATGCTCGAAATGTACGAGTACCCCATGTTGCCATGGAGGAGTTCCCAGATGTAGTCCAAATACTGGACGTACAGCGGCTGGTTTAGTCCCAGCTCTCTCGCGATCTGTCGTCGCGTCTCCTGACTCGCGTCGAGCGGCGCCACGGTGTCGATCGGCGACCCCGGCGTGATGAATCGCAGGAGGAACACGACGGTCACGACTCCCCAGACGACTCCCACTCCCTGTACACCGCGTTTGAGAAGAAATCGACCGTAACCCATGACGGCCTAGTTGCTCTCGCTTGGGAGACTCTGCGCTTCGTCGAGCAGGCGGTCGAGCTCGTCGTTCTTGTACGACGTGAGCGCCCCGTCGCTCGCGAGGAGCGGCTGGATCGTCTGGACCGCGTCGAACGTCGCGTTCCCCCACCCGAGCAGGTACCAGTGGGGCTTGTCCTCTATCTTGCCCGTCGTCACCTGGCTGACGAGCGTCGAGAACTCGACCTGGCGCGCCCTCGCGGTGACGTTCGGGAGCTCGTCGACCTGGGCGGCGACCGCTTGAGCGATCTCGACGTCCTTCAGGTAGCGTCCGATCGGCGTAATCAGCTCGATCTCGGCGCCGGCGTAGCCGGACTCCTCGACCAGCTGCTCGGCGCGGTCGAGGTCGCGCGGGTACGGGTCGAGGTCGGGGTTGTACCCGAAGAAGCCTTCCAGCGTCGGCTGCCCGGTCGGGTCGCCGAACGTCTGGAGGACGTTCTGCACGATCGACTCGAGGTCGACGGCGTAGTTGACCGCCTGCCGGAACAGCGGGGAGACGAACGGTTCGACGTCGTACCGCATCGCGTTGAAGATGACGCGCGTGGACGGAACGGCGGAGACGGACGTGCCGTCGTTGTTGTTGACTCGCGAGACCTCCTGCGGGGGGACGTTGACGATGATGTCGGACTCGCCGGCGAGCAGTCGGTTCACGCGCGTCGACGACTCGCTCGCGGCGTTGATCGTGAACCCCGAGAGGGCCGCCGCCTCCTGCCAGTAGTTGTCGTTGCGGGTGAACTCGACGGCGACGCCCTGCTCGTAGTTCGCCAGCTTGAACGGGCCGGTCCCCTCCATGTTCTGGTTGATGTACGCGTTGTCGTGGCTCGTCACCCACGACTTGTTCATGATGTCGCAGTAGGTGGCGAACGACTGGAACACGATGGGGTTGAGCCCGGTGAGGTTCACGTTCACCGTCCGGTCGTCGGACGATGCCACTTCCGCGCCGGCGACGCCGACAAGCTGGTCGGACTGCGGCGAGGCGATGCCCACGGACTCCTTCACGATCCGGTTGATCGAGTAGGCCACGTCTTCGGGCGTCAGGGAGTCACCCGAGTGGAACGAGACGTTGTCGCGGACGGTGAACTGTACTGTCGTCTCGTCGAGGCGCCGGTAGTCGGTCGCCAGCACCTCGATGATCGCCCCCTGGCGGTCGCGCTCGAGCAGCCCCTCGTACGCTTGGAGGACGATGTTGTCCGTCGGCGTCTCGCGGTGGTCCTGCGGGTCGAGCCCCGAGTCCATTTGCGACTGCGTCATCACCGCGCTGTCGCCGGAGTCAGTCGCCGGCTCGATGGCGTACGCGTCGACGCGCTCGTCACGGCGCGGCTGCCAGTTGATGTCGTCGGAGACGCCGTACACGGAGTACTGGCGGTGGAGGAACACCCACGGCGCCTGGTCGTGGCAGTGGCGGTTGGCCCGCTGGAGGTACCCGTCGCGCGTCGAGGGCTCCGGCCGCTCGATCGTCTGCTGGGGCTCAGTCGTCTGCATCGAATCCCCGCTCGTATCCGTCGGTTCCTCGGTCGGCGACGACTCGCCGCCGGTACCCGAACAGCCGGCGAGAGCGACCGCCGCAGTCGCCGAACCCGCTGCCTGGAGGAACCGCCGTCTACTCGTGTCTTTCTCAGCCATGCCCGGAAGGATGTGAGACGACCTCTTATATGCTGGGGTACGGTATCACATACCCGCAGATTCCCCACACCGAACGCGGTCGGCGTCCCGGATTCGTGGCCCGTCATCGGTCCGGCGGCGTGCCACTCGTCAGCCGGATCCGCGTTCCACCAGACCGGGGGATGTAACGGGGTTACAGCAGTTTTGAGAGGAACTGCTGTCCGCGGTCGGTCGTCGGCTGGTCGAAGAACTGCTCGGGGGGCGTCCGCTCGACGAGCTCGCCGTCGGCCATCAGCGTGATCGTGTCGGCAACCTCGCGGGCGAAGCCCATCTCGTGGGTGACGACCATCATCGTCATCCCCTCGTCGGCGAGGTCGTGCATTACCTCCAGCACTTCCCCGACCAGTTCGGGGTCGAGCGCGCTGGTCACCTCGTCGAACAGCATGACTTCCGGATCCATCGCCAGTGCGCGGGCGATGGCGACCCGTTGCTGTTGTCCCCCCGACAGCTCGCTCGGGTACGAGTCGGTCTGATCGCCGAGCCCGACGCGCTCAAGGAGGGTACGGGCGCGCTCGCGCGCTTTTGATTCGGGGATGCCCTTCACTTCGATCGGCGCGAGCGAGACGTTCCCGAGGGCGGTCTTGTGCGGGAAGAGGTTGAACGATTGGAACACCATCCCGATGCGCTGGCGGAGTCGGTCGACATCCGCGTCCGGAGCGGTGATCGGTGTGCCGTCCAATCGGATCTCCCCCGACTGGATCTCCTCCAGCCGGTTCGTACACCGCAGGAGCGTCGACTTCCCAGAGCCGGAGGGGCCGATGACGACGGCGACCTCCCGTTCGTCGACCTCGAGGTCGATGTCCTTCAGCACGTGCGTCTCGCCGAAGTACTTGTTCACCCGTTCGAACTCCAGCAGGTGGGGCCGATCGCTCATCGCCGATCACCCGTCTCGACGACGCTGCCGGCGCGCTGAACGATCGACGACAGCGGCACCGTGATGAGCAGGTACAGCGCGCCCACGACGACCAGCGGCGTCCACGCATCGAACGTGTTGGAGTAGGTGTACTGCCACTGGCTGATGAGTTCGGGGAACGCGATGACCGTGAGTAGCGACGTGTCCTTCACCAGGATGATCATGTCGTTGCCGACGGCGGGGACGGCGTTGCGCCACGCCTGCGGGAGGATCACCTCCCGCATCGACTGCACGTAGCCCATCCCGAGCGTCCGTGCGGCCTCCATTTGCCCCTCCGGGATCGACTCGATCCCGCCGCGGACCGCCTCGCCCGTGTAGGCGGCGTGGTTCAGCGTGAGCCCGATGACGGCCGCCGGCCATCCGAAGTTCTGGATCGGGAAGTTACCCGTGCCGAACAGCGCCGGGATGCCGTAGTACACGGCGATGAGCTGGAACAACAACGGCGTCCCGCGGAAGAACTCCACGTACGCGCGGCTGATCCGGGCGGTGAACGGCGTCTTCGAGACGCGGCCGAGCCCGACGAAGATCCCTGCGATCACCGAGGTGATCGCCGAGACCACGACGACGCCGATGACGTTGAGAAACGCGGTGTAGTACCCCGACGGCGGCGTGAGGATCTGAACGAGCAGCGAGTAGTCGACGAACCCCTCGCCGAACGACTCGACGGGGATGTACGCGCCCAAAAAGAGGATCGCGAGGAACGCGAGCACGAGCAGCGTGAACGCTCCGGCGACGGCCATACTGAGCCGGCGAAGCGTCTCGTCGGAAGCGATCTGTGTCGATCCGGACGCCTCGGCGTCGTGGGACGAGTGGCTGGTACCCATGGAACTGGGTTCAGCCGGCGAAGTACTCCGAGTAGATGTCGTCGTACGTGCCGTTCTCCTTGATCGTCGCCAGCGCGTCGTTCACCTCGGAGACGAGCTCGTCCCCCTTGCGGAACGCGATCCCGTAGTCCTCGACGGTGAGGGTGAGGTACGGCGGTGCCTCACGGCCCTGTTCGGCAGCCGCGCCCTCGCCCTCGACGAACCGGAGGTCCTCGTCGTTCTTGCTGACGTACTCGGCGCTGACGGTGTTGTCGTTGATCACGGCGGCGACCTGGTTGTTCAACAGGGCGTTGAACGCCGACGCGATGGTGTCGTAGCGCTTGATCGTGAGGTCGCCGTTCAGCTCGGACTTGAGCTGCTCGGCGGCGCCCGCGCCGGTCGTCCCCTTCTGGACGCCGACGGTCTTCCCCGCGAGGTCCGCCTTCGAGGTGATGTCGGAGTTCTCGAGCGTCGCGATCGTCTGGTAAGCGGTGAAGTACGGATCCGAGAAGTCGACTTCCTGGGCGCGCTCTTCGGTGATCGTCATCGCGGACATGATCACCCGGAAGTTGCCGTTGTTCAGCGCCTGGATGATGCCGTCGAAGGAGGTGTCCTTGAACGAGTGTTCGTAGCCGAGTTCGTCGGTGAAGACGGCCTGCGCGATCGCCGGGTCGAACCCGGTGACCTCGCCGTTTTCCATCATCTCGAACGGCGGGTAGGGGATGTCAGATCCGATCGTGATCGTCTCGCTCCCGCCGCCGCCGCCGAGGCAACCGGTGACCGAAAGCGCCGCGCCGGCCGCGCCGGCGGACTTGAGGTAGGTGCGTCTGTCCATAGCGTGGGTGTCTACACCTGCGTTGCTATTAGTCATCTTCGGTGGGACCCGACTGTGAAAGAATTGCCTGCGCGGGCGAGGCCAGCCCGCCGCTCAGTCGTCGGTCGACCCGTAGGCCGACTCGGCGACATCGGACTCGACGCCGCGAAGCGTCCACGCGGCCCCCACCGTCAGCGCCACGGCGAGCGCGAACGCCAGCCAGTTGACGAATCTGACGCCCGTGGTGTAGAGAATGATGTCCCGACCGAGGACCATCCCGACGAACAGCAGCACCGCGGCCGCGCCGGTCGCCGCCCGCGGAACCAGTTCGCCCAGTGCGCCCAGCCACCGCGTCGCCGCCACAAGGGCAGCGAACGCAACGAGCGAGACAGCGAAGAAGGCCGCCTGCTCGACGGGCGCGTACGACGAGACCGGATCGATCCGGGAGAACACCCACGCGAGAAGCAATCCGACCGATCCGACGCCGACGGCGAGGCGACTTCGCCCGAGGGTGTCCCGCGAGAACTGCCCCTCGTACGCCAGCAGCGTCGTGTACGACAGCAGCGCAAATATGGAGAACCCCGTGAGGAAGTGCGCCGCGTGGACCGGGGCGGAGTAGCCGCCGGGGATCGCGCCGTTGAGCGTCACCGTGATCGCGCCGAAGACGGCCTGCAACGGCGTGAGCACCGTCGCCAGCGTCACCGCGTGTCGGGCCCGCCTCGACAGGCGGTCGCGGGCGAGCCACGCCCACACCGCACCGCCGAGGATGAAGAACCCGGTGATCATCGCCCACAGCCGGTGGAACCACTCGACGAACGAGGGGATCGACTGCGGCAGGACGCCGCCGTCGCACAGCGGCCACTGTTGGGCGCACGCCAGTCCAGAGCCGGTTGCCGCGGTATAGATCCCCAGCGAGATGAGCGTCAGCGCCATCCCAGTGGTGAACGCCGCGTACCGACGGAACGAGAGCCATTCGGGTCCGCGTGGCATTGACCGAGGATCGGGGTTGCGGCTACTTAGAAAACGCGGTCGGCGCGCCGAGACCAGCCGTCGGCCGGCTCAGATCAGGCCGTCGAGATCGTCGTTTTGGAACAGCTTCTCCTCGTCGTCGCGCTTCGCCTCCTGTCGCTGTGCCTCCTCGCGCGCCGCTTTGGCCTGCTCCATGAACTCCTTCAGGCGCGCGGACCGCTCGACGCCGCCGAGCAGCACCAGCGAAGCGAGCCGTTCGGACTCCAGCGGGAAGTCGCCGCCGCGGACCTGCATCGAGCCGGTCTCCTCTTCGAGCCACTTGCGGGCGCGCTCGACGCCCTTGCGCGAGATGCGGTCGGGCTTCCCGGCGACGACGAGCAGCGCGGCGTCAGCAGTCGACGCGTTCGGGAGGCTCGTGCCCGTGAACAGCGCGTTCCGCGTGATGCTCGTGACCACGTTGACGTTCGTGTCCGGGTCGTCGTCGGCCTCGGCGCTCGCGTAGCCGAGCGCGGCGATGCCGCCCGAGCGGAGCGTGTTGATCACCTCGCTGCTGTCGACGACGGACTCACCGACGCCCTCGACGTTCTCGCCGGAGGCGAACAGCAGCCCGACCCGACGGGCGATGGACTTGTTGATGCTCTCGAATCCCTCCTCGAGGCTCTCGCCCGAGGAGTGCCACGCGTCGTTGTCGATGAGGATCGTCGCGTCGGCCTCCCGCGCGAGCGTCTTCAGCGACCGGCCGGCGTTCACCTGGTACATCGCGCCCTCCCCCCGACCGGGGAGGATCCCGATCGCATACACCGGGACATCGTACACCTGCTTCAGTTCCTTCGCGAGCACGGGGGCGCCGCCGGAGCCGGTGCCGCCGCCCAGCCCCGCGACGACGACGATCGCCTCCGCCTCGGCCGTGATCCTTCCGTCCAGCGCGGCCATCACCTCGCCGGCGTCCGACTGCATCACCTCCGCGCCGAGTTCGTTGTCGCCGCCGACCCCGTGGCCTTTCACCCGGTCTTGGCCCACGAGGACCGTGTCGATCGGAAGCGACTGGAGGTCCGCAGTCGCGCTGTTGACCGCGAGCGCACCCCGGACCGAATTGAACCCCATGTCGTGGTCGAACTCGACCAGCGAGGAGGTGACCTTACCGCCAGCCTGGCCGACGCCGATGAGGACCGTCTTCATACGCGAGTACGTCGCACAGCCCGGCGCTTGAATCTTCCCACGGTCCGCCCGACGGTCGGAACCGTCGCCTCAACGCCACTCGCGGCGACCGCCGGAGATCGTCGCCCGATCGTCGCGGCCGACGCCCGAGATTCAAATACGAAGACGCGACCACCGATCGCATGTCTCACGACCGCCCCGACGGACGAGACGCGCCGCCCGGCGACGGAACCGCTCGGATGACGACTGTCGACGACCTCAGACGCAGGCTCGACGCCGTCGAGCGGGCGGTTTCGGACGAGGGGACCGCGGACCAGACGGCCCTCGCGGACACCGCGGAGGAGGCCACGGAGGCGATCGCAGAGCGTCGGCGCGTGTCGGCGCGCTTGGACGACCTCGACGAGCGCGTCGCCGAACTCGAGTCGGCGACGCAGGCGATCCGCGGGTACGTCGGGTCGATACGCTCGGTGAACGAGCGCGTCGAGCGGCGCGCGGACCGAGCGCTGGCGGCGGTCGAGCGACGACGGGGGGCGCCACCGGCCTCCCCCGACGACGCTGCGGCCGGCGCGAACGTACCCTCAGCCGCCGCGGTCGAGCGCGCGCGCGACGACCCGCCGGTCTTGGAGTTCGATGCGTCACGGGACGCGGACGCGTGCGGAGACGCGGAGGAAGCCGCCGGCGCGGAAGCCGACGACGACGGCGGCTCGGGCGCGCCGCTCGTCGCGCGGTTGCGAGACGCGCTGTGATCCGCGTCGTCGTCGCGGTCGCGGTCGCGTCGGCGCTGTTCGCCGCGTCGCTGCCGGCCGTCGAGACCGCGCGGGTCGAGCGGACGGCCGCGGCCCTCGATCGGGTCCCGGATCGGATCGACCGCGCGGCCCTGGCGACGCTCGCGTCCGAGCCCGGCGAGACCGCAGCGGCGGACGACCGCCCGACCGCCCGCCGCATCGTCTCGATGGCGGTGCCTCGGCGTTCGCTGGCCGCCGCACGCGTTCGGTTCCTCGCGTTGTGTCCGGGCGACGGCGCAACCGGTGCGGTGTTCGTTCGGGCCATCGGGGACGCAGCCCCCGAGCGGACGCCGCTCGCCGCACCGTACGACCTGCCGGCCGCCGGGATCGAGTTCTCCGGTCGCGGGACCGTCCGCCTGGCGCTGGTCCCCGTTGCCCCGAGTCGGGGGGCGTCCAGCGAGGAGAGTCACCTGAAGCGACGGATCCGGGTCCGATCGGTCGGTGCCTCCACAGCGCACGCAGGTTCAAGTACCGAAACGGGACCACGGTCCCCATGCGATTCATCGACGAACTCCGCGACCGCGTCGGCGACGGAGCGGTCGACCGGAGCGGAGACGGGACCGACGCCGGAGGCAAGGGCGGGGACGACGGATGTCGGTGTGCCACTGCGTTCGAGTCCCGGTCCGATCGGGGGTCGGTGAGCGGGTCGGCGACACTGCACGTCGATGCGGGGGCGTGCTCCGGGGGCGATCTCGCCGCGCACCCGGCGTGCAGAGCGACGGTGATCGGCGCGCTCGCCGATCGGGACGCCGCCTTCGTTCGGGTTCGATCGGGCGGCGTCGACCGAATCTACGAGGAAGAGTCGCTCGCGTTGCTGCTCGCGGCGGGACGGTTTGTCGACGCGGTCGCGATTCACGACCCCGACCTGGCGGCGCGCGCTCGCCGCGCGCCGGTCTCGATCGCCCGCGAGGCGCTCGGCCGTGCGGGTCCGGTCGCGAGGCTCGTCGCCGAGTGCGGGCTCGCGGCGTGCGCCGAGGAGGTCGACGCCCGCGGCGAACCGGGCGCCGCGCTCGCGGCGAGCGTCGCGCCGGCGGTGTCGCTCGGACGCACTCGGCCCACGCCACCGCCGGACTCGACGCTCCGAGCGAAGCGGGACCTCGATACCGGCGGTCGCGCCCTCGTCTACGATCGCCCCGACAGGCTCCCGCGGTACCAACTCGTCCCCGCGGAGCGGGCGTTCTCGGCGGCCGCGCTCTCGGTCCTGACGGACGCCGCAGCCACCCTCGCCGCCGGGCGAGTCTCTCACGGGCCGCGCGGTCCCGCTCGGGCCGTTCGGCGGGTCGCCGCCGATACACCCACCGGCGAACCGCTCCCGATAGCGGCGCTCGGCGCGTCCCTTCGGCGTCATACCCGCGGCGTCGGCGTGTTGGACGAGCTGTTCGCCGACGAGCGCGTGACCGACGCGTTCCTGTCGGCGCCCGCGACCGAGCGGCCAGTCCGAGTCGTCGTCGACGGCGAGCCGATGACGAGCAACGTCCGGCTGTCGCCCGCCGATGTCGACGCGCTGACGAGCCGACTCCGGGCCGAGAGCGGTCGGGGATTCTCCCGGGCGTCGCCCGCGGCCGACGCCTCGCTGGACGGCGTGCGGGTGGCCGCGGTCACCGATCCCGCGACCGACGGACAGGGATTCGCGTTCCGTCGGCGGGCCGACGACCCGTGGACGCTCCCGCGGCTCGTCGCGGTCGGCTCGCTCTCGCCGTGGGCGGCCGGACTGCTCTCGGTCGCCGTCGAACGGGGGGCTGCGATCCTGATCGCCGGACCGCGCGGCGCGGGCAAGACATCGATGTTGGCCGCGCTGTGTTTCGAACTCGCGGCCGAGACGCGGAGCGTGGTGATCGAGGACACGCCCGAGCTCCCCGTGGCGGCGCTTCGCGAAGCCGAACGCGACGTGCAACCGCTCCGCGCCGAGGCGGGCACCGACGCCGCGTTTTCGCCGACGGACGCCGTTCGGACCGCGCTGCGACTCGGGGAGGGCGCGCTCGTCGTCGGGGAGGTTCGCGGCCCGGAGGCGCAGGCGCTGTACGAGGCGATGCGGGTCGGCGCCGCTGCCGACGCCGTCTTGGGCACTATCCACGGAACCGGCGGGGCGGCGGTTCGCGAACGGGTCGTCTCCGATCTCGGCGTTCCGGCCTCGTCGTTCGCGACGACCGACCTGGTGGTCACGCTCGGCCCCGACCGGGCGCTGGCGTCGATCGAGGAGGTGCGGGGACCGACTCGCGAGGACCTCGCGGCGCTCGCCGAACGCGACGGGGAGACGGCGATCTCGACCGGCGTGATCGACCGCGGGCAGAGTCGCGCCCTCGCGGCGCTTGCCCGTCCGGGCGAGAGGTACGGCGACGTTCGCGACGCGCTCCGGACTCGCGGGGCAACGATCCGGACGCTCGCGGACGCCGGCAGGACCGGGACCAGCGGGGTCGACGCGGCTGGCGACCGATGACGGCGGCGACGCGGTCGGCGGACCAACCGAGATCGTGGGTTCGCCGGCTCACCGCTGGCGCCGAGCGGGCGATCGCGACGGCCGCTCGCGCGTGGCCCGACCGAGCGACCGCGCGGATGGTCCCGTGCAGGGAGGGAGACGGACGATGCGACTTCGACCACGGGGACGGGGACGGACGTTGCGACCTCGACCGGGCGTGCGCGGTCATCGGGCTGGCCGTCGATGCAGACCAGGTCACGGCCGCGGCGGGGACCGCGGGCGTGATCGCGGGGACGGGTGCGCTCGTCGCCGCACTCACGGCTGCGTTCCTCGCCGGGTCGGGGCTCCCCCCACAGGGGGTGGTCGCCGTCGGCTGCCTCTCGATCGCCGTCGGAGGGGTCGTCGCCGTGTCGGTCCACCGTGCGCCGGTGATCGCGGCGGCCGTCGTTCGGACGCGTGCGATCGCCGACGCGACGACCGTCGTGAGCGCGCTGTCGCTGTCGCTGCGCCTCAACCCCATACCGGAGCGTGCAGTGCGGTTCGCGGCGAACGGCGGGGACGGGCCGCTCCAGCGGAGCCTCCGGGAGCACGGCGAGCGCGCCGCTGTCGTCGGCTCCGCCGATGCCGGCCTCTCCTCGTTCGCCGCGGAGTGGCGCGAGTGGTTCCCGGCGCTCGACCGGTCAGTGGCCCTGCTGCTCGCGGCCGCGGCCGCGGACCCCTCAGACGACGGTCCGAAGCTGTTGATCCGCGCCGTCGCGACCGTCGAGGAGGGGCTACGGGATCGGAGCGCATCGTTCGCCGGCGACCTCCGGGCCCCGGTTACGGGTCTGTACGCGTTCGGCGTCCTGCTCCCACTCGCGCTGGTCGGAACGCTCCCGGCCGCGGTCGCCGCCGGCGTGCCGCTCTCTCCGACGGCGTTCGCCGCGGTGTACGACCTGCTGTTACCCGCGGGACTCGCGGTCGCCGCCGGCCGGCTCCTGCTTCGCCGGCCGGTCGCGCTGCCGGCGCCGCGGATCGACGCGTCGCATCCGGCCGTCCCCGATCGGCGGGCGGCGACACTCCTCGGGGGCGTCGCGGGCGCCGCGCTGTCGTGGGTCGTCGCCCCTCTGATCGTTGACGACTGGGCGAGTCCGGTGCTGGCTATCGGGACCGGCGTCGGAACGGCGCTCGTCGTGTACCTCCACCCGCGGCGAGAGGCGCGGCGAGCGATCGCCGAGCGAGATCGCGGACTGAGCGACGCGCTCGCCCTGCTCGGTCGACGGGTCGCCGACGGGGAGGCCGTTGAGCGCGCCCTGCTCGCCGTCGCGTCCTCGCTCGACGGGCCGACAGGCGACGCGCTCGCGGCGGCGGCCAGACGGCGATCGGCGCTCGGGATCACGGTCGAGACGGCGCTCGCGGGCGAGGGCGCCCCGTTCGGTCCCGCTCGCGGCGCCGGCGGCCGGGCGGCCGACGCGGTGACGGCGATTGTCGCCGCGGGGGCGGCGGGTCGTCCGGCGGGCGACGCGCTCGTCGCGCACGCGGACCGCCTCGCCGCGCTCGCCGACGCCGAGCGCGCCGCACGGCGCGAGCTGGCGACGGTGACGAGCACCCTCCGCGACACGGCGGCGCTGTTCGGGCCGCTCGTCGGCGGAGCGACCGTCGCGTTGGCTGGGCGGCTCGACGGCCTCGCTGGGATCGGAGCGGGCGTCGGCGCGAGCGCAGGGGGGACTGCCGCGGCCGGCACCGCCGTCTCAGTCTCGCTGGTCGGTCCGGTCGTCGGCGTGTACGTGCTGACGCTCGCGGCCACGCTGACCGCGCTCGCGACCGGGCTGGAGCGCGGGCTCGACACGACGATCGTGGGGTACCGCGTCGGCCTCGCACTCGTCACCGCGTGCGCCGCATTCGTCGCCGGCCACGCGGCTGTCGCGATGATCGTGGGGTGACGATCCCGCCGCGGGCGGGGTGACGATCCCGCCACGGCGAGCGTTCAAATACGAGAACGGGACCATCCCGGTACATGCTTGATGCACCACTCGATGTCTGGTACGCCTGGCTCGGCCTCGCCGTCGCCGGCGCGGTCACGCTGGGTGCGGTCTCCGGCCTTCCGACCGCGCCGCCCCCGGACGCCGTCTCCGCGGCCGCGACCGTCGACGCGGTCGCCGCGGCCGACGCGCCCGCTGCCGCGCGCTACCGGATCGCCGCCGACCGGGTCCGAGTGACGACTCGGGGCGTCTCCCTGCGCTCGGACGGCGGATCCGCGTTCGCCGCCTTCGGATCGGGTGCCGTCGTCCCGGTCGACCCCGACGGGCGACTCTCGGGGATCGCTCTCGGTGACTCCCCCAGTCGCGCGTTCGATGCACCGGAGGAGTTCGCCGTCGCAGTCGCGGCCGCGCGCGCAGAAAGCGACGGCGACGGCGGTAGCGACACGCTCGCCGCCGCCAGCCAGACTGACTGGACCGCCGGTCGGACGCTGTACGCCCGGCACGTCTCGTGGGGGGAGACGGATGTCACGCTCGTCCTCGTCGCGTGACCGGGCGTTCGCCGAGCCGACCGTCGCGCTGGCGGCGGTGCTCGCGCTCTCGCTCGGCGTCGCCGCCTACGCGATCGTTCTCGACGGCGTCGGCGGATCGAGGTCGACGCCCAGCGCGCGTCCGGCGCTCGAACGCGTGCACGAGGCCGTCACTGTCGGCGGCGTCGCGGATCCGGGGCGACTCGGCGGGGGCGCCGCGACGGCGGGGACCAACCGGCGGATGAACGTCACGCTCGCCGTCGCCGGCCGTCGCTGGAGCGCCGGCGACGCGACGCCCGAGTCGGTGGCCGACGGCGACGGCCGCGCGACGGCGACCAGGCGAGTCGGCGTCGCGCTCGCGCCCGGCCGGATCCGTCCGGGTCGCCTCCGCGTCACGGTGTGGCGATGACGGGATCGCTGCTCGACGTGTGCCTCGCGCTCCTGCTCGTCAGCGCGGCCGCCGGAACGCTCGCCGCTACCGACGACGCGGCGAAGACGGCCCCACATGCGGCCGAGTCCCGGGCGAGCGAGACGGCGGCGACACTCGCGACGACGACGGCATCGGTGGAGTACACGATCGTCGCAGCCGAGGGGACGACCGGACCCGACGACGCTGCCGCGTCGCCCGAGGCCGACCGAATCGCTCACGGGACGCTGGGGGAGCACCTCGCGCGGGCCGTGACCCGGTCGGCAACGATCGACGACACGGCTCTCTCCCCCGCAGTCGGGGACTACCGTCGGGGCGTCCGTCGAGCCGTCGCCGATGCCGTCGGATCGCGAACGGCGATCCGCGCGGTCTGGCGCCCGCTCCCGTGCGCGGGGCTCGGCGCGACGGTACGGGTCGGGCCGCGGCCGCCGCCGACCGTGACCGTCCGCGCGGCCCGGTTCTCGGTCCCGGTGGGGGCGTCGTCCGTCCCGGCCGCGAGTGAGAGCGACACCGAAGACGGCGCCACCACCGCCGCCTCGCGGGCCGTCGCCGTGCTGTTTCCCCCCGACAGGATCGCCGCGGCCGCCCGCGGCGACCCGATCGCGTCGGCGGCCGTAACCGACCGGTACCGTCGGGCAGGACGGGCGACGGGCGTCGACGCGATCGCCCGGTTGAAGCGCGGCGGTCCGCGCTCGGCGAACCGGGCACTCGCCGCCGCCCTCGCCGCTGACGCCGAGGCCGGCGCGGCCGCCGAGAGCCCTGCGGGCGAACGCGACGCCTGCGGGTCCGGCGATCCGACCCGGGTGACCATCGTCGTCAGGACGTGGTCGCCGTGAGCGCTCTCACCGGCACGGGGCCGAGTGCTGGCGCCGAGTCTCCGCGAAGTCGCTCGCTCGGCAGCGGGGGCGGTGACCGCGACCGCGGGCGCGTCCCGTTCGCCCTGGTCGCCGTCGTTCTCCTGCTCGGGAGCGTCGCGTACGCGAACTCGCTCGCGCTCGGCGGGCCGGTCGTCGTCGACACCGCGGTCGACGACGCACTCGACAGGATGGAGTCGGTCGGTAGACCCGCCGTCCGCGCGGCCGCGACGGGTGCCGCTCATGAGGCGGCGCTCGATCCTGTGACGACGCCGGCGAACACCACTGTTGGGCGTGCGCTCGACCCGAACCGGTCGTTCCGCGACGCCCTCCGACTGCGGATCTCGCTGGCGACGGCCGAGGCGCTCGCCGACGCGACCACCGACGCGGGCGGCGTGACGGCGACCGCGTCGCTTCCGGCGGTCGAGTCGATCGCGTCGCCCGCAGACGCGCGAGCGGCCGTCGAGCGCGTCTCGGTCGCGTCGCTGGCGAACGGGACCGCCTTGCGCGTCACCGTTCGGAACGTGACGCTGACCGCAATGCGCGGCGGCGAGACGGTCGCGACGCGCCGGGTGAACTATACCGTCTCCGTCGCGGTCCCCGTGCTCGCGATGCACGACCAGACCGCCGCGTACGAGGCCCGGCTGAATCGCTCGCCGGTCGATGGGCCGGGACTGGGTCGTGCGCTCACGTGGCGCCTGTGGTCGGTTGCCCAGGCTCGCGGCACGGCACAGTACCTCGGGGCCCCGATCTCGAACGTCCTCGCCGCGCGCCACGTCGAGCTGTCGACGAACGCCGCGGCGCTGCGCGCACAGCGTGCGGTGTACGGCCGCGGTGACCCCGCCGGCCGAGCGGCGCTGCTCACGGCGACCGCCCGCGTCGGCGCGCGCGACCTGCTCGCGCCGGCGATGGCGCGCGGCCCGGCGTGGACCGAGCGCGTCCTTGCTGATGCCCGTAATGTGATGCGACCTGTCGACCGGCCGGCGACGACGACCGGGACGACCACGACGACGCTCGACGGCGCGAGTCGAACCGGCGGTGACGGCGGCCGTTCGTTCCGCGTCGGCGTGAACGCGAGCGCGGACCGCGCGTTCGTCGCGTTCCTCGACCACCGGTCCGACGGCGGATTCGACGCCGCAGTTCGGGGCGCCTATCGTTCCCGGGCGACCCGCCGCGTCAGGGTCGTCGGCGTCACGCTGGCACAGCGCCCGCCGCGGTCGCCACCGGGGCCGAACTGGACGCTGCTGTCGGAGCGGCTCGACGAACGGGTCGTCGTGGTCGAGCACGAGTCGATCGGCGGTCCGACCGCCGATCGTCGCGACCGAGTCGCAGCCGACGAGCGTCGGACGGTCGCCGTCCGCAACCGGGTGACGCGGCGCTGGGTGGGGAACGGATCGATCCGGACGACGACGGCGAGGTGGACGGACCGCTACCGGGTCCGGATCACGCTCACGGTCGAGTACGACCCCTCGACCGGCCCCGACCGGCCGACGGCGCCCCGCTTCGTCCGCGGAGGCGCCGTCGACGGGCTGAACCTCGCGGACGTGCCGGCGGCCGCGCGGGCGGACCTGTTGCCGCCGGGGGCGACGGATCGGGCAGCGCGAGCCGCGGTCCGTCCTCGTGCCAGCGGGGTCAGGTTGGGGCACGAGACCGTCGATCGGACGACCGTCTACGGCGACCGCCCGCCCGAACTCGACGACTGGATCTACCGTGATCTGATCGGCGTCCGCGAACGAGTCCGGAACGTTTCCGTGCCGGTGGTGCGCTCGGCCGTGGCCGCCGGCGAGGCGAATGCGGCCGCGCGGTTGGCCGCGGTCGTCCGGGAACGGCGGGAGTCGATCGTCGACGCGCCGGCGACGTACGACGGCGCCGCAGACCGCGCGCGCGTCGCCGCCAGGGCCGCCTACGTCGACAGCGTGATCGCCGAACTCGACGCTCGCGCGGGCGGATCGGCAGCCCGCAACGACGCCTATCGGGATCGGATCGACGAGCTCCGCGCTGGGGCGGACGATCGGATCGACGACCTCGCGCGCATCGCGAGCGAGGCGACCGCACCCCGACCGGCCTCCGCTGGACGGTGGCGCGCCGGCGAGGTGGTGCTCACGCCCCACGGAGTGCCGGGGTACCTCCCGGTCACGGCCGTCGGGTCCCGCCGGATCGACTCGTTGGCGCCCGGTGAGACGGTCCGTCCGCTCGTCGCGCGCAACACGAACCTGTTCGCGGTCCCGACCGGGGACGCCGCGGACGCCGTCACCGACGCCACGCTGCCCGCTCGGCGAACCGCGTCGCTGGCGGCGGCCGGGCGCGCGCTCGTCGCCACGAACCGCACTGCAGTCGCGGCCGGCGCCGGCGGGGAGCCCTCGACGAGTCTCGCCTCCGCCCGTGCGACGCTGCGCCGCAGGGTCGCGGCCGAACTGCGCGTCGTCGATTCTCGCGTGTGCTCGGTACTCGAACGGCGGACTGACCTCTCCCGACGAGACCGCCTCGCCGTGCTCCGCACCGCGAGGCGCCGATGGCCCGCGGCGGGAGCGAGGACCGCAGCGGTCGTCGACGGATCGTATGCAGCCGCGATCGCGCGCGCAGCGGTCGGTGAGGGCGGGGCTGGATCCGCGATCGACCGCGACCGGCTCGCGGTCCGCCTCCGGGTCGAACTCGCGGCCGCGGTGACGGATTCGCGTGTCACCGTCCCCTCGGGCGTCAGGGCGGGGGTTGTCGACGAGACGCGGGCGGCGCGGCGCGCGGAGCTGCGGTCCGCGGTCCGGCGCGCTGGCGCGAACGCGACGGAGGCGCTCTACCGGCGCTACGGAGCGGGGAAGCTCGGTCCGGTGCTCGCCGGACTCCCGGTCGCGCCCGTCCCCGGCTACTGGTACGCGACGGTGAACGTCTGGGACGTGGAAGTCGCCGGCGCGTACCCCCAGTTCGAGGTCTCGGCGCCCGCCGGCGCCCCCGACGGCGCGGACGCGACGGTTCGCTACATTCGTGACGGCGCTCGAGTCACGCTCGATGTCGACAGCGATGGAACGGCAGAACTGCTCGGCCGGAGCGACCGCGTGGCGTTCCGGACGTGGACGGTCGTCGTTGTCGTCGTCCCGGCAGGCACGTCGGGCGTCGGCGATATCGACGGGAACGCCGACGAGCGATCCGCGGGCTGGCCGTGTCCGTCCGTCCCGGACGCGAGCGGGCGGGCAGTCGATGCGGGGGCGCCGACCTGTCTCTCGGGGGGCGGGGAGTGACAACGGTTTTGCCCCCGCGGCCGGGAGGAGGGGTATGCTCTACGACGCCCTCGCGGACCCGGAGGAGGCGACACCGAGGGACCTGCTCGAGGCGTACGCCGCGGAGTTGGCGACCGCGCTGGACGGCGCCGATCCCGCGACGGTGGCCGCCGAGACCGGCGTGGACGAGTCCGTCGTCGCCGCGATGGCCGACGGCGACGCCGACGCGGTCGCGACGGTTCGGCTCGGGGACGCCGCGGCCATCCTCGAACGGGCGGAGGGCGTCCCCGCCGAGGCCATCGCCTCCGAGGTGCGCGACCACGTGATGATGGAGATGGTGACCGCGATCCTGGACGTGGACACGATCGCCGCCGAGATCGACGCGGACCTGACCGGCCAGGAGGTACAGCAGGCGCTTGAGGGCCGCACCCGACTCACGCTCGGCGAGTTAGCCGACATGCAGGCGCTCGTGATCGAGCGGACGCCGTAACCACGAGCGAGGACCGAACGATGCACGTCACGATCGTCGGCTGCGGCTACGTCGGCCTCGAACTCGCCCGCCAGCTCGTCGCGGAGGGCCACGAGGTCGTCGGCGTCCGTCGGTCCCCGTCGGGGGTGGCCGCCGTCGAGGCCACCGGCGCGACCGCTGTCGCCGCCGACGCGACGGACCTCGGATCGCTCTCGGGGCTTCCCGACACGGACGCCGTCGTGTTCGCCGCCAGTTCGGGCGGCCGCGGCGCGGACGCGGCCCGCGAGGTGTACGTTGAGGGGCTACAGAACGTGATCCGCGAGTACGGCGGCCGCGAGTCGCCGCCGGCCAGGCTCGTCTACACGTCCAGCACCGGCGTCTACGGGGATCACGACGGCGACTGGGTCGACGAGGAGACGCCGTTGGATCCGACGACCGAGAAGACCCGCGTGCTCGCGGAAGCCGAGCGGGTCGCCCGCGAGGAGGCCGCGGCCGCCGGCATCGACGGCACCGCCGCCCGGTTCGCGGGGCTGTACGGTCCCGACCGCTACCGACTCGACCGGTACCTCGAGGGCCCGGTAACCGCGGGGTACCTGAACATGGTCCACCGCGACGACGCCGCGGGCGCGGTGCGGTTCCTGCTGGAGGGGGACCTCGCCCGCGACGAGGTCGTCCTCGTCGTCGACGACGAGCCCGCCGACAAGTGGACCTTCGCCGACTGGCTCGCCGACGAGTGCGGCGTCGACCGCCCGGAGAAACGCACGAAAGACGAACGGATCGCCGCGGGCGACCTCTCGACGGCCGCCGAGCGCCGGATCCGCACGAGCAAGCGCTGTTCGAACGCGCTGCTTCGGGAGCTCGGGTACGAGTTCAAATACCCCACGTATCGAAGCGGATACGAAGACGCCATCGAGTCGGATCGCGGCGAGTAAGCGTGTCGTACCTTCATATGTGGGGACCGAATAGCGCCGCTATGGCACAGGTGAGCACGCGGGCGCTCCAGCGCGGGTGGGATGCGCTGTCCGCGAACCCCCGTGTCGTGGTCGCCGTCGCCGGCGGCGCGCTCGCGCTCGTGGCTGCGCTGGCGCTGTACCGGCGGCTCCGACGGACGCCCGGCGAGCGCTTTCGCGCGCTGCTGGCCGGCCGCGAGTCGATCAGTGTGCTCCTCCACCCGAATCCCGACGCCGACGCGATGGCGGCCGGGCTCGCCGTCACTGAACTCGCCGACAGCGTCGACACCGACGCGATCGTCCAGTACTCCGGGCAGGTGCGCCGCCAGGAGAACCGGGCGTTCCGGACCGTACTCGACGTGGAGTTGGACCGAATCGACCACGTCTCGGATCTCTCCGCGGAGGCGGTCATCCTCGTCGATCACAACGCACCACGGGGGTTCGCGGGCGCCGACGGCGTCCTTCCGTACGCGGTCGTGGACCACCATCCCGGCGAGGGCGGCGGCGAGGCGTACACCGACGTGCGGACGGACTACGGCGCGACGGCGAGCATCCTCGCCGAGTACTTCCGGGACACGGGATCGACGCCGATCCCGCCGGACGCCCACGAGACGGAGGTGACGGGCGCGACCCTCTCGACGCGAACCGCGACGGGCCTGCTGTACGGCATCATCTCCGACACGAACAGGCTGACCAGGGGCGCCTCCGCCGAGGACTTCGCGGCGGCGGCGTATCTGCAGCCGGGCGTCGACGAGGACAACCTCGAACGCATCGCCGACCCGGCCGTGAGCACCGAGGCGCTGGACGTGAAAGCCCGCGCCATCGCCGGTCGTGAGGTCCGCGGCTCCTTCGCCGTCAGCGACGTGGGGCGCGTCTCCAACGTCGACGCGATCCCGCAGGCGGCCGACGAACTCGTCGGGCTGGAGGGCGTGACGGCCGTCGTCGTCCTCGGACAGAAAGATGGCACAGTCCACCTCTCCGGCCGCTCGCGCGACGACCGCGTCCACATGGGTCGGGCGCTGGACGCGGCGGTCGGCGACATGGAACAGGCGTCCGCCGGCGGGCACGCGCGCATGGGCGGCGGCCAGATCGGTCCCCAGGTCACCACCGACGGGAGCGAGGAAACCCCCGTAGTCGGACGCGAGGCGCTGCTCGATCGGCTGTTCGACGCGATGGACGGCGAGCGGTAGCCCTTTTCGCGTTCGGTCCCCTCTCGTCGGTATGGCAACTGCAAGCGGAACGTGGGCGTTCCGCGACCGCTTCGGCGACCGCTTCGGTCGCACCTACTTCCGGCGGTTTGGGCCGGGCGTCGTCTCCAGCGTCGGCCTCGGGACGTACCTCGGCGACCCGACCGACGCGGTCGACGACCGCTACCGCGCGGCGCTCGTCACCGGCCTGGAGACGGGCATCAACCTCGTCGACACCGCGAGCAACTACCGGTGCGGGCGCGCCGAGCGCGTCGTCGGCGAGGCGGTCCGCGAGGCCGCCGTCGATCGCGACCGCGTCGTGATCGCGAGCAAGGCGGGGGTCCTCCCGTTCGACGGCGAGCGCCCCGACGACCCTGGCCGGTACGTCCGCGAGCGCTTCCTCGACGCCGGGCTCGTCGA
Organism: Halobaculum gomorrense; assembly: GCF_900129775.1. Taxonomy (GTDB): domain Archaea; phylum Halobacteriota; class Halobacteria; order Halobacteriales; family Haloferacaceae; genus Halobaculum; species Halobaculum gomorrense. Next base: position 73,671 of record NZ_FQWV01000008.1, on the reverse strand, counting down.
TCCGGCGGACTTGGCTCACGGCAGCCACTGCATCGCGCCCGGATATCTGGACGCGATGCTGGACCGCTCGCTCGACGCGCTCGGCGTCGACACGATCGACTGCTACTACGTCGACAGCCCGGAGCGGCAGCTCGCGGTTCGGGACCGCGGCGCCGTCTACGACCAACTCGGCGCGGCCTTCGAGGCGCTCGAGCGGCGCCGCGCAGCCGGCGATATCGGCGGCTACGGCGTCGCGACGTGGGAGGCGTTCCGCGTGCCCAGTGACCATGACGCGCACCTCGACCTCGCGGAAGTCCTCTCGCGGGCGCGGGCGGCCGCAGACCGGGTCGGCGTCGAGGACCACGGCCTGCGCGCGGTGCAACTCCCGTTCAACGTTCGGATGGCCGACGCGTTCACCGTCGAGGCGCACGGCGTCGGCGACACCGCCGGAAGCGACGAGAGCGGAGGCGCGGGCGGGGCCGGTGACGGACCGGTGAGCGCGCTGGAGTTCTGTCACCGGGAAGGGCTGTCGGTGTTCGCCGCCGCGAGTCTCGGGCAGGGCGATCTGGTCCATTCTGGCGCTATCCCTGGACCCGTCGAAGCGGAGTTGGCGGGGGACTCGCCGGCTCAGCGGGCGCTGAACTTCGCCCGCTCGGCGCCGGCGGTGACGGCCGCGCTCGTCGGCTGTAGTCGGCCTGAACACGTCCGCGAGAGCGTCGCCGCGGGGACGTTCGACCCGCTCGGCGCGGCGGCGTTCGACTCGGTGTTCGAGTAGGGCCGCTCGCGGGGACCGGCAGGACCCACTCGGTCCGCAGATCCGAACGAGGTGGCACGGATCGGAGAACGGGTCGCGGAGGGGCTTGGTCAGTTGTGGTCGCAGGCAGTCCTCACTGCGGGCGCGGCCGTCGCGGGCTCGGCCGTCGCGATTCAGCGAAGCTCTTTCCACTCGCGGTCGCAGTCGGGACAGCGCCGCACGGAGTACACCTCGTCTGGGGGGTTCTCTTTCGCCAGCGACTTCCCACACTCGGCGCACAGCAGCCGCTCGTAGTTGTCCTTCTCCAACTCACCCTTGCGGAGCCCCTTCCGTGTGGATTTCACGCCCTCACGTTGAGGCGGGGGGCTGAAAAGGACGGCGTTGCCCGCGACCCCGGGTACGGCAGGGCGACCCGGCGCGGCCCGGCGCGACACGGGATGACGACGAGTCGGAAGGCTTGACCCCCGTCGCGCGAAAGCGACGGCCGTGTCACGGGGACGGCTGTTCGGAACGCTGTGCGGGACGGTGTTCCTGGTAAACATGGCGCGGGTGGTGTTCGCGCCGCTGCTGTCGGAGTTCATCGACACGTTCGGCATCGGCGAGGCGACCGCCGGCCTGCTCGTCACGCTCGTGTGGGTCGGCAGCGCCGCGCCACGCCTCCCGGTTGGGTGGCTCCTGACGAAGGTGCCGCGCCACTACGTCGTGTTCGCCGCGGGCGTGGTGCTCACGCTCGCGGCGACGTTCGCGAGTCTCGCCCCGGGTATCGACGTGCTGATGCTCGCAGCCGTCGGAATGGGGCTCGCCTCCGGCGTCTACTTCATCGCGGGGAACCCCCTCGTCTCGGAGCTGTTCCCCGAGACCGTCGGCCGCGTCATGGGGATCCACGGCACCGCGAGCCAACTGGCCGCCGTCAGCGCAGCGCCGTTCGTCACCGTCGCCCTCGGGCTCGGAATCGACGCGGCCGCGGGCTGGCGCGCCGTCTTCGCAGTTCTCGCGGTCGCCGCGGCGATCGTGACGCTGCTGCTGTTCGTCACCGCCAGGAACGCCGACCTCCCGGCGGCGGGCGACGAGGACCGCGAACTGCTCGCCGCGGCCCGCGCCGAGTGGCGGACCGTCCTCACGGGCGTGCTCATCCTCGGCCTCACGGGTTTCGTCTGGCAGGGCGTGTTCAACTTCTACGAGCTGTACATGCTCGCCAAGGGACTCTCTCCGACGGTCGCCCGCAACGCGCTCACCGTCGTCTTCGGCGCTGGCGTCCCGGCGTTTCTGATCTCCGGGCGACTCGCCGACCGCCTCCCTCACGTTCCGTACCTGCTGGGCGTCCTCGCGGCGTTCATCGCGTGCCTGTTCGCGCTCGTGTCCGTCTCCGGCCTCATTCCCCTCCTGCTCGTGTCGGCGGTCACCGGCTACGTCATCCACTCGCTGTTCCCGGCGATGGACACCTACCTGCTCGACACGCTGCCCGACGCGACCCGCGGGTCCGCCTACGCCGTCTACTCGGCCTCGATGATGGTCGTGCAGGCGACCGGGTCCTCCGTCGTCGGGACGCTCCGCGGCGCCGGCTTCGCCTACGACACGGTGTTCGGTGCCGCCGCCGGCGGCCTCGTGATCTTGCTCGTCGGGCTGGTCCTCGCACACCAGGCGTCGTGGCTCCCGGAGTAGCCTGCTCGGGCGCCAACACACCCCGACGCCGTCGCGGACGCGGGATCGATCCGCCGGCGGCGCCACGACTATCACCGTGGTCCGCCCTCGATCGAACGTGTCACCGTCCATGGACTCGCCCACCGGCATCGACCCCGACGCGCGGATCGGCCGCGTGACGCTCACCGTCTCCGATCTCGATGCGGTGCTCCCGTTCTACCGCGACGCCGTCGGTCTTCGGGTTCGCGAGCGCCGCGCCGGTCGAGCGGTCCTCGGCACTGCCGACGCCGGCGACCTGCTCGTCCTCGAAGAATCCCCAGGTGCCGACCCGCGACCCCCAGACGCCGCAGGCCTGTTCCACACCGCGTTTCTGTTCCCGTCCCGGGCGGCGCTCGGTGACGCGCTCGCCCGAGTGCGTGACGCCGGCGTCGGGCTCACCGGCGCGTCCGACCACCGCGTCAGCGAGGCGCTGTACCTTCGCGACCCCGAGGACAACGGCGTCGAACTGTACCGCGACCGACCGCGCGAGGAGTGGCCCGAGTCCGGCGACACAGTGGAAATGGACACGCTGCGGCTCGATGTCGACGCGCTGCTGGCCGACCGCGCCGGCGGCGCCGATAGCGCGGGCGACGCTGCCCCTGCTGGAACCACCGTCGGTCACGTCCACCTCGAGGTGACCGACCTGGGCGCCGCCGAGACGTTCTACGTCGACACCGTGGGGTTCGACGTGCGCCAGCGCATGGGAACGGACGCGCTGTTCGTCGCCGCCGGCGGCTACCACCACCACCTCGGGCTCAATACCTGGAACCGCCGCACAGCGCCCGCCTCGGGGACCGGACTCACCGAGTTCGAGGTGATCGTTCCCGACGCCGGCGGGGTGGCTTCGGTCCGCGAGTCGGTCGCTGCCGCCGGGGTCGACGTGCGCGACGACGGCGACGGCTTCGTCGCGGCCGCGCCCGACGGCGTTCGCGTCCGCCTCTCGACCGCGTAAACCGGACCGAACACGGAGTTTCGCCCCGCCCTCGGTGCCTCTCCTCAGAACGTCAGGACCTCGACTCCCTCGGTCTCGTAGTCGGTCATCGCAGCCAGCCGTCCGGGAACCTCCTCCAGCCCGACCTCGCGGCCGACGAGGACGCTCGGGTCGAGATCGCCGGCTTCCAGCAGCCCGAGGAGTTCGTCGTAGCGCGTCGGCGGCATCCCCCGCGAGCCGAGGAAGTCCACCTCCCAGCGCGTCATCGCGTCCGTCGGCAGCGACACCTCCCCCTGCTCCGCGTCGGTCGTGAGGCCGACCTGGACGTGCGTGCCGCGCTCGCGGAGGCAGGCGACGGAGTTGCGGCACGTCTCCGCGCGACCGAGCGCGTCCAGCGAGACGTGCGCGCCGCGACCGGTGATCGATTCGACGGTCTCCGGCACGTCCACCGCGTCGCCGCGGACGGTCTCGTCGGCGCCCGCAGCCGCGGCCCGCGAGAGCGCGTCGTCGTCAACGTCGACGGCGATCACGCGGGCGCCGAGTGCGTCCGCAACCTGCACCGCCGACAGGCCGACGCCGCCGCAGCCGTGGACGGCGACCCAGTCGCCGGCGCCGACGTTGGCGCGATGTTCCAGCGCGTGGTACGCGGTCATAAACCGGCAGCCGAGGGCGGCCACGTCTCGCGGCGCGATCCCCTCCGGGAGACGCATCGCGTTGTAGTCCGCGTGCGGGAGGTGGACCCGCTCGGCGAACGCGCCCGGTGCGGCGCGCTCGAATCCGAGCGCTCGGCCGTCGAGGCAGGTGTTCCCGTGGCCATTCGCGCACTCGTGGCACGCGCCGCAGCCGAGGTTGAAGGGGACGGCGACGCGGTCGCCCGCCTCGACGGCGGTGACGCGCTCGCCGACCTCGACGAGGGTACCAGCGGGCTCGTGCCCGAGCACGAAGTCGAGCGGGACCTGATCGTCGGCCCACTCACCGTGACCCATCCACGCGTGCCAGTCGGAGCGGCAGATGCCGCACGCCTCCACGTCGACGACGACGCCGTGTGGTTCGAGATCCGGTTCTGGCACGTCGGTCACGTCGAGGGGGTCGCCGTACTCGCGGAGGACGGCCGCTTGCATAGCGCTGGATTCGTGGACGGGGATGAAAAGTCGGTGTGTCCCGGCGAACGCCGGGCCGGTCGCCTCAGCTGAGCCCGCGGATCACATGAAGTCCGACAGGCCCGACTGGCCGTCGTCGTCCTCGGCGGCGTCGGGGTCGGCGTCGCGGACGGCGTCGTGGCCGGCGTCACCGGCCGACTCGCCGGACTCCGCCGAGCCGTCGGGGTCAGCGAGGCTCGTCTGGCCGTCCTCGCTGTCGCCCGCGTCGTCGGAACCGGCGTCGCCGTGCTCCCCGGTTTCTGCACTCAGCGCGACGCCGGCGAACGCGCCGCCGGAGTGTTCCTCCATGCGCTCGGCGCGGAGGTCCTCGGCGTCCTCCACGATCGATTCCACCTTGTTCGTCGTCTCCCCCGAACCGGTGACGAAGGAGACGTGTTCCGCCTCGAACTCGTAGGCCGCGGCCATTTCGACCGTCAGCGCTCGCGGCTTGCAGTGGTGGGTCATCGCCTGAAGGTACGGGAGGACGGCGCGTCGGGCGGTGTCCATCGAGAAGCCGCCGCGCTCGGCGATGGCGCGGACCACCTCGTCGCTCGTGTCGGAGGTGGAGTGGTAGAACTGCGGGCGGCCCCAGCGGGTCCAGCCGCCCTTCGTCCCATCGCGGGCGGCCGCGACGCCGGCCGAGAGGTTGTCGCCTGCGTAGCGCCAGTAGGAGTAGTTCTGGCTGGCCCACACACGGCCGAGCCACACGTCGGCGTCGGCGAGGTGGTCGTACGCGCGGACGGCTTCCTCGGTATCGTACACCTTCAGCATGTTGTCCTCGATCCACGTCGTCAGGTCGTCGGGCGTCTCGTCCACCTCGTAGCTCGACTGGAGGGCCTCCTGCGCCGACGTACTCTCCTTGAGCACCAGATCGAGGAACGGAAAGACCCCCATCGAGCGGTCCCGGTCGCCGGTGACCACGTCCTCCAGCATGAGGTGGTCTTTGCCGTCGGCGACCGCCTGGAGGTCGTTGACGGCGCCGCGGAGGTCGCCCGCGTTGCGCTCGGCGATGCGCTCCAGCGCGTCCGCGTCGAACTCGATCCCCTCCTTGCGACAGATGTCGCGGAGGACGGGCACAATCGAGCGCGCGCCCACGTCTCGGAACTCGATGTCCTGCGTTGCGTTGCGCAGGCCGCGGCTCATCTCGTAGTACTCATTGGCGATGAGGATCACCGGCTGACCGGCGCTCTTCACGAGCGAGGTGACGGCGCTTTTGCCGCCCCGGTCGTAGTTGCCGTGGATGTTGTCGGCCTCGTCGAGGATGACGAGCTGGCGGCCGCCGGTGTCGTCGCCGCCGGCCGAGCCGCCCAGAGTGGCGTTGTTCGCCGCGCGGCCCGCGTACCGTTCGATCACGTCGGCGGTGCGTTGGTCGGATGCGTTCAGCTCGACGGTCTCCCAGCCCTTGTCGGCCGCCAGCGCGTGCGCCGCGGAGGTCTTGCCGACGCCGGGCGAACCGTGCAAGACGAGCGCCTCGCGGTGGTCGTCCCACGTGTCGGCCCACTCGCGGACGCCCTTCACCGCCTTGTCGTTGCCCCGGAGTTCCGAGAGCGAGGACGGGCGGTACGTCTCCGTCCAGTCGGTCATTACCGGAGGGAAGAGCGAGCCGCGCTTAGTGGTTGTGGACGGGGGCGGAGCCGCGACCCCGGTCGCGACCGGCACGCCGAATCGGGCGCAACTGTCGCTCGGGTATCGTTCGTGATACTCTCGGCGACGTGATTAAGTGTCCCTCGGCGGGATCACCGATAACTCGGGTGCGTCGCTGGGGGTCCCGACAGTCGGAGATCCATGACAGCGACATCACAGCGCGAATCCTCGTCCCGCGACAGAGGGGTGACGCCGGTGATCGCAACCGTGGCGATGGTCGCAATCACCGTCCTGCTCGCGGCCGTGCTGGGCTCTGCGATGCTCGGTCTGCCGGGTGGTCTCAACGCCGGACCGCCCGCGCTGACGGTGGACTTCACCTACCGGTCGGTCGGCGGCGAGTACGAGGTGCTCGCGAGTATCCACGGGGGCGAGACGATCACCAAGCAGAACACGGGGAACTTGACGCTCGTCGCCGACAGCGGACACGAGCACACCGCGCTAAAAACGCGCTACCCGCTCACCGGCGGCGACGACATCGTCCTCTCTGAGGAAACCGACGGACCCGTGCCGCCCGGCACCGACGTTCGGTTGATCTGGACGAGCCCCGACGGCGGCCGATCGACGGTCATCGCGCTCGGGCGGACACCGTTTTGAACGCACGGGCTCCGTGCGATCCCGAGAGCCGACCCCGAGCGATCACGGCCGGTCACAGCCCGCAGGGTTTTCGACCGCCGGGGCGCTACCGCGACCATGAGCGAGGAACTGGGCACGCCAGTGCTCGACGATCACCTCCATCTCGACCCCGAGCACGGCCGCGGGATGGCCGCCGTCGACGACTTCGCCCGCCTCGGGGGGACGCACCTGCTCGTCGTCAACAAGCCCTCGTGGCACCTGGGTCCGGTGCCCTCGGAGGCCGACGATTTCCGTCCCGTCTTTGAGACGACCGTTGCAGTCGCACGCGAGGCCAGCGAGCGGCTCCGCGGCCGGGCGTGGCCGGTTCTGGGCGTTCATCCGGGACTGGTCTCTCGGCTCGTCGACGACGGGGGGTACGACCCGTCGGGGGCGCGGGAGCTGATGCGCGAGGGCATCGGCGTCGCCGCGGAGTTCGTCGCCGACGGCCGCGCGCTGGGGCTGAAGTCGGGTCGACCCCACTACGACGTTTCCGACGCCGTGTGGACGGCGTCGAACGCCGTGATGCGGCGGGCGTTCGAACACGGCGCCGAGTTGGACTGCGCGGTCCAGTTACACACCGAGGCGAGCGAGGACCTCACCGAGGTCGCCGAGTGGGCCGCCGAGGCGGGGATGGACCCCTCGCGCGTCGTGAAGCACTACGCGTCCGGGGAGCTGGCCGGCCCGACGCCGAGCGTGATGAGCGAGAAGGACTGGCTGCGGACCGCCGCCGAGCGCGGAGAGCCGTTCCTGATGGAGACCGACTTCGTCGACGATCCCGAGAAGCCGGGGATGGTGCTGGGGCCGAAGACCGTTCCCCGGCGCGTTCGATGGCTGTTGGAGGAGGGGTACGAGGACGCGGTGCGGACCGCCCACGTGGAGACGCCGCGGGCGGTGTACGACATCGACACCGAGGCGACGCTGTCGGACCCGACGTTCCGCGGGTGAAGACGCGGAACGTCGGCAACTGTGACCGGTATCGATGCTTCGGTGTGCCACGGAAGATCGGCTGCAAACACCCGAATCGGCCGTGATCGCCGGGCGTTCGGGGAGAAGAAAGGCATATCAATACAGGCCGAAACCGTGTGGGTATGAGCGAATCCGAGGAGACGTTCTACACCGCCGATCGGTGGCAGAACTGGCTCGACCGTGTGGCCGAAGAAGATCTCGACCCCGAAAACGAGGACTCCGCCCGGTTGCTGCTCAATCTCCAGGACGACACCGCGATCGCGGTCGCGAAGATCCTCGCGGCCTACGACGACGGCCGTCTGAACGAGGAGGAGGCAACCGAGGAGGTCGCAGACATCCGCGACATCGTGCTCGCGGATGTCGACATCGCCGACGAGGAGAAGGCGATGCTGATCGACGGCGTGCAGACGAGCCTCGTATGCGTGTTCTACACCGCCGAGGAGTACATCGTCGGGGGTCCCGCCGAAGAGGGGAGCGTCGCCGAGTACGTCGACGCCGCCGCGGCCGCAGAGGCCGAAGAAGACGTCGACGCCGCGCTCGGTTATCTCGTCCAGGCGGGCACGCGCATCATCGACGGGGAGAAACTTCCGATGGACCTGGTCGAGGATCTCGAGTACGGCTTCGTCTCCGAGTGGGTCAACGGCCTCGACTCGCTGCAGTCGGCGATGGCCGACCCGGAGGTCGTCGAGGAAGACGAGTAGCGCCCGCGTGGGGGCTTCCGATTTGATACTCCGTCCCGCACGCTTATCAGTGCCCTCCGGCTACACCGCCTCATGACGGATCGGGGGGATGGACACAGGAAACGCGATCGCGCCGTCACGGTCCAGATCGGCGCGGTGATCCTCTTCGGATTCCTGATCGTCGCGCTCTCGACGTACCAGGCGACGGTGGTCCCCGACCAGAACGCCGCGGTCGAGTTCCGCCACAGCCAGGCGGTCCAGACCGACATGATAACGCTGTCGTCAAGCATCACGGCGACCGGTCGGACCGGCGACGCCGCACCGGTGACGGTGAAGCTGGGTACCCGCTACCCCCGCCGGACGTTCTTCGTGAACCCGCCGCCGGCGTCGGGGAGGCTGCAGACGGTTGACCCGCCTGGACCCAACGGGGTCTCGCTGGGGAATCTCACGGTGGTGAGTTCGGTCGATAGCGAGGCAGGCGATTACTGGAACGCCTCCGGAAATCGGAACAAGTCCACGACGTTCGTCGTATACCGCCCGAGCTACAACAACTACCGCGAGGCTCCGACGACGCGCTACGAGTCGAGCGTCGTGTTCAACCGGTTCCCCGGCGGGGCGAACCTCACGCTGACCGACCAGAGCGTCGTCGAGGGCGATCGTATCACGGTGGTCGCAGTGTCGGGCGACCTCGGCCGAAGCGGCGTCTCGGCGGTGACGGTCGATCCGGAGGCGGTGAGCACCGTCTCCAGGCGCGAGCGCGTCTCCGGGACGCTCAACGTCACCATCCCGACGACGCTGAACGCGACCCGATGGGAGGAGCTTCTGGCCGACGAGATCGCCGACGGGTGGGTGAACGGGACGCGGAACGCCCCGGGCGGGGTCACCATCGAGTTGAACGACTCGCGAACGTACTCGCTGGGCATCGCGGCGGTCCACGTCGGCTCCGGCGAGGCTCCGGATCGATCGCCGGCGTACCTCGACGTTGAGCAGCGTCCCTCGGAGATGACCGCGGGGACGACCCGCGAGGTCGTCGTCGAGGTGCGCGACCAGTTCGGGAACCCAGTCGCCGGCGTCGGCGTCACTGGTGTCGCGAGTGACGGATCCTTCGCAAACGGCGCCTCGACGACCGTCCGAACAGACGACCGAGGGCGCGCGGTGTTCGAGTACACCGCCGGGAGCGCGGACGCGACGCTCGACTTCTCGTTTGACTCGAATCCCGCTGTGGTGTTCAACGAGACGACTCCCGAAGACGCTCGCGTGAGCGTCACCGTGACTGACGCGCCCGGCGGTGGCGGCGGAGCGAGCACCTACGACTTGGTGTGGGACACCGATAGGATCACGAGCGACAACACTGGCGTCACGTACTACGCCGCGAACGACACGCTGGTCGTCGACAGAGCCACTTCAGGGGGAAGCCTCCAGATGACCGCGCGAGCGACCGACGGGGGTGACGACGTCTCAGGCGTGTCGGTCGACTACGCCTCGAACAATACCGCAGGCGCAGACTTCACCGGCGGCGACTCCGAGGGCGTGACCGGCAACGATGGTCGGTCGACGGTGACGATGGACCTCGGTGCTGGAAATCAGACGGCGAAGGTGTACGCCTCCTCGGCGCAATCGAGCGACATCCTCTCGGTCAGAATCCGCAGCAGCGGCGGGGGTATCTACTACCGCTACTACGAAGCCGACTTCGGTAACGAGGGTCAGCCGTCTGACCTGAACCTCGACTCCAGAACGCCGGTCGAAACCGGCGAGAAGCTACAGTTCACCATCGGCCCGGAGAACCGAGAGGACAACTTCGCGTACGCCTACACCGCGTACATCGACGTACCGCAAAACGGGACGTACACGTTCTACACCAATTCCGACGACGGGAGTTGGCTGTACATCGACGGGACTCAGATCGTCGACAACGGCGGCGACCACGCGGCACAAGAGGAGAGTGGGTCGGTGACGCTGACCGAAGGCCAGCACAACATCACCATCTACATGTACGAGAATCGGGGACGACAGGTTCTCGACGTGTCCTGGGAGGGTCCCGGAACGGGCGGGAAGCAGGCGATTCCGACAAGCGTGCTGACGCCCAGGCCGACCGCCAGCGGTGAAGGCGGTGCCGGGACACTCCCGTCCAACGCCGACGCGTTCAACGACGCCAACGGCAATGGCGAGTACGACAGCGGTGAGACGACCTACACCGCCTCCGACTTCGACGCAAACGCTGGGAGCGGACCTAACGGTGACTTCGGGAACCAAGACATCGTCTTGGCGAAGGACATCACCGTCGGGAAACTCGATATGAGTGCGGGATCGTTCACCGCTCGTGACGTCACGGTCGAGACGACGACGGAGAACGACGTCGTCATCTCGACGAACCGGGGAATCGACCTCCGCGGGTCGACGGTGGAGACCGGCAACGGCAACGTTATCGAATTGAAAGCGTCACAGAACACGGCCGGGTTCGATATCGACATCAGAAACGCACGGCTCGTCGGTGGAAACCCCGGCAACAGAATGACAGCCAGTACGCCCGGCGGGGAACTCCTGTTCAACCAGGCGGGTGGGGGAGAACTGGGGACTAGACTCGAACGCCCGAACGGTAACGCACAGACCCTGATCCTCCAGAGTGGCACGAAGAACGGTGAAGACGGACCGCAGCCGGAGAAAGGAACCATCGACGGGTAGGTGACAGAGTCACCACCTCGCCTGAGTTCGACAATCGACGTATCTCACCATCGACAGACCTACAACCCAGTTTCGTTTAGGGCCAGCCATGACAGCAGTGGGCATCGACGCGATCGAGATCTGGACCGGGAAGCTCCAACTGAATCTCCCGGAGACGTTCGCCCCGGCGAAAGGCGAGGACCCCGGCAAGTACACCAAGGGCCTCGGCCTCGAGACGTCCTCGTTCCCGGACGCCTACGAGGACATCGTCACGATGGGCGCAAACGCCGCAAAGCGCCTGATGGACCGCAAGGGGCTGGACCCGCAGGACATCGGCCGCATCGACGTGGCGACCGAGTCCGCCTTCGACAACTCCAAGCCGGTCTCGACGTACATCGCGGGGTGTCTGGAGCAGGTGTACGACGGCGACTTCCACCACGCGAACAAAGGCGAGCGGAAGTTCGCCTGCGTCGCCGGCACGCAGTCCATCGACGACGCGTACAACTGGATCAAGGCGGGGCGCAACCGCGGCCGGTCGGCGCTGGTCATCGCGACCGACACGGCGCTGTACGCCCGCGGCGACCCCGGGGAGGCGACCCAGGGCGCGGGCGCGGTGGCGATGCTCATCTCCGAGAACCCGTCGGTCGTCGAGCTGTCGACCGAGCAGGGGTACGGCAGCGCCGACGAGACGGACTTCCTGAAGCCGAACCAGCAGTTCCCGAGCGTCGACGGAAAGCGCTCGATGCAGGTGTATCTCGCGCGGATGCGCGAGGCGCTGACGGACTTCGAGTCGGTCGCGTGGGACGCCCATCCCGACGACTTCGCGTACGTGCCGTTCCACACGCCGTTCCCGGGGATGGTCCGGAAGGCGGGCCTGCTCGGCTACCGACACATGATCCGCGACACCGAGATCGAAGACGCGCTCGAAGGCCGGATCGGGCGCCAACCCCGAGAGGAGGACTTCGACGACTGGGAGTCGTACGAGGAGGCCATCCGCGCGTACATGGACGACCTCAAAGAGACCGAGGAGTACCAGAGCTGGTACGCAGATATAATCGAGCCGACACTAGACATCTCGCGACGCGTCGGCAACTGGTACACCGGATCGGTCCACATCGCTCGCGCCTCGGCGCTTCGCCACGCCGCCGCGAACGACGTGGACCTCGCGGGACAGAAGCTCCTCGTCGCGTCGTACGGCTCCGGCGCGCAGGCAGAAATCCACGCCGAGACCGTCGCCGACGGCTGGAAAGAAGAGATCGAGGCGGCCGACCTCGAGGACCAGCTCCAGCGGCGGTACGACCTCTCGTACGACGAGTACGAGCAGGTCCACGACCGCCACAACCACGACATGGACGTGGAACTGGAGGAGTTCACCCACCCCGACGGCGAGTTCGTCTTCACCGGCTGGGGCCGGATGAGCGAGCGGAAGTACGACTACGTCGAGTAACGTCGCGCTCATCACCGACGAGCGAGGTCGACCCGGGGCGCCGGTGCGCGGCTCTCACACACGACTGCAACGCCTTTTGCCCGCGGGCGTCGAAGGAGTCCTATGAGCGAGACGACCGCCACGACTGCCGACGACACGCCGGCGATCCCGAAGCCCCGAGACGTGAACGCGCGCGCCTTCCGCGAGGAACTGCGCGCCGCGGTCGCGGACCACGACCTCGTGCTCGTCGACGTGTACACGAAGGGGTGTACGCTGTGTCAGAGCATCGAACCGGTGCTGGGGAGCGTCGCCCGTGCGGCCGAGGTGCCGATACTGCTCGTGAATCCACAGACGGACCCGACGCTCGCAGAAGAGTACGCCATCCGGTCGGTGCCGACGCTCGCGCTGTTCGAGGTGGGCGAGAACGGCGAGCCCGTCGAGGTCGACCGCATCGCCGACGGCTTCGTCGGCGCCGAGCGGATCGTCGAGTTCGTCGAGTCGCACCGCTGACACCGATACCCAATCGACCCAGTCGCGACCTCACAGCGACCGAAGCGCCTCCAGGGCCGGGTCCAGCTCCGCCGTCGACACCGCCAGCGAGAACCCGTCGACCTGCGCGAGCGCGGCGGCGTGGTCCCACAGCGCCGCCTCGTCGAGGCCGTGGAGGATCACCGCGTTCGGTGTCGGCGTCACCACGCGCAGCGCAACCAGCGGGGACTCCCCGCGGGAGACGCCGGTAAACACCAGCGCGCGGTCGGTCGACTGGCCGTACAGCCGGTAGAACTCCTCGGACGACAGCGACGTGATCGCCTCGATGGAGTTGATCACCGTGTGGCCGTTGACCGTATCGCGCTCGCCGGGCGCCACCTCCGTGGCGTCGAGCGCCTCGTACACCCGTTCGGTCGGGATCGCCGCGGGGTACTCCCGGATGTCACGGACGATGTCGGACTCGAAGCCGGCCGAGACGACGCGGGCGAACTGCCGGATGCGCGAGCCGCCCCGAGCCTCGTCGATGTCGAGCAGCCCCTCGACAACCCGAGAGACGAGGCCGATCCCGGGCGACTCGCGGCGCCCGCTCTCGTAGTCCGAGACGACCGACGAGGAGACGCCCATCCGATCGGCCAGCTCCGTCTGGGAGACGTCGAAGTCCGTGCGCCACTTCCGGAGCGTCGCTCCCGGGTCCGTCGAGAGGGTGATCTCGCCCGCGATCCGTCGGGCGAGCTGCGCGCGTGCCTCGCCGGGGTCCTCGCCCACAGTCATATTCCTGAGGTCGGTGCACCCGGGTGTAAGGGTGTCGGAGCGGCCGGTCCGCGTCCTCGCGGGGTCGGCGCGCCGAAACGGCCATACCCGCACGACCCCAGGCTCCCCCCGTGCCGTCCACGCTCGTTCACGTCGCGCTCGCGGGGCTGCTCGCAGCGGCGCTGCTGCGCGAGGACGAGTTCGGCCGTCGCGCGGTCGGGGTCGTCCTCGTGGCGGCCGTCCTCCCGGACCTGGACTCGTTCGTCTCGCCGTTCCTCGCGGGCGCGCACCGATCGCTCGGTCACAACGTCTTTCTCCCGCTCGCGCTGGTTGGGGCCGTGGCGTACGACACCCGCATTCGCGACCGCTCGTGGCTCCGCGGCCGGTTCGGCCCGTCGGCGCCGGCGGTCGCGTGGGTCGCACTCGCGGGCGTCGCAGTCGCGGGGGTGGGACTGGACTACGTCACTAACGGCGTGAACCTGTTCTGGCCGATCCACGACCAGTTCTACACGCTGAACGGTCGGGCCGGCCTGTCGAACCAACGGGGCTTCTTCCAGACGTTCGTCGACCTGTCGCCCGAGCGGGTCCGGACGACCGAAACCCTCCACTACGCGACCGGCGTGGACCCGTCGCCGGGCGCGGAGCCCGAGCACGTTGAGCGCGTGTTCCCGCTCGCGTGGGCCGGCTGGCAGCTCCTGTTGATCGTCGCGAGCGCCGGCGTGCTGGCGGTTCGGTGCGCTCGCGAGCGGTAGCGTCGCCCGCCTCGCCGGCACCGGCGGCTTGATTCCGCCGCCGTCGAACGGATGGGTGTGAGCGATTCGAGTGAGTCGAGCGAGCCGGCGGTGACGATCCGACCGTACGAAGACGCCGATGCGGACGCGCTGTGGACACTTAAGCGCGGCTTCGAGACGGGGCTCGGCGCCGGGACCGGCGGCGACGAGAAGGCCGCGACGTACGATGCGAAGCTGACCGGGGAGTACCGGCGAGGCTGGCTCGAGTGGGTCGACCGCTGCGTCGACGAACAGTCCGCCACAGTGACGGTCGCGGAGGCGACCGCCGACATCGCCGACAGCGCCACAGAGACCGAGGCGGACGCCAGCGGCGACGAGGCCGATTCGTCGTCTCTCGCGGGCTACGTGTTCGTTTTTCCGGAGTCGTTGTCGTTCGTCTGGGACGCCGCCGTGCTCAACGAGGTGTACGTGCGCCCCGCGTACCGCGGGACGGGCGTCGCAGACGACCTGATGGACGCGGCGCTCGGGGTCGCCCGCGAACAGGACCTGCCGCTCGATCGGATGGTGCTCGACGTGGACCGCGAGAACGACCGCGCTCGGGCGTTCTACGAGCGGTACGGCTTCGAGCACTGGGGCGAAATGGTCGCCCGGGACCTGTAGCGGGAAGCGCGGTCGCCGCGTCCGGTCCCTCAGGCGTCACCGACTAGCGAGCCGACCGCGCCGCCGGCGCCCCCGAAGACGGCGGGGTACACGACGCCCGCCAGCAGCGCGCCGGTGGCGGAGTCCGGGTGGACGCTCCCGGCGTCGCCGACGCCGTACGCGAACGCGACCGTGCCGCCGACCGCGAGCAGGAAGTACGCGGGGACGATGCCGAGGGCTGCGAGCGCCCCGTCGGTCGGATCGGTCGCGTCGTCCAGGACAGCGAGCGCCGCGCCGGCCGCTAGCAGCGCGAGCGGCGGCACGGCGTACAGGTACGCGACGCTCGCGTCGGCGCTCGCGAGGAGGTTCGACGAGCGCGTCCCGCCGCCCAGCGCCGGCGCCACGGTCGCCACGAAGTGGGCGTTGTAGAAGTACCAGCCGACCCCCTGCCACGCTGCGATCGGATCGCCGCCGAATAGGCTCGCGAGGAAGTTCAGCGCCGAGATCCGCTCGCGCACCGCGCTCGCCTGCGTCGCGTACGTCGCGAGGTAGCCGAGCAGGTACGCCCCGACGCCCGCGGCCGCGCCGGGCGCGAGCGACACGCGTTCGCGGAGCCCGGTTGCGCTCGTTCCCGTCGCTGTCGCCGTCGCCTCTGGATCCCCCATGGGTTCTCGGACGCCGCCGCGAAACAAACTCGTTGTGGCTCGCCACCGGACTCCCCACTCGTCCGCCCCCGGATTCGCAACGCTCTTTCGACCGCCAGTCGGACCGACGAGCATGCTTCTGCGGGATGCGACACTGGTCGACGGCGCGGGCGTTCGGCCGGGCGATCTCAGGGTCGACGACGGACGGATCGACGGCGCCGGCGACCTGACCGCCCGGAGCGAGGAGTCCGTCGTCGACCTGGGTGGATCGCCGGTGGTACCGGGGCTGGTGGACGCGCACGTCCACTTCTCGCTGTCGGGCGAGCGTACCGTCGAGGAGGTCGCGGGACTGAGCGACGCCGAACTCGCGCTGGTGGAGGCGCGCAACGCCCGCCGGACGCTGAAGGCGGGGGTCACCGGCGCCCGCGTGATGGGCGCGCGCGACGTGGACGTGCACGTGCGAGACCGCGTCGACGCCGGGGAGCTCCCGGGGCCACAGACCGTCGCGAACTGCCGGTCGATCACGGCGACCGGCGGGCACGGCCACCACCTCGGGCGGGAGATCACCGGTGCTGCCGACGCCCGTCGGGCGGTCCGCGAGCAGGCGAAGCGGGGGGCCGACTTCATCAAGTTCATGGTGACCGGCGGGGTGACGACGCCGGGCAGCGACCCTGGCGCGGTCGCACTCACCGATGCGGAGGTCGAGGCGATCGTGGACGAGGCCCACCGCCGCGACCTCCATGCGGCGACCCACGCTCACGGCGCCGCAGGCGTGAAGGCGGCCGTCGCCGCCGGCGTCGACACCGTCGAGCACGGGACGCTCCTCGACGAGGAGGCGGTCGACGCGCTCGCCCGCGCGGACGTGACGCTCGTGCCGACGCTGTCGGCGCCCCACCGCATCGTGCGCAACGTCGAGGCCGCGACCGCGGAGGACCGCGAGAAGACCGAGGCTGTGTACGAACGCCACTTGGACTCCTTCCGCCGCGCCGTCGACGCGGGCGTCCGGATCGCCGGCGGCACCGACGCGGGGACGCCGTTTAATATGCACGGCACCAACGCCACCGAGGTACTGCTGATGCACGAGCACGGGCTGGAGCCACTGGACGCGATCGTCGCGATGACGGAGACCGCCGCCGAGACCGTGGGCCTCGACGGCCAGGGAACGCTGGAGCCGGGGACGCACGCGGACCTGCTGGTCCTCGACTCGAACCCGACCGCGGACCTGACGACGCTGCACGACCCATGCGTCGTGATCAAAAGCGGCGCTGTCGTCGCGGGCGCCGACGAGCGAACGAAGCGAGCGATCGCGGACGCCCGCGACGAGGACTGAACGCGACCGGGCGGGTCACACCGACGGTCGGTCACCGGCCGCCGTCGGCGGGCGTGCTCGGAGCAGGCGAGCTCGTCGACGGCGGCGGCGTGACGGTCCAGTCGGAGCCCCTCCGTCAAGATTCGGTCGGGGAAGACGCGTCGGCGGTCGCGCCGGCGCGGATACCCCGTCCCTCGCGTGTGCGCACCGGTGGCACGGAGTCACTCGCTCCCCGATCGCCTCCGCACCGCGGGCGCACACCCCGACGGAGTTTAAGTTACAGGCGGCGCTACAGATGGATGCGATGTCAGATCTCATCCTCTACGAACTGGAAGGCTGCCCGTACTGCGCGAAGGTGACGAAGAAGCTGTCCGAACTCGGGCTGGAATACGAGTCGATCATGGTGCCGCGCTCGCACGACGAGCGCACCGAGGTGGAGGAGGTGTCGGGTCAGACCGGCGTTCCCGTCCTCGTCGACGAGGCGCACGGCGTCGAGGGGATGCCCGAGTCCGACGACATCGTCGCGTACCTCGAAGAGACGTACGGCGGCAACGCAGCGGCGTAACGGCGGTATCCGACGGCTGCCAGTCGCTCGGACCTTTTTGATTCGGGTGTGACGTACGGTCGATGTACGTTCCGCTCGGCGGCGTTGTCGCGTCGTCCCAGCCGGTGCTGGTCGTCGACGACGACCCGGCGATGTCGGACCTCCTGACCGAGCGGCTGGAGCGAGACCTCGACGGTGTCGCCGTGTCGGGGACGACGGACCCGGCCGCCGCGCTCGACTCGGTCGAGCGCGGGGAGCCGAGCTGTCTCGTCTCCGACTACGACATGCCGAACATCGACGGGCTGTCGCTTCTCTGGCGCGTGCGAGAGATCGACGACCGGCTCCCGTTCGTGCTGTTCACCGGTCGCGGGAGCGAGGAGATCGCGAGCGAAGCGATCTCGGCGGGCGTCACCGACTACGTCCAGAAGGGCGGATCCGAGTCGTTCACCGTGCTCGCAAACAGCGTCGAGCGGGCGCTCGCCCGGATGCGAGCCGAGCGCGAGCACGAGGCCGCGCGGCGGTCGCTGGCAGCCAAGGACGCGACGCTGGAGTCGCTGTTCGAGTCGATACCCACGCCGGCCGTCGTGGTCGCCGCCACGGACCCGACGATGCCGGTCTCCCAGATGAATCCCGCGTTCACGCGGCGCTTCGACGTTGACCCGGAGCGAACGATCGGCGCGGCGGTCGCGTCGCTCGTCGAGGTGGTCGGCGAGGGGTCCGTCGAGGCGGTCGCCGGCGCGTCGACCGGGGTCCGCGAGGAGCTGACGTGTCGGACGCCCGCCGGCGAGCACGAGTTCCTCGTCACGGTCGTCGCCACCGGGAGCGACGGCGACGAGCGGTAACGTCGTGTTCACCGATATCGACGAGCAGAGCGGCGACAACGGGCCCTCGCGGACCTGCACGAAGCGACGCGGGATCTCATGGCCGCCACCATCCCCGAGGAGGTCGAGCGGATCGCGCTGTCGGCGGCGGCCGACGTGCTCGGGTTCCCGGACAACGGAACGCGCCGGTACGACCGGGCGGCTGACAGACTGGTTCCGGGCGAGACGACCGCGAGCGCCGCCGAGCGGTACGACCGCGAACGGACGGCGTACGAGCGCGGAGACCCCAACGCGGCCCACGCGTGGCGAGCCTTCGACGAGGGCGAATCGATCACGGTGTCGGGAGATGCGGCCCTCCAGCGGGAGGGCGTCGCGAGCAAGGTGTACCTCCCGGTTGACGGGTGGGGGCTGCTCACGCTGTCGGACCCGGAGCGCGACGGAGTCACCGAGACCGAGGAGTACCTCGGTCGCGTGCTCGCGACGAACGCGGCCGCGGCGCTGTCGGGGTTGGACGCGGACGATTCGTGACTGCTGGCGTCGGTGTCCGGTCGAGGCTCACGCCTCCGCGGGCTCGTCGGAGCGCTCGCGGATCAGCTCTCGGATGCGTTCGGGGTCGTCGGCGCGCGAGAGTTCGACCATCGTGACGATCGCGGTGCCGTCGACGGTCTCCTCTCTCGGCTCGTCGTCGCCCTCGGTGAAGTAGACGGCCCGCGTGCCGGTGACGCGCCCGAGCGAGCCCATCAGCTTCGCGCGCTTCTGTGCGGTCCTCGTGAACGGCGAGTGCCCGGTGAGCAGGGTGAACTCCACCCGCGGTTCGGCCTCGTCCTCGCCGACGGCGGTGAACGGCGCACGCTGGGTCGGGTGGACGGCGAACCCCGCCCGCGAGAGCACGCCGTACACGTGCTCGTCGTCTGGGTCCACGTCCGGCGGCTCCGGCGTGGGGTCGGCCTCGCGGACCTCCTCGGCACCAGTCATCACCCGAACGGGGTCGGAGAACGGGCGGTCGAACAGGTCCTCCAACTGGACCGCGACCTCGACGGAGGCGTTCATGCCGTCCTCGTACTTCGCGACGGTGCGCCGGGAGACGCCGAGTTCGTCGGCGAGCTGGCCGAGACTCCACCCGCGGTCCTTGCGCTCGTCGGCGACGGTGTCGCCGTCGATATTGACGTAGAGGCCGCCGGGAGCGGCGTAGATGAGCGGCGGCACCTCCTCGATGAGCAGGTCGTACAGCGTCTCGGGGTGAATCGCCGGGACGCCGTGCCGGAAGTAGACGACCCCCGGCTTGAGGTCCTCGTCGCGCGTCCGCATCCCCACGAGGATCGGCGTCGCCGAGAGGTATTCGCCGAGCCGGCGCATCTCCGCGCCCGTGGCCCGGTCGAACGCGTCGACGTTGCCCAGCACCTTCACGAGGAGCAGGTCCTCTCCGCGTCGGGCGGCCACGTCGAAGCTCTTGGGGCGGACCGCACAGCGGTCGCTGACCAGGAAGTCGGCGTCGGCGAGCATTGCGGTCACGTTCCCGACCAACGCCTTCCGCGACATACCCGTACATAGGCGACTCACAGCTTAAAGGGGTTGTGCCGGGGCCGTCACGCCGTGTCCCGCGCCGTCAACCGGTCTATGGGCCGCTACGGCTGATAGAGCTATCGGAGACGGCTCCGGCCGCTCCACGAGCACGCCTCCGGCCCGGGACGCGAAAGGCACAACTCCGCCCCCGACCTCCCACCGCGCGTGACGGTCCTCGGCATCGACGACACCGACTCGCGAACCGCGGGGATGTGCAGCACCTACCTCGCCGCGTTGGCCGCCGAGGCCCTCGAAGCGACCGGCGCGGCCGTCCGCCGTCGCCTGCTCGTCCGGCTCAACCCCGCCGTCGAGCACAAGACCCGCGGGAACGCCGCGCTCGCGCTCCACACGAACGCCGACCCCGAGGAGGCGCTCGCCGTCGCCAGCGACCTGGTCGAGGCGTACGCCGCCGGCGACGACCCCCGGACCTCCCCCGGACTCGTCGTCGCCGACTGCGCCCCGGAGGAGGTGCCGGACGGGGTCGCCGCGTTCGCACGCGAGGCCGTCCGCGAGTTCCACGACCTCGGCGACGCGGTCGCGCTCGCCGACGAAGCCGGGTTCGACCATCGCGGGTGGGGAGGCAGCGAGGGCGACCCCCTCAGCGCGACCTCCAGCGGCGGCGAGGACGGGGCCGTCGCCGGTCGCGGGCGGATCGGCGCGCTCGCGGCCGTCGGCGCCTGGCGCGCGTTCGACGACTGGACCTTCGAGCGCATCACGTACCGCGAGTTCGACCGGTGCGGCACGCCCCGCGAGGTCGCCGAGGCGAGCGTCTTCGAGGCGGCCGCCGAGGCGTACCCGCAGGCGTGGGACACCGTCGACCGGGGCGAGGGCGAGGCGGTGTGCGTCCCGAGCGCGCCCGGCCCGATCCTCCACGGGGTCCGCGGCGACGACCGCGAGGCCGTTCGCGCGGTCGCCGCGGGGATCGAGAGCGAGCCGGCCGAGCGCGCGGCGCTGTTCGTCACGAACCAGGGGACCGACGCGCACCTCCGCGAGGGCGACCTCGGCGACCTTCAAGACGGCCGCGCGTACCGCGTCGACGCGACGGTGACCGCGGCCCCGGAGACGCGCCGCGGCGGCCACGTGTTCTTCGGGGTGGCCGACCCGAACGACGCCACGGAGCGGGCGAGTCCCGTCGTCGACTGCGTCGCCTTCGAGCCGACGAAGCGCTTCCGCGACCGGGTGCGCGCCCTCCGCGTCGACGACCGCCTCACCGTCTGCGGCGAGGTCGCCGACGGCACGCTGAAGCTGGAGAAGTTCGCCGTCCGCGAGCTCGTCGAGACGGAGCGGGTGGTACCCGCGTGCCCCGACTGCGAACGGTCGATGGAGTCGGCGGGCGCCGGGCAGGGGTACCGCTGTCGCGACTGCGGGACGAGCGAGCCGGAGCGGGTCGAGGCGCCGCTGGACCGCGATCTCGACCCCGGCTGGTACGAGGTGCCGCCGTGCGCGCGCCGGCACATCAGCAAGCCGCTCGTGCGCGGCGGCTTCGACGCGCCGACGCATCCCGAGCGGTGACGCCGCTCGGTCGGTTCCCCACGCCAGCGCCGGGAGCTACCGGTCGAAGACGGCCGCGAGCAGGTCGCGCTCCCACGGGCTGATCCCGCCGTCCGCGCGGAACGCGTCGAGCGTGTCGAAGCGCGCGGCGCTGGTCTCGTCGCGGGCGGTCGGCCCGCCCGCGGTGGCGCCCCGGTCGACGACGTAGCGGACGCCGACCACCGACTGTCGCTTCTTCGCGATGTGGTCCACCGAGACCAGCTCCAGGTCGTCGGGGTCGGCGCGGACGCCGGTCTCCTCGCGAAGCTCGCGGAGGGCGCCCGCGGCCGGGTGTTCGTCGTGTTCGAGGTTGCCGCCGGGGACGCCCCACAGCCCGCGGTGGGGGTCCACGTCGCGTTTGCCCAACAGCACCTCGTCCCCGTCGCGGACGACGACGCTCGCGACGGGCTTGCTGTTGCGCCAGACCACGCGGTCGCACGCGGGGCAGTGTCGTCGGTCGCGCCCGTCCACGCGAACGCGGTCGAGTTCGGTGCCGCACAGCGGGCAGTGGTCGCCGGCAACGGTGATCACGGCAGGACCACCCCGTCGGGCCGCACCGACGAGTCCGGGGTCACGTCTTCAGCCCGCTCCCCGTGAGCGGCACGACGACATCCTCGTCGCCGTCGAGGACCCCTCGCTCCCGGTACGCGCGAAGTGCCGCGGGCGCGACTGCGCAGGTGGGTTCGGTGTAGAAGCCGGCCGCGTGGAGGTCGGCCAGTTCGGCCTCGACGGCGTCGCTCCCGAGCGCGATCGCGTCGCCGTCGCTGTCGTCGACCGCCTGGAGGATCTCATCGCGGCGCACCGGCTCGGGGATCTGGATCCCGTCCGCTGCGTCGTTGTCGCCGGCGGCCGCCTCGGCGCCGTGGAGCGCCTCGACGATGGGCGCGTAGCCCGCCGCCTGCGCGCCGAGCAGGCGCGGAAGCTCGTCGATCCAGCCGGCCCCGCGGAGCGCGCTGAAGCCGCGGTAGGCGCCCAGGAAGAGCGTGCCGTGGCCCAGCGGGAGCACCACGGCGTCGGGCGCCTCCCAGTCGCGCTGGAGGGCGGTCTCGTAGGCGACCGTCGCCGTCCCAGCGAAGAAGGCGGGGTTCCACGCGTGGCTCGCGTACCAGCCGGCGCGGGTGACTCGCGGCTCGTCGCCGCTGGCCCCGTCGGCGGCGCTTCGCGCCGCCCGCTCGACCGCATCGATGCAGGCCTCGGTGGTCGCCTGGCGCGGTCCCTCGGTCTCGACGGGCGTCGCGCCGGCGCGGCGGATCGCCGTCAGCTTCGCGTCCTTCACCGACGCGGGCACGTAGATCTCCGCGTCGATGCCCGCACGGGCGGCGTAGGTCGCGATCGCGACGCCGGCGTTGCCCGAGGAGTCCTCAACGAGCGTGTCGACGCCGAGTGCCGCCGCCCGGGAGACGGTCGTCGTGGCGCCGCGGTCCTTGAACGAGCCGGTGGGGAACACGTACTCCAACTTGAACTGTGCGTCCCACCCGTCGGCGTCGACGAGCGGCGTCATCTCTTCCCCAAGCGTGACGAGCGGGGACTCGGGAATGAACTCGGCGAACGACCACAGCCCGTCGCGCGCGTCGAACGCGGCGGGGTCGGGCGTGGGACCGTCCGGGAGCGGCCGGTCGGCGTAGTCGAGAGGCTGGCCGCACTCGCAGCGCCAGCGGTCGGCGTAGACGGCGCCGCAGTCGGGACAGCGGAGCGACGGAGCGGTCATGCGTGATCGCCGGGGGTCGAGCGACCAGTAGGTGACGGTTCGAAGTACCGGCGGCGAGAACGTGTCCGTCGCTCGACTACTCGCTGGGATCTTCGGAGTGCCTCGACCTGAGTCGGTCGAGACCGAGCGTCGTCATAAAGAACGCACCGCCGAGGTACAACAGCGCCTGCGGATTGGTGACAAGCGAGTTACCGTACCCGATCACGGCGCTCAGATACCCAAGGACGGACGCCGTCCAGCCGATCCCCGTGATCCCCGCGACCTGATCGAGCGCGTCCCCGTTCGCGCCGATACGTTGCTTCAGTGACATCGAGCGGTCTCACCCGGCATAGGACGTGCTTACTCGAGTCCGGTCATGAAGGTGTCTTCAGGCTACCAGAGTATGCGTCTCATTCCGTCACAGGTGGGCATCGAGCTTCTCCACGATACGTGCATCGTCCGTTCGAGCTGGTTCCGGGCCGGGAACCGGTCGGTAGCGACTGTCGAGCCCGAGCGAATGAACCGATGCTGAGACCGCGCGAACCGATGCTGAGACCGCGCGAACCGCGTCGAAATTAGAACTGGTCTACGTCTGTCCCGACCGAGCAGACGTACTCGCCGGTCGCGACCTGCGGGAGCCGCCGCGAGCGCCAGAAGATGCCGTCGTTGTCGGCGGTGACGCGTCCCTTGAGCGATCCGAACGTGTCGGTCACCTCGAACAGCGCGTCGCCCCGGTCGACGCGCTCGCCGAGACCCTTCTCGAAGCTGACGAGCCCGCCGGCGGGCGAGCCGTACTGGTCGAAGCCGGACGCGCGCGTCTGCATCTCGCGCTCCACGTCGCCGTCGAGGAAGCCGTAGTAGCGGAGCACACGGAGCATCCCCTCCAAGCCGACCTCGACCGACTCCTCGTCCCAGCCGACCGCGCCGCCCAGTTCGGGGTCGATCGTCGGGATCCCGTTGTCGGGCGCCGCCCGCGCGAGTTGCCCGTCCGGGCCCTTCTGGTCGAGGACGTAGCCGGTGCCGAACACCTTCGCGAGTTCCAGGCACTCGCGGTGGAGCCGGTGACGCGGACCGCAGCGCACGCGCGCCTCGTTGATCATCCGGGAGGTGCGTCCCTGGTGGAGGTCGACGACCAGGTCGGCGCGCTTGGCCGCCTCGAACGTCGCGGCGGCGATGCGTTCGGAGGAGGTGCCGTTGGCGTCGCCGGGGTACGCCCGGTTCATCTTCGTGTCGTCGATGGGGTTGCGGTGCTCGGCGACCTGGAAGCCGTGGTAGTTGACGATCCCGACGAGGAGGATCTCGCCGGCGATCTCCGCGGGATCGAGCTGCGGGACGAGCCGGTTGATCACGCCGAGCCCGTTGAGCTCGTCGCCGTCGCTGACGGCCTGCACGTAGAGCGTCTTTCCGTCATCGGCGCCGTTGAGCACCGCCACGGGCAGCCCAACGGTCGAGCCGTCGCGGGTCTCGCCGACCGCGAGCCGTCCCGCGTCGAACTCCCCGGGGGGCGCACTCGCGCTCCCGAGCGTCGTCATCATTACGTCGGGGTTTCGGGTATCGCCTCTTTAGGGGTTCGGTCCGCCAGCGCCCGGCGACGCCGGTTGCCGGCGACGATGCCGCGGGATTGAAGCCCGGGCGGTCGGACCCGCGAGTATGGTCGACATCGACGAGCGCGAGGAGCGGCTGGAGCGTTTCCTCGCTGAGGAGGGGTACGAGGCGGTGTGGTTCGCGCGTCCCAACGCGTTCGCGTGGCTCACCGGCGGCGACAACTGGGTCGATGCGAGCGCCGACATGGGTGACGCCGCGGCGGGCTACCTCGGCGACGGCGAGTGGACGGTCGTCACGAACAACATCGAGGCCGAGCGGCTGACCGCCGAGGAGCTGCCCGCGGAGTTGTCGATGTCCGTCGCCGCCGACGACTGGTACGAGTCCTCACTCGGGCAGTCGGTCGCCGCGCGCTCGCCGACGCCCGCGGCGGCAGACTTCGACGTCCCCAGACTGGAGTCGGTCGACCCGACGCGCCTGCGCCTGCGCCTCGGCGAGGACGACCTCGCCGCGTACCGCGACCTCGGCCGGGAGGTCGCGCTCGCGGTCGAGACGGTGTGTCGCGAACTCCAGCCGGAGGACACCGAACACGAGGTCGCCGCAGGGTTACGGATCTCGCTGGCCGGCCGGAACATCGACGCGCCGGTCGTGCTCGTCGGCGGGGGCGAGCGCGCCCCCGAGTACCGCCACCCGACGCCGACCGACGCCGCGCTGGGCGAGTACGCGCTCGTGATAGTCACCGCTCGGCGGGGCGGCCTGCACGCCTCCTGCACCCGGACGGTCGCGTTCGACCCGCCGGAGTGGCTGGCGGAGCGCCACCGCGCGGCACAGCGCGTCGAGACCCGCGCGCTGGCGGCGACCCGCGAGGCCGCCGGCCGCGACGACGGCACCGCAGGCGACGTGTTCGCGGCGATCCGGGAGGCGTACGCAGAAGAAGGGTATGACGGAGAGTGGCGCGAGCACCACCAGGGCGGGGCGACCGGCTACGCCGGCCGCGAGTGGTTCGCCGCCCCCGACAGCGACGCGCCCGTCGCGAGCGAGGCCGCCTACGCGTGGAATCCGACGGTTCGGGGAGCGAAAAGCGAGGACACCGCCTACGTCACCGACGACGCCGTCGAGGTGCTCACCGACTCCGGACGGTGGCCGACCGAGACCGTCGAAGCCGACGGGCTCGCGCTCCAGCGTCCTGCGATCCTTGAGAACTGACGGCTGGACTCGTCAGGAGTCCGAGGAACAACCTTCATGTTGTGTGACTATGAGGTGCCGCCATGAGTTGGCACGGCGTCGACGCGGTCGACGACGCGATCGACGTGACCCGCGAGTTCCTCTTTCCCTTCAGCGTCGGTCGGTGGATCAGGATGGCGGTCGTGAGCCTCTTCACCGGCGGCGGTGGCGGGGCGGGCCAGATCGCCAGCAACGCCGGGAACCTCGGGGCGCGCCTCGCCGGCACCGGATACACCGGAACCTCCGGGAACGCGGGCGCGTGGGCCGCGCTGGTGCTCTCGGTCCCGGCGGTCCTGGTCGGCGCGGTCGCCACGAGCGGTCCGCTCCGAGGAGCTGACGGCCTCCTCCGAGCCGGACAGGCCCTCCGCACCGGATCCGTGCTCCAGGCGGGGCGGATCCCCGAGGTCGGCGCCGTCGGCACGCTCGGAATCGCCTTCCTCGTCGTGGTCCTCGCGGTCGTCCTGATCGCGGTGCTGCTCCCCCCGATCTTCGAGTTCGTCCTCGTCGACGCCATCGCGAGCGACGACCTCAGGGTCCTCCGCGACGCCCGCACTCACCTGACAAACGGGATCCGGCTGATCGGGTTCCGCATCGGGCTGTTCGCGGCGTTCGTCGTCCCGCCGGCGGCGGTGGTCGCCGCGGTAGTTCTGACTGACACCCGGGTCGCCCCGCTGTTCGACAACGTCCCCGTGGTCGTCGCGCTGGCGCTGGTGGCGCTCGCGTACGTCCTCGCGTTCGCGTTTCTCGACCGCTTCACCGTCGAGTTCGTCGTTCCGGCAATGGTGGCCGACGGCGGCGGCGTCATCGACGGCTGGCGGCGGGTGTGGCCGCGTCTGCGCGAGCAGCTCGGCCAGACGGTCGTCTACATCGTGATGCACGTGCTCGTCGGGATCGGCGTCTCGATCGTCTCTGTCGTCTTGCTGCTCGTCGGGCTCCTCGCCGTCGGCGCGGTCGCCGCGGGGATCGGCTTCGCGGTCGGCGCGGTCACGAGCGGCGCCGTCTCGACAGATGTCGGCGTCGGCGTCGGTGTCTTCGCCGGGGCCGCGGTCGGAATCCCGGTGTTCGTCGCCGTCGTCCTGCTCCCGATACAGGTACTGACGGTGACGTACCAGCGGGCGTACGAACTTGCCGCGCTCGGTCGGTTCTCGGAGAGTTTGGATCTGGTCGGGCGATACCGAGATGACGGCGACGACGAGGACGATGACGACACCGCCTTCAGCGACGACGGCGGTGACGAGGACGACGACGGCGGTGACGAGGAAGACGGCGGCGAGAACGACGACACGCCTGAGGCCGACGAATTCGGCGGATTCGTGCCGGCGTCCACGGCAGTCGAAGAGCCGACTGACGGGACGGAGTCGCCCGGCGATACGGAGGAGGAACACCGAGGCGAGCGAGAGTAACTCGCCCGCGAGTTCTTGTTTCAGAGATCGGGCGATCCAGGTGTCGGCTCGGTAGATTTTTCCATTATCCTGCGGTCGCGACGGTATGGGACTAGACGACGACGCGCGGGAGTATCACCGATCTGAGCCGCCGGGAAAGATCGAGATATCGACGACGAAGCCGACGAACACCCAACGCGACCTCTCGCTGGCGTACTCACCGGGGGTGGCCGCACCATGTCGCGACATCGACGCCGACCCCGAGCGCGCGTTCGAGTACACCGCGAAGGGCAACATGGTTGGGGTCGTCTCGAACGGCTCGGCCGTGCTCGGCCTCGGCGATATCGGCGCCCAGGCCTCCAAGCCCGTGATGGAGGGGAAGGGCGTCCTGTTCAAGCGCTTCGCTGACATCGACGTGTTCGACATCGAGCTCGACGAGGACGACGCCGACGCCATCGTCGAGACGGTCGCCGCGATGGAGCCGACGTTCGGCGGGATCAACCTCGAGGACATCAAGGCGCCCGAGTGCTTCGAGATCGAGGAGCGCCTCCGCGAGCGGATGGACATCCCCGTGTTCCACGACGATCAGCACGGGACGGCAATCATCTCGGGCGCGGGGCTGATCAACGCCGCCGACATCGTCGACAAGGACCTCGTCGACCTCGACATCGTCTTCTCCGGCGCGGGCGCCTCCGCCATCGCGAGCGCGAAGTTCTACGTCGAACTCGGGGCGGATCCCAACAACATCACGATGTGTGACTCCTCCGGGATCATCACCGAGGAGCGCGCGGCCGCCGGCGACGTGAACGAGTACAAAGCGGAGTTCGCCACCGAGGGCGAGGGCGGCGACCTCGCCGACGCGATGGAGGGAGCGGACGTGTTCGTCGGCCTCTCGGTCGGCGGGATCGTCAGCCAGGAGATGGTGCGGTCGATGGCCTCGGACCCGATCATCTTCGCGATGGCGAACCCGGACCCCGAGATCACCTACGACGACGCGAAGGAGGCCCGCGACGACACCGTCATCATGGGCACCGGCCGTTCCGACTACCCCAACCAGGTGAACAACGTCCTCGGGTTCCCCTTCCTGTTCCGCGGCGCGCTCGACGTGCGCGCGACCGACATCAACGAGGAAATGAAGCGCGCGGCCGCGGAGGCGCTCGCGGAGTTGGCCCGCCAGGACGTGCCCGACGCGGTCGTGAAGGCGTACGGCGATCAGCCGCTCAAGTTCGGCCCCGAGTACGTCATCCCGAAGCCGCTGGACCCGCGCGTCCTCTTCGAGGTCGCGCCCGCGGTGGCAGAGGCCGCCATGGAATCGGGAGTCGCCCGCACCGAGGTCGAGACCGGCGAGTACGCCGAGCAGCTGGAGGCACGGCTCGGAAAGAGCCGCGAGATGATGCGCGTCGTCCTCAACAAGGCGCGGTCGGAGCCGAAGCGCGTCGCGCTCGCGGAGGGAACCGACGAGAAGATGATCCGCGCCGCCTACCAGATGGCTGAACAGGGGATCGCCGACCCGGTGTTGCTCGGCGACCGCGACACGATTGAGTCGACCACCGCGCACCTCGGGCTGGAGTTCGACCCAGAGGTCGTCGACCCCGACGCGGACGGCAAGGCCGACGTGTACGCCGATCGACTCCACGACCTCCGCAAGCGCAAGGGAGTGACCCGATCTGAGGCCGGCGAACTGGTCCGCCGGGACACGAACTACTTCGGTAGCGTCATGGTCGAGCAGGACGACGCGGACGCGCTGCTCACCGGCCTGACCCACCACTATCCGAGCGCGCTGCGGCCACCGTTGCAGGTCATCGGGACCGCTCCCGACGCCGAGTACGTCGCCGGCGTGTACATGCTGACGTTCAAGAACCGGGTCGTGTTCTGCGCCGACACGACGGTGAACCAGGCGCCCGATGCCGAGGTGCTCGCCGAGGTGACGAAACACACCGCGACGCTGGCGCGGCGGTTCAACGTCGAGCCGCGCGCGGCGATGCTGTCGTACTCCAACTTCGGCTCCGTCGACAACCCCGGGACGCGCAAGCCGCGCGAGGCGGTCGAGCTGCTCCACGACGACCCCGAGGTCGACTTCCCCGTCGACGGCGAGATGCAGGCCGACACCGCCGTCGTCGAGGACATCCTCGAGGACACCTACGACTTCTCGACGCTCGACGGGCCCGCGAACGTGCTCGTGTTCCCGAACCTCGAATCCGGGAACATCGGCTACAAACTGCTCCAGCGCCTCGGCGGCGCGGAGGCGATCGGGCCGATGCTCGTCGGGATGGACCAGCCGGTCCACGTGATGCAGCGCGGCGACGAAGTCAAGGACATCGTCAACCTCGCTGGCGTCGCCGTCGTCGACGCCCAGGGCGAAGACGAGTAGGTCGACAGCGGGACGAGCTCCCGTCGCCCCCGGTATCTTGTCTCTCGAACGCCATATTAGTTCAACAGATTCTTACGCGGGATTTATGTCGTGTTCGGAGAGACCCCAATCAGCGCCCGGCCACGCCGAGGGGGGATACCTCGTGCTTCGACGGGCTGCACGATCATAAAGCTACACGCACTACTCGAACGCGAGGACGAGCGCGCGGTGTTGCCGATCATCGGCGTCATCCTCATGGTCGCGATCACGGTCATTCTGGCCGCGGTCGTCAGCTCGTTCGTCTTCGGGATCGGCGGTCAGGTACAGCCGAGTTCGCCGAACGCGAACTTCCAGTTCGACTACAGTGACGCCGGCGGCGGCACCTACAACGTGACGGCGAGGCACACCGGCGGCGACACGATCCCGCAACCGGAGACCGTGAAGCTCTTGACGCCCGGTGGAACCGACGAGTTCGACGGAGCGGTGTCGGCCGGATCGATCGCGACCGTCACGGGCGTCGATGCGGGGGCGACCGTGCGAGTGATCTGGGTGTCGGCGAACGGCGAGGACTCCGCGGTGCTCGCGAGCGGGACAACCCCGTCGTGATTCCCGCATCTCCTCCTCAGGCCGTAGTCCCCTGACGCTCCGAACGGTCGCAACTTCCACAACCTCGGAGGACGGAATTGATGCGTCTCTTTTATTCTTCAGAAGTGGCCGTGAACGGGGAGCAGTCTGGTGGTTTCGGTTTTATATCACTCAAAAACTTTTTGAACGACACACGCATCCTCAATTCGGTAATCACCAGACGAGAGCCTACCCAACAACAAGTCAAGATAGACCATGGAGTTAATATACTAGTGAAACAGTTATAAATTATGTCCCTCACGAGACGGAGAATGATCGCTGCGTTACCGCTAACAATCGGAATAACTGGATGCTCGGCTATCCAGAGCGGTGGAACTCAGACTGTTCGGATACTTCTCTTCAACGTATCTGATAGAATTCAACCAATTGACTGCACACTCACCCACGAGGACGAGCAACTGGCGTCTCTATCGCTGGATGTTGGAGTAACACCCGATGGTGATAATTACACATTTGAGGCGGAGTTTAGTCAACTTCAACAGGGTGATAATCTTCAATTGACAGTCTCACTGACTAACGAATCAGAGGATCAATTGACAAACCTGAGCGTGTCATGTGCTAAAGATTGTTTAAACCGATTTACAATCCGTATTACTAAGCAGAGCGGACTTGAAGTGTACAGTCGTAGTTCTTCAAAAAACTAAGGCAGCAGATATTCTACGGCTGTGCTTCGTACCCTGCAAACCCGATTACGCCGGGTGCAGTCGTTTTATAAAGTGTGTACGGCTCACAGCGGCAGTTGACCTGATCAATGCGAGGAATTCGCATCGTATATTCAGGGATAAATTTCACGTAATGATCGCCGCTATCATAATTATTGTGCACTCGTGTACTCAGCTGCACTGCTTTCGCTTCCCCATTCTTTTCTTGTGGAAGGTCATCCGAATCCCCCGTGAGATCCATATCTCATGTGACTGACGACTGATCGCCAGGGAGATCAACGCTGACATTGTCACTATTTATGAGATAATTGCCCACAGCTGCACCGATAGCTGCGTAGGCACCTGTCCCACCGATTATATCCAAAGCCAAATCCAGTTCCTCATTGGTCGAATCAGAATCCCCCTGCTGCGGAAATTGAGCAGTAAAGTAGAGGTCACTGGAGTTCTCAGCATCAGCGATTGCTACCTCGTATCGGATACTGTCCGGTTTTGGGTCCTGTGTCGGACTGTCGTCCAGAGTAGGACACTCTGTAGAAGGAGTGTCTCCGGACGGCTGTGAGCGAGGTCGCTATTTACACAGAATATCTCGAGGACGGGTATCCAGACTGGCATCCGGCACCCGAGTCGTTCGAGGGAATGCTCCAGCTGTTCATCTATCGAGAGATCCCGGGCGACAGTTACCGAACGCTCGAAACGTATCAGGAAATCGCCGAACCGTTCGGTTTGGACCACATCCCCGACGAATCTGTCCTCTCACGCACGTGGCGGACCCGCTTCGACGATGGTGTTCGTGAATACGTGACCGTCGCCGCTCACTCTGTGGTCAAAGAGATCCACGACTACGGCCCCACAACCCCCGCAGTACGTCCAAGGGAGGAAGTCACCGACCCGAAGCCGGAGTCGTCCGAAGACGATGGGAACGACGAGCCTGGGGCTCTTGAGTTCTCAGACGAGCAGATTCACCGGACGACACGCCTCGCACGGGACTATGGCTTCGATGGGTTCGACTCTGATCGAGCACAGAACGCTTCCTACGAGGATACACAGTTCTTCGAGTTACAGACGTTCATGGGAATGGTCGGCTGTGGCACCGCGCAGGGCGCCGCACGGTTTCAATTCCGACGGGGCGAAGAGTATGGCCCGCATGGGGACACGCATCTACGGGCGGTCAAGCAATTCGAGCCGGAAGCGCTAATCGAGGGCTTCGATCAGGCGAGCGACCGATTGCTCTCGGCTATCGCCTCGGAGGCATCGTTTCGGCGTCCGGTGACTGCGGCAATCGACATCACGACAATCCCGTACTACGGCGACGTCGAAGAGATGCCGATGGTCAGTGGGATGCAGGGCGAGGAAGAGCGGGCATTCAAGTTCGCGACGCTGTCGATTGTCGGCGAGAACATCCCGCTGGTGCTCGCTTTGGAGCCGATTCGGGAGAGTTCGGCGTGGGATAGGAATCCGCCGAATCAGGTTCACCGCGTCGTCCGTCGGCTCGTTCAACGAGCGAAAGAACACGTCCCCGTGGAGACAGTGCTGTGTGACCGCGAGTTCGATTCCAAGAACGTCTACCAGACGCTCTCGAATCTCGGGGTGAACTACCTCGTTCCCACGCGAATCAACAGCACTGAGCGGGAAGCCATAGAAACAATGGAGACCAACGGACAAGCTGTCGCGGTAGAATCGGCGTCTGTTCACGTCGAATCAGGAAGTCACTCGATGCAGTTCCTGTACGTGCCGTCGACGAATGGTGAGGCCACAACCGTCTTCACCACGAATATCCGAGTCGGCCCGAAAGAGGCTGAGTCGTTCTGTCGGCGCTACAGCCGCCGCTGGCAGATCGAAAACGAGTACAATTCGCTCAAGTACGATTTCCTCGCGAAGACCTCCTCGAAGGACTATCGCGTTCGGTTGTTCTACTTCGTGTTCGCCGTGCTCTTATACAACATCTGGCGGCTCACCGACTTCCTGCTGAAAGCGGGCGTCGACGGTGAGATCGACTACGCACCCGTGTTAACTGCCGGCGAGTGTGCGGAGCTAATCACCTCGGCGTTGATTCCGCCCGACTAAACGGCTGCACTCCGCTGAGTCTGCCACTCTGGAGTGGCAATACTCTTTAGCACTGCCAAAATTCATGTGATTTTCTCATATTCGTCGGGTAGTTCTGGAAAATAGATTCAAATCCAATTCCATATTAGTGAATAACTTGGCGAGTTTACGGATATTTACCCCAAAACTAGCTAATCATCCGAAACTGTGAACTTCGTCCGAGCAGACATTCTGTATCGCAGATAGCGATTTATCAACTGGCTCCGGTTCTGTCACGGGTCTCACGGCTTCGGACGGCTCGAGAAACGGCGCAGCGGCTGGCGAGTCGGCAGCTCGAACGGAACAGTCGGCGACGCGGCGGACGGCTTACCGGATCTTCGTCCCGACCGGCGAGTCGCCGTGGGTCGTCAGCAGATCCGCGCCCTCGCCCGCGGCCAGCAGCATGCCGTTGGACTCCTGGCCGAACAGCTCGGCTTTCTCGAGGTTCGCCACGATGACGACCGTCGTCCCCGGGAGGTCGTCGACCGCGTGGAGCTGCTTGATACCCGCGACGACCTGCCGCTCCTCGACGCCGATGTCGACGGTGAGCTTGACGAGCTTGTCGGAGTCCTCGATCGGCTCGGCCGTCAGGATCTCACCGACGCGGAGGTCCAGGTGCCTGAACTCGTCGAAGCTGATGCGGTCGTCGGCGACGGGTTCGATGTCGCTCATGGCCGACCCGGCGTCTGCCTCGGCCTCGTCGCTTTCGGTTTCGGCGGCCTCGCCGTCGTTCCCGTCGGCGCCGGCCGCCTCGGCGACGCGCGATTCGAGCTTCTCGTTGAGTTCCTCGACTCGTTCCTCGTCGATCTTTTCGTAGAGCTCCTCGGGCGCGCCAAAGTCGCGCGGGGGCGCCGCCAGCGCGGCATCCGTTGTCACGTCGTGAACGGAGCCGTCCTCGCCCAGTTGCTCCCACAGCTCCTCGCTCGCGCTGGGGGCGATCGGCTCGAAGAGGACGGCGACGGCCTTCGCGATCTGAACGCAGTCGCAGATCACCTGCGCGGCGGCCTCGTCGTCCTCGCCGACGAGGTTCCACGGCTCCTCGCGTTGGATGTACTCGTTGCCGAAGCGAGCGAGTTCGACCGTGGCGGTTCCGACCGCCCTGACGGAGTAGTCGTTGACGCCGGCCGCGAAGTCGTCGATCGCCTCCTCGATGCGGCGCTCGACCTCGTCGCTCACCTCGGCCTCGGGCGTGCCCTCGAAGTTCCGGTGGGCGAACAGCAGCGAGCGGTACAGGTAGTTGCCCACCGTCCCGACCAACTCGTTGTTGACGCGGTCGCGGAACTTCTCCCACGAGAAGTCCACGTCCTGCTGGAAGCCGCCGTTGGTGGCGAGGTAGTAGCGCAGCAGGTCGGGCTGGAACCCCTCGTCGAGGTACTCGCGCGCCCACACCGCTCGGTTTCGGGAGGTGGAGAAGCCGGCCCCGTCGAGCGTCATGAAGCCGCTCGCCATGACGGCGCGCGGCTCTTGGAAGTCCGCCACCTCCAGCATCGCCGGCCAGAAGATGGTGTGGTGCTGGATGATGTCGCGGCCGATGATGTGGACGATTTCTCCGTCGTCGCGCCACGTCTCCTCCCAGTCGTACTCGTCGATCCCGACGCGGTCGGTGTACTGCTTCGTCGAGGCGATGTACTCGATGGGCGCGTCGACCCAGACGTAGAGGACCAGATCCTCCTCGCCGGGGTAGTCGAATCCCCAGTCCAGATCCCGGGTGATACACCAGTCTTGCAGGCCGTCTTCGAGCCACTGTCGGGGCTGGTTGCGAGCGTTCGAGGTTCCTTCGAGTCGGTCGAGGAACCCGTCGAGGTAGTCGGCGAGTTCGGAGACTTTGAAGAACTTGTGCGTTCGGTCGCGGTACTCCGCCGGGTTGCCGGAGATGGTCGAGACGGGATCTTCGATCTCACCCGGTTCGAGGTGGCGTCCGCAGCCCTCGTCGCACTCGTCGCCGCGCGCGTGTTCGCCGCAGTACGGGCACGTCCCCTCGACGTAGCGGTCGGGGAGCGGCTGCTCGTCGACGGGGTCCCACGCGACCTTGATCTTCTTCTCGTCCACGTAGCCCTCGGATTCGAGGCGCTCGACGATCTCGTAGGTGAGTTCCCGGTTCGCGTCCTCGTGGGTGTGGCCGTAGTTGTCGAACTCGACGCCGAACTTCGGGAACGTCTCCTCGTACTGTTCGTGCCACTCCAGCGCGAACGCCTCTGGGTCGATGCCCTCCTCGATAGCCTGCACGGCGATCGGCGTGCCGTGCATGTCCGACCCGCAGACGAACGCGGTCTCCTGGCCGAGCGACTCCAGCGCTCGCGAGTACACGTCGCCGCCGACGTACGTCCGGAGGTGGCCGATGTGGAGGTCGCCGTTCGCGTACGGCAGCCCGCACGTCACCACCGCCGGCGCGTCCGTGGGGAACGCCTCGCGGGTGTCGGTGTCCTTGCTGCTCATGGATGTGGTGTCGTGGATGCGGGCCTAAAGCCCGCCGAAACAAACGAACCGTCTCCCCCCGTGGCGTCGTCGGTGCCCCGCCGGCGCGCCGTCGTCGTCGCGATCCCGTTACGGGCCGCGGCGGCCGCGGACGCTCCACCCGACGCCGAAGCACTCGTCGATGTGCATCGAACCGGCCGGGGTGTCACGGTCGGGGGCGACGCTCGCTGTCTGCTCCTCTGGCGATCGTTCGGAGCGGTGTCGGCGCCCGTAGCTACTTGCAGATCGCCGGAAACCGTGTCGGTATACACACCAGCGCGGCACGGTTCGCCGAGCGCGTCGGCGACGAGTACGGCTTCGAGGCGGCGATCGAGGAGTTTCTGGAGGGGACGAAGACCGCGGCGGACGCGGCCGAGGCGGTCGGCTGTTCGATCGCTCAGATCGTCAAGAGCCTCGTGTTCGCGGCGGACGGCGAAGTGATCGTCATGCTCACGGTGGGCCATAACTGCGTCGACACCGACGGGCTCGCATCAGAACTCGGCGTCGACACCGTTCGAACCGCCGACCCCCGGGAAGTGAAGGAGGCGACCGGCTGGAGCATCGGCGGCGTTCCGCCGTTCGGCCACGAGTCGTCGGTCCCCACGTACCTCGACGAGTCGCTGCTCGCTCACGACCGGATCTGGGCTGCGGCCGGAACGCCGGACGCGGTGTTCGCGCTGACCCCGGACGCCCTCTGCCGGATCGCGGACCCGGAACCGGTGGAGGCCTTCGTGCCGGCGTAAACT
Source organism: Halobaculum gomorrense (assembly GCF_900129775.1). Classification (GTDB taxonomy): domain Archaea; phylum Halobacteriota; class Halobacteria; order Halobacteriales; family Haloferacaceae; genus Halobaculum; species Halobaculum gomorrense. The sequence goes on along the minus strand of NZ_FQWV01000008.1, from coordinate 37,405 downwards.
CTACAGCGCGATATCGAATTGTCGTACCGGGGAAGTTGCAGAGTTTCGGAGTTTGGATTTTGATGCGTGCCTTATTTTCACGTGGTCTGTGGATGGATCGTCTTTCGTCCGGCGATTAGGCTGCAGTCGCGGAGTATGTCGCTCAGAAAAGTTTTCTGAGTAATAAAATTACGGAACCGCAAGACAGCTCCTGTTTCACAGGTCCTTTATATGAACAGAAGGCACACATCAAAGCCATCCTCCGAGGTTGTGGGAAGTTGAGACTGGTCGTCTCAATGCATACGGTTCTCGAATCGCTTCATCGTCAACGGTGATTTTTTCGCCTCCGGTACTTTCGCAGCTTTCAGACCTAACACTCTTTACAGTGAATGGCGTATCTCTCTTCAACGATGTCCATCGACCGAGACACTTTCGAGAACACGAGCGAGGATGAGCTCGCGGATCTTTCGATCCCAGATCAGGTCCTCGGGTTTCTCGCCGCCAACGAGGCTCGGGCGTTCAAGGCTCGCAAAATTGCCTCTCAAATCGGCGTTGATGAGGGGGCGGTGAGTACTGCGCTCTCACGATTGAAGGACCGCGGTCTGGTCGAACACAAGGCGACGTACTGGGCGGTGACTGACGATGCTGAACGCCTCGAAGGATACAGCGGGTACGAGCGGGCGACCGCACTGTTCAACGACCAACTCGGTGCAGAGGATAAGGAGGCGTGGCGCGAGCACGCACCGGAGGAGCCCCACCCGAGCGCCGAGAATGAGCAGTGACCGACGAAAAGACACCGATCTTTGAGCGGGGCGACGTCGTCTATGGCGATGACCCGTTCAAAGGCGAGGAAGACGCTCGTCCCTGGCTTATCCTCTCGAACCACGAAGGCCGTCCGTTCCACGGCGAGCAGTATATCGCACTCACGTTGACCTCAAAATCATGGATGGATGGGCTCATCAACATTCCCGAGGAGAGTTGGCTTCGTGGTGGTACACCAGACGAGAGCCGAGTCGTCCCGTGGGGTGAGTCGCACGAAATCGCTCAGTTTGGGGCCCCGTGCCAGCTCCGAATCGCGCGATCTCGGTCCAGTCTGGTGATGTGACCCGATCAGCATGTTCGAGCGACGACATACATTAGACAGGTGGTATGGATCTCAAATATTACTTCTCCGGAACCAACGATCCATTCTGTACAACGTACTCTGATTCAATCTCTGCCCCGTCGTGGAGGACCGTCACCTCGAATTCGTCGGTGTCTTCTGGAAGTGGGAACGCGAGCAGCCCGTCGATTTCGGTCGATCCCACGCGGGCGCCGTCCACGAAGACCGACGCGCCATTGACGGTCGACCCACCCTTGGTCACTTCGATGGTCACCGTTTTATTATCAAGAGATGCGCTGAGACTGAGCTCCCGTGTATCCCCATCGTCGTCCGCATCTCGGGTCTCTTCGAGTTCGAACCTCAATCTACCGTCGCTATCACCTTTCGTCGCGCTTACTTCAACGTCGCCACCCGGGGGGAGCGTGATCTCGATCGTACCGTTGTTTCCAGTCGTTCCCACCTCACGGTCGTTCAGCCTGACGACGGCATCTCGAACCGGGCGACCGGCCGCTCGAACCTGAATCGTCACAGTCTCTTCTGGTTCAAGGGCCCCTTCCACAATACTCAGAACGAGTTCGTCGCTACTGCTCTCTGTCTTTTCTGTCCCGTCTGTTTGCTCGATTTCTTCTTCGAGCGAGAACACCGTGCCGGATGACCCATCAACCTCCACTTCGGCCTCACCGGTCAGGTTCGTCGCGCTGAGCCCGAACTCGAAGGTGTAGACACCGTCTTCTTTGTCGATATCGGACGATTGGAGCGTCCAAGTTCCTCTTTCAGGTGTGCTGAGAGCGCTTCGGGCAGCGTCAAGCGCCGTCGACTGGTTGACTGTTAGGCCGGGATCGTCGTCTCGAGGTCGTTCGATCTCTCGGGACCGTTCACCCCCCTCGCTTTCCACCTCAATGAAGAGCCCATCCTTAAGTCTCAATTGGACCTCTCCATCGCTCTGGCCGGTGAATCGGGCAAGCAACGCTGTAGTGCCTGCTCCCTGCAAACTATCCAAGCCCGCCATGCTGACTCGAAGCGCAGAGCGGTTCACTCCGGCTGCGCGGAGTTTTGCGTCGGATACGGTCGCCATGCGCGAGCGGAGCTGGTTGTAGGATGCGAGAACGTTTCCCGCACGGGCGGAAAGGGTCGCCAGTCGCTGTGCGAACTCCGACCGGGTGAGTTCACCCTCGCGGTAGGCCTCGGTTGCCTCCGTGTAGTCATCGCGTATTTCCGCGGCCCTTTCTCGAAGCTCTTCGCTACGGTCGGCGACCGCCGCCAAGCGATCGGTTTCGTACGCCAGATCGAACCCCCCTTCCCTCATATCCGTCCGTGTGTCGTCGTCAGTCACTTGTATAACTGTGGCAAGCTGGGCGCCTGTCCCGACTTCGACCTGGGTGTGGTTCTCCGTGCGAGATACGGTATCGTCCGCAACAGATGTGTCGGCCGCGTCTGCGTTTGGTACAATCTCCCCGAGAGCTGCGGCCGAATTCGCTGGAAAGGCTGTCCCGACGACTACCAATGCAACGACAATTAGGTAGACGACGGGTCGGTTCATACTTGACCTACAGGCCCGCCTATCATATGAGGATTGGTTCTTCCCAGTCAATTAAATTCAGTTCGGAACATTTGCAGACGTTTGCGGACCGTCCTAGCTAGGTGGCTGCATTTATTTTATTGCCGCGGGCGAAATGACCGAGGGATCGGTGCCGACGGACACTCATCCCAACACAATGGAGAAAATCGGTACTGCAGAGGTCTGGACTGACACATCCTTGCCAAACCGACTTATGCACTGGCGGACGAACCAATAGAGAGATGGCCGATTTGCGACGTCGCGTCCTGTCGGTTCTCGCGGTGATGCTCTTGGTCTCTGCCGCGGGCCCGGTCGCGGGGACCCTTCAGGTAGCACAGGTCCAACCGGAAGCCGACAACACCGCCACGCGGATCCAGGTCTACGAAAACGGGACGGCTCACTGGACCATCCGGATTCGGACACGGCTGACGACGGCACGGGACGTTGAGCAATTTCAGGTGTTTCAAATGCGGATCCGGAACAACAGCGATCGACATCTCAGTCCATTCCGAGAGCGTATGCGAGGTGTGGTGAATGACGCAGCCAACGCGACGGGGCGGGAAATGACTGCGGGGAACTTCACCATCTCGACCCGGATACAGGAAGTCCCCCGGCGGTGGGGTGTCGTGGTCTACGAGTTCACGTGGACGGACTTCGCCGTCACTCGCCCCGACAGTGATGCTATCATCGTCAGCGATGTCTTCGGTGGAGGCTTCTTTATCACCGCGAACGACACCCTCACTATCGCCGCACCGACAGGCTACCGAATCGATTCTGTGTCTCCCGCGCCAGATCGACAAGACGCCGGGACACTCACGTGGGTTGGTCGCGTGGACTTCGCCGACGACCGGCCACGCGTCCGTTTCAAGCCCAACTCCACGACGCCGACGAGTACTCTTCCGAGCGAGTCTACCCTTTCGAACGGGACAAATGCCGCCGAGGGAGACAACGACGGCACCGGTGACGATGGATCTGACGGCGGTGAGGACCGTCCACTCTCGACAGTGCTCGTGATCCTCGGGGTTCTGGGTGCGCTCGGCGTTGCAGGGCTGCTCTATCTGCGTCGTATCGATGGAGGGGCGGACAAACCTGCTGCCGAAAGGACGGAGGATGCCGTGGTGACAGACCCGACTTCGAAGACGAACGGGGTCAGCGGTGCACCAAGGGAGCAGACCGACGACCTCCTGACTGATGGGGACCGTGTCCGCACCTTCCTTCAGGAGCATGGCGGTCGGGTCCGACAGAAGGAGATTGTCGAGGCGTTCGGCTGGTCGGATTCTAAGACCTCGCGCGTCGTCTCCAGGCTAACCGACGAAGGAGAGGTGAAAAAACTGCGTATCGGCCGCGAGAACGTCATCAGCCTCCCCGACACCGAAGACGACTGATTGACGAGGGGATCGATCGACGAGACTGTGATCCTCTAGGCTGCCTTGGTGAGTCCAAATCGGCGAGTCCATATTTGCACTGATTTCCATCTATTTGCATCACTTTTTCACCGAATTGCACGCAAATCACTGGGACTTTTTATACTATTTATAATATATTGGTTCTACAGTTCGACTGCAGCATGGAACCAAACAAGCTACTCAGCATCGGTCTGGCGGTCCTGCTGGTGACCGTCGGCAGCGGTGCTGCGATGGCGGCATCGACTAACAACATCGGACAATCGTCCGTGGGGACGGGCGTACTTTCCGACATCGACGGGACCGACAACAGCACCACTCTTGACGTAAACCGGAGTACTGCGCTGGAGACGGCCACTGTCGAACTTGGCTCGGCGTACGACTGGACGCTCGTCAGGTCGAGCGTGCATGAAGATGACGGCTACTACCGTTTCCGGTTCGCCCTTCAGTCGAGCGACCTCACCGGTGAGGCCGAGGTCCGAGTAGACGGGTCCTCCGGTGATGTATTCCGAACCGAGAAGGAAATAGAAGTCGAACAGGAAGACGAGAACGAACAAGAGAACGAGGACGAACAGGAAGACGAGAACGAACAAGAGAACGAGGACGAACAGGAAGACGAGAACGAACAAGAGAACGAGGACGAACAGGAAGACGAGAACGAACAAGAGAACGAGGACGAACAGGAAGACGAGAACGAACAAGAGAACGAGGACGAACAGGAAGACGAGAACGAACAAGAGAACGAGGACGAACAGGAAGACGAGAACGAACAAGAGAACGAGGACGAACAGGAAGACGAGAACGAACAAGAGAACGAGGACGACTAAAGATTCAATAGACGAATAATAGTTGACCGACCTATCGTCCCACTATAAAACCCTTCTTTTTTCTGATAATTTTCCGGTAAAAGAGACAACACTATTTTCCGATCAACGTGATATCACACGACTAGGAAATCCGTCTGCGTCGCGACTCCTCGGACAGAATTTAATATCATTAATATATATTTTAGTCTGTCTCGACACGTCCGTAGGCGTTCAACCGCTCAGTCGTGATACTACAGGATCTGACTGCGATTATAGCTGACCGCGATTCAAACTGGCCGGTATCGACACAAAAAATCGCTCTTGTGTAGGGGATTGTTGGTGGAGAGCCCTCTGCTGATTTTTTAGAGATTGTGTTTGACAATGTCGGCTCTGTTGAAATCCTCTGTTACTGACATTTTTTGAGGTCGTGCTGAACACAGGGCGCGAGTCGGTCACGAGCGGGTGGCCACAAGCGGTCTGATTGAATCAGCTGATTCAGCCGTCCGGGCTTCTATCAGGCAGTGCCCGTTGTCGCGACGCCCGTCGCGGGGTTCCCCTCGCAGTACGTCACGTAGTACGAGAGATTCCCGGACGGCTCGACCGTGACATTCGTCGTTGCCGACCGGCAGATTGGCCGCGCGGTGAACCGCACGGACTGTGAACCCCGCTCGACGACGAGGTCGAACTGTCCCTCAGCGCCGTCGCTCACCGTCCCACGTTCAACGACTTTCACCGCGCGCATGGAGTCCGGGGGAACGCTGACCGTCGTTGTGAAGACGGGTTCTGCAGACCGCCCGGGGAGGTCGTCGTAGGTGGTGATTCGGAGCGTCACCGATTCGTTCGCCTCGTTGTGGACGTACAGGTTCGGGTCGGTAATCGTTGGGCCGAAACAGCCGGCGACCAGGACGCTCATCGCGAGTACCGCGAGTGTCGCCCGCCGATTCATACCTCTGTTCGACGGAGTGTCGACACACATCTTGTGTCGGTGGCCGTGAGCGATACGCCGACGTGTTCGACCAGAGAGGAGAGCGAGCGACACCCCCAAAGCTCGTGCTGCATACACTCTCTGTATTTCGTACAGGAGTATTGGCAGATGCTCGGTAGCTCTGCCAGCCGATGCTGCATACGGGGCGCGAATCGGTCCGGAGGCTGATCTGAATGGTTCGATCCGGTGAGCGGTTACGCCCGTGCCCGTCAGTACCCATCCACGCCAGTCAGGATCGCGAGGGGGAGAATAGCTATCGGGAACAGTAGCCACGCGTTGACCTGAAACTGAACGACGGCGAGGAGTGCGACACCCGCCGCAAGGAGGCAGAATCCGAAAAACCGTAACTCAACACAGCACCCAGTTACATATATTTGAATAATCCAAAGATATATTGAGAGTAGCCGCCTACAGAGAGGTATGACCGAGTTCGATCCGGCCCCCACGTCCGACGATACGCAGCGCCGGTGGCAGACGGAGACAGACACGTTTGGTCGCGTCTACGATGTCGTCCTCGGCGTTACCTCTCCAACTGCCTACACCGAGATCGCTGAGCGTGCAGACTGCTCTCCGAATGCTGCCAAAAAGCACCTCGACCGGTTGGCAGAGATGGGCATTGTTCGAGCCGAGAGAGACACTCGCCCGGCGACATACGAGCGAAACGAGGGGTATCTCGAATGGCAGGAGGCCAGTCGAATCGCAACCGAGCTCTCTCTCGACGCGATCATCGACCGCGTGGAGGCGCTTGAAGCCCAGCGAACGGAATACGAAGCGCAGTTCGAGACGACAGACCCAACGGCTGTCAACGTGTTTGATCACGATAGTCACGAGACCATCCACGAGCGGATGACCGCCATCAGCGAGTGGCAGGGCGTGATTCGGGATCTCAGACTGTACGAACTTGCTCGCCAGCTCTCCCAGAACGACGGCCATCTGATTCCGGCCTAAATGCGCCAGCCACCGGAGGATTCGGGCTCACACTCGACAGGGCCAGCGGACAGACAGACGCTGCGCCTGCTGGAGCGACACCTGTCGTCGGCTTCGCTCATCGCCGAGACTGCGTTCGACCCGGATTCATACGAACCTCGACTGCTTCGTGGACTGCTCGACGCTGGACGATATCCTGACCCAGTACCAGCGGCCCGTCTCGACATCCGATGGTTCACGACTGGCGATTTCTCAGTCCACTACGTCGAAGAGCACGAGGACGGGACACGCTGGGAATGTCGCTGGGACCGGCACCCGAACGCGCACAACACCCGGGTGCACTTCCACAAGCCACCGTCTGCCACCGAAATCACCGACCTCGACCTCCCGTCGCTCCATCCACTCGAAGTATACTCCACCATCCTCACGGCGATAGACCAACGTATAGAGACACTATGGTCGTCATAGTGATTTCGGGCTCTGTTGACATCCGCTACCTGTGACAGTTGATTGAGGCCGTGCTGCATAGAGGGCGCGAATCGGTCACTCGTTGGTCGTCCAAACATGTTAATGTGTTATTGCTGTGAACCCTTCCTCTATGACCTCAGAGGTAAGGGAATCGCTCGAATCGAATCGGACTAAGGCAGTCGGCGGAGCGTTTTGCTTCATCGCTGCACTGATCGCTTTTCTCTTCGTAGTGCGGGGGTCTGAAAACGGTTCGATTATGAATATAACCGGTTGGTTGTTGGTAGCCCTGGGAAACCTGATAGCCGGGTTGCTTATGACGTGGGAAAGCGTCCAATCCTAACCACCTATTCTGTCTCTATCGGCCAGTTCACTCCTTCAAGCACCAAATGAAGGGTGACAGATCGCCCAATACATCCTCTGTATTCAGCACACGATTCGTATCAGTTGCTGAGGGTTTCAACAGTGCCACTCACGCCCGCTATCCAGCACGGCCTTGACGAACGCCTCGTATCCAGTCAGAACGGGTGTGCGAGATACAGGCGGTGGACTTAGTGAGCTCTTCTTGAGGTCGGGTTGAACTGAACCAGCGCGGGAGTTCTGGCGTCGTACTTGGACTTGTTGAGATCGGCTGCATCGAGGGACCGTACGCGACAGTTCAGGCGCCGCAACCCCCCGCGCTCGCATCCGTTTCACCGTTCGCGTCGGTATCGCAGCAGTACTGTGGGGACGACACGAGTGCCCAAGTCGCTTCACCTTCCACTCTCTCCGACCCGTTCGACCGTTCGGACGAGCGTGTGCGGGTCGGTCGAAGTCACGACGAGTTCACGACCATCCGTCCGGGTGATGCGGATGGCTCGGTTTCCCTCGACGATGTAGCCAACAGGCCCATCAAAACGGATGCCCCAGCGGTAGAACGTGGGTTCAATCCGTACTCCGAGGCCACCGAAATCACCCATCGGCGAGATTTCCATCGCAGTGATCGAGTCTATCTCCCCAAGTGGGACGCGCCGCGCTCTGAGGTGGAACGGCCACAGCCGCAACAACAAGACATCATCGTGGACTTCGATCTGAAGGTTTGACCGGGAGAACAAGATGAGGGGGCCGAACACGACTACGAGGACGACCGCGGCCCACAGCGGGGCGTTCGTGCTCGCCTCCGCATCGGCGACGACGGCGCCAATACCCAGTAGTGCGGCGGGAATGCCACTTCCCACCAGCAGCGCCCACAGCCACGCCTGTCGAAAGTACTGGGTCTCCTCGTAGTGGATGGTCGGTGCCACACCCGTCGTGACGACCGCGAGAAGCAAGAGTGACACCGGTCGTCTCTGACTGGTTTGATTGGATACCCGATCTATTCACGACACGTCGGGTCGCCGCGAGAGCTGCGTTCGCGATTCGACAAGGACAGCCGAGAGCCCACTCGTCTGCCACTACCACCGTGAGCGATCCAGAGAGTGTGGCCAGCAACGCTATTCGAGGGTTTTTGCCCCCATAGAGCACACAACGGGCTATGACAGACGGTCTCTCACTCGATGGTCGGACGCTTGTTGGCGTTGCAAACACCGGTACAGGGGAAGTGAGTGGAGAGACTCGCTTCGAGTTTGAACAAGAAGGCGAACGGATTTACTCCTGAGTCGATTGGTGTCCCGGCCGGTGTACACTGGGGCGACGTGGACCACGGACGCACCGTTTCGCGAAACGCAGGCGGCAATCGACCGCGCACGGTCGGAAGAGATTCTTTCCGTCGAAACGGAAGTCCCTGCGCTCTATACCTTTGTTAGAGAGCCATCCCGGCCAGTCGTCTGTTTCGCATACGTGACGAATGAGATGGGACAGGGTGACGCCGAGTTTGAGAAGGGGGACGCCGACGGAAGTGAGATCGCATTTGAGGTCCTCGAGGCTGCGACAGTTGCTTGGCGTATTCAGGCATGACTCGACACGATTCGTGACCGAAAGAGCCCGCATTCCCTAGATTTAAAATTCAGGTCCCTCGACTAAATTATTTTATGAGACCGATACCCGTCGTCATCTTGACGATACGGAACACGACTGCTGGAAGCGCCGCGATCGTCTGGAGACCGGCTGCGCTCACGAGTGCGGCTGCAACAGCGAAGTCCCGCATCCCGGTCGAGAGGATCGAGAAGATTCGTTTCGGTCTCAAACCCCGACTGCCGACAAGAAACCCAACTGTGTAGCCGAGGCCGTTCAGCGTGACGACGCCAGCCCCGACTCCGACCAGCACGACAGGGTCGTCCGAATGATTTCGGCGTTCGTCGCGGTCACTCTGCCGATCATGAGGATTACTATCGACACCGAAACCGCCGGACAGTAGCTGTCCTAGCTGCCGACGCGCTCAGGCTGGTACGTCCGTGCGCCGATGACGACCGGTGCAGTCGTTGAGAGTACCATGTCGCCGCCGGCGAGATTGGCCATCACCAGGGTCACGAATTCGGGCGTGACTGCGACGAGGACGACGAACCCAACCGCCAGTTCCTGCGACAACCCGAATCCCTGGGCGACATTGAAGTCAAAAAACCGGGTCCGTGAGGTACCCAGGGAGAACGAGGCCGAGCGTCCGGGCGTCAATATCATGAAACTGCTCCGACCGAGAGCAGGATCCACAGTAGGAGATAGTCTTCGATCAGGTCGGTCAGCGCCGGTCCCAGCATCAGCGTGTGGATATTGAACGCATCCTCTCACGCAATTACGCCGTCGATTCGTGTGTCTGTCCCGTTCGTTCTTCGATGATCCGCTCTTGCATCTCCTCGATTTTGACGAAATGACAGAGCGGGTTTCCTGGATAGACCACGGGATTTTCGAGCACGCCAACGAGTAGTCCCGTGAACGGCGCCTCGACGACTGTCGCATCGGATTTGAACGGATTCGTGATCCGGCAGATCGTCTCTCCATCGTGGACGAGATCGCCCCGCTCGTGCCGCATCTCGACGATGCCGCCGGCGTCAGCCCGGAGCCACGTCTTCTCGCTCCAACCCTCGATGACTGTTCGCCATCCCGGCCAGCGGACGGTCTCCTGTTGATAGATTCCGTACTCGGCGAAGACACTTCGAACGCCGTCGAGGGCGTGGTCAATAAGCTCCCGTTCGAAGCGGTGGGCCTCGCCCATCTCGAGGGTAATCGTGGGAATTCCGTCCTCGGTCGCCTCGCGCCGGAGCATCCCCGAGGAACCCTCACCGGCCATGATGAGGTTCGTCCCGAACGCCCGAGCGAGCCTAGCAGCACCTTCATCGTCCATGTCGGCACGGACGTGGAACATGTTGGTCCGGCCACGCGTCGAGGTGTGAAAATCGAGACCGAAGTCGCACGGGGCGATGAAATTGTGATAGATGCTGTGGGCGATGCGATTTGAGCTCGTGCTGTTCTGTTTCCCCGGGAACGCCCGGTTGAGGTCGCGCTCGTAGATTGGTAAATAGCGTTCCTGCGCAGTAAATCCCTGAACGTTCAACACGGGAAGACAGACGATGGCCCCGCAGACGTCCGTGTGATTCCACTCCTGAGCGACCTCACGCACGACCTCGATCCCGTTCAGTTCGTCGCCGTGGATGGCTGCCGAGAGAAATGCTGTCGGCCCAGGACGTGGCCCGTTGATAATCGTCACGGGAATCCGAACCGGGTCACCGAGATACGTCTCGCTCACCGCGTAGCGCAGCTGCTGGGTCTCCCCCGGTTCGACCCGCCCACCGTCGTACGTGAATGGTTCCGGCTGATCGCTCATTGCCCCAAAACTCGGACGGCTTACGAATTAAATGAGAAGAACGGGTGTAACTGTCTTGCACGCCCGCCGAACCGGTAATAGATGGCACCGATGATCTAGACGGGAGGCAACTCCCATGACAAGCGCTTCTCCCGACTCATCACAGTCGGACGGGATGACGGAGACGACGCGGTCTGCGAGCGTCGATTGTGCCCAGACTGCAACGGGAGTGTGCCGTGTCGGTGTGTTGAGTCCACACAATAGCAAGGAGACCAAAGCGATCCTCAACGCCGTTCGCGTTCTGGGTCACGAACCGGTCTGGATTCGCGATGAGAACGTTAGCTCGTGGATCGAGAACGGGAGCGTTCAACTTTCGCCGCAGGTCGACGTGCTCGTCAACCGGTTGTTGCTCACGAAAAGCGACCAACAGCTTGAGGACCTCCAGCTGGCCGCACTCTACGCCGACACCACACCCGTTGTGAACCCACCGCAGGCAGTCGCGAACACACTCCACAAATACCGATCGGGGACGAAACTCGCCACAGCGGGGCTCCCGGTGCCCGACGCCTACTTCGGCCGATCACCGCGAACATTCGAGGAGTGGCCGGAGCATCTGCCCGACTAGGCCGCACACAAACACACGATCGGAACCAACGGACAGCGGATGTCCGTGGTCTCCCAGAACGAGCCTGTCGGCCCGACGATCGACGACGAGCAATCGTTCGTGCAAGAGTTCCTCGAGGAACGTGGTGACCGTCCCTCCGATGTTCGGGTGTACGTCGTCGGTGACGACATCGTCGGCGCCATGCGACGACACGCTCCGGACGGTGACTGGCGGACGAATGTGGCCCTCGGTGGTGAGGTCGAAGGCATAACGGATGAACTCGAGTCGGAACCCCGTCGGCTCGCGCGTGAAGCGACACAGGTGCTCGGATTAGACGTCGCCGGCGTCGACCTGATGTCGATCGATGGCTCGTGGTATATTCTGGAGGTGAACGCCACGGCTGGGTTCAAGGGCCTCTTTTCCGCGACTGGGATCTCTGCGGCACCGCACATCGCCCGACTGGCGATCGAACGGCCCGGCGGGTCCGTCGAGGACTCTGCAATCAGCGACCTCGAATCGACCCTCGACGATTCCGTTCCGGAGTGCAAGCCACCGCTCGTTGAGGATCAGGGAGACGAGGACGTACTCGGGTACACCACCCGGATCAGGATTCACGGCCGGGACGGAACAGAGAAGGCCGTCGCCAAGTCGGACACCGGTGCGAAGCGAACGAGCATTGACACCGACCTGGCGGGTCAAATCGGGGCTGGCCCGATGGTCGGGACGACCGAGGTGCGTTCGGGGACCGTCAGTGGAACCGAAACACGCCCACTCGTCGACGTGGATCTGTGTCTGAACGGGAGCTGGCGGACTGTCACAGCCAGTATCACCGATCGGTCCGAGATGACCTATCCTGTCCTTCTCGGACGTGACGTCCTCGAAGCGTACACGCTCGATATCAGCCAGACAGTCGAGGAATAACCACATGCAGCGAAGTCGATCCGTCGTTGGATATCGAAGTGATGGACCATCTCCGGAGCGAATCCTTGTCTCCAACTCGCTACCCCCGGTACAACCGCCCGTGTCGACCCGTACGGTACACACAGACGCCTTTCAACCATGTCCGTAACGAGACGAGCCGTCTTGGAACAACTCGCCACAGCAAGCGACGCAGACCAGAGAGAGACGACGACGACGGCGGCGCTCGCAGCGATGCTCGAGATCGACGAAGGGACGATCGAATCCCATCTGAATGGACTCGCAGCGTGCGAACTGGTCCGAACGTACCCGGACGGTCGGGTCAGGATAACGATTACCGGCGAAGAGCTACTGGCTCTCGATACCGATGAACTGGTGATCGTCGATTCGAATTAGGAGCTGCGAACCGATCGAGAGGCCAGTATTTATCGGCTCCCCACATAACAGTCGATATAAATGGAGGTACCCACTACCGATGGCTGATCGAAGTACAACCCAGTCCGACGACGAGAGTGACGAGGTCAAGTACGATCCGAATTCCGGTCGGTACGATATCTACGAATGCACCGTCTCCGATTGTGACAACGTCGTTCTCGTGGTCGGGAACGACGATCCACCGATGTCCTGTCACGATCGACCAATGGAGCGGGTGACAGAGGTGGATATGAGTGTGAAACTCCCGGATGTGCGACAGGTTCTCCTCCAGGCGTTCGGTCTTCCGAAGGCCGGACTGGATATCTGTCTGTGCGTTATCGGTGAGGGGCCCCTCTCGGCGAACGAAGTTGCCGAACAGCTCGGGTACGACCGAAGTACGGTCACGCGGTATCTCAACAAACTCGTCGATCTGGGATTGCTCCGACGGTCCGAGCTCAATCGAGAGGGTGGCGGCGTCGTCAAGGTGTATCACTCGGTCGACCTCGAACGAATGCGCCGCGAGACGCTCATCGGGTTCTACGTCTGGGCCGGGGAGGCAGCCTCCCTCATCGAAGACGCGAATCTGACGAAACAGGATTATCTCGAAGAAAACCCCGATCAAGAGCTGCCGGATATCTTCTGGGAGTCATCCCCGGACGAGTAACTGTTCGAGGGGAGTGTCTCAGCATGGGTGTACCCTGATGACTGGTGAGGGTGACCGTCACCGGCGAGGAGTTCCTATACCTCTCGCTGACTGCGCTCGACGAGGGAAACGTGGGCCCCGAAATCGGTTCCTCCGGGTACCAACGTGCTTAGGTAGGGATTTTTACTCCTCATCCATCTTATATCGTGTATGTCGATTACTCGCACGGAGGAGGACACGTTTCTCCGTGGCGTCCTTGAGAGCCTCGAGAGCGGTCTCGTCGTCGTCGACGGGTTGGGGACGATCGTCTTTGCTAATGACGCCGCCGGAGAGCTCGTCGGACGCTCGCCCGAGAGGCTGTCGGACCGACCCCTCGACGAACTGTTCGCCGACGAGGACGGCAACGTGATGCGGAGGGTCAGGGAGGCTGCACGGTCGGACGGCGGACTCCTCGACGGGACCTTTACCGTCCACCTCGCCGACGCCGAGGGCCGTCGTTTCCCCACCCAGATCGAGGTCGGAACGACCGACCACGACGGAGAGCAACACTACACGCTCTCGTTGACGGAGCCGCCACGGCAGGCCGGGTCACGGGCGCTCGATCAGACGGGGGGTGTCCTCAGGGGGGTCTTCAAGGAGAGTAACGACGGGCTGCTCGTGATCGACCCGACTGCCGACCGGGTCGCCGACTGCAACGGCCGGGCGTGTGCCCTGCTCGGCTGTGAACGCGAGAGCCTGCTCAGCCGGCGACCGGCCGAACTCCTCCCGCACGACCCGGAGTCGCTCCTGGAGTTCGCGGAGACCGGTCGGCGAGTGACCGGAGAGCTCAACTGCTGTACGGACAGGGACGAGCGACCGACCGTGGAAATCACCCTCTCGCTCTTTTCGGTCGGTGGGCATCGTCACGTACTGGTCCACCTCCGGGACGTTACCGAGCATCGAGAGCGCGAGGCACGGCTGCGCCGTCGATCCGAGGCGATGGACGCCGCGTCGGACGGTATCGCGATCCTCGATGAGAACCGCGAGTTCGTCTACGTCAACCAGGCGCACGCGGAGATCTACGGCTGCGAGTCGTCATCAGATCTCGTCGGTGAATCGTGGGAGATCCTCTATGGGGCCGAGGAGGCCAGACGGTTCCGCTGGGACGTCCTCCCGACCGTCCGCGAGGAAGGGGAGTGGCGCGGCGAGGCGACCGGACGGCGCACCGACGGCTCGACGTTCCCGCAGGAGGTCTCGATTAGTCGGCTCGACGACGGCGGGTACGTCTGTGTCGTTCGTGACGTCAGTGAACCCCGGCGACGGACCCGCGGTCTGGAGGTGCTCAACCGGGCCAGTCACGACCTTTCACAGGCACGCACCGCAGAGGCGGTCGCTGAGACCGCGGTCGAAACCGCCGAAAACCTCCTTGAGACTGACGTCGCCTGTGTCCGGTTGTTCGACCGGGACTCGAACTCGTTCGAACTGGCGGCGATGACCGACGATGCATCGAAGCTGGTCGAGTCCCGTTCGGCGTTCGACCTGAAGTCCACGCTCGCCGGCCGGTCGTATCGGACCGGCGAGCCGGTCTTCGACCGACCGAATCCCGACGACCCGTTCGTCGAGACGCCGAAGTGGGGGAGTCTCCACGTCCCCCTGAGTGAGTACGGGATCCTCACTGTTCTGATCGGTTCGGACGAGACGCTCTCTGCGGGGGACCAACGACTGGTGGAGGCGCTGGCAGAGACCGTCACAGCCGACCTTGAACGGGCCGAGCGCGAACGGGAGCTCCGCGAGAGCGAGCGAACCGTCCGCGAGCAACGGAATCGACTCAGCTCGCTCAACCGCGTCAACGAACTCGTCCAGGACCTGATCAGAGAACTCATCGAAGCGCCCACGCGAGAGGAACTCGAGCAGGGGGTCTGCGAACGACTCGCGGACACTGACCGGTACAAGGGGGCGTGGCTTGCAGAGACGGATGTCAACGGTGACTGGCGAGTGCTCAAGGCTAGCGCCGGACTCTCCGAAGGGTACCGCACGCTCGTCGAACAACTCCCGCTCGAACAGGTCGACGATGGCGTCGTCGCCCGGACCGCCGAGACCGGCGAGTTCGGCGTGACCAGTAACTACCGGACCGACGGGGCGCCGGGCGCGGCCACCGTCGCGGAGCCGACTCGTGTGGACTCGACCGCTGCCGTGCCGCTGAGTTACGACGACCGGCTCTACGGTGTCTTGGTGCTGAAGGCCGACGATCCAGACGCGTTCGGCCCGGATATCAGGCCCGGCCTGGAGGTGCTGGGTGACACGATCGGCTTCGCCATCCACGCCGTCGAGAGCCGGCGGCTGCTTCTCTCCGACGAGGTGGTCGAACTCGAGTTCGAGGTGACCGACGAGCGGTGTCTCGCCGTCGACGTCTCCGAGGAGCTCGGCTGTTACGCAGCCATCGAGCAGGCCGTACTCACCCGCGAGGGGAACCACCTCTGCTACCTGCGGGTCGACGGGGTGGATGCCGAGACAGCTGCGGCCGTGACAGCCGAGGCGACAGCGGTCGCGGACTGCCGGGTGGTCGACGAGTACGAGGACGGCTGTCTCCTTGAGGTCCGCAAGACCGAATCCGGTGCCGAGGCGATGATGGACGTCGGCGCGACCATCACGAGGGCGACGGCCGAGGACGGGGTCGGAACCCTCGTGGTCGAGGCCCCGCCGGACGCCGACATCCGGGAGGTCATCGACGGGTACACGGCCCGGAACCCTGAGTCGTCGCTGGTCGCCAAGCGCGAAACCGACCGAGGTGTGCAGACGACGGCCGCCGTCCGCGAGCGACTCGACGAACAGCTCACCGAGAAGCAGGAATCCGCGCTCACCGCGGCGTACTACGCCGGCTACTACGACTGGCCGCGAGGGAGCACGGCCGAGGAGCTCGCCGAGTCGCTGGACGTCGCTTCCGCGACCCTCCACCAGCACCTCCGGACGGCAGAACGGAAGTTGCTGGCCGCCGTCCTTGAGGACTGATACGGTCGTGCGTAACGATTTACTGGCGATTACCCGGACGAGATCGGTTATCGCCGGTAAAAGACTACGCACGACCGTATGACGCCAGTCACTTCGAACCCGAACTGATGGTTCCTTCACGTGCCTCAACCGTTCCGTTCTCCGGACGGTCGTAGCCAACGTAGCGGACGGTCCCTGTGATTCCCGCCACGCCCGACTCGACTGTCGACCCTCGACTCGACCGTCTTCGGAGTTACGCACGGGTAATCAAGGGATTAGTCGCTACTCCGAGAGGACACGGGTATGGACGAGCGAGAACCGGTCAGGGCCATGGACGACAGCTCCCTGGACCTGTACGACATCGCGACGTGGGAGCGGCGTACCCCGATCGACCGCCTCGCCGCGACTATCTATCGGCTCCTCAGGCTGACGTTCCGGGCGACTGTCGTGGTCGTGGCGTTACTCATCTTGCTGGGGATCGGCGGGCTGTCGGCGCTCACGGACCCGCAGGTCGGGACCCTGACGGCGCTCTCGGCGATCCCGGCGTTCGGCCTCGCCCTCTACGTCTACTACAGCGATACGACGAGCGGCGAACCGCTCGCAGCGCTCGTCGCGACGTTCCTGCTGGGGATCCTGACCGCGAACTTCGCTGCGGTCGTCAACACGCTCCTCGGGCCGCTGTTCGACCCGTTCGGCTTCCTCGGGATGGTCGTCATGTTCTTCCTCGTCGTCGGGCCGGTCGAGGAGACAGTGAAACTCCTCGCCGTCCGGCTGTACGCCTACGGCCGGCCCACGTTCGACTGCGTCATTGACGGTGCCGTCTACGGCGCGATGGCCGGCCTCGGTTTCGCGACCGTCGAGAACTCGCTGTTCATTACCCGGCAGGTCGGCGACCTCGGGATGGGCGTCGGCGTCCTCGAACTCATCGGCGTCGGGGGCGGGATCACCGCCGTTCGTGCCCTCGCCGGGCCGGGCCACGTAATCTACTCGGCGGTCGCCGGCTACTACCTCGGCCTCGCGAAGTTCAATCCCGAGAACCGTGGCCCGATAATCGTCAAGGGGCTGTTGATCGCGGCGTTCATCCACGCGACGTACAACTCGACCGTCGGCATCGGGTCGTCGCTCATCGCCGGCCTCCTCGGCGTCCCGCCCCTCGTGGGGTTCATCGGGTACGTGATCGTCTACGACAGCGTCTGGGGGCTGTACCTCCTCCGGAAGGTCCGCCGGTACAGCGAGACGTTCCACCGTCTCGACCGCGCCGAGGATGACGACCCGAACGGGACCGCCGAACCGGTGGGGATCGAGGCCGAGGTCGAGACCGGCGCTGGGGACGAGACCGAGTGACGCGCCCGCTCGCGCCTCGCACGGGTACTGCTCACGGTGGACGAGGCGGGCCGCACCGGCGGTCTCGCCGTCCCGTTCGGCATTCCGGACACCCACCGCGTCCGTGCCCGCGCCCCGGGACGGGAGGATTGCCGACGCACGTAGAGACGTCGGCATCCACGCGTCGTGGTCCGCGTGACGTTCACACTCGCTGTCGGCCGCGACCGTTCGCAACCCCGGTCGGACCCTCGACCTCGACGGTCACTCCGTCTCGGAAAAGAACGGTTCCGTCGACCGATCCGATGGAGGGGCCGTGGCCAGTGAGAGCCCGACGAACACAACGAAGCTCACGGATATCCCGGGTACGACCGGATCCCCGATACTCGCGGCGAGTGTCTGCGGAATGACCCCGGTCAGTTCCGTGCCGACGTGCCACGCTACGACTGTAAAGAACCCAGATACCATCGCTCCGATCCCGCCCGCGGTCGTCGCCCGTTGCCAGTGCATCCCCAGCAGGACGGGGACGAACAGCATCGAGCCCTGTAGGGAGAGGTTCAACAGCGTGATTAGCGTGATCAGCCCACCGAACAACTCCCGGTAGAGCGTTAGCACGACCGGCAGCGTCCCGACGAGGAGGACGGCAGCGCGGTTGACCCAGAGCTTCCGCCGTTCGGACGCCTCCGGCCGGATCAGGCGCGCGTAGACGTCGTGGGCGATCCCGGCGCTCGAGACGAGCATCACCGAATCGATGGTGCTCAGGATCGCCGATAGCACCGCTAACACGAACAGCGTGCCGAGAACCGGTCCGAGGAGCTGTCCCGTCAGGACGAACGCCGCCATGTCCGGCGTCCCCAGCTCCGGGAAGAGGACCCGTGCGCTCAGCCCCAGCGCGGCGACCGACAGGGCGATGACACCCTGTGCGACCAGCGAGATGCGGATAGCCGTCCGAACGGTGTCCTCGTCGCGCATCACATAAAAGCGGGAGATCTCGACCGGCGCAGCGGCGATTCCGACCGCCGACGCCACTACGAACCCGGTAATCCGGGGGAGCGGAAACGCCTGCCCGACCAGCACTGGGTCGATCGCTTCCAGTCGCGTGAGGAGCGTCCCGACGCCGCCGACCTCGGCCAGCGCGACCGGAACCACGAGCGCCAGGCCGCCGACCAGCACGACCGCCTGGAGGAAGTCAGTCACGACGCTCGCACGCATCCCGCCGAAGGCGGTGTAGGCGATGGCGATGGCGGCTGTGAGGCCGATCCCGACGGGCTCTGGGACGCCGAGGAGTTCACGGAAAACGAGGCTGCCGGCGGTGTACTGTGCCGTCAGGAACAGCGTGAAGACGGCCACGATGAGGACCGTGCTGATGGCGCGGGCGTAGTCGCCGTCGGCCCCGTCGTCGGCGTACCGGGTGCCGACGAAGTCCGGGACGGTCATGCCGCTGAACCGCCTGAGTTGCGGGGCGATGAACGCGAGCGCGACGAGCCAGCCGACCAGGATACCCAGCCAGACCCAGATGAATCCGAGCCCGAACAGGTAGTGGATGCCGACCGCCCCGATGGCGGTGCTGGCGCTGATCTGGGAGGCGAGTAGCGTGCCCGCGCCGACGATGGGCCCGACCTCTCTGCCCGCGACCAGGAAGTCCGCCTCGTCGACGGTCCGCGTGTACCCGTAGTAGGCGATCAGGGCCACCAGACACAGATACCCCCCGACCGCGACGACCGTCGCGACGTCGAGGTCACTCGCCATCGAAGCTCCCTGCGGTGTCTCGCGAAGTCCTCACGTATCGACGGAAAGGAATCCTCTGATCCGAGCCGTCGGGGTTCCCGTCGTTCGTCCCGCCGTCCCGGAACACAGCTGCTGCCACACATAGGACCTACCGTATTCCTTCGTCATAAACACTTCGCTCTTGTGGCGTAGATTGTTGGTGAGTTAGAGTACAGTTTCAAGAATGGTTTTGAGCGCTTCTTTCCCTGGTTTTCGGTAGACACGACGACGAAGTTGAAAGGCTCTGAGATACGGTGTGAGCTTGTCCTTGGAGACGCCTCGATGGGGCGAGAGCCAGGATCGCGCCAGCGATCCGTGGCTCTCGCAGGTATTGACGTGAACGTCTCCATCGGCGTATTCTCCGTCGCCGTGGACGACGTATTCGCGGTCGAATGCGTCGTCCTCGTCAAGTGGTTCGTACGCCCGAAAGCCGTCAGTATAGACGGTCAGCGACTCCTCATTGCGGTCAGCAAGCAAGAGTCGAATCGTCGATTCGTCGGCGGCTTTCGCTGGGATCACGTAGCGCTCGCCGGTGCCGCGATCAGCCAGAATGAACACGGGTAGCTTGTCCTGTTCGTACGTGCCACGTCCGCGCGTGGACAGGCCACGCGAGCGCGACGGTCGGTCGCGCTCGCGGCCTTTGAGCCCGGCTTTCACGTACAGTTCGTCAATCTCGACCGGCCCTTCGAGTTGTGGATGAGGCGCGTCCAGCGCTCGCAGGAAGCGCTGGACGCGCCGGTACACAGTTTTGTAGGAGACATCGATTTCAACGTCTAACTGCCGAAGACTGGTGTTGAAGCGGATGTAGGTGTAGACCGCGAGAAACCACTTCCTGAGTTCGACCGCCGAGTGTTCAAAGACGGTGCTCGTCTGGTCGTTGAACGTGCGGTCGCAATTCTTACAGCGGTATCGCTGGAACACCCGATAGCTGCCGTACCGAATCACAGATTCGGCACGGCAGCGTGGGCAATAGACGCCGTCACGCCAGCGAACCTGTCGGAGCAGGTTCGCGGCGCGACGCTCCGAGACGAACGTCTTGAGTGGAATCATGCTTTCGTCGGGTGGCGTGAACGCGCCACCCTTGCCCGCTACGACTTTCAGCTACTGCTGCAACCTGACCAACAATCCTCTACCCATGAGCGAACACTTACTTAACGGCACATCCGGCGTCGTAGGCAGATAAATGATGTCCATACTACAGATCGGTGATGCCGCCGGTGCCGAGTCGGCCATCCTCCCGATGCCGGGGGTAGACACAGGCTTCAGGGACGTTCCCAACCAACACGAGCGGGACGGCCGTCGGATACGGAGTCGTCGCTCAGAGCGCGCTGAGCTGTCTGAGGAGTCCGAGCCGGTCGCTCTCGTGCCACTCCTCGGCGATCCGACCGTCCGACAGCCGGTAGATGATCTGTGCGGAGAACGAGACGCTCGTGCCCGTCGGGGCTCGGCCGAGTAACTCCCCCTCGTGGGTACCTGTCAGAGCGAGCCGGAGCCCGACACGGTCACCATCGGCGAGGGCATCTTCGATCGTCGCGTGGAAATCGGGAAACGCCCGGTGAAGGTGGCGGTAGTGCTCGATGTATGCATCCAGACCTACCTCGTCGACGTCACCGGGCCGGTGCATGACCACGTCCTCATGACAGTACTCCGTGATAGCGTCGTATCGCTTGTCGTTCAACACGTCGGCGACAAAGTCCCGAACGAGGCGTTCGTTTTCAGGGATAATCATCACTCCTGTTGAATGACTGCATCGAAAATAGGTTCTTGTTTCGTGTGTCTCCGTGTTCGCTCTGGAAAGGTCTTCGCCGAGGGTGATGAACGGAACGGTCCGCGGACTTTCGGACAGGTAATCCGATAACACGGCTGTAATTCCGTGCGGGTCAGTCTCTAACTTTCAGCTCTTTTAGACATATACCACAGTCAGCCGTCGGCTCTCACGCGGACGGGGCACAGGGCACGTCGGCTATCGAAGAGGAACACTCGCCCGCGACGATGACCACCCCACATCCCGTCCCGGAGACAAGACAATGGAACGGAAGGACATCGGCGATGCGTTCAGCATTGGGCGACGGAACTACATGAAAACGATCGGTGGGCTCGCAGGCGCGTCCGCGCTTGGGATCGGCCTCGGCGAAACGTCTGCCGCAGCAGGGCTCGATCCAAACGAGCCGGGGATCCTCGAACCTGTGAAGACGAAACTATCCGGCAACGAGGTGCGGATCCCCGGCACCGACCAGGTCAAGGACGGCGAACTCCAGCAGGTCGTGAGCCACACCTCGGAGGACGCCGACGGGGCAACTAGCGTCCGTGGCAACGAGATTACGCAGGTCAGTAACCCACACGAGGACCTCAGCACCGCGCTCGGAAACCTCGCCGACGCGGCCGACGATGGCGACAAGCCCGCGATGGAAGCGGCTGCCAAGGAGGTCGAGGCCATCCTCACCGGGGAAACGCAGGGCCGCATCTACGACGGGTTCCGGCTGTTGAACTACTCGAAAGGTGGTGATCTCCCAGATCACGTCGACGGGGAGTACAAGATGAAGCGCCTGCAGGACTCCGGCGAGACCAAAGAGAGCCTCGACGGTACCCAGCGCACCGTCTGGGAGGTCGACGTCAACATGCTCTGGTACGGCGAGTCCTTCGACGCTGATACGTACCTCCTGCGGGTCCCCGTCGAGGCTCACCCGAACGACCTGCTCCGGGTGAACTACCACGTCTACTCGCTCGTCCGCGAGGAACTCTCCCCCGGGACGGCCGTCAACGACATGGGCGGGCTCCCATTCAAGATCTTCGACTCCACGTGGAGTGCGGTCGGCGGCGACGAGGTCCACCACATCTCCGTCGACAAGCCACCACTCGGCCTCCTCCGGGGCATCTATACCTGGGGCTGGCGCAAACACCCCCCGAGGATTCAGTTCCTCCAGCCCGTCTTCGAGACCGAGGTCGACGGGAACGTCACCCTCGACCCCAAGAGTGCGAGCTTCGCCGTCAGGAACCGGAGCCTCTCGCTCGACGATATCGGCGATGCCGCCCCCGAAAAGAAGGCCCACCACGTCGCCTACGCGGTCCTCGAGGAGAACGCGGGGCCGGGCAAGGTCTCCGGGATGCTCACGAACGCCGACAAGAAGCCTCGCGGGACCTACGATAGCTGGATCGACCTCATGTCGGATCCGCTGCAGCTCCCGCCCGAGGCCTGGGACGTGCTTGAAGAGGAGGGAATCGAGCGGGGTGAGTTCGGTTCCTACCGCTACGTCACGGTGTACGCCAACAACGAGATGTACGGCAACGGGCCGGACGGCGCCGATACGATGACGCCCTGGGAACAGCGCGACCGGTTCGAGGTGAAGGTGATCAATCTCGACGACCACACCCACTACTACCGGGCGGTCGACTTCGGCTACCGCGTCGGTGACGACATCCGGAGCGCCCCGACCTCGCTGGACCTCAGTGGGGCAAGTCACAGCTTCGAGATCATGAACCTCAAACCGCTGTACGGTGCGCCCAAGAGCGCGGAGATGCAGTGGCGGACCGGCTGGGGCTTCCGCCCGCACAGGAACGTCGTCCAGCAGTACGACGTCTTCCCGCGGGGAAGCGACAGCGAGTACCTCTCGCCGTACACGGACGGCGAGGGGAACGAACGGGAGGGCTACACGTTCTCCTCTACGCACTGCCAGAACACCTGGCGGTTCAACCCCCCGAAGAAGATCATCGGTACCGCCGACGATCCCAGTTCACAGCGGCTGAAGGAGTACGACGGGACCGAGGGGCTCCTCGTCGGCCAGCAGACCCCCGGGTACGGTATCGGGAAGATGCCGACGGGCGACCTGAGCGACGTCCACCCCCGCGGGCTGACGAACGTGGACGTCGACGGGGACGGCGAGGAGGAACTGGTCTTCCCGAAGTTCCTGCGAAATCCTGCCGACGATGGGGGGGACATCATCCCGCCGACGCCGCTGTGGGCGCCGTTCCTCTTCCTCGACCCGGAGAACGGCACGCTGTTCAAGAACGGGACGGACGGCAGCGACGGCTACCGCATCGACGAAACCTACTCCCAGGGTGCGCCGGTCGGCGCCAACGCGGACATCACCGCCAGCATGGAGGGCGCACGCGCGGCCGGGTTCGTCTTCTACCAGTTCGACCCGCTGTTCCACGACAACGCCATCATGTCACCCCATCCGGAGTAGCCCGACCGACTGCTGGGACGACTTACCGTGGGGCTGTCCCGCAAGTCCCCGCTCCGTTCCTTTCGGGCCGGCGCGCCTCCGAGATCTCGCGTCCGGACGAACACTCGGACCCTGCGGGTTACCTCCACCTCAGTCGGTCACCGTTCGGTCAGATATCACTATAACCGACGACGACATCACCCTCGCTCATGGGCCTCTCGGAGCAGATCCGGCGTCGAACGTTCGTCCAGGGTATCGGACTCCTACCGATTTCGACGTCACTCCTCGACGACGAACGGGTCAGAGAGCG
The DNA here is from genome assembly GCF_900129775.1 of Halobaculum gomorrense. Taxonomy (GTDB): domain Archaea; phylum Halobacteriota; class Halobacteria; order Halobacteriales; family Haloferacaceae; genus Halobaculum; species Halobaculum gomorrense. The sequence continues at coordinate 13,359 of NZ_FQWV01000008.1, read as the reverse complement.
GCTCCAGCTCTCGCGCGGGACGGCCGGCGGCGAGGTTCGGACGTTCACCGTCCACGCCGTCGAGGTCGACATCGTGATGAACCGGTTCGACCTCCACGTGCCGAACGGCGCGATGTACGTCCTCGAGGAGGACCTCGACGCCGTGAGAGAGGCGTCGGGCGAGCCGCTCGAGGACGCCTACGCGACCGTCGAGGACGGTAACCGCAAGGACCCGTCCCCGATCCAGCCGCTCGTCATCCGGGCAAACGAGGGCGATACCATCGAGATCGAGTTCGTCAACCACCTCGACCAGCGTGCCTCGATCCACCAGACGGGCCTCCCGTACAACGTGCGGACCTCCGACGGGATGGCCGTCGGATACAACAACGACACGACGGTCGCGCCGGGCGAGTCGCGGACCTACCGCTGGGAGGCGACTCACCAGGGAGCCCACTTCTTCTACGATGGCGCCCATCAGGCCATCGACAGCGCCGCCGAGCCGCCCGAGGAGGCCAACCACCTCTCGCGGGGGCTGTTCGGGGCCGTCGTGGTCGAACCGCCGGGTGCAACGTGGACCGATCCGCAGACGGGAGAGCCGCTCCGGAGCGGCCTCCGTGCCGACGTCCACGACCCGAACGGGCTGGGGACGAGCTACCGGGAGTTCGTCGCCATGTACCACACCCCCGAGGGGACTGCCCCGGAGGTCACGTGGCCGGACAGCGACACCGAGCAGTCGATCCACGCCATCAACTACCGGTCGGACCCGATGGGACAGCGCGTCAACGACGAACTGCCCGACGGCGACCTGAAGGAGGCGTTCTACCACTCCTGGACGAACGGCGACCCCGGCGGCGGGGACAACATCTACGAGGCGTACTCGGGTGACCCAGTCAAACTGGTCTTCGTCGGCGCGAGCCACGAGGAGAACCACGTCCACCACCTCCACAACCACCGGTACAAGGAGGCCGCGAGAACCGACGCCGATACCGTCGACGCACAGACGATCGGGCTCGGCGACGCGTTCGAGTCGTTCCTCGTCGCCGGACACGGTGAAGGGACGGTCCGCCCGGAGATGAGCTTCGAGGAGGCGTTCGAAGTCGGGGCCGGGTACGTCCACGGCAGTGCGGGTGACGTCCTCTTCCACTGTCATCTCTTTCCCCACTACGCCGAGGGGATGTGGGCGGGGATGCGAGTGTTCGACAAGGAACGGGAGTCCCTCCGGTCGCTCCCGAACACGAGCGGGCTCGTCCCTGCGGACTCCTCTACGCCCGGCTATCCGGATTTTGTCGGCGACGCCATCGAGGCGGTCGAGGGTGTCGAGGACCCGGTGGGCTACTATGCCCCCCAGCCCCCCGAGCTGTCCCGTACGGACCCGCGTGACCCGACGGAGCAGGAACGGGAAGCCCTCGGTGACGACGTCCGGCCGGGGGCGCCGTACGCCGACCCGATCCCGGAGGATCCGAACCGGACCGTCGAGTACACCATCGCGGTGATGGAGGCGTCCGTCGCGTACAACGACGCCGGCGAACACGACCCGGACGGCATCGTCTACGTCCTCGAGGAGGCGAACGTCCCCGGTGTGACCGACGGGACGGTGCCGGTTCAGGACGCCGAACTGGTCCGGAACGGGGAGATGAACCCCGAACCGCTGTTCATCAGGGCCAACGTCGGCGACGAGGTGGTGCTGCGCCTGAAGAACGAACTCGACGTCGGCGCCTCCATCCACCCGCACTTCGTCGGGTACGACGTGCTCGGGTCGGACTCGCTCGGGATGGGCTACAACTATCGCCAAGGCACCGACCCCACGGAGACGAACGAGTACCGCTGGTACGCCGACGAGACGGGGGCGATATTCTTCCACGACCATATTTTCGCCATCGAGGAGGGGATGCACGGGATGTTCTGTGGCATCTTCGTCGAGCCACAGGACTCGGAGTGGCGCGACCCCCACTCGGGCGACCCGATCTTCAGCGGCGCACAGGCCGACATCCTGACCCCCGAGGACGCCAACGAGCAGGACTTCCGAGAGATCGGACTGCACTACCACGGGTTCGTGCCCCTGCGGGACCGGAACGGGGAGCTCATCAACACGAACCGGGAGCACGACGTCAACCTCGGGACGTTCGCCATCAACTACCGCAACGCGCCCTTCTACGACCGGAACGACGCGGATTCGGCGTACGTCCATAGCTCGGCCGTCCACGGGGATCCGGCGACGCCAGTCCTGGAAGCGTACGAGGGGGACCCGCTGAAGATACGGATCCTGCAGGGTGCCTACGAGGACAGTCACAACTTCGCGCTCGACGGGCTCCGGATCGATCCGGAGGGGTTCGCCCCCTCCGACAGCGTCTCGCAGATCATCGGCCCGTCGGAGGCGTTCACCTTCGACGTCGAGCCGGAGGCGACCCAGCTCCCGTTCGAGAGGATGACCAACCCGGACGGCCTGCCGGTCCGGGACTACCGGTACGGGTCGAACGTCGTGGACGACCTGTTCACCGGGATGTGGGGGCTCGTGCGCGTCTGGGGCGGCGAGGTCGATCACCTCCGGCCGCTGGAGGACCACGGGTCGCCGAGCGAGACGGTCACGAACGAGGACCTGGAACAGATGGGACACCCGGCACCGTTCGCCGAATTCGACTGGACCGAGACGGGTCAGCGTGCCAGACGCCTCTACGCAGAGGGCGACGACCGGCTGCTGCCGGCCGACGAGTCGGCCCGACGGAACCCCAACGTCGGGGAGCCCCCCGAGTCCCCCGACGGTCCCGGAGAGCCCTCGCCTGACGACGCTCCTGTCCGGGAGTTCGACGTGACGGCGTTCCAGACGGAAATCCCGTACAACGACCACGGGGACCACGATCCTCACGGAATCGTCTTCGCCCCCGACCGGTACGTCGAGGAGATCAGGGAGGGGGTGCGGGAGCCCGAACCGCTGACCCTGCGCGCGAACGCCGGCGAGCGCATCAGGATCAACCTCACGAACGACCTCCCTGCCAGCCTCGACGACGACCACGCGCATCCGCTGATGCGAGTCGACCGGGAGTGGGACCGCTCGACCCGGATATCGCTGCATCCCAACCAGATCCGCTACGACGTGAACGGCTCCGACGGGGCGGCGGTGGGGTTCAACCACGATACGACCGTGGGCCGAGGGGAGACGGTCACCTACGAGTGGTACGCCGACATCGAGCTGGGGACGGTCGTATTGAACGACTGGGCCGACGTGCGGAACAACCGTCACCACGGTGCCTACGGCCAGCTGATCGTCCAGCAGCGGGACGCGATCACCCTCGAGAACGGGACGGCCGAGGCGTCCGGGACCGCCGCGGCCGCGATGGTGAAGACCCCGGACGGGGAGGAGGACTTCCGGACCGAGGCACTGGTGTTCGCGGACGCACAGTACATCGTCAACGAGGAGGACTCATCAAGGTGTGTCGTCCCACCGGGCGACGAGATGGACGCCGGGGCACCGTGCAACCAGCTCGGGAACGACGAGAGCCAGGGATACGGGGCGGTTAACTACCGCTCGGCGCCGTTCGCCCGCCGCTTCGAGACCGACGACAGACAACACCTCGTCTACAGCTCACGGGTCCACGGCGACCCGGCCACGCCGATCCTGCGGACGGACCCGGGCGACCCCGTCGTGTTCCGGGTGGCTCACGCGGCCGACAAGGCGCGTGGGGTCTCGTTCCACCTCGCGGGCCACCAGTGGCAGCGGTACCAGGGCGTCCCGGAGTCGCCGGTCATCGGCGTCGACGGGCAGTACATCCCCGGCAAATGCGATGCGTTCGAACTCATCGGCGGTGCGGGCGGGTCCACCGAGACGCCGGGGGACTACATCTATCAGGAGACGAAACAGCGCCGCCGCCTGGAGTCCGGCATGTGGGGGATACTCCGGGTCGGGAACGAGCACGTCGAGGGGACCACCTCCGAGAGAGGTACCCATCCGCTCCCCGACAGGGCCGACGACGTCCCGCTCGTGGCGCGTCCCGACTACGTCGTCGCGGTCGGCGACCTGACCGGGCGCGATGGTCCGGACGTGGTCGTCGGCGTCCCGGACAGCGATATCGGAGCCCACGAGGGGGGAGGCGTCTACCTGTTCCTCGACACCCCGCCCGGTCACGTCCGCGACCTCTCCGGGGCTGACCTGCAGGTGCTGAGCGAGACGGCGGGCGAGCGGGCCGGAACCGACCTAACACTGACGGAGGAAGCCGACGACGGGAGCCGCGACGTTCTCGTGGGGCGGACGAATGGCGAAGCGTTACGGATCGAAGGCGGTCAGGCACTGCTCGATCTCGTCGCCTCACCGCCGGACTCGGGTCTCGACGAGTTCGTGCGAAACACGACGAATACCGACGTCGAGGCGATCGTCCCGCTCGAATTAGCCAGCGAGTGAGCTAGGTCGCTCTCGCCGCTGCCAGTACCGGCGGGGTGCCGCGTCTACCCGTTCTCGACCGCAGTCACGTCCACGTCGGGTTCAGCGATCGTCCGGGTCGGACTGCCGAATCGGGAACCGACCCCCGGTTACGCTCGTGAAACGCCCCCACTCCCAGGTGAGAGCGACATATGTTCCACCCTTCCTAACCGTCGGTGATGGCCCGATACGCGATCCTGCTCAACGCCGGCCCGGCGGGCGTGGGTCCGCCGGTCAACGCCCTCCAGTACGCCCTCAGGCTCGATGACCACGGTCACGAGGTCTCGGTGTTCCTCGACGGCCCGGCGACCAAGTGGCCCGGTGAACTGGAATCGATGGCCGATCACCCGCTCCGGGAGTACTACGACGAGGCTCGAGAACGGTCGCTGATCGCGGGTGCGTGCGGGTTCTGTGCCCACAGGTACGGCGTCGGCGATACCTGTCTGGACGCGGGACTCCGACTATACGGCGGGCCAGACGAGCATGGCCCCGACGTGGGTCGACTCGCGACCGACGGCTACCGGTTGCTTACTGTCGGCTGAACGGTGCCTTAGGGGTCACGAGGGGTTCTCGGCCGGAATACGGACACGGACCCAACGTACATTGGTAGCCTCGGGGTGGTCGAATCGATGCGAGTGTCGGTACCAACGTGTTTCGAGTACTGCCGACCGACGATCACAGGGACGCGTTTCAGGAGGATGTCCACACACGAGAGGAGTAGAGCGAATCACTATGAGCAGCACCGAATCACGACTCACGCACGGGTGGAACGGAACCGTGGCCCATCCCCAGGCGTCACTGATCTCGATGACCGACCTGTTCGGCCGGAAGTGGTGTCCGGTCGTCCTCTATCGAGTGCTTCGCGACGGCCCGATGGGGTTCAGCGAACTGAAACGTGACATCGACGGTATCTCGGGGAAGATGCTCACCGAGAGCCTCGATACCCTCGAAACTGGGTACGGACTCGTCGAGCGGTCGGTCGTCAGCGACCGTCCGTTCCGGGTCACGTACGAACCGACCGAACGCGGCGAGTCGCTCGACCCGTTGCTGGGGGAGATGCTCGACTGGGCGACCGAGCACATGGACCCGGAGGTGGCCTGAGATGTCGGGTAACACCGCCGAATCCCCGGCAGGCGGATTCCCCAGTCGGGAGGAACGGACCGTCGTCTCGGTCTCGCCAGAGGTCGACGACGTCCTCTCGGTGGCGTTCGATCTGGGCACGCACGACCTCCGGGTCTACCACGCGTTGATCGACCGGCCCAGCGCGACTACCCACGAGCTCGCGGAGGTCGTCGGTATCGACCGCTCGAACGTCAACCGCTCGCTCGGTCGACTCCGCGAACGCGACCTCGTTCGTCGCCGTCAACGGCTCCTCCAGGAGGGCGGGCACTGCTACGTCTACACCGCGACCGAGATCGAAGAGGCCCGCGAACTGCTCCGCGACGGACTCGACGCGTGGACCGAGCGTGCCCGTGATGAACTCCGGGGGGTCCTCGTCCCCGAACCATGAGCCACCAGTACCGGACAACGTCGTCAAGCACGCCGGATCCCGGCGACGACACCGACGAGGGGGTCCAGTACGACCGGTCGACGAGCCGGTACACGATCCTCGAATGCACCCACTGTGACAACACCGTCCTCTCGCTCGGTCGTGACGGGGCATCGATGACCTGTCACGGGGAGCCGATGGAGCCCGTGACCGACCCGGAGATGGACGTGCGGCGGCCGGACGTCAGGCAGGTACTCCTCCAAGCCTTCGGGCTCCCGAAGGCAGGACTGGACATCTGCCTGCGGGTCATCGGGGACGGCCCACTCCCGGCGAGTGACGTCGCCGACGCGCTCGGCTACGACCGCAGTACGGTGACGCGATACCTGAACGAGCTCGTTGAACTCGGGCTTCTCCAGCGGGCCGAACTGAACCGGGAGGGCGGTGGCGTAGTGAACGTGTACCACTCGGTCGATCTCGAGCGGATGCGCCGCGAGAGCCTCGTCGGATTCTTCGTCTGGGCGGGAGAGGCGGCCACGCTGATCGAGGAAGCGAACCTGACGAAACGGCGATATCTCGAGGAGAGCCCTGATCGGGAGCTCCCCGATATCTTCTGGAACTCGTTTCCAGACGAGTAGGGACGGCTCTGGACTGCTCTATTGAAAACGACGGACTGCGTCGGGATGACTCCGGAAGCGTTTGAGAAGTCGAAGCCGAGGAGGGGGATATGGCAATCGCACTCCTCGACTTCGTTCGGAACGTCCGACGCGTAGCTAAACAAGCGTTAGGGGATCGAGCGGGAAGGCCCGCCTCCGGCGGGCTTCCCCGCGAGGCCCACATCGTCGCCCACTGTATTCGCAAAGAAGAGAGCCACACCTTCACCGAACTCGTCGACCGGCTTGGACTCATGCCGGAGGTGTGCGCACTCCTTGGACTTCACCCGGATGCGCTGCCTGATCCAACGACGTTCTATCACTCGCTCGACCGCTACGCGATGTACGTCTGGCGGGCGTTGCTGCGCGCGTCGGCGCAGCAACTCCGCCAGTCTGGACAGGTCGCCCTCGATAGCACGTTCTTCGAACGCAAGCAAGCCTCCCAGTACTACCTCCAGCGAAGTGGACGGACCGTCAAGACGATCAAAGCGACAACGCTGACCGATACAGAGTCACTTGCGGTGCTGGACGTCCACTGCTGTATCGAGCGGGAACACGATACAAGGGCTGGCCCGCGGGTCGTCCGCCGGAACGCGGACGACCTGCGGGCCGTACTCGCCGACAACGGCTTCCAGGACTGGCACACCGAGTACGAGCTGGCTGCGCTAGATCTCGACTATCTTGTTCACCACCGCGGCTCAACACCGATGGCAGCAGCTCACAACGCCCTCAACCGAGCGAAGGGGTACACGCAACGCTGGATGGCAGAAACGTCCTACTCAACGATCAAGCGAACGCAAGACTCCGCCTTGCGTTCGCGGTTCTGGTACCGCCAGTTCCGTGAGATCATCCTCATGTTCGCGATCCACAACATCAAGAAGATCACCGAGAAGCTATGATCGTACTACCGTACCGCATTTTCAATAGAGCACAATAACTAACTACTGTAGGGACGACTTCCTTACCGACAGGATAGAGCGTAGCCATCACCGTTTCTATCGGGGTTCGAGTGGATCCGATCACTACGGAAATTCCCTACCGACAATCTTCGCCACAAGAGCGTCGCATATTATCGATTCTCGATTTCGAGCTCCCGTTCTCCCCAGGTGGATAACGACTGGAAGACCGGAGAAAGGGATTCTCCCCTCTCCGTGATCGAATACGAGACACGAACTGGTTTTTTATTTTCAACTGTTCGAGCTACGATTCCAATATTCTCCAGTCGTTCAAGACTATCAGAGAGTGACTTATTTGCCAATCCGATCGAATCTTTTAAATCGGCGAAATAAAGGCGTTCATTGAACATTAGTAAATAAATAATCTCGGGGTGATATTTATTCTGGAGGAATCGTTTCGTGCAAACGTTGGCTTTCCCCCAATTCTTTAATGAAACCAGTACTGGTTCAAATGACCTTCCCCTTTCGGTTAGCCCGTATTGAACTCGAACTGGTCTTGTACCCTGAACACTACGGGTAACTAGCTTTTTCTGTTGGAGATCTTCGAGACTGTTCGATAACGTTGCACTCGAAATACCATCGAGTCTCTCCTCAAGTTCGCTGAAGCGTTGTGGGCTCTCCACAAGCAACTCATCAATTATCGATGGATGCCACTTGTGCCCTATCTGGTCAAGTGTCGCTCTGACGGCACGCCAGTTCACATTCACTCGTGACGTGTTGGCCTTGCCGACAGAGTCGCCGAAGTCCAGAGCTTCGTTTGTTTCGGATGACATCCGTGCTAATAGTTGTTCGACTAGGATATCAATGCCCCCCGCGTGTGTACCTCTATTACACGTCTACTCTCACTTTCGATATCCGTTTTCGACTCTGCTATCATTTCCCCGTCTTGCGATTATGAGAAGTAGTCGTTTTACAAATATTTTCTGCGAACGGGCCCAAACAACGGATTCAATATCTCGGGTTGCTTGATCGACGCTCCGAAATGCCGCTTACACGATTTTCCAACCGTATTTTCGGCGAATTCGTTTAGCTCGAATAGTCCTCGTTATACCACCTTGATATTTTAATTTCTCATGATATACTCTCTAATAGAGAAATTAGTCGATCAAAGATCGCCGGGTCTCGAAAGTGAGATATATTCATTATTTATGATGTCTTGATTAGACTCGGTTACTGCAGCGTAAGTAACTATGCCAGTTGATACAGCATTTGAGCAGCTATATTCGGTTGACTGGACGGTATTAGAGGAGGAATCCCTTGCTCGGTAATCAGGACGGTACTACGTTACGTTATTGTTAGATAGATTATATATCCTCTCACTCCAATGTAGGAGGTAGCCGTGGCACATTGAACAAACTGCGGCCACGGACAACCAATCTATGACAGAAAACAATAAATCGAACACGTCAGGTGCGGGCCTAGGCCGACGAGACTACATGCGACTAGTGGGCGGTGCAGCTGGACTTGCGGCAACTGGACTGCCAGCAGTCGGAACAGCAGCGGCCGCATCGACTGATCCCAATGATCCGGGAATCCTCGAACCCCTCAAGACGAAACTGTCCGGATCGGAGATCCGTATCCCGAATACCGATCAGGTCAAAGACGGGGAACTTCACCAGGTGGTCAGTCATACGGTCGAGGATGCGGACGGTGCGACCAGCGTTCGTGGCCACGAGATCACCCAAGTCAGCGACCCACACGACGACCTTCAGGCTGCACTAGACGAGCTGGCAACGGCAGCCGACGACGGCGACACCGCCGCCATGGATGACGCCGCCAATGAGATCGAGGCCATCCTCAAAGGCAACACCGAGGGGCGGATCTACGATGGATTCCCGCTGCTGAACTACTCGCAGGGCGGCCACCTCGAGGACCAGATTGACGGCGAGTACAAGATGAAGCGCCTGCGGGACTCCGGGGAGACCCAGACGAGCATCGGCGGCAAGGAGCGTACCGTCTGGGAGGTCGACGTCAACATGCTCTGGTACGGCGAGTCGTTCGACGCCGACACGTTCCTCCTGCGGGTCCCTGTCGATGCCCATCCGAACGATCTGCTCCGGGTGAACTACCATGTCTACTCATTGGAACGAGAAGAACTCTCCCCCGGAACAGCCGTCAACGACGCGGCCGGACTCCCGTTCAAGATTTTCGACTCCACTTGGAGCGAGGTCCACACTGACGAGGTCGCACACATCTCGGTCAACAAGCCCCCCCTCGGACTGCTTCGGGGCATCTACACGTGGGGCTGGCGCGATCACCCGCCAAAGATTCAGTTTCTCCAGCCTGTCTTCGAGACCGATATCGACGGCCAGGTGGTCCTCGATCCGCCAAGCAAGAATTTCGCCGTCCGGAACCGAAACCTCTCGATTGACGACATCGGCGACGCTGCCCCTGAAAAGAAAGCCTACACCGTCGCTAGTGCGGTTTTGGACGACACGGCCAGCCCGAGCGAGGTCAACGCGATGCTCACCGACTCCAGCACCGACCCGCGGGGAACGGCCGACGGGTGGGTCGATCTCATGGCCGACCCACTCCAGCTCCCGCCGGAAGCTTGGGATGTCCTCGAGAAGGAAGGCATCGACCGCGGAAAGTTCGGGCCGTACAGCTACGTTACTGTCTACGCCAACAACGAGATGTACGGCGACGGGCCAGACGGCGCCAAGACGATGGAGCCCTGGAGCCAGGGCGACCAGCTCGACGTGAAGGTAATCAATCTCGACGATCACACCCACTACTACAGGGCGGTCGACTTCGGCTACCGCGTCGGTGACGACATCCGGACGGCCCCGGACTCGCTGGACCTGTCGGGGGCGAGCCACAGTTTCGAGATCATGAATCTCAAGCCGTTGTATGGCGCGCCCAAAAGCGGCGAGATGCAGTGGCGCTCTGGCTGGGGGTTCCGTCCGCACAAAGACGTTATCCAGCAGTACGATGTGTTCCCGCGATCGACTGATCGCGAGCAGCTGGAATCATTCACGGACGGCGATGGGGAATCCCACACCGGCTACCGGTTCTCGACGACGAGCGGCGACAACACCTGGCGGTTCAACCCGCCGAAGAAGATCATCGGGACCGCCGACAACCCCAGCCAGGAGAAACTCCACGAGAGCGATGGCACCGAGGGGCTATTGATGGGCCGTCAAACAGAGCAGTTCGGCGTCGCAAAGATGCCGAAGGGCGACCTCAGCGACGTTCACCCTCGCAACCTGACGAACATGGACATCGACGGTGACGGCGACAAGGAGCTCATCTTCCCGAAGTTCCTCCGCAATCCCGCGGACGGCGGTGGCGATATCATTCCGCCAACGCCGCTCTGGAAGCCGTTCTGGTACCTGAGCCCGGAGAACGGTACCCTCTTCAAGAACGGGACCGATGGCAGCGACGGCTACTGGATTGACGAGACCTATTCCCAGGGGACCCCGGTGGGGGGGAACGACGACATCACCACCTCCATCGAAGGAGCGCGAGCGGCTGGGTTCGTCTTCTACCAGTTCGACCCGCTGTTCCACGACAACGCGATCATGTCTCCTCATCCAGAGTGAAAGCATCACACGCCTACCTATCATCTCGCTAGGGGGCGATATGAGCTCATAATTCGTTCGTTTTTTGTCGGTAGTTGCCAAAATGGGCGATGGATTTGAGCCCCAATGTAGTGGATGTGCTACGACGACAGATGCATTCTTGCGATCCTTTCTCGCTATACCGAATGGAATCGACTCAGCACACGCGCCGAGACGTCTTTCGATCGATTGCGATGATGTCGTACCACGAGTGGCCGACCTATAATTCGACACCACTGTATGATCGAACGTCGCTCGCTGGACTGGAATCGGATGTCAGGACAGTCTCAGAGACGTGGTTCGACCACGAGGGCCACCACTCAGTTGAGGAGTTCGTCTGTGCACTCCCGCTAGCCTACTTCCGGTTCAGCGCCCACGATCGATATGCGGGGCCGACACGCTACCAGATGGCCACTCTCTTCCGGGTGTTCGTCCTGCAAGAATGCCACGGGTGGGAGCACGAAACCGCACTCGTCGACTATCTCGGGAATCGTCCTGACCTCTGCGAGCAACTGGGTTTCGGGACGATCCCGGACCAGTCGACACTGTGGCGAAGCTGGCACGAGCGGTTCACCCCTGACCTCCGAGAGACAGTGGAGACAGCCGCTCGAACGATCCTCATCAAAGCCCAGAATGCAGGTGTCGGGGTTCCGCGTGAACCGACACGAAAGCTCCGATACCACGGGAACGAGTCTGGTGAGTCAGACCCGGACGATCAAACTACGTTGGAGCAGGCAGAGAAGGTCACCGACCACGTCAGCCGCGTCGTCTTCCCGGCATTTTCGCTGGATCGTGGGGACGGCTGCGAGATCCACGAGAACGCCTACTGGGACTTACAGACGTATCTGGGGCTTCGCGAGCGGCTGGCTGCTAACGAGGGCGCTCGTAGCTTCACCTACGAGTCAACTCGAAACCGGACGCCGTTAGGTCACGCCCATCGCGAGCAGATTCGTAATCTCTCGGTATCAGAGACTCGCGAGATGTACCGACAGGCCGTCAACACGCTCCTGAGCGAAGTCGAGGAGACAGAGGAGTTCTTCCGAGCCGGAATCATCGCCATCGATATCACCGAGGCCAACCCCTTCACCGGTGATAGAACGGGCCACGAAGACGAAATCATCGGGACGAAGGAGAAGACCGACGAGTACGCCTACCAATGGGCGACAGTCCAGTTGGTCGGCAACGCTATCCCACTCGTGCTTGATGCCCGCCCGGTACGGAAAGGCGAGTCACGCAAGGAGATCGTCGGGGATTTGCTGGATTCGGCTGAAGAGCTCGTCCACGTCGATAACGTGCTGATGGACCGAGAGTTCGATAGTCAGCACGTCCTGGAGATGCTTAGCCAGCGTGGCTTGTCGTATGTCGTGCCGAAGCGGATGCAGACCAGCGAGAAAGCCCAAGCCAAGCGATTACTCCAGCGGGACCAAGACCGGTATGAAACCGACCGGACGCTCCATCTGGGCAAGAACGAGTGGCACGAAACGACGCTGGTCTACCGCCGGAATGAAGACTCCGAGCACGACGATCACCGGCAGTACTCGGTGTTCATGACGAATTGCGGGAGTGGGCACCTCACGGAGTATGGCTATCGCTGGGAGATCGAGAGTGGGTACAGGTCGATCAAACGGTTCATGGCAGCGACGACGTCGAAGGATTTCGGGCTTCGATTCTTCTACTTCGCGTTTGCGTGTCTGCTGTACTCTATCTGGCGAGCGGTCGATCTGCTCGTGCAGGTTGAGTTGACCGATGAGTACGAGCACTCACCCATTGTGACAGCCGACAATACGCTCACGCTGCTGAAGAAGGAGACCGGAATCGGATAGAGAGATACTCTGTCCGGGACAATCCGGATTCCTGAGTGGCAACGCTGTCGGGGATCTTAGAAATTCACCGGTCTAGTTGGTAGTACGACACAAGAAGACTATCGAGAGTAGATCCGAAGCAGCTTCGCCTCGAAAATTCGCCCGAAACCACGCATCACAGCCCCACTAAACCCACTGTAGTCTCAACTCCCCGTCGTACCGGGGATCCACAACCTCGGAGGATGGTTTTGATGTGTGCCTTCTGTTCATGTGTTAAATCTGTGAAACAGGAGCAGTCTTGTGGTTCGACATTTCTATCACTCAGAAAACGTTTCTAAACGACATACTCCGTGACTTGACCCTAATCGACAGATGAAAGCCTATCTATCTGATGACAGTGTGAAACATCGTGTTCAAATAAGGATGAAGAGTGAGGCGGTGTGTTTTCTGAGTGGTTCATGCCCGAAAACACACGCCTCAGCGGGAGTATCGACCAGATCAACTTAGAGTTT
>NZ_FQWV01000005.1 GCF_900129775.1 Halobaculum gomorrense | reverse complement strand
GGCGAGGAGTCGAACTCGCCGGCCTCGCGGTTCGCTTCGAGCGTCTCCTCGGCGCTGTTCCAGCCGTTGACGTACCCCTGGTGGTGGGTGTCGTGGTGCCAGGTCAGCACCTGCTCGGAAATGTGCGGTTCCAACGCGTCGTAGTCGTACGGCAGCGGATCGAGTTCGTACTCGCTCATGTGCATCCGTACGGAGGACCGCCGTTCAAAAGAGCGTTTTCTGAATCGGGTTTACGTAGGAAGACCGACACGACTCGGCCGCCCTATCACACCGTCACAGCACGTACGGCCCGCGCTGGCGTATCGGCTCGCCGTGCGGCTCGCCGGCGACGCAGATCACGCGGAACGGCGCGGCCTCCGAGTCGCTATCACCCGACCCATCGTCGGCCTCGAAGTCGACGACTTGGCCGCTTTCAACGGGAAACACGTCGCCGACGCCGAAGCGGTCCCGACCGACGGTTCCCTCCCCGTCGACGCCGAACGCGAAGCCCGTCCAGTCGTCGGGGACCGTCCACGTCCACGCGCCATCAACGCGGGCGTCGAGGTACGTCACAGGGGTGTGCAGATCGAGCGGCGACCCCTCGCCGATCACCGTCGTCACGGCCACGTCGTCCGTCTCGGTTGTCGGCAGGTCGGCGGCGTCGGCGTCCGCGTAGTTGGCGTCGACCTCCTTGCGGTCACGAGGGAGGTTCACCCACAATTGAAGCCCGTTGCAGGCGGCGCCGCCCGCGGGGAACTCCGAGTGGCGGATCCCGCCGCCGGTCGTGATCCGCATGGCGTCGCCCTCGCGGGCGGTGTGTGCGACGCCGAGGGAGTCCTCGTGCTCCATTTCCCCCTCGAGCATGTACGAGACGATCTCGAACCCGCGGTGGGGGTGCATCGGGAATCCCGTGTCGGGGTCGATGTAGAAGCGCTCGAACAGCACGAACGGGTCGAGGTGTGCGGGGTGCGCCTCCGTCGGGAACGCGCGCGTCGAGTTCACGCTCGTCGCGTGGCGGACGCGGCCGCCGGGGATCGGGCCGGAGTCGCGGCCTCGCGGTGCGTCGCTCACTGGGTACTCGCCTCCATGCCCTCACCGAGATGGCCGGCGCTGATAACGCCCGCGTCGCCGGAAGCTCCCGATTCGGCGGGAACGACGCGGTAACCGACCGATCGCGAAACGACTGAAAACGAGCGAGACAGCACACGTACCTTGCCTGTGTGTCTCTCGGAACGGGACCGTTATTACCGGCGAGCCGTAGCTCCGGCAATGAGCCGTAACGACCCGATCGCCGCCGCGCTGCTTTCGGAATCGGCGTATCAACGGTCGCGCTACCGTCGGTTCGGCTGGTTCAACCAATCGCTCACGCGGAAGCTCACCCTCCAGAGCTACCTCCTGTACATCCTCGCTGCGGTGCTCCCCGTGCTCACGCTGCTCCCGAGTCGGATCCGCGGCGCGTACCTTGGAGGACCGATCGCCGAGACCGCGCCGAGGGTGTGCGTTGCCGCCCTCGCCGCCGCTGTCATCGTCGCCGCCGGCGGCCTCGGGCTGATCGGCGTGGCGCTGTTCGTGCTCGTCCGCGGCGACGAGTTGACCGACGAGACCGCCCGCGCGGTCCGCTCGGTCGAGCGAGCGGCCTCGATGGCCGGGCTGGCGACCGGCGGCGTCGCGACCGTCGCCGTCGTCTCGTTCGCGCTCATCGGGTTCGGCGGCGTCGACGCGGTCACGGCGTGGGTCGCCGCCGGCGGCGGAAACCCCTACGCGTCGAGCGGGGTCGGACTGCCGGTCGCGACCGTCGCGGTCGCGGTACTCGGGCTGGGAATCGCGCTGCGGGTCGCCGCGGCGTTGTTTCGCGCGCACGGACTCGGCGACGCCTGAGACTCGCGACCGAAAGGGAGCACGCCTCGCCTCGACGGCCGCCGCGTAGCTAGGAGCGAACGGCGCGCGAGACGAGAACCGAATGACGGGTGGCGTCCGGACCGCTCAGACCCGCGGTTCCGCACCCGCGTCTTCGGCGTCGGCGAGCGAGCGGTTGTGCAGCGCGTCGCCGCTTGCGTCGTCGAACAGGTGAATCGCGTCCGACGGGAAGCAGGCGACGACGCGCTCGCCCGCGTCGATCCGGCGCATCCCGCCGACGGTCGCGACGAACGTGTCGGTCGGATCTTCGTCGAAGCCGAGATAGACGGCGTTCTCGTTACCCATCGGCTCCACGACGTCGACGGTGGTGCCGAACTCGTCACCGCCGGTCGGCGAGTCGTCGGCTGCGACCTCGATATCCTCCGGGCGAATTCCGAGCGTCACGCCGTTCGCCCCGTCGACGGCCTCCCGCATCTCCTCGGTGAGCGGGTAGTCGAAGGCGTCGGTGATCAGGCGGTCTCCCTCGACGGTCGCGTCGAAGAAGTTCATCGACGGCTCGCCGATGAAGCCGGCGACGAACCGGTTGGCCGGACGGTGGTAACACTCCAGCGGCGTCCCGGCCTGCTGGAGCTCGCCGGCGTCGAGGACGGCGATCCGGTCGCCCATGGTCATCGCCTCGGTCTGGTCGTGTGTGACGTACATCGTCGTGGTGTCCAGGTCCTCCTGGAGCCGCTGGAGCTCCGTCCGCATCTGCGAGCGGAGCTTCGCGTCGAGGTTGGACAGCGGCTCGTCCATGAGGAACACCTCCGGATCGCGGACGATCGCACGGCCGAGCGCGACGCGCTGGCGCTGCCCGCCGGAGAGCTCACCGGGTTTCCGGCCGAGCAGCTCCGGGATCCCGAGCAGGTCGGCGGCGTCCTCGACGCGCTCGTGGATCTCGTCGTCGGACATGTCGGTGGACTCCTCCAGCCCGAACGACATGTTCTCGCGGACAGTCATGTGCGGGTACAGCGCGTACGACTGGAACACCATCGCAATGTCCCGGTCTTGCGGCTTCTGGTCCGCAATCGACTCCTCGCCGAGGCGGATATCCCCGCTGGTGACCGTTTCCAGCCCCGCGACCATTCGCAGGGTAGTCGACTTGCCGCAGCCGGACGGGCCGACGAGGACGAGGAACTCCCCGTCTTCGATGTTGACCGTCACGTCGTCTACTGCGACGATGTCGCTGCCGTCGTCGTCGGTGAACACCTTCGTCAGGTGATCGAGTGAGAGTTGTGCCATGGTTGTGTTCAGGATGCGACCCCCTCGGCGAACTCGTCGCCGAACGCGATGTAGACGAGCAGCGTCGGGAGGGCCGCGACGAACGCGCCGGCCATGCGGAGGCCGAAGTCGAGCCCCTCCAGTGACGCGCCGAGGCCGGCCAGTTTCAGCGTCACCGGCGCGGCCGGACTGGACCCGGTCGAGACGATGACGAGCGCGAACAGTAGGTCGTTCCAGATCTGCGTGAACTGGTAGATGAGCACGACCGCGAACATCGGCGTCGAGAGGGGGAACACGATGCGCCGGTACACGCGGCGGATGCTCGCGCCGTCGAGGCGCGCGGCCTCCATCATCTCGGTGCTCATCGAGGTGTAGTACGACCGGAAGAGGACCGTACAGATAGGGATCCCGTACGCGATGTGCGTGACCGTCAGCTCGACCAGGTCGGCGTACTGCACGCTTACCGGCGTGTACGCCCACACGAACCACAGCAGATCCGCGACGTTGACGATCGAGTAGAGCCGCGACAGCGGGACCAGCACCGCCTGGTAGGGGATGAACACGCCCGCGACGAACAGCACGAGGATCGGTACCTGGTACTTCCAGTCGACGAGCGTGAGCCCGTAGGCCGCGAAGCTGCCCAGCAGCGCCGACAGGAGCGTCGCCGGGACCGCGAACAGCAGGCTGTTGCCCATCCCCCGTGCCAGCACCTCCACGGCGGTCACGTAGTTGGCGATCGAGAACCCGCCGAACAGGGGCGGGAGATACGGCGCGGTGTTACCCACCGCGGCGTCGGTCTTCAGTGAGGTGACGAATCCGGACTCGATCGGCGTCAGGAAGAACGCCACCAGCAGCCCGATCGCCACGTACAGTCCGACTCGGTAGCCGTCGATGTCGGCGAGGCGATCGGTCCGGTCCGTCCGTGATGTGTCTGTACTCATAAGTTGTCGTTCCGGTACTGGTGGGCGAGGTACGGTCCGATGACCCCGAGCGCCATCAGGAACAGCAGCACCGCGATCGCGGAGCCGTACGCCCAGTTGGTGTTCTGATACGCTTCACGGACCATCTTCGTGGCGAGGATGTCCGCCCCGTTCGGAGGCCTGTACCCGCCGACAAGCGAGTAGAGGAAGTCGAACGCCTTGAGCGCGAACACCATCAGCACGACCGCCGCGCTGATCGTCGCGCCCTTCAGCTGCGGGACGATGACCCGCCAGTACATCCGCGGGATCGACGCGCCGTCGACCTTCGCGGCCTCGAAGTGCTCGCTCGGGATCGCCCGCAGCGCCGCGAGGTACACGACCATCGCGTAGCCGCTGAACTGCCACACCAGCGCGAACACGACCGCCCCGAGGACGAGCCGCGGATTGCCGATGAAGTTGTACGGCCCGAGGTTCACGACCCCGAGCAGCTGGTTTACGATCCCGTTGTTGTAGTCGTACATCCACAGCCAGAACTGCGCGGTGACGACGAACGAGAGGCTCATCGGCAGCAGGTAGATCGTCCGCAGGGTGTTGTCGAACCGGACGTTCCGGTCGACGAGGATGGCGATGAGCATCCCGAGTACCAGGCAGATCCCGGTGAACGCGATCAGCAGGACGAACGTGTTGATCGCCGCCTGCACGACCGTCGGATCGCCGAACGCCCGCGCGTACATCTCGAAGTCGAGCTGTGAGTAGTCGGCGTTGCCGAACCCCTCGTAGTCGGTCAGCGAGATGAGGACGTTCCAGGCGATGGCGCCGTAGACAAAAAAGCCCATCAGCAGGAACGGCGGCAGCCAGAACGGAGACGACTCGACGAAATCCTCGCCGAACCGATCGTCGAGGCGCGCGAGCCCGCGGCCGAGCGCGCCCGCCTCGTCGGTCGGAGTTGCGTCTGAGCCCGTCCCGTCCCCGGTGCCGGCCCCAGTGGGGACGCCGCCGTCCGTCGCCGGTCTCTGGCCGTCAGCCATCGCGTCTCTCGCGTCCGCGTCATCCTCGCTGGACCGGTGGCTCGACCGGCCGCTGCGGGCCTGCGTCAGTCGATCGAAAAATCGTCGCATTCGAGTACTCCGTGGGCGACTCAGCCCTGGATCGTGGAGACGAACTTATTCGTCGCCGCGTCCACGTTGTACGGGCCGGAGAACTCGTTGGAGATGACGCCCTTCAGCGCCGTCAGCTTCTCGGGGACGACCGCCAGGCCGTGCGCCAGCGTCGGCGGCCGGTTGTCGGCGCTGGCGAAGTCGTCCATCGTCTCCGAGAGGTACGGACCGAACTCCTCCTTGGCGACGTCGGTCCGGGTCGGGATGGACCCCTTGTACTTATTGAAGGCGATCTGCGCCTTCTTCGAGCCGACGAACGCTTCCCACGTCTTGCCGGCCTCGGGGGCCGGGTTGTTGCTGGGGTAGATGAACGAGTCGAAGTGGAGCGTGTACAGCCCCTCCGTCCCGGGGAACGTCTTGAAGCCCCAGTCCTCGTTGTACGCGAAGTTCTCCTTGTTGCGGAACGCGCCGGCGGCCCAGTTGCCCTGGTGGATGAACGCCGCCTCGCCGTTCATGATCTTCTGGTTCGCCGAGGTGAACCCGATCGAGGAGGCGTCGTCGTTGATGTAGTTCTGGAGGATCGTCTTCGTCGTCTTGAACGCCTCTCGGACGGCCGACTTGCCGCCCTCGCCGTTTACCACCTTCATGTAGGTGTCGTACCCGCCCGTCGACAGCAGGACTGCACCCACGAGCTGCAGCGTCGTCCACGGCGCCTTCATTGCCTGAGCCATCGGGACCTTGTCCGTCTCCGTCTTGATCGTATCGAGCGCGTCGATCAGCGCGGACGCGCTCGTGAGATCGTCCGGGTTGACGCCGGCCTCCTCGACGACTGACGTGTTGTAGAACAGGCAGTTGAGGCGGTGGGAGCCGATCGGAACGGCGCGATACGCGCCGTTGTACTTGCACAGCTCGGACGCCTCGCTCACGTGTGCGCCCTTGAGTCCGTCCTCCCAGACGCTCGTGAGGTCGCCCAGGACGCCCTCGTACTTCACGAGGTTCTTGCCCGGCCATCCCGCGAAGGAGGCGGGCGGGTCGTTGTTCGACAGGCGGTTGGAGATCACGGTGTTGAGGTTCGTGTTCCCGCCGCCGCCGATGGGCTTGAACTCCAGCGTGATGTCGGGGTGCGCTTCTTCCCACGCCGACGCGAGCGATTCGGCGGCCTTCGCGCCGTCGCCGCCGGTCCAGCCGTGGAGCACCTCGACGGTGGCGCCGCCGCCACCGCCGCCACCGTCGCCCGTACAGCCTGCGATCCCGATCATGCCGGCGGCTCCGAGGCCGCCAGCGCCTTTCAGCACGTCTCGTCGATTGAGTTCCGTATCCTTCATCATTGTTTCTCCATGCGCGGAGCCAACTCATGATTCCTGGAGCGAGTACTTAATACTTGTCGATATTTACTCCAGATCGAATGAAATTATGATACAACAGTCGTTGTACCTCGCGATCTCCGGAGGCTGGACCCCGTCGGACGAGCGGGCGGGGCGGGTGGACGCTCGTCAGTCGCCGCCGGGTGACGCCTCGGGAACGGGCTCGTCGGTGCCTCCGAGCGCGTTCAGGAGCGTCACGGCCTCGGGCTTCGAGAGGGGCTCGTTCGCGTTGCCGCAGTGGGGTGACTGCACGCACGCGGGACAGCCGTCGGCGCAGTCGCACCCCGCGATCAGCCGCGACGTCCGCGCGAGCAGGCGGTCGGCGTCGCGGTACGCCGCCCGGGTCAGCCCGACGCCTCCGGGGTAGCCGTCGTAGATGAACACCGTCGACCGCCCCGTGTGTGGGTGAAACGGCGTCGAGACGCCGCCGATGTCCGCGCGGTCACAGAGGAGGTCCAGCGGCAACAGCGAGATCGAGCCGTGCTCGGCGGCGTGGATGCCCCCGTTGAATCCCGCGTCGCCCCGGCTGGCGGCGGCGGCGATCCCGCGCATCTCCCGCTCCACGTCGCCGGGGACGGCGTAGTACAGCGCCCGCGTGCGCAGTTCCGTCTCCGGGAGCTCCAGCGCCTGCGAGCCGATCGTCTCGCCGGTGGAGCCGTCCTTGCGCTCGAAGCCCGTGATCTGCTCGGTCACCGTCACGTCGGCGAAGCGGACCTCGGTGTCCTCGTGCGTGTCGAGGGGGCGGGTGCGCAGATCGTCGTTCACGACCACGTCCTTGTCGGTCAGCACGCGCGTATAGTAGTCTGCCCACGTCGGCCGGAGGCGCGCCACGTCGCGGTCCAGATCCAGCTCGTCCACCTCGTACGTCTGTCCCTGGTGGTGGTAGACGGCGCCCGGGTGGGCGTCGCGCAGGGCGTCGCCGAACGACAGCGACGCGATCGTGTCGTCGTTGCGGGCGTCCATGAGATCGACCTCGCGGTCGTCGATCGTCCGGAGGCTCATCGAGTGCTGGGCGCTCCCCGGGCCGTCGTACGTCCAGCGGTCGCCGCGCGAAGTGTCCATCCGCTCCAGCGTGCCCGCCGCTTCCAGCGACTCGACGACCGATTCGAACGAGTCCCCGAAGTGGGACGCGTCCTCGGGACGCAGCCAGTTCTCGTCGGCCGCGCTGGCGACGTGGCTCGGGAGCAGTTCGGCGTTCTCGGGGTCGACCATCGCGCGCTCCGGGTCGCCCGCGAACAGGTCGTCCGGGTTCGCCATGAGGTACTGGTCCAACTGGTCCTCGCCCCCGACCATGACCACGAGGGCGTCGTCGGTGCCGCGGCCGGCGCGCCCGGCCTGCTGGAACGCCGACATCCGTGTGCCGGGGTAGCCGTCGAGGATCACGGCGTCCAGCCCGCCCACGTCGACGCCGAGTTCGAGGGCGTTCGTCGACCACACCCCGGCCACCTCGCCCGAGTGGAGGCCCGACTCGATCTCCCGGCGTCGCTCGTTCGTGAGGCTCGCCTGGTACGCCTCGACTTGCCCGGCGAGGTCGTGCTCGCCGCGCTGGCGCAGCTCCTTTGCGGAGCCGCTCGCGTAGCGTTCGGCCGTCTGGCGCGCGCGGGTGAACACGAGCGTCTGGTACCCCTCCTGCACCAGGTCGCAGAACAGCCGCTTCGTCTCGGTGTGGCTCGACCGACGCCGACCGGACTGTCGGTCGGCCTGCCGGCCCCCGTACTCGGGCGGGTTCCACAGCAGCCAGTGGCGCGGCCCGCGGGCGGAGGCGTCCTCATCGACGAGCGTGAAGCCGGACTCCGGCCGGGCGGTGATGCGCGCGGCGTGCTCGACGGGGTTGCCGATCGTCGCCGAGCAGCAGACGAACTGCGGGTCGGCGCCGTAGCGCTCGCAGATCCGGTTGAGCCGGCGCATCACCAGCGCGACGTGACTGCCGAAGACGCCGCGGTAGCCGTGCACCTCGTCGATGACGACCGTCTCCAGCGACCCGAAGAACCACTCCCAGTGCTTGTACGCCCACGGGAGCAGCCCGTAGTGGAGCATGTCCGGGTTCGACAGCAGCACCGTCGGCTGGCGGTCGCGCACGTCGCGCTTTTCCGTCTTCGACAGCCGACCGGTGTACTGGTCGACGGAGACGCGAGAGCCGAACCCCAGTCTGCGGGCCAGCTCAGAGAGCGTCTCCTCCTGGTCGGCAATGAGGGCGTTCTGCGGCGCGAGATAGAGCGTCCGGCCGCCGTGGTCCATCGCCCGCTCGAACGCGGGGACCGTGTACGCCAGCGACTTCCCGCTGGCGGTGCGGGTCGCGAGCACCACGTCGCCGCCGTCGCGGACCGCCTCGACGGCGCGGGCCTGGTGCTCGTACAGCGACTCGATCCCTTCGTCGGCGAGCGCGCTCGCCAGCCTGGGCTCCAGATCCGCCTCCGCGAAGGCGGCGTCACGGCCGGGGAGCGTCCGGTGGTCCGCGATCTGACCCTGGTAGTACGGCCGCGATCGGAGCCACTCGACGGTCTCGTCCACGGTGATTACGGGTGGGGGCTGACGCGCTTACCGGTTGCGGTCGATGCGCTCGGCGTCGCCGCACCGGGACGCCCTCAGTCGCTGTCGTCGCCGGGGTCGGAGGCGTCGCTCCCTCCACTCTCCGGCTGGGGGAGCGAGACATCGGCCTCCCGGGCCAGCCCGACGAGTCCCACGCCGTCGTACACCTCGATCGGCGCGGTGCGCGCGCGGCGCGCCGCGTCGGGGTCGACCTCGTCGACGGTCGCGAGCACGGCGAACGAGAGGCCGCGCTCGGCCGCGAACGCCGCGAGGTCGTTCACGTCCTCGATCGACACGGACGCGCGGGTGACGCGGACGACCGCCCGCTCCGGCGGCGCGTCCGGGCGGTCGCGCGTGAGCGACAGTTCGACGGTCCCCTCGGGGGTGACCGGCGAGACGGTCGCGTCGAACGCGGGCCAGACCCGGCCCAGCCGCTCGACGAACGAGGCGAACCCCGAGTCGGGGAGCGCGGCGAGTCGGTCGGCCGGATGGCGCACGGAGGGTGGTACGGTCGCCTCGGGAGAAAACCGCACCGGTCGCCGCCGGGTTGATTACCGTCCGGTCGTCACCACGGGTATGGACTCGACGGCGAAGCGGGCGGCGGACGGCGACCCGGTGACGATCGCGGTCCCCGGCGGGCGGCTCACGCTCGACGCGTCGTACGTCGACGCCGATGCCGACGAGATCAGGCGGCAGGCGCGCGAGTACCGCGAGGGAGCCCGGACGGCGTTCGACCTCCGGGTCCGATACCCCGACGGGTTCACCGGCCGCGTGATGGGTGCGATGGCGGCCATCCCGTACGGGGAGACGCGCACCTACGGAGACATCGCCGCCGACCTCGACAGCGCGCCGCAGTCTGTGGGCGCGGCCTGCGGGCGCAACCCGATCCCGCTCGTCGTCCCGTGCCACCGCGTCGTCGCAGCCGACGGCATCGGCGGCTTCTCGGCGGAGGGCGGCCCGGAACTCAAGCGGCACCTGCTGGCACACGAGCGGAGCGACTCGGTGCAGACCACGCTCGGCGACGGCGAGTCAACGCGCCCGAACGGAGGCGAGGAGTGAGCGCGAGCGACGCCGGTACCTACACCCTCGTGTTCGCCGTCCCCGACGCGGTCACCGTCGAGGTCGGCGCACTCGGCGTCCACGAGTTCCCGGCGGGCGCGTACGCGTACACGGGCAGCGCGCTCGGCGCCGGCGGCTTCTCGCGGATCGACCGTCATCGGCGGGTCGCTGCGGGCGAGCACGACGTGCGACACTGGCACGTCGACTACCTCGGCGGCCACGAGGCCGTCTCGCTGTCTGCCGTCGAACGCCTCGGCGACGAGCGCGACGAGGAGTGCCGCCTCGCGCGAGCGATCGGGGACGCGGCCGCTGACGGCGACCCCGTCGCCGGCTTCGGCGCCTCCGACTGCGGATGCCCGTCGCACCTCGCGCGGTTCGACGGCGCCGCTGCCGCCGAGACCGCCGCCTCGGCGGCGTACGACGGCGCTCGCGGCCGCGACGGGAGTCCGTCTTCGCGCGGGCCGGACGCGCGCTGACGGAGCGTTTTTGAAGACGGCCACGTACCCGGCGGTATGTTCCCGCCGCTCGCGTACCTGCAGTGGATCAAGGGGCGTCCCGCCGCCGCCGAGCATGACCTCGGCTCCAGCGACCTGCGACGCCTGGCGGCCGACGACCCCGACGAGCCCGTGCCGCCGCGGCTGCGGGGGCTGTCGCCCCCGACCGGCGACGCGTTGCTGCGCGAGCGGGTCGCCGCCGAGTACAAGATCGACGAGTCGAACGTGCTGCTCACCGCCGGCGCCACCCACGGCGGCTTCCTCGCGTGCGCCACGGCCGCCGCGCTCGCCCGCGAGCGCGGCGCCGACGCGGAGGCTGACGGCGGCGACCCGGCCGACGCCGTCGCACCCGACGACGCCGGCGGTCCGCAGCCGTGCGCGCTGGTCGAGAAGCCCGGCTACGAACCGCTGGTCGAGACGCCGCGTGGCCTCGGCAGTCGAGTCGCGCGCTTCTGCCGCCCCGAGCCGACCGTCGCCCTCGACCCCGAGCGCGTCGGGGCCGCCGCGCCCGACCTCGCGGGACCGCTCGCGCACGTCACCGTGACGAACCGCCACAACCCGACGGGGGTCCTGACCGACCGCGAGACGCTCGCGGAGACCGCCGAGGCGACGGCCCAGCACGGGGGGTACCTCCTCGTCGACGAGGTGTACGCGCCGTACACAGTCGGGGACGGCGAGGCGGGGACCGCCTTCGGCGGGCCGACCGGCGCCGGGCTGCCGGCCACCGTCACCGTCGGCTCGCTCACGAAGTTCCACGGCCTCGGCGGCCTCCGAATCGGCTGGATCACCGGTCCCGAGGCGTTCGTCGAGCGAGCGCGGCAGGTCGAACAGCACGTCCCCGCCCTCGCCGCGCCCAGCGTCGCGCTCGCCCGCCGCTTTTTCGCCCATCGCGACGACCTCGTCGCCGACGCCCGCGACCACTGCCGGCGGAACCACGACCTCCTCGCCTCGTTCCTCGACGCCCGAGCCGACCTCGACGGCGTCGTCCACCCGGGATCGCCGTTCGCCTACCTCGAACACGAACGCACCGATGGCGACGCGATGAGCGCGGCCGCGTGGGACGCCGGCGTGCTCGTCGTTCCGGGCCGGTTCTTCGGGATGGACGACGGCGTCCGCGTCTCGCTGGGGCGCGCGCCGGCGGAGTGCGAGGCGGCGCTGGCGGCGTTCGGCCGCGTGCTGGACGACCTGTGAACCGCCTCGGGGTCAATCCCCGAGGCACTCGCCTTGCGTATCTGTAAGACACCCGGGATTCGGGTCGGGCGCACCCCGACCGAGCGTCATCGCCACGTCTGACGGATGTTTTTGTGCATACAGGTCAACCGGTTGTCCCAACGACGGTCGACGGACGGCCCGACCTGCCACCCACGATGACACAGACACCAACGAACGCTGCCGCCCGCTCGGACGCCCGCACCTCGACCGCCGCCGACCTCGGCCGACCCGGCGTCTCTGCCGTCGCGTCAGCCATCATCGGGGCCGTCGCCGAAGCCGAAGGCGTCGGCCCCGAAGCGGTGGACTCGACCCTGCACTGCGCCATCGACGCCGACGCCGTCGCGGCGCTGCTCGCCCACGACGCGACCGACTGGCGGCTTCGGTTCCCGCTCGACGACCACGACGTGACCGTCAGAGGCGAGGGGACCGTCGTCGTCGACGGACGGGCGTTCCCGAACCGATTCTGACCCGATCGGCCTGCTCGTTTTTCAATCGCCGACGCGCACCGCGCCGGATCGCTTACGCCGAGTCGTCGCCGCGGTAGCCGCGGGCGAACGAGAACCCCGCGATCAGCGCGATCACCGCGAGAATACCGAGGACGAACCCGCCCGCCCGGTCGGCGAAGGGCACGCCGTCGAACGCCCCCGCGACGTACAGGACGCCGAAGACGGTGAAAAATCCGAACAGCGGGAGGGCGGTGAGCCGATTCATACCGACGGCAGGGCGCGCCCCGTGTTAACAGTGTCGTGCGAGGAGATCGGTTCGCCGGCGGGTGTGGCGAGGGCTGCCGGCCCTACCGTAGCGCGTCGGCCAGGAGTTCGACCGGGTGCGGCGGGTCGGCGTCGGTGTCCTCGCGGTCGCCCAACTGCGACCGACAGGAGGCGCCGGGCGCGGTGACCGTCTCGCCGGAACTCGCCTCGACCTGGTCGAAGAGGATCGACCCGATGGCCCTGCTCATCGAGTAGTGCTCGGCCTCGTATCCGAAGCTCCCGGCCATCCCACAGCAGGTGGAGTCGAGCGGGTCGACCGCGTAGCCCGCGCGCCGGAGCACCCCGACGGCGTGGTGGTCTTTCTTCGTGGCCTTCTGATGACAGTGCCCGTGGTACGTGAACGACCCCGATCCCGCCAGGTCCATTCGCTCGTCCAGCCGGAAGGCGTCGACGTACTCCAGCACGCCGTAGCTGTTGCCGGCGACCGTCTCAGCGGCCGCCGAGTCGTGGAAATCGAGCAGGTCCGACTGGAGCATCACGGCCTCGCTTGGCTCGACGACGACCACGTCGCGGCCGGCGTCGACGCAGGGGGCCAGGTCCGCGACGGCGGCGGCGGTGCGCTCGCGGGCGGCGTCGAGAAAGCCCATGCTGTGTGCCGGGCGGCCGGTGTCCTCCACGTCCGCGAGCTCGACGCGCACGCCCGCCGCCTCCAGCACCCGCACCGCGGCCTTGCCGGCGTCGGGGTGGTTGTAGTTGGTGTAGGTGTCCGGGACGAGCACGGCGACGCGCTCGGCGTCTGCCTCGGCGACGGCCGGGCCGCCGCGGGCGTCGAACCAGTCGCGCAGCGTCGTCCGGCGGAACGACGGGAGGTCGCGCTCGGCGGCGACGCCGAGCAGTTTCTCTCCGAGCATCCCCGAGCCGGGGAGCCTCGTCGCCCAGTTCGACACCGGCGCCAGCGCCGAGCCGACACGCGAGACGAGGTTGATGTTCGCAAACAGGCGGTCGCGCAGGCTCGGCCCCTCGCGCTCGTGGCGCTCGTGGGCCACCTCCGCCTTCAGCTTCGCCATGTCGACGCCGCTCGGGCAGTTCCGCTTGCAGCCCTTGCAGCCGATACACAGGTCCATGACCTCGCTCGCGAACTCCTCGGAGAAGGGGTCCGCGGGCAGATCGCCCGACATCGCCCCGCGGAGGAGGTTCGCGCGGCCGCGGGTGCTCTGGATCTCCTCGTCGGCCGCGCGGAAGGTGGGACACATCACGCCGCCGGTCGTCGACTGGCCGCCGCGACAGCCGCCACAGCCGTGACACAGCTCCGCCATTCCCTGAAAGCCGTTCTCGTTGTCCCAGTTGAGCTCCGGCTCAAAGCCGGCGTCGAAGGCGTACTCGGGGTCGAACCGGAGGTGCTCGGTGAGGCTGTGGTCGCCGCAGACGTTCCCCGGGTTCAACAACCAGTCGGGGTCGAAGGCGGTCTTGAGCTCGCGGAACGTGCGCCACAGGTCGTCGCCGTACAGCTTGCGGTTCCACTGGGTTCGGGCGCGGCCATCGCCGTGCTCGCCGGAGACGCTGCCGCCGTACTTGACGACCAGGTCGCTGGCGCCGTCGGCGATGCGCTCGAACTGGTCGAGCCCGTCGACGGTCTTCGTGTCGACCAGCGGCCGGATGTGGAGCACGCCGGGGCCCGCGTGGGCGTAGAAGGACGCGAACGTCCCGACCTCCTCGAGCAGCGCCTGGAAGTCCGCGGCGTAGTCGGCGAGGTGCTCCGGGGGGACCGCGCAGTCCTCGATGAACGAGATGTGCTTCGCGTCCGAGGTCCGGCTGAGCAGGATCGGCATCCCGGCCTTGCGCATCTTCCAGAACGTCGCGCGCCGCTCGGGGTCGTGCGCCTCCAGCGCGTGCGTGGCGTACACCTCCTCGCCGGCGTCGACGCGGTCCTCGCTCGCCCCGGCCTCCGTCTCGACGCCGGGGCAGCGGTCGGCGACCAGGTCGGCGACCTTCCGTCGGCCCTCCTCGTCGCTGTCGGCGTAGAACTCCACGAGCAGCGTCGAGTCGGTGCCCTCGGGGAGCAGCCCGACCACGTCGCCGAACTCGGCCGTCTCCCGCGCGAGATCGAGGAACGTGTCGTCCATCACCTCGACGGCGGCGGGGTCGTGTTCGAGGATCCGGGCCACGTCCGCCATCGCGTCGAGCAGCGAGTCGTACGTGAGCAGTGCGACGGCCTTCGTCTCCGGCACCTCGACCAGCGAGACGGTCGCCTCCGTGACGACCCCGAGCGTCCCCTCGCTGCCGCACATGAGCCGCGCGAGGTTCACCGTCCCCGGCTCGCCGGTTCCGCCGCCGGTCTCGGGCGCGTCACCGGCCCACTCACCGCGCGCTTCCTCGACGAGCACATCGAGGTTGTACCCGGAGACGTTGCGCTTCATCTCGGGGTAGCGGGCGGTGACTTCGTCGCTCTCCTCGTCGATCACCCGGACGACCTCGGCGTAGATCCGCTCCACCAGCTCTCCGTCGGGGTCGGCAGCCTCGCGCAGCGTCTCCACCTCGACCTCTCCGAACGTCTCGACAGAGCCGTCCGCGAGGACGACCTCGCACGACTCGACGTACGCGTCGGTCTTGCCGTACTTCAGCGAGTGCGACCCCGTGGAGTTGTTGCCGATCGCGCCGCCGATCGCAGACTTGTCGCGCCACGCCGGGTCGGGCGCGAACTTCAGCCCGTGCGGGGCGGCCGCCTCGTTGAGCTCCTCGACGATGCAGCCGGCGTCGACGGTCGCCTCGCGCGCCTGCGGGTCGAGGTCGCGGATCTCGTCCATATAGCGCGTGAAGTCGAGGACGACGGCCTCGTTCACCGTCTGCCCGGCCAGCGACGTGCCGCCGCCGCGGGGGAGCACCGGGATCTCCCGGTCGGCGCAGTACGCCAGCGCCGCGGCCACGTCCTCAGTATCGCGCGGGAGGACGACGCCGATGGGCGTCTGCTGGTAGGCGGAGGCGTCGGTCGCGTACAGTTGTCTGGAGTACGTATCGAAGCGGACATCCCCCTCGACGAGCTCCTCCAGATCGGCGACGAGCCCCGGGCGGGAAACGGCTTCAGAGACGTAGTCGTAGTCGCCGTCGCGCAGGTCCGGCCCGCCGTCGGGCGGGGGCGGAGTGTCGGAAGACATCGAGTGCTCTAGAGTGTGTGTGGATATCACATAAGGCCGCTGGGATCCGGCGGCCGCCCCGACACAACAGCCAAGGGACCCCGGTGCGGTACACGATCACATGAGTGCAGACACCATCTCGGCGTTCGTCGCTACCGCCGAGGAGCACCACGCGACCGTCCACCGGGTCCCCCCGGACGCGGTCGCGGGCACCGTCGACGACCTGATTGACCCGCCGGCGGTCGGCGTCCGGCTCCCGGACGGCCCGGAGCTGCCGGACGCGGTCGCGACCGACCCGACGCCGGGAGAACTGGACGCCGCGAACACTGGTGTCACCGCGGCGAGCCTCGCGGTCGCCGACTACGGGACCGTCGTGCTGGAGGCGGACGCCGCCGGCAGCGAGGCGGTCTCGCTGTTCCCCGAGCGCCACGTCGTGATCCTGCGCACGGGCGACGTGGTCACCGGCATGCGCGAGGCGATGTCGGCCCTCGGCGACCGCCTCCGCGACGGGGCGAGCGCGGTGCTCGCCACCGGCCCCTCAGCGACCGCCGACATGGGCGACCTGGTGATCGGCGCGCACGGCCCACGCGAGGTCGAGGTCGTCCTCGTGGAGTCGGACAGCGGAGGCGGCGAGCGGATGCCCGCGGACGCCGGCGACGAGGATGTCGCCGTCGACGGGGGGAGCGCCGATGAGTAAGCCCGACTCGCGCGCGGAGACGGCCGCACGGATTCGCCACCTCCTCGACACCGAGGGCGACGCGGTCGCGGAGAACACCCGCGGCTTCAACCGCGGACGCTACGAGTCGACCGGGGAGCTCGCGGACTACGAGGCGCTGAAAGACGAGGCGCGGGCGATCAAGGAGGACGCCATCGAGCGCCTGCCGGAGCTGATCGACGACCTCCGCGAGGCGGTAGAGGCGCGCGGCGGGCACCTGTACGTCGCCGACGACGCAGCCGACGCCAACGCGTACGTCCGGGAGGTGGTCGACGGCGACAACGTCGTCAAGAGCAAGTCGATGACGACCGAGGAGCTGGATCTGAACGAGGCGCTGGCGGCCGACGACGCCCGCGTCACCGAGACCGACCTGGGCGAGTGGGTGCTCCAGCTCGCCGACGAGGCGCCGAGCCACATCGTCGGCCCCGCGATCCACAAGTCCCGCGAGGGGATCGCCGACCTGTTCGCGGAGACGTTCGACCTGGACGGCGACGACCGACCGGAGACGGCCGAGGAGCTGACGCGGTTCGCCCGCGAGAAGCTCCTCGCCGACATCCGCGAGGCCGACGTGGGCGTCACCGGCGCGAACTTCCTGACGGCGGACTCGGGGACGATGGCGCTGGTGACAAGCGAGGGGAACGCCCGCAAGACCGTGGTCGTGCCGGACACCCACGTCGCCGTCGCGGGCGTCGAGAAGGTGATCCCGAGCGTCGAGAACCTCGCGCCGTTCGTCGAGCTAATCGGCCGCTCCGGGACGGGCCAGGACATCACCTCCTACGTGTCGCTGTTCACGCCGCCGGTGCCGTCGCCGCCGGTAGAGTTCGGCGAGGCGCGACGCGCCTCGGCGGAGCGGACGGCGTCTGCGAAGCCGGACGCTCCGATGGCCGACCCCGGGACCGCCGCCGGCGACGGCGCGACCGAGGCGCACCCCGACCGGGAGTTCCACCTCGTGCTCGTCGACAACGGCCGGCTCGACATGCGCGAGGACGACGACCTCCGGGAGACGCTGTACTGCATCCGCTGTGGCGCCTGCTCGAACTCTTGCGGGAACTTCCAGTCGGTCGGCGGCCACGCCTTCGGCGGCGAGACGTACTCCGGCGGCATCGCCACCGGCTGGGAGGCCGGCGTCGAGGGGCTCGACACTGCAGCCGAGTTCAACGACCTGTGCACCGGCTGTTCGCGCTGCGTGCCGGCGTGCCCCGTGCAGATCGACATCCCCTGGATCAACACGGTCGTGCGCGACCGGATCAACCGCGGCGCCGACCCGGGGGCCTTCGACCCGCTCGTCGAGGGGCTCACGCCCGACGATGAGCCGGCGGGGCTCGCCCCGTCGAAGCGACTGTTCGGCAACTTCGAGACGCTCGCGCGGCTGGGCAGCGCGACCGCGCCGCTGTCGAACTGGGGGTCGAACCTCGGGCCGGTCCGCGCGGCGATGGACCGCTGGCTGGGCGTCGCCCCCGAGCGCGACCTGCCCGCGTTCGAGCGCGAGACGCTCGTCGACTGGTTCGCCGCGCGCGGCGGCCCGCGCGTGAGCGAGCGGCTGGCTCGACGGGAGGCCGTCGTCTATCCCGACGTGTACACGAACTACGCCGATGTCGACCGCGGGAAAGCCGTGGTCAGAACGCTCGAAGCGCTCGGCGTTCGCGTGCACGTCCCCGGGTCGGCCGCGGTCGCGAGCGGGCGCGCGCCGCTGTCGCAGGGGATGATCGAGACGGCCAGAGGGAAAGCGGAGCGGTGTCTGGACGCGCTGCTCCCCGAGATCGACGCCGGGCGCGACGTGGTGGTGATCGAGCCGAGCGACCTCGCGGCGTTCGACCGAGAGTACGGGAAGCTGATCCCCGAGACAGACGCCGACCGGCTCGCCGACGGGTGCTACGAGGTGCTGGAGTACGTGTACGGCCTGCTGGAGAACGGCGCCGACCCCGGCGGTCTGACCGGCGGTGACGGCGACGCGGTCGCGTACCACGCCCACTGCCAGCAGCGGACGCTCGAGCTGGAGCCGTACACGGTCGCGGTGCTGGAGCGACTCGGCTACGACGTGACGACCTCCGAGACGGAGTGTTGCGGGATGGCCGGGAGCTTCGGCTACAAGTCGGCGTACTACGAGCTGTCGATGGACGTGGGCGAGCCGCTGGTCGAGCAGTTCGGCGACGCCGACCGCGTGCTCGCCTCGGGCACCTCCTGCGGCGAGCAGTTGGACGCCCTGCTGGACTCGTCGCCCGAGCACCCGATCAAGGCGATCGCGCCCCTCTGACGGTAGCCGTCTCCCCGGAGTCAGAGACGATCCGGCGTGCGCGTCCGCCCCGCGTCTGACGCGCGTGAGTCCGCGAGGAACGATTTTAAGACCCGTCCCGCCGATCTGCGCGACATGAACGCAGACGCGGCGCCACAAGAGATCACGACTCTCGTGGGGAGGGAGGTCTACTCCAACAACGGCGTGTTCGTGGGCGAAGTCGAAGACATCCGTCTCGACGTAGACTCGCAGGCCGTCACCGGGCTCGCGCTCTCGCAGCTCAGCGACGAGCTGTTCGCCAGCCGAATCGAGCCCGGAAAAGGCGTGATGATCCCGTACCGCTGGGTGCGCGCCGTCGGCGACGTGGTCCTCATCAACGACACGATAGAGCGCCTCAAGGACGAGACCAACGAAGAGGCGGTCGCGTAGGTGCATGCGACCGGGATCGACCCGATCGACCGACGCCTCGGCGGCGGGGTTCCCGTCGGCTCGTTGACGGCACTTGTCGCGCCGGTCGGATCGAGCGCCGAACTCCTTCTCGAGGCCGCCGCCGAACCGAGCGACGCACTCGTCGTCTCGCTGAACCGCCCTGCTCCGGCGGTTGCCGACCGATACTCGGACGGGACGGCGGTCGTCGAACGCGACCCGGCGACGTTGGCGGCCGCGCCCGCGGAGACGTTCGCCGCGCTTCCGGAGGGAAGGACGCTCGTCGTGACACCAACGCTCGGGGTGGAGCAGCTCGCCCCGACAGATCTCCGACGGGTGCTCGAGGCGGCCGCACGCGCCGTCGACGAGGCCGACGGGGCGGGCTACCTCCACTGTCCGGAGCCGGCGACTGACGCAGCCGGCCGGATTCGAGCGCTCGCTCGGGTCGACAGCGTCTGGCTGTTGGATGTGCGCATGGGGACGCTGACTATCGAGAACTGGCTCTACGTCACGAGAGTCCGCGGGGGTGCCGCACTCGACTCGCCCCTGAAGCTGAAGCTCACCGACCGCGTCGCGTTCGGTCGGCGCCGCTATCGGTATGGGCTGCCCAAAACGTGGGACCGCGGCACGCTGCCGCGGCGGTCCGACGGACGATACTGATGGGTCGCTCGTGCGGTGGTCGAGCGCCTGTACTGTGGTTCGACCCAGCTATCGGTCACGCCGGATGCGCTGTGTGTGGGGTCGGACTCTCGGGTTCGGGTGTCGGTCGGCGGTCTCTGCCACGTCCGAGCGGTTCGTGTGTCCTCGTTCGATGCCGACCACCTCTCGTGTGGTACTAACTAACACAACATATACCTCTCTTTCTGCCGCGACACTGGTGGCCTCGGAGATCGATCGCTGTCGGACAGTCGATCGGTATGAACGACCCCACGAGCGCCAGTGAGCCTGCGTGTCGGCGGCCGAGTGTGTCGCTACGTTCCGTTGGTCGATTCGCTCGACCCGGAGCCCGACCCGGTGGAACTCTCGACGCCCATCGCGTCGAACAGCTTCTTGCGCACGGCCTCCTCCGAGAGCGAGAGGAGCGTGTCGCGGTTGGATTCGGTCGTCTCGATCCCCGTGAACAGCCCCAGCGGGATCTCGGCGGTGCCCTGTTTCGAGTGGCCGACGGCCTCCCCCACGTCTGAGAAGCCGTCGCGGAGGACGTTCCCGATGTTGATGCGGATGTCCTTCGAGCGCGCGGCGAGCGTGATGGTGTCGTCGACGATCCCGAAGACGGCCGAAGTCGTGATCCCTTCGAGGTTCAGGAGCTGTTGGGCCGCCTGCGCGAGCGCCTCGCGGTCGCGGACGAACCCCGCGTTCGAGACGAGGTGGCTCCCGTGAACCTCGCGGTTCTGGATCGCCTCCGCGAGCACGTCCAGCGTCTCGGGGCTCATACTGGGCGACTCCACGTCTTCGAGGGTGTCGTGGTTCGCGAACGGGTGGAGGTACGCCGCCGCCGTCAGGTCCGCCGGCGTGGTGTCGCGCTTGAAGTCGACCGTCTCCGCGCGGATGCCGTACAGCAGGGCGGTCGCGACCGTTTCGTCGGGCGAGAGGTCGAACTCCTGGAGGTACTTCGTGAGGATGGTCGACGTGGAGGAGACGTTCTTTCGGATGTCGGTGAACGCCGCCTCGATCGGTTCCTCCGGCTCGTCGTGGTCGATGTAGATGTCGACTTCGGCACCGATCTCGTTGTCGCCGGTCTCGGCGTAGTCCACCAGCGCGAGCGCGCCGTACTCGGAGAGCGGCTGGGCGTCTTCGCGGGCGTGGAGGTCGATCCCGAGCGTGTTGACGAACGCCCGATTCTCCTGGTGACCGATCTCGCCGTCGTAGAGGATGTCGGCCTCGACCCCGTACTCGGTGGCGATCGCCGCGAGCGCGACGGCGGCGGCGATGGAGTCCGGGTCGGGGTTGTCGTGGGCCAACACCGCGAGTTTCCCGCTCGCCCCGCGGAGGATGTCCGCGAGCTGGCGGGCCTTGTACTCCAGCTCCCCGGATTCGAGCGATCGGAGCGCGGAGTCGGCGATGACGGTCGAAGGGTTAATCACCACGTCGGCACCGAGATCCGCGAGTTCGTCCTCACTGACGGGGTCGGAGGCGCGGACGACGACGTACTGGTCGTCGCCGCGGTCCCTGATCGCGCGGACGGCCTCCTTGTTCGCGTCCACGTCCGAGGAGAGGATGAGGATCACGTCGCGATCGGCGACCGCCTCGACGACGTCGTCCTCGGAGATGTCCTGCTGTTGGGCGTTCAGGTCCTGATCGCGGAGGGCCTCCACGCGGGACTCGTCCTTGTCGAGGATCAGCACGTCCTTCTCCTCTGCGGTCAGGGCGTCGGCGACCGCGTGGCCGACGCTGCCGCAGCCGAGAATCGCGTAGGTCGACATCGACGAGACGGTGACCCCGGTGCTCATGTGGAGCGAAATCTGGACGGACGACACTTAAGCAGTGATGTTCGCCTCCGCCGCGCCGTCGGCGAAACGGAAGGCCTTTTAGCGTACCCTCGCATCTTTGAGACGCAAGGGCTTGTAGCTCAGTCAGGGAGAGCGACGGACTCTTAATCCGTCGGTCGGGGGTTCAACTCCCTCCAAGCCCGTTTTACCGCGACGCGCTGCGACGAACGTCGCGAGCGAAGCGAACGGCGCGAGGAGCCGCGTCGCGGAGCGGCATCCGAGAGAGTTGAAGCAGGGAGGTCGCGCGCAGCGAACAGAGTGAGCGAGCACGTCCGACCGTGGTTCAACTCCCTCCCAGCCCGTACTTTTCGCGGCACAACGACGGTGAGCGGCGCGTCGGTCGGCGCCGGGTCACTGAGGTCTCGTTCGACATCGCCGAAATACGTGTGGCGGCGACGGTCGTTCGACGGTCATTTTGGCGCCGACGCGAAGCCGAGGACGTGACCGACTCCTCCGCCTCTCGCCTCCAGTTTTGGACGTTGTATCTCTCGCGGTTCGCCGGCGGCTTCGGGAGCATCGCGCTCATCATCGTCCTCCCGAAGATCGCCACCGACCTCGGGATCGACGGCGTCGCGTTCGGGCTGCTGTACACCGCCTACACGCTCGCGCAAACCGTCGCCGTCGTCCCGCTCGCGTGGGCCGGCGACCGATACGACAAGCGCATCGTCCTCCTCGGGACGCTCGCCATCGGGATCGCGACGTACGCGGCGTTCAGCGCGGTCACTGACGGGACCGGCCTGCTCGCCGTGCGGGCGATGCAGGGCGTCGTCTTCACCGGCATGGGTCTGATGACGCTGGGACTGGTTGGCCAACTGGCCACCAGCGGGACCCGAGCGAATCGGATCGGCCGCGCCAACGCCGCCTCGTTCGCGGCGTCGATCGTCGGCGGGCTCTCCGCGGGCGCGCTGTACGACTACTTCGGGGGGTCGCGGGAGCTGTTCTTGCTGATCACCGGGCTGTACGTGCTCACCTTCCTCACCACAGCGCTGTTGCTCTCTGTCGACGAGACCCGCGTCGAGGGGTTCCCGTTCACCGATCTCGCGCTCAACCGCCGGATCCTCACGCTGACCTCCTTTCGGGCGCAGTACTCGGTCGCGGTCACGCTTGTCCGTAACTGGATCCCCGTGTTCGCCGGCTACGCGGCCGCCAGCGGCGGGCTGGCGATGCCAGCCTTCGCCGTCTCGGTGATCACGGTCTCCGAGAAGTTCACGAACATGCTGCTGCAGCCGTACACCGGGCGGCTCTCGGACGCCAGCGGGCGCGCGCTGTTCGTCTTCGCCGGCGGGGGTGCCTACGGCCTCGTCGCGGTGTTGGTGCCGTTCACGCCCGCCGTCGGGGGTGCGCTCGGCCTGCCGTCGACGCTTCCGCTCCTCGGAGCCGTCTCCGCCGCCTTCCTCCCGCTGTTGTTGTTGAACGCCGGGCTCGGGGTCGCCGACAGTTTCCGCGAGCCCGCGAGCATGGCGCTGTTCGCCGACGAAGGGAGCGACGGCGACGGCGTCGCCTCCAGCTTCGGGATCCGGGAGCTGGTGTGGCGCCCCGGATCGGTCGTCGGCCCGGTCGCCGCCGGGTGGCTCATGGGAACCGTCGGGATGGACTGGGTGTTCTTCGTCGGCGGCGGGTTCGCCGTGTTCGGAGCGCTCACGTTCCTCGGCGTCCTCAGGCGCTATCACGGGGCGAGCGCACTCACTGAGTGGTGACAACGCCCGTGCGACGACGCGGGTCGATTTCGAGACCGCCTACGCGATCGGCTCGCCCGTCTCGTCGACCGGCGTCTTCACCACGAGGACCGGGCGGTCGCTCGCGCGCACGACCCGTTCGGTGACGCTGCCGACGAGCATGCGGTACTCGTCGGGGCGCCGCTGGCTCCCGGCGACGACGAGGTCGGCGTCGACCTCGTCGGCGACTTGGAGGATCGTGTCCTCGGGCGTTCCGTGTCGGAGATACGTGTCGACGGAGACGCCGGCGGCCTCCCCCCGCTCGCGAACGTCCGCGAGCGTCTCTTCGCCGAGATCCTCGAACCCGTACTCGGGCCCCTCGTGGCCGTCGACGTACTCGTCGCCGGAGTAAGTGGTGATGGCGTCCTCGTCGACGACGAACAGCGCGTGCAGCGTCGCCTCGCGGTCGACCGCGATGTCGAGGTCGTCGAGCAGTCTCGCGCGGTCGGCCGCAAGGTCCACCGCGTGCTCGGTCGCGCTGATCGACGCGACGCCGCCGTTCGTCGCCAGCAGGATGTCCTCGTACATGACGCCTTACAATTAGTGCACCAGGGAGAAAAAGCGGACGGCGGTTCCCCGTCGCCGAGACCGACCGGATCCCGCCTCCTACGCGAACAGCTCGAGCAGTTCCAGCAGGACGCCGGGAATCACGGCGAGGAGAATCCCGATCCCGATCAGGACCGCGGGCAGCCACAGGAACCCGGCCTGCGTGAACAGCCACAGGCCGAGGCCCGCGAGCGCGAGCAGGATCCCGATCACGCGAAACAGCCAGACGACGGCCCCCTCCAGTTCCGAGTCCGCTACCACCTCCGCGGCCTCAAGTACCTCGTCCATGCGGGTCCCGATCGTCCGTGCCGACCCTTGGAATTGGTGGCCGCGCCGTCGCCCCAACTCGACGAACCGCTGTTACAGCCGCTCCGCGGCCGCCTCGACGCCCGCTCCGACGGCCACGTCCGCGCCGTACTCTGC
Organism: Halobaculum gomorrense; assembly: GCF_900129775.1. GTDB lineage: Archaea > Halobacteriota > Halobacteria > Halobacteriales > Haloferacaceae > Halobaculum > Halobaculum gomorrense. The sequence goes on along the minus strand of NZ_FQWV01000005.1, from coordinate 237,955 downwards.
GAGAGTCTGTCCCAGCGCCGACACCAGCAGCGAGACGTTCTCGGGGCGCGCCGAGTGGCCCATACAGCCGATGCGGAAGATCTCTCCCTCCAGAGCGCCGAGCCCGGAGGCGATCTCCAGGTCGTACCCCTCCAGCAGATCCGAGATGACCGCGCCGTCGTCGACCCCCTCCGGGACGCGAACCGCGTTGAGGCTCGGCAGCCAGTACTCGTCGTCAGCGTTCATCTCCAGTTCCATCGCCTCGACACCGGCCTTCAGCGCGCCCGCGGTCTCGCGGTGACGCGCCCAACGCGACTCGATGCCCTTCTCGGCGACCAGACGCAGTGCCTCACGCAGCGCGTAGACGTTCGTGATCGGCGCGGTGTGGTGGTAGGCGCGCTCCTCGCCCCAGTACCCCTCCAGCAGCGAGAGGTCGAGGTACCACGAGCGGGCCGGCTCCTCCCGCGAGAGGACCTTGTCCATCGCGCGGTCGTTCAGGGTGAGCGGCGACGCGCCCGGCGGGCACGAGAGGCACTTCTGGGGACCGGAGTACGCGGCGTCGATGTCCCATTCGTCGACCTTCAGCGGCACGCCCCCCAGCGACGTGACGCAGTCGGCGATCACGTACGCGTCGTGCTCGTGGGCGATGCTCGTGAGTTCCGGCACGTCGGGCTGGCGGACGCCCGTCGAGGTCTCGGCGTGGACAAAGCCGAACACGTCCGGCTGGTGCTCGTCGAAGGCCGCCTGCACGGCGACGGGGTCGAGCGGCTCCCCCCACGGCGCGTCCACCTCGACCACGTCGCCGCCGGCGCGGCGGGCCATCTCGGCCATCCGGCCGCCGAAGTAGCCGTTCGTCGGGACGAGCATTGTGTCGCCGGGCTCGACAAGGTTGCCGATGGCGGCCTCCATCGACGCCGACCCGGTCCCCGACACGGGGATCGTCCACTGGTTATCGGTTCGGAACGTGTATCGGAGCAGTTCCTGCGTCTCGTCCATGATCTCGATGAACGACGGGTCGAGGTGACCGACCAGCGGCGTGCTCATCGCGCGGAGGACGCGCGGGTGCACGTCGCTCGGGCCGGGGCCCATGAGGGTCCGCGTCGGCGGGGTGAGTTCGCCGACTTCGGGCGCTTGTCGGTCCCCGAATTCCGGTTGGTGCATGGTCGTGAGATCCGGCGGCGCAGTCAAAGGTCACTCGGTTCGCATCCCCCGCGGTCGGTGCGGGGGCGACCGGTGTCTCGTCGGGCCGTCGACTGCTCCCCGGTCGCGGAGACAACGCTTAGGAACGGTCGCCGGAAACCCCCTGTATGACCACAGACGACGCCGCGGACGCCGACGCCACCGCCCACTCTTCGGCGTGGTTCGCCGCAGGCGACACGGAGTCGACGGGGGACCGGATCCGATCGGGGTCAGCGGACGCCCCCGCGGACTGGCCGACGCTCGCCGTGGAGTCCGGGTTCGCCGTCGACGAGGCAGAGTACTACGGGAAGCTCCGCGAGGCGACGGTCGAGGCGGCCCGCGCCGCGGTCGACGAGCGCGAGCGCGCGGATGACCGACAACTGCTCCACGCCGTCCGAGCGATGGACGACGCCGAGCGCGTCGCCAACGAACTTGCCGAGCGCGTCGCCGAGTGGGCGGGCACGCTGTTCCCCGACGCCGGAACGGGCGTCGAGGGCTGCCGCGACATCGCCGAGCGTGACCCGGACGGCCCGGCCGAGGAGCGCGTCGTCTCGCTGGCGAGCCGAGTGGCCGACCTCGACCGGGAGTCCGACGACTTGGAGGCGTTCATCGAGTCTCGCGCGCCGGTCGCCGCGCCGAACCTCGCCGCGCTCGCGGGACCGGTGCTGGCCGCGCGACTCATCTCGTTGGCCGGCGGGCTGGAGGCGCTCGCGAAGAAACCGTCCGGGACGCTGCAGGTGCTCGGTGCCGAGGACGCCCTGTTCGCGCACCTGCGCGGTCACGGCTCCTCGCCCAAGCACGGCGTCATCTACACCCACGAGTACGTCCGCGGCACCCGCCCGGAGGACCGCGGCTCCGCCTCGCGCGCGCTCGCCGGGAAGCTGACCATCGCGGCCCGCATCGACCACTACTCGGGCGACTACCGGCCCGAGCTGGAGGCGGAGTTGGACGAGCGGATGCGGACGATCCGCGCTCGCGCCGGCGACACCGCAGCCGGAGGAGACGGCGGTGGTTCGGAATGACGGGGACCGACGCGTCGCTCCCGGCAGGCGTGGTCCGGCGGGAGTTCGACGGCCGAGACCGGCTCGCGACCCGCGGGGAGCCGGTGTACGGCGAGCCCACCGACGGCGAGTGGCGCGCGTGGGACGCCGGCCGATCGAAGCTCGGCGGGATGCTCGAACTCGGGATGGAAACCGGGCTCTCGGGCGGCGAGACGGTGCTGTACCTCGGCGCCGCGAACGGCACCACCGTCAGCCACGTCGCCGACTTCGCCGGGGCGACCTACGCTGTCGAGTTCTCCCCGCGCCCCGTCCGCGACCTGCTCGACGCCTGCGAGCCGCGGCCGAACCTCTTCCCGCTGCTCAAGGACGCCCGTCGCCCCGAGACGTACGCGCACGTCGTCGAGGCCGACTGCGACGTGCTCGTACAGGACGTCGCGACCCGCGGGCAGGCCGACGTGGCCGTTCGGAACCGGCGGTTCCTCGCCGACGACGGGCGGCTCTTGCTGGCGGTGAAGACGCGATCGGAGGACGTAGCCGCCGCTCCCGAGGCGGTGTTCGAGGAGACGGTGGCGGACTTGGAGCCGACCTACGAGGTGCTGGAGACCCGTCGACTGGGGCGGTTCCACGAGGACCACCTCGGCGTCGTCGCGACGCCCCGATAGCGCGGGATCGCTCGCCGGCGCTCGTCGCTCGGCCGCGCAGTGGCGCGGCTACTCGGACTGTGCGTCCGGCCCGCCCGTCGGCCGGACGCTGGCGCGTCCGGTAGGTCGTGGTCTCGGCATCCGACTTGAAGGCTCGCACGGGCGCCGCCCCCGTACCCGGTTTCCCGAGATATATACCCCCGCACGCCGAAGCCGTCGCCGATGGACACGGGTTCGGCGGCGGCGTTCGAGCGAATGGGCACGCTTGGAGTCGAGGAGGAGTTCTACGTCGTCGACGGCGACGGCCGACCGACCGCGGGCAGCGACCAACTCGTCTACGGCGACCGGGAACCGCCCGAGCCGCTCGCAGAACGCATCGACCACGAGCTGTTCAAGTTCGTCGTCGAGACACAGACACCGCTCATCGAGAATCCCGGATCCGTTCGCGACCACGTCCTCGCGGTCCGGGAGGCGCTCGTCGAGCACGCCGAGTCGTACGACCTGCAGATCGCCGGTGCCGGACTCCACCCGGCCGCCGTCTGGCGCGAACTCGACCACGCCGAGAAGCCACGCTATCGCTCGCAGTTGGACCGGATCCAGTACCCTCAACACCGGAACACGACCGCGGGGCTGCACGTCCACGTCGGCGTCGACGACGCGGACAAGGCGACGTGGGTCGCCAACGAGGTCCGCTGGTACCTCCCGCCGCTGCTCGCGCTGTCGGCGAACTCGCCGTTCTGGAACGGCTACGACACCGGACTGGCCTCCGCGCGGGCGACGGTGTTCGAAAATCTGCCGAACACCGGGATGCCGAGCCGATTCGCGGACTTCGCCGCCTTCGACGCGTACGAGCAGCGGATGGTGGAACACGGCTCCATCGAGGACCGCGGCGAACTCTGGTTCGATGTGCGGCCGCACACGGGCCACGGCACCGTCGAGGTCAGGACGCCGGACGCGCAGTCGAACCCGGATGTCGTCTGCGCGTTCGTGGAGTTCGTCCACGCGCTCGTCGTCGACCTCGCCGAACGGTACGAGGACGAGGCGGCGCCGACGACCGGTCCGGGCGGCGGCCTTCGGCGGGAACTCCTCGACGAGAACAAGTGGCGCGCGATCAGACACGGCCGCGACGCGTCGTTCATCGACCGCGACGGGGACTCGCAGGTCGACCTGCCGACCGTCGTCGACCGCGAGTGCGACCGGCTCGAGGTCGAGGGACTGCGGTACCTTCTCGACCGCGAGTCGGGGGCGTCGCGACAGCGGCGCGTCCGCGAGCGTGACGGGGTCGACGCGCTGTGCCGCGATCTGCTGATCGACGAGATCGACGCGTAGGCGGGGCGAATGTGAGCCCACTCACCCCGAGAACCCGCGCGGCGACGGGGTTTTCCCTGCGGAGTTCTGACCGGCAGAAGAGAACACATGGCGACTGACGAGGCCCCCGAAGACGACGGCGAGGCAGACGAGGCCGCGGAGTCGGACGCCCCCAGAGAAGAACTTCGAGCGGCCGCACAGCGGCTGGAGTCGGGCGCCGCGGGCGCCACCGAGGAGTTCGACGAACGCATCGTGGACCTGCTGTCGTGGCTACTTGACACCGAAACGCGCGCACGGATCTACGTGTTCCTTCGCGAACACCCCGGGTCGACGAGCGAGGAGGTCGCCGACGAGACCGGTCTGTACCCAAGCACCGTGCGCGAGGCGCTCGCGGAACTCCACGACGAAGAGACGGTCACCCGGACGAAACGCGAGTCCTCCGGCGCTGGCAACAACCCCTACGAGTACGAGGCTATCGAGCCCGCGGCGCTCGTGGAGGGCGTCGTCGGCCAGGTGCAAGACCAACTGAACGCGGTGTTCACGCTCGATTCGCGGCTGGCGGGGGACGCAGCGTCGGCGGACGCGGCCGCCGAGCCGGTTCGCATCTCCGTCGAGACCGAACGCGATATGGAGTAACGTCGCTTTTAGGTGTCGGGGCGTCTACCAGCGAGCATGAACGTCGCGCTGGGCGGGACATTCGATCCGGTCCACGACGGCCACCGCGCGCTGTTCGAGCGCGCGTTCGAACTCGGGGACCTCACCGTCGGGCTCACCGCCGACGAGCTGGCCCCGGAGACACGCCACACGGACCGGTACGTCCGCCCGTTCGCCGAGCGCAAGCGCGACCTCGAGGCAGAACTGGCACCGCTCGCGGACGAACACGACCGCGAGTACGAGATCCGCGAGCTCACGGAGCCGACGGGGATCGCCGTCGAGCCCAGCTTCGACGCGCTGATCGTCTCTCCAGAGACGCAGTCGGGGGGCGAACGCGTCAACGAGATCCGCGAGCAGAAGGGGCTGCCGAGCCTCCGGATCGAGGTCGTCGACCACGTGCCGGCCGAGGACGGCGACCGCATCTCCTCGACGCGGATCGTCCGCGGCGAGATTGACCGGCACGGCAACCGCACGCCCGAGCGGGAGGGTCGCGGAACCGCCCCTCCGGACGCGGAGTGAGCCCGGGATGGCCGCCGGCGACGCCTCGGTCGACTGGCTGGCGAGGCGCTCGCGGGCTACCCAACTGATTCTCGGCGGCGGCGGGGCGCTGCTGGTCGGGTATCAGGCGATCCGCCTCGCCGGCCGCGACCCGGACAGCGAACTCGCGTACGTCGGCGGCGCGCTGTTTATTTTCGGTCAACTGGTCGGGTTCACCGGGCTGACCCTGCTCGCATATCGGCTGCTCACAGAGTAACCTCCCGGACAGTCGAGGGCGGACCGCGCGATCGGCGGCCGGATAGGGGTCGTCGCGTCACCAAGACGGCGGCCGGAACCCGGCGTCCTCGAGGACGTCCTTCCAGTGTTGTTGGACCGAGAGGCGGGTCACGTCCATCGCCTCCGCGACGGCGGTCTGGGGCCGCTCGTCGCCCGCGATGAGCGCGCCGGCGTACAGCGCGGCCGCGGCCATCGCAGGCTTCGATCGGTCGTCCTCGGGAACGCCCGAGAGGAACATGTCGGTCGCGTTCGACCGGGCCTCCGCGGACAGTTCCAGCGACTCGGCGGCTCGCTGGAGCCGCGAGAGCCACTCCTCGTTCTCCACCTCGTCGCTGGCGCGGTACATCGATGTAGTGTTCGGGGCCGGCGGTGATAAATCGTGTCGCCTCGGTCCGACAGCTACTTACGGCGATTCGGGATACTGTGTGGCGAGCGCGGGTAGCCAAGCCAGGCCAACGGCGCAGCGCTTAGGACGCTGTCCTGTAGAGGTCCGCCGGTTCGAATCCGGTCCCGCGCATTCTCCGGCTTGACCGAACGGGAGAGCCGTGAGAATCGACACGGAGGGGATTCGAGGCAGGGAGTGGAGCGAACGGAGTGAGTGGAACGACCGGGGTTCGAATCCGGTCCCCCGAAGTGAGCGTCACCGTCGGTGAACGGGGAGCGGAGCGACCCGTGAGCGAAGGGCGAGGCGCTCGCGTTGTTCACGCCTCGAAGGACGAACGAGAAGGGGCATCACCGCTCGCTCACACCCACCGGGACGGTTGACTCACGCTGGGACTGACAGCGCCACGTGCGAAGTCGGACCGACGAATCGGTCGAGGCGAGCGCGGGCATCGACCCACATAAGCGCGTTCATAACGAATTGGCACGACGCGGGAGCACCGAACGAGTCCAACCAATGCACACAGCGACGGGGGACGGTTCGACCGTTCCGTCCCGAGGATTGGGGGGCCTTCCTCGACCTCTACGAGGTGGTGTGGGGAACCGGTAAGAGCGAGGAGTGGTTCGCCTGGCGATTCGCCGCGAACCCGTACGTCGAGGAGATCTCAATGGTCGTCGCCGAGGCCAACGGGGAACTCGTGGGTGCGGAGCCGTGCCTTGCCGTCCCCCTCCGCGCCGGCGACGCGTCGGCACTGGCATTCCAGCCGGCCGACTGGCCGACCACCGCCGTCGCGGGCTGTTCACCGAGATGACCGAACGGCTGCTCGACCAGTACGAAGACGGGCCGCTGGACTGCTACTACAACTTCCCCTCGGCGGCGATCCTGCCCGGACTCCAGTCGTTCGACTGGCACGAGGTGGGTACCCTTTCGACGCACTACCGGGTGCAGGACCTCTCTCGGCTCGCGGCTGCACGGTCGACAGAGAAGCCACGGTGGAAGGCGGCGGCCGAACTCGGACACCTCGCCGCACCGGTGGTCCGCGGCCTCACATCGTTGAGCGGCGGGGTCACCGACCCACCCGGAGAGTAGACCGTCGATCAGCACAGGACGACACCGACGGAGACACTCGTCGATCTATACCGGTCCGGCGTTCCGGAGACGACCCACGTCCGTCGCGACCCCCGCTGGTACCGCTGGCGGCTCGCGAATCCACGGTGGGACCCGACGACCTACGTCGTCAACGACGAGCACGGTACACCGGTCGCCGCGCTCGTCGCGGTCGCCCACGGCGGCCGTGGCGAGTCCGATACCACCGGGCCGCGGAAGGTCTCGGTGCTCGATGTGGTTCCGGCCGACGGATCGGCGCCGACGGCGAGCTACGAGGCGCTGTTGTCGGCCGTCGTCGCGGACGCCGACGACGCGGACGTGCTGAAGTGCGCAGGCGCGTCGCTCCCGCGGTCGATGCTGCGGCGATACGACTTCAGGTCGGACGACGAGTTCCCGCTGTCGATGGTCTCGACGCCGACCCGGTTGGTCGTTCGGCCGACAGTCGTCGACAGCGAGGAGAACGCCGACGTGCAGTCCGATACCGGGGATCGGGTCGACCCGGGCGGGAGCGAGCGCTGGCGGCTGGGAACCGTTGACCTCACCGTTCCCGAGAACTGGAGCGTCCAGCTTACCGGGCAGGACATCGCGTAGACATAGTGCCAGCGGGAAGCAGCCGATATCGCGTTTACCGCGGCACCGACCCGAACGCAAGACGACCGCATGACGGCGCCGAAACCGATATGAACGCGCCCCGAAACGTTTACACTATGACTGCCTCGGCCGACCTCCTTTCCGACCTCGTCGCGGATGTCGACGGGGTGTTCCTCTTCTCGCCGACCGGGTCGACGTACGACGACTACCGCGAGATCGACGACGATCCCGTCGTCGTCGTCGCGCCCGAGAACGACCACGACGCCGAGCGGTACGTCGAACTCCCCCTGGAGTTCGACAACGTCCGCGACCGGATCCGCTTCGGCATCGAGGGGGCGATGGACCACGGCTACTGCGCCGAGGGCGACGTGGTCGCGTGCGCGGTCGGCGTGTTCGACGACCCCATCGACGGGGTGGTTCGAGCTCCGGTCACCGAGTCGATGCACTCGGGGATCTACGACCTGTTCGCCAACTCCCGCGCGGACCCCAACGTCGTCCGCGACGTGTTCGACGTGGCGATCGAACTCGGGAAGAAAGGGCAGAAGGGCAAGCCCGTCGGCGCGCTGTTCGTCGTCGGCGACGCCGGCAAGGTGATGAACAAGTCCCGACCGCTGAGCTACAACCCCTTCGAGAAGAGCCACGTCCACGTCGGCGACCCCATCGTGAACGTGATGCTCAAGGAGTTCTCCCGGCTCGACGGCGCGTTCGTCATCAGCGACTCCGGGAAGATCGTCTCGGCGTACCGCTACCTCGAACCGGGCGCGGAAGGCGTCGACATCCCGAAGGGCCTGGGCGCGCGCCACATGGCCGGCGGCGCGATTACGCGGGACACGAACGCCATCGCGATCGTGCTCTCGGAGTCGGACGGGCTCGTCCGTGCGTTCAAGGGCGGACGGCTCGTCCTCGAACTCGACCCGGAGGAGTACTGACGCATGATCGACCCCAGTCTCACGCCGACCGCCGAGCGCGCGCCGTCGACCGCTCTGGCCGTCGCCTCGACGCTGACGCCCCACCCGCCGCTGCAGTGGGTCGACGACACGCTCCGAGCGGCGCTGACCAATCTCCCGGCGCGCCTGTGGCTGGCGCTGGGCGTGCTCGTGCTCGGTGCGTTGCTCGGCTACCTCGTCGTGCGGGTGAACCGCCGGATCCTGGTGGGCGCGGGCGTTCCCGAGACGATCGAGGGGACGGCATTCGAGCGGACCGCCCGCGAGTTCGGCACCTCGACGATATCGCTCATCGCGAACCTCTCGGGCTATTTCATCTTCATCCTCAGCGTCATCGTCGCGCTGACGATCGCCCGGGTGGAATACATCTCCACCTTCTGGAACCGAACCGCTGGCTTCCTCCCCTCGCTGTTTCTCGCCATCCTCGTGCTCATCGTCGGCCTCGTCGTCGGCGACAAGGTCGAGCTCCTGATCGACGACCGCCTGCGCGGCGTGAAGCTCCCGCAGACCGGGGTCGTCCCGTCGATCGCGAAGTGGTCGGTGGTGTTCATCGCCGTCCTCGTCGCGCTCGGGCAGATCGGCGTCGACACTGCCGCCTTAGTCGTCTTCCTGGGCACGTACGGCTTTGCGCTCGTGCTGTTCGGCGGGCTCGCCTTCCGCGACCTGCTCGCGTCGGGCGCCGCCGGCTTCTACCTCCTGCTCGAGCAGCCGTACAGCATCGGCGACCGCGTCCGCATCGGCGACACCGACGGCGTCGTGCAGGAGGTGAACGTATTCGTCACGCACGTCGAGAGCGACGGCGCCGAGTACGTCGTGCCGAACCGGCGGGCGTTCACCGAGGGCGTCGTGCGGATCCGCGAGTAGCACCGCCCGGTCGGCACGTCAGTTCACGCCGCCGTCGTCATCGCCTTCGTCTTCGTTTCCATCTTCATTTTCGTCCTCATCTTCGCCTCCCTCGCCGTCGCGCTCGATCGGCTCCGCCGGGACGCCCGCGACCGTCGTCCCCGGCGGCACGTCGTCGGCGACGAGGGAGTTCGCGGCCACCTGCGCGTCCGCGCCGATGTGGACGCCCGGGAGCACCGTCACCTTCGCGCCGAGCATCGCCCGGTCGCCGACCACCACGTCGCCGAGGCGATACTCGTCCTGCAGGAACTCGTGACACAGCAGTACCGAATCGTAGCCGACGATCACGTCGTCGCCGAGGGCGATCCGCTCGGGCCAGAACACGTCCGGTGTCGCCTCCAACCCCCAGGAGACGCCCGAGCCGACGGTCGTGCCGAGCCGACGGAGGAGCCAACTCTTCAGCCGGAGGCTCGGCGAGACCCGGATCAGCCAGACGGCGAGGTAGTTGAGCGCGACCGTCAGTGGGGACTTCGCGTCCGTCCAGTAGCGCAGAGAGTTACGTCTATCCGGCGTCGGGTGACGCTCAACGCGGTCGTACCGAGCGGGATGGCCGTCGGGCCCGCTGCCATCGCGGCCGGCGTCGGCCTCCCCGCCCCCACCCTCGTCGTCTGTGGTCACAGGGTGAGCCTCGGGGCCACCGATTATCAATCTCGTGCGTTCCAACCGAACCCTCGGCGGTGTGTGAACGGGACCACCGCCTGGCGAGCGTTCTTCACCGATGACGGGACCACGACCGCCGTGCGGTGACTCACGCCTCGGACCCCGTCGCGAAACCGTGACGCGGGGGTCCGATCCGACCGCGATCGCGTCACGTGTTCGCTATCCTCATCCGTCAGCGACGCGCCTCCGGAGCGCGTCTGCAGACGCGCCCACCGGGTTGGCGGCGCACGGATAGCCGGGCTACTCGCCGCGCAACCGCGTCATGTGGTCGATTCGCGACTGCACCAACTCGGTGGTGCCGATGTCGTGGCGCACGTGGAAGCCCTCGTCGACCGCCGACAGCGCTGACTCCGCGTCCGCCTCCGCGTCGGCGATGGAATCGCCACGCCCGACGACCGCGAACGAGCGCGACGTGGTCGTGAACAGGCCGTCATCGCGCTGATCGACGCTCGCGTAGAACAGCAGCGCCTCGCCGACGCTCGACTCGTCCACCTCGATCCGCGCGCCCGCGTCCGGCTCGACCGGGTAGCCCGCTGGCACGGCGTACTTGCAGACGGTCGCCTCGCCGGAGAACTGCAGTTCGGGGAGAGAGCCGCCGTCGCGGGCGGCGGTGAGCACGTCGAGGAACGGCGTCTCCAGCGCCGGCAGCGTGTTCATCGCCTCGGGGTCACCGAAGCGGGCGTTGAACTCCACCACCTTCGGGCCGTCGGCGCCGAGCATGAACTGGCCGTACAGGACGCCCTTGTAGTCGGGGAGGGCGTCGACGACCGCCTCAATGACCCCGACGGCGGCCTCGTAGTCGGCGTCGGTCATGAACGGGAGTGTCACATCGGTGTCGGAGTAGCTCCCCATGCCGCCGGTGTTGGGGCCCTCGTCGCCCTCGTAGGCGCGCTTGTGGTCCTGGATCGCGGGCGTGGTGCGGACCTCGCCGTCCGCGACGAACGCTTGGACGGTGAACTCCTCGCCGACGAGCCGCTCCTCGATCACCCACTCGTTCCACTCGGCGTCGAGGATGTAGTCGACCGCCGCCTCGGTCGTCAACTGATCGCCAGTGACCCGGACGCCCTTGCCGCCGGTGAGGCCGACCGGCTTCACGGCCACGTCGCCGTCGTACGCCTCGACGTATTCGGCGGCCGCCGCCGCGGAGTCGAACGTCTCGAAGTCGGGGTTGCCGGGGATGTCGTGGTCGGCCATGAACCGCCGCTGGAACGCCTTGTCGGTCTCGATGCGCGCCTCCTCGGCGCGGGGACCGAACGTGTACACGCCGGCGTCGTCGAGGGCGTCCGCCACGCCCGCCTCCAGCGCCGACTCCGGGCCGATGACCGCGAGGTCGGCGTCGACCCGCTCGGCGTAGTCGACGATCGCGTCGGCGTCGCGCTCGCCCACCTGCTCGAAGCCGTCAGACAGCGACGCGATTCCGGGGTTGCAATTGCTCGCGCAGGCGTACAGCGAGGCGTCCGCGGCGACCGCGCGGGCGATGGCGTGCTCGCGCCCGCCGCCGCCGACGAGAAGCACTGTCTCGGTCATAGTCGATTCGATACTGCACGGGCGTGTAAACCTTACCCTCTGAGAGCCGATTGTTGTGCACGTTCATGGTTCAGCCGCCGCGGCACGGACCCGCCCGCGGTCCGCGACGACCCGCGGCCGCCCCGCTTTTCCCTCCCGCCGCCGACCGACCGGCAATGAGCGATCCGACGGCGCGAAACCGGCTGGTGGAGGAGGCCAGCCCGTACCTGCGCCAACACGCGGACAATCCGGTCAACTGGCAGCCGTGGGACGACGACGCGCTCGCTGCGGCCCGCGAGCGCGACGTACCCGTCTTCTTGTCGGTGGGCTACGCCGCGTGCCACTGGTGTCACGTCATGGAAGAGGAGTCGTTCGAGGACGAGGCTGTCGCGGACGTGCTCAACGACGCGTTCGTTCCGGTGAAGGTCGACCGCGAGGAGCGCCCCGACATCGACCGGGTGTACCAGACCGTGAACCAGCTCGTCAACGGTCGCGGCGGCTGGCCGCTCTCCGCGTGGCTCACTCCCGAGGGCAAGCCGTTCTACGTCGGGACGTACTTCCCGCGCGACGGCCGCCAGGGGATGCCCGGCTTCCTGGAGGTGTGTCGCAACATCGCGGACTCGTGGAACGACCCGGAGCAACGCTCCGACATGGAGGCGCGCGCCGAGCAGTGGACGGCCGCCGCCCGCGACGAGTTGGAGTCGACCGGCGGGGACGACGCGGGCGCGCCCGGCGACGACGGGGCGGCCGGCGGTGTCGCCGACGACGGCGCCGCAGCCGACGCCGGCCCGCCCGAGGCGGACGTGCTCTCGGACGCCGTCACCGCGGCGCTTCGCAGCGCCGACCGCGAGCACGGCGGCTTCGGCCGACAGGGACCGAAGTTCCCGCAGGTCGGGCGAATCGACCTCCTCATGCAAGCGTACGCGCGAAGCGGCCGCGAGGAGCCGCTGAACGTCGCCGTCGAGACGCTCGACGCGATGGCCGAGGGCGGACTCTACGACCAGGTCGGCGGCGGCTTCCACCGCTACTGTACCGACCGCGAGTGGGTGGTGCCGCACTTCGAGAAGATGCTGTACGACAACGCCGAGTTGGCGCGCGTCTACCTCGATGCCCACCGCCTGCTCGGCCGCCCGAAGTACGCGACCGTCGCCCGGGAGACGCTCGCGTTCCTCGACCGCGAGCTCGGCCACCCGCATGGCGGCTTCTACGGCACGCTCGACGCCGACTCGGGCGAGGGGGAAGGCGAGTTCTACGTGTGGACGCCCGACTCGGTCGCGGAGGCCCTCGAGGCCGCTGACCACGAGTTCGAGGCCGACGACGTGGAGTTGGTGTGCGACCGCTTCGGGGTCGAGTCGGGCGGCAACTTCGAGCGCGGGACGACCGTGCTCACCCGCGCCGCCTCCGTCGACGACCTCGCGGACGCGTACGGCCTCTCGGTCGAGTCGGCACACGAGCGGGTGCTGCGCGCGCGGACAGCGCTGTTCGACTACCGCGAGTCGACCCGGGAGCGCCCGCCCCGAGACGAGAAGGTGCTCGCGGGGTGGAACGGGCTCGCGATCTCGGCGTTCGCGGCCGGCGCGCGCACGCTCGACGCCGGCCTCGCCGAGCGGGGCGCCGAGGCGCTGGCGTTCGTGCGCGAGCACCTCTGGGACGGCGACCGGCTCAGTCGGCGCTACATCGAGCGCGACGGCGACGCCGTCGGCGAGGGCGAGGTGAAGGGCAACGGCTACCTCGAGGACTACGCGTACCTCGGACGGGCCGCCCTCGACCTGTACGGCGTCACGGGTGACCCGGACCACCTCGGGTTCGCGTTGGATCTCGGTCGGACGGTCGCCGACGCGTTCTACGACGCAGACGACGGCACTATCTACTCGACCCCGAACGACGCCGAGGACCTCGTCGTTCGTCCCCAGGAGCCGACCGACGCCTCGACGCCCTCCAGCCTCGGGGTGGCGACGCGGCTCCTGCTCGACCTCGACCTGTTCGCTCCCGCTGAGGGGTTTGCGGACGTCGCGCGCGACGCGCTCGCGACCCACGCCGGCGACGTGACGGCCTCCCCGCTGGAGCACGTCACGCTGGCGCTGGCAGCCGCGCGGGAGCAGAGCGGCCCCTTCGAGCTCACCCTCGCCTGTGACGAGCCCCCCCAAGAGTGGCGCGACACGCTCGCGAGCCGCTATCTCCCGGGCGTCGTGCTCGCTCCGCGTCCACCGACCGCGGAGGGCGTTTCGGCGTGGATCGACGACCTTGGGCTCGTGGAAGTGCCGCCGATCTGGCGCGACCGCGACGCCCGCGACAGCGCGCCCACCGCATACGCGTGCCGGGACTTCACCTGCTCGCCGCCGAACCACGACCTCCGCGCGGCGCTGGAGTGGGCCGCGGGCGACGACGCGCCCGGAGCGTAACCGCTTTGCCCGGCGGCGGCGACCCGGGCGTATGACCATGGTCTGTCTCATCGGCGACCCCGAGGCCGACCTCCGCTACGAGCTGCTCTCGCGGGAGACGGCGCGGGAGGCGCTCGCGACGTACGACCTCCGGTCTCCCTTCGAGAATTCGCTTGCGCTCGACACCGTCAGCCTCGGTGCCGCGGTGTCGCTGTGCAACGATCTCAACTGGTACCTCGTCCGCTTCGTCGACGAGGTGCTGATCGAGGAGCCGTCGATCACCCGCGAGGAGTGGCTCTCGCGGGACCTCGCGACCGCCGTCCGTAACGACGCCGTCCGGCGCGAGGAGACCGACCGGTTCCTGAAGCTGTACGGTCTCGAGGAGGGCCGACTCGTCGAGCCGATGTACCTCGCGCGCAGTGACGACGCCGAGTTGCCCGCGTACGACCTGCGCGACGTGGACGAGACGGTCGGCGTGCGCGTCACGCGCGAGGAGTTCGAGGGCTGATCGCGAGCGGCTCTCATTGATCGCGAGCGGCTCTCCCTGCCACCGCCCACCTCAGTCGAACAGCCCGGTCGACATGTAGCGCTCGCCGGAGTCCCAGAACACGGTGAGTACCAGCGGGTCGTCGCCCGCGACGCCGACGCGGTCGTCCGTCGGCGGCTCCCACCCGTCGACCGCCACGTCGTGGTACCCGGGGTCCTCGCTGGCGGCGAACGACGCGGCCACATCCCGGGCTCGGGCGTTCGAGCCGCCGGAAGACTGCCCGACGAGGATTCCCTCCTCGCGGGCGAGCCGTCGGCACTCCGTCTCCGCCTCGTCGAGTCCGACGGTGAGCACGCCGTCGAGCAGGTCGGTGTCCAGGTTCGGGCTGACGAACCCCGGACCCATCCCCTGGAAGGAGTCGCTCTCGGGCTCTCGGCCCGACAGCACCGCCGAGTCCTCGGGCTCGACGGCGACCATGTCCATCCCGGGGAACTCCTCCCGGAGGCGGCGGCCGATGCCCGAGACCGTCCCGCCGGTGCCGACGCCGGCGACGAGCGCGTCCGGCTCGCGCCCGTCGAGTTGCTCCACGATTTCGACGCCGGTGGTCTCGTAGTGCGCCTCGGGGTTGGCGCCGTTCTCGAACTGCCGGAGCTGGACCATTCCCTCGGCCTCCAATTCGTCGGCGCGGTCCTTCGCGGCGTCGATACCGCCGTCGACGAGCTCCAGGTTGGCGCCGTAGGCGGCCATGATCTGTCGCCGCTCCTCGCTCTTGGAGGCGGGCATCACGACGGTCACGTCGTACCCCTTTGCGGCGCCGACCATCGCGATGCCGATGCCGGTGTTGCCCGAGGTCGGCTCCACGATCGTGTCGTCCGGCTCCAGCGTTCCGTCGGCCTCCGCGCGCTCGATCATCCGCAGCGCGGGGCGGTCCTTCGCGGAGCCGCCGGGGTTGCGCGACTCCAGCTTCGCGGCGACGGTCGCGCCGGGCGGCGAATCGACCCTGACCAGCGGCGAGCCGACGGTGTCGAGTACCGAATCGTCCATGCCCACGCTACTCGCGTGACGCCTAAATGCTCCCGAGTCAGCGGCAAGCCATCGGGCGGTCGCCGCGCACGAACGCAGCGCCGATGTGTCGGCCGCACGCCGGATCTGCCGGCGGCGTCGCGCTTAAGCGGCCGTGCGACCCACCTTCGACCATGAGCACGACGCTTTCGACGATGAACCCGGACGCAGCCGCCGACATCGACCCGGACGCGGCCGCGGCGCTCGGCGCCGACGGCCTGCGGTACAAGGTGTGGGGCGGCGACTGGTGTCCGGACTGCACCCAGCAGCTCCCGGGGTTCGCCGCCGCGCTCGACGCCGCGGGCGTCCCCGGCGACCGGATCGAACAGTTCCCGGTGGAGAAGGTCGACGGCGAAAAGCGGGGGCCGGGCATGGACGAGTACGGCGTCGAGTACATCCCGACAGTGATCGTCTTCGACGCCGAAGGCGACGAAGTCGCCCGGTTCGTCGAGTCGGCGGACACAGACATCGCGACGTACCTCTCGCGCGAACTCGCCGACGGCTGAGGTCGCGACGTTCGAGGTCCCCTTCGCGAACCTTTGTATCGGAAGACGGCACCAGCAACCGCGTGGTCTGACGATGACCGCGCGGCGGGGAGCGAAATTCCCGGCGACACCGCCGCGCGCGACGGCGGTCGGTGGGTGTCAGCTACTGCAGACGCAGCGCGAGCGACGCCGCCCCTCAGAACGTCGAGAGTTCGCCCTCGATGACGCGCCGGGTCACGTCGGTGACGTTGGCGAGCCGCTCGTCGATGATCGCGGTCGCCTCCTCCTCGATGTCGGCGACGGCGACGCCGTCCTCGGTGATGACCTGCGCGTCGGCGACGTGAGGCTCGTCGATGGGGCGGCCGATCTGCGAGAGCAGGCGAACCTGTAGATCGCGGATGCCGTCCATCTCCGTGACGACGGCCTCCGCGATGTCCGTCGAGAGGAGGTTGTAGATCTTTCCGATGTGGTTGACGGGGTTCTTGCCGGAGGTCGCCTCCATGCTCATCGGCCGGTTCGGCGTGATCAGCCCGTTCGCGCGGTTGCCGCGGCCGACGGAGCCGTCGTCGCCCTGCTCGGCGGAGGTGCCGGTCGTCGTCAGGTAGATCGACCCCGCCTCCAGGTCGTCGGCGGTGTTGACGGCGACGTTCACCTCGCGGTCGGTGTACCCTTCGGCGAGGTCGGCGACGTACGCCTCGACGCGCTTGGTCGCCTCGCGGTACTCGTCGATGTCGTCGACGTACGCGTCGACCATCGCCGCCGCGACCGTGATGTCGATCTGGTCGCCCTCGCGCTTGCCCATGATCTTCACGTCGGGGCCGAGCTCGGGGTGGTCGTCGTGGTACGGCCCGTTGAGCGCGCGCTCGGCCTCCCGGACGATCCGCTCGGTCTCGGTCAGCGGTGCGTGGCCGACGCCGAAGGAGGTGTCGTTCGCCATCGGCACCTGCGCGCCGTCCTCGCCGAAGACATCTTGGAGGTCGCCCGACCCCTCGCCGAGTTTCACGTCGACGATGATGTCGGTGCCGACCGCCAGTTCGGGGATGGTCTCGCGGAGGTACTCGCGGGCGGATTCGAGCGCGACGCGGCCGACGGGCAGCGTCAACTCCCGCCCGTCTTCGGTCTCGTACTGCTTCGTCGCACGGCCGACGATGAGCACGTAGATCGGGTCGACCACCTCGCCGCCGCCGTAGGCGGGCGCGGCAGTGCCGGCGACCAACTGCGTCTCGTCGGTGTTGTAGTGGAGCACCTTGCCGACGCGGTCGAGATACAACTGCGAGAGGCCGCGCGAGACCGCCTCGGCGATCCCGTCGCAGATGGTGTCTGGGTGGCCGATCCCCTTTCGCTCGACGATCTCTACCGCTTGGTCTTCAACCGCCTTCCGGTCGAGTTCAGAGACCTGAATGTTCCTCATTAGACGGTGGGAGGAATCGGGTCGCAGTATAACTTGCGGAAAGAGTTTTCTCGCGCCGAATTACTCTGAGGTATCGTTTGGCAGATCTTGCGATTGGAGCAGCAGCCCGAGGTACGACGTGCGGATCTGGTCGTCCGGATCGAGACCCAACTCGCGGACGACCGCGTACGCGCCGTCGCGGGCGGATTCTATCTCCGCCTCGACGGCCTCGCGCTCGACCTCGACGAACTCGCCGACGCCGGCCACGTCGTCGAGCGTGACGGTGTAGCCGTCGAGTTCGAAGAACTCCCGGTACTTCTCGACGGTCGCCGCGGGCGAGAAGCCGAGCCCGTCCAGGATCCCCGCTACGGCGTCGGCGTCGGCGACTGCCGTCTCGAACTCCTCGCGCGTCTTCGACTCGGCCTCGACGAGCGGTCCCTTGTAGGTGATCTTCGTCTCGGTGTCGCCGGTACCGGTGCCGGCGTCGGTGCCCGTACCGGTACCGGCGTCGATGGCGCGACTCCCGCCGCGCCCGTCGCCCCCGCCGCCGACCGTTTCATGGCGGATCCGGAGCGCTTCGTCCGTCTCGGCGAAGTCGCGGTGGGGCGCGTCGTAGTACGTGTCCACCTGCCGCACTCGCCGCGCGAGCGTCGCGGCACTGTCTGCGAGCCGATCTCGGACGGCGTCGTGGTCGGCGCGGACCTTCACCTCCACTTCGTACATGCGACGGCGGTCGGGGTGACCGAGCAAAAGGGTGGCGCGTCCGAGTGTCTCGAAGCCGAGCGTGTCGGGGCTGGGCGTGTCGCGGCCGGGTGTCCGCCCTCTGGCGGATCGTCGGCGGATCCCATCGTCGTCGGGGAGTTGGGCCGCTCGACCGAAACGTGACTGTTAAGAAGCGCACGAGCGACGATGCGCATATGAGCGAAGAAGAGCAGGCCGAGGCGGCAGACGCCGCCGACGCCGGCGATGAGGCGAGCGAGGACGCGGTCGAATCCGAGGAGTCCGACGACGGGATCCAGAACGGGGACTTCGTCCGCCTGGACTACACCGTCCGCACCGTGTCCGGCGAGGACGAGGACGAGGGCCGCGTCGTCGACACGACCCGCAAGGAGGTCGCCGAAGAGGCGGGCATTGACGACGACGAGTACGACTTCTCCCCGCGCATCATCGTCGTCGGCGAGGGCCACGTGTTCGGCACCGTCGACGAGGACCTCGTCGGCAAGCACGTCGGCGACACGAACGTCGTCACCGTCCCCTCCGAGGAGGCGTTCGGCGAGTTCGACCCCGACGACGTGCGCACCGTGAGCGCCGAGAAGATCCCGGAGGACGACCGCTACCCCGGCGCGCAGGTCACCATCGACGGCGAACAGGGCTACGTCGAGACGGTCATCGGCGGGCGCTCGCGCGTCGACTTCAACCACCCGCTGGCCGGCGACGACCTCGAGTACGACTACGAGATCCTCGAACTCGTCGAGGACGACGAGGAGAAGGCAGCCGGCCTCATCGGCATGTACCTCCAGGAGACCCCCGAGGTCCGCATCGAATCGGAGACCGTCGAAGAGGAGATCACCGTCGAGGCCCACGAAGACGAGGAGACCGGCGAGGTCGAGAAAGAGACCGAGCTGCAGGAGGTCGACAAGCGCTCGCTGTACATCGAGGCCACGCCGATGATGCAGATGAACCAGCAGTGGATGTTCTCGAAGCAGCAGATCGCACAGGATATCATGGGGCGCCTCGACCTCGACCGCGTCGTCGTCGAGGAGGTCATCGACGGCTCCGGCGGCATGATGGGCGGCATGGGCGGCATGATGGGCGGCATGGGCGGTATGGGCGGCGGCGACGTCGAGGACGCCCTCGACGACGTGGACATGGACGATGTCGATGTCGACGCCGACGAGCTCGTCGAGGAGCTCGAGGGCGCCGAGGAGTAACGCTCGACCGACGCGACCGCGCGGGAGACGCTCGCCGCGTTCGGACCGAACCGACATCGATTACTTTCGGTTCACACATCACTCGGTAGATGGATCTCAGCGACGCGCGCGAGGACCTCCTCGTCGCCGCGGCGGCGGCGTTGGGGGCGGTCGGGCTGACGGTCGTGCTGGACCTGCTGGCGGGCGTCCCGGTGTCGACACCCGTGAGGGTCGCCCCGCTGGCCGTCTACTTCGCGTACCTGTTCACCCGAAAGGGGGGACCGTACGGCTCGTTCGACACCCCCCGCAACTGGACGGCGTTCGTCGTCGTCGTCACGGTCGCGGCCGCCGGCTACGCGGTCGCGACGTAGCTCTCGCCGGCGCGCGCACACCGCCGCAGTTCCCCACGGTTCCCCAGCCGCGGGGCTTAACAGCGACCGATTCCAAGGCGACTCATGAGCATCGAGACCGACGCGCCCGAGGCGGCCGCGACCGACGACTCCGTCGAAGCCCTCGCGACGGAGCTGGGTGCGGCTATCGCCGATACCGCCGAGTATCGCCGGTTCGAGGAGGCGAAGGCGGCCGTGCAAGACGACGACGAGGCACAAGCGCGGATCGCCGAGTTCGAGCAGCTCCGTCAGGAGTTCGCGATGGCCCGCCAGGCCGGGAAGGCCGACCAAGAGACGATGGAGAAGGTGCAGTCCGCCCAGCAGGATCTGCACTCGCTGCCGGTAATGCAGGAGTACGTCGAGGCGCAGGACGAACTCCAGCGTCGACTCGAAACGCTGAACGAGGCAATCTCAGACGAGCTGATCGTCGACTTCGGCGGCGAGGCCGGCGGCTGCTGCCACGACTGAACCGCGGCGTCGCTCGCGCGCTGCCGACCCAGTTTTCGACGGTGACCGAGCGAGTCGACAGCCGCTCGCTTCGGCGCCGCGAGGGTTGAAATCCGATCGCGACCCAGCCGGTCCATGCTCGCGGTCACCGGCGGGAAGGGCGGCACGGGAAAGACGACGACGACGCTCGGAGTGGCTCGCGCGCTCGGAGCGGCCGGAACGGCGGCGATCGCGGTCGACGCCGACTGGGACCTGCCGGATTTGGGCGCCCTGGCCGGCGGGGAGCGGCGGGTCGCGTACCCCGATCGATCGGAGGGACGATCGCCGCTTGCAGCGACGGTTCCCGACGGCGAAGCCAGGGGGGTCCGGGTCCTCCCGGCGCCGACCGACTCCCGCGAGCACGACCTCCGTGGGACGCTTCGAGCGATCGCCGCCGACGCGCCGCGGGGGGCGAGCGTACTGGTCGACTGTCCCGCGGGAGCCGCCCCGGACGCGGTCGCGCCGCTTCGCGTCGCGGACGGCGCGCTGCTTGTGACCGAACCGTGCGTGGCCGCGCTCCGCGACGCCGCCAAGACCGCCGCCGTCGCACGCCGTCTGGGGACGCCCGTCGTCGGTGCAGTCGTGACGAGGGCGGCGGCCGTCCCACCGGGCCTCACCGACCTCCTCGGTTGCCCGGTCGTGGCTCGCATCGCGCGCGAGACGCGCGAAGACGCCGTGACTGGCGGTCCACTTGCGAGCGAGCGAGTCGCCGCGGCGTACGAACGCGCGGCGGAGACGCTGTGGGTGTCGGAGTCGGCGGACAACTCCTCACCCGGCCCGTGAGAAACGATTATCATCCAACGGGTTGTTGTTCGGACGCATGCAGGATCGCCTCCCGACCGGGATCGACGTGCTCGACCGCCGGTTCGACGGCGGGATCCCGGCCGGGAGCATCGTCTTGTTCTCGGCGGAGCCGGCGAGCCAGTCGGAGCTGTTGTTGTACGAGCTCACGGCCGCGCGAGGGACGCTGTACCTCACGACCCTGCGTTCCGACCAGGCGGTCACGGACGCGATCGACCGGACGAAATCGCGGGTGGGAACGCCCACGGTCCGGGACATCGGCGGCGACGCACCGCTGGACGCGGCCAACCGCCTCGTCAGCGCGCTCCCCGAGAACGCGAACCTCATCGTCGACGTGGTCGACCCGCTCGAGCGGACGGACCGCTCGCGATACCGGCGCTTCCTCACCGAACTCCAGACGGCGATGGTCAACACGGAGAGCGTCGCCTTCCTTCACGCGATGAAGCGCGACGACGAGCCGCGCAATCGCGCGATGACCGAACACGTCGCCGATGTCGTGTGGGATCTCGACACGCAGGTGCGGGGCAGCGACGTGGTCAACAAGCTCGCCGTCCCGAAGTTCCGCGGCGGTCGCGCGCTCGACGAGACGGTGAAACTGAAGCTGGAAGAGCAGGTGGCCATCGACACCTCCCGCGACATCGCGTAGGCCTCGCGTTCGGCTGACGGCCGACCGACGATGATCGTCTCGTACCGGTTCGATTTTTCACGTCGGGGGTCCGGTCTGAGATATGGTCTCGCTGCTTTCTGCGGTCGCGCTCGCCGTCGTCGGCACCGCCGTCGTCTGGGTCGGCGGCGGTCGCCTCGAATCCGCGAGCGAACGCCTCGGCGCCCACTACGGACTCCCCGCGGTCGTGCAGGGGGCCGTCATCGCCGCCGTCGGCTCGTCGTTCCCGGAGCTGACGAGCGTCGTGTTGGCGGTGTTGCTGCACGGGAACTTCGACCTGGGCGTCGGCGCGATCGTCGGATCGGCGGTGTTCAACATCCTCGTGATCCCCGGCTGGAGCGCGCTGCGGGGGCGCGGGCTCCGGGCAGACCGCGACGTGGTGTACAAGGAGACGCAGTTCTACATGCTCGCGGTCGCCGTACTGCTGCTCACGTTCTCGCTGGGGGTGATCTACGCGCCACAGCCCGTCACCAACGGGCTCACGTCGACGCTCACGCGACCGCTGGCGCTGATCCCGCTCGCGCTGTATGCGGTGTACCTCTTCATCCAGTCGCAGGATGTCTCCGACTTCGAGGCCCCCGTCGTCGACGATGTGACCCCCGCCCGTCAGTGGCTGCTGCTCGTGGGCTCGCTCGTCGCGATCCTCGTCGGCGTCGAGGCGCTTGTGCAGGCGGCGCTCTCGCTGGAGACCGCCCTCGGTGTCCCGTCGACCGTTTGGGGGCTCACCGTCGTCGCCGCGGGGACGAGCCTGCCGGACACGGTCGTGTCGGTACGCGCGGCGGAGGCCGGTCGCGGGCCCACGAGCCTCGCGAACGTCCTCGGGAGCAACACCTTCGACCTGCTCGTTGCCATCCCCGTGGGCGTGCTCTTGGTCCCCGACGGCGCCGTCGAGGTCGACTTCGGGACCGCGGTTCCGATGATGGGCTTTCTCACCGTCGCGACGCTCGGGTTCCTCGTCGTCACGCGCACGAACCTCGAACTCGACCGTCCCGAGGCGGTGTCGCTGCTCGGACTGTATGGCGTCTTCATCGCGTGGATGGTGCTGGAGACGCTGGGGGTGACGGCGCTCGTTCCGGGCGTGTGACCCTACAGGACCCGACCCTCGGCGACCGGAACGACCGAGCCGCCGACCTCGACGCGCGGGTCGTCGTCCGCGTCGCGCTCGGCACGCAGGCGGAGCCGTGAGGGCCGCCCTATCTCGTACCCCTGTTCGACGGTAGCCGCGATGGGGCCGCCTCCGAGGTAGTCGCGTTCGAGCATCCAGCCGGCGAGACAGCCGGCCGCCGACCCGGTCGCCGGGTCCTCCGGCACGCCGGCCCAGTCCGCGAATACCCGCGCGTGGAGGTCGCCGCCGTCGACGCCGCCGCGAGCGAACGCGAGGACGTTGTGCCCGCCGTACTCGTCGATGAACTCGCCGTAAGCCGGCTCCGTCGTCGCGGCGCGCTCCACGGCGCCGATCGAGGAGAGGGGGACGACGAGCGTCGGCAGCCCGGTCGAGACGGCCTGCACCGGGTGTTCGCCGTCAACGTCGTCGCCGTCGAGCCCGAGCACGGCCGCGGCGACCCTCGCCGGGACCGTCTCCCCGAAATCGGGCGGAATCTGCCGCATCCAGTACTCTCCGCGTCCGTCGTCGCTGTCGCCGGCGGCCCCCTCGTCGGTGCGCTCGACCCACACGTCGATCGGACCGACGCCGAGGTTCAGCGTCAGTTCGTCCACGCGGTCGGCGTCGCGGGCCGTCGCAGGACCGTCGCCGGCAGCGTCCGCGTCGCCGTCGGCGACGCCGGAATCGCCGCCGACCAGCTCCCGCAGGACCGCAGCGGTGCCGAGGGTCGGGTGGCCGGCGAACGGGATCTCCTCGGCGGGGTCGAAGATGCAGACGTCGTACCCGCCGTCCGTCATCCCGGCGACGAACGTGCACTCCGAGAAGTTCGTCTCGCGGGTGAGCGCGAGCGCGTCGGCGGCGTCGATGTCGCCGGCGTCGTGGAACACCGCCAGTTGGTTGCCGGTGAATCGCTCGTCGCCGCGGGCGAACACGTCCACCGTGTGAAAGCGGTGGCCCGTCGCGTCGGTCATGGCCGAGAGATCGCACGCGAGCGGGAAGGTCGTATCGGGGGCGTGAGAGGCGTTCGCGCGCGAGTCGCCGGAGCGCGCCGTTTAACCGCGTCCGGTCGGTAGCGGTGTGCAATGAGTCAGCGGAGCGAGGGCGACCTCACCAACACGGGGATGTCGCTCAAACACGACCGCGAGTGGGACTACGAGCTCGATCGCATCGTCGAGGCGGTCGAGGAGCGCGACGCCGACAAGGTCGGCCTCCAGTTCCCCGAGGGGCTGAAACGCCGCGCGCCCGCGGTCGCCGACGACCTCCGGGAGCTGACGGAGGACGTGACCTACCTCATCTCGGGGCAGCCGTGTTACGGCGCCTGCGACCTCGACACCTACCTGATGCGCCGGTGTGACGTGTTCGTCCACTTCGGCCACTCGCCGATGAAGGAGTCGGACAAGATCATCTACGTCCCGCTGTTCTCCAACGTGGACCCCTTCCCGATCATGCAGGAGTCGCTGGCGGAGCTGTCGGACCCGGAGGAGGACCCCGACGTGGGACTCGTCACGACCGCCCAGCACATGAACCTCTTCGGCGACATGGTCGACTGGCTGGAGGAGCGCGGCTACGAGGTCCACACCCGTCGCGGCGACGACCGCCTCACCCACGAGGGGCAGGTGCTCGGCTGCAACTACGCGAGCGCCGACATCGACGCCGACCAGGTGCTGTACGTCGGCGGCGGGAAGTTCCACCCGCTCGGCCTCGCGATGGAACACCCCGACAAGACCGTCGTCATCGGCGACCCCGTCAACAACGTGGTGACGATCGCCGACACCGAGAAGTTCCTGAAACAGCGCTACGGCGCCGTCCACCGCGCGATGGACGCAGACACCTTCGGCGTCATCTTCTGCACGAAGATCGGACAGGGCCGCTGGGACCAGGCCGAGGAGATCGTCGAGGAGAACGACAACGCCCACCTCATCACGATGGACGAGGTGACGCCCGACCGCCTGCGCAACTTCGACTTCGACGCGTTCGTCAACACCGGCTGCCCGCGGATCACGACCGACGACGGCCCGCGGTTCCACAAGCCGATGCTCACCCCCGGAGAGTACGAGATCGCCGTCGGCAACGAGCCGCTCGAAGACCTCGAGTTCGACACGTTCCACGGCACCTGGTAGTAGCTGATCGCCCCGCTCGCCGGCCCACCGCGAGCGCCGGCCCACCGCAAACGATACACCGCGAGCGTTCCCTTCGCCGCCGATTCCCTCCACACGCACTGCGGGGAGAGCCGTCGGAGCGCTGGTGTTGGCAGTGCCCGCGGCGATCCCGGTCCTCGGCGGGCCGATCAACTGAGTCGTCGGCCTCCCGTGCATCGGGATTGTCGGCCACGACCGCTACGTGAGCTGGACGGAGTGACGAACCGAATCGGCCCCGAACGTGGTGGACCGCGCCAGTCCGGGACCGAACGGAGCGGCCCGACCGCCTCAGCTCGGCGGACCGAACGGTCGTCGGTCGGCCGGGCCGAACGTCTGTGCGTCGACTCGGTCGACACATTCGGCGATGTTCTCGCGCATCGCGGCGAAGCCCAGCGTTCGTGCGACTCTCGCGCGCATGTCTCGTCTGTTCGTGCTCTCCATGATATGCTTTTGGGGGACGATACCATGTCAGATAGTTACACGCCCATTTCCGCGTCGCAGTAGTCCGTCCCAACCGCCGTGAGGGATCGCCTACCGAGCGCCGAGCCGACAAGCCTTACCCCTCCTACTCGGAAGCGACTCACATGAGCGACGCGAGCGACCCCGCGATCACGTCCGACTGGGGCGACTGGCTCCCGCGAACGATCGAGGCCGCCGAACCCGACGGTCTGGCCGTCTGGTACCTCGGCTGCAACGGCTTCGTCCTGAAGGGTGCAGACGGGACGAGCCTGTGGATCGACCCGTACGTCGGGCTCGGCGACCCGCCGCGGACGGTCCGGATGATCCCGGTACCGTTCGATCCGCACGACGTGTACGACGCCGACGCAGTGCTGGCGACGCACGAGCACACAGACCACACGCACGGCCCCTCACAGGCGCCGATCCTCGCGAACTCTGGCGCCGAGTTCTACGCCGCGGACGACTCGCTCGCGGTCACTGACGAGGAGAGATGGACGGACGACTGGGACGTTACAGCAGACCAGTTGCACGAGGTCGAGGAGGGCGACTCCCTGTCCGTCGACGGCTTCGACATCGACGTGGTGACCGTCAGCGACGCCGACGCGACGCACCCGGTCGGCTACGTGATCCGGTACGGCGACGCGACCGTCTTCCACGGCGGCGACACAAAGCCGCACGACGGCTTCGCCGACCTCGGCGCGGAGTACGACATCGACCTGGCGGTCGTCGCGTTCGGCTCCGTCGGCCGCGTCCCCGACAAGGAGACGCGAGCGCCCCAGCGCACCCGCTGGTACTGCGACGAGAACCAAGCCGTCGAAGTCGCCGAAGCGCTCCGGGCCGACCGCATGCTCCCGAGCCACTGGGACATGTGGAAGGGGCTGACCGCCGACCCGACGGCGCTGCACGAACACGTCCGCAGCTTCGAGTATCCCGGACGCCTCGACATCGTCGAGATCGGCGACCGGCTCGACCTCTGACCGGTCGAAGGGGACGCCGATCTCCGCGGGGAGTCGCCGATCTCCGGCCGTGCCGACGCCCATCGCGGCCGCCGTCCGTGGCGCGTGTCAACATGCGCTCGAACCATCGGGATTTTTTATCTCCTCCCGATTTTCGGTCGCTATGGACCACGCACTCGCAGTCGTCGGACCGACCGAGACCGCAAAGACGTTGACGCGCGAAGCGGGCGAACTTGCGGCCGGCGTCGGCGCCGACCTCACGCTGCTGCACATCACCGACGAGGACGATTACGACGAACAGCGCGAACAGCTCGCACAGGTCACCCGGGGGGACTCCACCTACAGCGTCGGGCAGGCCGTCGAGGGCGCGCGGGCGTACGCCTCCGACATCGGCCGGGAGGTGCTGGAGGACGTCGACATCGACTACGAGACGGTCGGCACCGTCGGCGACCGCGCCGAAACGGTGGTGGCGGAGGCTCGCAGACGCGGCTGCGATCACGTCTTCATCGCCGGACGCAAACGCTCGCCGACCGGCAAGGCGCTGTTCGGCGACGACACCCAGCGCATCATCCTCGACGCCGAGATGCCCGTCACCGTCGTCACCGAGTAGTCCCCCCACGGCCGCTGTGCGCCGGCCTCGCGGCCTGTCGAAGCGATAATCGGCCCGGTGACTTTTTATACTGTACTCGGCTCGGTGTATCCATGAGCCAGGGGCCCGATGTCACCGACGCCGTCACCGTCGAGGAAGACGGCGTCACCGTCGAGAAACGCTTCACCGCCGACGAGTTCCCCGTCCCGGCGATCGAGTTCACCCTCCGCTCGGACCGCGAGGGCGAGATCGAGTTTCGCCTCGTCGACGAGATCCCGGAGGAGTTTCCGATGGACCGCATCGGCTTCCACCCGGAGTACGAGTCCGAGCACTGGACGGCGTACCAGGACCACCGCGTCGAGTACCGGCGTCGCCTCGACGCCGGCGAGGAGGTGGTCACGGTGTACGGGATCCGAACCGACGATCCCGCCGACGGCGACCGATTCCTCGGGGAGCCGACAGTCGCCGAGGTGGCCGAGGACGACGACCCCGTCGGCGATGTTGCCGACGTGATCGGCGACGACTCCTCGCAGGCGGTGCGCGACGTGCTCGCCGGCGGCGACGCCCCCGATGCGGCCGACGACGGCACGGCTGACGACAGCACGGACGGCCTCGATCTCGCGGGCGCAGAGGCGGATCTCGGCGCCGAGGACGCGGCCGATCCCCTCGCGGCGGACGCGAGCGACGACGACTCCGCCCCGAAGGAGGCGCGGATGGCGGACGAGTCCCCCGCCGAGCTCCTCGACGACCTCTCCGACGAGGAAGCCGCCGAGGCCGACGAATCACTCGACATCGAGGGCGAACGGGACGCAGTCGGCGACGACCAGCCGGAACCGGACGTTGCCGAGGAACTGGAACCGGACGTTGCCGAGGAACTGGAACCGGACGCCGCAGATGGCGAGGGCGCCGACACCAGTGAGGCGGACGAGGACTTCGAGGAGCCCGAGGCGGTCGGCACCGAGGAGAGAGCAGACGAACTGAGCGAGTCTTCGAACCGAACGGGAAGCGGAGCAACCAGTGAGGACCCGACCGCGTCGGCGGGTGCGGCCGGCGGCGTCGCCGCGGGGGGTGTCGCCGCAGCACTCGCCGAGGAGCTCCGTACGGGGACCGTCTCGGAGGAGGACAAGGCGGTACTTACGGAGGAACTCGAACTCGATCACTCGACGAGCGTCGACGCGCGCATCTCCCGACTGCAGTCGAAAGTCGAGGACATGGCCGCCTACTCGAACGCGCTGGAGGAGTTCATCGACGAGAACGGCCTCGCCAGCGAGTGGATGGACGGGCTCCAGGCCGACCTCGACGAGCTGCGCGACGACGTGGCCGAAACGCGCGAGGAGGTCGCCGACGCGGCCGCCGACCGCGACTCCCTCCGCGAGGAGGTCGGGTCGGTCCGCGAGGACGCGCAGTCCGCCAGCGAGGAGGCGGCGACCGTCCGCGACGAGATCGACGACCTCCGCGGGGAACTGGATGACCTCGGCGGAGAGGTAGACGACCTCGGCCAGGAGGTTGGAGACGTTGGCGATGAGGTGGCCGACACCGCCGAGTCGGTCGAGTCCTCGATCGCGGAGGTCCGCGCGGATCTCGACGACCTCGCCGAGGAGGTCGCCGACGAGGACGAGGCCGTCGCGGAGGTCCGCGAGGAGCTGGCGTCGATCGGCGACGACGTCGAGTCGGTCTCGGCGCTCGTCGACGACGAACTCTCAGAGATGCGCGCGGAGCTGGAGGATGTCCACGACGACCTCGAGGAGTTCGAGGAGTTCCGGACGCGCCTCTCGTCGGTGTTCGGACCGGGCGGCGCTGCCGGCGCGGGCGGTCCCGGAGAGAGCGGCGACGACGAGCAGTAACGCGACCCCACGAGGGGTATCGCGGCGCCCCCGGCGGGATGAGCCTCGCTCCATCGCCGCGGGCGTTCCGTTCGGACCGTGCCGGAAACGCGCCGCTTTTGCACCGGGGTCTCCACGTTCCGTCAATGAGCAGACCCGTCTCCGTCGCCGTCCCTCGGAAGGGGCGACCGCTGGAGGCCGCGCTGGAACGGCTCGCGGCGGCCGGCGGCGACGACGCGGCGACGCTGGCCGACGACGTGTCCTCGACGCTTCGGTACGAGAAGGCGATTACGAAGGGAAGCGATCGCGACCAGCGCGGCGTGTACGACCGCTTGGCGGCCTACAGCGATCCGGACGGTAGCGGTCCCGAGTACACGCTGGTGCGCGACGACCGCGAGGGCCACCCGCGGCGCATCGTCTTCGACTCGGCGCGGCTATCGGTCGACGGGCGCGAGGTCCGTCTGGTCGGTCGCGAGGAGCCGTTCCGCGCGCTGCGCACCCATGACGTGGCGTTGGGATTCGACTCCGCCGACCTCGTGCTGGAGGAAGTCGTCGGGCTGGAGCCGGAGGGTGTCTCCGACCTCTCGGACGTGAACGCGCGAATCGACCCGCGCGACACCGACGTTCGGGTGGTGACCGGCCTCGGCGATACCGTCCGGCACACGCTGATGGCGACGCCCGAGACGATCTCCGCCGGCGCCGAACTGGACCGGTCGTTCGTCGCCGACTACGAGGGATCGCTGTGCATCTCCCCGCGCTACGAGCGGCTCGTCGAGGCGGTGCTCGGCACCGACGCGCTCTTGGGCGTCGAGTTCGTCTACCCCGACCCCGGACAAGAAGAGGAGGCGGCGATCGCCGAGACTGGACTCGGCGTGTACCTCACGGTTACGGGCGGAACCGCCCGCGACCACGGGCTCGTCCTCGGCGAGGATCTCTTCCCCAGCGAGACCGTCCTGATGGAGAATGAGGCTGAATCGACGCGCGCGACGCGCTCGCTCGAGATCGCGCTCGCCAGCGGCATCGACACCGCCCTCGCGCCTGAGTGACGGCGGGACCGGGTGCACGCAGGCAAGGCAGGGCTGAAGACGATCGGTGCACCCGCACGGGACGCGTGGGCGTCCGGCGGCGCGACATCGGTGTGACTGTCGACGCCGACACAATGGGCACCATTATGTACGTCCGACAACACGTGTTCCTCGATGACAGTTCGGCGCCGTCACGTGCTGTACATCGGTCGCGGGGAAACCGAACGCGGCCGCAGTACGAGGGAACTGCACGCGACGCTAGACGCAGCGACCGTCTCGACGGAGGCCGACGTGGCGACGGCGGTCGAGCATCGCCCGAACGGGCGGGCGGTCGACTGCGTCGTGCTCGGCGCCGGGGTGACCGACCCCGAGGCGCTCGCCCCGCTGGCGGAGTTGGGAGCCGAGCGGGGACCGGTTCCAGCCGTCACGCTCGCCGATAGCGGGATCGAAGCGGCCGCCCGCGACTCGACGGGCGTCGCCGTCGCCGCGACGGTCGGAACGGAAGAGAGCGACCCGTACGAGACGCTCGCGTCGCGGGTGCGAGCGGTCCTCGAACGCAGCGACTGTGCGGAACCCGCCGCCGCGAGCGGTCATCCCGGTGATCGGACCCGCGACGACCGACCGGGGGGCGTTCCGACCGGTGGCGGCGTGCCGTCGACCGATCGCGGCACGCCCGACGGGACCCTCAGCCGGTGTCGGCTGTTGGTCGACCGGAGCGACGATCCCATGGCGGTGGTAGACGACGGACGGTATCGGTTGGTCAACGATGCGTGCGTCGATCTGATCGGTCGGCCACGCGAGCAAATCCTCGGAGCGACCGACGACGAGCTCTTTCCCGAGCCGATCGCGGCCGAACTCACCCGTCACGCTGAGCAGGCGGACGAGCACGGGGAGCCGCGTGAGCATCGTATCGAACTGGAGGTCGACGGCGACTCCCGGATCATGGACATCGTGCACCTCCCTGCCGAGCAGTCAGCCGTCGGGTCGGGAACGACCGGCCGGATCGCGAGCGACGTGACCGAACAAGTGGAGCGAGAGCGGCTGCTGCGCGAGGAGCGCGACCGGTTGGAGTCGCTGGCGAGCGCCGTCGCACACGACGCGCGGAACGCGATCCAGCTCATCACCGGGCGGACGACCCTCGCGAAGGAGTCGCTCCCCGTGGGCGCGGACGAGTCGCGGTCGCATCTCGACTCGCTCGGCGTCGGGATCGACCGACTCGACGACCTCGTCACCTCCTTGGAGTCACTTCGAGGCGTGAACGATCCCGTCGCCGACCCCGTTCCGGTGTCCGTCGACGAGGCGGCGCGCGACGCGTGGGAGGCGCTCGCCGCGCCCGCGGGGCGCCTGTGCGTTCGCGGGGACCCGGTCGTTCTCGGCGACCCCGCTCGGATCCGCACGCTCTTGGAGAACCTGCTCAAGAACAGCATCGAACACGGGATACCCAATCGCGAGGCGACCCCCGGATCCGGAGGCCGCCTCGCGGTCGCCGATGCGACGGCGGGCGACACGGATCCGCGATCCTGCGCGGGAGCCGAGGCGCAGATCACGGTGACCGTCGACGACCTCGACGACGGCCGCGGCTTCTCCGTGAGCGACGACGGAGCGGGAATCTCCGAGACCGAGCGCGAACGCGTGCTCGAGTTCGGGTACTCGTCGGACGGAGGGACTGGGCTCGGGCTCGGGGTCGTCGCGGGGATCGCCGACGCGCACGGCTGGACGGTCGAGATTGACGAATCCGCCGAGGGCGGCGCTCGGTTCGATATCCGCGAAGAAACGCTCGATTCGTTCGTGTCGTAGCCGACCCATTCTCGTCGCAAGGCGTTCGTGTTCGTCCCTTCACCGCTCGTCGTGTTCGAGTCCCGGCTGCGGCCCGCCGGCCGCGATACGCAACGTGGCGGAGTCGAACCGGCTCCGCGGACGCCGCGTGACACAACCTCGGAGGATCGACGTGACCACAACCTCGGAGGATGGCTTTGATGTGTGCCTTCTGTTCATATGAAGGACCTGTGAAACAGGAGCTGTCTTGCGGTTCCGTAATTTTATCACTCAGAAAACTTTTCTGAGCGACATACTCCGCGACTGCAGCCTAATCGCCGGACGAAAGACTATCCATCCACAGACCACGTGAAAATAAGGCACGCATCAAAATCCAAACTCCGAAACTCTGCGTGACGACGAATCGAATTCGATATAGCAATATATGATACATTTGTTCGACATCCGCCCGCCGAAACTGCCGTCGTTCCGACACGAATCCCGATCGAACCGCCAGACTGACACCAGAACCCCCGAAACGCGGCGACATGTTCGACTCGCTGTTCGCGGACGGCGCGAAGCCGGTGATCGGGATGGTGCACCTCCCCGCGCTCCCCGGAGCGCCGAAGTACGACGGCGACCGCGCGGATATCTTCGACGCCGCGACGCGCGACGCCCGCCGGCTCGCCGCGGGCGGCGTCGACGCGATCATGGTGGAGAACTTCGGAGACGCGCCGTTTTACCCTGACGACGTACCCAAACACGTCGTCGCGAGCATGACGCGCGCGACCAGGGCAGTCGTCGACACGGTCGACGTACCGGTCGGCGTGAACGTCCTCCGCAACGACGCCGACGCCGCGCTGTCGGTCGCCGCGGCAGCCGGCGGCGACTTCGTCCGCGTGAACGTTCACACGGGTGCGCGCGTGACCGACCAGGGGGTCATCGACGGGAACGCTCACGAGACGATGCGCCTGCGCGAGCGCATCGACGCGGACGTCGCCCTCCTCGCCGATCACGACGTGAAGCACTCCGCGCCGATCGCGGCGAGGGGGTTCACCGCCGAGTCCGTCGCCGACGGCGTCGAGCGGGGGCTCGCCGATGCGGTCGTCGTCAGCGGCACCGGAACCGGTCGCGAGACGGACCGTTCCGACCTCGAACACGCCGTCGAACGGCGGGACACGAACGACCTCGACACGCCGATCCTCGTCGGCAGCGGCGTCACCGCCGAGCGGGTCGGGGCGATCCTCGACCTCGCGGACGGGGTCATCGTCGGCACCGCGCTGAAGCAGGACGGCGACGTTGGAAGGCCCGTCTCGGAGGCACGCGTGCGGGAACTCGTCGAAGCCGCGCGGTCATAAGACCCCACGACGTTGCGGCCGATCGGAGCTATCGGTCGGCGAGGAACGCCTCGACGGCTCGCCGGGTCGCCAGTCCGCCGCGAGCGCCGGCCTCGGTCACGTTCAGCGCCGCGGCGGCCGCCGCGAACCGCCCCGCTTCCCGAGGGGTGTCATCGCCGAGTACCCACCGATCGATCAGCGCCGCGACGTAGGCGTCGCCGGCACCCGTCTCGTCGGCGACGGGGACCTCGAACGCCGATAGCTCATGCAGACCGGTGTCGGTGGCGAGGACCGCGCCGGCGGGGCCGGCGGTCACGGCGACCCGGTTCGCGCCCTGCGACAGGAGCGCTTCGGCGGCTTCGCGGCCCGAGCAGCCGAGATACGACTCGGCGGCCACCTCGCCGAGGACGAACAGGTCCGCCGCCCGGACCCATCGATCGATCGTCTCCCTACGCGCGCCTCGTCCGGCTAACTCCGCGAGCGGCCCCGAGAGATCGAAGACGAACGGGGGCGCGTCGGCGCGCTCGGCGATCGCGATCGCGTCGCGGTGGACCTCGTCGGGGTTGTACGCGGTGAGGAAGGCGGCGTCGGCATCCGCGAGGTACGCTCGATCTGCGGTGGTCAAGCGGAGTCGTTTCGCCGAGTCGCCTGCCGTGACGATGCTCCGTTTCCCGTCGTCGTCACGGAGGATGACGCAGTGCGTGCTGGTCCCCAACTTCCGCCGAACGCGGGCGTCGTCGATCGGAGTCGCGTCGATGTCGGCGGCGACCCGGGCGCCCACGTCGTCGTCGCCGAGGCGGGCGATCAGGCCGGTAGCGCGGCCCAGGCGCGCGCTCGCGAGCGCGACGTTCGCGCCGACGCCGCCGAACGCCTCGGCGACGGTGCCGGCGTAGGCGCCGCCGTCGGGTTCGGGGATGTTCGAGACGTGGTACGTCCGGTCGACCGTCGCGGCGCCGACGGTGACGACCTCGGGGGCGGCGGTGTCGGCCGTGTCGGCCGTGTCGACGGTGTTGTCTGCGGTGTCGACATCGGTGTCGGTGGCGGGGACGGCGGTGTCTGCGTCGGTGACGCCGGCGTCGTCGGAGCGATCCGTCTCGGTTGTGCTCGCGGCGTCGCGCCGGGTCATCTCACTCCTCGATCAGCGGGAACTGTGCGAGTCGGACGGCCGCCATTCCGGTGAGCCCACGCGCCGTCACCGAGTCCGACGACCGCTCGCGGTGGCCAGCGACCATGCCGGCGAAGTCCGTGACCGGCACGAACCGGACCTCGATCCCCTCCGGGCCGACATCCACGAGGCAGTACCCCTGCGGGAACGAGCACGTCGTCGGCATCATCAGCTCGCGGACCGACCCCTGGGTCGCGGCCGACGGCATGTGCAGGTGGCCCGTGAGCAACAGCGGCACGTCGTTGCGTTCGAGCGTCTCGACGAACGGCTCGGGATCGTCCATCTCCGGGGGGACGAACATGTCCGGCTCGGCCAGTTGCTTGTGCTCGTGGACCTGCTCGGACATCGCCGGAAGGTTGTGGTGTGCCAGCACGAGGGGGGTATCGGCGTCCGCGAGGAGGTCGTCGAGCTCGCCGAGTTGCGCTTCGGGAACCGTCCCGGCGTGCGAGTCGTACAGCAACTGGTCGGTTCCGGCGGTGTTGACGCCGATCACGTCGATCCCGCCGACGGCGACGTGAAACGGAAATCCTTGGCCGTCGGGAGTGTACCGGGCTTCGAACTCCGCCATCGGGAGGTTCTCGTGGTCGTATCCCTCCTTCGGCACGTCGTGGTTCCCGGGAATCGAGTAGAACGGCGCGTCGAGGTCCGCGGCGATCTCGTCGAAGCGGTCGAAGTTCCACTGCTCGCCGTCTTTCGTGATGTCGCCGACGCACAGCGTCGCGTCGACATCGCGCTCGGCGATGTCCGTGACGGCGGCGGCGACGTGCTCTTCGGTCCGATCGAACAGCTTCGAGGTACCCGCCTCGCCCGTCGAGAGGTGGGGGTCGGCGATGACGGCGACGCGCGTCGAGTCTGCGGTACGGGGTCGGTCAAGGCGGGCCATGAGCGTGCCCGCGGGCGGCCCGGACCGGTCCAGCGGTGAGACCATAGCGATGCCTCGGAGAGGCGTCCCAAAACGCTCCCGGTCGCGGGCGAAGGGGTAGTGAAGGTACATAACGGATGATAACACGAGACACAGTACTGTGCACTACATAGCGATCCATACCGCGAGATATATCCATATGGATGCAGATGGCAAGTTATTTTGTCTGTCAATGGTCGTGTACACCCGATGTCCGAGGACACCACTCGGCGACGCTTCCTCACGGCGACAGGCTCGGGCGTAGCGGCGGCGCTCGCGGGATGCTCGTCGAACACACCGGGACAACAGACGACTGAATCAGCCGATGCAACAGCGACCGAGGGATCGGCGACCGGTTCGTCGAACACAGAGTCGGGGATCGGGCAGCCCGACAAGGCAGGGGGGCCGTCCGGGACGCTCCGGCTCGCGGCGACGGGGCCGATACAGACGCTTGACCCGGTCAACGCCAAAGGCTCGGGAGCCGGGTACAACCAGTACCAGGAATCGCTGATGTACTTCCCCGAAGGGGCGCTTCCGCCGGTCGGGGAACTCGCGTCGGACTACACCGTCTCCGACGACGGGAAGACGTACACCTTCACGCTCAAAGAAGGCGTCACGCACCACGACGGCCAGGAACTGACCGCGTCCGATTTCGTGTACTCGTGGCGGCGACTCGCCGGTTCGGCGAAGTCACGCAACGCAGACGACATCATCGGAGGCACCTTCACCATCCAACACGAGGGAGCCACCAGCGAAAACCTCAATAACTACGAAATCGGCTCGCTGGCCGTCCGTGCACCCGACAAGAACACCTTCGAGTTCGACATGGCGGCGCCGTTCCACGCCATCCCCTCCCAGATCGCCGGCGGCGCGTTCGGCGTCATCCCCGAGGGCGCCGTGCAGTACCCCCGTCCGAGCCAGATGGACGGGAGCAAGCAGCCGACGTACGACGGCAACTCGCCGCTGTACGAGGGTGAATACAAGTACCAGGAGTACTTCTCGACGGCGGGTGACGGTCCGTACTTCGCGTCGACGGGGCCGTTCAAGGTCGATTCATGGAGCAAAGGCGACCAGATCCGGCTGACGGCGTTCTCGGATTATCACGGTGAAGGCCCGAAGATCCAGACGATCACCTACACCGTCATCGGGTCGTCGAACACGCGCTATCAGCGGTTCGTCAACGGAAACCTCGACATGGTCAACGGGATTCCGAACTCGAAATACGATCCCGACGACCTCGTCATCGACGAGGAGAACGGCGCGGTCAAGGTCGGTCGGTACCGGCTCAACGAGGGCACGGTCGTCAACTACGGGCAGGTAACGTCTCTCGAGACGGACTACATCTTATTCAACTGCGACAACGTGAAACGGCCGGCACGCCGGGCGTTCGCGTACATGATCAACCAGCACGACATCGCCGAGACGATCTACAAGGGGATCGGCTCGCCGGCGTACACGATCACGCCGAAGCCGGCGTTCCCGCGCCTCGGCGGCAAGGACCAGGTCGCCGCATACAAGGCGTTTGTGAAGAACGGTGAGGGGTCCAACGACGTGCCGGGGAACGTCGGCGAGAACGGCTACCCGTACGGGTTCGACGAGGCTCGGCTCGACGAGGCCGCCAGTGTGATGGAAGCGGCTGGCCACAGCGCCGACAACCCGTACAAGGTCACGTTTACCATCTTCAAGGGGTCCGACGTCTGGGACCAGCTGGCGAAGCGGATCCAGGCCAAGGCGCAGGCCGCACACATCGACGTGACCATCGAGAAGGCGTCCTTCGGCACCATCATCGGGAAGGCCATCGACGGGACGATGGACATGTTCTCGCTCGGCGACGGCATGGAGTGGCCCGAGTCGGACAACTTCCTTCGGTTCCTCCACGCCGGCAACCCCGGAACTGCGTTCACCCGATGGGGGTCGACGGACAAGTCGAAGTGGAACGACTTCATGAAAACCGCCGACAGCGCCTGGCAGAACAAGTACAAGCCCAACCGTGGCCCGGGCGACCAGAACCAGAAGATGCGAAACGAGGCGTACATCACGGTCGAGCAGATGAACTGGGCGTCCGTCCAGGAACTGCCGACCGTGTTCGGCGTCTTCGAGCGCTTCTGGTACGACGACGTGAACGAGGAGATGGTCAGTACGATGGAAGACCAGAAGTTCAATCACCTCCAGTTAGACCGTCCCTGAGCGGACCCGTGACGGAGCGACGCGGACGAGAGCCGGTACGGGTCAAAAACGCGGTTTCACCACGTTTTTGCGAAGCCGCCCGTGAACACGAACGACGACACATCGAACGAGACAATGCTTGACACATGAGTCGGTGGAGATACCTCGCGAAGCGATTTCTGATGGCGATCCCGGTGTTGTGGCTCGGGACATCGATGACCTGGGCGATCATCTTCCTCGGTCCGATCAATCCCGCGACGTACGTCCTCGGGCAGACAAATCCACAAAATCAGGCGGCGGTCAAGGCGGCGCGCGAACGGTTCGGGCTGGGGGAACCGCCATTGGAACACTACACCGAGTTCATGATCAACATGGTGACCCTCGATCTGGGACAGACCTGGCTGTTGTACCCCGGGACGCCCGTCATGTCGCTAATATTTGATTACGCTCCGCGGACGGTCTGGCTCGGCTTCTGGTCGGTGCTCATCGCCGTGTTCGTCGGCGTGCCGCTGGGGTTTTATGCCGGTCTCAACTCGAACTCCGTCTCGGACTATGCGACCAGCCTGACGGGGATCGTCTGGCGGGCGATGCCGAACTTCTGGCTGGCGATCATGCTGCTCGCGCTGCTGGTCAAAAGCGAAACCATAACGCAAGCCCTGTTCGGCATTCCGATATCGTGGGACACGTTCCTCGTCGACATCAACGCGATCACGGGAAACCCCCAGCTGAGCTACATGCAGGGGAACCCGTTGGCGCTGGTTACACAACCGCGGGAGACGCTCGCTGCGATCAAGAAGATCCTGCCCGCGGCGGTCGTGCTCGGATCGGCGTCGATGGGCAACGAGATGCGGATCGGCCGGACGGCGGTACTGGAGACGCGTTCGGAGCAGTACATCGACACCGCGAAAGCCAAGGGCGTTTCGGGTCGAGTGCTCGTCTGGAAGCACATCCTCCGCAACGCGCTCATTCCGCTGGTACCGATCGTGACGAGCGAGGCGTTCCTCCTCATCGGCGGATCGGTGCTCGTCGAGACGGTGTTCGGGATCAACGGGATGGGAAAGCTGTTTTTTGACGCGGCGATCCAAGGTGATCTCTGGCTCGTCGCGACGCTGATGTTCATTTTCATCATCCTCATCGTCGGTATCAACATCGTGCAGGACCTGCTGTACACGCTAATTGACCCCCGAGTCGGCTACGAGCGTGAGTGAGATGAGTACGATAACAGACTCCGAAGACCCGGCGGCGATCGCCGCACTTGACGGGACGGAATCGTTTCTCGAACGCGTGCTCGCGTACCCGCGACCGGCGGCGGTGTGGACTGTCGTCGCCCTCGCGCTGTTCGCGCTGGAGGCTGGAGCGGTCGCCCACTTCGTCGCAACGCTGCTCGTCGACCTCGTGAGGGCACTTCCCGGGACGTACGACCCCGCTGCGTTCTCACGTCTCGCGTCGGCGACGGCCCAGGTCCCGACGCTGCTGTCACGCGAGACGATCCCGAACGCGGGCTACTGGAACGGACGGTCGTTCGTCGGAACGTTCTTGCAACTTCCACCCCATCTAGCGTGGTTTCTGCGGGTCGGCCTGGTGTACGTCTACTCGTTCGCGTTCGTCGCGTGGATCTGGGTCGGGTTCGACCGGTATCGGCGGTACTACCGCGCGGCCGACTGGTCCCCCCGCGACGACGTGATCGACCGCTTCAGGAACCACTACTGGGGGATCTTCGGGCTCGTCGTCGTGTTCATGTTCGTCGTCATGGCGGTGTTCGCCCCCGCACTCGGGCCGACGACCGTCGAGAAGAACATGCAGAACCCGTATGGCCACACGATCACTCACTGGGACGCAGAACAGAACGAGCCCACACAGGTGACTGTCGGGCAAGCCAACCGGGCCTCACAGTCCCGCGGCACGCGGACGAACAACGTCGCCCCGCTCAGTTACGATCAGTTCGGTCGATATCACCCGTTCGGGACACTCCCGACCGGAAGAGACCTGTTCACATTCATCGCGGCCGGGGCGCGAATATCGCTCGTTATCGGCCTCCTGTCGGTGTCCCTGTCGATCGCGATAGCATCGACGTTAGCGCTGTTGTCAGCGTACTACAAGGGCGCAGTCGATCTGTCGTTCGTGCTGTTATCAGATGCGGTGATGGCTCTTCCGCAGTTGCTGTTGCTTATCATGCTCACCGTCGTCCTCTCGGGTACCTGGATAGGAAATCTCTACAACGGCGCGTTCGTGCTCGCGCTCATCTTCGCCGGGACGGGGTGGCCGTACATGTGGCGATCGTTCCGCGGCCCGGCGCTGCAGGTGGCACAGCGGGAGTGGGTCGACGCGGCTCGAAGCTTCGGTCAGCGTCCGACCGCGATCATGCGTAAACACATGCTTCCGTACATCACCGGGTACGTCCTCATTTACGGGTCGATGACGCTCGGGGGCGCGATCATTGCGATCGCCGGTCTCTCGTATCTTGGACTGGGTGTGAACCCACCGACTCCAGAGTGGGGCCGAGCCGTGAACGCCGGCCAGCCATACGTCGACACCGTTTCGTGGCACATCTCGCTCATCCCGGGAGTATTGATCACGCTCGTCGTCACCGGGTTCAACGCCCTCGGAGACGGCGTCCGCGACGCGATCGATCCGGAGTCCGACTCCGCTGCGGGAGAGGCCGGCGGTCGCGGGGGTGGTGCCTGATGGGCACCCGCGAGACCCCTCAGGCGAACGCCGCCGGGAGCGACGATCCGCTGTTGGCCGTCGAGAACCTCACGACGGTGTTCAACACCGACAAGGAAACGATTCACGCCGTCGACGGCGTCTCCTTCGATGTCCGCGAGGGCGAGACGGTCGGCGTCGTCGGCGAGTCCGGTTCGGGCAAGTCCGTCACCGCCCGGTCGATACTCGGGCTGGTGGAGCGGCCGGGCGTCATCGAGTCGGGGTCGATCCGGTTCCGCGGCGACGAACTGACCGGTGACAACTGGGACCGCTACCGGGGAGACATCTCGATCGTGTTTCAGGACCCGATCAACTCGATGAACCCCGTCTACACCGTCGGCAACCAGATCCGGGAGGCGCTTCGCATCCACCAAGGCCTGCGCGGACAGGACGCGCGCGAGGAGGCGATTCGACTGCTCGAAGAAGTCGGCATCCCGGACGCACGCCGCCGGGTCGGCGAGTACCCACACCAGTTCTCCGGCGGGATGCGCCAGCGGGCGGTCATCGCGATGGCGTTGGCGTGCGATCCGGACCTCCTGGTGTGTGACGAGCCGACGACCGCCCTCGACGTGACGATCCAGGCGCAGATCCTCGAACTGCTCGACGAACTCCAGCGCGAGGAGGATCTCGCGATCTTGTTCATCACCCACGACATGGGCGTCATCGAGGACACGGCCGACCGCGTGAACGTGATGTACGCCGGCGAGGTCGTCGAGCGGGCGCCCGTCGACCAGTTGTTCGACTCGCCCGCTCACCCGTACACCCGAGGGTTACTCGCGTCGATTCCCGGGCAGACGGCAGAGAGCGACCGGCTCCCGACGATCGGGGGAGAGGTTCCGACGCCGACGGCGGAGCCGACCGACTGTCGGTTCGCCGACCGCTGTCCGGAGGCGTTCGACGCCTGCGAACAGGTCCACCCCGACCACGTCCGGATCGGGTCCGACCACACCGCCGCGTGCCTCCTGCATGAGGACCGGTACGACCGTCAGCTGAGCGCCTCCGGCGCCGGCGACGATACCCCCGCGGGCGACGCCGCGGTCGACGGAGGTGGGCAGCGATGAGCGGTACGGGCGCCGGCGACGACACCGGGTCGGTCGTCTCGGACGCCGACGCGACGGTCGAGGTGGGTGAGCCGCTGGTCAAGGTTCGCGACCTGAAGAAGTACTACGAGGACGACGGCTTCCTCGGAGGCAAGCCGGTGAAAGCCGTCGACGGCGTCTCCTTCGACATCCGGAAGGGAGAGACGCTCGGTCTCGTCGGGGAGTCGGGCTGCGGCAAGACCACGCTCGGGCGGACCATCCTCGGACTGGAGTCCGCCACCGGCGGCGACGTGACCTCGAACGGACGCGAGGTCGCGAGCCTCTCCGGACGCGAACTGCGCGAGTGGCAGCGCGACGCTCAAATGGTGTTTCAGGACCCGGACGCGAGCCTCAACGACCGGATGACGGTGGGCGAAATCGTCCGCGAACCGCTCGACGCCCACGACTGGAAGGGCCGAACCGAGCGCAAGGAGCGCGTCTTCGAACTGCTCGACCTCGTGGGACTCAACGAGGAGCACTACTACCGCTATCCCCACCAGTTCTCGGGGGGACAGCGCCAGCGCGTCGGGATCGCCCGCGCGCTCGCACTCGAACCGGAGTTCATCGTGCTCGACGAGCCGGTCTCAGCGCTGGACGTGAGCGTGCAGGCCCGGGTTATCAACCTCCTCGAGGACCTCCAAGCGGAGTTGGGGCTCACGTACCTGTTCATCGCGCACGATCTGAGCGTCGTCCGCCACATCGCCGACCGCGTCGCCGTGATGTACCTCGGCGACATCGTCGAACTCGGCGACACCGAGGCTGTGTACACGGATCCGGCTCACCCGTACACGGCCTCGTTGCTGTCTGCGATCCCCGGGAGCCACACGGAGACCGAACGCCGCCGGATCACGCTCCGCGGGACGCCGCCGTCCCCGCGAGACCCCCCACAGGGATGTCGGTTCGCCACCCGATGCCCGGCGAAGGTTCGACCGGCGGAGTTCGACGATCTCTCCGCGACGGCGTGGGAGCGGATCGACGCCTTGCACACGGTGTTGCGCGAGCGGCAGAACGCCGAAAGCGGGCTCGGAGAGCAGTTGAAGCGTCGCCTCGGCCTCGCAGCGAACGCCAGCGACATCGAGGAGGTGGTCGACGACCTCTTCGAACGCGACGGGGGCGGCGCCGGCGGCGGCCCAGGCGACGACGGACTGTTGACCGATGCGGCGCGCACGGCCGTCGAGGACGCCGTCCGGTTCGCCCGTCAGGGCGATGACGCGGAGGCGACAGCCGTGCTCCGCGAGGCGTTCGGCTCCGTGTGCAACCGCGAGCGCCCCGAGGATCACGTTGTCGGAGACGACGGACGCACGAGCGCGTGTGTTCGCCACACCGACGAGTACGACGAGCCGACGGTCGTGATCGACCGCCGATACGGCCGCGATGACGACTGAGTCTCCAGCCCACCCCTCGTCACCGCGATCGAACCGTTCGGCGGGCACCTCGATTATGTATCGCGATATGAAGTTTATGAGTCGGAGGCAGACCAAGTCGTTGTCCTCGTAGAGCGACACGATCCCCGACCGACCACCGAGAATCGGCAGTCGAGAAGCGAAGCGGCTCTCGATTCCAGGATGCGTGCCATTGTAATGGGAACGCGCCCGGCGACTCGATGGTGACGGGGTGATACGACTGGGACGAGGGGACGCCCCGCAAGGGACGAACGCTAGTCCGTCTGCCGCGACGGTCTCGTCCGACACCGACGGCACGGCGTCCGCCCACCGAACAGCGGAGCGAGCGCTTCGTACGGTCTCGGCCCACCGCAACACCGGATGCGATCGGAGGTGTGACACGCCGAAGAGCCGCTACGCCCGTGAAATCCGTACGCTCCACAAAGATATCACCGACAAGCCACGCTCGGGCGGCTTCTGACGGCGACAGGAGCCGCTCACGCGACTTCACTGGAGGGGCGACGAGTTGGAACCAAGGTGGTACAGGGGCCAGGGACGAGAAGATACTCGCACGCCCGTTCGGAGAGCCGCTGTTCGCACGCGGGGGATCTCCGTGACCGCCCCCACGTTCGACTAATGGTTTGGACCCGACCTGACACACTCCCGGACCTCAGGCCGCTGGTAGCTCCGAGCGCACGGGGACCGGGTACACTAAGACAGGATCACGCATCAAATTTCTTCGGCAAACAGATCCACTCATTCGATAGAATATTGGTGTTTCAGGGGCTATTTATGCAACACAGTGCGTTCTGCGATCGTGAAGCAATAGACAGAATTAGTGCATTAGGACACGAGAATGCACCAGATTGATGTATGCGCCCTCGATGGAGACGGTATGGGCGATGCGGACGCCGACACCGAACGGGTCGCCGTGACCGCGCGGGTGCCGGCCTATCAGAAGGAAGCGTGGGTTGCTGACGCCGACCGGCTGGACATGTCGCAGTCGGAGTTCCTCCGGACGATGGTGCAGGCCGGCCGCCGCGACCTCGGAATCGCCGACGAGTTCGGTCCGGCGGCCTGGGTCGACGCACACTCCCCTCCGGATCGCGACGATCCGACAAATTCGTCTGGTAGTGTGGACGGGGATTCTCCGTCCACAGACCCTTGGGGTGAAGGCCTCGAAGACGACCTCCTCGATGCCCTCGCGGGCAGCGGAGTCATGGCGTTCGACGAACTCGTCGAGGCGGTCGCCGGTGACATCGAAGAGCGCGTCGACGAGACGATGGGGGAACTCCAATCGCGGGGGCGGGTCCGCTACAGCGGCCGCGACGGCGGGTACGTGTTGGTGGAGCAATGAGCGCAGCCGACGGGAGCGACGCGGGCGACGCGGGCGACGATCCGATCGGCTACTTCATCGAGGACATGGAGCTTCACGGGAAGAGCCGACGGACGCGGGCTGAGTACGGTCGCGTGCTTCGGCGGTTCGAAGCGTTTCTCGCAGATCCGTCGCGCGGTCCCGGCGGCGGATCGATCGCCCCGGCGGCGGCCTCGCATCGTGACTGCATGGCGTTCGTCCACGCGCTCCGTCGCGATCCGGACCTGGCCGACTCGACGACGGCGACGTACGCGGCCTACCTGCACCGCTTTTTCGCGTACATGACGCAGGTCGGAGCGTTCGACGCCAATCCGATGGCGCTGGTGATGGAGGAGCTCGACGAACGGATCGACACCGACCCGACCCGGAGAGAGATTTCCGTGCCGCAGATGCGGAGCTTCGTCGCCGAGATCGCGCACCCCTTAGAGCGCGCGCTGATCGTGGCGCTGCTGAAGACGGGAATGCGCGTCGGTGAGCTGTGTAACCTCGATCTCCGAGACGTGGCGCTCTCCCGAAACCTCGGCGGGGTTGCGACCGATACTCGCGCCCAATTGGACGGGCGTCCCGACTCGCTGTTCGTCGCGAGCGAGCCGGCGGTCGACGAGTCGTACAACGGCGAGGAACGGACCGCCTCGAACAAGCGCAAGCGCGGTACCGTCGTCCCCGTCGACGACGAGCTCGCCGAGACGCTGCTGCGATGGCTCGCGATCCGCCCCGACGCCGCCTCGCCGGCCGACCCCCTGTTCGTGGGAACCGGTAGCGGCTGGGGTGAGCGGCTCACGCCCGAGCAGGTCGGCCGAGTCGTGCGATCCCACGCCGAGGAGGCCGGCTGGTACGAGCCCGGCGCTGGTGCAGCCGAGAACGTCACGCCCCACTACTTCCGGCACTTCTTCACCACGCACCTACGGGATCGGACCGGTGACCGCGGCGTCGTGAAGTATCTTCGCGGCGACGTGGGCGACGACATCATCGACACGTACACCCACAACTGGGGCGACAACGTTCGCGAGACGTACGAGCGCCATATCTACTCGCTGTTCAACGAAGACGCGGGTGCGAGGCGAGTCGGGTCAACGTAGCGGGGCGAACGCGCCGCCGCGGCTCCGTCAAAATCGGCGGATCCTCGAAGTACACGAGGAGTTCGTTGAAACGGTACACGAGTGTACTGTGTCTGATCGCGGCCGAAGAGGTACAAATAAATTGTATATCGCTATACTGAATTGTCGAAGAGTGGTCGCCACAACCT
Organism: Halobaculum gomorrense; assembly: GCF_900129775.1. GTDB lineage: Archaea > Halobacteriota > Halobacteria > Halobacteriales > Haloferacaceae > Halobaculum > Halobaculum gomorrense. Next base: position 193,070 of record NZ_FQWV01000005.1, on the reverse strand, counting down.
CGGAGGATAGTTTTAATGTGTGTCTTCTGTTCATGTGTTAAATCTGTGAAACAGGAGCAGTCTTGTGGTTCGACATTTCTATCACTCAGAAAACGTTTCTAAGCGATATACTTCGTGACTGGAGCCTAATCGACAGATGAAAGCCTATCCGTCTGATGATAGAGTGAAAATAAGGCACGCATCAGATCCCAAACTCCGAAACTGTGTGGTCGGCCCGATTTCGGCGGATCGAGGGGTCAAAGCGGGCGTTCTGCGGGTCGATGGGGTTGCTACGGAGAGTACGGGAATCACCGGCGCGGCAGCACTGGTCGACGATTTGGTCGCCGTCTCCGATAGTATCCAGAGCGTCCCGATCGAGTCCGGAAATCTTCCTCGCCGGTGCCGAACCGAGCGGGCGCCCGTCGTGCCGTCACCGGGTGGATTGCGCTTCGATCAGCGACGGGTCGTCGTTCGCGGGGGAGTTGATGCGCGTCGAGACCGGGTAGAACCGCATGTCCCCGCCAGGATACGGTGTCAGCAGGTCCGCCGTGCCGAGGTCGCCGGCGAGCCAGTCGCCTTCGCGGTCGCGCGGGAGGACGACCGCCATTCGGTGGTGGAGGTCGGCGATCAGGTCGTTCGGTTCGGTGGTCAACACGGCGAACGCCTCGATGCGCTCGTCGGCCGCGTCGTCTCCGAGCGCGTCGTCGCCGCCGCCCCACTCGCCGAGGCCAGCCTGCCGACCGGGCGTCGGCGGCTCCCACATCGCGTGGATCCCGGCCATCGCGAACGCGCGGTCATCCCCGAACGCGACGCGGTAGGGCCGCTTCTCCCCGCCGTGATCGCTCCACTCGTAGAAGCCGTCGGCGGGGACGAGACAGCGACGAGACTCGAACGACTCCGCGAACGCCCGCTTCTCGTCGACGGTTTCGGCCCTGGCGTTGATGAGGTCGCGCGACTCGTCGGCCCACGGCGGGGTGTACCCCCACCGCATCCGTCGGAACGAGCCAGGGTCGTCGTCGGCGACGACGGGGAGTTCCTGCCCCGGCGCGCAGTTGTACCGCGGCTCCCAGTCGTCCGGGGCGGCGGCGTCGAACCGCTCCGCGAGGTCGGCGGCAGAGAGCGTCAGCGAATAGCGGCCGCACATGGGGTTCCCGAGGGGCGCCGGTCGAATAACCGTACCGCGTTCGGGACCGTATTCGGGGCGCCGGAACCGATCGCGTGACGTCTGGCGGTGCGCAACAGAACCCTTTAGCGTCGGTGCGACCCCACATCGACCGACACGACGGCCGGGGCGTCGCGGGCGGCGCTCGCGGTCGGTGCACACCATGCGCATCAGAAACAGCTTCATTCCGGTCGAGGGGGTCGGCGCGACGACCGAGCGCCGCATGTGGGAGAACGGCATCCGAGAGTGGGCTGAGTTCCGACAGGACCGCGCGCCGGGCGTCGGGGCGACGACGGCCTCGCGCATCGAGTCGTTCATCGACGAGGCAACCGAGCGGCTCGACGACCGCGACGCGCCGTTCTTCGACCGGACGTTCCCATCGAACGAGCGCTGGCGCCTGTACGAGGACTTCCGCGACGGGGCGTGCTTCTTCGACATCGAGACGACCGGGCTCTCCCACGAGCGCGACCGCGTCACCACGGTCTCGTTTCACCGGGACGGCGAGACGACGACGCTCGTCCAGGGTCGGGACCTCTCGGCGGAGTCGCTGCGCGAGCAGTTTCACGAGGCCGACCTTCTGGTGACGTTCAACGGAACGAGCTTCGACGTGCCGTTCCTTGAGACCTCTTTCGGTCTGGATATCGACACGCCCCACCTCGACCTCATGTACCCGTGTCGCACGCTCGGGCTGACGGGGGGACTCAAGCCCATCGAGCGGGAGGTGGGTATCGCCCGCGACGGGCCGGACATAACCGGACGCGACGCGGTCCGGCTGTGGTACGAGTACGAGGACGGCGACGAGCGCGCGCTGGAGCGGCTCGTCTCGTACAACCGCGACGACACCGTGAACCTCCGCGCGCTCGCCGACGAGGTCGCGAGACGGCTCCACCGGGAGACCGTGCCCGGCGACGACGACCCGATCGGGACGACGCTCGGCGATGCGTGAATCTCCATCCGCGATATCGACGGTCCGCGGGCGAGATTGAGCGGCGGCGTCGCCAACGGTGGCTCAGGCTCAGACGATATCGCCGATGCGGCGCGGCTCACCCGACAGCGAGGGACGCTTCTCGACGATCTTCAGCACCTCGTGGTCGGTCACGTCCATGTACGACTTGCGGGTCGCCTCTTCGATCAGGTCCTTCTCCAGGCGGAACTCGGTCCCCTGGTAGACGACGTCGACGCCGGTTTCGTCGAACGAGAGCGTGGTCATACTCCGCGATAGCCGGTCGCCGTATTTAAGCGAACGGCACGGCGCTGACGGTCGCGGCGAGGCAGGGCGTCGCCGCGGTTCCCGGGACCGAAAGCGCCTTTCGGCGTCCCCGACGACTCGCCTCCATGATATCCATCGCGCTCGCGGGCAAACCCAACGCGGGCAAGTCCACCTTCTACACGGCCGCGACGATGGCCGAGGTGGACGTAGGGAACTACCCGTTCACCACCATCGACCCGAACCGTGGCGTCACCCACGTCCGCACCGAGTGCCCGTGTCTCGACCGGGAGGAGCGCTGCGGCGACGAGCACTGCCACGACGGCAAGCGGTACGTCCCGGTCGAACTGCTCGACGTGGCGGGACTGGTCCCGGGGGCCCACGAAGGGAAGGGCCTGGGCAACCAGTTCCTCGACGCGCTCACCGACGCCGACGTGATCCTCCAGGTCGTCGACGCCGCGGGCGCGACGAACGCGGAGGGCGAGCCCGTCGAGGTCGGCGAGTACGACCCCGTGGAGGAGGTCGACTTCATCGAGGCGGAGATGGACGCGTGGCTCGCGGGGATCCTCGACCGCAACTGGGAGTCAGTCGAGCGCAAGTCGCGCTCGCCCGACTTCGACCTCGAGGAGGCGCTCACCGACCTGTTGACGGGGTTCGGCGCGACCGAGCACGACGTGACGATCGTGTTACGGGGGCTGGAGTACCCCGACGACCCGATCCAGTGGACCGACGAGGACCGCGAGGAACTGGCCACGGCGATCCGCGCCCGGACGAAGCCGATCGTCCTCGTGGCGAACAAGGCCGACATCGCACCAGCGGAGAACATCGAGCGCCTGCACGAGACGGACAAGCCGGTGGTCCCCGCGACCGCCGACGGCGAACTTGCGCTCCGTCGCGCGGCCGAGGCGGGCGTGATCGAGTACGACCCCGGCGACGAGGACTTCGCGGTTGTCGGCGACGTGACCGACCAGCAGGAGCAGGGGCTCGAACAGATCCGCGAGGTGATGGCTGACTTCGACGGGACCGGCGTCCAAGGAGCACTCAACGAGGCGGTGTACGGGCTCCTCGACCTGATCACGGCCTTCCCCGTCCAGAACGAGACGCACTGGACCGACGCGAAGGGGAACGCCCTCCCGGACGCGTTCCTGCTCCCGAGCGGCAGCGGCCCCAAGGACCTCGCGTACACCGTCCACACGGACATCGGCGACGGGTACCTCCACGCGGTCGACGCGCGCGCTGACCGCCGGATCGGCGAGGACTCCGAGCTGGCGGAGGGCGACGTGATCAAGATCGTCTCGACGGCGTCGTAGCCGTCGGCGACATCGAGGTCGGGGCCGCTGGCGTCGTGCGACTACGGCTCGGCGTTCAACGCCTCGGCGAGCCGATCCACCTCTTGCTTGGTATTGAACGCGTGCACGGACGCCCGAACCGCCTCGGGGTCCGGAAGGTCGCGGGTCACGATCCCGTCGTCGTGAAGTCGGTCGACGGTCCCCTCGGGGTCGGCCACGTCGACCGCCACGAGCCCGGATTCGGGGTCGGCAGGCGACAACAGCCGGTCGCTGTCGAGCCGGTCTGTCAGTCGATCCGCGAGATCGAGCACGCGCTCGTGGACGGCGTCGAGCCCGACGGACTCCATCGTCTCTATCGCCTCCCGGAGGCCGACGTGTGGCGCCAGCGACGCGGTTCCGCGCTCGAAGCGCGCGCCGCCGGGGTTCAGTTCGTACGCGTCGGCGCCGGGGTCGTCGACGCTCCGGTAGCTGATCTGCGCCGGATGCAGGTCTCCCTCGGCGGCCGGGTCGACGTACAACAGTCCGGCGCCCCACGGCCCGAGACACCACTTGTGCCCCGAGCAGGCGACGGCGTCGGCGCCCCACTCGGGCACAGACAGCGGGCGCTGCCCCGGCGACTGCACCGCGTCGACGAGAGAGAACGCGCCCGCGTCGTCGGCGATCTCGCACAGCTCCCGGACCGGAAGCCGGGTGCCGTAGTTCCACGACAGCGACGAGAAACACGCCAGCTCCGCGCCGGCGACGGCTTCGGCGAACTCGGCGGTGTCGATGCGCCCGTCCTCCGTCTCGACGACGCGGACCTCGACGCCGCGGCGGCGCGCGAGCCGCTCGAAGGGGAGGGTGCCCGCGGGGTGTTCGAGGTCGGTACGGACGACCACGTCGCCGGGCTCCCAGTCGAGCGCGGCGGCGACGGCGCTGACGCCGTCGGCGGTGCTCTCGGTGAGGCCGACCGTCTCGCTCGGCGCGTCGAGGAACGCGGCGAGTCGATCGCGGAGGCGCTCGTACTCGGCGAACGCGACCTCGTAGGGGTCCGACTCCGCGAGCACGTCCACCTTGTGGTACCCCTCCCACGCGGCCGACGCGTCGAGCACGCGCCCCGGCGACGGGCCGGTCGCGCCCGTGTTGAAGTAGGCGATGCGGTCGCACGCGGGGATCGCCTCACGCAGCGCGTCGGGCGAGTCGGGGCGGGCGCCGTGGTCGGCGTCGAGATCCGGGGTGAACCCGTGGTCCGACATCGTCACCGCACCGCTTCCGCCGCCTCGGCCATGATCTCGAGCGCCTCCTCGAGGTCGTCCTCCCCGGTGGCGTAGGAGATCCGCGCGTGGCCGGCGCCGTGCTCGCCGAACGCCTCGCCGGGGACGACGACGACGCCGCGCTCGATGCACTCGTCGACGAGCCCCTCGGGCACCCGCGGCATCGCGTAGAAGGCGCCCTGCGGGGTCGGGCAGTCGAGCCCGGCGTCCGCGAGGCCGTCGACCACGAGATCGCGCCGGCGCTCGTAGGCCGCGCGCATCTCGTCAACGACGCCCTGGGGCCCCGAGAGCGCGGCCTCGGCGGCGTACTGGGCGGGCGCGGACGCACAGGCCTGCACGTACTGGTGGACGCGCAGCATACGCTCGATGCGGTCGCTCGCGCCGGTGACCCACCCGAGGCGCCAGCCGGTCATCGAGTACGTCTTCGAGGCGGCGTTGACGACGACGACGTTGTCGCGCTCGTATTCGATCGGCGAGCGGTGTTCGCCGTCGAACACGAAGTGCTCGTACACTTCGTCGGAGACGCACAGCACGTCGTGCTCGCGGGCGATGCGGGCGAACTCCCGTACGTCCGCCTCCGAGGAGACGGTCCCCGTGGGGTTGCCGGGGGAGTTGACGACGAAGGCGGCGGTGTCGTCGGTGATGCGCTCTTCGATCGCCGCCGGGTCGATCGTCAGGTCCTCGCGCAGCGGGACCGGCACGGGCTCGCCGCCCGCGAGTTTCGTCAGGGCGTCGTAGGCGACGAACCCCGGATCCGGGATCAGGACCTCCTGGCCGGCGTCCACGTGCGCCTCCATCGCGAGGTGCAGCGCCTCGCTGCCGCCCGCGGTCGCGATCACGTCGCCGGGGGGCACGTCGACGCCTTGGTCGCGGGCGTGCTTCTCGGCGATCGCCTCGCGTAGCGCCTCGGTCCCCTTGTTGCCGGTGTACCCGTCGGTGTCGCCGGCCTCGATGGCGTCGATCGCAGCCCGTCCGGCGTGTTCGGGCGTCGGGAAGTCCGGCTGCCCGAGCCCGAGATTGATGGCGTCGTCGCCGGCGGCCTCGAACACCTCGCGGATGCCGCTGATGGAGATCCGCTCCACGCGATCGGAGAACGTCGTCATGTGGGAACGCGCGGCTGCGGCGGTGTTAGTCGTTTCCCCACGCGTCCGCGTCGTCGACGGGACCGCCCGCCTCGCGTTCTGCCGATAGGGACACGCACGCGCCCCGCAGCGAGTCCACGCGACGGGTATCGGCGTCATCGACCGCGCTCTCGCGCCTGCACGGTCGACCCTCGCCGGCGCTTCGACAATACAAGCAAATATTACTTTTTTCTGTGACACGCTGTCCCCGTGCGGTTGCCGCCGTAGCGGTCCACCGACCGCGTCTCAAGGCGTATCGCGCCGATCAGAATCGACTTCGACAGGAACGGAAGTTACCGGGGGCGCGGGGGGCAAGCGGGGCAGGGCCGTTCGAACAGGTATGACGAACCACGCACGCGCGGACGGACCCGCGACCGGTCCGAGCAGACGGTCGTATCTGAAGGGGCTGGGCACAGCGGGCGCCGCGGGGCTGACGGGCGCCGCCGGCTGCCTCGGCGGCGGCGGCGAGGGTGGCCCCGTAACGGTCGCCTACATGCCGATCTACCCGGACATGCAGTACTTCGTGATGCAGGAGGAGGGCTACTTCGACGAGATCGACCGCGAGGTCGAGGGCAAGCAGTTCCCGAGCGGCCCGGCGATCGTGAAGGCGTTCGCCTCCGGTGACATCGACGTGGCGATGTTCGGTATCGTCCCCGCGATGATCGTCATCGACCGGGGGATCCCCGCCGAGGTCGTCGCCGCCAACGTCGTCGAGCCGATGGCGATCATGGCCCACGAGGACTTCCACCCGCTGTGGGAGCAGAACGACCCGAAGGCCGCCTTCGAGCAGTGGAGGGCGGACACCGGCTCGACGTTCTCCTTCGGCACCTTCCCCGAGGGGTCCGTCCCCGACATCCTCCTGCGCTACTGGCTGATCGACGAACACGGACTGGAGCCGGGGACGGCCGCCGAGGTGCTGGGTCTGGGCGGCGCCTCAGCGGTGTTCCAGGGGCTCGCGAACGGCGAGATCGACGGGACGAGCATCATGGAGCCGGTGCCCACCCGCGTCGAGGCCGAGGGACTGCCGTACAGTCCGCTCGCGCTCGCCGGGGAGTTCATGCCCGGCCAGCCGGCGGCGGTGACGCTGATGAAAGACGAGGTCCGGAACACGGCGTTCGCCGAGCAGTTCGTCGAGCAGCACGTCCGCGCGACGGCGTTCACGAACGCGAACCCGGACGCCGCGGCCGAACACGCCAGCGCGGTCATCGGCGAGCAGAACCTCCCGGTGTCGATCGCGAAGCGGGCGATGGCCTCCCCGCTGTCGAACTTCATCTCGAACCCCCACGAGATCCGATCGGGGACGAAGGTGTTCGCGGAGTACGCCAAGCGACTGGGGAAGACGGACCAGCGACTGACGATGGATCAGGTGTTCGATTACGATCCGTACGACGCAGTCACGGGGAACTGACGGATGAGTGCGGACCTGGAGACCGAACTCGCCGACCGGTTCGATCCCCGCGAGGGAGGTGCCGGCGCCCGCCGCGCACTGCGCGGGCTCGCCGGCGTGGCGGCGTTCGTCCTCGTGTGGGCCGTCGCCGCGCGCTTCAACCCCGACTACGTGCTCCCAGGGCCGCTCGCGACGGGAGAGACATTCCTCACGGAGGTGCGGTCGGGGCGAGCGCTCGATGCGCTCGCGAGCAGCGTCCAGCACTGGCTGCTCGGGACGGTCGTCGGGACGACCCTGGGGGTCGGTCTGGGCGTCCTGCTCGGGTGGAGCGACGCCGCCGAGGACGGCGCCGCGCCGCTCGTGCGACTTCTCCGTCCGGTGCCGCCGCTCGCGTTGACCGGCTTCGGGATCGCGTGGTTCGGCATCAACCACGTCGGCGCGGCGTTCATCGTCGCCGCGGGCGCCTTCTGGATTAACTACTACGCGGCGTACGGCGGCGTGCGGTCGGTCTCCGACGACCTGCTCGACGTGGCGCGGTCGCTCGGCGTTCGCTCAGATCTCGGCTTGATCCGGAAGGTGGTGCTCCCGTCGGCCTCCCCGGAGATCCTCACGGGGGTGCGGACAGGCGTGGGGCGCTGCTGGATGCTCATCATCGCCGCCGAGACGATCGGCGTCGCCGGCGTCGGCAACCGGATCCTCACCGCGGCGTCGAACCTCGCGGTCGACGTGGTGATCGCGTACATCCTCGTGATGAGCCTCGTCTACCTCGTGCTCGACACGCTGTTTCAGGCCGCGGAAGACCGGATCCTGGGGTGGCGCGCGTGAGCGGACGCGACCACGACGGCGACGGGTCGCGGGCGACGCCCGCCCGGCGCGTCGCCGTGGACGGCGTCTCGAAGACGTACGCCGGCGACGACGGTCCCGTCCACGCGCTCGCGGACGTGTCGTTCGACGTGACCGACGGTGAGTTCGTCTGTATCGTCGGGCCCTCCGGCTGCGGGAAGACGACGCTGTTCCGAATCATCGCGGGGCTGGAGGAGGCGACCGACGGCGAGGTATCCCTCTCTGGCGACCCCGTCGACGGGCCGAGCCGGGACCTGGGGATCGTGTTTCAGGAGTACCACCTGTTCCCGTGGCGCACCGTCCGCGGCAATGTCGGCTTCGGGCTGGAACAGACCGACATGGACGAGTCGGAGCGGGCGGATCGCGTCGACGAGCTGATCGACCTCGTCGGACTCGACGGGTTCACGAACAGCTACCCGCCACAGCTGTCCGGCGGAATGAAACAGCGGGTCGCCCTGGCTCGCGCGCTCGCGGTCGACCCCGAACTCCTGTTGATGGACGAGCCGTTCGGCGCCGTCGACGCCCAGACGCGGGCGATGCTCCACGAGGAACTGCTGGAGGTGTGGGAGGCGACCCGAAAGACGGTGCTGTTCGTCACGCACGACGTGGAGGAAGCGGTGACGCTCGCCGATCGGGTCGTCGTCATGGCGGCCGACCCCGGACGGGTCCGAGAGGTCGTTGACGTGGGTCTAGACCGTCCCCGCGAGCGGACCGACCCCGGGTTCGCCGAGTACGTCGAGCGCATCCGCGGACTGATCGGCGAGTAGAATCCGGCTCCGTCGACTGCGCGGTCGGCGACCGCGTCGGCGGCGACCGCTCAGATCGCGTCGCCGGCTCGGGCGGCGACCTCGCGGACCTCGGCGAACGCAGCGCCGGCCTCCCGGGCGTGGTCGACGAACTTCCCCAACTTCGCCAGTCTGTCCTCGCGACCGATCACCTGCGGGTGCATCGTCAGGACGAACACGCCGTCGGCGGGCGCGTGGTCGAACTGCGCCGTCCAGTCGTCGAAGACGACCCGCTCGCCGGTGTAGCCGCGCTGTCCGGAGAACGCCAGCGGCGGGTAGTCGTCGCGCGCCCACGCACCGGCACCTCGACCAGGTCGACCGTCTCGCCGGGATCGTACGGCTCGTCGACGAGGGCCTCGTCCCGGCAGACGCGATAGGGCTCGAACTCGCGGGCCATCCCGGAGGAGGAGTAGTCGAAGCCGAGCTCCAGCAGGAGGTCGACGGTGTGCTCGGAGTAGTCCCACGACGGCGAGCGGTAGCCCGCCGGCGGCGACCCGGTGAGGTCCGCGATCGACGCGATCCCGCGCTCGATGTCAGCACGCTCGGCGGCCCTCGACTCGTAGTCGCCCGGCGGCGTGTGGCTCCAGCCGTGGTGGGCCACCTCGTGCGCGTCGGCGACGCGGGCGGCGACCTCGGGGAAACTGTCGATCGTGTGGCCAGGCGTGAACCACGTGGCCGGGAGGTCGCGCTCGGCGAGGAACGCGAGGACGTTCGGGACGCCGACTTCGGCGCCGTACAGCCCCCGTGAGCGGTTCGTCGGCGTGTTGCGGCCGCCGTCGTCCATGTGGATCCACGGCGAGACGGCGTCGAAGTCGAACGTGAGACAGACGGTGTCGGCAGGCACGGTCGAGCATCGCGGTCCGGATACCGAAGCGGTCCGCCCGGACGGCGGAGGGGGTGCGGACGCTGACCCCTCGGCCGGTCACTGGTACATCCGCAGCGCCTGCGCCTGCGTCACGTTCTCGTCCTGCGGGCGGATCTGCGCGGCGAGCTGCGCTTTCGCCTGCTGGATGCGTTCGGCTTGCTCGTCGAGCGTCTCGACGTCGACGTCGATCCCAGAGATTGGCTCGACGGCTCCCTCCAGCACCACGCGCGCCGCGGCCGGATCGGGGAACTGCGGGTCGACCGCGGCGATGAGGCCGACCGCCGCGAGGTCGGTTTCGAGCGCGTGCGCGAGCAGCGCACCGGTGGGTCCCGAGACGAGCCCCGCCGATTCCGGCTCCGGAACGCCGATCTCGTCCAACAGCGCCGCGCCGTCGCCGACCGAGACGCCGCACAGCGACGGGTGGGCGGACGCCTCCCCGTCTTCGTTCGCGTCTCCAGCGCGACCCATCCCGGCGATGTACAGCGGCACGACGCCCTCCTCGCGGAACCACCCTTCGATGCAGCCGGCGAACTCCTCGGCCGCGCTCGGCGAGATCGGCACGTCCGACTGGAGGACGAGCAGGTCCTCCGCGGGCGCAGCGTACAGCCTGACCGGAGTCGTGACAGCTCGGTCGCCATCGCCGTAGGCGGCCGCCGGCGGGAGCGCGTCGCAGTGGACGGTCGCGTACAGCTCCATGTCGAGCGTCTCGACGAGGTGATCGGCGACGATCTTCCCCACCAGCCCGACGCCTGGCAACCCCTCGATGAGCACCGGGTCGTCAAACTCGCGCTCGGAGACCACGTCGATGTGCGCCATACGGGTAGTGGTCCGCTTCACAGCATAAATCTTGGTCGCGGTGGCGCCGTGGGGGTCCGAAAGGGACAACCGCGGCGGCGCAGATTCGTGCGTATGAACGATGACGGCGGCGTGCTCGACCGGTACGCCTCGCTCGTCGACGACGAGGCGGCGCTGCGGGCCGCCTGCGAGCGGCCGCTCCCGTCGGTCGTACGCGTCAACACGCTCGCGGCCGACGCCGACCGCGTCGCCCGCGCGTTCGACGAGGAGGGGACCGACTACGAGCGCGTCGACTGGCACGACGGGCTGTTCCGCATGGCCAATCGCTCGCCCGGGACGACGTGGCCGTACGCCCACGGCTGGGTCCACGGGCAAGAGGAGGTGTCGTGTCTCCCCGCGATGGCGCTCGGTCACGAGCCCGGAATGCGCGTGTGGGACACCTGCGCTGCGCCGGGGAGCAAGACCACCCAACTCGCGGCGCTGATGGACGACTCGGGAGTCCTCGTCGGCAACGACACCAGCCTCGGTCGGCTGTCGGCGCTGCGGCACAACGCCGAGCGACTGGGCGTGACGAACCTCCTCGTCGACCAGCAGGACGCGCGAAACTACTCGCTCAACGGGTTCGACTTCGAGGAGTTCGACGCGACGCTCGTCGACGCGCCCTGTTCTTGTGAGGGGACGATCCGAAAGAATCCGGACGCGTTCGACACGTGGACGCTCGATCACGTCCACGAGGTCGCCGGCATCCAGAAGGGAATCCTCCGCCGCGCGGTGCAGGCGACGCGCCCAGGCGGCACGGTCGTCTACTCGACGTGCACCTTCGCCCCCGAGGAGAACGAGGCCGTGCTCGATCACGTGCTCCGGGAGGAGGACTGCCGGGTCGTCGAGTGGGACTGCCCGCTGGAGTCGGTCGACGGCGTGACCGAGTGGCACGGCGAGGAGTTCGACCCGAGCGTTGCGAAGGCGACGCGGATCTACCCCCACCACAACGACACGGGCGGGTTCTTCCTCGCGAAGCTCCGGGTGGGTGGGGAAGACGAGGGGGTGTCGGCATGAGCGACGGCGAGGGCGCCCCCGGCAACGACGGGAGTCAGTTCGACCGGCTGCCGGCGACCGCCGACGAACGCGAGGTCGAGGGGCGCGCGACCCGCGAGGAGGTGCTCGACTGGTGGGCCGAGCGCTTCGGACTCGCGCCGGAGACGTTCGCGAACCACACCTTCTGGGAGAAGGGGAAGGGGAAGATCTGGGTCTTCGCGGACGACCTTCCCAGCCCGCAGGAGCTCGAGGGCGTCGGGATGACCGTCCTGCGCACCCGCCAGGAGCACTGGAAGCCGACGACGACGGCCGTCCGGAAGTGGGGCCACCTCGCGACGGAGAACGTGATCGAGCTGTCGCCGGGGCAGGCGACGGCGTTCGCCGCGGGCCACGATCAGGAGCTCCCCGAGTGGGAGGGCGACTGGGGGTATCTGATCGCGACGCACGAACTCGCGGGCGATCAGGTGCCGATCGGCGTGGGACTGTACCTCTATGACGAACTTCGGTCGGTGGTGCCGAAGGGGTATCAAGAAGAACTCCCCGACCTCGGGGAGTAACGGAACCGATCGCCGCGCTACGGCGACTTCTCGCGGACCGTCCCGCCGCTCAACCCGTCCCACTCGACGCGGTAGCCGAGCGCCGACAGCGCCGCGCTCGCGTCGGTGACGCCCGCGTCGGCGAGGGCGTCTTCGGCCTCAGCGAACGCCATCCCGGCTTCGATCTCGTCGCCGACGCGGTCGAGCACGGCGGGCCGAACGAGCGTCGAGCCGACCCGCCGGTGCTCCGGGAACTCCACGTCGTCGAGCGCGTCCGTCGGAACACCGTGCTCGGCGGCCACGTCCGCGACCGCGACCGCGTCAGCCTCGGGGGCCACCTCCGCGGGGAGGTCGGCGGCCACCTCGGCGGCCAGATCCGCCTCGTACTCGCGGAGCACGTCGACCACGTCCTTCACGCGGACGGTCCCCGAGTAGGTGACGACGCGGTGGTCGCGGGCGGCGATCTCCTCGCCGACGCCGAGGCTCTCGTCGACGGCGACCACCAGCTCCACGTCCTCCACGTCCGCGAGCTGGGCGAGCTTCTTTTCGACGTACTCGGGCGTCCAGAAGCCCATGACCTCGAAGAAGACGCGGAAGTCGGCGTGGCGATACTCGAACGCAAAATCAGGAATCATCACGCTCGCCCCGACACGGAGGGGCTCGGGCTCCCTGGTGAGGTCCCAGTCGAGATCGAGCGCGCGAAAGCGGGCGGCGAAGTCGGCCTCGACGCCGGAGTCGAAGGCGGGCTCGGCGAGCGGCTCGACGCCCGGCACGGACACGTCGCCGTCGTCGAGTTCGAGCAGGTACTCGCGCCCGCGGTCGTCGATGTCCGCCGCCAGCGTCCACTCGTCGGCGGTCGCGGCGACGGTGCGCAGGAGTCGGGCGAAGGCGGTCCCGTAGCGTCGCGTCCGGCGGAACAGCGCGTCCGGACCGGTGATCACCACCTCGCGGTCCGTGGGGCCCCCGTCTTCTCGCACGCGGATCTCGTACAGGAGTCCGAGGCGCTTGGCGGCGGAGACGAGCGCCTTCGGGTCCGTCGACCGGACGCGCACCTCCGTCGCGTCGAACAGCGCCGTCTGCGCCAGCGAGAGGTCGTACTGGACGAGCAGCTCCTCGGGGTCCCAACGCGGATCGAACGCGGCGAGCACCCGATTCGCGTCGCGGTCGGCGTACAGCGACGAATCGATCTCCGAGGGATCGACCCCGAGGCGATCGCCCGCGCGATCGAGGACCGTCGCCCGCTCCTCGGCGCTCGCCGCGCCCACGGTCTCCGCAGCCTCGAAGGCGACACGACGGGCGCGCCGCGGGGGGAGCGGCGCGCGCGTCTCGAACGTCGCCTCCCGATCGAGCAGCGCGGCGAGCCCGCGGACGAGCTTGTAGTCGTCGGCCTCCCGTTCCAGCGCCTCCAGCGCGTCGTCGAGGTCGCTCCGTCGCTCGCCGACGTGGCCCTGGTAGACGCCGACCACGCGCGCGGCGAGGCGACGCGCGTCGGGGTCGCCGGCGACGAACTGCGGCCGGTAGCCGCCGCGGCGGCTGACGCGCAGGAGGTCTTTCGTGATCACGGGTCGTCGGCGGACGTACCGTCCGGGGCGGTAAAGCCGCGGCGGTGTTGCCACCCGGAACCGACCGACGGACCGACCTGACCGGACGCCGCGATGGGCAAGGCTCATACCGGATCCGCGAAACCGAGGAGATGTGAATCGCAGGCGCCTGCTCGCGACGGGGGCACGCCTCGCCGTCGCCAGCGGCGTCGCCGCGCTCGCCGGCTGCGCGGATCCGGCCGAGCCGTCCGGACCGTTGACGCCGCCGCGCTCGCCGGAGGCGACGGCGGGCGCCGGCGAGGGGCTCGTCGTCACCGACTTCGCCGACGTGGAGGGCGACGACGGCGACCTGCTCGTCCGCGTCACCGTCGAGAACCGCGGCGCCGAGCGGCGAACGGGGACCGTGATCGTCACCGCGAGCGTCACCGTCGAGGGGGAGGAATCCGAGGAGACGGTCTCCGAGGAGGTGACCGTCGCCTCGGGCGAGCGAACCGAGGTCACCGTCGCGACATCGCTGTCGTTCGACCGCTTCAGCCGGAACGGGTCGATGCGCGTCGAGATCGTCTGAGGCCGGGACCGGTTCGCGCCGGTTGGAAGCCCGCCGTCACCGACCCGTCGACCACGGCTCCTACCGCCGCCGTTGCGCGACCCGTTCTTCGGCCGTCTCGCTCGTCACGAGTTCGTACAGCGTCGCCGTCTTCGTCCCGTCGGCCCCGGGTCGGAGGATCCGACCGAGCCGCTGGGTGAACTCCCGCTCGGAGCCGCTGCCGGAGAGGATGACGCCGACGCTCGCCTCCGGCACGTCGACCCCCTCGTCGAGCACGTTCGCGGCGACGACCCGCGAGTACGTGCCGTCGCGGAACCGCGAGAGCGTCTCCCGTCGCTCGTCGGTCCCGGTCTCGGCCGTGATCGCCGGGATCAGGAACCGCTCCGAGATTCGGTAGACGAGGGCGGTGTGGGCGGTGAAGACGATGACGCGCTCGCCGCGGTGGCGGTCGAGGATGCGGGCGAGGCGGTCGAGTTTCGCGTCGGCGTTCATCATCACCTCGCGGGCGCGCTGTTTGGCGAGCAGCGCCTCGCGGGCGCGCGGGTCGGTCCCCGAGCGCTTGACGAGCTCCTGGTAGTCGGAGCCGGAGGTGAACCGGATGCCGGCGTCGCGGACGTAGTCGACGAAGGTGCCCTGCGCCGCCTCGTAGCGCTCGCGCTCGGCGGCGGTCAGCTCCACCTCGACCCGACGCACCTCGTACTCGGCGAGGTGCTCGCCCGCGAGGTCGTCGGGGTCCAGGTCGTAGACGACGGGGCCGACAAGCTCCGCGACCGCCTCGTGGGCGCCGTCGGGGCGCTCGAACGTCGCGGTCAGGCCCAGCCGGGCGGGCGCAGCGAACAGCCGCGCGATGTCGCGGTAGCCCTCGCCGCCGAGGTGGTGGACCTCGTCGAAGACGAGCAGGCCGAAGCGGTCGCCCAGCTCGTCGGCGCGGAGGTACGCCGAGTCGTACGTGGCGACGGTGAGCGCCTCGACGGTCTGCTCGCCGCCGCCGAGGCGACCGACCGGCGCGTCGAACGTGGCGGAGAGCTCGCGGTGCCACTGCTCCAGCAGGTCGACGGTCGGCACGACGACGAGCGCCGGCGTCGCCGCGGCGACAATCGCCGCCAGCGCGATCACGGTCTTCCCGCTTCCCGTCGGGAGTTCCAGGACGCCGCGCCGGTCGGACGCCTCCCAGGCGTCGAGCGCCTCGCGCTGGTACTCTCTGAGGACGTACCCGGAGTCGAGCGCCGGGAGCGCCGGAAGATCGAGCACGCGGTCGTCCACGTCGCGGCCGCGTTCGCGGAGCGCCTCGCGGATCTCCCGGTATCGGTGGGCCGGCGCCCGACCGGTCGCCGAGCGCGCGTCCGCCTCCATCCCGGGAAGCGATTCGGCGGGCGCGCCCGCGACCCGGACCGTCCCGTCCTCGTAGGTGAGCGTGACCGGCGGCACGCGCGGAGGTCGCGGCCGGCGGCAGATAAGTCCGCCGTCGACTGCTCCTCGGGTCGGCCCGCGGGCACCCGGCGCCACGGGACCCGGGCGCCCGCAAGCCACACAAGGTGGAACCCCGTAGCGACGGGTATGAGCGACGACACCGGCGGCGAGGAAACCGAACCGAACGGAGCCGAGCTGAACGAGGCGGTGGCCGCCTTCCTCGCGGGCGCCGACGACGTGTACGGCGAGTACGACCAAGGGTACATAGACGCCGACGCGGCGCTGTCGGTGCTGTCGAGTCGGATCGACGACCTTCGAGACGCCACCGAGAACACCGAGTAGAACCGGCAGGAGGCGCGAGGGGCGAACGCCGAGCGGGACGGCGCCGCCGACGGTCGGCGGTCGGCGCCGTCCACGCCCGGATCCGCAATCCGTATTTCCGCGCGACCGCTTCGGTGGGGTATGAGCGACGAGGCCGACGCCGGACACGACGACCCGGAGGACGCGACCGACGCCGCAGCCGACGCTGACGGCGGGAGCGCATCCGCGGAGTCGACCGAGCGCGACGGCGACGACGCGATCGCGACCGCGCTGGCCGACGAGGTGGCGCAGTACGACGACGCGCTGGCGAAGGAGGTGGCCGCGCTCGAACGCGAGGCCGTCGAGTCGGCCGAGCGCGTCGAGGAACTGGAGTCGAGCCTGCGGCGGACGAAGGCGGACTTCCAGAACTACAAGAAACGGGCCAAGAAGCGCCAGGAGCAAGAGAAGGCGCGCGCGACGGAGTCGCTCGTGACACGGCTGACCGAGGTCCGCGACAACCTCGTGCGCGCGCTGGACCAGGACGAGGACGCCGACATCCGTCCGGGCGTCGAGTCCACGCTGGAGACGTTCGACCGGGTCCTCGCCGACGAGAACGTCGACGTGATCGACCCGGAGCCCGGGCAGGAAGTCGACCCCGAGCGACACGAGGTGATGATGCGAGTCGACTCCGAGCACCCGGATGGCACCATCGCTGACGTGTACAAGCAGGGGTACGAAATGGCCGAGAAGGTGATCGAGGCGGCGCAGGTGACCGTCAGCGACGGCCAGTAGGCATCCCGCAGCGACGGTCCGGAGGCGTACCGTTTAGTCACCGCCGCGAGAGGCGCCGGTGTGAACGTCACCGTCCACGGTCCCGTCGACGGCGAGCCGCTGTGGTTCGTGATGGGGTGGGGGAACACACCCGACCAGCCTGCGGTCGGCTGGCTGCTCGACGCGCTCGCCGACGCCGGCTTCCGAACTCGCGCCGTCGAGATCCCGACGAACGTGCGGGACTTCGAGAGAGAGTATCTCGACCCGCTGGCCGCCGCAGTCGACGACGGGCCGGCCGCAGACCGCCTGCTCTCGCACAGCACCGGCGGGCTGATCGCCGCCCACGCAATCGAGGCGGACGTGCTACCCGAGCGGGCCGTCCACCTCAGTCCGTGGTGGGGCCTCCACCCGAGCCAGCGGATCCCGTTCTGCGTGCTCGGGGCGCTCCCGACGGGGCGGGCACTCGTCTCGGTGGAGCCGGATCGGGAGACGCTGGGCGAGCTCGCGGAGCCGAGCGCGCGCGAGCCGATCGGCCTGTCGCCGTCGTTCGCGCGCGAGGTCAGGCGCGCGCAGTCGTCGCTGCCGACCGCGCGCGACGGGGAAGTCGCCTTCTGCACGCTGACCGACGGTCTCGTCGGCACCGCCGCGATCGGCGAGCGCCTGCCGGCCGACCGGATCCGCCTGTACGACGGGGGCCACGAGTGCTTCGCGTCGCCGGGGCGGACGGCGATCGTCGCCGACGCGGTCGCCGCGCTGTGCGAGGGTCCGGGCGCACTGGAGTAGCCGGGTCCCACGACCGGTCCCCGCCGGGTCGACCCGCGGTTCGTGATAAGCGTTGTCACTCGACCGACTCCGTGATGCGACGAATCGCAATACAGCGTTGGGATCGGTGAAGACCGCGGTACGCTCTGTCTAGTAACGTTTAACGGACTCGCGGCGCTATTCGTGGCCAAGATGGCGACCAACAAGATCCTCGGGATCGACCTCGGGACCACGAACTCGGCGTTCGCGGTGATGGAGGGGGACGACCCAGAGATCATCGTGAACGGCGAGGGCGACCGAACGACGCCGTCCGTCGTCGCGTTCACCGACGACGGCGAGCGCCTCGTCGGCAAGCCCGCGAAGAACCAGGCCGTCCAGAACCCCGACCGCACGATCCAGTCGATCAAGCGGCACATGGGTGACGAGGGCTACACCGTCGAGATCGACGGGGAGGACTACACGCCCCAGGAGATCTCGGCGATGATCCTCCAGAAAATCAAGCGCGACGCCGAGGAGTATCTCGGCGACGACGTGGAGAAGGCGGTCATCACGGTCCCCGCGTACTTCAACGACAAGCAGCGCCAGGCGACGAAGGACGCCGGCGAGATCGCCGGCTTCGAGGTCGAACGGATCGTCAACGAGCCGACCGCCGCCTCGATGGCGTACGGCCTTGACGACGAGTCCGACCAGACTGTCATGGTGTACGACCTCGGGGGTGGCACCTTCGACGTGTCTGTGCTCGATCTGGGCGGCGGCGTCTACGAGGTCGTCGCCACCAACGGGGACAACGATCTCGGGGGCGACGACTGGGACGAGGCGATCATCGACCACCTCGCCGACGAGTTCGAGAACGACCACGGCATCGACCTCCGCGAGGACCGTCAGGCGCTCCAGCGGCTGAAGGACGCCGCCGAGGAGGCGAAGATCGAGCTCAGCTCCCGAAAGCAGGCGAGCGTCAACCTCCCGTTCATCACGGCGACCGACTCCGGTCCCGTCCACCTCGAAACCGAGATCACCCGCGCGACGTTCGAGAGCATCACCTCGGACCTCATCGAGCGCACGGTCGAGCCGACCAAGCAGGCGCTCTCGGACGCCGGCTACGACGCCGATGACATCGACGAGGTGATCCTCGTCGGCGGCTCGACCCGGATGCCGCAGGTCCAAGAGAAGGTCGAGGAGATCCTCGGCTCCGAGCCGAAAAAGAATGTCAACCCCGACGAGGCGGTCGCGCTGGGCGCGGCCATCCAGGGCGGCGTGCTCTCGGGCGACGTGGACGACCTCGTGCTGCTCGACGTGACGCCGCTGTCGCTCGGGATCGAGGTGAAGGGCGGCCTCTTTGAGCGGCTCATCGACAAGAACACGACCATCCCGACTGAGGAGTCGAAGATCTTCACGACCGCGGCGGCGAACCAGACCTCGGTGCAGGTGCGCGTCTTCCAGGGCGAGCGCGAGATCGCCGAGGAGAACGAGCTGCTCGGGGAGTTCCAGCTCACCGGCATTCCGCCAGCGCCCGCGGGAACACCCCAGATCGAGGTGTCGTTCAACATCGACGAGAACGGCATCGTGAACGTCGAGGCCGAGGACCAGGGCTCGGGCAACGCCGAGTCGATCACCATCGAGGGCGGCGCCGGCCTCTCCGACGAGGAGATCGAGCAGATGCAAGAGGAGGCCGAACAGCACGCCGAGGAGGACGAGGAACGTCGCCGCCGGATCGAGGCCCGCAACGAGGCCGAGAGCGCAGTCCAGCGCGCCGATACGCTCCTCGAGGAGAACGAGGAGGAGGTCGACGACGACCTCGAGTCGGACATCCGCGAGGAGATCGAGGCGCTTGAGGACGTGCTCGCCGACGAGGACGCCGAGACCGAGGAGATCGAGGACGCCACCGAGTCGCTCTCGGAGGCGCTCCAGGAGATCGGCAAGCAAATGTACCAGCAGCAGGCCCAGGCCGGGCCCGGTGGCGCGGGCGGCCCCGAGGGCGCCGCGGGCGCCGGTCCCGGCGGCATGGGCGGTCAGGGCCCCGGCGGCGCAGGCGCGGCCGCCGACGGCGACGACGAGGAGTACGTCGACGCCGACTTCGAGGACGTCGAGGACGAGGACGAGTCGTAGACTCGTCCCGTCCGAGGCCCGACGGACGAGCGAAGCGAGTCCTTCGTAGTTTCAGAAACCGAGCGAAGCGAGGTATCTGAAGTGGACGAGAACGGCGACGTGGACGCGTAAGCGTCCGAGGAGCGCGTTGCCGGAGCCAGCTGACCCCTTTTTCCGTTTCCACGCACGCTTTGAGGGCGCCAGTCCCGGCGGGCCCTCGCGGCGGCCCACGCCCCGCGCGACCCGTCCCGATCAGTCCTCCCGCGAGCCACGCGATTGAAATAGCACGAGCGACGAACGTACGACCAACGAATGAGCGAGGACTTCTACGACGTGCTCGGGGTCTCCCAAGACGCCTCCGAGGAGGAGATCAAACAGGCGTATCGACAGAAGGCCACGGAGTACCATCCGGACGTCAGCGACGCCGAGGACGCTGAGGAGAAGTTCAAGCAGGTCAAGAAGGCCAAGGAGGTCCTCACCGACGAAGAGAAGCGCCAGGCGTACGACCAGATGGGCCACGAGCAGTTCGAGCAGGCCGAGAAGCGCGGCGGCTTCGACGGCGGCCCCGGCGGAGCGGGTGCCGGCGGCATGGGGGGAGACCCCTTCGGCGGGATGGGGGGCGGCATGGGCGGCGGCGGCATGGGCGGCCTCGGCGACATCTTCGAGGAGTTCTTCGGCGGCGGGGGCGGCGGCCGCGGCGGCCCGCGCCCCGGGAAGGACCTCCGGACGAACCTCGACATCACCCTGCAGGAGGCCCACAACGGCGTCACCAAGCAGTTCTCCGTCGCGCGGCCGACCCGCTGTGAAGAGTGTGACGGGTCGGGACACCCCGAGGACGCCGACGTGCAGACGTGTCCGCAGTGCGACGGCCGCGGGCAGGTGACACAGGTGCAGCAGACGCCGCTCGGCCGCGTGCAACAGCGGGGCGCGTGTCCCCAGTGCGAGGGCGAGGGCGAACTGTACTCCGAGGACTGCGCCGTCTGCGACGGCTCGGGGATCACCCGCGAGGAGTCCACCCTCACCGTGGACGTGCCCGCGGGGATCCAAGACGGCCAGACGCTGCGGATGGACGGCGAGGGCGCCCCCGGCGAGCCCGGCGCCCGCGACGGCGACCTCCTCATCGAAGTGCGCGTCGAGGGCGACGACCGCTTCGAGCGCGACGGCGCCGACCTCCACCTCACCGAGCCGGTCTCGTTCCCGCAGGCCGTCTTCGGCGACACGGTGCAACTGGAGACGCTCGACGGCAGCGTCGAGTTCGAGGTGCCCGCGGGCACCCAAAGCGGCGAGACGTTCCGCCTGAAGGGGAAGGGGATGCCCCGGCTGCGCCGCCGCGGCAACGGCGACCTCTACGTGCAGGTGCAGGTCGTCACCCCCGACGACCTCACGAGCGAGCAGCGCGAGGCGCTCAAGGAGTTCGCGGAGGCCGGCGGCGAAGAGATCGATGTGAGCGAGGGCTTCTTCGAGAAGATCAAGAACTCGCTATAACGGTCGAACGCGCCCGCAAGGGGGAGCGCACGACCGCACCGACGGCTCGTGTTCGGGACCCGCTCAGGACAGCTGCGCCGCCAGGTCCGCCTCGGTGATGATCCCGACGGCGTCGCCACCGTCGGTGACGACGACCGCCTTGTAATGCTCCAGGAGATTCCGGATCTCGTCGACGGTGGCGCCCGGACTCACCGGCGGGAACGACTCCGACATGACCTCGCTGACCGGGAGATCCGCGGCGTCCTCGCCGGCCTGATTCACGTCCGAGAAGGAGATCGAGCCGACGGGAGTTCCGTTTTGGATCACCGGAAGCTGGGAGTACGCCTCCTCTTCCATCAGGTCGACGGCGTGGCGCACGGAGTCGTCTGGCGCGACGCTGATCACCGACTCGTGCATGATGTCGCGGGCGCGAACCACGTCGCCCTCGACCTCGTCGAGCGCCTCGACGATGCGCCGGAGCGTCGACAGTCGCGGGTCCACGTCCCCGCCCTCGATGCGGGCGATGAGCGGCTGCGACACGTCTGCGCGTTCGGCGAGCGCGCTCTGGGTCAGATCGAGCGAGGTCCGCCGCTCGCGCAGGTCCTGCGGCGTCGGGAGTTCCATACCCGAGTGATTACCCGAGGTAATTAAAAAGCGTTCGGTCGCGGGCCGGGGACGTTCACCCGTCGTCGCGGCCTACTCGTCCTCGTCGTCCGCCTCGGTCTCGATCACGTCGATCACGTCGAGCGGCACGTCGCGGAGGGCGCCGCCGATCTCGCTTTTGGCGATGCGGGTGGCGTGCTCCTCGCTGTCGGCGTTGAAGACTTCGATCTCCAGCATCAGTCCGACGAGCGCGGTCGACGCGGCGATGAACGCCGAGTCGAACGGCTCCCCGCAGGCCGGACACGGCGTCGCGCCGACCTCCACGTCGACGAACTCCTTGTTCGCCTCGTTGAGTCGCCCGCCCGCTTCGCTGACCGCCACGCCGATCGCGTCGTCGATCGCTTCCACGTCTCGCACCAACCAGGCCGCCTCGAGCGCGACGAGATAGTTGCTCACAGCACACCTCCCCGGCGTGCGGACAATAACCCGTTGGTTCGGCGCGCGCGCGTCGTCGGTGACCGACTCCGTCTCATTACGGCCGCTCAGTAGCCGCGCGAGTCGGTTCACTGTTTCCATTTCCGCGCTCGACGCCGACGGGATGGGAACGCGCACCGAACCTGCGGGTTCGCCATAGGTTATGAGCAACCCGTGCGTCAATCCGTCGAAACGTCCGACTCTCAGCGGCGGGAACCGGACGACGATCCTCGGTCCCCTGGTCGACGGGAGAACCGCATGACAGCGACCAGATCGGCGTTCCCGAGCGAGCCGACACGCTTATCAGTGGGGACGGCTCCACCAGGTGATACCGGTATGACTCACGCCGTCCGAGCCGCCCACCGCGCTGGCGTTCACGCGCTCCACCACCTGACCGTGCTCACGGGGATCCTCGCGTTCCCGCTCGTCCTCCTCACCCGCAAGGTCGGAGTGCGACTCCCGATGGGAGCGATGGTCTCCCGCATTCACGACGCCTACGAGGCAGTTGTCGACGCCGCAGGGGAGTCCGCCGACGAGTAGCGGTCGCCGAGACCGGGAGATGGCGTCGCGTCGGCTGAGTTCCTCAAAGGGTGCATTTATCAGCGGCGCCGCCCAATCGATGTGTAATGCGACCATCTAGTGACCTCGCGGACCTCGACGCCATCGGCGGCGACGAAACCGTGTTCGGGCCGGAACTCGGGGAGTTCCCCAACGCCGACGAGCGCCGCGCACAGGCGACCGGCGAAGGCGAGATGAAGACCGGAACCACGACCGTCGGCCTGCGAACGGAGGACGGCGTCGTGCTCGCGACCGACATGCGTGCCTCGCTGGGTCGCATGGTCTCCTCGAAGGACGTGCAGAAGGTCGAGCAGATCCACCCGACGGGCGCGCTCACCATCGCGGGCTCGGTCTCGGCGGCGCAGAACCTCATCCAGACGCTGAAGGCCGAGACGAACCTCTACGAGACCCGCCGCGGCAAAGACATGAGCATGCAGGCGCTGTCGACGCTCACCGGCAACCTCCTGCGCTCGGGCGCGTTCTTCATCGTCCAGCCCATCCTCGGCGGCATCGACGACGAGGGCGCCCACATCTACTCCATCGACGCCGCCGGCGGCATGACCGAGGAGGAGTACACCGTCACCGGCTCCGGCTCGCAGTTCGCGCTCGGCGTGCTCGAACAGGAGTACGACGAAGGCATGTCCATCGAGGACGCGAAGCGCGTCGCCGCCCGCGCGATCAAGTCCGCCGTCGAGCGCGACACCGCCTCCGGCAACGGGATCAATATGTGCGTCGTAACCGACGAGGGCGTCGAGATCACGAAGCACAAGGAGATCGGCGAACTCACCGCCTAAGCGCTCCCTTCTTTGCGACTCCGATCCGCCGCTCTGCCCCCGAAGCGACGGGGTACCGACGTTTTTGCACCCCGGCAGCGAACGCCCGATCGATGGCCCCCGGCGCGCGGATCACGTCGATCGACGAGGTACCGGAGCGCGGCTCGCACCTGTTCACCGTCAGCGACCTCCACGGCACCGACCGCGAGGTGATCCTGGTCCGGTGTGACGAGAAGCCCGGCGTCCGCGCGTGGGTCAACGTCTGCCCCCACGAGTACCATCGGCTCGACCGGGGCCGCGGCGCGGCGATGCGGGACGGGGAGATCATCCGTCCGAAGCACGGGTCGATGTTCGACGCCTGCGCGGGCGACTGCGACAACGGCGAGGCTGCGGGGACGACACTGACCGCCGTCGAGATCGCCGTCGACGACGGCGACGTGTGTCTCACAGACAAGCGAAACACCTACCGACACGAGGGAGGCCGAGACGACGAGGACGGCCCGAATTCGACCACTCACATCGGCTGTTGACTCGCGGGCGTCCGAGGAGTGGACAACTCGATGAGGGGACGACCCGACGGCGTGGCGGCGTCCGCACGGCGTTCCGGCCGGGACCGCCCGGTGATCCTGAAGCGTGCCGGTCGCCGCGCTATTCGACGATCCAGTCGGCGAACGTCCCCTCGAACAGCGTCTCCCGCTGGCGCTCCACGTACGTCCGCTGCATCGCGCCAACCGCCTCGGCGAAGTCGGCGCCGTCGTCGAGACGCTCGCGGACCCGGCGACGTTTCCACGCGGCGGGCGTGAGTCTCGTCCTCGCGCGCCAGCGGAGCGGGTCGAGGTACGACTCCGCCTCGGCTTCCGAGAGGCCGACATCCTCGAGTCCGGCCTCGGCGTGCGACAGCAGGTCCCCGAAGATCGCGTCGGCGTCGGTCGTCTCGACGCCGTCAGTCGTGATCCACGAGAGGTCGGCGTCGATGCCGTCGCGAACCGCCGCGTAGAAGTTGTCGCGGGCGGTCTCCCAGTCGAGGTCGTACACCGGGTGGCGTCGCCGGGGCAGGCTCTCCAGCAAGCCGGCGAACGCCGCCAGGAACGCGAACGAATCGTGGACGGTCGGCTGTGCGGGGATCGGCCGGAACTCGATTCGCGCGTTCGCCGCCGACCGGGTAGCGCCGTCGAAGACGGGACGCACCCACCGCCAGTAGGTGCCGTGCTTGCGGCGCAGCGTCGCGAACGCGTCGTCGAAGCGGTCGCCGTCGGTCGCCGGCATCGGCACGATTGTCGGGTCGGCGGCGACGCGGTCGACCGCCTCTTCGACACTGTCGAGATCCTCGGGGAATGCCACCTTCTCGGCGCCCTCCTCGTTGAGGACGGACTCGAAGACGGCGACGCGGTTCTCGTGCCAGCCGTCCGCCAGGATCGCCTCCGCGCTCGCGTCGTCGGCGTACAGGTCCAGGGGGAAGAACGGAGCGTTGACGCCGAGCGCGAGCAGCGGGCCCGCGACCCGGAGCGCGAGGGTGTGATAGCGGGGGATGTCCTCCGCGCTGGCGACCTGGTAGTGGGGCTGGATGGAGGTGATCAGGCTCTCGGGCATCACCGTATCCGCCGCCAAGTCGACGTGCGGGGCGTCGACGGCGAACGTCCCCGGACCGGGACCGTTGGCCATCGCGTGATAGCGGACGGCGTCGCTCATGTTGGTCGCGATGCGGACGCCGTCGTCTTCGATGGAGTCGGCGAGGTACTCGCGGGCGGTCTCGCCGACCGGCGGGACGGTCCACATCGCGTCCGAGACGAGGCGCATTCCCTCAGCGTCGGTGGTCTCCTGAGCGGCCTGCAGGCGCGCGCGGACCTCCGCGACCTGCGCGCGCACGCCGGCGGCGTTGAGCGGCTGCGGGCTGGTCGTCATCTCCGCGTTGTGCAGGCCTAACTCCTTCTCGAAGCCGATGAGTTCGAGCAGGCGACGAGGAACCCTGCTGAGGTGCGGCACGTCGCCGGCGGCGCCGTCGGTCCGCTCCCAGTCGCGGTCTCTCCCACGCCAGCGACCCTCCGAGACCGCGTAGAACTCGTATTCGAGTCCGATGATCGACTGGTGATTGTCGAACGTGCCGTCGCGAAGCTCCGCTTTCACCGTCTCCGCGTCGGCCTCCGCCCGCCGGCGGAACTCCTCGGGGTCCGTTTCCAACACGCCCCGGATCCGCGCGGCCAGATCCCGGTCGGCGTCAGTCATGTCCCCCGATGGTCCCGCGGCACTCTTCAAGCCGTCGGGCACTCGTTCGCGCCTATCGGAATCGAGAACCAAGATTTATAAATATATTCAGGGATCGGTCGATATGGAGACGTTTGGGCTCGTGCAGGCAGGTGCCTGTCCGTTCCGGGGGAGGGGAAAAGCCGTCGACCGGTACGCGACGGCGTTTTTCACGAAGAAGGCCGAGCTCGCCGAGCTCGTCAGCGACGAATGGGTCGTCCTCGCGGAGGGGCAGGGCGTGGTCGACCCGGACGAGGAGGTCGAGGGGGTCGACCGCGAGTTCACCGAGCTGGAGCCGGCAGCGCAGGCGCGGTGGTCGATGGAGGCCGTCGCGGACGTGGCTTCCCGCGTCCGCAAACACGAGTACGAGCGCGTCGTCGTCTTCGCGGACCGGCCGATGCGCGACGCGCTGAAGGAGCGCGGCGGGCTCCTCAGCCGGATGACCGCGGCCGGCGCGGAGACGATCGAGCCGCTGGCTGGGATCGGCGGGCAAGAGCAGCAGGAGCGGTGGCTCGACGAACAGCTGTCGATCCGCCGCGACGCCGCCGATCCGTCCGCCGAAGATCTGGACTCGGGGCTGGACGAGCTTTCGTCCGGGTGAGCGGCACCCGGACGGCGGTCCGGGCCCGGACCATTGCGAGTCGTCGGAGTTATTCTCGCCGCCCGACTCTGAGCGGGCATGAAGTTCGCCACGTTCGCCGATCGCGCCGACGAGATGGCCGCCGAGCCGGGGGACCTGGCAACCGTTGCGCTCGTCGCGGACGCGCTCGCGGCTGCCGGTGACGGTCCCGAGCACCGCTCGGCCGGCGGTGAGACGGCGACAGCCGACGGGACGGACGCGGACGACGACCTGCCGATCGTCGCGCGCTTTCTCCGGGGGGCGGTGTTTCCCGGCTGGGACGAGCGGACCCTCTCGGTCGGGCCGTCGCTGTGTCACGCGGCGCTGGCCCGCGCGGCCGGCGCGAACGTCACCGCCGACGACATCGAGGAGCGGCTCGCGGAGACCGGCGATATCGGCGCCGTCGCGGCCGACCTCGACCTCGGCGGACAGACGGGACTCGCCGCGTTCGCCGGCGGCGGTGATGACGCTCCCGGCGCCGGCGGAAGCGCCCTCACCGTCCGAGAGGTGTACGGGGAGTTGGTCGCCGTCGCGGAAGCGACCGGGGGCGGGAGCGAGTCGTTCCGCGAGGACGCCCTGTTCGGCCTGTTCACGCGCGCCGACCCCACGGAGGCGAGGTACCTCGCCAGGCTCGTCCTCGGGGAGATGCGGATCGGCGTCGGCTCCGGCACCCTCCGCGACGCCACCGCCGAGGCGTTCCTCAACGCGTCCGTAACGACACCGACCGAGGAGCGCGGCGAGGACGACCGCACGGAGGAGGTGGTCGGACTCGTCGAGCGCGCGCTGCAGGTGACGAACGATCACGGCCGGGTCGCCAAACTCGCCCGCGACGAGGGCGAGGCGGGGCTGCGGGGCGTCTCCCTGTCGGTCGGCCGACCCGTCCGCTCGATGCTCGCGCAGGCGGGGACCGTCGCCGACGCGCTCGACGCGTGGGGCGCCGTCGCCGTCGAGACGAAGTACGACGGCGCGCGGGTGCAGATCCACTACGAGGACCGAGCCGCCGACGAGCCGGACGACCGGTCCGGCGGCGCCGTCGGTGCCGGCGACGCCGGCGGCCCCGTCTCGATCTACTCGCGCAACATGGAGGACGTGACGGGCGCGCTCCCCGAGCTGGTCGAGCACGTGCGCGAGCACGCGAGCCCGCCGGCGATCCTCGACGGCGAGGCGGTCGCGGTCGACGACGACGGCGAGCCGCTCCCGTTTCAGGAGATCCTCCGACGCTTCCGTCGCAAACACGACGTGGAACGGATGCGCGAGGAGGTGCGCGTCGAGCTTCGCGCGTTCGACTGCCTCCACGCCGGTGGCGACGACCTGCTCGACGCGCCGCTGGCCGAGCGCCACGACCGCCTCCGCGAGGCGCTCGACGACGGCGTCTCGGAACTGCTCGTTTCCGACGACGCCGCGGAGATCGAAGCGTTCGAGTCCGAGACGCTTGAGTCCGGCCACGAAGGTGTGATGCTGAAGCGCCCCGAATCGACGTACGACCCCGGAACCCGCGGGAGGGAGTGGCTCAAGCGCAAGCCCGATGTGGAGACGCTCGATCTCGTCGTCACCGGTGCCGAGTGGGGCGAAGGACGCCGCGCGGAGCTGTTTGGCACCTTCGAGGTGAGCGTCCGCGTCGACGACAGTGACGACGACGAGAGAGCGTACGCGACCGTCGGCAACGTCGCGACCGGCATCACCGACGAGGAGTTGGCCGACCTCACCGACCTGCTGGAGCCGCACGTGCGCACGGAGTCCGGCCAGACCGTGACGCTCGCCCCCGCAGTGGTCTTTGAGGTCGGCTACGAGGAGATCCAAACCTCGCCGAGGTACGACTCCGGGTACGCGCTCCGGTTCCCGCGCTTCCTTGCGGTCCGCGACGACAAGGCGCCCGCGGACGCCGACGGTCTCCAGCGAGTCCGACGGCTCGTCGGCGACGAGTGACAAGACACTACTCCGGCGCGATCCTGCGAGGGGTATGGACGCTCTTCGCCTCCTCGCGGAGTACCCGCTCCAAGTGCTACTAGGCGCTGCAACCGCCGCGGCGGTTATCGCGACCCTCGCCGTCGCCGCCGGCGGCTCCTCGCTGTCGGCGACGCTCCGCCTCGCGGCGCTTGCCACCGTGCTCCTCGTGTTCACCCTCGGCTTCTCGGCCGGCCCGCTCGCGGAGCGGTACGTATAGGCGCCTCCCGCCCGCACCCCCAGGCATGACCGTTCGACACGACGACCTGCGGGTCACGTGGTACGGCTACGCCACCGCGCGCGTCGAGAGCGAGGACGGCACCGTCGCCTACACCGACCCCGGCCGCTACGGCGTGCTCACCGGCGAGTGGACCCCCCCGGGCGGCGGCAACCCGAAGCAGGCCGCCCACCCGCGAGCGACCGACCACCGGCCGATGGACGCCGACCTCGTCGTCGTCACCCACGACCACCACTACGACTCCGAGGGGATCGAAC
Source organism: Halobaculum gomorrense (assembly GCF_900129775.1). GTDB lineage: Archaea > Halobacteriota > Halobacteria > Halobacteriales > Haloferacaceae > Halobaculum > Halobaculum gomorrense. Next base: position 164,226 of record NZ_FQWV01000005.1, on the reverse strand, counting down.
GCGTCGCCGCCGACGACGCCACCGTCGTCGTGTACGAAGGCGTCGACGCCGCGCGCATCGACCGCGACGTGACGCCCGTCGACGACCTGCCGTTCGAGGTCGTCCGGGTGGGCGAGGCCGACCACGTCGCCGTCGACGGCGTCGGCGACGTGTGGTCGATGCCGGCGTACAACGAACCGGACGGCCCCCACGCCGCCGACGACGGCTCCGTGCCGCACCCTGAAGGGTTCGGCGTGGGCTACCGCTTCACGGTCGGCGCGATCGGCACCTCGGTGTTCTGGCCCGGCGACTCCGACGCGCTCGACGCGTTCGCCGAGCTGGACGTGTCGCTGTTTCTCGCCAACATCTCCGGCTCTGTCTGCATGGGCGGGCCCGAGGCGGCCGACCTCACAGCACGGATGGACCCGGATCTGGTTGTCCCGATCCACTACAACACGCAGGCGTTCCTCGAAGCGGACTCCGCGGGGTTCGCGAGCGACGTGGCGAAGCGGACAATCCCCGTCGCGCTCGACGAGTCGACCGAGTAGCGCCCGTCGACGAGCGTCTGCCCGGTCCTCAGATGACGCCCATGTCGCCGAGCCTGTCCGGCAGGTACGTGTCCGTCACGAAGTCGAGCCCCTGCGCGGCCAACGCCTGCTGTTCGGCCTTCTTGCCGATGTCGAGCTGAAGCTCGATCTGCTCCTCCCAGAAATCAGTCTGGAAGCGCGGGTCCTCCAGCTCCGATTCGAGGGCGTTCACGTCGGAGTCGGCCAGCGGGTCCGTCGGGAGGTCGTAGTCGACGATGTCCTGCGGGCGGATGCCGACGTACTCGGCTTCCGGCGTCGCGAGGTACTCCGAGAGGTGCGCGGATTTGATGGAGCCGTACGCGACCGACCCGTAGATGCGGTACGACCACGGGTCGCCGTCGGTGAAGACCACGACCGGGAGGTCGAGCTCGTCGTGGAGGCGCTTGGTGATCCGCCGGGTCGCGCGCGCCGGCTGGCCCTTCAGGTGGACGACGAGACAGTTGTAGTCGGTGTCGAAGCCGTTCTCGATGAGCCGGTCGCGCATGCCGCCGGTCTCCACCGCCAGCACGAAGTCGATGTCGTGGTCGAGGAACTCGATCGTGTCGGGGTTGTTGGGGATCTGGTAGCCCCCCTCGCCCACGTCCTCTTGGCAGTGGATATCGCGCTCGCCGCGGCGGGTCTGCTCGCGCAGCTCCAGCGGCCCCATCAGTGTCGCGCCGGACTCCTCCGGGCGCATGTGGAAGTCCTCGCGGGTGACGCCCGAGACGATCTCCAGGTCCTCGACGAGCTGGTTCGACTCGTCCTGGTCGGAGAAGCCCGCCTCGTCGGAGTCCCACGACTCCGAGAGGTAGTACAGCTCCCGCAGGGTCGACGAGCGGTCCTCGTCCAACTGCTGGGCGAGGAACTCGACGGTGTAGGCCGCCTTCAGGAGCTTTCGAGCGCCGCGCACGGAGTTGGCAGAGCGGGTGGACGTGCGGTCGCCGTACACCCACACGCCGCTGTCCTCGTCGAAGACGATGTTGCTCTTCGTCCGCGTCGGCAGGCTCATCTGCGGGATGTCGCCGCGCTCGAACTGGTCGTAGATGTCGGCCGCCAGATCGATCAGCTGTTCGCGGGCCTCCGCTTCATTCAGCTTGGTGTCGGATTCGGGTGTGTCTGCGCTCATATCAGGCGTTCACGGTCAGCTTCTCGGTCTCGATGCCATCGACGTTCACGTCGAACTCGGCGTCGCCGGCAACGGTGTACTCGAGCACCGCCTCCTCGCCGCCGGGCACGCTCGGGTTCCACTTCACGAACCACTCGCCGTCGAGGTCGACGACGGTCGCCTCCTCGGGCACGTCCGTCGGCTCCGCGGAGACGATATCGGTCACGTCCGGCTCCTCAGTGCGGTCGGAGTGGTTCTCGACGATGAGGCGGACGGTGTCGCCGTCGCGCTCGCGCTCGACGCCGACGTTGTTCATGATGCGCGCCATCGCGCCTTCGATGTTCGGGCGCTCGCGTCCGGTCACCTCCGCGACCTTGTCGGCCATCTCCGGGAGGATGCGCCCGAGCACGTCCTGTTTCTCGCGGCGCTTCTGCATCGAGCGGCGCTTGTTCAGATAGCTCTTGAGCTCGCGCGCCGCCTCCCGGACCGCGAGTTCGATCTCGTCCTCGATGGCGGGGATGTTCGCGAGCGCGTCCTTCGACTCGCTGGTGAAGGGGACGTTCGTGGAGGCGACGTGGATCATGATGACGGCGGGACCGTTCGGCATCCCCGAGCCGCCGGGCTGGTCGAGCCCGTAGTTGCGCCAGCCGATCCGCTTGACCACGTCTGTCGTCGCACACGCGCCCCGCTGGTAGACGAGCGGCACGCGGTTGGCGAACCGGAGCAGGTCGACTTGTCCGCCCTCCTCCAACTCGCCGCCGTAGGCGATGCCGGCCTCGACGATGAAGGGGTCGCCGCCGTGGACCTCGGCGTCGCGCGTCGCCGCCGCGTAGAAGTCCGCGTCGAACTCCTTGCGCAGGCCGGCCTCGACGAGTTCGTCGGTGATCGGCGCGAGGCAGTCCGTCGGCGGCGCGAGGATGTCCGTCTCGCGCATCGACTCCAGCAGCTCGCTGGCGGTGTCGCGCTCGGCGGCCGTCTCGCGCACCTTCGGCGCGTCGTCGGGGACGGTGACCATCCGCGACCACAGCGCCTCTACGACGTTCTCGCGGGCCGTGTCGCCGAACGTGGCGTCGTCGAACTCTTCGGTGTCGTCGGCCGCCTCGTCCACGAGCGCGCGCACCCCGGCGTGCGTCGCGCGCACCCGCTCGTCGCCGGCGGCGAACCGCCGGGCGAGGCGCTCGGCCATCCCGGCGACGACGGCGTCGTCCTTTCGGGTCGAGGTGGCCTCGTCGACGAGCCCGTACAGGTCGCCGGTGAGCTCGTCCTCGTCGACCTCCTCGTCGTAGGCGGTCATCGTCGCCCACGCGGCCTCGACGGCGTTGTCACGGACCGTGCCGCCAAAGCGCGTGTCGAACTCGCCTTCTGCGGCGTCGGCGACGTTGTCGACGACCTCGACGAGTTCGTGGTGGCTCGTGCGCTCCCGAGAGCCAAGCGTGCTCGCGACCTCGCTCGCGAAGAAGTCGGTCGCGTCCGCGCCCTTGTTCGAGACCGCCTCCGCGACGGCCGCCTCGACGGCGTCCTCGTCGGCGCTCCAGCCGAGTTCGCGGCCGAAGTGGCGGTCACGGAAGTTGTCGATCACCTTGTCGGCCGTCTTCTTGCCGACGCGGGTGAACTCCTCCTGGAGGAACCCGGAGACTGAGTAGCTCTCGGTCGCCTCCAGCATCTTGATCAGCGTCCCGAGTTCGACCCCGTGGGGGTGCGGGCGGATCTCTTTCGTCTCGGCGGGGAGCTGGTCGGTGCCGCGTTCGAACTTCAGCGGCTCGTCGAGCCCCGGCTCGCGGAGTTCGAGGCGCGCGTGGGGATTGACGACTGCGGTGTGTTTGACGTAGTCGTGGAGCTGCTGGCGCGCGCGCATGTTCGCTTCCATCTCCACTTCGATGCGCGTGCCGTGCGAGCGGTCCCAGGAGGTGGTCCGCTCGGCTTTGATCTCGGGCTCGTTGCTATCGGTGTCGATGATCAGCTCGAAGTACTGCGCATCGGCCTCACCCTTCGGGCGGGAGGTGATCTTCGCGGGCTTGCCGGAGGTGAGCTGGGAGTACAGCACTGCCGCGGAGATGCCGATTCCCTGTTGACCGCGGTTTTGTTCACGAGCATGGAATCTTGAACCATACAATAATTTTCCAAATACTTTTGGGAGCTGTTCCTTCGTGATCCCGGGGCCGTTGTCCTCGACGATCAGGCGGTAGTAGTCGCCCACCTCCCTGATCTCGACGTAGATGTCGGGGCGGATGCCCGCCTCCTCGCAGGCGTCGAGCGCGTTGTCGACGGCCTCCTTGACGGCGGTGACCAGCCCGCGGGCGCCCGAGTCGAACCCGAGCATGTGCTTGTTTTTTTCGAAGAACTCGGCGATGGAGATCTCCCGCTGGCCCTCTGCCAGCTCGTCGGCGATCCCCTGGTCCTCGCCGAGTTGCGACTGGAACGACGTCATTCTCGTGGGAACCCCTATCCGACGCGGGGTTATAACCGTGTCCTCACCGCAGTGAATGTGAACACGGCCGTCCGGCGCGGCGACCGACAACGACCGCCCCGAAGGCGATCGCTGTGAGGTCGGCGCCTGCGGCGACTGGACGCGGTGCGACCCGTTGACCGCTCGTTCAGGCCGCCCAAGCCGCACACAGCGCGCGGAGGATCAGCCCAAGGGGACGGGACGAGTGTGACCACCGGACGGTATCACGGGTCGCTCACGCGCGCGCGTGAGAGGACTTATAACCGGGGCTCCGTTAGGGGTGCGTAAGGTTCCTATGTCAGATTCAGGGGATAGTGAGTACGGTGCCGGGCAGATTCAGGTGCTGGAGGGCCTCCAGGCCGTCCGCAAGCGCCCGGCGATGTACATCGGTTCTACGGATTCTCGCGGCCTCCACCATCTGGTCTACGAGGTCGTCGACAACTCCATCGACGAGGCGCTCGCGGGGTACTGCGACGAAATCGAGGTGACCGTCCACGACGACGGCTCGGTCTCCGTCTCGGACGACGGGCGCGGCATTCCCGTCGACACCCACGAGAAGTACGAACGCCCCGCCGTGGAGGTCATCATGACGATCCTTCACGCCGGCGGGAAGTTCGACAACAAGTCCTACCAGGTGTCGGGCGGGCTCCACGGCGTCGGCGTCTCCGTGGTGAACGCCCTCTCGCACTGGCTGGAGGTCGAAGTGAAGCGCGACGGCGCCGTCTGGCGCCACCGCTTCAACCACGGCGAGCCCGAGGAGGGCGCCTTCGAGCGCGTCCGCGACATGGAACCGGACGAGGACACCGGCACCACCATCCGCTTTTGGCCCGACACGGACATCTTCGAGACCACCGACTTCGCGTTCGACACCCTCGCGAACCGCCTGCGCGAGCTCGCGTTCCTGAACGAGGGCGTCACGATCACGCTCACGGACGAACGCGACGGCGAGGTCGAGACGTTCCACTACGAGGGCGGCATCCGCGAGTTCGTCGAGTACCTCAACGAGACGCGCACGCCGCTGCACCGCGACGTGGTCTACTTCGACGCCGACGAGGAGGCCGAGGACGGCGTCGTACAGGTGGAGGTGGCGCTGCAGGCGACCGACGAGCTCCAGGGGTCGGTCCACGCCTTCGCCAACAACATCAACACGCGCGAGGGCGGCACCCACCTCACCGGGTTCAAGACCGCGCTGACGCGCGTCGTCAACGACTACGCCAACGACAACGGCCTCATCGGCGACCTCGACGGCAACCTCAAGGGCGAGGACGTCCGCGAGGGACTGACGGCGGTCATCTCGGTGAAGCACCCCGACCCGCAGTTCGAGGGGCAGACGAAGACGAAGCTCGGGAACTCGGAGGTCCGCGGCATCGTCGAGTCCGCCGTCCACGAGCACCTCGGCACGTTCTTCGAGGAGAACCCCGACACCGCCGAGACGATCGTGAGCAAGGCCGCGGAGGCTGCCCGCGCCCGGAAGGCCGCCAAGCAGGCGGAGGAACTCACCCGACGGAAGTCCGCGTTGGAGTCGACGGCGCTGCCCGGTAAACTGGCCGACTGCCAGTCTCGCGATCCCGAGGACGCCGAACTGTTCATCGTGGAGGGTGACAGCGCCGGGGGGTGTTTCACGGGAGACACCGAGATCGCTCTGGCGTCCGGACGGTCGATCACGTTCGAGGAGCTGGTCGAGGAACGGGCGAACGGCGAGGATCACTACTGCTATACCGTCACGGAAGACGGACGGATCGGTCTCGAACGCATCGAGCATCCCAGAGTCACGAAAGAGGACGCGTCGCTCGTCGAGGTCACGCTCGACAACGGCGAGTCGATCCGCTGTACGCCCGACCACGAATTCATGCTCCGTGACGGGAGCTACTGTGAAGCGCAGGATCTCGATGGCGGGCAGTCGCTGATGCCGCTGTATCGGAAGACGTCGGACACCTCCGAGGAGGGGATCACTATCGACGGCTACGAGATGGTGAAACAGCTGTTCACGGGGGACTTCTGGGAGTTCACACATCTGCTCGCCGACCGTTACAACCTCGAACACGGCGTGTACGAGGCAGACGCGGGCGACCACAAACACCACGTCGACTTCGACAAGCGAAACAACCGCCCCGACAACGTCGACCGGCTTCCGAAAGAGAACCATCTCGAACTCCACCGCGCACACGCTGCAAAGACGCTCCACACCGACGAGGTGAAACAGGAACTCCGGGAACTCAGGCGGTCCGACGAGTTCCGGGAGATGATGAGCGAACGGATGCGTGAGGACGGAACCGTCGAGGTCCTCCGAGAACAGGCGAAAGAGCAGTGGGAAGACGAGGAGTACGAACAGTACATGCGGAACGCCTGGCGAGAATACTACGAAAACAACCCCGAATACAGAGAGCGCGTCCGTGAGCGCCTCACCGAGGAAGCTCGCAAGTACTGGGCCGAGGAGGAGCATCGAGAAGAGCAGTCCGACCGCGTCGAGCAGTACTTCGAGGACCACCCCGAGGCCATCGAGGCGCGCAGGAAGGCAGCCAACGAGCAGTGGAGCGACGAGGAACTCCGCGAATGGCGCGCCGAGAAGACGAAAGAACAGTGGACCGAGGAGTTCCGGGAGGACCGCATGGAGGCGTATAACGAAACGTACTACGAGAACACGATCCCGTTCATGAAGACGGTCCTCGAAGCGGAGGAGACTCTCGACAACTACGACGACCTGCGGCGCGAGAAGGGCGATCCGAACGTCCTCACGAAGGCGACGACCGTCGAGAAGTTTTTCGACGACGAGGAAGCGCTCAGAGGGGCCGTCGAGACGCATAACCACCGTATCGAGTCAGTCGAGTCGCTCGACGAGACCGCGGACGTGTACGACATCGAGGTGCCGGGAACGCATAACTTCGCGCTCGAATCTGGGGTGTTCGTCCACAACAGCGCCAAACAGGGCCGAAACCCCGAGTTTCAGGCGATCCTCCCGCTGGGGGGGAAGATTCTCAACGTCGAGAAACACCGCCTCGACCGGGTGCTCCAGAACGACGAGATCCGCAACATGATCACCGCCGTCGGTACCGGCATCGGCGACGAGTTCGATATCAGTGAATCAAGATATCAGAAAGTTATCATGATGACCGACGCCGACGTGGACGGCGCCCACATCCGGACGCTCCTGCTCACGCTGTTCTATCGGCACATGCGCCCGCTCGTCGAGGCGGGCTACGTGTACGCGGCCCAGCCCCCGCTGTACCGTATCCGGTACCGCGGGAACACCTACGACGCGATGACCGAGGCCGAGCGGGAGACGATCGTCGAGGAGAAGTGCGACGGGAACCCCGACCAAGTCCAGCGGTTCAAGGGCCTGGGCGAGATGAACCCGGAACAGCTGTGGGAGACGACGATGAACCCGGAGAACCGGGTGCTCAAGCAGATCACGATCGACGACGCCGCGGCCGCAGACCGCATGTTCAACGTCCTGATGGGCGACTCAGTCGAGCCGCGCAAACAGTTCATCAAGGAGCACGCCCCCGAGGCGGAGTGGGTGGACATCTGATGCAGAAGACGACAATGACCGACGCGACACCGACGACGCGAGCGACTGGAGCGACGCGATCCGACCACGGGACGACGGAGGCGTCTCGATGAGCTCCGACGTACCCGACGTGGACCCCGACGACGTGCGGGCGGCCCAAGTCGACCGCGTCCGCATCGAGGACGAGATGGAGCAGTCGTACATCGACTACGCGATGTCGGTCATCGCGGGTCGCGCGCTGCCCGACGTGCGGGACGGACTCAAGCCCGTTCACCGGCGCATCCTCTATGCGATGCACGAGATGGGCGTCACCTCCAACACCAGTCACCGGAAGTCGTCCTCGGTGGTCGGCGAGACGATGGGCGATTACCACCCGCACGGCGACCAAGCCATCTACGACACGCTGGTCAACATGGCCCAGGAGTTCTCCATGCGCTACCCGCTGGTCGACGGCCAGGGGAACTTCGGCTCGATGGACGGCGACCCCGCCGCCGCGATGCGGTACACGGAGGCGCGGATGTCGAACATCGCCGAGGAACTGCTCGACGACATCGAGAAGGATACCGTCGACTTCTCGTCCAACTACGACGACCGGCTGACCGAACCGGACGTGCTCCCGGCCGCGTACCCGAACCTGCTGGTCAACGGTTCGACCGGCATCGCGGTCGGCATGTCGACGAAGGTGCCGCCGCACAACCTCGGCGAAGTGATCGACGCGACGATCGAGCTGATCGACGACCCTGACGCCACGGTCGCGGACCTGATGGAGCACGTGAAGGGGCCGGACTTCCCGACGGGCGCGAACATCGTCGGGCGAAACTCCGTCAGGGAGGCGTACACCACCGGGCGCGGCCGGGTGCGAGTCCGTGCGGAGATGGATGTCGAGGAGTTCGGCAACGACCGCGAGCGCATCGTCGTCACCGAACTTCCCTATCAGGAGAACAAGGCGCGCATCGTCGAGCGCATCGCGAACGACGTGAACGAGGGCGTCATCGAGGGGATCGCCGACCTCCGCGACGAGTCCGACCGCGAGGGCGTGCGCGTCGTCATCGAGCTCAAGCGCGGCGCGAACGTCGAGGTCGTCAAGAACCAGCTGCTGGAGCACCACCTGGAGTCGACGTTCGGCGTCATCAACCTCGCGCTGGTCGACGGCCAGCCGAAGGTCCTGACGCTGAAGGAGACGCTCGAACACTACGTCGACCACCGCAAGGAGGTCGTCACCCGGCGCTCGCAGTTCGATCTCGACGAGGCCGAGGACCGCGCGCACATTCTCGAGGGGCGACTGAAGGCCCTCGAGAACGTCGAGGACGTGGTCGAGACGATCCGTGAGAGCGAGGACCGCGACGCCGCGAAGACGGCGCTGCGCAACGCCTACGACTTCAGCGAGGAGCAGGCCGAGCACATCGTCCGGATGCAGCTCGGCTCGCTCACCTCGATGGAGGCCGCCGAGATCGAAGACGAGTACGAGGACGTGCAGGCGACCATCGAGCGGCTGAACGAGATCCTCGACTCCGAGCAGGAACTGCTCGACGTGATCAAGTCGGAGCTACGCGAGATCAAAGACAGGTACGACGACGAGCGCCGAACCGGCTTCGTCGAGGACACGGGATCGGTCACCCACGAGGACCTCATCCCGGAGGAGGAGTCGGTCGTCATCCTCTCGGAAGACGACTACATCAAGCGGATGCCCGCGGCCGACTTCCGCGCCCAGAACCGCGGCGGCAAGGGGATCATCGGCGCCGACCTGAAGCAGGGCGATCGGGTCTCCTCGGTGTTCCTCGCGTCCACGCACGACTACCTGTTGTGCTTCACCGACAAGGGCCGCGTCTACCAGCTGAAGACGTACCAGGTGCCCGAGATGGGCCGCACCGCCCGCGGGAAGTCGGCGGTGAACGTTCTCGACCTCGACGACGGCGAGGAGTTGACCGCCGTCGTCAACTGCGACGACCTCGACGGCGAGGAGTACCTGACGATGGTCACCGAGGGCGGCTACGTGAAGCGGACCGCCGGCGACGAGTTCGAGAACATCCTCTCGACGGGGATCCGCGCGATCAAACTGAAGGACGGCGACGCCCTCGTCGACGTTGAGGTGACCGACGGCGGGCGCGACCTCGTGATCGGCACCCGCGACGGGATGGCGATCCGCTTCGACGAGGACGAGGTGCGCGCGATGGGCCGCACCGCCCGCGGCGTCCGCGGGATCAAGCTCACCGGCGACGACCGCATCGCCGGCGTCGCGGCCATCAACGAGGATGAGCACAACTGGGTGCTCACCGTGACCGAGAACGGCTACGGGAAGCGCACCGATCTGGCGGAGTACCGGACCCAGAGCCGCAACGGGAAAGGTCTCATCGACATCAAGACGAACGAACGCAACGGGCCGGTGTGCGCCGTCGAGGCGGTCACCTACGGCGATCACCTGTTCGCGATGAGCGCGGGCGGGCAGATCATGCGGACCCGCGTCGAGGACATCTCGACCATCGGCCGCAATACGATGGGCGTCACCGTGATGGACCTGGACGAAGGCGACACGGTCGCCGCCATCGACGTGCACCCGTCCGAGCGCGTCTCCGCCGAGCGGAGCGTCGACGCGACCGACGCCGAGGGCGAGTAACGATTGACATCCTCCCCGCCCTAAAGGGCGAGGATTCCCCGAAGAGGATATTCAGGTTGCGCGTTTCCTCGGTTCTCAAGTACGCTTTCGCGTGGAACATCGGAGGTTGCCACCGAGTTGTGACCAACGGTGTGCTTTTCAGCGCGTATAGCCCTGTCAATGGGGCCTTCCTCCCCGCATACAGCAGGCCTCAACAGCGTGGAACGTAGTTCCACGAGCAATCGGGCGTAGCCCGATGACGACGGCTGGCTATTCAACCAGCGAGGTAGCACGGTTCGCGTCAGCCGAACTGTTACGCCGTGCATGGTTCACCCTCCCGTTGTGCAATGTTCTCCGATGCGTTCAGGTCGGCGTGTCTTCCTCGACCGCACTCCGTACACCAAAAGTGGTCGCCATCACGGGTTCCCATCGAACCACAATCCGAACACCGTTGACTGGTATGGTAGGCGTCAACCTTCTCGACGCGAATACCAGTGCGTTCGGCTTTGTACGTGATGAACTGTTGGAGTTGGTGGAAGTGCCACGAGTAAACGCCCGACCACGAACTGTTCTCACGGATGCCTTCGAGGTCTTCCATCCTGATGACGGGGTTCTCGAACTGTTCCGCGAACGTGATGAGGCGACGGGAGAGTTTGTGGTTCATGTCCTTGATTCGACGCTGTTCTTTGTCACCCACACGGTTGCGTGCGCGAAGCGCACCCGCTTCCGAAAGCGACTCGCGTAGGGAACGATATTTGCGTCGAACGTATTTCGCCTCACCACCCGACACCAGCATCGACTCGCCCTCACCGTGGGCGGTCACAGCGAGGATGTGTCGTTCACCAATATCGACACCGACGGGCGTTTCACCCGACGTATCAGCGTCGTATTCGACGTTGAACGTACAGTACCAGTCGTCTCCGCGACGGTAGACCTGTAGGCGAGTCTTGTCGGCGTCGCCTTCGACTAGTTGATCTACGGGGTCAGCAATGTCGTCGTACACTTCGATTGGAGTGTACCACCATTGGGAGACGCACGGAAAGCCGACGACGACCGTGCCGTTCTCGGTCGTGTCGAGTTCCCAATTCTGGTTGTTGACGGCAAACGGTTGACTCTCTCGGTAGCGAACTTCTCCGTTCGTGCTGTGGTCGGATTTCGCCTCTCGAATGGCTTGGTTTTGGATAGCCGAGTAGAGGTCGTTGTCGATGCTGGCGGTGGTCACGGACTTGTCGAAGTCGCCGTTCTCCCATCCGTCGATACAGAACTGCTTGGTGTCACGGTAGAGGCGAGAGGCGCGTTGCCACTCTTTCCGTCGTGAGAAGGATGGGTTGTGGAACTTCGCGGTAACAGTCACAGTGACCATTACAGCTGTAATTGACTGTACTATCTTAAGAAACTGTTAGAATATCAGGCCGTGCGATCGTCGGTGTATTGCGTCATCAATTGTCGGATTCATCCCCGCCCTGCAGGGCGGGGCTTTCTCTTTGCACTTCCGTAACCGCCCCCGGCGCAGTCACTTCTCCTCCCGCCTGTCCGCCAGTTCGTAGTACGCGCCGCAGCAGTCGGTGGGCGCGAGCCGGTCGCGTTGGTCCCTCACCGGGAGGGCCGCGAGTCGCGTCGTCCGGCAGCGGCGGCACCGATCCGCGACGACCGTCTCGCATCCCCGACACCGGATCAGGTACCGGCCGCGGTAGAAGGCGGGGCAGTGGCGGTCGGTGTTCACTGCCGCCGCCCGGTTGCGGAACCACGCGCCGTGGCCGGTCGCGCCGAACCGGGCGAACTGCTCGACGTGGACGAGTTCGTGCCGGAGGACGCGCCGCCACTCCGCCTCGCCGTAGGTGTCGGCCGCGCGGCGCGAACAGACGAGGTGACACTCCCGAAGCGACGCGAACTGCGAGTCCGGCCCCGGGAGGCGGTCGCCGTGCTCACGTCGAACCGCCTCCCAGTCGAGCGGATCGCCGACGGCGGCGCCGGGGACCCTCGGGTGGCTCACGACCGCCGCCCGGCGCTTGGCGCGCCCAGAGACTCGCCAGTCCGTGACGACCGACAGCGACGGGATCCGGTAGTCATACGTCGCGACCGCGGACGCGGCGTAGTCGTGGCTGTAGGTAAGGAGGTCGTCGTCGGTCGAGGCGTCGCTCCAGCGGATACGGGTGGCTGGTGGGAGCCGAGTGTGAATCTGTCGGGTGCGCCCGAACCGCGCTCGACCGCTTACAGAATCCGCTTTCCGAACGCGCTGGACGTGAGTTCGGCCGCGAGCGACGCCGTTTCGTTCGATTCGTCGAGAACTGGATTCACCTCGACGACCTCCATCGAGCGGAGGGCGTCTGATTCGGCGAGGAGTTCCATCGCGTGGTGTGCCTCCCGGTAGGTGACGCCGCCGCGGACGGGCGTCCCCACGCCGGGGGCGATTGTCGGGTCGAGCCAGTCCATGTCGAGGCTGGCGTGGACGCCGTCGACGCCGTCGCCGGCGACCGACAGCGCCGCCTCGACCACGTCGGTGATACCGCGCTCGTCGATGTCTGACATCGTGTAGGCGGTCATCTCGGAGTCGCGGATGGCGGCGCGCTCGCTGTCGTCGAGCGCGCGCAGGCCGACGTACGCGACGTTCTCCTCGCGGAGGCCCGTGGCGTTCGCCCAGTCGACGCTGTCCCACTCGGCGTAGCCGAGCGCCGCCGCAAGCGGCATCCCGTGGACGTTGCCGGAGGGCGAGGTCGTCGGCGTGTTGTAGTCGCCGTGGGCGTCGAACCAGACCGCGCCGATCTCGGCGTCGCGGGCGCTCCCGCGCAGCGACCCGATCGCCACCGAGTGGTCGCCGCCCAACACGAGCGGCGTCTCCCCCGCGGCGACGCTGTCGGCGACGCCGTCGGCGAGCGCGGTCGTGACCTCCTCGATCTCCTGAAGGAACTTCGCGTTCCCCTCGCTCGGCTGGCGGGAGTTGGGGTCGCGCTCCTCGGCGCGCGGAACCCTGAGGTCGCCGGCGTCGGCCACGTCGACGCCCGCGGACGACAGCGCGTCCGAAAGCCCCGCATAGCGGATAGCGGACGGTCCCATGTCGACGCCGCGGCGGTCCTGGCCGTAGTCGGTCGGCGCGCCGATGATCCGGACGGTCATGCCACTACGAGGGCCGGCGGGGGGCTTCAAACGGCGGGGTCGACGGTCGCTCACTCAGACCCGTTCAGGTCCGCCAGACACCGCCACGCGTACATCGTCCGGAGCACGTCGGCGGCGGCCCCGGGCGCGAACACGAGGTCGTCGGTCGCGCGCACGTGGTCCAGCACGTTCCGCGAGGAGTGCTCGGGCGCGGCCGCGACGCCGGCTCCGCTCTCGTCGGCCCACTCCATCACCCGGAGATCGGACTTCGAGTCGCCCATGACGCAGACGAACGGATCGTCGACACCGAGCACGTCCAGCGACGCCTCGACGCCGGCGGCCTTGTGGAGGTCAGCGGCGGCCAACTCGGCCGCGTCCGCGCGGTAGAGGGCGACCTCAAGCCGGTCGAACAGCGTCGCCGCGGCGTCCGGCACGTCGCCGTCGGCGGTCGCGCCCGCTCGATCGATCGCGCCGGCGATCTCGGGGTCGTCCGCGGCGTAGTACGCCCTCGCGGCCGCGGGGCCGCCGTCCAGGTCGAGGCGTTCGCCGGCGGCCCCGCCGACGAGGTCGAGCAGGTGGACCATCGCCTCGTCGATCACCGCCTCGGCGTCGTCGCTTCCGGTCTCGTAGTTTGGCTTGAGGGTGACGTTGAACTCATTGCCTTGGAGGTGGCAGCCGCGCCGGACACGCTCGGGCGCCTCGCGGAGCACGCCGTCGCGCACGTCGTCGACGACGCCGCGGACGTCCTCCGCGAGGTCGTCGTACAGGAGCCGCTTGGTGTCGGCGCCGCTGCCGGGCGTGAACACGCCCGCGCCGGCCTCGTAGACGACGGACACGTCGCCCGAGTGGACCAACTCGTTGCCGAGCCCCTGGATCAGAAAGCCCTTGACGTTCTCCAGGGTCTGGCCCGTGCAGATCACGAGCGGGACGCCGCGCTCGACGAACTCGGTGAGCAGGTGGAGCGTCTCGCGTGGGATCTCGTTGTCCGTGTCGCCCGCCGAGCGCAGGGTCTCGTCCACGTCGAGCACGAGCGCGTTGGGGGCACGGCCGTACTTCCCGTGGAGGTCGAGGGCGGTGAACGACGACTCCCGGTCGGCCATCGCCCCCACCTCCGCGAGCGTGGACCCGCCGTCGCCGAACGCCCGCTCGATGCGCTCGCGGCGGTCCGCGAGGTCGCTGTTCGCCTCGTCCCATCGGTCGAGCGCGACGCGCGAGTCCAGCGGTGGAAACAGATCGACGAACTCGCGGTACGCACGGAGCGTCTCCGTGTCGAACTCCGCATACAGCTCGTAGAGACGGTCGTAGAGAGTCATACCTGGGGTAGGAGAGCCCGGGTGAAAAGATTCACTCGCGACGCGAATACTGATGCGACGGGTCGCCGGCGACAGGGCTGGGGGACGTGACGAGCGTTCGGACTCGAAGCGTACGACCGGCTCGGCGCGCCACCTATGTGCCCGCAGCCCCTCGATCCCGTATGGCTGACCAGGAGCAGAAGACGGAGACCGGCGGGATGCTGTTCGTGCTGGCCGGCGTCGCCGGCTTCGTCTTCCTACTGACGATCGTCGTGATCTGGGCGTTCGCCTACGGGCCGTTGTCGTAGCGATTCCAGCTACTCGGTGCCGGAGTCGGACTCGCCGTCCCCGTAGCTCCGACCGTCTCGCTCGTCCGCCTTCATCCGCCGCAGCGCCGCCACGGCCTGGCTCGCGTCGTAGCCGAAGAACACGTCCGTCCCGTACTCGGCGGCGACCTCCGCGGCGTGATTCAGCGCGTCGATGTCGACATTCACCGCGTACAGTTCGACGGAGAAGTCCACGTCCAGCCCCGAGAGCCGGCTCCGGAACCCCTTCGCGATCGTCTCCAGCCAGTACGTCGTCCCGTAGTTTGTGTCGTACAGCGGGACGACGAACTCGTCGACGTGGTCGGCCAGCGCGTCCAGATCGAGCCCCGCGCGGTCGGACAGGTGTCCCGGGTACGGGTCGGGGTACAGCGTGAGATACGCGCGCCCGGGGATCCGCTCGGTCGCCTCGGCGACGAACCCGGTGATCACCTCGGCGCGCCAGTCGGCCCACTCGTCGTGGTCGCTGCGCGCGAACTGCCGCTCGCAGCGGTCGCAGCGACAGAAGCCTTCCCGGGGGAAGCCAACGTCGTCGAGCCGCACGTCGCCGTTGACGGCCGCGCAGTCCTCGACGATCTCCAGCAGGCCGCGGCGGTACTCCTCGTGGGTCGGACAGATGTACGCCCAGTCGAAGTACGTCCGATCGCGGGTCGCCGGCCGACCCTCTGCGTCGACGGGGACGAGGTCGGGGTTCGCCTCCGCGGCGGCGTTGTCCCCGAAGCACGACACCATGTTCACGGCCGTCTCGATCGGCTCGGCCGAGCGACCTGTCACGTCTTTCACCTCGTAGAAGGCGAGGTCGAAATCGGGCCACTCCGTCTCCTCGGCGTTGCGGGTGACGACGCCGTACGCGGTCATACCCCTGCTTGGCCACTCGCGAGGGTACGTGTTTCGGAAGACGGGGTCGCCGCGACGGGGCGGGCCTCGAGCGGGTCGCGTTCAGTCCTCGCTTTCGACTTCGACTTCGACGGCTTCGGTGTTGGAACTGAACAGGACGTACAGGAGGACGACGACACCGAACAGCACGACGATTTTGGATTTGCCGGACATACCCGATGTTTCAGGCGGCGGGCACTAATCGTTTCCGCCATCGCCGGGGCGCGAGCCGGGCGACCGGACCCCGGGTCCACGAACCGCCGTCACCGGTCACGCCGCTTCCTCGTCGCCGTCGAAGACGTGCACCTCCGCCTCGCAGTCGACACAGGCGAGCACGTCGCGAGTCGGCGTGTCCTCGATTCCCATCGTCCCGCCGCAGCAGCCGTCGTCGACGGTGCGCTCCTCGAGGTCGCCGCCGCAGGCGGGACACTCCGGCGTGAACAGCCGCAGCGGTGTCGTCGCGGGCGCTCGCAGCGACTCCGGCACCCCGACGCGCTCCATCGCGCGCACCGCGGCCACGTCGCCCGTAGCGTTCGTCGGCCGGAGCCAGACGACGCCCTCCTCGCCCTCGACGGAGACGCCGCCGTACCTGCGCTCGCCCTCCGCCTCGAAGGGGACGACCTCGGCGGTCGCAGCGACCAAGTCTCCGGAGTCGGCCGCGCGCAGGTCGGCCAGCTCCTCGCGCCAGGCGGTCTCGAACGCCTCGGAGAGGTACAGCGCGTCGTCGTCCCTCTCGCCCTCCTCGAGCACGCCGTGGTGGAACATCGCGCCGAGCAGCTCCTGCGGGTCGGTGTCGGTGACGAGGTCGTCGGACTCGCGCTGCCGCTCCGACTCGCCGTCGGCGGCGACGTGCCGGAACTGATCCTCTAATCCAAGCGACCGGACGAGCTTCGGGGCGAACTCGGGCGTCCCGGGGACGACGTACCCCCGGAGGTAGATGAGCGCGGCGCCGACCGCGAGCACGGGGACGGCGAGCGAGCGGCGCCGGGCCCCGGCGACCGCGGCGGCGACGGCGACGGCGGCTGCGTTGACAGCGGTACACGGCGCGCACCGGTTTTCGCCGGTGTACTCCGGGCGGCGGAGCGTGTCGATCGGGTCCATGGGCCACAGTGGCGGCCCGACCGGGATAGTGGTTTTCGATGCGACACCGCGGCGGCTCACGGTCCGAGCGCCTCCCCGGATGGCCATGCCGGCGTGTCCTCCCGACCGCGTGTCCCCGGACGGTGTCGAGGTGGTCGGTCAGTCGTCGGCCTCAGGCCGTTCGTCGACCGGGCCCGCCGACCGATCGGCGTCGTCGGAGTCCGCGCCGTCGGGCGGCCATGCGGGCGTGCGGCTCGTGTCGTGGGTGCCCGCTGGCGGGAGGTTCGTCGCGGCCGCCGGCGAGGCGGCCAGGTCGACCTCGTGGTCGGTCCGCTCCATCCCGCCGTCGCGCTCGCGGGCGTCCTGGTCGATCCGCATCGAGCAGAACTCGGCGCCGCACATCGAGCAGAAACGCGCCTCCTTGTAGTTGTCGCCCGGAAGCGTCTGATCGTGGAAGTCACGCGCGCGCTCGGGGTCGAGCGCGAGGTCGAACTGTCGCCGCCAGTCGAACTCGTAGCGGGCCGCCGAGAGGGCGTCGTCCCAGTCGCGCGCGCCGGGGAGCCCGTTCGCCACGTCGGCCGCGTGCGCGGCGATACGGTAGGCGGCCAGTCCGTCGCGGACGTCGTCCGCGTCGGGGAGGCCGAGGTGCTCCTTGGGCGTCACGTAACACAGCATCGCGGCGCCCGCGCGGGCCGCCTCGGTCGCGCCGATGGCCGAGGTGATGTGGTCGTACCCCGGGGCGATGTCTGTGACGAGAGGTCCCAGCACGTAGAAGGGCGCGCCGTCGCACACCTCGCGCTGTCGCTTGACGTTCGCGGCCACCTGGTCCAGCGGGACGTGCCCCGGCCCCTCGACCATGACCTGCACCCCCGCCGACTGTGCCCGGTCGGTCAGTGCTCCGAGTGTCTCCAGCTCGGCGAACTGCGCGGCGTCGGAGGCGTCGGCGACGCTCCCGGGTCGGAGCCCGTCGCCAAGGGAGATCGTCACGTCGTGCTCGCGGAGGACCGCACAGATCTCGTCGAAGGCGACGTACAGCGGGTTCTGCTCGCCGTGTGCCTCCATCCACTCCGCGAGGATCGACCCGCCCCGGGAGACGATCCCCGTGACCCGGCCGTCGGTGAGGGGGAGGTGTTCCATCAGTACGCCCGCGTGGATCGTCATGTAGTCGACGCCCTGTGCGGCCTGTTCGCTGATCACCTCGAGCAGGAGGTCGGTCGTGAGCGCCTCGGGCGAGCCCGCCCGCACCACCGCCTCGTAGATCGGCACGGTCCCGACCGGCACCGGCGAGTGGTCGAGGATCGACCCGCGGATCTCCGCGAGCGGACCGCCCGTCGACAGGTCCATCACCGTGTCCGCGCCGTGATGGACCGCGGTGTGGAGCTTCTCCAACTCGCCGGCCGGGTCGCTCGCGTCCTCGCTCGCGCCGATGTTCGCGTTCACCTTCGTCGCAAAGTCCGCGCCGATCACCATCGGGTCGAGCGCCTCGTGTGCGTGGTTCGTGGGGATCACCGCCTCCCCGTCGGCGACGGCCGCTCGGACCGCTTCGGCCTCTCGGTTCTCCCGTTCGGCGACGCGCTCCATCGACGGCGTCGTCTCGCCGGCCCGCGCCCGTTCGAGCTGCGTTCGTGGCATGTGACTACCTAGTAATACAACCAGTTAATATACTTGACGACGGGTCGCGCTCGCGGGCTCGGAACGCGGGTCGATACGGACGGATACGGACGGGATCGGAACGGAACGCGCGGCCGGCGGGCGTCGGCGGCGGTCGTCGGCGTCAGTGAACCGCCAGGTGGTCGCCGATGTCCTCACGGACGATCTCCCCGCAGAACTCGCAGCGGACACCGTCGTCGACGACCTCGAAGGCGGATTCGACGGGCTCGTCCTGGTTCGTGATGCAGTTGTGGTTCGGGCAGGTGAGCAGGCCGACGACGCGCTCGGGTCGCTCGACGCGCTTCTTCTCGACGACCTCAAACTCCCGGACGATGTTGACCGTCGCCTCCGGCGCGAGCAGCGAGAGCACGTCGACCTCGCCCTGGCTCAGCTCGCGGTCCTCCACCTTCAGGACATCCTTCGTCCCGAGCTTGTCCGAGGGGACGTTCATCCCGATGGAGACGCCGACGCCCTCGCTGCCGTCGATTCCGAGGATCGCGAGGACGTTGAGCGCCTGGCCGCCGGAGATGTGGTCGATGACGGTCCCGTTGCGGATCTTCGAGACGCGGAGTTCCCGCTCCGGGTCGCTCACCGGCCCGCACCTCCGTCGGTCGCGGCGTCCCCGCCGAGGAGCTCGTCCAACAGCGCCATGCGGACCGGGACGCCGTTGTGCGCCTGCGCGAAGTACGCGGCGTGGTCGGTCGCGTCCACGTCGGGGGCGATCTCGTCGACGCGCGGGAGCGGGTGCATCACTGTGAGGTCGTCGCGCGCACGCTCCAGCGTTCCGGCGTCGATCTGGTACTCGCCGGCGACCTGCTGGTACTCGTTCTCGTCGGGGAAACGCTCACGCTGGATGCGCGTGACGTACAGCACGTCCAACTCACTGAGCACGTCGTCGAGGTCGGTGTGCTCCCTGAGCCGCGCGCCGGCGTCGTGGAGGTCGAACTGGACCCCGTGCGGGAGTCGCAGCGACTCGGGGCTGATGAAGTGCATCCGCGCGTCGAAGTTGGTGAGCGCCGACGCCAGCGAGTGGACCGTCCGACCGTACTTCAGGTCGCCCATGATCCCGACCGTCAGGTCGTCGAGCCCGGCGCGCTCGCGCATCGTGTACAAGTCGAGCAGGGTCTGGCTGGGGTGTTGTCCGGCGCCGTCGCCCGCGTTGACGACGGGCACGTCGACGAACTGCGAGGCGAGCTTCGCGGCGCCCTCGCTGGGGTGGCGCAACACGATCCCGTCGGCGTACCCCTCGATGACGCGGACGGTGTCGGCCAGCGACTCCCCCTTCTTGACCGACGATGACTCGACGGGTCCCATGTCGACGGTGTCGCCGCCGAGGCGCTTCATGGCGGTGTCGAACGACATCTTCGTGCGCGTGCTCGGCTCGAAGAAACACAGCGCGAGCAGGCGGTCGGCGTGGCGCTCGCCGACGGCTCCCGGGTCGTCGGCGAGGTCGGCCGCGCGGTCCAGGACGGCCTCGATGTCCCCCCGGGTGAGCTGGCCCGCCGAGAGGAGGTGGTCGTGACGCATCACCGAATACGCCGTCGGCGCGTCCCTTCAATCGCTCGGCTCGCCGATCGGGTCGCAGTCGTGCGGTTTTGCACGGGGATGTACCGCGGCCGCGGCGCGGTTTCGAGAATCGTAACGGTGTCGCGATCAACACACCGGCTTCACGTCGATCCCCATCCCCTCCAGGGCGTCTGCGTAGTCGTCGTAGGCGATCTGCACGACGTACTCGGCGACCATCCGCGCGCGCTCCCAGTCGCCGTCGGCGTCACAGCGCTCGTCCAAAAGCGCCAGTCCCCGCTCCAGTTCCGCCTCGGTCTCCGCCCGGAGGTCGCGAAACAGGTCCGCGCGCGCCTCATCGCCCTCGTTGACCAAAAAGGAGACGATCTGGAGGTGCGTCCGGTCGCTGACGAGCCCCCGGCCCACGGCGCCGGCGGCGACGCGCTCGACTGCGTCGTCGCGCGCCCGGAGGTACTCGTGCATCGTGCCGCCGTCGGCCGGGTCGTGATCCTCGCCCATCGCCGAAAGCGAGTCGAGCACGCGCTCGCGGTGGTCGCGCTCGCGCTCGGCGAGCCACTCGAACAGCGCCGCGGCGTCGGCGTCGGCGCCGTCGCGTGCATCTTCGTCACGCGCATCACCGTCGCGTGCGTCGGCCGCCCACCCGGCGAAGGTGGTGTGGGCGGCGTGCTCGGAGTCGGCAGCCGCCCGCAGCACGGCGGCCGGGTCGAGCGTCGCGTCGGTGAGCGCGACGAGCAGTTTGTTCGAGCCCAGCCGCTCCAACTCGGTGGCCTTCGCCGATTCGACCGTCTCGCGAAGGGACTCGGCGTCCGGGTTCATAGCGATCGGTCGCCGAGCGCGGCGTTAACGTTTCCCCCGGTCGACACCAACAGTTCCCCATGGCTCACATCGACGCGTCTGCGATCCTGCCGAACGGACACGTCCAGCGGATGGCCGCGGAGGGCGAGGTCACCCAACTCCACCGCGGGCACGCCTACGCCGAGGAGGGCGACACCTTCGAGATCGACGGGACGACGTTCGAGGTGACCGCGATCGAACACCGAACCCTCGGCGACCTCACGGACGCGGACGCGCGCGCCGAAGGCTCCGAGGATCTGGACGCGTACAGGGACCGGCTCGCCCGCGTCCACGAGGAGTTCGAGTGGGATGACGACAGCGAGGTCGTGAAACACGCGTTCGAGCCGCGGGAGTGAGGCGGGGCCGTGAGCGACACCGACCCGGCCGACGCGGGCTCGCTCGGCGGCGACCCCGGTGGCAAGCTCGGACCGGCCGCGCTCGCGCGCCTGCTGCGCGACGGAGAACCGGTGTCCGTGCTGGACGTACGCGACCGCCCCGAGTACGAGGCGTGGCGCGTCGACGGCGCGAGCGTGACCGCCCGACACGTCCCGCACGTCCGGTTCGTCGCCGCGAACGCCCGGGGCGAGCCGACCGCGCCGCTGCCCGACGACCTCCGGGAGCCGATCGTCGTCGTCTGCGGCCGCGGACGGGCGAGCGCCGAGGTCGCGACGACGCTCGCCGCCGCCGGCGTCGACGCGGTGAACCTCGCGGGGGGCATGGACGCGTGGGCCGAGACGTACCTCGCTGAGCCGCTCGTCAAGCGGGACGGCCTGACCGTGATCCAGTACCAGCGCCCCTCCTCGGGCTGTCTCGCGTACCTCGTCGTCGCGGGCGGGGAGAACGGCCGCGAGGGCACGGATCGCGACGCCCGCGAGGCGCTCGTCGTCGACCCGCTGCGCGCGTTCGCGGAGCGCTACGTCGCCGACGCGGCCGAGTCGGGCGGGAGGCTCGGGTACGCCGTCGACACCCACGTCCACGCCGATCACGTCAGCGGCGTCCGCGCGGTTCGGGAGGCGACCGGCGGCGACGCCGAGGCGGTGCTCCCGGCGGGCGCGACCGAGCGCGGCCTCGCGTTCGAGGCGACGCTGCTGGCCGACGGCGACGCGCTCCGAGTCGGCGACGCCGAGGTGTCGGCGATCCACGCCCCGGGGCACACGAGCGAGTCGACCTGCCTGCGCCTCCACCGCGACGATCCCGCCGCCGGCGACGTGCTGTTCACCGGCGACGCGCTGTTCCTCCGGAGCGTCGGCCGGCCGGACTTGGAGGCTGGCGACGACGGCGCGCGATCTCTCGCCGAGCGGGCGTACGAGACGCTGCACGACCGCCTGCTAGCGCTCCCCGACGACACCGTCGTCGCCCCGGGACACTTCGCCGACCTCGCCGACGCTCGCGGCGACGCCTACGCCGCGCCGTTGTCGGCGCTTC
Organism: Halobaculum gomorrense; assembly: GCF_900129775.1. Classification (GTDB taxonomy): domain Archaea; phylum Halobacteriota; class Halobacteria; order Halobacteriales; family Haloferacaceae; genus Halobaculum; species Halobaculum gomorrense. The sequence goes on along the minus strand of NZ_FQWV01000005.1, from coordinate 141,932 downwards.
GTGACCTCGACGTGCTCGGACTCGACCGGGCGGCGTTCGTCGACCGCGTCGCGTCGTCGCTCCCGTCGCGCCCGGCCAACATCGAGCGGATCCTCGCAACGAACCTCGGGGTCGAGTCGATGGACGACGAGGAGGCGTTCGAGGCCGAGTTGGGGCCGAACAACTGCGCGGTCGGGTAGGGGGGGACCGAGCGGTCGAGGAGGGGACATCTGACCGAGCGGTCGGGGCGCCGGATTCGGCCGCTCGTCGACTTCGCGGTCGAGTGGATGGACGCGCACCGGTGACGGGACGGCAGTCGAGTGAGGCTTCTCCGCTCCGGCGCTGGTCAAGCCGTCTCGGCGTCGCGCCCCACCGAGCGGAACCGCATCCGCACCCGAACGCCGCACGCGTCGCGGTTTTCGATGTCCAGACTCCCGCCAGAGAGGTCCATCACCCAGTACATCACCCACAGTCCGAGGCCGGTGACATGTCTGAGCGGAGACTCGTGTAACGCTTCGATCGCTTCGATCTCTTCGCGCGGAACGCTCGTCCCGTCATCGACGAGTTCGACGGTCGTCTGGGCCCCGTCGTTGACGACGGACACGGAAATCGAGATGTCATCGTCGTTGTGGGTGACGGCGTTATCGAGCGCCTCCCGAACGGCCACGCTCACCGCCGGGTGTGCGACGACGACCGCGCGATCCGGGATCGTTGCCTCCAGGTCGACTTCGGGGTGCGTGTCGCCGAAGCGACCGACCTCCTCGCGGACGACGGCGGCCAGGTCCGTCTCGACGGTCCCGTCCACGTTCCACAGGTCGGTGAGCGTCTGCGCCTTCTCCGAAAGTCGGTGAACGCGGTTGACGTGGTCGATCACGGTCCGCAAGTCGGACGCGAGCGCCGGATCGTCGGTCGACTCGACGCCAGAGGAGGTGATCCCGCGGATCACGCTCACTTCGTTGCGGATATTGTGCCGGAGCACCCGCTGGAGAACGGTGAGTCGTCCGCTCAACTGGGCTTGTTCGGCGCGTTCGGCGCGCACGCGCTCGACGTAGTAGCCGACGACACCGCCCGCGCTCGATCCGAGGCTCCACCCGATCGAGAGGACGAACCACGCTTCCGTGATCGGCTCGTTGGCCGCAAAGCGCGCGAGCACGTACACCGCCGACAGCACGCCGACGACGAGTCCGGATCCGAGGCTCACGCCCGCGATCCGACTCGCACGCGCCGCGTCGAGACGCTCGCCGGAGACGCGATACGAGACGAACGTCGACACGCCCGCGAACACGAGTAGTATCGACACCTCCGCCGCCTCGACGAGCAGGGAGTCGTTGTCGACTACCAGGTGCAGTATCGCCAGGCCGGGGATGGCTGCCGCCAAGGCCGCGAGAACGCTCCTGGCCCCGCGGTTTTTATCCACAGTATCGCGTTTCGAACCAACCGACGAAACTGTTGTGGTGAAAACTCAGTCGTCGTCTGCGGCCGCGCCGGCGGTCGAGGCGGCGTCGTCCTCGATGCTCGGGGGGTACTTGCCGCGGTCGAGCTTCAGGTCGGACTGCGCGCGCGCCATGCAGGTGAGCGCGTAGTCTTCGGCCTCCTCCTCGGTGAGCGCGCGGGCGACGGCCGCCTGCTGGGCCACCTCGCCCTCGACGATCTCGGCGGTGCACGCCAGACACATCCCGACGCGGCAGGAGTACTCCTGCGCGATGCCCTCCTCGATGCAGGCGTTCAGGATGGTCTGCTTGTCGGACACCTCGATGGTCTCGTCGGTGCCGACGAACTCCACGGTGTACTCGGCCATGCCACCAGTGTTCTCGGGTTCTCCCTTCTACGTTTCGCTCTCCGAGCCGGATGCAGTCGTACGAACGGAGTCGACGAATGCGGACCGTAGCGGCTCTACCGTCCCTCGAACTCCGGCTGACGCTTCTCGGTGAACGCCGACACGCCCTCGGCGTGATCGTGCGTGTCGAAGACGGCCGCCTGTGCGCCCGCCTCGTGTTCGATCGCCTCTCCGAGCGTCGCGAACTCCGAGCGCAGCAGGCGCTTGGAGGTCCGCAGCGCGACCGTCGGTCCGGACGCGATCCGCTCCACCAGCATCGAGAACTGCGCCTCGAACTCCTCGTCCGCGACGGCGTGGTTGACGACGCCCAGCTCCTCTGCGCGCTCGGCACTCAGCAGTTCACCGGTGTAGACGAGCTCCTTCGCGACGTTCTCGCCGACGAGCCGCGGCAGGAGATAGGAGGTGCCCGAGTCGACCGCGAGGCCGACCTCGCGGAAACCGAACCCGATCTGTGCGTCCTCGTGGAGCGCGGTCACGTCGCAGGCGATGGCGAGGTTCGCGCCCGCGCCGAAGGCGGCGCCGTCGACCTTCGCCAGGGTTGGGAACTCGCACTCGTAGAGCCGCTTCACGCACCGGCCGATCTCTTGGATCACGTGCCGGACCGCGTGGTCGACGGGCTCGTCGGACTCCTGGCGCTCGACCATCGAGTCGATGTCGCCGCCGGCGCAGAACGCCGGTCCCTCGCCCTCGACGACGACACAGCGGGTATCGCCGCCCTCCAGAGCGTCGAGGGCGGCTTCGATGCCGTCGGTCATCCCGACCGACAGCGCGTTGCGGCGGTCGGGGTCGTTCAGGAGGACGCGCGCGACGCCGTCGTCGCGTTCGAGTCGAACGAGACCGTCGGAGAACTCCGTCGTGGCTGCCATACCGGGGCGACGGAGGCCCGGGTAATGGCCGTTTCCCCGCCGTTTCCGGGGAGAGTCTGCGAAGACCCTCGCGAACGGCGCCGATCCGCTCCGCTCGCCGCGTCCCTACTCGCCGCGAAGCTCGAACTTCTGGACCTTCCCGGTCGTCGTCCGCGGCAGTTCATCGACGAACTCCACCTCGCGGGGATGCTTGTACTCCGCGAGGTTGTCGAGGCAGAACTGCTTGATCGCCTCGGGCGTCACGTCGGCGCCCGGCTTGGGGACGACAAACGCCTTCACCGTCTCGCCGCGGCGGTCGTCCGGGATGCCGACGACCGCCGCGTCGGCGACCGCCTCGTGCTCGAAGAGCAACTCCTCAACCTCCCGCGGGTAGACGTTGTACCCGGCGGTGTTGATCATGTGCTTCTCGCGGTCGACGATGTAGAAGTAGCCGTCCGCGTCGTGGTAGCCGATGTCGCCGGTGTGGAACCAGCGCTTGCCGTCGTGCTGGGTGAACACCTCCTCGTTCGCCTCCGGGCGGTTGTGGTACCCCTGCATCACGTTCGGCCCGCTGACGACGACCTCGCCCGTGACCTCGTCGAGATCTACCTCGTCCTCGTCGACCGGTCCCTCGTCGACGGGCGGGATCGTCTCGAAGTCGTCGTCGACGATCATCGCCGAGACGCCGGGGAGCGTCTTGCCGATCGAGCCGACGCGGCGGCCCTTCTCGGGCGTGTTGAAGTGCGTGACCGGGCTGGTCTCGGTGAGCCCGTACCCCTCGTAGATCTTTACGTCGAACAGCTCCTCGAAGCGACGCAGCACCTCGACGGGGATGCCGGAGCCGCCGACGCCGCACAGCCGGAGGCTGGAGAGGTCGCGCTCGGCGGCGTCGGGCTGGTTGATCGCGTCGTTGTACATCGCGGGGACGCCGTGCATCAGCGTCAGCTCCTGGGACTCGATGAGGTCGAACGCCTGCTGGGCGTCCCACGCGGGCAGCGGGTAGTACGCCCCGCCGTCGAACAGCGTCGCGTTCATCACGACCGTCATCCCGTAGATGTGGAACAGCGGGAGGACACCCAGCTGCTTGTCGTCGGTGGAGATCCCGTCCGGGACCAACGAGGCGGACATCTCCGCGTTTGACGCGAGGTTGTCGTGGGTGAGCAGCACGCCCTTCGGCGTTCCGGTCGTCCCCGAGGTGTACGGCTGGCAGGCGATGTCGCCGTCAGCGCGGTCGGCGGTCTCGAAGGCGGGGTTGCCGAGGAACTCTTCGAAAGAGACGGTCCCCTCGACCGCCTGGCCGATCGTGACGACGGTGTGTACGTCCGTCTCGTCGCGTACCTCCGCGACGTGTTCCGCTAGATCCGGCAGGGTGACGACCACTTCGGCGCCGGAGTCGGAGAGCATGTGGTCGATCTCACGGGACTTGTACTGCGGGTTCATCGGGACGACGACGCCGCCGGCTCGCAGCGTCCCGTGGAAGCCGATCACGAACTGCGGGAGGTTTGGCAGGTAGATCCCCACCCGCCCGCCGGCCTCGACGCCGGCGTCGGCGAGCCCGGACGCGAACGCCCCCGTCTGCCCCCAAAACTCTCGATAGCTGATATCCGTGCCGTCGTACCAGACTGCGGTCTCGTCAGGGTGCTCCTCGGCGGTCGACGCGACGTTCGTGATGAGGTTTGTCATACCATCGAGTCGGACGGCCGGTCCCGGCTAAAGTCTTTCCCGGTCGTTCACGAAGGTGGACGCGCGCGAGCGGTCCGTGGCGCCGCAGCGCGGCCGCGAGTCGGTGGCGTCATGGCCGTGCGGTGCCGACGGCCATGCATGAGCGATCCGACGACGACCGGACGCGTCCGCGGCCGACCGGCGACGACGCGGCGGCGACTTCTCGCGGCCGTCGGCGCGACCGCGGCGGCGGGCGTCGCCGGCTGCACCGGTGCGAACGGCGACGGCGATGGAGGCGGCGGTGGGGCCGGCGGGGACGCGGGAACCGAGCGGTACGACGGCTGGCTCGCGGATGCGAGCGGCTACGACGGGAGCGTCGCCGACCGGACGGGCGCCGACGAGGCGACGGTGCGAGTCGGCGCCGGCGACGGCTTCGCGTACGACCCGGCGGCGGTCCGCGTCTCCCCGGGAACGACCGTCACCTGGGAATGGACCGGCGCGGGCAGCCGTCACAACGTCGTCGACGAGGACGGTGGCTTCCAGAGCCCGTACTACGCCGCCCAAGGCGCGACGTTCTCCCGCGAGTTTTCCGAGCCGGGCGTAACGAAGTACTACTGCACCCCGCACAGGACCCTCGGCATGGTCGGCGTCGTCGAGGTCGTCGAGGAGTGAGGCGACGGGACGCAACGGGGCGGGAGTCAGACGGGTCACTCACATGACGCCGTCGAACGCGTCGCCGGCCAGCCCCGGCTCGGTCGGAACGTCGACCCGGCCGCCCTCGACGGGGACCGGGTCCGCGGCGAGGAGGTCCGCGGCGAGGAGGTCCCGCGTGCCGAGGCCGTGGGCGCGCTCGTCGCCGCCGGGGAGCGCGGCCGCAACGTGGACCGCCGCCGTCCGCGCGACCGCCGCGTCGACGGTCGTCGTGACGACCGGCGTGACACCGGCGGCCGCGGCCGCACGTCCGGCCGCGAACGCCCGCGAGGGACCGCCCAGCGCCATCGGCTTGAGCACGACCGCGTCTGCGGCGGCGGCCTCGATCACCTCGCCGACGCCGTACCGCGTCAGCGACTCGTCGAGCGCGACGGGCGCGCCCGCGCCGCGGAGGGAGGCGAGCCCCGCGAGGTCTGCGGCGGGCAGCGGCTGTTCGACGTACTCGACGAGGCCATCGAGTGCCTGGAGCGCCTCGCGCGCGGTCGCACGACCCCAGGCGCCGTTGGCGTCGGCCCGGAGCGCGACCGCCTCGTCGCCTTCGAGAGGGCTCACCGCGTCCGCGACCGTGCGGACCCGCTCGACGTCCTCCGCGACCGACCTCGCGCCGATCTTCAGTTTCACCGTGCGGTAGCCGGACTCGACCGCGGCCTCCGCGGCGGCGACGGTGTCGGCGACGGACGCGTCGCCGACGGTCGCGTTCGCGGGGATCGAGGCGGCGGCGCCGTCACCGTCGTCACCGCCCGCGCCCGCCGGCTCGCGGGCCAGCGTCGCCGCGACCGGCCGACGCGCCCGCCGCGCGAACGCGTCGCGGTACCCCAGCGTGACCGCGTGGCGCGCGGCGGGCGTCGCTGCGACCGGCGGGGTTCCCTCGTCGCGGGCGCGTTCGAGCGCCGCGCGACAGTCGGCGAGCGACTCGGTCCACCCCGGCAGCGGCGTCGCCTCGCCGACGCCGGTCTCGCCGCCGAGGTCGACCCGGACGAGCAGTCCTTCCCTGGCCTCGATGTCGCCCGCGGCCGTCGCCAGCGGCGCCGCGAGGTCGAGCGAGAACTCCCGGAGGGCGACGACGCTCACAGCGCCAGCCCGAGGGCGAACAGCGCCGCGAACGCGGCGAGCAGCTTCCCGGTCCGCTCCAGCGCGGGGTTGAGGGCGTCGCCCGCCGTCTCCGTGAGGACAGTCCACGTGAGCGGGACGGCGAGCGGGAACGTCGCCAACGGCAGCAACACGGTGAGGTCACCGGTGGAGGCGGCGAACACCGGTGGGATCGCGTACGCCATCGCGAGCAGGAGGACGAACTGCGCCCGCGAGAAGCCGTAGCCGAACCGGACCGTGAGCGTGTTCTTGTCCGCCTCGGCGTCTTCCTCTCTGTCCCTGAGGTTGTTGACGACGAGGATGTCTGTCGAGATGGCGGCGATCGGCAGCGAGGCGACGAGCGCGGCGACGGGGACCAGCTCCGCGCGCGGGACGAGCGTGAGGAACTCGACGCCCAGCGCGGCGGCCGCCTGCACGTAATAAGTGCCCGTGACGGCGACGAGGCCGAAGAAGACGAACACGAACACGTCGCCCAGGCCGTGGTACGCGAGCGGGTACGGCCCGCCGGTGTAGGCGACCCCCATCGCCACCGAGACGAGCCCAACGATCATGATCGGCACCCCGGCGACGGCGACGAGGTACGCGCCGACGAGGATCGCCGCGAGGAACGCGAGCCACATCGCGCGCTTCACCTCGGCGGGGTCGATGAGCCCGCCCGCCGTCACTCGGGTGAATCCCTCGCGGTCGGCGGTGTCGGCGCCTCGCTCGGCGTCGTAGTAGTCGTTCGCGAAGTTCGTCCCGATCTGGATCAGGGCCGCGCCGACCAGCGCCACGAGCGCCGGCAGGGGCGCGAACACGCCGTCGCGGACGGCCAGTCCGGTTCCAACGAGGACGGGCGCCAGCGCCGCCGGCATCGTCTGCGGGCGCGCCGCGATCACCCACGCCCGGCGTCTGGAGATGTCCGGCTGACTCGTCTCCGTGCTCATTGGCGGGGACTGGGGCGGACGGGGCAAGAAGGGTGGGCTTCCCGGTCCCTCACCGGTGCGAGCGGTTTTGTCCCCCGCCGCCGACCGACGGCCATGGCCCGCGTTCCGTACGTCGACCCGGAGGACCTGCCCGAGGAGTACCGCGACCTCGTCGTCTCGAAGCTTCAGGGACGCCCCGTGAACGTCTACGCCGCCCTCGGCAACAACCCGGAGGTGCTGGCGGGGACCCGCGCGTTCCTCTCGTCGCTGTGGGAGTCCAGCGGCCTCGATGAGCGCGAGCGGGAACTCGTGATCCTGCTCGCCTCCGCCGAGAACGGCTGTCGCTACGAGTGGCACCAGCACGTCCGGATCGGCCGCGAGGCCGACGTCGCCGACGACGAGATGGCCGCCATCGCCGACGGCGACTTCGACGCGTTTGGGGACGACGAGGCGCTGCTGCTGCGGTACGCCCACGCCGCACTCGGCCGCGAGGTCGACGACGCGCTCCACGACGAGTTCGTCGCCGCCCGCGACGACTCGACGGCTGTCGGCGTCGCGTCGCTGGCGAACGGCTACACGGCGCTGGCGGGCGTCCTCGACGCGCTCGACGTGGAATTGGAGGGGGGCGACGAGTTCGCGGGGTGGGATCCGCGGGAGTAGGTACCGGTAGCGGTGCTGTCGCGGAGGCGGTAGCGGTGCTGTCGCGGAGGCGGTAGCGGTGCTGTCGCGGAGGCGGTGTGGAAAGCACCAGTAATTGTACCGCGAGCGAGGCCGGAGGCCGAGCGAGCGGCCTTTTGTCATGAACGGGTTTTGGCGGGGGTCGAGCGCGCCGGAGGCTCGCGAGGCCCCCGTGAAAAGCGGTTCGTTAGTAGTGCCAGGGGTACCCGGAGAAGTCCGGCTCCCTGCCTTCGAGGAACGCGTCCCGCCCCTCCTGCGCCTCCGGCGTCATGTACGCGAGTCTGGTCGCCTCGCCAGCGAACACCTGCTGGCCGACCATGCCGTCGTCGGTCATATTGAACGCGTACTTCAGCATCCGCATCGCCGTCGGCGACTTGCTCGTCATCTCGTCGGCCCACTCCAGCGCCACGTCCTCCAGTTCCTCGTGCGGGATCGCCTCGTTGGCCATCCCCATGTCGACGGCTTCCTCGGCGGAGTAGGTCTTCCCGCGGAAGAACACCTCCCGCGCCTTCTTCTGGCCGACCTGCTTCGCGAGGTACGCCGAGCCGAAGCCGCCGTCGAAGCTCGCCACGTCCGGGTCCGTCTGGAGGAACTTCGCGTGCTCGTCGCTGGCGAGCGTGAGGTCGCAGACCACGTGCAGGGAGTGGCCGCCGCCGACGGCCCACCCCGGCACGACCGCGACGACGGGCTTGGGCATGAACCGGATGAGCCGCTGGACCTCCAGAATGTGCAGGCGGCCCGCCTTCGCCTCCTGAACCAGTTCGTCGTCGGACTCGTCGGCCTCGTCGTCGTCGCGGTACTCGTACCCCGACTCGCCGCGCACGGACTGGTCGCCGCCCGAGCAGAACGCCCAGCCGCCGTCCCTCGAGGAGGGGCCGTTCCCGGTGAGGAGGACACAGCCGATGTCGGCGCGCTTGCGGGCGTCGTCGAGCGCGGCGTACAGTTCGTCGACCGTGCCCGGCCGGAACGCGTTCCGTTTCTCCGGGCGGTCGAAGGCGACGCGGACGGTCGGCGAGTCGACCGCGCGGTGATAGGTGATGTCGTCGAACTCGTCGCTGCCGTCGACCGGCTCCCAGCGGTCGGGGTCGAATATCTCCGAGACGGCGGTCGGGTCGTCTGCGTCGCTCATACCGGATGCGCGGCACGAACGCGCAAAAAGGTGCGCGTGTCGCCGGCGGCGACGCCGCGCTTCGGTTCGCTCGCTCCCCACAAGAGCCATGTCGGCTGGAGTGAACTCCGGGAACGATGCCCTCCAGACGCGACGCGCTCGGCCTCTGTGGCGGCGCGCTTCTCGGGGTCGGACTCGCCGGCTACGTCGGCCCCGAGGGCGGACGCACGAGAACTCCGCGAACCGACGACGGGACCGAGCTGTGGCGGGCGACGATCCCCGGCGACTACCCGCCGACCCCGGCGGCCGGCCCCGACGGCGCGTACGTCGCCACCACCGCGGGCGGCGTCGGGAAGATCGGTCTCTGAGGAAGGCCCGACCCGCTTCGGCGACGGCCCGTCGACTCAGTCCAGGGTTGCGACGCGCCCGGCAACCTCGTCGGCGATGTCCTCGCGAACGCGGTGGCTCGCCGCCGCGTCGCTCGCGACCTCGATCACGTCCGTTCCGGCGCTCGCGACGCTCTCGCGGTACAGGTCGCGAAAGCCCTCCCGGTCGTCGCCGTCGACGCGCGCGAACGAGAGGTCGTACAGGTCCTCGGTCGCCTCGAGGTCGAGGCCGTGGGGCGTCTTGAACTGTCCGGTGAACGGCGGGTCGAACTCCTCGATGGGGAGCATGTGGAAGATGCCGCCGCCGTCGTTGTTGATCAGGACGACCGTCGCGTCCACGTCACAGCGCGCCAGCGCGAGCAGCCCGTTCATGTCGTGGTAGTACGCCAGGTCGCCGGTGACGATCGTCAGGTCGTCCGTCGTCGCTGACCCGGCGCCCAGCGCCGTCGAGACGATGCCGTCGATGCCGGAGGCGCCGCGGTTCCCGAGCATCGTCAGCCCCGTCGCCGCGGGCGCGGCGAACCGGTCGGCGTCGCGCACGGGCATCGAGTTCGAGACGAACACGGTCGACGGCTCGGGCGCCAACTCGGCTACGTCGGCGAGGACGCGCCCCTCGAAGAAGCGGTCCCCGTCGACGGTAGCGTCGACGGCGTCCCAGTGGGCGGCCTCGGCGGCCTCCCAGCGCTCGCGCCACGCGGTGGAGTCGGACGCGCTCCCCGCTCTTGCCCCGCAGCGTTGCCCGACCCGCCGCGAGAGCGCGCCGCACAGCCGCGACGGATCGGCGACGACCAGGTCGGTCGCGGCGAACTCCGCCTCGCGCCAGCCGCCGGCGGGGTCGACGAGCAGCTGGCGCGCGTCGGTGTCCGCGAGGTACTTCCGGAGGGACTTCGAGGTCGGCGAGGCGCCGAAGCGTACCACGACCTCGGGGTGGGGCCACCCGTCGGGCGTGCCCTCAGCGAGGAAGCCGTCGTAGCCGCCGAGGATCGGCGCGACGCGGGCCGAGGAGCCGAAGCGGAGCCCGGAGAGCGGATCCGCAAGCACGGGGAAGCCGGTCGCGTGCGCCAGCGCGGTGACGGCCTGCGGGTCCGGGCCGGGCGGGTCGGCCGGCCCGGCGACGATCAGCCCGCGTTCGACCGAGAGCGCTCGCGCGAGTCGCTCGAGGTCGCGGTCATCCGGCATCGGGTGACCGGCGGTCGTGGAGACGAACGGGTCGCCGTCGCGTCCCTCCGCGGCGAGCGTCGGCAGGTCGTCGGGTACGTCGCCCTCGACCTCCACTGGCTCCAGCGGCTTGCGGAACGGGGCGTTCAGGTGGACCGGCCCCGCGGGGGTCCCCTCCGCGGTCGACACGGCCCGCGCGAGGTCCGTGCGCAGCGACCGGAGCTTCCGGTCGTCGGCCTCCGGCTCCGGGAGGTCCTTGTACCAGCGGACGGCGTCGCCGTACAGCTTCTCCTGATCGACGGTCTGGTTCGCGCCCGAGTCGCGCAGTTCCGGCGGTCGGTCGGCAGTGAGCAGCAGCATCGGCACCCGCGAGTTCGCCGCCTCCATCACCGCGGGGTGGAAGTTCGCGGCGGCGGTGCCGGAGGTGCACACCAGCGGCGTCACCTCGCCGGTTCGCCGGGCGCGGCCGAGCGCGAAGAACGCGGACGCGCGCTCGTCGAGGTGCGAGAACACGTGGATATCGGGGTGCTCTGCGAACGCGACGGTCAGCGGCGTCGAGCGCGACCCGGGGGTGACGCAGACGGCGTCGACGCCCGCCGCCGCGAGCTCGTCGGCGACGACGCGACCCCACAGCGCGTTCCGGTTCGGGGCGTGGGCGGTCATGGCGGCGGCTTCGACCGGCGCCCTGATAAACCGCGCGTCACCGGACCGTCCCGCGACGGTTCCCTCCGGCACTAGACCGGCCGGACGAGATCGACGCGCCGCCGGAAACCAGATACTTCAGGCGCGACCACGTCTTGTGACACATGCAGCTCTCGGAAGCGCGCGAGGCGTTCGACGACCGTCTCTCGTTCCCGGTCGACCGCGAGACCGTCGACGACCGCGTCGGCGATGTCCGGCTGGAGGCACCGAACGGCGAGGACACCACGGTCGGGGCGGTGCTCGAGCGGACCGAGACGACCGAGTTCGCCTCACCAGGGGAGCTTCACGACACCGTGGCCGGCCTCGTAGACGACGCGTTCGTCGGGCGGAAGCGCTACGACGACCGCGGCAACGGGGGCGAGCGACGCGACGACGAGCAGTCGTTCTGACCGACGGCTACACGGAGTGGCGGTCGGTCCGGTGAGTGGACGCACGGGCCGACGGTCGGACGGGGAGGCGTTCCCTCTCCTACCCCATCAGTCGGCCGTGTTCGACCTTCATACAGCGATTCTGCGTCGCGAGCAGACCGGCGTCCTCGGCGCGCGCGAGCGCTTCGTCGTGGGTGATCCCCAACTGGAGCCAGATCGCCCGAACGTCGCTGCGGTCCTCGCGGCGTGCGACCACGTCGTTGACGATGCCGGGCACCTCCTCGCCCGGGCGGAACACGTCGACGAGCTCGACCTCCGATTCCACGTCCGCGAGCGAGTCGTACGCCTCATGGCCGAGGATCTCGTCGGCGTATGGGTTTACGGGGATCACCTCGTAGCCGTGTGCTTGCAGGTACTTCGGGATGTCGTGGGCGGCCTTGCCGGGCGTGCTCGAACAGCCGACGACCGCGACGGGGTCCATCGAGAGCAGTTCGCGCAGGCCGTCGTCGTCGGTGAGCGGCATACTCGGAGATGCGCCGTCTCGGGACAAAAGCGTTCGTGCGCCGACCCCGGCCACAGGCGTTCGCGAGTCAGGCGTTCGCAAACCGGACAGAGGGCTCGGCGTCCTCGCTGGTCTCGACGATTCCGTCGAACAGCTGCTTCAGCGTGTTCATCGTCTGGTCGTCGTGGGCCGTCGAGTCGATGCAGTACAGCCCGAGCCCGTCGACGCTCTGGATCCGCCCGGTGAACACGTGGAGGAACCGGAACACGGTCTGCAGGTCCGAGTACATGAGGAGAGTTGACAGCGAGTGCACCATCACGCGGTTTTTCCGAATACCGCGATCCTTGTAGAACGCCTCCAGGAACGACGAGAGCTTGATCCCGATGCCGGTCATGTCGACCGGTGAGGAGGTGTACTTGATCCGGTCGCTGTCGCGCACGTCGTTGACGCCCTGTTGCCGGGTGACCGTGTCGACGACGGCGATGGGACGGCCCTCGTATGGCTCGCGCTTCTCGAACTGCGAGAGGAGCCGATCGGCCGAGTCCTTTGTCGTCACCATGATCGCGCCTTCGCCGTTGCGCGTTCCCTCCGCGAGCACGTCGAGCGCGAGTCCGCGCTTTCCACTCAGCGCCGGTCCGGTGAGGAGAACGTTCGACCCGGGATCGATCTCAGTCCCGAGCGCCTCGACCTCATACATCGGAAGCCCTCGCAGACGCGTCGGCGGAGACGGCGCGCTCTCGCGGGCTCGTCGTTCGCTCCGTCTCGCCTGAAGTCATCCAACTATAGGGTTGTTGCCGTGAGCCGGTATTATTCTTTATGATTGGATGGACGACGTGACCGCACCCGGCGCTCACCCGAGCACCGTCGCGGCTCGCCCCGCGACGAACGCGGCCGCCGCGAGGAAGGTGCCGCGTTTGATCCACCGCTGGGCCGCTCGCGGGTCCCGAAATCCCCACGCGGTCGCCCCAAGCATCGCGGCGTCCGCGGGTACGACGATCGCGAGGTACGCCGCGCCGAATGTGCCGTCAATGTACGGGAGCGCACTCGCAAGCGCCGCCGTCGCCATCGCGACCGTCGCGAGCGCCAGCGCCGGGCGCTCGCCGGCGACGATGGGAAGCGTTCGGAGCCCCTCCTCGCGGTCGCCCGCAACGTCTTCCACGTCTTTCACCACCTCGCGCGCGAACGTCGCCGTGGCCGCCAGCCCGAACAGCGTCCACGTCGGCGGCGCGACGGGGCCGACCGCGGCCGCACCGAACAGGAACGTCGAGCCGGTGAGGTACGCGACGACGACGTTCCCCACCGCCGGCAGCCCCTTGAACAGTTGCGTGTACGCCAGCAGCGCCAGAAGGTTCACCACCGCGATCGCCAGCGCCAGCCGCGGAAGCGAGAGCGCGGCTCCGGTCGCGATCAGGAACAGCCCAGTCGCGAACGCGGCGGCGGCGCGGGCGGAGACGCGACCGCTCGGGATCGGTCGATCCGGTCGGTTGACGGCGTCGATGTCGCGGTCGAAGTAGTCGTTGACCGCGTTGCCCGCGCCCGTCGCCGCCGTGGTCGCAACCACCGCGAGTGCGACGGCCCACGGGCTGTCGAGTCCGCCAGCGACGAACGATCCGACGAACGTGAGCGCACCTGCCGCGACCGCGTTGCCGCCGCGGGCGAGTTCGAGGTAGCCGCCGACCGTCCGTGTCGCGTCCATCGTTCGCGGTCACCGGCCGGTCGGAAATAAAGGGCGCGGGACGGAGCCGGCGATCGCCAGGAACGACGAGCTACGGAATGAGAGTGTTCGGGCGGTGATGCCCGAACGTCCCGGTGCCACTATTCCGACAGTGGATCTGCGGCCACCCGGAGAGCCCGACACCGGGACCCAACCCAACGTGGAACCAACGCCCGACCGACTGCCCGCCTCCGCCCCGACCGTTGGTGGCCGTCGTCGCCAGTCGATGGCAAACGAGTGTGACATATATACTTTCGCCTCGGACCACCAACTCGAAGCGCGGGACTTAAGCGGGACTGTCAGATATTCACTGGTGCGGGCGCTTAGCTCAGTCTGGACAGAGTGCTTGGCTTCGGACCAAGTTGCCGCGGGTTCAAATCCTGCAGCGCCCATTCCTTCGCCGCCCGTTCCACCTCCAACCGAAGGTTCGCAGTACAGGCCCTCTCGATACCGAATCCGGCGTTTGAACCTTCGCCGAACCCCCCACTTTCTGAGGAGCCAAACGGGATCCACGTTGCGGCCCTCCGCCGTCTGCCAAATCTGTTCGCAAATACGGGGGTGATCCCCCGTGCGTGAGCTGCGGTTTGTTCCTGCGAGCGACCTCTACGATCCAGCGACTCGCACCCGGTTCCCTCACCCGTCGACGGAGGCGACCGACTCCGAGGTCCGCTCCGCGATCGAGGAGGTGTCGCGATGAACGGCACCGAGTATCGGTGTCGACGCTGCGGCGTCCGGATGGTCGAACCCGACCCGCCCCGGACCGACCGCTGCCCGGTCTGTCGTCGACGTGGTGACGGCTCCGACCGCCCGGCGATCTCCGACGTGCGGGGTGACTACTGATGTCGCCTCGTCTCCCGGGCGACCCGCCGAACCCCGGCAGTCAGTGGAACCCGTCGGTTCCGCTCCCCTCGGTCGCGATCGTCCTCCGCTGTAAGGGATGCAACCAGAAGTTCGTCACTCGCGAGCAGCATCCCGCTTCCCGGCTCGGGATGTGTCGCTGCTGCGCGCCCCCCGAGTGGTACGCTGAGTACATCCCGTCCGGACGCTGGAGGGCCGAGGAATGACCGACACCGAGTACATCGAGTACCAGTGTCGGAGCTGTCAGCTGTTCACGCTTGCCGACGAGCGAGCGGATCACGCTCGGTACCGGGAGTGCCCCGACTGTTTCCGCGTCCCCGATCTCCGTCGGGAACCCGTCGATTACCGACTCCCGTCGCTCCGCTGGGCAATCGCCGCAGCCCCGCTCGACCTCACAACCTCTCAAAGCGAGGGAGAGGCGGAGGCCGCCCGCGGCGCCGCGAGCGCCCCGAGCGGCGCCGAGGCCGGAGCCGACGCGGAGCGGGGGCTTGCCCCCGACCGCGCAGCCCGAGCGCATGAGGGAGTCCCGACCGGGACGACCGAAAACGAGCGGCGGTCGGCTCCAGGCCGTGCGCGAGCAACGCGCGCGGATGGTGGTTCCCCGGTAGCCACGAAGCAGGTCACTCTCACCCGGTGGACCGGTGAGTAGCGACATTCCATCTGCCGGAGACGCACCCACCCCAACCAGCGGTGCGTCTTGGCCTTCCAAGGAGACTAACTCTGTAACGCCCGCTACTCCCGATTCAGCCGGGAATAGCGTTCTCGCGATCGTCCACGAGCGCGTCTCCGAGTTCCGCCGAGAGTATCCCAAGTTGGCCGATCTCCCGCTATCTCGCTCACACGGTCGGAGCCTCCGCCGGATCGTCACCGAAGCCGAGTGGGCAGACGAGTGGGTCGAACCCGACACCTTCGGCGAGTCGGCCTTCTGTACCACGTCGCTTGTGAAGCGGGAGGCCGGCACCTGGGCGGATGCGCTCGCTGCGTTCCTCACGGCGCATCTCGATTACGACGGGATGTTTGCTCGCTTCTCGAACGGAGAGGACTCGTTCGAACTGCCGCTCACCGATGCCTGGGGAAAGGAATATCACGCGAAACAGTACGCCCGGGCTCGCGCGCTCGAACGGCAAATGGGCGGCGGCGAACGTCCGTCTGGCGGTGAAGCTGTCGCCGCGTGGGACCGCCCCGCGACCGCGATGATCACGCTCTCCGCGTCCTCGACGCCGAACGGTGATCGCCTCTCGCCCGTTGACCACCTCGACGCCGTACACGACTCGTTTTCATACGACGGCGTGCGCGACACGCTCCGCAACGTGATGGAATATCACCTCGGGTTAGACTCCGACCAGTGGGGGTACTGGCTCCAGGCAGAACCTCACGGACTCGGCGACGGCTCCGGCGTGAACGCTTGCTACACCCACATCCACGTCGGGACGTACCTCGACGCCGCCGGCCTCGACGCCGAACGGATCGGGTCCGAACTGGAGCGCGTGATAGACAAGCACTTGGACGTGTGCGAACCGGCTGGGAAGAGCGCACACGATTACGACGCGATCGACTCCTACCAGGAGGAAGACGACGGCTGCATCTCGGTGAACATGGAGGTTGGGAACCTCGGGTCCTACCTCGCCGCGTACATGGGCGGCTCGTACGACGAACGGCTCGAAGAACGGCCGATCGAATATCTCGCGTGGGGGACGCTCTACTGGTCGACTGCCCGCCAGCGTACCACCCGCTCACAGACGGTCAACCAGGCGATCGCCGCGGACGCCTGCCAGCAGCGTGCCGAGTCTGAATCGGCGTCCCAATCCAAAGAACACGGAGAATCGGTACGTTGGTCAGAAGCAAACGGCTCGGATGTCGTCTGTCGCTGCTGTGGCTCCGGCTGGGCGATCGACCAGTCACGGATGAGTAAACCAGTCTTCGACGACGATCTCCGTGCGGTCCTCCCCGACGGTCCACCAAATAATGACTCGCCGCCGTCACTCGACGAACTCTGGGCGGACGCACGAGCAGCTGGGCGAGCTGGCGAAAGCCTCGCTCGGGCTCGGACCCGCGACCGTGTGACTCGCTGGATAGATGCGCACCCGTCCGCCTCGATCTCCCCGGTCGCGCTGCTCGGTCGCCTCGACATTCACCCGACACACATCGAGTTCGTCGCCGATCTCCTCAACGGAAGTGATACCGGTCCCGAATCAAAGGGGTTCACTCGACCTGACCCGCTCGAACCGGAGTGGGAGCTGGAGGCGATTATCGACGCCGACGGTGAGGAACACACTCCTGGCGACGGCGGTGTAGATATGGTGACTTTGCACCTTCCGGAGAAACAGATCCGCGAGGAAACCCGACTGTCGAAGCCGCTCGCATCTGGTGAAACTTGGCGCTGCGGTAAGTGCAACTTCGCTACACACAATCCACGGATGATGGCTGGCCATCTGGTTGCTCACGGGCTCGAAGACCCCGAAGCTGCAGATCACGTTCTAATGTACCATCCGCTGAGCAAACGCCGTGACCCACGAGAGGCGATGCAGTACGCTGGTGAACGACCGGATCCGCCGGAGCAACGATACTATTAGCCCCGTATCGCACCATTGTGTCTCAGAAACCATAATCAGAACAATAGAATTAATACTATAATACATCTAAGATACAGCCGGGCAGAGTCATTACCTGCCCTGTTCCACAGTCCAGGTGGGCTCTTTGCCCACCAGACTTTCAAAATACATAGCAGCTGCTGTAGAACGTTTGTTTTCACTCGTGATAACTGGAACACTAAGTATATATTAGCGGACAGCCAAGTTGTAACCAACACAGGGAGGTTGGCGGTACTGATCGCTCGCTGTGTACGAGAGAAACCATGGACTTCAAAAACCTATTCGACGACGACCGTGCCGTTTCCCCGGTGATCGGGGTTATCCTGATGGTCGCTATCACAGTGATCCTCGCGGCGGTTATCGGGTCGTTCGTCCTCGGTTTGGGGAACAGCGTGCAGCAGACCGCACCGAACGCGAACTTCCAGTTTGATTACAACAACACGGCAATGGACGTGACTGCCACCCACACTGGTGGCTCAACGATCCCTGCTTCGGACAACGTCACGCTGTCCACTCCCAATGAGACTGTCTCATTCGGGACAGAGGTGTCCGCTGGAACCAGCAAAACAGCGAATTACACTTCTGGTGAGTACGTCCGCGTGATTTGGACTGCTGAGAATGGTGACACGTCTCAAACGCTCGCTGAAGAGACTGCCCCGTAGAAGGAATTTCAACGATTTGATTATTTGTCTCGATGTTGCTGAGAGTCATCAATAACTGAGTGATAGGCTGCGTTCGGTTTTCTGGTTAGGCTGGCCACCTAGTTCACTCAACCTCTCGGATTTTACTTTCACCGAGCCGTGTGCTCGGCTAAGTGAGTATGTCTAGTACTAGATACTGCAATGGCGTCCAAAAGCGAGCCGGCGTTCGACGACCTCGACCCGGTCAGCACTGATGAGGAATCGAGCGGTAGCAACTGGCTGAACCCCGATCCCGGCGAGACTGTCAGCGGGACGATCACCGGCTGGAACCCCGATGCGGGCCACAACGGTGTGATCGAGCTGGACGGGAACCCGATGTACATGAATCGGACCCTCCAGCGCCAGCTGATTGCCGCGCTCGTCGAGGGCAATCAGATGTTCGTCCGCGTCGACGAGAACTCCCAGACGTTCACCAACGAAGACGGCGACGAGACCGAGTACCACCCGAAGGAGGCGCGGTTCGCGAGGGACGACTGATGGCGTACTCGAACCGCATGAGCGGCGTGCTCGGCGATTACGCCAACATCCGCACCATCCCCGCGTACCTGTCCGCCGCGTACCTGCTCGCTGGGCTCTACCAGTTCGGCGGCATCGCCACAGTCGAACTCTCGTGGCTGTCGTACACGCTCGGCGCCGAACACGCTGTGCTCGTCTCGATGGGGGCGTTCGTCGTCGCGTTCGCGGGCTCGTCGACGCGCCAGTTCGAGAACTACGAGACTTGGGAGCAGGTCGCGATCGCGATCGGCCCCGCGGTGATCCTCGGCGAGCACCTGACCGCAGAAGTGACCGACTTCCTGATCGGCTTGGGCGACCCGCTGGGAATGCAGCTCGCGTTCCTCGCGACCGTCGTCTCGTGGGCCGTCGCGGTGAGGTGATCCACCGTGGACCGACCGAACCGTAGTCAGATCGTCGCGCCGCTGTTCGCGCTACTGCTCGTGTTCTCCGCTCTTGGGGGTGGTGTCGCTGTCCAACCAGCGGCGGCGACCCACGACTGTTCGAACCTCGACAGCCTCGTGTTCTTCGCCTCGCTCACCATCGCGAACTACGACAAGTGTGCCCGCGATCATCAGGCCGGAGCTGTCCAAGAGGTGCGTGATGCGACCACCAACCAGACGCACTCAGACATCTACAACGCTGGCCTCGCTCACGTCGCACAGACCGAGCAGCAACGTGCCGTGTTCGCCAACTACCTCAACGACACCGAGGCAGCTGCGTGGATGCAAGCCGAGAGTGCCGTCGCTTCGTCGTACCAGAACGGGTCGGCCAAAGCGGTCGCGAAGTCGAACGCTCGCACCGCCATCGCCGACTACTACGCTGTCAAACAGGTGAATCTCATCGACAGCTGGAACGCTACCGTGGTAGCGTTCAAGACGCTTCGACAGCGCGCGGTCAACGAGTCCGACCTCTCGCCCGGTCAAATCTTCTCGTACGACTCCCAGCGGTCGTACACGTTCGAGGGCACCGGGACCGCCTCGGTCACACTCACCAACGGCAGCACTCGCACCGTCAAGACCTTGGAATTCTCCTCGACGGGACCCAACGGGTTCAACAAGTACCCCACAATCCACGTCGCATCGTCGTGGAGTGACTCGTCCCGTCTTTACAGGATTCTGCTCAAGGCTCCTAACAGCAACTTCGAGGATGAGTCGTTCATCGGGCAGCGTGAGGACTGGCGAGGGACCTGGATCGACATCCAGAACCAAAATTCCGGCCTTCAGGCCGAGGTCGATCCCTTCGTTAATAACACCTGGACAGCCTTCGATTCAGGGCAGATCAACGCCACCGACGTGATCTCCGGGGTCAATCAGATGACCAACTACGGCGTCGAGTACAGTGAGGACAGCAACCTGTACAACTCGGTCGCTGCTCTCTCGAACCTCGGCCTCGACACACCGAACCTCAACGGCACCGGTACGATGGCTGTCACCTACAACAGCGTCGAACGGCACGGCCTCGTGATGGCGCGAGAGGCGCCAAATGGCAGCTGGTCCGCCAACACGACCTACAACGCTTCGAACATCTCCGGCCCGGTGTTCCTCGTCACCACCGAC
The DNA here is from genome assembly GCF_900129775.1 of Halobaculum gomorrense. Lineage (GTDB taxonomy): Archaea > Halobacteriota > Halobacteria > Halobacteriales > Haloferacaceae > Halobaculum > Halobaculum gomorrense. Next base: position 122,087 of record NZ_FQWV01000005.1, on the reverse strand, counting down.
GGCAAGAAGGTGGAGCTGAACGGGGAATTCCATGTCGGCGCGATCTCCTCGACCGACGGTTCGAACGTCGACAACGTCACCGCCACGAAAGTCGTCTACAAGACCTCGAACACGAGCGAACTGCTCGAAAAGATGGAAACCATCGAGGAGCTGCGCAAGGAGATGGAGGCGAAGGAGCAAGCCGCTGCTGACGGCTCCTCCGGGTCCGGGACCAACATCGACCCGAAGTACCTCCTTGGCGCGCTCGCAGTGATCGGCCTGCTCGCCTACGGGAAGGGCCAGCAGTCCAAGAGGGACTGAGTCATGTGGTGGCTCCTGCTACGATTCCTGCCGCGGCCGGGGCTCATCAGCTACGGCGTTCTTGCCGCGCTCGTCCTCCTGCAACTCGGCGGTGTCGACGTTCTCGGGATTGGCCTCGATCTCGCCGACCAGCTCGCCGGAGACCTACTCAACTGGATCGAGGGGGTGATCGCTGACCAGCTGAACCCCTTCTGAATTGTCATGGTTTCCTGCCTCGACGCGCCCGCGGTCGGTTCTCGCCGGTTCGACTCCGGCGGCGCGTCCTATGGTCCGCACCATACTGGTCGGCCTGCTCCTGCTGGGCCTGCTCGCCACACCGCTGGCGGCGGTCGCCCAGGAGTCGCCGACCTCGACCCCGACCGCAGAGAACACGCCGGGGCCTGCCGACGGTGAGCGGCCCGGAGAAGCGCAAGTATTCGGTGATCCGGCCGTCTACATCGAGAGCTGGTCGTACACCGACGGCGTGTTTCGGATCGTCTTCAACAGCAGCGCCTATCGGCCATCGCTCACGCTGACCGCACCCGTCGAGCATTCGAAACGCGGTGCGACCCGCGGCGCGGTCGTCTCGCGCGAGCTGCTTCGCGGCTCGACCGTCGTCGAGATCGCCTCGCCGACCGGAGAGGTATCTATCACGACCTCTACCTCCATCCGCGCAGGTGTTTATACCAAGCTCGACGCTGACCAAGGCGGCGCGATCGTCGCTGGCCCGTGGGACGGCGCGGACGTGAGAGACGCCGGCATCGGCGGTGCCCTGGGCGTCGCGCTTGCCGTCGTTCTCGGCGCGCTGTCGGTCGTCTCGGGCGACTCCAACGAGGGTGAGCGCATCGCATGAGCCCCGTCCTCGAAGCCGTCGCCGGCCTGCTCGTCGTCGCTGGCTCCGCGCTCGTTCTCGCATGGGAGGTGACCCATGCCTGACGAACGCTCCGATGATGCCGACCGTCGGACCCAAGCGAACCGCGCGGGTACATCGGACCATCTCGCGAGCGACCCGCGCCAGTCGACCTTCTGGACGGTCGTCGGCTACGTCGTCGCACGGTGGCCCTACGTCGTCGCTGCCGGGCTCGCTGGCTTCCTCGTCGCCTCGCTGGCCTTCGGGATCACCTTCCCTCGGAACGCTCGCATCATCGGCGTGAGCGCCAGCCTGTCCGCGCTCCTGCTCGGACGGCCCGTCTGGTCGCGCGTCAAGTCCCTACTCTGGAACCCGTCGAAGCTGCTGCTCGTCGACCTCGACGCCGACGACCGTTCCGGCGGTGGCGCGTGGCTCGTCCCGACTTCGGCCTATCGGGCTAACTGGAAGTGCACCGAAGGATCGCCGTACTGGCTCACGCCGAATCTGATCGTTACTCGAGACGTGGACTTCGCCGAAAAGGAGTTCCGCGGCACCTGGCGCGGCACGCTCTCGGACGCCGAGCTGCTCCAGGCGATCGAAGCGATCCGCACCTGTCGCGACCAGCTCGAAGAAGACGCCCAGAAGGGCCGCCGGCTCGACGCCCAAGGCTGGGTGATCGTCCAGCGCGCTGCGCACGCTGGCGTTCGAAAAGTGATCGAGACGTTCGAAGCTGGTACACTCCCGGATGAGGGCGACGGACTCGACGCGGCGATTGCCGACGCGCTCGACGAACTCGGGATGGAACGCGGGCTGTCTCGCGTCGACGATGAGTCGCCGACCGACTTCATCACCGAACTCGACCTGGACGTGAGCGACGTGACCGGCGGCGGCCTGCCACGAACCAACCCGGAGGCTCCCGCCGATGACTGACGCGATCTGCTCGACGTGCTCGACGCCGGTTCGATTCGAACTCGTCGACGACTGGCATCTCGGTGAGTACATCGCGGTGATCTGTTCGAACTGTGACGGAGGCTCGCGATGACGAACGTAGACGAACAGGTGTTCACGGCGGCGAAGCTCGCTGAGCAAGCGCGCGGTGACCTAGAGACGACGCTCGACCTCCATCATCATGCGGGCGTCGTCGCTGACACCGACCACGCAAACGCGCTCTCGTTCCTCCAGGGCGTCGACGGCTGGACCCGATCGGCGCTGCGCTCGGAGGTCGAACCGACGCTGCACACGGCGGAAGCGACCCGCGCGGTGATGGACGGTCGTCGCGAACAGCTCGCGACCATCGTCGGCCTGACCGAAGCGGAGTTGACCGCTTCCCAAATGCGCCTGCTCGGGCAGCTATCGAGCGCGCTCGACAACCACGGTGCACCAGCGTTCGTCTCGGTCGGTGGGAACCCAGAGACGGGCAAGACAAACGCCGGCTGGCTCTTGATCGAACTGCGAAAGCAACTCGTCGACGATCTCCTCGTCCTCTCGAACGCGGCGGGGTCGCTGACGGACATTCGCGTCACGTCGATGCACGAGCTGACCGAGTTGCTGATCGAGCATCGCGAGCGACCGAAGGCGGTGCTGCTCGACGAGTGTTCGACGCACATGGACGCACGGACGCACAGCCGTGAGGTCGCCACGCAGTGGACGCCCGTCGCGAAGCGCATGGCGAAGCTCGGCGTCGACGTACAGCTGAACGTTGTTCACTCCGGGAAGGACTACCATCCAGAGGGGAAGCGGTTGACGACGCTCGGTGTCTGGAAGTCAGAGAAGACTGTTGCTGAGTTCTTCTCAAACTGGGCTGCGGATGCCGACCGGCCATCGAGTCCAATTTTCTCCGGCCCCGTTGCGGAGTTGGAGCCGACAGGTGTTGAGTACGATCCTGATGATACCGCGCCTTGGTCCTGGAATCTTAATGAAGGACTCTTCGAAGCTGATCGAGATTGGGATGGTTACTACAATGACCTCGAGAAAAGATGACACAGCTCCTGTGAACCCAGTTTGTAATTACTTGCACTACATTTAGCAGTTTAACAGACTGCTAATTTACCAATGTTTTTGTACTGTCCGGTCTGATGACTTCAGAACGACATGCCATCTCCCTTGCCCATAGTATACCTCCACACTTCGAATGGAGGGGGGATTCGGGGATCAATACGGTTCCAGAAACTGGTATTCCTAGCTCAAGAAGAATCAGAAATTCCAAAGAATTACCAGTTTGTTCCATATAAGTTTGGCCCGTACTCGTACCGCTTAGAGCAAGACATTGAAGAGTGGAGACGGCGAGAACATATTGATAGAAACAGGACAAAAAATAGCTCGGGCAACTATCGAGTAGATTATTCTCTCAAGCCAGACGGTGTAAAAGCCGCAATTGACCTTCAGAAAGTGGACGGGTTTAAACGGGTTTTCGACGAGGCAGAAAAAATCAATTCTGAATACGGACAAGAAAGGCTTTCAGATCTACTAGAATATGTGTATCGAAAGTACCCACAATATACAGATGAGTCCACATTAGACATCAAGCGGCTCTTTGATGAGTCTACCACTTCTCAATTTACGGAAGAAGATACGTCACAAATCGGTCCTTTCAGCCATATTAACAAAGTTGATCAAAGAGAAGGGAAAGTTGCAGGTTTAGACACAAGTTTTGTTAGACAACTGTTGGAGATCGGGAACGAGTTCCAAGCCACCTTAGAACGAATTAGTGATACTTCTCTATCAATATATTGGCGGTCAGAAACCCCTTCATTTGATAGCTTTATGAGAGCGCTCGAGCGTGACGAGATGGTCACCGCAAATTCAATGACCGAAATCAGGTCGACCGAGTCTGAGGATTGGATTCGGGGAAAATATGGTGAATTGTCTGATTCGGTCACCAGAGAAACCTGCCAGTTCATTAGGGTGACAGCTGAGGAGTCAAGTTACGTGATCTCGTGGGAATCCGGCAGAGTGCTCGATAACGATGAAATCACAATCTTTGTGAAAGAGTCAGATGCCGACTACCGAGAACTTCGATCTGCATTGGTCCAGTACGCTACTGCGACTGGGTTGGATACCGAGATCACGCCACTTGACCGTATGAGTACTGCCGACGAGTTAATTACTGAATCCTTCCGTCAGACTGCAAAATTTGCGATCAGCTAAATTAGAAATGAGTGAAATGAAACAACTCGCTGGGACTGCCTGCTACCAATCAGACAAAGACGAATATGGCATGATTGAGGTGAGGACATGTCTTGATAATACTGCAGATATCTGCTGTCTCTCCTCAGGAGAAACTGGAACACAACGAATCGGTGTGACGAATTGGCGGAGTCACTTATCCACAATTGAAATCAGCATACGCAGTCTGAATCAAGACGTAGTCTTGGTGCCTGATGAAAATGAAGGTCCTAGAGAATACGAATATACAAAAGAGGTCTACGTACCTCCCTCACTTGGAAATGATATCAAGGAATATGAGCTTGAGATCTCTGCCAAGAGAGATTCCGATCCCAGCTCAACAAAGGAGATGATACAGGTCTCGATGACTATTGATACAGAAGAAGCTGCTGAAGCCGCAAGAGATGGACCAACTCTCTACTCAGAGATCAATTTCACATGATATCCCTGAATCCAGGGCTAATTCTTGAAATCACTCCATTTATTTCAACAATAATAGTAGAATTGGCAACAGCTGGAGGCGAGGAGAAATTCAGCGGTGAGTTCAAGAAACAACCAGAATACAGTGAAATTGGTGATAGTCCTGCGAGTGCGGATAATATTCGGAACACAGCCCTATTGAGCTATGACTATGAACAATCAATGAGATACTTCGACATCGCAACCATTGCATCTTTTGTCATTTTCTTGACAAAGCTATACACCGCTGAAAACGCCTCAGGTTCCATTGTCCTTGCTGGGATCATCTCGATATGTTCAGTAGTGGGCCTTCGTGTCTGGATGACACGGTATTTTGAATCTGTAACTCCAACGGAATATGCAAGGAAAGATTTACTACTTAAATATCGAGGATTTCTCGTCCGATGGGGTGATCTAGCGATAGTTACAGCCAATCTTGTACCCATTGTCTGCCTGTTATTCTTAGAATTTTTCTGAAACCCATTGATGTGAGTACTTGTTTCCTATTTTAATGCTCCGGCCGACGTGCATCCCTCCCTCTCTCCTTGTAGGGAGCGGGCCGATGGGGGGGTGGCGCGCGAGCAGCCCCCTGCGGGTTCGAGCGCGCTCCGACCCGGCTACTCGACGAACTCCAAATTCTCCGGCTTGTATGTGTAGAGCTTGATATCCTGGTCGTCACAGTACGACGAGAGCAGCGCCGGGCTGATCCCTTCCCAGTCGCCTGGCCCTTCAGCCAACGAGCTGGGGAACGCCACACGAACGACCTCGCCATCGACTTTCTGGCCGTAGAGTTTGACCTTCGTCTCCGGAGGCAGCACCTCGACGACGACGGCCTCAGACGCCTCCTCGTCGTCTGCCCGCTTCACGCGGTCACCCGGACGGAACGGGTTCTTCGGCTTCTGGTTCATGTACGCCATGTTCGGCCCGAGGTCCTGCAGGCTGTTCATCGGCTGCGCTGCAAGGTGTTGCAGTTTCTCCGGTTCCTCACCCGAGTATTGCTCACTCGTTCGTACCTTCGACTTGAGCACCGCCATGTGCTCCCACCCGAGGAGAATCAGCGAATCCTCGTTGTCGCGGTGCCACGCCATCACGATGATGTCGTCGTCCGAGTCGTTCTCGACGAGTGTTTTCGGGAGGAACGCCGAAACGTCTCGCGAAGTCTTCACGTCGACTTTGAACCCGAACACTTCGAAGTCGTGACCTGAGAAACTCTCCGGGTTGCAGCGTCGAATCGCCTCCTCATTCTCCCACTCCCACATCTCCGCAGGGATGTACTCCCGACAGAACTGCTCGAAGGCGATTTCCCCGAGATTGCCGACTCGCTTTTTCTGAACGTCTTTGGCTCCCTGCTGCTTCGCCTGATAGTCGGCGCGAGTCAGGTCGATCTCATCCGGGGTGAATTGATACACAAATCTCTGAGAGGCGACAGGTGTGCTTATACTTTCACTACCGGATAGTGATCAGAAAGGACTGACTCGCTCTGCTAAATCTCGTCCTCGTCGAGCTCACCCGCGAGATACTCTCGACCCTTGTCGGTGATGCGATAGTGTCCTCTCCCGGTACTCGTACGTTGAACAAGCCCGTGATCTGCAAGCTCGGCTAACCGGTTCGAGATATGTTGTCTCGTGATATCTAAATTCGCGCTGATAATCGCCGGAGAGAGGATCAGTCCGGATTCATCTAAGAGCTCCAAGATTCGGTCATCACCTGGATACTGCATCCAGTCGGTCCTCGCCCGCATTGCTCAGAACATTTAGAAGCAGAGTGTTAGCAACTCCGACCGACAATTTCTAGCAGTACGTTCGTCATAGCTCACTTTGTCGTTCGTTAAGCTAAAACTAAGTACCCACATCTCTTGGCATGGCTCAAGGGAAGCACTTCCGGACGCGTCGCTCCTCGACGAGTCCTCGAAGGAAACGGGCCCGACTGCGATGACAGCCGGCCCGCGTGGGCTTCCTGCTCAACCAGAAAGCCATGTACGACAACCCGAACCGCGCTAATCAATCCGCCGAATCACATATAAAAAAGCGATCCTGGTGTGCAGAGCGAAAGTGGATCTACTTTCACTCCGCCCATGGCTCCGCCTCAAATAACCCCGGTCCTGAGGTGGAAGCATGAGCGAAGACCTCCAACCACTGACGCCCTCCGAGGCGCGGGACCTCCATCTCGAAGCGATGAAAGAGAACGCAGCGGAGTGGACTCGTGTCTCCCACCGGAGTCACCTCCGTGCGTTCGTCGAGTGGTGTCGTACCGAGGGCGGTATCGACAACATGAACGACCTCACCGGGCGCGACCTCTACCAGTTCCGCGTCTGGCGTCGCGAAGGCGGCTACAGTAAGGGAAAGACCGACACACTCGCCCCAAAGACGCTCGACTCTGCGCTGACGACGGTTCGCTCGTTCCTCCGCTTCTGTGAGCAGATCGAGGCGGTCCCTGAGGGCCTGCGCGAGAAGGTGATCCTTCCGACGCTCTCTGCATCGTCGGAGGTGAGCGATTCGACGATCGCTCCCGAGCGCGTCCCGCCGGTCATCGACTACCTCGACCGCTACGAATACGCGAGTCGGGATCACGTCGTGTGGGCGCTGGTCTGGCACACCGGCGCTCGCCTCGGTGCCGTTCGCGCGCTCGACCTCGAGGACTGCGAGCTGGACAACAAGAAGCCGGGCATCAACTACATCCACCGTCCAGACTCGGACACTCCGTTGAAGAACGACGAACGGGGAGAGCGATTCAACCGAATCAGTGATCGCGTGGCGACGGTCCTCCAGGACTACATCGACGGTCCCCGAATCTCCGCCCGCGACGACTACGGTCGCTTCCCCCTGGTGTCGACGAAGAACGGTCGGATCTCTCCGACTGCCATTCGTGATACGTTCTACCGCTGGACCCGTCCCTGCTTCACTGGTGACGAGTGCCCGCACGGGGAGGAACCGGAGACGTGCGAGGCTGCTCGGTTCGACCAGATGAGCAAGTGCCCGTCTGCTCGCTCGCCCCACGACGTGCGCAAGGCTCGGGTGACGAAGTATCGGAACGACGGCGTCCCTCGAGGCGTGGTCTCTGACCGACTCGACACCTCCGAGGCTGTGCTGGACAAGCACTACGACCGCGCGTCGAAGCGTGAGAAGGCCGATCGGCGATGGAGGATGATTCGCGAATGAGCGACCCGTTGTTTACTGTCGCCTTCGCGGGGTCGGAATCGGCGAAGCCCTGCAGCGCCCATCGCGTCTCGAACAGGCGAAATCCGGCAGACGTAGGCAAGTTGTTCACCTATCTCCTGTTGTTGCTGAGAGTGGTTTCGTTCGAGAGGCGAACGATTCCGACGAGCGTGTTTCCCGCTGGTGGTCGCGCACAGCTAAACCCGGATGGAATGGCTATAATCAATGACTCGTTGGATGTGACCGCGAACACTCCCTGTTCGCTTTCACCGTTCACGCGTCGTTGTCTACGAGTGAGGGGCCTTGCTTAGACGCGTGCTGCGAGCGGAACTGAATTACTAGGTCGACAGAAGTCGAGTGGTTCGATTACAGAAGTGCCCCCAGTTCGCTCAGGCCGTACAGCGACCAGTTCTGATCTACGTCGTCAGCGAGTCCATCGACGAACCCACTTTTCGAGAACAACACGAATTCCTCCTCGCGTGTATCCGGCCCCCATCGAACACGCTCGGCTTTCTCCCGCAGCTGCGACACGAGGGCCGAACCAACCGGCTCACTCGTCCATTTACATTCAGCGAACAGAATCCGGTCGGCGTCCGGGGCGAGCCCGACAATGTCGATCTCGTCTTCCCCGTACCACCACCGTCCGACCTCGGAATACGACTCGAGGTGACCGCGACGGATCGCTGCCCAGACGGCCTCTTGACAGACGTCCTCGAACGTCGTTGCGACGTGGTCGGGGAGGTTCGGCTCGATCGTTCGGGGCGACGACGACGTACGGGGGCGCGTGTTGGATCCGAACGGCGAACTCCGGCGTGCGGCCCTGACCGATGGAACCGTGTATCACGCGCCGACGGTGTTCCAACTCAAGGCCATGCTGTTTCACGCTGGAATTCTGACGACCCGCGGAACCGAGCCCTCGAACCTTGACCCGACGGCCGACACCTGGGCGCTCCGAGAGCAAGTGACCGCTACCGGGAGCCGGTAGCTGCGGTTCGGGGCAGAGCGTCGCGTTCCTCTACGACGAGTTTACCTCTGAGCGACGAGTCCGCAAACGATGCCCTACTGACGCAAGGGTGAGCCTGTCATCGGACTTCGGGGGCCCGATCGGCGTCGGCGGTGGGTCGGCCGGCTGACAGTACCGCAGCCCGTGCCCGACCGTACCGAGTCTCTCTCGATTCATAACAAAGCCTCGGCGACGCGTCACGGATCACGTGTGGCGGGCTGTCCGTCACCGGAGATAACTGACATGGCGACCACATCGACGGCGGACTCGTACGACGACACCGTGACGGAGATCGAGGAGACGCTCGGCATGGTTCCGGGCTTCTTCGGCGGCATGAACCGTGACGGCCTGGTCGACGAGTGGCCGACGTTCAAGCGAATGACGCTGGGTGAGACGGCGATCCCGGCTAAGTATAAGGAGCTGATCAACCTCGCGGTCGCGGCGAACCTGAAGTGTCCGTACTGCGTTCACTTCCACCGCGCGGCGGCGAAACTACACGGCGCGACCGACGAGGAGCTGACGGAGCTGTCGTTCCTCGCCGGCTACACGTCGCGGTACAGCAGCATGCTCCACGCACAGGCGTACGACCTCGACACGTTCGAATCCGAGGTCGAACAGATCGGCACCCACCTCCAGTCGCACCTGGCGGCTGACGACTGATCGCCGAGTGCGATTTTCGCGGGTTCCCGGCTTACTCCTCGTCCAGCAGTCCCATATCCTCGACGACTAGATCGGCGATCTGATCGGCGAGCGCGGGGTCGACGCCGGCGACATCCTCGCCGTCGTGGCGCGTCTCGTTGTGTCGCTCCAGCTGGTCGGCGAGGGCCGACAGCGGGACGCGCGTCCGGGTGTCGCACTCCTCGCAGACGATAGGTACTGTGGGGTCGTCGTCCCCGTCAGTGGACATACACCGCGCTCGCACGGGGATCGGCATGAACGGGTCGGTTCGGCTGTGCGCGACGGCCGGCGTCGCCGCGAGCTGCACACCGGACCATGCCGGCGGCGCGTGGGTCACTCCAGCCGCGTGGGGTCGAGGTCGTCCCCGAGCGCAGCAAGTCGGTCGGCGGTCGAGATCCCGGACAGCAGCACCGTGACGCGGAACTCATCGGCGGTCGGATCGGGATAGTCGCCCCAGCGGATCTCGGGCACGCCCGTCTCCTCCTCGATGAGATTCCGAGCGCGTTCGAGTCCGCGGCGACTAAGCCACGCCGGCGGCGCGTGGAAGACGACGGCCACACGCGACGCGCTGGTGAGATCAGACGGGAGGCTTACTCGATGGGAGATCGCCTTCCGGGCGGCGTTGGTGGCGACCGACACCGCCTCGCCCTCGTCGACGGCGGGGGCGTCGGCGCCGCTGACCCGGTCGATCAGGCCGCCGACGAACCCCTCGCGGCGGCCGTTCTCGACCGCGGTCGCGGCGGTGCCAAGCGCCGAGACGCCGCCCGCGCCGAGGGTGTTCGTCAATTCGCTGGCGTCGAGCACGCGCTCGGGCGTCGGGTCGGCGGCCTCGCCGGCGGCGAGAAGCGATCCGAGCCGCCCGGCGACGGCGTCGTCCAGCCGCGGCCACGCCGCCGCGTACGAGGCACCGCTCGCGCGCCACACCTCAAGGTCGGCCAGCAGGAGGTCGTCGCTCGCGGCCGAGAGCGCGCGCACCGCGCCCGCGGCGTTGGACGCGAGCGGCCGATCCGGGCGGTCGGGGTCGTCGGTGCCGTCCGCGTCTCTGGCGGCCGATCGCTTCGGCCTGTCCGCCGCCGCGTCCCCGGCGGCGCCGTCGCCACCGGCCTCGGCGACGCCGGGGAGCACCCCGAGCGCGTACACCGGCGTGCCCGTGACCTGACCGAGCAGGTCGACGAGCGCCGGGGCGACGCCGGCGCCGGTGCCGCCACCGAGCGCGGCACACACGACCGCGGCGTCCATGCGCCCGACGGGAATCGAGTCGACCGCCGCCTGGAGTTCCGGGCGCTCCTCGCGGGCGATCTCCGCCGCGAGGGCCGCGTCGCCGGCGGTGCCCTCGCCCTCGGCGTGGACCGCGCCGATCAGCTGGCGCCCGTCCTCGTCGATGCGCGAGAGCGCCGCGAGATCGCTCGCGTCGGTGTCGATCGCGACCGCGCCGGCGACGTAGTCGACGCCGCGTCCCCCCCCGTCCGTCAGCAGCGCGTCCGCCAGCGCGGCGCCGCCTCCGCCGACGCCGACGACTCCAATCTGCATATCGAGTGAACGCGGCCGCCGCGGGTACATAATCGTGGTGGAGGCAGTGGGTCGCGATAGTGCTCGGAGGGGGGCGACGGGACGCGAGCGGTCCGCTCCGGCGAGCGGGGAAAAGCGGTATGTCGCGCGCCGCCGTAGTCGCCGTATGGTCGAACTCGTGTCCGTCGCCGCGGTTGCGGAGAACGGCGTCATCGGCGACGACGGCGAACTCCCGTGGCCCTCCATCCCCGAGGACAAACGGCAGTATCGCGACCGGATCGCGAACCACCCGGTGGTCCTCGGTCGGGCGACGTTCGAGTCGATGCTCGACGACCTCCCCGGGTCGGCGCAGATCGTCCTCTCGCGCAGCGTCGACGCCGTCGACGCCGACACGGCGAACGTCGCCGGCGACGTGGCCGAGGCGGTCGCGATCGCGGAGTCGCTCGGCGCCGACACCGCCTACGTGATTGGCGGCGGCGCGATCTACGAGCTGTTTCAGCCGCACGTCGACCGGATGGCGCTCAGCCGCGTCCGCGGCGAGTACGAGGGCGACACCACCTACCCGGCGTGGGACGACGCCGACTGGGAACTGATCGAGTCGACTGAGTACGACCGCTTCACGCTGGAGGAGTGGGTCCGCGTCGGTGCCGAGTGATCACGGGCCCGGCGGCGACTGACTCCCGGTCCGACGGCGAGGGGCCGACGCGACGGCAGAAAGTGATACGACGGAGGCGCCCGTGGATCGGGCCGTGATCCTGCAAGCCGCCGTTCCGATCTCGGTACCGCTGTTGTTCCTCGTCGGCGTCGGCGGCGGCGTCGGCGCGACGCTCGCGATGGACCGCGTGATGGACCGAGTCGACGAGGGGTGGACGCCGCCGCGGGTCGCCAGCGGCGTGCTCACCGACACCCACCCCGACGAGTCGTCCCCGCGCCTCGCAACCGTCGTCCACTACGTCGCCGGGACGCTCTCGGGGCCGCTGTTCGTCTGGCTCCTGCTCGCGGTCGGGGCCGTCCTCGGGTTGGGGGTGCTCGCGACCGCCGTCGCGGGCGCCGTCATGTACCCGCTGATGGTCGGCTTCTTCGCGCTCGTCGTGTTACCGCGGTCGACGGGCGTCGCCCGCCAGCGCCTCCGGCGGATCCGTCGGGCGTGGGCGATCGAGGCCGCCGTCTACCTCATCGTGCTCGTCCCGCTGGTCGGCGGGACCGCCGCGGTCCTGTGACGTCCGATCTCCCGAACGGTTTTCACCGCGACTCCCGTCTCGCCGCCGTGTTCCGACGCACCCGCGAGACCGCGCCCGCCGGGCTCGTCCCCCTGGCGTGGGGGTTCGCGATCGCCGCCCATCTCGGGCTCGTCGCGGATCGACCGGTCCTGGTCGCGCACCTCGTGATGGACGCGCTGCTCGTCGCGTTCGTCGCCCTGTCGTGGGCCGACATGGGCGCCGGCGTGTTGCGCGCGTGGCGGCTGGTGATCCTCGCCGGAATCCCCGTCACGCTCGCGGGCACCGTCGGCCTGCTCGTCGCGCCGGATCCGGCGTCGTCGCTGCTTGTCGCCGTCTCGGTCGTCGGCTGGACGCTCCTCCCCGTTCCGGCGCTGTGGTACACGGGCCGCGAGGCCGCGGGGACCGCGGGGGCGGTCAACTACGCGGCCGCGACGCTGTCACTGGCGGGCGCGGTCGGCTACGTCGCCGCGCTGGCTGCCGGCGCGGTCCCCGATTCGTCGCTTCGGATCGCGGGCCTCGCGTTCGTCGGCGTCGGCCAGACCGTCGGCATCGTCGACGCGGCGGTGCGGTACTGACGCGGCGCCGATCGCGGGGAGTCGCCGCCCGTCGCTGTCGGCCATCGTTATCGGTCGTCGCTACCGCCCCTCCCACTCGGGGTCACGGTCCTCGAGGAACGCGTCGATGCCCTCGTTCTTGTCCCGCGTCGCGAACAGCCCGACAAACAACTCCGTCTCGTAGTCGAGCCCCTCATCGATCCCCATCCGCGAAGCGGCCCGCACGGCCCGCTTCGCGTGTTCCAGCGCGACGGGGCTCTTGTCGGCCATCGACGCCGCCAGGTCGTACACTCGGTCGTCGAACCCGTCGTCGCCGTACACCTCGTCGACGAGGCCGAGGTCCGCGGCTTCCTGGGCGTCGATCAGTTCGCCCGAGCAGATCAGCTTCATCGCCTGCCCCTCGCCGACGAGTCGGACGAGCCGCTGGGTGCCGCCGCCACCGGGGATCAGTCCCAAGTTGATCTCCGGCTGGCCGAGTTTGGCCCGCTCGTGGGCGATCCGGACATCGCACGCCTGCGCGAGTTCGCAGCCGCCCCCGAGCGCGTGGCCGTTGATCCGGGCGATCACCGGCTGGCGGAGGTCAGCGACGCGCTCGTACACTCGCGGGCGCTCGCTCGCGCGCCGCTGCTCGGTCGCGTCGCGCTCGCGCAACTCGGTCACGTCGGCGCCCGCGACGAACGCCGTCGCCTCGTCGGCGCCGGTGAGGACGACGACCCGGACGCCGCTGCCTTCGCGCTCCACGGCGTCGAGGACGCGTTTCAGCTCCCCCCGGATCTGGGCGTTGAGGGCGTTGCGCGCGTCCGGTCGAGAGAGGGTCACCGTGGCGACGCGGCCGACGCGGTCGCCGACCGCGCAGTCGACGAACTCGCAGTCGCCGGCGACGGCCGCCGGACCCGAGTCCAGGTCGCCGGCGTCGTCCCCCTCCTCGGGGTCGCTCATCGCGGCCCCTCCGCCGCGCCGCCGCCCGGTTCGTCCGCGGGCCGAACCGCCTCGCCGTCCTCCCAGACGTAGAACCCCTCGCCGGTCTTCTTCCCCAGCTTGCCGGCGCGGACCTTCCGCTTGAGCGCCTGCGGCGGGCGGAAGCGCTCGCCCAGCTCCTCGCGCAGGTGCTCCAGCACGTCGAGGCGCACGTCCAGCCCGACCACGTCGGTGAGCTGTAGCGGCCCCATCGGGTGGTTGTATCCCAGCTCCATCGCCGCGTCGATGTCGGCGGCGCTCGCGACCCCCGACTCGTACATTCGGATCGCCTCGGCGCCGAGCGCGACCCCGAGCCGAGAGGAGGCGAACCCCGGGGAGTCGCGCACCTCGACGGCGGTCTTGTCCAGCGACTCGACGAACCCGCGGGCGGTCTCCAGCGTCGCCTCGTCGGTCCGCTCGGCGACGACGACCTCGACCAGTCTCATCAGGTGGACGGGGTTGAAGAAGTGAAGACCAAGCAGACGCTCGGGGCGATCGAGCGCGCTCGCCAACTCCGTCACCGACAGCGCCGAGGTGTTCGACGCCAGCACCGCGTCGTCGCCGACGTGACCCTCGGTCTCGTCGAGCACGGCCTTCTTGAGGTCCACATCCTCGGACACCGCCTCGATCACGAGGTCGGCGCCGGCGGCCGCCGCCGCCAGATCGGTCGTGCCCGTGATCCGGTCGAGCGCCGCCTCGCGCTCGGCCGGCGTCACCTTGTCGCGCTCGACGCCCTCCGAGAGCGTGTCGTCGATGTCGGCGATGCCGTCCTCGACGTACGACGCCTCCACGTCCCGCAGCGCGACCGCGTGGCCGGCGGTCGCGGCCGCCTGCGCGATGCCGGCGCCCATCGTCCCCGCGCCCAGTACCGTGACTCGCATGGCTGGGAGGTGCCGCGGGCGGGCATAAAGGGTGGGTGGTGCAGGGTGGGTGATGGAGCGAGGGAAGTGCGGCGGGGAACGGGGCGCACGGCCGGACGGCGGGTTGGGTCGACGGCGCCCCTCCCCTCAATCGCCCGCGCTCGGGCGGTACTCACGGCTCACCGCCTTCCAGCGGTTCGAGCGGAAGCGCCGGAGGTTCACCGCCAGCGGGACCGCCGTCTCCGCGAGCAGCGCGAGCAGCAGGCCGCCGACCCCGAGCGCGGGGATCGCCGTCCCCGCCCACGCCAGCGGCAGCGCCGCGAGGTACGCGCCCGCCAGCGTCGCGACGAACGGGACCCGGGTGTCGCCCGCGCCCCGCAGCGTTCCCGTGATCGACCCGTCAACGCCGAGCGCGACCACCGAGACCGCCGCGACGCGGACGAAGTCCGCCGACAGCGACAGGCTCGCTGGGTCGTCCACGAAGACGGCGGCGATCGGCTCCGCGAGCGCGACGACGATCCCGGCGGCGGCGAGGTACACGAGCAGCGACAGCCGGGTGATCCCGCGGCCGTACGCCTCCGCCTCGCGCTCGTCGCCGCGGCCGAGTTCCTGCCCGACCAGCGTCGAGGCGGCGATGGAGAATCCCCACGAGAAGCTCCCGAGGAGCGCGCGCACCTGCCTGCCGACGCCGACGGCGGCGACGACGACCGGGCCGAACGTCGCCGCGATCGCGAGCAGCGGGAACACGACCAGCCCCTGGGCGGCGCGGCGGGCGACCAGCGGCGCGGATACGCGGGCGATCTGGCCGAGCAGTTCGCGGTCGTGGGGCGACCCGCGGGCGCGCAGCGGGAGGGGGCTCGCGCCGCGCCCGCGGAGGTAGCTCCGGCCGGTCATCCCCCACGCGAACACGGCGGTCACCAGCACCGTCGCGAGCGCGGTGCCCAGCGCCGCCCCGGCGACGCCCATGTCGAGCCCGACGACGAACGTCGCCGACAGCGCGATGTTGGCGACGGCTCCCCCGGTCCGGACGACCATCGGGGTGACGGTGTCGCTGACGCCCGCGTACGTCCGACTGGCGATCAGGTTCAGGAACTCGAACAGGAGGCCCGGCGCGACCACCGCGAGGTACGTCGCGCCGTAGCCGACGCTCCGCGGGTCGCCGCCCAGCAGCGTGACGAGCGGCTCGGCCGCGAGGCCGAACAGCGCGACCGCGGGCACCGCCAGCGCGAGTGCGATGGCGACGCTGAGGCGGACGATCGCGGCCGCGCGCTCGTCGTCACCGCCGCCGTGGTTCTGGGAGACGAGCGCGACCGTCCCGCCGGCCAGCCCGATGGCGACGAATTTCGCAGCCATCCAGAACGCGTTCGCGAGTGTCAGGCCGGCGACCGCGGTCGGCCCGACGACGAGGCCGACGAGCGCGAGGTCGACCGTCCGCTTCGACATGATCGCGAAGCCGGTGACGATGCGCGGCCACGCCAGGTCCGTCGTCGCGCGCAGGCGCGACTCGCCGATGACCCCTGCGCCGTCGAGCGCCGCGGCGACGGCGGCGCCGGCACGGCGGAGCAGTGACACGGACCGGGCGAGGGCCGCGTGCGGCTAATCGCTTCCGTTCGGGGGCCTCGCCTGCCGGGTCGTCGATCCCGCGGTCACCCGAGCAGCAGCCCCGCGACCGCGCCCGTCGTGAGCACGGCCAGCGCGTCGGCCGTAGGACCGCTCCACCCCTCGTCAGCCACGAGGAAGCGGCCGCGATCGCGGACGGTCTCGGGGTCGGCCGCCACCGCGAGGTCGCCGTTCGACAGCGCCGCCCAGTACGCCAGCGGCGCGATCGCGAGCACGCGGAGGTCCGAGCCGGCGGGCAACGCGGCGTCGAGCACCGCGGCGACGGCGACGTGCGCCAGGGGCGCGAGCGCGACCGCCCGGACGACCGCCGACGGCGTCGACTCCGGTACTGTCGCGTCGAAGCGCCCGAGCGGCCTGCCGGCTCCCTCCCACGCGGGCAACACCTCGATCTCGGCGTCGAGGCCGAACAGCCGTGCGGCCGCAGCGTGAGCCGCCTCGTGCGGGAGCACCGCGAGCGCGACGACGAGTCGGGCGATCCGGGACACGAGAGGAGTTGACGCCAGAGGCGCATAGGCGTTGTCCGCCGGGGCGACGATCGACGCGGCGCGTCGCCGCCGGGCTCCGACCGCGTCGCCACCCGGAGGACCGGTCGCACCGGTAGCCGGAAGGGTTCTCCGTGGTCGTCCCCTATCCGTCGTATGAACGCAGACGACCTCCGCGACGCCTGGGCGGACCGCACCGGGGAGTTCTCCCCGCGGTACTACGCGCACTACGGCCCCAACGAGGTCAGCGAGGTCCTCGCCGACCGCCTCGGCGGTGCCGTCGGCCGCGACGCGCGCGTCCTCGAACTCGGCTGCGGCTCCGGGCGCCACCTCGCGCACCTCCACGCGGCTGGGTTCTCCGACCTCGCCGGGGTCGACATCAACCCCGACTCGTTCGACGTGCTTCGCGAGGAATATCCGGACCTCGCCGACGCCGGGTCGTTCCACGCCGGCGCGATCGCCGACGTGCTCCCCGGCTTCGACGACCGGGAGTTCGACGCGGTCTACTCGGTCGAGACGCTCCAGCACGTTCACCCCGAGGAGATGTCCCCGACCTTCGACGAGGTCGCCCGCGTCGCGGGCGACCTGCTCGTGACGGTGGAACTAGAGGGCGACGCTGACGGCGGCATCGTCGAGGTCGATGAGGGCCTCCCGCTGTACCGTCACGACTGGGGGAGCGTGTTCGAGTCGCGGGGGTTCGATCAGGTCGCTGTCGAGCCGCTGGGGCACGACACGGTCCGCGTGTTCGAGCGCGCCGACTGACCGCGAGCCGTCGCCCCGTCTGCCCCCGACTACTCCCCGGACGGGTGCTCCTCGGGGTACGACTCGTCGACCATGGGGTTCTCGCGGTCGCTCGGCGGGTCTTGAACCGCGACGTACGGCGCGTCCTCCAGATACTCGACCAGCGAGGTCGTGCCGACGAAGCCGCACGGCGGCTTCCGGAGGTGGACGTACTGGAGGCCGCTGTCGGAGAGCCACGTCTCGACCACCTGCTCGGCGGTGTTCTCGAAGAACGCCGACACCTCGTCGGTCGCGGTCCCCGGGTTGTGGACGTGCACCAGCGTGTCGCTCGGCCGGACCAGGTTCGACTCCTCGTAGTAGCGGAGTTCGCGCGCCTCCGCGGGCGAGAGCGCGTTCACGTACGCGTCGGCGTTGACCAGCGAGGTGAGCGCGGCGCCCGCGTCCGGGCGGACGGCCTCGAACGCTGCGCGGACGCCGTCAGCCGTGTCCGGCGCGTGGACGCCGTGGCGCTCGTCGTCCCACGTGCCGATGAGGTCGACGACGTGGAGGCGACCATCCGAAAGCAGCGCGTCGGCGTCGTGGTCGAAGCCGGCGAGGATCGTCTCCGGCCCGTGCGGACGGAGGTGGATCGTCGGGACGACGACGAGGCGGTCGAACCCGTCGATCCCCACGGGGCGGTGGCCGTGGGTCTTCACCGCCGGCGGCTGGCTCCGCCGACCGGGCACGGCGCGAGCGCCGCGGTCGCCGTCGATGTGGAGTTCGAGCCGCCGCGTGTCGTGGTCGACGCCGCGGAGCTTCGTGATCTCGATGAATCGGTGGCCGTCGTCGCGGACGCGCTCGCGGGTCAGCGAGACGACGCCGTGGACGGCGTACTGGAGCAGGTCGCCGACGGACTCGCCGTCGCCGCCGTCCTCCGCGGTGAACAACAGCGTCGCGTCGCCCTCGGCGGTGAGCGTCGCGATCACGTCGAGGAGGATCCGCCGGTACGTCCGGCTGTCGGTGAACCCCGCGAGTCCGTTGGCGGAGTCAACGACGACGCGGTCGTAGCCGGTGTAGCGGTTGAACTCCTCGCGAAGCGTCGCCGGCGTCAGCGCCTGGGTGTACTCACCGTACGAGCGGTCGCCGCCGACGGCGGCGGCGTCGTCGAGCCGCTGGAGCGTCAACGTGTCGTCCGCCCCGTCGGGGTGTTCCAGCGTCGTGCCCGGTGTCGCGTGCAGAGTGAGCACGTCGAGGCAGTCGTCGTCGAGCGCGAACGGGAACGACCCAAAGGAGTCGGCAACGTCGTCGAGCGTCTGTTCGGTCGTGACGTACAGGCACCGTTCGCCGGCCGCACCCCGGCGTCGAGGAACTGCATGCTCAGCGTCGACTTCCCGGTGCCGGGTCCCCCACGCACGAGCGTCGCCTGCCCCCGCGGGAGCCCGCCGCGGAGCATTCGATCGAGCATCTCGTCGCCGACGCTCGCGGCAGTCTCGTCGGTCATGTGACTGACAACGCCCTCGGACCGTCTTAACCGTATCTTCGTCGGCCCGTTCCGCCGACGACGGTCGGTGAGGGCGGCGACGCGACGGGGGTGCCGCGGCCGGCGAGCGACGAGGCCGGGGTTGAAGTGCGGCGACGGCGTTCCGTCGGCCATGCAGATCGGGTCGCGTCGGTGCCTCATCAATCCCCACAGCGGCACGGGCGATCACGCCGAGGGCGTCCGCCGAGCGATGGGAGCGCGCGGGTTCGCCGTCACCGAGACCGACGGCGCCGCCGACACCGTCGAGTTGGCGCGCGAGGCCGGCAGCGTCGGCGCCTCGACGCTGGCGGTCTGCGGCGGCGACGGAACGATCAACGACGCGCTCCGGGGGCTGTACCGCGCGGACGCGCTCGGCGACGTGACGCTCTCGGTGCTCCCGGCGGGCACGGCGAACCTCCTCGCGGGCACCCTCGGCGTCACGTCGCTGGACCACGGGATCGAGCTGTCGGACACCGGCGAGGTTCGGGCGATCGACGTGGGCGTGGCCGAGGGGACGGACGGCGCCGACGAAGCTGACGCCGGGGCCGCCGAGCCGTTTCTCGTCTCGTGTATCGCCGGACTCCCCGCCGACGCGAGCACGGCGACCTCCGGCGAGCTAAAGGAGCGGTTCGGCACGCTCGCGTTCCTGGTCACCGGCGCCCGCGAGACGATGGCGTTCGACGGGCTCGACGTCCGCGTCGAGTCGCCGGCGCGGTCGTGGACGGGCGAGGCGACCTGCGTTCTCGTCGGCAACGCCCGGAAGTTCGTCGAGGAGGGCGGCCAGGCCGACATGGAGGACGGCCGCTTCGACGTGGCGGTGGTCGAGGCCATGCCGGCCCCGGGGCTGGCCGTCGAGGCGGCGCTCCACCGCCTGCTCGGGGAGGGAACCGACGGCGTCACCCACTTCCGGGCCGGGCACCTCCAGGTCGAAAGCGACGAGGGGCCGATCACGTTCAGCCGGGACGGCGAGGTGTCGACCCACGAGCGCCTGGACTTCCGGGCGCTGCCGCGCGCGCTCGACGTTCGGGTGGGCGAGGGGTACGATCTGGACCCGGCGTCTCAGTAGTAGCCCAACGCTTCGAGCTGTGACTTGGTCTCTGCGGTCACCTCCTCGGGGAGCGGAGAGCGCACGTTCGCGCCGTCGAAGCGTGCGAACGCCTCGTCGACGCGCTCTCGCGCACGAAGCGCGTCGACGCCGTTCGCGGCACGCGTGACCGGCTCGGCGACGCCGGCGGCGTGGATCTGGAGGGCGCCGGCGGCCTCGCCCCAGTGGTACGTCTTTCGGACGCTCCCGGGGTCGCCGACGGCCGGGTGATACACCGCGCGGCTGTCGGCGAACAGCCGTCCGGCGTCCCCGCAGGCGCGCTCGAACCGCTCGCGCAGATCCGCAGTGATGGGGAGCTTCGACGCGACCACCGGCACGTCGGGGACGAACGACGCCCGCCGCCCGTCCCTGGCGGCGCCCACGACGTCCGGGAACCGAGTGAGCGCGGCCGGGTCGCCGACGCGGACGCCCCGACTCCGTCCGTCGGGGTCGACGGACGCCGGGTACCGCACGACCAGCGGGACGTGGAGCAGCGTCTCGTGCATCGGAACGATGTGGGAGACGGCCGGCGGCTCCGTCGGCAGATACCCCTCCTCGCCGAAGCCGTCGCCGTGGTCGCCGCAGACGACCAACAGCGTGTCCTCGAGGGCGTCGCGGTCGCGAAGCCCGTCGACGACGTACCGCAGGACGGCGTCCGTCTGACGGATCGCTCCGTCGTACAGCGACTCCAGCCCCGAGAGCTGCCAGTAGGGGAACTCGCCGCCGTGGAACTGCGGCTCCCACCGGAGGTCCAGCGTCGACTGAAGCGAGCGAGCGTCCTCGTCGCCCCAGCGGTCGTGCCCGGGGGCGGGCTCGAACGGTCGGTGTGCGTCCATCAGGTTGACGCAGGCGGCCCAGTCGCCGTCGCGACCCTCGCTCCAGTCGAGGAACTCGTCGGCGTAGTAGAACCCGTTCGGGCCGTCGTTCACGTCGCCGGTGACGTAGTCGGCGGCGGGGTCGTCGGGGACGGTCTCGACCGTCTCGAACGCCGAGTTCACCCCGGCGTCGTGGCTCGCGAGGAAGCCGTTCTCGGTGAAGAGGCCGGTCTCGTATCCCTCCGCCGCGAGGTGTTCGAAGATGGTGTGGCCGGGGTCGAGCCTGTGGTGGATCGTTACCCCGTGGACGTGCGTCTCCAGGCCGGTGAACAGCGACACGTGGCTCGGCAGGCTCCAGTTCGAGGGGGCGCGCGCCTGGTCGTACACCGTCGCCTCCGCCGCCAGCGACTCGAGCGCGGGCGTCGTCTCCCGTCGGTGACCGTACAGCGAACAGTTGGCCGCCCGGACGGAGTCGAGAACGACCAGCAGCACGTTCATGTTCGGAGAGCGCACCCGGCTGATACACCAAGCTAACTATGTGGTGAGTACAGTGCTGTAGAGCGACGGGAACGGTAACGGAGCCGAATATATCGACTCGATCGGATCGCCGGAACCGAGGCCGCGGACGGCGGTAGCTACAGAAGCCCACGGACCGCAGTCCCCGTATGGCCGACCACACCGACGCCGACGACGCGATGCCCGCCGGCCCCGAGCACGCCGACCCGCCGTTCGACGCCCCCGACCTCTCGGGGTCGACGGCGTTCGTCACCGGCACGACCCGCGGCATCGGCAAGCGGATCGCGCTCACGCTGGCCGAGCAGGGGTGTAACATCGTCTCGACGGGAAAGACCGCCGAGCCTGGCGGCGAGTTGCCGGGGACGATCCACACGACCGCCGCGCAGTGCGAGGAGCGCGGCGTCGACGCCCACGCGATCCAGTTGGACGTGCGCGACGCCGAGGCCGTCGAGGCGGCCGCACGGGAGGCGATCGACGAGTTCGGCGAGGTCGACATCGTGATCAACAACGCCAGCGCGATCCAGTTGGCGACCGTCGCCGATCTCCCGGCGAACCGCTTCGATCTGCTGACGGATGTGAACGTCCGCGGCACCTACCTCGTCTCGCGGGCGTTCCTCCCGCACCTGCGCGAGCAGGACGGCGGGTGGATCCTCACGAACGCGCCGCCGGTGACGGTGGATCGGGCACCCGGAAAGGCCGCCTACGCGTGGTCGAAGCTGGGGATGTCGTTCGTCACCCTTTCGCTGGCCGAGGAACTGGCGGGCGACGGGATCGGCTGCAACACGTTCTGGCCGGTGACCGCCGTCGACACCCGGGCGACGCGCTACTTCGGCCTCGGCACGGAGGACGACTGGCGGACGCCGCACGTGCTCGCGGACGCCGTGCTCTCGGTCCTCGCGCGCGACCCGGCGGAGTACACCGGCCACTCGGCGTACGACGAGGATCTCCTGCGGGCCGCGGGCGCGACCGACGCCGACCTCTCGGCGTACAACCTCACCGATGGGGACCCCGCTCCCACGTCCGCGCGGATGTTCGTGCCCGAGTACACGCGAGAGTGAGGCGATCGGGGGCGGCGGCGGACGGTGTCGTGTCGCCGCCGTCACCCGGTACGTCCGGCGACGCCGGAACCGCCACCGAGTATTTCCCCTTGGGCCGGTGATAGTACCTCATGCGACTATCCACTGCCGTACTGTTGATCGGTGTCGGCCTGTTCGCGCTTCCGATCCCGGGGACGTTCATCGGCGGCGGGCTGGTTCTGCTGGCGGGCGGCGGGCTCAGATACCTCGGCGAGTGACTCCCGTCAGGTGACGCCGCCGCCGCGGGGATCGTACTCGCGGTGGGCGTCGGCGTCGACGATCGCTTCGATCGTCTCGACCACCCGATACACGTCCTCGAAGCGGGTGTACAGCGGCGCCGGACAGACGCGGACGACGTTCGGGGGGCGGAAGTCGACGACGACGCCGCGGTCGCGCAGCGCCTCGCTCACGCGGTAGCCCTCCGGGTGTTCGATCGCGACGTGGCCGCCACGGCGGGCGTGCTCGCGGGGCGTGCCGACCGAGAAGTCGTCGCCGAGGCGGTCGGCGACCAGGTCGATCAGGGAGTTGGTGAGCGCGAGCGACTTCTCGCGGACCGCGTCGATGCCCGCCTCGCGGACCAGCTCTGCCGCGCCCTCGATCGGCGCCGACGACAGCATCGGGACGGTGCCGATCTGCCACGCGCCGGCGGTGTCGGCCCCCTCGTAGGTGCGGCGCAGCTCGAACTGCGTCGACTTGTCGTTGCCCCACCAGCCGGCGAGCGCGGGCGTCGTCCCGTGGTGGCGCTCGTGAACGTACAGCCCCGCGGTCGCGCCGGGGCCGGCGTTGAGGTACTTGTACGAGCACCACACCGCGAAGTCGGCGCCCTCTGCGTCGTCGCCGGCGTCGCCGGCGCCCGCGCTCCCCAGGTCGTGATCGACGACGCCGACCGAGTGGGCGCAGTCGAAGCCCGCGAGCGCGCCGTGCTCGTGGGCCGCCGCGGTGACCCGGTCGATGTCGAGCAGTTGCCCCGAGCGGTACAGCACCGAGGGCATGAACACGATCCCGATGTCCTCGCGCTCGCGGAGCGCGGCCTCGATGTCCGCCTCGTCGATCGTGCGGCCGTCGCGGGAGGCGACGGCGACGAGCCGGTCGTCGGGATCGATCCCGCGCTGGCGGAACTGCGCGCGGATGGCGTAGTGGTCCGTCGGGAAGTCCAACTCGTTGACGAGCACCGCCGGCGGGTCGGCCGTGGGATCCGGGCCGGCGGGCGTGCCGGGGAGTGCGTCGAGGAACGTCCCGATCAGGGTGTGGATGTTGACCGTCGTGGAGTTGGCGACGACGACCTCGGACTCGCGAGCGTCGACCAGCGGCGCGAGCAGGTCGCCGAGGTGCTCGCCGTAGCCGAACCAGTGGGGGTCGGCCGCCTCCCACCCGCGGATCGCGAGCTTCTTCCACTCGTCGACGACGCGGTCGAGCGTCGCCAGCGCGGCGTCGGGGGCGAGGCCGAGCGAGTTCCCGTCCATGTAGCGCTCGCCCTCGGGCACCGAGAAGTGGTCGCGGTAGTCGCGGAGGGGGTCGGCGGCGTCGCGCTCGCGGGCGTCCGCGAGCGACCTGACGGGGCCGGCGTCCGTGTCGGTCATGGCCTCGGGTTCGGGTGGGGCCAGTTAGGCGTTGGCGTCCCGCCCCGTCGCGCCGCGGGCGGCAGGTCCGAGGCGCTCAGTCGTTGGCGGCGGTCGCCGTCGGCTCCCCGTCCGCGTCCACGCCCATGTCGCCGACGAGCAGCAGTGTGCCCCCGACGGCCACGACCCCGACGGCCACGGCGACCGAAACGGTCCTGACGGCGGCGGCGTAGCCGGCGGCGTCGGCGAGGAGCGCAACCGCGGCGCCCATCGCGACCGGCGCGCCGGTCGACCCGAGCCGACCGATCGACTCCCCGAGGCTGACGAGGCCGCCGCGGGTGTCGTCGCTGGCGAGGCCGGTGAGCGCCGAGCGGTACAGCGTCAGCGACACCGAAAAGCCCGCGCCGACGGGGACGCCCGCAGCGAGCGCGACCGGCACCGACGGCGCGAGCGCGAGCCCCGCGAGCCCGCCGGCGGCGACGACGAGTGCGGCGAACGTCGGCGCGGGGCGACCGAACCGCGCGGTGATGCGCCCTGCCTGCGTCGTCGCGACGGCGCTGGAGACGGAGGCGACGGCGACGAGCGCGCCCGCCGCGCTGGGCGTCCCGCCGAGCAGACGGACGACGACGATCGAGTTGTACGTGAGGAAGCCGAACCAGAGGAACCCCGGCACCGCCCGCCCGACCAGCGTCGCGGCGACGCGGGGGTCCGACGCCAGCGCGAGCAGCGTACGGACGCCGCCGCGTCCATCCCCGCGCTCGCCGCCGGACCCGGCGGCATCGCCGTCGGTCGCGGACGCGTCGCCGTCGGCCGTGTCTCCCTGACCGAGGGCTGCGGGTTCCTCGAAGCGCAGCCACACGACCGCGGCGACGGGGAGCGCGGCGGCGTACAGCGCGAACGGGTACTGCCACGCGAACGCGACGAGCAGCCCCGCGAGGAACGGGAACACCGTCAGCGACGCGCCGACGGCGGTGAACCGGACGCCCTGTGCGGCCGACTCGCGGGCGCCGGAGAACAGGTCGCCGGTCGCCGTGATCAGGATCGGCCCGATCCCGGTGTAGCCGACACCCTGGAGGAGTCGGAGCCCCAGCGCGACCCGGAAGTCGGTCGTCAGAGTGAGCGCGACGCCGGCGAGCCCGAACAGCGCCAGCCCCGATACGAGAACCGGCTTGCGGCCGTAGCGGTCGGCCAACACGCCCGAGAGGGGGATGAGGACGATCCCCGGCGCGGTGAACGCCGAGAGGAGCAGCGCGGCCTCCGCCGTCGAGACGCCGTACGGTCCCGTCAGCGACTCGACGACCGGCGAGACGACCGAGGCGCCCATCGGCGAGATGAGCGACGCGAGCAGCAGCATCCGAAAGTCGCGGTCGGCGAGCACGTCCGCGTCGTCGCCGACGAGGCGATCGAGCGAGAGCGACACGCCGCCACCTCCGTCACGCCCCAGCAAGAGCGACTCGGTTCCGGCGGCCGCAAGCGGGCGGGCCGTCGGCGAGCGACCGGCCGTCGATCGACCCGGGAGCGGTCGGGTGGGATTCTTGTCGCCCCCGTCCGTCCGGATGCGCATGACCGACACAGGCGACGGGAGCGCCCGCTCCGACCGGCTCGCCGCCCTCGACCCCGACCTCCGCGAGGCCGTCGCCGAGGTCGAGGCGCTGGGCGTCCCGCCGTGGCACGCCCTCTCCGTCGAGAGCGCCCGGCGCATCGAGGACGACCTTTTCGGGGGCGACGGCGGCGACGGACGCGACGGCGACGAAGGCTCCGACGACGGCGACGGCGCCGCCAACGACGACGGCGACGGCGTCCCCGGGCTCCCGGTCGCCTCGACGCTCGATCTGGCGATCGACGGGCCTGACGGCGACGACCTCCCGCTGCGGGTGTACCGGCCGGCGGAGACGCCCGCGCCGACGCTCGTCTTCCTCCACGGCGGCGGGTGGTGTCTGGGCACGCTCGACTCCGCCGACGACCTCGCGCGGCAGCTGTGTCGCCGGGTCGGCGCGGTCGTCGTCTCCGTCGACTACCGGCTCGCGCCCGAGCACCCGTTCCCCGCCGCCGTCGACGACGCGATCCGCGCCCTCCGGTGGACCCGCGAGCACGCGAGCGGGGTCGGCGGGAACGGCGTCGTCGGCGTCGCGGGCTCCTCGGCGGGTGGGAATCTCGCGGCCGCCGCGTCGCTGGCGGCGCCCGCTGGGGAGGCGCCCGCGGTCCATACGCTGCTGTATCCGATCACCGACCGCGACTTCGAGACCGCGTCCTACGAGGCGAACGCGGACGGCCCGCTGTTGACGCGGGCTGACATGCGGCACTTCTGGGAGACGTACCTCCGCTCGGACGTGGACGCGGCGAACCCCCACGCGGCGCCGGCGCGGGCGGACGAGTCGGTCCTCGCCGAACGCGCCCCCGCCGTCGTCGTCACCGGCGAGCGCGACCCCCTGCGCGACGACGGCGCCGCCTACGTCGCCCGGCTCTCGGACGCCGGCGTCGACGCCGAACTGCTGGACTACGAGGGGATGTGTCACGGCTTCCTGTCATTCGCCGACGCGGTGCCCGCGGCCGACGCGGCGTTCGACGACCTCGCGGCTGCGACCCGCGAGCGGCTGGACGCCGCCGAGGGGGAACGGCCGGCCGGCGGGTCGGGAGAGCCGAGCGATCAGTCCCGCTCGGAGAGCCGCTCGTAGGCCGCCCAGGAGGCGTCCTCGGCGGGCGCCTCGACTCGCTCGCCGTTGACGACCACGCCGGACCCATCGCGCACCTCGCCGGCGACGCCGACCGGCGTGTCCCGCGCCGCCAGCGCGTCGACGACGCGGTCGACCGCCGCGGGGTCGACGGCCAACAGGAGCGTGCCGGACGTGGTGCACGCCCACGGGTCGAGGTCGAGCGCCTCGCAGGTTTCCACCGCCGCCGGGTTCGACGGCACCGCCGTCGAGTCGACCTCGATCCGGACGCCGCCGGCCTCGGCCGTCTCGCACAGCGCGCCGCGGAGGCCCCCCTCGGTGGCGTCGTGCATCGCGGTGACGCCGGCGTCGGCGGGCGCGTCGCGGTCGCTCGACTCCGCCGGCCGGCGACCCGCCTCCGCGGCCGCGAGCGCGTCGCGAACGACGCTCGTCTCTTCCAGTAGCACGGCCGCGTCATCGATCGTTTCCTCGTCCAAGCCGCGCTCGGCGAGCGCGTCGGGGTACAGCGACGCGAACAGCCCCGCGGTCTCGATCCCCGGCCCCTTGGTCACGAGCAGACGGTCGCTCGGGCGGGCACCGTCGGGGCGGATCACGTCGTCGTGGTCGCCGACGCCGAGGACGGTCGCGGCGCCGACCCACGGGAGCGACGCGCCGGGGTAGCGCGCCGTGTGGCCCGTGGGGACGGCGACGCCGAGCGCCTCGCACTCGGCGGCGACGGCGGCCCAGAAGGTCGCGAACTCGTCGTCGGTCACGTCGCCCGGAAGCGCGAAGGAGGGACAAAAGTGGGTGGGCGCGACGCCGGAGACGGCCACGTCGCCGAGGGCGAACGAGAGCGCGAAGCGGCCGGCGCGCTCGAAGCCGAGGTCTGGCAAAAGCGAGATGGGGTCGGTCGCGCACACGATGGCGCGGTCGGCCACGTCGACGACGCCGAAGTCGACCCCGTGGGTCGGGCCGAGGCGCACGTCCTCGCGGGCCGCCCCGAGGTTCGGCCGGACAACCGACTCGAAGGCGTCGCGGTCGACTTTCCCCCGTCGCGGCCCGCGGTCGTCGGTCATGGGTCGACGTGCGCCGGGGCGGCCCAAAGCGGTTGCGTCACGGCGACGCCGCCGACCCGGCCGGGGCGGTCGCCGGGGCGGTCAGAACCGGGGCGCCATCGGGTGCGAGACCTCGTGTTCGGTCCGCGCGGCCGGCCGCTCCACCGTCGCCTCGCGGCCGTCGGGCCAGCGGACGGTGACGCGCTCGGGCGTCTCGTCGCCGAGCCCGAAGTGGGCGACCGGCTCCATCTGACAGAGGTAGCCCGAGCCGGCACACACCACCTTCGTCCGCGTCCACGACGCCGTCTCGACGGTGACGGCGGCGCCGCGGGCGGGCGCCCCGTACTGCGTCGTCGGCCGCACGCGGAGCCAGTCGTTCTCCGCGGCCCCCTCGACGGCGTACAGCGCGAGCGGCTGGGCCGCGAGTTCGCCGTGGACGACGAGCAGTTCCAGCGCGCCGTCGCCGTCGAAGTCCGCGACGGCGGCGCCGGTGCCCAGCCCGCGCGGCTCCCTCGCGTCGCCGGGGTCGATCGCGGTCCACCCCGCGCGTCCCTTTCGAAACAGCCGGTTCGGGGCGCCCAGCGCGTTGCAGAACAGCTCCTCGCGGCCGTCGTTGTCGAAGTCCGCCGTGACCAGCGTCCGGACACGCGTCGGCGACGCGAACGCGTGCGGCGCGGCGTCGCTGAAGCGCCGGGGAGACGGAGCGTCTGCCGCGCCCTCGGGGGGTTGATCGGCCCTGAACAGCCGGCTCGGCGTCTCCCACCCGCCGACCGCGAGGTCGCCGTCGGCCATCGTGACGCCGCGGGCGTTCGTCCCCGGCGCCGACAGACCCACGTCGCCGGCGACCTCCTCGAAGTGGCCCGACTCGTTGCGGAACAGCCGGTTCGGGCCGCGCTCGACGCCGACAAACAGATCCATGCGGTCGCTCACGAGCGGGCCGGCGTACAGCGATCGGGCACCGGCGTCGAGGTCGAGGCCAACCGCCTCGCACATGTCCGAGAGTTCGCCGTCGTCGCCCAGCTCGTAGAAGCGGGAGGGAACGCCGTAGCAGGCGACGAAGACGCCGTAGCGGCCGGTGCCGTAGCGGTCGAGCGCGGCGACCGAGCGGCCGGCCCGGAAGTTGCCGCGGTCGGCGTTGACCGCGAGGCCGAACAGGTCGCGCCAGCGCACGTCCTCGTGGTCGGGGCGAACGTCGACCGGGTCGAGCAGGAGGTCGGTGTCCCGGGTCTGCCCCTGGTACGCCTCAGTGTTGTGGACGTACAGCTCCTCGGCGCCGTCGGCGTCGAGGTCGGCGGCGACGACGCCGATCGCGTGGCGCCCCTCGTCGGCGACGGCCGGGGTGGCCACGTCGCGGAGGGCGCCGTCGCGCCAGACGAGCAGCCGGTTCGCAGGCCCGTAGCCGGCGACGAGCGCGCACGGCCCGCTCACGCCCGGCGTGACGGCGACCCCGTAGCCGCGGTGGGGCGTGTCGTCGGCGATGGCGTCGGACCGGTCCGCGAACACGCGCGCTCCTCGGAGACCGGGGTACAAGAGGGCTCGGTTCCGCCCCCCGAGGAACAACGCTTTTCGGACGCCGGGGCGAACCGGGATCCATGGCAGACGACGACCCGGCAGACGACGGATCGGACGCGAACGAGGGCGCCGAGGGAGGCGACGACGGCGAGGAGAAGTCCTTCCGCGAGCGGGTCGAGGAGATCCGCGAGCGACGCGAACAGGAACGCGAGGAGGGCGAGGGCGGCGCCCCCTCCCCTGAGGAGATGATGGGCGGGGGCGGCGGCCCCGGCGGCATGGGCGGCGGCGGCAACCCCTTCGCGCAGATGATGGGCGGCATGATGGGCGGCGGCGGTCCCGGCGGCATGGGGGGTGGCGGCCCCGGCGGCATGGGCGGCGGTGGCGGTCCCGGCGCCGAGGAGGAGTCCGTCGGCAACGAAGAGCTCGTGCGCGAGGTGCGCCAGCTCCGCGACGAGGTCCGCGACGCGACCCGGCAGCTCCAGCGGATCGCGCAGGCGCTCGAGGACTAGCGAGCCCGAGCGAACCAAGAGCGGGATCGACCGGCGGCAGAGTGATCTCCGTACGGCGGTTCGCTCGTGGTTCCTCGCGCGTTCGCGTCGGCGCGTCCGGCGATCGCCGGCCCTTCGATCGGAACCGAGCGTATCATTCCTTCGGAACCGGGGTATTGGCCCCCAGACTCGGGTATTTGTTCTGTTCGCCCGTACGGGCCCGTATGGCACGATCGGAAGTCGCGATCCTGGCGCGGTTCGAGGCGAAGCCCGAGAAAGCCGAGGAGGTCGCCGAGTTCCTCAGCGGCGCGCGGGAGGCGGCGGAGGCCGAGGAGGGGATGACCTCCTGGTTCGCCGTTCGCTTCGACGAAACTCGGTTCGGCATCTTCGACACCTTCCCCGACGAGGACGGGCGGCAGGCCCACCTAGAGGGCGAGATCGCGACGGCGCTGCTGGAGCGGGCCGACGAACTCCTCGTCGACGAGCCGGAGATCGACGCCGACGTGGACGTACTGGCGGCGAAGCACGCCTGACGACGACGGGAGTCGACGTTCGACCGACGGACGCTCCCGATGTCGCCGGTTCGCCTCCGGTCGCGACTAGCTGAGTACCGCGCCGTACACCTGTTCGAGTCGGTCGACCGCGTGCTCGACGCTCGTGTCCTCGCGGCGGTCGAGGCAGGCCGCCGAGAGCGACTCGCGCTCGGCGAGCGTGCGGTCGATGGCGTCGGCGAAGGCGCCGGTGTCGCCGCGGGGGTAGTGGTGGCCGGTCTCGCCGTCGACGACGGTGTCGGCGAGCGCGCCGGCGTCGACGCCGACGACGGGCGTGCCGCAGGCGTTCGCCTCCAGCGCGACTAGCCCCTGCGTCTCGACCGGCGAGGGGAACAGGAAGGCGTCGAGGGTGGCGTACAGCGCCGGCAGTTGCTCGCGCGGGAGAAACCCGAGGAAGCGCGCGTCGACACCCGCCGCCTCGCAGGCGCGCTCGACGGCGTCGCGTGCGGGGCCGTCGCCGCCGAACACGAGCGTCGCCTCGGCGTCGGCGGTCGCGACCGCCGGCGGGATCTCGGTCAGCTCCTTCTCGAAGCCGTGGCGGCCGGTGTAGCCGACGAGGGGGGCGTCGGCCGGGTCCGGGAGGTCGTGCTCGGCGCGGAAGTCCGCGAGCGCGTCGTCGTCCGGCCGGGTGAAGAAGTCGGTGTTGACGCCGTTGGGAACGACCTCGACGGGGGTGGTGACGCCGATGTCGCTGAGGTGCTCGCCGGCCGGCTCGCTCGGGACGACGACCGCCGTGGCGGCGTTCATGTACCGCCGCTCGTACCGGCGGGCGGCGCCCTCGACGACGGTCGCGGCCGGGCCGGCCGCGAGGTAGTCGGCGTATTCGGCGGTCGGCGTGTGGTAGGAGGCGACCAGCGGGGCGTCGATCCGATGGGCGAGGAACCACCCCGAGAGGCCCAGCGCGAAGGGCGTGTGCGCGTGGACCACGTCGGCGTCGCGGACCGCGTCGGGGACGCCCGGTAGCCCCATCCGGAAGCCGTCGTAGAAGGGGAATCCGACGCTGCGGGTGGTGTACTCGCCGTCACCGGGGTCGTGTCCGGGGGCACCGGGGAACACCACGTCCATCCGACCGCCGCGGGCCTGCCACTCCGTGCGCCACGACTCCAGCGTGTAGGTGACGCCGTTCACCGTCGGCAGGTACGTGTCGGTGAACGCGGCGACGGTCTGCATTCGTCCGCCGTTCCCGGAGCGACGGGTAATGCCTTGCGTCTTCGACGCGGGTGTCGCCGTCGACGAGGGCGTCGCTGTCGACGGGGACGGCGAACGGGCACGGGCGATCGGGGACGACGGCCAAGGGCGAGTCCGGAGCGCCTACCGCGCGTCGAGCAACTGCTCGTAGGTGTCGACCAGCTCCTCGCCGACGCGCTCCAGCGAGTGCTCGGCGGCCGTTTCGCGGGCGTTCTCGCCGAGGCGCTCGCGCAGGTCGGGGTCGTCTGCCAGGCGGTTCAGCGCGTCGGCGAACTCCGCGCGCGTCTCACACAGGAGGCAGTCGTGGCCGTCCTCGAAGTACTCCCGGAACACGGGAATGTCCCGGAGGACGCACGGCTTGCCGCAGGCCATCGCCTCCAGCACGACGATGCCCTGGTTCTCCTCTTTCGTCGGGAAGAAGAACACGTCGCCGGCGCCGAACGCGCCGGGCTTGTCGTCGACCCAGCCGGTGAAGGTGACGTTCTCCGGCGGGTCGCTCGTCCAGCGCGTCACCGTCTGCGACGCCTGCGGCCCGGAGTCGACGGTGCCGAACCATGCGAAGTTGCTGTCGACGCGCTCGGCGACCTCGCAGAAGGCGGTAAGCCCCTTGCGCTCGAAGACGGAGCCGACCGCGAACATCACGACTCCGTCCAGGTCGAACCGCTCCCGATACTCCTCCCGGTACCGCTCGTGGTCGTCGACGGAGTCGTGGTCGATCCCGTTCGAGACCGCGCGGATCGGCGCGCCGACGGGGTACTCCAGCAGCCGGCGCTTCGTGTACTCTGAGGGCGTGAGCACCAGATCGGCCTGCGAGTAGAACCAGCGGAGGTACCGCCGGAGCGCGGGCGCGACCGCGTTCGACCCGCGGAAGCTCTCCCGGAAGTCCTCGCTGGTGACGTGGCAGTGCAGCACCAGTGGCGTGTCCGCCAGCCTTGCGTACCGCGCGAGTGCGACGCTGGCCGGGCCGATGAGATTCAGGTGGATCACGTCCGCGTCGGCCACGGGCGAGCGGCCGCCGAGCCCGCGGCGGAGAGCGGTACCGAGGTCGCCGTCGGCCCACGGCGATGTGACGACCTCCACGTCGGCGCCGGCCGCGCGGGCGCGTTCGAGCGCCTCGACCTGCTGGTCGTGTGCGGTGCCGATGCCCGCGCGGTCGAGCTGTGAGTCGAGTTCGAGGTAGTCGAGGACGCGCACGGTCGAGTGGTCTGGGCTTCGGCGGGTCGGGGTTTGAGCGTGCTGGATCCACGTCGGCCGGTTCCCGCAGGGGTGCCCGGATCCGCAACGCTTGACCCCCGGCGCGCGAACCGACAGCCGTTCACGTGACGAAGCGCCTCTTCACCACCCTCTGCGGGCTCGTCTTCCTGGTCAACTTCGGCCGGGTCGCGTTCGCCCCGCTGGTCCCCGAGTTCCAACAGGACCTCGACCTGTCGGCGACGGCGGTCGGCTCGGTCACGACGCTCGTCTGGCTCGGCACCGCCGCCCCGCGCATCCCGGTGGGCTGGGTGCTCACGAAGGTGGCTCGCGAGCGCGTCGTCGTCGCGACCGGCGTCGCGCTCTCGCTGGCGGCGGAGCTCACCGCGACCGCCGACTCGCTTTTGACGCTGCGGGCGGGCGCGTTCGCCGTCGGGCTCTCCACCGGCGGCTACTTCGTCGCTGCGATCCCCCTCATCGGCGCGCTGTACCCCGACCGGACCGGCCGCGCCGTCGGCGTCCACGGCACCGCGAGCCAGGTCGCCTCGGTCGTCGCGCCGGCGGTCGCGCTCGCGGCGATCGCTCGCGTCGGCGACTGGCGCGTCGTGTTCTCGGCGCTGGCCGTCGGCGCCGCCGCATCGACGGTCGCGCTGTTCGCGGTCGTCCGGGTCCGCGGCGGGGTCGAACCCGAGGGCGCGGCGGTCGACGGGGACGCCGACGCTGCCGACGCTGCCGACGCTGCCGACGCTGCCGACGCCGCCGACGCTGCCGAGCCGCGGAGCTTCCTCGCGGCGCTGTCGCACTGGCGGATCGTGCTCGCGGGGATGTCGCTGGTCGCCGTCGCCGGCTTCGCCTGGCAGGGCGTGTTCAATTTCTACGTGAGCTACCTGCTCTCGAAAGGGCTGACGCCAGCGAACGCGAACCTCCTGCTCACCGTCGCGTTCGGCGCGGGCGTCCCCGCCTTCTGGCTCGGCGGCCGGCTGGCCGACCGCCTCCCGAAGGTGCCGTACCTCCTCGCGCTCAACGCCGCGTTCGTCGCGTCGCTGGTCGCGCTCACCCACGCCGGGTCGTTCGCGGCGTTCGCGGTCGTCTCGGCGGTGCTCGGCTACGCCGCACACGCGCTGTTTCCCGCCGTCGACACGTACATGCTCGCGACGCTCCCGCCCGCCGACCGCGCCAGCGCCTACGCCGTCTTCTCTGGCGCGTCGCTGCTGTTCGAGGCGAACGGCTCGGGCGTCGTCGGCGCACTCACCGACGTCGGGGTCGCGTTCGATCAGGCGTTCCGGCTGTTCGCCGCTGCGGTTACCGCGGTGCTGCTGCTTGCGGGAGCGCTGTACGCCGCCGGGCGGTTCCCGGCTCCACCCGCCGACCGTCGCACGACGAGGTGAGTCGTCGCTCCCTGAGCCGATGTACCGGCCGCGCTCGGGATCACGGGCCGGCGATCCGCAGTCGACGAGTTCAGTAGTTTGCGGATAGTTTTCCGTCGATTCGACGGAAAACACGGTCCGAAACGTTTTGGTCTTCTGTGACAGATTACGTCGTATGTCAGGCACGCTCCCGTCGAACGCCGACGGGTCCGCCGACGCGGACGGGTCCGGGGGGACCGACCGCGACGGGTCGGAGGCCGCCGGCTCGCGGACCGACGGGGGCGCCGCGGCCGGCTCGGACACATCGGAGTCGGAGTCCGCGTCGGCCGACCCCGTCGCCGCCGAGACCGACGCGGGTGCCAGCGAGATCGACTCGCCGCCCACCGATATCGAGGAGGTGTCCGCCGGCGCCGCCGGCGACGGCGACCGAGCCGCGTCCACTGACGACGATGGGAACGTCCGCATCTGCTGGCTCAACGACGACGGCGCCGACGCGCTGATCGGCGCGCTCGCGCCGCAGACCGCCCGGGCGATCCTCGGCGCGGTCCACGAGGAGCCGCGGACCGCCTCCGAGCTGGCCGACGCCGCGGACACGTCCGTTCAGAACGTCCGCCACCACGTCCAGAAACTCGGTGACGCCGGGCTGGTCGAGACGGTTGACACGCGGTACTCGGTGAAGGGACGCGAGATGACCGTGTACGGGCCGGCGGACGACCGCGTCGTCGTCGCCGTCGGCGGCGAGTCCGAGCGGTCGTCGCTGCTCGATTCGCTCCGCGGCCTGTTGGGCGCGGTCGCGGTGCTCGCCGGGGCGAGCCTCCTCGTGCAGGCGCTGTTCGGCGCCGGCGCCGCGACAGTTTCCGGACCGGAGACCGCGCCCCGCATCGGCGACGCGGTGGGGGCGACCGGCGGCGCGGTGCTCGGTACGATCCCGCCCGGCGCGGCGTTCCTCGCCGGCGGGCTCCTCGTCCTCACGACGGTGCTCGTGGCGGAGCGACTCCGCAGACGGTGACCGTGAGTCGGACCCCCGTGTTCGTCGCGGTCTTTCTCGTCGTCGTGAGCGTCGGCACCGGACTCGTCGGCGCCGACGTGAACGACGGCGCCGCCGTCCCGGTCCTCCCGGCCGCCGACGGCGTGTTGCACGACGGCACGGCCGGCGGCGTCTCCGACGCCCCTACCGTCGGATCTGCGCTGCTCGCTCGCCTCGGATCCTCGTCCGGCGACGCCTCGGGTGACCCGGTCACGCTCGACCCCGCCGCCGACGGCGACGCCCCCGTCCGTGTGGGCGTCATCGGAAGCGCGTTCGGCGCGACCGAAGCGCTCGACGGACGGGTGGCGGCGCGTTACCGCACGGGCGGGCCGCGATTCGGCCTCGTCGCCGGCGATCACGGCGCCGCGGTCGCGGGCGTCGTCGCCCGTCGGGCCGACGAGTCGGCGCTATATCTCGCGTCCGTCGGCTACGAGCCGACGCCGGCCTCGTACGCTCGCGCGGTCGACTGGCTTATCGCACAGGACGTGGACGTGCTCGTCGACGCCGGGAGCTACTACCCTCGAACCGCAGACGGGATGGACCGGATCGCGAGAGCCGCAGAGCGGGCGACGGCCGCGGGAACCGTCTTCGTCACCTCGGGCGGCAACGCCGCGCGACGCCACTGGCGCGGCGAGGTGTCCGGCACCGGCTGGGCCGTGTTCGACGACAACGCGACCGAAGGAAATCGTCTCGGCGACGGCCCGGTCGCGGGTAGCGTGACGCTCCGGCTCTACTGGTCGGGCGGGGGCGACTACGACCTCTACCTCTACCGCGATATCGCGGACGGCCACGACCGAGTCGTCGCGAAGTCGACCCGGGGGTCCGGTCACGCCGAGGCGATCGACGCCGTGGTCCCCCGCGGCGCCTACTATGCGGCGGTGTACGCGCGCGACTCCGGCGACGGTCCCGTCGATCTGTTCGCCGCTCGCCACCGTCTCGCGTTCGCCGGCGCGAACGGGAGCGCGGTCGCCCCCGCCACCGCCGACGGCGTCATCTCCGTCGGCGCGCTCGGACGCGACGGAGGGCTCGCCGCCTACTCGGCGGTCGACACCGACGTGCGGGCCCCCGGTACGGTCACGCCCGCCGACGGAACGATGCTCAGGGGAACCTCCGCGGCCGCACCGGCCGTCGCGGGCGTCGTCGCGAGGATGACCGCCGCCGCCGGCGGCGAGGGGCTGACGCCCGCTCAGGTGGAGCGACTCTTGCGCGAGACCGCCGCGGACGGTCGCGTCTCCCCCGACGCGGCCGTCGCCGCCGCGAGGGCGGGCAGTCGAACGGGCGACGACGAGCTTCAGGGGACGGGCGACGGGGGCGATCCGGGCGGCGAGCGCGACACGAACCACGATGGCGAAGGGTCGCGGACGTTCCCGGGTCCGTAATCGATCCCCGGCCGCGCCGCCTCCGCCGACGAAACGGTTAGGTCGGCGTGCGTCCGTCTCGAAGCCGTGTCGCGAGGCCGCAGCTCGTCGATCGCCGAGCGCGTCGAGGAGTACTGGGCGTGGGCGACGGCGGCGCTGTTCCTCCTCGTGACCGTGGACCTGCTGACGACGATATACGCCGCCGCGGTCGTCGGCCCGAGCGCGGAGGCGAACCCGCTCGTGCGGTGGGCGCTCGGGCGACCGCTGTCCGTGCTCGTCGGTGTGAACCTCGGCGCGGTCGTGCTCGCGGCCGTCGTCTTCCGCGGACTGATGGAGACATACCGGTCGACGCCGGCGCGTATTCGCCCGTACTACGGCCTGCTCATCGAGGCGTGGCTGGGGCTGCTCGTGGCGGCCGGGCTCGCGCTGTTCGCCAACAACCTCTCGGTGATCGTGCTCGGCGAGAGCCTGGTGTGACGGCCGGCGCGCGCACGCGTCAGCGCGGTGCCGCAGCGGCGCAGGAGCATAGCCGTCGACCGCGCCTGCCGAGGCGAAGATTCAGGTACGAAAGCGGGGCCATCGACGGACTGAAACCCGTGGCAACCGCCGACTACACCGTGACCGAGGCGACGGACCAGCCGTGGCGAACCGTGTTCGGGCACTCCGACCCGTACCCCGAGCAGGCGGACGGGATCGAGGCCGCCCGCGCCGTCGCCGACGACGGAGGATTTCTCGCGCTGGAAGGTGCTTGCGGCACCGGGAAGACGATGCTCGCGCTGACCGCCGGCATCGACCTGGTACGCGACCCCGACAGCGACTACGAGCGCGTGCTCGTGCTCACGAGCGTCAAGCAGCAGCTCCGCCAGTTCGAGGCCGACCTCCGCACGATCAACGACAACCTCCCCGACGACTGGCGCCCCGTCTCGGGGATGACGCTCGTCGGCAAGGCCGACGTGTGCCCGTACGCCCGCGAGAACCGCGGCGGCATCGACACGACGAACGTGTACGAGCGCTGTGAGGGGCTGCGCGAGCGCACCCGCGACCTCGTCGGCGACGGCGGCGAGACGAGGGCGGGCGCGCTCGCAGAGCAAGCGAGGCGGGCACAGACTGGACTCGCCGACACCGGCGAGGACGGAGCGAGCTACCTGGAGACCGCGGACGAGCCGACCCCCTATCTGCCGGACATGCCGGAGCACGGCGGATCGGCTACCCGCGACGGCGTCGAGTACTGCCCGTTCTACGCGCAGTACCTCGACGACCTCCCGGAGGACGGCGACGCCGCGGAGGCGGTGCCGTTCGACTTCGCCGACCGCGGACTCATCGACGCCGAGGAGCTGGTCAGCCTGTCGGCGGGCCACGGCACCTGCCCGCACTCGATGATGGGGACGGTCCTCCCCCAGGTGGAGGTCGTCGTCGGCAACTACTACCACGCGTTCGACCCGACGACCGTCGGCGGGTTCACCGGCGCGCTCGTAGACGACTCGACGTTCGTCGTCTGCGACGAGGCGCACATGCTCGAACCGCGGGTCCGCGACCTGGTCTCCGACGGCGTCGCCGACGCGAGCCTCCGCGACGCCGAGAACGAACTGACGCGCGTCCTCCAGCCGGTGCAGTTCGAGGACTCCGGGCGCCGAGTGGAGGGGACGACCGACGCCGACCTCGTTCGGGGCGAACTGGCCGACGCGGAGGTGAGTCTCGACGAGGTGAAGCTGCTCGTCGAGTTCGTCCGCGACCTCCGGGAGGAACTCGACCGCCGCGTCGAGGGCTTCCTCGACGCCGAGCGCCGCGGCTGGCGCGACGACCCCACGGATCTGGACGACGAGGAGGTCCCCCTGCGCGACCCCGAGGAGCCCGGCGTCGACGAGATCACCGAGTGGGCCCGCGACGCCGGCTACGGTGAGCAGGTGTGGGCTCGGGCCGAGCAGGTGGGCGCCGTCGCCGCGCGGATCCTGGACGAGGCCGAAGAGGAGAACGGCGAGGCCCGAAGCGCCTCGGACTCGTCGAGCGGGCAGAGCCCGCGAGACCGCCAGCGCGCCGCGCCGGGGGTCGGGCGGACGCTCAACGCCTGGTATCGCTGCGACCACGGGACGTACTTCCGAGAGCTGGAACTGCTCCGCACGTGGGACGAGACCGAGCCGCCCGGCTCGTGGCGCCGCGCGTACAACGCCCGGCTCGCGCTGCACAACTGCGTGCCCGCCGACGCCATCGGGGAGCGCCTCGCCGACTTCGGCGGCGGGGTGCTCATGTCGGCGACGCTGGCGCCGCTCGACGTGTTTCGGGAGGTAACGGGACTCAACTACCTCGAATCCGAGGGTCGGCCCGTCGAGGAGCGGACCTACGGACTGGGGTTTCCCGAGAGAAACCGCGAGTCGTTCGCGGTCGATACGCCGAAGTTCACGTTCTCCAACCGCGGGCCGCCCGGCGAGGACAACGAGACCCGGCGCGCGCACGCCGACGCCGCCGCCGAGGTCGCCGCCACGACGCCGGGGAACGTCCTCGTCGGGATGCCCAGCTACGGCGAGGCGGAGTGGATGGCCGGCGAGTTGGACGCCGACGGTCGGGTCGACAAGCCGGTCCTCATCGACGAGTCGAGCGACGATACCGCGACGGAGGCGCTCAAGGCGGACTTCTTCGACGGCGAGGCGAAGCTGCTCGTCACGAGCATCCGCGGCACGCTCACCGAGGGCGTCGACTACGAGGGCGACCGCCTCGCCGCGGCCGTAATCTGCGGGGTGCCGATCATCAACACGTCGTCGCCGCGGACGCGCGCGGTGAAGACGGCGTACGACCGCGAGTTCGGCGATGGGTTCGAAACGGCGCTGACCGTCCCAGCAGTTCGGAAGGCCCGGCAGGCGATCGGGCGGGTGATCCGCGGCAGCGACGAGGTCGGGGTGCGCTGTCTGGTCGACGCGCGCTACGCCCGCGAGTCGTGGAACGCCGTCCGCGAGTACCTCCCCGAGTACGAACGCGAGGAGTTCCGTCCGGTGAGCCCGGACATGCTGCGCTTCGGGCTGGAGCGGTTCTGGGACGAACACCGGTAGCCGCGCTCGTCACCGCGCCATCCTCACCGACGCGCGACCAGCACGAACGTGTCGGTGCGCGTCTCGGCGCGCTCGACGGTGAAGCCGGCGTCCTCGAACGCGTTCGCGGCGTCGCCGACGCCGAAGCGCTCGTCGCGGGGCGGCCCGGCGTCGCCAGGGCCGTCGGCGGTCCAATCGACGGAGACGACGCGGCCGCCGGGGCGGACGACGCGCGCGAGTTCCGCCAGCGACCCGTCGCTCGCGTACTCGTGGTACGTCATCGTCGAGAAAGCGGCGTCGAGGGCGTCGTCGGCAAGCGGGAGGTCCTCGACGCCGGCGGTCACGGTCTCGACGTTCTCCGGGATGCCCTTCTCTGCGTACAGGTCGTGCATCTCCGACTGCACGTCGACCGCGTAGCAGGTGCCGACGTGCGGCGCGATCACGTCGGTGTAGAAGCCGGTACCGGAGCCCAGATCCGCGACCGTCGCGTCCGCCGGGACCGCCAGCGCGGCGAGCAGTTCCTCGCCCGAGCAGTAGCGGAATCGACCGGGGTCTTCGAGCTTGTCCGCGCGGGCGGCGTCGAACGTGTGGAATCCCATCGCGTCCGGCTACGGGTCGGGGCGTAAAGACCCCCGGCGATTTAGTCGCTCCCGGCCGAGGGGCCGCCATGCACGTCCGCGAGGCCGACCGCGACGACGCCCAGGCGATCGCAGCGGTCGCCCGCCGCTCCTGGCACGCCGCCTACGGCGAGTTCCTGTCTGAGGAGGCGATCGACGCCACCGTGGACGAGTGGTACGCGCCCAAGACAATCCGGCGCCACGTCGACGCGGCGGGGACCTTCCTCGTCGCGGAGGCGGAGGCTGACGACGCCGGCGGAGACCCGATGCACAAACGGGTCGACCCCGAGTCGCTCCTGGGGTTCGCCCACGCACGCTACGACTCCGGCGTCGGCAACGTCGTGCTCCGGCGGATCTACGTCGCTCCGGATGCGTGGGGCGAGGGCGTCGGCACCGCGCTGCTGGGCGCGGTCGCGCACCGGTTCGTCGACGACCACGATCGGATCTCGGCGGTCGTGTTCGCGGAGAACGGCGTCGGGCTGTCGTTTTACGAGCGCCACGGGTTCGAGACGGTCGGCGAGCAGACCACCGCGTTCGGCGACGGGGAGCACGACGAGCGGATCGTCGCAGCGGACCTCGCGGAGCTCGCGAGCCTCGGGGCGACGGAGAGCGGCCGGCAGGCGTGAGCGACGGGCCGTCGGCGTCGACCGGCG
Organism: Halobaculum gomorrense; assembly: GCF_900129775.1. Classification (GTDB taxonomy): domain Archaea; phylum Halobacteriota; class Halobacteria; order Halobacteriales; family Haloferacaceae; genus Halobaculum; species Halobaculum gomorrense. The sequence continues at coordinate 81,329 of NZ_FQWV01000005.1, read as the reverse complement.
AACCCGTCCGGCGCCGCCCCCGAGAGCGTTAAGACGATCCGTCGACCACGAACGCATATGTCTGCGCGAATCCGCCGCCCCCGAGCGCGCGTCTGCGAGCGGTGCGGCCGCGAGGAGCGGTTCGACGCCGCGACCGGGAGCTGGGTCGTCGGCGACGGCGGCGATGTCGGCGAGGTGTACTGCATCCACGAGTGGGACATCAACGGCTCGTTCGTCCCGTTCGACGACGGGCCGACCGAGGCGTAGCGAACGCGCCGTCCCCCGGCGGCTCGCCCCTTGGCGCGTAGCGCGTCTGTCGGCCGTCGCTCAGCCTTCGGTCCTCGCGCGCTCGATCAGCTCGGCGAGCACGGTCATCGTTCCGTCCATGTACCCGGCATCGAGCGTCTCGGCGGCAGCGTCTTTGGCGACCTCGTCCGCGTTCGCAAGCGCGTAGCTCTCGCCGGCGACCGCGAACGTCGACGCGTCGTTCATCGAGTCGCCGACGGCGACGAACGCATCGGGGTCGCAGTCGAGGATCGACGCGGCCTCCCGGAGCCCGTTCCCCTTGCTCACGTCGGGGTCGGTGAGGTGGTACGCGTACTGCGTGTCGAGGAAGGCGAGGTCGAACTCCTCGGCGACCCCGCGAAGCAGCTGTTCGTCGGCGGTGACGCGCGCGGCGACCTCCGTCTCCCGCCAGCGGTTCGTCGTGTCGGCGGCGCCCCAGCCCAACTCCCCGCCGCGCTCGCGGAAGGCGTCGGCCGCCGCGGCGACGCGCTCGGCGTCGCCCTCGATGCGCACCTGCTCGTCGACGCAGACGACGCCGCCGTTCTCCGCGATCACCCGCTCGGGGATCCCGACGAAGTGACACAGCGCGATCGGGTACGGGAACGACTTGCCCGTCGCGAGCACGACCGGCGCCGGCCACTCAGGGAGCACCCGGAACGCGCGCGGGTCGATCGTGTGCTCGGGCGTCGTCAGCGTCCCGTCGATGTCCAGCGCCAGCGGCGGGAGGTCGGCGCCTGCGGGAACGTCGAGGCGCGCGGGGGCGTCGCTCGTCATTGGCGGTGTGAGGGGCCGCGAGCGAAAATGGGCGTCGGTTCCGCGGGTCGCGAGTCGAATCCCGGGCGGTCCCGGGAGGCCTCAGCGCATCCCCGGCGGCGGGCCGTCGTCGCCGAGGTCGTCGTCGCCGGTATCCACGTCAAGCCCCAGTTCCTCGCGCTGCTCGCGCAGCGCGTCGATCTGTCGGCGGTAGTACAGCAGGCCGCCGCCGCCGACGACCGCGAGGAGAGCGAACACCGCCCCGAAGATCCGGATGTCCTGCGGGAGGTAGAACTGGACGATCACCGACTGCGCCTGCACGTCGTCCCAGCGGACGTGCAGTCTGTTCTCCTCGTCGACTGAGGTGGTCGCGCCGCCGGGACTCACGTCGCCGAACACCGGCAGCGACACGCGGCGGTTCGGCGGGAGGACGACCTCGTAGGAGCCCTGCACGTACGTGGGAAGCGCGAACCGTTTGGGCGTCGACCCGGCGGTGAACGCCACGCGGTCGCCGTCCGCGTCGCCCTCTCCGGGGAAGTCGATGCGGACCACGTCGCGGGTGCGCTCGACGGCGCCGCGCTCGGCCAACTCCGACCCGGTGATCACGGTCCCGTTGGGGTAGCGGTAGCGCACGGCGCGCACGCTCAGCGGGGTCGTTCCCCCGAGGCCGTCGCGGCGGTACAGTTCGACCTCGCTACCGTTCACGGCATACACCGCCGAGAACGTCGCGTTCTCGTGGATCGTGATGTGTGCGTTCACCCCGGAGTCGACGCTCTTGTTCCAGTCGTACTCGCCGCCCGGCGGCGATTGGTCGAGCCGCTCGTCGGAGACGGACCCGCCGCCGAAGAAGCCGACACACCCCGACAGCGCGAGCATGCCCGCCAGCGCCACGAGCGCGAGGAGTCGTCTCCGTCGGGCCATGCTACTGCGGGATGACCGCCTTCAGTTCGGAGGGCAGGTAGCCGCCGATGGACGCCAGGAGGCCGGGAGCGTCCGTGTTCTCGCGACAGATGATGCTCTGTTCGAGCAGGCCAAGGCGCTCGACGGTGACGATGTCGTTCGCGTGGCCAGCCCGGTTGACCGTCGCGCGCACCTCCGCGCGGGTCGCGGAGTTGACGTTCACGCGGCCCTGTCCGCGCGTCCAGTCGTACAGGCGGTCGCGCTCGGCGTCGGCGAGCTCGTGGTCGCCGTCCTCGTCGTAGACGAACCGCAGGGAGAGGTGCTGAACGATGCCGAAGCGGTCGCGGACCTGTTCGGGCGAGCCGGTGCCGAGCCCGAGCCCCTCGGCGGGGACGCGGACCTCGATGCCGGCGTCGAGGACGAACCCGTCTTCGTCCCAGCCTTCGAGCGTGCCGACGTACGTCTCGCCGTCGGTGAAGTGGTCGGTGATTTCTCCCCACTCCTCGCGGAGCACGTTGCGGGCGACCGTCTCGTCGTCGCCGGAGACGGTCACGGAGATGAAGTCGTCGTGGCGCACTCCCACGTCGAACTCGACATCGAGGTCGCCGAGTTCGTTGGCGACGAGCGAGCCCATTCCGTCGAGCGCGCGCTCGCGCGCCTCGCCGGAGACGTAGCACTTGGTCGCGAGAACGACCATTTAGGCTTCAGCCTCGGCTTCGCGGTCGACGTTGAGTTCGTCGCGCAGCTGGTCGATGCGCCACTCCATCGCCTCGACGAGCCGGGAGTTCTCCATCGACTCCAGCGGCGAGCCGCACTCGGGGCACTCGAAGCCGAACTCCATCGCCTCCTCGAACTCGAAGCGGATCGAGTCGACCTCACACAGGTAGAACTGGTGGTCGGACTCATACGAGCGGCGCTGTTCGAGCCCGTCGAGCAGCCGGTGCATCTCCTCTTCGAGGTTCTCGGGGATGTTCTCGTAGTGGAACGTCCACAGGTACGTGAGCCAGCCGGAGTCCTCGTCGCGGACGCGCCGGTACGACGCCAGGTCGTTCTCGTACAGGATGAACAGCGCGCGACGCACGTCGTTCAACTCCAGTCCCATCTCCTCGGCGAGCTCTTCGTCGGTGACCTCGCCGTCCGGCGGGGCCGCCGCGACGGGCATCCCCGTCGGGCCGACGAGCTCGTGGAGGTACTTCTGGATAACAGGGTCTTCCAGTAGGTCCTCAAAAGCCATTTGTTGAATGTGCGGGTGGATATCGGTTAAAGTCACCGACTCGGCGGGTTCGCGGGCGACGACGCCGTCGGCGCTCACGCTCGCGATGGGCCGGGAGACGGGGGTCGGGGGCCGACCGCACGCACACAATTATTCCGGTCGGCGCCGACACCGGACCCGACGCATGTCGAGTCCCTTCCCGTCGGTGCCCGCAGACGCCCTCGCCGAGGGCGGCTGGCGCGAGGCGGAGCGCCGGGAGACGACGGCGTTCGACGCCGCGGTCGTCACCGTCGAGGCCGCGACCGTCGTGTACGAGGACCGCGCGCTCCGCGATCGGATCCGCAAGTCGACTGGACTCGACCGACTGTGGCGCTTCTTCGTCGCGAGTCGGCTCGCGGTGTCGCCGGCGACCGGGCCGTCACCGGCGCTCACGAAGCTCGTCGCCAACCGGGCGCACGCGGGCTTCGCCGACACCATCGGCGACCGCGGGTTCGAGGGCGTTCGCCGGACCGACCGCGCGGACGCCGAGGCCGCCGAGGAGGCGCTCCACGACGGCTCGCGGGTCGCCGGGTACGAGGCGCTGTGTCGTCTCGACGGCGTCGGCGTTCGGGCGCGCGGCTGGGCCGCCGTGCGTCCGTCGTCCGGGATGTACCTGCTCGTCGGCGGGGCGTACCCGACGGCCGTTCGAACCGCACCCGACGAGCGGGTCGACGACGCGCTCGCGGAGGCGCTCGATCCGGACCGTTTCCGAGGTGAACTGTTCTCGCTGATGCGGGCAACGGAGTGACCGAAAACGGGCAGTCACGAGGGACCCCTCACCACCGCCCGCGGAGCGCCACGAGCGCGAGCCCCCGCACGTCGAGTCGCACCGGAGCGACGCCGAGCGCGCGAGCGAGCGGCCCCGCCGGAACGTCGGGGTCGGCGCGCGCCACCTCCACCCCATCGACGTGGACACCGATGGGAACGCGGTCGAGCGATCGCTCCACCCGGTCGGGGAGCACCTCACGCAGCGATCCGATCGCACGGAGCGCCCGCACGCGGTCGGTCTCCACGTCGATCCGGCCGTCGCCCGATCGGATGTCTATCCGAGCACCGTCGACGGTCGCTTCGAGATCGACGGCGATCCGGAGATCGCCGACGGCGACGGGGTCCTCCAGGTCCTCTGGGTCCTCCGAGTCGTCCGAGTCGTCGGTTCTCGCCGTCACTCCTCGCCGGCCTCGCGCTCGCTCGATGAGATTCGGAGCGTTCCGTTGAGCCGCCAATGGGCGTGTTCGGCGTCCTCGTCGGCGCTGCGTGGCACGTCCACCTCGAGGTCGTCGAACGTGTAGCTGATCGCAGCGCCGCGACCCGTGAGTCGTTCATACAGCGCGATGCCGAAGTCGGGCCACGTGGTCGCCTCCCCCCGACGGGACTCGGTGATGTCGTCGGCGCGCATTCCTACCGGAACGAACGGTTTGAACCGACTTATCGGTGTTCCCGTTGGGGCGACGGTCAGCGTCCGCCGACGCTCACTCGCACAGCGCTGCTCGTCCGCGGGCCAGAAGGTCGGCACCGGTCGCCCCGTCCGGCACGGAGTCGCCGAGGACGAGGCGGTGTCGGGGCCTCCCGACGCCCGAGACCTCGGCGTCGGTGTCGACGAGCCCGGTCTCCACGAGCCGGGCTTTCGTGCGGGCGATCTCCGTTCGACTGGTGTGACCAATCTCCTCGACCTACTCGCTGACGGACATCGCCAACAGCTCGTGGCGCGCGCCGACGAGGACGCACACCGCGGCCGGATCGAACGGCCCCGTTCGGGAGAGCTCGTCGGCGGCCCGCCACAGATCGCCGAGGGTCTCGGCGGCGGCGGGCCACCGATCGGCGAACGACTCCGCGATCCTCGCGCGCCCCGGTACCTCCAGCGGGTACGTCTCGGCGTCGTCCCACCGAGACCTGTATGCGCCTGCGACCGCCTCGACAAGCCGTTCGTCGTCACCCACGACGACGCCGTAGGTCGACGATCCGTCGACAGCACCGCTCGGTGACGCGTCCTCGTCGCCGTCGGCGAGTCCGACATGGGCGCGCACGGTCCCGTCAGCGACACTCACGTTCGCGTCGATATTGGGGGCGGTGCGAACCGCGAACCGACCTGCCGAACGGACGTCGACGGCCGCGGTGGCGATCAAGAAGTCGGCGAACGTCGCCTCCGCGGTCTCGGGCGTGCAGAGGAGAACGGAGACGCGTTTCGTCGGGACCTGCTGTCGCTCGATCGTCACCGGCGGGATCACCGGGCGCTCGGTCGGTTCGCGTGAGCGAACGGATCATCCCGCGGGCGAGCGCCGGCGACGGGCCGACGGCGAGGACATCGGAGGCGGCGGCCAGCGTCTGGGCCGCGAGCGCTGACGGGGAGCCGGTCGTCATATCGGCGAATGCGCAACACTCCGACTTCAGTTTTCAGGATCCGTGGCGTTGGATTTTCACTCGGTGCGGCGAGCAAACAGCAGGTAGCCGGTGTGGCCGACTCCCGCTGTGCTCGGTCGCGTGCCGCGCTCGTCGACCGTGAGCTCGCGCTGGATCGTCTCCAGCGTCTCCACGCCGCCGAGGCCGGCGTCCCGCGCGGCGAGTTCGGTGTCTCGCGCGTCCTCCACGAACGGCGTGTAGACCGCGACGTAGCCGCCGGGGACGAGCAGATCTAGCGCGCGGTCGACGACCTCGGCGGCGTCCGCGGTGTCCAGCGTGATCAGGTCGAACGGGTCGCCGTCGGTGAGGTCGTCGAGGTCGTCGGTGAGGTCGCCGGTCCGAACCTCGACGCGGTCGCTCACCCCGCCCAGCTCCATGTTGGCGCGAGCGTTCTCGGCGAACTCCGGATCGATCTCGTAGGTGGTCACGTCCGCGCCGATCCTGCCGAGGTAGCCCGCGAGCACGCCGGTTCCGGTGCCTGCGTCGAGGACGCGATCGCCCGACTGTGCGCCGGTGTGCCCGATGACGAGCCCGATGTCGCGCGGCATCATCGGCGCGCCGGTGCGCTCGAAGTGGTTGAACAGATCTGGGCCGCGGAGGCGCCGGACGTGGAACGCCTCGCCGAGATGCGTCTCCAACACGTCGCCGTGGGCAACGTCGACAGGCACCTCCAGCACGCCGAGGTCGGTCTGGAGCTCCTCGCCGGGGCCGCGGAGATACTCCCGGTCCGATTCGGCGTGAACGAGGAGGTACGAACTCACTCCAGGCTGGAGATGGCCGCGGCGAGATCGCCGTCCGCGGCGTCGAGCGCCTCCCGGGCGTCGGCCTCGCTCACGCCGGCGCGGGTCGCGACGAGCTGCACGTCCTCGTCGGGCGCGCCGCCGGCGTCGGCCGAGCCGGCGGCGTCCGTGGCGTCGTCGTCGGCCGCGGCCTCGCCGTCCTCCGCGCCGGCGTCACCGGCGCCGAGTTCCCGCGTCGTCGGCTCGCCGACGATCTGGTACGTCTCCTGACCCTGGGCGTCCATGCGCGTGACCTGGGCGCCGTCGAACACGAGCTCCTCATCGCCCGTGCGGATGACGACCTCCTCGGCGTCGATCTCCGTTACGTCGATGCCCATCTGCTTCATCATCTTCTGCATCTTGCGCGGGTTCATCCCGCCGCCTCCGAACATACCCGAGGCGTCGCTCGCGGCGAGCAAAAGCGTGGCGAAGCGGTCGCTGGCGGCACTCGGCGTGGAGTCGGACAGACTCCGCAAAACCGCGGCCGTGCCGGCATCCCCGCGTTTCATGCCTCTCGCGGTCCTTCCACGCCTCGTGTACCTCGCACACCAGACGTGGCCGGAGTTGGGCGACTACGTCGCCGAGGAGTCGGTCGCGGTCGTCCCGCTCGGCTCGACCGAACAGCACGGGCCGCACCTGCCGCTCGCGACGGATTACCTCATCGCCGAGGCGCTCGCCAAAGAGGCGACCGACCGGACCGGCTTCCTGTGCACACCGCCCGTTCGGATCGCCGTCTCCGAGCATCACCGGCAGTTCCACGGCACGATGTGGGTCGAGCCCGAGGTCTTCCGCGACTACGTCGAGAGCTTCTCCCGCAACCTCGCGTACCACGGGATCGACCGGATCGTGTACGTGAACGCCCACGGGGGAAACGCCCAGCATCTCCGCGAGGTCGGCAGACGGCTCCGTCGAGACGAGACGGCGTTCGCGGTCGAGTGGATGTGGGACGAGTCGATCCCGGATCTCGTCTCGGAGATATTCGAGCACAACGGCCCCCACGGGGGACCGAAGGAAACGGCGATGGTCATGCACATCGCCGAGGAGTTGGTGCGAGCGGACCGCCTGGAGGCGGCCCGCGACGGCGGTATCGTCGACTTCGCGGACGCCGACGCACGGCAGTTCGGATCGCGGACCTTCTACGACTCGGCGGACAACTCAGAGAACGGCGTCTTCGGCGACCAGACGGACGCGACGCCCGAGACGGGCGAGGAGCTGTTCGAGGCGGCGAGCGGGCAGCTCGTGCACCTCTTGGAGTGGATCGACGCGCAGCCGTTCGCGGACCTCATGCCCGAGCCACACGTCGACCCGCAGCCCGGCAGCCAACGGTGACGCCCGACGACGCCGACGAGGTCACGGACGCGCTCGCGGCCGCACACCGGACGGCGACGCCCGTTTCACCGGATGGATTCCCCCGAATCGACTCCCTCGCCGACGGCTATCGGGTGCAAGAGCGGCTGATCGCACGGCTCAGCGACCGCCGAGGCAACCCGATCGGCTACAAGATTGGGTTCACCAACCAGCGAGTGCAGGCGGACCTCGGCGTCGCCGAGCCGGGATACGGGCGACTGCTTGCGGACACGCTCGCTCGCTCGCCCGCGACGATCCGTCTCGACGAGTACGTCGGGCTCCGCGTCGAGCCGGAAATCGTGTTCCGGCTCGGCTCGGATCTCTCTGCGGACGCTTCGCGGACGGCGACACGCGGGGCGATCTCAGCGGTCGTTCCGGCCGTCGAACTGGTCGACAGTCGGACCGACTGGCGCTTCGACGCGCCGCTGGCGGTGGCCGACAACTGCCTCGACGCCGGGATCGTCGTCGGCGACGACGCTGCCCCGAACGGACGCTCGACCTCAACGGAGTCGGTGACACTCCGCGTCGACGGTGAGGCGGTCGCATCAGGCGCGGGAGACGAGGTGCTCGGCGACCCGCTGGCGGCGCTCGCGTGGCTCGCTGAGACCGCCGGCGGCCTCCCGGCGGGGGCACTCGTCTCGACCGGGTCACTGACCGAACCGCTCGCCGTCGAGCCAGAGGAGACCGTCACCGCCGCATTCGCGTCGCTGGGAGCGGTCGAGCTTCGGGTTCGGTAGGGCTGACAGACGACACCGATACGTCGAGGTCACTCCCGTCGCGCCGTGTCGCACACCCGCTGCACGCGACGGGGCAGGGTTCAGCGCACGCAGGGGCTAGTCCCGGTATCTGATTTGAACCTTCGCGGTGCCAGGTCGGCGCTCACGGCGTCTTCGTGCTCACGGCGAGTCCGGAGCCGACGGGGAGGACCACCGTCTCGAAGGCGGAGTCGTCGCGGACGGCGTTGAGGTAGGCCGCGATGCCGTGCGTCTCGTCGTTCGCTCCCGCGAGCGCGTCCGGGTCGCCGCCGGCGTCGCCACGGCCGCCGGTGGCCTCGGCGTGCGCGAGCAGCGCGTCGAAGTCGATGGGGCCGCGCATCACGTTGTCAGCGACGACGACGCCGCCGGTGGAGATCTTGTCGCGGACGGCGCGGAGGGCGTCGGCGTAGCGCTCCTTCTGGTGGTCGACGAGCGCCACGTCGAACGGGCCGTCGTAGCGCTCGACCGTCTTCATCGCGTCGCCCTCCTCGAAGACGCAGCGGTCCGCGAGCCCGGCATCGGTCATGAACGCGCGACCCTGACCGAGTTCGTCGGCGTCGAACTCCGTGAGGACCACCCGGTCGGCGCCTCCGCGGAGAAACCACGACGCAGAGTAGCCGAAGCCGGAGCCGAACTCGAAGACGGTCTCGGCGTCGGTGAGGCGCGCGAGCAGGCGGAGGACGGCGCCCGACTCCGGGCCGATGTTCGGGAAGTCGTGCTCGTCGGCGAAGGCGGCCATTCGCGCCTGCACGTCGGTGTGCTCGGGGCCGGTCGCGCGGACGAACCGCGCGATGTCATCTGACAGGACCATGCACGGCGGTCGGTGGCCCGCGACTTGTATCTCACCGCCGGACCCAGCACGCCCCGAACGCGGAGGTCGCCGCCGGGAGTGGGTCGCCGTGGGCTTATCGAGAGGAACGCGGAGGGGGACGAGGACACGCCGGGAGGATACCGCTACGACTTCGACCACTCGTACTGTTTGGTTTCGAGAGGGGGCGGTCGGAGTGAGCCGGGTGAGCGACCCGGTCGAACCGCCGTCAGGCGGCGAGGTAGCCGCCGAGCACGAGCAGAACGAAGCCGACGACGGCGGCGGCATTGTAGAACGTCCCGGCGTCGCGAGCGGCGGTGCGTACCTTCCCCTCGTCGAGCGCTGAGCGGATCTTGCTCCCACCGACCTCGACGAGGCCGGTCATGACGAGCCACAGCGTCAGCATCGTGAGCACGACGTGGCCGCGCGGCGGCGCGAACAGCCCCTCGGCGCCGTACACCGTCGCGGCCATGTGGCCGCCGGTCGCGACGAACACGACTGCGCCGATCCGAGTGATGAGGGAGACGCCGGCGGCGACGCCCCCGAGCAGTTCGGGGGTCACGTCGCCGTCCTTCGCGAGCGGGAGGACCTTCCAGGCGGTGAGCACGACCGCGCCGACCCAGAGGCCGGCGAACAGGGTGTGGAACACGTACGCCGCGGTGAGCGCGGCCTGCATCGGAGCGAGTTGCATGGGCAGTCACAGCGACGGGAGCCACATAAATCCCGACACGACGCGGCGGCGCCCCCCTGCGATCGGCGGTGCGACGGTGCGGCGGTGCGGCGGTGCGGCGCTGTGGTGCTGCGGCAGTGTGGCGCTACAGCGGTGTCGGCTCCAGTCCGCTTAAGCCGCGGGCGCGTGATGGATCGCTCATGTTCGACCCCGACGATCTCGAAGCCATCCGCGAGGGCAAGCGGGAGTGGGAGGAGGAGACTCTCTCCCCGACGCTCGACCGCTTCGGGGAGCGCGAGGAGGAGTTCACCACCGACACCGGCGGGCAGGACGTGAAGCGCCTGTACACCCCGGACGACGTGGCCGACCTCGACTACGAGGACGACGTTGGCTTCCCCGGCGAGGAGCCGTACACGCGCGGCGTCTACCCGACGATGCACCGCGGGCGCCTATGGACGATGCGCCAGTACGCCGGGATGGGCACCGCAGCGGAGACGAACGAGCGGTTCAACTACCTCATCGACCAGGGCTCGTCGGGGCTGTCGATGGCGTTCGACCTCCCGACGCAGATGGGGTACGACTCCGACGCCGCGATGGCCGCCGGCGAGGTGGGGAAATCGGGCGTCGCCATCGACTCGCTGGCGGACTTCGAGCGCGTCTTCGACGGCATCCCGTTGGACGAGGTGTCCACGTCAATGACGATCAACGCGCCCGCGTCGATCCTGCTGGCGATGTACATCGCCGTCGGCGACCGACAGGGGGTAGACCGCGAGGAGCTGCGCGGCACCATCCAGAACGACATCATGAAGGAGTACATCGCGCGCAACCTCTACATCTACCCGCCGGAGCAGTCGATGCGGCTGATCACGGACATCTTCGAGTTCTGCGCCGAGGAGGTCCCCAGCTTCAACACCATCTCCATCTCGGGGTATCACATTCGCGAGGCCGGCTCCACCGCCGCCCAGGAGATCGCGTTCACCCTCGGCGACGGTATCGAGTACGTGCAGGCCGCCGTCGACGCCGGGCTCGATGTCGACGAGTTCGCGCCGCAGCTCTCCTTCTTTTTCAACGCACACAACAACATCTTCGAGGAGGTCGCGAAGTTCCGTGCGGCCCGCCGGATGTGGGCGGAGATCATGGAGGAACGCTTCGGCGCCGAGAACCCCAAGTCGAAGCAGCTGAAGTTCCACACCCAGACCGCCGGGTCGACGCTCACCGCCCAGCAGATCGAGAACAACGTCGTGCGCGTCAGCTACCAAGCGCTGGCGGCCGTCCTCGGCGGCACGCAGTCGCTCCACACCAACGGGAAAGACGAGGCGCTGTCGCTGCCGACCGAGCAGTCGGTTCGGACGGCGCTGCGGACCCAGCAGATCCTCGCCCACGAGTCCGGCGCCGCCGACACCATCGACCCGCTGGCGGGGAGCTACTACGTCGAGAGCCTCACCGACGACATCGAGGCGGAGGCGTTCGAGATCATGGAGGAGGTCGATCGCCGCGGCGGGATGCTCGACGGCGTCAAGAGCCAGTGGGTCCAGCGACAGATCCAGGACACGGCCTTCGAGCGCCAGCGCGAGATCGAGGAGGGCGAGCGGATCATCGTCGGCGTCAACGAGTTCGAGGTCGAGGAGGAGGACCGCCACGTCGACCTGGAGGACGTCTCCGAGGAGGAGGAGCAAGCGCAGGTCGACCGCGTGCAGGCGCTTCGTGAGGACCGCGACGACGAGGCGGTCGAGGACGCGCTCGCGTCGCTGCGGGACGCCTGTCGGGGCGACGCGAACGTGATGCCGCACATCGTCGACGCGGTGAAGGCGTACGCGACCGTCGGCGAGATCGCGGACGTGATGCGCGAGGAGTTCGGCGAGTACAAGCCCGGCCAGTAGTCCGACGGCCTGCTTGCGGGCGACGCCCGAGGCGGACGGATTTATTCTCCGGGCGTCGTATCGCCGGGTATGCACCTCGACCACGCCGGGATCGCGACCGACGACGCCGCCGACCTGGCCGCGCTGTACGCGGACCTCCTCGGCTGTGCGATCGCCCACGAGGAGCAGTTCGACGGGATGGCGGTCGTGTTCCTCGATCTGGGCGACTCCTACCTCGAACTGCTCGAACCGCTCGATGAGGACGGGACGATCGCCCGCTACCTCGACCGCGACGGGCCGGGGATCCACCACCTCGCGTTCGCCACCGACGACATCGCGGGCGCGCTCGACCGCGCCCGCGACCTCGGGGTCGAGTTGATCGACGAGGAGCCGCGACCGGGGGCCTGGGGCCACGAGGTCGCCTTCTGCCACCCGCGCGACACCGGCGGCGTCCTCGTGGAGTTCGTCGAGCACTGATCCCTTCGAATGACACGTTTTGTCACGGGAGCGCTCCGTCATTATTTGTAGCATCTCGACGACAGAATTATGTCCCGGCCGTCGTCGGATCCGCCCGTGCAACGACGCAACTTCCTCGGCGCGGTCGGCGCGGGCGCGGGGGCGCTCGCGGTCGGGTCGACGGGCGCTCGTGCGGAATCGACGAACAGCGATCGGATCGGTCGACTGGTCTTCGACTCGACGGCGAGTCTGCTCGGTGCGGACGGAACGCCGGCGGCCGCCGACGCCGAGTTCGTCGCGGTGCGCGCGGAGTCGACCGCCGTGAACGTCAACGAGGACGGCAACGGCGGCGCGGAGGCCGCCGTGGACTACCCCGATGACCGCCCGATCCCGCTGGTCGGCGTCGACGGCGGGGTCGTCGGCTTCGGCGCGCCGACCGTCCAGAACGGGACCGACTTCACCTTCGGCAACGAGGAGGTCGTGTTGAACGCCCTCGACCGCGTCGCGGGCTCGGGGACGGTCGTGTTCGACGAGACGCACGGCCAGTTCTACGACGCCGAAAAGCACACGGCCTTCATCCAGTACGCCGAGTCGAACGGGTACGCCGTCGAGGCGACGGGCGCAGACGGCGACTTCGCGGGCGCGCTCTCGACGGCCGACGCCGCGATCGTCACCTCGCCGAGCGAGGGGTTCAGCGCTCCCGAGCGCGACGCGCTGGCGACGTTCGTCGCGAACGGCGGCGGGCTGCTCGTGTTCCACCAGTCGGACTTCGGCGACTTCGACGCGACCGGGAACCTCAACGAGGTCGCGGCCGCGCTCGATCTCGGGTTCCGGTTCAACGACGACCAGGTGATCGACGAGACGAACAACGCGGGCGTCGGCTTCGTGCCGACCACCGACCGGTTCGACGCCGACTACGCCGGCCTGTTCGCGAACCGTCCGGGGCTCGGCTTCGAGGTCGACCCGAGCCGGACGTACACCGCGGAGGTCGTTCGGGTCACAGACGGCGACACGGTCGACGTGCGGATCCCGCGCGACGGCGTGCCGGACTACTTTGACACCGTCCGCCTGCTCGGCATCGACACGCCCGAGACCGTCGCCGGTCCCGAGCTCCCCGCGGAGTGGGAGGGGATCGACTCGCTCGAATACCTCCTCTCGACGGGCGCGGCCGCCGAGGCGTGGGCGGTCGACCAGCTCGCGGGCGCGACCGTCGAGCTCTCGTTCGACCCCGAGGAGGGCGTCCGCGGGAACTTCGGTCGGCTGCTGTGTTACCTCCGGTACGACGCCGACGGCGACGGCGCGCGCGACACGCTGTACAACCGTCGCGCAATCGCCGAGGGGTACGCCCGCGTGTACGACTCCGGACTGACGAGACACGACGCGTTCGTCGAGATCGAGCGGGTCGCGCGCAAGCGAGGCCTGGGCGTGTGGGCAGAGAGCGATGTCGACGCCGCCCCGCCGACCCAGCCCTCGCGCGTCCGTGACGTGCTGTTCCCGAAGGCGGTCCCCGTCGACCCCGGCGAGGGCGGCGAGGTGATCGCACGTGCTGCCTCCTCTGCGTCGCGACCGAACGCGCCGCTGGCCGCCGTCGACGAGGACGCCGGGGTCGCGCTCGTGGGCGCACAGACCGTCGACGAGGACTACGACGAGGCGGACACCCCGATCGACGACCCGAGCGCCTACGACTACTTCCAGTTCACCGCGGGCGTCATCGGGGCGCTGACCGAGCGGGCCGGCGAGGTGCTCATCGACGGCGGTCACGGCCAGTTCGCCGCCGAGGAGAGCGTCTGCGCCGAGGACGCCGCGTTCTTCCAGCGGTATCTGGAGGGGCTCGACGTGGGGTTCACGCAGTACAACACCCTCTCGATGGGCGAACTGGCCCGCGGGCGGGCCGTCATCGTCTCCGCCCCTACCGAGGCGTACGACGGCGACGAGCTCGCGGCCCTGCGGCGGTACGCCCGCGGGGGCGGTGCGGTCGTCGTGCTGGCCGACCGGACGGCCGACCGGGCCCGGGTGAACGACCTCCTGGCGTCGCTGGACGCCGAGATCCGCGTCGGGAGCGGCGTCGTGGACGATCCCCGGTCGAACGCCGGTCGGCCGGACCTGCCCGTGACGAGCGATACCGGCATCGACCCGCCGGAGTTCGAGGGGGGCGAAGACGGGGGCGAGGGCGAGGGTGAAAGCGGGAGGGAGAACGAAGGCGAGAGCGAGGGCGAACGAAAGGGGCGGCGCGCTCGCGGTGGCCACGGCGCCCCCGGTGGCGACGAGCGCGAGCACGGGAACGCCACCGGTCGCGGAGCGGCCGGGTCGGACGACTGAGCGGCCGAGACTCCGGCCGGGTCCGACTCGCCCGCGTCGGTCGGATGGAAAGAGCGTAGTGGGACGGGGTTCATCTCGGTTCCATGCGCGACTGGCTCTCCCACCGGGTCGCCGCCACGCCGGACGCGGAAGCGCTCGTGCTTGCGGACTCCGGGGAGTCGCTGACGTACGCGGACCTCGACGCCCGCGCTGAGGAGCTGGCGTCCCGATTCGCCGGGTTGGGGATCGAACCGGGTGACCACCTCGCGGTCGTCCTCGGCAACCGCGCGGCGTACGTGGCGCTCGTCCATGCCGCGATGCGGCTGGGGGTCCGGCTCGTCCCCTGCTCGGATCGGCTCACGGCCGCGGAACTGGCGCCGAAGCTCGCGGCCGCCGACGCGACGGCGCTGGTGTGCGGCGACGACACCGAGGCCGTCGCCGTCGAGGCCGCCCTCGGCGGCGGGGGACGCGAGGGCGGTGGTGACGCCGACTCCGATCCCGACGACCCGGCTGCGACGGGGTGGCGGTCGGTCGACGGCTTCGAGCCCGCCCGGGTGGACGACCGCCCCGCCGACGCGGCGGAGGTGGCCGCGTCGAGTGACTCCCCCGTACCGGTCGTCTCGCTCGACGACCCGGCCGACGACCGCGTCGTCGGCGTCGAGGCGGCGCCCGACGGGGAGGTCCCCGAAGTCCGCTGGGGCCGGGGCGATACGCTCGTCATGCTGTTCACGTCGGGGACGACCGGGAGCCCGAAGCTCGTGCCGCTGACGGTGGGGAACGTCCTCGCGTCGGCGACGGCCTCGGCGTTCCGTCTGGGCGTCCTCCCCGAAGACCGCTACCTCGCGACGCTGTCGCTGCACCACACCGGCGGGATCATGCCGCTGTACCGGGCGACGCTGTACGGGACGAGCGTCGTCCTCCGCGAGTCGTTCGACCCCGGCGGCGCCGTCGACGACATCCGCCGCTACGACGCGACGGGCGTCTCGCTCGTGCCGACGATGCTCTCGCGGATGCTCGACGCCCGCGGGACGCTCCCGGACTCGCTGCGCGCGGTGCTGTTAGGGGGCGCGCCCGCGCCCGACGCGCTGATCGAGCGCTGCCGCGACTACTCGATCCCGGTCCACCCGACGTGGGGGATGACGGAGGCGGCCTCCCAGATCGCGACCGCGCGCCCCCGGGAGGCGTTCGACCGCGTCGGCACCGTCGGGCGGCCGCTGCTGTGGACCGACGTGTCCGTCCGCGACGAGGAGGGCGCGACGCTGCCGGCCGGCGAGACGGGCGAACTCGTCGTCTCCGGCCCGTCGATCGCCGCGGGGTACTACCGCGACGAGGCGGCGACCGACGCCGCCCTGACCGACGACGGCGCGCTGCGGACCGGAGACGGGGGCTACCGCGACGAGGACGGCTACGTGTACGTGCTCAACCGCCTCGACGACCGGATCATCTCGGGGGGCGAGAACGTCGACCCCGGCGAGGTCGCCGCGGCCCTCCGCGAGCACCCCGAGGTCGACGATGTCGCGGTCGCGGGACTGCCGGACGAGGAGTGGGGCGAGCGCGTCGCCGCGCTCGTCGCCGCAGCGGACAACTCGGAGCTGGACGCCGCGTCGGTCGAGTCGTTCTGCCGCGAGCGACTGGCGGGGTTCAAGATCCCGCGCACGATCGCGTTCGCCGACGAGATCCCCCGGACCGTCTCCGGAACCGTCGAGCGACCGGCGGTGCGCGACCTGCTCGAACGCGCCCGCGAGGGCGACGACACCGCGACCGCGTCCGTCGGCCGCGAACCCGCAGACGGCGCGGGCGACGCAGACGGCGCGGGCAGCGCCGAGCAGTCCGACGGCGGCGACGAGTCCGACGAGGAGTAGGATCGCCTTCGGTAGGCGCCAGCCGGTCGGTAAACGCGAAACCCCGGGTCGACCGTTCCACGGAGGTTATGATGCAGGGTTCCCGAGTGCTATCCATGAACACGGGCCTGGGTCTACTGGATGAATCACTGGTCCCCGAACACGCGCGCGACGTGAAGCGGGAGGCGCGAGAGTTCGCCGAGGAGCACATCGCACCGGTCGCGCAGGAGCACTTCGCGGCCGACGACTACCCGTGGGAGGTGCTGGAGGCCGGACAGGAGGCCGGCCTCGTCGGGCAGGACATCCCCGAGGAGTACGGCGGCCGCGGACTCGACATCTACCAGATGCTCGCCATCGCCGAGGAGTTCTACCGCGCGGACGCCGGGATCGGCCTGACGATGATGCTGGCCTCCTTCGGCAACGAACTCGTCTACGACTACGGCACCGACGAGCAATGCGAAGAGTACGTCCGCCCGGTCGCCGAGGGCGACCAGATCTCCGGGCTGGCGGTGTCGGAGCCGCAGACGGGCTCGGACCTCGCGGGCATGACCACGAAGGCGGAGAAGGTCGACGGCGGCTACGAGCTCACCGGCGAGAAGTACTGGGTCGGCAACGCCGTCGAGGGGGACTGGCTCACCGTCTACGCGAAGACCGGCGACTCCGACGACCGCTACGGCAACTACTCGCTGTTCATCGTGGAGACCGACCGCGACGGCTACGAGGCCGAGCACATCCCCGAGAAGATGGGGATGCGCGCCTCCAAGCAGGGCCACATCGTGATGGAGGACTGCTTCGTCCCCGAGGAGAACCTGATCGGCGCCGAGGGCGGCGGCTTCTACATGCTCGCGGACTTCTTCAATCACGGCCGCGTCGTCGTCGGCGGCCACGGCATCGGCCTCGCCGCCGCGGCCATCGAGGAGGCGTGGGAGTTCGTCCACGACCGGGAGGCGTTCGACCGCAACATCTCGGAGTTCCAGTCGGTGCAACACGACCTCGCGGACATGCGCACCGAGTTCGAGGCTGCGCGGTCGCTCAACTGGCGCGCCGCCGAAAAGCTCCACGAGGGCGACAACGCCGGGCTGTGGGCGGCGATGGCGAAGCTCAAGTCGACGGAGACGGCCGTCGACTGCGCCGAGCGCGGGATGCAGCTCCACGGCGGGCGCTCGATCCTCACCGAGCGCCGCATCGCCCGCGTCTACCGCGACGTGCGCATCCCGGTGATCTACGAGGGCGCCAGCGAGGTGCAGCGCAACCTCGTGTACCGGCAGTCGCAGTAGGATCGATGTCGCGGTAGGTCGGCAGCCGAGACCGGACTCGACGTGATCCCGGGTTCGGAGACGCTCGTTCAGTCGTCCGTGGGGGGATTGACTGAACCGGCTTCGGTCCCGTGAGGGGTATCCAGTGTGATCTTCGTCCGCGACGAGATCTGGTGCAGCGACAGGACGACCCCCGCGCCGGCCACGATGACGACGCCTGCCACGACGAACGCGGTTGTAAACCCAACTCGATTGGCGAGCGCGCCACCACCGACACTCCCGATACCGCCGGCGAGGGCTGAGAGCGCAGCGTACATCCCCAGTGCTTCGCCCCGGACAGCCGCGGGTGCCACCCGTGTAACGATCGTCCCGGCGGTCACGGCGATCACCGCCCAGGAGACGCCGATGAGGACGAACAGGAGTGCCGAGAGGATCGTACCGACGACACTGGCGGCGAGCGCTGCACCGACGACGGCGACGAGCGGCATCGCGAGACCGCGAACCCCCAGTGCGCCCGTTTGGAGGACTCTGAGATCGAATCGACTACTGAGCCTCCCCGCACCGGTGTAGAACGCCGCCGCGCCGAGGCTGGAGACGAGATAGAGACCGAACACGAGATCCGAGGAGAACCCAACGCCGGTGAGGTACAGGGGGAAGCGGCGCGAAAAAGGCCGAGAAACCGACGAAAAAGAGGACGACGCCGAGGAAGTACACCGCGAGCGTGGCCGTGAACTTGCTGGCGAGACGCTTCGGGTGCAGGGTTCGAGTCGACCAGTACAGCCGGTTTGGGTTGAAGACGAACGTCGCCCCGCGGATACCTCGTCGGCCGATCGAGAGGATCCGTGCGACCCGTTCGGGGTCGATCCGGTCGAGTTGCCGCCGTGATGGTGCCGGCATCCAGCGACCGAAGAGGACTGCGGCGAGCAAGGCGGTGCTTCCACTGAACACGAACAGGGACTGCTGTGTGAACGCGGGCGTGAACTGCCGACCGACCGTGAGGGACCAACAGATCCCGAGCAACAGCCCACCGGCCCAGCCGTACCCCTGATACGTGTTGAGGAGTGCGATCTCTCGATTCCACTCCCGTTCGGGCGAATCAGCGACGACGAGCAGTGTCAGTACGGGTCCCGCAGCGGCGAACACGAGCCAGAGAAGCGCGTTCGCGACGATGAGTGCCGGAATCGAAGAGAACAGCGGCATCACACCCAGGAGGACGCCGACGCCGCCGAGGCTGAACAGAATGATCCCGCGCGAGTTCGATGTCCGATCGGCGAGGCGGCCCCAGACGATCGCACCGGGGGTCCCGATGAACGCGGCGACGGCACCGAGCAGGCCCAGTTCGAACGGATCGCCCCCGAGCTGAACGACGTAGAGCGGGACCAGCAACGACGCGACACCCGCGGCGATCGAACCGAGTCCCCACGCGAACAGCCACCGGTGCTTGCTCATACCGTGTTCACAGCGATGGAATACTTGAGAACACTGGTGGGACGAACGTCACACGGTACTGCTTCCTCCGGCGGCCACTCCGCCCGCGGGTGAGGTCACGTCTCACCGGGTCCACCCCCGCGCTTTACCCGTTCCCCGCCGAACTCGGAGCCGACACATGATTTCCTCCGAGCGGATGGCGATGGTCGACCGCAACGCCGCGGCGCTCGGCGTCTCGACCGAGCAGTTGATGGAGTCGTCGGGCAACGCCGTCGCCCGCGCGGTCGGCGAGCGGGCGGCCCCGGACGATCGGGTCCTCCTGGTCTGCGGGCGCGGCAACAACGGCGGCGACGCGATGGTCACCGCGCGCTTTCTCGACGAGTTCGAGACCGAAGCGCTCCTCCTCGGCCGACCGGAGACGATCCGCACCGACATCGCCCGCGAGAACTGGGACGCGCTCGTCGAGAGCGATCTCCCTGCGCGGACCATCACCGACTCCCGCGAGTTCGACCTCGACGAGTACGGTCCGGACCTCGTCGTCGACGCGATGCTCGGCACGGGCGTGACCGGCGCGCTGCGCGAACCGGAGGCGACCGTCGCGCGCCGACTCAACGCCGCCGACGTTCCCATCGTCTCCGTGGATGTGCCCTCCGGCGTCGACGCCGACACCGGCGAGGCCGCCGGCACCGCCGTCGACGCCGACGCGGTCGTCACCTTCCACGACGACAAGCCGGGCCTCGCGAGCCTCGATTGCGACGTGACGGTCGCGGACATCGGTATCCCCGACGCCGCCGAGACGTTCGTCGGCCCCGGCGACCTGCTGGCGCTGGGCCGCGATGCCGACTCCCACAAGGGCGACAACGGCGAGGTGCTCGTGGTCGGCGGCGGCCCCTACACCGGCGCCCCCGCGCTGGCCGCCCGCGCCGCGCTCCGCGCCGGCGCCGACCTCGTCCGAGTGGCGTGCCCCGTCCCCGTCGCCCGCGAGATACAGGGGTACGGTCCGGACCTCATTGTCCGCGGGTTCGACGGCGACCGCCTCGCGCCGCGGCACGTCGCCGACCTGCTCGACCGCGCGGCCGACCAGGACACGGCCGTCTTCGGCCCCGGACTCGGCAGCGACGACGCGACGCTGGAGGCCGTCGCCGAGTTCCTCGCCGGCTACGACGGCCGCGCAGTCGTCGACGCCGACGCGCTGCAGGTCGTCCCGGAGGTCGACACGGAGGCGGAGCTAATCTGTACCCCGCACCAGGGCGAACTGCGAACGATGGGCGGCGAGACCGCCCGCGACTGGCGCGAGCGCGCCGACCTCGTCCGCGAGTTCGCCGGCGAACTGGGCCACACGCTGCTCGTGAAGGGTCGGCACGACGTGATCAGCGACGGCGCCGAAACCCGCGTCGGCCGCACCGGTAACCCGGGCATGACCGTCGGCGGCACCGGCGACGTGCTCGCGGGCGTGACGGGCGCGCTCGCGGCGCAGGTCGACTCGTCGCTCCAGGCGGCCGCGCTCGCGGCGTGGGCGAACGGCCGCGCCGGCGACGCCGCCGCCGACGAGTTCGGCGACGGTCTCGCGGCGTCGGATCTCCCGGACCGGATCCCACAAGCCCTCCGCGACGAAGGGGAGTGACATGAGCGACGACGAGTCCACCCCCGACCGCGACGCGCGGGCCGACGACGACCTGACCCACACCGACGACGCGGGCGACGTGCAGCTGGTGAACGTCGGCGAGAAGCCGGACTCCGCGCGTCGCGCCGTCGCGCGCGGGACGATCCATCTCACCGAGTCGACCGTCGAGGCCGTCCGCGGCAACGAGGTCAAGAAGGGCGACGTGCTCGCGACCGCCCGGATCGGCGCGGTGCAGGCGGTGAAACACACCTGGGAGACGATCCCGATGTGCCACCAGATCCCGATCACGAACGTCGACACCGACTTCACGGTGTCCGACGACCGAATCGAACTGGAGGTCGCCGTCGAGACGACTGGGAAGACAGGCTGCGAGATGGAGGCGCTAGAGGGCGTAACAACGGGTCTGAACACGGTCTGGGACATGGTGAAGGCCGCCGAGAAGGACGTGACGGGCGACTATCCGAACACGCGGATCACGGACGTGGAGGTCGTGACGAAGGAGAAAACCGTGCTGGAGTGAACTGTGCCGGGAGCCGTACTGCCCCCGTAGCGTCCGCCGGATACCTTTTAATCACGGCCGCGGAACCACCACCTATGATATCACTCGACGAGGCCGTCACCGCCAGACTGGAATCGCACGGCACACGGTTCGAGGTGCTCATCGACCCGGACGCGGCGCTGGCGATCAAGCGCGGCGAGTTCGAGGGCGACCTGGAGGACGTGATCGCCGCTGAGGACGTGTTCGAGAACGCCTCCCGCGGCGACCGCCCGCCCGAGGAGGACGTCGAGGAGGTGTTCGGCACGACCGACGCGATGGAGATCATCCCGGAGGTCGTCAAGCGCGGGGAGATCCAGATCACCGCCGAGCAGCGCAAGGAGATGCTCGAACAGAAGCACAAACAGCTCGTCAACCGGATCACGCGCAACGCGGTGAACCCGCAGATGGACGACGCGCCCCACCCGCCCGAGCGCATCGAGCGCGCGCTCGAGGAGGCGGGGTTCACCGTCGAGCCGATGGAGCCCGTCGAGAACCAGATCGACGACGCGCTCGACGCGCTGCGCCCGGTCATCCCGATCCGGTTCGACGAGGTGACGATCGCGGTGCAGCTGCCCGCCGACTACGCCGGCTCCGGGCAGGCGAAGGTGCGCGAGTTCGGCGAGCTGGAGCGCGAGGAGTGGCAAAGCGACGGCTCGTGGGTCGGCGTCGTCACGTTCCCCGCGGGGCTGCAGAACGACTTCTACGACCTCGTGAACGAGGTGTCCAGCGGAGAGGCCGAAACCCGGGTCGTGAAGGAAGAAGACGAGATCAGCCGTCGGTAGCCGCCGCGACCGAGCCGACCGAGCGTCGCCGCGGCGTACGAACGCCGCGGTCGCCTCGTTATCCCCGCTTGAAGCCGATGAAGAAGCCGCCGGTGAACCCCGCCGACACCGACAGCGTCGACAGGATCGAGCTCACCCACGACGGCGGCTGGCTCCCGGCCGCGACGTCGCTGGCGGACATGAACGTCGCGCCGAGCTTGTCCCAGTTGACGGTCAGGATGCCCCGCGATTCGAGGAATTTGAACAGCGCGAGCTCGATCCCGACGAGCACCGCGATCAGCTTCGCGACCTTCTTCGCCGCGAAGCCGACGATCCCGCCGACGACGGCGCCCGTCCCCAGCTCGAGGCCGAGCTTCTGCGGGTCGATTCCGAGCTGCGCGATCGCTTCTGGCCCTGGCATACCCTGGGTTGGGCCGTCCCCGGTTAAGTCGTTTGTGGGGCGAGAAGCGACAGGACGGGTGTCGGATATCGCCACGCGCGGAACGGCCGGACTGGGCAACCTACCCCGGTCGCGTCGGCGCGGAATTGAAGTCGACTGGCCCCGTACCCGCGAGTATGCGACCGACACGGACCATCGCGAACCGGGAGGTGGATGGAACCCATTCCTGACCGACACACCGGTGACGCGCCGACGGCGGTCGTCGCCAAGCGCGTCGACCGCGGGAGCGCCGACCTGACCGAGATCACGGAGCTGGCTCGCGCCGCTGGCTATGAGGTGACCGCGTCGCTCTCACAGGCCCGCGATCAGGACCCAGCGTACCACTTCGGCGAGGGGAAAGCCGACGAACTCGCGGCGCTGGTCGCCCGAGAGGACGCGGACGTCGTCATCATCGACAACGAGGTCGGCCCGTACCAGACGTTCAACATCGGCTCGAAGCTCCCGGAGGGCGCCGAGGTCGTCGACCGCTTCACGCTCATCCTCGACATCTTCGGCCAGCGCGCGCAGACGCGCAAGGCGCAACTCCAGGTCGAACTCGCGGAGCTGCGCTACGAGCTGCCGCGCGCCGAGGTGAAAGCGAGCCTCGCGAAGCGGGACGAGCGACCGGGGTTCATGGGGCTGGGCGAGTACGACGAGTCGCGCGAGCGCGACATCAAGGCCCAGATCAGCCGGATCAAAGACGAGCTCGACGCGATCGCCGAGACCGAGGAGAAGCGCCGCGAGCGCCGCCGGGAGTCCGGATTCGATCTGGTCGCACTGGCGGGGTACACGAACGCCGGCAAGTCGACGCTGCTTCGCCGACTCGCGGACGACCTCGCGGTCGACGAGAACGCCGAGAGGCACCCTGACCTCGACTCGACGGCCGAGTCCGAGAACCAGCTGTTCACGACGCTGGGAACCACGACCCGCCGCGCGAACACCGGTAAGCGGGACGTGCTGCTCACCGACACGGTCGGGTTCATCTCCGACCTGCCGCACTGGCTGGTGGAGTCGTTCAAGTCGACGCTCCAGTCCGTGTACCACGCTGACCTCGTCCTCCTCGTCGTCGACGCCAGCGAGCCCGTCGAGGAGATGCGCGAGAAGCTCGTCACCTCCCACGATACGCTGTACGAGCGCAACGAGGCGCCCATCGTCACGGTGTTCAACAAGGTCGACCGCCTCGGCGACGACGAACTCCGCCGCAAGCGCGAGGCGCTGTCCGCGCTGGCACCGAACCCGGTGTGCGCCTCCGGGCTGACCGCCGAACGGGTCGACGAGCTCCGTGCGCGCGTCGAAGCGGAGTTGCCCGACTGGAAGCGAGAGCGGCTGCTGCTCCCGCTGTCAGACGAGACCATGAGCCTCGTCTCGTGGGTCCACGACAACGGTCACGTCGACCGCGAGGAGTACGATTCTCAGCAGGTGGACCTGGAGTTCGAGGCGCCGCCGTCGGTCGTCGAGCAGGCCCGTTCGCGGGCGGCCGACCTCGATCACGAGGCGACGGCGGAGTCGGCGGAGTCGCCGTAGCGACCGACCGCCAACGCATTCCGCCGTCGACGTTCTCCGCACAGCTCCCCGTGGGTAGTCGGTTGGTACCGCAGTTAGGCGGTCGATACTAAACAGCGATCGAGTCGAGTCGCCGACCGACATGCGCGACACTACGTTCCACATCGTCTGCCGAGACTGTCCGACGGAACTGCTGGGCGACTCCGAACGGGCGGCCGCGCGGCTGGCCGCCGACCGCGAGAACGCCGCCGGGCACGACGTCGCCGTCGGCCGCGTGGAGTGATTGAACGGCGGCGGACACAACGCCGGGGTGTCGGCGGTGGACGAGAACCGGAGATCGACCGAGGCTTGTACCGGGCGCCCGATCGCCCGGTATGACCGACGAACCGATCCCATCGGCGGACGCCGACGACAGGCTCGCCGCCGCCGTCGCGGCCGCCGAGCGCGGCGGGGCTGTCGCGCTCGACTCCTTTCGCTCGGCGCTCGACGTAGAGACGAAGGCGGACGGCCCGATGGACGCCGTCACGGCCGTCGACCGCGCGGTCCAAGAGCGCATCTTCGAGTCCGTCGGTGACGCCTATCCCGACGACGCGGTCGTCGGCGAGGAGGGCGACGCGCTGAAAACGGTCCCCGACACGGGCGCCGCGTGGGTCGTCGACCCGATCGACGGCACCGTCAACTACGCGAAGGGGAACCGCGTCTGGATGACGAGCATCGCGGTCTGTCGCGACGGGGAGCCCGTCGCAGCAGCGAACTACGCGCCCGCGACTGACGACCTGTACGTCGCCGGCAGCGGCGACGCACGACGAAACGGCGATCCGGTGACCGTCGGCGACACGGCCGATCCGAACGCACTGCTCGTCAACCCCGTCTTCGGCGTCTCGGCTTCCCATCGAAGAGAGTTGTCGAAGGCCGTCGACACTGTCTGCATCGAGTTCGGCGACGTGCGGCGGTTCGGCTGCGCGCAGGCGGCGCTGTCGGGTGTCGCGACCGGCGAGCTCGACGCGGTCGCCTCGACGGTCGAACTCAACGCCTGGGACACCGCCGCCGGCGTCCACCTGATCCGGCGGGCTGGCGGCCGCGCGACCGACGTGCACGGCGATCGCTGGCGCCCCGGCTCAACGGGGTTGATCGCCTCGAACGGCGAGGCACACGACGCGCTCGTCGACGCGTTCGATCCGGTCGAGTGACGGCCCACCGACGCGGGCGTCGTCACCGCGGGAACCCGAGTCGCGCGCCGGAGCTTACTGCAGCCGCTCGATGACCTGCAGCAGCGACTCCTTTTTTTGTACGCCGACGAGCCGCTCGGCCTCCTCGCCGTCGGCGTAGAACTGCAGCGCCGGGATGCCGCGGACGCCGGCGTCGGCCGCGAGCTCTTTGAACGCGTCCACGTCGACCTCGAGAACCGTCAGCCCGTCGACTTCGTCCGCGAGTTCCTCGACCGTCGGCTCCAGCATCTTACACGGTCCGCACCAGTCGGCATAGTAGTCGACGAGCACGAGCCCCTCGCCGGTCAACTCCGCGAACTGCTCCTCGCTTTCGATCTCGATGGGTTCCCCGGCCGCGGTCTTGCTGCTCATACCGCGTCATTGGTGAGCTCGCGTGTTAACCGTTCCACTGGAATGCCGGGCTCGCGCACGACCGCTGCAGCCGACGTGATCGTGTCCGTCGGGCAGCGCCACCGTCGAGGCGGTTGCGACGCCGTCGCTGGCGGGTGGGCGAACAGGCGACTCGCGGTCGCGTCCGTCGGTGAGTCGCACACCCGCTGGGCGACGGACGGCGGCGGTCAGCGCACGCGACGGGGTGGCCCCGTCACCGCACTTCAATCTTCATAGGAGAGCAACACGCCGTCGTCGACGCGCGCCACGTCGACCAGATCGAGTCGGGGGAACTGGTCGACGAACCCGTCGCCGTCCGCAAGCGTCGGCGCGTCGCTGCCGCCGATCACGAGCGACCCGACGTAGAGGGTGAGTTCGTCGACGAGGCCGGCGTCGAAAAGCGAGAAGATCACCTCGCCGCCCCCCTCGACCATCGTCCGCTCGACCCCCTCGGTTTCGAGCGCGTCGAACGCCGCGCGGAAGTCGACGCGGCCGCCGTCGCCGCCGGCCTCCAGTATCTCCGCGCCGGCGTCCCGGAGCGCGTCGAGTCGGTCGGGGTCGGCGCGGTCGCTCACGAGCAGGTAGGTCGTCGCCTCGTCGTCGAGGATCCGGGCGTCCGTCGGGGTGCGGGCGCGCGAGTCGGCGACGACGCGGGCGGGCGTCGCCGGACGGCCGTTGCGGAGGCGCTGCACGCGGCGGTCCTCCTCGTCGAGCGTGAGGTGCGGGTCGTCCGCAAGGACGGTGCCGACGCCGACGAGCACGGCGTCGGCGGCCGCGCGGATTCGGTCGACGCGGTCGAAGTCGTCGTCACCGCTGATCCGGACTTGCTCGCGGCGGCGCGAGGAGAGCTTCCCGTCGACGGAGACGGCGGCGTTGACGTGGACGTACACGGCGGGAGGCAGGGGATGAGATCAGTTCTGCCGGTAGCCGAGCGGCTTCTTTTGCTCCAGTTCGATCTCGACGTGGACCGAGTCGGGGAAGTCCATGTGGCCGACCTCGCGGGCGATGTGGTCGTTGCCGTGGATCTCCAGCCGGCGGGCGAACACCTCGAACGTCCAGTCGCCGAGTCGGTCGCCCGAGGAGAGTCCCTCGTACAGCGGGACGCGGACGCGTTCGGCCGGCTCGGTGTGGGGCCCCTTGCACTCGGCGCCCTTCCGTTCGAGCATCTCGCGGATGCCGTTCACGGTGTCGTCGAGGGCGGCTCGGTCCCCGCTCTGGAAGCGGAGTTTGGTTACGAAGGTCATGAGCTGTGGGTCTACCCTCCCTGTTTCGCCGAAGCGGCAAAAGCGCATCTACCCGCGCGGCGCCACGTGGGCCACTCCCACGAAAGTCGACGGAGGGATGGGCCGCCGTCGCAACCACGGCCGTCGCCCCGCCCGCCGGACCACGTCGCCGGCGGCAGCATCGCGGACGCTCGGCGCCGTACAGGTGCCGTTCCGGCCGGTAGGCCAGTCTCCGCTCCGACATACTCTTGAACCGGGGTAGCTTACCTGTCGGCAATGCCGGTCGAAGCGACTAGCGCTGGAGCCATCCTCTTCCGCGACACCCGCGGCAAACGGGAGTACCTGCTCCTGAAGAGCCGACCCGGGGACTGGGAGTTCCCCAAGGGCGGGGTCGAAGGGGAAGAGGAACTCCAGCAGACGGCGATCAGAGAAGTGACCGAGGAGGCGGGAGTCGAAGACTTCCGCCTCATCGACGGCTTCCGCAGGGAGTACGACTACGTGTTCGAGGCGGGCGGAAGCACCATCCACAAGACGGTGCATCTGTTTATCGCCCACTCGTTCGAGGCCTCCGCGGAGCTGTCGACCGAACACCGCGACCTGCAGTGGCGCGACTACGAGCAGGCGCTCAACACCATCACGCAGGACGGTCCCCGCGAGATCCTCGAGGAGGCCCACGACTACCTGGACGAACTCCAGGCGACGGAGGCCGACGGCTACCTCCTCGAATCCGAGGGCTGATCGGGAGCGTCCACGCCGACACGGGGGAGCGAACCGCCGGCCGCGCGTCGCCGGCGCACCAGCGACACCGAAACCGGTTAGTTCGTGTCCGCGCCACCTCCGGGTGTGTTTCGGGGCGCCGGCGACAGCGAGTTCGCCTTCGAGCTGCTCGTCAGTCGGTGGGCCGAACTCGCCTGGCACCCCGCCGAGGGCGACCGACCGGTCGTCGTCGCGCGCCAACTGGGCACCCGCGAGCGCCGCTGGGACACGGTCGTGCTGGAGGTCGACCCCAACGCGCTGGCGGAGCGGCGCGCGTTCGGCGAGCGCGAACTCGACTCGGACCTCCTGCGCGTCGTCCGCGGCGCGCCCGTGGACTACCGGTGGTATCGGGACGCGCTGGATGACCTGGGCGTTCCCTGGCGCTACGTGCGCGAGGCCGTCCACCGCGCGGCCGGCCGCGACCTGATCGAGAAACGCCGCGGACGCAACGGCCGAATCGAGTTCCGTCGCCTGCGGGAGTACCCCGACTGGGTCGAGCGCGTCGTCGCGATCGAGAACAAGCCGGATCTGGACGCGAGCGCGGCCGCGACGCTGTCGGACCAGCTTCGCCACGACGTGCAGTCGGGGCTCGCAGACGAGGTGTGGGTCGCGACCTCGGCGACCGGGGACCGGGTGTCGCCGGCGCTGTTGGAGGACATCCCCGTGGAGGTCGGCGTCGTCGAGTTCGACTTCTCGGAGGGCGTCCGGGCCGACGCTGCCGAGGTGGTGTGGCACCCGACTGCACTCGACGCCGACGGCGACCCCCGGACCCGACTACTGCTGGCCGAGCGCGCCTACGGGAGGGGTTGGCGCTCGTTCCACGAGACGATGCGCCCCGACTGCCGCCACTTCGAACTCCGCAGGGAGAGGCGGGCGCTGGTTCCGTACTGCGCCGCGAACGGACGGGTGCCGACGGCCGCCGAATGCAAGGGGGGCTGCCCCGAGTTCTCCCCGGAACCGCCGCAGTGGCGGACGAACGGCTGGCCCATCGAAGGCGGACCCGGGAAGGGGATCCGGGCGCTGTTGGAGCGGCGGCGAGCGCGCGAGCGCCGACGGGCGGTCGACGAGGAGTGAGACGGAGCCGGTCGCGTCACTCGCCGCTCACGACGACCTCCACGTCCTCGCGAGGCACCGCGAGCCTGAACGTCGGCACCGTCCGGTAAATCACCTCGACGACGTTCTTGCGCCGGAGGCTCTGGAGCGCGCGACGCACGTCGTCTGCCTCCGGATCGACGCCGAACCCCTCGCGCACCCTGTTCAGCACGGAGACGACCGACTCGGAGCGCTCGTCGTGGTCGGCGACGACGCGGAACACCTGCTCGTGGAGTTCCGGGACCGTGATCCGCTCTGGCACCGCGTTCGGGTCGTCCTCGTCGTCGACGACGCCCGGTTCAGCGCCGGTGCGCTCCGCGGCCTCGCCCGTGGCGCGGATAAGGCTGTTGTCGTCGCGGTAGTAGTAGTCCTTCAGGTGGTTCTCGAGGTAGCTGTGCACGTCGCTGCCGCTGTCCATCCCCCACCGGTCGCCGAGTTCGCTGTTCTTGGTCGGCTGGAGCCGCACCACGTCCGCGAGCCGCTCCAGCTCCTCGTCGGTGAGGTCGCTCATCGCCGGGGGATTCCCCGCGGGAGTATTTGGGCCTCCCGGTTCGCCAGGGTCCGGGCCCGACCGGATCCATGTCGGAACTCTTGTATATTATTCAACACAACTATTGTTCATTGAGAATAATCGACAGTGGCCGCTCGACGGCCGAGCGGAGAGACCAATGACAGAAGAGACCCACAGTCCGGCGGACGCGCCGTCGGCGGGAGCGAGTCAGGTACAGCACGGGATCGAAAACGAGTACTACACCCAGGAGGTGCACGGGCCGTACGACTACTTCGACATGGACGCGTTCGAGCTGGAGAACGGCCGAACGCTCCGGAACTGCAGGATCGCGTACGCCACTTTCGGCGAGTTGAACGACGCGAAGGACAACGCGGTTCTCTTCCCCCACATGTACTCGGGAACGAGCAAGGACATGGAGATGTACGTGGGGGAGGACTCCGCGATCGACCCGAACGAGTACTTCGTGATCCTTCCGAACCAGATCGGCAACGGCCTCTCCACTTCGCCGCACAACACGCCGGCGCCGAACGGGCAGGCGGATTTCCCGAGCGTCCGGATAGCCGACGACGTACGCGCGCAACACCGCCTCCTCACCGAGGAGTTCGGTATCGACGAGCTCCAGCTCGTGCTCGGATGGTCGATGGGCGCCCAACAGACGTACGAGTGGGCGGTCCGGTACCCCGAGATGGTGAAGCGGGCGGCACCGATCGGCGGGACCGCGACGAATCCGGTCCTGAGCGGCCTGCTGGTGGACGCGCTCATGTCCTGTATCCGGTCGGACTCGGGGTGGGAGAACGGCTACTACGACGATCACCGGGCGGTTCGCGACGGGCTGAAGCGACACGCGCGAACGTGGCTGCTGATGGGGACGAGTTCGACCCTGTTCCGCGAGGAGGCGTGGCGCAAGGCCGGATTCACGTCGCTTTCGGACTTCGTCTACGGCGCGTGGGAGGAGTGGTTCCTTCCCATGGACCCGAACAACCTGTTGACGATGGCGTGGAAGTGGAAGCACGCGGACGTGAGCCGGATCACCGACGGCGACCTCGAAGCCGCCCTTGACCGGATCGAGGCACGCACCTACGTGATGCCGTTCGCCGAGGATTACGTGTTCACTCTGGAGGACTGCCGCGAGGAGGAGGCGATGATCCCCGACAGCGAGCTTCGACCGATTGAGACGCCCTGGGGCCACTTCGGAATGTTCGGATTCGACCCCGCGGACAAGGAGTTCATCGACGAGACCGTCCGGGAACTGCTCGACGAGGAGGTGTAACCGCCGGAACGATCCGAACCGGATCGTCGGCGACGGGCGCGCTCGGCGGCGACCTGGTGGCCGACGACGCTACCGGCGTCGGTCCGACGACGGCGACGACAACCGGCTTCGCATGTCGCGGGGGGAAGGGTTACGGTGTGTCACGGAGACTGACCGTGCGTGCCCGAATCCGACACCGTCATCCTCGACATCGACGACGAGATCGCCACGATCACGATCGACCGGCCGGACAAGCTCAACGCCCTGAACGTCGAGACGCTGGAGGCGCTCCAGACGGCCATCGCGGAGGCCGAGGAGGCCGACGTGCGCGCGCTCGTGCTCACCGGCGCGGGAGAAGAGGCGTTCATCGCCGGCGCGGACATCTCCTACATGAAGGACCTCGGCACGCCCGAGGCGCAGGCGTACGCCGAACTGGGCCACGACATCGCGCGCTCGCTGGAGACGTTCCCCGCCCCCAGCATTGCCGCGGTCAACGGCTACGCCTTCGGCGGCGGCTGCGAACTCGCGCTGGCGTGCGACCTCCGGGTCGCCGCCGAGAACGCCGTCTTCGGCCAGACGGAGATCGATCTTGGGATCGTCCCCGGGTGGGGCGGCACCCAGCGACTCCCCCGGCTGGTCAACGACGAGGTCGCCCGCCGGCTGATCCTCTTCGGCGACCGCATCGACGCGACCGACGCCCACGAGTACGGCATGGTCGGCGAGGTGGTCGCGCACGACCAACTCGATTCGCGGATCGACGACCTGACCGCCGACCTCGCCGCACAGCCGAAGTTTGCCGTCGCGGCGGCGAAGGAGGCGATCAACCAGTCCCACGAGACGGGGCTGGAGGCCGGGCTCGAGTACGAGCAACGCGTCTTCTCGGGACTGTTCGGGACGCACGATCAGCGCGAGGGGATGGACGCGTTCGTCAACAAGCGCGACCCCGAGTTCGAGTAAGGCGGGGCGCGAGCTGAGCGAACGAGGCAGATTCAGCGGGACGATAAACGCCGGTTTCAGCGGATCGGTCACGCCCCCCGTCTCGGGCCGCCCTGAGCCGACCGACACGAACCCAACCGATAGCAAAACGGCCCGGAGCTGACACTACCAAGATATCTCACGGCGGCGTAGCGTCGGCACAGATGACCACGGTCTAACTGTCGCGAGTGGAGTCGTTGTTCGAGGAGTTGACGTTCCCTGTCGCCCGCGATCACGCCGCGCAGCAGTTTTCCGACGTGACGCTCCGGTTC
This sequence comes from Halobaculum gomorrense, assembly GCF_900129775.1. Taxonomy (GTDB): domain Archaea; phylum Halobacteriota; class Halobacteria; order Halobacteriales; family Haloferacaceae; genus Halobaculum; species Halobaculum gomorrense. The sequence continues at coordinate 49,725 of NZ_FQWV01000005.1, read as the reverse complement.
GCGGATGGCGACGGGAACCTCGGCGAGTACGTCGCCGAGTGCCCCAGCGAGACGTTCGACTCGGCAAACGACCTGTACGCAGATCTCAACAACGTCCTCCCGGTGGAAGCAGTCGGCGAACCCAGGCAGTCCGAGGGGGACGGCTGAGCGGCCGGCGCCGACTACCGCTCGGTCGGATCGTCGTCGCTGACCCTCCGGCCGCCGCCGTCGCGGCCGGCGCGGTTCCGGAGAGAACCCGGATCTTAAGTACGAAGCCGGCAGACCGAGGGGGTATGAACTTCTGCGACGAGTGCGGATCGATGATGAAAGCGGACGACGACACGTGGGTGTGCGGGTCGTGCGGCCACGAGGAGCTTCGCGACGAGGCGACGGAGGCGGGGATGACGACGACGCAGGGGCAAGAGGGGAGCGCCGTCGTCGACGTGTCCGAGATGGACCAGTCGGAAATCGGGCCGACGGTCGAGCAGAAGTGCCCGGAGTGCGACGAGGTACAGACGGTGCGCTACGAGATGAAGCAGATCCGCTCGGCCGACGAGTCCGAGACGCGCTTTTTCACCTGCACCGAGTGCGGCCAGAAGTGGCGCGAGGACGACCACTGAACGGCGCCGCGCGCGGCGAGCAGCCGTGCCGTTCCACGGGGTCGCGAGAGGCGCAGCCCGGTAGCCCCCCGACCGTGGCGTTCGCTTCGGTCGATCCCTACGCCCCGTCCTCTCCTTCCACGTCCTCGGGATCGACCACGCGCTTGCCGGTCTCCTGTGGGAGAACGACGCGGTCGGCGTCCTCCCACTCGCGCTCCAGTTCCGCGCCCTCGAACAGCCGGTCGAGGAAGACGGCGAGCCCGGCGACCTCCGAGTGGGGCTGGTTCGTCACACCGACGTTGAAGTCCGCCTCCTCGTAGAAGTCGAACGGCACCTTCTCGCCGCCGACCACGACGAGCAGCGGGGTGTCGCCGCCGACGGCGTCGGCCCGAATGTCGGCTTCCACGTCCTGGACGCGCTCGCCGTACATCGTGAGGTGGACGACCGTGCCCTCCCAGTTGCGCGTGAACGCGCGCTGGTCGTCGCGCAACTCGACGGCGAAGGGGCCGCCGAAGCGGTCGGTGATGTCGCGGATCGTCTCCGCGGACTGGCCGGCGTTGTCCGGGAGGATCACGCGATCGGCGCCGAGCGCGCGCGCCGTCAGCCCCACGTGGGTCGTCATCCGGTCGTCCCGCCCGGGGCGGTGACCGTACCGGAGGACGACGACCTCGTCGTTCATACGCCGACAACGACGCGCCCGGGTAAGGGCGGTTCGCTTTCGGCGGCGAGGCGACGACCCGACGACCGCCGGCGTCCCCGCCCCCGTCCGCCGTCCCCGTCGCCGCCGGTGCCGTCGACAGTGCCGGCGACCCCCCGGCGTCCCCGCCGCTAGTGTCGCCGACGGCGCTTTCCCGTCCGAACCCCTTCGACCGTCCATGCGTAACTACCCCGAGGACATCGCCGGCGTCGGCGACGAACGACTGGTCGGGAAGACGGCGCTCGTGACCGGATCGACCAGCGGGATCGGTCGGGAGATCGCGCTGTCGCTCGGGCGACTCGGCGCGCACGTGATCGTCCACGGCCGCGACGACGACGCCGGGGGCGGCGTGGTCGACCGGATCGACGCCGGCGTCAACGAGGGCACCGCCGAGTTCGTCGCCGCCGATTTCGCGGAGCCGGAGGAGGTGAGCGCGCTCGCCGACGCGACGCGGCGCGCCGTCGGCGACGACGGCCTCGACCTCCTCTTCAACAACGCGGGCGGCTACTTCCGCGAGGCGCGACTCACCGACCTCGGCGTCGAGTACACGTTCCACGTGAACCACCTCGCGCCGTACCAGCTCACTGCCGAACTACTCGACGATCTGGCCGACGACGCCCGAGTGATTACCACCTCTTCGGAGGCCCACCGCGGCGATCGGATCGATCTCGACGCCGTGGAGTCGGTCGAGGAGTTCTCCTCGTGGCGCGCCTACCAGCGCTCGAAGCTGGCGAACGCGCAGTTCGCCGCGGAGCTGGGGCGTCGACTACGCGAACGCGACGGTCGGGAGATCACCTCGAACAGCTTTCACCCGGGTGCGATCCCCGGCTCGGGATTCCTCCGTGACCTCCCCGGGCCGCTCTCGCGGGTCGCCCGCGCGCTCGGACGGCTCCCGTTCGCGACGACGCCCGCGGAGGGCGCGGCCACCGCGGTGTACCTCGCCGTCGCCGACGAGCCGGCCGACGCGACGGGGCGGTACTTCGCCGACCGCCGGGAGAAGAAGCCCTCGACGGAGGCGCAGGACCCGCGCGCGCAGCGCCGGCTGTGGGAGACGAGCGCCGACCTGCTGGGGGTCGACGAGCCGCTTCCGGCGCCCGCGACCGACGAGATCTGACCGACAACACGGGGGATCGAACCGTCCGCTCGACCGCGTTCGCGCATGCGGCGACCGCAAGAGCTTTTCTGCGCGCTCGCCCCCGGAACGTCATGGACTTGACTGGAAGCGCCGCCCTCGTCACGGGCGGCGGCGGCCTGATCGGCTCGCATCTCGCGGGACACCTCCAAGCGGAGTACGGCGCGGACGTGCGCGTCGCAGACGACTTCTGGAAGGGCGAGCGCGGCCGGATCCCCGACGGTGTCGACGTGATCGAGGCCGACCTGACCGACGAGGCCGAGACGCGCGCGGCGGTGACCGACGACCTCGACGTGGTCTTCCACCTCGCGGCGTACACGGACACGAACTTCGACGACGACCGGGCGCTGTTCGAGGAGAACACCGAGATGACGTACAACGTCCTAGAGGCGATGACGGACGCGGGCGTCTCGAACCTCGCGTTCACCTCCTCCTCGACGGTGTACGGCGAGGCCCCCCGTCCGACGCCGGAGGACTACGCCCCCCTGGAGCCGATCAGCATCTACGGCTCCAGCAAACTCGCCGACGAGGCGCTCATCTCGACGTACGCGAAGAGCTACGGCTTCACCGCGTGGGTGTACCGCTTCGCCAACATCGTCGGCCCGTACCAGCGCGGCAACGTGATCCCCGACTTCATCCAGAAGCTCCAGGCGGACCCCGAGGAGCTGGAGATCCTCGGCGACGGCCGCCAGGAGAAGTCGTACCTCCACGTCACCGACTGCGTCGACGCGATGTGCCACGTGGTCGAGCACGGCGAGCGCGACCTCAACACGTTCAACCTCGGCTCGCGCACGACGACCTCCGTGAACCGCATCGCCGACATCGTCGCCGCGGAGATGGGGCTGGATCCCGAGTACGGCTACACCGGCGGCGACCGCGGCTGGACGGGCGACGTGCCGAAGATGCGCCTCTCCGTCGAGAAGCTCGCCGCGCTCGGGTGGGAACCGCCCGCCTCCAGCGACGACGCCGTTCGCGCGGCGACGCGAGACCTGCTCGCGGAACTGTCGTGAGTCGGAACGGGCCGTGCCGTCGCGGGGGACGTCGAGACCCGAATAGACGTCTCGGCGGCGCTCTGTAGAACTATTTACTCGGTCGCGGAAAACTATTTATGCTCTCCGAACGTATCGGTGAGTATGAACGAGTACCGCAACACCACCTACGCCGAAGTGAGTTCCGGAGTCCGCAGCGTCGCCGACCGCGCCGTCTCGCTCGGGCGACCGGCCGGCGACGACTGAGCGATCGCACCGCGGATCCGTTCGGTCGCGAGCGATCCGAGAGGCCCCGACGCGGGTGCGGAGAGCGGCCGGCGCCGCCTCCGACGGTTCGCCGTACGACCGAACCCCGTGACGTGAACTGCAACTGCGGGTGCGGCCGGCCGGGCAGAGGAGACGGAAGCGTCTGAAGGGGACATCGCTTTATTCCGCTGGGGGCTACCGTCCGTCGTGCAGATCGTGGGGTACGAGACACCGGCGGGCGCGCTGTTCGTGAGCGACGGCGCGCCGGACCCGAACGCTTCGCCCGGGACCGCGACCGGCGAGGTCGATCGGATCGCCCTCGACCCGGGCACCGATCTCTCCTATCGCCTCGGCGAGCGGCGCTGTGCGGGAACGGTCCACGACGGCGGGCACGTCGCCTGCGGCGCCGACGCGGCGCCGTACTGCGAGGACCACCGGTCGACGTGGGTGTGCGCGCGGTGCACCGGAACCTGCCTCAAAGATGAGATGGACTGCTTCGACGACCACGCGGTCTACGTGGCCGCGTTCGCCCCGGACACGTTCAAGGTGGGCGTCACGAGGGAGTGGCGCCTCAACACCCGACTGCGCGAGCAGGGCGCCGACCGCGCGGTCCACCTCCGGACCGTCGAGAACGGTCGGATCGCCCGCGAGATCGAAGCCGAGATCGCCGCCAACGGACTCGAACGGGCCGCCCGAAGCGACGGCGACGACGCGGGCGACGCCCGTGGGTCGCCGACCGCTGCCCCCGCCGAGGGAACCGACGGGCTCCCCGACCGGGTCCGGGTCCCGACCAAGATCGCCGGCCTCGCAGAGCGAGTGGACGACGACGCGTGGGACGCGCTGCTCGCCGGCGTCGAGTACGAGGAGCGATTCGAGTTCGACTACGGGCTCGACCTCGCCGAGCGCCCCGTGGCCGAGACGCTCGCCTCGGGCACCGTCGTCGCCACGAAGGGACGGCTCCTCGTGCTGGAGACCAGCGGGACGGCGTACGCGGTCGACATGCGCGACCTCGTCGGATACGAGATCGAAGCGGGCGACACCGAGCGCGACCTCCAGTCGAGCCTCGGCGCGTTCGGGTAGTCGCAGCGTCGAGGCATATCGGAGGCGGCACCGTGGTATTCAAACGCGATATTTTGCGGACTGGCTTGATACGTCCGACCGCCGATCGGACGGATAGAATGGTGCAACTGCTTCGACGGAGTTTCGCGGCGAAGCTTCTGGTCGGCTTCGCGCTCACCACGGGTGCGACCGTCGGCTACGGGCTCGTGACGCGCAACGTCGTCGGGACGATGCTGATGGCGACCGCCGGGCAGGTGGTGCTCGGGGCGTATCTCGGGACGAACACCGTCGTGTCCATGCGGACGCTGGAGGAACAGACGGAGGCGATCGCGGACGGCGACCTCGACGTGGCCGTCCGGACCTCTCGGGCGGACGAACTCGGGCGGGTGTACAGCTCGGTCGACCGGATGCGGCGCTCGCTCGCCTCCCGGATCGAGGAGGCCGACGAGGCTCGCGCGGAGGCCGAGGCCGCAGAGGCGCGCGCGCAGTCGCTCGCCGAAGACTACCAGCGCACGGCGACCGAGTACGCGGAGACGATGCGCGCGGTCGCCGATGGCGACCTCCGTCGCCGAGTGGAGGTCGACCGCGAGCACGACGCGATGGAGACCGTCGGGACGGCGTTCAACGACGCCGTCGACGAGCTGGAGGTCGCGCTGGCGCGGGTGGACACCTTCGCGGGCGACGTGGCCGACGGGGCCACGGACGTGCGCGCCGCCGCCGAGCGGATCGACGAGCGCACCGACGACGTGCTCGCGGCGACCGACGACATCGACGCCGCGACCGACGAGCAGCGCGCGACCGCGCGGACGGGCGCCGAAGAGACGGCCGACCTCTCAGCGACCGCCGAGGAGGTGGCCGCGACGACCGAGTCGCTCGTCGAGACGACCGACGAGGCGGCGGACGCCTCCGAGGAGGCACGCTCGGCCGCGGGCGACGCGATCGAGACGATGAGCGAGGTCGACGAGACGATGGGCGAGGCGGTCGACCGCATCGAGACCCTCGACGAGGCGACCGCCGAGATCACGGAGGCGGCCGAGCTCATCCGCGACATCGCCGAGCAGACGAACATGCTCGCGCTCAACGCCTCCATCGAGGCCGCGCGCGCCGGCGGCGACGCGGGCAACGCCGGCGACGGCTTCGCGGTCGTCGCCGAGGAGGTGAAGGGGCTCGCCGAGGACACCGGCGACCGCGCGGACGCGATCGCCGGGATGATCGACGAGGTCCGAACCGAGACAGAGCGCGCGGTCGAGGCGATCCGCGCGACGAGCGAGCAGGTGAGCGACGGCTCGACCACCGTCGCCGAGGCCGTCGACCGCCTCGACGACATCGCGGAGGCCGTCGACGACCTCGACCGGGGCGTCCGCGAGATCAGCGACGCGACCGCCGAGCAGGCGTCGGCGGCCGCGGGCGTCTCCGAGACGATCGACGACCTCGCGGAGAACTCCGACCGGACGGCCGACCGCGCCGCCGAGGCGGATGCCGCCGCCACCGAGCAGTCGACCGCCGTCGACGCCGTCGTCGAGGAGTCGGAGACGTTCCGCGCGCGCTCGGACGACTTGCTCGACGTGCTCGCGGAGTTCGACCTCCGTGAGTCGCGCGCAACGTCTGCGGCCGGCGGCGACGCCGCGTCCGGGGCCGGCGAGTCGACGGCGCGGGCGGTGAGCGACGGCGGCGGGCCGCTGGACGGAGCCGAGCGGACCGACGGGGGTGAGCGCCGATGATCCCGGACGTGCTGACGCCCTCCGTCGACGGCCTCAGTTCGGTCGTGTACGGGGTCGGAACGCTCGGCATGCTCCTGGGTATCGCGGTCGTCGGATGGCTGTTGCGCGACGAGACGCTCGATTCCGGATCCGGCCGGTTCCGGGTGCTGCTCGTGATTCCGGCGTTCGCAGCGCTGTCGTACGCGTCGATGACCTTCGGTATCGGCGTATTCACGATCAACGGGTACGATGTCGAGGGGATGCGGTACCTCGACTGGCTGGTGACGACGCCGGTGCTCGTCGGGTACGTCGGCCACGTCGTCGACGTCGACCGCTCGGTCGTGTACGGCGCCGCCGGATTGGACGCGACCATGATCCTGACTGGCTTCGTCGCCACGACGACGACGGGGATGCTCCGGTGGGGCGCGTTCGCGGTGTCGTCGGTCGCGTTCCTCCTCATGCTGTACGTCATGTTCGTTCAGTATCCGCGACGGGCGAACACGACGACGCCGGAACGCAAGCGTCTCTTCCTCCGCCTCCGCAACCAGGTCGGCGTCCTCTGGCTGCTGTATCCTGTCATTTGGCTCGCGAGTCCTGTCGGATTCGGGCTGGTGTCGACGCTCGGTACCGCGATGCTGGTGACGTTCATGGACGTGGCCGCGAAGGTACCGTACACCTGGGTCGTGCACGAACACCGGGGGATATTTGGCACCGACCGAGTGTCGAACGATGCCAAATCTGTTGACGGGGACAAATTCGAGAGCGAAGTCCCCACGGCGACGGCTGACTAACGACCGGCCGATCGTTCGCCGGCGGACCGACTTCACTCCTCGCCGCCCGCCCACTCCACGTCGGAGAGCGTCCGCTGGACCGCCTCCTCACCGACCGCGGAGGCGAGCTCCTCGAACCCCTGGCGGACCGCGCGGTCGGAGGCGTTGGCGACGAGCCGCGAGACGATGAACTCCGGCGTCGACTTGCCGACGACGCCGAAGCGGGGCTGGTAGTCGACGAGCAGGTCAAGGTCGTTCGTGAGGCCCTCCGCGAAGATGCCGTCCACGCGCGCGGCGTCTGGCAGCGGCGAGAGGTCCTCTGCGAGGTGGGTGACGTACACGCCGACGGCGCCGCGGTCGACCGTGAGCTCCACGAGGCCGTTGAGCAGGTCCGCAGCGCGTCCGGGCTCGGTGATCGCCTCGAACTCGTCGACGAGCATCAGGGTGCGGCCCTCGCCGACCAGCGGCGGAACCACGGACTTCAGCGTCGATTCGAGCACGCCGGCGTTGAACGACGCGTGCCGGCGGTGGAACACGACGGTGTCGAAGCGGCCGACTTCGGCGGCCTCGGCGGGAACCGGTAGCCCCATCGACGCGAGGATCACGACCTGACAGACCGTCTCCAGCAGCGTCGTCTTCCCGCCGGAGTTGGCCCCCGTGAGCACGGCGACGCGGTCGCCGGCCGGGATCCGACCGCCGGACGCGTCGCTCGGGAGACCGTGGTCGCCGACGCCGTAGCTGACCGGCTGCACGTCGCCCGAGAGAAAGAGGTTCCGGGCGTTCGCGACCGCGACGCCGTCGCCGGCGAGGCCGGGCCGCGAGAGGTCGTGTGCGACGGCGAACCGCGCCAGCGAGAGGGAGAAGGCGATATCGGAGACAGCGTCGACGACGGTCGCCACGTCGGCGCCGCCGTCGGCCACGTCGGTCTCCAGTTCGGCGCGGACCTCGGCGGCCCGCTCGTCGGCCGCCGCCTCCAACTCGTCGGCGAGCGTGCGTAGCGTGGAGCCGACGAAGTCCGCGGAGTCGACGGCGCCGTCGGGGGCCGCCGACTCGACGCGCCCGCGGGCGAGCCCCGTCTCGCCGGCGACGTACTCGACGACCGCCGACCGGAACGCGTCGGCGTCGCGTGCGCCGCGCTCGCGAACCGTCTCGACCACGTCGAACGCCGAGTCCGCGAGGTCGCGGGCGTCGGCAGCGCGCTCGCGCAGGCGGTCGAGTCGTTCGTCGGCGCCCGCGGCGACGCCGTCGTCGGTGAGCGCAGCCAGCGCGGCGGCGGCCTCGCGCAGGGCTGCCTCATCGACGCCGTCGAGCGCGGCGAAGGTGCCGCCGCGCAGCCCCGCCTCCCGGAGCGCGAGCGCGCACTCGATGGCCGCGCGGTCGGTCCCTCCCGCCTCGTCGTACTCGGCGAACGCGTCGAGGACCAACTCGCGGTCGGCCTCGCTCAGGTCGACCCACGCGTCGCGGGCTTCGAGCACGTCGTCGAGCCGGCCCTCGCGCCGCTGGTCGCTCCCGAGCGGCGTGAGCACGCGCACCCGGTCGGCGGCGTGGGCGGTGACCGCGTACCCCGCGGCGAGATCGAGCAGGTCGTCGTACACCTCGCGGGCGTCGCGGGTGCCGAACAGGTCCATCGCCTCGCGGCCGTTCGCCCGGCGGAGCACGCGGGTCGCCCGGCCGCGCGGAACGCCGGCGTCGACGAGCGCGCGCACGTCCGCCGACTCGATGGCGTCGACGGCCGCCGCCTCGCCGAGCGACTCGCGGAGCGTCTCGGCGGTCTTCGGGCCGACGCCCCAGTACCGTTCCAGTCGCATACGAATCCGTGTGGACGGAGCGGTGTAGACGTTACCGGTCCACGCGCCCCGTAGACGGTACCGGTCGACGGGCGCCGACGCTGGCGTAGGCGGTTCGGGTGTCGAACGCGGAGAAGCGGGCGGCCTGCCGTCAGACGCCGGACGTGGAGCCGTTCTCGGCGCGGTCGCGGTAGACACGCAGCAGCTCCTCCAGGATCATACCGGAGCGGTCGGTGGTCTCGTAGTTCTCGTCGATGAACTGCTCGGCCTCCGCGAAGTCGTTGCGCAAACCGAGTTGGCGGACCGTGATGACCGCGTTGAGGAAGTCGCGGCCGCCATCGGCCCCGAGCAGCACGGGCTCCTCCTGGAGGTCCAGCTCCTCGCGGATCTCGCCGTAGTTGAACGTCTCCGGCTCCCACTCGTCGCTGACGAGCGCGAGCACGTACTCGGCGGAGAAGCGGTAGAACTCGGACTTGCTCTCGAAGACGCCGTCGTCGACGAGGGCGTCGATTTCGTCGACGACCTTATCAGGGTACCGGACGGTGTCCTTGGCCATGCCGAGTTCCTCCTTCGTTCCACACTTATACCGAACCATATAGAGTCTTTTGGTTACCTGACAGACTCGTTCGCGAGAACGGGCTCGACAGCCGTTCTCTCGCTTGAATCTTGCTCTCGATACGCAGAGGATATATATCGATCCGGTACGGACCGCCGCCGGGTCGCCGGCGCGGAACCGCACGGTTCACCACCCCGCTCACCGAACGGCGGCGCGTGCAGCGTCCGTCGCTCGACGCCGTCCGCGGCTTCGACCGCGCCGTCTACGTCGTCGCGCTGGGCCAACTGATCAACGTCTTCGGCGGCGGCCTCGTCTATCCGTTCGCGACGGTCCACTTTCACCTGCGGGTCGGCATTGCGCTGTCGGTCGTCGGCCTCGGGCTGGGCGCCAAGAGCGTCACCACCGCCGCGGGTACGGCCGCCGGCGGGCTCCTTTCGGACGTGATCGGACGCAAGCCCGTGATGGTCGCCTCGATGGCGCTGTCGGCGGTTGCGCTCGCGGCGTTCGCGTTCGTGCCCGAGATCGTCGGCGTCGTCCCGACGGCGGTCCCCGCCGCCACCGGCGTCTCGGCGCTCGGCGTCGCGTTCGTCGGGGTCTGCGTCGCGTCGGGGTTCGTCCGCGGGCTGTACACGCCGGCGAGCCACGCGATGACCGCCGACCTCACCGACGCCGCCGAGCGCGACCGCGGCTACGCCCTCCTGAAGGTCGCGAACAACGTCGGCTTCGGCGCCGGCTTCGTCGCCGGCGGGGCGCTGTACTCGGTTGCCTCCGTCGCCGTCTTCGTCGCCGACGGCGCCACCTCGGCGGTCGTCGCGTTGGTGATCCTCCTGTTCGTGCCACGCGTCGCCGCCGGTGAGGTGGCCGACGAACGGACGGCGAGCGCGGCCGGCGAGGGGGAGGAGTCGGACGGCGAGGGCGACGCGGGACGTGGCGCGCTCGCAGCGTGGTGGCGCGCGGCCACCCGGCCGCGGGTGCTCGCGCTTGCGGGCGTCAACGTCGGCTTCGCGGTCATGTACGCGCAGATGCAGACGACACTCCCGATCGTCGCCACGGAGGAGCTGGTGCTCACCGCCGCCCAACTGGGCACGCTGTACGTCGTGAACCCCCTCACCGTCGTGATCCTCCAGATCCCGCTGGTCGATGCCGTCGGCGGCTGGCGGCGCACCCGCGGGCTCGCCGCGTCGGCGTGCTTCTGGGCGGTCGCGATGCTGGCGGCGTGGGGCGCTGACCTCATCTCGGTATCCGGACACGCGGGTCTCGCCGCGCCGACGGTGGTGCTCGGCGTCGCGCTGGTCGGCGGGCACCTCTTTTTCGGGACGGTGGGGGAGATCCTCCACTCGCCGCTGGCGTCCGCGCTGATGTCGGACCTCGGCAGCGCCGCCGAGCGCGGCACCCAGCTTTCGATGCTGGAGGTCGCCAAGCGCCTCGGCATCGGCCTGGGGTCGTTCGCGGGCGGGCTGTTCTTCGATCACGGTTTTTCCGGCCTGCTGTGGCCGACGCTGATCGCGGTGTGCGGACTGGTCGTTGCGACGCTGTTGTGGCTGGAGCGGTCCGTGACGCCGCGCGAGAACGGCGCGCGCGGCGACGCGACCGAGGCCGCGGTCGAGACGGCGACCGACGACTGACCCGCGGGGGCGTCCGCGCCGGCGTGATCCACCCGAAACCGCTATCCGCCGCGGCCGTCGAGTACCGATCAACGCGCCCGATGAACGACGCACAGATCGCAGCAGAGCGGATCGACCGCCTCGCCGAGTTCGCCCGCGAGGCCGCGCGCGCCGGCGAGGAGGAGCGCGCCCGTGAGGCCGTCAGGCTCGCCCGGCGGATCGCCGAGCGGCACCGCTGCGGGCTCCCCGCACGGTTCGACCGCTTCACCTGCGACGCGTGCGACGCGTATCTCATCCCCGGCCGCACCGCACGCGTGCGCCTGCGAGAGGGGAGCCACGTCGCGATCCGGTGTGCCTGCGGCGCGACCGAGCGGTACCCGTACGGCGACTGACGGGCACGGCGGGCGGCGACGCCGCAAACGAGAACCTTCAAACCGCGTCCACGGCTAGCGGGGCGTATGTCTGACCAGGATCTCCGCAAACAGGCCCACGATCTCGACGTGACCGTCTGGGTCGGGAAGAAGGGCCTCTCTCCGGTCGTCGACGAACTCGACGACCAGTTGACGAACCGCGACCTCGTGAAAGTGAAGTTCCACCGCTCGGCGCAGGCCGGCACCGACGTGGACGAACTGGCGACGGAGCTGGCCGATCGGGTGTCGGCGGACCTCGTGGAGACGCGCGGTCACACCGCGGTGCTGCACAGATGACCCTCGCGGGGGTCGCACCGGTCCTCAAGACGGCCACGCCGGCGCCCGGAGACGGAGGGTCATCAACGGCGTCCGCGCCCGTCGCCGATCTGCTCGCGAGCCTCGGCGTCCCGACCGGGTTGGCGGGTCCCCTCGGGGCGGCGATCACGTTCCTCGTCGTCGTGGCGGCGTTCGTCGTGCTCGGTCGGACGTTCGTCCGGCCGCTACTCGACCGCGTGCTCGACGCCCGCGGGCTGGAGACCCACGCCAAGCGGCCGCTCAAGAAGGTCGCGAACGTCGTCGTCGTGTTCGCCGGTATCGCCGTCGGCTTCGGCCTGGCGGGCTACGGCGACTTCCTCCAGTCGCTGGCGACGATCGCCGCCGCGGCGACGCTCGCAATCGGCTTCGCGATGCAGGACGTGATCAAGAACTTCGTCGCGGGCATCTTCATCTTCACCGACCGCCCGTTCCGCATCGGCGACTGGATCGAGTGGGACGGCCACTCAGGCATCGTCGAGGACATCTCCTTTCGCGTCTCGCGCGTCCGCACCTTCGACAACGAGCTACTGACGGTCCCGAACTCGCAGCTCACCGACGGCGTGATCAAAAATCCCGTCGCGAAGGATACGCTCCGCCTGCAGTTCCTGTTCGGCATCGGCTACGGCGACGACATCGAGCACGCCACCGAGATCATCGTCGAGGAGGCCGAGCGCCACCCGGATATCCTCTCGGACCCGGCTCCGTCGGTCCGGCTCACGGAACTGGCAGACAGCTACGTCGGTCTCAAGAGCCGCATCTGGATCGGGAACCCCTCGCGGGCGGACTTCGTGAAGATCCGCGGGGAGTACGTGACGAACGTGAAGGAACGGTTCGACGAGGAGGGAATCGAGATCCCGTTCCCCCAACGCGACCTGTCGGGTGGGGTGGAACTCAACACGCCTGCGGAGGGCGCCGCGACCTTGGGCGACGACTGAGCCGGAAGCCCGTCGGTTCGGGTCCGCGTTCGCTTCGCGCGTCGTTACTTGTCCAGTACCTGCTGAGCGATAGTGTTGCGCAGGATCTCGCTGGTGCCCTCGTAGATCTCGTTGAGCTTCGCGTCTCGGTAGAACCGCTCGACGGGGAAGTCCTTCGTGTAGCCGTAGCCGCCGTGGATCTGGATCGCCTCGTTGGCGACCTCGCGACTGATCTCGCTGGCGTACAGCTTCGCCTGCGCGGCCTCCTTGATGAACGGCTCGCCTTTGATCTTCAGGTCGGCGGCCTTGTGCATGAGCAGTTCGGCGGCCTGCAGCTTCGTGTCCATGTCCGCGATCTTGTGTTGTATCGCCTGGAACTGCGAGATCGGGCCGCCGAACTGGTCGCGCTCGGTGGCGTACTCGGCGGCCGCCTCCAGCGACGCACGCGCGATGCCGACACCGCGGGCGGCGATGGTGATCCGGCCGCCGTTGAGCGTCTTCAGCGCCTGTACGAAGCCGTCGCCCTCCTCACCGAGCAGGCGCTCGGCGGGGAGGTACAGGTCGTCGAAGCGGAGTTCGGCGGTGGGACACCCCTTGTCGCCGAGCTTGTGCTCGGTTCCCTCGACGATGAAGCCGTCGTCCTCCTCGGGGCGCACGACGAACGAGGAGATCCCCTTGTTGCCGGCGTCGGGGTCGGTCTTCGCGAACAGGGTGACGGTGTCGGCGACCGAGCCGTTGGAGATCCACAGCTTCCCGCCGTTGACGACGTAGCCGTCGCCGTCCTTCTCCGCGGTCGTCTCCATCGCGGGCACGTCCGACCCGGCGCCCGCCTCCGAGAGCGCGAACGCGCCGATGTCGCGCCCCTCGGCGAGCGGGGTGAGGTACGCCTGTTTCTGCTCCTCGTCGCCGAAGGCGTACAGCATGTTGCCCGCCAGCGAGATGTGCGCGGCGACGACGGTGCCGAGGCCCCCCGAGCCGCGCGCGATCTCCGAGAGCCCGAGCGCGTAGCTGTGGTAATCGAGGTCGGCGCCGCCGTACTCCTCCGGAAACGGCATCCCCATCAGGCCGAGCTCGGCCATCTGGTCGACGATGTCGCGGGGGAACTCGTCCTCCTCGTCGATCTCGGCGGCGCGCGGCACGATCTCCTCGTCGGCGAACTCCGCGACCATGTCGCGGATCTGTCGTTGCTCGGTGGTCAGCCCGAAGTCCATGGTCGTTCCTGTGAGTTCCGCGGCTTCAATCTTTGCAGTGTCGGTGGCGGCGGCGGGATCGGTGCCGCGAATCGACGCGCCGATCCCGTGACAGGACAGCGACACGCACCACACAGTACTTTTTAACCCTCCTGCCATAGGCCACTCCAACTGAATGCCCGACGCCGATCGCCCCGCCGCGACCCACCCCGACGCCGACCTCGCGTGGTGCCACGAGGCCGTCCAGGGCGTCTCGCGCACCTTCGCGCTGACCGTCGACACCCTCGACGAGCCCATGTCGTCGTACATCTGTCTCGGCTACCTCGTCTGCCGGATCGCCGACACCGTCGAGGACGCCGACCACATCGCTCCCGATGAGCAGGCCGCCCTCCTCCGGGAGTTCGACGCCGCCCTCGACCCCGACGACGGCGCGGACGCCGGCGACTTCCGCGCCTCGGTCGGCCCGCATCTCCCTCCCGAGTCGGAGCGCTCGGCTGACTGGGAGGTCGTCGCCGAAGTCGACCGCGTGTTCGCCACCTTCGAGGGCCTCCCGCCGGAGGTGCGCCGCGCGGTCGTTCCGCCGGCCCGCGAGATGGCCACCGGCATGGCCGACTTCGTCGAGCGCTACGCCGACGAGGGCGGCCTCCGCATCGAGACGAAGGGAGAACTGGAGGAGTACTGCTACTACGTCGCCGGCACCGTCGGCACCCTCATCACGAACCTCATCACGACCCTGGGCACCGTCGACGACGAGCGCGCCGACCGCCTATACGAGGTCGCCGAGGAATTCGGCCTCCTGCTCCAACTGGTCAACGTTGCGAAAGACGTGCACGACGACTACACCGAGGAGAACAACGTCTACCTCCCCGCCGAGTGGCTCGACGAGGAGGGCGTCCCGCAGGACGAGGTCGTCGCGCCCGAGTACTGCGAGGGCACCGCCAGCGTCGTCTCGCGGACGGCGGGCTACGCCCGCGGCTTCCTCGACGGCGCGCAGACGTACCTCGAACGCGTCCCGCTGGTCGAGGGGAACACCCTCGCCGCGTGGACGATCCCGTACCTGCTCGCGGTGGGGACGCTCCGGGAACTGTCGGAGCACCCCGAACGCGCGGTCACCGGCGAGGGCGTGAAGGTGAGCCGCGAGGAGGTGTTCGCCGTCGTCACCGCGGCCCACGAGCACGGCCGCGACGCGCTGCCGCGCCTGCGGGAGTCCATCGCCGCGCAGCCGTTCCACACGGCGCCGTCGGCGGCGGATTGAGGTAGACGGCGAGTTCGTAGTGGCGATTGAGCTTTACGAGGGCGCAAAGAGAACGGCTACCGCGTCGGGACGCTCAAGTGGAAGGCACCGGGCGAGTACCGCAGTTTCACCTACAGTCAATCCGGCTTCAAGCTCAAGAACACGAGTGGTCGGAGTAAACTGTGGCTCTCGAAACTCGGAGAGATCCCGCTCACCTTCCACCGCGACCTCCCCGACGACGCCGACATTAAGACCGTCACGGTCAAGCAAGAACCAACCGGGAAGTGGTACGCCATTCTCGACATCGAGACGCCCGAGGACCCGCCGGAGAAGCCGGAGAATCCCAAGAGCTGCGTCGGTATCGACGTGGGGATTCTCAAGTACGCCCACGACACCGATGGAACCGCCGTCGAATCCCTCGACCTGTCCAACGAACGCGAACGTTTGGAACGCGCACAGCGCGACCTCTCGCGGAAACAGCACGGGTCGGACAATTGGGAGAAACAGCGTCGGGGCGTGGCAGAACGCCACGCCGAGTTGAAGAACAAGCGCCGCGACTTCCTTCACAAGCTCTCGAACTACTACGCTCGGGAGTACGACTTCGTGGCCGTCGAGGACTTGGACGCGAAGGGGTTGGTCGAACTACCGGGCAACTCGCGGAACCGGGCAGGTGCGGCGTGGGGGACGTTCCTGCGGATGCTCAAATACAAGTGCGAACGCGAAGGAACGCACTTCGTTGCTGTGAATCCGCGCGGAACGACGAAAGAGTGTGCGTCCTGCGGCGTCTCGACCGAGAAACCGTTGTGGGTGCGCGAACACTCCTGCCCGGCGTGTAGGTTCGAGGCCGACAGAGACGCGAACGCGGCGTGGAACATTCTTTCTCGCGGTATCACAAAGCGGTTAGGAGCGGGACGCTCCGAATCAACGCCTGTGGAGACTGCGCTCCCTGTGTCCTCGATTGTGGATGCAAAGCGCGTCGTGGAAACAGGAAGCCCCACCCTCAAGCGCGAGGGCGTCAACCCGAGCGGTAGGGTGGGGTAGTTCACGCTCTTGTCTCTCTGTGAAACCGTGACGGACGATAGATACAGAGGGTATACCCGGCATGGCATCTGCGCACCCATCAGCTACCCCGTACTAGATCCGCGTCGATCTGCGATTCGGCAGTAGAATTGACACAAGAGCATCTCGAGCGGAGCAGCCTCTACTCCTTCACGAAATAGCACTCCAAAGGTGTGGGAGCCGAACAGTAATTATATTGCCACAGTGACCGCAGTTTGAGCTAAGGCGGTCTCATGGAGGGATTCCCGAATGACACAACCCTGGCGGACGTTGATTCCATGGAGGAATCGAACGGAGGTCTATTGGGAATGTCGCAGGTGTGGTACCACTGTCGATGGAGCCACCGAAGAGTGTCCGACGTGTGGATCCGCACAGATCGCTCGGTACGAGATGTCCTGACAGCAGATCGTTCGGTTCAGAGGACGCGGTAGGAGGAATATCAAAACGACCCGCCCGCAGAGCGCGAGGCAACGAGTCGACGTGATCGTTTCCGCCGCCCTCGGTGACCCAACGACTTTCTCCGAGCCACCCCAACCCCGGAGTAGCCATGGTCCAGACCGACTCCGACTCCGACCTCGCGCGCGGCGATGCCGTGCCCGACTTCGAACTCCCCGGCGTCGACGGCGAGACGCACGCGCTCGCGGACTTCGCCGACAGCGACGCCGTCCTCGTCGTGTTCACGTGCAACCACTGCCCGTACGCACAGGCGAAGTTCGACCTGTTGAACCGGATCGCCGCCGAATACGACGACTGCGCGGTCGTCGGGATCAACCCCAACGACGACGCGGCGTACCCCGAGGACTCCTTCGAGAGAATGGTCGAGTACGTCGAGTCGGGCGCGGTGACCTACGACGCGTACCTCCGCGACGAGACCGCCGCGGTTGCAGAGGCGTACGGCGCGGTCTGTACCCCCGACCCGTTCCTCCTGCGCACCGAGGGCGACGGGTCGTTCACGCTCGCGTACCACGGCCGCCTCGACGACGCGCTCAACCCCGACGACGAGGCGACCGAGTACTACATCGAGGACGCCATCGACGCCGTGCTCGCGGACGAGGACGTTGCCCTGGACCCCGGGCCGAGCCGCGGCTGTTCGATCAAGTGGCCCTGAGCGGGCGACCCGTCTGCGGTTCGCCTCTTTCGGCGTGACCGGTTAGGCCGCCTCGCCGTCAGATCTGCCCGTCTCGCCGTCGGAGCCGCCCGCCCCGCCCGCCTCCTCGACCAGTTCCTCGAACGTCTCGCGGGCGTTCTTGACGGCCTTCTCGCGCTTGGCGGGGTACGCCTCCACCTTCGCGCGGAAGGTGATCCCGGGTCCGAGTTCTGCGCTGCCCGTGAACGCCGCCTGCTTGTCGAGCCGGAGGAACAGCGAGTTGTTGTCGTCGACGCGCTCGTCGAGTTCGGCGAGCACGCGGTCCCACTCGGGCAGTTCCGAGAGCATCGAGAGGACGTGACGCACGTCGTCGGCGCGCTCGACGCGCGCCGAGAGCACGACGATCCGGTCGCCGTGGTGGCCGGCGTTGACGACGCGCTCGATATCGAACTCCTCTGGAAGGAACGTGCGCAGCGCGTCCTCCACGCGCTTTTCGTCCTCCGTGGCGTAGCAGAAGGCCCGCAGATCGACGTAGTGGAAGGGAACGGAGCTCACGTTGGTCGCCAGTAGGCGCGGCGGGATGAAAAGGGGTCGGACTGGACCGGAGCGTTTTCCTACCCGATAGGCACACCTACATAGCGATGTCGCCGGCCGTTTTCCGCTACTACCTCTACAAGGCCACCCGCGCGGTCGAACTGTACCGTCCGATCATGTACCTCTACTTCCTCTCCGTCGGCCTCTCGTTCACCCAGATCGCGATCTTGGAGGCGGCGTACAACCTGACGACCGTGGTGGCTGAGGTGCCGACGGGCTACGTCGGCGACCTGATCGGCCGGCGATTGAGCCTCGTCGTGGGGACGGCGATCATCGCGGGTACGCTCGCTGGCATCGCGTTCTCGACGACGTTCCCGGCGCTGCTGGCGCTGTACGTGCTGTGGTCGGTGGGGTACGCCTTCCGCTCGGGGAGCGAGGACGCCTGGCTGTACGACTCGCTGGTCGGCGACCGGGAGTTCGCGACCGTCCGGGGCCGCGGCGAGTCGGTCGCGCTGGCCGTCGGTGTCAGCGGCGCCGTCGCCGGCGGATGGCTCGCCGGCATCGACCTGTCCCTGCCGTTTCTCGTCGCGGCGGGCGTCACCGCCGTCGGAGCCCTCGTCCTGCTCACCGTCGACGACGCGGGCGGGACACCCGAGTTCGACCCGCTGACGCCGCGAGCGGCGTTGGAGGCCGTCCGAGCCGCAGTTCGGGACCCCCGTCTGCGGTCGTTTCTCCCGTACTACTACGTGCTGTTCTCTGCGGTCACGTACCTCGTGTTCATTTTTCTCCAGCCGCGCATCGAGGCGGTCGCCGTCGACGGCGCGGGCGCGGCGCTCGTGGGGGTCGCAGGCGGCGTCGAGCCGTTCCTCGGCTGGTACTACGCGGGGATCAGCCTCGTCGGCGCGCTGCTCACCGGCCGAGCGGGGTGGCTCCGCGATCGCGTGGGCCTGCGGGCGTGGTTCCTGACGACGCCGTTCGTCGTGGCGGCGCTGCTCGTCGGCCAATGGGCCGTTCCGCTGGTGGCGTTTCCCGCGTTCGTGCTCGTGCGCGGCCTCTCGGAGGCGACCTCGGTGTTCGCGGCCAACTACGTCAACGACCGCATCGCCTCGCTCGGGCGCGCGACGACGCTGTCGGCGATGGCGATGGTCTCGGGGGTGACGGTCGTGCCGTTCCAGTTGGCCAGCGGCACTCTCTCGGATCGCTTCTCGCCCGGCGTCGCGCTGGCCGCCGCGGGGGTCACGCTGGCCGTCGGGTCGCTCGCGGTGCTCGCGTGGCGCGACCCCGTCCCGGACAGCGCCTGACCCGACCCGCGGCGTCAGTGGGGGTCGTGGCCATGCCTGCGGGCATGGGAGTCGATACGTACGTGCGGTGATACGGGAAGCCGACGACGGGTTGGTCGTCGTTGTCCCCTCGAAACGGCGTTACTCCTCGTCGTCGACGGCGGCGTCCGCGTCAGTGTCGGCGGCAGTCAACTGGTCGGCCGGGACGCCCTGCTCTTGGCCCTCCTCGAAGCTGACAGTGTACGTCGCGTCGCCGAACATCGTCTCCATCACCTGCGTCACGGTGCCGGTCTCGCCGTCGAACTCGCTGTGCTCATCGTGCAGCACGACGCTGTCGTCTTTCTCGAACTCGGTCATGTCTCGACCATCGACACGACCGTACAAAAGGTCGCTGAAAGGCTACGCGGCGGCGACTCCCACGATCGCGGCGCAGACGCCGTAGGCGGCGGCCGCACCCCCGATGAGGCCGCTAACTGCGGCCGTGAACGCGGCCGCGGCGGCGACGCGATCGAGTGCGACAGACAGCCCGAGCGACCGCAGCGGGGTCGGAGCGACGGCGGCGGCTGTCGCCTCGGCGCCGACGGCGAGCGCCTGGGCGACAGCTGCGACGACGACCGCGGCGGCGACGACGGTCAGCAGGTGCCGGTGGACCCACCAGCGACCGACACCGCGTCGCCCCGGGGAGCCCGCGCTCGGTCGCGACCTGGACATTCGGGGCGTCTGGGTCGGTATCCCAGATAAACGTTCGTACCCGCCGAGACGGTCGCGGGTCGCCGGTCACTCCCCCGCGACGAGCACGACGGCGACGACCGCGAAACCGACGCCGAGGAGCTTTCGCGCGGTGACGGGTTCGTCGAGGAGCACGACGCCGACCGCCGAGGAGGCGACGAAGAACATGGCGAAGATCGGGGCGACGATCGACACACGACCGACCGACAGCGCGCGGTAGTACGCGAGGATGCCGACCGAGAGGCAGGCGCCCGCCGCGAGCACGTAGCCCATCCGCGGGTCCGTGAGGTGCTCGACGACGCCGTCGCCGGTGAACCCGATGACCGCGAGCGTGGCGACGACGAGCACCGAGTTGGCGACGAATGCGGCGACGGTGCTGGGGATGGCCCCCTCGCCGGCGGTCGCCAGCCGCATCAGCGGCGCGACGAACGAGTACGCCGCCAGCGCCACCACCGACCAGACGATGTAGTTCATACGGCCCCTGTGTGGCTCCGCGGCTTCAGGGATCCGACTCGGGACGACCCGCCCGGTTTCGACACGGCGGCGGTGCCGTCGCCGACGGGGACCCGTGCGGTGTGTTCGCTGATATCGCGCCGGGCGAAACCGCTTTGCCCGGCCGTACGAGTCGGGGAGTATGGACGAGGCTACCCGATCCCTGCTAGACGCGCTCGTCGACGACGCACGCGAGTCCACCGCCGACCTGGCCCGCCAGACCGGGCTGGACGAGGCGACCGTCGAGGAGAGGCTCACCGAGTTGGAGGCGTCGGGGGCCCTGCGTGGCTACACCGCAGTCGTCGACTGGGACGCCGTCGACGAGGAGCGCGTCAGCGCCATCGTCGAAGTGAACGTCGAGCTCGACCGCGAGACCGACTACGACGACGTGGCCCGCCGCATCGCGGAGTCGCCGGCGGTCGACTCGCTGCGGCTGATGTCGGGCGACTACGACTTCGCGGTCAACGTCTCCGGCTCGTCGATGGGCGACGTGTCGGGGTTCGTCTCCGAGGAGGTCGCGCCGCTTCCGGCGGTGACGAAGACGGTCACCCACTACGTGATGGAGACGTACAAGGAACGGGGCGTCAGCTTCACCGACCGCGACGACGACGACCGCCTCTCTGTGACGCCATGAACGGCGGCGACCCCCGAGACAGCGACGCCCGAGACCGCGGCGGCGACGACCCGACCGGTGCCGGCCGCGGGTCCGTCGAGACCGACGGCGGTGCCGCCAGCGGAGCGGAGGCGTCCGAGGGCGAGGGATCACGGTTCAGCCCCGCCGATCGCGTCGCGTCGGTGCCGCCGTCGGGCATCCGCGAGTTCTTCGAGATTGCCGAGAACCGCGACGACGTGATCTCGCTGGGCGTCGGCGAGCCCGACTTCACCGCGCCGTGGGCCGCGCGCTCGGCGGCGATCGAGTCGCTGGAGCGGGGACGCACCAGCTACACCGCCAACCGCGGTATGCCCGACCTCCGGCGGGCGATCGCCGAGCGCGTCACGCGCTACGGGCAGTCGTACGACCCCGACTCGGAGGTCCTCGTGACGACCGGCGCCTCAGAGGCGGTCGACCTGGCGTTCCGGGCGTTCGTGAACCCCGGCGACACGGTCGCGCTCCCGACGCCGACGTACGTCTCCTACGGGCCGGGCGTACGCTTCGCCGGCGGGGAGCCGCTCCCGGTGCACACCCGCCACGAGGACGGCTGGGCACTCACGACGGAAGCGCTGTCGGAGGCGGGCGTCGACGAGGCCGACGTGCTCGTGCTCTGTTACCCGAACAACCCCACCGGGGCGACGATGGACGCCGACGAGATGGACGCCGTCGCGGCGTTCTGCCGCGAGCACGACCTGCTCGTCGTCGCCGACGAGATCTACGCCGCGCTCACCTACGACGGGGACCACCAGTCGGTTGCGACGCGGCCGGGGATGCGCGAGCGCACGGTCGTCATCAACGGCTTCTCGAAGGCGTACGCCATGACCGGCCTGCGCCTCGGCTACGCGATGGGTCCCGAAGCGGCGATCGACGCGATGACGAAGGTCCACCAGTACGCGATGCTGTCGGCGCCGACGACCGCCCAACACGCCGCGCTGGCGGCCATCGATCGGTGCGACGACGAGGTCGAGGAGATGCGGCGGGAGTACGATCGACGCCGTCGGTACGTCGTCTCGCGGCTGCGCGAGCTCGGCCTCCCGGTGGCGGAGCCGGGCGGCGCGTTCTACGCGTTCCCCCGCGTCGCCGACGTGGCGTCCGACGGCGACGCCCGCGCGTTCGCGACCGAGCTGCTGGAGGCGGAGGGCGTCGCGGCCGTCCCCGGGACCGCCTTTGGCGCGGGCGGCGAGGGCCACATCAGGATCTCGTATGCGACCGGGCTGGACGACCTCAAGGAGGCGATGGCGCGCCTGGAGCGGTTCCTCTCGTAGCAGTCACTAGCGGAGTCGACACGCACCGTTCGCCGAATTTTCGAACGGAACGCCATCGAACGCGGGCGACTCGACCTCGTTCAGAGGTCATCGAAGCCGTCGTCGTCGAAGAGGTCGTCGTCGTCCACCGAATCACCGTTGTCGAGGTCGCGAAACGCCCGTTCGAACTCGCCGTCGCCGAAGCTGGCGACCTCCTCGTCGAGCTCCGCGCGAAGCGTCGCCGCCCGTCGTTCGAGCGACTCGTACCGCTCGGACTCCTCCAGCGCCGCTCGTCCCTTCTCGGCTTCGAGCACGGCCATCTTCGAGGAGACCGCGAACAACTCCTGGACCCGCGAGTCGTACGCCGAGCGAGAGTACAACCCCTCGACGGTGTCGAGCAGGGATTCGCGCGTGACGGGCTTGACGAGGTAGTCGTCGAACCCCATCTCGATGATGTCGAAGTCGGGCTCGACGGCGGTGACCATCGCGACGCGGGCGTCGATCCCGCGGTCCCGGGCCTCCTCGAGCACCTCGTCGCCGGACAGTCCGGGCATCCGGCGGTCGAGGAGGATCACGTCGATCTCGGGGACGAGTTCGTCGAGCGCCGCTTGACCTCCGTAGGCGGTGCGAACGTCGTATTCGCCGTCGAGCCACGCCGCGTACAGGTCCGCGAGGTCGGGCTCGTCCTCGACGACGAGGACGACCGGCGGCTCGGCCGGGTCGTCCGGCGCGCGGGTGCCCGTGTCCTCGCTCATGCTGTGTCCCCCCTCGGCGGTCCTTCGTCCGTGACGGACCGGCCTACATCACGGTATCCGTCGACGCATACCGGTCCCGCGACTCTCCGTCGCGCGGACGTTCGGGCGTACCGGCGCCGTCCGGCCATCAATTGGTGTTGTCACCGCCGGGTACTTAACCGTATGCGATGTACGGGGGAACCGGTCGAAAATTGGCGTGGGTCAGGTGACGGGTTCGCGTCACGCCTGCCGTGGTGCCCCACTGTCCGCGGTGGCCACCAGCCACCGGAGGGACGTACGGGCACCGCCATCGAAAGCTTACCGGCCGTCGCGTCCGAAAGCGGTCACGCGTCGTCCACCGGCCGTCAGACACTACACTGGCGGCGCACGCGTCGCCGAGGCGAGCCGAGGTCGGTTTCCGCGCCGATTACTCCGGGCTGTAGTTCGGCGCCTCGTCGGTGATGGTCACGTCGTGGGGGTGGCCCTCGGTCTGGCCGGCCTGGGAGACGCGGACGAACTCCGCGCGTTGTTTGAATCCGGGAAGCGTCTCGGCGCCGACGTACCCCATGCCCGAGCGCATGCCGCCGACGAGCTGGTGGAGCTCCGACGAGAGCGGCCCCTTGTACGGGGTCGCGGCCTCGACCCCCTCGGGGACGAACTCCTCGTCCTCCTCGGCGTCCTTGAGGTAGCGGTCGCCGCCGCCCTCGGACATCGCGCCGACCGAGCCCATGCCGCGGTACTGTTTGTAGCGCTTGCCGTTCATCGTGATGACGCGGCCGGGCGCCTCGTCGGTGCCCGCGAAGTACGACCCGAGCATCACCGCGTCGGCGCCGGCGGCGATCGCCTTGATCGCGTCGCCGGAGTAGCGGATCCCCCCGTCGGCGATGACGGGCACGTCCTCGCGGGCGGCCACGTCGGCCACCTGCGCGACGGCGGTGATCTGGGGCATCCCCGCGCCGCTCACGACGCGCGTGGTGCAGATGGAGCCCGGCCCGATGCCGACCTTGAGGCCGTCGGCGAAGCCGACGGCGGCCTCGGCGGCCTCGCGAGTGCCGACGTTGCCGACCACCACGTCGGCGTCGACCTCGGCTTTGATCGCCTCCGCGGAGTCGAGGACGTTGAGGTTGTGCGCGTGCGCGCAGTCGATGAACAACACGTCCGCGCCGGCCTCGTCGGCGGCGACGGCGCGCTCCTCTTCGAACGGCCCGACGGCGACGCCGACGAGCAGCGAGCCCGACTCGTCGCGGGCGGCGTCGGTGTGCTCGCGGCGCGCGAGCGTCCCCTGCATCGTCACGAGGCCGACGAGCCGGTCGTCGTCGTCGACGACCGGAACGCGCTCGATCTTGTGGTCGTACATGAGCTCCAGCGCCTCACGGGCGTCGACATCCTCCGGGGCGGTGATGACCTCGTCCGTCATCGCCTCGCGGACGGCGTCGGACTCGCCGACCTCCAGGTACGGACGGATGTCGGTGCCCGAGATGATGCCGAGGACAGCGTCGTCCTCGTCGACGACGGGGGCGCCGGAGACGCCCTCGTGCTCCATCATCGCGTCGACCTCGCGGACGGGCTGGTCGGGTGAGGCGGTGACCACGTTCTCGCGGCGGATCACCAGCTCGTCGGCGCGCTTGACGCGCTCGACCTCCGCGACCGTCTCCTCGACGGTCATGTTGCGGTGGAGCACGCCCAGACCGCCCTCGCGGGCCATCGAGATCGCCAACTCGGACTCGGTGACGGTGTCCATCGCCGCCGAGAGGACGGGGATCGTCAGCTCGACGTTGGACGACACGCGTGTGGAGACGTCAGCCTCGTCGGGCTCGACTCGGCTCTCCTTGGGACGCAACAGGACGTCGTCGAACGTCAGCGCTTCCGATACCTCCAGCTTCTGTGAGAACGGACTTCCCTCGGATCCGTCGTTCGCCATATCAACGGTGCTCGCGGACACCGCAAAAACGTTCCGAGAATCGGACCGCATGGACAGTCAGTCACACACGTACGTGTACAGATCGCCGGTGCGGGCACGCACGGTAGGGGGTCGAAATGCATCTGGGTGCACATATCCGCGGATCGACGCGAGCAATAGCGGATCGCTCCTCGAACGGCCGGGAGCGCGGCCGCTCCATCGCGCAAGATTTGCGCGCGCTGCCGCCTGACTTCGACGGTCCAACGGCGTGTGTGGTCGAGTCCCGACGGTCCGTAGGTTCAGTATTTAAATAGCGGCGAGAATTCGTTCGGACTGTGTGGACACGTCCCACGCAATCGTTAAGTCTCGCCTACGGGAGAGTAGTAGTATGGACTTCGAGTCCCGCATCGCAACGGGTATCGTCGGCTGGGTGAGCGACAACGCTGCACTCCCGACATTTATTCCGTTCAAACGCGGGCTCGACTGGTGCACAGGAGAACGCCTCCCGCGTTCCTCCCTCCGAGCGTCCGTCCGCTCCGGTTCGTCACCAGACTCCCGTCCGGTCGTGGGTTATGCCGGGTCGTATCGCTGAGCCGTGAGCACCTCAGCACACCCGATCGCGCTCCGCCTGGAGCAGCGCGTCGGCGGCGCCACGCGGCTCCTCGCGACCGTCATGGGGCTCCCGCTCGTCGACGGCATCTTTCCGGCGCTGGTCATCGCGGGCGCGCTCACCGTGCCCTTCGGGATCGTCGAGACGGGACTGCTCATCTTCGGCGGCTCCGCCACGATGGCCGTCGTCCTCGCCGAGATGGAGGGGACGCCACGCGAGAAGGCCGCCTCCATTCTCCTGCTCGGCGCCGTCCTCGTCCCCGTGGCGATGGCCGAGGCGGCGCTGGCCCAGACGATCCAGAGCCTGCTGAACCCCGAGGTGTTCCACCGGTTCGCCGGACTGGTGATCCTCGCGGTCGCGGCCAAGACCGCCAGCGCGGAGATCGGCGAGTACCTCCCGAGCCCCGGCGCGATCATCGGACTCGGGCTGCTCGCGTCGTTCCAGCCTGCCGGCGCGGAGTTGGTCGTCTCGCTCGACCCGGATCTGCTCGCCAGGGCGGGCGCTGCCGCCGGCGTCGGTGTCGCGTTCGCGCTGTCGATCGCGCTGGCGGGCGACCGACTGCGCGGCCGCGTCGACATCGACCGCTTCCGCTTCGGCTCCTCGGTCGCGCTGGGCATCCTCTCGCTGTCGGTGCTTGGGCTGCTTCCGACCGAGCAGCCGGTCGCGCTCGGCGTCCTCGCCGTGACCGGACTGTTCGCGTACGACCCGAACTCCGAGGGCGACGCGGACGAGGAGTCCCTCGACGACGAGGTCGACGGCGCCGACGCGGTCGAGACCGCCCCGGAGCCAGCCCCCGGGGACGCGGTCACCACCGACGGCGGCGACGAGGTCGACAGCGACGACCCCACAGCCAACGAGACCGCCGACACCGATCTCGATCCCGACCACGGACGCGTCTATCCCGACTCCGGCGTCGCCTTCGGGGGGACGCCGACGGCGCCGACGGCGGGAATCGACCCCGTCGACTCCGCCAGCGGCGCAGAGGAGGAGGACGACGACGCCGACGACGAGCCGTCGGACGAGCCCTCCCGCGAACCGTGGCTGTGAGTCGGCGCTGCCCGGGCTGACCGCCCGGGACCGGGACACCCGGACCGCGGTCTTTTACTCGATCGGCTGCCGACGACGAAGCATGAGCAACCGCGTCGTCGAGGGACGGATGGTCACGCCGGAGCGACTCGCCGAGTTGGTCGAGGGGGACTCCGTGATGGATGCCGAACCGATCGAGGACGCCGATCGCCAGTGTCCCGACTGCGGGGGCGACGTGATTTCGGTGGGCTACATGCCCAGCGTCACGGAGTTCGTGACGGCGTACAAATGCCAGGAGTGCTCGTGGGGCGAGACCGACCGCGAGTAGCGGATCCGATCGAAATCCCTTTACGGCGGTCAGAGGTATGAGTGATTGCACGGGGTCGTGGCCAAGCCCGGTATGGCGACTGACTCCAGAGGCAACGCGCCCGGTGACGAACTCCAGACTGATATACCGAGCGTCCGACTGATCATCGGACGCGACGACGACCCTCTGGAGTACCGAGGTGCCGACCGGAGATATCAGTCGATCGGGGGTTCAAATCCCTCCGACCCCATTTGCTCCACGAAACGACTCGAACAGTGCCGACAGGCGCACCGTTCGCTCTGCCTCGACGCGTTCGGGATCGCCCGCGGCCGGTCGGTCACGTCGATACCCGAATACACGTACTTATCCCACTCGATTACGTATCCGTCGATATGAGCGACGATACGCAAAACCGCAAGCCCCTCAGGATGCCCGACGACAACCAGGTGTTCGCGACAGTCACCGACATGCTGGGCGGTCGGCGCGTCACGCTTCGCTGTGCCGACGGTGAGGAGCGCATGGGCCGGATTCCCGGTCGGATGCGCTTTCGAACGTGGGTGAAGGAGGGCGACATCGTGATCGCCGAGCCGTGGGACTGGCAAGACGAGAAGGCCGAGGTCGTCTGGCGCTACGAGTCCGACGACGCCCAGCAGCTCCGCGAAGAAGGCCACATCCAGTAACGGGATCGGGTTTTCCGCCAGTTCGCGCCCGCCAGGTCCATCACTCCCAATCGGATCCAGCTCCCGCGTCGCCAGTTCAGCCTCAAGACGCTCGACGCGGGGCGCGATGGCGTCTGATCGGTGGCTGTCCGTTCCGACGGTGACGGAGACGCCGCGGCCGCCGTCGCCATGAACTCGGTGAACGACCCGTCCGAGTACGTCGAGTGGACGTGGCAATCGTGACGCGCGATCGACCGAGGGCGGTCCCACTCACGAACCTTTTGGGGTCATGCTACTGGGTCTCATTACCCGGGGGCCGAGTCCCGATCGCCGGCGGCGGTGTCGTCGTCGGTCGTCCGCTCGACGAGTGCGTCGGCGAGCGCGCGGAGGTCGGTCGGCGCGTCGAGTTCGTTCAGCCAGCGCGCGGGGACCGCGTCCCCGCTCGCGCCGAAGCGGGCGCCCGCGACCGCGCCGGCGACGGCGCCGAGCGCGCTCGCGTTCCCCCCGCGGCTCACCGCCGAGACGATCGCCTCCTCCGCGTCGCCCGCGACGACCGCCTCGTGAAGTGCGGTCTCGAACAGCGCCGATAGGTCGCCGGTGGGGTCGATCCTGATGGCGCCGCGGTCGCCGACGACCGATAGCGTCTCTCGGAGGGAGACCGGCGCGCCACGGGACACGGCGACCTCCATCCCCGTCGACACCGCGTTCTCGACGGATTCGCCGTCGACGAGTTCGCCGACGATCACCGCCAGGGCCGCGGCCGGTTCGACTTCGGCCGCGTCGACGGCGGTCGCCGACTGAGCGTCGTCGAGCGTCCGTTCGACCGCCTCGGCGGCCGCCGCGACGCGTTCGCCGGCGGCCCACGTGGGACAGCCGGACGGGACGGCAGTGGCGAGCAGCAACCCGGAGCGGTTCGCCGGTCGCGACCCGTCCGGGCACGTCGATCCGGCGGAGTCGGATCGGTCCGCCAGTCGCTTGGCCGACCGAACAGCGGCGGCTGTGACAGCGGTGGTCGTTCCCGCTGCGGGGCCGTCGCCGCTGAGCATCTCGGTCACGCGGCCGTGGCGGTCGCGGACGGCACCGGCGGAGTCGCCGTCGATCGGGCGGCCGAGCGCGTCGCCGACAGCGAGCCCGAGCAGGCTCGCGTATGCGCGCTCGCCGCGGCTGGAACCGGAGCGAGCGTCCGAGTCGGTCATCAGAGTCGGCTCGGGCGGCCGGCGGTACAAGCGTATCGGCGGCGTCCGACGGCGTCGAGTTCGTCCGCGGAGTCGGGTTCGTTCGCGGAGTCGAGTTCGTCCGCGGAGTCGGTGGCGGCGGCGTTTGACGCGTCTTTGTCGGTCGGATCGACCGCGATAGCCGTGTCTGACGGGTCGAGTGTCATGTGGGTAGTTGGGTCGGGAACGCCGTTTCCGGCGGTGTCACTCTCGTATCGAGCCGAAACGCCACACACTCGTATGGTATGGTGGCCGCGCTCAGGCGAACTCGACGAGCGTGCCCTCGTACCGGCAGTCCTCGAGAGCGTGCTTCGCTGCGAAGCCGGCCTCGTGGGGCGTCGAACCCGAGCCGACGCCGACCTTGAGTTGGACCTCGGCGTCACCGGCGACGTGGTCGATCGCGTTGCGGTAGTCGTCGTGCGAGACGTCCGGGCACGCGGCGATGACGTTGTCGCCGCCGACGAAGAACGACAGCGCGCCGTGCTCCTCGCGCATGTACTTCATCAGCGAGGCGTACCCCTGCTCGATGTTGATGAACGAGTCGAACTCGTTGAGCCGGTCGGTGTACTTCCCCGTCGCGTCGTTCACGTCGAAGTGCGCGATGTGCACGTCGTCGTCGGTCGGCTCGCCGCCGTGGAACTCGCCCGCGAGCGCCTCGCTGCGATCGGACGACTGCGCGGAGCCGGCCGCCTGCACGCGCTCGGTCGCGGTTTCCAGCGCGTCGATCGGCACCTCGTCGACGCCGACGCCGAGGCTCACGGTGACGGGGAAGCGGTTCCCCACCGACTCCTGGAGAAGTTCGTGGTCCCGGCGGTCGAGCCCGTTGGTCACGGCCACCATGTTGTCGAAGCGGGTGAAGAAAACGTAGCCGCCCCGGTTGCCGATGTACTGTGCCATGTCCGCGAACAGGCGCGACTGGAGCGTTTGGAGATCCATCTCCCGGCGGGGCTCCGGCGTCACGGTCCACGGGCCGTAGTTGTCGATCTGCACCAGCGTCAACTGCGCGGCGGTCACTGTACCCGGATCGGGGGACCGACGACACATACGCGTTACCGTTCACGGATCCGTGACGGTCGTCGGCTCCGTCCGCGGTCGCACCCACGGCGATCGAACCCACGGCGATCGAACCCACGGCGGCCGAACCCACCGCGTTCGCACCCACCGCGGGCACACCGCCCCCGCGGCGGGCGATACGTTCAACAGCGTGCCGCCCCAACGACGGTCGTGATACGCGGCGTCGTCCTCGACGTTGACGGAACCGTCGTGCGCGGACGCGACCCGTTGCCGGGCGCGCCGGAGGCGGTCGATCGCCTGCGCGAGGCCGGCATCGACGTTTGCTTCTGCACGAACAACCCGACGAGCGCACCGACGGCGTACGTCGACCGGCTCGCGGCCGCCGGGATCGACGCGAGCGCCGACGAGGTGGTGACCGCCGCCGACAGCACCGTCGCGTACCTCCGCGACCACCACGCAGACGACGCGCTGTACGTCCTCGGCGAGGACGGGCTGATCGAGCAACTGGAGGCGGCCGGACTCTCTGTGGCGGCGGGTCACGCCGATGCGGACGCAGGTGTCGTCTCGATCGACCGCTCGTTCGACTACGACGACCTCGCGCGGGCGCTGGCGGCGCTGGGCGACGGCACGCCGTACGTCGGCACAGACCCTGACCGCGTGATCCCCGGCCCCGACGCGCTCGTACCGGGGTCGGGCGCGGTGCTCAGTGCCGTCCGAGGCGTCCTCGATCACGGCCCCGACGCCGTGCTCGGAAAGCCGTCCGCGACCGCCCGCGACCTGGTGCTCGACGCGCTCGGACACCCGCCCGAGGAATGCCTCGCCGTCGGCGACCGACTCGACACTGACATCGCCCTCGGCGCCGACGCGGGGATGCGGACGGCGCTCGTGTGCACCGGCGTCACCGACCGCGACGACGTGGCCGCCTCCCCGTACGAGCCCGACTACGTCCTCGACGACTGCACGGGGCTCGCGGCTATCGCGGACCCCGCCGATATCGATGACGTGCTCGCCGGGCGTGGCGACTGACCTGATCGAGGGACGCGATCGCCGGCGATCCGCGGTCCGCGACTACGAGCGGTCGTGAAACTATCGCGATAGAGACTGTCTGACGAAGATTTATACGTAGTGGTGTGCTATCTGTTACCATGGAAGAGCGCGACTCACCGTACGTCTTCCGTGACGAGCCGGACGACCCCGTCGGCGGTGCAGACGACCGCACCGACGAGGAGGTCGTGATCATCGACGGCCGCGCGATGACGTACCGATCCTACCGCGGCGACGACGCTCGTCGCTGAGTCCGCAGGCGACGCGGAGCGGCCGCTCGCCGTCGCCAGTTTCGAAATACTACTCCGCTTCGCGAGCGGCCGCGCCGCCCTCAGAAGGCGTCGGCGTGGGCCGTGATGTCGGCGTGGAGCCCCTCGCGAAGCGCCGAGTGGACGTGACAGATGCCCTCGGCGCGCTCGACGATGTCCGCGAGCGTCTCGTCGTCGAGATCGGCCTCGACGTGGATGTCGAAGCGGATCGCGGCGAGGTCGTCGTCGTCGTCGAGGTCGGCCTCGGCGTCGATCTGGACCGTTCCGAGGTCGTCGTGGCCGCGCTGCTGGCCGCCGACGCGGAAGGCGGGCAGGAAGCAGGAGGCGTAGTCGGCCACGAGAACGGAATTGGGGTCGGGGCCGTCCTCGCCGAGCGCGTCGATAGTGAGCGAGAAGTCGCCGACCTGACTCGTGCTGGTGAAGCCCTCTTCGCTGACGGTGGAGGTCTCGATGTCGGACATGCGTCTGATATCAGGGGCGGTTCGTGCCTAAACCTTGTTACTGCGGACGCCGGACCGGTGTGAACGACCGACGGCGATTCGGACGCCGATTCTGCCGGCGGCCGCTCACTTCTCGCCGATCGTGAACGTCTCGTCGTCGCCGAGGACGACCGCCTCGGTGTCGCTCCCGGTCGCGCGCACCTCACGGACGAAGTCGTCCGTGTCGATCTCGATCGGCGGGAAGGAGTCGTAGTGCATCGGGAACGCGTAGTCGACATCGAGCCAGCCGACGGCGATCGCTGCCTGCGCGGGCCCCATCGTGAAGTGGTCGCCGGCGGGGACCGCGGCCGCGTCGGGTTCGAGGAACGGCGCGATCACGTCGCGCATCTCCGTCATGAGCGCGGTGTCGCCGGCGTGGTAGAACGACGTGCTGTCGGGGTCGGACTCCTGGGTGGGCTTCGTCTCGGAGATCACGTAGCCGGCGGGCGTGCCGCCGGAGGCGCCGTAGCCGGTGTCGAGCCCGTTGGTGTGGTCCGCGCGGACCATCGTCACGAACGCGTCGCCCAGCTCGACGGTGCCCCCGAGGTTCATCCCAGTCGTGTCCTTGACGCCGTACTCGTCGGTGACGTAACCGGTGACCTCGGGCGTGCCGACCACGTGGGCGCCGCGGAAGCGGTCCACGTCGGCGATGTGGTCGGCGTGGCCGTGCGTGAGCAGCACGTGATCCGGATCGAGTTCCTCGGGGTCGGTGTCCGTGTGGGGGTTGTCGAAGAACGGGTCGATCAGGAACGTCGTGTCCTCGGTCTCGACCGACCACGTGGAGTGGCCGTGCCAGGTGAGGTCCATGGATGTCATCCACCCATGTGTTCGGTCGAATTACACATAAATCCGTTCGCCGACGGCGATCCCCTCTGGCGAACGGCGGATCGCGAACCGACCGCGGCCGACGGCCGCGGCGGTGTCATCGTCGCCTCAGTCGGCCGCCTCGGCGACTTCCGTGGCGTTCGACCGCCCCGAGAGCCGGTGGACGTAGTCGTCCAGGGCGAGCGCGAAGTCTCGGTCGCGGGCCTCGTCGACATCGACCCACGAGAACTCGAACGCGCTGCCGTGTTCGCCGCCGCCGTCGCGGACGACGTGGGTCCACTCGTCGCGGGGCTCGTAGACGCTCGCGTGATAGAAGTGGCGCACGTACGCCTTCGGCGGCGAGTCGCGCCGGGTCCACACGTCGGTCGCCAGCTTGTCGGCGCTCGCCAGCGTCGCCAGCCCGCTCTCCTCGCGCACCTCCCGATACAGCGCCGACCGCGGCCGCTCCTCGGGCTCGATCGTTCCCTTAGGGATCTGGAGCCCGTCGTGTCCCGGCCCCTCGAACACCAGCAACTGCGAGTCGTCGCGGGTGATGTACGCGCACGCCTTGCCGACGTACGTCATCTCCGGCTGGGTCATGCGAGACGGTTGATGCGTCCAGTGGTAAAGGTACTCCTGATGGTGTATAACCACCTACTAGGAACTTCTGCAGCAGGCGGACGAACGGTCGCCGCCGTCGACCGCTGAGACCGCTGGGCAGCGCGTGGATCGGAACGCTCAGACCGTGAACCGGGAGACGGTCGTCGCGGCCCGCTCGAGGTCCGCGACGGACGCGGCGGCGACGGTGATGTCGTTCTCGCCGTAGCCGATGTCCAGCGTCGTCTCGAACTCGCCGTCCTCGACGGCGACGACCGCCGAGTCGACGGGCGTCGTCACGGCGACGCGCGCGCCGGTGGTCTCGCCCGAGACGACGACGGAGTTGCCCTGGAAGTTCGTGTCGACGCGGAGGGCTGGCTTCTCGTCGCTGTCGTGGAGCCGCCGGTCGAGGAAGCGCTCACGGATGAACGCAGGCGTTTCCACGGGCTCGTCGGCGTCGATCCCGTGGGCGAGGCGGACGAACTGCGCCATCGACCACGCCAGCGGCGTCGCGCTCCCGGTCCCCTCGCCGTACTCCCAGTCGTACTTGGTGCGGTAGTCGCGGTCCCACACCTGCTCTGGGATCATCCGACCCGAGTTGGCGAGCCGCTGCATCGTCTGCAGCAGCGTCGCCGGCTCCAACGCGGCCTCGCGGCTCGTCTCATCCGGGTCGGCCCAGAGTTCGTACTCGCCGCGCTCGCCCGTCAGGAGCGGCCACAGTCGGCCCTTCCCGTGGTTCTCGACCGACCAGGGCGCGCCCACATCCCCCTCCTCGCGCTCGCCGTAGCCGTCGCCGTTGTAGCGGTAGAAGGCGG
The DNA here is from genome assembly GCF_900129775.1 of Halobaculum gomorrense. GTDB lineage: Archaea > Halobacteriota > Halobacteria > Halobacteriales > Haloferacaceae > Halobaculum > Halobaculum gomorrense. The sequence goes on along the minus strand of NZ_FQWV01000005.1, from coordinate 15,995 downwards.
CGCCCGCCGGCAGGTCGACCCGGATGGTGTCGTCCACCTCCCGCACCGAGTTGCGGATCGCCTCGTCGTCCCACGGCTTGATCCCGAGGCGAACGAGTTCGAGGAACCCGGCGTCGATGATGTCGCGCTCGTCGAGCCGCGGGCCGTCGTTGGCGAGCGTGCGCAGGTGGCCCGCCTCCGGGTCGCCGTCGCGGGTGACGCGGACGTAGTACGGCGTGTGCGTGTGCCGGGCGGTGCCCGACTCCGTCGCGGTCCACGCCTCCACCTCGGCGGCCCACCGGTCTGCGATCGCGAGCCACACGAGCGCGTTCGCGTCGTCGCCTGTTTCGAGCGCGAGCTTCCCCCCGCACGCCAGCCCGGCGATCTCGGCGGCGATCGACGACGGCGAGTAGCCCGCCTCCTCCTCCCACCGCTCCTGCCCGCTCGCGGGGCCGTTTCGGGCGACGTAGTCGGCCGAGCGCCGGACGTGTTCGTAGTCGTACTGCGTGTCGTCGAAGTCGACGCCCGCCGCCCAGAGCTGATAGGCCATCACTGCGGGGAAGGAGATGTTGTCCATCTGCTCGCCGCCCCAGCGGGTGATCCCGTTGAGGTAGGTGTTCTGTGGGATGAAGCCGTCCTCGTCCTGCTGGAACTCGTAGATGTACTCCAGTTGATCGACGGCGGTGGCGATATCGCCGGTGAGCAGCGACGCCGTGAACACCTGATACAGGTCGCGCGCCCACACGAAGTTGTAGCCGTATCCCTTCTGCTCGTCGGCGTGGACCGCCTCCCCCCACGGCACCGACGGCGAGGCGACGCTGGCGCCGCGGTAGGTCTTGTCCTCGACGGCGCGCAGCGTCATCAGCGCCGTGCGGTACTGGTTGGCGAGGTCGTCGTCGCCGGCGACTGCGTCGGGCAGCGGTCGGTCGTCGAGGAACGCCCGCCACGACTCGCGGTACGCCGCCGCGACCCCGTCGTAGCCGGTCGCGAGCGAGCCGACCGCCTCCCCGAGCGCGGCCGACGCGTCCGCCTGTCGCGCGAATCCGAGCGCGAGCGTCTCGCTGGCGTGGGTGCCGGAACCGAGTCGGCCGACGAGCACGACGCTGTCGTCGTCGACCGACGAGCGCGTGCGCGGCACCTCGCCGGTCGCCAGTAGCGCCGCGAGTTCGTCGCTGCCGGCGGCGCAGACGGTCGCCCAGTCGAACCGGCCGGCCGTCGCCATCGCGACCGCGACGGAGTAGCCGTTGCCGTCCTCGTCGACGAGCATGGCGTCATCGGTGTCGCCGGTGTAGGCGCCGGCGTCGCGGGCGACGAGGTGGTGGCTGCCGGGCTCGCCCAGCCGCAGGCCGCGGTCGCGGGTGCCCGTGTTCGTGAGCGCCGTGTCGGCGGCCGCGTACACGTCGTACTCGTCGCCGTCACCGGCGCGGAACTCCACGTCCGCGACGAGCGCGTCGTGGGCCGGGTCGACGGCGTACTCGACGCGCAGCTCCCACTCGTGGCCGCGGCCGTCGCCCGTCTCGGCGATCGTGTGCTCGTACAACAGCGCGTCGTCGGCCGACGGGCGCACGCGCCGCTCGACGGTGTCCTCCCCGTCTCTGGGACCCTCGACGTGGGTCCGAACGGTGTAGTCATCGTCGTCGTCGGCCGCCGAGACGACGAAGTCCAACGTGCGGAGGTTCATCAGGTCGACCCGGGGGAACCGCACCTCCGTGAGCGCCCCCTCCGTCAGCGTGAACCACACGCGGGAGGCCTCGGACTCGCCGTGGTCGGCGACGGTGCCGACGCCGAACTTCTCGCCGGTCGTCCACCGCGGTCGGTCGGTCGGCGCCGACGGCGAGGCGGCGCCGCTCGGAAGCGCGTCCCGCTCGGCCAGCGTCGCCGTCGCCCCCAGGCGGACGCCGTGGGCGTACCCGAGCGGCGTCGCGCTGTCGGGCGTGCCGTCGTCGTACCACTGCTCGGGGAGATAGCCCATCGGCGTCGTCAGGGGACCGCCGTCCTCCAGCAGCGCGTACAGCTCCGCGGCACGGTCGAGCAGCCGCCCGCCGACCTGCTCGCGCCCGCGATCCGTGAGCAGCGCGCCAAGCGTCGCCGCCCCGCTCGCGCCCATCGCGGTCGCAAGCGTCCACACCTTCTCGCCGTCTTGTCTGGCCGTGCGCCACTCGTCGCCCTCGTAGCGGATCAGCCCCTCGACGGCCGATTCGCTGGGGTCGCGGTACAGCCCCGAAAGCGACGCCCGGACGTGGTCGGTCACGCGGTCGACGTCCTCGTCGGCGACGTGGAGCCCGTCGACGGCCTCGACGGCCGCGAGCGCGTCGGCGAGGGCGAACGTCGAGGCATCGAGGCGGTCGTCGCGCTCCCCGTCGACGAGGCGGACCGCGTACGTCCCGCCGTCGGCGTCCCACAGCGCGTCGAGCGCCGCGAACGTCCCCTCGGCGCCGGCCCGCCCGCGTTCGCGCAGGTCGTCGCTCACCGGCGCGCGCGCGACCGCGGCGTACGCCTCGACGAACGTCGCAGCGGTGTGGGCGAAGCGGCCGGCCATGTCCTCCCAGAGGTTCTGACAGCGGCTCGGGAGCCCGTCGTCGTCCCGGGCGTCGTCGAGCGCGTCGACGCCGTCGGCGACGCTCTCGCGGACCCGTCGCTCGTCGGCCGCCGACAGCGCGTCGCCGTGCTCCCGCAGGAGCGTCGCGAGGTAGGTGACGGTGATGGCGGTCTGGTCCGCCTGATACTCGTCGGAGCCCTCGCGCCCCTCGACACGGGCGTTCGCCCATCCCGGCGCCAGCGACCCGTCGACTGCCCACACCCGGTGGGGCCACGACCCGTCGGCCTGCTGGGCGTCGCAGTAGAAGCGGGCGCTTCGCGCCAGTTCCTCCGTGTCCACCCCGAGCGCCAGCGGCTCGTTCGCCCGCAGCAGGTCCAGCGAGATCCGGGCGTCGTCGCGGAACCAGGTGTAGCCGTAGCCGCCGGAGTTGCGGAAGAACGGGTCGAACTCGGGACCGGCGATCCGTCCGCCGCTGGGCGCTTCGAGCAGCGACAGCGCCCGCAGATCCGCACGGACGGTCCCTCTGCGCGGACCGTCCTCCTCGACGGCGACCGCCGCGCGCTCGCGCGCGACCGTCCGGAGCTCGTCGGCGCCGGCGTGGTCGGTCGCGCACTCGCGCAGTGACGCGAGGGTTCGCTCGCGGTCGGCGTCGCCGTCCGTCAACGTGGTCACGAGCGTGGTCCGGAGGCCTCGACCCGCGCGCTCCAGGGGCGCGGTGACGACCACGTCGCCGCTGAGATGGGTGTCCTCGTAGCGGTTCAGCGCGCCCTCGCGGGGGAGCGCGACCGGGTTCGAGTCGAGGATCTCCTCGAAGCGCTCGGGGATCTGCGCGCGCACGTCGTCGAGTCCCGTGGAGGCGGTGAGGAAGTCGTGTTCATCGCGGTGGAACACCTCGACCGCGTCGCCGTCTGTGGGCCCGGCGCCCTCGTGGATCAGCCGGCCAACGCGGGTCTCTTGCCCCTCGGGGGCGAGGGTGAGGTACGCGACCAAGTGCGCCTCCGGCGGGATCGACCCGCGGAGTTCGACGTGCGTGACGTGCTCGCGCCCGAGCGTCAGGTCGTACTGGTGGACGGTGAACGCGCCGGCGTCGTACTCCGTCTCCACGAGGGTCGTCTCGCGGTAGTAGTGCTGGCGGACCGTCTCCAAGTCGTCGAACCAGTAGGTCTGCTCGCCGGTCTCGATGCCGAACCGGGAGCGATCGATTCCGGACAGCCCGGAGAGCGCCGAGGAGTAGTCCCGGATCCCCCCCGTCGGGGAGACGTGAACCAGCCGCTCACCGCGCCCGGACAGTGCGCCGTGGGCGGTGCTCGCCGTGCCGGCTGCCCCGTGCCCGCGGTCGCGCTTGTAGTCGTTGAGTGCCGTTCGCAGCCGCATTCACCCGTCAAACTACCCCCATGCGTAAAGAAACCGCGGAACGAGATCACGCCACACGGTGGCGCCGCCCCGCTTCACCGGCGTGGCCCCGGCCTCAGTCGCGAACCGGAACCACGACCACGTCCGACACCGCGAGCGTCCCGTCTCCGCCGGCGGGACCCTCGCCGTCGGTCGCCACCGACTCATCGGTCACGAGGTCGGTGTCGCCCACGGGGGCACCGACTGACACCGCAGCGTCTCCGGCGCCGAAGTTGAGAGCGACGACGACCGGGTCGCCCCCGCCGGCTCCGTTGCCCTCGTCCGCGGCCTCGCGACGGTAGGCGACCACGGAGTCGGGGTCCCCAGATCGCACCTCGTAGTCGACGCGCGACAGCCCCGCGCGGTGCTGGAGCGCGGGGTGTTCGTCGCGGAGCGCGAGCAGCCGTCGGTAGTGCTCGGTCAGGTCTTCGCGGGCGTTCTCGTAGTCGAGCCGGTCCCGGCGCCCGAGCTGGCCCGTCTCCTGCCCGGCGTACACCATCGGCGCGCCCGGCAGCGTCGCGAGCGCGCCCGCCGCCGCGAACGCCGCGTCCTCGCCGTATGAGGCGAGATACCGACCCTCGTCGTGGTTCTCGTGGTACAACATGAACGAGGCGTGGTCGGGGAAGCCGATCCGGCGGCGCTCGTCGACGGCGTCGAGCACCGCCTCGGCGGCCTCGTTCTCGTCGCCGATCTCCCGGAGGGTGAACGCCGTCGTCGAGTCGAAGTGCATGTCGAACAGCCCCGCCTGGAAGTCCGGGATGTACGGGATCGTCTCATCGAGGAGGAAGAACTCCGAGTCGTGTGCCTTCACGCGCTCGCGAATCTCCCGCCAGAAGCCGTCGGGGACCGCCCACGCCATGTCGCAGCGGAACCCGTCGACCAGCGGCGCCCACTCGTCGACGGCGTCGAGGAGGTGACGCCGCACCGCCAGCGTCGAGAAGTCGAAGTTGGCGATCAGCTCCCAGTCGAAGTACGTCCCCGGCTCGCCGCTTTCCTGCCACTCGTACCAGTCGTGGTACGGACTCTCCGGGTCGCCGTACGCGTCGCCGAAGAAGGGGTGCTCGCGCGCGGAGTGGTTGGCGACGAAGTCGAACAGAACGCGGATGTCGCGCTCGTGGGCCGCGTCGACGAGGTCGCGGTACGCCTCGCGGCCGCCCAGATCCGACGCGATCTCGAAGAAGTCGGTGATATTGTACCCGTGCGGGGCGCCGTCGTGGGCGAGCACCGGCGTCAGCCACAGCGTGTCGACGCCCAGATCGTCGAGATCGTCCAGGCGCTCGCGGACCGCCGACAGCGGCGATCCCTCGTGGTCGTCGTCCGCGAACGTCCGCACGTACACCTCGTAGATGGTCGAATCGAGCGCCCACGACGGCGGATCGTACGGTCGGTCGACGGTCACCGCGCCGTCCGCGCCCGTGGCGGACCCGCCGACGGCGCTGTCAGCGTCGGCGGCGTCGTCGGGGGAGTCTCCCTCGGGCGCCGGTCGACGAACGTCGACGGCGTCGACCACCCCGTATGCGCCCGCTGAAACCGGAACGGCATACACGCGAGCGCGCTCGGGGAGGCGCTCGCGCGCGACCGAGAACGTTCGCCCGTCGACGCTCACGTCCGACTCGTCGAGGTCGTCGCGGTCGTCCAGCAGGAACTCGACGCGGGCGCCGGGCGGGCGCACGCGCGCCTCAATCCGGACGGCGTCCTCGGTGACGGCGGTCTCCAGGTGAACGCGCGGTCGCTCAACGTCGCGGTCGGCGTCGCCGTCGGCGGGTCCGCCCGCCCGGCCGGCGGACCCGCTCGCGCCGGAGCTTCCGGAGGCCGACCGGCGGGTCGGCTGCTCGGCCTCATCGCCGGAAGTGACGCCGCCGCTGGCGGAGGTGCCCTCCTCGGCCGCAGGGGCGGTCCCCTCGGCGAAGGCCCGGACGGTCAGGTCGTGGGTCGTCCGGCCGTCGTCGAGCCGCAGCAGGTACCGGCCCTGAACGTCGGGCTCGAACCACTGGACCGCATCGTCGGTCACGTCGGCCGCCGATGCGGGCGGCGCGTCGGCGACAGTCCACTCGTAGTCGGCGTTCGGGTCAGGATCGCGCGGCGCGAGTTCGACAGCCTCGCCGACCGCGCACACGCGCGGTTGTCCCGGATGGTCCATGCGAGGCCGCTGGAGCGGGAGCGGTTTCGCTCTTTCGCCGATGCGCTCGCGGCGTCGCCATCGACGGCTCCTCGAGTGGGCCGAGAGACGCGGGGAATCGCTAAGTGGCCGCCCGTGGATCGTCCGGGTATGGAGGGCAACGCCGCCGGCGACGAGGAGGAAGAACACGATGACGCCGCCGGGACCGATCGCCCGGTCTCGGTCGACGTGGAAATCGCCGACGGCCGGACGGTGATCACGGTCACGGGCGACCGGGACGCAGCGGTCGTGGTCGAGTCGGCTTCGGGCGAGCGTGTGTACCTTCCCCCGGAGGACTTCGACCGCCCGCCCGAATCCGAGGACGGTCCGCGACAAGGCGCATACGGCACGGGCCCGGGCCCGTCGGACAGTCCGTATCAGTCGACGGCCTCGGATAGCCCGTACCAGTCGGTCGCCACCGACAGCCCATACCAATCGCCGGAAACGTCGGACAGCCCCTACCAGCGCGGCGGGCCCGCGCCCGACCGCGTCGGACTGGAGCCCACCGCCGACGGCTTCCGGATCGTCCACCCGGAGCCGATCACCGACTTCCGGCTGCTCAGGTAGCGGGCCCGCTCGGGGACTCCCCGGTGGTGGTCACGCCCCGTCGAGGATCCGCTCGTAGAAGGCGACGTGCTCGTCGGCTACCTGATCCCAGGTGCGCTCCTCGTACTCGATGGGCGTCTCCAGCGCGAGCGCGCGTTCGATGCCCGCGGCGATCGCCTCGGAGTTCGGCTCGACCTCGATGAGACAGTCCTCGGGCAGCACCTCCGCGGCGCCGCTGGGCCCGGCGACCACGCGGGTACCGACCGACAGCGCCTCGACGATGGTGATCCCGAACGGCTCCGCGAGCGACGGCGAGACGAAGAGATCCGCGCTCGCGTAGTAGTCGCCCAGTTCCTCCTCGGGAACGTAGCCGACAAACTCCACCCGCTCTTTGATGCCGAGGAGCTCGACGAAACGCTTCAGTTGGTCCGTGAGGTGCCCCGTGCCGCCGATGACGAGCGTCACGTCGTCGCGGCGGAGCTTCGGCAGGGCGTACAGCAGGTACGCGAGCCCCTTCTGGTCGGTGTGGCGGCCGACGAAGAACAGCATCGGCCCGTCGATCCCCAGCTCCGCCTTCACGTCGCGCCCCGTCGGCTTGACCGACGAGAAGCCGTTGTAGATGACCTCCGCGTCGCCGCCGTACTCGTGGGCGATCTTGCGGGCGGTGAACTCGCTTACCGCGAGCAGGTGGTCCGACCGGCTGACGACGCGCTGTTCCGTGCGCTTCTCGCGCTCGGGCGGGTCGGCGTTGCGGTCGGAGGACAGCGAGTGGAACGTCGTCACCCACTCCACGTCGTGGCTGGCCTGCGCGCGCGACCCGGGGTTGTAGCCGAACCAGTCGTTCGTGTGGACAATGTCGGCGTCTGCCGCGCGGTCGACGAACGCGCCCGACAGCCGGCCGATCCTCGTGATGATGTCGCCGTCGCCGGTCGGCACGCCGTGGATTCCCTCGCGGTTCTCGGGCGCGTACTCCGCCGGAAGCACTAACTCGACGGTGACGGTGTCTCGCACGCGCAGGCGCTCGAACAGTTCGCCGACGGCGGTGTCGAGCCCGCCGGTCACGTTCGGCGGGAACCCCCACCCCAGCATCAGGACCGTGTACGGCATCGACTCTGCTATGGTTCGACCGGTACTTAGTCACTTGGCGTCGACCCCGAGGATCGATCAGCGAGGATCGATCGCAGGGGTCGGTCAGCGGGGATCGGCAGACCAGACACTTGATACGCCCCGCACTCGATCACTCGCTCGATGCGATTCGATCGCCGGAGCGGCGTCCTGCTCCACCCCACCGCGCTGCCCGGCCCGCACGGCATCGGCGATCTGGGCGTGGGCGCGCGCTCGTTCCTCGACTTCCTCGACCGTGCTGACCAGTCGATCTGGCAGGTGTGTCCGCTCGGACCGACCGTCGGCGTCCACGGCCACTCCCCGTACCAGACGTTCTCCGGGTTCGCCGGGAACCCGCTGCTGATCGACCTCGTCGACCTCGCGGAGCGCGGCTATCTCGGCGACGACGAACTCGACACGGAACGCGATCCAGCCGCCGGCTTCTCGTCCCACGAAGTGCGCTACGAGGCCGTCGAGTCGTTCAAGCTCGGCCGTCTCCGGACGGCATTCGATCGGTTTCTGGAGGTCGCAAGCGACGACGAGCGCGACGCGTTCGCCGCGTTCCGCGAGCGCGAGGCGGGCTGGCTCGCCGACTACGCGCTGTTTCGCGCGCTCAAGACCGAGTTCGACGGAGCGCTGTGGACGGAGTGGCCCGAGCCGGTCCGCGCGCGCGATCCGGAGACGCTGGCCGACTACCGCGAGTCACTCTCCGACGAGGTCGAGTTCCGGGCGTTCTGCCAGTGGACGTTCGATCGCCAGTGGCGCGACCTGCGCGCGTACGCCGACGATCGGGGCGTCGAGATCCTCGGCGACCTCCCGATCTACGTTGCGCTCGACTCCGCCGACGTGTGGGCCGCGCCCGAGGCGTTCGACCTGACGGACGACGCCCGACCGGCCGCGGTGGCGGGCGTTCCCCCGAACATGGGCGACTCCGGGCAGCGGTGGGGGAATCCGGTGTACGACTGGGACCGCCTCGCCGAGACGGGGTACGAGTGGTGGCTCGACCGCCTCCGGCGGCTGTTCGACGCCGTCGACTACGCCCGCCTCGACCACTTCAAGGGGTTCGACGAGTTCTGGGCGATCCCCGCCGACAGCGACGACCCTGCGGACGGCGAGTGGCGCGAGGGGCCCGGCCACGCGTTCTTCGAGGCGGTGCGCGCGGAGTTCGGCGAGCTCCCGTTCGTCGCCGAGGATCTGGGCTTCCTCGACGCCGAGAGCGCCGCGTTGCGCGAGGCGTTCGACCTCCCCGGAATGCGCGTGCCACAGTACGCCGACTGGTGCCAGCAGGGGCACCTCTACCAGCCGATGCACTACCCGGAAGACTGCGTCGCGTACACGTCGACCCACGACACCGACACCGCCGTCGGCTACTACGAGTCGCTCGGCGACCAGCAGCAGGACTGCCTCCATTACAACCTCGGCACCGACGGCACGGAGATCGAGTGGGACCTCGTCGAGGCGGTGTGGAACTCCGAGGCGACGCTCGCCATGACGACCATGCAGGACCTGCTGGGACTGGACAGCCACGCCCGATTCAACACGCCGGGAACGACCGACGGGAACTGGCGGTGGCGGGTCACCGACGCCGGCCTCGACGACGCCGTCGCAGACCGGCTCGCGCGGATCACGGACGCGACGGTTCGGTGAGCCCGACCCGGCGACCGGCGCCGATATTCAGTCGTGATTTTTGGCGGCTGAGATATATGTAGGGGAGCAACATCGAGTGGAGTAACCGCCGTGCGAGAGCGCGCGGGAGCACAACCAACAGATGTTCGAATTCATCACAGACGAAGACGAGCGCGGGCAGGTCGGTATCGGGACGCTCATCGTGTTCATCGCGATGGTGCTCGTGGCGGCGATCGCCGCGGGCGTCCTCATCAACACGGCCGGCTTCCTCCAGAGCAAGTCGCAGGAGACGGGACAGCAGTCGAGTAAGCAGGTCAGCAACCGCCTGCAGGAGGTCGTGACGGTCGGGACGGTCAACACGTCACAGGACACCATCTCGAAGGTCAACGTGACGGTGACGCAGGCGCCCGGCGCCGGCGAGATCGACCTCTCGAACGCGACGATCAACTGGATCGGCCCGCAGGGAACTGAGACGTTGACGCACTCCTCCGCGAATGAGGGCGGCTGGCAGTTCAACACCTACGCGGTGAAGAACACCGACACCTCGAAGACCGTCCTTAACGACCCTGACGACCGATTCAACGTCGAGTTCGACCTGACCGCGACCGACTCCCCGGCCGAGCTCGCCGAGGGATCGGAGGTCACGATCAAGATCAACACGATGTCCGGCGCGACGACGACGATCCGCTTCACCGTCCCCGAGTCACTCGGGCAGAAGCAGGCCGTCGAACTGTAAGCGCGACAGCCCCAGCGGTTCTTCCGTTTTCAGCTGTTCATCGTCGCCAGCGGCTGCGCCGTCGACGGCCGGACTCACAACGACTAAGCACTACCCAGCCGATCCGCCGACGATGCGCTACGCCAGAATCCGCGACCCGGCGGGTACCGTTCGCCGCGGCACGTACGACAACGGCACCGTGACCGCGGGCGGCGAGACGTACGACACCGACGCCGACGACGTGGACCTGCTCGCGCCCTGCGAGCCGTCGAAGATCGTCTGCATCGGCCGGAACTACGCCGACCACGCCGAGGAGCTCGGGAACGAGGTCCCGGACCGCCCGCTGCTGTTCCTCAAGCCGCCGAACGCGGTCGCAGACCCCCACTCGACGGTCACGCTGCCGGCCGGGAAGGAACGCGTCGACCACGAGGCCGAGATCGCGTTCGTGATCGGCGACCAGGCGCGCAACGTCGCCGCCGAAGACGCCATGGACTACGTCGCCGGCTTCACCTGCCTCGACGACGTGTCGAACCGCGACGACCAGAACGAGGAACAAAACTGGGTGCGCGGAAAGGCGTTCGACGGCGCCGCGCCGATCGGCCCCTGCATCGCCGACCCCGAGCACGTGCCCGACGACGCGGCCGTCGAACTCCGGCTCAACGGCGAGACGAAGCAGTCCTCTTCGCGGGACTACTTCATATTCGCTATCCCCGAACTCGTCGAAGAGATCACGACCTACATGACGCTGGAGCCGGGTGACGTGGTCGCGACCGGGACGCCCGCGGGGGTCGGTCCGCTCTCGGACGGCGACCGCGTCGAAGTGGAGATCGAGGGCGTCGGCGTCCTCGAACACGACGTTCGGCAGAGGTAGGTCTCGACCGTCCCCGTCCGAGCGAACGTGGGAGGAGACGCTTACAGCCCGGAGACCAGGTCGCGAAGCACCGCCTCGGGGTCGGCGGCCTTGGCGACGCCGGAGGCGAGGAGCACGCCCGTCGCGCCCAACTCGCCGGCGGCGGTCACGTCCTCGCCGGTCGACACCCCGGCGCCGCAAAACAGGTCCACATCGGCGTCGACGGCCTCCACCGCGGCGACGGAGTCCTCGACGATCGCGGGGTCGGCCGTCGCCACCGACACGTCGCCGCCGATGAGCTCCGGCGGCTCGACGGCGACCGCGTCGGGACCGAGCGCGGCGGCAGCGCCGGACTGGGCGGGGTTGTTCGCGCACACGACCGTCTCCAGCCCCGCGCGTTCGGCGGCGTCGAGGGAGGCGTCGATGTCGGCGAGTTTCAGCCGGTTCTCGGAGTGGTTGATCAGCGTGCCCGTCGCGCCCGCGTCGGCGACGGCCTCGGCCAGGGTCGAGCCGGTGTGGCTGCCGTGCTCGACGGGGGAGACGTGCTGGGCCCACGTCTCGACGCCGGTGTCGGCGACGGCCGCGAGGTGGGCCGCCTGGGGCGCGACGGCGACGCGCGCGCCGGTGTCGTCGGCGACGGCCGCGCACGTCTCGGCGATCTCGACCGGGTCACAGGGGTACGCCTTGAGGTTGACGAGGATCAGGGTATCGGAGTCGCTCACAGGCGAACGGTGCGAGGGGCACGCGAAAAGTCGCTTCGGTCGCGACAGCGGTTGCGGGCGGCGGGCAACCGCGCGGGGACCGGACAGCCGCCGATCCGGCGTCCGTCAGTTGTCGTTTCGCTTCACCACGTCGCCGAGGGTCATGCTCCCCGAGGAGGATGCCTCCCAGTCGGCGTCGTCGACGGACTCGCCTTCGACCAGCGAGATGCCGAGCTTCTTCTCGAGCTTCTGTTGCACGTCGTCCGACGGGAGGATGTCCCCGCGTTCGAGCTTCCGGATGACGGAGGCCTTCTCGTTGATATCATTCGCCAGGTCCTCCTGGCTCAGGCTGGCGGCCTCGCGGGCCTGCCGGATCCGGTCGTCGTAGTCGCCGGCGACGGTCTCCATGTCGTCGAACATGTCGCGACGGCGAGACGACGAAGACGACGACGAAGAACTCGACGAGTCCGACGAGGAAGACGAAGACGAGGAGGTGGAGTACTTCGTAGCGGCCGAAGAGGAGCTTTCGGTGCGGACCTCGGTGCCGAAGTCCGAGCAGTCCGAGCACAGCTCCAGCTCCGCGCCCTCGACTTTCGTGGTGGTGAGCGACGCCTTCTCCGCGCCGCACATCTCACACTGGGGCATACTCCGACCTAGCGCGGTGTGCGGTATAAAACGTGTGCCACCGCCGGCCGTTCGCGAGTTCTTTAAGTATTCTAAATATCAGCAGTTGGTTCGGGTAATTTGATATCAGAATCATTCAGATACATTGATTCAGAAACCAACGAAAGGAGTGGTTGTAATGTCCGAAGACGACGCCGCAATGACGGAATGGCTGGCTGACCACCCGCGGATGATGGGCGCGCTGTTCACGCTCGTGCTGCTGCTGTCGAGTGCGGGGAATGTGGCAGCAAACGGTGTCACTACGGCTGGTCCGTAGATTTGACGATCGATTCGAGGTCTGTCTCATCTGTCCAGTAGAGGGAATTGTCAATCCTGATCGGTGTCCGACCGAAATCAAGTTCTGAGTTGATCTCATCCACGGGAAGGGATACCTCTGCTGTCTTGACACCAGTAATATAGTTCGTATGAGTAGGGTCAAATTGAGCGGCAGACATGGATCCATGCGAGAAATGCTTGCTGGGATAAAATCTACTCACGAGTGAGATTCGTCCATCAAATAAATTCTGGACATCAGTTATCATCGGCGCTCCTGTCACACACTGACACAACTGCACCATCGGGTCCCCCGCGATACTGTACGCGCTCTCGGCGAACGGGCCGGTCCCGACCACGTCGAGCGCGGCGTACAGCGGGAAGCCGGCGTCGAACAGCCGCGCCAGGTCGCGGCCGACGCGGGTCGCAAGCGAGTTCGGGAGGTCCGTCAGCGAGACGACGCCGCCGAGCGCGCCCGCCTCGACGAGCGCCATGCCCTGCTGGTAGGACGTGCAGGCGTTGAGGAGGAACGCGTCGACGCCCGTCTCGTCGAGCGTCCGCAGGTCGAGGAAGCCGTCGGAACACTCCATCCCGCGCTCGTCGACGTGGCCGACGTAGTGGAAGAAGTCGTGGTCGTCCGCGAGGAGGTCGCGGAGCGCGTCGCAGGCCAGATCGCGTTCCTCGCGGATGTCGAAGGTGACGTGGTCGCGGAAGCCGTAGGTGTCGCCCAGTTCGTCGACCATCGCCTCGTCGTTGCACACGACCGTGACGCCGATGGTGAGGTCCTCCGCGGGCGTGCGGTCGAGGCGCCGGCGGTACGTCTCGACGGTCGGCTTGGCCGCCCGCATCGGGAACCCGGGGCCGATCCACGCCTGCGCGATGCTGTCGGCCGCCTGCAGGGTCACGATCGACTCCGAGTCGTCGAGGGCGTTTTGGGTCGGGCCGCGGGTCGAGCCGGTCGGCGGATCAGCGCCTGCACTCCGCGTCAGCGTCGCCGTCTCGACCGCCTCTCGCGAGGCACGGACGAAGTCGTCAAGTTCGGTCACGCCGCCGTCACCCGTCGCCGAGGTCTCCGGGGGCGGCGAGCGAACCACCGAGAGGTCCGCGGCGAGGAACGGCAGCGCCGAGTCGTTCTCGGCGGCGGGCACCACGTCCGTCGTGTGGGGCCAGTCGAGGCAGTCGAGCGTCGCCGCCGTCGGCACCTCGAGGTAGGCGGCGGTCCGCTCGGCGAGGTCGGCCTCGTACCACTCGGTCCACGGCGGGTCGAGGCGCTCCGTGAGCACCTCGTGGACGTGGAGGTTCACGTCGTACAGCCCCGCCGAGCAGGCCCGCGTCGCACAGTCGAGCGTGAAACAGTGTCGGAGGAGGTCGCCCAGCGCGGCGGCCAGCGCGTCCGGGTCCCGCGGCAGGTCGTGCCGGTACTCGCCCGCACGAAGGTACGGGTCGGCGCTCTCCTCGACCGCCGCGGCGAGGTAGAACGCCAGCGGCGTGGCAGAAAACAGCGCGTCGTACTCGAACGGCAGCCCCAGCGTGATCCCGGCGTCGACGCGCTCGACGAACCGCGGCGCCTCGAACGACTCGCCGCGCTCGATCAGCGGCGGGTGCCCCCGGAGCGTCGGGAACGACCGCTCCGGCGAGGTGGTCGCCAGCGCCGACCCGAACGTCGAGATCGCGCTCGCGAGCCCCTCCGGGGATTCGGGGACCGTCACCGTCCCCGCGGGGGAGTTGCGCCGCGAGCGGGCACCGATCAACAGCTCTCCGGGAGCGTCCGCAGCGTCGATCTCGTCGGGTCCCGCGGTGCCCCCGTGACCGGGATCGATCGAGACGCGCGGGTACCGGTCCTCGTAGGAGACGCTCGCCGGGCCGTCGACGGCGACGTACGTCTTCACCGGGGCCGTCGACAGCTCCAGCACGTGGGGCCCGGGCGGCACCCGGGCGGGCGCCTCGGCCGTCGCGGTCGCGACGACGGCGTTGTCAGCGTCGCGGACGTACACGTCGGCCGTGCACAGCGGCGTCACGGTCGTCGCCTCGACGGCCCAGCACCCGTCGACGGGGGCGTTGAACCGATCGGCCGTCGCCAGCCGCGTCGCCGTCGGCGCCTCCCCGGTGTCGGGCCGGTCGACGGCGATCGGCAGGCGAACCTCCTCGATCGAGTCGACGAGTTCGAACACCGACGGACCGCGCCGCGTCGCGTCGACGAGTCGGACGGCGGCCTCGGGCGGCGCGTCGGAATCCGCGGCACTCGGGGCTCGGTCCGTCATGGGATCACCGGAGGGAGTTCCACTCGGTCGTCCCCCAGTCGAGGATGTGCCACCGCTCTTCGGGCGCCGACGCTGTCTCTCTGGAGCGAAGCTCCACGATCACGTCGAGCGAGTCGCCGAGGATGTCGACGAATTCGTCGATGACGGGGTCCGACCGCGGGGATTCCCCGGTCGGGCGCGGGAGGTGAAAGTGCGCCATGCCGCCGCGGTCTCGGGTCGTCTGCGCAACCTCGCACAGCAGCGTTCCCGTGGCGTCGCCGCCGAGCGTCGCACAGAGCATGTCGACCCGGAAGATTCCGACCCGCAGCCCCAACCGATCCGATCGGTCAGTGTCGTCTGGGCGTGCCCCATCGACTTCCTCGATGGCGTCCAGAATCGCCGCTCTCATTCCCCCCGCGGTCGACTCGTGGTCGACGGCCTCCGCAGCGGCGTCGGTGGCTTCCCCGCCGCCCCCGTCCAGATCGAGGCTAGCGGGCTCGGCCGGCGACGTGTCGTCCGTCGAAGTTCCGGACGGGTGAATCGCGTCACCTGCTCCGCCCGCGTTCGCCGCGTCACTCTCCCCGGTCGCGGCAGCGGGATCGCGGACCGCGTCGTCGAGACGGACGACCGCTGCGTCGGCGTCTCCGGCGTCGACGCCGTCGGGGAACCACGCGGACGGCGACGCCGAGCCGTCGGTCGTGAGCGCGAGCACGCGCCGGCGCAGGTGCTGGGTCGCGCCGAAGTACCGCGACGCCGCGACGCAGTAGGCGTCGTCGGAGACATCCCCCGTGACGAGCACGCAGCACCCGTCGTCGAGGTCGGCGAGCGCGGCCGAGAGCGTCGACTCCGGCCCGCGAACGAGCGCGCTGTTCGAGGGGGAATCGTCCGTCCTGCCGGTCATACACTCGCCATCCCACCCGGGGGACAAAAGTATTCGTCCACGCACAGGGGCGAGGTTCAAATAAGGATGAAGAGTGAGGCGGAGCGATTTTCAGCTGATCTATGGCAGAAACCGCCCGCCTCAACGGATGTTTGAACGAGATCGAGTTAGCCTTTGTGGAGCGAGAAACAACACCAAGGCAGTTTATGAAGCTTGGTATTCAGCTCCATCTGTGTGGCCTATCACTTTCGAATACCGTCTCAGTTCTCTATGAATTTGGTGTTGATCGAGCTCGATCCACCGTCCATAACTGGGTTCACAAGGCCGAG
>NZ_FQWV01000004.1 GCF_900129775.1 Halobaculum gomorrense | reverse complement strand
CTTGTCGTGCATCGTCTCGGTCACGGGCGCGCCGACCCGCGACTTTGACTGCCGCTCGGAGTGGTTGAACGCCCGCCACTCCGGCCCACGGTCGACGTGGTCCTCCTCGACGATGAGCCCCGTCGGTTCGTGCATCAGTTCGTCGTCAGCCGTGCGGACGAGGTCTTCCTCGTCGAACTCCTCGGGGTCGACCTCGTCGCGTTCTTTTTCATCCGCTACCGCTTCCGCTTTGGCCGCCGACTCGCCGGCACGCTCAGAGCCGGTCCACTGCCGTCGCTCGCGTTCGTCCCGCTGCCGGGTAGGCCCTGTCATCGTATTTATATCCTGTCCGGATACAGACAAATAAGGCTTTGTGGCGATGGCAACGCTTTCTCCCCGTCCCCCGCCAACGACGAGTATGCCGGTCATCGACTGCGACCCCGAGGCGGCCCGCCGACGGCTGACAGAGGCGGGCGTCGAGGTGGACGCGGGCAACACCGACCACGAGCGGTGGCGCGCCGAACGCGACGGCGCCGTCGCGGTGGCGTACGACGACAAGGTCGTCGTCCAGGGAGGCGACCCGCAGCGGCTCGCCGCGCTCGTCCGCGAGGGGGGCGGCCGCGGACACGTCTACTTCGACGGCGCGTCGAGGGGGAACCCAGGTCCCGCGGCCGTCGGCTGGGCGATCGTCACGAGCGACGGCATCGTCGCGGAGGGGAGCGAGCGGATCCCCGACACGACCAACAACAAGGCGGAGTACGAGGCGCTGGTCAGAGCGCTGGAGGCGGCCGTCGACTACGGCCTCGACGAGGCCGACGTGCGCGGTGACTCCCAGTTACTCGTCAAGCAGATCCGCGGGGAGTGGGACGTGAACGACCCCGGACTGCGCGAAAAGCGCGTCCGGGCGTTGGAGCTGCTGGAGCGGTTCGACCGCTGGAGCATCGAACACGTCCCGAGAGAGATAAACGAGCGCGCCGACGAGTTGGCGAACGAAGCGTTCGAGGCCTGAGATGGACCACCAAGACGACACAGCCGATGCGACGCGAACGGTATCGACCGACGAACACGGCGACGGCGCCGAAACAGCCGGCGCCGAAGCGGACGGCGACGGGTGGGACGAGGAGCTCCCCGAACCGACCGTCGACGCCGCCGAGCGGCTCACCCGACTGGCCCGCGAGGCCGTCGACGACGCGGAGGCGGACGCCTATCGTGCGGACCGCGCCGAGCGACTCGCCGAGTACGGCTTCACCGCCCGCGTCCGCGACGAGGACGACACCCTCGTGTGCCACCCCGACGAGTGGATCGAGGACGGGACCGTGCAGATCGACCGCATCGAGGACACCGACCGCGCCGTCGAGGTGTCGCTATCGGGGCCGGGCGACCCGGACGACTGGTCCGAGATCGAAGCTCACAACGCCGCGCTCGTCGAGCAGATCGCCGAGGAATACGGCGAGACCCACGCGGCGAACGCGCGGGCGTTCGCCGACTTCATGGGCAACCACTACGCGCGACCGATGGACTCGGCCGACGCCGACGAGGTACAGGAGTTCCTCAACGAGTACTACCCGCGCAACGCGTGGCCGTCGGAAGAACAGCGCGACGCCGTTCGAGCGTCGCTGCGGCACGTCTTCGAGGCCGCGGACGAGCGGACTCCCTTGTGAGCCCGTCCGGGCGGTGACGCCCCGCGAGTGATCGTTTCGGTGACGCGTGTGTCTACGCGTCGAGCGCAGCGTCGACGAGTTCGCGAACGTCGTCAGCGCGGTCCCCGTCGGTGGCGTACTTGCCGACAACCCAGTTCAGACGGTCCAGGACGGCATTTTGACCAGTCATAGTCAGTTCGTACTGGTTCGTCCGCTTGTCGAGTTCGCTCTTTTCGACGAGCCCCAGCTCGACGAGGTCGTCCAGGTTGGGGTACAGCCGACCGTGGTTGACCTCGGCGTCGTAGTAGCTTTCGAGCTCGCGCTTGATCGCGAGTCCGTACATCGCCTCCTCCGAGAGGATGACGAGGATGTTCTGCTGGAACGCGGTGAGGTCCCGCGCGATGCTACCCACTTCTGCTTCCGCTTGTGCCTCTGACATGGTCATTGGATTGGAAGTCATGGGAGTATTTAATTGTTACCAACCACAACATCAATTCTGGATATAGAAGGTCTGAGAAGCCACTATATCGACAATCGTCTTCGCTCTCATCCCCCCAGCTTGTCAATCGCTTATCCAGAATGGACGGCGAGAACGCATATAATTCCTCGGGCGATATTATTCGGGGAAGCGGACACAAGTACTCTTTGAAGAATCTTCAGGGGTGACCCCAGGCGCACCGCGCGCGAATGCAAGCAGATCGATCGAGCCACCGAGGGGAGCCGACGCCGACTGCGTGCCGAAAGGTCTTTGCTCGCGTTGGCGGAACCCTCAGGCGCATGACGAACCTCTGGGAAGACCTCGAGACGGGCCCGAACGCCCCCGAGGAGATCTACGCCGTCGTGGAGTGTCTGAAGGGCGAGCGTAACAAGTACGAGTACGACAAAGACATTCCCGGCGTGATGCTCGACCGCGTCCTGCACTCGAACGTCCACTACCCCTCGGACTACGGCTTCATCCCGCGGTCGTACTACGACGACGAGGACCCCTTCGACGTGCTCGTGCTCGTCGAAGACCAGACGTTCCCGGGCTGTGTTATCGAAGCTCGTCCCGTCGCCCTGATGAAGATGGACGACGACGGCGAGCAGGACGACAAGGTCATCGCCGTCCCGAGCGAGGATCCCCGGTACGACCACATCGAAGACCTGGAAGACATCCCGCAACAGCAGATCGACGAGATCGACGAATTCTTCCAGACCTACAAGAACCTCGAGGAGGGCAAGGAAGTCGAGACGCTGGGCTGGGAGGACAAGCAGGCCGCGATGGACGCCATCGAGCACGCCCAAGACCTCTACGACGAGAAGTTCGCGTAACGCTCCGAATCCTGCCGTTTTCGGTGTTCTCGATCCGTTGGGATTAGCCGTGAGCATGGCTCCGCTCCCGTGCATACATTATGCTCATGAGTAATCTTTTGTGGTGCGACCGGCAAGATGTACCCGAACATGGCCGCGAAACAGCCCGCCGTCGGCATCGACCACGTGACCGTCGTCCCGACGAACGCCGCCCGCGGCGACGATCCGACCGCCGACCGAGACGCGGTCGACGCCGACGAGGCCAACGAGGCCGGCGTCGGCCCCGGCGACGACCCCGGCGACGACCGCGCTGGCGACGACGCGTGACCACCTCGACCCTCCCGACGTGCCGGCGTTCGACAAGCGAGTCACCGCGCGGGTGCGCGTTCGGATCCCGGAGGGGGCAGACATATACCCCGCCCGCGGCTAAGGCGGGTAATGGCGAAGTGCGCGGAGTGCGGCGAGTACGAGAATCTCCCGTACCAGTGCAGACGCTGCGGACAGACCTTCTGTGCGGAACACCGCCTCCCAGAGAACCACGACTGTCCGGGGCTGGGCGAGTGGAACGATCCGGGCGGAGTGTTCGATTCTAGCTTCGATGACGGCGTCGAGGAGAGCGGGTCCGACGGGGGCGTCGGTGCCCGTGTGAAGTCGCGGATCGACCGCGAGGCGGGGACCGGCGGGATCGCGGGCGCGTTCCGGGGAAACATGACGTACGTGTTCCTCGCGTTGATGTGGATCACCTTCGCCGCCGAGTTCGCCGTCATCTTCACGCTCGGTGGCGGGACCTTCACCGAGTTGTTCGTCCTCAGCGGCGCGAACCTCATCCGGGGCAACGTCTGGACGGTGGTCACCTCGGTGTTCGCGCACTCCCCGAACGCCTTCTTCCACATCGCCGGTAACTCGATCGCGCTGTACTTCTTCGGGCCGCTGGTCGAGCGCTACCTCGGCTCGAAGCGGTTCGCCGGGATGTTCCTCGTGACCGGCGCGGTCGCGGGGCTCGCACAGATCGGGACTGGCCTGCTGCTCGGCAGCCCGCTCACGAGCGGCGTCTACGGGGCCTCGGGTGCGATCATGGCGGTGATGGGCTTCCTCTCGGTCGTGAACCCGAACCTCAAGGTGATGCTGCTCATCCCGCCGATCCCGCTGAAGATCCGAACGATCACGCTCCTCTACGCCGCGCTGTCGGTGTTCGGCGTGTTCTCGGCGGGCTCACTCGGCGGTATCGCCCACGCCGCCCACCTCTCGGGACTCGTCCTCGGCGTCCTGTACGCGACCGTCGCCGACGGCCGTCGGAACGTGCCCAACCAGATCGGCAGCGGCGGGGGCGGACTCGGCGGCGGCGGTCGCGGACCGTTCTGACTGACGATGGTCGATCCCGTCCGTCCCGCGTATCTCCCGGACCCCGCGCTCGACCGCGACGCGATGGAGGCGCTCCAGCGCGACATCGCAGACGCGGCCCGGTTCGCGGACGATCTCCCGTTCGATCCCGGGAGCGTCGGCATCGATCCGGATCCGCGCGACCCGGACCCGTCTGGCGACCCGCCACTCGTCGCCGGCGTCGATCAGGCGTTCCTCGATGACCGCGTGGTGTCGGCGGTCGTCGTGCGCCGCGGCGACGAGGTGATCGAACGCACGTACGCGCTGACGGACCTGTCGATCCCGTACATCCCCGGCCTGCTCGCCTTCCGGGAGGGCGGTCCGATCGTCGACGCGCTGGCGACGCTGGAGTCAGAGCCGGACCTGTACGTCCTCGACGGGAGTGGCCGGATCCACTACCAGCAGGCCGGAATCGCCGTCCACGTCGGCGTGCTGTTCGACGCGCCCGCCGTCGGCGTCGCGAAGTCGCTGCTGTGTGGAACGCCCGAGGCGAGCGTCGACGGCAGGCCCGCCGGCTGGCGGACGCCGATCGTCGCTGACGGCTCGGTCGACGCGCCGGCGGGGACGGCGATCGGGTACGCCTACCAGTCACGGCAGTACGACTCCTCGCCGGTGATCAATCCGCTGTACGTGAGCCCCGGTCACCGGGTGAGCAGCGAGACGACGGTCGACCTCGTCGCGGCGCTGTGCGACGGCTACAAGCTGCCCGAGCCGACCAGGCTCGCGGACGCGTACGCCGACGAGGCGAAAGCCGAGGTCGCCGACGACCGAGACGGCTGAGGACGCGGAGACGGGTGAGGGCGACGGAGTCCCGCGCCGACGAGACGGCGGGAGTTAACTTCGGGGCCCCCGAGACCGGTGACATGACCAGGACCGTGCTCATCACGGGGTGCTCGTCCGGCATCGGACGGGCGAGCGCGAAGGCCTTCCTCGAGGAGGAGTGGACGGTGTACGCGACGGCGCGCAACCCGGCCGACATCCAGACGCTCGGCGACCACGACGACTGCCGGATCGCGACGCTCGACGTGACCGACGCCGAGGACATCGAGCGCGTCGTCGACCGGATGCTCGACGAGGAAGGGCGCATCGACGCGCTCGTCAACAACGCCGGCTACGGTCAGATGGGTCCCGTCGAGGACGTGCCGACCGACGCCGTCCGCGACCAGTTCGAGGTGAACGTGTACGGCCCTCACCGGCTGATCCGCGAGGTGCTGCCCGCGATGCGGCGCCGCGAGGACGGCGCCATCGTGAACGTCTCCTCGGCGGCCGGGCGAGTCTCCTTCCCGGGCGGCGGCGTCTACTGCGGCTCGAAGTACGCGCTGGAGGCGATGAGCGACGCCCTCCGCAACGAGGTCCGCGAGTACGGCATCACCGTCTCGCTGATCGAGCCCGGTCCCGTCGAGACCTCCTTCGAGGACCGCGTCGAGTCGGAGATCGAAGGAATCGAGCGGTCGGGCGCCTACGAGTCGTTCTACGAGCTGTTCGAGGACTACGACGCCATCGGCGGCGGCGGGTTCGCGGCCGTCGAACCGGAGCGCGTCGCCGAGGATATCGTCGACGCCGCGAGCTCGACGAAGCCGCCCGCTCGCTACCCGGTCGGCCCGCTCGCGACGGTCGCGGAGGTCGGCCGGCTCGTCCCGACGCGGATCGCGGACTCGCTGTGGTCGTTCGCCTCGAAGCTGTCGTGAGCCCGTGACGGACGACGACGACGGGGGGATCGACGACCGGCTCAACGCGCTCTACGAGCACCTCGCTGCGACCGCCGAGCGGCCGATCGCCCGCGCCGCGAGCGCACGCCTCGGAGAGGCGGAGGCCGTCGCACGCGACCTCGCGGATCGACCCGCCGAGCCGGAGACCGTTCGCGAGCGCGCGGGCCACGTCGTCCGCCTGCTCCGCGAGGCCGGCGACACCGAGGACGAGGCGGCCGACGAGCACGTCGCCGCGGCGCTGGAGATCGCTCGGGAACTCGCCGGCGACGATGACCCGACGTAACCGTCCCGCTCAGGCGAGGCAGGCAGCGACGACGCGGAGGGCGTCCTCGCCGCGCACCTCGTCGGCGAGCAGGGGGACGCGTTTCACGTCGCGGCCCCGGTAGAGGTCGGTCGCCTTCGAGAGGCTGTTCTGTTGGACCTCCCACCGGCGCTGGCAGAACTCACAGTCCTCCAGGTTCGGCGTGACGATCCACGAGGGGTCGACGTCGTCGCCGAACGCCGCGACCTCGCGGGGGTCCTCCGTCACGCGGTTCACGACCAGCGTGTTCACCGGGATGGAGAACTCGTCGAGCCGAGAGACGAGGCGCTCGGACTCGACGACGCTCATCTCCTCCGGCACCATCACGACCCGGAAGTCCGTCTTCGAGGGGTCCTGCAGCGTCTCGCGCAGTCGGGTGATGCGCTCTTTCAGCTCGTCGAGGTCTGGCTCGGCGGCGGTGTTGTCGCCCATCCCGAACATCCCCTTCATTCCGTCCATCATCCCGGAGAACTGCTGCTTGATCTTCATGATCCGGCCGACCATCGAATCGAGCGTCTCGGGCAGTTGGAGCAGGCGGAGGGTGTGTCCGGTCGGCGCGGTGTCGACGACGACGCGGTCGAAGCGCGGGTCGTCGAGGTGCTCCAGCAGTTGGCGCATCGCCGCGGCCTCGTCGGCGCCGGGCATCGTCCCGCCGAACATCTCCCCCATCGGCGAGTCGGTCATCGCCTCGCCCATCCCGCCGAGGCCGCCGAGGGGGCTCTCGCCGCCGGTCGAACCGGCCGGGCCGCCCGCTGACTCGTCGCCGCCGGCCGCTCCGTCGGCGCCGCCCCCGCCGGTCGTCATCCCCGCGCCGAACATCCCCTCCTCCATCGCCGCGTCGGGGTCGATCTCCGCGGCGTACAGCGGAACGTCCTCGCGGATGCGCGAGGGGTGCGCGGGAATGTCGGTGTCGAGCGTGTCGGACAGCGAGTGCGCCGGGTCGGTCGACACGACCAGCGTCGCGACGCCGTCGTGCGCGCTCGCCAGGGCCGTCGCGGCCGCGCACGTCGTTTTGCCGACGCCGCCTTTCCCGCCGTAGAGGACGTACTCGGGCGCGTCGGGGGCGTCGAGACCGGCGGCACCGCGCACGTCGATCTCGGCGCCCATTCGCGACGACGGTGCGGCGCCGTCGCCGCTGCCACTGTCGGCCCCGCCGGCGTCCGCGTGCTCGTCGGGGTCGTCGATCTCATCGACCGGCTCCACGTCGATGTCGCTCATTGCCGGGAGCGAGGGGGCGAGAACTTGTCTATCCGTTGGTCGCGGGGCGACCGAGCGCGCGGCAGTCGGACCGTCCGACGGTTAAAATACGATACCGGTACCACCCCGTCCCGGACGCACGGGGTCGGCGCCGCCGACCCGCAGTCCGCGTCGCCCCTCGCGTGCCGTCGGAGCGCCCGGGGCCGAGCAACGAGAGCGAGCGATCAGACCGGTCCCGTCGTCGGCTACGCGAAGTAGTCGGCCAGCCGTGCGGCCGCCTCCTCGACGCGCGGGGTCACGAGCGCGAACCGGAGCCACTCGCCGCGCGCCGAGCCGAAGGTCTCGCCCGGCATCCCGGCGACGCCGGCCTCGTCAATCAGTCGCTTGGCGTTTTCCATGGTTCCGGGGAAGTCCTCGAAGCGCGCGAGGACGTAGAACGCACCCTCCGGCGTCGTGTACTCGGCGCCCGCGGCGTCGAGGGCGTCGGTGAACATCGTCACGCGCTCGCGCAGCATCGCGCGCACGTCGGCGTAGTAGTCGGCGTCCGTCTCCCGGAGCGCCCGCAACACGGCGGCCTGCGGCGGGCGCGAGGTGGCGACGTTGACGAGCATGTGCCGGGTCTTCGCGGCGTCGACGAGCCGCTCGGGGAGCACCGCGTAGCCGACGCGAAAGCCGGTGATCGCCATGGACTTGGAGTAGCCGGTCGTCACGATCACGCGGTCGCTGTCAAGCGTCAGCGCCGATTCGAACTCCCCGGTGAAATCGAAGTGGTCGTACACCTCATCGACGACGAGCGTCGCGTCGACCTCCGCGGCGACGCGTTCGAGCTCCGCGACCGTCTCGCGGTCGTACACCGCACCGGTCGGATTGTTCGGCGTGTTCACGAGGATGAGCCCGGTCTCTTCGCTCGCAGCCTCCCGGAAGCGCTCGGGGTGGATAGAGCCGTCGCGCTCGGTCGGAACGAGCGTCGCGTCGCCGCCGAGGAGTTCGGCTTTCCCCGGGTAGTACGGGTAGACGGGGTCGGTCAAGAGGACCTCGGAGCCGGCGTCGCGGTCCATCGCCGCGGCCATCGCGAGGTAGTTCGCTTCACCCGTCCCGTTGGTGACGACGATCCGATCGGCGTCGACGTTCCGACGGGCGGCGATCTCCTCGCGGAGGTCACGGAGCCCCTCGCTGGGCGGGTACTGGAACTCGTCCGGGTCGGCGTCGGCGTACTCGCGCAGCCCGTCGCGAAGCGCGGTGGGCGGCTCCCAGTCGGGGTTGCCCGACACCATGTCCACCACGTCCCGGTCGGCGGACGCGGCATACTGCATCACGTGGAAGAACTGCGGACGCTCGTAGTGCACGGCTTCTCAGCGGTACTGCGAGCCGTCGCTCCTTCACTCCCGCGGTCTTAAGCCGTCGCCGGGCGATCAGAGCCTATGTGCGAGTCCGAATCCGACCCGCCCGTCGAGGAGCGCGTCGGCGACGCACTCCGTGACGCCGACCAGACGATCGCGACCGCCGAGTCGTGCACCGGCGGCCTGATCGGGTCGCTTGTGACCGACGTGCCCGGCTCCAGCGACTACTTCGACCGCTCGGTCGTCACCTACAGCTACGACGCGAAGCTGGAGGAGCTCGCGGTGCCGCGAGAGTTCCTCGACGAGGAGGGGGCCGTCTCCGAATCCGTCGCCCGCGCGATGGCCCGGGGCGTCCGCGACACCGCCGGTGTCGACTGGGGCGTCTCCACAACCGGCATCGCCGGTCCGGACGGGGGGAGCGACCAGAAGCCGGTCGGAACGGTCTTCATCGGCGTCGCGTTCGCCGGCGAGTGGGGGGCTGGCGAGAGCGGCGCGACCGTCGAGCGCTACGAGTTGGACGGGACGCGGACCGAGATCAAATCGCAGATCGCGCGGCGAGCACTTTCCGATCTCTTTGCCGCGGTCGACGAGCGCCGGTAGCGGGCGGCGCGAGTCCCTGCCGGTATGGCGACCCTACCGCGTGACGCCGGTCAGGTCCGATCGAGGAGCCGAAACGATTTGGTCGTCGCGGCGGCACGTGGAGTCGTGAACAAGAAGGGCCACGTGCTGAACGCGGTGCTGCTCGCGATCGGACTGGCGTACATCCTCCGTCCGTCAGGCGACATGGAGACGTTTGTCACCATCGCCGAACTGTTCGTCCCGCTCGTGCTCGGTGCCCTGTTCCCCGACGTGGACACCGCCTTCGGCAAGCACCGCAAGACGCTCCACAACCTCCCCGTCCTCGGCGTTATCGTGGCGTACCCGATCTACTTCGGGAACCTCCAGTTCGTCTGGATCGGCGTCGCGACGCACTACCTCCTCGACGTGGTCGGCAGCAAGCGCGGCATCGCGTTGTTTTATCCGGTGACGAAGACCGAGTACGGACTCCCGGTCGGCGTCACGACCTCCAGCAGCCGGGCGGACGCGCTCACCGTCGTCATCACGCTCGGCGAGCTCGCCGCGCTGGCGGCCGTCCAGTACTTCCTCGTCGACTTGAACACGGGGACGCCGCGCGAGGCGGTCGCGGCCGTCCTCGCCGGCTTGCCGGTGTAGACGCGCCTCGGTGTGAAACGCGGCGCCGCGGCCGCCGATCAGTAGACGGTCACGTCGTCGAATCGCCCGTCGTAGGCGATGTGTCGAGGGTGGGTCGCCTCCATCCCCGAGAGGAGCAGGCGATCGAGTTTCCCCCACGAGTTCTCGTACCCGAGGTGGGTAAACTCCACCAGTCGGCGCAGGCGTGTCGCGGGGTCGGTTCGTTTTACGACCGAGCGGGCAGCGCCCCCCTGTAGCGCCACCACAAGTGCCTCTTCCCCCCGAACATCGTCTTCGAACTCGGTCCACGCTGCGCCAACGGTTCCGCGGAGGTGCGCGTACGACGAGCCGAAGCCGGGGATGTCGAACGCCTCGGCGATACGGCGACCGCGGTCGTTCTGGTGGTCGAACAGCTTGGCGTTGTACGTCTCCACGGCGTCGACGCGGTCGCGGTAGGCGCCCACCTCGGCGCGGGTGAGACTCACGTTCATGAACGCCGGGTGCGGGACGATTACGGCCGCGTCCTGACGCTCGAACTCCGCCAGCGCCGCCTCGAAGGTGATGAAGTCCGGGACCGGGTCGTCCAGTCCGACCGCGAGGAGGTGGCGGCGGTTCCCCCAGTCGCCGGTGAACACTTCCCGGGCCGGCACCACGGTGACCTCGTCGG
Organism: Halobaculum gomorrense; assembly: GCF_900129775.1. Lineage (GTDB taxonomy): Archaea > Halobacteriota > Halobacteria > Halobacteriales > Haloferacaceae > Halobaculum > Halobaculum gomorrense. Next base: position 258,745 of record NZ_FQWV01000004.1, on the reverse strand, counting down.
TCGAGAACCGCTCGGCGCGCTCGCGGATCTCCGGGAGCCGCGTGAAGTGGGGGGCGTACACGAGCGTGTCGATACCCGACTCTCGCGCCCGCTCAACAACGCGCTCGTCGAGCACTTTGACGTGGGGGTCGACCCGCGTCGGTCCTCCGCTCACACCCGGAGGTCGACCGCGTCGACGTTATGGATTCCGCTTCGGAGTGGAGCCGAAAAGGCAGACAGCGGGCGAATCACCGCGGCCCCACGGGAACGCTTAAGCGAGTCTATCCTCTGCGTGCGGGTATGTCCCGGTGGGCCTGTGGCCTCGATGGGTGCGACGCGGCGTTCGACGCGGTCGAGGACGCCATCGTCCACCAGACGACCGCACACGAGCGACACGAGTGTCAGGTGTGTGGCGCCGTCGTCCCCGACGGGTACTTCGCGATCCGTCACGCCCTCGACGAGCACACCCGCGCCGAGTTCGTCCGCGCGTACGACGCCGACTCCGACGATGTCCGCGAGCGCGAGCGGATCAAAGCCGACATCGAGGACATCGCGGATCTGGACCGGATCGTCGAGCGCGTCGACGGCGCTGTCTGAGCGCCACGTCGCCGGTTCCCGTGTCGCAGACGGTGGAGTGACCCTTCGGCCGAAAAATAAGAGATCGGACGGTGCTGCGAGCGGGTCAGCGCTCGTCGCTGTCGAGCACGCGGATCTGGTCGCCGCGCACCGTCACCGGAATGGGGACGGTCGCCTCGTACAGCTCGACGGTCACCTGGTCTTTCCCCTCGTCGATGCGCTGCACCTGTGCCTTCTCGCCTTTGAACGGGCCGGCGATCAGCTCGACGATGTCGCCCTCGGCGATCCCCTCCACGTCCGGCGTCGGCGAGAGGAAGTGCTCGACCTCGGACATCGACGACTGGCCGGCCTCGCCGCCGGGGCCCTCGACGAGCCCGCGGGCGTGGGGCACCTCCTCCAGCACGCGGCGGATGATCGCGTCGCTGTCCGCCTCGACCATCACGTAGCTGGTGAGCTGATCGGGCGCGAGCACGGCGTGGATCTCGGCCATCTCCTTGCTCGCGATCATGTCCGCGACGGTGCGCTCCTGGCTGGCGGTGGTCTTGACGGAGTAGATGGGCACCGTCAGATCCCCCCGGTGACGACCGACATGACCGCGAAGATGACGAATCCGAGGAACCCGACGAGGAAGATGCCTGCACCGGCGATCTTGGATATCTGGGAGAACTCCTCCCAGGAGGGCGTGCTCGCCAGTTTGAGCACCCTGACGTAGCTTGTCAGGTCATACTTGACATCCATGGTTACCGGGCGTACTTCGCCGCACCTTCTATATCTGTTGCTCTGCCGGCGAAGCGTCCGTCACGGCGACGCACGCGGGACGGCGCGTCGGCTGGCGAACATCGGGCGTGGGAAACCGAAGACCGGAGCGCGGAGGGAACCGCAGGCGGGGAGTCGACGCCGTGGGACTCCGTCGTCGGGACGAGCGGGTGCGTTACTCGACGTAGTCGATGTCTTCGAGGCGGTCGCCGGCGGTCGCCTGGGCGGCCTCGTTCCGGCCGTAGATCTGCGGGGAGTCGACGCCGGTGACGACTATCATCGTGCGCATCGAGCCGTCGAGTTCCTCGTCGATCGATGTCCCCCAGATGATCCGCGCGTCGGGGTCGATCCGGTCGTAGATCTCTTCGACGACGCCCTCGGCCTCCTCGATGGACATGTCGGAGCCGCCGGTAACGTTGACGAGCGCGGAGTTGGCCCCGGAGATATCGACGTCAAGCAGCGGCGAGCGGAGCGCCGACTGGACGGACTCCTGCGCCTTCGTGTCGGAGTCGGACTCGCCGAGACCGATCATCGCGACGCCGCCCTTCTCCATGACGGTGCGAACGTCGGCGAAGTCGAGGTTCACGAGGCCGGGCTTGGTGATGAGTTCGGTGATGCCCTTCACCGAGCGCATCAGCACCTCGTCTGAGATCTTGAACGCCTGGCGGACGGGGAGCTTCCCGACGGCGTCGAGCAGGCGGTCGTTGGGGACGACGATCACGGTGTCGGCCACGTCGCGGAGGCGTTCGAGGCCCGCCTCCGCGTTGGTGCGTCGCACCTCGCCCTCGGCGGTGAACGGCGTCGTGACGATGGCGATGGTGAGCGCGCCGATCTCGCGGGCCGCCTTCGCGACGACGGGCGCCGAGCCGGTGCCGGTGCCGCCGCCGAGTCCGGCGGTGACGAACACCATGTCGGAGCCGTCGAGCGACTCGCGGATCTCCGACTGCGACTCGATGGCCGCCTCCTCGCCGACCTGCGGGAGCGACCCGGCGCCGCGGCCCTGGGTCTTCTCCTGCCCCATCAGGATTTTCGTGTCCGCCTCGATGTTGACGAGGTGCTGCACGTCGGTGTTGGCCGCCACGAGCGTCGCGCCGTGGATACCCTCCTCGTGCATCCGGTTCACCGTGTTGCCGCCGGCGCCGCCGCACCCGACGACGGTGATGTTCGTCTGGAGGTCCTTCAGAACGTCCTGAAGCTCCTCGTCGGTCATCTTCCCCGTTCGCGAGGAGTCGCCGCCAGAGTCGGGCGATCTCGCCGCGGCGTCGCCCTCGACCTCGGCGGCCGCCGGATCGGCGGAGGTCCCGTTGTCCCCCGGCTCCCCGGCCTCCTCCTCAGCCTCGTTGATCGCGTCCTCAACGATGGAGTCCATAGGTATGAGGGGCCGTTGCCGACGGAGAGTTATTATCCTTCCCCTCGCGTCTTGCCTCCGTCAGACAGCGAACACCTTCTCACGCTCGCGGGAGACCGTCTCCGGCCGGATCGTCTCGCCGTCGACCTCGACCGGTTCGCCCGCCGAGAGCGCGCCAAACTTCGGCCCCTCGGGGATGCCCAGCGTCGCCGCCCGCTGCGGGTCGAACGACTCGACCCGGGCGCGGACCGCGTCGCCCTCACGGACGACCTCGTCGTACTTCCCCGCGAGCACCGCCGCGAGGTCGTCGACGAGCGCGTCGTACGGGCCGGAGTCGGCTTCCGCGTCGCCGTCGGGCGTCCGCGTCGACTCGCGCGGACTCGCCGGGAGCGCGGCTCGCCCGGCGGCGCGCGTGCCCGCCTGCTCGGTCTCGAAGGCGACGGCGTGGCGCTCGACGGCCGCGCGGGCGGCGTCGGGGTCGATCCCCTGTGCCTCCGCGAGCAGGTCGCCCGGGAGGTCGACGACGCGGTAGGCGTCGTGAGTATCTCCCCCAGGATCGCTGCCGGCCGCGCCGACGTAGTCGGTCCGTTCGCCGAAGCGGAGGCCGTCGTCGACCGGGCGGAGGTCGGCCTCCAGCGCGTCGACGAGGTCGAGCGGCCGGTCGTCGACCGCGCGGACCCACGACTCCCCGACGACCCGCACGTCGCGGTCGGCGAGCGCCTCGCGGAGCACGGAGTACTCCCCCTCGATGAGCGCGAAGTCGGCGTCGCTGGCGCGGATCGCGGCGTCGAGCACGTCGGGGCGCTCCTCGGGGTGTCCGAGCTCCGCCACCTGCCAGTCGGCCGCGATGTGGCCGACGCCCCAGGCGGTCTCGCGGATCACCCGCTCGAACCGGGGGGCGTAGTGGCCGCCGCCGAAGCCGACGACGTGACGCGGGCGGTCGGGATCGCCGACCGCGACGGTCGCGCCGCGGGCGGGGAGCGCCAGCACCGCGCGGGCGACCGCGTCGGCGCCGTCGGGGTCGTCCCACTGCTCGTCGTCGCTGCCGAGTTCGGCGAACACCGCGGGCGTCGCGAGGTCGGTCGGGCCGTGGTGCGTCCCCTCGATGGCGACGCCGTACCCGTCGGGCGCGTGGTCGTCGAAGCCGGCGACGAGCGCCCGCTGGACGCCGGGACACGCGGGCGCGAACGACCCCGGCTCGCCGCCGTACTCCGCGTCGCCGAAGTTCCCCGTGAAGTGACACGTCAAGAGCGGCCCGGTGTCGCCCGAGTGGCGCGAGACGAACACGAGGTAGGCTGGGTCCTCCGAAAACGCCGGGGTCGGGTCGTCGAGGTGGATGTGCAGGTCGGCGAAGCTGCGCAGCTCGAACCGTGTGGGCGCGTCGCCGGCGGGCTCCCCCGCGTCGTCGACGATGGGGACGGCAGGAGCGTCGGAGGCGTCGAGCGTGTGGTACGTCCCGCCGCCGTCCGCGTCGGCGCGGGCGTCGTCCGTTCGCTCGGTCCACTCCGCGCGTTCGAGCAGGCGTTCGCCGATGTGGGTCGAGGCGCGATCCGCCCGGGAGACGACGATACCGATCACTGGCGGTCGGTAATGCGGTGACGGGTGAATACGCGTCGGTTTCGGAATCGGCAGATCGGGGATCCGACGCGACCGAGACGCCGCCTCGGGGGACCCGCGTCAGTCCGCGGGCTGTTCGTCGCCGCCGACCGCGTCACTGACGGTCGACTGCGTCAGCGAGGCGACCTCGCGGATCGCGTCCCGGCGGACCGCAAGCAGCGCGATCGTCAACACGACGTACAGCACGGTGAACGCGTGCAACAGGAGGATGGAGTTCGCCTCCGCAGCCGCCTCCGACATCGTCCGGATGAAGTAGAACTCCGCGATCACCTGCGAGAGGAACAACACGAGCAACAGCAGCGCCTCGCGGACGGAGATTTTGAAGTTGATCAGCACCGCCAGCGCGAAGAAGCTCTGTGCGGCGGTGATCCAGATCTCGGCGGCCTGCTTCGTGTCGAACATGAGCACGCCGTACTCCCCCAGCGAGATGCTGTACACGACCGCGAGCGTCCCGATGAGCAGCGTCCACTGGTTCAGCTTCGAGGAGATGAGCGCGTTGAACGCCGCCGTCGCGCGCGCCTTGTTCACGAGGTAGGCGGTGACGATGAGCTCCGGGCTCTCGGAGGCCAGCGGCGCGATCCACTGGATCATGAAGAACTTGGGGATGCCGTATTGGACGCCGAGCTGCTCCAGCCCGTGGGCGAACGGCTCGACCGCCGTGAATATGAGGAGCCCGGAGTAGGCGAACAGCGCGAGCACCGAGGTCGCGCGGACCGGAAACGGCTTCGACTGGAGGTACGCGGGCACGCCGACCTGCTCTTCGATCTCCTCGACGTCGCCGCGGACGATCACGAGAATGTACGCGGCGTACAGCCCGACGAGCACGAGCGTGTCGATGCCGCCGATGCCGCCCCCCAGCGGGACGAAGAACGCGTAGACGGTCGCGACGAACAGGAACGCCACCTCGAGGGCGATGTCGCGGTCGAGCGAGACGTAGTCGCCGAGGAGGCTGTCGTTCGTGACGACGCTTGGGTCCTGCCCGCCGGTGTACGCCTGGTAGATGGAGAACAGCGCGATGCCCGACCAGCCGATGCCGATGAGGATGCGGTTCGCGCCGGTCATGTTCGCGACCGCGAGGTTGGCCGCCTGCGCGTCGCCCTGGCCCGCCTGCCAGGCGTACAGCGCGTCGACGGCGTACTCAGGCGCCACCGCAAGCACCGCCAGTACGGCGATGGCGAACGCGCGCGGGACGTCTTTCTCCGCCGTTTCGGCGCCCCACGCGAGCAGGAACGACGCACCCAGCACCGCGACGCCGCTGACGGCGACGGTCTCGAGCGTGGAGAATCCGGCTCTGAACCCCGTCACCCACGACACGATCCACGGGAGCGTCAACCCCACCCCGCCGAACAGCGCGACGAGCGGACTGCGAAGCCGTGAACTCATTACCGGGACCGAGCGCGGTAGTGACCCTTACTCTTGTGCTTTGGAGTCGCCGCGAACGGCTCCATCGAGCCGTGATCACATACGGATCAGTAGATAGGAGCCGACCGGAACCGAGAGCCGGGTTCGGATCGACCCGCCCCGCTACGGCAACAGGAGATAGAAGAACACGAGGTACCCCCCGACGAGCGTGAGCCCGTCGAGTCGTCCGATCTCGTCGCCGCCCCGGATCATCACGACGGCCGCCGCGCCGGTGAACACCGCGAGCGCGGGCAGGTCGAAGGAGACGACCCCGGGGGAGACGAACACGGGAACGAGTATCGCGAGCACGCCCAGCACCGCGAGCACGTTGTAGATGTTCGACCCGACGACGTTCCCGACCGAGAAGTCGGCCTGCCCACGGACCGCGGCGACGACCGAGGCCGCAAACTCCGGGAGCGACGTGCCGAAAGCGATCACCGTCAGCCCGACCAGCCGCCGGGAGAACCCGATCTGAAACAGCATCGACTTGGAGTGAGTGATCAGCCATCGAGAGCCGAACAGGAGCAGCGCAAGGCCGACGGCGACGTACGCGATCTGTCGAAGCGTCGCGCCGAGGCCGGCGTCGGGAGCGACCTCCGGTACGTCCTCGACGACCGCGCCGCCGTCGGCGACGGTTCCGTCCTCGCCGACTGCAGCAGCCTCGTCTGCCGTCCCTCGGTACAGCACGTAGGTGAACGCCGCGAGCACGACGAGGAACACGGCGCCCTCGGGCCGACGGATCACGCCGTCGAGCCCGAACCCGATCAACAGCGCCGCAGCGAGCGCCATGAACGGCAGGTGTCGGTGGGTCATGTCGCGCGACACCGACAACGGACGGATCAGCGCGGAGACGCCCAACACGAGCCCGATGTTTGCGATGTTCGACCCGAGGATCGTACCGAGACCCATGCTGGCTTCTCCCTCGATCCCCGCGACCACGCCGACGAACAGCTCGGGAGCAGTCGTCGCGAACGCGACGACAGTGACGCCGACGAGTGCCGCGTGGAGCCCGACGCCGAGCGCGAGGCCCGCGGCCCCCTTCACCAGCGATTCGGCGCCGAGGTACAACAGCATCACGCCGAGGATCAAGAAGAGCCCGTGCTCGGAGATGAGTACATCAAGCAGTTGAAACAGCATTGTTCGGGCAGATTCGATCGCATGTGTTGAATCACGCGACCCGGGTATCAACGTTGATTTCTGAGTGCGGCCGATCCAGTCACTGCCGCGCGTCGGCGCCGCACGCCGATGTTTAAGCCGTCGGACACCGCACGCGGATCCATGGACGTGTACGGACTCGTCGGGAACCCGGTCGGGCACTCGCTGTCGCCGCCGATGCACGAGGCGGCGTACGACGCGCTCGGATTGGACGCCCGCTACGTCACCTTCGAACCGGACGCCGAAGACGGCGCGGCCGCCGTCGACGCCGCGGCGACTCTCGGGGTCGCCGGCCTGAACGTCACGGTCCCGTTCAAGCGGGACGTGCTGGAGGCGGTGGAGCCGGACGAGTTGGCCGCGGAGGTGGGCGCCGTGAACACGATCGACTTCGCCGGCGACGTGCCGCGCGGGTACAACACCGACGTGGCTGGCGTCCGCCGGTCGTTCGACCACCACGGGGTCGAGCGCGAGGGCGCCGCCGCCGTCGTCGTCGGCGCGGGCGGCGCCGGGCGGGCCGCGGCGTTCGCGCTCGCGGAGGCGTCGGTGTCGCTGCACATTGCCAACCGCACCGCCGAGCGCGCGAAGGCGCTCGCCTCGGCGGTCCGCGCGTCGGTCTCCGACGACCTGGACACGCCGACGGCCGTCTCCGCGGGCGGGCTGGGCTCGCTCGCCGAGCACGTGCCGGCCGCCGATATCCTGGTGAACGCGACGACCGTCGGGATGGAGTCGGACGAGACGCCCGTTCCCGCCGAGTACCTGCACGAGGGGCTGGCGGTACTGGATGCGGTGTACGCCCCGCTGGAGACGCGGCTCCTGCGGGATGCCGGCGCCGCGGGCGCGACGACGATCGACGGCGCGTGGATGCTGCTGTATCAGGGCGTCGAGGCGTTCGAACGCTGGACCGGCGAGGACGCCCCGGTCGACGCGATGAACGACGCGCTCCGCGCGGAGTTGGCGTAGCCCCGCGTCCGCGGTGTACTCCCCGCGACCGGCGATGAGCCACCGAAGCGTCGCCGCTCCTGCCCGGTGTTTTCTCGCCGATCGGCGCTGGATTTTTAAAAAGCGGCGGCGTGGGTTCGTCAAATGGGACTTCTTCAGCAGATCAAGCGCCTGCTGGGCATCGGACGCGATCAGTCGGACGAGCCCACCGCAGAGACATCAGTGACGGTCGAGCGCGAGCGCGACGACCCGGACCCCGAGACGGGAACAGAAGACGCCGTCAAGGGGACCGACGAAGTCAGCGACGACGGTGACGCGGCGGCCGCGGAAACGGACGCCGCCGCCTCCACCGGATCGACCGTCGACGCCGGCGACGATGGCGCCGCCGAACCCGCGGAAGCCGCCGCGAGCCCGGGCACGGAGACGGTAGCCGACGAAGCCGCGGGCGAAACCGACGAAACCGACGAAACCGTGGAGGCGAGTGAGGCTGCCGACGGCGAATCGGAGCCCGCCGCCGCCGAAACGGACGCCACCGCCTCCACGGAGTCGCTGGTCGACGAAGCCGAAGCGACCGACAAGGCGGCCGCGAAAGCCGAACCCGCTGAGGCCGCCGGCCCCGAGTCAGAGGATGTTACGACCGACATCGACGAGGTGGAGCCAGATGCCGACGAGGTGGAGCCGGACGCCGACGAGCCGGAGGGAGACGAAGACAGCGTCGACGACGATGGTGCAGCCGACGGTGAGTCCGAGGACGCCGGCGGCGCCGATGTCCCGGTCGACCAGATCAAGGGGATCGGTCCCGCGTACGCCGAGCGCCTCGCGGAGATCGGGATCGAGACGGTCGCGGATCTCGTGACCGCCGACGCCGAGGCGGTCGCAGAGCAGACGAGCGTCTCCGAGAAGCGCGTCGGGCGATGGATCGACCGCGCGGCCGACTTCGACGCGTAGCGAGCCGGACGGTCCGGACGAGCCGCTCAGCACGCGGTAGCGCGGAGCCTCCGTCCTCAAACGCGAGGGAAGCGAGCGGTAGGGCGGAGAGGAAGCGCGTTCGTACACGCTTAATGCGGCCCGCGATGCACCCTCTGCTACTGTCGTCCTCGCACAAGTCGGGGACGATAGGGACCACTCGTGAACTGGCCCCTGTGGCGCGAGCGTATCGCGTCCTATACTCGGGAACGACGACCGCGAGCGGGTTCAACTCCTGCCCCTCACTTGAGGGTAGATCGTGAGAACACCGGGAATTAAATCGGCGGGACAATCCCGACCTCGGTCTGAGTGGGAGGCGTATCAAATCGCGCCCACGCCGAGGCAAGGACGGTAAGAGGAAGCCGGGCCGCGTCCAAGCATGGGGTCGCGGGGCACAATCTCGTTTCGGTAAAGCCCCCTCCTCAAGGAGTGACCGACCGCCGCAAGGCGGGAGGGAGCGAGTAGGGCGGGGGAGTTTACTCAGAACCGAACCCGCTTTTTCGCTGCCGCGACACGACCACGCATGGAAACGGTCACCGATCGCGAGCGGTTTCGACGCCTCGCGGCCGACGCGCCCGCTGACGCCCGGATCCCCGTCGAGCGCCGGATCGCGGTCGACGATCCCTTCGACGCCTACCGCCGCGCCCGCCGCGACGAGCGCCCCGGGGTGTTCTACGAGACCACCAGCGGCCAATCCGGCTGGGGCTACTTCGGCGTCGACCCCGCGGAGACGCTGACGGTCGGTCCCGAGGCGGTCGTCTGCGACCCCGAGCACCCGGGCCACGGCGACTACGCTGCCCCGTCACCGACGCTGTCGGCGCTGGAGGGGCTGCTGGAGACGGGCACGCTCGTCCGCGGCGACTGTGACGTGCCGTACCCGTGCGGCGCCTTCGGCTGGCTGTCGTACGACGTGGCCCGCGAACTGGAGTCGTTCCCCGACGACGGCGCGGTCGACGACCGCGGGCTGCCGCGGCTCCAGGCGGCCGTCTACGCGACCCTCGCGTCGTGGGAGGAACCCCGAGGGGACCCCGAGAGCGGCGAGGGGCCCACGACGCTGCGGATCACAGCGTGCCCGCGCGTGGTGGACCACCCGAACGCCGACGCCGCCTACGACGCCGGGCTGGCCGCCGCCGGCGATCTGATCGACCAGGTGCGCGACGGCGACCCCGCCGTCGGTCCCGCGCCCGCCGCCGGCGACGCCGTGGGGCCCGACGGCGCCGACGACGCCGGCACGGCGACGGCGACGTTCGAGAGCGACTGCGGCCGCGAGGCGTACGCCGAGCGCGTCCGCCGCATCGAGGAGTCGATCCGCGCGGGCGACACCTTCCAGGCGAACGTGAGCCAGCGCCTCGCGGCGCCGGCGGCGGTCCATCCCGTCACCGCCTACGCGGCGCTGCGGGCGCGCAACCCCGCGCCGTACTCTGGACTGGTGGAGTTTCCCGGCGTCGACCTCGTGAGCGCGAGCCCCGAACTGCTGCTCCGGCGCGAACCCACGGGGGCGGCCGACGAGGGCGGCGGCGACGCGAACGGGGAAGCGGGCCGCGACGGCGAGGGCGACCCGGGGGCCCGGCTCGAAACAGAGCCCATCGCCGGCACCCGACCCCGCGGCGGCGACCCGGATGCGGACGCCACGCTGGAGGCCGAACTCACCGGCGACGAGAAGGAACGCGCCGAGCACGCGATGCTCGTCGACTTGGAGCGCAACGACCTCGGAAAGGTCAGCGAGTACGGTAGCGTCTCCGTGCCGGAGTACCGCCGAGTCGACCGCTACTCGGAGGTGATGCACCTCGTCTCGCTGGTCGAGGGCGTCGAGCGGGACGACCGCTCGCTGGCGGACACGCTCGCGGCGGTGTTCCCCGGCGGCACCATCACCGGCGCCCCGAAGCCGAAGACGATGGCGATCGTCGACGCGCTGGAGGGCACCCGGCGCGGCCCGTACACGGGGTCGATGGTCGCCGCCGGCTTCGACGGTCGTCTCGTCGCCAACATCGTCATCCGGACGCTCGTTCGCACGGGCGACCGCTACCACCTCCGGGTGGGCGCGGGCATCGTCCACGACTCCGACCCAGAGGCCGAGTACGAGGAGACGCTGGCGAAGGCCCGCGCGCTCGTCCGGTCCGTGGACGACGCGCTCGACGCGGACATGGCGGTGGAGGGGGAGCGAGCGCGCGAGGAAGCGAACGGGGGGACCGACGAGTGACCCGCGTGCTCGTCGTCGACAACTACGACTCGTTCGCGTACAACCTCGTCCAGTACGTCGGGGGGCTGGCCGACGAGGTACTCGTCCGGCGCAACGACTGCGTGACCGTCGACGAGATCCGCGGTCTCGATCCGGACGGGATCGTCGTCTCTCCCGGCCCCGGCACGCCCGCGGAGGCCGGCGTCTCCGTCCCGGTGTTCGAGGAGCTGACCTACCCGACGCTCGGCGTCTGCCTGGGACACCAGGCGCTGTGCGCCGCCAACGGCGCCGCGGTCACGCTCGCACCGGAGGTCGTCCACGGGAAGCCCTCGGACGTGCGTCACGACAGCCGCGGCGTGTTCGCCGACCTGCCCGAGCGCGTCGAGGTCGGCCGATACCACTCGCTGTGCGTGGAGCACGACGCGGTCCCCCCGGTGCTCGCCGAGACCGCCTGGACGGACGACGAGCGCGAGGTCGTGATGGGCGTGCGCCACACCGAGCGCCCCCACGTCGGCGTGCAGTTCCACCCCGAGAGCATCCTCACCCCGGACGGGAAGGCGATGATCCGCAACTTCCTCGGGGGCTGCGAGCGAGGGACGATCGAATGAGCGACAATCGCGAAGGCGGAGACCGCGCCGCCGACCTCGTCTACCACGTCGACGGGGAACTGGTCCCTGCGGGTGAGGCCGCGGTGTCGGTGACGGACCGCGGCTTCCAGTACGGCGACGCCACCTTCGAGACGGTCCGGGCGTACGGCGGGACGCTGTGGCGGTGGGACGCCCACGTCGACCGGCTGTTCGGAAGCCTCGACGCCCTCGGGATGCCCGCCGACGAGATGGGCCTGTCCGCGCTGGACCTCCAAGCCCGCGTTCGCGACACGCTTCGGGCGAACGACCTCGGCGACGCGTCCGTCCGCCTGTCGGTGACGCGCGGCGAGACGCCCGGCTTCGCGCCGCCCGCGGCCGACGAGACCGACCCCACGGTCGTCGTGCTCGTGAAACCGCTGCCGCGCGGCGGGCGCGAGGACCGCGGCGGCGCCTCGACGTGGGAAGGGCCGGCGACGCTCCAGACGGTGAAGACCCGCCGCGTGTCCGACCGGGCGATCCCGAGCGACGCGAAGACGCATAACTACCTGAACAACGTCCTCGCCCGCGTCGAGACGCGCGTCACCGGCGCCGACGAGGCGGTCATGCTCGACGGCGACGGACGCGTCGCCGAGTGTGCGACGGCGAACCTCTTTTTCGTCGCCGACGACGCGATCCGCACCCCCTCCCTCGACGGGCCGGTGCTCCCCGGCGTCACCCGCGCGGAGGTGCTCGACATCGCCCGCGAGGAGGGGTTCCCGGTCGAGGAGGGCGCGTACACGCCCGACGACGTGCGCGGCGCCGACGAGGCGTTCATCGCCTCCTCGATACGGGAGATCCGCCCGGTCGGGACGTACGACGGCGTCGAGATCGGGGGTGTCTCCGAATCGGTAGGTTCGGAGGCACGAGAGACCTCGTCCCTCGGAGGCCCGGTGACAACGCTGCTGTCGCGGCTGTACGACGAGCGCGTGGAGGCGGAGTGTTACGCGGTCGGCGGTGGCGACGACGGCGAGGACTCCGACGGTGAGGGCGCCATCAGCCGAGACGCCGACGACGACGATTGTGGAGCCGACCGCGACCGCGGCGATCCCGCACCGGAATAGGGAGGCATACAAACGCGCCGCCTCTTCCCCGTCGTATGGACGAGGCCGCGCGCGTCGCCGACGCCGACGACGTGCTCGAGGGCGAGACGCTGTTGTTCACCGTCCGCGACGACGAGGGCGAGCTGGCGGAGGCGTTCTGCACCCGCCTGGCGGACGGGACGGTCGTCGCGTACCGCAACTACTGCCAGCACTGGACGGACGTGCGCCTCGACAAGGGCGACGGGGCGCGCGTCACGAACGGTGAGGTGTGGTGTCAAAAGCACGGTGCGACGTTCCAACTCGACACCGGCGTCTGCGACTTCGGCCCCTGCGAGGGATCGGTGATGGAGCGCGTCGACATGACCGTCGCCGACGGCGGCGTGTACGTCGACGACGAGGCGTACGCCTTCGAGCACCTCGGTCCCAGCGGCGTCGACAAGGGCGACGGCGGCGACAGCCGGATCGACTTCACCGGGAACTAGCGGTGAGCGCGATCCGAACGACCGGGTGAACGAGCCCACCGCTCACGGGGTCACGTGGTTGGAGAGAACGACTGAATCCGGAGCCGAGGAGAGTAGCGGGAGGTAGATTTGAACTACCGATCTCCGGGTTATGAGCCCGGCGGAATCTCCTGGCTATCCCATCCCGCTACCGGATACAATTCGACCTGTACTTGTAAGGGTTGTGTTTCACATCCCGCCGCCGTGTGGGAGTTTCACCCACGATACGTGGCCGCGGACACCGCGGCGCCGCCGGAGCGTCACTCCAGCACGCGCCAGGTGAACAGGCTCTCGGCGACGTAGTTGAGCGTCAGCCCGACGCCGATGCCGATCAGGTTGGCGACGGTCGGCCAGAGATCGCGACCGGCGACGAGCAGCGAGACGTCCGTGTGGGAGGTGAGCAGCCATAGCGTCGCGAACGCGACGGCGAGCCCCCCGAGCCGGACGAGGTGGGACTTCCCCCAGCGACGAAGCAGCGCCACCCCGCCGGCGTCGCCCTCGTCGCCGAACGTGTAGCGGTCGTTCAACAGGAACATCAGGGTGATCGACGCCTCCGCGCCGACCGCCTTCGCGGCCAGCGGCGCGGCCGCCGCGAGCGTGGTCAACAGCGCGACGATGACCGTCTCGAGCGTCGCGCCGGCGACGCCGACGGAGACGAACTGTCCGATCCGGACGCCGGAGACGAGCGCACCGAGCCCCCCGTCGCTCCCGGCTGCCGCCCCGCCGTCCGTCGTCGCGTCCGGACTGTCCGTCGTCGCGTCCGAGCCGTCAGCGTCGCCGCTCACGGGTCTCCCCCGTCGCTCACGGCGCCGCGGTCGTCCGGGCGATCGATCAGTGCGACCCCCTCCTCGCGGTCGATCAGCCGGTGCAGCCGGTCGTCGCGGATGAGCCGAGCGCGGTGGCGCGCCACCAACAGTCCGCGACCCATGTCGAGCGTGTCGCCGACGGGCGAGACGGTCGATCCGGGCTGGTCCTCCCACGCGATCGGTACCTCCGCGATCCGGTAGTCCAGGGCTCCCGCGACGGCGACGAGTTCGATGTCCCACGCGAACCCCGGTTCGTACAGGTGATCGCGGACGCGCTCCCACGCCGTCGCCGTGATCGCCTTCGCGCCGCACTGGTAGTCGTACAGCTCCGCGTCGAGCAGGCGGCGGGCGATCCACGCGAACCCGTCGCCGAGGAACCGTCGGGCGAACGTCTGGTGGGAACGGACCACGGAGTCCGGGTGGCGCCGCGACCCCGCCGCGAGGTCGGCGCCGCCGTCGCACACGGGGGCGATCACGTCCGCCAGCGACGCCGCCGGGGTGGCACCGTCGGCGTCGGCGAAGGCGTACACGTCCGTCGAGAGCGCCTCGAACCCGGCGGTGACGGCCGCGCCCTTCCCGCGGCGACGGCGGGCCACGCGGCAGTCCACCCCGGCGGGGAGGTCGAAGGGGGCCGCCGCCCCGGCGGACTCGCCGTCCGCGGAGCCGGCGACCGCGTCCGTTCGGCCCTCCGGGAGGTCGAGCTCGACGCGGAGCTCATCGGGGTCGAACGTCTCGCGGATCGCGCGGAGGTAGGTCCGGAGCCGACCGGGGTCCGGGTGGTAGGCGGGGACGACGACGCCGACGGTCGGCTGCATACCGACGACTTCAGCATCGCCGGATAAAAACGGTACGAACGCGTCTCGCGGCGCGGGGCCGGCTACCGCCGGAGGAACGACCCGACGAGCACGAACAGCCCGAGGAGGGCGACCCCCGCGAACACGGGGAGCATCGTCGCGTCGGCGCCGGGGGGAAGCGTCCCGCCGGCGACCAGCACCTGCACGACAAGGTTGCCCGCGACCGCGCCGACGAGTGCGGTTCCCCCGACGATCGGGAGCCGGCTCCCGCCGAACGCCCTCTCGTCGTCGCCGTCCGCGGTCGCTCCACCCGCCGCGTCGTCTCCGTCGGTCGCGTCCTGCCGAGTCACACGTGCGATCGGGGCCGTCGGCGCTTAGGGGTTTGTGTCGGTCGGAGCCGAGTACGGTCACTCGCCGCCGTCCCGGGGGGGCGGTCGACACACGGTCGCCTCGCGACGGAGGGAAAGGAACTTACCCCGCGAGCGACCCGTCGGAAGCGATGGAGTACGGTCTCGTCGTCCGCTGGCTCGTCGCCCTCCTCGCGCTCGGCGCCGTCGGCGTCCCGCTGGCCGCCCGGCTGTTCCCCCGGTCGGCGACCAGAGGCGTGGGGTTCGCCCTTCCGCTTTCGTCGCTGACGCTCGGGCTCGTCGCCTTCTGGGTCGGCCGCACGACGTTCGGCCCGATCGCGCTCGCCGTCGGCCTGCTCGTGCTGCTCGCGCTCGCCGCGGGGTCGCTGCTCGACAGCGATTCGCTTCGCGACCGGACCGTCAGGCTCGACGACGAGGCACTCGACAGGCTGCCCGATCGGCGCGTCGTCGCGGAGACGGCCGCGGTGTTCGCGGGCGCGTTCCTGTTCGTCGTCCTGATCCGCGCGTTCGACCCCGGCGTCGACCCCAGCGCGGGCGAGAAGTTCCTCGATTACGGCATCCTCAAGTCGCTGCTGCGAGCCGGGGCGCTCCCGCCGGAGGACATGTGGTTCGCCGGCGAGCCCGTCCGCTACTACTACGGCGGCCACCTGCTTTCGGCGCTGTTCACGACGCTGACGGCGACGCCCGCGCGCTTCGGCTACAACCTCGCGCTCGCCGGCTTCTTCGGGATGCTCGTCGCCGCCGTCTACGATCTGGCGGGCGCGGTCGCCGCGAGCCGGGGACGCTCCCGCCGGACCGCGGGCCTGCTGGCGGCGTTCTTCGTCGGGCTCGCTGCGAACCTCCACACCGCCGGCTGGGTGGTTCTCCGGGCGCTTCCGCCGGGCGCCCGCGAGACCGTTTCGAGCCTCCTCGGGTTCGATCCCAGCGGGATCGTCGCTCGCGACTTCTCCTACTGGACCGCGAGTCGGATCATCCCCGGTACGATCAACGAGTTCCCGCTGTTCGCCTGGCTCAACGGCGACCTCCACGCGCACATGACGATGACGCCGTTCCTGCTGCTGGGCGCGGCGCTCGCGTTCGCGCTGTATCGCACTCCCGCCTCCGAGACGCGTCGCCGGCGACTGCTCCTGTTCGGCGCCGTCCCGCTCGTCGGCGGCTTCCAGGTCGTGCTCGACACCTGGAGCTTCCCGAGCGTGCTCGGGCTCGCGTGGCTCGCGCTCGCGGCGGCGCCGGCGGCGCCGCGGACGCTGCTGCCCGCGCCGCTGCGGCGGCGCCTCGACGTGCCGTTGACCGACGACGCCGACACGCGCCTCCCCGCGGAACTGGCGCGCCCCGTCGTCGCTGCGGTACTGGTGGCCGGCGCCGGAGCAATCGCCGTCGCCGTCGCCGCCCCGTTCCTGCTCGTCGCCGTCGCCGGCGGCGGGAGCGAGCGCGAGCTCGCGGTGCTCCCCGTCGAGATGCGCTCGTCGCTGAACGGCCTCCTCATCGTCCACGGCGCCTTCCTCGGGACGTTCGTCTCGGGCCTGCTCAGCGCGGTCGGCCGCGAGCGGCCGCTGCCGGTCGTCGCCGGAGGCGCCGCGCTGGTGCTCGCCGGACTCGCGGTCGACCTCCCGGCGCTCGGCGTGTTCGGCGTCTTGGTGGTCGCGGGGTGGGTCGCGCTGCGGACCGACCGCGCGGGGTTCGAGACGGTGCTTATCGTCGGCGGCGCGGGGCTGGCGCTGATCGTCGAGGTCGTCTACCTGAACGAGCAGGCCGGGCCGGGGCGGATGAACACCGTGTTCAAGACGTACGCGCAGGTGTGGCCGCTGTGGGCCGCCGCCGCCGGCGTCGTCCTCACGGGGATGTTGCGGGCGGTCCCCCGCCCTGACGCCTCGCTGCTGTGGCCGAGCGCGGGCACCCGCGACGTAGCCGCCTCGCTGTTCGTCGCCGCGCTGCTCGTGTCGACGGGGCTGTACGCCGCCTTCGCCGTCCCGGCGCACGTGACCGAGGGGTACCCCGAGGAGCCGACGCTCGACGGCACCGACTTCGTCGAGACGTTCCATCCCAGCCAAGTGCGCGCCATCGACTGGCTGGACGCCCGCGAGGGCCAGCCCGTGATCCTCTCGGCGCCCGCGACCGGCGTGTACCCCGGTGCGGAGAACCGATACGGCCACTCGCCGACGATGTACCAGTGGAACGCGAACCCCGCGGCCAGCCTCACCGGCCTCCCGACCGTCGCCGGCTGGCACCACGAGGTCGGCTACCGCGGTCCGGAGGCGTACTTCTCGCGCGTTCGCGACGTCGACGACGCGTACACCTCGCGGGCGCGGGCCGTCGAGGTGCTCCGCGAGTACGACGTGCGCTACGTGTGGGTCGGCCCCGCCGAGCGCGGGCGCTACGAGGGCCGCGGGCTGATCGACTTCGCGTCCATCGACGGCGTCGAGGTGGTCGATGCGGCGTCGACGCCGACGGTGACGGTGTTCCGTGTGACGGAATCGGAGCTGCCAGCCGCGAGCGCCGTCAACTCGGCCGAGGAGTGACCGACCGACTGCGACGGACCGCTCGAAGGCTTCGGCCGACCGTGAATCCGACCGTCCCGAGGACGACCGCGAACGCCGACGCCGCGATGAACGCGAGCGCGAGGTCGACCGCCGGGCCGCCGCCGCTGATGCCGTCGCGCAGGTAGTCGAGTCCCGTTCCGCCGAACAGCGGCGCGAACACGACCGCCCACGAGAGAAGCAGCCCGCCGCCGCGGAGCGCGGGCGCCGCCGCCAGCCCGGTCCACGCGAGGACGACGACGACGCCGACCACAGGGTCGCCGTCTATCGGGGCGAGCGGGTAGAACAGTTCCGGGACCGACACCGTCGCCGTCACCGGCGTCGACTCCGGGACGGATCCGACGACGCCGGCCGCGCCGAGCAGGAGACCGCCCGCGACGGCCAGCCAGCGGAACGTCGTCTCGGCGGTCCCCACGAGGAACTCGCGGCGTCCGTCGCTGTCGACGAGCCACGCAACGCCACGGGGGCCACTCTCGAGCGTCCGGCCGAGCACGTACCCGACGGTGCCGACGACGAACGCGGCGAGGGCTGCAAAGCCGAGTGGAACAGCGAGCACATCCGGCGAGAAGACGGGTCGGCGGACGAAGTCAGCCCAGACTCGGCCGACGACGAGGCCGAACACGAGCGCCCAGCTACCGGCGACCCCGTCGTTCCAGCGGGCGTTGGCCGCCGCGAGTCCGCCGACGACGAGTACGACCCCGATGACGAGCGAGGCAAGGTCGTCGAAGAGTACGGGGAGCCAGTTGGCGCCGGCGGCACTCAGGTAGCCGAGCAGGGCGAGCGCGAGCGCCGCCGCAAACACCGACAGCGTCCGGCGCGGATCGCGGCCGACGAGAGCGACACGGAGCTCGTTCTCGGAGGGCACGGCGGCGCTTCGACGGACGAGTAAAAAGGGCTGGTGGCTGGTAGCTGGTAGCTGGTGGCGTTCAAACGTTGAGGTCGCCGCCCGCCTTGACCACGTCGAGCGCCTCGGCGTCGATCGTGTCGACCGCCAGCCAGTGGGGGACGTACGTCTTCGTCTCGAAGTCCTCGCGCTCGTCGTCGGTGCCGATGGTGCACCATAGCTGCGGCTCCTCGGGGCCGTGGTACTCACCCTGTCGCTGGACGGAGAAGACGCGCATCTCCTCGCCGTCGTAGTCGATGATCCCGTCCTTGCGGAGCCCCGGGTCGCCGTGGACGATGAGCTTCTGCATGCGCCCGGGTTGGCGGGTTCCTACACTAAGGGTTTCGATGCCGTACGTCTCTGGGCGATGTGGCGCCACGGTGACCCTCAGAAGGCCCAGTGCGACGCCGACGGCGCGGCGACGCCTACCCGCCGAGATAGAGCCGCGACACCTCGGGGTTGTCGAGCAGCGCGTCCACCTCGTCGGCGTACGCGACGGCGCCCTGATCGAGGACGTACCCCGAGTCGGAGATCGACAGCCCCTTGCGGGCGTTCTGTTCGACCATCAGGATCGCCGTCCCGAGTTCGTTGACCGCGAGCACGTCGTCGAACACCTCGTCGGCCGTGTTGGGCGCCAGCCCGGCCGACGGTTCGTCGATCAACAGCACGTCCGGTTCCATCAAGACCAACGACGACTGAGCCACCGACCGTCGGTCGCGGTCGCGTCGTACCTACCTACCGTTTTTTGCTGGCATCCGAGCAGTCGACGTTCGCTCACGGCGGCGACGAGACACGTCACTCCGCTCCCACTCACCGGAGTTCGAAGCGGTGGACCGGCCAGTCGGCTTCGTAGTCCAGCGCGGCCTCCCGCTGTTCTGCGGTCGGTTCCTGCACCGTGAGTTCGACCGGGTCACCGATGGCGACATCGGCGTAGTCTGCGTCCACGCGCCCGAGGAGGCGACCGCCGTCCGCGAGTTCCACCACGGCGACCGTGTACGGGGCGTCCGCCGCGAACGCCGGCGGTGCCGCGTGGACCTCCGTGTACGAGAAGATGGTCCCCCCCGGCGACTGCGGTTCGACATCGACGGCCCGACTGCCGCAGGCGTAGCACGCTGGCCGCGGCGGTAGCAAGACCTGCCCACAGTCCGCACAGACCCCGCCCAGGAGTTCGCCCTCCGCGAGGGCGTCGAAGAAGCCCGGGAGCGTCCGCGGGTCGCTGGCGTCGAGGTCGGTCATCGTGCCCCCTCCGCGGTGGTGAGCACGTGGCCGACGGTGACGGCGTCCGCGACACCCCCCTCGTTGAGCAACAGGGCCGTGTCAGCGCCCTCGACCGCGCGGTCGCCCGCGGCACCCGTGAGTTGTTCGTACGCCTCCAGCGCCTGTAGCAGTCCGGTCGCGCCGATCGGATGCCCGCGAGCCTTGAGTCCGCCGCTGGGACTCAACCGCACGTCTGTCCACCCGTCGGCCCGCTTTGCGGGGTCCAGATAGCTCTGATACCCCATCTCCGAGGGGGCGAATCCGGCGGCCTCCGCGAGCAGCGCCTCACAGACGGTGAACGCGTCGTGGACCTCGGCGATGTCGACGGCGTCGGCGTCGATGCCCGCTTCCTCGTACGCCGTCTCGGCGGCGATGCGAGCGCCCGCGATGTCGGTCATATCCCGCTCGGCGACCGCGATGTTGTTCGCGGAGGCCCCGCTGCCGGCGACGCGCACCTGCGGGCGGCCGAGGTCCTCGGCGAGCTCGGCGCTCGTCACGAGGACGGCCGCCGCGCCGTCGCCGACCGGCGCACAGTCGTAGAGTTTCAGCGGCGAGGCGACGGGATTGGACTCCAGAACGGTGTCCACGTCGATCTCTTTGGGAAACTGGGCGCGAGGGTTTCGAGCGGCGTTGGCGTGGTTCTTCACCGCGATCTCGGCCAGGTCGCGTTCGGTGGCGTCCGTCTCGTGGAGGTATCGCTGGGCCAGCAGTGCGTACTGGCTGGGCGCGGTGACGCCGGAGCGCTGCTCGATGGCGCGGTCGAACGCCGCCGACAGGGCGTCGGTCGCGCCGCTGGTGCCGGCGGACGTCATCTTCTCGACGCCGCATGCGAGGACGGCCTCGTGGTCGCCGTTGCGGACATCCTTGACCGCGTGGCGCAACGCGAGTGCCCCCGCGGCGGCACACCCCTCGACGCGTTCGGCGGGGACGTGACGGAGGCCGGCCCACTCTGCCAGAAGCGTCCCGTGCATAATCTGGTGTTCGTAGCTCTCCGACTGGTTGCCAACGTACACTGCCTCGACGAGTTCGGCCGGGTCGGGCAGTCCGTCGAACGCCTCCGCGAGTGCGATCGAGAACAGGTCTCGGCCCGGGAGGTCCGTGCGGCCGATCGGTGAGGCACCCACCGACGCGATGACTGGCTCTGGCATTCGTGCCTCTGCGGTGTCGGTAACGTTAGTTAACTGTTGTCACGTTCTGTCGTCCAGACAGCCGGATCGTCGTGGCTGCACCGAGTTCCGCCGACCGCGCTGGCTTCGCGTCACTTATTCGCCCCGCCGACGCACCCCCGCGTATGCCTACGATCGCCGAGAAGCGCGTGTTCACGGAGCGTGACGACGTGGTGCGGGCGCTTGCCGCCTCCTCGATCGGAGTGGTCGGCATCTCGCTGTCGGGCGACATTGTCGGCGAGTTCGGGATCGAACACCGCTGTGACGCCCGTGATGCGGCCGCCCGGGGCGACGCCGTCGCGGTCGCCACCGACGAGGACGTGCTCGTGGGCGACTTCGAGCCGACGGGACACGGTCCCGCCGTCGCGGTCGCGGTCACCGGCGACGGCGTGATCGCGGCGGCGCCCGACGGCACGGTCTCGCTGCTCGCCGGCGACTCCAACGGGGAGGCGGACGACGACGCGAACGGGGCGGGAACCGGGGCGTCGTGGACCGCCGTCGGCGCCGTCGAGGACCCCCGCCGACTGGACGGTCGGCTCGTCGCCGCCGGCGACGGCGTCCACCGCCTGACCGACGGCGAGCTGGAGTACGCCGGCCTCGACGACGCCAGGGACGTGAGCGACCGCGGCGTCCCGCTGGCGGTGACCGGCGACGCGCTGTACACCCTCGGGAACGGCTGGATGCGCGACCTCGGCGGCGACGGCGGCGGCGACGGAACCCCCACGGAGAGCGGAGCGTTCCGCTGCGTCGTCGCCGACGCCGAGGGCGAGCGTGCAGTCGCCGCGACCGACGCGGCGGTACTCGAGCGCGCCGACGCGACCGCGACCGAGTGGGTTCGACACGACGAGTCGGGCGTCGTCGACGCCGCGTTCGCGGGTCGCCACCTCGTCGCCGTCACGGACGGTGGAGAGGCCCGGGTGTACGCCGATGGGGGGTGGCGCGGCCGGACGCTCGGGCTCCCCGACGTGCGGGCGGTTGCGGTGCCGGGCGAGTAGCGAGGCCGCTACTCGACCGGTCCTCGATCCGGCCGCCGCGGGCTGTGAGGCCGCCGCACGCGTCGCCCGAGTAGGAACGCGTTTGTATCCGGCGGCGGGAACGGCGTGTATGATCGTACCCGGGTCCGCGTCGCAGGCGCTCGCGGCCGCCCTCGCCGAGCACACCGACCGCGCGCTCGCCACGCCGGAGTACCGCTGGTTCCCGGACGGCGAGGAGTGCGCCTCAGTGCCCGAGTTCGGAGGCGAGGAGGCCGTCGTCGTCGCTGCGACCGAGTCCAACGACGCGCTCGTCGAGCTGCTCCAGTTGCAGGACGCCGTTCGCGAGGCCGGCGCCGAGACCGTCACGACCGTCATCCCGTACATGGGATACGCCCGCCAGGACCGAGCGTTCGAGCACGGCGAGCCCGTCTCCGCGCGGGCGGTCGCCCGCGCCGTCTCCACCGGCACCGACCGCGTCGTCCTCGTGACTCCCCACGAGCCCGACGTGGCCGAGTACTTCGATGCGCCCGTCGAGGTGCTCGAGGCCGCGGCGCTGCTGGCCGATCCCCTCCCCGTCGACCTGACTGACCCGCTGTTCCTCGGTCCCGACGCCTCAGCCGAGGAGCTGGCGGTCGACGTGCGCGACGCCTACGACGGCGGCGAGACCGACTTCTTCGAGAAGGTGCGCGACTACGACACCGGCGAGGTGACCGTCATGCCCAGCGACGCCGATGCGGCCGGCCGCGACGTGGTCGTCGTCGACGACATCATCGCCACGGGGTCAACGATGAGCGAGGCGGTCGCCGCGCTCCGCGAGCGCGGCTGCGACGACGTGTACACCGTCTGCGTCCACGGGATGCTCGCGGGCAACGCCCGCACGAAGCTGGCCGCCGCGGGCGTGACGCACGTCGTCGCGACCGACACCCTCGAACGCGCCGAAAGCGACGTGTCGGTTGCGCCGCTGGTGGCCGACGCGCTGTAGGCGCGAACCCGACGACCGCCGCGGCTGCCGCCCGCTCGAAGTGAACCTCGATCCCCGTGAGTGCGACCGACGCGAGCGTCACGAAGAGCTACTCCGTGGGGACGACCCGCCCGGACCGGTTCGCTGGATCATCGAACCGCGTCCGAATACTAATCAGATACTGTCAGTATATTTTACGTATCGAATTTGATAACTAACCAGTATTTTTATTATAGTTCATGAAAGGTTTGACACGAAGATGAGCAATGCAACTCCCGGCGCGGACGAGCAGTTCTGCAGTAGCTGCGGCGAAGTGATCAAGAAGGAAGCGGAGATCTGCACCGAGTGCGGGGTGCGCCAGTCGACCCCGTCGTCCTCGAGCTCGAAGGACAAAACGAGCGCGGCGCTGTTGGCCATTTTCCTCGGCTGGATCGGTGGTCACCACTTCTACCTCGGGAACACGGGACGAGGGATCATCTACCTCCTGTTCTCGTGGACGGCGATTCCCGCCCTCATCGGTATCATCGAGGGGATCATCTACCTCACGAAGTCCGAGGACGAGTTCCAGCGCCAGTACGTCAACTGACGACGCACCCCCTCGATCCGTTCTATTATATATCACCCTCCGAAGCACCGAGACCGTCGACCCCCGATCACAACCATGACCAAACAAAAAGCGGCGGACGAGGTGTTCTGTCGTTCCTGCGGCGAGGCGATCAAACAGGCCTCGGAGCTGTGCCCCAACTGCGGGGTCCGCAACGACAACTACAGCCGCGGCGGCGGCACCGCCGGCGATGTCCACGATCCCTCGCGGTACGAGACCTCAGTGTCGGACACGTGGTGGTACGGCGTCGCCGCGGGGACGGGTATCTGGGTGCTACTGGTGCTCGCGGCGGCCGCCAGCAGCGACCTCGGGGCCGCCGGCGGGCTGCTCGTCCTGATCGGCTGGGTCGGGCTCCCGCTATCGGTGTACTTCGACATCCAGTACGTCCGCGCGAACTCCGAGTGGGACCCGAACGTCGGGGTCTGGGTGGTCCTCTCGGCGCTGTGGTTCGTCAACATCGTCGCCGGCGCGGCCTACCTCTACCGGCGCCATCAGGTGCTCGGCGAGCCCTGATCGCCGGCGGAGCGAAACCGCCAATCCCCGCCACGACGACCGACCAGGCGTGACTGCCCCCGGCGATCCGATCGACCATCCCGATCCCGCGGACCGACTGGTGATCGAGCCGGACTGCTCGCGCTGTCCGGCGCTCGTGGACACGCGGACCCGCATTTCGTGGGGTAACGGCCCCCGCGACGCGAGCGTCCTCGTCGTCGGCGAGGCGCCCGGCGCGGGCGATCCCGACGCCGACACGTGGAAGGGCGGCAACCACACCGGCTGCGCGTACACCTCCCGCCACTCCGGCCGTCGCGTGCGCCGCCTCATGGCCGACCTCGGCTACGGCGGCGACTGCTTGTTCACGAACGCGGTGAAGTGCCATCCCCCGGGGAACCGCGACCCGACCGACGAGGAACTCAGGAACTGCCGCGGCCACCTCGAAACGGAACTCGACATCGTGGACCCGGAGACGGTCGTCACGACCGGAAAACACGCGACTGCGACCCTGCTCGCGTTCGAGGGGGTCGCCCTCGACGGGTTCCTCGACCGCGTCAGCGACCCCGTCGACTGCCCGACCCTCGGGGTGAGGCGCCTCCCGGTCCTCCACCCGAGTTATCGGGAGGTGTGGCTCTCGCGGCTCGACCTGACCGAGGCAGAGTACCGGGCGCGGATCGCCGAACATCTGCCGTGATCACGGCTGACCATGCCGCCGGCCGTCCGCAGTTTCAAGCGCCCGGGCAACAGATGGGTGACGTACGCATGAGTGACGACTGCAT
Source organism: Halobaculum gomorrense (assembly GCF_900129775.1). Taxonomy (GTDB): domain Archaea; phylum Halobacteriota; class Halobacteria; order Halobacteriales; family Haloferacaceae; genus Halobaculum; species Halobaculum gomorrense. The sequence goes on along the minus strand of NZ_FQWV01000004.1, from coordinate 234,042 downwards.
CTTCTGTTCGATCGTCGCGGGCGACATCCCCGCCCGCGTGGTCGCTGAGACCGACGACGCGCTCGCGTTCCTCGACGCGAACCCAATGGCCCGCGGCCACACCCTCGTGGTCCCCAAGGGCCACCACCAGCGCGTCGCAGACCTCTCCCGGGAGGAGTCGCGCGCCGTCTTCGACCTCGTGCACGACCTCGCGCCCGCGATCGAGGACGCCGTCAACGCCGACGCCCACACGATCGGCGTCAACGACGGCCCGGACGCCGGCCAGGAGGTCCCCCACGCGCACGTCCACATCATCCCGCGCTTCGAGCGCGACGGCGGCGGTCCCATCCACGTCGCCGCCGGCGAGCGGCCAGAGGTGGACGACGACGAGTTGGACGAGATCGCGGCGTCGATCGGGGAGTCGTAGTCCAGTTTCCGCGTTCGAATACGCGAATGTATTTATTGGATCGGGACGCAGCCGCCGCATGGCCAGCACCAGCATCCGGTCGCTCGCGCTCGTCGGCGCCGTCGGCGGCGCGGGCACGACCAGAACGGCGGTCGAGTGCGCCGCCGCGCTCGCCCGCGACGAGCGAGCCGTCGCCGTCCTCGACGCCGCATACGCGACCCAGGGGTTGAGCGAGGTCGTTCCCGGCCGCATCAACCCCGACGGAACCGAGCTGTGTCTCGATCCGGAGCGGCCCCTCACCGACGGACTGTACGATCTCGACTGTCCGGTCGACGGGCGGATCGCGCTCGCGCCGGCGCACGCGCCCTTCGAGCGGCTCGCCCGCGCGAGCGTCCCCGACGCGGCGCAGGCGCTCGCCGACCGGGTGAACGAGGCCGCCGCGCGCTTCGATCACGTGATCGTCGACGTGCCGCCGATCGCCACGAATCCGGCGGTCGCCGCGGTCCACGCCGTCGACCGCGTGGCGATCGTCGCCCCCGACACGGCGCACGGCGCCGAGGGACGCCGGCGCCAGCGCGAGGCGCTTCGAGACATCGACGCCCCAGACGCCGACCCGGCGAGCGTCACCGTCGCCAAGGCGAACGCGGACCCCGGCGGGAGCGGGCGTGGCGGCGACGACGCGGCGGCGGACGCGGTGATCCCGAGCGGACCCGCCGTACTCGACGCCGCGCCCGCGTGTCTCGACGGCGACGGCTTCGCTGCCGGCGTGGTGCGGGCAGCGGAGACGCTGTTCGAGACCGAGATCGGCGTCGAGTTCGACGATCGGGGCGTCGTCGATCGGATCACCGCCGGCGTCGATCGAGTTCGCGGCGGCAACTGACGAAGCGAATCTGTTTGCGGAGTGGCCCCCTGACAGGCTGCGACCGGATTCCGCCGGCGCGAGTCAGCGGAGGTCGACGGCCGCAGTCATTGTCTCCCCGAGCGCGTCCCGCTTCTCCACGCTCGCGTTCGCGCCGTCCGCAAGGGCGCCGCGGGCGATATCCGCCAACTCCGGGATCGGATCGTGCGATTCGACGTAGCCGGCGAGCGCGAACGCGGCCTCGTCGCCGCCGGCGAGTTCGAGCGCGTCAGCGCGCGAGAGGTCGCCTGCAAGCCAGTCGCGGACGACGCGCCGGGCGGTCGGCGCGAGCGGACAGACTCCCTGAACACCGCAGCGGTGGAGCACCTTCGCTGCCGTCATCGCGGCGACGCCGGCCTCGCGGGCGCTCGCGCCGACGCTGACGCCGCGAGCGTGGTGGCGAAGCACCACCTCGGCCGCTTCGGGCGTACATGCCAACGAGTCGGCATGCGGAGCCAGCCGCGACGCGAGGTCGCCGCCGGTGTCGTCGACCGCGGCGACGCCGCGCGCGTCCTGGCGCGCGGTCACCTCGATGCCGGCGGCGATATCTGAGAGGTCCATGTGCGTTCTCGTTCGGCACCCGATATAAATACACGCGTTCGATAAGCTACCATAACGGTCCGATCATGCGTAACGTACCGGTTATCGGTACGTTCGATCGGGGTCGAACGACCCGGATCCGGCGGATCCCCCCACACATAAGTATGGGTTCGGGACCGACGTTCGAGTATGGCAACGAGTACGACGGTGTGTCCGGAGTGCGACGGTCGAATCCGCGCGGACGGCGACGAGGCGGTGTGCAGCGAGTGCGGGCTCGTCGTCGCGGAAGACCGTATCGACCGCGGTCCCGAGTGGCGCAGCTTCGCGGACGACGACCGCGACCCGCGGCGGACCGGGGCGCCGCTCACGCGGTCGCGCCACGACCGCGGCCTCTCGACAGAGATCGGCCACACCCGCGTGAAGGGGCGCAAGCGGCGGCAGTGGGCGCGAATGCGCAGACAACACACGCGTGCGCGAATGTCGAGCAAGCGCGACCGCAACAAGGTGTACGGCTTCACCGAGATCCGCCGGCTCGTCTCGGCGGCCGGCCTCCCCGACTCGTTGCGCGATCAGGCGTGTTCGCTGTTCGAGTCCGCACAGGAGGCCGACCTGCTCTGCGGGCGCTCGCTCGAGGGGTTCGCCGCCGCTGCGGTGTACGTCGCCTGCCGGGTCGCGGGGGTCTCGCGCACCCGGAGCGAACTCGTCGCCGACGCGAAAGCAGACGCCAACGAGCTCCGCGCCGCCTTCGACGCGATGAACCGCGAGCTCGGACTCCCAGTCGGCCCCATCGACCCGGCCGAGTATCTCCCCCGGTTCGCGACAGAGCTGGGACTTGACGCGACGGTCGAACGGGCGGCCCGAGAGTACCTCGATGTCGCCCGAGACGAGGGGCTCACGAACGGGCGAAACCCCTGCGGCGTCGCGGCGGCGTGTCTGTACGCCGCCGCGCGCGACGACGGAGCCGACTGCACGCAGGCTGCCGCCGCCGACGTGGCCGACGTGACTCCCGTCACGCTCCGGTCGTCGTACGTCGAGCTACGCGATCGGTAGCACAGGCCCCGTACGCACCGTTTTCGCCTCCGATCGGCGAACCCTCGCTTCGGCTCCGTTCTACCCGACCGCGCAGCGACGGACGACCGCCGCAAGGCTCTCGACCGCCCGTGCCGCAGCCGACTCCGGGGCCGCCGTCGTCACCGGCGCCTCCGCTCCGATCGACCGCGCGAGCCGCGGATCCGCGGGCACCGCCGTCGCCGGCGCGCCGAGGGCGCGCCCGACCGCGTCCGTCGGCGGATCCTCGACGACGCGATTGAGCGCGACGGCCGCGAGGCCGCAGCCGAGTTCCCTCGCCACCTCGCGGGCGGCGATCGCGTCCGCGAGCGCCCATCGCGTCGGCGACGCCGTGAGCAGGCAGGCGTCGGCGACCGCCAACGGCGCGCCGGCGTCGACCCGAAGCCCGGCCGGCGAGTCGACGACGACGTGCTCGTAGCCGCTGACGGCGACGGCCTCGCGGAGCTGCCGCACGTCTGCCAACCGGGCGCCCGCGAGCGAACGGCCGCACGGGACCACGTCCACGGGGCCCGGACGGACCGCCTCGGCGGGAGCCGCCCTGCCGGCGAGTACGTCGTGGAGGTCGGGACCGCGCTCACGCCCGCCCGGGAGGTCGGCCATCGCGAGGTCCGCATCGACGACGAGCGCGTCCAGCGCGCCCGCGACGTTGTACGCCAGCGTCGACTTACCGACGCCCCCCTTCCCGCCGGCGACGGCGACGATCACGCGAGACGCTCCAGCGCGTCGGTCGGCACGTCGACGGCCTCCGCTCGCGAAGCGAGCGAGTCGACACGGGACGCGAGCCGTTCCAGCGCGGCCGCATCGAGCGCGATGAGTTCGGTCAGCTCGTCGGGGTCGGTGCCCGCTTCGAGCAGCTCCGTCGCCTCCGCGACCGACCCGTCCGTGACGGCCTCCGCTTTCGCGAGCCGGGCGTCGACCTCGTCGAGGTACCCCGCGACGGCCGGCGGGATGTCCGTCGGCGCTGACGGGAGTAGCTCCGCCGCGGCCCCTTCGACGCCAGTTGATCCGGTCGACCCGGCCGACCGTTCCCACGGACAGTCCCCGGGAGCGCCGGGGACAGCGGCGACCGAGGCCGCGTCCGGAGGGGGCCGGTGATCCGGGAGGTCCGCGAGCACGTCGTTTATTGGGTCGGCGTCGGCAGCTGCCGGGTCGGCGACATCGGCGAGCGAGACCGGATCAGCGTCGTCTTCGATCAGTCCGTCCGGACCGGCGCGGCAAGCGTAGCCGAGCGCGAGCGTCGAGTCGGCGCCGACGACGCCGACGTAGCCGTCGCTCGACCATCCCGGTTCGGGCGCTCCGTGTCGCCGCGGCGGGAGGACCCGCCCATCGAGACGGTTCTCGAGACGGACGGCGCGATCGACCGGTTCCGTGTTCCGCACGCGGACGGCGACGAACGCGACGCCGTCGACCGTCGCGACCGTCGAATCGAGCGTGATCGGCATGGCCGCGTTTGTCTCGGTATCGGCGATAAACATCCGCACGCGAGGGGGCGGTCCGACCCCGGACTCACTCGGACACGACGCGCACGACCGGTGCGCGAAGCCAGGCGCTCGCCTCGGTCGGATCGGCGAATCGGTCGGTCGCGACGATCACCGGGTCCGACCGCCCGGCGATGCGAACGGCGGCCGCGTGAGCGACGACGGGGTCGCCCTCGAACTCACTCGGGTTATCGCCGACCGCGGCGACTGCGGCCCCGCAGCGCGCAGCGTCGACGTTCGCTCCGGAGTGAAACGCCTCGATGACGCCCGCGAACACAGGGTACACGCCACGCGCGAGGTCGCGCCGCGCCGCTCGGCGACGGTTGGCGAGCGCGTCGCGCAAGCGGAGCCGTCGCTCCCGGTCGTCGCGCGCCGAGCGGGCGACCTCAACGGCGCGAGCCAACGCCTGTTCGGCCGCGTGCCGTTCGGTTTCCGCCTCGGTCAGGTCCCGCGTCGCCGCCGCGAACTCCGCACGGATCGCGTCGACCGCGGCGTCGGCTTCCCCAGCGCCGTCCCCCTCGGTCGCGTTCGTCCGCTCGCGGGCCTCCGCGAGCCGCCCGCGGAGCGTCGCCGTCCGTTCGCGCAGTCGATCCACGTCGGCACCGGCCTCTGCAGCACGCCGACGCGCCGCGGCCAGCAGGTCGCTCGCCTCGCCGGCGTCCTCGATCGCATCGAGAGTCCCCTCGAGGGCCGCCGCGATCCGGCGCCGTTCATCATCTGCGTGGTGGTCGCGACCGCGCTCGCGGGCCGCCGCGGCGAGCGCTCGTCGCAGCGGCGGCGGCCGCTCGGTCAGCGTCGCCAGCGGGTCGTCGGCGTCGAGGTCGAGCGCTTCGAGCGCGGCGGAGACGCCGGGGGCGTCGGGCGCGTCGCGGAGGTCGATCGCCGCGGCCCCCTCGGAGCTGTCGAAGCGAGCGAGTCGGTCGCGGAGCCGCAGGTTCACAGCTCGGCATCGCGCATCGACGCCGGGTCAGGATAGTCCGCGCCGACGGCGAACTTCGCATACGGGGTGCTCGTCGCGTCGCGGTCCTCGTAGGCGACGGCGGCCTCGCGAACCGCTGGTCGAACCGCCGCGAACTCGTTGAACGGTTCGGTGCGCTCGACTTGCACGTCGGCGCCGTGTTTCGCCCGGAGTCGGCACGCGAGGAAGGCGCCCAGTTCCGTCTCCGTGAACAGCGTAGCCCGACCCAACCGCCTGACAACGGTGTCGTCGTGGCTGCGACAGATGTTGCGTAGCGTCGTTCGCGCCGCGCGAGAGTACGTCACGACGAGTATCATACACTCACAGTGCCAGTTTTCAATATAAACGTACTGAGCCGCGTATCGAAGTCGAGACCGCCGCCGCTTACAGCGGTTCGACCGTCACGTCGGTCGCGTCCACCGCGTCGCCGGCGTCCGCGAGGAGGACAGCCTGCTCGCGCGCCTCGGCGGGAGTTCCGGCGACGACAACGCGGCCTTCACCCGGACCGTCGACGACGCGGTACGCGCGGCGGTCCTCGCTGTCGAACTCCGTCGCGTACGTCCGGAGGACGGTGGCGACGCGACGCTCGGTGTCGGCGAGATCCGCCTCGCCGTCCTCGAACGCGCGGATGGCGTCCTCGACGTTCCGGAGGGCTGAGATTCGGTCCATCGGCGGTTACGTCGTCCGCACGTAGCCGGACTGCGGCTCGTAGATCTCCCCGCGCGTCCGGAGCTTCTCCAGTTCCTGCTCGGCCTTGCCGGCGTCCATCCCGACCTCGTCGGCGCGCTCGACGATCGCGTCGACCGGTGCGCCCGGTTCGTTCTCGTACTCCTCGGCGAGGGTCTGGATGAGCTCCTTGATGTTCTTGATTCGGTCACGCTGGCTCTTGCTGGTCCCGGTCTCGACCACGTCCGCGTCGAACTGCCCGGTCTCGGGGTCGACGCCGATGTCCTGGAGACACGAGCGGACGATCTCGATGACGCGGGTGGCGTCCTCCTCCTGGACGGTGTCCGAGAGGCGCACGCGGGCGCTGGCCTCCGAGAGCCGAACGAGCGCCTCCAGCTTCCGGGCGGTGACGGGCACGGGCGCGTCCTCGTCGGCGCCCTTCGACCGGAGGTCGACGTAGAACTCGCGGATCGCCGCCTTCGCCTCGTCGGTCATCGTCGGGTAGCAGTTGCGCTTGGCGTAGGCGATGTACTTGCGCAGCAGTTCCGCGTCGATGACCGGCGCGACTTCCTCCGTCACCTCGTCGACCTCCTCCTGGGTGAAGTTCGAGGTCGCCATCTCGGTGCGCTGGGTGTTCAGCTCGCCCGCGTAGTTCGTCGTCAGAATGTGGTCCGCGAGCTTCGCGTCGTGTTCGGGGTCGGGGCTGTCGGTGACGGTGAAGATGAGGTCGAACCGGGAGATAAGCGCCGGTTCGAGGTCGATCTGCTCGCCGATGGACTCGTACTGGTCGAAGCGGCCGTACTTGGGGTTCGCGGCGCCGAGGAGCGAACAGCGCGACTTGAGCGTCGCGTTGATCCCGGCCTTGGAGATCGAGATAGAGTTGTGGAGCGCCACCCCCGAGCTGACGAACGTGTTCGTCGGCTCGACCGTGACATCGTATACCCACTCCGTCTCGTACTCCCCCGCGTTCGCGACGGATTCGACGTCCGTTACGCGGTAGTACCGGAGGTCGCACCGGTCGGCGAGCGTCTCCGTCCGCCGTTCGGCTTCGACCATCGCCTCGTGAACCGCTGTCGCTGCCCGTTCAGCCAAGTCCTCACGAGTCTCGGAGTCGTATCCGCCCTTCTCGGCGTAGTGGATTCGGCTCGTCGGTACGCCGTCCAACCGTGCCGCGAGTTGGCGCCCCGACCAACCGACCGTCGACCGGATCGATCCGAGGTCGTCCGCATGGTCGATCGTTTCGCGGACGGTCCCGATCCGCTCGTGAAGCGTCTCGATCTCCTCGGAGACGGTTTCGACGCGAACCCCGTACCCTTCATCGAGGTTCTCGCGGAACCGCCCTGTCTTCCCGAGTCCAGTAAGCGTTCGCAGTTCTCGGATCTCCCGGGCAGCGCTCGTCGGCAGTACGTCGTGATGACGCGGAGTCCGTTCGCTCCGGTCGACGAACTCCTCTGCCCGTTCGTGACGGTCGTCCGCCGGGTCGACGACCGCGTCGACGAATCGGTCGGTCGAGTCACCCATCACGTACGTCTTCCACGAGTCCTCCGCGGTGTCGTGATGGATCCGGGAGGCGATCCCGAGCTTCGCGAGCGCGTCGGCGTAGTCGCGAGCCAATCCCTCTGAGGCTGTACAAAAGGACATCGCCTCGCTCTCGACGCCGCCGTCGCCGGCGAACGCTCCGACGAGGAACCGTCGGATCTGCTCCTCGGAGCCGCCGAGGACCCGGGAGGGGATCCGTTTTTCGCGAGCAGTGTGCATGAATTCGGGGAAGTTCTCCTCGAGCCACCGGTAGAGTTTTGTCGACACCCACCGCTGCGTTACTGTTCCCGCAGCGTTCGTCGTGTCGGTACACTCGAACCCGAATACGCGGGACATCAGTTCGTCCATCCGCGCGAGAAGTCGTTCGTCCTGGTTCGAGAACCCGATCTCGTGTGCCGATCCCGCGTACGAATGCCCTTCTGCGGTGAGGAAGCCGAGGATCTCGGCGAGGTCTCCACTCAGTTTCTCCGGGAGGGTAACGTCGCGTTCCTTCCCGACGTGAGGCTCGTCGGTCAAGCTGACCGGTTTGGCGGAGTTCGGGAGTTTCCGTGGTGCCGGAACGAACGCCCCCTCGTCGATGTCTTTCGCTTCGACCGTTCCGACCGCACCGCCATCGTCGACGAACATCGGATGTTCCGGAGTTACGAGCACGTCGCGGCCGTTCGAGAACGTCACACGGACGAACTCCTCGGGTGCCTTGTGTCTGCTTACTCGATCGATCGGGAGCTTCGTCGTCTCGTTCGTCTCGAAGTCGACGGAGTGAACGCGAGCGTCCTCGATCGGAAGGATCTCACAGTCGACACCCGCTACCACGTCGTCCGAGCGCGCAGCCATTCGCTCGTCCACGAACTCGCCGATCCGAACACGTCGGCCATCCGCGAGGAACACCTCCGATCTCGGGTGATATGACTGCTGTTCGAGCGCTTCGTGCATTGCCGACCGGTCGTTCGAATCCATTTTATCCAGCTCGTCGACGGCGGCGATCCCCTTGTCGGCGAGTACGAGCGCACCGGCCTCCAACGTCCACTGCTGGCCGTCGCCGAAATCATCGCGAACAGCTGCAGCAGTAAGCCCTGCAGCGGAGCTACCCTTCCCCGACGTGTAGACCGATCGCGGAGCGATGTTCTGAACGTACGACAGCATCTGCGAGTTGTGCGAGACGATCCCGTTCGAGACGTAGCTGTGCGTACCATCGACTTCGAGGTCGTACACCCACTCAGCAGCTGGTTCGACGTGCTCGATCGACTCGACCCGTTCCCACGTTCGCCTGAGCGACGTGGATCGGGATGCCGACTCCGACGAACGAACAGCAGCCGCTCCACCGTCGGTCAGCGGCCCCGACACGGCAGCGATCGTCGTTCCTTCGGAGAGTTCGTCGGCACGAACTGCGTGTTGGCTCTCGCCTGCTCGGACGAACAGCGGATGCGACGGCGTCACCTGCAGTTCCCGCCCGCTATTTGTCCGGATCCGTAGCATTTCTTCGGGCGCCTCCCGCTTCCAGACTTTCGTTGCCTGCCGCGACTCGATCTCACCGTTCGCCCCGAGCGATGGGACCGCGAAGTCGGCGCCGTCCCAGACCCCGTCGTCCACCGGTTTCGGATTGTCGAGGTTCGACTCAACCAGTTCCCGGATCGGTACGTCGCGACCGTCGTCGAGCGTGACCCGTGTATCCCCGTCGACACACTTCCCTGTACCTGGGTCTCCGATCAGCAGCATGTGCAGGTCGCCGCGGATGCGCGACCCGTCCGGGAGATGCTTCGTGACCCCCGAGAACAGTTGGAGGATCATCGAGAGCTTCTCCTGGTCGTACCCGTAGATGGAGGGCGCGACGGAGGCAACCATCTCCTCGTAGATGTTCTCATGCGTCGAGAGTTCGAGGATCTCCTGTTTGTCCTCGTCGGTGATGTCCATGTCCTCAAACTCCTCGTCCTCGATGACGACCGAGACGCCCTCCATGTACGGGTCGAACACCGTCGTCTTCTCCTGCCCGCTCGTCACCTGCTCCATCTCCAGGCGACCGACGACGGTCACGTGGTCGCCGGGGGTCACCTGCCCGCAGACATCGTCCTCCAAGTTCACGTCGATGCTCTGTGGGGTCTCGCCGCCGCGGAGACCCTCAGGCGACTCCTGCACGCGGAGCTGCTGGGAGTCGATGAACTTCGACTCGTTGTTGTTGACGCGGAACGGCCCCTGTCGCTCACAGCCCTGGCACTCGTGGGGCTCCTGGAAGCCGGAGTCGTTCTGCGGGATGTAGGTCATCGTCCCGCAGCGCTGGCACTCGAAGGCCGCCTCGGTGATCTTCGGGCGCACGTCGGTCGCCTTGCGGACGATGCCCTGCACGGCGACCATCGATCCGATGTGGTCGTCGCTGACGCGGACGCCGCGGATGTCGATCGTGTTCTCGCGCGGGAGGTTCCGGAGGCGGACGTGCGCCTGTCCCAGCGAGATGTCGACGGGGAGGTCGTAGGTGCGCAGCGCCTCCTCGGCGACCTCCTGCATCTCGCCCGGCCGGTTGAGGTATCGTTCGGCGAGATCCGGGTCGAACGTGTACAGGTCGTCGTACTCGACGTACAGCGACCGCTGTTCCTTCGGGTAGTTCTGGGCGAGGCGGGCGATCTCGTCGGCGTAGTAGGTCCGGTAAAAACTGAGGAACGCGTCGACATCTTGCCCCTCGGAGACCTGACTCATTGCACTGAGGTAGCCACCTCATCGGGTAAGAACTGTCGCCTCTCGGTGGAAGTAGTGAGACCCCCCGGCGGGCCGGGAGAGAACGGGCCACGGGGAGCGTTCGCGACGTGAGTGGGACCGCCCGGATTTGAACCGGGGTCACGGGCACCCAAGGCCCGAAGTATACCAGGCTAACCCACGGTCCCGTACTACCGTCTTTCTCGCGGACCCGAATAAACCGTTCCGTTCGCCTCGCCCTCGGGACCGGGTCACATTCCCAGTCCGAACACGACCGGGATCCCCAGCGTCGTCACGACCGCGAAGATCGCCTGCAGCGGCGCCCCAACGCGCACGTAGTCGGAGAACTTGTAGCCGCCGGGGCCGTAGACGAACAGGTTCGTCTGGTAGCCGACGGGCGTCATGAACGCCGTCGACGCCGCGAACATGACGGCCATCGCGAACGCGAGCGGGTTCGCGCCGAGCGCGGCGGCGACCTGCAGGGCGACCGGGATCATGAGCACGACGCTGGCGTTGTTCGAGATGACGGTCGTGAGCAGCGCCGTCACCACGTAGAACGACCCCAGCAGCGCCAGCGGCGGGAGCAGGGCGGCACTCGCGACGATCGCGTCCGCCAGCAGGCCCGCGGTGCCGGAGGTCTGCATGGCGATGCCGAGCGGAATGACGCCCGCGAGCAGGAAAATCACGTCCCACTCGACGGCCTCGTACACCTCTCCGGGCTTCAGACAGCCCGTGACGACCATCGCGAGCGACCCCGCGAGCGCCGAGACGACGATGGGGAGGAGGTCTGCGGCGGCGAGCCCGATCGCGAGCGCGACGATCGCGACGGCGACGGGGGTCTTCGACCCGCGGTAGTCGTGGCGTTCGATCTCCTGAGCGAGGATGAGGTTCCGGTTCGCGTCGAGCCCCTCGACATCGAGCAACTCGACGAGAGTCGCGCGGTCGGTCCGCACGGCGAACAGGTCGCCCGCCTGGATCTCATAGTCAAAAAAGGGTACGGGAACGGAACGACGTTCGGCCGGCGGGCCGCTCGCCCGCGTTCACGCGCCGCCGGAACCGTCCGCGGGGTTATCGCGCCAGAGCGGCTACTTTCTGGGATGGCAGACGACAAGCGAGGACGGGACAAGCAGGCGCACGATTCGGAGGATCGCCGGCGGGAGCGCGACCTGGCGACGGAACTGGACCACGGGGACGAGTCGGAGCCACCGGTCGAGTCCGAGTCGCTCGACGACATCGAGGCGGACCTGGGGTCGGTGTCGTTCCCCGCGACCGGGGCCACAGTCGTCGCGACGGTCGGCGACCGGACCCTCCATGCGGCCGACCGGACCGACACCGTCAAGGAGTTGATCCCGCGGACGGACGCCGAGACGTTCGAGTCGCCCGCGGCGGTCCGGGTGCGCGTCCACCGGCCGACGGTCGCCGCGGCCATGAAGCGGATCGCAGAGGCCGCCGCCGCGCTCCCGGACGCGGAGGTGGAGGGGTCACAGCGGGACGGGTACGAGCGCACGCTCCGGGAGCTTGCTGCGATCGACGCGGTCGACGAAGACGAGGGGATCCGGGTCATCGCCGACTGGGTCGTCGAACAGATCCGCGAGGACCGCAAGCTCCCCGGCTCCCGGGCGGTCCGGCGAGAAGCGGCCACGTACTGTCGGGCGAACGGCTACGAGGTCCGGAACGACGAGTGGCTCGGCGTCTAACGGGGACGCAGCGTCTCCTTCGGTCCCGCTCGCGTCCGCGACCGGGCGTCAGTCCCGGCCGAGGTACTCGTCGAGTTCCGCCTCGATGCGTTCCGTGACGCGCTCGGCGTACGTCCACAGCGCCGCGTTGATCCGCTCTTCGGTCTCGTCGTCGAGGTCGTCCACGCCGCGCAGCACCGAGTCGCGTGTCACCTGCGGGTGGTAGACGCAGACGACGCCCAGCGAGTCGTCCGACCCCGAGGCGCCGGCGGAGTGGATCCCGTACTGGTCGGTCCCCCACACGCCCTCCCCACCGTGGCGCTCCAGCAGCGAGTCGACCTCGTCGAGCAACCGGAGCTCCTCCTCGGAGAGGATCGGGTCCTCCCCCTCGAAGAACTCCGCGTACGCCTCGCGTCGGGCGGTGGTTGTCCAGCTATCGAGCCGGGATCGGACCTCGATCACGAGTTGACGGTCGGCGGCTGACTCGTCCATACCTAACTGACGATCCCACGGGCAATGAATTGGTGCACAGGTTGGCGCTCGGGACGAAGCGGGAGCGAGCGAAGAGCGAAATCGACCCGCTTCGGCCCCACGAAGTATTTATTCTACGAGGCTGCACGTCGCCCCGTGTCGCCGCCCTCCACGTCACGACGGGGACTGATCGCGGCCCTGGGAGCAGTGCCGGCCCTCGGATCGCTGGCAGGCTGTGTCGCCGGGAGCGGTTCCGGGACCGAGGAACGAACCGAGTCGCCTGCGGGTGACAGCGCTACACACACCTCCGCGACCGAGTCGGACGAACCCGATCGACCGGCCGCCGTCGAAGCGGTGTCGGTGGCGGACTTCGTCATCTACCCGCTCTCGGGAGTCCACCCGCACGTCCACCGCCGGTCGGGGACGCAGTACGTCGTCGTGGCCCTGATCACGTCGCTGTCGGGCCGGACGCTCCGGGACCGACTGACGGTCGAAGTAGACGGCGAGCCAGTCCACCTGGCGGCACACCAGCCGGTGCCGTGGGAGACAGAGGCGGCCCGGGTGGCGCTCGCCGTCCCGAAAGACGCGACTCACGAGGGAGGTCGCGTGCTGTTCGACGGAGCGGTGGTGCACGACCTGTCGACAGCGGTGATCAGACGGCTGAACGCGCCGCCGGTGTTCGAGGTCGGCGAGCCGTCGATCTCCCCGACGGGGGTCGAGGCGGGCGAACAGACCACCGCAGTCGCCCAGTTCGGACTGCGGAACGTTGGCGAGGGACGCGGCACCTTCGGTGCGAGTCTCACGGGGAACTACGTCTCCGGGTCAGCGACCGTCACCGAATCGCTCGATCCCGGCGCGGAGACGACCGTATCGGTGTCGACGCCGGTCGTCGGCGACGGGGACGCCGCGGCGGTGACACTCGACTGGGGGGCCGACTGGCGGTCGTTCGAGATTCCGGTCGTTGAGACGACGGCCGACGGCGAGACCGCGACGCCGACGCCGGCCCCTCGATAGCGACCCGTTACAGCTCCTCGTCGGCCAGTTCCATGTCCGCGACGATCTCGTAGGGGTGGTGGTCCTTTCGGATCCCGTCGAGGATGCGGAACGCGTCGTCGGGGGCGAGGAAGTGCTCGGTGACCGCCCGGCCCAGCGGTGTCGGCGACAGGCCGTCGATGAACTCCCACTCCAGCAGCTTGCCGATGGCGTGGGTGGTGGGGACCTCGCCGATCATCCGGTCGTTCAGCTTCTTGGCGTGCGTGCCCGCGACGACGACGTTCGCGAGCGTCTCCTCGGCGGCGGAGGTCGTGTCGTACACCGTCGTCACGTCCTCCATCTCGCCTTTCAGGAGCTTGAACGCGGTCTCGTCTTCGGTCCCCTCCATCGAGGAGTGATAGCTGGCGTCCGGTTCGACGAGCACGTACACTTTCCCCTCGTCGTGGTAGTCGGGGCGGCCCGCCCGGCCGAGCATCTGCTCGAACTCCTGCACTGAGAGCCACTCGATCCCCATCGCGAGCGTGTCGAAGATCACCTGCGAGGCGGGGAAGTCGACGCCCGCGGCGAGCGCTGCGGTGGTGACGACGGCCGCGAGTTCCTGGTTCCCGAACTTGCGCTCGACGGTCTTGCGGCGCTTGTAGTCGAGGCCGGCGTGGTATGGCGCGGAGTCGTACTCCAGCTTCCGGGATATCTCGTGACAGCGCCTGCGAGAGTTGGTGAAGATGATCGTCTGCCCCCGGTACCCCTTCGACGACTTCGTATCGAACTCGCGTTTGACGAGCTTCTTTTCGATCTCGACTTTCTCACGCTCGTCGGCGAAGGTGACGTGGCGCTCGATGGGCACGGGGCGCTCCTCGAACTCGATGAGCGTCGCGCGGAGGCGCTCGGCGAGGAACTCGGGGTTGCCGACGGTCGCCGAGAGGTACACCCACTGCGCCGAGGAGTTGCGGTTCTCGGAGTAGTGCTTGAGCCGCGAGATCATTCCGTCGAGGCGGTGGCCACGCCCCTCCTCTTTCAGCGTGTGGACCTCGTCGATCACGACGGTGCCGATGTCACCCATGTCCTTGCCGGTGCGCAGCGCGTGGTCGATCCCCTCGTAGGTGCCGACGATCACGTCCGCGTTCGGGTCGAAGCGATTGCCGTCGTCGTTGATCCGGGAGGCGCCAACCCGGATGGTCACGTCGAGCACGTCGCCGTAGCGGTCCTCGAAGTCCTCGTGCTTCTGGTTGGCGAGCGCGACGAGGGGAACGAGAAACAGCAGCTTCCCCGTCCCGTTGAGCGCGTTGTTGACGCCAGCGAGTTCGCCCACGAGCGTCTTCCCGGTCGCCGTCGCGCTCACGACGAGCTGGTCGTCGCCGTCGAACAGGCCGTTCTCGACCGAGAGGCTCTGCACCGGCAGCAGCTCGTCGAAGCGGCCCTCGACGTGTTCTTGAAGCGCGGGGTGGAGGCTCAGTTCGTCCGTCCGGACGGCGTCGATCTCGTCGGTCGTCGCCGAGATGGTGTCGAACTTCGTGAGATCGGGGTCGAGGTTCCCCTGCAGCAGGTTCGTGATGCGGCCCAGGTCCTGTACCTCGAAGAGGAGGTCTTCGAGGCGCTCTTGGGCGTTTCCGGTGAACTGCCCCTTGTAGGAGAGTTCGCGTTCGAGTTCGCGTGTCGCGCAGTCGGGGCAGATCCAGTCGCGGTCGGCCTTCACCGCCGTGTCGGAGGTGATCGGGGAGTAGCGCCCGGCGTTGGCGCAGTAGCGGCAGGTGCGCACCTGCTTGGCGTCGAGTTGGTACGCCGAGAGCATCTCCGTGAGCCGGTCGCGAGCGCGTGCGCCGGTCTGTTCTGAGATGCGGATGCGCCGCGCGCTGCGCGCGAGGTCGACGAACTGGTCCGGCTGGCGGGGCTCCTCGCCGCCCTTCTGTTTGACGCGGAAGCGACGCGGGCGCGGGCCGGCGTCGGCTTCCTTGAGTTCGAGGACGCCCTGAAGGACGCGCGAGTCGTCGCGCTCGACGACGACGGTGAACTCGTCGGCGGCGTCGCGTTCGTGGAGGAACAGGGTGTCGACCTGCGGGAGTTGCTCGGACACGGTGATCGCTTGGTGTGGGGTAGGCGGATGCGGTATTTCAGGGATTCGGCTTCCGTGTGGGGGCGTGCGTCGTGATCGCTGTCGGGGCTGTTGTCGAGCAGTCGACGAGCCGTCGAGGGATCGGACGGGGACGAAGAACGGCCTACTGCTCGTCGATGACGCGGATCGTGTCGTCGCCGTGGGGAACCACACAAATGAACGCAGCCGGCCTGTCGCCGTCGTTGCGGTACCAGTGTGGCACGCCCGCGGGGATGAGCAGCGCGTCGCCCGCCGCCACCGTGTGCTCCTCACCATCGAGCCCCACGGTGTACTCGCCGGCGAGCACGTACTGCTCGTGTTCGACCTCGTTGGTGTGGTTCGGGACGTGCGCGTCGGGCGCGAGTTCGAACCGCCGCATCGCGAAGTGCGGCGCGCCGTCGGCGTCGTCGATGAGCACGCCCTTCGACATTCCCCCGCCCGCGTCGACCTCGCTCATCGCGAGGGCGTCGCCGCGCTTCACCACGGGCTCAGTTGTCGGTCCGTCCGCCGTCGCATCGGTCTCGCTCATGGCTGCCGGTTTCGCGCGGTAGACGATAAAGCTCGGCGACCGGGTTTATACGCCATGGGGAACTACTCCGAGGTATGCGAGGAATCCGTGTCGGACGGGTCGCCGGTATCCCGATCCAGTTGAACTGGACGTTCCTCCTCATCCTCCCGCTGTTCGCGTACCTCATCGGGAGCCAAGTGGGGGAGTTCGCCGGGATCGTTGGCGATACGTTCGGCGTCGCCATCCCCGCGGCCGCGCTGACCGGCGGGAGTCTCCCGTGGGTGCTCGGTACGGCCGCGGCCGTCGGACTGTTTGTCTCCGTTCTCCTCCACGAGTTCGGTCACTCGCTCACCGCGATGCACTACGGCTACGAGATCGAGTCGATCACGCTGTGGCTGTTCGGGGGCGTCGCCTCCTTCGAGGAGATGCCCGAGGACTGGAAACAGGAGTTCACCGTCGCGATCATGGGCCCGGCGGTCTCGGTCGCGCTCGGCATCGTCGCCTACGCCGTGCTCGTCGGCGTTAGCCTTCCGCCGACGGTCGCGTTCGTCGTCGGCTACCTCGCGTTGATGAACCTCGTGCTCGCGGCGTTCAACATGCTGCCCGGCTTCCCCATGGACGGGGGACGGGTCCTCCGCGCGCTGCTGGCCCGCAAGCGCCCCCACGCCCGCGCCACCCAGATCGCCGCCGAGGTCGGGAAGGTGTTCGCGTTCCTGCTCGGGCTGTTCGGCCTGTTCGGCGGCAACTGGCTCACCGTCGGGCTCGCCTTCTTCATCTACATCGCCGCCTCCAGCGAGGCCCAGCAGACCACGATGCGCGCCGCCTTCGAGGGCGTCTCCGTCGACGACATCATGACGCCGCGCGAGAATCTCCACACTGTCTCCCCCGACGACAGCGTCGCCGAGTTGATGGAGCGGATGTTCCGCGAGCGCCACACCGGCTACCCGGTCTTAAAGAACGGAACTCTCGTCGGGATGGTCACCCTCGAGGATGCCCAAGGCGTCCGCGAGGTCGAGCGCGACGCCTACACCGTCGAGGACGTGATGGAAAACGACATCGCGAGCGTGACGCGCGAGGCGGACGCGGTGACGGCACTCGAGACGATGCAACAGCGTAGCGTCGGCCGGCTCGTCGTCGTCGACGGCGACGGGGCGCTGGTCGGCCTCATCTCCAGAACTGACCTCATGACCGCGTTCAACATTATCCAACAGGGCGGGCGTGAGTCACTCGGTATCGGCGGCGACGCCGGCATCCTCCCCGACGTGGGCGGGCGGAGCGTGTGAGCGGCGTGGTCGCTCGCCCCAGTGTCACCCATTCCCGCGGTCGCTTCCCCCGATTCGCTGGGGAACGGGAGTCCTCAAACGGAGGGAACATGAGGGTCGCTCCGATCGCTCCGCGGCTAGCTTGGCCAGCGTTCGTCTGCTGATCGAACCGGAGTCGGCCACGCGTCGACAAGTAAGAAATTTGAAACAGTCCAGGTGCGAGAATTGAACCCGCGTCTCAGCCTCCACAAGGCTGAAGGATAGTCCACTACCCCAACCCGGACACGCACCCGTAGGTAGCCCGGTGTGAGTGAAATACGTTACGACTCCGCGAGTGTGCCTGCGTGGGACACACACGCACTGTGTGACGGCGGTCGAGCGACGACGGACCGCCGGCAAGGCGCTGGGTGATTCACAGCGGATCGGCGGGTGGGTCGCCCCCTCCAGCGACCGTCGCGCTTTTCTCGGCCCCGCGACTACGATCGGGTAGCAGTGGCCATCACGGACAAGATCTATCTAAAGAACCACCGGCAGATCGCCTCCCAGCTCGACGCCAACATCCCGAAGAGCGCGTTCGCCGGGGCGACGCTGGACCTGGTGTTCTCGGGCGACGGGCTCGCCGAACTCGACGAGGCGACCCGCGATCGCGTGTTGGAGTTCGCCGAGGACTTCCTCGACTGCGGCTGCGACGACGCCCCGTACTGCGGGCACCCCGAGCGGAAGTTCGTTCGCTACCTTCTGGAGTTGCGCGCGCAGGGGCTCGGCCCCGACGCCATCGTCGACGTGATGGGCGACGACTACATGCTGTACGCCTACCCCGGCGACGTGCTCTCGTTTCTCGACAGCGCCGTGCGCACGCTGGAGGCGACGGAGTCGCTCGCGGCCGTCGAGGGCGACGAGGAGGCGAGAGAACGGGCGCGCGAGGCGCGGGACGCGCTGGCTCGGTAGGCGGCTGACCGGGCCGTTCCACCGATCCGCGGCCGCAGACCCGAATCCGGACAGCCGACCCGCAGACGGGGCGCGTCGGCGAAAGCGGTCGGAGCCGCTGCCCTGACGAACTCCATGGTAGCGACTTCCTACCGATCGAATCGAAAGACTGCATCGACTTAATGCGCCTAAATTCACATTTGTAAGTCATACATTTTACTCTCGGGAGAGCCATAGCAGTGGGTATGTCCGACGGTGAAACCGGAGACGACGAGCGCGGCGACGAACTCTCGGGGTGGTCCCTTCCCCCGAGCGCCCTCGTCGTCGACCGGGTCGCGGCGGCGGAAGGAACGGAGCCCGTGGACCTTCGGGCGCGCCTGTACGACGTCGTCGATCCGGAGGCGCTCGACAGGATCGTCGAGCGGGGGGCGCCGGAGCTGACGGTGGAGTTCCGGTTCAACGGCTACCGCGTGACCGTCGACGGCGACGGAACCGTCCTCGCGTCCGATGCGGCACGAGAGTAGCCGGGAGCGACCGAGGCGCGCGCGTTACCCGAGCTGGTAGGGCTCGTCGTCGTTGCGCTCGCGGTCCCCGTCGAGTTCCTCTAAGAACACCACGTCCTCGCCGTCGTCCGCTTCGGCCAGCCTGTCCTGCAGGTACGTGACGAACGCCTTGTACTCGTCCAGCTGCTCGCGGAGGTGCTCGGCCTCCAGCTCCAGGCGCTCGTGCTCGCGCACGAAGCTCTTGGGTACCTCCACCGTCGGCGGAAACGACTCGCCGTCGGCGTCGGTCTCCTCCACCCGGTTCTCGGGGACGACCTCTACTTGTCCGTCGTGGGCGACGAGGGTGTCCACGTAGTCGCGGAACACCGCCGACAGCGACAGGTCGCGCTCGTCGGCGATCTCGCGCAGCGCCTCGAAGGCGTCCTCGTTGACGCGGAACGAGACCGTCTTGTTCTTGCTCCCCATTGCCGGCTACTCGCTCGCGCCGCCACTTAATCGTTCGTCAGACGTTCGCACGGCGCTCGCGCCGACCGACCGCGAAAACGGAGGTCTGAGGACGGCTTACGCGGGGGCTTCGCCCTCGCCCTCGAGTTCGTCGGCGTCGTCGAGCGACTGCAGCGCCGCGACGGCGGCGTCGCGGTACTCCTCGACGGGCAGGTCGTACTGCTCGCGGGCCATCCGCGCGTACTCGTTGCCCTCGTCGTCGAACGCTTCGATCCGGTCGAGCGTGCGCGCCGCGGTCTCGGCGACCCAGCGGTCGCGCGTGGCGGCGCCGACGGTCGTGATCGATTCGGGGCGAACGGAGACGTTCACGCTGCCGTCGTCCGTCTCGTAGGTGCGCGGCTTGCCGACGACGGCGACGTACGCGGGCGGCTCCAGTTCCCGGAGGGCGCTGGCAGCCTCGGGCTGGTACTGCCCGGCGTATGTGAAGAACGTGCCCGTCGGGTCGACGATGCGCCCGCGCCAGTACTCGCTGTCCTCGCCGACGTCCTCCTTCTCGGTGAGGGTGCCCACGACGAACACGCGGTTGGCGCGTTCGCCCGTCGGGAGGAGCAGGTACAGCGGCGCCCGCTCGTCGTCGGACTCCTTGAACGTGTAGCTGGCGTCGTTGTACTCGGCCGCGAACACACGGCGTGCGACCTCTCGGGATGGAACGGACTGGCTCATTACAGGGACCTCGCGCGGATCAGCAGCGATTCAGCATCGACCGTGTCGTCGGTGCCGGACAGTTCCTCGAACTCGTCGGCCAGCACGTACCGGCCCAGCGTCGGGCCGCGCACGCGGTAGTAGCGCCCGACAATCCGGTCGGCCATCTCCTCGCCCACGACGGTCGTGTCGAGGGCATCCTGTGCCATCTCCTTGGCCTCGTCGAGACCGATGCCGGTCAGCTCGGCGGTCGCCTCCTCGTTGAAGATGACCTCCTGGACGGCGTCGCCGTCGTCAAGCACCGCCTTGATTCGGAGGTCGAACTCGCCGTCGACCTGGCCGTGCTCGCTGCAGCGGCCGTTCTGCAGGACGCGCGTGCAGTCGTCCTCGGGACAGCGTTTGATGAGGCCCGAGCCCGACTGGATGTCGACGAGGGCGCCTTCGACCTCGTCGCTGTCGTCGCCGACCTCGATCTCCTCGTCGAGTTCGGTGATCGTGGTCGTCCGGTTGAGCTTCACCGAGTAGTTGCCCTGGTACTCGTCGGTGACGACGTTCGAGAGCGCGTAGCTCGTGCCCTCCTCCAGTTCTTCGAGTTCGCTCGTCGAAAAGGAGACGAACTTGATCGTTCCCGATTCGTCGCCGAGCAGGCCCACCTGTGCGATGGAGTCGTGGTTGGGGTCCCACAGGTCGGCCACCTTCACGCGAAGGTCGACCCACTGCTCGTCCTCATCGATGTCGCCGACGAGCGCCTGCTCGGCGCCGCCGGAGCCGATCTCGTCGCGCTCCAGCCCCGCCTCGTCGAGGTAGGAGTTGACGACGCTCCGGCGCGCCTCGTCGACGGGGACGCTGTATTCGTTCACCAGGGACGCGAGGCGCTCCTCGACGTCCTCGACGGTGAGGTCCAGATGGTCTGAAAACTGCTCGTGTATCTCTTCCGCGTGGGTTTGCAGGTCTGCCATGGTTCTCCTGCCTCCGGGTATGTGTTCAGTGGGAGGCGTACGATGATTGGTTCGGGATCGTATTTAGTATTCCGTCACCGCGGTGGAAGTGGAGCCGCGAGACGGCTCGGGGTCGTCAGCCGAGCGGCCGACGCGGCGGATCCGCGACGAGCGTCGCGGCGGGCGTCGCCCGTGCGGGCGACGGCGACTGAGATCGCACGCCGGGGATCGCACGCGCCGGCAACGGACTGATAGTCGGGGGCGCCGGAGGTGAGGGCATGGGACTGGGCGACAGGCTCCGGCGAGTGGTCCGCCAGCAGGCGCGCAAGGCCGGCCGCGAGTACGCCCGCGGCAAGCGCGCCTACCGCGAGGGCCGCGAGTGGGGCGAGAACCACGCCGACGAGTTCGACCTCCCGACCGACGAGGAGGACCGCGCGCGGATCGTCTGTCGCCGCCACGCCGAGAAGCGCCGGGCGGCCGTGAACGCCGATGGGGAGCCGGCGTGCTTCGAGGCCGGTCATCCCGACTGCGAGGGCTGTGCCGAGGACGTGGGGGATGGGCGGGTCCAGACGTGGTGAGCGCGGTCGGATGAGCGGAGCGAACGAGACCGCAAAAGCGAACGGGGAGTGCGGGGCGCGAGCGAAACGAGCGCCCCGAGCAGTCGAGCGAGGAGCGAAGCGACCCGCGAGACGGCGACGCGACCCGTGAGCAAGGCGGGACGCGACCGCAGGGAGGCCTCGGCCCCGCGGCGGCGAGGTCTGCGTGCCGAGCCGCCCAAACCAGGCCCACACCGAGCGAACGGTCCGAGCGGTTGGGTGGACGGACAGGCAGACGACCGGACGGACCGCCGGCGGCGATCGCTTTTCACCGTCGGCCTCGTCTCGCCGGTATGAACCGCCCCGTCGTCGCCGTGATCCTCGCCGGCGGCACCGGCTCGCGTCTCTACCCCGCTTCCCGCAGCGACCGCCCGAAGCAGTTTCTCGCGCTGGGGGGCGACGACGACCGGAGCCTCCTGGCCAGAACCGCCGCCCGTACGGGCTTCGCGGACGCGACGCTGGTCGCCACGCGCCCGGAGTTCGCCGCCGAGGTGCCCGAGCACGCCCCCGACGCCGAGGTGGTGGTCGAACCGGTGGGCAGGGACACCGGCCCCGCGGCGCTGTACGCGACCCACCGCGCACGCGAGGCGGTCGACGGCGACCCGGTCGTCGTCGTCCTCCCCGCCGACCACCACGTCCCCGACGCCGACGCCTTCGAGGCGACGATGGCGCGCGGGGCGCGCGTCGCCGGCGACACCGGCCGGCTGGTCGCCTTCGGCGTCGAGCCGACCCGCCCCGCCACCGGGTACGGATACATCGAACCCGGCGAGGAGCGGGGCGGGACCGGATCCGCGCCCGCCTACCGCGACCTCGCCGCGTTCCACGAGAAGCCCGACGCCGACACCGCCGCTGAGTACCTCGACGAAGGCCACTATTGGAACGCGGGTATCTTCGCGTGGACGCCCGCGGCGCTGTTCCGGGAGGCGCGCGGCACGCCGCTCGGGCCGCTCGCGGATGCGCTCGATGGCGACGATCCTGACCCCGAGGCGGGGTTCTGGGCGGTCGAGCCCGTCAGCGTCGACTACGCGGTGATGGAGCGGGCCGCCCGCGCGGCGGTCGTCCCCGCCGACTTCGCGTGGGACGACCTCGGGTCGTGGGACGCGCTGGAGCGCGTGCTCGACGCCGGCGACCCCGATGGCGACGGGACCGACGCCGCGGACAACGCCGTCGCCGGCGACGCCGAGGTGCTCTCCGTCGACGCCGCGGACAACGTCGTCGCCGGCGACGACAAACACGTCTCGCTGGTCGGCGTCGAGGGGCTGTGCGTCGTCGCCTACGACGACCGCGTGCTCGTCGTCCCGAAGGAGGAGGCGCAGCGCGTACGCGACGCCGTCGACCGGCTGAAGGAGGCCGGGGAGTTCTGAGAGCTGCGACCGCGCGGCCGCTGACGGGGCTTACGAGCGCAGGCGCCCGCCGTCGACCGGCAGCGCCGCGCCGTTGACGAACGACGCGCGCTCAGAGGAGAGGAACGCGACCACGTCGCCCAGTTCCGTCGGGTCGCCGATGCGGTTCAGGGGGATGTCGCTGGCCCAGTCTTCGACGCCCTCATCGTAGCTGTCGTATTCGCCGCGGGCGAGCGCGTCCTCGACCAGTTCCTCGATCCGGGCGGTCTCGTGTGCGCCGGGAAGGACCGCGTTCGCGCGCACCTCGGGCGCCCACTCCCGGGAGATTGTCTTCACGAGACCGATGACTGTCCGGCGGACGGCGTTCGAGAGCACGAGGCCGTCGATGGCCTCGCGGACCGACGTGGAGGTGATGCACGTCACGGTGCCCGCG
This sequence comes from Halobaculum gomorrense, assembly GCF_900129775.1. Classification (GTDB taxonomy): domain Archaea; phylum Halobacteriota; class Halobacteria; order Halobacteriales; family Haloferacaceae; genus Halobaculum; species Halobaculum gomorrense. Next base: position 210,940 of record NZ_FQWV01000004.1, on the reverse strand, counting down.
TCGCTGTCGGCCAGGTGCGGACGGGCCTCGCGAAGCGTCCAGACGGCGCTCATCACGAGCGTGTCGAAGGCGCCGTACCACTGCTCGTCGGTCGCGTCGTCGAAGGCGCCCGGCGGGACGCCGCCCGCGCTGGTGACGACGTGGTCGAGCCCTCCGAACTCGTCGACGGTCGCCTCGACGAGCGCCGCCACGTCGTCGCGATCGGTCACGTCGGCTTCGACCGCGAGCACCTCGCCCGGCTCCGCTCCGAGTGCCGCCTCGGCCTCATCGAGTCGCTCGGGCGTCCGACCGCATATCACCACGTTCGCTCCCGCTGCGGCCAGGGACGCCGCCGAGGCGAAGCCGAGGCCGCTCGAGCTGGCCGTCACCAGCGCGGTGTTGCCGTCGAGTCGTAGGTCCATATCGGTCGCTGCGAGCGTGAGCTACAAAAAGCCGCGAGAGACGGCAAGGAGGCGACGGGATTCGCGCGCTTACTCGATGTCAGCATGCTCGGAGCGCCGGACGCGAACGGCACCGGTGCTGGTGATTCCGACGAGGATCGGGTCGACCACCTTCCGGCCCTGGACGGCGTCGCCGGCGTCGTCGCTCACGAGCTTCATTAGGTCCGGGGCGGTGTGGTTCACCTTCACGTCCGCAGCGTCGCACGCGTCGTACACCCGGTCTGGCACGTCGTAGAGGTCGGTCTCGGCGGCGATCTCGATCCGCACTGGCGCCGACAGCGCCTCGGCGAACGCGACCGTCTCGCGCGCCTTCTCGACGTTGTCGCGGGCGGACGACTCGACGCTGGAGACATTGGCGCGCGACGTACCCAGCAGGTCCGCGATGTCCGCCTGCCGCACGTCGCGCTCGCGCAGCGCGAGCACCTCCGCCTGTCGGCGGGTGAGAACGCTCTGGTCGGCATCGAACCCGGCGCGGTCGAGCAGCTCGGCGACATCGACCGCGTCGACGCTCCCCTCGTTAGCCATACCGTGAACTCGGACCCGAGCGCACAAAAAGCATAGTACGGACTGTCCGGCCGCGACGCCCGGGGCGGGTCGGTCCTACGAGCCCCAGAAGTTGTCGCGCGATCCGAGGCGTTCGCCCCGCTTCGCTTCCGTCTCCTCTTCGATCTCGGGGTTCTCGCCCTCGCCGTCTGCGTCCTCGTCGTCGCCCTCCGGTTCGTCGGGGAGCCGCTCGACGACGCGCTTCGCTTTCGCGTGGTTCTGCTTCACGCGGTCGATGCGGACGACCGCCCGCGCGGGCGGGAGCAGCCCGTCGACCATGACGATGAAGCCGTCCTCGGTGCGGCCGACGCCGGCGCCGCTCTCGTGAATGTCGTCGACCTCGACGACGACCTCCTCGCCGGGTTTCACCGGCTGCTGTTTCAGGTCCGAGATGGGCATGTTGTACTCGTTGCACCACTCGGCGCCGCCGCGGTCGCCGTAGTGCTGACAGCCCATGCCCTGGATCCGCTCGGAGAACCGGGGGCAGTCATCCGCAAGTGGACAGTCCGCCATGCGGAGCGGTACCTTCGGCACGGTCTAAACGCTTCCGTCTGGCCAGACACCGTCGCGCACGGCGAATGCGGTCGCTCCCGGAGCGACGAGGGGCTTTTGCTCGACCCCGTCGTACCGACACCGTGAACCGCCGAACCCCGGAACTCGCGCTGCTCACCGGTCTCCTCTTGGCCGCGCCCGTCGGCGCGTTCGCCCTGTGGGCGACCAGCGACCTGTCGCGGTCGCTGCTCACCGGCGTCGGCCTCCTGTATCCGTTCGCGGTGTACGCGGTCCACCACGACGACGACCCGACGGCGGTGCTTCCGCCGCGAGCGGTCGCCGCCGCCGGCACGCTCGTCGGCGGCCTCGTCGTCGCCGACGCGGTCGCGACCGCGGCGCTCGGGAGCGGGGTCGCGACGCTCCGCGGGGTCTTCTTCGGCCTGCTGGTCGCCGCGCCGGCGTGGGCGTACGCCGTCGGGTACGCGCCACGCCGATCGCTTCCGAACGGCCGAGCGCTCCTCCTCGCCGGCGTCGTCGCCGGGGCGGCGCTGCTTGTCGCCGGCCTGTTCTTGGAGACGCCGTTCGGCGCGGCGGCCGCGCTCGTGCTGTGGATCGCCGGCGCGCTCGCCGCCCGCAGTGCCGGGTTCGCCGCGAGCGCGGACGCGCGGCTTGGGGCCGTCGCTGCCGGCGTCGTCCTCGGCGTCGCCATCCTGTTCGCCGCGCTGCTCGTCGGGTCGGTGTCGTCCGCGGCCGTCCTCTCGGCGGTGGCGCTCGCGCTCGCGCCGGCGGTGTACTACGGGGTCACCGTCGAGACGGCGTCGTTCGAGTGACCGTCGCTCGACCCCAATCGACCGGGGCCGCCGCAGTCGGCGCCTCCGGGGCGATCAGAGGAACTCCGCGACCTCGGAGTACCACATGTCGTGGTGGTCGACGCGGTTGACGCGGTCGGCGATGTCGACCGCCAGCGCGTGCCAGCAGCGCTCGCTCGGGTCGGAGGTGTCGAGGTTGTAGGTGGCGTCCCGGCAGTCGCAGCCGCCGTCCTCGACGACGTGTTCGTCGCGGTAGCCGACGACGACGGTGAAATCGCGGTAGCGCTTCACCCGTCCCTCGGCGACGGCCTCGATTGCCCGACTGCCGCGGTCGCCGTGGACGGTGATGATCTCGGCGACCACGGGCGGGCGGAGTTCGCCGGCGGCCGCGAGCGCCGCCCGCCAGTCCTCGGCCGCCAGGTCCGCGAGTTCACCGGGGGTGAACTCGCCGCCCGTCCCGGTCGCGTCGTCCGTCGGTCCCGTGCCGGCGTCGGCCGCCGTGGCGTCCGTGTCGGCCGAACCGGCGGCTGACGGTGTCGCGTCCGGCTCGCCGCCGCCGTCCCCGCGGGTCACGTCGCGGCCGTTCGCGTGGCCGCGGCAAAACGCTTCGGTCCCGGGCGGTCCCGAGCGGTCCGAGTCGCCGCCGGCGACCGGTCACGCACCGATTCCACGCCAGTTAACCACGCGGGCGGCGCACGTCCGGCAACGATGGAGGTCACGGAGGGCGGCGTCACCGTCGAGGTCGAAGGCGCGCGCGACGGCGCGAGCGAGGGCCGCGCCGACGAGGTGTTCTACAACCCCGAGATGGAGTTGAACCGCGACGTGACCGTCGCCGTGCTGCGGGCCTACGCCGAGCGCGAATCGCGCGCGGAGACGTACCTCGACGCGATGGCGGCCTCGGGCGTCCGCGCCGCGCGCGCGGCCGCCGAGGGGTACGACGCCACCGCCGCCGACGTGGACGACGACGCCGTCGCGCTCGCCGGGCGCAACCTCGCGCCCTACGGCGGCGAGGCGCTCCAGCGCGACGCGAACGCGCTGCTGCACGAGGGGTTCTTCGACGTGGTCGACGTGGACCCGTACGGCTCGCCGATGCCGTTCGCCGACGCCGCCGTCGCGGGCACGCGGAACCTCCTGTGCGTCACCGCGACCGACACCGCGCCGCTGTGCGGCGCCCACTTCGACTCGGGCGTCCGCCGCTACGACACGGTTCCTCGAAACACCGAGTACCACCCCGAGATGGGGCTTCGCGTGCTGATCGGCGCGCTCGTGCGCCGGGCGGCCAGCCGCGACAAGGCCGCCGTCCCGATCTGTTCGCACGTCTCGCGCCACTACGCGCGCACCTATCTCGAGTTGGAGGCGAACGCCACCGACGCGACGGCGACGCTGGAGGAACTGGGCTTCGTCCACCACTGCGAGGACTGCCTCGAACGCGATCACGAGTTCGGCCGGCTGCCCGACGTGCCCGAGGACTGCCCGCACTGCGGGTCCAATCGGGTCCTCACCGCGGGGCCGATCTGGCTCGGGCCGGTCGCGGACGCCGGCTTCACCGAGCGCGTCGCCGACGAGGTGACCGACGACATGGGCGAGGCGGCGCGCGCGCGGTCGATGTTGCAGACGGTCGCGGCGGAGCTGGACACGCCGACGCACTACGACCAGCACCGCCTCTGCAAGCAGTGGACCCGCCCCGCGGTCGGCATGGACGAGTTCGTCGCGGCGCTTCGCGAGGCCGGCTTCGCGGCCTCCCACGCGCACTACTCCGGGACCGCGTTCAAGAGCGACGCGACGGTCGCCGAGATGCGCGAGGCGACTGCCGAACTGGGGTGAGCGACGGTCGGCCACGGGGAAGCGCCGACGATATCCGGGCGACGCTGCCGTCGCACCCGTGGGATCCGACCGGGGGCTTTTCTCGCCCTCGCGCGAACGGGGCGGTGTGGTGTCACGACGCCGTTCCGCGATGGACGCGGTCGGACGCGCAGTCGCCGCCGCGAGGCGAGTCGCCCGCGTGACCAGCGACCAGAACGTGACCTTTCTCGCCGCCGGCGTGGCGTACTACGCGTTCGTGTCGGTGCTCCCGGCGGCGGTGTTGGCGCTCGTCGTCGCCGTCGCCGTCGGCGGCGATCGGCTCGCGACGGCGGTCCTCGAGGCGAGCGCGGGCGTGCTGACCGAGACGGGCCAGCAGGTGGTGATCGACGCGCTCGTCGCCGGCGCCGGGCAGGGGTCGGTGACGCTCATCAGCCTGCCGCTGACGCTGTGGGGCGCGCTGAAGGTGCTCCGCGGGCTCGACATTGCATTCTCGACCGTCTACGGCGCCGAGGGACCGGATGGGCTGCTCGATCAGATCCGGAACGCGCTGCTGGTCGTCGCCAGCGTCGGCGGCGGCCTGCTCGCGGTGGTCGCGGTCGCGGGCGTCGTCGCCGCGCTTGACGTCGGCGTCGTCGCCGAACTCGCGGGGCTGATCGCGCTCCCGGTCGTGCTGACGACGGCGTTCCTGCCGATGTACTACGTGTTCCCGGGCACGGATGTGACCGTCCGGGAGGCGCTTCCGGGCGCCGTCTTCGCGGGGGGCGGGTGGACGCTCCTCGGGGCCGGGTTCCAGGCGTACGTCGACCTCCAGGCCGCCGGCGACGGCGGACAGGCGGCGGTGTACGGCACACTCGGGGGGATCCTGCTGTTCGTGACGTTCCTCTACTTCGGCGCGACGCTCGTGCTCGTCGGCGCCGTCGTCAACGTCGTCCTCGGGGCCGACGAGCCTGGCGGTGACCCCGCCGACGACGGAGACGATCCGACCGAATCCACGGGAGAGACCGGCAACATAAAGGGACGGACACGCGTGCGAAGGGACGAATGAGCGGCGAGACCGCGAACGCCGAGACGGAAGCCGGCGACGAGGAGGACGACGGCCGTCCGGCGCCGGACATCGGGGAGTTAGACGAGCGCGTCGCCGAGCTCCGCGCGGACCTCGACGCGATTGACGATCGGACCGTCCGGAAGCCGGCCCTGGAGGCCGAGCTGAAGCGGTACGTCCGCAGCCGGATGCGCCGCGGCCACGCCCGGGGGTGGGGGCCGTACCTCGTGTTGCTGTACGGCACCGTGATGACGCTCGGCGCGTTCTACTTCCTCGAAGGGTGGGTGGCGATCGCCGCGATGCTCGTGCTGTTCCTCTCGACGCTGGGACTGTACACGCTGTTCGTGCTCGTGGGCGTCGGGCTGAACCTCGTGTCGGTTCCCGGACGCGCGATCGACGCCGTCCGGGACCGGCGATGAGGTGAGCGGATGGTCCGCACCATCACCGCCGGTGGGGCCGCGCTGCCCGACTGGGTGGTCGCGGTCGCGGCCCTCCTCACGCAGTTGGGCGACGCGTGGTTCCTCTACCTCGGGCTCGCGCTGTTGTACTGGATCGCCGACGATCGGCTGGCGGCGAACCCCCGTCGCGTCGGCGCGACGGTCGTCGCCGTCGGCCTCGGTGCGCTCGCGGTCACCGTCGGCCTCAAGAGCCTGTTCGCGCTCCCCCGGCCGCCCGGCGCCGGCGAGGCGACCCTCCCGCCGTGGCTCCCCGACCTGCTCAGCGGCGTCTACGTCGACGCAGCCACCGGGGACGGGTTCGGCTTCCCCTCCGGCCACGCGATCGGTGCGACGATGGTGTACGGCGCCCTCGCGACGTTCCTCGACGTGGGGGCGCGCCGGCAGCGCCTCCGGGTCGCCGGGCTCCTTATCAGCGTCATCGCGCTCACCAGGCTCGCGCTCGGCGTGCACTACCTCGCGGATGTCGTCGCCGGCGTCGCCGTCGGCGTCGCGGGGCTGTGGCTGTTCGGACGGGTCGCACGCTCCGGGTTCCGGCCGAACCCCGACCGGGCGTTCTTCCTCGCGGCCGTCCTCGGTGCGGCGGCGGCCGCGATCGCCGCCGCGGGCGGTCACGGCGGCGAGGTGCTCGAAGCGGTGATCGCGCTGGGCGGCGGACTCGGCGGGTACGCCGTCTGGCGGATCCGCGGCACGGAGCCGGCGCCCGTCGGCGTCCCCGGAGTCGTCGGCGGACTCGCGGTCGTCGCCGCGGTGTTCGGCTCGGCGTCCCTCGTGGCCTCGGCCGGGCTCCCGTACGTCTTCGGCGTCGTCCCTGACACGACGCCGTTCCGCCTGCTCGCGGTCGCGCCGCTGTCGTTCGCGGGCGTCGCGCTCGTCGTCGTGTGGCCGACGATCGTGGACCGCGCTCGGACGGCGCGAGGGGACGAGGCGGAGGAATCGTCGGTCGGGGATCTCATTACCGAGGCCGAACCGGACGGCGAATCACCCGGGTCGGAGCGGTCCGACTGAGTGATTCGACTGAGCGGGCTGGAAAGACGGCCATCAAAAAAAAAAGAACGCGGGCTATCGTCGGGGCCTCAAAACTTCTCGAGGTAGCGGTCGAGTTCCCACTGGGAGACGTCGATGCGGAACTCGTCGTACTCCTCGGTCTTCGCCTGGATGAACTTCTCGGTGACGTGCTCGCCGAGCGCGTCCTGGACGACCTCGTCCGTTTCGAGCGCGTCAACCGCCTCGCCGAGATTCGAAGGGAGCGTGCCGATGCCGTGCTCCTCGCGCTTGGCCTCGTCGAACTCGTAGATGTTCTCGCGGACCGGGTCGGGGCACTCCATGCCCTCCTCGATGCCGTCGAGGCCGGCGTGGATGAGCGCGGCGAACGCAAGGTACGGGTTACACGAGGGGTCGGGGAAGCGCGCCTCGATCCGGGAGGCGGCCGGTACGCGCGCGGCCGGCTTGCGGATGAGCGCCGAGCGGTTGCGGTCGGACCAGGCGACGTAGACGGGCGCCTCGTAGCCGGGCACCAGCCGCTTGTAGGAGTTCACCGTCGGGTTCGTCACGGCCGCGATGGCGGGTGCGTGTTCGAGGATGCCGGCGGTGAACTGCTTGGCCTCCTCGCTCAGGTCGAACTCGTCGTCGCCGTCGTGGAACGCGTTCTCGCCGTCCTCGGTGAACAGCGAGATGTGGGTGTGCATCCCCGAGCCGTTGATCTTCGGGATCGGCTTGGGCATGAACGTCGCGTGGAGGTCGTGCTGGGCCGCGATGGCGCGCACGACCGTGCGGAAGGTGCCGACGTTGTCGGCGGTCGTGAGGGCGTCGTCGTACTCGAAGTTGATCTCGTGTTGACCCTCTGCGACCTCGTGGTGGGACGCCTCGATCTCGAAGCCCATGTCCTCCAGCCCGTAGATGATGTCCCGGCGCACGTCCTGTGCGAGGTCCTTCGGTGCGAGGTCGAAGTAGCCGCCGGCGTCGTTGGTCTTCGTCGTCGCGCGACCGTCCTCGTCCTCCTCAAACAGGAAGAACTCCGGCTCGGGGGCGGCGTTGACCTCGTACCCCATGTCCGCGGCGCGCTCCAGCGCGTCCTTCAGGACGCGGCGGGGGTCGCCCTCGAACGGCTCGCCCGTCGAGGTGTTGATCACGTCGCAGATGAGACGCGCTGCGCCGCCCTCGTCGCCCTCGCGGGTCCGCCACGGGAGCACCGCGAACGTCTCGGGGTCGGGCTTGAGGCGCATGTCGGACTCCTGAATCCGTACGAAACCGTCGATCGAGGAGCCGTCGAAGTAGATACCCTCGGTGAACGCCTTCTCCGCCTGCGTCGCCGGGACGGAGACGTTCTTCACCGTCCCCAGAATGTCCGTGAACTGGAGGCGGAGGAAGTCGATCCCCTTCTCGTCGATCTCGTCGATAACGTCCTGTTCGACGGCGCTCAGCCCGCCGTCCGGCTTGGTATGTCCGTCCGTCATGTTGTGACGTTTGACTCGATACACTCCCGGTATATAGGAGTTGACGGTCGGTGCTATTTTCCCCTTCGAAGCTTCTCGGGTGGACATCCGTCAAATTCTAATGGGTGGCGACCGTCGCCGACTGTAATGACGTACGAAAATCTCGACGCGAGGCTGGTGAATGCGCTCTTGGGCAACGGTCGCGCCAGCCTCCGCTCGCTGGGGGAGGATCTGGACGTGTCGGTGACGACAATCTCGAATCACCTCCGAGATCTGGAGGACGCGGGCGTCATCGACGGGTACACGCCGCGGGTCAACTACGACCGGCTCGGCTACGACGTGACCGCGATCGTCCAGTTGAAAGTCGAGGGGAGCGCGCTGCCTGACATCGTCGACCGCCTGCGCGAGCAAAAGCAGATGGTGTCCGTCTACGAGGTCACCGGCGACTACGACGTTATCGCGATCGGGAAGTTCCGCGACACCGACGAGATGAACGAGGGGATCAAGGGGCTGCTCGCCGACCAAGACATCCGCGAGACGAACACCTCCGTCGTGCTCAACACGGTCGTCGAGAACGCCCAGTTCGACCTCGACGTCGAGGAGTAAACCGTCGTTCGCGGCGGTCGCTAACGCGGAGCGAGTGAAAACTGGCGTCGAACCGGTCGAACGCCGGGGTCAGACGATGAACTCGGTCACGTTTTCCATGTCCGTCCGACAGAACGGACAGCGGTATCGGGTCGAGAAGCCGCCGGACTGCGCCGTCGTCTTCGCCTCGAGTTCGTGCATTCCGATCTGACGGCCGCAGTCGGGACAGTTCACCTTGGGCACACCTGAGTGACACGGTCACACACGGATAAATCCCGGTACCGCGCCGAGGAGAGAAATCTATTAGTACACGTACTTCCGTGAAGGTTGTCGATTCGACGTTCTGCGGCGTCGTGAATGCCATCGTGGCGAGGGGATGTGACTAGTTCTCACAAACTCGCTCTCGGCGGCTCCGGACCTGACCCCATGAGTTCCGGTGGAACCTGCGTGGCGAACCGCGTCCGGAGCGGCACGCTCGGTTCGGGGCACTCGCCCCGTTCGCGTCCCGCCTGCTCGGTGAGCGGCTCGGGCCACACGACCTCCCTTCGATCGACCGTGCACACCTCGCCGCCGTCCGTCCGAGCCCTCGTTCACTCCCCCTCGCCGTCCTCGAACGTGAACGTCCCGTCACGCTGCACCACCTCGCCGTCCAGTTCGATCACGGAGTCCTCGCTCATGTCGACGATCATGTCGACGTGCTCGGCGGATTCGTTGACCTCGTTGCCCTCGCCGACCGTCTCGGGGTACGCCGAACCGACGGCCATGTGGACGGTGTCGCCCATCTTCTCGTCGAACAGCATGTTGTACGTGAAGCGGTCGATGGCGCGGTTCATGCCGATGCCGAGCTCGCCGAGGTAGCGCGCGTTCTCGTCGGTGTTGAACACGCCCTCGAGAACCTCCTCGTTGCGCTCGGCGGAGAACTCCTCGACGCGGCCGTCCTCGAAGGTGAGGCGCACGCCCTCGATCTCGCGGCCCTGCCGGTACAGCGGGAGGTCGAAATACACCTCGCCGTTCACGCTATCTTTGACCGGCGCGGTGAACACCTCGCCGCCGGGGAGGTTCGCCTTCCCGTCGTCGTTGAGCGCGGTGTTGCCCGCGACCGACATCGTGAGGTCGGTCTCCTCGCCGGACTTGATGCGGACCTCCTCCGCGTCGTCGATCAACTCGACCATCTGCTGTTGGAACTTCGCCTGCGCCTCCCAGTCGATGCTGACGGCGTCGTACACGAAGTTCTCGTACTCCTCGGTGCTCATGCCCGCCAGTTGGGCGTGCCCGCTCGTCGGGAACTGCGTGAGACACCACGTCTTCGAGAGCCGCTCCGTCTGGACCGGCCGGCGCGCGCGGTTGTAGTCGGCGGTCGTCTCGGGATCCACGTCCGCCTTCTCGGAGACGTTGCCGCCGCTACGGGCGATGACGAAGGCGTCGGCCGCCTCGTAGAGGGCCAGCTCGTGCTCGGGCAGCTCGAAGTCGTCTTCGCGCGCGCGGAGGTACGCGCGGGCGGCGCGCTGGGAGTTGTTCAGGTAGACGGGGTTCGCGCCGATGTCGCCGGCGTACTCGTGGAGGGCGACAGCCAGGTCCTCGGCCTCGGCGGGGAGCTGGATGACGAGGTCGTCGCCCGCCTCCAGTTCGATGGAGTGGTCGACGATGGTCTCTGCGTGTTCGCGGATGCGCGGGTCCATGTGCGCCGCTTGGCCGGCGGGCGAGTAGGAGTTTCGGTCGCGGGCGGAAGAGGAGTTTCGGTCGCGCCGGGGCGACCGCGAGCGTCGGGCCCGAGCGGGCCGGGAGCGCCGAGCTACGGCCCGCCGTACCCCTGCTCTGTCGCCCACTCGCGGAGCTCGGCGTACACGTCGTCGCGGTCGTCACGGTCGCCCGACGCCAACACGCGGTAGCGTTCGGCCTCGCGATCCTCAACGACGGCGTACGACCGCGTCTCGGTCGTGATCAACAGCGCCGGCACGACCTCGGTCCCGGACCGCTGAGCGATCACCTCGTGGTGCGCCTCGACGATCCGGTCGGCGTCGGTGAGGCTCCGCACCGCCGCGGCGCCCATCGGGTACGGGAGCGCGTCGATCAGCGACATCGAGGCGGGGACTCAGGCCTCCAGCTTCCGCCGGAGGACGTCCGGCGCGTCGTCGAGCGCGTCGTCGAGCGCGTCCACGTCGGGGCCGCCGCCCTGGGCGAAGTCGGGGGGGCCGCCGCCGCCGCCGCCGACGCGGCCGGCGAGCTCGCCGACGACCTCGCCGGCGTTGACGCCGACGCCGTCGGGGACGCCGACGACGAACGTCGCGGCGCCGTCCGCGCCGGAGCCGAGCACGGCGATCCGGCCGTCCTCGACGTGGGCGTTGGCGGTGGCGCGAAGCTCGTCGGTGTCGGCGTCTATCCGCTGGACGACCGCGACGGCGTCGCCGATCTCGACCTCCTCGCCGTCCGCGGCGGCGCGAAGCTCCGCGAGTTCCTCCTTCAGGCGGTCGATTGTCTTGCCGCGCTGTTTCCACTCGCTGAAGAAGCGCTCGGCCGTCTCGGGCACCTCCTGCGGGTCGACCGAGAGTACGTCCGCGGCGTCGTACAGGGCGTCCTCCGTGCGGTGGGTCGCGTCGAGGGCGGCCTCGCCGGCGGCGAACACGAGCCGTTCGACGCCGTCCTGTACCGGCTCGGTCTTCAGCAGCTTGATCGCGCCGATGTCGCCCGTCCGGGAGACGTGCGTGCCGCCGCACGCCTGCACGTCGTCGCCGACGCGGACGAGCCGGATCTGTTCGCCCGGTGGGATCCCGCCCTGATAGAGGTCGAAGCCGTGCTCGGACTCGGCCTCGTGGCGGTCGGGCCACTCCTGTTTGACTGGGACGTTCCGACGGACGAGCTCGTTGGCGACCGCCTCGATCGCCTTCACCTGCTCGCGGGTGACGCGGTCGTAGTGGGTCACGTCGAGGCGGGACGACTGGAGGCCCTTCTGGGCGCCCGCCTGCCGCACGTGGTCGCCGAGCACCTGCCGGGCGGCGTAGCCGACGATGTGGGTCGCGGTGTGGTGGCGCATCAGCCGACGGCGGCGCTCGCCGTCGACCTGCCCGGTGACGAACTCGCCTTTCCCGGGGTCCTCGTCGGTGCGGTGGAGCACCACGTCGCCGCGGATCTGCACGTCCTCGACCTCGACGGTGGTGTCGTCGGTGGAGAGCGTCCCGCGGTCCGCGGGCTGGCCGCCGCCCTCCGGGTAGAACATCGTCTGGTCGAGCACCACGTCGTAGCCGTCCGCACGTTCGAACACGTCGAGGACGACCGCCTCGAACTCCGTGCGCTCCTGGTCGTCGTAGTAGAGCCGCTCGGTCGCCGGGAGGTCCGCGAGGCGCTCGTCGGCGTCGTCCTCGCGGTCGAACGCCTGTGCGGAGTCGTGCCGGGAGGCGACGAGCCCGTAGAAGTCGTCGGGCACCTCAACGGTCGCGCCGCGCTCTGCGGCGATGTCCTCGACCATGTCCGGCTGGATGCCGTGAGAGTCGTACAGCTCGATCAGCTCTTCAACGGGGATGGGCTCACCGGTGCCGGCGTACTCGTCGGCCAGCGCCTCCACCTTTCGACCGCCGCGGTCGAGCGTCTCGCGGTACTTCTCGACCTCGGTGCGGACCATGTCGCGGATCGTGTCGCGGTTCTCGTAGCCGAGGCGGTCGGCCTGCATGTCGACCAGCTCGTCGAGCGGGGCGTCGACCCCGACCTCGTCCACGAGGCGCTTGGTGCGGCGCAGCACCATCCGCGCGAGGTAGCCCGTGCCGACGTTCGAGGGGACGATCTCGTCGCCGAACATGTACGCGAGCGTCCGGCAGTGGTCGGCGATGGCGTAGATGTTCTCAAGCGGCTCCAGCAGGTCGGTCAGTTCGTCAGTGTCGACGTCGAGTTTGTCCGCGATGTTGTCGCGGGCGGCCTCGATGTCCTCGGCCTCGTCGATGTCGAGGTGACCCGCCAGCGTGGAGGCGCGGCGGACGAGGTCTGCCTCCTCGTCGGTGAGGTCGATCCCGGCGTTGTCCTTCAGGAACTCGATGGTGTCGGGGTAGATGGCCTCGTAGACGGTCGGGGTGCCCTGGCTCATCCAGGTCCACCGCTCCAGCCCGTACCCCGTGTCCACGATGTACGTGTCCATCTCGGAGTAGGTGTTGCCGTCCTTCAGCTCGTAGTCGCCGTCCGGGCTCTGCTCCAGCGACATGAACACGAGCGTGGCCAGCTCCGCGCCCTTGTAGATGACCTCGATGGCGGGACCGGCGTTGCCGCCGCCGACCCACGGGTCCTCGATGTACGTGATCTCCGAGAGGTCCGCCCCCATCTCCTCGAACAGGCCGTCACAGAGCCGGACGGTCTCGTCCTTCCAGTACACCTCCCCGGAGTAGGCGTACTCGTCGCCGACCTCCTCTTTGGCGTTGAACGCGTGGTGGGCCATCATCTCGAAGGCCATCGTGTGGCGGCCGGTTTTCCCCACGTTGTCGATGTCCTGCATCCGGATGCACGGCTGGCTGATGGTCAGGGGGTTCGCCGGCGGCGGCGTCTCCCCGGAGGTGACCAGCGGCTGGAAGTCGTAGATGGACGCCTGGGTGAGCAGCACGTCGTCGCGCCAGCGGTTCGCCGCGACCGGGTACGGCTCGACGCGCTCGTGGTCGTGCGCCTCGAAGTACGAGAGGAACGCCTCGCGCATCTCCTCAAGCGAGTACGCCTCGTCGAACCCGGGCTCCCCGATGAACGAGTAGTCCTCACAGGGCGGCTCCCCGCACAGCGTCCGCTCCTCGTCGCGGGTCCAGAAGTGGTCCCCGCAGGAGGAACACTCCCGTCGGGAGAACCCCTCCTCCTCGAAGTAGTCGAGGCGGTACTCCGCGGTAAGATCGCTCATTACCACGTTGTGCCCCGTCGTCGCGCAAAAGGGTTCCGGGCCGCGTTCGACGCACGTCGGGTCCCCGTTACTCTTAAACCGAGAACCGACAACACTGAGTAACTATGTCGGGGTCCGTCGCGGAGCCGTCGCCCTCGGTCCTCCTCGTCGCCGATGACGGGGTGTCGATTTCCGAGGAGTTCACCGTGGCGCTGGGCGACTCCGTCGACGGCGACACCGAGACGACGACCCCCGCTGGGCTCGAACGGGCGCTCGACGGCCGAGACCGCCCGGGCGCGGTCGTGCTTGTGGACGGCCCGCAGGTACCCGCGGCCGCCCGCGAGGCGCTCGATGTCGCGACCCTGCCGGTCGTCGCCTACGCCGACCGGGAGCCGACCGAGGCGTACGTCGACGGGTACGTCGATCGGGGGAGCGATGCCGAACGCCTCGCCGCCGAGATCGAACGGGCCAGGGACGGGGAGACGAGACGGCAGCTCCGCGCGGCCCGCCGTCGCGTGACGCGGCTCCACGAGGCGACCGCGGAGATCGCCGCCGTCGACAGCGTCGACGGATTGTTCGAGCTGACGGTCGCCATCGCCGGTCGCGTGCTCTCGTTTGACCACTGCGCGATCGGCATCGAGGAGGACGGCGAGCTCGTCGCACACGAGCGGTCGACCGACTGGCTCCCGGCCCAGGTCCCGATCGAGGGGACGCTCGCCGGGCGGGCGTACCGACGCGGCCAGACGATGTACGTCGCCGACGTGGAGGCCGAGGAGCTGTCGAACTCCGAGGCGACCGGGTCGAGCATCACCGTCCCGTTCGGCGACGACGCCGTCTTCCAGGCGGTCGCGCGTCGCCCCCACGCCTTCGACGAGACCGATCGGGAGCTTGCGGAGCTGCTCGCCATGCACGTGGGGCAGTCGTACCGACGACTGCGCGCGCAGGCGGACCTGACCCGCCGCGAGCGCGTGATGACCGAGCTCCACGAGGCGGCCCCGCGGCTCGTCGACGCCGAGCGCGAGACAGAGCTGTTCGAGCTGACCGTCGAGATCGCCGAGCGCGTGCTCTCGTTCGACCGCTCGGCCGTGTACGCCGCCGAGTCCGACCGGTTCCGCCGGTGTGCGGCCTCCGACGACGACCTGCCCGCCGAGCTCCCGCGCGAGTTCGGCGCGATGGCGGTCACCCACGACGAGGGGCGGTCGATCCTCGTCGACGACATGATCGGCCACCCGGTCGCACAGTCCCACGACGGAGAGTCCCGGTCGCTCATCTCCGTGCCGTTCGCCGGTAACGCGGTCTTCCAAGCGGTCAAGAACGAGCCGGGCGGGTTCGACGAGGGCGATCTGGAGTTCGCGGAACTCCTCGTCTCGTACGCGACGGTGACCCGCGAGCGGATCCGTTCGGAGGCGGCGCTCCGGGCGGCCCGCGAGACGACAGAGCGGCTCCACGTCGCCGCGACCGACCTCGCGGCCGCCGAGTCCGAGGAGCAGCTCCTCGACCGGGCGGTCGAGGCCGCCAGGGACGTGCTCTCGTTCGACAAATCAACGATGTCGCTGCGCGAGGGAGAGATGCTCGTGCCGGTCATCGACTCCGACGGCAGCCTCCCGAACGGCTCGCGACCGATGGATCTCGACGAAGGGATCGCCGGCAAGACGTACCGGACGGGCGAGTCGATCCTGATCGAGGACGTGGCCGACCGCGACGACGCCGTGCCCGTCCGCCGGGAGTACCGGTCCGCGGTGTCGGTCCCGATCGGGGACCTCGGGGTGTTCCAGGCGGTCGCCACCGAGCCCGGCGCGTTCGACCGCGACGACCTCACCAACGCGGAACTCCTGATGGCACACGTCGCGGTCTCGCTCGTCCGAGTCCGCGCAGAGGCCGATCTCCGCGCCGAGCGCGACCGCCTGTCGGCGCTGTTCGAGAACGTCCCCGACGCGGCGCTGTCGTTCGAACTCGTCGACGGCGAGCCGATCATCGTGGCGATCAACAGCGCGTTCGAGGAGACGTTCGGCCTCGGTGAGGAGGTGCTCGGGGAGTGCGTCGACGACCACATCGTCCCCGAGGAGGCCGAGCCGGAGGCCGCCGAGTTCAACGACCGCCTCGCGAACGGCGAGAGCATCAGACAGGAGGTCCGACGCGAGACGGCCGACGGGCTCCGCGACTTCCTCATGTACGTCGTGCCGCTGGAGCTGGACGCCGAGAACCTCGGCGGCTACGCCATCTACTCGGACATCACCGAGCGGCGCGAGCGCGAGCGGACGCTCCAGCGACAGAACGAGCGCCTCGACGAGTTCGCGAGCGTCGTCTCCCACGACCTCCGCAACCCCCTGTCCGTCGCCGAGGGGTACCTCGAACTGGCCCGAGAGACGGGCGACACCGACCACCTCGACACCGTCGCCGACGCGGTCGAGCGCATGCGCGACCTCGTCGACGACCTCCTGCGGCTCGCCCGCGAGGGTCGGGTCGTCGGCGACACGGAGCGGGTGGATGCGGCGGCGGCCGCCCGCGCGGCGTGGAGAGGCGTCGACACGGGCGACGCGACGCTCACCGTCGAGGATGACCTCGCCGTCGAGGCCGACGAGGAACGCCTGCGCGAGCTGTTCGAGAACCTCTTTCGCAACAGCGTCGAGCACGCCGGCAGCGCGCCGACGGTTCGCGTCGAGTCGGCGGCGACCGGGTTCGCCGTCACCGACGACGGCCCCGGGATCGACCCCGAACGCCGCGAGGAGGTGTTCGACGTCGGCGTCTCCAGCGTCGAGAACGGCACCGGCTTCGGCCTCGCCATCGTCCGTCGCATCGCCGAGGCGCACGGCTGGTCGGTGTCGGTGACTGCCGGCGACGACGGGGGGGCGCGGTTCGAGTTCGTGACCAGGTGACCGCCAGACTGGACCCCGGCGAAACCGGGAGGCGACTCAGGCCTCGTCGACGACCGACGCGATGCGGTCGAGCGCCTCCGCCACGTCGTCGCCGTCCACGTCGAGGTGGGTGCACAGCCGGCAGGTGTACTCGCCGAAGGCGCTGAACGAGACCCCGGCGTCCTTACACGCGGCCGACAGCTCCTCGCCGGTCATCCCGGCGGCCTCGCTGTCGACCATCACGATGTTCGTGTCCGGCGCGGGCGCTGACAGCCCCTCGATCTCGTTCAGGCCCTCAGCGAGGCGGGCGGCGTTGGCGTGGTCCTCGGCGAGCCGGTCGACGTTCTCCAGCGCGAGCAGCCCCGGCGCGGCGATCATCCCTGCCTGCCGCATCGCCCCGCCGAACAGCTTCCGAACCCGGCGGGCGCGCCGGATGAAGTCGGCGTCGCCCGCGAGCATCGACCCGACGGGCGCGCCGAGCCCCTTCGAGAGGCAGAACATGACGCTGTCGACGTGCTCGGTCATCTCCGCGGGCTCAGTGTCGAGAGCGACGCAGGCGTTGCAGAAACGCGCACCGTCGAGGTGGACCGGGACGCCGAGGTCGTGGGCGGCCGCCGCCGCCTCGTCGAGGTGGTCCGTCGGAACGGCGACCCCGCCGCGGGAGTTGTGCGTGTTCTCCAGGCACAGCAGGCCCGTGCCCGGGCGGTGGAGGTCCTCCTCGACGTATCCGTCGCGCACCTGCTCGGGCGTCGGGACGCAGCGGTCGCCGCAGTCGAGGATGCGCGGCTGGACCCCCGAGAGCTGCGGGATACCGCCCAGCTCCCACTTGTACACGTGCGCCTGCTCGTCGCACAGCAGCTCCTGCCCGCGGTCGGTGTGCATGCGGACCGCGATCTGGTTGCCCATCGTCCCCGAGGGGACGTACAGCGCCGCCTCCATCCCGACGAGGTCGGCCGCGCCCGCCTCCAACTCGTTGACCGTCGGGTCATCTGCGTACACGTCGTCGCCGACGGCGGCGTCGCGGGCGGCGTCGCGCATCTCGTCGCTGGGGCGGGTTACCGTGTCCGACCGGAGGTCGATCGTCGTCATGTGCGTCGGGTCGCTCTCGCCGGGGAAATACGGTCCGGTCACCGGCGATGGCGGCGATCCGACTCACGGCGGAACGCCGCCGCCGAGCCCGTCCCGGCCGTCGGCGACGCCGAGCGCACGGCTGGGAGCGACCACCGGGATTGACACCCCGCGACGGCGAACGATAGCGCGTGCCCTACGCAGCGAACGGAAGCGTGGACCTGTACTACGAAGTCGACGGCGAGGGCGGCGACCGCGAGGTCGACGCCGTCGCCCTCTGCGGGGAGATCGGCTACGGCCCGTGGCAGTGGGGGTGGCAACACGCCACGGTCGCCGGCCCGTATCGGGTGATCGTCCCCGCGACTCGCGGCACCGGGGACTCCGACGCGCCGCCGGGACCGTACACCGTCGGGCGACTCGCCGCGGATCTGGACACCGTGCTCGCCGACGCGGGGGTCCGGTCGGCGCACGTCGTCGGGGTCGGGCTGGGCGGGATGGTCGCGCTCCACGCGGCGCTGCACTCCGGGCGGGTCCGGAAGCTCGCGCTCGTCGGCACCCCGGCGTACGGCGGGGGAGTGAACCCCGACCCGCTGTGGGCCGACCCCGCCGATCCCGAGGCGCTGGAGTCGTCGCTGCGGGCCGCCGTCACCGACGAGTTCCTCGACTACCAGCCCGACATCGTCTCGCAGATCGTCGAGTGGCGCGCCGCCGAGGACGCCGACCGCGAGGCGTGGAAGGCCGCCCGCGCGGCCGTCCGCGAGTTCGACATCGCCGATCGGCTGTATGAGGTGTCGAACGAGGCGCTCGTGATCCACGGGCGCGAGGATGCCGTCTGTCCGCGCGCGAAGGGGAAAGAGCTCGCCGAGGGGTTACCCCGGGGGGAGTTCGTTGAGGTCGACGGCGCGGGCCACCTCGCGAACGTGGAGGCGAGCCGCGAGGTCAACGACCGGATCTTGGAGTTCTTCGACGACGACGCGTGAGACGACCGCCCCCGACCCGCCCGCGTCGCCGGCGGAACTCGGTGGGGGCGCAAACCCTTTGACCGCGAGCGACCCAGTGACGCCAATGACACGGCCCCGGCTCGCGCTGCTCAACGCGGCCCACGACGGCGCCAACACCGCCCGGAACTTCCGGCGGGAACTCGACGCCGACCTCGTCGAGTTCGACGCGAACGCACAGCAGCTACCGGATCACTTCGAGTTCGACAACGACGAGGGACCCTCGTCGAGCCGAACGGCGTCGCCGTTCGATGGCGTAGTGATCACCGGATCGCGCTCTTCTGTCTACTGGGACGAGGAATGGATCCCGCCGCTGATCGAGTGGACCGCCGAGGCCGCCGAGCGCTGCCTGCCGATCCTCGGCGTCTGTTACGGCCACCAGGTGCTCGCGGAGGCGCTCGGCGGTCGCGTCGGCGGCATGGACGACTTCGAGATCGGCTACAACGAGGTCACCCACCGCGGCGACGACGAGCTGTTCGCCGGCGTCGACGAGGCGTTCACCGTCTTCACGACCCACGGCGACGCAGTCGTCGAGCTGCCGCCGGGGGCGGAGCTGCTCGCGGAGAACGAGTACGGCGTCCACGCGTTCCGGAAGGGCCGCTGTTGGGGCGTGCAGTTCCACCCCGAGTACGACCTGGAGACCGCAGAGAGCGTCACCGAGGGCAAGCGCGAGCGCATCGGCGACGAGCGCGTCGACGAGGTGCTCGCGGCGATCTCGCCCGAGCGCTACGAGGCCGCCTGCGAGGCCAAGACGCTGTTCGAAAACTTCACCGCCTACTGCCGTCGCGTCCGCGACGACGGCGTCGACGGCGATGCTGGCGACAGTGCCGCAAGGACCGTGACAGGAGGCGAAGCGGGACGCTGACTCCCCTCTCCGGCGCGAGCGGTCGAAACCACTATCCCCCCGACTGTCGCATCCGCGGGCATGAGCGTAGTCGACACGCTGGTCTCGGCGGTGGCGGCAAATCCCGTGCTGACCGCGATCCTCGTCGTGCTGCTGGCGCTGGTGTTCGGCGGCTACCTGTATCTGCGGAAGATCGTCGTCAGCGTGGCCGAGGGGTACGACGAAGGGCGACGGTGAGCGCCCCGCGGCCGCGCGACCCGACGGTCGGCCGGCACAGAACCCAACAACGACTTAGCTCCGGGGGGTGACGCCCGGGTATGGTCGCAGCCGGCACCCTCGCCACGCTCCTCGTCGCCGCGCTCGCCTCGCTGTTCATGGCCTGGGCCATCGGCGCCGGGTCCTCGGGATCGACCCCGTTCGCGCCGGCCGTCGGCGCCAACGCCATCTCGGTGATGCGCGCCGGGCTGATCGTCGGAGTGCTCGGCTTCTTCGGCGCCGTCCTCCAGGGCGCGAACGTCACCGAGGCGGTCGGTACCTCGCTCATCGTCGGCGCTCCGATCACCGCGACGGCCGCCATCGTCAGCCTCGTCACCGCCGCCGTCCTCGTCGCAATCGGCGTCTTCGCCGGCTACCCGATCGCCACCGCCTTCACCGTCACCGGCGCGGTCGTCGGCGTCGGTCTCGCGCTCGGCGGCGACCCCGCGTGGGCCAAATACCGCGAGATCGTGGCGCTGTGGGTCGCCGTCCCGTTCGTCGGCGGGTCGATCGCGTACGGCACCGCGCGGCTCCTTCGGGCCGAGCGCGTCCCCGAACGCGTCGCCGTCCCGACGCTGGCCGGCCTCGTCGCCGCGATCGTCGCCAACATCGGTTTCACCGTCCTCGGCCCGCCGGGCGTCCAGCGGTCGCTCGCGGGCGCTGTTGCCGCCGCTCTCCCCGCGGTCGTCGTCGCCGGCGTCGACACCGGCCGGATCGCCGTCACTGTCGCGTTCGCGGTCGTCGTCGCCCTCGCGCTGTTTCGCGACATGACGCTCGACGAGGCGCGCGGGCAGCGGCGCTTCCTGCTCGCGCTCGGCGGACTCGTCGCTTTCTCCGCGGGCGGGTCGCAGGTCGGCCTCGCCATCGGCCCGCTCGTCCCCCTGCTCGGCGGCGAGGGCGCGAGCGTCCAGATCCCGCTGCTCGCCGTGCTCGTGGGCGGTGGCCTCGGGCTGCTCGCGGGGTCGTGGACCGGCGCACCGCGGATGATCAAAGCGCTCGCGCAGGACTACTCCTCGCTGGGGCCGCGCCGCTCGATCGCGGCGCTCATCCCCAGCTTCGCAATCGCCCAGACCGCCGTCGCGTTCGGCATCCCCGTCTCGTTCAACGAGATCATCGTGAGCGCGATCATCGGATCGGGGTACGCCGCCGGCGGCGCGGGCGTGAGCACGCGGAAGATGGCCTACACCGTGCTGGCGTGGATCGGCTCGCTGGCGCTGGCGCTGGCGGTCGGGTACGGCGCGTTCACCGCGGTCGATGCGGTGGTGTGAGCGCGGACGGCACGCGGGACGAAAAGTCGGAGTGACGGAACGGACGAACGAATCGGACAATCGGACGGGCCGCGAACGGAACGGCGCCGGCGCGCTCAGTTCTCGACTTCGGCTTCGTCGCTCTCCTCATCGTCCGTCTCGTAGTACTCGTCGGTGACGGTGACGCGGGCGCGCATGATCCGCGTGTTGTCGACCTCCTCGATCCGGATCTTCACACCCTCGTAGTCGATCTCCTCGCCCTCCTCGACGAGGCGGCCCGCGCGGTTGAACACGAAGCCGGCGAGCGTCTCGAACTCCTGGCCCTCGGGGAGGTCGATCTCCAGCACCTCGTTCACCTCGTCGATGTTGACCTCGCCGCGCACGAGGACGGTGTCGTCGTCGACGAACTCGAACGGCTCCTCCTCGTCACCCTCGAGGATCTCGCCGACGATCTCCTCGACCATGTCCTCCAGCGTGAGGATTCCCTCGGTGGTCCCGAACTCGTCGATGACGACGACCATCTGCATCCGCGACTCTTGCATCTCTTCGAGCAGCTCGTCGGCGTTCTTCGACTCGGGGACGTGCAGGGTGGGCTGGACGACGCCCGCGAGGTCGGTCTCGCCCTCGCCGTAGTAGCGGGCGCGGACCAGATCCCGGATGTTCACGACGCCGATGATGTTGTCGAGGTTCCCCTCGTAGACGGGGACGCGCTCGTGGTCGGCCTGCACGCACGTCTCGATGGCCTCGTCGACGGAGGCATCCTTCGGCACCGCGTTCACGTCGAGTCGTGGGGTCATCACCTCCTTGGCGATGGTCTGGTTGAACCGGAAGATGCGGTCGAGCATCTCGCGCTCCTCCTCCTCGATGACTCCCTCTCGCTCCCCGGTCTGGATCATATTCTGGATCTCATCGCGGGTGACGTAGGAGGTCTCGATGGCCGACCGGCCGCCGGTGACCTTGTTGACGACGCGCGTGAGGTAGTCGAAGGTGACGACCAGCGGGAGCAGCAGGTACTCGGACAACTGGAGCGGCCGGGCGATCCGCAGCGCCCACGACTCGGTGTTCTCGACAGCGTAGCTCTTGGGCGCGGACTCCCCGAACAGGAGCACGAGCGAGGTGATCCCGAACGTGGAGATGAGGACGGCGACGCCCGCGCTCTCGACGTAGACGCCGACGAGGGCCGTCGCCAGCGACGACATCGCGATGTTGACGAGGTTGTTCCCGACGAGGATCGTCACCAGCAGCCGGTGCGGGTCGGACTTCAGTTCGGCGACGGCGTCGGCGCCGCGGCGTCCCTCCTCGACGAGGTGGTCGATCCGGTGGGCGGCCAGCGAGAACATAGCGATCTCCGAGGAGGAGAAGAACGCCGAGAGAGCGATAAGGACGGCGATAGCTGCGACGCCACCGATCGTGACGGTGGCGTCATTGATCGGCACCACGTTCGTGAGCCCGCCGAACTGCGCGGGTGCGACTACTGGAGCGTGTACCGGCGACAAACCCATGAGATACGGGGGCTTGACCGTCCCCCGAATTAAGCGTTGTCCTCGGCTGACTCGACCCCGTCGATCGTTCCGGGTTCGGATCGCGTCGCCGCCCTGTCGCCTCGAATTCCGCGGGCGAAGGGATTACCAGATCCGCGGTCCTACTGCCAGGTATGTCAGCGCCCGACATCACCCTGTACCGGCTCCAGGCGTGCCCCTACTGCGAGCGCGTCGTTCGGAAGCTACAGCAGTACGGCCTGGAGTACGAGTCGCGATTCGTCGAACCGATGCACTCCGACCGGAACGCAGTTGCTCGACTCACGGGCAAACGCTCGGTTCCCGCCATCCGCGACGAGAACACGGGCGTCACGATGTCCGAGTCCGGCAACATCGTCGAGTACCTCGACAACTCGTACGGTCAAAGCGGTACCGCTGGGGGGGCCTGAATGGTCGACTTCGACGTCGTCGACCTCCCCGAGGCGGACCACGTCGCCGAGGGCGAGCGGGCGCCCGAGTTCACCCGACCGCTCGTGGGCGCGGAGTACTGGACCGACACCGCGCTGTCGGATCTCGATGGGCCGGTCGCGCTCGTGTTCTTCCCAATGGACGGCGCGTTCCCCGCGACGTACGTCTGGAACGAGATCCGCGACCGCGAGTGGGGGGTCGACGAGGATCTCACCGTCGTCGGCGTGTCGATTTCGACGCCGTACGAGCACAAGACGTTCGTCGAGGAACGGGGAATAAGATACGAACTGTTCTCGGACCCGTCGGCCGAGATCGGCGACCGCTACGGCGCCGTCCAGGACCTCGATGGGATGACCGGCGTCCGAGAGCACCGCCCGGCCGTCTTCCTGCTCGACGAGGACCGCACCGTCGAGTACGCGTGGGTTGCCGACCAGTGGCCCGACTTCCCCGACTACGACGAGGTCGAGGCCCACATCGACAACCTGTAACCGTCCCGATGCCCGTCGACAGATCGGACGACGAGCCGGGCGGTGAGACCGGCGTCGGCCGGATCGACGACAACGAGGTCGCCCGTGCTGCCGCCGCGATCCGCGACGGCGAGTCGGTCGTCTATCCCACCGAGACGGTGTACGGTCTCGGCGCTGACGCGACCGACCCGGCCGCCGTGGAGCGCGTGTTCGAGTTGAAGCGCCGG
Organism: Halobaculum gomorrense; assembly: GCF_900129775.1. Lineage (GTDB taxonomy): Archaea > Halobacteriota > Halobacteria > Halobacteriales > Haloferacaceae > Halobaculum > Halobaculum gomorrense. The sequence goes on along the minus strand of NZ_FQWV01000004.1, from coordinate 187,589 downwards.
CCGCGCGACAAGCCGCTGTCGGTCGCGTTCGGGAGCGTCGACGCGGCGCTGTCGCTGGTGCCCGCGAGCGACCGCGCCGCTCGCTTCGCCCGGGCGGTTCTCCCCGGTCCCGTGACCGTTGTCGTCGACCGGGGCGACGCGCTGCCGGGCGAACTCACAGGGGGTGAGCCGCGCGTCGGAATCCGCGTCCCGGACCACGAGACGGCGCGGGCGCTCGCCGACGCCGCCGGCCCGATCACCGCGACGAGCGCGAACCGGTCGGGCGCCGGGAGCGTCCGCCGGGTCAGCGATCTCGATCCGCAGGTCCGTGACGGCTGTGCGGCGGTGCTCGACGGCGACGAGACGCCCGGTGGCGAGAGCACCGTCGTCGACCCCGACCGCGGCGTCATTCACCGCGCCGGCCCGCTGGCCGACGAGATCCGCGAGTGGCTGGCGAGCGAGCCCTGATCCGGATGCCCCCGACACGAACGCCGAAGGCTACAGCCCGATCACGCTCCGCAGACTCCGCGTTTTCACCCCGCAGTTCGTCCGGTGCCGGCACTCGCGGCACTTCGCGCTGCCCGACAACCGCGCCGGCGGGCCGTCCATGTCGCGCACCGACCGGAGCACCCGACGGTACGTCCCGGAGCGCCGGACCGACAGGGAGACCTCGCGGACGACCCCGTGAGCGGGGTACTCGACGAGCGCGCGCCGGATCCGTCGCTCCTCCTGCCACGAGAGCGCGTGCATCGCCGCGACCGCCCGGACCGACTGCGGCTCCCAGACGCCCCGCTCGGGCGGCTCGCCCGGCGAGACGATCACCGGAACGGGCGGATCACCCGTGGGGGTTCCGCCGTCGTCGCGCGGCGCGTCCGCGCCGATCGCGCCGAGCACCTTGTGCGCGACGCCGCGTGCGTCCCTCCCGTCGAGGAAGACGCGCGTGTGGGTCGGACTCGACAGCGACTTCCAGTCCGCTCGGTCAGCCAGCCGAGCGAGCACCGCACGGTACTCTGCGGGCGGGCGATCGATCGGCTCGGCCGCCAGTGCCGCGTCGTCCAGATCCCGCAGTTCGGGATAGCGAAAGGCGAGGTCGATCTGGACGGTCGCCTCCGGCGGCGGTTCGCGGTCGTCCTCGCGTCGGTCGTAGTACAGTTGGCGCGGACAGTACGTCGCCGTCGCGAGGTCCGTGAACGACACCTTGTCGCGGGGCACGTGGGTGGTAGTGTCGGGTTCGTATTTGAACGTTCACCGTGGGGAAAGAAAACGAGGCGAGTGTGTGCGGAGGCGGTGCGGTCGCGGCCGCGGCGCGGAGCCACTGCCGGTTGTACCGCGAGCGAGCCAGCCGACAGGCTGGCGAGCGAACGGGAGTTTTGTCATGAACGGGTTTTCATCGGGGGGTTCCCGCAGCGAGCGCCGCACGCGCGAGCGAGGAACCCCCTCGACAGAAAAGCGGTTCAGAAGGAAACGTTCGTCTCGATGTCCTCGGCCGCCTCGCGGAGGCCGTCCTCGCGGGCGTCCTCGGTGTGACCCTTTTTGAGGTCCGACTCCGCGAGCAGCTCGGCGAACTCGTCGCGGAATCGGTCGTTCGCCCGCGTCGACCGCGCGTCGGCGGCGACGACCGCAGAGTAGTGGGCCACCGTCTCCTCGTCGGCGTCCAGTTCGGCCGCGCGGTCGGCGAGGGGAACGTCGTCGACGGACAGCGACCGGAGCCGGGTCAGGTCGAACGGCGCGTCGCGGTCCGACTCGCGCACGAGGTGGAGGTCCATCCGCGCGTCGAACACCGCCTCCGCCGAGACCCCGAGTTCGTCGGCGATGTCGGCGTCTGCGGCGTCGTCGAAGTACAGCCGGACGAGGCGAACGAGGTCGTCGTCCGGGACATCGGAGGCGAACTCGTAGCGCTCGCGCATCCGCGCGACGAGCTCTGCGACCCGCTCGTCGGCGTCCGACTCAGCCGCCAGCGAGCCGTGGCCCTCCTCCTGCCGCTCGGTTACGGTGTCACCCCCCGTCGTGTCGAGGAAGATATCGCGGAGTTCCTCGGTCTTCTCGTCCATAGACCGAAAAGGTAGTCGTGACGGGCAAAAAGGGTGTTGGGGGCGGCGGCGCGGCTCGCGCCGCCGCCCGGACGACCCTCGCCGAGGGAGCGTCCACCGGGGCAGTGAACCGCCCGGCTGCGGGCGCACAGCGATCGTTCACACACGATAGTGTGAGAAGATTTAATCGGAGGCGGCGACGCGGTAGGCACATGCAAGCCGACGTGACGCGGGAGACCTTCTGGACGATTGGTCCCGTCGGGAAGGCCGCGTTCTACTACCTCGCGGCGGTCGCGATCGGGGTGTTCCTCTACGGCACGTACGCGCGGTTCGCGCGCTACGCCGCCGGCGAGGACGACTGGTTCGACCGCCTCGACGACCTGCCGCGCCGGGTGCTCGAGGCCGCTCGCATCGTGGCGTCGAACCGCAACCAGTTCGACCGCGACCTGTACGCGGGCGTGATGCACTCGTTCGTCCTCTGGGGCTTTCTCACTCTCCTGATCGGGACGACGATCCTCGGCATCGACCTCGACTTCTGGCGTCCCGTTACCGGCGAGTCGTTCTTTGTCGGCGACTTCTATCTCTCGTACTCGTTCGTCATGGACGCGATGGGGCTGCTGTTCGTCGTCGGCGTCGGCATGGCCATCTACCGGCGCTACACCGAGCGCGAGGGACGCCTGTGGGGCAAACACACCTCGCTGGAGGACGACGCGTTCGTCTGGACGCTGCTCGCGCTCGGTGTGGGCGGCTACGTGCTGGAGGCGTTCCGGATCATCGGCTCCGCCGAGTTCGTCGCCTTCGAACGCGTCTCGTTCGTCGGCTACTTCCTCGCGGGCGTGTTCTTTGAGGCGGGCGTCGACGCCGCGCTCGCGGAGACCCTCTACCACTGGACGTGGTGGAGCCACGCCCTGCTGGCGTTCGCGTTCGTCGCGCTCATCCCGTACGCCAAGCCGTTCCACATGATCTCCTCGTTCGCAAACGTCGTCACCCGCGACGAGAAGGCGGGCGTGCGCCTGCCCGGCGTGCCGGCGGACGCCGGTCCCGACGAGATCGGCTACGGCTCCATCGAGGACTTCTCGTGGCGCCACGTTCTTGATCAGGACGCCTGTACGAAGTGCGGTCGCTGCTCGTCGGTGTGCCCGGCGAACGCCTCCGGCCGCAACCTCGACCCGAGGGACGTGATCCTCGACTTGAAGCAGTACCGCGAGGACCTCGACGCCGGCCGCACCGAGGAGGTCGAGATCGTCGCGGACGGCGGCGACTCCGTGATCGCCGCCGAGTCGATGGAGTCGTGCATGTCCTGCATGGCCTGCATGGACGCCTGCCCCGTCGACATCGAGCACGTCTCGGAGTTCACCCAGATGAACCGCCGGCTCACCGAGACGGGCCAGATGGACGAGATGGTGCAGGACGCGATGATGAACGTGTTCCAGAACGGCAACACGTTCGGCGACCCGGCCCGCAAGCGACCCGATTGGACCGACGACTTGGACTTCGAGGTGCCCGACGCCCGCGAGGAGGACGTGGAGTTCCTCTGGTACGTCGGCGAGTACCCCAGCTACGACGAGCGCAACCGGCGCGTCGCCCGGTCACTGGCGACGTTGTTCGAGCGCGCGAACGTCTCCTACGGCATCCTCTACGAGGACGAACAGCACGACGGCAACGACGTGCGCCGCGTCGGCGAGGAGGGCCTCTTCGAGATGCTCGTCGAGGACAACGTCGAGGCGTTCGAGTCGGCGACCTTCGAGAAGGTGGTCACCACCGACCCGCACTCGATGAACACCTTCCGCAACGAGTACCCCGAGGTCAGCGAGTTCGACGACCCCGTCTTCCATTACACCGAGGTCGTCGAGAACCTCGTCGAGCAGGACCGGATCGGGCTGGACGGTACGGAACTCGACTACACCGCGACGTACCACGACCCGTGCCACCTCGGCCGGATGAACGACGTGTACGAGGCGCCCCGCGACCTGATCCGCGCGACGGGCGTGGATCTCTACGAGATGCCGCGGAATCGCTCGGACTCGTTCTGCTGCGGGGGCGGCGGCGGGGGCCTCTGGATGGACCACGAGGAGGAATCCAAGCCCAGCGAGGAGCGTCTGCGCGAGGCGCTGGAGGACACCGACGCCGGGAGCGAGGTCGAGAAGTTCGTCGTCGCCTGTCCGATGTGTGGGACCATGTACGAGGACGGCCGCAAGACGGGGAACTTCGAGGACGACATCGAGATCGTCGACATCGCGGAGCTGCTGTGTGAGGCGCTGGCGGCGAAGGACGGCGTCGCGGTCGACACGCCGGCGGACGCTGATGCCGACGGAGACACGTCGCCGGCGGCGGCCGACTGACGGATCCGAGTCCGATCTCCGGGAGTATCGGGTGGCGGAAACGTTGAACTTCCCCCGATCGTGAGTCAGGGTATGAGCGACGATTCGCTCGCCGCGCTGCGTGAGGAGTTCGACGACGTGGAGGCGACGGTCGAAGAACTCGCAGAGAGTGCGCTCGAAGAGGCACTCAACGAAGTCAGCGAGTGACCGATCCCTGGAAACTCAACCCACAGCGCGAAAGCAACGGAAGCTCCAGGCAATGCTTCTCGTTCTCAGGAAATGAAGCCCACTTTTCGCTTACGACCGCGAGGCGTCCACGTCGATGGCGTCGACCGGGCAGATGTCCACACAGAGCATGCAGTCGATACACTGGTCCTCGCGGGTCGGCTCGACCTTCTTTTCGCTTTCGGGGTGGTCGGGCGTATCGACCCAGTCGAACACGTCGACCGGGCAGTTCTCCAGGCAGGCGCCGTCGGCGATGCAGATGTCGTAGTCGACGGCGACGTGGGCGCCGTGGATACCCAGCTTCTCCGGCGGATCGACCGGCCCCCACACGTCGAGACCGTTCTCCTCGCCGACGTGCTCGCGGTTGTCGTCGAAGTTCGGATCGATTCCCATTACCGGTGCTTACCGCGACACGTACAAAAACGCCGGCATCCGGGGACCGCGGGACCGTCGCCGACACGGTCGCGACGGGCGACGGCGAACGCGTGCGCGGTGGACAATACGATTATGGTCGACGCGGACGACTTCCCCGCGTGGATCGCGTCAACGCCGACGACCTCGACTGGGAGGAGACCGACCGCGGCGAGTCTGTCGGCTGGCGCCGGAAGAAGCTGGCCGCGGCCGCCGGCGGCGAGGATCTGGGGTGTAGCCTGTATGAGCTCTCGGCGGGCAAGCGCGCGTGGCCGTACCACTACCACGCGGGTAACGCGGAGGCGCTGTATGTCCTGTCCGGGGAGGGGACCCTGCGCCACGCCGACGGGGCGAGCCCGCTGTGTCCGGGTGACTACGTCTCGCTCCCGGCAGGCGAGGACGGCGCCCATCGGGTCGTCAACGACTCCGAGGGCGCCCTCCGATACCTCGCGGTCTCGACGATGCGCGAGCCGGAGGTGCTCGTATACCCGGATTCCGACAAGGTGGGCGCGATGGCGGGCGCGGCACCGGGCGGCGAGAACGAGCGCGACGTGGACGCGTACTTCCGCCGCGGCGACGCCGTCGACTACTGGGAAGGCGAGGAGGAATAGCGGGACGGGCGAGTCGACCCGCCCGAAGCCACATGTCCGCCGAGCCCGTAGGCCGGGTATGTCCGTCCCCCGCCTCGTGTACGACGACGACTGCGGGTTCTGCACGTTCTGCGTCTCACACGCGCTGGAACTGGGCGAGTTCGAGGCCGTCGGCTTCTCCGAGTTGGCCGATGACGACGACCTCCGCGCGCGGCTTCCCGACGACTACGAGGAGTGTATGCACCTCGTCACCGACGCCGCGGTGTACTCCTGCGGCGAGGCGCTCGAGCAGATCGCGAAGCGCACCGGCGCCGCCGGCTGGTGGCTCACCGCGGCCGCGAAGGGGCTCCCGAAGTACCCGGAGGCGCGGGACACGTTCTACCGGTGGGCCGCCGATCGGCGGGCGCTGTGGGGACGATTCGCGCGGCGCGACTCGCTGTCGAATGAGAACGGCTCGGCGTAGCGTCAGGGCTCCGGAATCTCGGGAGTGCCGGTCTGTCGTAAGGCCGCCCGCCCGGGCGCCAGATCCCGTGGGGGTGCGCGCCGAAGGTACGCCTCGAGCGCCCGACGAACGACCGCGGTCTCCTCGGGACCGAACCGCTCGCGCCCGTCCTCGATTGCCGTCAGCGCGTCGAGTTCGGGGAACCCTTCCGAAGAATCGCCCGCTTCGACCGCCGTGCGAACCCGGTCGAGGAGCGCGGCGTGGACCACCCACGCCTCCTCGCGGGAGAACGCGAGCGTTCGCCACCTGTCTTCGACTGGTTCAGCCATCTCGGTTGGCGCCTCAGAGTCCACCTACTTAGCTATGATCATGGTTCTCACGCCATCAGCGCGGCGAGTACGGCGTCGTTTCGGGGCGACGGCCCCGCGCCGTCGCGGCCGCGGCCGGAGCGATCGCCCGACGTGACCGGTAAGTCGACGACTACCGGTGCGTGACGCCCCCCGCGTCACGAGAAGGCCGTGACCCCGGTCGCTGACCGGGCTGTCGACACGACTCGCGTCGCTATCGCGTCACGAGAAGGCCGACAGCCCGGTCAGATCCTCCCCGAGGATGAGCGAGTGGATGTCGTGCGTTCCCTCGTAGGTGTACACCGTCTCCAGGTTGCTCAGGTGCCGCATCGGCGAGTAATCCGTCGTGATCCCGTTGCCGCCGAGCATCTCGCGGGCAACGCGCGCCTGATCGCGGGCCATCCGGACGTTGTTGCGCTTGGCCATCGACACCTGTTGGGGCCGCAGGTCGCCGCGCTCCTTCAGGTCCGCGAGGCGGTACGCGAGCAGCTGCGCGAGGGTGATCTGCGTCGCCATCTCGGCGAATTTCTCCTGTTGGATCTGGAAGCGGGCGATGGGGCCGCCGAACTGCTCGCGGTCGGTCTGGTACTCGCGGGCTGTCTCGAAGCAGTCGCGAGCGGCGCCGACAGCGCCCCAGGCGATACCGTAGCGAGCCTGTGTGAGACACGACAGCGGCCCCTTCATCCCCGTCACGTCGGGGAGAATGTTCTCCTCGGGCACGCGCACGTCGTCGAGGACGATGCCGCCGGTGACGGAGGCGCGCATCGAGAGCTTGTCCTCGATCTTCGGGGTTTCCACCCCGTCGCGGTCGGTCTCGACGAGGAACCCGCGGACGGGCGATCCGTCGTCGGAGGTGAGCTTCGCCCACACCACCGCCACGTCGGCGATGGGGGAGTTGGTGATCCACGTCTTCTCGCCGTTCAGGACGAACCCGTCGGCGTCCTCGGAAGCGACGACTTCCGAGGGGTCAGCGGAGGTCCCCTCCGCCGAGTCCCGCTCGGCGCGGGTCTCCATCCCCGAGGGGTTCGAGCCGTGCTCGGGCTCGGTCAACCCGAAGCAGCCGACGGCCTCTCCCTGCCCGAGCGCGGGGAGCCACTCCTCCTTCTGGGCCTCGCTGCCGAAGGCGTGGATCGGGTACATCACGAGCGCGCCCTGCACGCTCGCCATCGAGCGCAGGCCGGAGTCGCACGCCTCCAGTTCCTGCATCAGCAGGCCGTACGCGCGCTCGGAGACGTTCGGGGAGCCGTACCCCTCCAGGTTCGGGGCGTAGAAGCCGAGTTCGCCCATCTCGGAGATGATATCCGTCGGGAACGTCCCGGCCTCGTAGTGGTCGGCGATGTCGGGGGCGACCTCCTCGGCGACGAACTCCCGGGCCGTGTCACGGATCAGCTTCTCCTCCGCCGAGAGGTCCGCCTCCAGACCGACGTAATCCAGCATACGAGGACTCGGTAACACATCAACAAAGGAGTGTCGGGATCTGCCGGATCCTTCGTGAGGAACGCGGTCGGGCGGCCGAGGGCCCCGGGCGGATCCCCCAGTGGGACCGCCCCCGCGAGCGCGGCGCACGGAAGGCTTACCACCACCACCGAGAAAGAGGGACGACGAATGGCCGACATGCCCTCCTCCATCCCGGGGATCGGCGGGCCGTGGTCCCGCGGCGACGACGACGGCGACCGCGACCCGCGGGTCATCGGCGTCGACGGGGACGACGCCGACGACGTGCTCGCGGCGCTGTCCTCGGACACCGCCCGCGCGATCCTCTCCGCCCTCCACGACAGTCCCGGCCCCGCCAGCGACGTGGCCGACCGCGTCGACTCGTCGCTGCAGAACACCCAGTACCACCTGAAGCGCCTGCGCGAGGCGGGCGTCGTCGAGGTGGTCGACACCGTCTACTCGCAGAAGGGCCGCGAGATGGACGTGTACGCCCCCGCCGACGGACCGCTCGTGCTCGTCGCGGGGCCCGAGTCGCAAGCGTCCGGCATCCGGGCGACACTCAGCCGACTGCTCGGCGGGATCGGCGCGGTCGGCCTCGGCGCCGTCGTCGTCGAGACCGCCCTCGGCGGCCCGTTCGCGCCGTCGATCGGGTTCGGGGCGTCCGGCGGCGCCGGCGGAGGCGCCGACAGCGCCGAGACGGGCGAGACCGACGTGAGCGTCCAGTCGACGAACGCGACGGCAGCGGAGACGACCGGCGGCGACGCGACGACGCCGACCGAACCGGCGACCGAGGCCGCCACCGAGACCGCCGCCGACGGCGGGATCAGCATCGCGGAGGCGACCGAGACGGCCACGAGTGCCCCAACCTCGACACCGACCTCGACGCCAGCGGCGACGCCGACGCCGGAGCCGACCGCGACCGAGCTGGCGCGGGAGACGACGTACGCCGTCGCCAGCGACGCCGGGCCGACGCTGGTCGACCAGCTCGCCGCGTCGCCGGGGTTCCTGTTCCTGTGCGGCGGGCTGCTCGCGCTGGCGGTCGTCGCGCTGGCCGCCCGCCGCCGCGGCGGAGCGTGAGCCGGCGCCGCCGGACGCCCCGCCGCGGCGCCATCGCCAGCGCCGTTGCCGTCGCGGTGACTAAAAACGGCGTTTGACCATAGAGAAAGTACTTGACACGAGCGCCGGTACAGACTGGTACCGGTTCCCGGTGACGCGCCGGCCCTCCGACCGCGGTTCCCGCACCGGCTCTCCACCCGCGGCGGCCACCGCCGATCGACGGCCACCACTTCCCTCCCACCCGCCGGTCGGCGGGCGGCCGGCCGACCGTTCCGGGAATCCGGGTCCCCGCTGACGCGACGCGTGCGGCACCGCCCCCATCCACCCGTTTGCTCCCTCCGGCCCCACTCGCGGCCGCCCGCTCGCTCCGAGCGACGCTTACGGCTCGCGCACCGGCACCGAGAACGTCTCGAACACCTCGCCGTCGGGCGTCACGAGTTCCCCGGAGAGGCCCTCAGCCGTCCGCGTCACCTCGGCGTGGGCCGGCCGGTTCCCCCGCGGCTGGGCGTGGCTCCCGGGGTTGAGCAGCGGCACCGCGCCGGAGTCGTCGAACTCCGGGCGGTGGCTGTGGCCGAAGACGACCAGGTCCGCGTCGCGCTCGCGGCCGAACATGACGAGGCCGGTCGCGCCGCTCCCGCTGCGGTGGCGCACCGCGACGGTCGCGCCCTCGTAGCCGACGACGCGCTCGCGCGGGAGTCGGTCGCGCAGCGCCGCGTCGTCGTTGTTTCCGGTGACGCCGTACACGACATCGACCTCGCGCTCCACGTCGTCGAGCACCGCCTCGCGGGAGAAGTCGCCGGCGTGGATCACGGCGTCGGCCTCCCGGACCGCATCGAGCGTCCGTCCGCAGAGCCGGTGACCGTCCGTCGCGTGCGTGTCGGAGATGACGACGAGCATACCGGCGTGAGGAGGCGGACGGTTCTAACGCTTCGGACGACTGACCGACCGACAGCGACCGGCGGACGGCCTGTCGGGGCCGGACTCCACCGGGCTTGATTACGGTCCGGCGAGAGGCCCCGCCAATGGCTGGCAGCAGGTCCGTCGTCGTCGCCGCGCTGATCGCCAACGGCGCCATCGCGGTGCTGAAGTTCTTCGGCTTCCTGCTGACCGGGTCGCCGTCGATGCTCTCCGAGACGTATCACTCCGTCTCCGACACCGGGAACCAGGTGTTCCTCCTCGTCGGCATCCGCTACTCGAACAGGGAGGCGAGCCGCGCGCACCCGTTCGGCTACGGGAAAGCGCAGTTCTTCTACTCGTTTCTCGTCTCCGTCCTCCTGTTCGGTATCGCCGGCTGGGAGTCGCTGAAACACGGCTACGAGGCGGTTATGCACCCGGCGCACGGCGGCGAGCGCGCCGATGTGATCCTCGCGGGCGTCAACTTCACCGACCTCGTCCCGGTGGACCCGTTCTGGATCAACGTCACGGTGCTTGTCGGCGCCATCGCATTCGAGTCGTACGCGTTCGCGAAGGCGCGCGCCGAGCTGAATCAGCAGATGGAGACGTACGGCTGGTCGGGCATCCGGGAGGCGTTCTCCAAGACCAGCGACGTGACAACGCTCACCGCCTTCACCGAGGACACCATCGCGCTGTCGGGTGCCGGCATCGCGCTCGTCGGGATCTCGCTGGCGCGGTACCTCGACATGCCGGTGTTCGACGCCGTCGCCTCCTTGGCCATCGGCGCGCTGCTCATGGGGTTCGCCGTCGCGCTCGCCTGGGAGAACAAGCGGCTCATCCTCGGGGAGTCGCTGCCCGCCGATGTGGAGGCGACGCTCCGGTCGGCCATCGCCGAGCACGAGGGCGTCGTCCACATCGACGGCTTCCGCACGGTGTACGTCGGGCCGGAGAACGTGCTCGTCACCGCCGACGTGAGCTTCGACGGCGGCGCAGAGACGACCGACATCGACGAGGATATCACGCAGATCGAATCGAAACTCCGCGACATCGACGACCGTGTGCGGATCGTCTACATCGAGCCGGAGGTGTAAGTTACCTACGACTGAAGTGGTGGGCGTTCCCCGCACGGAGTTCCGGCCCACACTTCGTCCTCCGTCGAGGGCGGGTTGCACGGCAGAAGGTTGGGCACACGGAGGGGTGTCCTGCGTGGTGTTCCGACCCGTGGTCTGCGTCCGAATCTGCCCCATACCGCTTCAATTATTGGTGGACTCCCACCACTTCACTGTCGCGAGACGCGACAGGAGAGGCAGTGCGTCATTCCTCCCCGAGTTCAGGGCCTACCTACGGAGGCCCATCCACAGTCAACGCAGTTGGCTGACTGGGAGTGTACTACAGTCAGAGAACCGTTGATAATTACCCCATCGGGTGACGAAACTAGTCGTGCTATCGGCAGTTGTGGAGGACTGTCAGATTCCTCCCACGGCTAAACCCGTGGCCTTCCTCCTCGGATCGTGTGAACGACCGCGGTGGCGCGGGGTCGGCTCGCAGTTGCGGTCGCGCGCCGCGGGTGACTACTCCTCGGCCAACGCCAGCGACGCCAGCAGCGCCTCCAGTTGTACCTGCTCGTTCGCACCCTCGGTGATCCGGAAGTCGGTCTCCCCGATGTGTTCCATCAGCCGCACCGCCTCCCGGTCTGAGAGGCCGAACTCCCACACCGACCGGTGGAGCTGGTCGATGATGTCGCCGCCGGCCATCCCGGTCTCGGTGAGCAGCGTGTCGAGCGTCGCCCGCGACTTCGAGAAGTCGCCCGCGAGCGCGTCCTCGACCATCGCCTCGATCTCCTCGGGACGCGCGGTCGCGGTGATCTCGTAGACGGCCTGCTCGTCGACGATCTCCCCCGTGGTCGCGGCCGCCTGCAGGGAGTTGATCGCGCGGCGCATGTCGCCGTTGGCGGCGTACACCAGCGCGTCGAGTCCGTCGTCGGTGATCTCGATGTCCTGGTCGGCGGCGATGTCGCGAACCTGTGCCTCGACGGCCTCGTCGGAGAGGGGCGAGAAGCGGAACACCGCACACCGCGACTGGATCGGGTCGATGATCTTCGAGGAGTAGTTGCACGAGAGGATGAAGCGCGTATTGTCGGAGAACTGCTCCATCGTCCGCCGAAGCGCCGACTGGGCGTCGTCGGTGAGGGAGTCGGCTTCATCAAGGAATATTATCCGGTAATCGTGTCCGCCGAACGACGAGCGCGCGAAGCTCTTGATCCTGTCCCTGACCACGTCGATCCCGCGCTGGTCGGAGGCGTTGAGTTCGAGGAAGTTTGTCCGCCAGTCGTCGCCGTAGATGGTCTTGGCGATGGCGACGGCGCTTGTGGTCTTGCCCACGCCCGCCGGCCCCGCGAACAGGAGGTGCGGCAGGTCGTCCTGCTCGATGTAGCTGCGGAGCCGCGAGACGATCTGCTCGTGGCCGTACACGTCCTCCAGCGTCTGCGGGCGGTACTTCTCGATCCAGACCTCCCGCCCGGACGCGAGGCCGGCGGCCTCGTCGTCGGCCCCCTCGCTCGCCTCCGCGTCGTCGGCCTCGCTCATGCCCGACGGTGGGCGGCCCGGGGGGATAAACGCCCCGAGATGTCGCCCCCGCGGGGGCGACCGCCGGCGGGAGCGCTCCCTATCGCCCGCCGAACCGGAGGAGCCCGGGGTAGTCGGCGATGAGGCCGTCGACGCCCGCCCCGGCGAGCTGCTCGGCCTGATACCACGTCGCCACCGTGTAGACGTTCACGTCGCGCCCCTCCTCGTGGGCGACCGCGAGGAGGTCGGTGTCGCTCCAGTCGGACCCCTCGGTGTAGTACGGGTCGGCGTAGAACGGCGTCCCCCGTATCATGTTGTACGGCGGGTGGACCGCCTCGGCGTCGTGCTCGCGAGCGATCGCGAGGCCGGCGTCGATCGAGTCCCACAGCAGGGGCGCGACCGGCAGGGTCGACAGCTCGCGGACGGTCGCCAGCGCCGCCTCGTAGAACGACGACACCAGGACGTCGTTGCCGTGCTCGTCGAGGACGGCGAGCACGTCCTCCGTGAAGGGGCGCCAGCGCTCGCGCTGGGCATCGAGCGCGTCGCCCGAGAGGTTCTCGGCGAACCGGAGGTCGAACGTCCCCGGGTTCTTGAACTCGACGTTGACCGCGACGCCGTCGGGGATCGCCGCCATCACCTCCCCCAGCAGCGGGACCGTCTCCCCGCTGTCGAGCACCTCGGCGCCGGTGACCACGTCGGTCGGCGTCTCCCAGACGACGCCGTCGGCGTCGGTCAGCCCGCGCTCGCCCCCGTCGCGCGAGGAGAGCCGGGCGTCGTGGAACACGACCACGTCCCCGTCGCCCGTCGGCATCACGTCGATCTCGATCATGTCGGCGCCTCGAACGGTCGCCCGCTCGCTCCGACCGCCCCGCGAGGCGGCCTCGACCGCCGCGACCGTGTTCTCCGGATGGCGCCCGGCGAACCCTCGGTGGGCGACGATCGACGGGGACGACCGGTCCTCTCCCCTGCTCTCCCCCGAGTCCTCGTCCGGATGCGCCCCACGCGAGCCCGCGTCCCCGGTCCCGCGGGCCGACGCGCGTGCGCCGCCGGCCCCGACGCCGACCGCCGCCCCGGCTCCGGCCACGAACGTCCGCCGTCCCATGGTCGCGTCCGCGATACCCCGCTCGTCGTTCCCTCTGTCAGTCGTCATCGCGTCCGGAGCGTCCACGCCGAGCGGCATAGGCGCGTATATTTGTTATATATGTCTCTAAATCTAGCTCCGAAAGATATGGATGGAATCGGAACGGACCTCCCCGGGGGCGGTCGACGGCGCGGCCGGTCGGTGGCCCGCGGCGACGCAAGAGCGAAACCGTTGGCGGACCGACCGACGGGCATGGACGTGACCTGCGAGGTCGTCGGCGAGGGCACCGAGACCCTCTTGCTCGCCGACGACGCGACCTACGCCGACGTGTGCCGGGCGACCGGCTACTCACCCCACGAGGTGACGGTGCTCGTCGACGGGAGCCCCGTCCCGGAGGACGCCCCCGTCGAGTCGAGCGAGGTCAAGGTGCTCAGACTGATCAAGGGCGGATGACCGGCGACGACGGCGACGACGGCGGCGACGCCGAGTCGAACCGAGATGCGGACGCCGGCACCACCCCCGACGCCGACACCGTCTCCGATACCGACGTGTCGATCCGGACCGCCCGCGACGGCGAGACGGACGCCATCAGGCACCTCCTCGACGCGGCGATGTTGACCGTTCCGGCGAACCTCCCCGAGCGCGTCGCCGGCGGCGACGCACTGGTCGCAGTGGCGGGGGACATCGGAACCGAATCGGCCGACGTGGTCGGCACGCTCGTACTCGACGGCACCCGCGTCGAGGCAGTCGCGGTGCGCAAGCGCCGGCGGGCCGACGGCGTCGGCACCGCGCTCGTCGCGGCGGCGGCCCGGCGAACCGACGCGCCGCTGACGGCGACGTTCCGAACACAGGTGCGGCCGTTCTACGAGGCGCTCGGGTTCGAGGTGGAGGAACGCGACGACCGACTGTTCGGGACGCTCCCGCCCGACGCGGACGCGACGCGGTGATCGACCGCGGTCAGGTCACGTCCGACAGCGGCGCGGCCGCGAACGGGGTCAGCATCTCCGCGGGCGTCAGTCCGCCGTGCCAGCCCACGTAGTCGAGCTTCCCCGGTTCGTCGCCTCGCCAGACCGCCTTCCGTCGGTGGACGAACACCACGTCGCCGCAGCGGCGGCGGAAGCGGTCGGAGGCGCCGCGGTCGCCGAACAGCCCCCGGTCGAACGCTTCCTCGCGGGTGAACGCCCGACCGTCGAACGTCCGGTCGAGGTAGTCGATCACCTCCTCGGTCGTCCCCGGACGCAGATGGAGGTGGACGTTGCGCGCGCCGCCGACCGGCGGGAGCGGGTCGCCCCCGTCCCCCGCTCCGTTCCAGTCTCGGTCCTCGTCTCCCCCTCCCCCTGCGAGCGGGTACTCCGGCGGGGCGCCCGTCTCGTAGCGGCGCATCCGCTCCGTGAGGTACTCGTGGGCCCAGAGGTCGACGTTGGTCTCGTGGTCGGTGTCGACGTGACCGTGGTCGGCGGTGAGCACGAACAGGGTCGACGCGGCGACATCCTCGGGAACCGCCGACAGCGCCGCCTCGACGGCCTCGGCCACGGCAGTGAGCGTCTCGCGGTAGTGCGCGGAGTCGGTGCCGGCCTCGTGGGCCGCGCCGTCGACGTCCGAGAGGTACGCGTAGCAGTAGGTGCCCGGGTCCGAGTCGGCCACCGCCTCGGTCAGCAGCGACCTGAAGCCGTCGAGGTCCTCGTACCCGCGGGAGTCGGCGCCGGCGAGCGCGTGCGCGGAGTACGCGCCCGTCGCTGCCTTCGTGGGCTGTACGGTCACCGAGTCGATTCCCTCGGCCGCCAGCGTCTCGTACACCGACCCGCCCGCGAAGAGGTCGGCGGCGTCGACGCCGGACGCCTCGTCGGCCGCCTCGCCGGACTTGGTCGTGAACGGCAGCGTCTGGATCACGCGGTCGACCTCGGGCAGGTACATGTCCCAGCCGATCACGCCGTGTTCGACGGGGGTGCGCCCGGTGTGGACCGTCGTGATCGCCGCCGCGGTCTCCGAGGGATAGACGGACGTGAGTGGCCTCACGCGCGCGGTTTCCGCGAGGTCGGCGAGCCACGCGGGCGCCCGGTCGGCGGCGACCTCGCGGCGCCACTGCTCGTAGCCGAAGCCGTCGACGAGCACGTGACAGACGCGGTCGTAGTCGGCGTCGTCGCCGGGGGCGGTGCCGGCGAGGCCGGGCACGTCAGCAACGACGCCGTCCGGGAGCGGGTCGCCAGGGAGGTCGACGCCGAGCACCCCGCCGAGGGTCGCGGGGACGCCGGCGAAGCAGTACCGGCCGTAGTCGGGGAACAGATAGCCGTCGCGCTCGCGGTCGTCGCGGATGCGGGCGGCGATCTCGTCGTCGAACATACCGGCCGTAGCGACGACCCCGCCCTCAAACCCCGGGATCCGGGGCCGGCGCTCGATCGGGGTCGACGGGCTCCTCGCCCGTCTGCAGGGTCCCGCGTCACACCAGCGGCTCGACCAGTTCGCGGCCGTCAGCGAGGATCGCGGCGGTGTCGGCCTCAGAGCCGGACTCGGCGTACACGCGCATCTTCGGCTCGGTCCCCGAGGGACGCACGAGCAGCCACGAGCCGTCGTCCAGCAGGAGCTTGAAGCCGTCGACGGTCACCACGTCCGCGACCGCCTCGCCGGCGACCTCGTCGGGGATGTGGTCGGCGAGGTCGTCGATGACGCGCGCCTTCTCCGCGTCGGGGCAGTCGATGCTCACCTTGTCGGCGACGATGCGGCCGTGTTCGGCGGCGAGGCGGTCGACGCGGTCGTCGTACGACTCCTCGCTCGCGGCCGCGGCCGAGAGCAGCGCCATCAACACGCCGTCCTTCTCGCGGACGTGCCCGCGCACGGAGAAGCCGCCGGACTCCTCCCCGCCCATCAGCGCGTCGTGCTCGCCCATCGCGTGCGCGACCCACTTGAATCCGACCGCAGTCTCGAACACCTCCTCGCCGTGCGCCTCGGCGATGCGGTCGATGAGGAACGTCGTGGAAACGGTGCGGATCGCCGGCCCCGAGTCGCCGTCGAGGAGGTGATCGTACGTCGCCGCGAAGAAGAGGTTCTCGTCGAGGTGGCCGCGCTCGGGCGTCACGATCGCGAGGCGGTCGGCGTCGCCGTCGTTGGCGATCCCCAGGTCGGCGTCGCTCTCGGCGACACGCGCGACGAGTTCCTCCAGGTTCTCGGCTGATGGCTCCGGCGACCCGCCACCGAACTCGGGGTCGCGCTCGCAGCGCAGGCGCTCGACCTCGGCGCCGGCGGATTCGAGCAGGGCGTCGGTGACGCCGCGGCCGCTGCCGTGCATCGCGTCGTAGGCGACCGTCAGCCCTGAGAGGTCGAGCGTCCCTTCCCCGCCGGCGACGAGGTCGCGCGCGCGCTCGGCGTGGGGCGTCGCGAGATCGACGCGGCTGACCTCGCCCTCGTCGGGGGTTCCAGCGGCCGTCAGATCGGGATCGCAGAGGTTCGCCTCGATGCGCTCGGTGACCTCGGGGAGCGCGGGCGCGCCGTCCTCGGGGATGAACTTCACGCCGTTGTACTCCGGCGGGTTGTGCGAGGCCGTCACCATCAGCGCGCCCGCGGCGTCGCGCTCGACGATGGCGTGTGCGACCAGCGGCGTCGGGCAGTCGCGCTCGGGGAGGAGCACGTCGAAGCCGTTGCCCGCGAGCACTTCCGCGAGCGATTCGGCGAAGCCCTCCGAGGTCGGCCGGGCGTCGTAGCCGACGATCACGGGGCGCTCCGGCGTGTCCTCCGCGGCGTCGTCGACCCCGGTCTCAGCGAGCGTGTCCGCGACGGCCTGTCCGACGATGCGGACGCGGCGGTCGGTGAACGTGTCGAGGGGTGCGCGCCACCCGTCGGTTCCGAAGGAGATCTCGTCCATGCGGGACCCGTCGGCTCGGGGTGGCAAAAATCCGGGTGCCCGCGGCCGGACCGCGCGCGAGCCCACAGCGAGCGCGACCGGCACCGACGGGCTTTTGCGCGCGCTCGGGAACCCTCGGGCATGTCGGAGACGCCCACCGTCGTCGCCGTGAACGGCTCGCGGCGCGACGGGAGCTACGGTCGGGCGACGCTGCAGTACGCCCTCGACGCCGCCGTCGAGTACGGCGCCGAACCGGACTTCATCGATCTGGGCGACCCCGCCCTGGACGTCCCGCTGTACCACCCGGACGTGGACGAGGCCGACGCCGGCGACGTGCCGGACTTGCTCGCGCGGATGCGCCGGGCCGACGGCGTGCTGCTTTGTTCGCCGGTGTATCACGACTCGTACTCCTCGGCGTTTCGCTCGTTTCACGACTGGTGCAGCTTCGACGAGTACGAGGACACCGTCGTCGGGCTGTTCGCCGTCGCCGGCGGCGGCTCCTACGGCGGCACGCTCGAACACATGCGCGCGACGATCCGGGGCGTCCACGGCTGGGTCGCGCCCCTTCAGGTCGGGATCCGCAACGCGCGCAACCGCTTCGAGCCGTGGGAGGACGGCGAGCGCCCGCCGCCAGGGGCGACGGGGTCGGGGACGCGCTACGAGTTCGTCGACGACGGCCTGCGCGAGCGCACAGAGAAGCTGGGTCGCCGGATCGCCCACTACGCCGGCCACAAGAACGAGTTCCTCGACGTTCCGGAGTAGCGGCCCGACGGAGGGCCCGCCGTGGCGGGAGGCCGGCCGAGTCCTCCCGCCGACCGGCCGGGAACTACTCGACCAGCGACTCCTTCTCCCGGCGCGACCGCTGTTTGATCGCGTACTCCCGGCTCATCGCCGCCGACTTCGAGTCGAACGCCTCGACGTGGACCAACTCGACGGGCGTCCGCCCGCGGGTGTACTTCGCGCCGTTTCCGGCGTCGTGTTCAGCGACGCGGCGGGCCACGTCGGTCGTGTAGCCGGTGTATAATGAGCCGTCGGTACACTCGAGGACGTACACGTAGTGGTCGGCCGCCGGGACGGCGACGCCGTCGACGCGGTCGGGATCGTCGCCGCGGTCGGGGTCATCGCAGAGGTCGGGATCGTCGCCGGGGGCGGGGGCATCGCCGGCGCCGGCGGCGGTCGGATCGCGATCGCTCACGGGGAGCGGTTCGGGGTTCGGGTCAAAAACGGACGCGATGCGGCACGGAGCCGCCGGTCCCGAGTCCCGCGGGGGAACAGGGGACGGATGGGTGGTGGCCGTCGCGGCGCGGTGAGGTGGTCGCAGAGCGGTTCAGTCGTCTGCGCGGGTCCGTTCTCGTGCCGCTTCGGCGATGCCCGCGTTCGCAGAGCAGGACGGGCACGCGTTCAGGTTCCCGCGTTCGTCGCTGAACACGCGGGCGAAGCGGTCAGATACGTGCGACCCGCAGTGGTCGCAGCGTGGCATGTGGTCGTCCGGCATCCACCGCTGCCGGTAACACGTATACGGCTGCATGACACATATACCCTTTCACAGCGCACACGGCGGGCAGCGACGGGCAACGGCGCCGAATCGACCGGTCAGCGATCCGACTCGTCGGGACCGCCGTCGACGCCGAGCGCGATCAGTCCGGCCTGCGTCCCGGCGACGAAGCCAGCGTCGACATTCACCACCGACAGCACGGTACACGACTGGAGCAGGCCCAACAGCGCCGCCTTGCCGTCGCCGCCGACGCCGTAGCCAGTCGACGTGGGGAGGCCGATCACGGGCGCGCCGACCAGTCCGGCGACGAGCGTCGGGAGCGTCGCCTCCCGGCCGGCGGCGACGACGAGCACGTCGGCCGACCGGAGCGTCTCGATCTCGTCGAGGACGCGCGTGAGGTTCGCGACGCCCACGTCCTCGATCGTCTCGACGCGAGGACCCGCCTCGCCGGCGACAACGGCCGCCTCCCGCGCGGCGGGCGCGTCCGCGGTGCCGCCGGAGACGACGACCACGTCGGCGTCGACGCCGGACGGTTCGTAATCGGCGGCATGGATCACGACGGTTCGTGCGCGGGCGTCGCGTTCGACCGTTGCGTCGGGGTGCTCCTGGTCCATGTAGGCGCGCACCTGTTCGGCCGTCTCGTCGTCGGCGCGCGTGACGAGCGCCCGGCCCGTCGAGTCGACGGCGGCGTCGGCCATCGCCGCCACCTCGGCGGGCGTCTTCCCCTCCGCGAGGATCCCCTCCGGGATCCCGCGGCGGTGCTCGCGGGCAGCGTCGAACCGCCCGGCCTCCGTCGTCGCGTAGCCGCGTAGCTCCGCCTCCGCCTGTGCGGGCGTGAGGTCGCCGGCGGCGACCGCCTCCAGCGTTTCGCGCATAATCGACCCTCGGGGGCGGGCCGACTCGAACCCTCCGACCGGGAACAGTATATAAATCCGGAGTCGGAAACCCCCGCGAACGGCCGCGAGGGGCCCCACCTCGCTGGTTAACTTGGGAAACCTTATAAGGAGGCGTCGGGAAACCCCGGTTGCATGGCAGACCTCATCGTCAAGGCAGCCGTCAAGGAGTACCTCGAGGAGAAGAACGTCGCGTCCGATTTCTACGACGCGCTCGACGGGGAAGTCGAGGAGCTGCTCGAGGACGCCGCTCGTCGCGCCGAGGAGAACGACCGGAAGACGGTCCAGCCGCGCGACCTGTAAACTCGGCCGACGTTCCTCCACTTCTTTCAGCGACCGCGTAGCCGCGGCGCCGTCGCGATCGGCGGCCCGTCGGGGCCGACTCGACCGTCACGGCGTCGTGTAGGTCACGGCGATCTCCGAGTCACGTCGCCGTCGTCGCCGCCGACGAACACGGCATCGGCCATCCCGACGAACAGGCCGTGTTCGACGACGCCGGCGATCCCCGACAGCGTCCGCGCCAGCGACGCCGGCTCCGCGATCGTTCCGAAGTCGCAGTCGAGCACGAGGTTCCCGTTGTCGGTGATCACCGGTCCGTCCTTGCGCTCGGCGTCCCGCAGCGCCGGGTCGCCGCCGGCGTCACGGACCGCCCGCTCGACGCGGGCGACCGCGTCCGGAAGCACCTCGACGGGCACCGGGTGGTCGAGCGGGTCGGCGAGCTTCGAGCCGTCGGCGACGACGAGGAACTCGTCGGCCGCCGAAGCGACGACCTTCTCGCGGGCGTGGGCGGCGCCGCCTCCCTTCACGAGCGCGTTCGCCCCCGTCGCCACTTGGTCGGCGCCGTCGATCGCGAGGTCGACGCGAGCCACGTCCGACAGCGACAACAGGGGGATCCCCGCCTCCCTCGCGAGCGCCCGCGACTGGTAGGAGGTGGCGACGCCCTCGACGGCGAGGCCGTCCGCAACGCGCTCGCCCAGGTCGCAGATCGCGTGGGCCGCCGTCGACCCGGTTCCGAGCCCGACCACGTCGCCGTCCGCCACCGCGGCGGCGGCCGCCTCGCCCGCCGCCCGCTTCGCCGCCTCCGTCCCCTCGGTGTTCTTCATGTGCGGTGGGTCCGCCGGGGGGCGCAAAACGCTTGCTCGTCGGGGCGGCCCAAGCTACTTATCGCCGAGCGACCCATCGCTTGCCGTGTCCCCCGCACCGATCCCTCCCCGTGTCCTCCGTCTCGTCGCCGTCGGCCTCGTGGCGTCGGCGCTGGTCGCCGCGGTCGTCCCGGCCGACGGCGCCGCCCGTGCGCCGCCGGAGCCCGCCTGTGGCGTCTGCGTCGACGGCGCGCTCGCCGAGGCAGCGGAGCGTCACGGCGTCGCCGTCGAGGTCGTGCACGCCACGCTCGACATCCGGGTGTTCGAGGACGGATCGACCCGCTGGGTCGCACGCCTCCACCTGTCCGACGGGGCCGAAGCGCTCCGGAACGACTCGCTGCGGGCCGCGGTCGTCGACGCCGCGACCGCCTCGGACGACGGCGACCGAACGAGCCGGATGGACGGCGACACGCTGGTCGTCGAGCGCCGCCGCGACGACGCCGCCGAGCGCGAGGCCGGCGCGGTCCTGTTCACCACCTTCCACGCCCACGACCCCGTGGTTCCGTTCGCCGCCGGCGGCGAGGGGAGCGTCTATCCCGGCGCGGACGTGCTCGTCCTCCACGCGCCGGAAGGCCACGTCGTCGCCGGCGGGGTTGGGGACGGGGCGGTCGACGGACGGACCGTCGTCTGGCGCGGCCAGGAGGGCGGCGCCGACGGGATCGACCGCGACGCGGTGCCGACGTTCGTCCCCGAGGACGCGACGGCCCCGGGCGTCCGGGGCACACTCGCCAGGCTGCTCGCGGGCGTCGCGTGATCAGACCGCTCCGTCTGGGTACGGAACGCCGGTTCCGGAAACCGTCATGTGGGAGGCGTCCGACGGGCCGGTGTGCGCGCTCCCTCCGGCGACGCCGGCGACGGCGACACAGACGACAACGACCGCACCGGCGACACAGACGAAAACGACCGCGACGGCGACCCGAGGCCGCCGAGAACCGTCCTCGTCGCGGGCGTCGGCGAGTCCCTCGGCACCGGCCTCGCCCGCGCGTTCGCCGACGCCGGCGACCGCGTCGCGCTGCTTGCACGCTCGCCCGAGTACGTCGAGTCGCTGGCGGCGGACCTCCGCGACGCGGGGGGCGAGGCCGTCGCTGTGACCGCGGACGTGACCGACGACGGCGCCCTCGAGGAGGCGGTCGGCGCGGTCACAGACGCGTTCGGCCCCGTCGATGTCGCGATCCACAACGCGAACGACCGCGGCGGCGGGCTCGACGACGCGGAGTCGTTCCGGCGCCCGTTGCGGACCCGTGCGGAGGGTGGCGCGGCGCTGGCGCGGGCGACGCTTCCGGGGATGCGCGAGCGCGGCGACGGAACGCTGCTGTTCGCGGGGACGACCCACGCGTTCGACGGGAGCGAGCGCCTTCCCGGGTGGGGTGCAGCCGCGTTCGCGACCCGCGGGCTCTCGCGGTCGCTCGCCCGACGCGCCGGTCCCGACGGCGTCCACGTCTGTTACGTCGCCGTCGGCGGGACGATACCGCCGGCCGACGCCGAGTTCCGACCGGCGGGCGCGATGGACGCTCGGACCGTCGGCGAGCGGTTCGTCGCCCTCGCCGACCAGCCCCCCGCGGCGTGGAGCCACGAGGTCGATCTGCGCCCCTCGGGTCAGCCGCCGTGACCTCGTCCCGGCGGTCGAGGGCGACGACGGGGACGAAGCCGGTATTAGCCGCCGCGACCACGGTCTGAGTATGCACGTCGAGTTCGACCGTGACACCTGCGTCGGGATGTACCAGTGCGTGGCCGAGTGGGACGCCTTCGAGAAGGACCGAGACGCCGGGAAGGCGACCCTCGTCGGCGCCGAGGAGACCGACGAGGACGTGTTCTCACTGGAGGTGCCCGAGGGCGCGGAGTTGGACGCGAAGTTCGCCGCCCGTACCTGCCCGGTCGACGCCATCCGCCTGTACGACGACGACGGCGAACAGCTGGTCTGACCGGACGGGACCGGGACCGGCGACGCCGACACCGGAACCGAGCGGTAGCCGTCGCGGCTCTCACGAGTGATTCACGCGGGCACGACCTTATGCCGCCCCCCGCCGTTCGTCGAGTATGACTCGGACGCGCGGACGGGAGAGCGACGGCGTGGGGAGGCGCCGGTGACGCTCACCTACCTCGGCGTGCACGCGGTGTTCGTGCTCCCGGTGCTGGCGTTGCTGCTGTGGCGGCGGCCGACGCTACCAGTCGAGCGTCGCCGACCGGCGCGGGCGGCGCTCCTGCTCATGGGGACCGTCGCGTTCGCGTACACGACGCCGTGGGACAACCTCCTCATCGAGCGCGGCGCGTGGGCCTACGGCGAGGGTCGGGTGGCCGCGCGCGTCTGGGCGGCGCCGGTCGGCGAGTATCTCTTCTTCGCGCTCCAGACCGCGCTCATCGGACTGTGGCTCCACCGAATCGGCTTCGACCCGACGCCGGTCGAGGGGGACACGGCGCGCCTGCCGCGGGCGCTCGGCGCGCTCGCGTGGCTGGCGGTGGCGGGCGTGGGCGGCTGGCTCGTGCTCGCGGGCCCCGAGCGGTTCCTCTACCTCGGGGCGATCCTCGCGTGGGCCTGTCCCGTGCTGGCGCTCCAGTGGGCTGTCGGCGGCGCGTTCCTCCTGCGCCGTCTCCGCCCGATCGCCGTCGCGGTCGGCGTCCCGACGCTGTACCTGTGGGTCGTCGACCGGATCGCGATCGCCGACGGCGTGTGGACCGTCGCCGCCGAGACCTCGACGGGCGTCCACCTCCTCGGGCTCCCGATCGAGGAGGCCGTGTTCTTCCTCGTCGCCAGCGCGCTCGTCGTCAACGGACTCGTGTTGTTCGAGTGGGCGCTGTTGCGCTTCCGCCCACGCCCCGCGGGGAGCACGGGGAGCGATCATCCCCGGACCCCCGACGACGGCACCGACCCCGCTCCCGGAACCGCCCTCGGCACCGACGACGGCACCGTCGACGCCGCGACCGATCACGATCCGACCCCGATAGCCGACTGATGGCGGTGTCGGATCGCTCCCGGTCGGGAACGGCACTGGCCGGCGCCCTGCACCGCTGGGGCGTCCGCGCGCCGTGGGTCGGGCTGGCGCTCGCGGTCCCGTTCGGGCTGCTCGCGCCGTCGCTCCCGCTCGGGGTCCGGTATGCGCCGTTTCTCGCGTCCGTGCTGCTGTTCGGGTTCCCGCACGGCGCCGTCGACCACCTCGTTCCGGCACGCCTCGCGGGGATCGGCCTCGGACGCTCCGTGGGAGCCGTCGTCGCGGTCTACGCGGTACTCGGCGTCGGCTACGGCCTCTGGTGGCTGTTCGCCCCGGCCTCGGCGTTCGTCGCGTTCATCGCGATCACGTGGGTCCACTGGGGACAGGGCGACGTGTACGCCCTCCTCGCGCTCGCGGAAGCCGAGCACCTCCCGACTCGACCCGAACGCGCGCTGTCGCTCGTCGTTCGCGGCGGCCTCCCGATGCTCGTTCCGCTGGTCGGCCATCCGGAGGCGTACCGTCGGGTCGCGGCCGCGCTGGTGGGACTGTTCGCCGGCGACGTGACCGCCCTCGACGCGGCGTTCACCCCGGCCGCCCGCGTCGCCGTCGCCGTCGGCTTCGGCGCCGTCACGTTGCTCGCGCTCGCGACGGGCGCACGCCGGGTCAGCCGCGGCGACGCCGCCCGTCGACCGTGGCTCGTCGACGCCGGCGAGACCGTGGGGCTGTGGGCGTTCTTCCTGCTCGTCTCGCCCGTACTCGCGATCGGACTGTACTTCTGCCTCTGGCACGCGGTGCGCCACGTCGCGCGGCTCGAACTGCTCGACCCGGACGCCCGCGAGGCGCTGGTCGCGGGCGAGCTGACCGGAGCGCTCCGGCGGTTCGCCCGCGACGCCGCGCCCGCGACTCTCGGCGGCCTGCTCGTCGTCGCCGCCGTGTGGGCGCTCGCGCCGCGCCCCTCCGCGGGCCCCGAGGGGCTGCTCGCGGTGTACCTCGTCGCCATCGCGGTGCTGACGCTGCCGCACGTCGCCGTCGTCACGTGGATGGACGCGCGACAGGGCGTCTGGTGAGTCACGAGGAGTGAAACCTCGACCGGATCTCCCTAAGAAGCGGCCGTCCGCCCCCGAGCGCGTGAGAACGCGAGAAACAATTATCACGGACTCCCGTGTTGGGTTGACCGATGCCAGTATCCGAGCGCTGTCACATCACGGAGTGGGCCGCGCTCCTCGAGGAGTCCGTGCCCGAGACGGCGTGCGACGAGCGTCGGCTCGAGTTTCGGCCGCGCGAGGAGCGCTGAACTGTCCGTTCGAGTACGGAGGCGGTCGTTTTCACTTCCGCCGCGGTTCGCGAAGGTTTACCCCGCATGAGGCGCAAGTGTGAGCGATGGCCGAGGCCGCCGCGGAGACCGAGTACGTCGATCACCCCCTGCTCGTCGAGGGGTTCATCGAGAACCGTCGCTACCAGACGGAACTGGCCGCGACCGCCCGCGAGGGCCACACGCTCGTGTGTCTCCCGACCGGCCTCGGGAAGACGACCGTCTCGCTGCTCGTCACCGCCCACCGGCTGTACGAGACCGGAGGGAAGGTGCTGTTCCTCGCGCCGACGAAACCGTTGGTCCAGCAGCATGCCGACTTCTACCGCGAGGCGCTGGACATCGCCGACGAGGAGATCGTCGTGTTCACCGGGGAGGTGCGCCCCGACGACCGCGCAGAGCTGTGGGAGAGCGCGAGCATCGTCATCGCAACGCCGCAAGTCGTCGAGAACGACCTCGTCGGCAACCGCATCTCGTTGGCGGACGTGACGCACCTGACGTTCGACGAGTGTCACCGCGCGAGCGGCGACTACGCGTACGTGTACATCGCGGAACGCTACCACGCCGACGCCGAGAACCCGCTCGTCACCGGGATGTCAGCCTCCCCCGGCGGCGACCGCGAGGAGATCGCGGCCGTCTGTGAAAACCTCGGAATCGACCAAGTTGAGGTGATGACCGAGGACGACGCCGACGTGGGCGAGTACACCCACGACACCGACGTGCAGTGGGAGCGGATCGACCTCCCCGACGCGATCGTCGAGATCCGCGACGCGCTCAACGAAGTGATCACGGACAGGTTGGAGAGCCTGAAGGAGTTGGGCGTCACGAACACCACCCAGCCGGACGTCTCCCAGAAGGACCTCAACAAGATGCGCGGGGAGCTTCAGCGGATGATGGACGGCGGCGACTCCGACGCCTACACCGGGATGTCGGTACACGCGGAGGTGATGAAGCTCCGCCGCGCCGTCGAACTCGTCGAGACGCAAAGCGTCGAGGCGCTGCGCCGCTACTTCGAGCGCCAGCGCAACGCCGCCCGCTCGTCGGGCGCCTCGAAAGCGAGCCAGCGGATGATCTCCGAACCGAAAGTGAGAGAGGCGATGCGCAAGGCCGAGTCGTTCGACGACCTCCACCCGAAGTTCCGGCGCACCAGAGTCCTCCTCGCGCAGACGCTCGGCATCGGCGGCGGCGAGCGCGTCATCGTGTTCACGGAATCGCGCGACACCGCCGAGGCGCTCACCGAGTTCCTCTCGGCCTCCTTCGACACCCGGCGGTTCGTCGGGCAGGGCGACAAGGAGGGCTCCGACGGCATGACCCAAACGCAGCAGCAGGAGACGCTCGACGCCTTTCGCGCCGGCGAGTTCGAGGTGCTCGTCTCCACCAGCGTCGCCGAGGAGGGGCTGGACGTGCCCGAGGTCGATCTGGTCCTCTTCTTCGAGCCGGTCCCGACCGCGATCCGCTCCATCCAGCGGAAGGGTCGAACCGGCCGGCAGGCGGAGGGCGAGGTTGTCGTCCTTCTCGCGAACGACACGCGCGACGAGGCGTTCTTTTGGATCTCGCGGCGCCGCGAGAAAGAGATGGAGAACGAACTGCGCGAACTGAAGGGCGTCGCCGACGAGCTGAGCGACGAACTCGACGACGGCCAGGCCGGGCTCACTGAGTTCGACGGCGAGGGCGAACAGCATGATGGCGACGAGAGTGGGAGCGCGGAAGCAAACGAAAGCGACGACGACGCGACCACCGCCGCCGACGAATCGCAGCCCGGCCTGACGGACTTCGATCCCGATCCGGCGGACGGAAACGACAGTGAGTCGGCCGAAAGCGAGGGCGGCCTCACTGACGATGGTTCCGACGGAACGGACAGTAGCGAGGACGACACCGGCGACATCGATGACACCGACGGCACCGGTGATACCGGCGACACCGACGACGGCGTCGTCGCCACCGCCAGGAGCGACGGGGGCACCGAAATCGTCATCGACCAGCGCGAGCTCGAATCGACCATCGCGCGTGACCTCTCGACGCGAGAAGGGATCACCACCCGGCTGGAGACGCTGGCAGTCGGCGACTACGTGCTCTCCGACCGCGTCGCCGTCGAGCGCAAGTCGGTCGCAGACTTCCTCGACACGCTCGTCGGCGGCGACCGCTCGATGTTCGAGCAGGTGAAAGACACCGCCCGTGCGTACGCCCGACCCGTCGTGATCATCGAGGGCGAGGACCTCTACGGCGAGCGCAACGTCCACCCGAACGCGGTCCGCGGTGCGCTGTCGTCGCTGGCGATCGACTTCGACGCGAGCGTCCTCCGGACCGAGGACGAGGCCGACACCGCCGACCTGCTCGAGGTGATCGCCCGGCGCGAACAGGAGGAGAACAACCGCGAGGTGTCCGCCCACGGCGAGAAGGGGGCGAAGACGCTCGCTGAACAGCAGGAGTACGTCGTCTCCGCGATCGGCGACATCGGCCCGGTGACGGCGCGAGCGCTGCTGGAGCACTTCGGCACCGTCGAGGCAGTGATGACCGCCCGCGAGGAGGACTTATTGGAGGTGCGGGGCGTCGGCGAGGTGACTGCCGAGCGCATCCGCGAGGTGATCGGCAGCGAGTACCCGGAGTAGCCGGCGCACCGTTCCGAGCGTAGCGCGGCCGGTCGATGAGGAGGCCCACCGGCTCAGGGAACGACTGTCACCGGCACCGTCGCGTTCCGCACGACTCCCTCGGCCGCGGACCCGAGGATGGCGCGCTCGACCACGCCCGCGCCGTGGTGGCCCATGAACACGTGGTCGAATCCCTCATGCTCGACGAGGTCGAGCAGTTCCTTCGCGACTTCTCGGTCCGTCGGGAGTGTCATTTCGATCACGTCCAATTCCACGTCGGCGTCGCTGTCGACGGCAGCGAGCACGCGTTCGGCGTGGGCGATGACCCGCTCGGTGGCGGTGGTCTCGCTGTCGGAGACGTGGACGACGTGCAGTGCGGCGTCGTAGCGGTCGGAAAACTCGGCGGCCGCTCGGATGGCGCGCTCGCAGTTCTCGGAGCCGTCGACCGCGACGAGGACATCCATACCGAATCCGTGCGCGTCGAGAGCGTAAAAATCGTCGGGCGGGGCGACGCGCCGCCGCCGCGTCAGCGACGCAGCGTTAGCGGCGCAGCGCCGCGAGCGCCTCGGCCGCCTCCCTGGTCGCTTCGAGATGCGCGGTCACCGTTCGAGGGTCGCTCGCGTCGCGGGCCGCCTCGGCGTGGCGCCGGAGCGTTTCGATCAACGCGTCGCGGGCGGCGGCGATGTCGTCCCCGGCGTCGGCGGGGTGCGTCGGCGGTGCGGCGGCGGCCGAGGGGGTCGCCGGCGACTGCGACGCGTCGGCTGTCGGCCGCGATCCCGCGTTCGCGCGCTCGTTCGCGCCGGACGCGTCGGCGCCGGCGGCGCCGGCGGCGTCGTGAGTCACCCCGTCGTGAGTCGCCTCGGCGGAGGCGTCCGCCGTCGCGTCGACCGGGGGAGACCCGCCCGCCCGCGCGGTCGTCTCCGTCCGGTTGGCCGATCCCGCCGTCCCGTTGGCCGATCCGTCGGCCGCGCCGGTCTCGGCTCCGCCGGCGTTCGCCGCCCCGGAGGTCGCTCCGTCGGTCACACCGGCGTCCGCCGCCCCGCCGGCATCCCCCGGCACCGCCGCGGCGCCGTCGCCCGATGGGCCGTCGCACTCCGGACAGAACTCTTGGCCGTCCTGTCGGAAGATGGGCGACCCGCAGTCGTCGCAGTGGGAGTTCGTCATCGTCGCGCCCTTGAGCAGGAGTTCGCTCATCCGGCGGGTGGACTCGCGCTTCTCCTCATCGCGTGCGAACTTCTCGCGGAGCTTCTCGCGTTCTGCCTCCTTGTCGAAGTCGGAGTCGTCGGAGACGTCGTCGCTCATGTTCGGACGGTGGACGCGGGCGGCGAAAAAGTCAGCGGCGAAGCGTCACCTGTCAGCGGCGGCGCGGCGACGTGAGCGCGCTTCGGACGCCGCGGCCACCGCTGGCGACGGGTACGGCTGCGTTTCACATGCACCGCGGCACCCGTAGGTTCAAAGCCGATGAGGCGAAAGACCGTGTGTGTCGACGACGGACGGCCATCTGCGCTTCTTCCCGTACGACGAGCCGTATCCGAACCAGGAGGAGGCGATGGATCGGATCTCGAACTCGCTGGAGCGCGGGCAGGACGTGCTGTTCGAGGGAGCGCCGGGGACCGGAAAGACGCTCTCAGCGCTGGTTCCCGCGCTGCAGCACGCCCGGGATCACGATCGGACCGTCGTCATCACGACGAACGTCCACCAGCAGATGCGGCAGTTCGTCGAGGACGCCCGCGCGATCCACGAGACCGAACGCATCCGTGCGTCCGTATTCAAAGGGAAGTCGTCGATGTGTCACATCGACGTAGAGTACCAGGAGTGCCAGACGCTGCGCGACACCACGCGCTCGCTCGTCGAGGACCGGTCCGATAAGGAGCAGTTGGAGCAGCAGCTGGACGACCTCACCGACGAGATGCGCGAGGGGGGTTCGGAAGGCGGGGGCACCACAGGCGGAGACGCCGCGAGCGCCGCAGAGGCCAGACAGGCCGTCCAAGAGGAGTTGGAGCGCCTCGACGAGGAGATCGACGACGAGGCCGCCAACACCTGCGAGTACTACCTCCAGAACCTCACGGGCGACACCGACGAGTTCTTCTCGTGGTTATTCGACGACGTGCGCACGCCCGACGAGGTGTACGAGTACGCCGGCAGCCGCGGCTTCTGCGGCTACGAGCTGCTGAAGGAGGGGATGGAGGAGGTCGAACTCGTCGTCTGCAACTACCACCACCTGCTCGACCCGCAGATCAGAGAGCAGTTCTTCCGGTGGCTCGACCGCGACCCGAAGGACGTGATCACCGTCTTCGACGAAGCGCACAACATCGAGGACGCCGCCCGCGACCACGCCTCGAAGGCGCTCACCGAGAACACCCTGGAGTCGGCGCTCAGCGAGTTGGAGGAGACAGACGACTCCCGCGCGGAGCCCGCGGAGAACGTCCTTCGGGCGTTCGCCGAGGCGCTGCATGACACCTACGACGACAAGCTCGGCTTCGGCGCGCGCGAGCAGGTCGGCGAGAACTGGGAGGACCTCTCGGTGACCAACGAGGACCGCCGCGACGACCTGACGCTCGCCTTTCTCGACCGCTACGAGGGACAGGGGATCCGCGCGGAGTGCGATCTGGCGCTCCAACTCGGCAAGCGCCTCGACGAGGAGTACGAGGAGGCGTACCGCGACGGCGAGACCACCACCCGCCGGGAGTGTCAGACCCTCCAGGCGGCCGCGTTCGTCTCGGCGTGGATGGACGGCGGCGGAGAGTTGGGCCAGCATCCGGTCGTCTCCGTCCGGCGCGACGCCGGCACCGACGAGGTGTACGGCCGTGCAGAACTGTACACCTGTATCCCCCGTGAGGTGACCGAGGAGCTGTTCGACGAGGTGTACGCGAGCGTCCTCATGTCGGCCACCCTCCGGCCGTTCGACGTGACCGAGGACGTGCTCGGCCTCTCGGACCCCGCGACGCTGGCGTACGGGATGGAGTACCCCAAGCAGAACCGCCGGACGTACTCGGTCGCGACGCCGGCGCTGTTCGCCTCCGAGCGCGACGACCCCGCCACTCAGGAAACCATCGCCGCGACGCTCGCGGATGTCGTCCGGTTCACGCCCGGCAGCTCCCTCCTGTTTTTCCCGTCGTACGCGGAGGCCGAGCGCTATCACGAGCTGCTCTCGGGCGATCCGAACCTCGGCACGCTCCTGCTCGACGGCTCCGATCCCGACACCGAGCAACTCCGTCGGCGACTCGTCCGGAGCGACGACGCCGCCCTGTTCACGTCGCTGTGGGGGACACTCGCGGAGGGCGTCAGCTTCGACGGCGACGACGCCCGCGCGGTCGCCGTCATCGGGGTGCCGTACCCGCACCTCTCCGAGCGCATGGAGGCGGTCCAGGAGGCGTACGACCGCGCGTTCGCCGAGCGCTCCCGGGAGGCCGGCTGGGAGTACGCCGTCGAGATTCCGACCGTCCGCAAGACCCGGCAGGCGCTCGGCCGCGTGATCCGCTCGCCCGACGACTTCGGCGTCCGCGCGCTGCTCGACAAGCGCTACACCGCCGCGGACATGGGGAAGTACTCCGTGCGCGACGCGTTCCCAGTCGAAGAGCGCGAGGAACTGATCGACATCGGCCCGGAGAAGCTGAAGTTCGCGATGCTGAACTTCTTTACCGACCACGACGCCTACGACGGGTCGCCGCCGGAGCCGTAGGCGGCCGAGCGGGCGGCGGATGCCCCGACCCGGCACGGCGTGGCGGTCAGCGGTCCGTGTCCGTGCCCGACCCGTCGACCGGATCCCCCAGGGCGTCGTGGGAGCCGACCGGACCGTGCTCGGGACAGGTGCCGGCGATAGGCGTGGCGTTGAGACAGCAGGCGCGGCGGCCGCTCGCGACGAGGCCCGTAGAGAGGGGTCGGCCGCAGCGACGACAGCGGAGCGGGTCGCTCATGCCGCCGAATACATCCGCCGCGAGCATAGCTCCTGTGGCGACATCGCGTCGCCCCGGTAGCCGCGACCGCGACGCTACGCCAGCAGCTCCACCAGCAGTCCCTTCTGCGCGTGCATCCGGTTTTCCGCCTGCTCCCAGACGAGCGAGCGCTCCGACTCCAGCACCTCGTCGGTCACCTCCTCCCCGCGGTGGGCGGGCAGGCAGTGCATGAACGCGGCGTCAGTGCCGGCGAGCAGCTCCTCGTTCACCTGGTAGCCGTCGAAGGCGGGGAGCTTCTCGGCGCGCAGGTCTTCCTCCCCCATGCTCACCCACACGTCGGTGTAGACCACGTCCGCGTCGGCGACCGCCTCTTTGGGGGAGTCGACGGCGGTCGGCTCGGTCCCGAGTTCGGCGCAGCGGTCGTACACGTCGTCGCCGAGACCGTAGCCGTCGGGCGTGGCGACCGTCAGATCGAGGCCCGCCAGGGCGGCGCCGACGGCGAACGAGCGCCCGACGTTGTTGCCGTCACCGACCCACGCCGCCTGCACCTGGCTTAGGTCGCCGACCGCCTCGCGGATCGTGAGGAGGTCCGCGAGCGTCTGGCACGGGTGGGCGTCGTCGGTGAGCCCGTTGATCACCGGGACGCCCGCGTACTCCGCGAGCGTCTCGGCGTTCTCGTGGGCGAACGTCCGGACCATGATGGCGTCGGCGTAGCCGCCGAGCGCGCGGGCGGTATCCTTCAGCGGTTCGCCGTGGCCCAACTGGATCGCGTCGGGGCCGAGGAACATCGCGTGGCCGCCCAGCTGAGTCATCCCCGTCTCGAAGCTCGCGCGCGTCCGGGTCGAGGGCTTCTCGAACAGCATCGCCAGCGTCGTCCGCGGAAGCTGCGTGAGGTCCTTCCCGGCCTTCAGGTCGGATGCGCGCGCGAGGACCGTGGCGAGTTGGTCGGTCGTCAGGTCGTCGATGTCGAGGAAGTCGCTCGGGAACTCGTCTGCGTCGTCCGGCGTGGTCGAGGTCGTGTGGGTGCTCATCGTGATCGGTGATCGTGGGGTGTGGTGTCGGTCGCGTGCGGTGGGTCGGTGGTCGTGTGAAGTGTGTCAGGACGGGGCGGGCGACGGTCGGAGCCGCCGGGGCCGCCGTGGGTCAGTCGTCGGTTCGGTCTCGCAGTCGTCGCGAGGCGTCGATTAACACCTCGACCGCGCGGTCGAACTCCCGCAGGGGGAGCCGTTCGTCGGGCGCGTGGTCCAGCGAGGAGTCGCCGGGGCCGTACGTCGCCATCGGCACGTCCCACGCGCCGGCGAAGATGTTCACGTCTGCGGTGCCGGTCTTGCGGAGCAGGCGAGGGTCGCCATCGGCGCGGCGGATTCCGCCGCGGACAGCCGTCGCGACGAGGTCGCGCGGGCTTCCCATCACGGGCGGGATCGGCTCGTCCCAGTGGACCGTCCCGGCCTCCAACTCGGCGTCGGCGCGCTCGCGCACGTCCTCGGGGTCCAGCGACGGCGGCACCCGGAACTGCACGTCCATCGTCGCCTCCATCGAGAGGCCGTCCTCGGAGAGGCCGCCCTCGACGGCGACGGGCTTGGCCGTCACCTGCTCGAAGACGGCCCCGTAGTCGTAGTAGTCGAAGGCGCCCTCGACGCGCTGCCACCAGTGCATCGCGTGCTGGACCGCGTTCGAGTCCGGCCGTGAGGTGTGACCGGACTCGCTGGTGGCGACGTAGGTGCCGGATATCAGCCCGCGGTAGCCGAGCGTCACCGCGTCCCAGCCGGACGGCTCGCCGTTGATCACGGCCTCGGGCGCGTCGCGGGTCTCGACGAGGTGTCTGGCGCCGCGGGAGTCCGTCTCCTCGCCGGTCACGCCGGCGAACGAGACGCCCGTCTCGACGGCCGCGACGGCCATCGCGGCGAGGGAGCCGGTGGCGTCGACGCTGCCGCGGCCCCACAGCACGGGACCCTCGGCGTCCAACTCCTCGTCGCCGTCGGCGATCTCGACGGGGATGTCGCCCGGGACGGTGTCGACGTGGGAGGTCAACAGGAGCGAGTCGTCGCCGGGCGCGCGGACGTTCCCGACCTCGTCGGTGTACGCCTCCCGACCGTGCTCCTCGAAGAACTCGACGAGGACGGCCGCGGCGTCGGCCTCCTCGCCCGAGACGGAAGGCGTTGACACGAGGTCATACAGCAGCCGGCGGCCCTCGGTGTCGAGCGCCTCCGTCGGGTCTACGGGGTTGTGCACGGCCATCACTCGGTCCCCCCCACGCTCACAGCACCTCCGTCAGCGCGTCGACGACCTCGCGGGCGTGCCCCTCGTTGATCACGAGCGGCGGGAGCAGACGGAGCACCGACCGCCCCGCCGGCAGCGCGAGGATCTGGTGGTCCATGGCGAGGTCGCGCAGGTAGCGGTTCGCCCCGCGCTTCACCTCGATGCCGATCATCAGGCCCTCGCCGCGAACGTCGCGCACGGGGAGGTCGTGCTCGGCGACCGCCTCCTCCAGTTGCGTGGTGAGGTAGTCGCCGACCATCGTCGCGTGGCCAGGCACGTCCTCGGCGACCAGTTCCTCCAGGGTCGCGTTGGCCGCGGCAGCGACGACCGGGTTGCCCGAGAACGTCGAGCCGTGGCTGGCGGCGCCGTCGGCGATCCAGTCGGCGCACAGCGTCGCGCCCAGCGGGAGGCCGGAGGCGACGCCCTTCGCCGTCGTCAGGATGTCCGGCTCGACGCCGGCGCCCTCGCAGGCCCACAGGTCGCCGGTCCGACCCATCCCGGTCTGGATCTCATCGAACACCAGCGCCGTGCCCGCGTCCTCGGTGAGGTCGCGCGCCGACTGCAGGTAGTCGGGGTCGGCGGGGTTAATGCCGCCCTCGCCCTGCACCGGTTCGAGGAACACCGCGGCCGTCTCGTCGTCGACGGCCTCCGCCAGCGCCTCGCTGTCGCCGTAGTCGACGAACTCGACGCCGCCGGCGACGGGCTCGAAGGGGGCGCGGTACTTCTTTTTCCACGTCATCGCAAGCGCGCCCAACGTCCGGCCGTGGAAGCCGCGCTTCGTGGCGACGATCTTCTCGCGGCCGGTCGCCGAGCGCGCGAATTTCATCGCCGCCTCGTTCGCCTCCGTCCCGGAGTTGCACAGCCACACCTTCGAGATGTCGCCGGGGGCGACCGCGCCGAGCCGCTCGTACAGCTCGGTGCGGGCGCCGTTCGGGTACGACGCCTGCACGTACAGCAGCTCGGCCGCCTGCTCTTGTACCGCGTTGACGACCGCGGGCGGGCAGTGGCCAAGCGGCGTGCACGCGTAGCTGGCGCCGAAGTCGAGGTACTCGGTGCTGTCCTCGGCGGTGAGGTGGACGCCCTCCCCCGATTCGATCTGGATCGGCTTCTCCGAGAAGACGAACCCCTCGCCCGCCTCCGCGGCGTCGTCGAAGACGCTCATCCGTCCACCTCCGTCTCGGCGACGGCGTCGCCATCCCCGCCCGCGTTCTCGTCCACTACCGCCGAGCGCTCGATGCGCGTCCCCGCCTCGTCGAGGGCAGCGAGGATGGGGTCGCGGACGTTCGCGTCGGCGACAGTGACCGCCGCGGCGCCGGACTCCAGCGCCTCGGTCGCCGCCATCACCTTCCGGGTCATGAAGCCCTCCGCCGCGTCGGTGAGCGCGTCGTACGCCGCCTCGGTGGCGACCGACTCGATCAGGGTGTCGGGGTCGTCCGGGTCGGCGTACACGCCGGCCACGTCCGTCAGGATCACCAACTCCGCGCCGAGTCCGCCAGCGACCGCCGCGGCCGCGCGGTCGGCGTCGGTGTTCACCGGCGTCCCCTCGCTCTCGGACTCCATGCCGAACATCGGCGGGGAGACGACGGGCGTGTAGCCGTCCGCCAGCAGCGTGTCGAGCAGGCCGTCGTTGACCCGTTTGGGGGTGCCCGAGTGGTCGCCGCGTTTGATTTTCTTCTTCCCGTCTTCGACGACGCGAACCGCCGACTTGCGCGGCCCGGTGAGGAGGCCGCCGTCGACGCCGGAGAGGCCGACCGCGTCGACGCCGGCGTTCTTCATCGCGGTGACGAGGTCGGTGTTCACCTGCCCCGCCATCGCCATCGTGAACGCCTCCATCGTCTCGGCGTCGGTGAAGCGGCCGGTGACGCCCGAGGGCGTCTCGACGTACTCCGACTCGATGCCGAGGCGGTCAAGCAGGTCGTCGACGGCGGTCGACCCGCCGTGGACGACGACCACGCTGCGACCGTTGGCGACGAGGTGGGCCACGTCACCGACGGCGCCCGCGGGGTCGACCGCGCGCGCGCCGCCCAGTTTCACGACCACCGGGGGAACCTCGCCGGAGCCGTCTGCCAGCGGCGCCGATCCGAAACCGGTCACGGCGCGCCCACGGGGTGGAGCCCCTGGAACTCCAAGCCGGCCGTCTCGTCGAGCCCGAGCGCGACGTTCGCGGCGTGGACCGCCTGCCCCGCCGCGCCCTTGATCACGTTGTCGATGGCCGAAAACGCGACCACGCGGCCATTCGCGGGGTCGAGCTCGAAGCCGACCTCGGCGTAGTTCGTCCCGGCCACGGCCTTCGGCTCGGGGTAGCGGTACACGCCGCCGCCGCCGGCGACGAGGCGGACGAACGGCTCGTCGTCGTACGCCTCGCGGTAGGCGCCCCACAGGTCGCCCGTGGTGACGCGATCCGCGGGGAAGGCGTGGCACGTCGCCGCCGCCCCGCGGGTCATGTCGACCGCGTGGACGGTGAACGACAGCGACAGGCCCAGTTCCTGCTGAATCTCCGCCTCGTGGCGGTGCCCCGTCGGCGCGTACGGGCGCACGACGCCCGACCGCTCCGGGTGGCTGGAGGCGGCGCCGCCGCCGGCGCCGCCCTCCGAGGAACCGACCTTCAGGTCGGCGACCACCCGGTCGTCGGGCGTGATCACGCCCGAATCGACCAGCGGCTTCAGCGCCAGCATCGTCGCCGTGGCGTTGCAGCCGCCGGAGGCGATGAGGTCAGCGCCCGCGAGCTTCTCGCGGCCCAATTCGGGGAGCGCGTACGCGGCGTCCGCGAGGTGCTCGGGCGCGGTGTGGCCGTCATACCACTCGTCGTAGTCTGCCTCCTCCTCCAGCCGGAAATCCGCCGAGAGGTCGACCACGGTGCCCGCGGCGTCGCGGAAGGCGTTGATGTGCTCCATCGAGACGCCGTGGGGGGTGGAGGCGAACAGCACATCCACAGAGTCGAGGTCCTCGGGCGAGGAGAAGCGTACGTCGACGCCGCGGAGGTTGGGGTGGACGTAGCCGAGCGTCTTGTTCTCGTACTCGCGGCTCGTCGCCTGCGCGAGCTCGAAGTCGGGATGGCCGGTCAGCAGGCGACACAGCTCGCCGCCCGCGAAGCCGGACGCGCCGACGACGGAGGCAGTGAGTTGGTCGGCGTCGGTCATACCGCCATCACGGCTTCGTTCGCCGCCTCCGCCTTCAGTTCGAGCCAGTCGACGACCGCCGCAGGCACGTCGACCGCGCTCGCCTCGTTCAGCGCCTTGAACTCGACCGTGTGGTTCACCTCGTGAACGGTGTACTCGCCGTCGGCCGTCTCCATGAGATCCACACCCAGGAGGCCGCCGCCGACCGCGTCGCTCGCGGTCGCCACGAGTTCCTTCGCCTCGTCGTCGAGCTCGAACTCGGCCGTCTCGCCGCCCTTCGCGGCGTTGGTGAGCCAGTGCTCGGAGGTGCGCGTCATCGCGGCGACGGGCTCCCCGTCGCAGGCCAGCACGCGGATGTCGCGGCCGGGCTTGTCGACGTACTCCTGCACGTAGAACACCTTGTGCTCGTAGTGGCCGAGCGTCGCCTTGTGCTCTAAGATCGCCTCGGCGGCGTTCTCGGAGTCAATCTTCGCCATCAGCCTGCCCCACGAGCCGACGACCGGCTTGATCACGCACGGGTAGCCGAACTCCTCGATAGCGTCCATCGCGGCCTCCGTCGTGAACGCGACCTCCGTCGCTGGCGTCGGGATGCCCGCCGCCTCAAGCGCGAGGCTGTTTTTCACCTTGTCCGCGCAGACGGCGGCGGTCTCGGGACTGTTGATTACCGGGACGCCGTACGCCGACAGGAAGCGCGTCGCGTACAGCGAGCGCGAGGTGGCGAGACAGCGGTCGATCACCAGGTCGCAGTCGGCGACCTCCGCGGTCGTCTCGTCGAGGCCGAACCGCTGCGTGCGCACGTCGATCTTCGCGACCTCGTGGCCGCGCTCGCGGAGCTCCGAGAGGAGGAGCTTCTCGTCTTTCCGGATCCGGGAGTAGAGCAGGCCGATCTTCATCTTACTCCCCCCAGTCCTCTTCGAGCTCCGGGGCTCGATCGAGGACCGGCGGGGAGACGTCGACGACCTCCAGTTCGGCGCCGCACGTTTCACAGTCGACGATCTCTCCGATCTCCAGGTCGTCGTGCAGGGCCACCGTGCCCCCGCACTCGACGCATTCGGCTTCGGTCATGGTGTACTCACCAGTACCTCGCTATCGGACTTTAATCCGTCGATTTTATAAGAGAAAAATAATGCCGCAGTCGTCGCTATCGGGCGGGAGCGGACGGGTCGGCGCGGATCTCGAATCCGGTGTTCGAAATCTGTGTGGTTGAGGCCCCGAGAGGGGCCGGCGGGGCCACCGCCGCCGGCGGGCGGGGGGCGGTGGCCGGGACCGGACGCGGCGACGGTCGCGGTCGGATACCCCCTCGCGGTCGTCGTCGTGGCCGTCGCGGGAGTCGTGACGGTTGCGGCGGTCGACCACTCGACGGAGCGGCCGCTCGCGGTCGGGCGAGCGGTCGGCGTCGGCGGAGGCGGGTCATGGATGCGGTGTCGGTGTGGGCCGTGGTATGTCGTGGTATCGTCGCGGTCAGGTGTACGCGTTGACCGCGTCGGTCAAATCCGTTTCGGCGGCCGCCAGCGCGTCGTGGCGAGCCGCGAGCGCGGCCTCGTGGTCGTCGTGCGTCTCGGTCATGCGCGCGAGAGAGTCGGCCACGGCGTCGGGCGCGGGGCCGCCGTGCGAGGCGCGGGCGGCGACGCTCCCGACCGGATCGAGCGCGGTCGACAGGTCCTCGCGGCTCACGCGCTCGTAGAGGGACTCCCCGAGTACTTCCTGTGCGGCCGTGTCAAGATTTGCGGCGAGCGTCTCCGGATCCGCGTCGTCGGGCGCGCTGGCGGCGGCCTCAGCGACGACCTCGTGGGCCGTCCGAAACGGGATGCCCGCCGACGCCAGCGCGTCGGCGACGCCCGTCGCCGTCGAGAAACCGGCGCCCGCGTCGGCGGCGCACGCCTCCGCGTCCCACTCGCCCGTCGCGACCGCGCCGGCGACGACCGTAGTCGCCTCGGTCGCGTCGTCGACGGCGTCCCAGGCGTGGGGCGTCGCGCGCTGGAGGTCACGGTTGTACGCGCGCGGGAGGCCCTTCAACGTCGTCAGCAGCCCCGCGAGGTCTCCCGACACGTCGCCCGTGACCGCGCGGGCGAGTTCGAGCGTGTCGGGGTTCACCTTCTGGGGCATGATCGACGAGGTCGAGGCGTAGTCGTCCGATGGCACGAAGTAGCCGTCCTTCGCGTGCTCGATCAGGTCGGCCGACAGCCCCGACAGCGTCGCCGTCAGGGTCGCAAGCGCGGCGGTTCCCTCGACGAGGAAGTCGCGCGCGGAGCCGGCGTCGGTGGCGTTCTCGACGACGCCGTCGAATCCGAGCAGCTCGGCCGTCCGCTCGCGGTCGATGTCGAAGGTGGTGCCCGCGAACGCCGCGCCGCCCAGCGGCGACTCGTTCGTCCGGTCGAACGCCGCGAGCAGGCGGGCCGTGTCCCGCTCGACCGCGCCCGCGTACGACGACAGGAAGTGACCGACGGTGACGGGCTGGGCGTACTGCCGGTGGGTGAACCCCGGCATGACCGTGTCCGTGTGCTCGGCCGCCGCCTCCAGCAGCGCCTCGCGCAGCGCCAGTGTCGCCTCTGCGGCGTCGAGGAGGTCCGCGCGGTAGCGGTGGCGGATGCAGGTCGCGACCTCGTCATTGCGCGAGCGCGCGGTGTGCATCTTCCCGCCGACGGCGCCGACCTCGGCGACGACCGCGCTCTCGATGGCCTCGTGGACGTCCTCCCCGTCGGGGAGGGCGCCGTGGCCGGCGGCCTCGACGGCGTCGAGCCCAGAGAGGATCTCGGCGGCCTCGTCGGCGGCGACGATATCCTGCTCGGCGAGCATCACCGTGTGCGCGCGGTCGACCGCGAGGTCGGCGGCGAAGATGCGCTCGTCGGCCGCGAGGCTCGACATGAAGCCGCGGGCCGGGCCGCCCGCGAAGCGGTCGCGGCGGACGACCGTCTCGGCGTCGGCGGCATCACCCGCTGTCGGTTCCTCGCCGTCGGTCATCGATCACTCCTCCGGTTCGTCGCCGCTGCCATCGGCCGCCAGCGTCTCGCCGTTCTCGCCGGTCTTCACGTTCTCCAGCACGCGGTTCGCGAGGCGCTCCTGGAAGCCGTGATACTTGGCGACGCCCGTCGCGTCGGCCTGCTCGATGCCGTCGACCGTCTCGGTGTTGAAGGAGGCGGCCGACTCGGAGTAAACGCCGTAGTCGGAGTCGCGCGCGACCGGGCGGCACTGCCCGCCCTGCAGCTTGACAGTGACCGTGCCGGTGACCTTCTCCTGGCCGGCGTCGAGGTAGCCCTCCAGGGAGTTCACGAGCGGGGAGTTGACGAGGCCCTTGTACCCCTGCTGGGCCCACTGGTCGTCGATCTGCTGCTTGAAATCGCGCTCGCTTTTCGTGAACACGAGCTGTTCGAGCGCCTCGTGGGCCGTCAGGAGGACGGTCGCCGCGGGGTGCTCGTAGTTCTCACGCACCTTCAGCCCGAGCATGCGGTCTTCCATCATGTCGGTGCGGCCGACGCCGTACGCGCCCGCGATCTCGTTGAGTTCCTCGATGAGCTCAACCGAGTCGACCGCCTCCCCGTTCAGCGTGACCGGGTACCCCATTTCGAAGCCGATCTCGACGAGCTCCTCGCCCTCGACCTCGCCGGGCGTCGTCGTCCAGTCGTAGATGTCCTCCGGCGGGACGTACGTTGGGTCCTCGAGGTCGTCGCCCTCGACCGAGCGCGACCAGAGGTTCGTGTCGATCGACCACGCGCCCTCGTTGCCGCCCTCGACAGGGAGGCCCTTCTCGTCGGCGTACTCGATCTCCCACTCGCGGGTGAGGCCGAGTTCGCGAACGGGCGCGATGACTTCCTTGTCGGAGGCGCGCCACACCGTCTCGAAGCGCAGTTGGTCGTTCCCCTTCCCGGTACAGCCGTGGGCGAGGGCGTCGCAGTCGTGCTCCTCGGCGACCCCCAAAATCGCCTCCGCGATCACGGGGCGCGCGAGCGCCGTCCCGAGCGGGTAGCCCTGGTAGGTCGCGTTCGCGCGCACGGAGTCGAAACACAGCTCCGCGAACTCCGTCTTCGCGTCGACGACGTAGTGCTCCAGGTCGAGCGCCTGCGCGGTCTCCTCGGCCTCGTCGAACTCCTCGGCGGGCTGGCCCACGTCGACGGTGACGCCGACGACC
The DNA here is from genome assembly GCF_900129775.1 of Halobaculum gomorrense. GTDB lineage: Archaea > Halobacteriota > Halobacteria > Halobacteriales > Haloferacaceae > Halobaculum > Halobaculum gomorrense. The sequence goes on along the minus strand of NZ_FQWV01000004.1, from coordinate 146,626 downwards.
TCGTCGTAGCCGTACTCCTCCTCGAGGAGCGGGACGCAGACAGTCGTGTCGAGTCCACCGCTGAATGCGAGCGCAACGCGTTTCGTCATACTCCACGCTCGAACGCGGACACCCATAAATTCGGCGCTTGATAGCTACGAAAATTAATTGCGGACTGCACGCTACCCGGAGGAAGGCGAGCGGGTCGGACCGACGAGAGGGTGATGGTGTGTGGGCCTAGCGGCCCGGTCGTCGCGGCGCGGAGACTCGGCTCCGGGCCGCGGCACCGCGGACGCGTCGCTCGAAGGAGGCGCGAACGTGAGCGACGGCGTCCGCTGTCATACTCGATCGTTCCTCCTCCACCGGTAAAAACGATACCGGTCCGGCGAAGGTTGCGATGGTGCGGAGCGCGGAGTGACTGTGCGACGGTGGCGTATCCCGCTGTGTTGGCGAAGCGAACCCGTTTTCCCCGGCGGCGCCGGAGTTTCGGGTATGACAACCGGGACGCTGCGGCTCGCCACCCGCGGTTCCGACCTCGCGCTCCGACAGGCGGCGGGCGTTCGAGACGACCTCTCGACGCGCCGACGCGACGTGGAGTTGGTCGAGGTCGAGACGCGGGGGGATCGACTCGACGAGGACCTCATCACCGAACTCGGCCGCACGGGCGCGTTCGTGCGCGCGCTCGACGAGCGCGTGCTCGCTGGCGAGGTCGACACCGCTGTCCACTCGCTGAAGGACATGCCCACCGAGATGCCCGACGGGCTCGTCGTCGCCGCCGTCGGCGAGCGCGCGCCCGCCGGCGACGCGCTCGTCACTCGCGAGGGCGGCGACCTCGCGGACCTCCCGCGCGGCTCGGTGGTCGGCACCTCGTCGCTGCGACGCAAGGCGCAGGTGCTCGCCGAGCGCCCCGACCTGGAGGTCCGTCCCCTCCGCGGCAACGTCGACACGCGGCTCCAGAAGCTGATCGCGCCCGATCTCCAAGCCGAACACGAGGCCCGCGTCGAGGCCGACGCCGACCACAAGGGAGACCCCGGCGCACGGGAGGAGGATCGCGAATACGAGCGCACCGTCGAGGAGTGGTTCGACGACCTCACCGAGTTCCAGCGCCGCGCGCTCGAACACGAACTCGACCACGAGTACGACGCGATCGTCCTCGCGGAGGCCGGCCTGCGTCGGTCGGACCTGTTCTACCGCGACGAGTACGAGGTCGAACGCCTCGACCGCGCGACGCACGTCCCCGCACCCGGCCAGGGCGCCGTCGCCGTCACCGCCAGCGACCCCGAGGTGATCGAGACGATCCGGTCGGCGATGGACCACGAGCCGACCCGCGTCGCCACCAGCGTCGAGCGCACCGTCCTCGCCGAGCTGGGCGGCGGCTGCATCGCGCCGATCGGCGTCAACGCGCTCGTACAGGGCGAGCACGTCAGCACCCGCGTCCGCGTGCTGTCGGGCGACGGCGACACCGAGGTGGCGGCGACGCGCGACCTGCCGCTGCGCACGTACCGCGAGGCCGCCGCGGAGTTCGCCGCGTCGCTGCGCGAGCAGGGCGCCGCCGAACTCATCGCCGCCGCCGAGCGCGCCGCCGAGACCGAGACCGCCAAGCGCGCCGAGGAGGGCGAGGGCCAGCGAGGCGACGACGCAACCCGTGAGCGCGGCGCCGAGGACGACGCGACGGAGGGCGACGAGTAGATGAGCCCCACCGACGACGCTCGGCCCGACGGCGACGGGATCGACCGCGAGGGCGGCTTCGTCTCGCTGGTCGGCTCCGGCCCCGGAGACCCCGAACTGCTCACCGTGAAGGCCCGGCGGCTGCTCGACGAGGCCGACGTGGTCCTCCACGACAAGCTCCCCGGCCCCGAGATCCTCGGCTCCATCCCCGAGGACACGCGCGAGGATGTGGGCAAGCGCGCCGGCGGCGAGCGCACCAGCCAGGAGTACACGAACGACCGGCTCGTCGAACTCGCCAGCCAGGGCGACCACGTCGTTCGCCTGAAGGGCGGCGACCCGTTCGTCTTCGGCCGCGGCGGCGAAGAGGCCGAACACCTCGCCGACCACGGCGTCCCGTTCGAGGTCGTCCCCGGCGTCACCTCGGCCATCGCCGCCCCCGGCGTCGCGGGCATCCCCGTGACCCACCGCGACCACGCCTCTTCGGTCTCGTTCGTCACGGGCCACGAGGACCCGACGAAAGACGAGTCGGCCGTGGACTGGGACGCGCTCGTGGCCACCGGCGGCACCATCGTCGTGCTGATGGGCGTCGGGAAGCTCCCGCTGTACACCGACGAGCTGCTCGACGCCGGGATGTCCCCCGCCACGCCCGTCGCGCTGGTCGAGCGCGGCACCTGGCCCGACATGCGCGTCGCCACCGGGACGCTCGCGGACATCGTCGACGTGCGCGACGAGGCGGGGATCGAACCGCCCGCGATCACCGTGATCGGCGCGGTCGCCGGCGCGCGCGAGCGGGTGATCGAGTTCCTCCGCGGCCGTGGGGACGCCGGCGCGACCGCGGGCGTCGATGTCGGAGGTGACGACGCATGAGCGGTACCGGCGGCGGGGACGCCGGCAGCGACGGCAGCGGCGACGCCAGCGGGGACGATCGCCCGCTCGTCGCGGTGTTCCGCCCCGACGACGAACGGCTGACCGAGGCCGTCGAGACGCTCGACGCGCTCGGCGTCGAGGCCCTCGCGGACCCGATGCTGGAGGTCCGACCGACCGGCGCGGTGCCGGAGGGCGCCGACTGGGTCGTGTTCACCTCGAAGACGGGGGTTGAGTTGGCCGAGGGGGCCGGCTGGTCGCCCGGCGACGCCGTCGACGATGACGACAGCGACGCCAGCGACGCCAGCGACGGCTCGGAAGGGGAGCCTCTCGGTCGAGGGGTCGGTCCCGCCATCGCGTGCATCGGCCCGTCGACGGCCGACGCCGCCCGCGAGGCCGGCTGGGCGATCGAGCTGATCCCCGAGGAGTACTCCTCGACGGGGCTCGTGGCCGCGTTCGATGCGCTCGGCGTCGGCGGCGTCCGCATCGAGGTCGCTCGGTCGGACCACGGGAGCCAGGTGCTGCTCGACGGCCTCCGCGACGCCGGCGCGACCGTCCGGGAGACGGTCCTGTACGAACTCGTCCGCCCCGAGGGGAGCGGCGAATCCGCCGAGGTGGCGGCCGCGGGCGACCTCGACGGCGCGTGTTTCACCTCCTCGCTCACGGTCGAGCACTTCCTCGACGCCGCCGACGAACGCGGCGTCCGCGAGGAGGCGATAGCGGGGCTGGAGGAGGCGGTCGTCGGTTGCATCGGTCACCCGACGCGAGAGACCGCCGAGGACCGCGGCGTCACCGTCGACGTGGTGCCCGCGGAGGCGACGTTCGAAGCGCTCGCCGAGTCCGTCGTCTCCGATCTGGACGGCTGATCGTCGCGCGGCGGCCGGCGGATCCGATCCGCGTTCGAATCGCCGATTTTCATCCCGAGTTTGGAAGCGCGCGAGCGATTTCCACGAATAGTTCGGGAGTTCGCCCACATATGACAGATACTATATACTATGTTCGTCAACAGCGAGTACAATAATTGCCACGTATGCGACGGGTTTACATCCTTATATGACCTATATTCACCCGAAGATTCGACGTGCGTCTGAATACGACCTCGAAAAGTTCTATCTTTCAACTCTAATCTTTATGTGTATCCAGGTCAGGCTATCGAGCGTCGAAATGTACCAGAACGACACGGAATTCGCGGCACTGCTGAACAGTTGTGGATCGATCGAGGTGGGGCAGTGACGCTCTTGCAGGTCGACCCCGCGGTCCTTGCGGAGGGCGTGAACATGCTGTGGGTGCTGGTGGTCACCTTCCTCATCTTCTTCATGCACGCCGGCTTCGCGATGCTGGAGGCCGGACAGGTGCGGTCGAAGAACGTGGCCAACCAGCTGACGAAGAACCTCCTGACGTGGAGCGTCGGCGTGACGGCGTTCTTCCTCGTCGGCGCGGGCGTCTCCGCGCTCGTCGGCGGGATCACCGGCGGCGGGAGCTACTCCGTCGCCGAAGCGTTCGGCGTGTTGACCACGAGCGACTCCGGCGACTGGGTCGGGTGGCTCTTCGGCGCCGTCTTCGCGATGACGGCCGCGACCATCGTCTCCGGCGCCGTCGCCGGTCGGATGAAGCTGCGCGCGTACGTGAGCTACACGGTCCTGCTGGCGGCGGTCATCTACCCGGTGGTCACCGGCCTGACGTGGGGCGGCGGCTTCCTCTCGGCGCTCGGCTTCTCAGACTTCGCGGGCGGGATGATCGTCCACGGGATGGGCGGCATCGCGGGCCTGACGGCGGCGTACGTCGTCGGCCCCCGTCTCGGTCGCTACAACGAGGACGGCTCGGTCAACGTCATCCCCGGCCACTCGCTGACGTTCGCGGTGCTCGGCACGCTCGTGCTCGCGTTCGGGTGGTACGGCTTCAACGTCGGCACGGCCGCCTCGGTGTTCGCCGTCGAGAACGGCGAACTGACGCTGGGAGCGTTCTCATACGTGGGCCGCGTCGCGCTGACGACGACGCTCGGCATGGCCGCCGGCGCCATCGGCGCGGGCGCGCTCTCGCTGTACAAGACCGGGAAGGTCGACACGCTGTACGTCGCGAACGGCCTGCTCGCCGGGCTGGTCGGCATCACCTCGAACACGGACGCGATCGTCTGGCCCGGCGCCATCGTCATCGGTCTGCTCGCGGGCGCCCAGCTCCCAGTGGTCTTCGAGTTCGTCGAGAAGCGCCTGAAGATCGACGACGTGTGTGCGGTGTTCCCGGTCCACGGGTCCGCCGGCGTGCTGGGCGCGGTGTTGCTCCCGTTCTTCGCGGTCGACGGCTTCACCGTCGCCGCGCTCGTCTCGCAGGTCGTCGGCGTCGTCGTCATCGCCGCATGGACTATCGCCGCCACGGCCGCGGTGTTCGGCGCGATCAAGGCCATGGGTGAGATTCGCGTCACCCGCGACCACGAGATCGAGGGGCTCGACTCCTCCGAGCACGGCGTCGACACCTACCCCGAGTTCGGCCGCCCCGACACCGCCGCCGACGGCGGCCGCGTCGTGGACGGCGTCAGCGACGAGAGCGGCATCGTCCGCCCCGACGGCGGACAGGCCAACGACGGCGAGATCAAGATGGTCACGGCGTTCATCCGCCCGGATAAGCTCTCGGCGGTCAAGACCGGCCTCGCGGAGATCGGCGCGCCCTCGCTGACGGTGACGAACGTCTCCGGCCGCGGCAGCCAGCCCGCCAAGAAGGGCCAGTGGCGCGGCGAGGAGTACACCGTCGACCTCCACCAGAAGGTGAAGATCGAGTGCGTCGTCGCCGACATCCCGGCCGCGGACGTGGCCGAGGCCATCAGCGACGCCGCAAGCACGGGCGAGAAGGGCGACGGCAAGGTGTTCATCATGCCCGTCGAGCAGGCGTACCAGATCCGGACCGGAGAGGTGGGTCGCGAGGCGGTGTAGGCGAGGACGGACGCCCGAATCGAATCCGCATCGCTCGCCGCCGACGCTCGTCGGCAGGCGAACCGCCGGACGCCCGCTTCGCATGCGGCGCGGACGCGGCCGCCGGGGGCACGCGACGGAGGACCCCACTGGTACTGGTGCTCACCTCCGCGCGCCCGCCACCGTGTCACGTTCCGTGTCACCGCCCCCGCGGCCGCCGCAGCTGCCTGCCGGGTGACGCGTCCGGCTAGGCCCGCGACGGGCCGCCACCCCCTCGCGGGTCGTCACCCGTCTTCTGTCCCGGACACGACGACGAGAGCGGCCGCGCCGGGGCGCGATCCCAGAAACTACTTTCGGGGTCACACCCGAATGGCGGCGTATGAACCACGACCGCTCTCGGGAGCTGTACGACCGCGCGCTCTCGGTGCTCGCCGGCGGGGTGAACTCCTCGGTCCGCGCGACGCGGCCGTACCCGTTCGTGATCGAGCGCGGCGACGGCGCCCACGTGATCGACGCCGACGGGAACCGCTACCTCGACTACGTGATGGGGTACGGCCCGTTGCTGTACGGCCACGACGCCCCCGAGCAGGTGCAGTCGGCGATCCAGCGCCACGCCAGCCAGGGGCCGATGTACGGCGGGCCGACCGAGATCGAGGTCGACCACGCGGAGTTCGTCGCGCGCCACGTCCCGAGCGTCGAGATGCTACGGTTCGTCAACTCCGGCACGGAGGCGACCGTCTCGGCGGTCCGGCTCGCCCGTGCGTACACCGGGCGCGACACAATCGTCGTCATGCAGGGCGGCTACCACGGCGCCCAGGAGTCCACCCTCGTCGAGGCCGGCGACGACCCGTCCCACACCCGCCCCTCCTCGCCGGGGATCCCGGAGAGCTTCGCCGAGCACACGATCGCCGTCCCGTTCAACAACGAGGCCGCGATCCGCGAGGTGTTCGAGGAGCGCGGCGACGAGATCGCGGCGGTGCTGACCGAGCCGATCCTCGCGAACTACGGCATCGTTATGCCCGTCGACGGCTACCACGAGACGCTTCGGGGGCTGTGTGACGACCACGGCTCGTTGCTGATCTTCGACGAGGTGATCACCGGCTTCCGCGTCGGCGGCCTCCAGTGCGCCCAGGGGAAGTTCGGCGTCACGCCCGACCTCACGACGTTCGGGAAGATCATCGGCGGCGGCTTCCCGGTGGGCGCGATTGGCGGTCCCGCGGAGATCGTCGAGCACTTCACCCCCAGCGGGGACGTGTTCCAGTCCGGCACCTTCTCGGGCCACCCGGTGACGATGGCCGCCGGGAACGAGTACCTCCGCTACGCCGCCGAGCACGACGTGTACGACCACGTGAACGACCTCGGGGACCGCCTCCGCTCGGGGATCCGAGACATCTGCGAGGACCAGGCCCCCGAATACACCGTCGTCGGCACCGACTCGATGTTCAAGACGGTGTTCACCCGCGAGGCGCCCGGGGCGTTCGAGAACCACTGCGGTGGCGGCTGTCGCCAGCGTGAGTCGTGCGAGCGCTTCGAGACCTGTCCGAAGACCGGCGCCGACACCGCGGCCGCAGCCACCGAGCGCTGGGAGCGCGTGTTCTGGCAGGAGATGAAAGAGCAAGGCATCTGGCTCACCGCCAACCAGTTCGAGTCGCAGTTCGTCTCCGACGCCCACACCGAGGCAGACATCGAGGAGACGCTCGAGGCGTACAAGGAGGCCCTGTAGACAGGCTGGGGCGCGCTAGGCGCGCGCGGCTCACCCGAGGAGCTTCTCGCGGATGGTCCCGACCAGCCGCGTGAGGAGTCCTCGGGTCGTGTGCCGCTCGGGCACGTCGTCCCACAGCGCGAACGCCGACACCACGTCGGCCTCGCGGCTCGCGACCGCCACCTCGCGCTCGGGCGCGACGACGCCGAGATTGATCTCGTAGTGGCCGAAGTAGCCGTACTTCAGGAGCTGTCGCTCGCGGAAGTCGACGACGTACCGGCGGACGTCCTCGGGGATCTCCGGAACGACGAGGACGAACGAGAGGTCCGTCCCGTAGTGCTCTTCGTCGCCCTCGACGCGCTCGTCGGCGAGCGCGTGGCCGAATTCGACGAGCCGCTCCAGCTCCCGAACCGTCACCGAGGACTGCCGGCGGGCGAACAGGTACTCGTCGCTGTGGTGGTCGGCGTACCCGAGCGAAGGGTGGAAGAACTGTTTCTGCGACTCGATGCGCATCAGCCCGGCGAGGTCGAACGCTTCCCCGCGGACGCGGTGGTCGCGCTCGAGGTCGTAATTGAATATGAGTCGGTCGCTCACGCGGTCGAGGTACTCGTCGTCCCACGTGGGGACATCCTCGTAGGCGGCGCCGTCGAGGATCCGGCCCTGCTCGTCCGTCCGGGGCTCTTCTCCCTCGCCGAACGCGGCGTCGCTGGCCGTGGCCGGATCGACGCCGCCGCCGGAGCCGTCGGACTCGGCGGGGCGGTCCCCGCCCGCCACGCCCTCCTCGCGCATCTCACTCCTCCGGCTCGTACGGGTGCACGTCGTCGACGGCGGGCGCGCCGACCGCAAGCGTCGTGACGGGGGCGTCGGCGTCGGCGGGGTTGTGCGCCCGCTGGGGGCTGTCGGGTTCGACGGCGAACAGCGACCCCTCGGCGACCTCGTACGTCCCCTCGGGTGTCTCGACGTGGAGGGTTCCCTCGATCACGTAAAACAGCTCCTCCTGATCGTCGTGGTAGTGGTACGCCAACGGGATGTCCTCACCGGGGTCGGCACGGAACCAGTTGACCGCCATCTGTTCGAAGCCGGCGGCCTCCGCCACGCGACGAAGCTCGCACGGGCGGTCCGGAACTGACTCCAGCTGGTCGGGGTCGACGACGTGGTAACTCATATCTCGCGCGAGGACCACCGAGGTCAAAAGCTCGTCGTCCCACGCCGATGCGACCGGAGCCACCGGAGCCGAGGATTTATCATCGTCGTCCACAACGTTGCGACCGACTACCATGGGATTTGGCGATCGCGAAACGTGCGGCCGATGTTCGATGACGACCGTCGTGGACGCGACCGAGGACGGCGAGGGGGAAGCCGACCGCGACCCCTTCGGCGACGAACGGATCGAACTCGACGGCGACGAGCTTCGGCGAACCTCGCCGAGCGCGTGGCTCGAAGGCGTCGTCGCCGCGATCGACGACGTGGGGGCTCGCCTCACATACGGCCGGCGCTGAGGCGTCGGCCGTCGTCGCCGTCACTTGTCGTCTTCTCTGTCGACTCGCCGTCTTCGCTCCATCCACCCGCCGTCTTCGCTCCATCGACCGACAGGAGTCGCGTCCGGAGTTCGCGGGGCCAGGGAGGGATGCTTATACGGCTCGGGGGCGTAGGCGGCTTTCAATCGCATGGAAGAGAGCATCTCCGGGTTCAAGCTCCGCGGAGAGTGGGGAGACGCCGTCGAGCACGGTGAGCGCATCACCCGCGCGCTGCACGACGCCGACGCCCCGGAGGAGTACCCCGATGCGTTCGAGACGTGGGACGAGTGGCGTCCCAAGGCCCACGAACGCCTTGGAAAAGACGTGAACGAGAAGACCGCCGAGCAGGCGAGCGTCGCCGAGGGGAAAGGCGAGCAGGAGGGGGCAACCCCCGAGGACGACCTCCAGACCGCCGGCGAGAAGCTCTCGGAGTCGTACGAGCGCGTCGAGGACGGCGACAACGGCGCCGCGCTCGATTCGTGGCGGGACTCCATCGACCACGTCGCGCGCGCGGCCGACTCCGCCGGCCGCAAGGCCGTCCGAAAGCTGGAGAACACCGTCTACCAGCGCGTGATGACGCAGATCGCTCCGTACTACTTCGACAACGAGTTGGTCTCCGCGAACATCCAGAAGTCCACCCGCGGGGAGGGCGGCCCCGAGTTCGTGTTCGAGGTGAACGTCAACGACGACGATCTGAAGGAAGCGGTGTCCGAGCGGCTCGCGTCCTACGAGAACGACATCGACCGCTGGCACGTCGACACCCCGAAGGTCGTCGACTCCGCCGAGGCGGCGGAGGGCGCGGAGGCCCCCGTCGAGACGGTCGAAGACGGGAACGACGGAGCGTCGAATCCGACGCAGAACTAGCGCGTACATCGCGTCGGCCCGGCTCGCGGTCGGCTGCGTGTCGCTCCCTCACGCCGCCGGCTCCTTCAACTCCACTCGGTAGCCGAACGGGTCGCGGACGTACACCGCGGCGGCCTCGCCGGTCGCGCCGAGGGGATCGGCGAGCTCTCGTTCCACCTCGATCCCGGCGTCAGCGAGGGTCGCCTTCACCGCCTTGACGTCCTCCTCGACGACGATCGCGAGGTGGTCGTAGTTCGTCGCCTTGGGCGCGTCGAACTCGTCGGTGGGCCACAGGTGGATCACGTGCTCGGGCGCGAGCCGCACGTCGAAGAAGGGCTTCTCGCCGGCCTCGAAGCGGTCGACGCCCGCCAGCTCGAAGCCGAGCGCGTCGGCGTAGAACGCCTGGGCGTCGGCCAGGCCGTCGGCGGGGATCCGGAGGTTGACGTGGTCGATGGTGCGAGCGTGCACGACTGAGGCTCGCGGCCGGGAGACAAGAAACATTACGACGCATCGCCCATGCCCGCGTATGACACCGCTCGAAGTCGACGCCGGCGAGCTCACCGCCGCGGAGATCATCGACGCGCTTCAACAGGGACAGCGCGTCGTCGTCACCGCCGACCTCTTCGGAAGCGAGCAGACGCTTACCCTCCGCCACGACGGCGAGACGTACTACTGCGACACGCCGACGCGGCTACACAAACACGACGACGAGGCCGGAATGATCGGCTGCATCGAGAAGATGGGCTACGCCAGAGACGACGCGGAGAGTCCCGACCACGAACGCGAGCACTAGTCGGCGACGACGCGGCCGCCGCCGCGACGGCGAACCGCCGGAGCCGGCCCGCGAGCGACGCCGAGGCCGGCGACGCGGCGCGTCACGTCGGGGAAGACGCCGGGACCGCCGGGGTTTATTCGCCACGCCGCCGTCCGTTGAACCGACATGAGCGACGCGCCGGACATGGAGGACCTCATCGAGACGAACGACCCCAGCTTCGGGCACGTGATGGCGTGCGTCTTCGGCATTCAGGAACACGAGAGCCGGACGTACCTCCGCCTGCTCGATAACCCCGGGAGCACCGTCGAAGAGCTCGCGAGCGTCCTCGACCGCGACCGCTCGAACGTGAACCGTTCGCTCACGACGCTGCTGGAGAAGGGGCTCGCCCGGCGCGAGCGGCGACTGCTCGACCCCGGCGGCTACGTCTACCAGTACACCGCAACGCCGCTTCCGGAGGCGAAGGAGTTGCTCCACGCCGCGCTCGACGAGTGGGCCGAGACGGTCCACGAGGTCATCGAGACGTTCGACGACCGAAACGAGGTCGACGGCGAGTAAGCGGCGACCGAAACGAGGTCGATCCCCCTCCGCTCGCGGGTTCCTCCCCGTCGGCGCATCCGCCACGCTCACTCCGTCGGCGCCCCGGTTCGCTCGACCCGCTGGCACTACCCGCCACGAACGGCCGACTTTTAGGCCGCGAGGTCGATTCACACCCATGAGCCTCTCCCTCGGCGCGCCCGCGCAGGACGCCCCCGCGGTCGCCGACGACGGCGTCTGGCTGGAGTGCATCTCCTGCGGCGGGCAGTTCGCGCCGTTCGACGACATCCGATTCACCTGCGACGACTGCGACGGGCTGCTCGAAGTCCGCTACGCCGACCCGCCGACGTGGGACGACTTCTCCGGCGAGGGCGTCTGGCGGTACTCCGCCGGCTTACCCTTCGAGGAAGGCGTCTCGCTGCCCGAGGGCCACACGCCCCTCCACGAGGTGCCGCGCCTGCGCGAGGACATCGGCGTGAACCGCCTCCGCGTGAAACACGAGGGGATGAACCCCACCGGGTCATTCAAGGACCGCGGGATGACCGTCGGCGTCCGGGTCGCCGAGGAGCTGGGCGTCGACCGCCTCGCGTGCGCCTCGACGGGCAACACCTCCGCCGCCCTCGCCGCCTACGGCGCCCGGGCGGGCCTGGAGACGCTCGTGCTGCTCCCCGCCGGCAAGGTCGCCGCCGGCAAGGTCGCGCAGGCGAGCCTCCACGACGCGCGCATCCTCGAGGTGGACGGCAACTTCGACGCCTGTCTCGACATCGTGCAGAACCTCGCGAACAAGGGGGAAGTGTACCTCCTCAACTCGCTGAATCCCTTCCGGCTGGAGGGCCAGAAGACGATCGGCTTCGAGATCCTCGAGGAGTTCCGCGACGACTACGGCCGCTTCCCCGACCGCATCGTCCTCCCCGTCGGCAACGCGGGCAACACCGCGGCGCTGTTCAAGGCGTTCCGGGAGCTCGTCGCCGCCGGCGCGATGGACGCCGACGAAGTGCCGGCGCTCACCGGCGTGCAGGCCGCCGGGGCCGCGCCGATGGTCGAGGCGATCGAGAACGGCGCCGACGAGGTGCGCCGCTGGGAAGAGGTGGAGACGCGCGCGACCGCCATCCGCATCGGCAACCCGGTGAACGCGCCGAAGGCGCTGCCGGGCATCCGCGAGACGGGGGGCACCGCCGTCGCCGTCGACGACGAGGCGATCACCGAGGCCCAGCGCGACCTGGCCCGCGAGGGCGTCGGCGTCGAACCCGCCTCCGCGGCCTCGGTCGCCGGCCTGCGGACGCTCCGCGGGCGGGGCGTCGTCGACGCCGACGAGGACGTGGTGTGTCTCACGACCGGCCACCTGCTGAAGGACCCCGACGCGGCCTACGAGGCCGGCGGTGACCCCGAGCCGGTGGCGAACTCGACGAGCGCGGTGCTTGAGCACATCGGCGCCGAGTAGGCCGAGCCCACACCGACGGTGGGCGCGCGGGCGAGTCGCGGCGGTCGCGAACGGGATCGGTCACCTGTCCGTCCGACGAGACTTTTTGCGGCTTCGCGCGGTACGGTGTAGCATGGGGGATGAGCGTGCGGCCCGCGGCAGCGACAGCGCAAGCGGGCACGACCGAGACGACGAGCGCGCACGGCCGCTGGTGGTGACGCGGCTGCGACGGGAGAACGAACGCCTTCGCGAGCGGCTGGCCGAGCGGAGGCGCGAGCGCGAACGGATCGTCGAGCGCTACGAGACGCTGCTCGACGCTGCGCGCGGCGACGGCGATGTGCGGCGGTCGATGGTCGCGCGGCTCATCGACAAGCTCCGCCGGACGTGACTCGCGAGCGCGCTGGGACCGGAACCCACCGGCGGCAGAGAAGCTAAAAAACCGTCGGCGCAGTCGGGCGTTTCAGCGCTTGCTGTCGGCGCCGTCGAGGACGATCCGGTCGACGGAGATGATCCGGTCGTCGGCGAGGAGTCGCTCGACGGCGTCGTCGGGGAGCCGGTCGTCGAGGTTGTACACCGTCAGCGCCTCGCCGCCGATCGTCTCGCGGGCGTTGAACATCCCGGCGATGTTGACGCCGGCGTCGCCGAGCACGGTGCCGATGAGGCCGATGACGCCCGGCTCGTCGCGGTTGCGCGCGACGAGCATCTGGCCGTACGGGCGCGCGTCGACCCGGTAGCCGTCGATGCGGACGATCCGGGGATCGTCGCCGGCGAACAGGGTGCCGCAGACCGACAGCTCCGTATCGCCGTCTTTGACGGTCACCGTGACGAGGCTCTGGAAGTCCTCGGCCTGCCGCGTCTTGCTCTCGGTCACCTCGATGCCGCGGTCCTCGGCGAGCTGCGGGGCGTTAACCGCGTTCACCTCGTACTCCAGCGGCGAGAACACGCCTTTCAGGGCGCTCGCGGTGACCAGGTCGACTTGCTCGTTCGCGATGTCGCCCTCGTAGTGGACCTCGACGCCGGAGATGCGCTCGCCCAGCAGTTGGGCGGCGATCTTCCCGGCGGTGTCGGCCACGTCGAGGTACGGCTCGATGCGCGGGAACGCCGACTCGTCGACCGAGGGGGCGTTGAGCGCGTTTACGACCGGCTCGTCGTTGAACGCCGCGAGGACCTGCTTTGCGGTGTCGACGGCGACGTTCTCCTGGGCGGCCTCCGTGCTCGCGCCGAGGTGCGGCGTGACGATGACATCGTCCACGTCGAGCAGCGGGGAGTCCGCGGGGAGCGGCTCCTCGGCGAACACGTCCAGCGCCGCGCCAGCGACCGGGCCGTGCTCGACGGCCTCCGCGAGGGCGGGCTCGTCGACGATGCCGCCGCGCGCGCAGTTGATCAGGTAGGCGTCGCCCATCGTCTCCAGCTCCTCGGCGCCGATCATCCCCTCCGTCTCGGGGAGTAGGGGCGTGTGGATGGTGACGAAGTCGGCGCGTGCGAGGCAGTCGTCGAGGTCGTCGACGAGCTCGGCGCCGAACTGCGCAGCGCGCTCCTCGTTGATGTACGGGTCGTAGACGACCAGGTCCATCCCCAGCGAGTCGAGCCGCTTGGCGACCTCCTGGCCGACGCGTCCGAGACCGACGATGCCGAGCGTTTTGTTGTTCACCTCGCGCCCGAGGTAGTCCCCCTTCGCCCACTCGCCGTCTTTCAGGCGGCTGTGAGCCTGCGGGATGTCGCGCGCGACCGCGAACGTCATCGCGACGGTGTGCTCGGCGGCGGCGCGGACGTTCCCCTCGGGAGCGTTCGCGACGACGACGCCGTGGTCGGTCGCCGCCTCGATGTCGATGTTGTCGACGCCGATGCCCGCCCGACCGACGATCCGGAGGTCAGGCGCCGCCTCGAACACCTCGGCGGTCACCTCCGTCCCGGAGCGGATGATCAGGGCGTTCGCGTCGGCGACGGCGTCCAACAGCGCGTCGCCCTCGATGTCGTAGGCCGTCTGCACCTCGTGGCCGGCGTCTCGGAGCGTTTCCAGCCCCGCGTCCGCGATGGGATCCGTGACGAGTACTTTCATGCGCGACCGGAGTAACGGCGCGGGGTAAAGACTTTCCACGTCGGCCGTACTCGCCCGACAGATCGATCCACGCGTGTGGTTATGTAACCCCTCCGTTTCGACTGGAAGAACCACATTCGTGCGTCACTCGGCCGAGGGCCGGGTCGCCGCGGGGCTGCGCGAACCGCAGGAGTTGAACCCCGGGCGCGCCAACGGGGGCGCATGACTCGACTCGTGGCGTTCGATTTCGACGGGACGCTCTCGGACTCGGAGATGACGGTGCTGCTGGGCGAGCGCTGTGGCGTCGCCGACGAGATGGCCGACATCACCGCGCGGGCGATGAACGACGAGCTCAGCTACGCCGAGAGCCTGCGCGAGCGGGCCGGGCTGCTGGAGCACCTGGAAGAAGCGGAAGCACAGCGGGCGTGGAATCGGGTCGAACTCCGCGAGGGGGCCGCCGACGTGATCGAACGCCTGCGCGAGCGCGGCCACTACGTCGCCATCTTCACCGGTGGCTTCGAGCGCGGCGTCGCCGCCGCGCTGGAGCGGGCCGGCGCGGAGGTGGACGAGGTCGTCGCCAACCGCCTCCCGGTCGAGGGCGGTCGCCTCACCGGCGGGGTGGAGGGACCGCTCATCGAGGGAACGAAAGACGAGCAACTGGCGCGCGTCGCCGACGAGCAGGGCGTTCCGATGACCAGAACGGTCGCCGTCGGCGACGGCGCGAACGACCTCCCGATGCTGGAGGTGGCGGGCCTGGCGGTCGGCTACGAGCCGAAGCCGGCGGTCGAGCCGTCCTGCGACGCGGTCGTCGAGTCGATGTTCGAGCTGGCCGACCTGTTCGAAAGCGAGGGGATCCTCGTCGGCGGCGGCGCGGGGGACGGCGACGAGGAGTAGCGGCGGACGGCGTCCGACTCGACGGGCGCGCCTACCGCTCCGACTCCGAGCCCGACCGCTCCTCCGTGTCGGATGTCGTCGCCGACCCGAAGTCGAACGCCGCCCCCTCACGCTCCTCTTCCGGGGTCACGCCGCCGTCCTCCAGCGCGACGGCCGCGGTCGAGTCGCCGCCCGCGGCGGCGGAGCCGGCGGCGTCGGTCCCGCCATCTCCGGGCGCCTCGTCGCCGTCGGACACGTCGAACGCTCGAAGCAGGTCTTGGAGGTGCGTCGCCTGCGTCGACAGCGCGTCCGTCTCGGCGGAGACGGCCGCCATCGACTCCGCCTGATCGCCGGCGGTTTCGGCGGTCGACTCCGCGTCCTCGGCCGTCTGTCGGCTGATCTCCGTCACCGGTTCGATCATCGCGACCGCCTCCTCGGTGCTGGCGGCCTGGTCTTCGGTCGCGTCGCTGATCTCCTGGACTCCGTGGTTGGTCTCCTCGGTGTTGTCCGCGACCGTCGACAGCGCGTCGGACACCTCTTCGACGGCCGTCGCGCCCTCGCGGATGGACGCCTCCGCCTCGCGGACCTCGCTCACCGTCGCGTCGGTCCGCGACTGCGTCCGCTCGATGAGCGCCTCGATCTCGGTGGCGGCCTCCCGCGTCTCCTCGGCGAGCTGTTTCACCTCGTCGGCGACGACGGTGAAGCCGTTGCTGTCGCCGCCGTGGCCCGCGCGGGCGGCCTCGATGCTGGCGTTGAGCGCGAGCAGGTTCGTCTGGTCCGCGATGTCGCCGATGAGGTCGACGATCTCGCCGATCTCGTTCATCTGCTCGTCGAGCGACTGGACGTTCTCGACGGTGGAGTCGATCGTCTCCTCGACCTCGTCCATGTGCTCGATCGCGTCGGTGGCGGCGTCCTCGCTGGATTCGGCAACGCGGGCGGTCTCCCGCGAGGTCTCCGCCACGGATTCCGCCGAGGAGGCCACCTCCTCGATGGTCGCCGAGAGCGTGTTCATCTCGCCGGCGACCTCCTCCAGCAGGCCGCGCTGTTCGGCCGCGTCATCGGCGATGCCGTCGACCGACTCGCTCATCCGGTCGCTGGCGCGCGTTGCCTCGACGACGCCGGTCGAGGCCTCCTCGCTCGCCTCTCCGACCCGCCGCGAGACGGCCTTGATTTCGCGGACGGCCGATTCGATGTCGTCCATCATTTCGTTGAACGCGGCGGCGATCTCGGCCATCGCCTCGCTCTCGGCGTCGTCGTCGATGCGGACGGTCAACTCGCCGTCGGCCGCACGCGCCATCGTCGCGCTGTAGGCGTCGGCCTTCGCCTCGAGCACCTCGTTGAGTCGCTCGACCTCCTCGCGGCGCTCGCGCGCCTCGGCCATCGCCTCCTCGGCGTCGCGGACCTGCGACTGCTGCCGTTCGACCGCGGCCATCCGCTCGGCCGCCTCCTCGCGCGAGCGCTCGATCGAGAACCAGTTGCGCATGAGCGCCGCCGCGAGCATGAGGATGAACGCCGCGTGGATCCCCGCCCACACCCAGGGGTTCTGGATCGCCGCCTGGTGGTTGTAGACGGTCGTCGGGTCGATCATCGAGAACACGACGTGACTGCCCGACACGTACACGAGCCCGAGCGCGAACGGCACCCAGTCCTCGTACAGGGCGACGACCGCCATGACGACGAAGAAGTGGAAGTGCGCCTCGATGTACCCGCCGGAGAACCGGACGAGAAAGCCCGAACTTGCCATCAGCCCGAGCGACGACAGCGCCGTCTGGGTCCGCCGGTCGAATCGCGACCAGTTCGACAGCGCCGCCAGCCCCCCGAGGACCACGACCTGCAGGGCCACCATCCAGGTTGGCGTCCCCGGGATCGTCGCGCCGGTGACGAGCGACTCGGTGCCCTCGTACAACCCCATCGCCGTCAGGAACGGGACGTGCGCGACCAGCGCGATCAGGATGGTGCGGTGGCGCGTGCGCCATTGCTCGTCGGGGATCGTGTCTCCCGACGGCGTGTATCTAATTATTTCGTCGATCTTGGCACGGAACGCGCTTCTCGGGCCCGATCCGGTCTCTCGGGTGCCCCCAGTGTGAGTCATGGGGAGCGAGAGGAATGGTTCTGATAAAAAGGCACGCAGAGAAATATTGGTCGTGATAACCGGACGGGCACGAGTCGCCCCGGGAGCCGGTCACGGCGCCGATCGTCCGACCCGGTCCCGTCCGATGGATTGAGGCGACCGCCGTCCCAACCGCCGCCAATGAGTACGCCCGCCGAGGTCGACGCCGACGACCTCCGCTACGCGGACCCGGACAACCCCTACCTGACGGAGCCGGACACCGACTTCGCGCCCGTCGCGGACCTCGACGCCGGCGACGCCGCCGCGGAGGCCGACCTGCTCCGGGACGCGATCCGCGAGCACGATCACCGCTACTACGCGCGCAACGACCCGCTGATCGCCGACCGGACGTACGACGCGCTGTTCGCGCGACTGGAGGAACTGGAGGACGCATTCGACCTCGAGGCGAGCGACTCGCCGACGCGGCGCGTCGGCGGCGGCACGCTGGAGGAACTCGGCGAGGTCGAACACGCCGCGCCGATGCTGTCGATCGACCAGTCGGGCGAGGCCGAGGACGTGCGCGAGTTCGACGAGCGCGTGCGGCGCGAACTCGACGACGCCGAGGACGTGGCCTACTCCTGCGAGCCGAAGTTCGACGGCCTCTCCGTCGAGGTGGTGTACGAGAACGGCCGGTACGTGCAGGCGGCGACGCGGGGCGACGGCCGCGTCGGCGACGACGTGACCGAGCAGGTGCGGACGATCCGCTCGGTGCCCGAGCGGCTGGCGGGCGATCCGCCCGAGACGCTCGCCGTCCGCGGGGAGGTGTTCATCCCCCGCGACGCCTTCCAGGCGCACAATCGCGAGCGCATCGAGCGGGGGAAGGAGCCGTTCGCTAATCCCCGTAATGCGGCCGCGGGGACGCTCCGGCAGCTCGACCTGGAGGCGGTCGCAGAGCGCCCGCTCGACTGCTTCTTCTACGACGTGCTCGGGTGGGACACCGGCGGGTCGGTGGACGACGACGGCCGCGCGGCGTCCCAGCCCGACACCCACATCGGGGAACTCGACGGTCTCGGCTCGTTCGGCCTGCACGTGAACGACCGGGCCGAGGGGGCCGAGGATATCGAGGCGGCCATCGACTACCGCGACCGCCTGCTCGACGAGCGAGAGGACCTGAACTACGAGATCGACGGCACCGTGATCAAGGTGAACGACCGCGCGAAGCGCGAGGAGCTCGGGACGAAGGCGCGCAGCGTCCGCTGGGCGTTCGCGTACAAGTTCCCCGCGCGCCACGAGGTGACCACGGTGGAGGACATCGTCGTGCAGGTGGGTCGGACCGGCCGGCTCACGCCCGTGGCCCTCCTCGACCCGGTCGACGTGGGCGGCGTGACCGTCTCGCGGGCGACGCTGCACAACCCCGACGAGATCGACTCGCTCGGGGTGAACGTCGGCGACGAGGTGCGCGTGAAGCGCGCCGGCGACGTGATCCCGCAGGTCGCGGAGGTCGTGGAGTCTCACAGCGACCGGCCCTACGAGTTCCCGTCGGAGTGCCCGGTATGCAGCAGCGAGATCGAACGCGAGGGCCCCCTCGCGTTCTGTCCGAACGGGCTCGCGTGTCCCGCGCAGGCCGAACGCGCGGTCGTCCACTACGCCAGCCGCGGAGGCCTCGACATCGAGGGATTGGGCGAGGAGTCCGTCGAGCAACTCCGGGAGGCCGGCCTCGTCGAGACGCTCCCCGATCTCTATCGCCTGTCCGACCGCCGCGAGGACCTCGCGGATCTGGAGGGGTGGGGCGAGACGAGCGCGGACAACCTGATCCGCGAGGTCGAGGCGAGCACCGAGCCCGAACTGGCCGACTTCCTCGCGGCGCTCGGCATCCACGAGGTCGGCGCCGCGACCGCGCGGAACCTCGCGCGCCACTTCGGCACGTTCGAGGCCGTCCGAACCGCCGGCGAGGCAGAGCTGGCGGAGGTGGACGACATCGGCGAGACGGTCGCCCGAACCGTCCGCGACTTCTTCGAGACCGAGCAGAACGCCCGCGTCATCGACGACCTGCTCGACTACGTGGACCCGCAGCCCGACGACACCGAGACGGGCGACGCGCTGGAGGGGGTGACGTTCGTGTTCACCGGGTCGCTCTCGACGGCCCGCAGCGTCGCTCAAGACCTCGTGGAGGCTCACGGGGCGAACGCCACGGGGTCCGTCTCGGGGAACACCGACTACCTCGTCGTCGGCGAGAACCCGGGGACGAGCAAGCGCGAGGACGCCGATGCGAACGACGTGCCCGAACTGGACGAGGAGGAGTTCGCCGCCCTCCTCGCAGAACACGGGATCGGGTGGCCGCCGGGGGACGAGGAGGAGTAGAGGACGGCGGAGGCGCGCGGCGGCGGGCCTCCAGTCACGCGAGCGGTGCGCGGTCTCATTCTATGAGACCGCGATAGCGAACGGCGAACGAGATGAGCCGTGAGCGAAGCGAGTGTGACCTCACGGGACCGGAGATCCCGTGTAGTGCCCGTCGGACGCGCGCGAGGGATGAACGAGGAGCGAACGGAGTGAGCAATGAGTGAATCGGCTGGGGAGGTTGTGGTCGCTGTGCGGTCGTGGTGGGTGGAAATGAAAGGGGGCTTTCTCGGTCGGCGAGCCAGAAACCCCGATGCCGCCGGGAACCGGCGAAACGGAGAAATCGAGAGAGCAGACAGGTGATTGATAGTTTACAGATCGGCGCCCTCGAACCGCCACAGCCCGAGCAGCGGCGGCACGAGCAGCCACGCCGCGAGCATCGCGAACGCCGCGATCTCCATGGCCGTCGCGTACTGCCCGGCGCCGCCCTCGACGCTCGCCTGTCCGGCGGCGAACAGCGTCGTGCTCACCCACTCGCCGGCGACGATCTTGAACGAGCCGGTGGGGTTGAGCAGCCGGAGCAGCCGCAGCAGCTCAGTCCCCGACAGCGGGAGCCACCCCGGAGCGCCGCCGGTGCCGAGGTACAGCCGCAGCGGGAACTGGATCGCCCCCCACAGCGGGACGAACAGGAAGTACAGCCCGACCGCGCCGCCGATCGCGAGGCGGTTCGACGACACCGCCGCCGAGAAGCCGACCGCGATGGCGACGAACGCCGACGACAGCAGCAGCGTCAGCAGGATGTAGCCGAGGAACGTCCCGATCTGTAGCGACAGGGGACCGATCGCCGCCACCAGCGCGGGGAGTAGGAATCCCACCGAGACGGGCACCGCGATGGCGCCCGCGCGGCCGGCGACCTTTCCGAACACCACGTCCGACCGGGAGTGCGGCAGCGCCAGCAGCAGCTTCAGCGACCCCGTCTCGCGCTCGCCGACGACGGCGTTGTACGAGACGACCAGCGCGATGAGCGGGATAAGCGTCGTGACGAGCGCGTCGCGGACGAGGAACGAACCCAGCAGCGCGCTCGTAGGGATCGTCTGTCCCGGTCCCGGGCGCACGAAGTACACGACGACTGAGACGAGCAGGACGAAGAACGCCGTCAGCCCCAGCAGCCACCGCGAACGGACGGCGTCTTGGAAGTCTTTTCGCGCGACGGCCTCGACGCTCACGCGAACCACCCCCGGTGAGTGTGAGCACGGGAGTCGCAGCCCGCGAAGTGAGCGGTACGAGGTCGAACGGAGTGAGACCTCGGTGACGATCGGGGAGCGAAGCGACCCGTGAGCGACGCGAGCGAGCAGGACCGTCTCCCGAAGCTCATTCGGGCACCTCCGTGTCCGCGGCGGCGGTGCTGTCGTCACCGCGACCCGCACCTGCCCCGGTGCCGGTGCCGGTGACGGCGCCAGCGCCCTCCGCGTAGGTGAGGAAGAGATCCTCCAGGCTCGCCTCCTGGGTGGTGAAGTCCTTCACGGTGACCCCGGCGTCTTCCAGCGCCCCGATCACCTGCGTCTTCGCGTCGCTCTCGCACGACACCGTGACGGTGCCGCCGTCGGTCGCCGCCGAGGAGACGCCCGCGAGCGCGCGGACGGCCTCGACATCCTCCTCGCTGGCAGCGTCGACGGTGACGACGAGTTGCTCCTCGCCGCCGACGGCCTCGCGCAGGCCCTCAATGGAGTCCTCGGCGACGAGTTCCCCCTCGCGCATGATGCCGACGCGGTCGCACACCGACTCCACCTGCCCGAGGACGTGACTGGAGAAGAACACCGTCGCGCCGCGGTCGGCCTCGCTGCGGACGATCTCGCGCATCTCCTTGGCGCCGGCGGGGTCCAGTCCGGAGGAGGGTTCGTCGAGGATGAGCAGGTCCGGGTCGCCGACGAGCGCCATCCCGAGGACGAGCCGCTGGCGCATCCCCTTGGAGTAGCCGCCCGCGCGGCGGTCGGCGGCGTCGGCGATGCCCACGCGCTCCAGCATCGCCTCTGCGTCGCCGTCGACTTCCTTCGAGCGCATCGCGAACTCGATGTGTTTGCGGCCGCTGAGCCGCTCGTACACGTCGTACCCCTCGGGGAGGACCCCCGTCCGGCGGCGGACCGCGACCGACTCCGCCTGCGCGTCCCGCGAGAGCACCCGGACGGTGCCGCTCGTGGGACGCACGAAGTCGAGCAGCATGTTGATCGTCGTCGACTTCCCCGCCCCGTTCGGGCCGAGGAAGCCGAACACCTCGCCCTCCTCGACCGCGAGGTTGAGGTCGCGGACGGCCGTTACGTCGCCGTATCGCTTCGTGACGCCGTCCAACTCGATGGCGGCCATATACCGCCCGCTTCCGCCGGTCTCCGCTTTAGACTTTGGGAGTTCGTGCGGCAGCCGGCAGACGTTGCCGTAACTCGCGTGCATATCCGTTTGTGTGGATATGCCCGTAGTACATGACCGACGACGCCGACGCGCCGGCGGGCGAGTGGGGCGCACGGACGCGAGCGCTCCACACCGGCTGGACGGGCGACTCGGCGACCGGCGCGCGAGCGCCGCCCATCTACCAGACGACCTCCTACGCGTTCCCCGACGCCGACACCGCTGCCGATCTGTACGCCCTCGACCGCGAGGGCGACGTGTACACGCGCATCTCCAATCCGACGACGCGGGTGCTGGAGGAGCGACTCGCGGACCTGGAGGCCGGCGTCGACGCCGTCGCCACCGCCTCTGGGATGGCCGCCCTCGACACCGCGACGAGCCTGCTCGCGCGCACCGGCGACAACGTCGTCGCCAGCGCCGACATGTACGGCGGCACGAGCGCCTACCTCGCGCACATGGGCTCGCGGCGCGGCGTCGAGGTGCGAACCGTCGACACGACCGACTACGCGGCGTACGAGGACGCCGTCGACGAGGACACGGCGTTCGTCCACGTCGAGACGGTCGCGAACCCCTCGCTCGTCACGCCCGACTTCGGGCGGATCGCCGAGATCGCGCACGACCGCGCGGTCCCGCTCGTCGTCGACAACACGTTCGCCACGCCGGCGCTGTGCAACCCGATCGACCACGGCGCCGACATCGTGTGGAACTCGACGACGAAGTGGATCCACGGTGCGGGCACGACCGTCGGCGGCGTCCTCGTCGACGGCGGCACCTTCCCGTGGGACCACCCGGACGCCGACTACCCCGAGCTGTCGGGGGAGAACCCCGCCTTCGGCATCGACTTCTCCGAGCGGTTCGGCGAGCGGGCGTTCGCACAGGTCGCGCGCCACCGCGGCGTGCGCACGCTCGGGAACCCGCAGTCCCCCTTCGACGCGTGGCAGACGCTCCAAGGGCTCTCGACGCTCCCGATCCGCATGGAGAAGCACTGCGAGAACGCGCGCGTCGTCGCCGAACACCTCCGCGATCATCCCGAGGTGGCGTGGGTCACCTACCCCGGCTTCGAGGACCACCCGACGCACGACGCCGCCGCCGAGTACCTCGACGGGTTCGGCGGCATGGTCGTGTTCGGGCTGGACGAAGGCTTCGCCGCCGGCAAGCGCGTCTGCGAGGAAGTGGAGCTGGTGTCGTTCCTCGCGAACATCGGCGACGCCCGCTCGCTGATCATCCATCCGGCGAGCACGACCCACGCGCAGTTGTCCGAGGCGGAGCAGGCGGCCGCGGGCGTGAGTCCCGACCTCCTCCGGCTCTCCGTCGGGATCGAGGACCCCGGAGACATCGTCGCGGACCTCGATCGGGCCATCGCGGAGGCGACGCGATGACGGCCGTCGAGTCCGTCGGCGAGTTCCGGTTCGAGTGCGGCGAGTCGATCGACGACCTCCGGCTCGCCTACGAGACGTACGGCGAGTTCGACGGGGACAACGCGGTCCTCGTCTGTCACGCGCTCACCGGGAGCCAGCACGTCTCGAACGCGCCCCGCAGCGAGGACCACGAGCCCGTCACCGACGGTCCTGACGGCGGCGCCGAGGCGGCCGACGCGGACGCAGACGCGGACGTGGGGACAGGCGTGCAGACCGCCGGCCAGGCCCGCGCGTGGTGGGACGACGTGGTCGGCCCCGGCAAGGCGATCGACACGACCGAGTACTACGTCGTCTGCGTCAACGTCCCCGGCTCCTGTTACGGCTCCTCGGGGCCGCCGTCGGAGGGACCGGACGGCGAACCGTGGGGGACAGAGTTCCCGCCGGTGACGGTCGGCGACTGGACCCGCGCGCAGCGACGGCTCCTCGACCGCCTCGGCGTCGGCCGCCTCCACGCCGTCGTCGGCGGGAGCGTCGGCGGGATGAACGCCGTCGACTGGGCGAAGCACTACCCAGACGACGTGCGCCGCGTGGCCGCCGTCGCGACGGCTGCGCGGCTCGACACGCAGTGCCTCTCGCTCGACGCCATCGCCCGCCGCGCGATCACCACGGACCCGAACTGGAACGGCGGCGACTACTACGGCGACGACCGACCGAATCCGGACGACGGGCTGGCGCAGGCGCGCCGGATCGGTCACGTGATGTACCTCTCGAAGGCGTCGATGGGCCGGAAGTTCGGCCGCCGTGCGGCCGGCCGCGGCGCCTTCGGCGACGCGCCCGCCGACCCGACGGACCGGTTCTTCCCGTACCGCGAGGTCGAGTCGTACCTCGATTACAACGCCGACTCGTTCACCGCACGCTTCGACGCCAACAGCTATCTCTATCTCACGCGGGCGATGGACGAGTACGACCTCGCCGCGGGCTACGGCTCCGATACGGAGGCGCTTGCGGCGTTCGAGGGGGAACTGCTCGCACTGTCGTTCACCGGCGACTGGCACTTCACCGTCGAGCAGTCCCGCGCGCTCGCGGCCGCAGCCCGCGACGCGGACGTGCCGACCGCGCACCACGTCGTCGAGTCTGACCACGGACACGACGCGTTCCTCGTCGAACCCGAGTCCGTCGGCCCGCCGTTGCGCGACTTCCTCGCCGACGGCGTCGACGGGCGCGCCGTCCGCGACGAAAGAGAAGAGAGCGACGGGAGCGACGGCTCGGGCGGCCACTCCGGCGGCCCCGACCGCGCGCCGGTCCACGCGAGCCTGTTTCCCGGGTAGCCCGGCGGCGGCCGACCGCGACGCGTCGTCCTGCGTCGTCGACAGCGGCGAGTTCAGCGCTCGGCGGCAGCGCTTAGAGAGCGGTGTCCGTAGGTGGAAACAGTATGGCAGAAGACGATACCGACTACGGCTTTTGGACTCGCAGCGTCCACGACGGCGCCGACCCCGATCCGACGACCGGGGCGCGCGCGCCGCCGATCCACCAGACGACCTCCTACGTGTTCGACGACGCCGACCACGCCGCGCGGCTGTTCGCGCTGGAGGAGGAAGGGTACATCTACAGCCGACTGCTCAATCCGACGGTCGCTCGCCTGGGCGAGCGCCTCGCGTCGCTGGAGGGCGGCGTCGGTGCGGTCCCGACGAGTTCCGGGATGGCAGCATTCGACCTGGCGACGTTCCTGCTCGCGTCGGCCGGCGACAACATCGTCTCCTCGTCGTCGCTGTACGGTGGCACCTACACCTACCTCACCCACACCGTCGAGCGACGCGGTGTCTCGACCCGGTTCGTCGACACCCTCGACTACGAGGGGTACGCCGACGCCATCGACGAAGACACCGCGTTCGTCCACCTCGAGACCATCGGGAACCCGGCGCTCGTCACGCCAGACATCCAGCGCATCGCCGACATCGCCCACGAGCACGGCGTCCCGCTGTTCGTCGACAACACGTTCGCCACGCCGTACCTCTGCCGGCCGATCGAACACGGCGCGGACCTGGTGTGGGAATCGACGACCAAGTGGATCCACGGTTCCGGCTCGACCATCGGCGGCGTGCTCGTCGACGGCGGGTCGTTCCCGTGGGGCGAGCACGCCGACCGCTTCCCGGAGCTCGGCGGCGACAACCCCGCGTACCACGGCGTCAACTTCGCCGAGCGCTTCGGCGAGGCGGCACTCACCTACGCCGCCATCGCGCGCGGGCAGCGCGACCTCGGCAGCGCCCAGTCGCCGTTCGACGCGTGGGCGACGATGCAGAAGCTGGAGTCGCTCCCGATGCGAATGGAGCGCCACTGCACGAACGCCCAGCACGTCGCCGAGCACCTCGCTGACCACCCCGCCGTCGACTGGGTGACGTACCCGGGGCTCCCGGACCACGAGACGCACGCCGAGGCGTCGGAGTACCTCGACGGCGGCTACGGCGGGATGATCGCGTTCGGGCTCGACGGCGGCTACGAGGCCGCACGCGACACGGTCGAGGGAACCGAACTGGCGTCGCTGGTGGCGAACGTCGGCGACGCGAAGACGCTCGTCATCCACCCAGCGAGCACGACCCACCAGCAGCTCACCGAGGAGGAGCAACTGGCCGCCGGCGTCACCGGCGACATGATCCGCCTGTCGGTCGGCGTCGAGAACCCCGAGGACATCGTCGCCGACCTCGACCGCGCGATCGACGCGGCGACGCGGTAGCTACGGATCGGAGAGGGCTGACAGGCGGCCTGTGTGCCCCGATCGACACCGCGATCGGTCGGACCACGTCCGCGCCGACGGTCGGACCGCGCACCCGTCTCGCCGTCGGCGGCAGTTCTCAGCGTCGCATCGGTGGCGCTGGTCCCGGCTTCGTATATGAAGGTTCGGTCGCGGCGGCAACGTTTTACTCCCGGTCGGCCGACGCGTGAAGTATGAACTACCGAGCGGTCGAGGTCGCCGGCGAGTACGTGGCAAGCCTGGACAACGGCGCCGACTGGCGCGAGGAGATCGAGTCGCTCGCCGACAAGGTCGAGGCGGACGCGGCGTGGTTCAACGCCATGGGCGCCGTGCAGGACGCCGAGGTGTGGTTCTACGATCAGGACGACCAGGAGTACCGGTCGGTCGCGTTCGACGAACCGCTGGAGGTCGCCGCCTGCGTCGGCAACGTCGCGCGACTGGACGGCGAGCGCTTCGCCCACACCCACGCCGTGCTCTCGCGGCGCAGCGGGCAGGCGCTCGCGGGGCACCTGAACGCCGCAACGGTGTTCGCGGGAGAGGTGTACCTCCGCGCGTTCGAGGAGCCGCTGGAGCGCGAGCACGACGAGGTCACGGACCTCGACCTCTGGCTGTAGGGCCGGCCGGGCCGACCGACGTGGCCACGAGCGAACCCGTGGTCGCAGGAGACGCGAACCGCTTATCACCCTCCCGCGCACAGGGAGGTGACGTGCACCGACGACCCCGACACGCGAGCCGAGGCGGCGCGTTCGTCGCCGCCGTGAACGCGGCTCCGGGGTCGGTACCAACGATACGACTGCAACCCGAGCAGGGTCGGTGGGAGCGACGGCCCCGGCGGGGAGACCCGCGCCGGCGGAGCGGACGCCGCGGCCCGACGACGGAGGCGACGCAATGAGACCGGACGACGAGCGCTACTTCGCACGGATCGAGGACAGGTTGGACGAGGCGTTCGAGCGCGCGGAGGCGGCGAAGGCACAGGGGAAAGACCCGGAGACGGAGATCGAGATCCCGGTCGCCCGCGACATGGCCGACCGCGTCGAAAACATCCTCGAGATCCCCGGCGTCGCCGAGCGCGTCCGCGAACTGGAGGGGGAGATGTCCCGCGAGGAGGCGGCGCTGGAGCTCGTGACCGACTTCGTGGAGGGCACCGTCGGCGACTTCGACTCCCGCGCGGGCAAGATCGAGGGCGCAGTCCGGACGGCGGTCGCCCTGCTGACGGAGGGGGTCGTCGCCGCCCCCATCGAGGGGATCGACCGCGTCGAGATCCTGGAGAACGACGACGGCACCGAGTTCATCAACGTCTACTACGCCGGACCGATCCGCTCTGCGGGCGGGACGGCGCAGGCGCTGTCGGTGCTCGTCGGCGACTACGCCCGCGCGCTGCTGGGCATCGAGGAGTATCGCGCTCGCGACGACGAGGTCGAACGCTACGCCGAGGAGGTCGGCCTCTACGACAAGGAGACAGGGCTCCAGTACACGCCGAAGGACACGGAGACGAAGTTCATCGCCGAGCACATGCCGATCATGCTCGACGGGGAGGCCACCGGCGACGAGGAGGTCTCCGGGTTCCGCGATCTCGAGCGGGTGGACACCAACAACGCCCGCGGCGGGATGTGCCTCGTGCTCGCAGAGGGGATCGCGCTCAAGGCCCCCAAGATCCAGCGGTACACCCGTCAGCTCGACGAGGTCGACTGGCCCTGGCTTCAGGACCTCATCGACGGCACGTACTACGGTGATGGCAGCGAGGAGGCCGCGGGCGACGACGGAGACGGCGACGGCACCGAGGACGAGACGAACGACGGCGCGGAGAGCGAGGGGGCGGGATCGGCCGAGGGGGACCCGGACGCCCCGATTGAGCCGACGCGGGCCGACTCCTCTCAGAAGTTCCTCCGCGACCTCATCGCCGGACGTCCGGTCTTCGGCCATCCCTCCGAGGCGGGGGGCTTCCGACTGCGCTACGGCCGTGCGCGCAACCACGGCTTCGCCACCGCCGGCGTCCACCCCGCGACGATGCACATCGTCGACGACTTCCTCGCGACCGGCACCCAGATCAAGACCGAACGCCCCGGGAAGGCCGGCGGCGTCGTCCCCGTCGACTCGATCGACGGACCGACCGTCAGGCTGGCGAACGGTGACGTGCGCCGCATCGACGATCCGAAGGAAGCGAAGGAGGTCCGCAACGGTGTCGAGGAGGTGCTGGACTTAGGCGAGTACCTCGTCAACTTCGGCGAGTTCGTCGAGAACAACCACCCGCTCGCGCCCGCCTCGTACGTCCGCGAGTGGTGGGAACAGGATCTCGCGGCAGCGGGCGCAGACCTCCAGGCGCTGGAGGACGACCTCACGGTCGATCTCGACGAGCCCGACGCAGGCCAGGCGCTCGCGTGGGTCGACGAGTACGACGCGCCCCTGCACCCCGCCTACACCTACTGCTGGCACGACATCTCGGTCGACGAGTACGACGCGCTCGCGGACGCCGCGGCCGACGGCGAGGTGACCGGCGACCTCCTCGTCGTCGAGCACACCGACACCGTCCGCCGTGCGCTGGAGAAGCTGCTCGTGGAGCACACGCAGACCGAGGACGCGATACGGATTCCCGACTTCCGACCGCTGCTCCGGCAGGTGGGAGTCACCGACGGCCTGCGCCGCGAGTGGGACCGGACGGCCCTGTCGGCGGAGGCCGAGGGGTGGGACGGCGGCGAGAACGCGATCCGCGCGGTCAACGAGGTGGTCGGCTTCGAGGTGCGCGAGCGCGCCCCCACCCGGATCGGCAACCGGATGGGCCGGCCGGAGAAATCCGAGAGCCGCGACCTCTCGCCGGCGGTCCACACGCTGTTCCCGATCACGGAACTCGGCGGCAACCAGCGATCCGTGGGCGAGGCCGCCCGCAACCGCACGGACAAAGGGAAGGGGGTCTACGACGTGCTCGTCGGCGAGCGCGAGTGCCCCGAGTGCGGCGAGCACACGTTCAAGCCGCAGTGTCCGGCGTGCTCGGCCCACACGGAGCCGTACTACGAGTGCGAGGAGTGCGGCACCGTCTGTGAGCCCGACGAGTCCGGACGCGTCGAGTGCCCGCGCTGCGAGCGCGATGTCGAGAGTCCCGACTGGCACACGATCGACCTCAACGACGAGTACTGGTCGGCGCTGGAGGCGACCGGCGAGCGCGAGGCGAGCTTCGACATCCTAAAAGGTGTCAAGGGTCTGTCCTCATCGAACAAGACGCCCGAACCGATCGAGAAGGGGGTCTTCCGCGCGAAACACGGCGTCACGTCGTTCAAGGACGGTACCGTCCGCTACGACATGACCGACCTCCCCGTCACGTCGGTCCGGCCACAGGAACTCGACGTGACCGCCGACCACTTCCGGGAGCTGGGCTACGAGACCGACATCGACGGCGAACCGCTCGTCCACGACGACCAGCTCATCGAGCTGAAAGTGCAGGACATCGTCCTCTCGGACGGCGCGGCCGAACACATGATGAAGACGGCCGACTTCGTCGACGAACTGCTCACGGACTTCTACGATCTGGAGCCGTTCTACGAGGTGAACGAGCGCGACGACCTCGTGGGCGAACTCGTGTTCGGGATGGCCCCCCACACCAGCGCCGCGGTCGTGGGGAGAGTGGTCGGCTTCACGAGCGCGGCCGTCGGGTACGCGCACCCGTACTTCCACGCGGCAAAGAGGCGGAACTGTTTCCACCCGGAGACGAAGCTCTGGTATCACGACGAGACCGACGAGTGGCACCACGGACGGATCGACGAGTTCGTCGAGGAGCGGTTGGACGATCCGAGCGAGGACGACTTCGGGACGCTCGTGTCGGAACTGGACGGCGACGTGTTCGTTCCCTCGGTGACCGAGGACGGCGAGGAGGTGCTGAAGCCGGTCGAGGCGGTTTCGAAGCACATCGCGCCGGATCACATGGTTCGCGTGGAGACGCGGAGCGGGCGAGAGATCACGGTGACGCCGGATCACCGGCTCTGCCGATGGGACGACGGGATCGAAACGATAGAGGCGACCGAGTTGACGGTCGGAGACGAACTCTCGATCCCGGCCACGACGCCCGACGACCGCGTCGCCTCTCGAGAGGGTCCCCCGGTGGCCCGTGCCGACGGCGGCCGAAGCGTTGATGAGATCACGTCGGTCGACTACGCCGAGAGCGACACGAGTCACACGTACTGTCTCACGGTCGAGGAAACGCACACGCTCGTTGCAAACGGGATTCACTCAGCGCAATGCGACGGCGACGAAGACTGCGTCATGCTCCTCATGGACGGCCTGCTAAATTTCAGCAAGTCGTTCCTCCCGGACCAGCGCGGCGGGAGCGTAACCGAGGACTCGCGGCTCGTCGCGGTCGGTCCCGATAGAGAGGTTCGGTTCACTACCTTTGGAGAGTTCTGGGAGGAACTGGAGAGCCCAATCGAGGTCGATGGGAAGTTCCGGAAGCGCACGTGCCGGTGGGAGGGATGGAAGACGTACGCGTTCGACGAGAATCACGAGGCGTCGCTGAAACCCATCGAAAAGGCGATCCGGTACCGGGCCGACGAGGATGAGTCGCTCGTTCGCATCGAGACGCAGTTCGGCCGCTCGCTCGAACTCACAGAACACCACAGTCTGTTCCGATACGATGACGGGATCGAGGAGGTGGCGGGTGGCGATCTGAGGGAGGGCGATCTCGTCGTTGCTCCCCAACGGCTGGATATCGAACCGGAGTCGACGACGATCGACGCGATCGATGCCGTCGAGGATCCGTACGTGTTCGTCGATGAGGAAGTTGAGGCGTACTTGACCGACGTATGGGAGGGATCTCGCCGAGGTGACGAGACACGCGTCGCATTCGATGGAGGACTCTCCTACCGGCTCTCGAAACGGAAGCTGTCCGCCGAGACGTTGAAGACGATCGGTGAACGGTCGGACACCGATCCTCCGGAGGCGGTCAGTGTCGGACTGAGGGGGTCTTCGGACGGGATCGATCGGTCCGTCGACGTGGACGAGGAGTTCGCGTGGTTGCTCGGGATGTTCGTCGCCGAAGGATCGCTCTCCGGGGTCCGACCGACGATCCACAACGCAGACGACGAACTAATCGATCGAGTCGTCGAGGCTGCGAACGCGTCGCTCGGATGCGACCCCGCGGTGAGATGGTCGAACAAGGCGTATGAAGCAGCGTTCCCCGCGGTCGTCCGCGAGATCCTCTACGAACTCGGCTTCGAGGACAGGGACGAATGCACGTCGAGCGAGAAGATCGTCCCGAAGTGTATACTCCGCGCCCCTGACGACATCGCACTCGCCTTCCTCCGGGGGTTCATCGCCGGCGACGGAAGCGAAACGAGTGACGACAACCACACAACGATCGCGTTCCACACGACCAGCGAGGACGTGAAGGACGGCGTCGTGTTCCTGCTCCACCGGTTCGGACTCGTCGCGAACGTCTCCCGACGCGAGCGTGACGAATCGCGCCAGCCGATTTTCACGGTCACTGTCTCAGGTGGAGCGTCCGACAACCCCCTCGGTCGTCTCCTCGACGGGAACGAGCCGTACCAACCGAAGAGCCTCGTCGTGTCGGTCCCGGACGCGTTGATGCGAATTCGGGAGATGGACATTCCCGGCGTGAAGCGTCTCGTGCCGGAGTATTTGAAGCGGCGCGAACACATCTCGCTGGAGAAACTCCGCGACATCGTTAGCGCGCTCGACGAGCGGGAACTCCCCCAGGCTGCGGCTTCCAAACTCGACGAGGTCCGCCCGATCGTCGACGGGGACCTCTCGTACCTCCGGGTGCAGAACGTCGAGCGCGTCGATTACGACGGGTTCCTCTATGATCTACAGGTCGGGGGCGAACCCGTCTTCACCGCGAACTGGCTGTACGCCCACAACTCCATGGACGCCCCGCTCGTCATGTCCTCGCGCATCGACCCCTCCGAAATCGACGACGAGGCGCACAACATGGACATCGTCCGGCAGTACCCCCGCGAGTTTTACGAGGCCACCCTCGACATGGCCGACCCCGGCGAGGTGGAGGACCTGATCCAGATCGGTGAGGACACCCTCGGCACCGACGACGAGTACCGCGGCTTCGACCACACCCACGACACGACCGACATCGCGCTCGGCCCCGACCTCTCGGCGTACAAGACGCTCGGGTCGATGATGGACAAGATGGACGCGCAGTTGGCGCTCGCGCGGAAGCTCCGCGCCGTCGACGAGACGGACGTGGCCGAGCGGGTCATCGAGTACCACTTCCTGCCGGACCTGATCGGGAATCTCCGGGCGTTCTCCAGACAGGAGACGCGGTGTCTCGACTGCGGCGAGAAGTACCGTCGGATGCCCCTCACGGGCGACTGCCGCGAGTGCGGCGGCGACATGACCCTCACCGTCCACCGCGGCTCCGTGAACAAGTACATGGACGTCGCGCTGGAGGTCGCCAAGGAGTTCGGCTGCCGCGAGTACACTATCCAGCGGCTGGAGATTCTCGAACGCTCGCTGGAGTCGGTGTTCGAGAACGACAAAAACAAACAGGGATCGATTGCGGACTTCATGTGACCGTCGGCAGTCGACCGAACGCTTGGGAGAATCGTCAGCGAGTATCGATCTGATCGCCACGTGGGTCGCATTCGAGAGCGATTCGGAACGCGATCGGAACGCGACGGATCGCCGATTCGCGGGATAGGTTAACACGATGAGAGACGTACAGCCTCCATGGCCACCGAACAACGCGAAGGGGTGGAGTTGGCGGACATCTCGGCCGGACAGTCCGTGTACGACGCCGACGGCAACGAACTCGGGACTGTTCGCGGCGTCGACGACGCCGGCTTCTACGTCCTCGCCGGCGAGGAGACCGGGGCAGTGACGCTCGATGAGGCCCGCGACATCTTCGGCAAGGCGTACGTGATGTGGCGCTGTTGGGAGTGCGGAGCGATGGGCCAGATCGAAGGCGACCTCCCCGAGAGCTGCCCGGACTGCGCCGCCTCGCGAGAGGAACTGTACTACTGGGCCGAGGACTGACTCCACCCGGGAGGCAGCGCCACTCAGCGATCGCCGCCGTTCCAGCGACCGCCCGCCGAGTTTATCGTGCTCGCAGCGAAACTGTCACTTATGAGCGATGAGCGACCAGCGATCGGCGTCGGCCAGCGCGTGTACACCGAGTCGGGGAGGGAACTGGGCACAGTTCGCGGGTTCGACGAGGGCGGCTTCTACGTGAGCACGCGCGAGGGAATCGTCTCGCTGTCTATCGAACACGAGCGGACGGGCCACGAGTTCGGCGAAGGCGAGTTGATGTGGCGCTGTTCCGACTGCGGCGAGATGGGTGACCTCAGCGACGGCATGCCGGAGGCGTGCCCGAACTGCGACGCAGCGCGTGAACAGATTTACTACTGGATCGAAGACTGACCGGAGACCCACGACTCGACGGATATCGACCGAGGCCGCGACCGAACCGCTCTTTTCGTCTCCCGCGCACCCGCAGGCATGGAGATCGTCGTGTTCGGCGCTGGCGCGCTCGGGAGTCTGGTCGGCGGGATGCTCGCCCGCGAGCACCAGGTCACGCTCGTCGCACGCGACCCGCACGCCCGACGGATTGCGGGACAGGGGCTGCGCGTCGTCGGCGACCTCGACGCGCACACCCGACCGCGGGCGACGACCGATCCCACGTCCGCGGATCTGACCTGCGACCTCGCGCTCGTGACGGTGAAGGCGTACGACACGGCGACCGCCGCCGAATCCCTCGCGACCGGCGACCCCGCGCTCGTCTGTGCGCTCTCGAACGGCCTCACGGAGGAGACGCTCGCGGAGCGCCTCGGCGACCGCGTGATCGCGGGATCGGCCACCTACGGGGCCGAACTCGTCGGCCCGGGCGAGGTCCGCTGCACGGGCGTCGGGCGGATCCACGTCGGCGAGTTCGCGGACGCCCGCCTCGCGGAGGACGGCGACGCCGCGAGCGACCGGGCCGAGCGCGTCGCCGCTGCGTTTCGCGAGTGCGGACTCGCATGCGAAGCGGACCCCCGGATGTCCCGCCGACGCTGGGAGAAGCTCGCCGTCAACGCCGGTATCAACGCCGTGACCGCGCTGGCGCGCGTGCCCAACGGCGCGCTCGCAGACGAGCCGGGTCGCGCGGTCGCCCACCGCGCCGCCCGTGAGGCGGCCCGCGTGGCCCGCGTCGAGGGCGTCGCCCTCAGCGACGAGGAGGCCGTCGACGCCGTCGACACCGTCGTCGCGGAGACCGCGGCCAACCGCTCGTCGATGCGTCGGGACGTGGAGTCGGGGAGCCGGACCGAGGTCGACGCGATCACCGGCGCCGTCGTCGACCGTGGCCGCGACCGCGGCGTCGACACTCCGACGAACCGGACGATGGCGGATCTGCTGCGGACATGGGAGCGGGATCACAACGGGGGGTGAAACGGGGAGCTTGGAGTCCGGTGACGATGCGCCGATTCGTCGACTCT
Source organism: Halobaculum gomorrense (assembly GCF_900129775.1). Taxonomy (GTDB): domain Archaea; phylum Halobacteriota; class Halobacteria; order Halobacteriales; family Haloferacaceae; genus Halobaculum; species Halobaculum gomorrense. The sequence goes on along the minus strand of NZ_FQWV01000004.1, from coordinate 112,190 downwards.
GCTAACGGTTTTTCAGAAAGCGTGTTCGTTCGAATATCCAACAGACGGGAGTAGGAATCGGAGCTTACTCGACGTATCCCAGATCGCGGAGTCGCTCGGTCGCCTCGTCGTCCATCTTGTCGAGCGAGTCGTCCGTCACCGCGCCGTCGGCGGCGTCGGTCCACGCGCCGCCGGCGGCGGTCTCGAACTCGCCGAGCCGGGACTCGGCTTCGGCGATGCGGTCGTCGTCCTCGTCGCTGCCTGCGGCGCCGGCGACGTTCCGCTCCTCGGCGGGGTCCTCGTCGATCCGGAACGCCTCGTCCGGGATCCGGTCGATACGGACGTACTTCGCGTCCGTCGAGCGGGCCGCGCGCATCCGCGAGTAGAACCGGGAGTCATCGGGGAGTTCGATCCCCGCGCTCGACGCCTTCTCCTCCAACTGTTTCAGCTCCACGACGGGGCGCGAGTACTCCACGAAGCCGAAGTCGCCGTCGGGTGAGGCGCGCTGGCCGGGGTCGCGGTCGGCATCGTCGACGCCCGCGAACTCGCGGTAGTCGGCCGACAACAGCGATCTGGTGCGGTCGAGCGCGACGGCCTCCTCGTCGGCGGCGGCGGCGGGGACGCCGCCCTCGACCCCGAGCGTGTCGAGGACCGTGTGGTAGGTGTCGAGCAGTTCGACGGTGTCCTCGCGGCGGCCCCCGTTCAGGTCGGGATGTTTGACCATGAGCGGGACGTTGATCAACTGGTCGTACAGGCAAAACTCGTGGCCGTAGAGGTCGTGTTCGCCGTGGAGTTCGCCGTGGTCGGCGCAGACGACGACAGCGGTGTCCTCCCAGCGATCGGTCTCCTTGAGCCACTCGAACAGCCGGGTGAGCTGGTCGTCGATGTGGGCGATCTCCGCGTCGTAGAGCCCGCGAATGGCCTCCCACTCCTCGCTGTCGATGTCGCGAGCGCCCGCGTTGTACTCCTTGGAGTTCTGGCACACCGCGGTCGAGTCGACGCCCGGCGCGTACTCGTCGACGTACTCCTGAGGCGGGTGATACGGCAGGTGTGCGTCCATCAGGTTGATGAACGCGAACCAGTCGTCGCCGTCGGCGTCCGCGTCGTCGACGAACGACTTCGTGCGGTCGATCACCGCCGGCGTCTTCGAGTCGGCGCCCTCGCCGCTGGCGAGGTACTCGTGGGCGACGTTGCCCAGCGAGACGAGTTTGTCCGCGACCGTCCGGAGCCCGTCGTTGTCGTTCATCGCCTTCCAGGCGCGCGCGAGCGGCCCCGAGAGGAAGTCGCCGGGCATCACCTCGAAGAAGTTGTCCTGGTCGTCGAAGCCGTCCGTGAGATGGGTATAGGGCGTGATCCAGGCGTTCGAGGAGTAGCAGGCCGTCCGATAGCCCGCCGCCGAGAGCGTCTCCGCCAGCGTCGTCGCTCCCTCCAGATACGGGTTCTCCTGGTCGGCGCCGTGGCGGTGCGGGTACATCCCGGTGAACAGCGACGCGTGCACGGGGAGCGTCCACGGCGCGGGCGCGACGGCGTTCTCGAAGACCGTCGCCTCCTCGCTGAACGCGTCCAGCCCCGGCGTCGTCCCCCCGTCGTAGCCGTACGGCCCGAGCCGATCCTTCCGAACCGTGTCGAGCACGACGAACAGCACGTTCTCGGGCGAGTCGTCGCTCATGTCCTCCGGATTCCCCTCGCCGGTAATCCCTCTTCTGGTCTCTTCAGCGAGAGACGACGGTGCGTACAGGGTCGATCCGGCCATTCGATATCGCGTTATTCGGTGTATAGATGGGATCGAACGCATGCCGGTGGACAGTATGGATCGTGGCGAGACAGCCCTCTCGAATCGAAATACGGAGAAACAGCGAAGAGAATCGAAGCGGTACCGCTCCTCGGCAGCGCGGTCGCTCCGGGAGACGCGAACGGAAACCGACCGCGAGAACGAACGTGGGTCGTCGCTCAGACAGAGTTTCGGAGGATGGGATCTGATGCGTGGCTTATTTTCACACTGTCATCAGATAGATAGGCTTTCATCTGTCGATTAGGGTCAAGTCACGGAGTATGTCGTTTAGAAACGTTTTCTGAGTGATAGAAATGTCGAACCACAAGACTGCTCCTGTTTCACAGATTTAACACATGAACAGAAGGCACACATCAAAACCATCCTCCGAGGTTGGGCTCAGAACGGCGCCTGCGGCCCTTCGTCTTCCTCGCCGTCCGAGGAATCACCGGGGAACGAAGGGGACATCCCGGCGTCGGAGCTACCCATACCGCCGAGGTCGCCGTCGGCGCCCGATCCCATGCCGGTGTCGGCGACGACCTCGTTGATCTCGGGTATCTCCTTGGTCATACGCGATTTGATCGCCTGGATCGTCATCGGCGAGATGCCGCACCCGGAGCAGGCGCCGCCCAGCGAGATGTGGACCTCGCCCGTCTCGCGGTCAAGGTGCTGGATGGCCGCGCTGCCGCCGTGCATCTGGATCTGCGGGAAGTTGCGGCGCAGGAAGTTCGTCACGCGCTCGCGCAGTTCGTCCTCGCCGCCGTCGTCCTGAGAGTCGGCGCTCATTACGTGTTGGTTGGCGGCACGAGGGTTTCAACCTTGTGCTCGCGGGGGTACAGTGTGCCGATTCAGTCGACAGCGGGCGGTTCAACGTCGAACACCCGGTACAGCTCCGACTCGATCTCGGTCACGTAGCGGTCGAGCGTCTGCGCGAGCTTGTCGTCGTCGACGGCGATGGCGGTCAGTCGATCTGTGGGGTTCTCGGGGAGCTCGACGCGGAACGTCTCCGACTCCTCGTCGTAGAACGGTTCGGACTCGTTGAGGATCTGCTGGTCGATGCCGTGTATCAGCTCCGAGTCGAACTGGTCGTTCATCGTCTCGAACGCGTTCTTGTACGCCCGCTGAAGCTCCGGGAAGTAGTTCGCGTACTTGTCTTCGAACTGCTCGGGGTCGAACTCGGCCATTATCGGACGATTAGCGGGCGGAGGTGTAAGCCCGACGGTCGGTCGCTGTAAATCGAATAACGCGATATGGAATTGATGGAGCCGTCGCCCCACAACCTCGGAGGATGGCTTTGATGTGTGCCTTCTGTTCATATGAAGGACCTGTGAAACAGGAGCTGTCTTGCGGTTCCGTAATTTTATCACTCAGAAAACTTTTCTGAGCGACATACTCCGCGACTGCAGCCTAATCGCCGGACGAAAAACTATCCATTCACAGACCACGTGAAAATAAGGCACGCATCAAAATCCAAACTCCGAAACTCTGGTCGCCCCACTCGTCGGAGCACAGCCTGGCTTTTTATTGGCCTGTCGGCGGAGCGACCCGTGAAGACAGCCAACGCCGGGGGTGAGTCGTAGTGGAGTGCAGGGAACTGATCGTCGGTGGACTCCGTGGGTGTGTCCTCGCTGCTGGCTGTCTCGGACTCGGCGCGAAGCCGATTTCCATCTCGATATTCGATCGAACGGAGCGCTCACAGCAACTTGCGGTCACGGTGACGAACACACAGACTGGGAACACGCAACTGTCGGAGCAGCTCGAGATGGGCTCCGACACGGGCGAACACCTGGGGCTCGATCGATGACGCGGCGTCGCGTACGCCGCCGTATTCAACGTTGTGGGTGGTGAGCGTGTAGAGATCGGACTCAGCCCTCCGACGAGTGCCGTCGAAATCGACATCGAAGCGGGTGAGAGATAACGTATCAGGCGACGGTGTCGTAGGTACTGCGCAGAGAAACTGCGGTAGTCCCCGAACTGCCTCGGTCAGAACGTCGTCCACGCCGTCGCCGCCTGCGTGCGGTTGCGGACGCGGAGCTCGCGGGCGCCGTCCTCCTCGCGGGTGTTGACTACGGTGTCGAACGGCTCGTACATCGTGTGGAGCGTCTGCTCGTCGTGCATGGTGGAGTTGATCACGGCGATCGTCGTCCATCCCTCACTTTGCGCCTGCCGGGTGAGCACCCGCACGAACTGGTAGACATCTTGGGGGTCGAGGTACATCAGCAGCTCCGACAGCGAGTTGATGCCGACGGCGACGGTTGCGTCCGTGTCGCGGAACGCCTCGTACAAGTCGGTGAACTTCATCCCGATGTCGGTGATGTTCTTCGGTGAGGAGGCATACCTGACGAGTTCGTCGTCGAGGAGATCGCCGCCCCGCTGCTTGGAGACGCAGTCGACGACTCCCACGGACTCCGGGGCGACGCCGGCCGCGTCGGCGTAGTCCGCGCGCACCTGCTCGGCAGGGTCGCCGGTGGTGATGAGGACGCCGCGCTCGCCAGCCTCCGCCAGCAGACGGAGCATGAGCGCGTACTTGCCAGTCATGGGCGGACCGGCGATGAGGAGACTCTCGCCTCCGCCACCGCCGTCGAGTGACAGCGGTGCGTCCTCCAGCATACGCGTGAGGATGCGTCGGGCAGCTAAAACCTTTGTCCAAACCGACGGGAACGGGAGCTCGGATCGGTAGAGGCTCACAGGTCGTCACCGTCGCTGGCGGCTGCGGAGGCGCCGACTGCGGTCGGCGAAGCGTCCGCTGATCCGACAGCGTCGCAGTCGGTCGGGCGGTGGCGCCGAGCCGGTGCCGGCGGTGTCGCCGACACCACGCTACGGTCCCCCGTCGGTGTCGTCGTTCCCGGGCCCCGATCCGAGCAGCGACGGGAAGCCGGGCGCGCCGAAGCCGGTACCGCCCTCGAGCAGTCCCGCGCGTTCGAGCGCCGCCGGGAGCTCGACTGCCGTGATCGGCCGGTCGATCGGCGAACCGGAGACGATATCGTCGCCGTCGTCGAGCCCGGCGGCGCCTGCCGGGGCCGCCCCCTCGACGAGTTGGTCCCAGACGGCGTCGCCGTCCGTCGCGTCGCTGTCGGCGTGAACGACCGCTGCCTCGTGTTTCCCCTCCTGGTAGGCGAGGTCGATGATGCTGCGGTCGTAGGAGGTGTCGAGCGCCGCTCTGAGGCGGTCGAACTCGTCACGGTTCTCGTAGCCGAACGCGGCGGCGACGCCGAGCGCGTACGCCCGTCGGATCGCCTCGGTGCCGGAGATGTCCTCCCAGTCGGTCCCCAGTCGGTCGGCGTACATCAGTGGGTGGCCGCCGGACCGTCGCCGACGACGAGCCCGTCGTCGGTGAAGGCGAGCGCTTGGATGTCGGTGTCCACGTCGGCGCCGCGCATCTTCACGACCTGGAGCCCGCGGCGCATCCCGTCGTCTTCCATGTAGTTGTGGAAGAAGACGACGCCGTGGGCCAGGAAGTGCTCGTCCGCATACGCCGAGGGGTCGGTCATTTCGGAGATGAGGTACGTGGTCGCGCCGGTGCGCTTGAGCGCCGAGAGAAACCGCATCGTCGTGTTGTCGGTGTCGTCGAGGAGATACCGAAGCAGCATCGTCGAATCGATGACGACCCGGTCGATGTCCCGCGACTCGATGAACGAACTGATCCGGTTGGTGACGCTGTTGACATCGCGTCGGTCGCCCGGCATCCCGAAGAACCGTTTCCCCTCCGAAGAGAAGGCGTCGAGGAAGGTGACGGATCCGGAGTCGAGCGCCTCGGCGAACCCGAACTCGTAGGCTTCCATGTCCCGTTCGAGGTCCGCACGGCTCTCGTGCATGCTGATAAACAGGCAGCGGTCACCCGTCGCGGCCCCTTCCGCGATGAACTGTGCCGAGAACGTCGTCTTCCCGCTTCCCGGCGGGCCGCAGACGACGTAGAGCCGTTCGCTGGGGAGCCCCCCGTCGACGAGGTCGTCGAACCCCGAAACGCCGCTCGAAACGCGCATACCACACTACGGCACGAGGGGTCTGATAAGAACTGCTTCCCGATACTCAGCAATGATATCGCCGGGGCGCGCAGTACCGGTTGCGTCGATCGGGGGCGAGCGCACCGGTCTGGAGTCGCTCGGAAGCCGAGGTCCGGTTCGCCCGGGCTACCTTGTCTCCAGCCGTGAGTCACTCCGTTTTCCGGACGCGAGTCACTCGGTTCGCGGCTCGACCCAGACGACGAACCGATCGTCGCCTTTCACGATCCCCCGGACGGAGTCGTCGCCGGCGGTCGTCGCCTCGTCGACCTGGTCGGCGGCCACGTCGCGCACCTGGAACACCTCGTCGACGACCCAGCCGACGGTGCCGCCGTCGTCAACTTCCTCGGGATCGAAGACGATGATCCGCTCGCGAGCGCCGGTGCCGGTGACGCCCAACAGCGTCTTGGGGTCGATGATCGTCGTCGTCTTGCCGCGCAGGTCCATCACGCCCTCGACGTGTCGCGGCGAGTTCGGGATCGCCGTGAGGTCGCCCGCGTCGACGATTTCGTCGATGTAGGCGATGTCGAGACAGTACGTCTCGTCGCCGAGTCCGAACTCCAGCACCTGCGTCGTCTCCTCGGCGACGACGGTCTCCCCGTCGGCCGCGCGCTGACTGCTTGCCATACATCCGATCCCAGGATCCGCTCGCTTAACCGTAGCGCACGAGCTATCAGCCATGAAATTCGGGACGGTGAGTTCAATAACGGCGTATCGGTAAGCAAGGACATGATTCGAGACGCCGCACGGCCGGCTGGGGGTGCGCCGTGAGCGCGCGGGTGCCGCGGACGGTCGTGGTTGACGATTCGCGGTTCATGCGGGGACTCATCGCGGACATCCTGGAGTCCGGCGGCGTGGAGGTCGTCGGCGAGGCCGGGGACGGCCGCGAGGCGCTGTCGGTCGTCGCCGAGGTCGACCCCGACGTGGTGACGATGGACGTGGAGATGCCCGAGATGAACGGGATCGAAGCCGTCGAGCGGCTGATGGCCGAGAACCCCACGCCGACGCTGATGCTATCGGCGTACACCGCCGAGGGCGCCGAGGAGACGTTCGCGGCGCTGGACGCCGGCGCGGTCGACTTCTTCGCCAAGCCCGGCGGCGAGGTGTCGATGGGCGTCTCCCGGATGGAAGAGCAGCTCGTGGAGACCGTCCGGTCGGTCGCCGGGGCCGACCTCTCAACGGCGGGGCGTCGCCGCCGGAGCGACGCGGCCGCAGCGGCCGCGAGCGCCGGCGGCGCGACGCCGGCGTCGACGAGCGCGTCGGACCCGGCGAGCCCCTCCGGGGGCGCGACCGGGGCCGACATCGAGCCGAACACGACGCTCATCATCGGCTCCTCGACCGGCGGACCGGACGCGGTCGAGCGGGTCGTCTCCGCGCTCCCCGGCGAGGCCGACCTCCGCGGCGTCGTCGTCCAGCACATGCCCGAGGCGTTCACCGGGCGGTTCGCGACCCGCCTCGACGACGCCTGCGAGCTGTCGGTGCGGGAGGCCGAGGACGGAATGCGCCTGGGACGCGGCGAACTCGCGGTCGCGAAGGGCGGTCACCACCTGGAGATCACGAACGCGCGAAACGGCCGCCTCCGGCTGACGGTGATCGACGAGGAGCGCGGGGAGGGCGTGCGCCCGTCGGTGAACGTCACGATGCGGTCGGCCGCCGACGTGGTCGACGACCCGCTGATCGGCGTGATCCTCACCGGGATGGGGGGCGACGGGAGCGACGGCGTGCAGGCGCTCTCGCGGATCGGCGCCCGCGTGCTCGCGCAAGACGAGGAGTCCTGCGTGGTGTACGGGATGCCGAAGCGCGCCGCCGCGACCGGCGCGGTCGACTCGGTGCTCCCGCTGGGCGACATCGCCGCGGGCATCACGGGTGAGCATTCATGAGCGAGGCGCACATCCGCGCGTTCGTCCGCGAGTCCGAGGAGGGGATCACGGAGCTGAACAACTCCCTGCTCGCGCTGGAGTCGGACCCGGACGACCCGGAGGCGATGGACGCCATCTTCCGGACCGCCCACACCCTGAAGGGGAACGCCGCGGCGATGGGGTTCGGCGACTTCTCCGGGCTCGCGCACGCGATGGAGGACCTGCTCGATGAGGTCCGCGGCGGCGACATAGCCGTCTCGGGCGACCTGATGGACCGCCTGTTCGAGGCGGTCGACCTGCTCGACGCGATGCTCGGGGAGATAGACGACTCGGGCGACACGAGCATCGACCCGACCGGCGTCGAGGAGGACCTCCGGACGATGGCGGAGGAGGGCGTCGACTCGCTCGACACCGACGGCGTCTCAGGGACAGACGACGGGACGGACGCGAGCACCGGGACGGACTCGGCCGACGAAGGCCCCGACGCGAACGCGGAAGCCGATACTGCCACCGGCGGCGACACCGGGAGTGACGACGGCACGGAGCCCGTCGATCCGGCCCTCGACCACGGCCTCGCTCCCGGCGACGACGAGGGCGTCTACCGCGCTCGCGTCGACCTCGGCGACGCCGACATGCCCGGCATCGACGCGATGTTCGTGCTGGAGGCCGTCGAGGACGGCTTCGCTGGGATGGCCTGTGACCCCGACCGCGACGCGATCGAGGAGGGCGAGTTCGATGGCACCTTCGACCTGTACGTCGTCGCCGACGCCGGCGCAACGGTCGACGCCGGCGTCGGTGCGGTGAGCCAAGTCGACGCGGTCGACGTGGCCGCGGTCGAACCGGCGCCCGGCGACGACGCGAGCGGGACGATCGACGGCGCGGTCGACGCGGCCGACGCTTCGGAGGGCGGAGACAACGCGGGCGGCGACGCGGCCTCGGACGCCGCAGGAGACGACGATGACGGCGAACGCGACGACTCGTCCGGTTCCGCCGGGGGCGGCGGGTCCACCTCGTCCTCGTCGGACAACATCTCATCAGTCCGAGTCGACGTGGAGCAGTTGGACGACCTGTACGGGCTGGTCGAACAGCTCGTGACCAGTCGGATCAAGCTCCGCCGCGAGATGGAGGAGGCAGACATCGACTCCGACAACCTCGACGAACTGGACAAGATCTCGACGAGCCTCCAAGACACGGTGATGGACATGCGGCTCATCCCGCTGTCGGCGGTCGTCGACACGTTCCCGCGGCTCGTGCGCGACCTCGCGCGCGACCAAGAGAAGGACGTGAACTTCGACATCGACGGCCGCGACATCGAGTTGGACCGCACGATCCTCACCGAGATCCGCGACCCGCTGGTCCACATCCTCCGCAACGCCGTCGACCACGGCATCGAGCCGCCCGCGGAGCGCGAGGCGGCCGGGAAGGACCCGACCGGCACGATCGAGCTCCGGGCCGACCGCGAGCGCGACCACGTCACCATCGTCGTCGAGGACGACGGCGGCGGGATCGAGGCCGACGCCCTGCGCGAGAAGGCCGTCGAGAAGGGCGTCAAATCACGCGGGGAGGTAGAGGCGATGTCCGACGCGGAGGCGCGCGAACTCGTCTTCCACCCCGGCTTCTCCACCAACGACGAGGTGACGGACGTGTCCGGCCGCGGCGTCGGCATGGACGTGGTTCGGACGACGGTGAAAGATCTCGACGGGAGCGTCACGCTCGACTCGACGCCCGGCGAGGGGACGCGCTTCGAGATCAAACTCCCCGTCACGGTCGCCATCGTCCGCGTGATGTTCGTCGAGGTCGATGGCGTCGAGTACGGCGTCCCGATCAAGAACATCGCGGAGGTGAGCCGCGCCGACGGCGTCGACGTGGCCCACGGCGACGAGGTCGTCCGCCACGACGACGATATCTACCCGGTGATCCGACTGAGCGAGGTGCTCGGCACCACCGGGGCGGCCGGCGGTGGTGGAGTCGGAGGCGGCACCGGCGGCGCGCTCGCCGACGGCGGGGTCGACGACGCGGACGGTCGGAGCGCGGGCGCCGACGCGGTCGGCGCAGGCGACGCGAACGAGGGTGACGGCATGCTCCTGCGAATCCACGAGGAGAAGCGCCCCGTCGCGCTCCACTGCGACGACGTGCTCCACCAGGAGGAGGTCGTCGTGAAGCCGCTGGAGGGGATCCTCTCGGGGATCCCCGGTCTCTCCGGGACGGCCGTTCTCGGAGACGGCGACGTGGTGAGTATCCTCGACGTGGAGACGCTCGGGGGGCGGCGATGAGCCGCGCGCGCGGCGGCGACGCCGGCGACCTCCAGGGGGTCATCGACTTCGTCGAGGACCGCGTCCCGTTCGAGCCGGGGTACTACAACGAGGCGTACCTCGGGCGGCGGATCGCCGCGCGGATGCAGCGGCGCGACGCCGACGACCACGCCGAGTACCGCGCGATCCTCGAGGACGACGACGAGGAGCGCGAGGCGCTGCTGGACGCGCTCACAATCAACGTCACCGGCTTCTTCCGCGACCCCGACATGTGGGCGGACCTGCGCCCGGTGCTGCGGGATCTCGCCGAGGAGAACGGGCGCGCCGGCGTCGACGTGTGGAGCGCCCCCTGCGCGGACGGCCGCGAGCCGTACTCGCTGTCGATGCTCGCGGCCGACGACGACGAGGTCGACGAGCGCCGGCTCCGGATCACCGCCGTCGACATCAGCGAGGAGGCGCTCGACGCCGCCCGCGCGGGCGTCTACGAGACGACGCGAACGACGGATATCGAGGAGGAACTGTCGCCGCTGTCAGATCCGAAGACCTACGTCGAGCAGGAGGAGCGCGTCTTCCGCGTGCGCGAGTCGGTGCAGTCGCGGGTCACGTTCGAGCCGTACGACCTCATCCGCGACGGGCCGAAGGCCGACATGGACCTCGTCTTCTGTCGCAACCTCCTCATCTACATCGACAGCGAGTACAAGGGCCGGCTGTTCGAGACGCTGCGCGACTCGCTGCGGCGGGGCGGCTACCTCGTGCTCGGCAAGACCGAGACGGTGCCCCCGGAGCTGCGCGACGAGTTCGAGCCGGTGGCCAAACGCAGCCGCATCTACCGGTACACGGGATAATGTCACTGTACACGCTCGCCCGCGACGGGGACATGGAGCAGCTCACCGACACCGCGAAGAACAGCGACAGCGCCGCGGTGCGGCGCCGGGCCGCGGAGATGCTCGGCGACGTGGGTGACCCCGAGGACGACCGGACGGTCGACGTGCTCATCCACCTCGCGCGCGAAGACGAGGATGACGCCGTCCGGGCGTCGGCCATCGACGGGCTCGACGAACTCGGCGGGAACGGGCTCGAACGCCTCATCGCCAAGGAGACCGGCGTGGACCCGAACGCGGCCGACTGGGCGGCGATCCGGGCGTTCGCGAAGGTGCTCGACGGGGCGAGCATCCCGGAGTACCGGATGGCCGCGGCGAACGCGCTGGGGCGGATGGGCGACGAGGACGCCGTCGGTCCGCTGGCGAAGCGGCTCGACGATCCCGACGCCCGGGTTCGCGAGCGCGCCTGCCTCGCGCTCGGGCGCATCGGGAACCCGCGCGCCGTCGGCCGGCTGAAGCGGAAACTCGCCGACGACAATCCGGCGGTGAAGACCGCCGCCGCCGACGCGCTCGGGACCATCGCCAGCGGGGAGGCGCTCGCGGCGTTGCTCGACCTGCTGGACGACGAGAACGTCAGCCTGCGTCGGCTCGCGGCCTCGGCGCTGGGCAACGCGAGTTCGGCGAAGCCGGTGCCGGAGCTGGCCGGGGCGCTCGCCGACGAGCACGACACGGTGCGGCGGGCGGCGGTGTTCTCGATCATCGAGCTGCTCGCGAACGCGCCGACCAAGCAGAGCCACGCGGTCCGCGACGCCGTCGTCTCCGAACTCCAGGACGCCGACGACGAGACGGTGACCGGTCCGCTCGTGGAGATCCTCGAGGACGCGACGCAGGCGCGCCAGCGCCGCAACGCCGTCTGGTTCCTCGGGCGGGTGACGAGCGCGGAGCCCCCCGATCACGTGCTCGACGCGCTGGTCGACGCGCTCGACGACGACGACAAGATGACCGCACAGTTCGCGGCAACGAGCATCACCAACCTGGAGGGACTCGCCGTCGAGTCGACGCTCATCGACCTCGTGAAAGACGACGATGCGTCGGTCGACGCGCGCGCCAAAGCGGCGTACGCCCTCGGCGACGTGGGCGGCGACCGCGCAAAGGAGACGCTCGATGCGATCACCGACAGCGACGTGGACAAACAGATACGCAAGCGGGCGTTCGCGTCGCTGTCAAAACTCGGAGGTGTTAGACAGTGAGCGACAGCAGGCAGCAAGACGGCAGTGGTGGACAGCAGGCCGGCGGCGGCGAGGAGTACAAGGTCGCGGACGCCCGCGCCAAGTTCGCCCAGGCGATGAAGGGCGGCCGCAAGCTCAACGACGTGGGGTGGACCAACGGGCGGGTGATCCTCTCGAACAAGCGGGTCGTCCTCGTCGGCAACGGCGGCAAGCGGACGATCGCGCTGTCGTCGGTGGATGGGATCGGCGGCCGCTACGACGCCAACCAGGAGATCCAGCGCGTCTCGAACTACGTCAGCCTCCGCATCGGCGACGACGTGTTCCTCGTCGCCGCCGAGGAGCACGAGGAGTTCCGCACGGACCTGTACCGAGCGTTCCTCGACCGCAAGGTGATCACGGCGCGCCACCCCGCGATCAAGGGCGGGGTCGTGCAGGACACCGAGTGGGAGCAGGCGCGCGTGAAGGTGGAGGCCGACGGGATCTCCGTCGCCCAGCAAAGCGGCGCGTTCGTCCGGCTCGAGCTCGACGACATCGGTACCCTGGAGGAGACGGAGCGGACCGTGATGGACGAGAAGGCGCCGGTCATCGAGGCCGAACACACCGACGACGAGGAGACGAGCGTTCAGACGTACCTCTCGGGCGAGCCGTGGCTCGTCGCGGTGATCAAGTCGTATCTGGGGCAGGGCCACGACCGCAACCGCGGCGCCGTCGAACTGTCCGAGTCCGAGCGCGAGGTGCTGATGGCGCTGTACTCGGGCGTCTCCTCGTTCGAGGTGCCGAACTTCCTCGGCATGGACGTCGACCGGGTGGAGGAGATCTTCGAGCGCCTCATCGAGGTGGACGTGCTGGAGGAGGTGCGCACCCGCCGCGAGGTGGCGCTGGAGCCCCGCGGCCGCAACATCGCCAGCGAGGCGATGAACGAACAGTAGGCGTCGTGAGCGGTCGGCGCCGCACCGCGACCGCACCGCTCAGGTGTTCACGTTCTCGATCCGTTGCCCGACGACCACCCGACCCTTCGCGGTGAGCTTCGTCCCCTCGTCCGTGTCGACGAGCAGTCCCTCGTCGATGAGGCCGTTGAGCAGCATGGTGAGCCGCTGTGGCTCGATGTCGACCACCTTCGACAGCGAGACGCCCGGTCCCGCGGAGTACGCCGCGACGAGCACCTCCGTCTCCTCCTCGCCGAGTTCCACGTCGGCGAGCTCCTCCTGTACGTCGGCGTAACGGAGTCGGATGTAGCGACCGAGCACGTTTGTGAGTCGCCCGGACTCCAGTCCGACTTGCGAGGTGACGGCGGTACCGTCCTCGATGTGTCGAAACGAGATGACGGGGTGGTTGCCGTTGCCCAGGTCGCGGTCCGCGCGCTCGACGGAGACGACGTTTCGCAGGTCGACCGTGAACGGCTCGGGGCACCCCTCGAACGAGAGCGCGCCCTGCGTCACGTCGAGGCGGGCCCTGTGCGCCTCCGAGTCGACGACGCGCCCGCCGACCTTCGCCGGGTGGCGTGCGAGCGCCGGCGTCCCGTTGAGCAGTACCTTGAACAGCACTGTCGCGAAGCGGTCGATGTTGGTGTCGGTGCCCTCGATCGCGGCGACGCCGCGGCGGTCGTCCGTCCGGTAGGCGACGGTGACGGTGTCGTTAAAATAGCCCGCCATCTCGGGGGGAATCTGCCCGAGCTTCACGTCGAACACCGACGACAGCGGGATCGTCTCCTTGGAGCCGTCGGCCGCGAGCACGAGTCGCCGCTGACTCAGGATGATCCGGCCGGTCGGCGGCTCGCCCTCGACGCCGGGCGCGAAGAACCGACCGACGAAGTCGGCGACGACCGTCTCGCTCATACCAGTCGACAGCGAGGCGGTCAACTTGACCGTTTCGCACCGGTGTTCAGCGGTGAAAACGGGTGGAGCCCGCAGCACCCGGTGGGGGCCGGCTCGGACGCCGCCGAGGCGCCGACTACTCACCCGTCGGCGACGCCGAGCAGCCGTTCGATCCGGTCGGCCTCGCTCATCGCGAGCGTCCCCGCGAACGCCATCACAAGCACGTATCCGACCGCGAACGCGGGGATCACCCGGGCGATCGTCGGGTCCGGCGAGGTCGCCGCCAGCGCCGCGATGATGAGCGAGAACTCCCCGCGAGCCACCAGCGCGAGGCCGGTCCGCAGCGACCGCCGGGGCGAGAGGTCGTACAGCCGGCCGCCGACGGCGCCGCTGATCACCTTCGTCGGGCCCGACAGCGCCGCGGCCGCGAGGACGAACGCGGCGACGCCGGCGACGGCGACCGGGTCGGTGTTGAGTCCGACCCACGCGAAGAACACGACCGCGAAGGCGTCCCGCAGCGGAGCGATCCGGTCGGCGACGCGATCGTGCAGCGGGGTGGCGCCGACGCCGACGCCGACGAAGAAGCCCGCGACCGCCTCGCTGGCGCCGACCGCCAGCGCCAGCCCGGAGACGACGAGCGCGACCGCCAGCGTCCGGACGACCAGGTCCTCATCGCTGGTCCCGAGGTACGGCGCGAGCCGCGGCGCGAGCAGTTGGGCGGCGGCGGCGACCGCGATGAGAAAGCCGAGCGCGACGGCGATCCGCGGGAGCGCGTCGACGGGCGAGCCGCCGGCGACGAGCGCGACCGCCAACGCGAGGTAGACGGCGATGACGAGGTCCTCGGCGACGAGCGTTCCGAGCACCGGTTCGGCCTCCGGGTCGGCGATCCACCCCAGGTCGACCAGCGACTTGGTGATCACCGCCGACGAGGAGATGTAGACGATACCGCCGACGAGAAACGCGCCCAGGGGCCCGAGCCCGAACAGCAGGCCGAGCGCGACCCCGACGGGGAAGTTCACGAAGAGGTCGACGGCGGCGGCCGCCGAGAGCTTCCGCCGGGCGTCGATGAGCCGGTCGATGCTGAACTCCAGCCCGAGGAAGAACAGCAGGAGGACGACGCCCACCTCCGCGAGCGTGAGCACCTCCGCGGGCGCGATCGACGGGAGCCCGACCGCGCCGGCGACGTGCGGGCCAACGAGTACTCCGCCGAGGACGTACAGCGGCACCGTCGGGATCCCGACGCGCCGGCCGACCGCGGCGACGAGCGTCGCGGCCGCGATCAGGACGCCGAGCGCGAGCAGGCCGTGGAGGTCTCCCACCACGGCCGCGTCCGGTCCGACCGCCATCAGTCGCGGACGGTCCCGGCGCCGTCGTCGCCCCCGTCGTCGCGGTGACCCTCATCGCCGTCGCCGGCCGAGGCGATGAACGTCGCGTGGAAGGAATCGACCTCCTCGCGCGAGCCGATGACGACGACGGTGTCGCCGGCGTGCACGCCCGCCCCGGGATCGGGGTTGGGCGTCACCTCGTCGCCGTGTTCGACCGCGATGATCGACGCGCCGGTACGCTGGCGAACGTCCGCGGCCTCGATCGTCTCGCCCGCGAGTTCGGAGTCGTCGGGCACCTCGTACCACTCGATGAGCGCGTCGCCGCCGAGGACCGTGTCGATGTTCTCGGTGGCGATCGGCTGGAAGTACGCCCCCTCGAGCACCGTTCCCACGGTCCGCGCGAGACCGTCAGGCAGCTCGAACAGCTTCTCGGCGTCGCTGTCGGCGTCCGCCCGTCGGAACACCTCGCGCTTGCCGGTGTTGTGCGTGACGACGACGAGCCGCTCGTCGCCGTGGAGTTCGATCTCGTGTTTCTTCCCGACTCCCGGGAGGTCGGACTCGTAGACCGTCATGCGTGGGTGGTGTGGGCGGTCGGAGCATAAGTACGGCGACGGCGACGGGGTCGAACGCCGGCAACGGGAACGACACCGCCGACACCGGGCCGTCCAGATCGATCGCGAACCACTTACCCCGGATCCCGACCCACCACCGTCCATGAGCCACTTCCCGGAGTTCGAGGTCATCCCGGCCGTCGACATGCAGGAGGGCGAGGTCGTCCAGTTGGTGCAGGGCGAGCGCGGCACGGCCACCCGCTACGGCGACCCCGTCGAGGCGGCCCGACGCTGGATCGACGAGGGCGCCCGGACGCTCCACCTCGTCGACCTCGACGGCGCCTTCGAGGGCGAGCGCGTCAACGCCGCCGCCGTCGACGCCGTCCTCGACGCGGTGGACGTCCCCGTCCAGCTCGGCGGCGGGATCCGCACCGCCGACGACGCGCTCGATCTCCTCGGTCGCGGCGTCGACCGCGTCATCTTCGGCACCGCCGCCGTCGAGAACCCGGGCATCGTCGCGGAGATCTCCGAGGAACAGCCCGGAAGTGTGATGGTGAGCCTCGACGCGAAGGACGGGGAGGTCGTCGTCTCCGGGTGGACGGAGGGAACCGGCCTCGACCCGGCGGAGGCCGCCGGTCGTTACGAGGACCTCGGCGCGGGCGCGATCCTGTTCACCGACGTGGACGTGGAGGGACAACTGGAGGGGATCAACCGCGAGCAGGTCGAGCGCGTCGTCGACGCCGTCGACATCCCGGTCGTCGCCTCCGGCGGCGTGACGACGCTTGACGACGTGCGTGCGCTCCGCGAGGCCGGCGCCGCGGCGGTCGTCGTCGGCACCGCGCTGTACGAGGGGCGGTTCACCCTCGCCGAGGCGCAGTCGGTCTGAGGCCGGCGCCGAGCGACGCTCACGCGCACAGCCGCCGCGAGGCGTACGCGACCGCCAACCACCCCGAGCAGGAGTCCGCCCGCGGTCGCCGACGAGAGCGAAACCGAGCCGCCGGCGAACGCGAGGGCGGCCGGCAGTTCCCCCTTCATACGAGACACTGTCACGCTCGGATCGACTTGAAACCCGGTCGAACGGGCGTCGGACAGCCGGCGGACGAACACGCCGAGGAGAGGGATTCGCGCGGCCACCTCGACCGCCCGAGCCGGAACCGTCTTGCCCGGCGGCGCCGACGCCTCGGCCATGAGCGACCGCACGGTAGCCGTGAGTCGGGAGACGGCCGAGACTGATGTCGATCTCACGCTCGCGATCGACGGCGACGGCGACAGCGAGGTCGACACCGGCGTCGGCTTCTTCGACCACATGCTGACGGCGTTCGCCACGCACGGCCTGTTCGACCTGACGGTCCGCTGCGACGGCGACACGCACGTTGACGACCACCACACCGTCGAGGACGTGGGGATCGCGTTGGGCGAGGCGTTCGCGGAGGCGCTGGGCGACAAGCGCGGCATCCGCCGGTACGCCGACCGGCGCGTCCCGCTGGACGAGGCGGTCGCCGGGGTCGTCGTGGACGTGAGCGGCCGGCCCTACTTCGAGTTTGTCGGCGAGTTCTCCCAGGAGGAGGTCGGGGAGATGGCCAGCGACATGGCCCGGCACTTCGCGTACTCGCTGGCGATGAACGCCGGCCTGACGCTGCACGCCGAGGTCGAGCGCGGCGTCAACGCCCACCACGAGGTCGAGGCGCTGTTCAAGGCGCTCGCCCGGGCGCTCGACGACGCGACCCGCCTCGACGAGCGCCGCAGCGACACGCCCAGCACCAAGGGCGACCTCTGACGCGCCGGCTGGCCGCGGCCGCGGCTCGACCCGGCGCAGCTCACCCCTCCACTACCCCTTTATTAACTGGCCGTTCTCCTCGGCGAGGATCCCCCGCTCGATCGCGTAGTCGAAGATCTCGCGGACCTCCCGGTCCTCCAGGTCGTAGGCGCCAGCCGCGAACTCCGCCACCTCGGCGCGCTCGACGGGGAACTCGCGGTTGTTGAGGAACCGCATCACCGTCCGGAAGTTCGCCGGCTCCTCCCGCGGCGAGTCCGCCGCGGTCGGTTCCTCGGTCGCGTCGTCGTCGGCCGCGGTGACATCCGCCGCGGTGTCGCCTTCGGAGTCCGTCGCGCTCGGCTTGGGGTCGGGTCCCTCGGCGGTCGCCGCGCTCCCGGAGACATCGATCGCGATCCCCGAATCCTCGTCGGACTCGTCGGCGTGGTCGCCGTCGTCGACAGCGTCGGCGGACGGGTCCGCCGTCGGCGAGGAATGGCCGGCCGCGTCCGCGGCGAACGACGGGCCGGGAGCGGACGCCTCGCCGGAACCGAGGCGGTCGAGAAGCGGGGCCACCACGTCGTCGAGCGTCTCCCGACAGGAGTCACAGAGGACGACGCGCACCTGTTCGTCGAAGGAGGGGCCGAGTTCCGCGGGCAGGACCTCGTACGCGCCCGCCGCCGTCCCCCCGCAGAAGTCGCAGTCGAGTTCGCGCACGTCCGAAGATCGGGGGGGGGCGACATGGGCGTTGCGGGCGAGGTGCGAGCGCAGCGAGCACCTCGAAAGCGAACGGCGACCGGGGGGAGCCGTGAGCAGGGCGAGGTGCGAGCGCAGCGAGCACCTCGAAAGCGAACGGCGACCGGGGGGAGCCGTGAGCAGGGCGAGGTGCGAGCGCAGCGAGCACCTCGAAAGCGAACGGCGACCGGGGGGAGCCGTGAGCAGGGCGAGGTGCGAGCGCAGCGAGCACCTCGAAAGCGAACGGCGACCGGGGGGAGCCGTGAGCAGGGCGAGGTGCGAGCGCAGCGAGCACCTCGAAAGCGAACGGCGACCGGGGGGAGCCGTGAGCAGGGCGAGGTGCGAGCGCAGCGACCCGTGAGACGGGCGCGGTCAACCGGAGTGAGGCCGCGGCACGCGACGCATCGATCGGCCGACACCGAACAGTTATGCCCGTCGCTGGGCGACGATGGACAACGATGTTCGACGAGATCCTGGGGAAGTTCGAGGGATCGCCGGGGCAGCAGGCGGTGGTGAGGCTCCTGCTCGCGCGCGGCTTCTCCGTCAACGAGGAGGGCCGCGTCGTCTCCGGCGGCATCGAGATTCCCGACACCGGGATCGCCCGGGAGGCCGGCGTCGACCGCCGCGTCGTCGACGCGACGACGACGGCGATCCGCGAGGACGAGGAGCTCCGGCGGATCTTCGCCAACATCACCTCGGTGCCGAGCCTGATGGACCTGGCGCCGGTGCTCGGGCTCACCGTGCTCACTGTCGAGGTCGGCGACCCCGACGCCGCCGGCATCGTCGCCGAGATCACGGGGCTGCTCGCCGACGCCGGCCTCCCGCTGCGGCAGGTGCTCTCGGACGACCCGGAGTTCGCCGACGACCCGAAGCTGTACCTCATCACCGACGAGGAGCTACCCGGCGACCTGCTCGTGTCGATCCGCGAGCTGCCGTACGTCCGCAGCGTCGAGTTCTGATCCGCGGGGAGGCGGGCGCTGCGCCCCGCGACGGTCGAACCGACGGCGCTTTCAGCGCGACTCGCCCAGGGAGAGTATGGACGACCGACTCGCGAGCGTCCTGCGCGTGTTCGGCGTGCAGGCGGCGCTCGTTTCGGCGGCGATCCACCTGTTCGAGGGGCTTCCCCGACTGTTCGTCTACCTCCCGCGGCTGTCGTTTCGGGATCCCCGACCGTACCTGTTCGTTCCGTCGGCGCTGCTGGTGGTCGTGCTCGCGACGCTCGTCGTCCGCGGGTCCCACGACCGGCGCCTCTACTCGCTGAGCGCCGGGGTCCTGCTCACGTACTCCGTCGGGTACACCTGGTGGCACCTCACCGACCACGGCGGGCTCCTCCCGAGCCACGAGGTGACCGATCCGGTCGGCGAGGTGATCGCCCACCTGGCGGGCGACCCGATCGCGTTCGTTTCCTTCGCCGCGCAGGCCCTCGGCGCGGCCGCGTTCCTCGTGCTGTTCGTCGCCGACCCGCGGGCGTCCGGGGGCGATCCGAGCGATGGTGCGGCCCTGGCCGACCGCGCCGGCGAGGAGTAACCCTTTCACCCGCCGTCGACACGCACCGCCATGGCGACCCCCGATCCCTACCGCACCGTCGGCGAGCGCGCGTCCGCGGAGTTCACGGTGCAGGGGTCGCGGTTCATCGGTCACCTCGCGCCCGTCGACACCGTCGACGAGGCGGAGGCGTTCGTCGAGGAGGTGCGCACGGAGTACGACGACGCGACGCACAACGTCCCCACCTACCGCGTGCCCGCCGGCGACGGGGCGTCGAACTCGCCCGGCGGCGTGATGCTCAGGGAGTACTCGAGCGACGATGGCGAACCGACCGGCTCGGCGGGCAAGCCGGCGCTGAACGTCCTCGAACAGCAGGAGGTACGCAATGTCGTCGCCGTCGTCACGCGCTACTACGGGGGGACGAACCTCGGCGTCGGCGGCCTCGCCAGGGCCTACTCCCGCGCGGTGAAGGAAGGCCTCGACGCCGCGGGCGTCGTCGACGAGGAGCCCCACGAGCGGATCGCGCTCGCGGTCGCGTACGACGACTCCGGCACCGTACGCGGGATCCTCGAATCGACAGGCGTCGAGTTCGAGGCCGACTACGACGCCGAGGTATCCTTCGAGGCGCGCGTTCCCGTCGCCGACGCTCCCGACCTTCGCGACCGCCTCCGGTCGGCGATGAGCGGCCGCGTCGACATCGAGTGACCCGTGTCCCTCCTCGATCGACGGAACCGGTCACCTCGTTCCGGGTTCCGAACGTACTTTGCGCGCGACTCCGACGCCGCGATATGGACCACATTCAGGCGAGCGACTTCCACGACCTCGCCAAGCCGAGCGACCCGCGGGTCGCGCCGGACGGCGAACACGTCGCGTTCGTGCGGAGCGTGCCCGAGGACGACGACAGCTACGAGTCGACGGTGTACCTCGCCCCGACCGACGGCGACGGGGACGCCCGACGACTGACGCTGGAGGAGGGGACAGACGCCGAGCCGCGGTTCGCGCCGGATGGCGACCGCCTCGCGTTCACCTCGACGCGGGGGAAAGACGGCGACAGACAACAGCTGTGGCTGCTCCCGCTCGACGGCCCTGGCGGCGAGGCCGAGCAGATAACCGACGTGGTCGGCGGCGTCACCTCGATCGCGTGGAGCCCCGACGGGAGCCGGATCGCGTTCCTCCAGTCCGTCACCGAGGAGGACCGCGACGAGGAGCGCGACCTCGAGGTTCCTGAGGAGTACGAGCCCGAGGAGCCAGACCCGCAGGTCATCGACCGAACCGTCTACCGCACCGGTACGACGTACTTCGACGGGAAGCGCCTACAGGTGTACGTTCTCGACGTCGAGTCCGGCGGTCTCACACGCGTCACCGACGGCGACCACGACCACGCCGCGCCGACGTGGGGCGACGACGAGACGCTCTACTTTACCGCGCAGAAGGCCGGTGAGGACCCCGACGACAACTACGAGATCGACATCGTCGCCTACGACACCGAGTCGGACGAGACCGAGGACATCCACCGGACGACGGGGTGGGGCGCGTCGCTCGCGGTCACGGAGGACCACCGGATCGCCTACACCTACACCGAGGCCGAGCAGGCGAGCATTCAGCCGACGGAACTCCACGTGTACGACCGCGCGGCCGACGAGACGCACGACCTCACGGCCGACTTGGACCGGACGGTCGGGATGGGGGCCGCGCCGCAGTGGGGCCCCGACGAGGAGTGCGTGTACTTCGTCACGCCCGACGAGGGGGCGACGAGCCTCTGGTCGGCGTCCGGCGACGCGAGCGCGTCCCCCGAACGCGAGTACCGCGGCGGCGCTGTCAACGGCGGGCACGTCGCCGACGGCGTGACGGCGATCACGAAAAGCGAGTGGGACCACCCCGGCGACCTGTTCGTCCTCAACGGCAGCGAGGAGCGCCGGCTCGCCGATCTCAACGCCGAATACCTCGACTCCGTCGACGTGCGCGAGCCCGAGCCGCTCGCGTTCGAATCCGAGCAGGGACCCGTCGAGGGGTGGGTGCTGACGCCTCCCAATTTCAGCGAAGACGAGACCTATCCGCTCGCTGTAGAGGTCCACGGCGGCCCGCACGCGATGTGGACGACCAGCGGGACGATGTGGCACGAGTTCCAGACACTCGCGGCGCGCGGCTACGTCGTCTTCTGGTCGAATCCGCGCGGCTCGACCGGCTTCGGCGAGGAGTTCATGCAGGCCATCGAGCGCGACTGGGGCGACGTGACGCTCACCGACGTGCTGGCTGGGGTTGAGGCGGTCGCCGCGCGCGACTACGTCGACGAGACGAACGTGTTCCTCACCGGCGGCTCCTTCGGCGGGTACATGACCTCGTGGACCGTCGGGCAGACCGACTACTTCCGCGCGGCCGTCTCCCAGCGCGGCGTGTACGACTTCACCGGCTTCTACGGGTCGACCGACGGCGCGTACAAGCTGGTCGAAGGCGACTACGACGCGACGCCGTGGGAGGAGCCGGAGCTCCTCTGGGAGCACTCGCCGGTGGCGTACGCGCACGACGTGGACACGCCGACGCTCGTACTCCACTCCGATCAGGACTACCGGACGCCGGACAACACCGCGGAGCTGTACCACCGCATCCTGCGGAAAGCGGGCGTCGACACGCGGCTCGTGCGCTACCCGCGCGAGGGCCACGAGCTGTCGCGCTCGGGCGAGCCGGCGCACATCGTCGACCGCATCGAGCGCATCGTCCGCTGGTTCGACGGCTACTCCGAGCACCACGACGCGGAGCGCGCGCTCGACCGACCCGACGGCGACGGGCTGAGCGCGGGTGCAGACGAAGACGAGGAAGACGAGGACAACGGGGAGTAGCCCGAGTCGGCCGTCCACCGCGGACGAAGGTCCACGAGACGGGTTCGTTTTCACGCCGCCGGCCGCACCGCACCACTCGTGCATGGCCGACACGACCGACTGGGCTTGCTGCGACTGCGACGTGACTGTCCACGACCCGGTGTCCGTCCGCGAGGGGGTTCCGGCGCCGAGATGCCGTTTCGCGACTACGGATGGTACCGGAGTCTGGCCGCACACGTCGAAGAGGAGAGGCTCGCGGTCGGAGCGACCTGTTCGTTCGAACCGTGCGCGTCAGTCGACGATGATGTCGTTCTCCTCGTCGAGCGTCACGTCCGTATCGGACTGCATCTGCTGCTCGTAGCGGTCGATCCAGTCGGCGAAGCAGCCGGGGCACAGTCGCTGCTCGTCGACCGTCGATCGATCGACTGACAGGCGGATCGTCCGGGCGAGCGCGTCCTCCACCGACGATCCGCACGCGTCACAGGAGTCGGACATACCTTCGGCTGTGCGAGCCAACGATTTAGTCGTTGCCTCGATGTGTCGCCGGAGCGACGGCTGGCGTGGAGGCTGACAGGCGGCGCGGTCGAACCGTGACGGGGGCGCCGCACACCCGCGAACCCGCCACGGCCCTCGTCAGGTCACACGGGGACTGGTCTCGCTATCCGATATGAACTCTCGCGTCCGTTAGCTCCACAACTCGGGGTCGGAAACGTCCTCCTCGCGCGCGGTTCGCCACTCGTGTTCGGGGGTCCAGTCGAACAACTGGGCCGCCTTGGCCGTCGACAGCGCCGACCGCTCGCCGTCGAGGTCGCAGTCGGCGGGGAGCCGTCCGAAGTGCTCCTCGACGGCCTCGGCGGTCGGGCGACCCAGGTAGTTGGCGGCGGCGGCGGCGTGGACCGCCTCGTGGCCGGCGGGCGGGTCGTCGACCGCGCGGGCGACGAGGGCCGCCACGTCGCGCACGTCGACGTACGACCAGCAGTTGCCCGCGCCGTCGGCGAGGTCGTCGAGCCCGAGGCAGGTGTACTCCCCCGGGTACTGGATCCACGACGGGCGGACCGACGTGACGGGGACGCCGTCTCGACGGTGGACCATGTCGGCGACTTCCTCGGCGACGACTTTCCCCGTCCCGTAGGGGTCCTCGGGTCGCATCGGGTGGTCCTCGGTGATCGGGAGTTCGTCCGGAAGCGGCGTGTCCTCGGCGAACGCGAGCCCGTAGGCGCTCTCGCTCGACGCCTGAACGACGGTCGCGTCCGCGCGGCCGGCAGCGACGAGGACGTTGTACGCCCCGGCGACGTTGTCACCGAAGACGCGACTCCCCGCGTGGCGCGTCGGCGACGGATGCGAGCCCCAGTGGACGACCGCGTCCGGATCGATCTCGCCGACCAGGTCGAACGTCTCGCCGGCGTCGGTGAGGTCGACCGCGCGGAAGTCGACGTGCTGGCGCGGCGCTATCTCGTAGCCGGGGTGGTCGAGGTCGACGCAGACGACCGCGTGGTCGGCCGCGAGTCGATCGACGATCCAGCGCCCCGAGCGACCGAGGCCGCCGGTGACGATGACTGTGGAGTCCATACGATCGCGGTCGGACGGCGGCGTGAAAAACGAAGGTGGGTTTCGGGCGCGGTCGCGCGTCTGAAGCGGAGCCGGAACGCGGCCCGCCTACGCGATCTTGTCGTACTGCGTCGAGAGTTTCTCGGCCGCCTCGTCCATGAGGTCGGCCTCGTAGTCGTCAAGGTCCCACTCGACGACCTCTTCGAGGCCGTTCGAGCCGAGCTTCACGGGGACGCCGAAGGCGGTGTCCTCGTGGCCGAACTCGCCCTCCAGCGCGATGGACCCGGGGAGCACCTCACCGGTGTCGCGGATCACAGCCTCGACCATGTGGGCGACGCCGGTCGCCGGTCCCCACTCGGTCGCGCCCTTGCGGGAGATTACGTCCATCGCCGACTCCTGGAGGTCGCCGAGGATCTCCTCTTTCTCGTCGGCGGTGAACTCGGGGTCGGCGCCGTCGACGCGGACCTTCGAGAACACGGGCACCTGCGCGTCGCCGTGCTCGCCGAGGATCGTCGCCTCGACGTTTTTCACCGGCGCGTCGAACCGCTCGGAGAGCACGTAGCGGAACCGCGCGGAGTCGAGGCGACCGCCGAAGCCGAGCACCTTCTCGCGGGCGCGCTCGCCGCTCTCGTACAGGTGGCGGTTGAGCAGGTCGACCGGGTTCGACGTGGTGATCGACACGAAGTCGTCGTTGTACTCGCGCAGCGACTCGCCGATATCCTCCATGATCGGCGCGTTGTCGCCCGCCAGATCGATCCGGGTCTGGCCCTCCTTGCGCGGGATGCCGGCGGTGATGACGACCACATCCGAGCCTTCGGTGGCGGCGTAGTCGCCCTGCCGGATCCGGGTGTTGGAGTCGTACGCGACGCCGTGGTTGGTGTCGGCCGCCTGTCCGATCGTCGTCTCTTCCATGTCAGGGATGTCGACGAAGACGAGCTCGTCCGCGATGTCCCGAAGCGCGATGTTGTAGCCGGCCGCGGCGCCCACGGTTCCCGCCGCACCGATCACACTAACTTTCGTCATATCACGTACCTAGGCGAGTGAGTCGCCGGTAAACGTTTCGAAACCGACGATCTCGGGTGCTGAACGACGTAACTACGATCGACGATCGTCGACTTCGTTACCGGCCCGACGCCGGTCTCGCGGTGCACAGGTCAGTACGCGCGAGCCAACGGGATTATCACCGCCCGCACAGCTACCTTCGAGCAACGATGGCCATCGAGGAGCGAGGGGACGCACACCTCATCACGCACGCGCTGGCGAAGGACACGCTCTCCCGACTGCGCGACGTAGAGACCGAGCAGGTGGCGTTCCGCAAGGGGCTTGTGAAGCTCGGCCGCATCTGCGGCTACGAGATCATCGACGGCGCGATGGAAACCGAGTTCGTCTCGATCGAAACGCCGCTGGCCGAGACGACGGGCGAGCGCGTGAAGGGGCTCAACAACGTTGTCATCATCAACGTGCTGCGCGCCGCCACGCCGTTCGTCGAGGGGCTACTGAAGGCGTTCCCGCGCGCGAAGCAGGGCGTCATCTCCGCCGGCCGCAACGAGGAGGCCGGGATGGGCGACGACGGTACCTTCCCCATCGAGATCGACTACACGAAGCTCCCCGACATCACCGCCGAGGACACCGTCATCGTCGCCGACCCGATGCTCGCGACGGGATCGACGATGTGCGCCGTGCTCGATCACGTGCTCGCCGACAACCCCGAACCCGAAGACCTGTTCGTGCTCTCTGCCGTCTCCGCCCCGGAGGGGCTCACCCGCGTCGCTGAGGAGGCGCCGCAGGCCGATCTCCTCACCGTCGCTATCGATGACGAACTCAACGACGAGGGGTTCATTGTCCCCGGCCTCGGCGACGCCGGCGACCGCGCGTTCCGGACGCAGTAACCACGGCCCTGCGGAGCTCCCTCGCCGCGTGGGCGAACCTTCTTATCCGAAACCGGGACCATCCCGTCGCGTGACATAACGGCAGCCGGCGAGGGCCCGGGCGGGTGTGCGGTCCCCCTTCGCCGGTCGCGAGACGGTCGGACCACCTGTCAGCCACATCGGAGGGATCGGCCGCGCTTACAGCCGCGTCTTGAGCGCTCGCGCCGTCTTCTCGCCGACGCCAGGTACGTCCAGCAGATCGGACTCGCTGGCCGCGCGGACGTTCTCGACGGACCCGAACCGTCGGAGGAGTCGTCGACGGGTCTCGGAGCCGACGCCGGGGACCTCATCGAGGACCGTCGATACGTCGTCACGGAGCGTCTGGTGGTACTGCACCGCGAAGCGGTGCGCCTCGTCACGAACGCGCTGGAGCAGGTGGAGATGCGGCGCGTCGTCGTCCCAGCGGAGCACCCCGTCGGGAGTAATGATCAGTTCCTCCTCCTTGGCGAGCGCCACCGCCGGCACGTTCCAGCCAATCTCCGCGAGGGCGTCGTGTGCGGCCCCGAGTTGGCCGTCGCCGCCGTCGATGAGCAACAGGTTTGGGCCGGGGCGGTCGTCGCGCCCGTCAACGGCGCGCTCGGCGCGCCACTTCACCAACTCGCGCATGTTCGCGTAATCGTCGTTGCGGTCGGTGAGCTTCTTGCGACGGTAGTCCGCCGTCTCGGCGCTCCCGTCGACGAAGCAGACGTTCGAGCCGACGACGTGTTTGCCCTGCGCGTGGCTCACGTCGAACCCCTCGATGCGTTCGGGTCGAGCGATACCGAGGGCGTCCGCGAGCGCCGATAGCTCGTCGCGGCGGGTCGGACCGCTACGGGCGTTCTTCAGCGCGAGGTCGACGAGCTTCGCCTCCCGACCGGCACCGGAGACGCGGACGGCGACGCCCTCGGCCTCCAGCCACGCGAGCACGTCGCCGTCCGCCGGCCGTTCGGAGAGCAGTATCGCGTCTGGGAGCTCCCGCTCGGCGTAGTACTGCACCAGGAACGCCGACAAGACTTCCGCGACTCGGTCTTCGGTCTGCGGGGCGTCAAGCGAGTGGCGGGAGCGGTCGACGAGCTGGCCGCGCTCGCTGTGCAGGCGCGCGACCACCGCCGAGTCGCCCTCGACGGCCGCGCCGAGCACGTCGACGGCGCGCTCGTCGGAGCGGTCCGCGACGGCCTCCTCGCCCTCGCCGTGGAACGCCTCGACGGCGTCGAGGCGGTCGCGGAGATTCGCCGCGCGCTCGAACTCGCGCGCTTGGGCGGCCAAATCCATCTCCCGTCGCAGCGGGTCGGCGAGCGCCCCGGTTTCACCCTCGAAGAAGCGGACCGCAGACTCGACATCCTCGCGGTAGGATTCCTCGTCGATCTCGCCGGTGCAGGGGGCCGAGCACAGTCCCATCTCGTAGTCGAGGCAGGGACGCTCGCGCCCCTCGTACTTGTGGTCGGAGCAGCCGCGCAGCCCGTGCGTCTCGCGGATCGCCTTGATCACGGTGTCGACCCGGCCCTTGTCGGTGAACGGCCCGAAGACGGTCGCGGCCTCGTCCGGATCCCGCGTCGCCCCGATCCGCGGCACGGCGTGGTCGGTCAACTGGACCAGCGGGTACGACTTGTCGTCCTTGAGCCGGACGTTGAAGCGTGGGTTGAGCCGCTTGATCAGGTTCGCCTCCAGCAGAAGCGCCTGCGTCTCGGTGTCCGTGACCGCGAAGTCGATCGCGTCCGCGCGGTCGACCATCCGGGCGACCCGGGCCGACCGCGGGTCAGCGTACGACGGCACCCGGTCGCAGAGGTCGACCGCCTTCCCGACGTACAACACGGTGTCGCCGTCGAGGAACTGGTAGACTCCGGGATCGCGGGGGAGATCGGCCGCCCGCTTCCGAACGACGCTCGCGTCCATCGCGGGAGGATGAGGGCCCCGCGCGTTTGAGGGTGACGCGTCGAACGCGATACCGAACGAGGGTACGGGCAGTATCCAGCTATCGCTCGTGATTATCTGACAGCAATCGTTAAGCGTGATTCACGGTGCCGTAAAAACATGCCATTACTCGCCCGCCTCCGCGCGTGGGTCGCGGGGACGGAACGGAACGAGCCGCTGGCGGACGGCGGTGTCACCGTCCAATCGGGCGCCGCCCCGGCCGAGATGCCCGAGTCGGGCGCCACCGAAGACGACGACCTGAACGTCGACGACGATATGCTGCTCGACGGCGTCGGCGCCGCCGTGTTCATGCTGGACGCCGACGGCGAGATCGTCGCCTGGAACTCCGCGATCGAGGAGCTGACCGGCGCAACCGCCGAGGAGGCCGTCGGCCACGAACACGCCAGCGAGATGTTCTACCCGGACGGCCGGCGAGCACAGACGCTCGCGGACAAGGTGCTGGAGTACCCGAAATCCGTCCACGAGGAGTTCGACATCGAACTGAAAGACGAGTCGTCGTGGCTCTACTGTGACGAGAGCGTGATGACCGACCAACACGGCGACGACCGTCACATCTACTTCACCGCGATGCCGCTGTACGAGGAGGGCGAACTCGTCGCAGTCGTCGAGACCGTCCGCGATCGGACCGAGCAGGTCCGCCGACAGAAGGCGGTGGAAGGGCTCGTCGACGAGCTCGGTTCGACGATGGGGATGCTGATGGAAGGTGATCTCGACGCGCGGGCGTCGTTCGAGGACGAGGACGACTGCCTCGACGACCGGCTCCTGTCGGTCGTTGGCGATCTAAACCGGATGGCGGACGCATTCCAGGAGACTGCCGCCGGCGTCGACGAGGGGACCGTGCGGATAGAAGAGTCCGTCGAGGAGGCAGTCGACGCCGCCGAGGAGATCGCCGAGAACGTCGGCGAACAGAACGAGCTGCTCTCGGAGGGCGTCTCGGAGATGCAGACCTTCTCGGCGTCGATGGAGGAGGTCGCCGCGACCGCAGAGGAGGTCGACACAGCAGCCGAGCAGGCGCGCGACGCCGCGACCGACGGCCTCGACGCCAGCGAGGACGCCCGCGAGGCGACCGAGGAGGTGACCGACATCGGCGAGGAACTGGTCGATTCCGTCACCGATCTCGGCGACCGGATGGACGACATCGAGGCCGTCGTCGAGGTCATCTCCGACGTGGCCGAGCAGACGAACCTGCTGGCGCTCAACGCGAACATTGAGGCCGCGCGCGCGGGCAAGGACGGCGACGGGTTCGCCGTCGTCGCCGAGGAGGTGAAGACCCTCGCCGACGAGACCCGCCAGCACACCGAGCAGATCACCGGGAACATCGAGGAACTCCAGAGCCAGACCGACTCGACGGTCGTCGCCGCCGAGCAGAGTCACCAGCAGATCGACCACGCGGCCGACCAGATCGACGACGTGCTGGAGGCGTTCGAGGACATCGCCTCCTCCATCGATCAGGCGGCAGACGGCATCGCCGAGGTGTCGCGCGCGACCGACGATCAGGCGGCCACCGTCGAGGAGCTGACCGCCACCATCGAGGAAGTGCGGGAGCGCTCGACCGAGACCGAGCACGCCGCCGATCGGATCGTCGCCGCGACCGACGATCAGAGCGAGGCGATCGCCGAGCTCTCCCGGCGCGTCGCCGACCTCCGCGGCGAACACGCCGAGCGCACCGGGGTCCGCGGCGACGGCGGGCGGCCGGGTCGCTCCGGAAGCGAGGGACCGGAGTTCCGCACCGACGGCGGCATCACGATCGACGCGCCCGGGGACGACGGCCGCAGCGATGACGAGGAGGACGACGGCGTCACCATCGAGCCCAGCGAAGACGACGCGGAGGACGACGCCGACGACTACGGCGGCTTCGAGTTCGGGAACTGAGCCGAGCGCCGACGGCCCGGCGGGGACCGTCTACGACCGGAGCGGACCGCGTCGGCGGACGCCACCCGCGAACCCCACATCCTTTCTCGCGTGCGCTCGAACCGGGTGCCATGCGCCTCTGGCTCGTCTCCCGCGAGTACGACACCCGACAGACGGTGACGCTCAACTACGCGAGCGTTGACGGTCGCCGGTCGTACACCCGGCAGGCGTCGATCGAACTGCTCCAGCGCAAGCCAATCACCGCCGCCATCGACCGCGACGAGGACGACACCGACCGCGTCGACGACGACGAGCGCCGGGAGCGATACGCCGCCGAGGCCGAGCGGATGGCCGGCGACCACAACCCGGACGACGAGATCTGACGGCGCCGTCGCTCGAACCAGTCGAACCGCGATCAGCGGCGAACGTGCGCGGAAAACAGCACCGGAGCCTCCAGATCCCCCGGCTTCAACACCAGTTCTCGAGCACCGGGGCGTCGCCCTCGCCGACGGAGAGCCAGGCGTCGTCGCGTGCGAGGTCCGCGATGACGAACTCCGCGGAACTCTCGTCCACCGACGCCATCACCTCACCGGGCTCGCACCCCGTGTGCCTCGTTGTCATATGCATACTTCTCACATGCGAACTGATAAACTCGTCGGATTGTCACCGCGTGACAGGGGGTGACCCGAGGCCCGACGGGGACGGCTTCAGCTCCCGGTTCGTCGGGTGAGCGCTCGGGACAGCCGGCGGCACACCTTCGCATGATACAAGAGGCGTCGGGGCGCACTGCGGGGTATGAACGTAGCAGACGCGATGACGCCGCGGGCGGATCTCGTTACGGTATCGCTCCCTGGCGGTCGCGACGATGTCCTCACGTACCTGCAGGAGTACCGCTTCTCGTCGGTGCCCGTGATCAAAGGCGACGGCGACGGCGAAGTGTACCGCGGTCTCGTCTCGCGGGACGACCTCATCGAGCAGCCCGACGAGGACCAGCTCGCGCTGTTGATGCGCGACGTGCCGACGGTCACGCCCGAGACGAACCTCCGAGACGCCGCGCAGGTGATGGTCGGCGGCAGCCGGCGGCTCCCCGTCGTCGAGGCGCACGACGGCGACGCCCTGGCGGGGATCATCACCGTCACGGACATCGTCGATGCGATCGCCCGGGGCGAGGTCGACACTGACGCCGTCTGCGGCGACGTCGTCGGCGCCGACGTGAACACGGTGTACACCGGCACGCCGCTGACGGTCGCCGAGCGCCAACTGTTCTTCGCGAACGTTCCGTACGCGGTCGCGCTCGGCGACGACGGCGACATGGCCGGCATGCTGACCGAGGTCGACGTGCTCGAGGTCGCCCGCGTCGTCGAGGGCGAGGACGACACCGGCGACTCGATCGCCGACCAGGACGACGACTGGAAGTGGGAGGGCATCAAGGCCGTCGGCGCCGCGTACGTGCCGACTCGAAACGTCGAGATCCCCGCCGAGCCGGTCGAGGAGTTCATGACCGCGGACGTGAAGTCCGTCTCGCGCTCGCGCTCGGTCCGGGAGGCCGCCCAGGAGATGGTCACCGAGGACATCGAACAACTCCCGCTGTTGGGCGGCGGCGACCTCGTCGGCGTGGTGCGGGATGTCGACCTGCTGGAGGCGCTGTAGGATGGTCGCACAGGAGGACGTGATCGAACTGGCGAAGCGCCGGGGGTTCTTCTTCGGCGCGAACGGCGCCTACGGCGGCGTCGCCGGCTTCTACACCTACGGCCCGAACGGCGCGGCGGTGAAGGACAACCTCGAGTCCGCCTGGCGCGACCGCTTCACGGTGCGCCAGGGCAACATGGAGATCGAGGCGCCGACGATCATGCCCGAGGCCGTCTTCGAGGCGTCGGGCCACCTCGACGGCTTCGACGACATGCTCGTCGAGTGCCCCGAGTGCGGCGAGTCCCACCGCGCCGACCACCTCACCGAGGACAATACCGACATCGAGGAGGCCGAGTCGCTGCCGGTCCCGGAGGTCGAGGAACTCATCCGCGAGCACGACCTGCGCTGTCCGTCCTGCGACGCGGCGCTCTCGGGCGAGCCGGTCGAGGAGTTCAACCTCATGTTCGAGACGAGCATCGGCCCCGGCACGGGCCAGCCCGGCTACCTGCGCCCGGAGACGGCGCAGGGCATCTTTGTCGAGTTCCCCCGCCTGAAGGAGTACGCGCGCAACCGCCTTCCGTTCGGCGTCACCCAGATCGGTCCCGCCTACCGCAACGAGATCAGCCCACGAAAGGGCATCATCCGCGTTCGGGAGTTCACCCAGGCCGAGCTGGAGACGTTCATCGACCCCGAGGAGGACGAACCGCCGCTCCACGAGGTCGAGGACGTGGAGGTCACGCTGTACCCGGCCACCGAGCAGGAAGACGAAGAGGGCGAGGCGTACACCACGACCGTCGGCGAGGCCATCGAGAAGGGCGTCATTGGCTCCGACTGGGTCGGCTACTACCTCGGGGTCGCGCAGGGCTGGTACGAGCGTGTCGGCGTCGACATGGACCGGTTCCGCTTCCGTCAGCACCTCCCCGGCGAACTCGCCCATTACGCCGCGGACTGTTGGGACGCCGAATCAGAAGTGGGCGCGGCGGGAATCGCCGCGGGATCGAGCGGCGACGGCGAGGAGCCGCGAGACGGCGGCGACTGGATCGAGATCACCGGCTTCGCGTACCGCTCGGACTACGACCTCTCGAAGCACGCCGAGCACTCCGGCGAGTCGTTCACCGTGTTCAAGCAGTACGACGAGCCGAAGACGGTCGAGCGCGCGGCCGTCGATCCCGACATGGCGACGCTCGGCCCCGAGTTCGGCGGCGACGCCGGCGCGGTCGCAGACGCCCTGCAGACGCTCGCCGAGCGCGATCCCGACGCCTTCGACGCCAACGAGGTCGAGGTGGAGGTCGACGGCGACGAGATGACCGTCGACAGCGACGTGGCGAACTTTTCGGTCGAGACGGTGACCGAGAACGGGGAGCACATCACCCCACACGTCGTCGAGCCGTCGTTCGGTATCGACCGCATCGTCTACACGGTGATCGAGCACGCCTACCGGACCGACGAGGTCGACGACGAGGAGCGCACCTACCTCGCCTTGGACCCGGAGATGGCCGCGACCGACGCCGCCGTCTTCCCGCTCGTCTCCAACGACGACCGGCTGCTCGACCTCGCCGACGAGGTCACCGGCGACCTGCGCGCGGCGGGCCTTTCCGTCGAGTACGACGACTCCGGCTCGATCGGTCGGCGCTACCGCCGGCAGGACGAGGTCGGCACGCCGTTCTGTGTCACCGTCGACCGCGACGGCGTCGAGGGCGACGACCCCGACACCGTCACCGTCCGCGAGCGCGATTCCGCGCGGCAGGTCCGCGTGCCCGTGCGCGAGGTCGCCGACGAGCTCGACGCGCTCCTCGACCCCGAGGACGACCGCGCGTTCGACGCGCTGACGGCGGCGTACGACGAGATCGAGACGGGCGTGGAGACGGCCTGAGACGCCGATGGGGGAGCTGAAGCGGCGGGCGGTGCACGCCTCCGGGACCGGGTTTCCCGCGATCTACCTGCTCGGGCTGGTCACGTGGCGGCAGCTACAGGCGCTTCTCCTGCTCGCGACCGCCGGCGTGTTCCTGCTGGAGTTCCTCCGGCTCGTCGTCGACGTGGAGTGGGGGCCGCTTGACCGCGTGTACGACGAACTGACGCGGGAGTACGAGGCCGACAGCGTCGCCGGCTACGCGCTGTTCATGGTGGGCGCGACTGCCGCTGCGCTGGTGTTCGCGCCGCCGTACGGCCCCGCGATCGTCGCCTTCGAGCCGCCGCTGTCGGTGTCGGCGATCTTGATGCTCTCGATCGGCGACCCCGTCTCGGGGTACCTCGGAAGCAACGACGCGACGGCCGCGAAGGAGGTGGGCGTGCTCGCGGTGATGTTCCTCGTCTGTTTCGCGCTCGCGGTGCCGATCACCGTGCTCCACGCGGGAGCGGTCGTCGGCGTCGCCGCCGCGGCAGCGGGGGCGCTGGGCGCGACCGTCGCCGACGGCGTAAAGCCGGTGATCCGCGGCTACGTGGTCGACGACAACCTCACCATCCCGCCGACCGCGGGGGCGGCGATGACCGCGGTGTTCCTGCTGGCGGCCTGAGTCGACCTGCGGCGACACGAGGCGGCCGCCGGACGAACGCACGAACACGAGCGAGCGGAGCGGAACCGCCGGGCGGCCGCGCTACCGCAACACGATCAGGTACGTGGCCGCGAAAATAACGAGGCCGAGCCCGAGGACGTTTTCGAGCGTCAGCGCGGCGAGATCGAGGTACGACAGCCCCCACACGACGACCGACGCGAAGATCGACGAGAGGACGAGATTCATCGCGAGCAGCACTCGGGGGTCGCCGTCGCTTGCCATGCGTCGGCGTGCGGGAACCACCTACTTGGCTCTCGCGGTCATAGCGGAGGTATGCGCCTCCGGAACCGCAAAGGCGACCCCATCGACCCGGTCCCGTTTCTCGTCGTCGCGGGGATGGCGTTCATGATCCTCTTTTCGGCCGGACCGATCTACCTGATGGCACTGTTCGGCGTCGACGTGCCGGTCGCGCTCGCCGGGTCGGCCGCGGCGTTCGTTCCCACCGCCGCCCTCGCGTACCACCGCCTCGTTCGGTCGGCTCAACCGGACCTCCGCGGGGAGCTACCGGCGTCGTTGCGGTTCCGCCGGCTGTGGTACGCCGGAGTCGCCTTCGGGCTCCTCCTCGTGGCGTTGACGCTCCCGCTGGTCGACTGGTGAGCGGACCGACGCGAACGCCCCGCAGCAGCCGGCGAGCGGTCCGGGGATTCGGAGCCGGTTCCCCGCGGGCTTTTGTGCGGGGGGCGCCCACCCCGATGCATGCGCGAAGTCGAGGCCGAGCGGTTCGTCGCGGCGGCGCCCGACGCCCTCCGCCGGCGCCTCTCGCCGACGACGCTCGTCGAGTACGAGGGCAGCTTCCGTGCGCGGACCGCGCGCGAGGACGGCGACGCGACCGTCGTCACCGTCGCCGGCGGCGGCCTGGAGTTCGACCTCCGCGTGACCGAGACGGCCGACGGCTGGCGCTACGAGCAGGTCGGCGACGAAGGGCCGTTCGACGCCATGGACACCGAGGTGACCCTCGAGGCGTCCGACGAGGGGAGCCGGGTGCGGGCCGTCTCGCGCGTCTCGCTCGGGCTGCCGGTCCCGCTCGCCGACCGCGTCGCCGGATGGAAGCGCCGCGGCGAACTGCGCCGGCTACTCGACGCCGTCGCCGCGGACGCCTGAATCCGCGGGCGCGACGGTTGTGCGCCGCGTTCGGGACGCCGCGTCGCAGTTTATGCACGAGGTACCAACTGGCACACCCATGGGACTACTCGGCACGCTCACGGAGACGCTGAAGGCATCGACCGAGTCGCCGAACCGCGGCGGCGATCAGACGGCGGAGTCGGAGGGCGCGTACTGGTGTCACGACTGCGACGAGCGCCTGCTCGACCTCGACGTAACTGGGGAGGGACCGCCGTCGTGCCCGGAGTGCGGCGACGACATGGAGTTCGAGCGGTCGCCTGGATCGACCGGCTGCGCCTGCTGACCGCTACGACAGCGAGACGACGGTGTCGTCGCCGTCGGCGTTGCCGTCGGACGCGGTCGGGACCCACGCCGCGAGGCTCGCGTCGATCCCGTCCGCGAGTTCGTCTTCGGAGACCAGACAGGCGTCCAGCCGTTCGCGAACCGCGGGCTCGTCGAGGTCGACGCCGATGACGACGACCTCCGTGTGCCGGTCGCCCCACTCGTCGTCCCAGTCGGCGTCGCCGCGGCGGTTCGCGCGGTACAGTTCCCGGTCGGCCTCGTCCATGGCCGCCACCCACTGACCGACCGCCTCAACCCGAACCGAGGGGCCGGCCTGGCTGTAGTCCAACCGCTGATCGCTGCCGGCGACGTGGAGCGTCCCTTTCGATCGGACGACCGACGACGGGAGGTCCGCGAGAAACTCGGCGAGCCGCTCGGGGTGGAACGGTCGCCGCTCCCGGTAGACGAAGGAGGTGACGCCGTACACCTCGTCCGGGTGGGCGTGGTCGTGGTCGTCACCGCCGTGTGCGTGCCCGTCGCCGTCGACCGCGTGCCCGTCGCCGTCGGCGTGCCCGTCGCCGTCGACCGCGTGGCCGCCGTCCCCGTGCGTGTGGTCGTGCCCGTCGTCCCGGCGCTCGTACAGATCCACGTCGAGGATCCGATCCAGCGGCGCCGCCGAGTGCTCGGTCGGGACGACCGGCGCGCCGGGACGGAGCGCGCCCACCAGTTCCTCGGCCTCGGCGAGTTCGGCCCCGTCGCACAGGTCGGCCTTGTTGAGCAGGACCACGTCGGCATCCTCCGCCTGTTCGACGAGGAGGTCCGAGAGCGGGCGGGCGTCGTCGCCCTCGCGGTCCGCGTCCGCCAGCGATCCCCGTCGCGTCGGCGACCCCTCGCTCGCGAACGCGTCGAGGAACTGCGGAGTGTCGAGGACCGTGACGACCGCGTCCATCCGGTAGCGAGCGGCTGCGGGGCCGTTGGTGAACTGTCGGGCGACCGGGCCGGGCTCGCTGATGCCCGACGGCTCGACGACGAGGTGGTCGAACTCCTTGCCGTCGGCGAGCTGGACGACGGCGCGTTCGAGGTCGTCGCGCAGCTCACAACAGATACAGCCGTTCGACAGCTCGGCGACGCCGACCGCCGGGAGGTCCTCCGACGAGAGCAGATCGTAGTCGACGTTCACCGACCCCACGTCGTTGACGAGAACGGCGACATCGCGGTCGCCGGCGTTCGAGAGGATGTGGTTCAAGAGCGTCGTCTTACCGGCGCCGAGGCTCCCCGAGAGGACCGTCACCGGGACGGCGTCGGAGCCGTTCGGTCCGGGACCGCCGCCGAGTCCGCGTCCGGGTGTCATCGGCGTACGATCCGGGAGTGTGGTACTTGTGCGCGTTGGTCGCGGACGGCAGTCGGCCGCGAACGGAGTGTGTGAGTCGCGGGCGATCGAGGAGTGCGATCCGCGGACGCGATCGCGACACCCTTAACCACGCCAGCGTTCCACAAGCGGCTAATGAGCGACGGCACGGACGACGGCGAGGCAGCCCTCGCGGACCGGATCGACCGGTACCTCGACGCGTTGCGCGAGTGGGGAGCCGGGCTGTACCACGGACTGTTGACTCACCCAGCGTACGAAAAGATCGAGAAAGAAGCCGAGGACCTGGAGGACTCGTTCATGCTGGCGTGCTTCCCCGACGCCTTCGGTATCCCCTCGCCGGTGTCCTACTACACTGCCGAGCTGCTCCCGTACCTCGACGACGAGTTCGAGGCGTGGGAGCGGCGGATGTGGGACCGCGGGTCGATGCTCGAACGCAAGGGGCAGCAGTACCACTTCTGACGATGACCGGAGGCAACTAGCGATGGAGAAGTTCGTGTTCTTCGGCGGGAAAGGCGGCGTCGGCAAGACGACGATGTCGGCGGCGTACGCGGTCAAGTGCGCCGCGACCGGCCTCGACACGCTCGTCGTCTCGACGGACCCGGCGCACTCGACATCGGACGTGTTCGACCAGCGATTGGGTGACGAACCGCAGGCGGTGGAGGGTCGCGACGGGCTGTGGGCGATGGAGATCGACCCGGACGAGGAGGTCGAACACCACCTCATGGAGACGAAGCGGGCCCTCGGCGACCAGGTGAGCGCGGCGCTCGTCAACGAGATCGACCGCCAGATCGAGATGGCTCACCAGACGCCCGGCGCCTACGAGGCGGCGCTTTTCGACCGCTTCGTCGACGTGATGCGATCGAGCGAGAACTTCGACCGCGTCGTCTTCGACACCTCGCCGACGGGCGGAACCCTCCGGCTGCTCGGGCTTCCCGACTTCCTCGAGGGGTGGATCGACCGGCTGCGTCGCAAGCGCGAGAAGTCGATCGACCTGTTCGAGAAGGCCGCAATCGGGAACAACGAGCCGCGCCGCGTGATGGACGGCGACCCGATCCTCGCGCGGCTGCAGGAGCGCAAGGAGTTCTTCGAGTACGCCGGCGAGACGCTGCGCGAGCACGCGGCCTTCTTCCTCGTCGTCAACCCGGACGAACTCTCCGTCCGGGAGACGCGCCGCGCGGCCGAGGGGCTCTCCGAGCGCGGTCTTCCCGTCCGCGGGCTCGCGGTGAACCGCCTCACGCCGTCGCCCGACGACGACGAGAACGGTCGCGGCGCGCGCTACCTTCGGGACCGGGTCGCGACCGAGCGCGCGCACCTTCGGACGCTCCGCGAAGAGTTCGATCAGCCCGTCGTCGCCGAGATCGAAACCCGCGTCGAGGAGGTGAAGGGCGACTTCCTCACGGAGGTCGCCAACGAACTCGACATCGGCGCCGACGCGCCGGCGACACCGTCGGAAGCGTCGAGGTAGCTGCGTCGCGACAGCGGCGCGCGAGCGCGGGCGAGGCGGTCGGGGGGAACCACAAAGTATTCAACGAATACCTGCTGACAAAATCCAGTTCAAAAAGGTAGGGAAACAATAGAGAACGCGCGTTCAGGGCCTCAGGTCGCCCGTCGTGAGCGGGTGGGCGCATCGGCGAAAGTTAATGTTTTTATGTTCTTTCCACACACGGCTGTGACGAGGTAACAAGCATGGTGGCTGCAATGTGGCTGGTGATCGGGGTACTCGTGCTGTTCAGCGCGGGCTACCTCGGATACTCGCGGTACCTCGCTCAGTTCGTCGAACTGGACGAGGAGCGCGAGACGCCGGCACACAAGTACGAAGACGGACAGGAGTACGTTCCGGCCAAGAAGCCGGTACTCTTAGGGCATCACTATTCGAGCATCGCTGGCGGCGCGCCCATCGTGGGCCCCATCACTGCGGGCGTCGTGTGGGGCTGGGTGCCCGCGCTATTGTGGATCGCTATCGGCAACCCGCTGATGGGTTCGGTGCACGACTTCGTCTCGCTGTCGGCGAGCCTCCGGCACGAGGGGAAGTCGATCGGGTACATCATCGGCGAGTACGTGGGCGAGCGTGGCAAGAACATGCTGTTGTGGTTCGCGTTCCTCACGATCATCCTCGTCGTCGCGGTGTTCGCGCTCGTCGTGGGGATCGTGTTCAACGCGTACCCGGAGGCGGCGACCGCGAGCCTGATCTACATCGCACTCGCGGTGCTGTTCGGGGTGTACCTGTACCAGCTGAACCTCTCGTTCATTCCGGGGACCGTCGCGTTCGTCGCCCTGATGTTCGTGGGCGTGTACGTGGGCACGATGTTCCCGGTCGCGCTGTTCGAGCCGGCCTCGCGCGCGCCGGCCGAGACGATCGTTCTGCTCGGCAGCGGCGGCTCGTGGCTCCCCGGCGCGGGGACGCTCGGCGCCAACACGGCGGCGTGGATCCCGGTCATCCTCGTGTACGGAGCGCTCGCGAGCGCGCTCCCGGTGTGGGTGCTGCTGCAGCCGCGTGACTACCTGTCGTCGTTCCTGCTGTACTCCGGCGTCGGCGGGGCGCTCCTGGCGATCATCGTCGGCACTGTCGGCGGCGCGCTCGGCATCTCGGCGGTGACACCGAGCCAGCCGCTCGTCACGAATCTCGAACCGTTCTACGGGTTCATCGGCCGCTCGGGCGCACCGCTGTTCCCGCTGCTGTTCATCACCATCGCGTGCGGGACGATCTCCGGGTTCCACTCGCTGGTCTCCTCGGGGACGACAGCGAAGCAGCTGAACAAAGAGACCGACGCGCGCGCTATCGGCTACGGCGGGATGCTCGGCGAGGGGCTGCTCGCCACCGTCGCGCTGATCACGGTCGCGCTCGTCGCGCCCGAGGTCGGCGGCGGCATCGGCCTCGCGCTGCCGACGTTCGCGACCGGCGGCGGCATCATCCTGACGAGCTTCGGCATCCCGACCTCCTTCGGTGGGCCGTTCATGGCGCTGGTCCTCGTGAGCTTCCTGCTCACGTCGACCGACACCGCCGTCCGGCTGGGTCGGTACATGATGGAGGAGATCGTCGGCACGCCCGAGTCGTCGGTCGAGTCGTTCGCGGCCGACCGCTACGGCAACGCCGTCGTACAGGCGCTTCCGGCGTACGTCCTCATCACGAGCGGGTCGTGGCTGACGCTGTGGCAGCTGTTCGGCGGAGCGAACCAGCTGCTCGCGGCGCTTGCGCTGCTCACCGCGACGGTGTGGCTGGCCAACTGGAGCGACTCGAAGCAGCTCATCTCCACGGGCGGCCCGATGGTGGTCATGGTGACCATCACGGTGCTCGGCCTGCTGTGGCTCGCGCTCCACGACAACGTCTACGCGAAGTTCCTCAACGACGCGTGGATGGCCGAAGCGGGCGCCTTCGCGATGCTCTCGGCGGTCGTCCAGATCGCCCTCGCGTTCACCCTCATCTACCTGGCGCTGTCGCTGGTGAAGATGGGATACGAGAACATCCAAGACGCTCGCAGCGGTACCGGCGGCGCGGTCGCCACGGACGGCGGTCAGGGATCACAGCGCGATTCCTGAGTTCGGCGGCATCCGTTCGGAAGTCGGCCGAACCGACGACCGGTCGGCCGACCGTCGCGGCGTCGGACTCCGTTTTTTGCACGCGCTCGGACGACGAGCGGCGGCACCGCAGCGTCCGCGGTGCGGCCCCGCGTCTCGACGGGCGGTCGCGACCGCGTGGGGCGTTCTGACAGGCCCCATCGACCGCGTGTGAACAGTACCGCCGAGAATGTCGCTCGGGCGCCCCGAACCGGGATGTTCGAATTCGGGGTCTGCACGTCGAACGCCAGGCCCCTCCCCACGGCTTCGCCGCGACCAGACGGCGGTCGACTCCCGCATCTCCGCGACCGCGGCTAAACGACGACTCCGCAACGGAGGGAGATACCGGTTTGGCGTAGCGTATCAGCGGCGAGAGCGACGGCGATCGCCGGGGTGGCAAGGACGCGGCCACGGGCGGCCGTCGAGTGCGACCGTGTCCGCGGGCGACCCGAACTCAGATCGTGAGGATCGCGCTGACGAGGTGCTTCGTGAAGATGGCCACGCCCGACCCGAGCCACGTCATGAGCACAAAGTGCAGGTAGGCGTTCGCCTTGTTGCCGCCGTCGATCGTGCGGATCATCACCGACGAGAGCACGGCGTTGAACAGGATGACGAGCAGGAGGAGGAACTCGATCAGCGCGATGTCGTACACCCCGGCGTAGATGACCTTGCCGACGCCACCGGCGTTGGTGATGTTGAACTGCTGGGACAGGTCCGCGAGGATGTTGACGACCTGGAGGCCGATGAAGAACGCGAACGCCGACGCGGAGGTGATCCCGTACAGCAGCCCGATCATCGTCACCGTCGCTTGCCGGCGCTGCTCGCGGAGCTGCATGACGGTGTTCATGTTCTGGGAGATGAGCTCGCCGAGCAGCTTCGGCCGACCGCCCATCGAGCGCCCCTCGAGGTACATGTCGGAGAACTTCTGGATGAGGTACGACCGCGTGTCGGTCGCGAAGGTGTACCACGCCTGCTCGGAGCTGATCCTGATGTTGAGCCGCCGGTACAGCCGGACGATTGCGGGGGTGAGCGCGCCGAAGTCCTTCTTATGGAGCGTCGCCAGCACGTCGCCGGTCGTCGACTGCTTCGCGGACTCCGCGGCGCCGAGCGCGCGGACGAACGAGGGGAACTCCTTGTCGCGCTCCTCAATGTTGCGCTCCTCGAACCGGAGCATCACCCCGGTGATGGCCATCGGTGAGATGGGGACGCAGATGTACATCGCGAGCGGAATGTCCTCCAGGAAAAAGAGCAGGCCGCGCAGCCCCGGGCCGACCCCGAAGAGCCCGGCGCCGACGAATATCACGAGCCCGGTAGTGCCGGCGACGCCGACGGCGAAACTGCCCCACAGCCGGAAGTCCGAGGGCGCCCCCTCCTCGGAGTGGAACCAGACGGGGTCGTGGGGGGCCATCGCCCGGATGACGACGTAGAAGCCCAACTGGACCAGCATGAACAGGACGATGACTGCCGAGACGGTGAGCGTCGGGTTGTCGCCGGTGAGGATCGGGAGCACGATGGCGAACACGAGCGCGAACGTCATCGAGAGGATCATCGACATGTAGAGGTCCTTCATGACCTCCAGGTTCGCCAGCGCCCCCTCGTACACCGTGATGTAGTTCTGGATGACCGCGTCCTGCTCGGACAGCAGGAAGTCGTCGAGCGTCTGGCCGGCGCCGATGGTGTAGCCGAGCCGGTCGAAGAAGTCCGAGAACACGTCGGACGGAACCTCCTTCGCTCGTCGACGCAGCGCGTCGTCGAGCGACTGGTTCCACGTGTCGACGAGGTGGACGACCCGGCCGAGCTCGTCGGCGGCGGCGCCGTACTCCTCCTCGACCGCGAGCGTCCGGAACACTTCCATGCGGTCGATGTTCGTCGTCGACAAGACGGTCATGTGCGTCATCACCAGGTGGAGTTGGTTCTCGATGGCGACCTGCCGGCCGTTGAGGTACAGTTTCGGGTAGAAGACGGCCGCGACAAACACCAGAATCCCGAGCGCCGGGATCGGAAGACGGACCGTCAGCGGCAGCGGCAGCAGGAACGCGCCGACAATCGTGAGCAAGAAGAACGCCGTCGACGGCCCGAGGATGTAGCCGACGTACGTCCGCTTGGACATGTCCAGCGCGTCGTACGACGCCACCAGATCGGCGGCAAGCTCCGCTGCGGAGTCGGGGAAGAAGTCGGACGCGGACGCGCTGTTCGCACTCATGGAGGCGGGTCAGGTCGTGCGGTGCATGTCGAATGGAAGCCCGTCGACGCCGTCGCGCTGGAAGGAGGTGATCGCCTCGTTCACCTCGTGATAGCCGAGGATACCCTCCTGGATCATCCGCTCGATGAGCTCCGCGCGGAAGCTCAGGTCGTCGTAGATGTCGCGGGTGTCGGCGTAGCCCAGCAGCGTCGCGATCTGCTCTTCGAGCACGTAAGAGTTGTTGCGCCCGCGAAAGACGATCTCGTCTTCGACGGGGTCCCAGTCGAACACCTGTCGGGTGACGACGCCGTCCATCTCCTTGGAGTACCCCTCGATCTCCTGGACGGAGGTGACCCGACGCAGGACCTTATCGCCCTGCTTGACACGGTTCTGGAACAGCGCCACGTCGGCCACGTCCATGAACGTCTCCGGGACGTTGATCGGCTCGGAGGTGAACCGCTGGATCATGGAGACGATGTCGGAGGCGTGGAACGTCAGCATCACCGGGTGCCCGGTCTGGGCCGCCTGGAAGGCCATGCGGCCCTCGGCGCCACGAACCTCCCCCACAATGATGTAGTCGGGGCGCGAGCGCAGCGCCGCCGCGACGAGATCGAACATGTCCACGTCGTTGGAGTCGCCACCGTCGCCCTCGCGGGTCAGGAGCTGCTGCCACGTGCTGTGCGGGGGGACGACCTCCGCGGTGTCCTCCGCGGTGTAGATCTTCGAGTCCCGCGGGATGTACGAGAGGATAGCGTTGAGCGTCGTCGTCTTCCCGGACGCCGTCTCGCCGACGACGAAGACGGTCTGCTCGTTCTCCAGGCACAGCCAGAGATACGCCGCCAGTTCGGGGCTGAGCGTCCCCCACTTCGTGATCTGGTTGATCGAGAGGGGCGTCTCCTCGCCCTGACGGATCGTGAGCGAGGAGCCCTTGATCGACACGTCATCGGAGTAGATGATGTTGATACGCGAGCCGTCCGGCAGCGTCGAGTCGATGATCGGGTTGGAGTCGGAGACGGGGTCGCCCATCCGCTCGCCCATGTTGCGCAGCCAGTTGTCGAACTCCGTCGGCGTCCCGAAGTCGACGGTCGTCTCCAGCATGCCGAAGACGCCGTGGTCGACGTGGCACTCCTTCGGGCCGATGACGTGGATGTCCTCATTCTCCGGGTCGCGCATGACCGGCTCCAGCGGGCCGAAGCCGACGATGTCGCGGTTGAGCCGGTAGCGGATGTTGTCGTACGTCTGCTTCGACACCTCCACGCGCCCGAAGTTCTTGATCGACGAGAGGACGTTTCGCTGTCCCTGCTCTTCGGTGACGGCGGTGACCTCCTCCAACAGCTCCTCGATCAGGTCGTCGTATCCCGACTCGCCTTCCGGCGCGGGCTTGTGGCCGCTCTGGCGCAGCAGCTTCGATTTCACCGTGTCGAGCACGTCTTCCTCGGCGCCCGACAGCGTCGGTTCGACGGTGTAGTACTTCGTGTCCTGCCCGAAGTCACCGTACACGTGACAGAAGATGGGACCGCCGACGGGGTACAGCACGTTCGGGCGGCGGGCCTCGTGCTCCCCCTCGATCTCGTCGACGAACATCGGGAACTCGCCGGTGATCTGTTTGAACTTCTGTAGGTGCTCGCGCAGGTGCGGCCGCTTCATGGCCAGCTGCTTCAGCTCGCTCGAGGGATTCGCCTGTCCTTGGTCTGTCATCGAATACACCTCCGTGCCGGCGACGGCCGGCGTCCGTCGTCGGACGTGACGGCACCGCGCCCCCGGCTCCCGACGAGGGTGAAGCTCATTACGACGACACACCCGCGAACGAGGCTTAAACCCTACCCGCGAGCTATCACCACCGATAACACCGCGCGGTGTATGCAAACGCCCAAGAACTCGTCCGCTGGCGGCGACGGCCACTCGGGCGACAGCCGCTCGCACGACGAC
Source organism: Halobaculum gomorrense (assembly GCF_900129775.1). Classification (GTDB taxonomy): domain Archaea; phylum Halobacteriota; class Halobacteria; order Halobacteriales; family Haloferacaceae; genus Halobaculum; species Halobaculum gomorrense. Next base: position 67,962 of record NZ_FQWV01000004.1, on the reverse strand, counting down.
CGGTCAGGCAGCAGCCATCCGGACAGCGCTCCCTCAGGCGACGCTGCGTGACTCGATGACGATCCCGGTTCCCGAGCGCACCGAGAAGCCGATCGAGTCGCCGACCTGGCTCCCCATCCCGGCGAAGCGCTTCACCGCGATGTTCCGGCGCACGTCGGAGCCGACCTCGACCATCTGCAGTTCGAAGAACACGTCGGCGATGGAGCGGAAGGGACCGATCGCGTCGTCGCCGACCGCGGAGGGGTCGACGGTGAGCACGATCACCTTGCCGCTGGAGATCATGTCGCGGAAGAAGGAGATGATCTCGAGGGCGGCCTGCCGCTCGTCGTTGTTGCGGACGAGCGCCTCAAAGGTGGGGTCGTTGCGGAGGATGGAGTCGAACGTGTCGAGGATGATCACGTCGGAGTTCCACATCGTCTCCGCCTCCATCAGGAGCTTGAGCAGCTCCTTGCGCTCGGCGTCGGTGTCGGAGAAGTTCCCACCGGAGTCGAAGTCCGCCGCGAGAAAGAGGAGCTCCTCGTTGAGCAGGGGCTTGGTCACGTCGTACCCCAGCGAGTACATCTGGTCGATGAACCCGGAGACGGTCAACTCGGTCGACAGCAGCGTGACGGACGCGCCCTCGTCGACGAGGCCGTACGCGAACCGCTGGGACAGCGCGGACTTCCCGGCGCCGTAGTCCCCCTCCATGAGGACGATGGAGCCGCGGGGGATCCCCCCGCCGAGTTCCTTGTTCAGTTGGTCGCGCTCGGGCAAGCCGATCGACAGCAGCGTGTTCTGTTGTGCTCGTGACATTGTGAGGGGTGGATCGTAAGGGGTGACTTGTGAGGGGTGGGTGGTCGTGAGGGGCGTGCGGTGTGGTGGGGCTCAGGTTCTGAATCGGAACACTTCCTCGTCCCCGCGGACGACCAGCTTCAGCCGGTGGTCGCCGGCGGGGAGGTCGGGGGCGGCGAACTCCAGTTTGACCACGTCGCCGCGGTGCCAGGTGTCGCCGCCGTCGACGACCGAGACGGTGAGGTCGGTCTGGTACTCGCCGTCGAGGAGGACGTCGAACGTCCCGGACTCCGCTGGGAGATCCGATACACCCGTGTTGCGGACGTGGATCGTGACGTTCTCGTCGCCTGAGCGGTTGTACACGGGCGCGCCCGGATCAGAGACGATCTCCGCGTCGGCGCGGATCTCGGCGGACACGTCGAGCGACTTCGCCGAGATGGCGTCGCTGACGCGGTCGACCTCGCTGGTGAGCGTCCCCGCGACCGACGCCGCGATGACGATGGCCGCGATGAACAGGATCAGTTCGGCGGCGCTCCCGCCCGCCACTCAGATCACCTCCACCGCGCTCGCGTCGCGGACCCCGTGGTCGACGACGACCTGGACCCGGTCGGGCGCCGTCGACAGCGACACCTCGAAGTGGGCGGTCTCGCCGGGGAGCCACACGTCGGTCCCGCCGTCGCCAGCGACGGTGACCGACGGCGCCGTCAGGTTGTTGTCGGCGAACAGGCCCGCATCGCTCACGTCGACGGCCGTGGTGCCGTCGTTGGTGGCGTTCACGATGAGGGTGTCCGTCGAGTCGTTGTACGTCGCGTTCGTCACGGTGACTCCGGTGTTCGCCTGCGCGAGCGCGCGGTCGGCGGCGTCGTGGCGCGCGTCGCTCACCCGCTCGAAGCCGTTGGCCGCGGCGGGATAGACGATGCCGATCGCGAGGAACACGCCGAGGAAGACGACCCCTGCGGAGGCGCTAACGCTGAAGCCCATGCATGCCCCCCGAGAGCTGCGGCCACCGGTCGATGACGACCGATTCGGCCGTGGCGTCGGTCAACTGCATGATGTACTTGAGCGAGCGCGTATGGTGGTCCAACTCGAGGTGGTCGGTGCCGGGGCGGTCCATCAGGTTCCGGTCGATGTCGCCGAAGCCCGAGAGGAACCCCTTGAGCTGGTCCGCGACTCCCTCGTCGATCCACTCGACGCGCTCGTAGTAGTTGATCGCCCGCACCGCGTCCGTCGTGGTGGACTCTTCGACGAGGAACTCCAGCCACTCCATCACCATCAGGTCGCCCACGTAGTCGCCCGGCAGGCTCGTGAGATACGGCTTCGACGGCTCGTCGGAGAGGTCGTCCTCCTCGACGAACTCGAAGCCGCCGTTCTCGTCGACCCCCTCGCCGCGTCGACTCGGGTCCGTCGGCCCGGCCGTCGAGTCCGGCGTCGGTTCGGGCTCCGGTTCGGGTTCGCTCCCCATCCCGAGGTCACCGGACTCGTCGTGACCGTTCGACTTCGGCTCGGCGTCGAGGGCGTCGAGCGGATCGCTCGCTCCGTCGTCTGCCGGCTCCCCCTCACCCTCGTCCCAGTCGGCGTCGCCCGACTCGTACTCGTCTTTCAGTTCGCTGAAACTCTTTCCGCCGCCGTTGTCGGTCGCCATGGTATCTGAATCGGTGTCATCCGCGTCGTCGTCCCCGAAGCCGTCGAGGTCGTCGTCGAAGCCGTCCTCCTCGTCCATCTCCTCCATGTCGCCGAAGTCGTCGTCGAGGTCGTCGCCCTCGTCCATCTCGCCGAGGTCGTCCATCCCGTCGTCGGCGAGGTCCTCGTCGAAGAACCCCTCGGCGTCGGCGCTGGCGAGGTCCTCGTCGAGGTCGTCCTCGCTTTCTTCTTGCTCGTCGCCGGCGTCGTCGAACAGCCCGAAGCCCCCCTCGCCGCCGAAGTCGCCGCCCCCCTGCACGTCGTCGACGAAGGGGTTGATCCCCCGCGTCACCATCTCGTAGATGTCGAGGAGGCTGCGGACGTCTTCCCCCATGTCCTCGACCTTGCCGGAGATCTCCTCGTTCTCCGATCGGACCGTGTTGACGGTCGATGAGAGGCTCGCGACTTCGTTCTCCAGGTCGTCGACCCGCTTTTCGAGCTCGGCGACGCCGTCGTCGCCGCCGCCCTCCTCTCCGCCGAAGGGGTCGTCGTCGTCCCAGTCGTCCATGCCGCCGAGGTCGCCGAGGTCGTCGTCGCCGCCGTCGCCGCCATCGCCGCCGAAGGCGCCGTCGTCGCCGCCGAGCAGATCGTCGCCGTCGCCGTCGTCGACGTCCCCGGGCCCGTCGTCGCCGTCGCGGAAGCGATCGAGCAGGCTGGCTCCCAGGAGTCCGAACGAGACGAGGAGTGTCGCGTCGGCCCCTGGGATCCCGCCGACCCCTGCTCCCGGTAGCGCGGTGAGGAGACCCATTACACCTGAACACCTCCGAACGAAACTTAAACCCATCCCGCGGATTATCGTCTCCGATAACGATTGTCAGCGAGCCTCGTCCCCGATCTCGGACGGCGACCGCTCGCCGGCGCGAGGGCGAACCGCACACCGGTGCAATCGAACCGAATCGGTGCGTCGCAGATCGGCCCTATACCACGATCGTGTCGCCGCCGGCGTACGAGACGTGCAGACACCCCGTGGCCGTATCGAACCGGAGGGACCGCCCGCGGTCGCCGCCGGTGTCGGTGTCGACGACGGGGATCCCGCGGTCGCGCAGCGCGGCCTCCGCGGCGGCGACGTTGCGGTCGCCGACCGAGCCGTCCGAGCCGCCGGCGTTGAACTCGATCATCTTGGCGGCGCCGGCGATCTTCGCGCGGAGCCCGTCCGGATCGGCGCCGGCGTCTGCCATCGCGGCGACGGTCGCGTCGATACCGTCGACGACGAACTTCTCGGGCGCGCCCGGACGCCCCTCGGCGGCCGGGAGCATCGCGTGTAACAGTCCACCGACGCCGGCGGTCGGATCGTGGAGCGCGATGCCGAGACAGGAGCCGAGCCCGCTGGTGACCAACACGGCGCCGTCGGCCGCCACCGCCGCGTCCGAGAGCGCGACCTTCCGCCGCGGGGCAGACCGGTCGGGGTCGGGGGCCTGCTGCGCGGGCGGCGCACCCGCGTTCGACGAGTCGGTTGGGCTCACGAGCGGCTCACCGGAGCGATCCGCCGTCGGTCGCCGCGGGTTCGATGCGGTCCAGCGCCGCGGCCAGTTCGCGCTGGTCGGGGAGGGCGTAGATGTCGCATCGGACGTTGCCGTCGGGGGTGCGGACCGTCGAGTCGATGATGAACGCGTGGTCCTGCGTCTGCCCGAGCCGGCTCACGAGCGGGCTCATCACCGCCGAGCCCATGTCGTGGACGAACTGCGGCGGGGTGTGCTCGATGCTCGTGTCGAGCACGTTCGCCCAGCCGTCGATGAACCCCGATGTCATGATGTTGCCGAGTTCCCGCAGCGCGCCCTTCTCCATGTCGCCGATCCCCGGCTCGGTCTCCGTGGGGATCATCCCGCCGGCGACCTCCTCGGCGGACGCCTCGTCGAAGAGGATGGCGAGGTAGCCGCTCGGGTCGCCGTGCAGTTCGAACACCGTCCCCGCGACGGTCTCGGTGCCCAGTTCGGCGGGCACGTCCTGTACCGGCACGAACCGGAGCCGCGAGACATCCACGTCCGTCTCCGTACCGGTCATCATGGTGATGTTGTCGGCGGCGGCGGCGGCACCCTGCTCGGTCATCCGGTTGAACGTCGGCAGCTTGTTCACCGGGACCGCGTCGCCGGTATCGCCGACGGGGCCGTCGTGGCCGAGCATCTCCGTGAAGCCGGCGTACTCGGGAAGCATGTAGATCGTGAACTCGAGGTCCTCGTCCATCGAGGAGACCTGCGACTCGAACATGAACACGCCCTGTCGGTCGTCGTCGAAGGTGCCGTCGGGGAGGATGTCCGTCCCCGACGCGCGGACGTACGCCGGCGGCGTCATGTCGATTGCGACGCCGAGGTGGTCGGCCCAGCCGTCGATGAATCCCGAGGTCATGATGTTACCCGCCTCGGTGACGCCGCTTCGAACGAGTTCTCCGTCGCCACCGCCGGGCAGTAATCGTTCGACCAGACTCTCGGCGGCCTCCAGCTCGAACGCCATCACGGTCTGCCCGGCGATCCCCCCGCGTAGTCCGATCTCGACGCCCACGAACTCCCGTCCGGCGAACGCTTCCCGGAGGTCGCCGGCGGCCATCAGCGTCACGTCGGTCACGTCGACGTAGACGTTCGCGCCGGCGAGCTGCCCGAGCGCGTCGGCCGCCCGATCCGCTCCCTGACTCGCGAGATCGGAGAACTCCCCCAGCGACTGGATGTCGACGTACATCCCTACGCGGGGACGACGTCGTTGATAGCTTCGAGCACGTTCGGCTTCTGGAACGGTTTCGTGATGTACCCCTCGGCGCCCGCCTTGATCGCGGCCTTCATCTTCTCCTCCTGCCCGACGCTGGTGCACATGATGACGCTCGCGTCGGGGTGCTCCTCCGTGATCTCGGTGGTCGCCTCGATCCCGTTGCGGATCGGCATGACGATGTCCATCATCACGATGTCGGGGGCGTGTTCGCCGTAGAGGTCGACCGCCTCCACGCCGTTCTCGGCCTCGCCGATGATCTCGAACTCGCCCTCGAGGATCTCCCGCAGGAGGTTCCGCATGAACTCCGAGTCGTCCGCGATCAGCACGCTGGTCGGCATATAGGCGATATCGCCTCGGCGGCGATAATAAACGCATTCCCGTGCCTATCAGCAGTGAAAACTGCGGCGGATGGATGCTCGAGCCGCGGTCGGCCGGACCGCTCACTCCAGTCGGAGTCCGCCGACCTCGTCGAGCGCCGCCAACACGTCATCGACGGAGTCGTCGCGGGAGACGCCCAGCCCCGCCAGCGCCGACCGGACGGCGTCGGGCGGGAGCCGCGGCGCGGTGTCCATTCCGGCCAGAAGGATACCGAGCGCGTCCTCCGGAGCCGTGTCGCCGCCGGCGGCGTCCGCGAACCAGGTGACGAGCGTCTCGAACGTCTCGCCCACGTCGTCGGAGGCCATCCGGTGGCGCGCCGTCCGGCCGTCGAGCGACAGCGTCGCGTCGAATCCGTAGGCGAACTCGGTGTCCGCGAGCGAGGCGGCGAGCCACTCTCCGACGGCGCCGGCGTCGAGATCGGCTGGCGAGGCGGTCGATCTCTCCCGAGGCGCGCCCCGGCGGGCGTGGGAGGTCGGCCGATCCGGCGACCCCGAGGTGTCGGGTGAAGCGGACCGACCGGCGTCCGTCCGTCGCTCCGCTGCGGTCGGGTCACCCGGGAGTCCGTCGGCGGCTCCGGAGGCTCCAGCGGATCCGCTCGCGGGTTCGCTCGTCGAGTCTGCCGAGGCGTCGGGAGAGGCGGCCGAGCCAGTGGGTTCGGCGGCCGAGCCAGCGGGTCCGCCCGCGCGGCCGTCGACAGGGTCCCGCGGACCGCCAGTCGGACTGTCCGACCGCTCGGCGGGCGGCGACGATCCCGACGACGACATCGACGCCGGCGTCGCATCGGCCGCACCGGGACCAGCTTCGGGGTCGAGCCCCTCGCGGACAGCATCGGCAGTCGACGCGGCGTCGGGGGAGGTCGACACGTCCGCGGCGGCGCCGTCAGCGTCGGCATCGGCGCCGGATGACGGCTCGTCCGCTCGGTCCCCCTTGCGGGGCTGCTGCGGCTGACGGCGGCCGGGCGAGACGACGTACCGGTCGTCGCCCAGTTCGCGGACGTACTCGCTCTTGGAGATGTCGAGGTCGTCCGGGTCGACGCCGGGGTTCCCGCGCGGCGCGTCGTCGCTCATGGCTCGGTGTTCTATCGCGTGCGGTAAAAAGTGTAGTCGCGTTCAGCGCGGCCGGCTTACAGCTCGACGCCCTGCGTCTGCCCGAGTGACTCGGGCACGGTGAAGCGGATCGTCGTGGTCGCGCCGGCCATCGTGTTGATCTTGATCGTCACTTCGTCGCCCTCGGTGAGGAGGCTCGGATCCTCGCTCCCCGCCGAGAGGTCGAAGTTGATGCTGAAGCGGTCGTCCGGGTCGTTGAGCACCGTGGGCGAGCCCTCGGCGTTCTTCACGACCGACGTGGTGAACTCGTCGTCGACCTGGGTGGAAGCGTTCTCGTGATTGATGATGAACGTCCCGTCCGGGCCGATCCAGGTGATCGTCGCGTTCTCCAGGTCGATCTCGCCGGCGCCGGGCGCCTGCGTCACCGTCACGTTCACCGCGGTGATCGTGCTGTTCGACTGGTCGACCGTCCCGGTCGTGACGACCTCCTGCAGGCGATTACTGACCTGCTTGGTCGACTGTTGGCCCGTTTCCTGCGACTTGCTCTGGAGGAAGCCCGCGGTGTTGATCAGGACGCCCGCGGCGATCGCCGCCACCAGCACCATCGCGATGAACACGATGAGCGTCCCGATACCGACCTGCCCGCGCTCTTCCTCGTCCGTGACGAACTCGAACATGATTACAGTTCGACTGCCTGCTTCTGCCCCAGCGACTCGGGCACCGTGAAGCGGATGGTCGTCGTCGCGCCCGACATCGTGTTGATCTTGATCGTGACCTCCGAGCCCTCGGTGAGCTTGGCCGGCGCGTTCGACGCCGTCAGGTCGAACTCGACGTTGAAGCGGTCGTCGGCGTCGTTGAGCACGGTCTTGGACGAGTCGGTGTTCTTCACCGCGTAGGTGTTGAACACCCAGCCCCCCTCGTTCGCACTGGAGTGGGTCAGCGTCTCCGTGCCGTCCGGACCGATCCAGTTGATCGTCGCGTTCGAGAGGTCGATCTCGCCGGCACCGGGCGCCTGCGTCACCGTCACGTTCACCTTCTTGATGGTACTGGTTCCGGTGTCCACCGTCCCGACCGTGACGACCTCCTGGAGGCGGTTACTGACCTGCTTTGCCGACTGTTGACCCGTTTCCTGCGACTTGCTCTGGAGGAAGCCCGCGGTGTTGATCAGGACACCCGCGGCGATCGCCGCCACCAGCACCATCGCGATGAACACGATGAGCGTCCCGATACCAACCTGCCCGCGCTCTTCCTCGTCCGTGATGAATTCGAACATTGTGGTTCTCTCGGTCCCGTCCCTACCGCGGGCCGGGCTGTGGCAAGGACGAATCGGATTCAATTATTAAATCTACGGCGTCAATTATCACTTCAGATATCCGTATTGGGAGCTATCGAGACCGATATCGAGGATCGGTTGGCCGGCAATTCGGGCGGAGAGACGGGGGTAGAGGCGGTACGCTTATTGCAGTCTCTCTCAGTATTGAGAGTCATGTCCGCGGACGACGAGGATATCATCGAGGTGCTGGGGAACAAGTACAACCCCGAAATCCTCGACGCGGCGGGCGAGCCGAAGTCGGCACAGGAGCTGTCGGACCAGTTGGACGTGCCGATCGCCACCTGTTATCGCCGCATCAACGAGTTGGAGAACACCGAGCTGTTGGAACTGCACGATCGGCCACTCTCCGACGAACACCGGCGAATAAAGGTGTACCGGCGCTGCGTCGACGGCGTGAACGTGACGTTCCGCGACGGGTTGACCGTCGAGTTGGAGGAGCGCTCGGAGGTCAAGAACAAGCTCGACGACGTGTGGCGGACGATGACCGACGGCTGATCGGAAGCCGAACCGCGATCGCGGGCGGCCTCGCCGGGGTCGAACACGGCGGTTTCGCGCTCAGAACCCGGCGTCAGGGCCGTCACGGCCCATCATCGAGAAGCCGCCCGCGCGCTCGTACACCTTGATCCCGCCGTCGTCGATCTCCATCGGGAAGATGTCGGTGTCGATGTCCTGTTTCCGCATCTTCGCCACCCAGACGTAGCGATTGACTCCCGAGTCGGTCGGCGTCTGGATGAAGTAGATGTTGCCGTCGGTGAGGAAGTTCTCGAGGCCGATCTCCGTCTCGGGGAACACCGCCCCCTGCTCGTTGATGAGCAGCGAGGTCAAGCCGTTCTGCTTGAGGATGTCCGAGAACTTGAGGAGGTACGTCCGCTTTTCTTTCTCATCCTCGAAGAACAGCGAGAACATCGTCAGCGAGTCGAGCACCAGCCGATCGTAGGAGGCGTTCGCGAAGTCCTCGAGCAGCGTGTCCAGCGCCGACGAGAAGTCCCCCTCGCGCAGCATGTGCTGTTTGTCGTACACCTTGATCGAGCCGTCGTCGACGAGGTCGCCCCAGCGGTCGAAGCCGATCGACTCGGCCGCCTGGCGGATGTCCTCTTCGTTCTCCTCGAAGGAGATGTAGATTCCGTGCTCGTCGTGGTCGATGACGCCGTCGTAGAGGTACTGGATCCCGAAGAGGGACTTTCCCGTCCCGGGGTTTCCGCTCACGAGCACCGTCGCGTTCTCGACGAGGCCGCCGTTGAGGATGGAGTCGAGGCCGTCGATTCCGGTCGGGACAGTGGCTACCATATGCGTATTCGCCGTCCCCACTAATCAAAACGGTTCCGCCGTGCGTCCGTCCCCTCAACCACCGGCCCGAGTGACCCCCGATCGTGCGAGCGTACTACACGACACAACCCCATCATATTCTGCGTTAATATCTTCACGCGGCCGGATCGTGTGCGATAGCTTTAAGCAGAAACACGTCTGGTTGACGAACATGACTGACGGCGGGGTCGAGCATGTGGGGGTTCGGTCGCGGTGACACGGCGCGTGCTCATCGTCGAGGACGAACCCGAGGTAGCCGATCTGTACCGCGGCTATCTCGCGGGTACCCACGACGTCACGGTGGCAAACACGGGCACAGAAGCGCTCGAACTCGTTGATTCGACTACTGATGCCGTGCTGCTCGATCGTCGGCTGTCGGACACCTCCGGGTCGGAGGTCCTCGCGGAGATCCGCGAGCGCGGCCTCGACTGTCGGGTGGCGATGGTGACCGCCGTCGAGCCCGACGTCGACATCGTCGAGATGGGGTTCGACCTGTATCTCGTGAAGCCGGCCACCCGTGACGACATCCAGTCCGCTGTCGAGCGGCTGGGAACGCGCGCACAGTACGACGACACGCTCCAGCAAACGGCGTCGCTCGTCACGAAACGCGCCGTCCTCGAGTCCGAGCGCACCCGGTCTGACATCCGGTCGTCTCCGGAGTACGAGGAGTTACTCTCCCATATCGAATCGCTCCAGTCGGAGATGGACGACCTCGCGAGCGCGTTTTCGCCGGACGACTACCGGATGCTGTTCCGCGATCTCGGGAAGTCGTCCGCCTCCGAGTCCACCTGACTGCCCTCCGTAGCCGCTGCGCCTCGGGGTCGCTACTCTTCGCCCAGTTGTTCGCCGACGAGTTCGTCGACCGCCGCGAGAAACGCGTCGCGTTCCTCGGCGGGGATCGTCGCCCCGGCGGCAACATCGTGGCCGCCGCCGTCGCCCCCGACCGCGCGGCTGGCCTCGCGCATCACCGCCGAGAGGTCGAGCCCCTCGCGGACGAGGAAGCCGCTCCCCCTGGCCGAGACCTTCGTCTCCCCGTCGCCCTTGTCGGCGAAGGCGACGATCGGCTTGCGGGCGGAGACGCCGTCGGCGCCGACGGCCATCCCCGCGACGATGCCGACGATCGTCTCTCGGATCCGGGTGCCGGCGTCGAACCACTGGACGTTGTCTTCGCGCTCGACCCCCTCGTTCGTCACCCACTGGAGTCCCTCCGAGAGGTTTCGGCGGTGGGTTCGCAGCAAGGTCCGGGCGCGATCGAGCGCCTCGTCGCGGTCGCCGAGGCAGACCGCGAGCCCCACGTCGGCGCGCTCGTAGCGCGCCGTCGCGTTGAGCAGCGTGGAGAACTCGCTCACGTCGCGCAGCTCCGTGCCCGGTTCCTCGTCGGCGAGGACGTAGGTGGTGCCGACGAGCGAGTCGACGCGCTCGCTCGGGACGCCCGAGGAGACGGCGCGGCGGATGAGCGCGCTGGCGACCGTCCGCCGCTCGTCGGCGTCGAGGTCGACCCAGCGGCGCCACTCGCCGTCGGCGTCCTTCATCGGCACGTCGAGCTCCGAGAGGAACTCGATCGCGCCGGCCTGGTCGTTCGAGATGCCCGGGATGCGCGCCTCGCTGGCGTACTCCAGGAGTTTGGGCAGCGGGCGGGTCTGGCGACCGTACAGCGCGAGGTCGGTCACTTCCTCCAGCGCGCCGGCGTCGACCGCGTCGGAGACGAGGCCCTCGTTGGCGCCCGAGAGGCCGCCGTCGCCGTCTTGCATGTCGCCGACCGCGCCCACGACCGCAAGCGCGGCCAGATCGCGGTTGTCCGTCGTCGTCGCGTCGCCGAGCGCGCGCGAGAGCAGGTACGAGGCGCCCGCCCCGGAGAGTTCGCTCGCCCCGTCGAGCCCTTCGAGAAGGGGGTTCAGGTGGTACCTCGTTTCCACCTCGGCGGGCTGGTGGTGGTCGGCGATGACAGGGACGAACTCGCCGGCCTCCTCGTGGGGGGCGATCACGTCGAGTTGGCCGCTGCCGAAGTCGGTGAAGCAGACCACGTCGTAGTCGGTCGCGGCGATGGAGGCGACCGCGTCGGCGTCGAGCTGCTTGAAGAACGCCGTCTCGAAGTCGAAGCCCGCGCGCTCGAACGCCGCCGTCGCGACCGCGGCGCTGGTGAGTCCGTCGGCGTCGATGTGCGAGCACAGGAGGAACTCGCCGGCCTCGCGCAGCCGGTCGGCACACGCCTCGGCGCGCTCGCGGAGTTCGGGGACCGGGAACGCCGCGTCGTCGTGATCGGTGTTCGCGTCCGCGCTCGCCATTGCTGTACGAGAGTGTGGCGTTCTGCGGCATAAACGCTCGTACTCGATCGGGATCGGTGGGCGGGGACCGATCGGGTTATTTTACGAACTGCAGCAGGTCGTCGCGCTTGGCCTCGCGGAAGTGTCCCCGAAGCGCTTCCTTCAGCGGCTCGATGGACCCCTTCTTGGCGGTGATCGGCGCGATCGTTCCGCCCTCGCCCGACCACTGCTGCCACGGCGGGTACAGCCCCAGCCGGTCGCACAGCTCGTCCAGGCGCTCGTCGCGGTCGTCCACCTTGTCCATCTTGTTCACCGCGACCACCGGCGCCACGTCCACGTCCTGCAGGAACCCGAACAGCTCCACGTCGTGGGGGATCTCGTCCGCGTCGCTGTGGCGGTCGATGATGTCGATCACGGCCTTCCCGTCGACGACGAGCACGCCCGCGACGATCGAGTCAGCGTTCTCTTCGACGTAGCGGACCACGTCCGTCTTGATCGCCTCGCGTTTCTCCTCCTCGACGCCGGTCATGAACCCGAAGCCCGGCAGGTCGGTGAACATGAACGACTGAGGCGCCCAGTCGAAGTGGTTCGGCCTGCGAGTGACGCCCGGCTTCTTGCCCGTGGACACATCGTGGCCGGTCAGCTCGCGCATCAGCGTCGACTTACCGACGTTCGACCGGCCGACGAGCACCACCTCGGCGTCCCGGTTCGGCCGCCCCTCAAAGGTCATGTGCGTGGGTGGGCCGCCGCGGCGGATAAGCAGCGCGGGTCCGCAGGCACGAACGCCGTCGGTCCGAAGACCGTCACCCGACCGAGAGAAGCGCCCAGAGGGACACGACGAGGGAGACGCCGGCGACGAGCCCGACGACCAACAACGCGCGGCGAGGTGGGAGGTCGCGGACGCGCCGCAGGCCGTGGTACTCGATCCACGCGCCCCAACCGATCGCGGCGGTCCGAACGCCGATCGCGAGCGGGACGCTCGCCTCGAACGCCCACCCGATCGTCCGTATCGTCGCCTCGGCGGTCGGCGTCCCGGGGGCGACCCCGGAGCCGGCCGCGGTCCAGGCGAGGACGAGCGCGAGCAGGAGCGTCCCGAGCACGCGCGAGACGCGCCCCCACGCTGCGACCGTCATCGGGCCGGCCGGCGACTCGCCGTCCGAGCGGGTGACAGCGTGAAAGACCCCGCCGACGAGGAGCCACCCGAGCATCGGGGCGAAGAACTGCCCCGGGAGTTCGCCGCCGACGGCACGCCAGACGAGCCGATCGGTCGGGACTCGCGCCGGTTCGTCGCAGGTCTCCGGCGTGGCGAACGTGACGGGCTCCCCGTCGACGGTCAGGTTCACCGTGGACTCGTCGTCGCAGGCTGACGCCGGGGGACGTTCGGGGTTCTCCACCGTCGCCTCGTCCGGGATCGCGTGGGCGACCCCGGCGCCGATGACGACGACCGACAGCGCCGAGAGGAGGGCGAGCGCGGCGACCAGACCGAGCGCGCGCTCGACGGAGTACGACCCGGGATCGCGATCGAACGACTCGTCGGGGCGCACCAGCGGACCTCCGAGGACCATGAACGGGGATACTCACGATGTGGAATAAAAGCGCTGCTAGGACCGATATGGACCCCTCTATAGCCGGCGTCGGGTGGCTCGCACCGCCCGCCCCGAAGGCCGCCCACGACGGCTCGATGACGTGGATGACGCTGAAACACCGTCGGGTCCACGCCCCGAACGTGAACAAACAGCCCCTCCGCGAGCGCGTCTGGGACGCGCTGGAGGCGTCCGGCGAGGCGCGCTTTCCGTTCCCGCCGCACGGCCGGATCCCGAACTTCGCGGACGCCGACGCGGCGTGCGAGCGGCTGACGAACACGCCGGAGTGGGAGGCGGCGGAGACGCTGAAGGCGAACCCCGACGCGCCGCAGCTCCCGGTCCGCCGCGCTGCGCTCCGCGCGGGCAAGACCGTCTACGTGGCCGCTCCCCGGCTGCGCGAGGAACAGCCGTTCCTCCGCCTGGCACCCGGGGAGGTGCCGGACATCGACGACGCGACCACCGTCTCCGGCGCCTCGACGCACGGCGTCCCCGTCGGGCCCGACGAGGTGCCCCACGTCGACCTGATCGTCTCCGGGAGCGTCGCGGTCACAGAGGCCGGCGGTCGCGTCGGGAAGGGCGAGGGGTTCGCGGACCTGGAGTTCGCCGTGCTGGCGGAGTTGGGCGCCGTCGACGACGCGACCGCGGTGGCGACGACCGTCCACGGAATGCAGGTCGTCGACGAGGCCGTCGACCTCGACGCCCACGACGTGCCGCTAGACCTGATCTGCACCCCCGGTCGAACGATCCGGACGGTGGACGCCCGCGGCGGCGACCCGCCCGCGCGACCCGACGGCGTCGATTGGGGCGCCCTTCCCGACGAGAAACTGGAGTCGATCCCGGTGTTGCGTCGGTTGCATCCAGAGTGATCGGCGCCGGGGCGCCGATCCCGAGCGTCCCCTTCCCGTCGGCTATAACTGTCCCCTCCGTGAGGTGCCGCCGTGCGACTCGTTCAGGTGATGGTGCCGGCGGGCAAGCGGGAGACCGTCCTCTCGACGCTCGACGAGGAGGGGATCGACTACGTCCTCTCCGACGAGACCAGCGGTCGCGAGTACACCGCCGTCGTCTCGTTTCCCCTCCCCACGGAGGCCGTCGAGCCGGTGCTGTCGAAGCTGCGGGAGGCCGGACTCGAACGCGACGCGTACACGGTCGTTCTGGACGCTGAGACCGTCGTTTCGAAGCGGTTCGAGGAGTTAGAGGAGCGGTACGCGGAGGACGAGGATGGGAACGGCAACCGGATCGCGCGCGAGGAGTTGGAGGCCCGGGCGACGGAGATGTCGCCGCGCCTCGGCGCGTTCGTGACGATGACGGTGATCAGCGCCGTCGTCGCGACCGCGGGGCTACTGCTCGACTCGGCCGCGGTCGTCGTCGGCTCGATGGTGATCGCGCCGCTGATCGGCCCGGCGATGGCCGCCAGCGTCGGCACCGTGCTCGACGACGACGACCTGTTCGCTCGGGGCGTGAAACTGCAGGCGATCGGGGCGGTGCTCGCGGTGGCGAGCGCGGCGGTGTTCGCGGCGCTGCTCAGGTACGGGCGGGTCGTCCCGTTCGGCGTCGAGGAGGTGTTCTCGATCGCGGAGGTGCGCGAGCGGCTCGCGCCGGACGTGCTCTCGCTGCCGATCGCGCTCGGGTCGGGCGTCGCGGGCGCGCTGTCGCTGGCCTCGGGCGTCTCCTCGGCGCTCGTCGGCGTCATGATCGCGGCGGCGCTGGTGCCGCCGACGGCCGTCGTCGGCATCGGGATCGCGTGGGGACGACCGGGGACCGTCGCCGGCGCGGCCCTGCTGGTCGTCGTCAACTTCGCCGCGATCAACTTCGCCGCGATCGCGACGCTGTGGTTCAAGGGGTACCGGCCGGAGTCGTTCTGGCGCCTCGACGAGGCGCGCGCGACGACCGTCCGCCGGATCGGGGTGCTGGGCGTCGCCATCCTGCTCTCGACGGCCGTCCTCGGTGGGGTCACGGTCGCCTCCTATCAGAGCGCACAGTTCGAGACGGCCGCCCACGAGGAGGCCGACGCGCTGCTCGACGGCGACGCACGCGTGCTCGACGTGGCGGTGACGTACGGCGGCTTCCCCTTCCGACAGCCGACCGCGGTGACGGTGACGGTCGGGTATCCGCCGGGGACGGCGCCGCCGCAGATCGGCGACGCGCTCGCGACACGGTTGGCGGACGACGCCCGCGCGCCGCTCGGCATCGGCGCGGCGACCGCCGTCGACGTGTCGGTTCGGTACATCCCCGTCGAACAGGCGCGCACCGGCGGGACAACAGCGTGACACAAACGCGCATTTGTGTGTACGATAGCGTAACGGTTCACGCGAGCGTCCGCCCGGGTGTGAACAGAACCAGCACCCTCCCCGCGCTGTTCGTCGCCGCGATGCTCGTGCTCGCCGGCTGCGCCGGCGCGACGAGCACCGACCCGACGGACGCGGCGGGACCGACGAGCGCAGCGGGCACCGCGAACGGCGCCGGATCGGCGACCGGCGGGACCGAAGGCGGCGTGGCCGCCACGAACACCGTTACCAGCGCCGGCACCGCGACGGTGAGCGCCTCGCCGGACCTCGCCGTGATCGGCGTCGCCGTCGAAGCGACCGCCGAGAGCGCGACTGCCGCGCGGTCGCAGGTCGCCTCGCAGGTCGAGCAGCTCCGGACCGCGCTGACCGACGCAGGCTACGAGGTCCGGACGGTCGCCTTCCGGATCGCCCCCGAGTACGACTACTCGGGCGACACGCGCGAGCTCGTCGGCTACCGCGCGCACCACGCGCTGGAGTTCGAGACGACGCCCGACGACGCCGGCAGCGCCGTCGACCTCGCCGTCGACAACGGGGCGACCAGCGTCGACGCCGTCCAGTTCACGCTGAGCGACGAGAAGCGCGCGCAACTGCGCGAGGAGGCGCTCGCGGCCGCTGTGAGCGACGCCCGCGCGACCGCCGAGACGGTCGCCGGCACCGCCGACCGCTCGATCGGCACCGAGCTGTCGATCCGGGTCGGCGCCGCCAGCGTTCGGCCGTACGACTCGCGAGTCGCCTACGAGACGACCGCCGGCGCGAGCGCGTCCACGTCGTTCGAGCCGGGGCCGGTGACGGTCTCGGCGTCGGTGACGGTGACCTACGAGTTGGAGTAACCCGGGTGCGTTCCCCCGGCCGTTCCGACGGGGACCGCCCGGAACCGCCAAGTGATCCGCCGAGCGACACGTCACCGTGACCGACTCCGATCCGAGCCTCGTCACCGGCGCGATGCTCGGGACGTTCCTGGCGTTCGGCGTCGATACGATCGTGGTCGTCGCCGCGCTGTGGTACGTGGGCCGCCTCCCCGCGACGGTCACCGGCGGTGCCGCCGCCGCCGTGCTCGGGGTCTTCCTGCTGTGGATCGTCGGACGCTGGGTCCGCCTGCGTCGACGGAACGTGGCGGACGAGGCAGACGCCGCCGTCGACGGTTCCGAGACCGATCCGGTGGAGCGGCTCAAGCGCCGCTACGCGGACGGGGAGGTCTCCGACGAGGAGTTCGAGGGTCGCCTCGACCGCCTGCTCGACGCCGACGCTCGGGGCGACGCCGCGTCGAACGGCGAGCGGGAACCGGAGTTCAAGTCGAAGTAGGGGTCGTTCGACCGGGTCAGTGCTCGCTGCGCGAGGGCAGGTCCGGCTCGAAGCCGACCGCCTCGACGGCCATGTCGAGAACCGCGTCGACGTTCTCGTCCTCGGTGACGCTCATGTACGCGTCGGCCTCCACGTCCGTCGAGCGATCGCTCTTGTTGCAGACGGTCAGAACGGGCGCGTCGAACCGCTCCTCGACCTCCGCGAGCAGTTCCAGTTGCGCGTCGAGCGGGTAGCCGCAGTCGCCGGAGGCGTCGAGGACGAACACCACGGCGTCGGCGAGGTGGGTGAGCGCGGAGACGGCCTGCCGCTCGATGCCGTTGCGGTCCTCCTCGGGGCGGTCGAGGATGCCGGGCGTGTCGATGATCTGGTAGCGGATGCGGTCGCGCTCGAAGTGGCCGATCTGGACCGCCTTGGTGGTGAACGGGTACGACGCGATCTCGTTGGAGGCGCGGGTGACGTGGTTGACGAACGACGACTTGCCGACGTTGGGATAGCCGGCGACGACGATCGCGGGTTCGTCGGGGCGGATGTCGGGGAGGGTCTTCAGCGCGTCGCGGGCCTCGCCCACCGTCAGCAGGTCGTCCTCGACCTCCTCGACGATGTCGGCCATGCGGGCGAACGCCTGCTTGCGGTGCTTTCTGGCGGTTTCGACGCCCGACTTCCGCATCTTCGTCTGGTACTCCGAGCGGATCTCCTCGATCTGGCGGGAGGCCCAGTTGATCTCCGAGAGCGCCTGTCGGAGCTCGTCCACACCCCCGGGACTCTCCGAGTCCCGGTGTACTTCGGATCCTGACGGATCCGAACCGTCCACGACGGCGTCGGCGAGTTCGTAGTAGAACGGCTCGACCTCGAACTCGAAGTCGGGCCAGGAGGTGGAGACGTTCGCGAGGTTGTCCGAGAGGATATTGGCGGCGGTGATCAGCATCGACTCTTGGGCGTCCCACCCGTCCTTCGCGCGGCCGGTGCGCGAGGCGCGGGAGAACGCCTTGTCGATGAGTTCCTCCGCCCGCGGTGTCGTGGGGAGGTCTTCGAATGTCATGGTCAGTTGTCCGTCCGTTGACGACGACGGCGTATAAGCCCGTTCGTTCGGTTCTCGGGGCGTCTCGTGTGTGTTTCACGGTGTCGCGGTCGGCGCCGGACGGCGGCGAGAGTGCGTGCGTCCGCTCGGCCGCGGCGGCGCGATCGGGACGGGGATCTACATCGGGACGGGGATCTACACGGGCGATGCCGCGGTTCCACCCGAAACGGCGCCCGCGCGGTGGCCCTGAAACAGAACGACACGCACGCGACGCCGCCATCGCCGTAACAGCACCTTTATCAGGCGCACGAAGCGAAGTTCCAACGAGATTACTCTCGGAGGCCCATGGTGACGGAGCAAACACAACCGGAGGTGAACATCGGACTCGTCGGTCACGTCGACCACGGAAAGACGACGCTAGTGCAAGCGTTGTCGGGCGACTGGACCGACCAGCACAGCGAGGAGATGAAGCGCGGGATCTCCATCCGTCTGGGCTACGCCGACGCGACGCTGCGTCGGTGCCCGGACTGTGCCGAGCCCGAGTGTTACACCGTCGAGGAGACGTGCCCGGAGCACGGCGTCGACACCGAGATCCTGCGGACGGTCTCGTTCGTCGACGCCCCGGGCCACGAGACGCTGATGGCGACGATGCTTTCGGGTGCATCGATCATGGACGGCGCGGTGCTCGTCGTGAGCGCCACCGAGGACGTGCCGCAGGCGCAGACCGAAGAGCACCTGATGGCGCTGGACATCATCGGCATCGAGAACATCGTCATCGCCCAGAACAAGATCGACCTCGTCGACGACGAGCGCGCTCGCGAGAACTACGAGCAGATCGGGGAGTTCGTGGAGGGCACCGTCGCCGAGGACGCGCCGATCGTCCCCGTCAGCGCCCAACAAGAGGTCAACGTCGACCTCGTCATCGCGGCGCTGGAGGATCGCATCCCCACGCCCGAACGCGACGAGACGCTCCCGGCGAAGATGTACACCGCGCGGTCGTTCGACATCAACCGCCCCGGCACGAAGGCTACGGACCTGCTGGGCGGCGTCGTCGGCGGGTCGCTGGCGCAGGGAACCTTGGAGGTCGACGACGAGATCGAACTCCGGCCGGGCCGCGAGGTCGAAGAAGGCGGCTCCTCAGAGTACCACGCGATCGAGACCTCGGTGCGCTCGCTGCAGGCGGGCGGCCAGTCGCAAGAGGAGGTCGGCCCGGGCGGGCTGCTCGGCGTCGGGACGGGACTAGATCCCAGCCTGACGAAAGGCGACGCGCTCGCCGGCCAGGTCGCCGGCGAGCCCGGCACGCTCCCGCCGACGCGCAACGCCTTCGAGATGGAGGTCGAACTGCTCGACCGCGTCGTCGGGGAGGGAGAGGTCGAAGAGATCTCCACCGGCGAGCCGCTGATGCTCACCGTCGGCACGGCCACCACGGTCGGCGCGGTGACCAGCGCGCGGACGGGCGAGTGCGAGGTGAACCTCAAGCGACCCGTCTGCGCCGAGGCGGGCGCGAAGATCGCGATCAACCGCCGGATGGGCGCGCGCTGGCGCCTCATCGGCGTCGGAACCCTCACGGAGTAACGGAGCCGGTGACGATGGTCGTCCTCGACACGAACGCGCTCATGATGCCGGTCGAGTGCGGCGTTCGCGTGTTCGAGGAGCTCGACCGCCTGGTCGACGACCCCGACCCCGTCACCCCGGAACCGGTCGTCGCCGAACTGGAGACGCTCGCGGCGGGCGCCGGCGAGGAGGCCACCGCCGCCGCCGTCGGCCGCGACCTCGCCGAACGGTGTCGGGTCCTCGCGACGACGGAGCAGTACGCCGACGACGCGGTCGTCGAACTCGCCTCGGGCGGTGCCGGACGCGGTTCCGGCGTCGGCGCGGACGAGCGGTTCGACGGCTATGTCGTCACGAACGACCGCCCCCTGCGCGAGCGCCTCCTCGCTCGGGGCGTACGCGTAATCGGTTTAAGGGGCGCGAACACACTCGCGATAACAGAACCATAGCATGTACAAACGGGTACGACTCAAGGACACGGTCGAGGTTCCGCCGGAGCACTTGGCGGACGTAAGCCGCGACCGCGTCCGCAAGCTCTTGCAGGACAAGTTGGAGGGACGGATGGACGAGGACGTCGGCAGCGTTGTCAGCGTCATCGAGGTCCAAGACATCGGCGACGGCGCCGTCCTCCCGAACAGACCGGGCGTCTACTACCAGGCGGAGTTCGACGCCGTGACCTTCGATCCGGACATGCAGGAGGTCGTCGACGGGAACGTCGTGGAGGTCGTCGAGTTCGGCGCCTTCGTCGGCATCGGCCCCGTGGACGGCCTGCTGCACGTCTCGCAGATCTCCGACGAGTACCTCGCGTACGACGGCGAGAACCAGCAGCTCGCCTCGACGGAGTCCGACCGGACGCTCGGCGTCGACGACTCGGTTCGCATCCGCGTCGTCACGAAGTCCATCGACGAGCGCAACCCGCGCGACTCGAAGATCGGCCTCACCGCCAAACAGCCCGGGCTCGGCAAGCACGAGTGGCTGGAGGCGGACGTTCGACGCCGCGCCGAGGGGGCGCCCGCGGAGGGTAACTGATGGCGGAGGACCGCCTCGCCTGCCGCGAGTGCCACTTCGTCAACGGCCCCGACGCCCAGACGTGCGAGAACTGCGGCTCCTCCTCGCTGACGGAGGACTGGGCCGGCTACGTCATCATCCCCCACCCCGAGGAGTCCGAGATCGCCCCCGAGATGAACGTGAGCGAACCGGGCAGCTACGCGCTGAAGGTCCGGTAACGCGCACCCGACTCACACCGTCCCCGAATGACGCTGCTCTCGCTGCCCGACGACCTCCGCGGCACGTTCAAAGCGCCCCTCGGTCCCGTCTACACCGACACCGAGCGACTGCTCTCCGATGCCGGCGACCCGATCGTCGCCGTCGGCGACGTGGTCACCTACCACCTCCGCGTCGCCGGTCGCGACCCCAACGTGGCCGTGATCGACGGCAAGACGAAGCGTGAGGCCGTCGGCGAGGAGATCGCCGCGGTCCTCGACGGCGACGCCCCCCGGATCGAGGTCGAGAACGCGCCGGCGACGCTCTCCGAGGGGCTGTTCTCGGCGCTCGTCGACGCGCTGGCCCGCGACGAGCCGACCGTGATCCACGTGACCGGCGAGGAGGACCTCGCCACGGTACCCGCCGTCGTCGCCGCGCCCGAGGGCGCGAGCGTCGTCTACGGCCAACCGGACGAGGGGATGGTGCTCGTGGACGTGACCGCGGCCTCGAAGCGGGAGGCGCGCGACCTGCTCGAACGGATGGACGGCGACGCGGACGCGGCGCTCGACCTGCTGGCACGGCGGTGACGAGCCGCCCACCGGATCCGCGCGTTCCGCGGGGGAATCGACTGAACAGCGGGCTGGACGCCGGACGCGCACGGGCGCACGCCGCTTCGAAGTCCTTTTCCCGGTGCCGGGTGCATTGACTGACAACTGAACCATGGACATCGACATCATCTCGGAGGACGAGAACCCCATGCTCCACCGGACGGACGTCCGGTTCGAGGTGCGCCACGACGAAGCCACCCCCGCCCGCCTGCAGGTCCGCGACTCGCTGGCCGCCAAACTCGACAAGGGCTCCGACGAGGTCGTCATCCAGGAGCTGGACACGAAGTTCGGCATGCGCAAGACCGTCGGCTACGCGAAGGTGTACGAGACAGCCGAGCACGCCACCGACGTGGAGCAGGACTACGTCCTCGAGCGGAACGCCATCGCCGGCGACGAGGACGCCGAGGCCGAGGAAGCCTAACGCCGGATGCGCGTCCTCGGCGTCGAGGGCACGGCCTGGTGCGCCAGCGCCGCGGTGTTCGACGCCGAGGCCGACTCCGTGTGTATCGAATCCGATCCGTACGAGCCCGACAGCGGCGGCATTCATCCGCGCGAGGCCGCCGAGCACATGGGCGATTCGATCCCGCGGGTGATCGAGGCGGCGCTGGAGCACGCCCGCGAGGAGTACGGTGAAGACGGCAACGACGGCGATGGGCCGCCGGTCGACGCCGTCGCCTTCTCCCGAGGGCCGGGACTCGGTCCCTGCCTGCGCATCGTCGCGACCGCGGCGCGGGCGCTCGCGCGGACGCTCGGCGTGCCGCTGGTCGGTGTCAACCACATGCTCGCGCACCTGGAGATCGGCCGCCACCGCGCCGGGTTCGACTCGCCCGTCTGTCTGAACGCCTCGGGCGCGAACGCCCACCTGCTGGGCTTTCACGACGGGCGCTACCGCGTGCTCGGCGAGACGATGGACACCGGCGTCGGCAACGCGCTCGACAAGTTCACGCGCCACGTCGGCTGGAGCCACCCCGGTGGCCCGAAGATCGAGCAGCACGCGAGGGACGGCGAGTTCGTCGACCTCCCGTACGTCGTGAAGGGGATGGACTTCTCGTTCTCGGGGATCATGTCGGCGGCGAAGGCCGCATACGACGACGGCGTGCCCGTGGAAGACGTGTGCTTCTCGCTGCAGGAGCACGTGTTCGCCATGCTGACCGAGGTGGCCGAGCGGGCGCTGTCGCTCACCGGCACCGACGAGCTGGTGCTCGGCGGCGGCGTCGCACAGAACGCGCGCCTCCGGGAGATGCTCGAATCGATGTGCGCCGAGCGCGGCGCCGACTTCCACGCGCCCGAGCCGCGGTTCCTCCGCGACAACGCCGGCATGATCGCGGTGCTCGGCGCGAAGATGGCCGCCGCCGGCGATACCGTCGCCGTCGAGGACTCTGCCATCGACCCGGACTTCCGCCCGGATCAGGTGCCGGTGACGTGGCGCTCGGGTGAATCGGTCGCGCGCGTGCCGAGCGCTGCCGGCGGGAGCGACGAAGGCCGGGGCAGCGACGAAGACGGCGACGCCGGCGGCGCCGACCTCCGCGGCGCGGAGGCGACCGTTGAGGTCCGCGGGGCCGAGGTGGTGAAGCGACGGCTCCCGAAGGGGTATCGCCACCCCGAACTTGACGCGACGCTGCGGCGCGACCGAACCGTCGCCGAGGCGCGGCTGCTCGCGGCCGCCCGCGAGGCGGGCGTGCCGACGCCGCTCGTGCACGACGTGGACGTGCCTGGGGCGACGCTCGCGATGCAGTTCGTCGGCGAGTGCGATCTGGCTGCGGCGCTGACGCCCGACCGCGCACGGACGGTCGGCGAACACCTCGCGCGACTCCACGACGCGGGGATCGTCCACGGCGACCCGACGACGCGCAACGTCAGGGTCGGCGGCGAGGACGAGCGGCGCGCGCGCGCAGACGGCCGGCTCTTCTGCATCGACTTCGGCCTCGGCTTCAGCTCCGACCACGTCGAGGACTACGCGATGGACCTGCACGTGTTCGAACAGTCGATCGAGGGAACGGCGAGCGACCCGGAATCGCTCGTGGCGGCTGTCGAGGACGGCTACCGCGCGGTCGGCGACCCGGCGGTGCTGGAGCGGCTCCGCGGCGTCGAGGGGCGCGGTCGCTACCAGTAGCGTCGCCACCGGGGTGCACAGACAGTGACGGTGACCGTGGGGGCGAACAGGCGGCCGTGTTCGAGACGGGGCGGCCGACCGACGACGCTCGGTCGGCCGCTCGGTCGCGCGCCGTCGGGCCGCACGCGCTCACGGCTGACGCCGTTCGCATCAAGGCCGCCGTTCGGTCGGCCTCGCACCCGCTTGCCGGCGCGCGTCGATTGTCAATGCATCGGGATGACTGGGTCGCTATCCCGGATAAACGTTCGCCGCCGAACTGTCGGTCGCGAGCCAAAACGATTTATCCGTCCCGGTCGTTGTCGGAGTCATGGTAGACAAACCCCAGACCGGGGAGCTCTTCGGGATCCCGTACAACTTCGAGCGGCCGAGCGTCGGCCGCCTGCTGTCCTCGTACTGGAAGCCCGGGAAGGGCATGCTGGTGGAGAAGCCGTTCGGCATCGGCTACACGCTCAACCTCGCCAACTGGCGCTCGTGGCTCGTGCTCGTCGTCGCCGGCGCGCTGCTGTACCAAGAGCGCGCGAGTCGCGACGCCGAGCCCGACGAAGAGACCGAACCGGTCGATGTCGTCGTCGACGACGACTGAACGGCGCGAGGCTCACTCAGTCCACTGCTCGGACTCCGCGCGGTCTCGCCAGGCGCGCTGCTGTGCGCGCTCGGTGACGTGGTCGACGCCGTCGGCGATATCCTCGCGGACAACCGATTCGAACGCGTCCAGTTCGTTCAGGAGGTTGCGTCGGTACGCCGTCACGATCTCGTACGTCCAGCGGTCCTCGACGACGCCCGCTGGGAGGAGCCGGTCACGGATCTCGTCGGCATACTCGTCGTGGCCGGCCGCGCGGAGGTGTTCCTCCGCCTTCGCGAACCGATCCATCGCGTGGCCGGTGCGGTGGTGACACCCGAGCAGGTCGGCGTACGCCCGCTGGGCGTGCTCGATTCCGAGTTGGATGGCGTGGAGCGCCGCGCGCTCGTCGGCGGTGAGATCGGGGACGGACGGGGTCGGTTCGTCGACGGACATATCTCGTAATACGGTACCAAGAGATAAGGGCGTTAGCCCCGAACCGTTAGGCTTGCCGGCGTCGAGACGCGTCGCATGGACAGACAGTTCCTCGCGTCGGCGGCGGTGACGGTGCTATCGCTGGCCGGCTACGTGATCGGAACCGTCGAGCCGTACCCCGGCCGCGAGGCGAGCCTCATGGGTCTGCTGGTCGGCGTGACGCTCGCGACGGTGACGTACGGCCACGCGCGTGCGACCGCGGAGTCGGACGCCGGTCGAGAGCGTGGCGACCGAGACCGTGATGGCAAGTCGAACAGCGGAGGAGGGGTGCGGTGATCCGCGCGATGTCGTACACGGACGGCGAGGCCGCGACCTTCGAAGCGGTGACGGCCGCCGCGGAGGCGCCCGGAACGACCTGGGTCTGGGTCGATTCACCGGACGGCGGTGCGGCGCTCGACCGCGACGATCGGACGGCGACGGGAGCCGTCCCGGAACCGACCGGCGACATCGCGACGGTGACCGAACGGTTCGGCATCCACCCGCTGCACGTCGAGGACGTGCTCGGCGACGCCCGCCCGAAGTCGGAGCTGCTAGAGGAGTACGCGTTCCTGCTGGTGAAGGCCGCGCGGTTCCGCGTCGGCGAGACGACGTTCCTCGAGGAGATCCGGACGGACCCCGTCGGCGTGTTCGTCGGCGACGACTGGCTCGTGACGGTGACCGTCGACGGCGACGCGGCCGTCGAGGCGGTGTGGAACCGCCTCGCGGATGCCGACAGGCGGGCGCTGGCGCGCGGGCCGGACTTCGCCGGGTACCTCGTCGTCGACCGCGTCGTCGACGGCTACTTCCGATTGCTCGAGGAACTGGAGGACGACATCGAGACCGTCGAGGAGCGCGTCATCGAGGCGCCCGACCCCGACACGCTCGCGGTGATCAACGACCTCCGACGGGAACTGCTGTCGGTTCGGCGGGTCGTGTGGCCGACGCGCGACGCGGTGAACGCCCTCTCGCGCGGCGACGCCGACCAGGTCGCGGACGGGAGCGAGAAGTACTACCGCGACGTGTACGACCACCTCGTGCAGCTCGTCGAACTGACCGAGACGTACCGCGACCTCACCGCGGGCGCGCGCGACATCTACCTCAACACGCTCTCGCAATCGACGAACGAGGTGATGCGCCGGCTCACGGTCGTCGCGACGATCTTGCTCCCGCTGACGTTCGTCGCCGGCGTGTTCGGGATGAACTTCGAGTCGATGCCGGAGTTGGGCTGGCCGTACGCCTACCACGCGACGATGCTCGGCATGGCCGGCATCGCGCTCGTGCTCGTCGCGTACTTCCGGCGGGAGGGCTGGCTGTGATCCGTCCGGGTCCGACGGAGCGACCGGTCGGCCGACGCGCCTGCCTCACCCCTCGACGATCCGCCGCACTGACCCGCCGCCGTCCCCGACCGTACAGACGTACAGCGCACCGTCGGGACCCTCGCCGAAGGAGAGCAGGCCGCCGGCGAGCCCCGCCGTCGGTACCGCGCGGGTCGGCCACCGGCCCGACTCCCGCGGGTCGGCCAAGAACAGGTCGCCGCCGGGGCGGTAGTCCCCGAACACGTAGGTCCCCGCGAGGTCGGCGACGGCGTCGCCGCGGTAGACGTGGCCGCCGATGACCGAGATCCCGGTCACCGCGGTGTCACCGGAGTGGGGGTACTCGATCACCGGGTCGAGCAGGCGGTCACCGTCCGGCGTCTCCGTCGGCGCCTCGGCGGCGTCGAACGGGTGGAACCCCTCGCGGACGTTCCAGCCGTAGTTTCCGCCGGCTTCGACGCGGTTCACCTCCTCGTAGCGGTTCTGCCCCACGTCGGCGACGAGGAAGTCGCCCGTCTCCCGGTCGAAGCTGAAGCGCCAGGGGTTGCGGAACCCCCACGCGTACTGTTCCGGGAGTCCCGTCGCCCCGACGAGCGGGTTGCCGTCGGGAACGCCGTAGGGATCGCCGTCGCTGCCGAGCGGGTCGATGCGGAGGACGCTCCCGAGGAGGTTCTCGGTCACGTCTTGTCCGTTGCCGCCGCTGACGGCGTCGTACCAGTCCTCGACGTGGCCGACGCCCCGATCGCCGCCGGCGCCGCCGTCGCCGACGCCGACGTACAGCAGTCCGTCGGGGCCGAACGCGACCGATCCGGCGTTGTGGTTCGACTGCGGCTCGGCGATCGCGAGGAGGACGCGCTCGCTGCTCGCGGCGGCCGCGTCGGGCGTCGCCCGGAACTCCGAGAGCACGAACGCGTGGCTGTAGTCGCTCGGCATGTCGTCGCAGAGCGGGCCGCTGTACCTGACGTACACGCGGTCCTCCTCGGGGAAGTCGGGATGGAACGCGAGCCCGAGCAGGCCCATCTCGCCGCCCGCGCCGGCCAACCGGTCGGCCACGTCGAGGAATGTCGACCGGTCCCCGCCGTTGACGACCGTCACCGTCCCGCGCTGGTCGACGACGTACAGCCGGCCGTCGACCCCGGCGGGCGCTTCCACCCCCAGCGGCGCGGTGAAGCCGTCCGCGACGAGTTCGGTCGCGAGTGTGTCCGGGCCGGAGCCGGTATCGCCGTCGTCGCTCTGGGCGGTTCCGTCGCTCTGGGTTCCGTCGGCGTCCGTCGAACGGGTCGCGTTCCGCGGCGCGTCGTCGCCGCTCGGGGCGCTCACACAGCCCGCCAGGGCGGTCGCCGCGAGCGTGCTCGCGACCCCCGTTCGGCGGAGGAAGGCCCGGCGATCGAACGACGGGTCCCGTTCGGATCCGTCCATACCCGTCGCGACGGGCCGCCGAAGGGAATAGTCGTCGCCGGTTCCGGTGGGACGCGTCCGCCGCTACCTGAACCGCCACGTCGCCGCGGCCCCGGTCACCCACGCGACCGCGAAGAAGGCCGCGAGCAGTCGAACCGTCGCGATCGCCGCGCCGCCGGCCGCGACGGCGGCCGCGAACACCGCCGCGTCGACGCCCAACCCGGCGCCGACGATCCGTCGGAACCAGACGGTCGGGCGCTCGACGCGGTCGATCAGCGCCGCGTTGAGCCAGACGCCGACGATCGCGCCCGGCGCGACGAGCATGAACACCGGATACAGCGCGCGCGACCCGACCACTCCGAGGGCGACAGCCAGCGCGAGCGCGGCGACCGCGAGCGCCGATGCGGTCAGCGCACTGGAAACCGCGGCGTGCCCCTGGCGGGAGAGGCGACGGTCGCGACGCTCGATGACCGACTCGGGGTCGCCCGGTCCCGGATCGCGAGCCACGGGTACCCGAACGGTCCGTACGACATTGGGGATTGTGCCAAACCAGTAGTGTAGTCGCCGTGTGCGGCGACAGCGGCGCGGCGACGGCGCAACGAGCGCGGGGACCACAGCGCGGCGCGGCGTCAGACGGTCACGCGCTCGCCCAGCTCCGGCGCGCTCGCGTCGTAGCCGTCGCCTCGGAGCTCCTCCGCGAACGCCGGACAGCGGTCGCCGTGGTTGACGAGGACGGTCGCGCCGCGGTAGTCGTCGAGGAACGAGCGGAGCCCGTCGCGGTCGGCGTGCGCCGAGAAGTCGAACAGATCGACGCGGGCGGCGACGGGGACGACGCCGCCGTCGAGTTCGCAATTACCGCGTTCGAGCAGTCGCCGGCCGTTCGTCCCCTCGACCTGGTACCCCGTGAGACACACCCGGTTCGTCGGGTCCGAGCGCAGCATCGAGAGGTAGCGCAGCACCGGCCCCCCAGAGAGCATCCCGGAGGTGGTGACGACCGCCTCGTTGTCGGCGGCGATGCGTTCCCGCTGACCGTCTCGTCCCGTGACGTATCTGGCTCCGGACTTCGCCCGGCGCAGGGCGTCGGCGTTGCGGACGTACCCGGGGTGCCGCCGGACGATGTCGGTGACGCGCTGGCCCATCCCGTCGAGGTACGGCCGGATCTCGGTGTCCTCAAGCACCGTCAGCACCTCCTGCGTGCGCCCGATGGCGAAGGCGGGGATCAGTGCGGTGGCGCCCTCGTATCGGGTGGTCCGGACCGTCTCGACGAACCGCTCCTCCACCCGACTGCGGTCCTCGTGGGTCACGTCGGAGTAGGTGCTCTCGCAGATCACGACATCGGCGTCGGGCCGCGCGGTCGACCCGGACAGCAGTCGCGTGTCGTCGGTGTGGAAGTCCGCGGTGTACAGCAGTCGCGTGTCGCCGTCGTCGGACTCCGCCCGACTGCCCGGGGGACTGCGTCCCCCGCTGTCGACGAGGACGTGCGCGCTGCCGGGGATGTGGCCGGCGTCGAAGAAGGTGACCTCGTAGTCGGTGCCGCCCGCCTCGACGACGAACGGCTCGCCGTAGC
Source organism: Halobaculum gomorrense (assembly GCF_900129775.1). Classification (GTDB taxonomy): domain Archaea; phylum Halobacteriota; class Halobacteria; order Halobacteriales; family Haloferacaceae; genus Halobaculum; species Halobaculum gomorrense. The sequence continues at coordinate 39,514 of NZ_FQWV01000004.1, read as the reverse complement.
CGTGGCGCTCCTCGACCTCGCCGAGGCGCTGGACGTGGCTCTCGGTGAAGGTGCATTCGTAGCCGCGCAGCTTCAGGGAGTCCTCGGCGAGCACCCGCGCCAGCTCCGCCGTCGGCGGCGTCCAGTGGATTGGCGGCCGGCGGTCGCCCCGCAGCAGCGCCGGCACCTGCCCGACGTGGTCGAGGTGGCCGTGGCTGACGACGACCGCGTCCGGTTCGGGACGGCCGACGGGATACTGCGGCGGCTCCCCGGTCAGTGTCCCGTAGTCGAGGAGGAGCGCGTCGTCGACGAGCACCGCCGAGCGGCCCACCTCGCGGGCGCCGCCGAGGAACTGAATCTCCATCGGCGGTGGGGAGGGGTTCGACGGGGTTGGGTCCGTCGGTTCGGCCGGCCGTCCGCCGGGTCGGCCGTCCGCCGGGACGACGGGACGCGCCGGGCCGGCGTCAGACCACCTGCACTGCGACCAGCGCGGCGGCCCCCAGCGCCAGCACCAACAGCACGCCGACCGAGAGCGTCGACATCCGCTTTGCGTTCATACCGGATCCGGCGGGAAGCAGGCCAATAACCGTTCGGCCCCGACTATCAGCGCTGAAACGGGACGGTGCGACTCCCTCGACCGTGACTCAGTCGTCTGCGGCCGCTGAACCGGATCCGGCATCGGCCTCGCCCAGCCCCGGGACCACGCCGTCCGCGCGCCACCCCCGGACCTCGTAGTACTCGTCGAGCGCGTCATCGAACCCCTCGATGTCGTACGGGAGCGCGTCGTCCGCGCGGTCGAAGCCGCGGCGGTTGTTGAACGCCCGCTCCAGTTCGACGACGCGCGCGCCCACGTCGAGCAGGTCGTCGTAGTCGGCGTCGAGCAGGGTCGCGAGGCGGTCATCGTCGACGAAGTCCCGGCTGAACTTGCAGACGACGCCCGAGTCGAGGACAGCGTTGTGGTCCTCCGCGTCGGCGACCAGCGGCGCCTTCCCGTCGAGCCCGCGCTTGTCGACGGCCCGCTCCTTGTCGACGAGGGGGTACTCCTTCGAGTAGAAGCTCGCGTACATGTGGTCGGCGCCACGGTTCGACGTGGCGAACGACAGGCCCTGCCCGTTGAGCGTGCGACCGTCGTGGGCGGCGAACTCCAGCCCCTTCACCGACCAGTCCTCGACGCTGAGTTCGGGGGCGACGCGGTGGACGCCCTCCGCGAGCAGGTCGCCGACCTCGCCCTCGCGATGGGCGGCCTTCCGGAGCAGGTCGCGGGCGCGCTCGGGGTTCGCGAGGTCGCCCTCGCTCGCGAGATAGGCGGCCATCGTGTCGCCCGCGGAGATGGTGTCGACGCCGAGGCGGTCGCACAGCTCGTTGGCCTTCATCACCTCGACCACGTCGTCGACGAGCTGGTTCGACCCCCACGCCATCACTGTCTCGAACTCCGGCCCCTCCGTCTCGACGCCGGCGGCCTCGTCGCGGGTAGGGAGCTTGCAGGCGAACGCGCACTGCGAGCAGGTCCCCTTCTTGTACTTTTTCGACTCGACGGCGTCGCCGCCGATGGCCTCGACGCCGTCGAACGACTGCTTCGAGAAGTAGGCCGTCGGCAGCGCCTCCACCTCGTTGGCCAACTCGGTGACGCTGGTGGTGCCCTGGCGCTTCATGATGTGGTCGGCGGTGGCGGCCTCGCGGTGGATGTCCGTCTGGATCGGGTCGACCGCCACGTCGGTCTCGCTGTCGCCGTCGAAGGTGAGCACCTTCACGTTCTTGCTGCCGAGTACCGCGCCGAGGCCGGTGCGGCCGAACGCGCGCGTCTCGCTGGTCATCACGCACGCGTATCGCACGAGGTGCTCGCCCGCCGGACCGATGCACGCGAGGTGCTCGGCCTCCAGCCCGTGCGCGTCGTCGGCCCACTTGGTCACCTCGGGAACCTCCGCGCCCGCGAGTTTGGGGACCTCCTCGAACTCCACGCCCCCTTCACGGACGTGGACCGCAAGCGGCGCGTCGCTCGCGCCGTGCAGTTCGACGGCGGCGTAGCCTGTCCCGGTGAAGTTGCGCGAGAGGAAGCCGCCGGCGTTCGAGGACGCGAGCCCGTCCGTCAGCGGCGAGACACTCGTCATGTTCATCCGACCGGTGAAGCTCATCCGAGAGTGCTGGAGCGGGCCGGTCGCGAGGTAGACGCGGTTCTCCGGGCCGAGCGGGTCGGCGTCGAACGGGACGCGGTCGAACGCCAACTTCGTCGCGACGCCGCGGCCGCCGACGAACTCGCTCAGCACGTCGTCGATACTCTCCTCGGTGGTCTCGCGGGCGTCGAGGTCGACAGACAGCAGCGGACCGGTCGCGTGGATCATGCCCATGGGTTTCCCGTCGAAGCTGGTAAATCCCGATGCCGGTCCGCCCGTCGCAGATCTCAGGGGTCCGCCCGCCGCGGATCTCGGGAATCCGCCCGCCGCCGATCGCGGAGGTCGCCGTTCGTGCGGCTGATCGCGGCGAGAGCCCCACGCGACGGTTCGGAACCACTATCCCGCCGGCCGTCGGACCCACGAACCGAATGAAGGTCTTCGGATCGAGCGGCACCCGCGGGGTCGTGGGCGCGGAGTTCACCCCGGAGTTCGTCTCGCGCGTGGCCGCGGCCGCAGCGGCGACGTGGGACGCCGGGCGCGTCGCCCTCGGCCGCGACACCCGCACCTCGGGACGGACGTTCGCCGACGCCGCCGCCGCCGGCATCACCGCCGCCGGCGTCGACGTGGATCGGCTCGGCATCGTGCCGACGCCGAGCCTCGTCCGCTACTGCGAGGTCGAAGCGGTTCCCGGCGTGATGATCACCGCGTCGCACAACCCCCCGGAGTTCAACGGCGTGAAGCTCGTCGGCGCCGACGGGATCGAGCTCCCGGTGAACCGCTTGGAGCTCGTCGAGGAGCGCCTCCTCGCGGAGGAGACGACGAGCGTGTCGTGGGACCGCATGGGCGACTCCCGGCGCGTGGCCGACGCCAACGACGACTACATCGCGGAGATGCTCGATGCGGTCGACCGCGACGCCGTCGCCGACGCCGACCTCACGGTCGCGCTCGACCCCGGCCACGGCGCCGGCGCGCTCACCTCCCCGACGTTCTTCCGCGAACTGGGCTGCGACGTGGTGACGGTTAACGCCCAGCCGGACGGCCACTTCCCCGGTCGCGACCCCGAGCCCGTCGAGGCGAACCTGGACGACCTCGGGCGGCTCGTGCGCGCGGCGGACGCCGACGTGGGGGTCGCCCACGACGGCGACGCCGACCGGGCCATCTTCTTCGATGAGACCGGCTCGTACGTCGAGGGCGACGCCTCGTTGGCCGCGCTGGCCGCTCGCGACCTGGGCGAGGGCGACACCACCGTCGCCGCCGTCAACGTCTCCCAGCGCCTCGTCGACGTGTGCGACGCCGCGGGCGCGAACCTCGAGCTCACGCCCATCGGCTCGACGAACATCATCACCCGGATCAAGGAGCTGTGGCGCGAGGGCGAGTCCGTGCCCGTCGCCGGCGAGGGCAACGGGGGAGTCTTCTTTCCCGACTACCGCCTCGTGCGCGACGGCGCGTTCATCGCCGCGAAGTTCCTCGAACTGCTGGCCGAACGCGACGCCGCCGTCAGCGAGGTCGTCGCCCCCTACGAGGACTACACGAACGTCCGCGAGAACCTCTCGTACGACTCCGACGCCCAGTTGGAGGCGATGCTTTCGGCCGCCGAGGCGTACGCCGCGGCCGCCGACGCAGAGCCCGACACCAAGGACGGCTACCGGCTCGACTACGGCGACGCGTGGGTGCTCGTGCGTCCCTCCGGGACGGAGCCGAAGGTGCGCGTGTACGCCGAGTCCGCCGACCCCGAGCGCGCCGCTGCGCTCGCGCGGGAGGTGCGCGAGGCGTTGGAGGCGGCGAAGGCCGACGCCGCGGCGTAGCCGGCCGACCGTCTCTGGACTGCACACCCCCCGAACCCTTTCCTCCTGCCGACCCCGACCCCCGCGCATGGACATCGAGGTGCGCCCCGCCGCCTCCCCGACGGAGTTCCGCGCGGCGCTGGTCGTCAACCGCGCCGCCTGGCGCGACGCGTACGCCGGCATCCTCCCGGACGAGCGGCTGGACGCGATGACCATCCCCGACGGCGTCGAGCTACAGGAGCGGTACGACCGCGCGACGGCCGACGGCCGTTCGCTCCTCGTCGCCGTCGACAGGGAACCGGGCGCAGTCGTCGGCTTCGCCGACGCGCTGTGGACCGACGACCGCAAGGCGTTCTGCGAACGCGACGACGCGGAACTCCGGGCAATCTACGTCGACCCCGACGCGCAGGGGAGCGGCGTCGGCACGGCGCTGCTGGAGGCCGTGATCGAGCGAGCCCCCTCCGAGTTCGACCGGCTGGTCCTGGAGACGTTCACGGAGAACCGCGCCGCCCGCGCGTTCTACGAGGCGCGCGGGTTCGAGCGGGTCGGCGCGTCGGCGTTCGAGGTGGACGGGAAGTCGTACCCGACGGCGGTGTACGCACGGTCGGTGTGACCGATCGCGAGTCGGGTCGGGTTAGCGTTCCGGGCCGTCGAGCGCGTCCGCGAGCGTCTTGCGTCGCCTGCGGGCCTCGGCCAGCTCCGCGGCCGCCTCGCCAGACGCGACGCGCTCGGCCTCCGCGTCCGACAGCTCCGCCGCGGCCTCGGCGGCGCGACGGAGCCGTTCGTACTCCGGGTGATCGGCCGCCTCGCGCAGTTCCCGCGCGCGGGCGACCACGTCCTCGGGCGCGAACTTGGCGACGGCGGAGACGAGTTCCTCCCGCTTGAATCGCAGCGTCTCGGCGGCCGGCGGCGGCCAGTCGACCGTCAGCGGCGCCGCGGACAGCCGTTCCAAGTACGTGCGGTGGGGTCGAACCTGGGCGGTGAACGTCCCCGGGTCGTCGACGTAGTGGTCGAGCTTCGACGCCGAGTAGTCCGCGTACTCTAAGAGGTCGGGGAGCGGTGCTCCGTCGGCCGGCGACGCGTTGAGGAAGGCCAGCAGCTCGGGCGGTGGCGCAGCGTAGCCGACGAACGGCGTTTCGGCGGCCTCCGCGACGAACGCCAGCACGTCGCAAGCGGGTTCTTCCCGCCGGAACTCGGCGAACGCGTCGCGGACGGCGTCGTTGTAGGCGGCGATCGGATCGCGAAGCTCCTCGGTCGGCGCGGTGAGGTCCGCCTCGCCCAACTCGACCAGTCGCTCCAGGTCGGTGATCCGCTCCTCCAACGCGTCGAGGCGCCGCTGGGCGTCACGCTCGGCGTCGTGAAGCGCGGCCTCGGCGTCCTCGCGTTCGGCCAGCCGGTCGGCGAGGTCGCGCGCGGGCGCCAGCGCCTCTCGTGCGCGCTCGAAGTCGGACTCGGAGAGCCGCCGGCCGTCGACGGCCTCGTTGGCCCGTTCGAACGCGTCGTATCCCGGCACGTCCTCGCCGAGGTCGTCGACGGCGGCCGCGAACTCGCCCTGGAACTCGACGTACGCCTGGAAGTCGCCGGTGCCGGTCGCTGAGTCGACGTAGCGGTCCAGCAGGCGGTCGGCACGCTCGACGGCGTCGCGGACGGTCGCGAGCGTCGACTCGCCGTGCTCCTCGACGGCGGCGGTCGCGTCGTCGCGGCGGCGACGGGCCTCGCGGAGGTCGGCCGCGATCGCGTCGGCGTCGCGGTCGGCGTCCGGCAGCGGGTCGGGGGCGTCAGCGGCGGTGCCCGACGCGCCGGACGCACCGGACTCGCCGGCCGCGCCGGTCCTGTCGTGGTCGCTGGCGGTGTCGCGCGCCATCCGTCACTCGTACACCGCGTCCGGGTCGAACACGCGCTCGCCGACGTGCTCGCCGTCGACGGTCCGGTAGAAGCACGAGCGATGCCCGGTGTGGCAGGCGCCGCCGGTCTGGTCGACGAGATACAGCAGGGTGTCGGCGTCGCAGTCGACGCGCACCTCCCGTACCTCCTGGGTGTGGCCGCTCGTGGCGCCCTTCTCCCAGAGCTCGTCGCGCGAGCGCGAGTAGTAGTGCGCCCGACCCGTCTCTCGCGTGCGCGCGAGGGCCTCCTCGGTCACGTACGCGAGCATCAACACCTCGCCGGAGTCGGCGTCCTGTGCGACGGCGGGGACGAGGCCGTCGTCGCCGAAGTCGACCGCGACGCCGTCGCCCGCGCCGTCGGGCTGCGAGTCACTCATCGCTCGTGAGGTCGGCGCTGTCGCGGATAGGTCTTGTGCGTGTTCCCGGCGCAGCGAGGTCGCCCGCAGCGGCCCCTGGCGAGGCATACCGGCCGATCGGGCCGCGCGCGATTCACGCCACCCCGATCGCCCCGAGCGCGACCGTCAGCACGTCCCCGTACGTCAGCGCGAGCACGAGGCCGCCGAACAGGGGGACGAGGAACGGGAGCCCCGGCGACACCCACAGCGCGTCCTCGCGAGCGACGCGCTCCAGTCCCTCGCGCAGCGTCTCGGGCGTCGTGCCGTAGGCGCTCCCCTCGATGTCGTCGAGGAAGCGCTCGGCGGCCCACAGGTCGTCGTCGGTGCCGGCGTCTCCGTCGTCGGTGCCGGCGTCTCCGTCGTCGGTGCCGGCGGCGGCGGGCCCGATCTCGGGGTCGGACGAGCTCTCGTCCGCCTCGGGGAACTCGAAGCCCCCGTCGGAGCCGGTCCCGCCGTCCGTCCGCGGGCCGTCGTGGACCGCGCCGTCGGTCGGCGGATACGTCTCGCCGACGGAGGCGGGATCGCGGCGAGTCGCCGGGTCCGCCCGGACGGCCGCGAGGGTGATGCCGCGCCAGCGGAGGTACATCCGGAGCGCGTCGAGGTCGAGCCCGCGTTCGGGGCGCAGGCCGTCGACGCGGATGAGTTGGCCGTGCACCTCCGGAAGGTCCTCGACGGCGGTCCAGCGGCCGACGAGCATCGCCGGCGAGAGCCGCCTGGCGGCGACGTTCGAGGCGAACAGGAGGGCGACGTAGCCGGCGCCGAACAGCACCGCGTTCGTCAGCGCGGACATCGCCGCGACGCCGAGCGCCGAGGGGTGGGCGGGGAAGCCGACAGTGTGGAGCCACGTCACGTCGGGCAGGATCCACAGCGGAACGACGTACTCCGGCGTCGTCGGGAACGCGACCGCGAGCACGACGAGCGCCTTCATGTCGGCGCCGCCGAAGGCGGCCATCCGGTAGGCGAGCACCGAGAAGGGCACGAGGAAGAACAGCGAGAAGCCAGCGCGGACGAGGAACAATCGCCCCGCGTAGTCGGCGAACGGGTACGCGCCCGCCGCCTCGACGACGAACGCGAGCGCGCCGACCGCGAGCAGCGGATACCAGAGCCCGCTCGCGACGCGGCGGGTGCGAATGTCGCGGTAGGCGGCCCACGCGAGCCCCGGGATCAAGAGCAGGCGGAGGAGGTCGGCCGCGGTCGCGACGCCGAGTACGCGCATGCGGAGTCGGACGCCGCCCGGGAGTTAGGCGTTGCCCTCGGCGTCTCGGTCGTGAGAACGGGACGCGCTGCAGTGGGGATGGCTGACGCGAGGCTAGAACGACGATAAACGGAGAACGCTGAGGTGTGAGACCGCGCTCGGACGGCAGTTAGATGACGCGGTTCTGGAGGTAGTCGAGGTGCTTCGCGTTGTACACGATCTTGACCTCGTCGGCCGCCGGCGACCCGATGCAGGTCAGGCGGACGTTCTTTTCTTCGACCTCCTCGTCCGAGAGGATCTGCTGCATGTCCATGTCGATCTCGCCCTCCCTCACGATGGCCGCGCAGTTGGCACAGGCGCCCGCGCGGCACGAGAAGGGCCAGTCGAAGCCTTGGGCCTCAGCCGCCTCGAGGATGTACTCGCCCTCGTTGACCTCGAGGGAACCGTAGTCTTCGTCGTCGAGGCCCGCGTCGGCCGCGTTGTCGAAGAGGTCGTCGTCGTCCATCTCCCATCCGTTGTCGTCCAGCACTTCGTAGTTGAGGTATTCGACCGTGGGCATTTCGTCTCGGGTTTGGCCGGCCGCACCATTAGTTGTTGCTATCTCGTGAAGCAGATCGACGCCGAGGAGGCTTTAGGCACGCCAAAACAACCGAATTGCGGTCGAAGGTACGGTCGGAGCGAAGGAACTGCGGTCGGTTCGGAAGACGAGTTGGGCACGCACGGACGCGGGGGCGAATCGAGACCCGTGGCAGCGAGAGCCGGCTACAGCGGGACGAACGCGAACAGCGCGTAGGAAGACACGAACGAGATGGTGGGCGTGAAGATCCAGAAGGAGACGACTCGACCGGTCGTCCCGGGGTCGAACAGGTCCTCCGCGAGCAGGTCGTCGCCCCGCTCCTCGCCCATCCGTGGGACGCCGTCGTCGGGGTCGGGGCGGTCGGCTGCGAGCGCGTTCACCGACACCTCCGGGCGCTGGGGTTCGTCCCGCGGCTCCTCGCCGCCGAGGGCGCCACCGACGGCGCCGCCGACCGCGTCGCCGATGGTCGTCGTTCGCGTCGCGCGACCCCAGCCGAGCCCGACGATCGACATCGTCGCCGAGACGGCCAGCGACGCCGGGATCCCGATCGCCGAGAGGAACGTGATGAGGCTCGCCGAGACGACCTCGACGATGAGCGCCGCCAGCAGCGGGAGGTCGGTGAGGTCGTTGCCGACGGTGTCGAGCGTCCGGCGGGCGATGGTGAACGCGCCGACGGCGATGGCCCCGCCCGCGAGCAGCACGCCCTGGCTCGCCGTCAGCGATCCGTTGCCGACCAGCGGCGCGACGGCGTTGGCCGCGTTCGAGGCGCCCGCCGAGAACGCCATGTAGCAGGCGATGGCGAGCACCGCCGCCGTGCCGACGACCTCACGGCCGCTCGCGGCGGGCGCGATCCGCGGGCGGACCCCGTCGAACTCGACGACGGCCCCCGCCGATCGGTCGATGGCGAAGGCGGCGTCGAGATACGGGTAGAGGTAGCGCCCGACCATGGCGCAGATCCAGAAGGCGACGACGGGCGACACGAGCCACCAGCCGACGATCCGGAGCATCACGTCGGTGTTGAGCGTCCCCGTGGCCGCCCCCAGCCCCGCGATGGCGCCGACGGCGGTCATCGACGTGGAGGCGGGAACGCCGAACGTGTTGGAGATGAGTAGCGCGAGCCCGACGAAGAAGAGGACGCCGACGCTGGCCGGGAGCGTGAACGCCGTCGACGGGACGATCTCGCCGCCCATCGTCTCGATCACCTCGCGGCCGACCGTCCACCCGCCCGCGAGCGCGAACACCGACATGAGCGCCGCCGCGCCGGTCTTCGAGAGGATGTTGCTCCCCACGGCCGGGCCGAACGAGACCCCCGTCGAGGATCCGCCGATGTTGAAGCCGACGAACACCGCAACCACCAGTCCAATCAGGAGAAGTGCCTCGACCACACCCGTACTCGCTGCCGTTGGGTTATAAATTCGTCCGCCTGCGGTCGCCGACGGCCGGCGCCGCGTTCCGTTCCCCCTCTCACTCCGACCGCGACCCGCGACAGCGTTTAAGCCGTGCATCCGATACTACGAGGTATGGAATGGAAGACAGACTGGGGCCTCCGGGGCCGGATGGTCCTGACGGGGTTCCTCCTGTTCGCCCTCTACATCGTGTTCATCGCGGTGTTGTCGCGGTACGTGGGGCTGTTCGCGATGGTCGCGATCATGGGGCTGTTCTCACTGGGGCAGTTCTTTTTCAGCGACAAGCTCGCGCTGTACTCGATGGGCGCCAACGAGGTGTCCGAACAGGAGTACCCGGAGCTCCACCGGAAGATCACCCGCCTCTCCCAGCAGGCCGACCTGCCGAAGCCGACGGTCGCGGTTGCGGACACGCGGGTCCCGAACGCCTTCGCCGCCGGGCGCTCGCAGAAGAACTCGACCGTCTGCGTGACGACGGGGCTGCTGCGAACGCTCGATGACGAGGAGCTGGAGGGCGTGCTCGCCCACGAACTGGCGCACGTCAAGAACCGCGACGTGATGGTGATGACCATCGCGTCGTTCCTCTCGACGCTGGCGTTCATCGTCGTGCGCTGGGGCTGGCTGTTCGGCGGCGGCGACAACCGCGGCGGTGGCAACCAGGCCCCGGTGCTGGTCGCGATCGTCGTCTCGCTGGCCGTGTGGGTGCTCTCGTTCCTGCTCATCCGCCTGCTGTCGCGCTACCGCGAGTTCGCGGCCGACCGCGGCGGCGCGGCGATCACGGGGAAGCCGGGCGCGCTCGCCTCGGCGCTGGTGACCATCGACAGCGGCATGGATCGCGTCCCGAAGGAGGACCTGCGCGACACCGCGGAGATGAACGCCTTCTTCGTCATCCCGATCAAGTCCGGGGTCGTCGGACGGCTGTTCTCGACGCATCCCAGCACCGAGAAGCGCGTCGAACGTCTCCAGGAACTGGAGCGGCAGTTCGAAACGGCCTGAGTCGGCACTGAGGGCGGGGTTCGCTCCGGTTCGGGGAGCGAACGTTAAAATAGAGACACGAGGAATCGGCGTCCATGAGCGAGCGCACCTCCGACATCGCCGGCGTCGAACTGACGGACGACTCCTACACCGTGGTCCAGGGCCTCGTCCGCAACACCTACCGCGCGGAGGACGCCGCGGGCAACGTCGTCCTCCGGGGAACACAGAAGCTGTTCAAGCTGAAAGAGGAGTTCCCGTTCGTCGACGCCGACGGAACAGACGTGTTCACCGTGAGCGCCGCCGGGATGCTGGACATCGCCGGCAACTACGTCCTCACGGACTCCCAGACGGGCGAGGACGTGGTCGTCCTCGACAACGACTTCTCGCTCCTGCGGGACGGGTGGACGATCCGCGACGCGGAGACGGGGACAGCGCTGGCGGAGATCGCCTCCCGCGGCGCGGCCGTCACCGTCGCCCGAAACGTCCTGCCGTTCGGCCACTGGATCCCCCACCGGTACGAGATCACCGACGCCGACGGGACCCACGTCGGCCGGATCGACGGGCGGTTCTCGCTGAAGGACACCTATGACATCACCATCGACGACGCCACCGGCGTGCCGAAGGAGCCGGTCGTCGCCGCGGCGATGGTGATCGACGCGATCCAAGGGAACTGAGGCGGCGACGCGGCGTCGGTCGACGACCGCGTCCCGAAGCGGCGACGGCTTGAACACGGCTCGTCCCCTCGTATCGACGGACGACCGATGGGCATTTTCGACACACTCAGATCGGTGCTCGGATCGCGCGCGGAGGCCGACGCCGTCAGCGACGCCGACCCCGAGGACCTGTTCGGGATGAGCACCGCGTACGTGACGATGGAGGCGGACTTGGGGTTCGCCTCCGTCGGCGAGGCGGCGCTGTGCTTCTCCTCGGTCGACTCCACCGACTTCGCCGAGACCGTCGACGCCGTGGAGGCGATCCTCGACGCGGGCGCCGAGGAGACCGGAACGACGTTCCGCCGCCACGAGGACGACCACGGCTACCACTGGGTCATCCTCGCCGACGACGACCCAGAGGACCTGGTCACCTCCGTCCACTTCGCCGCCGACGAGTTCGTCGAGCGCGGCTACGGCTCTCGCCTGCTCGCTGCGCTGTTCGGCTTCGCGGACGAGCGCGGGCGAGGCGGGAGCGGAGCGAGCGCCTCGGGGACGCGAACGGGGAGCGGCGCGACCCGTGAGCGCGGCCCCGACCGTCGCGCCTACTGGGTCTACTCGTTCCGTCGAGGCGCGTACTACCCGTTCGTACCCGAGTCGACCAGCGAGCGCGACTCCAAACTGGAGTTCAAACTCGAATCGGTGCTCGACGGCGAACTCGACCTCGAATCCGACAAGGAGTACTGGTACCCCCTGTGGCCGAACAGCCCGAACGGCCACCCCTGGGAGTGACGGTCGGGCAGACGAAGGTGCCCGAGTAGCGCCGTCTCACTCGATCGTACCACCGGTCCCACCCGAGCTTCGCGACTGCTCCATCCCTTCTGAACCTTCCGACACCGATCGTGAGTGACCCGCTCGCGTACCGCGATTTCACTTTCGATCTACTGTTAACGAGGGTTTATGTGGGGTCCAGCGCAAGAACCGAGCACGATGGCAGAAGACGATCTCCAGGAACTCCCCGGCGTCGGCCCCGCGACCGCAGACAAGCTCGTCGACGCGGGCTTCGACAGCTACCAGAGCATCGCGGTCGCGAGCCCCGCCGAGCTGGGCAACACGGCCGACATCGGCGACTCGACGGCCAACGACATCATCCAGGGTGCCCGCGAGGCCGCCGACGTGGGCGGCTTCGAGTCCGGCGCGCAGGTGCTGGAACGACGCGAGCAGATCGGCAAGCTCTCCTGGCAGATCGAGGAGGCTGACGACCTGCTCGGCGGCGGGCTCGAGACGCAGTCGATCACCGAGGTGTATGGCGAGTTCGGCGCCGGGAAGTCGCAGGTGACCCACCAGATGTCCGTCAACGTCCAGCTCGACTCCGAGGACGGCGGCCTGGGCGGCGCCGCGATCTTCGTCGACTCCGAGGACACGTTCCGTCCCGAGCGGATCGACGACATGGTCCGCGGACTCGACGACGAGATCCTCGAACGCGAGTTCGAGCGCCGCGAGATCGAGGGGTCGCCCGACGACGACGACGACCTCCGCACGCTCGTCGAGGACTTCCTCGACCACATCCACGTCGCGAAGGCGTTCAACTCCAACCACCAGATCCTGCTGGCCGAGAAGGCGAAGGAGCTCGCCAGCGAGGCCGAGGACACCGACTGGCCGGTGCGGCTGCTCACCGTCGACTCGCTGACCGCGCACTTCCGCGCGGAGTACGTGGGCCGCGGCGAACTCGCCGAACGCCAGCAGAAGCTCAACAAGCACCTCCACGACCTGATGCGCATCGGCGACCTCTACAACTGCGTCGTGCTCGTCACGAACCAAGTCGCCTCCAACCCCGACTCCTATTTCGGCGACCCGACCCAGCCGATCGGTGGCAACATCCTCGGCCACACCTCCACGTTCCGTATCTACCTCCGCAAGTCGAAGGGCGACAAGCGGATCGTGCGGCTCGTCGACGCGCCGAACCTCGCCGACGGCGAGGCGATCATGCGCGTGCAGGACGGCGGCCTCAAGCCCGAGTAGACCGCCGTCGTTCGGCGCTCAAGAGGAAGGACTGCGACCGGTCGACCGAACGCCGCGAGAGAGCGCGACGGTAATCGCGACGCGTCAGTCCTCGGTCTTCGTCACGTCGAGGTCGTCGATTTCTCCTTCGTGTAGCTTCGCGCCGTCTTGCGCGACCTGACGGGCGAGCACGGCACACTTGATCCGCATCGGGGAGATGTCGACGCCGAGCATCTCGGTGATGTCGTCGGTGTCCATCGCCTCCAGTTCCTCGAGGGTCATGCCCTGCAGGCGCTCGGAGAGCATCGACGCCGACGCCTGCGAGATCGCGCACCCGTCGCCGGAGAACGCGACGTAGTCGATCGTCTCGCCGTCGTCTTCGAGGCGTACATCGACGGTGATCGTGTCGCCACAGGAGGGGTTCTCGCCGGTGTGGGAGAACGTGACGTCGTCGAGTTCGCCGTAGTTGCGAGGGTTCTTGTAGTGGTCCAGGATCTGCTGGCGATACATGTCGGAGCCGCCGCCGATACCCATTGTTATCGTCTGTTGGCGAGTGCAGCGGTTAAGCGTTCTGGGGACGCCGTCGGACGCGCGGCAGCGGGCGGCAGCGAGCGATCCGCGGTTCCGAAAAGAAGACGCGAGTTCGAAAACTTGTACTGAGTTTAATTATGTTTCTGCGGGAAACGGGGATAGAATTAATTCGAAGCGGCGGACAAATCGGAGTGAGGTGCGTTCGGCGGGCCGGTTCCGATCGTGATGACATTCACCACTGGCCGCGTGCCGCCGGCGCACCGACTTCCCTTCGAGCGGGCGTGAGCAACGACCCGATATCCGAGACGACCAGTTACGCGAACAGTTGGCGCGCGTCGTCGACCGCCTCGACCAGTTCGTCGATCTCCTCGCGCGTGTTGTAGACGTAGAAGGATGCGCGGGCGCTGGCCGCGATATCGAGCTTGTCGTGCAGCGGCTGGGTGCAGTGATCGCCGGCCCGGACGGCGACGCCGTGGTCGTTGAGGATGCTGGAGAGGTCGTGGGCGTGGACGCCGTCGACGTTGAACGCGACGAGGCCCGCGCGGTCGTCGCCCGGCGGCCCGTAGATGTTCACGTCGTCGTACTCCGTGAGGCGATCGTAGGCGTACTCCGCGAGCAGTTGCTCGTGGGCGTGGACGTTCTCCATCCCCAGGTCTTCGAGGTAGTCGATGGCCGCATGGAGCGCGATCCCCTGCGCGATGACGGGCGTGCCAGCCTCGAACTTCCACGGGAGGTCTTCCCACTCGCTGTCCTCGTAGGTGACCGTCCGGATCATCTCGCCGCCGTAGAGGTACGGCTGCATCTCCTCGAGGAGGTGCTGTTTGCCGTAGAGGACGCCGATACCGGTCGGTCCACACATCTTGTGCCCCGAGAAGGCGAAGAAGTCCGCGTCGATGGCCTGCACGTCGACAGGCATGTGCGGCACCGACTGCGCGCCGTCGACGAAGACGAGACCGTCGTGGTCGTGGACCAGGTCCGCGAGTTCGGCCACGGGGTTCACCGTGCCGAGGGTGTTGGAGACGTGGACGACGTTCGCCATCGCGGTGTCGTCGTCGACGAGGTCGCGCGCGTGGTCCATGTCGAGGCGCCCGTCGTCGTCGACGCGGATGAAGCGCACGTCGGCGCCGGTTTTCTTGCCGATCTGTTGCCACGTGACCAGCGACGCGTGGTGTTCCATCTCGGTGAGGACGACGTTGTCCTCGGGGCCGAGTTCGTTCAGGCCCCACGCGTAGGCGACCAGGTTTTCCGCTTCGGTGGTGTTCTTCGTGAAGACGACTTCCTCCCTCCCTTCGGCGCCGATGAACTCCGCGACGCGGTCGTGCGCGTGTTCGTAGGCGGTGCTCGCCTCCTGGCTCAATTGGTGGATGCCGCGGTGGACGTTGGAGTTGTACGAGCGGTAGTAGTCGGCGATGGTGTCGACCACCTGGTCGGGCGTGTGGCTCGTCGCCGCGTTGTCGAGATACACGAGCGGCTTCGTGTCGCCTTCCCCCTCGCCGGGGGCCGTCACGTCGCCCCCCACCTTCCGCTGGAGGATGGGGAAGTCGGCGCGGACGGCCTCAACGTCGAGCGGGTATGGTTCCTGCTCAGGCGCTTCCATTACCGATCATGAGGGGTCGGAGGGGTAACATCCCTTCGGTCACGCGGGGTCGTGGTAACCGAATTCGGGCACGATCAGGTGGGTGCGACGCGGGGTCCGGGTGCCAGTGGTCGGAGTTCACGCCATCGCCCCTGCCGGACGGGTCGCGAGCGTGCGCGCGTCGCCTAGAGCCAGAGTAACTGGGCGTGGAGCGTCTCACCGACTTCGAGGACGCGGTCGGCGTCGATGACGCCGGCGTCCACGGCGACCCCGACGCAGCCCTCGCCAACGAGGTTCGCGGTGTCGGCGTCGTACAGCCCCTCGACGACCGCGTCGGCGTCGGCCGGTTCGGCGTCCTCGCCGCCGTAGAACGACTCCGTCACCTCGATCGAGACGGGGCCGTCCTCGAACGTCTCGCCGAGGACGGCCGCGTCGCACACCGCGACGAGGGTTCCTTCGGGCGTCTCGCGCCGCGTGAGCAGGTAGTCGGCGCCCGCGTCGGGGACGGTCGTTCGTGCCGCCTCGTCGTTCCCCGACTCCTCGGGCATCTACAGCCCTCCGAGGTCGAGGTCGTCACCGCCCACGCGACCGCCGCCCATGTCGCCCGCGCCGCCCGTGCCGGCGTCTCCGTCGGCGTGCTCGCGGACCATCTCCTGTTCGGCCTCCTTGCGGATCTCTTCGGCGCGCTCGGCGGCCTCCTCGGCCTCGTCCTCGCGACCGAGTTCGTCGAGCGCGCGCGCCTTCTCCTCCAGCACCTCGGCGTTGCGCATCCCCAGCCGGATCGCGTTGTCGAAGGCGGTGACGGCGTCCTCCAGCAGGCCACGCTCGACGAGGAAGAAGCCCCGGTTGTACCATGCCTGCGGGAAGCGTGGGTCGATCTCGACGGCCTTCTCGGCGTGCTCCAGCGCCTGCTCGGTGCGCCCGGACTCGTGGAGCGCGTACGCCAGGTTCGTCTCGGCGCTGGCGGCGTGCTCGGAGTCGTCGTCGATGCGGAGCGCCTCCTGGTACGCGCCGATCGCCTCGTCCCACTCCTCCAACTCGGCGTGGGCGACGCCCTTGTTCGTCCACGACTCCTGCTCCTCGAGAGAGTCATCGTCGGCGAACTGGGCGGCGCGCTCGAACGTCTCGGTCGCCTCCTCGAACCGATTGATCTCCATGTAGGAGAGCCCGACTTCCAGCAGGCTCTCCACGTCGACGCGGTCCTTCGGGATGTTGCGCTCGTCCAGCAGGTCGGCGATCACCCGCGTGTCGACGGGGTCGACCTGCGAGGGGTCGGCGGTCAGCGCCTCCGGGTCGAGCGTGAACTCCTCGTAGTCCTCGTCGAGGCCTTGCCCCTCGGAGAACTTGTGCGGTTGGCGTTCGGGCTCGTCGTCGCTCATTGGCCGTGTATCGACCGCGTGGACGGATGTATGTTGCGCGTGCGGGTCGTGGGGACCTGCCCCGCCCTTTTTTCGTCGAGACGCAAACGCACTCACATGCCGCGTCTGTTCGTCTCCGTCGACCTCCCCGAGCGCCTCACAGGGGCGTTCGCGGACGTACAAGAACTGCTTCGGGGGACCGAAAGCCTCCGGTTCACCGACCCCGCGCAGGCACACTGCACGCTGAAGTTCCTCGGCGACGCCGACGAGTCCCGCGTCGGCGACGTGGTCGAGGCTCTGGAGTCGGCGGTGGACTCGGCCGCCGTCGACCCCTTCGAGTCCGAGGTCGGCGGCCTCGGCGTCTTCCCGTCGACCGACTACATCAGCGTGGTCTGGGTCGGCATCCGGGAGAGATACGGCGCCGACGAACTGACGCGGCTCGCGGAGGCCGTCGAGCGCGAGACCGTCAACCGAGGGTTCGACGAGGCCGACCACACGTTCACGCCGCATTTCACCCTCGCGCGCATGGACGACGCCCGCGGGAAACGGGAGGTACTCGACTACCTCGACGAGGATCCGACGGTGGGGCGGTTTGAGGTGGACGAGATCCGGCTCACAGAATCGACGCTGACCGAGGAGGGGCCGGAGTACGAGACGCGGGCGCGGGTGTCGCTGTAGCGGCCGCGGCCCGTACGCCCGGATACGGGTCCACGCGCGGACATTAATCCGTACGGACGCCGAACCGTGGGGCGTGTCAGAGGAGACGCAAGTCCCCGACGACGAGGCCGGGTCCACCCGCGGAACGCGCAGCGAGGGCGACGACCAGGCCTCGAACGTCACCGTCATCGAGCGGCTGATGCAGTCGGCCACCGACGAGATGGAGCGTCCGGCGCCGGCGCTGTTCCTCTCGGCCATCTCCGCCGGGCTCGACATCGGTTTCGGGCCGCTGTTGGTCGCGGTCGTGACGACGCTGACGGTGGCTGGGGGCGACCCGGTGGTCCACCGCCTGTACGTCGGCGCGGCGTACTCGGTGGGGTTCGTGTTCGTCGTCCTCGGCGGCTCGGAGCTGTTCACCGAACACACGTCCCTCGCCGTCGTCCCCGTACTCGACGACCGCGCCGACCTCGGCGACCTCGGGCGGCTCTGGTCGCTCGTGTACGCCGGCAACGTCGTCGGCGGGGTTGCCTTCGCCGCCTTCGTCGTCTGGTTCGCGCCCGCCTACGACCTCGCGAGCACGGCGTCGTTCGCCGAACTCGCCGAGCCCTTCCTCGACCAGCCGACGGCGGTCCTGTTCGCGGGCGCCGTGCTCACCGGGTGGCTGATGGGACTGCTCGCGTGGCTCGTCGCCGCCGCCGACTCCACCATCGCCCGCGTCGTGTTCGTCGTGCTCGTCACCGGGGCCATCGGCTTCGCGCACCTCCCGCACTCGATCGCCGGCAACGTCGAGGTGCTGGCGGCGACGCTGGTCGACCCGGCTATCGGGGTCCCCGAGTACCTCCGGTTCATGGCGCTCGCGACCCTCGGGAACGCCGTCGGCGGCGCGGTCTTCGTCGCCCTGCTCAAGTACGGCTTCGTCCTCGGCACCGTCGAGGGCGAGCCGTGACCGTACGCGGGAGCAGTGGCTCCATCTCGTTCCGCGTGCTCAGGTCCCGTGTTGCCACGAGCCCATGTACTCGCGCTGCTCGTCGCTGAGGTCGTCGAACTCGACGCCCTCGGCCGCGAGCTTCACCTCAGCGACCTCGCGGTCGAGCTCGTCGGGCACCTCGTGGACGCCGGCGTTGTACGCCTCGCCGTTCTCGACGAGCTCACGCACGCAGACGGCCTGCACGCCGAAGCTCTGGTCCATCACCTCGACCGGGTGGCCGAGCGCGATGGGCGCCGCGAGGTTGACGAGCCGTCCCTCCGCGAGGACGTTCAGCCGGCGGCCGTCGGCCATCTCGTAGGCCTCGACGCCGTCGCGAGCCTCGTAGCGGTCGACCGCGAGGTCGTCGAGTTCGTCGAGGTTGATCTCCACGTCGAAGTGGCCCGCGTTCGCGAGGAGGACGCCGTCGCTCATCCGCTCGAAGTGCTCGGCAGTGATCACGTCGCGGTTGCCCGTCGTCGTGATGAACACGTCGCCCTCCTTGGCGGCTTCTTCCATTGGCAGCACGTCGTATCCCTCCATGTGGGCTTCGAGGGCCTTCCGGGAGTCGACCTCGCAGACGATGACGTTCGCGTTCTGGCCGGCGGCCTTCTTCGCGACGCCCTTGCCGCAGTAGCCGAAGCCGGCGACGACGACGTCCTTGCCGGCAAACGAGAGGTTCGTCGTCATGGCGATCGTCGCGAGCGAGGACTCGCCGGTGCCGTGGACGTTGTCGAACAGCCGCTTCATCGGCGTATCGTTCACCGCGAAGACGGGGTAGTGGAGTTCGCCGTCGGCGTCCATCGCGCGCAGGCGGTGGACGCCGGTGGTGGTCTCCTCGGCGCCGCCGACGATGGAGTCGATGAGTTCGGGGTAGTCCTCGTGGATGGCCGCGACCATGTCCATCCCGTCGTCCACCGTGATCGTCGGCTCGTGGGCGATGACCGACTCGATGGCGGCGTAGTAGTCCTCGTCCCCGACGCCGCGGACGGCGTAGGAGGTGATGCGCTCGTGAGCGTCCAGTGCCGCACTCACGTCGTCGTGCGTCGAGAGGGGGTTGCAGCCCGTGATAGCAACCTCCGCGCCGCCCTCGGCGAGCAGTTCGACGAGGTTCGCGGTCTTCGCCTCCACGTGCATCGCCATCCCGATGGTCTGGCCTGCGAACGGTTGCTCGGCGGAGAACTCCTCGCGGAGGTGGTTCAGGATGGGCATGTGCTGGAGCGCCCAGTCCATCTTGCGACGGCCCTCCTCGCGGGCCGATTCGGGGTCGTCGAGGTGGTCCGTGACGGGTGCGTACGACTGTGTACTCATTATGGTTCGTCGTTGTCTGCGCGGGGTATAATCCCGCCGGATGCGGGTTGATTCGATCGGTTGTTGGGGTCGCGAAGGGTGGCTGGATAGAGTGTTGCGAACGAGCAGTGCTCGAAAGCCCCCGCGGGTGTGCGCTCGGGGGACTCGCTGCGCTCCTCGCGCTCGCTCCACGTCGTTCCGCTCACGCTGCGGTGCTTGCGTCGTCCGCCTTCCCGCACACCCGCGGCCCCTTTCAGTCCCACCCAACTGCACAGCACCGCACCGTCGCCACGCTCTCCCCAACCGATTCGCTCCCTCACTTCGTTCGGTCGCTCACCTCTCGCGCACGTCCGGCGGGCACTACCCGGGGCCTCCGGCCCCGTGAGGTCACACTCGCTTCGCTCACGGCTCACTCCGTTCGCCGCTCGCTGTCGCGGTCTCACTACGCTCGACCGCGCACCGCTCGCGTGATCGGAGGCCCGCCGGCACCCGCCACCGCAGGTACGTCGCTGTGACTTACTCCTCAGCGCGTTCGACGAGCGCCTCGGCGTGCTCCTGAGCCCGCTCGCGCACGTCGGCCTCGTCGAACGCGAGCACCTCGCCGTCGCGCATCAGCACCTCGCCGTCGCAGACCGTGTGGCGCACGTCGCTGCCGCGGGCGGCGTACGCGAGGTGCGAGACGAGGTCGTGCTCGGGCGTCAGGTGGGCGGCGTCGAGGTCGACGACCGCGAGGTCGGCGTTCGCGCCCGCCTCGATCCGACCGGAGTCGAACCCGAGCGCGCGGGCGCCGCCCTCCGTCGCGACCCGGACGGCGGTCTCGGCGTCGACGGCCGCGGCGTCGTCGGCCGCGAGCTTCCCGATCATCGCGGCGTCGCGGATCTCGTCGAAGAGGTCGAGGTCGTTGTTCGAGGCGGCGCCGTCGGTCCCGAGCGCGACGGTCACGCCCGCGTCGAGCAGCTCCTGCACCGGCGCCATCCCGGACGCGAGCTTCATGTTCGAGGCCGGGCAGTGGGCGACGGCGGTGCCGCGCTCGGCGAGCGTCTCGATCTCCGCGGCGTCGAGGTGGACGCCGTGGGCGACCCACGTGTCCTCGGCGAGGAGGCCGAGGTCGTCGGCGTACTCGGTCGGTCGAACGCCCGCCTCGGCGTCGATCTCGTCGAGGTACGTCTCGGTCTCGTTCAGGTGGAAGTGCAGCGGGATGCCGGCCTCTCGGGCCTTCGGGACGAACTCCTCGAAGAACTCGGTCCCGACGGTGTGGGGCGCGTGGGGCATCACCGCCGTCCGGACCCGGCCGTCGGCGGCGCCGTCGTACTCCTCGGCGACCGCCAGCGACTCGGCGAAGTCGTCTCGGGCAGCCTCGGCGTCCTTGCCGACGGTGACGACGCCGTGGCCGACGCGGGCGCGGACGCCCGCCTCGCGGACCGCCTCGACGACCTCGCCGACGTGGAAGTACATGTCCGCGAACGCGGTCGTCCCGCTGCGGATCAGTTCGACAGCCGCCAGCCGGGTGCCGACGCCCACGTCCTCGGGCGTCAGCGCCGCCTCCGCGGGCCAGATGTCCTCCTGGAGCCAGTCTTCGAGGGTCTTGTCGTCGGCGTAGCCGCGCAGGAGCGTCATCGTCGCGTGGCCGTGGGCGTTCACGAGCCCCGGCATCACGAGCGAGTCGGTCGCGTCGAGCGTCCCGTCTGCGTCGCCCGCGAGGCCGGGCCCGATCTCGAGGATCTCCCCCGCGTCGGCGTCGATCAGCACGTCGGCCTCGATCACGTCGAACTCGGGCGTGAGCACGCGCCCATCCGTGACGGCGAGTGTGTCGGTCATGGGCGTGGGTGGCGTTCGGCGGCTACTCAATCCGTCGGGTTCGCCGCGCGACCGGCCCGGCGGGGTCCGGCGCCTCCGCGGCGGTCACGGCCCGCTCACGCGAGGAACACGACCAGCGCGACCGAGATGAACAGTACCTTCAGCGCCGTGTTCACCGCGATCACCTTCGAGCCGAACTCCGGCCCCCAGACGCCGTACTGGAACGGGATCGACCGCTTGAACGTCGAGAACGCGAACGAGACGATCCCGCCGACGAGCATCCCCGCGACCGCCTGCTCGGGTGTCAGCGTCGTGCCGATCAGGGGGGCGAACGCGGCCGCGCCCGCGGTCGTGTCGAAGACGAAGATCACGATGGCGGGGACGACGGCCGCGGGGAGCCCCGCCACGTCGGCCAGCGGCCCCGCCACCGCCGAGAGCGCCCGGAGGTCGACGCGGGCGACCAGCACCGTGACGAGCACGTACACCAGCGCGAGCCGCGGGACGATCCGGGTCAGCTTCGACCGCGTCGACTCGGCAGCCGCCGTGAGTTTGTCGCGGAGCCCCGCCCCGTCGTCGGTGTCGCCCGGCGTGGCGTCCGCCGCGCCGCCGTCCGGCGCCGCGGCGTCCGCGTCCGGCGGGTCGAGTTCGCCCGTCTCGCCGCGCAACAGCAGCGCCCCCGCCAGCACGCCCGTCAGGGTGATCCCAAGCGCGATGGCGCCGCGCGTCCCGACGTACAGCACGCCGGTCTCGCGGCCGAGGATCGGGATGACGACCGGGACGTAGAACGTGAACAGGTGCTGGACGAAGCCGAAGAACGTGTTGATGACGACGGCGACCATCGTCGCGCGGTCCGAGAGCCGGCCGGACTCGCGGAAGTCCGCCAGCATGCCGTACCCCGCGGTCGTCGACGCCGCGGTCGTGACGATGGCCGTGCCGGCCTCGTCGGGGAGGTTCGCGGGGCCGGTGAGGTACCGCGAGAAGCCGGCCACCCGCTCGACGAGGCCGAACTCGACGGCGACGTTCGCGAGGAAGACGCCGACGGCGATGAGGACCGCGATGCGTGCGACCCGGCCCAGCGCCTCCACGACGAGTGGCAGGATCCCCGCGATAGCGGGGACGGAGACGAACGCGCCGACGCCGGCCGGAGTCATTACCGGAAGGCGGGGACGAACCCACAAGCCGGTTTCGCCGCGGCGACCGCGAACGTGGACACGACGGCGACCGGGTCGGGGACGGGCAACGAGACGGGTCGGCGAGCCGCAGAATCGCGGTCCTGCGCCGGCGGAACCGGCGTCGCCTTTATGACACCTGACGGGGTAGCCCGAGCGAATGCGCGGACGGGGCCAGACGCGGACGACGCTTCGGTACCGGGTGAGCGAGCCGGCGCTGGCGGGGCTCACCGCCGGGGCCGTCGTGGTGCCGGCGCCGCTGTTCGCCGCCGCGGTCGCTGTCGACGGCTGGACCGCGGGGCTCGTCGGTCTGGCCGCCGCCGTCGGAGTGGCGCTCCACGCCGGGCTGGCGGCCGCACGCGACGACGACGGCGCGCTCTCGGCGGCCGACGAGCCGCTGCGCCGCGCCGCCTTCGCCGGCGGCGGGGCGTTCCTCGCGGGGGCGCTCCCGGCGCTCGTCGTGCTCTCGAACCTCGGCGTCGGCTACCTCCTCGCCGTCGGCGTCGTCGCCGTCGAACTGGCCATCATCGCGTCGCTTCGGGTCCGGCTCGTCGGCCGCGACGTGCTGGAGGCGGCCGTCCGTGTCGCCCTCGGCGGGGCGCTCGCGGCGGCCATCGGTGCCGGAGTCGGGTCGCTCGCGGGACTGTGATCGGTCGCCGTTTCGGCCGTCGCGACCGGTGGCGCATCGGTCGTCGCGTCGGGCGCCACGACGGGCGTCGCGTCGCGGAGCCGTCCCCCGGCGTCACCGGCGAAGCGCTCCCGGATGGACAGGGTTTTCCCTACTGACGGAGAATCTGCCGGATACCATGACCAAGAAATCCAAGGCGAAAAAGAAGCGCCTTGCCAAGCTGGAGCGGCAGAACAGCCGCGTTCCGGCGTGGGTGATGATGAAGACCGATATGGAAGTGACCCGCAACCCGAAGCGACGCCACTGGCGGCGCTCGGACACCGACGAGTAAATGAGCGCCAACGACTTCGAGGAGCGCGTCGTCACGGTCCCGCTCCGCGAGGCGAAGCAGGCGCCATCTCAGGAGCGCGGCGACAAGGCGATGTCGCTCATCCGCGCGCACCTGGCGAAGCACTTCTCGGTCGACGAGGGCGACGTCCGTCTCGACCCCGCGGTCAACGAGACCGTCTGGGCGCGCGGGCGTCAGAAGCCGCCGAGCACGGTGCGCCTGCGCGCGGCCCGCTTCGACGAGGACGGCGACATCGTCGTCGAGGCGGAGCCGGCCTGAGGCGTGCTTCGCGTTTCGTTCGCCGGGTCGTCGTACGTCGGAGTCTACGCGCACGCTGCCAGCGACTGCCTCGTGGTGCGGCCCGACGTGGAAGACGACCTCGCCGACCAACTCGAAGCTGAGTTCGGCGTCGACGTGCTCCGCACGACCGTCGGCGGCTCCGGCACGGTCGGCGCGCTCACCGCGGGCAACGAGAACGGGACGCTCGTCTCCCGACAGGCGACCGACCGCGAGATCGACGCGATCCGCGAGGCGACCGACGACCCCGTCGAGCGCCTCCCCGGGAAGCTCAACGCCGCGGGCAACGTCGTCCTCGCGAACGACTACGGCGCGTACGTCCACCCGGAGCTGTCCGACGAGGCGGTCGCCGTCGTCGGGGACGTGCTCGACGTGCCGGTGAAGCGGGGGTCGCTCGGCGGCGTCAACACCGTCGGCACCGCCGCGGTCGCCAACAACACCGGCGTCCTCTGTCACCCGCACAGCGAGGAGCCGGAGTTGGAGGCGCTGGAGGAGCACCTCGACGCGTACGCCGATCTCGGTACCGTCAACTACGGCGCGCCGCTGGTCGGCTCGGGGCTGCTCGCCAACGACGACGGGTACGCCGTCGGCGGAGACACGACCGGCCCCGAGCTGGGTCGGATCGACGACACGCTCGGGTTCATCGAGTAGGGCGAGCCGCCCCTCGAAGAAGCGAGGCTCCGGACGACGAACCGTTCCGACGGTCGCCGCCGCGGGCGTCGGCCCGGCTCGGTCCCCGAGTCGGAAGGTACTTCCCGCTCCCGAGCGGTTTTTCGGGCACATGAGCCAGTTCACTGTTAGCGGTCAGTTCAAGACCCGAGACGGGATGCAGGCGTTCACCCGTTCGATCGACGCGGTCAACGAGAACGTCGCGCGCGAGCACGTCCTCTCGAAGTTCGGCGCCGAGCACAACCTGAACCGCACCCAGATCGAGATCGGCGAGGTGGTCGCCGAATGAGTCTCGGTGGTGGCGGCGGTCCGGGTCAGCAGCAGATGCAGCAGATCTCCCAAGAGATCCAGGCGATCGAAGCGGAGATCGAGGAGCTCGAAGACGAGATCGACGACCTCCGACAGGAGCAGAGCGACGTCGACGAGGCGATCGAGGCCATCGGCCAGATCGAGACCGGCTCGACGGTGCAGGTGCCGCTGGGCGGGGGCGCGTACGTCCGCGCCGAGGTGCAGGACCTCGACGAGATCGTCGTAAGCCTCGGCGGCGACTACGCCGCCGAGCTGGAGGAAGGCGACGCCGTCGAGGCGCTGGAGCGCCGCAAGGAGACCCTCGACGAGCAGATCGACACCGTCAGCGAGGAGAAGGCAGACCTCGAGGCCGAGAGTCAGCAGCTCGAACAGCAGGCCCAGCAGATGCAACAGCAGATGCAGCAACAGCAGATGCAGCAGATGCAGCAGATGTCCGACGAGGGCGGCGACGGGGACGAGTAAGGGATGTTCGACGGCCTGAAGGACAAGCTCTCCTCGTTCAGAGAGGACGTCGTCGAGGACACCTCGACTGGTCAGTCGGACGCTACCGCGTCCGACGACGCCGCCGGGGAGGTCGAAAAGAAGGCCGAGGAAGCCGACGCCGAGGCGACTCCCGAGACCGGCGAATCCGAGCAGACGGGCGCGCCGGCGGCCGAAGAGTCGGCGGCGGCCGAACCCGACGGGAAGCCGGCGGCCGACGACTCCTCGGGACCGGGCCGGCTCAAGCGCGCGGCGGCGTTCGCGACCGGGAAGGTCATCATCGAGGAAGAAGACCTCGAAGAGCCCCTTCAGGACCTGGAACTCGCGCTGTTGTCCAGCGACGTGGAGATGAGCGTCGCCGACCGCATCCTCGAAACCGTCCGCGAGAAGATGCTCGGCGAGACGCGCGCGCAGGTGCAGACGACAGACCAGCTCGTCACGGAGGCGCTCCACGACGCGCTGCTGGACGTGATCAGCGTCGGGCAGTTCGACCTCGAGCAGCGGATCGCCGAGGCGGACAAGCCCGTCACCGTCGTGTTCACCGGCGTCAACGGCGTCGGGAAGACCACGAGCATCGCGAAGCTCTCCGAGTGGCTCGGTGAGCGCGGCTACTCGTCGGTGCTCGCGAACGGCGACACCTACCGCGCCGGAGCAAACGAGCAGATCCGCGAGCACGCAGAGGCGCTCGACCGGAAGCTCATCGCCCACGAGCAGGGCGGCGACCCCGCCGCCGTCATCTACGACGGCGTCGAGTACGCCGAGGCCAACGACGTCGACGTGGTCCTTGGCGACACCGCCGGTCGCCTCCACACGAGCAACGACCTGATGGCCCAACTGGAGAAGATCGACCGCGTCGTCGACCCTGACCTCACCCTTTTCGTCGATGAGGCGGTCGCCGGGCAGGACGCGGTCAAGCGCGCCCAGGAGTTCGACGACGCGGCCGCGATCGACGGCTCCGTCCTCACGAAGGCCGACGCCGACTCCTCGGGCGGCGCCGCGATCTCCATCGCGTACGTGACGGGCAAGCCGATCCTCTTTCTCGGCGT
Organism: Halobaculum gomorrense; assembly: GCF_900129775.1. Lineage (GTDB taxonomy): Archaea > Halobacteriota > Halobacteria > Halobacteriales > Haloferacaceae > Halobaculum > Halobaculum gomorrense. Next base: position 13,462 of record NZ_FQWV01000004.1, on the reverse strand, counting down.
CGGGCAGGGGTACGACGACCTCCGACGGTTCGACCCCGAGGAACTGGTCGACGAGCTGCTCGGCGAGACGTAGCTGGGCTTCGTTTTTCAGCCGGTCTCGGTTCGCGAGACAGCAGCCGCCATGGTCGCCGGGAGATGTCGTCACCGGCGGGAGCCGCTCGCGCTACGCCCGTTCCAGCACGTGCACGTGTCGCACGAGGCTCCGGTGGACCCGTCGCTCGAAGGAGTCGGTGACGCGCCAGCCGGCGTCGACGGCCGCCTCGTGCCACGACCGATCCGCGACGAGCACCCCTCGCGGGGCGACCCGTGCGGCCTCCGCGAGCGCGTCGCCCACGAGGTCGTCGAGGCTGTGGCGCGCGATCTTCGACTGCCGGCCGTAGGGCGCGTCGAACACCACCCCGTCGACCGCGTCAGTTCGGAGCGCGAGGTCGGTGGCGTCGCCGCGGATCACCACGCGGTCAACGCCCGAGCCGCCGAGGTAGTGCGCGAGGTTCTCGCGGGCGCCGTGGGCCATCTTCGCTTGCGCGTCGTTGCCGACCACGTCGCTACCGACGAGGCCGGCCTCGATGAGCACGCCGCCGGTCCCGCACATCGGGTCGAGGACGCGGGCGCCCGGACCGGCCCCCGCGAGGTTGGCGTACGCGCGGGCGTCCATCGGCGCCATGCTCCCCGGCTGGAAGAAAGGGCGATCGGTCGGGCGGCGCGCCGAGAAGTCGCGGACCGACTCGGCGACGACCCAACCGACGAGGCAGGCGCCGTCGGCGAACAGCACGCGGAGGGTGTGGTCGGGGTCGTCCAGGTCAACCGCGAAGCCGCGCGCGACGAGCGCGCTCCCGCACTCGCGCTCGACCTCGCTCGTCGAGACGGCGGCGCTGTCGCGGAGGACGCGCGCGCGGACGGCGACCGTCCCCTCCCGCTCGATGCTCGCCGCCTCGACGATTGCGCGGGCGCTTCGCGGGTCGGCGTCTGTCCGCCCGAGCAGGTCGAGCGCGCGCCTGGTGTACGCCAGCCCGGCCAGTCGGTCGGGGTCGACCGCGTCGGCGACGGCCAGTCCCGGGGCGACCCGCTCGACCCCGGCGGCGGCGACGCCCGCCTCCAGCGCCGCGAACCGGTCTTCATCGCCGACGAACTCCAAGCCGTACACGCGGGAGACTGCGGGGGCGCGGCGCTTGAACGCACGGGTTCGTCCGCGCGGCGTCGCCGCCCGAGCGCAGCCCGAGCACCGCCCGGAGCCGGCGGCAACCCACGGCGTGAATCCGCATCGGGCGGGGCGGTACTACTTTATTCGTTTAAACAGTCGGATCACGTGAGAATGGCTGACCCCACGGAGTCGATTAACATCGAGAACGTCGTCGCGTCGACGGGGATCGATCAGGAGTTGGACCTCCAGACGGTCGCCATGGACCTCGAAGGGGCGGATTACGATCCCGAGCAGTTCCCCGGGCTCGTCTACCGCACGGCCGACCCGAAGAGCGCCGCGCTCATCTTCCGTTCCGGCAAGATCGTCTGCACGGGCGCCAAGAGCACCGATGCCGTCCACGAGGCGCTCCACATGGTGTTCGACGAGCTGCGGGCCCTGGATATCCCGATCGACGAGGACCCCGAGATCACCGTCCAGAACATCGTCACCTCCGCGGACCTGGGCGCGGATCTGAACCTGAACGCGATCGCGATCGGGCTCGGCCTGGAGAACATCGAGTACGAGCCCGAGCAGTTCCCCGGGCTCGTCTACCGCATCGACGACCCCGACGTGGTGGCGCTGCTGTTCGGCTCCGGCAAGCTGGTCATCACCGGCGGGACGAAGCCGTCGGACGCCGAGGCCGCCGTTGGCGTGATCTCCGACCGGCTCTCGGAACTGGGACTGCTCGGCTAGCGTGCTGCTGCAGTCGTCTCCCCTCGGAATCCTCGGCGGCGTCCTCCTCATCGCGGTGCTGTCGACGCTGCTCGCGAACACGGCGGCGTACTTCGTGCTCGGTGGCGAGGCCGAACTCCGACAGGCCGTTCCACCCGGCGTCGCGATGGCGCTGGTCGGGCTGTCGGCGGCCGTGCTTCCGCCGGCCGCGGTGATCGCGATCGCGCTCGTCGTCGACTACGCCGTGGTGTACCTGGCGTACGGGCTGAATCGCCGCGGCACCGCGATGATCACCGCGATGCACTACGCGCTCACGATCCTCGCGGCGTACGGGATCAACAGCCTGCTCGCGATCTACCAGACTGCGCCCGGATGAACCGAGTCTTCGACGCCGCCCGGGCCGGCCGGGCGGCCGTCCGGTCGACCGTCTGGAACGACGCCGAGCGTCGCCCGCGCGCGCCGGTCCGGCTCGGCGTCGCCCTCCTCGCGATCGCCGTCGCGCTCGTCGGCGGCGGCGGCGCCGCGGGCATCCTCGGGCTGTCCGCTCCGATATCGACCGTCCTCCCGATGCTCGCGGTGGCCGGGGCGACGCTGGCGGCCGCCCGATACGTCGACCGCCGCGCGCTCGCGGACCTGGGGCTGCGCAGGGAGACCGGCTGGCTCGCGGACCTCGTCGCCGGCCTCGCGCTCGGGGTCGGCCTCCAGACCGCGATCGCTGGGGTCGGCCTCGCGGCCGGCTGGTTCCGCGTCGCCGGCACCCTCGTGGGGACGGCTGCCGGCTTCGGCGCCGTGCTCCTCGTGTTCCTCGTCGTGGGGGTCTACGAGGAACTCGTCTCGCGCGGCCTCCTGCTGGTCAACGTCGCCGAGGGCCTCCGGTTCGCGGGCGAGCGCATCGCCGTCGGGGGCGCACTGGCCGTCTCCGCGGGCGTCTTCGGCCTGCTCCACGCTGGCAACCCCGGCGCCTCGCTCGCCTCGACGCTCGGCGTCACGTTCGCGGGCGCGTTCCTCGGTGTCGGCTTCGTGCTCACCGGGCGCCTGTCGTTTCCGGTGGGCGTCCACGTCTCCTGGAACGCCGCGCAGGGGCTGCTGTATGGCTTCTCCGTCAGCGGCCTCGGCGTCGGCACCGCCGTCGTCGACCTCGAACCGACCGGCCCGGCGCTCGTGACCGGCGGGTCGTTCGGCCCCGAGGCCGGGCTGCTCGGGGTGGGCGCGATCGCTCTCGGCACGGTCGCGACGGTCGCGTGGGTTCGGGTCCGGGAGGGACTTCCCGCGCGACCGTTCGACCCGCGGATCGCGGTGCCGGAGCTTCGCTGGCGCGGCGGCGGCGACACCAACGACGACGACAACGGCGACGACAGCAACGAACGGTGAGACGCGAGCGGAGAGCGGCGAGCGGCGAACGGCGAACCGGAGAGCCGGGGTACCAGGGAACCAGGGTACCAGGGAAGCGAGTCCACAGCGCGCAATCCCGCGGTCGGCCCCTCACTCCACGAGCCGCTCGATCTCGGTGACGAGGATGTCGCTGGCGCCGACGCGCTTCAGGTCGTCGATGACCTTGAACACTGCGCGCTCGTCAACGACGGCGTGGACGGCGACGTGCTCGGTGTCGCCGTCGGCCACGTCCATCACCGTCGGCCCGCCCAGTCCGGGGAGCACCTCCTTCACGTCCGCGAGCGCGTCGCGCGGGGCGTTCATCATCAGGTAGCGCTTGTCCTCGGCTGCGATCACGGACTCGAAGGCGGTGGCGACCTGCTGGACCTTCCCGTCGTCAGCCACGTCCGGACGGGCGAACAGCCGGACCGACGACGCGAGCACCTCGTCGACGACCGCGAGGCGGTTCACCTGGAGGGTGGTCCCGGTGGAGGTGATGTCGACGATCGCGTCGGCCATGTCGACGTGCGGGGTGAGTTCGGTCGCGCCCGTCACCTCGACGACCTCGCAGTCGATCCCCTCGCGGTCGAAGTACTCGCGCGTGATCCGGGGGAACTCGGTGGCGACAGTCAGCCCCGCCACGTCGGCGGGTTCGTTGATGTCGCCGTCCTCGGGCGCCGCGAGCACGAGGCGACAGCGACCGTACGCCAGATCGAGCAGGTCGACGAGGTCGTGCCCCGACTCGCGAGCCTGATCGAGCCCGGTGATCCCCACGTCCGCGGCGCCGTCGGCGACGTACTCGGGGATGTCGGCCGCGCGCGCGAACAGCACGGACACGTCCGGGTCGACCGTGTCGGCGTACAGCTGCCGGTCGGCGGTGTTCTCGATGTGGAGGCCGGCGCGTTCGAGCAGCTCGATCGTGGGCTCGTGCAGGCGGCCCTTGTTGGGCACGGCGATGCGCATAGGCGAGGGGACGGCACCGCCGTCCTTGAGTCCGTCGGGGAGCGGTGCCCGAGACACCGGGGGGGCGCGCGACGGTCGATACCCTTTCGTGGAACCGCCGACACCGACGGACGTGATCGCCCTCCAGTCCGCCCCGACTCCGATCCCAGACCTCGCGCCGCCGCTGGTGTTCTGGGCGCTGTCGTGCGTGCTCGCGCTGGTCGTCGGCGCGGGCGGCAGCGCCGTCGCCCGCCGGCTCTCGAACCCGGTCCGGAAGTACCGCCTGCTGTACGTCGGCGCCGTGCTCCCGCTCGGCGTGCTCGCGTACGGTCTCCTCTCGATCCTCGATCTGGGCGCGGCCGTTCGCGCCGTCCTCGTCGGGGCCTCGACCGGAATTCGGCCGGTCGACGTGTTCCTCGCGGAGTTCCTGACGATGGGGGCCGCCGGCACCGTCGCGCTCGCCGCGTACGCGCCGACGATACCCGGCGTCCGTGCCGCACGCGGCATCGACCTCGGAACCGGCCGAGCGGTCGCCCGGATGGCGCGGTGGCTGCTGGGCGTGAGCGCCGTGTTCGCGCTCGCGTTCACGCCGTTTCGGGTCGGAGTCGACGCCGGCGCCTCGGCGGTCGCCGTCGCGGTCGGACTCGTCGCGCTCGTGGTCGTGATGCTCGCCGCGTCGCCGTGGGTGGTCGGCGCGCTCCGGTCGACGCGAGCCCCGACCGGCGACGACGCCGCCCGGGTCGACCGCCTCCGGGACCGCGCCGGGCTCGGAGCGGACCTCGTCGGCGACGTTCGCGTGCTCGACACCGACGACGAGGGGACCGCGAACGCGTACGTCCGCGGGGTCGGGCCGACCCGACGGCTGTTCGTGACGAGCACGTTCCTCGACGCCTTCGACGACGAGACCGGCGCCGCGCTGCTCGCGGTGCAGGCGGGCCGCGTCCGCTCGCGGGCGCTCGCCCGCCGGATCGGTGCAGTCGTCGCCGCCGCGGTGTCCCTGCTCGCCGCGTTCGGACCCGGGGCGGCGACCGGCCCGCTCGTGGCCGTCGCCGGCGGCGCGCTCGTCGGGGGGCTGTGGTACGCCCGTCGCGGCGTCCTCGCCGCGGACGACCTCGCGGCCGAGCGGGTCGGCGCCGACGCCGTCGCCGACGCGTTCGAGCGCTACGCCGAGGCGCACGCGATGGAGCCGTCGCGGCGGCGGGTCCCGAACCCGCTGTCGGCGACCGTGGCGCTGGGCGACCGGATCGACCGCCTCCGCGGACGCGACGGCGGCGGGGCGGCAGCCGAATAGCTGGGCCGCCTGCGCAGCCGGTGTCCGGTCCGCGTCGCCGAGCGACGCGTCCCAGCCGCCGGCCGATCACGCCACCCGCGCGATCAGCGCCGCGGCCAGCGCGACCAACGCCGCCGCCGACCCCAGCCGGATCGCCCCGGCGACCCGTCCGGTCGCCACCGCGTCGATCCGGCCCGCGAGCGCGCCGACGGCCGCGAGGTACGCGACCGTCAACAGGGCGTACACCGCGCCGGGGGCGGCCATCGTCGCCGGCTGTCCCCCGCCGGCGAACCCCGGGAGGAAGGCGAGAAAGAACAACGCGACCTTCGGGTTCGCGACGCTGGTGACCAGCCCCCGGCGGAAGCCCGCGAGCGTGACGAGCGTCGCCGCCGCCGGAACCGCGCGGTAGATCGCCGCCAGCCCCAGCGCCGCGGCGGTCGCGTGGACGAGGACGCCGACGGCGACCCCGCACGCGACGCCGACGCCCGCCGCGCGTGAGGCGAACCTGCGGGTGAGCACGACGAGGGTGTCCTACCCGGGGACGAGGATCAGCGCACCCGCGGCGGCGACGTAGGCGGCGAGCGTGGCGGCGTCGAGCCCGAACACGCGTCGTGATTCGCGAGACGGCGTGAAGTGGGTTCGGTACGAATCCGACGACCGTGTGGCGTGCGGCGAGGGCGCGCTCGTCGCGCCCGTTCGCGCGAGGGGCAAGCGAGGAACGAACGGAGCGAGTGACGAGCGAGTCGGCTGGAGAGGCGGGGGCGCGGGGCGGGGCGGTCGCAGCGGGTGGGCGGGTGGGACTGAAAGGGGCCGTGGCTGTGCGAGAAGGCGCGGACCGTCAAGCACCGCGGGCGAACGACCGGAGGGAGCGAGCCGAGGAGCGCAGCGGCCGCACCGAGCGCACAGCCACGGGGGCTTTCGAGGACGGCGACTCCGACGCAGTGCGGGCACTCACACGAACCCATACGAACCCACACGCCCACGAATTCACGATTTCACGGACACGGATCGAGGACAGGGAAGCCTTTACCGCACGGACCGACTACCACGACCAACAAGATGGTACTCGACGATCTGGGGAGTTCCCTCCGGAGCACGATGGACTCGCTCCGCGGGAAGTCCCGTATCGACGAGGACGACGTGCAGGAAGTCGTCAAGCAGATCCAGCGATCGCTGCTGTCGGCTGACGTGGACGTGGACCTCGTCATGGAGCTGTCGGACAGCATCAAGACCCGTGCGCTGGAGGAGGACCCCCCCGGCGGCACGACCGCCCGCGATCACGTCCTCAAGATCGTCTACGAGGAGATGGTCGGCCTCATCGGGGAGTCGACCGAGATCCCGCTGGAGGAGCAGACGATCGTGCTCGCGGGCCTCCAGGGCTCGGGGAAGACCACCACCGCCGCCAAGATGGCGTGGTGGTTCTCGAAGAAGGGGCTGCGCCCGGCGGTCATCCAGACCGACACCTTCCGCCCCGGCGCCTACGACCAGGCCAAGCAGATGGCCGAGAACGCCGAGGTGGAGTTCTACGGCGACCCCGACGGCGACGACCCGGTGCAGATCGCCCGCGACGGGTTGGAGGCGACCGCCGACGCCGACGTTCGCATCGTCGACACGGCCGGCCGCCACGCGCTGGAGGACGACCTCATCGACGAGATCGAACAGATCGACGACGCGGTTGATCCGGACCGCTCGCTGCTCGTGCTCGACGCCGCGATCGGGCAGGGCGCCAAAGAGCAGGCCCGCCAGTTCGAGGAGTCGATCGGCATCGACGGCGTCGTCATCACGAAGCTCGACGGGACCGCGAAGGGCGGCGGAGCGCTGACGGCCGTCAACGAGACCGGCTCCTCTATCGCGTTCCTCGGCGCTGGCGAGACGGTACAGGACATCGAGCGCTTCGAGCCGAACGGCTTCATCTCGCGGCTGCTGGGAATGGGCGACCTCAAGCAGCTCTCCGAGCGCGTCGAGCGCGCGATGGAGGAGACCCAAGCGGAAGACGACTGGGACCCCGAGGACATGATGGAGGGGGAGTTCACCCTCAAAGACATGCGCAACCAGATGAAGGCGATGGACCGCATGGGCCCACTCGATCAGGTGCTCGACATGATCCCCGGCATGGGCGGCGGGATCATGGACCAGCTCCCGGACGACGCGATGGACGTGACCCAAGAGCGCATGCGGAGCTTCGAGATCGCGATGGACTCGATGACCGAGGAGGAGCTGGAGAACCCCGCGGTCATCAAGAGCGACCGGCTGGAGCGGATCGCCCGCGGCTCGGGCGTCCCCGAGGAGCGTATCGAGGAGCTGCTCGAACAGCACAGCATGATGAAGCGGACGATGGACCAGTTCGGCAACATGGGCGACGGCGACATGCAGCGGATGATGAAGAAGCTGCAACAGCAGGGCGGCGGCGGTGGCGGCGGCATGGGCGGGATGGGGCCGTTCGGGTGACGCCGCGGCCCTCGTTCGACCCGCCGTAGCTGGCGGCGGCCGCCCGGCCGCTTCCGCGCGGCTTTTGCCCGCGAGCCCCCTCGACCGGATCGGATGGCTACCGGCGTCGGGACGCGGCTGCGCGCGCTCGCGGAGTACGACGTGCTCGCGCTCACGGCGCTGATCTGGTTTCTCGCGAAGTTCCTCCGGTACGCGCTCCCCCCGCTGTTTCCGACGTTTCAGGCCGGGTTCGGCGTCTCGACGGCCGCGCTCGGAGCCGCGTTCACCGCGATGTTGACCGTCTACGCTGCGATGCAGTTCCCCAGCGGCGCGCTCGCCGACCGTGTCGGCGTCCGGTGGGTAATCGTCGCCGGCGCGGGCGTCACGGGGATCGGCGCGCTCGTGCTCGCGGTTCCGGTCCCGGAACCGCTCGCGCTTGGCGTCGTCGTCCTCGGAATGCTGCTCGTCGGCCTCGGAACCGGCGTCCACAAGACCGTGGCCGTCCGGCTCCTCTCGCGGCTGTACCCCGAACGGACCGGTAGGACGCTGGGCGTCCTCGACACGCTCGGCGCCTTCGGCGGCGTCGCCGCGCCCGCCGCCGTCGTCGCGGTGAGCGGCGCCGCGATCGCCGGCGTCGCCGCCCCGTGGCTCGACTGGCACTCGCTGTTCCTCGCGGGCGCGCTGGTCGCGGCGCTGGCGCTCACGGGCGTCGTGGCTGTCGTGGAGTGACTGTCGTCGGTTCGGGAACTGCCCGCACGACGGGCAGCGATCGCGAGCCGATCAGTCGTCGTCCGCGACCGCTTCGCGTTCGGTCCGCCACGCGCGGTTCACCGCGGCGATGAGGTCGTCCAGCCGCTCGGAGTGGACCGCCGTCTGGGGCACGCGAAGCGGGGAGACGCTCGCGTCGCCGTCGACGACCGCCGCGCGGTCGGACCAGGCGGGGTAGGAGTCGCCGACCTGCTCCAGCGTCGGGTGCCGACCCGGCTGATCGAGGCGCGCCCAGAAGTCGGACTCGAGCCGCCAGTCGCCGTCGTGGGTCTCTCGCTCCTCGGCGGAGGCCTCGCGCACGTCGACGCCGTAGTCGGCGAGCGGTTCGGTGAGCCGGAGGTCGCAGCCGTCGGCGTCGACGGGGGCGTTCACCGAGAGCAGGTCGGCGTCCGCCAGATCCGCTCGGGAGTCGCCGCCTGCGACGTGATCTCCGCCGCCGTCGCCGACGCCGGCGCCACCCCCGCCGGCCACGTCATCGCCTCCGCGGTCGAGCACGCGCTCGGCGAGCAGGCGGGTGAGCCGTGCGGGCGTCTCGAAGGTGAACTCCGCGGGCGGGAAGAACTTCTCGCGGTGGTACGCGGAGACGGCGACCGCGGGGACGCCGAGGTACGCCGCCTCGACGGCCGCGCCGACGGTGCCCGAGTGGCCCATGATGTACTCGCCGCAGTTCGGTCCGTGGTTGCAGCCGGAAACGACCAGATCGAACTCCGTCTCCAGCGCCCGGAGCGCGTAGGCGACGCAGTCAGCGGGCGTGCCGTGAACCGCGTGGCCCCACTCGTGGTCGTTGACGTCGACGGCGCGGGAACGCGCGCGCCCCACCCCGGACTGGTTTTCCGCCGGCGCGACGACGGTCACGTCGGCGACGGCCCGCAGCTCCTCGTACAGCGCCGCGAGGCCGGCGGCGTCGACTCCGTCGTCGTTCGTCAACAGCACCCGCGCCTGCGAGTCGGTCATTGGCGGGACGAGGCGGTTCACGACCAAGTGCGCGTCGGTCCCGACGGAGGAGCGCCGCGGCGTCGACGCCCCCGGTTGCGGGCACCCGATTTTTGTCGACCCGGCGCGTCGACCTAGTCGATGGAACTGCGTGAAACCGCCGAGGAAGCGTACCGCGAGGCGTTGCCCGCCCTCGGGGCCAGCCTCGTCGGCGGGCTGCTCGCGGGGGTCGTCCTCGGCGGGATGCGCGCGGAGCTGCGCGCCGTCGAGGGACTGCTCGTGCTCGTCCCCGCGCTGCTTGCGACCCGCGGGAACGTGTACGGGAGCTTCGGTGCCCGGCTCTCCACGGGCCTCCACCAGGGGCTCGTCGAGCCGCGGGTGCGCGCCGGCGACGAGCGGGTCCGCCGCGCCGCCACCGCTGCACTCGCGAACGGCCTGCTCGCCTCGACGGTCGCGGCGGTGCTCGCGTTTTTCGTGCTCACGCTGCTCGGCGCGCCCGTGGCGTCGCTGCCGGTGTTGGTCGGGGTGGCGCTGATCGCCGGACTACTGTCCGGGATCGCGCTCACCGCCGTCGTCCTGGTCGTCGTCTTCGCGGGCTACCGCCGCGGGCGCAACCCCGACACGCTCGTCGGCCCGCTCGTCACCACCACCGGGGACGTGTTCGGCATGCTGTTCCTCCTCGTCGCGGTGCGCGCGACGCTTTCGATCGCCGGCTTCCTCGGGGGTGGCGGGTAGGTGGCGACCGACTGGACCGTCCGAGCGATCACCCGCGCGATGCTGCCCGTGTTGCTCGCGCTCACGGTCGTCGAGCTGGGGTCGGGGCTCGTCCTCGGGGCGTTCGAAGAGCGGCTACTCCGGGCGCCGTCGCTGCTCGTGCTCGTCCCCGTCACCATCGGCACCGCCGGCAACCTCGGCTCGATCCTCGCGGCGCGCCTCTCGACGGCGTTCCACCTCGGGACGCTCTCGTTCGACCCCACGGACGACGAGCTCGCGGGCAACGCCGTCGCCACGGTCGCGCTCGCGGTGACGCTCTTTCCGGTCATCGGGCTCGGCGCGTGGACGCTGGCGTCGCTCGTCGGCGAGACGACGCTCGGGCCGGGAACGGTGCTCGTCGTCGCGCTATCGGCCGGCGTCACGCTCGCCGTTCTCGCGGTGGCGGTGACGCTCGTGGCGACGTATGCGGCCTACCGACTCTCGCTCGACCCCGACGACGTGGTCATCCCCGTCGTCACCAACGTCTGTGACGTGCTCGGGGTGCTGGTACTGTTCGGGGCGGTCTTGGTGTTCACGTAGCGTCAACGACGGTCGGGGTCGACGGGCGCGCCGTCCTCCGTCGGCGGCGCGAGGTGGTCGATGTACTCCTCGACCGACGGGGAGCGGACGGTCACCGCGACGTCGATGTCGCCCAACTCGTCGGGGTCGCCGACGGCGAAGTTGACGACGCCCTGGAAGGCGGCCTGCTTCTTCAGGCTGAACGTGAAGCCGTCGTCGGTGCGGTTGCGATCGAACTCCCGGCGCGCGGTGTCGAGGATCTCCTGCTCGTGGAGCTTGTCGGAGAAGTCGTCGAGCGAGTGGGTCTCGGCGACGAGGAGGCCCGGCTCGGAGACGAACTCGACGGCGGGGAACAGCGCCTCGACGGCGTCGCGGACGCGGTCGGTCACCTCGGTATCGCGCACCGGCGCCTCGATCCGAGCGTCGACGCTGTAGACGGTCGTCACTTTCCCACCTCCGCAGCGTCGTCATCGGCAGCATCCTCGGCTGCGGCGGCGACGTTCCCGCGGAGCACCGCGCGGACGCGGTCGCGGAACGCCGCGAGCGTGTCGGTGTTGTCGATCGACACGTCGGCGGCGTCGATGACCTCGCCCATGCCGAAGCCGAGTTCGCGCTCCTCCCGCTGTTTCAGGGCCTCGGTGTCGACATCGGAGTCGTCGCGCCCGCGGTCACCTAACCGCTCGGCGCGTACCTCGAACGGCGCGGTGATGGCGACGAGCGTAAAGTCGTTGCTGAAGCGCTCGCGGAAGCGCGCCAGCTCGACGGGGGCGCGCAGTCCGTCGACGAGCACGGCGTCCGCGTCGGCCGCGCCGGCGGCCTCCTCGATCAGCGGAATCGAGCGCTCGGCGATCGCCGCGGGACCGTTCTCCTCGCGCAGCGCGCGAGCGATCTCACCGTGGTGTTCGGCGGGGTCGAGCCCGCGGTCGCGACACTCCGCGCGGATGACGTCTCCCATCGTGACGACGGGGACGCCCTCCTCTTGGGCGACCGCGGCGGCCTCGCCTTTTCCACTGCCCGGCAGGCCGACCGTTCCGATGACTCGCATCACCGTCCGTTGGCCGGTGGCGGGATTAAAGCCTGCGAGACGGGCGACGACGGTCACGGTCGCCGCACGGGCAACACGGTCGCGCGGGACCGCGCCGCTTTTGCCGTCGCCGCGTGTGCGTCCATCCGTGGGCGCGTAGCTCAGTCCGGATTCAGAGCGTCGGACTTCTAACCGCGTCGGGACCCCGGCGAGGGAAGTCATCCGACGGTCGCGGGTTCAAATCCCGTCGCGCCCGTAGTGGTCGAGCGGTAGCGAGATCCAGACGGCGACAGACCGTGATGTGAACCCAAGAGCGAACCGAACGACATGAGCAGAGCGAGCCGAGTGCGGTCGCGACAGAACAGCGTTCACCGGACTGCGCGGAGGAGCGGTGTCGCGTTCAGTACCGCGACGGCATGTACGCCAGTCCCAGTAGGACGAACGCGGACAGGCCGCTGAGGATCGTGACGCCCCACAGGCCGTTCGTCATCGTTGTCTGGCTCGCGGTCGTTTCCTGGTAGCGATCGTACGTCTCGAACTCCTGGGTGAGCACCATCGTCGAGTTGTCGGGGAAGTACGCGAAGTACGTCGTCGAACCGACACTCACGTTCGCTTTGTTGGCGACCGAGATCTCGGTGGTGCGGAGCGCGAAGTACTCGAGCGTGGCCGCCTCCGGTGTCACGGAGACGAGCGTCGCGGTGTTGTTCTCGACGTTGTCGAGTTCGTCACCGACCGCGTACTCGCGCGTCTCGGGCTCGGGGAAGTACTCGTTCGCCGGGATCAACGTCCGGTTTCCGTCGTCGCGTTCGACGACATACTCCTCCCCGTCAACGGTCGTCGTCTCGTTTTCGACATCGGAGTCGTTCTGAAGTATCGCACTCCGGTCGATGTTCTCCACCAGCGTCACCGTGTTAGACGCGTTGTCCGTTTGGACCGTCCACGACTGGCCCTCGTAGGTGATGTCGGAGCCGTTCGCCCACTCGACGGTGTAGCGCGCGGAGTCGTTCGTGTACTCCAGCGTGCCCGAGCGAACGAGATGGGCCTGGCCGCCGCCGCCGTGGCCACCGCCGCCACCGCCCTTGATCTCGGCGGAGATGCCGGACACGGTGAACTCTTGCCCGTCGACAGTGAACGTGTCTCCCTGACTCAGTTCGTGTTCGGGGTTCTCGAAGGAGAGCTGCGGCGCGCTCGCTGTCGCGATGAGCGAGAACGAGGCCGTCCCCACGACGAGGAAGAACGCGACGTAAATAGCCGCGGCGCGTCGTTGCATACGTGAGCCACGGGTCGCCCGGAGTTTAACCGTTTTCTTTCGGCGAACACAGCGACGGCTACCAGGTTTCCGGCGAGCGCGAGAAGCCAAGGGCCGGATTTGAACCGGCGTGGTTCTCCTCTGCAGGGAGATGCGTATGGCCGGACTCTGCCACCTTGGCGCGTCTGAACGGAGACGTGTGATGCGTTTAAGCCTAGCGGATCCCCACGTCGTAGCAGTAATCGTCGGGGTATGCGCGTGACGGAGCCGTCGCTGTCTGTGTGTCTGTGTATATGAAAAAAGCCCGCTGGCGTGGTGCCAGCGGGCTTGAGTGTGTGTGTGTGGATGAGTGGT
>NZ_FQWV01000003.1 GCF_900129775.1 Halobaculum gomorrense | reverse complement strand
TGTGGCGTTTCGACCGACAAGCCGTTGTGGGTCCGTGAACACTCCTGTCCTGCCTGCGGGTTTGAGGCGGACAGGGACGCGAATGCGGCGTGGAATATTCTTTCTCGCGGCCTCGAAGACGTAAGAGTGGGATACTCCGAATCAACGCCTGTGGAGACTGCGCTCCCTGTGGATACCTCGGTATCTGCAAAGCGCGCCGTGGAAGCAGGAAGCCCTACTCTCAAGGAGCGAACGGCGAAAGCCGTGAGCGAGTAGGGTAGGGTAGTTCACGAGCGGTTCAGTGATGCAGTTCGTCCAGCATTGTGCATTCTGGTGGGGCCATAGCTCGTGTAGTCAACTTCCACGACTCACAGTAGTTGAGACTGGTTCTCTCAATGTATAGACCGCAGGCACGGTTTGCTCACTGACAACGGGTACTATTTGGACCGCTTGCACTCAAAGCGTGCCCCGCCATCGGTTCCGTCTGTCACCGAAACCGTCCAGCCGTGTGCCTTCGCAATATCGGCCACGATCGAGAGCCCGAAGCCAGTTCCTCCGTCACTAGACGTGACGCCATGCTTGAACACGTCGTCCTGCTTCTCTTGGGGAATCCCGCTACCGGTATCCTCAACGTAGAATCCATCGTCTCCGTCTAGTCCACCCACGGTCACCGTGACGTCGGCACCACCGTGCTCGATCGCATTTCGGAAGAGATTCTCGAAGAGTTGGGTCAGCCGCCCTGTATCCCCGGTGACTGTTGGAACTTCATCTGCAACTGTAAGCGTTGCCTCCCCAGTGCCGACGTATCCCCACGCCTCCCTCGTAATACTCTCGAGGTCGATCTCTTCTGCACCCTCGATCGTCGTCTCCCCGCGTGCCAGCGTCAGGAGGTCCTCGATGAGCCGTTCGATTCGGTCGTGTGCGGATTCTACTTTTTCAAAGTGCTCTGCCTTCCCGGTCTCCGCTGCGATATCGAGGAATCCCTTTGCGACGGAGAGGGGGTTCCGAAGGTCGTGGGCAACGACGCTCGTGAACTGGTCGAGTCGTTCATTCTGTCGATGTAATTCTTCCTCTCTGCTCGCTCGTGCGAGTGCTGCCTCGACAGTCGCACCAAGAATCCGGAACAGGTCGACATCCGTCTCAGAAAAGACCTGCGTGGAAACTGACCCCGTCGACATGAGCCCATACTCACCCAGTGGGACGAAAATCTCGCTCCGTATTTTTGTATTCGAATTGTGGGGTTGCCCCTCGGCCTGGATATTATCATATACCTGGGTTTCTCCGGACTCAAACGCGTCCCAAGCAAGGCTGTCTTCAGGAGTGAATCGGGGGGACTCGCCAAACAGGTCTCGTGCTGCGGACGTTTCCGTGATCGGGACGAGCGCGTTCTCTTGCTCGTTGTATTCCCAGATTCCGGTGACATCGAGGTCGAGTATCTCGGCCGCGGCAGCGACGGCGATCGCTCCGATCTCCTCGCTTGATTCAGCGCCGCTCAGCTGCTGTGCGGTGTCCTGAAGCGAGCGGAGGAGAGCTTCCAACCGTTTCTGTTCGGTGATGTCCTCCAAGACGGCAAGGACGCTCGTGACTTCCCCATCAGGGCCTGTAATCGGCGCGACCGACAAGAGCAGGTCCAGTTCGTCTCCGTCTTTCGTCTCCCGCCGTATCTCCTTCGCCCGAATCCGCTCGCCACTCAAGGCGCGCTGCTTGTGTGAGGCAAACTCTTCTTGCTGCTCGTCCGGAACGATCGGGTTGAACTCACCAAGCACTTCGTCTCGCGACCAGCCGAACATATTCTCGGCCTCGTCGTTCCAACGGATGACGTTGCCATCGGTGTCGATCTCCATGACGGTGAGTGGCGTGGCCCCGATGAGCGATTCCAGTCGCTCGTTCGTTGCCTCGAGTTCGTGCTCTCGTTCGACCTGCTCGGTGACGTTTCGAGCGATGCCCACGACTCGAACAATCTCGTTGTCGACGATCACTGGTGCGAGGCTGGTGTCCCAGAACTGAGCACCGTCACCGATGTCGAGTTCTTCGCGATACGAGATTGGGGCACCCTGATCGACGCAGCGAGTGTACTTGGTCTCGAGTTCAGCACCCTGCTCGTCGCCGAACACCTCTCGTGGCGACTTGCCGCGAACTTCTTCAGTTGAGAATCCTGTCTGTACCTCGTATCCGGGGCTGAGTCGGGCAAACTCGAACGAGGGGTTCTCACCAGCGGTATCGACGTCAAGCAAGAATATCGCGTCCCCGGACGTTTCGAGCAACGCCTCGTACTCCTCCGCCAGCTCTCGGTACTGACGGCGTTCCGCTTCTCGCTCCGTGATGTCCTGAAAAACGCCTCGAAGTGCTGGGTCGCCCCGTGGTGTGTCCTCAACGTACTCTCCCCACGCCCGCACGTCACGCACCTCGCCGTCGGATCGAACGATTCGGAGGTCGAGGTCGTAGGGTTCCCCGTCTTCGATTGCCTGGTCGACCGCTGCGGTAATCGTCTCTCTGTCGTCGGGGTGGTAGAACTCGATCGCGTCGTCGAGAGCGGGTTCGTAGTCCTCGTCGACACCGTGGATCTGGCGGACCCCGTCAGACCAGGTGAGTTCGCCGCTCGATGGGATGAATTCCCAGATACCGATGTTTGCGATGTCCTGAACGCGGTCGAAGAGGAATTCCTGACGTTCGAGTTCGGCACGGTCACGACGACGCGAGAGTTCGGTACTCACGAGTTGTGCGACCAGCTCGACGAACGTTCGTTCGAGCGCTCCGAACGGCGCGACTCGCGTTGTCGGACTCGAGAAATTGACGGTTCCGTAACGCGTGTCATCGACGACGAGTGGCACGCCGATGTACGATTCTAACTCGAAGTCACGGTAGGCAGGATGCGTCTCTTTCCCGGCGCTAACGGCGTCTACGAACGAACAGACCGAATCCGTGCCGACGACTTCCGCACAGTACGTCGATTCGAGATCGAACTGATCGCCAGCTTTGATATCAGCCTCTGGTGCATGAACTGCTTCGACCGTGTAGTCGCTGTCCTGAATCCGCGAGATGATGCCGATCTCGAGTCCGAGCGTCTGACAACCGACTTCAAGGAGATTCTCGAGGCGTGACTCGGCCGAGACATGGCTTTCTGCCATGACCGCCTGGAGGTCCTGGAGTGCGTCCCGCTCTCGTTCCAATTGACGCTTCACCTCGCTTTCTTCGGTCACGTTTCGAGCGACAACGACTACCTGCTTACTCGCTCGACTCTGAAACGGCGTCACCCGGACGTCGAATGTCCGCTCGCTGGTCCCGACCATGACGTCGAGTTGGAGGTCTGCATCGTACAACCCGGTCGACCCACCATCGCTCTCGATCTCGTCGAGCGTCGATTCGACTGCCTGGGAGAATCGCGATGCATCGGAATCGCTAACGCGGTCTCCGATGACCGTTTCGAGCTGTTGTCCTCTGAGCTGGGCCGACTGATCTCCGGCGAGCAACCACTTTGCAGCCGTATTCGCGAACTCGATATCGCCTTGTTCGTCGAGGACGAACACGACGTCGTGGATGTTCTCCAGAATCGCGTCACTGCGCTCTAGCTCCAGTTCCCGCTCTCGCTCGGCAGTAATTTCACGCGAAAAGACAGTCAGCCCGTCGTCATCTGGGAACGCTCGCACTTCGACCCAGTAGTCGAACGGCTCTTCGAGATGCTGTTCGAACGATACTGGTTCACCGGTCTCCATTGCCGTTCGATACTTGTCTTCGAGTTCCGTTCCGACGATCGACGGGAACTCTTCCCAGATGGTTCGTCCGACGACCGCGTCCGGGTCACGGTCGACTCGCTCGGCCATTTTCTTGTTTATATACTCGATGCGCCAGTCGCTGTCGACGGCGTAAATCGCGTCAGTTGCGCGTTCGAGCGTTCGTCGGAAGCGCCGTTTCGTCTGCTCGGCCTCCGTGCGTTTGCGAGCAGCACTCGTGAGCGTTCGAATGCGGGCCGCGAGTAGTGTGAAGTTATCACGTTCCGACCGGACTGGGATGTAGTCCGAGACGCCGGCACGAGTCGCTTCACTCGCGATATCCTCACTGCCTTTTCCGGTAAAGAGGAGTATCGGGATCTCGTCGTTCTCCTGGCGAATCGACTCCGTGAGCTCGATGCCGTCGGAATCTCCAAGCGAATATGCCGTTACGACGCAGTCGATCCGGTCCGCAGCAAGATTGTGCAGTGCTTCGTCGATACCGTCGGCAGAAACACAGTCGATCTCAGGACTCGTCTGTTGGAGCTTGGTTTGAACCAACTCCGCGAACGCGGGATCGGAGTTCACGTAGAGAACGCGAATTGGATCGTCCAGTTCGTCAGTAGTACCGAGCACAGTTGCAGAGATTCGACTGTCTAACCTGTTAAATATTTCTTGCGAGACACCCTCGTGGGCTATTGAGGTCGCTGACGACTGAAAAAGCGCACTAATCGAGGGGATTTTCGTATTTCGGTCAATATAATGAAACGGGACGGACACGCTGCTAGTATGTCTGCGGAAATTCTGGCTGCTGACGACGAAGACATCAGAGAGATGATCGATGTTAGTCTCAGTGAGGAGTTCGATGTGGAGACTGTAAAAGATGGTCGGGAGGCATGGGAGTACTTAGAAGAGTCCTCGGATTCATTACCGAAAGCGGTCATTCTCGACGTCATGATGCCAGAGATGGACGGGCTTTCGGTTCTGGACCATATTGGAGAGAACGACGGGTTGCAGGATATTCAGGTTATTATGCTGACATCTCGGAGTCGAGAGGAGGACATCGTTCGAGCGCTCGAGGCAGGCGCAGACGATTTCCTGGCGAAGCCCTTCAATAAATCCGAACTGTACGGACGTGTACAGCAACCTCTCCAGTAAGCGACCGTACAGAATTGAAAGGCTCTGTTGAACTCCTTAATCGGTGATATGTTCTCGGGGTCGTGCTGAATACAGAGCGCGTATGCAGTATGTCGCACATCGAGAACTGAGGGCGTCTGCTCCGGTCAGTGCAAAGTGTGTGAAGACTTCTGCATCCTGGCCACCTCGCTTTCAGCTAACCATCACTCAGAGAAGTTTGTCAAGCAATTGGATCGCTGTAGGAAGCGTAACACGTAGTAGTGCTCCATCGAACCCAAGACTAATGAATCCCATGAGAACAGCGAACTGCGATCTCTCGTGCTTGACTCCAACGAGAAAGTGATACAATACAAACGAGCCGGCACTCTGGACGGTGAACCATCCGGTTATGGCTCCGCCAATCACAAAGAGCGGGTCTGATTCGAGCGACAGGAACGGGTACGGTAGATTGAGCACTCCAACAAAACCTGCGACTGATCCGATCACAGCATAGAGCAGAAACCAACTCGCAAAGAAGTGCATACCATATAAACCAAGACGAAACGTGGTCTCAAGATGGGTTTCAAGAAGGATTGCGATCCGAACTGTTCTCGAGTGGGATGATGCCATCCTGTTGGAAACGGTGATCTAGGGTGAAAGTACGTCTGTGGCGATTATCAAGCTATTGTAGGGAATATATAAGACTGGATGGCGGTACGTGTCGAGTCAGTTTCTGAGATCGCTGTACATATACGTATTAAGGAGTGACAAATAAATACGCTATTATGACCGATGAGCCGACTTCGTCTTCTACGCAGGCAGAGGGTGGGCAAAGCGTAACCGAAGAACTCAATCCCGAAATCGGACTGCTCGGGGCACTCGCCATCGGCGTCGGCACGATGATCGCAGCCGGAATCTTCGTCCTGTCCGGCCTCGCAGTCGAGAAAGTCGGAGCCGTCGCCATCCTCTCGTTCATTATCGCAGCCATCGTCGCTGCCTTTACCGCTGCGGCGTACGCCGAATTCTCCTCGGTCTATCGAGAGAGTGGGGGCGGGTACATGTACACCGCCAACACCTTCGACAACGACCTCACCTACATCATGGGCTGGACGATGATTCTCGGCTATCCTGCGAGTGCAGCCTTCTACCTCGCCGCCTTCTCCGACTGGTTCTACCGGTTCATCTACCCGGCACTGAGCATCCCCCAGGCCATCCCGTTCTGGGTACCGGGCATCGCCATTCTCGCCCTGCTCGTGTTCGTCAATATGCGTGGGACCGAGGAGTCCAACCAGTTCCAGATCATCGTCACCGGTCTGAAAGTCGCGCTGTTACTGCTGTTCCTCTACGGGGGACTCCAAGCACTCGACGTCTCGGTCATCCAGCAGTCGGTCGCTGAGAATATCGGCGAATTCGCCAACATCGGGCTGACCAGTGCGCTGGTGTTCATCACGTTCTTCGGGTTCTCCGCGATTGCGACCAACGCCGAGGAAATCAAAGACCCCGGAGAGACGATTCCGAAGGCGATCTATCTCAGTATGGGAATCGTGTCGGTCATCTATGCGCTGGTCGTGCTGGTCATCGTCATCGCGGTCAACAGCGAGGCGTTCGTCCAGTTCCTGGCCGCAAACGTCGATCTCGGCGGGGTCGATGCAGCCGAGTACATCGCCTCTCATGGCGAGGTGTCGATGGGGTACGCCGCCCGGTTCTTCCTCGGGCTTCCCTACAATGCCGGCTTCTACGTCATCATCGTCGGGGCGCTATTCTCGATGCTTTCGGCCGCCAACGCGACGATTATGGCGGGGTCACGAGTGAAGCTCGCTATGGCGCGCCGGGATCATCTCCCCCGGAATTTCGAACAGATTCACCCGAGCTGGAATACGCCGTACAAGACGGTGCTTCTGACTGGAGGACTCATCTTCGTATACATCTTCGTGTTTGCGGTGCTGTTCGGAGAGACCGGCGGATCGAAGCCGCTGTTCGGCGTCCACCTCGGCATCGAGGGACTTGCACAGTTCGCCAACTTCCTGTTGATCACCGGCCTCTCCGTGGTCAACATCGCGCTCGTGGCTAACCGGCGCAAGTACCCCGACATCGACCGCGGGTTCCGGGTGCCTCTCGTCCCAATCATTCCGGCGATCGCCGTCCTCGCCAACATTGCGCTCATCGGAACCATCGTCACCGATACAGTCGGGCAGTACGCGGTCGCACTCGGGATCCTAGCGGAGGTAATCGGTGTCGGCGTCTGGTTCGCCTGGAAGAGCCGCACACCGTCCGTCGAGCAACTCGAAGAGGAGACCCCGACAGCGATCGCCGAGTACACGAATCCTGGCGGTAGTGGCTATCAGATTGTCGTCCCGATTGCCAACCCACGGAATGCACCACAGTTGATGCGGACGGCCACGACGTTGGCTGCCGAGAACGACGGTGAAGTGCTCGTCATGAGTGCGGTGACGGTTCCCGAGCAGACGCCGCTATCGCGGGGACGTGAACGAACCGACGAAAAGCGGGCGGTCCTCGATCAGGCGATCAACATCGCCGAGGACGCCGACGTCCCTGTCAGCGGGACGATCCGGATTGGTCACCACGCCGCCGACGCCATCGTCAACACGGTCGCGCAACACGACAGCGACGCCGTTATCGTGGGCTGGGGTGGCGACCGGTCGAAGGACAGCAATGCTGTCCTCGGTTCCGTCGTCGATCGCGTCGTCGCGGAGGCCGACTGTGACGTCTACGTCGAGCGGATTGGGATGGAAGCCGACGGCACCCTCGAATCGATCCTGCTGCCGACGGCGGGGGGCCCGCATGCGGAACTGGCGGCTGAAACGGCCGCGGCGCTGGCCCGTGGCACCGGCGCGACAGTCACGTCCGCGTACGTTATCGACTCGGACGCGTCCGAGACGGAGCACGAGCAAGCGCGGTCGTTACTGGCGACCGCAAGCGAGGCGTTCGAGAGCGGTGGCGCTTTCGAGACGAAGTTGCTCGAAAGCGACGATGTCGTGACGGCGCTTGTCGAAGAGAGTGCGGACCACGATCTCACGATCATCGGGGCGACGCGGGAGGGTGCGTTCCAGCGGTTCCTGTTCGGGACGATCCCGGAGACGGTCGCCACGCGGGCGGCAAACACCGTCATCATGGCCAAGCGGAATCTGGACGTGCGGTCGCGGCTCCAGCAGTCCTTTGATAAGTTGCGCGAGCGTGCGACGGGCCGTTCCAATACGATGGAACAGATCGAGGGGGACCAACAACCATGACCGGCAGGGATCCGCTCCGAGTCGAGTACACGACGGTGACAGAACTCACCGACTTCATCACGTATGCGATCGAGAGT
This sequence comes from Halobaculum gomorrense, assembly GCF_900129775.1. GTDB lineage: Archaea > Halobacteriota > Halobacteria > Halobacteriales > Haloferacaceae > Halobaculum > Halobaculum gomorrense. The sequence continues at coordinate 442,756 of NZ_FQWV01000003.1, read as the reverse complement.
ATCAGTCTCGGATTCGACCGATGGGGACAGGAGTACGTGCGTGGACCAGGACTGTATTTCGTGGTCGTGACGGGCGTCCATTCGGGGCAATATGCCGATCCATTGGGTGAGAACATGTGGCCGACCGAGACCTGTCGGGTCGTCACGGATGATCTCGACAGGTTCGTCGAGGCGGCGCAGACGGTCGGATTGCGGCGTGATGGGGCCGTCATTATTAGTACGGACGGGACGGTCCAAGAACAGATGGTTCGTATCAAGAGCCAGAGTGACACGGGCGCGGACGCGACAAGTAGGACAGTCAAGTATGCCGATTGGATGGGAACGAAACACCTGAGTGCCATCGAGGTGTCGGTCCGTGAGGAAGTGGTTGCGGCCATCACTCTCAGTGAAGAGAACGGCCGGATGTCCATCTTCAAGGACGGTGACTACGACGATTATCAACGTGATGAGTTAGGTGGTACGTGGCGTCCTACGGACTGAACCGTTCTATCCTACGGCCGAAGTTCTGCCAGTTCCGATTAGCGTGAGAGTCGTTACGCAGTTCTACTGACCGGCTAATTCATCTGAAGTGGTGTGAAAACAAGGTGGTCAACTGCTGACTGCAGCCTCTGTATCGGTCAAGACGATCCTGACACACTCCGAGTAGTTCGAGTGGCTCGTGCTGCAGAGAGGGCGCGTATCTCTGATGGGTTGCTACGGGGCTCTCCGGATTAGTGCTCAAAGCCGTACCGGCCGATTCCCACCGCAATCAGCAACAGGACGAGTACGACCGGTGTATAGACGAGGTCGCCCGTATACGCCATTATCCCCACAATCATGGCTGCGATGAAGATCACGACGTTCGTCCAACGGTCGTTCACTCGCTGCTGAATCGTTCGATTCATATACATTATCTGTGTGGGGTCATCTTAGCTGTTGCTCCAATGGACTCTGTAAGGGACTGTTAGTCGTGGTGGCAACGGTCTGAATGATATATAAGCGAATACAGCGATACGCTGCTTCAGCATAGAGGCCGTTCAATCACTGCGGTTCCCCACGTTCACGCTGCTGACTGCAGCCTCTGTATCGGTCACGACTCTTCTGACGAGAATCAGAGGGGTTCGACCCATTTCACGTCCCGTTCATCGATATCCGCTGTTCAGAGTGCCTTTTCGATGTTGTGAGTGAGACAGCCGACAACGAGTTCACGGAACTGCTTCCACCAGTGTCGTGAGCGGACGAATGCGCCATATTTCCGTTTGAGACGAGAGTTCACTGTCTCGTTCTGACTCCGTTGGCCGTAGAGGTCGCCGTCCAGTCGAGCGTTCCACGCCTTGTGGAGCGACGAAAATTCTCGGTGCTTGATTAGGGGACGAACACCAGCCTCACGGGCTACCGCGCGAACCTTCCGGTCGTCGTATCCCTTCTCACCGAGGAGAATCGCCACATTCTCTGCATTCCGCTTGATGAGCGACGGTGCGATCTGCGAGTTGTGTTTTCTGGTCGTCGTCACGTGAAGATCGAGGATAGCATTCGCTCTCGTGTCTACGAGCAGTGTCAGTTTCAACTGCTGAATCGTCAGCTTCGTTCGCTTTGTGTGGCTCTGTTGAAATCCTTCAGAGTTGACATTGGGAAGAGCGACTCTCCCCACCGGTTTTCGTCGGTACGGTTGGAAACTAGTCTCTCAGAAAATCGCAAGACGTGAAGAGGATTTCAACAGAGCCGGAAGAATGAGTGGCACGAGACGACGCTGTTCTACCGCCGCAAAGAGAACGCTGAGCATGACGACCATCGACAGTACTCGGTGTTCATGACGAATAGAGGGACTGGGCACCTCACGGAGTACGGCTACCGATGGGAAATCGAGAGTGGCTACAGGTCGATCAAACGATTCATGGCCACGACGACGTCGAAGGATTTCGGGCTGCGGTTCTTTTACTTCGCGTTCGCCTGTTTGCTCTACTCGATTTGGCGAGCGGTGGACCTGCTGGTACAGGTTGAGTTGACCGATGAGTACGAGCACTCGCCAATTGTGACGGCCGATAACACGCTGATTCTGGTGAAGAAGGAAACGGGAATCGGATAGAGAGAGGTTTTATTTGTGTTAGCGCGGCGTCCGAGTGGCAACGCTGTCGAAAGCCGCCGAAATTCGTGTCTGTAGTTGTATTTCCAATAGGAATGGCCGTTTGGAGAGCAATCTGAGCCAGTTCCCGATCACTGAAACAGCCGAAACCACGCATTAAAGCTCCGCTAACCCCTCTGTAGTCTCAACTTTCAGGACTGAAAACCGGGCTTCGCTACACCGTGACCGAGGACACCGTCCCGGACATGGAGCGGGTGGTCGACCGCTTCTGCTTCTACCACCTCGCGTACGGCGGCCGCGGCGTTCCCGACGCGGACATCACGCCCGAGGCGCGCCGCGACGCCGTCGAGCGCCTCGTCGACCTCACCCGTGAGTACCACGAGGACGGCGAGGAGATCGAGACGCTGCTCGTCGGCAACTACTGCGACGCGGCGTACCTCGGCGAGTACGCCCGCCGTGCGTTCGGCCCCGAGCGCGTCCGCCGCTACCTCGCGGTGAACGGGGGCGACCCTGCGGGCGAGCGCGTCGCCGACATCGACTACCAGGGCAACGTCCACGCGACGTAGTTCTGGCAGTCGTACTCGCTTGGCAACGTCCGCGACCGCCCGTTCGGCGACATCTGGGAGGATGAGTCGAACCCCCTCCTCGGTCGTCTGCGCGACCGCCCGGACAGCCTCGGCGAGGAGTGTCGCACCTGCGCGTACAGCGACATCTGCCGGGGCGCATCGCGCCTGCGCGCGCTCACCGTGGAGGGCGAGTTCGGCGCGCGAGACCCGCAGTGCTACCTCACGCCCGCCGAGCGCGCCGGCGACGGAGCACGCGGTACCGGGTCGCCGCCGTCGACGGCCGACTGACGGGACGAGCGGCCGACCACCGTCGAACGTGTTCGGGGAGAGACTCTCCCCCGTCCGGAGCGGACGACTACGTATGAGCGCCGCAGAAGCGGACCGACACGACAGCCGGGAGGACCGGGAACGCGAACAGGTCGTCACCACCGTCGAGGTGAAGGGAACCGGCAGGCTCTACGACGCCCTGCCGGAACACCGCTTCGAGTACTCATTCGAGGGGACCACCCTCCGAGAGTTCCTCGAGGCGTTCCTCGCGGACTACGACGTGGCGCAGTTCCTCCTCGCCGAGACTCCCGAGGACGCCGTCGCACCCGGTTGGGCGCCCGCGCCCGACCCGGAAGACCTCCCGGACGACTTCAGCGGGAACCCGGAGGGAGACCGAACCCGCGCGTACGCCCGAATCGTCGTCAACGGCCGGTTTAACGAACACCTCGATGGCTTCGACACGGAGCTGTTGAACGGCGATCGCGTCGCGTTGATGTATCCGTTCATGTACTGTTGCTGATAACCGATGTGGACGACGCGCCATTGCGACACGCTGACGTGTCGTACGGTTTCCGCTCTGTGTCTCGTCACCAGCAGACGACGGTAGCACGGCCGACGACACGATCTGTGCGCCGCAAGTGGAACGATCGCGACTGCTCAGTGTCAACCACGCTCTTGTCCGCTCCTGTTCGGTGTTGCGGTGGCGGAACGAGAATCGACTGAGTTCGGATTCGTGAGCCAAACGGGGGTCAAAGCATCCCACCGAGCCCCAACCGACCTCCGTCCAGTGCGACATCCGAACCGGCTAGTCGTCTGCGACGGCCGGCCCGTTCATCATCGCCGGACGTGGGTCGGTCCGTTCGGACACAGGCGTCCATTCCAATGACTCCTCGTAGAGGAAGGCGCGGTGATCCTGCGTCGGATCGACGACCGTCAGTGAGAGCCAGTCGTTGTCCAGAATCTGGATCAGTTCCTCGTGGTCGGCCAGGATGGCTGTGACCCGCTCGACCGGCGCATGGACGACCGTCGAGAGGCGGAGCGGCTGGTGGTGCGGTTCATCGTCCGCGGTCATCAGCGACTGGAGCGGGAGCCCGGTCATCAGGGCGCCGCCGTTGCCTTGGTAGACGCCGACGTTTCCGACCGGGTTCTGGGTCACCTTCGACCCGCTGCCGTAGACGGCGTTGTCGACCGTCGAAAAGTAGTACTGGGTGTTGATCCACTGGGTGACGACCATCGGGCCAGTCAAGATGGCCTCGAGCGCGTCTCCGTCAGGGTCGGTCGACCAGTCGTACGAGTGGAGGAACGCACGCCCGTCGAGATCACAGCCGCTGGTCAATTCGCGGGGGCCGATCACGAAGCCGGCGTTGCCGGCTAGGCCCCACTCAGGACGCGTCTCGGCCCAGTCAGCGGCCCGCCGTTCCGTCTCGGCGACGCCGACCGAGCCGTCGGCGCCCATCGACTCGGCGCGCTCGGCAGTCGCGTGCTCGCGGGCTGCCGTGAGGTCCGTACGCAACTGGTCCAGGTCGTCCGCGTGGCTCTCGGGTACGTCGTCCGCGAACAGGTCCACTTCGTCGGTCGTCGTGTTGTGCTGGGCGGCGACGAAGACCGTGTCCTCGGGGATGTCGAACCCGCGGTCGCTGAGTTCGACCCTGACAGCCTCGTCGTTACAGATGTTCGCGAGGACGCGAGCACTCGGGCCGCCGGGGTTGCCCGCACAGGCACCGCAGTCCAGACTCGAGTCGAAGGGATTGTTTGTCGTCTCGCTGGCGTGGCCCGTGAAGACGACGAGGCGACTGAACTCCTCGAACCCCAGTAGCTCGAAGGCGGTCGCAGCGTACTCGACCTTCTCCTCGTAGGTCAGCCCCACCGGCAGGTCGCCGGAGTAGGTGTGCTGGTGGTGGACCAGCGGCTCACAGAACTCGTGGTCGTCGGGTACCTGTTCGGAAGCGGCGTCGAACAGGTCGTGAACGCGTCCGGGGACGAGCGTCCGGGCCGCAAGCGAGAGTCCGTAGCCGCTCCCAGCGGTCTCGACGTAGCCGTAGGCGGTAGCGGCGTTGGCCTCCAGTATCTCGATGACTTCCTCGGCGGCATCACGGATGCCCGACCAGCGATCGTGGCGTGCCTGTGTGTCGTCGTCGGTCGGGAAGTCGGTGATGTGATACTGCGGGTCGACGATCGGGGGGCACGCGTCGACCGACACGTCGGTTCCGTACCCCTGATACCGCATCGGAATGCCGAAGAAGCCGGCGTACCCGTGGGTCTCGTAGTCGCCCGTTTCCTCGATGTGGCGGCGGATGATCTCCGAGCGGGTGTCGATACAGAACACCAACTGCGCGTCCGGACGGCCCGACGCCTCGCTGCCGTCCAGCGACTGACTGTGGGCCGCGACGGTCCCGACGAGGTCCTCGCGGTAGGTCGCTTCCCACGCACGCAGGAACGCCTGAGCGAGGTCATCCGCCGAGTTCGCGTCGACGGCGTCGGTCGAGGGTTCGATGGTGGCGTCGACAGCGTCCAGCAGCGCCAGCCGCGCCGCAAGGTACCCCTCCAGCGAGATCGGGTACGTCGACTGCCACACACCCTCGTCCTCCGCGCGCTGTTTGATGAGCCCGGTCCAGCCCGGGAGCGCAGCCAGTTGTTCTTCCAGGATGGACACCCACTGGGCTTCCGGGTACGATGTGAGGACCCGCTCGATAGCCTCGAGTGGCGCCTCCGGGAGGTCGGCGACGACCCCCTCGTCGGGGATCTCGCTGTCGTGTTCCGCGATTCCACGGAAGGCGGTGTAGAACCCCGCCTCGCGGTTCGGCATCGCCCAGTGGGCACTCCCCTCGTCGAGGAAGGCCGACAGCCACTTCGTCAGCACTCGGTCGACCTGGTCCGTTGCGGCCTCCGCGTCGCCGTTTTCGGCGTCGGCCGACTCGGCCAGACGGTCGAGTAACCGCTCGGGGTCGTCCTCGTAGTCTGCGTCGGCGAGTTCGCGTTCGAGGATGTCCCGGTCGATCTGGCCGCGTTCCAGCGCCGTTGCGAACGTCTTGGCACTGGGGTAGCCACGCCCCCCAAGCAGCGTAGCCGCCCGTTCGACGGCCTCCCCGAACGGCCGGTCCTCGAACCCCGCGAGGGGGTTGGCCGTCACGAACGAGTGGATGGGCCAGAGGGCGCCGACGGTGGTCGCCGCGTCGTCGATGCTGTCGCGGATGGCGGATTCAGTACTCATTGTACTCCTCCGTCGAAGTCAGTAGGGTGTTCGATGCCGGTTGGGTGGCGTTCAGCAGTGCCACGTAGAGACGCTGGCTGTGCTCGTGGACGCCCGTCTCTATCGCGACGTAGATGCCGAGGAAGCCAACGGCGATGACACCGTGGAGTAGGGTCAGTTCGGTCGTCGCCGTGCTGACAGCCAAGAGGTCCGAGACGCCTTCGTAGACGACGGCGTAGATGACGATCGCCGGGAAGAACACCAGCGGGACGGCCGCGTAGCGGGCGATCGCCGGAAGTGAGGTGTGCTGGACGGTGCTGCGGGCCGCGTGCAGCGTGGTGACGACGACGAAGAAGGTCAACAAGAGGCCGCTGTCGACGCTTGCTCCCTTCCCCGTCAGCGCAGTAAACACGACGCCGCCGGCGAGCCCGGTCAGCACCGCCACGACGAAGCCGACGACACTCGTCAGCCCGCCTATCGTGTGCTCGGTGGTCTCGCTTGGACTCGTGTGTTCGACCCGTTCGCCCGAGCTGAGGAACTGATAGGCCTTGTAGAACCCGTGCAGGATGAGGTGGGTGATCGCGGCCCCGAAGAACCCGAGGCCGACCTGCATGATCATGAAGCCCATCTGCCCGACCGTCGAGCAGCCGAGTTTGCTCTTGATGTCCATCTGAACCGACTTCAGGAGCTTCCCGCCGCCGGCGCTCGCCGCGCCGACGGCGACCACCGCGAACATGAGCGTGGAGTCCACCGTAATGACCGGGGCGAAGCGGGTCAGCAGGATGCCGCCCGCGTTGACGAACCCGGCGTGCATCAGCGCAGACGCGGGCGTCGGTGCGGTCATCGAGGAGAGCAGCCAGTTGTGGAACGGGACGAGGGCCGACTGGATCATCGCCGCGAGCACGAGCGCGCCGGCGGCGACCAGCCACACCGGACCACCGAGCGTGTCGGCGGCCGCGCCGATCCCGGAGACCGTCGTCATACCGGTCGTCCACCACAGCGCTGTGAGCGCGATCCCAAGAAGCGCGCTACTGGCGATAAAGTACCTGCGAGCGACCGTCGCGGCGGCCTGTGCCTGTTTCCAGCCCTCGTTGATACCGATGAGTTCGGCCATCACGAGGCCCATCGCCACCCACAGGAACCCGAACAGCGCGATGTGGTCGGCCGCGACGAGGGCCATCACGAGCGCGGTGAATCCGAACGTGGCGGCGAAGAACTTCGTTTTGTGAGTGCTGCCGGCCATGTAGCGGCGCGAGTAGCTGTGAACGATACCACTGAAGAACGTGACTACCACCCACATTAGCGCAGTCAGGCCGTCGATGGCAACCACCCCGGAGAGCTCCCACACATCACCAACCCGGATCCTGGCGAGGAGGACGACGATGCTCGCGACGAACAGCGACCACACGAGCCACGTTAGTGCAACGGGCACGAGCGGCGAGTCCACCGTCGTGTCCGGGAGTGCTCCGACCGTCGGTTTCGAACTGTGTCCTGACATCGTTCGGCTCATCGGACGACTCATTGCGGCATCCGAGACGACCCCCGAGATTCCGCTTCTGGTCGCTTCTGCCTCTTTCTTGAACAAGATGGTTGTTAAGGCTACCTATATTCACAGTATGTTCGATTTGTGGCTATCAGGGAACAGTATGGTCTTCCAGAGATGTCGAAGACGCCCGGAAGCGGTAGTCAGGTCAGTAGGCTTGCGACACGTATCGACGCATCGTCGGGGAGACGAGCCCGGATTGCGGTCGGATCTGCCGCACCGTCGAACGCGACCAGATACCACCTATCTGGGAACGAACTGTACGCACCGTCTTGATCGTGAACGTAGCCAGCGACCGTCACCGTGGAGGGAAGTTCCTGCTGGAGAACTCGGACCTGTTGGCGGACGTTGTACTCGACGAGTCGGTGCTGTACCGTCTGAAGCGGCAACGATTCCGTCAAGACTCCCTCCTCGAACCCCGCTTCGACGAGCGAGCGGAGCGGGTCCAACCGCAGTTCGAGCCCGGCAGGTGACTCTGAACCGGGTGCGATCCACCGCTCATAGGCGTCTTCGAGAACCTCACAACTCGTGTGCCTCACAACGAGGACCGCTGTGATGTCATGCTACGTTTTGAGGTGTTCGATGGTGCTGTCCGGAACTGGTTGGCCTTCATACGGTTCCTGTGTCTGATTCCCGAGGGTCTGAACGCTAATGACGTTCCAGGTATCGTCGACCGGCCACAGCGGCCCCCGGCTTGCAACTGCCCATCGAGCACGAAACGAGGAGCACCGTCTGCGTGTCCGATTCGTGTCCCACGTCGCTTCGAGGCCCGGCCCAGCCTTGGACCGACGCGACGACAGATTCGAGATCGTTCCCGTTCATTCTCCGGTATCCCGATTCCACTCGGACCCATCACCGTCGCCCATCTCCCCTCTTCGACCAGCTTGGCTTTGATTTATTATTACCTTACCGGATCGTTCGATATATCCACACAGAAACTCATGTCGTTATCTGAGTGGGGTGTTGGTACGGACCACCCTCGGGAACTTCCCCCGTCGGCCGGTCGTTCGTGGTGCGGTCGCGAGCGGAAGGCGTACCGTGTTGAACGGGGTGCCCGTCCGCGACGCGTGTTGCACAGTGGCGAACGCGGACGTGAACGGTGCTCGAGACTATCTGATGGGAAGTCTCTGTCGAGTTCCTTATACACAGGAGTACCGGCTGGCTGACACAGCCATCGACGTACCTGTTCGATTCAGAGAGCGGGTGTTCCCACCGCGAGAACAGGCCACGTCCTACGAATCGTCTCCCGTCTGCGTCCCGGAATCGAACTTGCCGAACGGCGTCGTCTCGTGGCTCCGAACGAGGACCTCGTCGGCGACGGTCAGCCCCATATCGAGCAGTTCCTGTGCAACGGGTGTAATATCGCTGTCCATCTGGCCGACTGCAGTGACCAGGAGGTTCTGTTCACCAGTGACCAACTCCTGGACGGATACGACGCCCTCGATGTCCAGAATCTCGGGCACGATGTCACCACGTTCGGGAATCGCAGCGGTACAATAAATCAGCATTCGGAGCGGATACCCGGATCGCTGATAGTCCACGCTGGCGCTGTACCCTTTGATCACGCCGTCGGATTCGAGACGCTGAATCCGCTTCCGGACAGTGCTGTCGGAGGTGCCGGTCCGCTCTGCGATGTCTCCGGACGACATCTTCCGGGCGTCTTCTTGGAGTGCATACAGGATCGCCTTGTCGACGTCGTCGATCTCCGTGTCAGTCATACCAGTGTGTCCGCGACAAGGGCACTTTATGTTTGGACGTTGCTCGGCTATCTCACGGAACTCTCCACGCAGCAGTTCGTCGGTCGTCCGCTACCCGATTTGTCACTCACGATCGCTCCGAACTGTCGTACAGTGCGTCGAACTCCCGCTCACCACGAATCAGCTCATCGACGCCCTCGGTGAGTGTCACCTCGCCGAAGACGGTCGCCCGATAGTAGGTGTGGAGGCCGTCTTCTCCGCGCTCGGTTCGCTGGCGCTTCTCGATCAGCCCCACATCGACGAGTTTGTTGAGGTGGTAGTGAAGGGTACTGTCGTCGATATCCAACGCGTGTTCCAGTTCCTTCGGACTCATCGCTCCCGAGTGAACAAGACGGTAGAGGACCTCGTAGCGGGTGCGGTGACCAATCGCGGCGTGCATCTCGAGGTACTCCTCAAGCGTGAGCACACTCTCCTCCGGGAGGAGATCCTCCGGATCTTCCGGAACCCCACTGTCAACTGTCTCCGTCTCGTTCGTCGCCATGTCACTCATCAGTACGCGCCGGTACCGTTTAGTCGTTCTCAAGCCGAGAACTCTCAAATACCTTGCTTTTTATATACTCTGCGTAGGCACATTCGTGCATGTCGGGGGATATCACACGAGAGCGGATCAGCGACCGCCTGGGGGCCGTTCGATACGACCGATTTCTGTTCTACGTGATGGGGCCGTACAAGTCGTTCAACCTCAACTACGTGTTGAGCGAGGAGGAACGCAGCGAATTCGACGTCGAAGACCTTCCGGGGCCATTGCGGCGACTCTTTCAGAACAAAGACGAGGTCGACAGGGCACAAGCACTCTTACGGCGCGTACAGGGGTCCCTCCGTGTGAACCCGGGTGTGAATGCGTTCCTCGCGCTTGATGTCGATATCGACACGGACGAGATCGATGCGGCAACACAGAGTATCGCATTCACACGGTGTAGTAATGCGACCGCGTTCGTGTTGCCGTTCTTCGGGCACAACTTCGGCGTTGGCGAAGAGGCGGGAAGCATCCTCGAAGCGCTCGCACCGTCTCACGGCGATCGCCTCATCTTCGCCCACGAGGAGAGCGTGACGAGTGCGATGATCCGCTCTGCGAGGGTCCGATGGGACCTGCGGGTGGAGACATACGAGACGGAAGCAGAACTGGTCCGGAAACTTCGATACTTCGTCGGAGAGATCATGCAACGGGAACGTCGGGGCGACCTCGACCGATTGGACTAGCGTCGGGAGTTCAGTTCCACAACACTCGGCTCACACTCACTCCCCGACCGCCTCCTCGACGATCTCGATTTCTTCGTCGGTCAGCCCGTACAGCTCGTAGACGATTTCGTCGATCAACTCGTCAGTTCGCTCGATCTGCTCTTCCAGTTCCTCAGCCCGCTCTTGCGTCTCGATGTAGCTCTCCAGTCCGTCGCGAACGTCCTCAACCACAGGCAGCGTCAGCCCACGGAGCCGGTCCACCAGCGAGTTCGTCTTCGTCGCGGTCTCACGGAAGCCGGCGAACCCGCCCGCCTCGTCGACGGCGACCGGAACGAACGCCTCGATGAGATCCGCTTCGGTTTCGGTGAGGTCCGTGATTCGCATCGCTGGGAGTGGGTCCGTCTCCGTGTAGCCCCACTGGTCCGTCTCGTGTGCGTCTTCGTCGTCGGGTTTGTAGCGAGCGGTGAGGCGGACCTCGACCGTGGTGTCGGCCTCGCGGATGACTTCTGCGTGGCCGACGCGGAGGTTCGGTTTTTGTTCGGTTGTTTCTTGGAGGATGGAGTCAGCTGCGTTCTCTGGGGGTTGGGTCAGGCCGAATTCTGCAACTTTGAAACCTTCACCGTAGGTTCCAAGATGGTCAACCAGGTTTTGATTCAGGATTCTAAGCTCTTCTCTTGAATTGAGCATATGGACCACACTCTCCTCAAGCCGATGAGGAGCAGAATCTGGCACAGGGAGTTTCGAAAGGACCGCTGGTTTGTATGCTCGATATCCTCCTCTCTTTGGGGGAGAAATTCCTCGGTACAGGTATTCAAGTAAACTGGAATTCAGTAACCCGAGAAGTTGTTTATGCGTGAGTGATGTGTGACTATCGTCAAGAATTATTGATTTCACCTTGGTATTGAAATGGTGCTGTTGGTCCTCATCGAATGCGAAATTGTTCTGATTAGATACATCGGGAGACAGAATTTTTGGTGATGTGTATATCCTTGGCTCCCTTTCACGTTCCAACTCATACCAGTTCCGTTTCCCGGACCCAACAGAGGGTCTGGATTCAAGATCAGCATGGTACTGTTTGAGATGGTCATAGGCATTAGGGAACCTGTCAACAAACTCTGCCTCAGAAAATACGGAACCGTCGTCGTATGGATAAATACAGACCAATTCAGTCTGGCACTTGACGTATCTCTTAATGTCTTTACCCTTCAAAAAGGACCTTAGCACAGCTGACTCAATGCCTAAGTCCTCGGCCCTTTCACGACTTAGAACGAAGGCATCGTTATAACCGGTTTTGATTCCTTCTGACATTACATCTGTGATTTCAGAGAGTGTACGGTTGCGGGCACTTGTCTTCTCCAATAGCATCCGAACGTTCGGGGGAATGATTGGCCAGGCCTCCGAATCTAAATCAGAAATTTCCACAGTATATCTGCTGCTATAGACGCGATTAACTAATTCGGAGGCAGACCTGACAGGGAGAACGTCTATGACACCACTTGCTGTTCCCTTTTCTAGAATGAATATACCGACATAATTGGTAGCTCCCTCAAATACTTGATATTCCGTTAGATCCACAATACGTTCCAGAACAGAATTTGACTGCAGAATGTAGCTCCTCAGTCCACGGCCGTACGCCCTCCGCGTGAACATTGTCGGCTGGATATATCCTAGACGTCCAGAGATCAGTTGCTCTCCTTTCTCTGTAAACAGACAATAGAGGTCCCACTTTCCAGTTGAAGACTCGAATTGGCTCTTGTAGTAGCTCTTATATTTCTCCAATAGGTGGGTAGTGCCTAGGTACGGCGGATTCCCAACAACCGCATCGAACCCCCCATCAGCCCGTTTCTCCCCATCAATCCCGAAGAATACCTCGGGATACTCCAGTTCCCAGTGGAAGAAGTCCTCCGCCTCAGCCAGCGCCTGCGCACTCCGGAACCAATCCTCCTCCCGCACGTCGGCCCACTCGCTCTCGTCTTCGATCGCACCGGCCATCTGCTCGTACACGCCGTCGGGCACGTCCAGCCCGAACTGCTCGGCGGTGTGGACGTTCGCCAACTCGAACAGCCGCCCGTACAGCGGGTCCGAGCGGATCTCGTCGTACGTCTCCTCCATCGACTTGATGTCCGCGAGCGTCTCGTTGTCGATGGCCAGCAGCTCCGACATGAGTTCCATCACGTGCTCGAGCGTATCCCGACGTGCCTTCGCGAACACCTGCGTAAGCGTCAACTGTCCGCCTTCCTGGGCGCTATCATCAGACAGCACTTCGGTGATGTCCGAGCCCACCAGCGAGTTCCCATCCTTCAGGTGGTGGTCGAGGAACGCGAGCGGCTGGTCGGTCGCGAGCGTCTCCAGCCACATCGACAGCTTCGCCAACTCGACGGCCATCCCGTTGATGTCCACCCCATAGATGCACTCGCGGGCGATGATCCGCCGGATGTCCTGTTCGTCGTAGCTCTGGATCTCCTGCTGGCGGATGACCTCCATCACCTGCTCGGTGAGGTAGCCGGTCGCCTTCGTGAGGAAGTGCCCCGACCCCATCGCCGGGTCGAGCACGGTCAACTCGCGGATCTGCTCCAAGAACGGAGCAATGTACCCCTTGTCGCCGGGTTCGAGCCCTTCCTCCTCGCGGATATCCTCTTTGATCTCGTCGACGAGCGGATCGATCGTCTCCTCGACGATGTACGCGACGACGTAGTCGGGCGTGTAGTAGGCCCCAGTGGCTTTGCGCTCGCCGTCGTCGTTCACGACGTACAACTCGCCTGCCTCGACCGTCTCGATGGCGTCAGCGACGCTCACCTCCGTCGCAGGCTTCCACACCTGCCCGCCGTCCTCAGACACGGCGGCGTACTGCTCGGGGGCGATGCGGAACTCGTGTTCGAGCAGGCCCTCGTAGATCGTCCCCAAGTGCCGGGTATCGAGGTCGGCGTAGTCGGCGAGCACGTACCCATCGCCGTCGTCGGCGGTCGTCGTCCCCAGTCGGTAGACGACCTCGGCGATGTACCGATCGGCGACCTCGTTGTTCGCGAGGAACGCGTGCTCCTCGTCGTCGAACAGCCCGCCGTTGTACGGCGGGATGCCCAGCGACTCCTCGCCGGAGTCGATGAGTCCGAACAGGTCCTGGAGGCGGCTCCACATCGACGTCGAGTACTCGCTGTACTCGTCGAAGGAATCGCCCGCGTCGATATCCTCGTGGATCTCTTGGCGCAGTTGGTCGAGGCTGAAGTGTTCGTTGAACTCGGCCTCGCGAGCGGGCTCGTCGGGACTGATGAGGTGGCGCGACTCGGCATATAACACGAACATCAGCCGATACAGGAGGACGAGCGACTGCTCTTTCAGCTCCTCTTCGCTCAGCGCTTCCTCGTCCTCTGCGTCGATATCGAGATCATTTGTCTCGACGAAGCCCTCGCCGAGGATGCGCAGCGCGGTGAAAACGTTGTCCTGAAGATCCTCGCCGAGCTCCTGTGCGGCTGTCTCCGATTCGTTCCAGACGGTTTCGAGGAACGTTGTGCCCGCCGTCTCGCGGAACGCGGCCGGCCGGAAGAACGCATAGAAGTACTTGAACTGCTCAAGATCGCCCGACTCGAGGAGTTCGGGCAGGTTGACCTCGTAGTAGGTCTCGGTCGCGTAGTCTTTCGTCCCGTAGAGGCGCCACGTCTTGCCGTCGGTGAGGATGCCCCACTCCAGTCGCTCAGGTGTGTGTTCGAGGTAGTATTTGATCTGGTGGGAGGCGTCGCGATACGAGCGCGTCTCCGCGAAGCGCTTGGTGAAATCGGCGTCCCACTGCTTGGCTTCGAGGACTGCCGAGGCGAGCGAGTACATCGCGTCGCGGTCGCCGTCGCGCTTGCGGATGCTGGCGTCGCGGCGTGTCTCGTCGGATTCGAACAGGAGGCGGTCGTTGTACCCCTCGCTGTCCGGGAGCGTCGTCTCCGAAAGCGTGCCGAACCCGAGGATGTCCAGCACTTCGTCGATCCACGAGTCGAGCAGTTCGTCCTCTTTGTAGGAGGCGACGAGTTCGCCTTCCAGTTCCCACAGGTGTTGGAGTTCCGCGAAGGCGGCTTGGGCCTCATCGTCGCAGTCCCAGGCGTCGAGGTCGTCGACGCGCTCGTCGAGATAGTACCCCGAGAAGAGGTCCGAGTTGCGGTAGGGCGTGGCCCCGAGGGTGGCCCGGCTCATTCGATACCGCCTAGCCGTAACGCAATCGTCAAGAAGGCAGGGGGTCCGGGGCTTGGACTATCCGTGATGGCAGAGTAACCAGAAGCCAACGCAACGCTGTACAGACACAGGCAGCTTGTGTGGACCCGCAGCGCCCACCACGACGACACATTGAAACAGCGCCTCCGTGAGGCAAACTCGTGCCACTTCGGGAGGCAAAATCCATCGATACCCTCGCTGCCGAAACGCGTGAGGCCGACCTCACACTCTCTGCGGACCCACCACTCACGCTTGCGCTCGACCGACACACCAGTACCCCGCGCCTCGGTCGCGCCAGTGCGACGCCGCGAAGTCACGCCGCAAACGAGTTCGTTCCCAGTGACCGCCGTCGCTTGTTCACCGAGCTCATCACCCAGACGGACCTCACGTGGAAGCAGGCCCACCGGGCGCTCGATCGCTGCCTCCAGTGTTGGGACGCAACCGGGTCACTCGACACGATCACCGACTACCCGGAGTTCGATACGCCGCAGTTCCACACCGCCCGTGATATCCTCCATGAGACCGACTCGAGTTACCACGACCTCGAAGCCACGACACTCCCCGACAGCACCGATCTGGCGGTGATCAACGAGGCGGGACTGAGTCCACTCGATCGAACGCTCCTCCCCGATTCCTACCAACAGGTCGATCCCTTCACCGGTGACACGACCTCCCTCCCACAGGTACACATTTTCCCCTCGACTACGGCGATCGTCGACGCGCTTATCACGCAACTCGATACGCACACTGGCGAGGCCGTCGGCATCGTCCTCGACGAGTCGAGTCTCTTCAGCCCACTCGTCGAGTCCGCACTCGAGACGGCCGGCATCCCGTATCAAGGCGGGCCGGGCTTCATCGATGACCCCGACATTCGGACCTTCCTTCGGCTTGCCGAGGCGGTCTTCACTGGCAGTGATCTGCGCGTCGCCGACTTGCGCCCGCTCGTCGAACGGCTCGGCGTCGATCTCGACAGGGCAGCCGATCACCGACGCGTCGATCGTGTTGATGTCGGCCCTGCCTACGAACGGTTCGTCGATACGCTCCACACTGGCACTGTCGACGACGCGATAGCGACGTACGAACGAGCCGCCGAGAGTTCACTCACGCGACTTCGCGAGGAGTGCGCCAGGCTCGGTCTCCTCTCAACAGCGTTCACGCCCCAGCGACTCACTCGACTCCGGTACTATCTCGAGTCGTTCGATATCCCGGCCGACCAGCCGAACGAGGGTGTATTGCTCACTGACGGCGCTGCGACCAGCTACATCGATCGCCCGGTCGTGTTCTATCTTGGGTTAGGAGATGGCTGGGCCCAGCAACCCCCGGACAGACCGTGGGTCGACCCGGTCGAACACGTCCAGCAGGATCTCGACCGCTTCGAGATCCTCCTCCAGAACGGGCAGGAGCGACACTTCCTCGTGCAAGCATCGCAGGCCGACGCAAACACCACCCCGTGTGTGTACTTCCAAGACCTCGTCGAACACTCCGTCGAGTCGTTCAGTGACCTGCCGCACACGACCCACGGTGCCGACGCGACGCGTGAGAGCGTCGGGACGCCGTTCGTCGCCCCCGACAGGCCGGACACGGATCCCGAGCTACCGGCGACGATCAGTCAGTCCACGCTCCAGCGGTTGGCCAACTGTCCCCGTGCGGAGTTTTTCCACCGACTGGTCGAGTCACCGACGACGATCTCGATGGCCCGCGGTACCGTGATCCACGAGGCCGCAGAGCTGTGTGTCACGCATCCGGGGGCGGTTCGCGAGCACCACGATGCGGTCATCGACGCGATGCTCGAACAGATCCGTGCGTACGCGACGACGGCCCGCGAACGAGTCGAACGGACGCAGTGCGTGCTTGCACTCGAGACGATACAGCGATACCTGGACGCGCATCCACCGACCGAGACACCGTACGAGAGCTACAGCGACCGCTCGCAGTCCAATCGCCTCGCCGAACGGCTGGGACTCACTGTCGACTCCTCACTCACCGAGCGGTGGTTCCAAGCCCCCGGCATCGGACTCCACGGCTTTGTCGACCTACTCCACTCACAGACGGCACTCATCGACTACAAAACCGGCTCGCAGTCGTCGCCCAGCAAACTGCGCCAACAGGCGTCACTCGACCCACTGCACGACGAGCCGAACTTTCAAGCGGCGGCGTATCTCGCCCAGCACCGCCGTGAAACCCCCGGCCAGCCACTGGAGATCCGATTCGTCCACCTCCTCGAACACGACACGCAACTCGCCCGTGGCGACACTGTCCCGCTCGCCGATCTGGTTACCTCAGTCGAGTACCTGCCGTGTACGTTCGGCGAGTTCGCCGCCCGCCGCGAGACGTTCGACGCGGTCACCGACTACGTCGACTCGAACGACCGCGTGAAAGCACTCGACCCGCTTGGCTACGACGCGTACCGCGAGTTCTTCGAGGCACACGACCTCCCACGTGAGGGAGTCGACCCGGAGCGACGGGAGGCGATCATCCAGTCGTTCATCGAGTACACCAAACCCCGCGTCAACGACACGATGTACGTCGAACGCGGCTGTCGCTCGGCGGTCGAGGATATCGACGGCCTCGTGGGCGAGCGCTATCTCACGGAGGACCTGAACGCCTTCGAAGCGTTCGTCACCGACCAACGCGAGCGCCTCGCTGCATATCGGAAGGAGGGCTTCCCCGTCTGCACCCACGAAGACGGTCCGAACTGGGATCGCGTCGACGCCCGAGATCTGGTGATCGACGATGTCTGAGCCGACCCCGAACGAGAACCAGCAGCGCCTGATCGAGTCCATCGACGGGATCTACCGTGTCGACGCTGGCGCCGGGACCGGCAAGACGTTCGCGATCACTCGGCGGTACGCCCACATCCTCGACACGACCGACGCGACGCCGGAGGACATCCTCCTGGTCACGTTCACTCGCAACGCCGCCCGAGAGATGCGCGAGCGCATCGTCCAGCACACCGACTACGACCTCCGGGAACTCCAAGGCGCGCCCATCAGTACCTTCCACGCCTACTGTTTCCGACTGCTGTGTCGCTACGGCCACACCGTCCCCGAGACGCTGGGTATCGACGATCAGATCCCCGATTCGATCGACCTCATCGAGGAGCCGGTCCGCGAGCGGCAACTGTTCCAGCGCTTCATGTCCACCTTCGCCGACGACCATCCCGAACACGCGGACATGTTGCGCATCTTCCGTGACCCCGCCACGCTCCACACGCTCATCGGCGAACTCGCTGCGAAGGGCGTGATCCCCACTCGTGACGGCTGGTTCCGGTCGAGTGACGAGCCACTCCACGGTGACCGCGAGGCGTTCTTCGAAACTGTCGCCGACGCAAACGCCCCCGGCGAGGGGGCCTCCGGTCCGACCAACAGCGACGCGCGGGGGGCAGTCAGCGGGTGGGACGCGAGTGAGTACGCCCCAGACGCTCCATCGAAACGCGAGGTCCACGACGATCCTCGAGTCGATCGCGGCGTCATCGAACGCGCCTACGACGAGGATCGGACAGCGCTGCTGGCGTTCGTCCACGATGTCTACCACGAGTACATCGCGTGTTCCCTCCGGAACGACTACCTCACGCAGGGGCTGATGCTGGCGCTGGCGTTCGTCATGCTGTGTGACCGGCCGCAGGTCCGCGACCAGGTCGCCCACGAGTACGTGATGGTCGACGAGTTCCAGGACACGAACGAACTCCAGTTCAAGATCGCGGTGCTGCTCGCGAGCACGAACAACATCTGCGTCGTCGGAGATTGGAAACAATCGATCTACGGCTTCCAACACACGAGTGTCGAGAATATCATCGCGTTCGATGACCGGCTGGGGCGGTTCACTCGCGAGTTGAACGCCGACCGAACCCGCATCGACTACCCCGTCGAGTCGATCACCACGATTCCGCTGTACGAGAACTATCGCTCCGCGGCGTCGATCCTCGAGTTCGCAGAACAGAGTCTTTCGATTCCGGCGACCTACAGCGAGGATGTCGACGATCCGCTCGCAGGCGAGCGCTCGCTCGCGGCGACGAATCACGTCGACAACGCACAGATCGACGCGTACCACGCATCGAACGAACACGAACTCCTCCTCGATCGGATCCAGCTGGTCGTCGACAGCGACGACTACGCAGTCGAGGTCACCGACGAACCGCAACCGGACCCTGGCGCCACCGCTGCACAACAGGCGGCAGCCGAGCGCGAGCGACTGGGTGCACCCACCTACGGAGATATCGCCGTCTTCACCCGAACGCGCGCGTTCGCTCGGGAGTTCCTCGCCGTCGCCGACGAGTACGGCGTCCCGGTCGCCTACGACGGCGGCGTTGAGCTGTTCGATACTCCAGAGGCGAAGCTCGCACTCGCGTGGTTGCGCATCGCTGAGTCGAATGCCCGTCGAGGCTGGGCTCTCGTCCTTGAGCGCGCGGGCTACGCCTCCGATCGGACGGAGACAATCGTAGACGCTGAGGCGTACCCCGACGCGATGGGACGGTTCCGCGAGGAACTTGCAGCGATCGACACCCTCGGGGGCTTCCTTCGACGCGTCTTCGACCGCTACGGGCACACGAGCGCGACTGCCGATGCGTTGGTCGATCACCTCACGAGCCTCCATGAGACCAGCACACTCACCCGAGGCGAGGCGATCCAGTACATCGAAGCCAACCTTGCTGCGGGGACCACCGTCGAGATCGAGACGAGTCCGGGTGATGACGCCGTCACTCTGCAGACCATCCACGGGGCGAAAGGCCTCGAGTACCCGATCGTCATGCTCGGCAACCTCAACGACCGGGCGTTCCCACAGTATGGCCAGCCGCCAGCCTGTCCGATCACCTATGATGACGAGCTGGGACTTCGCCAAACCCGTGTGTACAGCGAAGCGGGCACTCATCCGCACGTCTACCCGCACTGGCCGACGAAACTGTTGCAGTCGATCCAGCCGCCGACGTACGATGAGGAACGGCGACTGCTGTACGTCGCGATGACGCGGGCGAAACGACACCTCCTGTTCACCGCCGGCGACGACCCGAGCCGCTTCATGGACGGCCTCTCGATCGACGCGACGACGGTCGAACCGGCACCTGAACACGGTACGGTCGATCGAGCGGCTGCCACTCCGTTCGAGACGACGATCCCTGACAGTAGCACCGTTCCTCGACGGCTCAGCGTCCACGATATCATGGACGACAGCGTCTACGACGAGCGCGACGGTGGTCGTGGGACGGACTTCGGAACCGCCGTGCACGACTTCGCCGAAGCGTACGCACTCGACGAACCCGTCGAACCGAGCAACGACGACGAGCGCGCCGTTGCAACGCTCATCGATGACCTCGATGGGGAACTCATCTCGGAAGAGCCTGCGTTGCTACCGCTGCCCGGTGAGCCGCAGCTAACTCTCGCGGGGGTCATCGACCTCGTCCACGTCACTGACGACGCTGTCGAGATCATCGACTACAAAACAGATCCAGATCGGCTGGCTCACGACGAGTATCGGACGCAGCTGAGTGTGTACTACCACGTGCTCGCGAGTGTGTACCCCGACCGGCCGATTCAGGCGACTGTCTTCTACACACAGACCGCTACTCCGATCACTGTCGATCCAGTTTCGCTCGATGCGATCGACCGGTTGTCGAGAGGGCGCCACGAGTGATCGAGAACGAGGCGTCTTGTGCCCCCGCGAGGGCGACACAACACGAGCACATGATGCTCCTTCACCACCACTCACGCGGGCGCTACTCACATGCGCTCAGTGACGGCTCCACAACCCCCGACACGGCCCGCTGAATCCGTTCGCGATCCCACCCCAGCGGCGACACCACACGCTCGGCGGCTCGAATCGCCTCCGCCGATATCACTCGATATCGTACCG
Organism: Halobaculum gomorrense; assembly: GCF_900129775.1. GTDB lineage: Archaea > Halobacteriota > Halobacteria > Halobacteriales > Haloferacaceae > Halobaculum > Halobaculum gomorrense. The sequence continues at coordinate 422,154 of NZ_FQWV01000003.1, read as the reverse complement.
CTTCAGCGATTCGCGCCAGAGCCGCGCGCGCCTTGGCCCGTCGCGCCACCATCCCAACGAGACGCAGACACACCCGCAAATACCCTCTGGAGACACGGAAACGAGCGGTCAAACATGTTCGCCGCCGTCCCCGAACGACCGGAACCGCGGCCGGACTAAACCCGTGGACGCGAGTATCGCCGACCGGCATGAAGGTAACCAGACGCACGCTGGCGAAGGCGCTCGTAGTCGCCTTCGTCGTGAACCTCGTCGTGATGGGCGCCGGCGCGGCGCTGGCGTACGAGCAGGCGCCGCCCATCCCCGACCGGATCGTCGGGCCGGACGGCGAGACGATCGCGACCGGCGACGACGTGCAGGCGGGGAAGGCCGTCTTCCAGCGGGACGGACTGATGAACCACGGGTCGATCCTCGGCAACGGCGCGTACTTCGGCCCGGACTACACCGCCGACACGCTCGACCTGAAGACAGAGGCGATGCGGGAGTACTACGCCGAGGAGCGCTACGGCGACGCGTACGGCGACCTCCCGCCGGAGAAACGGGCCGCCGTCGACTCGCTCGTGAAATCGGATCTCGACGACGGCACGCCCGGCGACGGCGTGATCGAGTACTCGGCCGCGGAGGCGTACGCGCACGCGCAGGTGCGCGAGGTATACGTCAAACGCTATCACGAGGGGTCGGACGCGCGCGGCGTCCCGGTCGGTATGATCGACTCCAAGGAGGAGGCGCGCCGGTTCGCCGATTTCGCGCTGTGGACCGCGTGGTTCTCCCACACCGACCGCCCGGGTGCCGACCACAGCTACACCAACGACTGGCCGCCCGCGCCCGCCGCGGGCAACACGCCCGGCGCCTCCGTGATGACCTGGAGCGTGATCGCGATGGTGCTGCTCGTCGCCGGCGCGGGCGTCGGCGTCTGGCTGTACACCTCGATCGACCTCTCCGAGCCGTCGGCCGCGGGGGTCGACGTACCCCACCCGGACGACATCGACCTTCTGCCGAGCCAGTCGGCGGCGCTGTGGTTCGTTCCGGTGGCGGCGCTGCTGTTCCTCGCGCAGACGCTGCTGGGCGGGCTACTCGCTCACTACTACATCGAACGCCACGCGTTCTTCGGGCTGGAGACGATCCCGGGGCTGGGCGTCGACGTGCTCCAACTCCTCCCGTTCGCGATGGCGAAGACGTGGCACATCGACCTGGGGATCCTCTGGATCGCCACGCTGTGGCTCGGCGCGGGGCTGTTCCTCCCGCCGCTGCTCACCGGATATGAGCCCGACAACCAGGCCACCTACGTGAAGGGGTTGCTGGGCGCGCTGGTCGTCGTTGCCGTCGGCGGCCTCTTGGGCATCTGGCTCGGCGCCCACGGCGTCTTCGACGCCGGCGGCGATCTGTGGTGGATCCTCGGTAATGAGGGGCTGGAGTACCTCGAGGTCGGGAAGCTGTGGCAGGTCGGCCTCCTCGTCGGCTTCCTGGTGTGGGCCGGCCTCGCCGCCCGCGGGCTGAAGCCCCTGCTGAAGCGTGAGGAGCCCTACGGGCTCGCGCACATGATCCTCTACGCCGGCGGCTCCATCGCGCTGCTGTTCTGTGCGGGGTTCATGTTCACCCCCCAGACGAACATCGCGGTGACGGAGTTCTGGCGCTGGTGGGTCGTCCACATGTGGGTCGAGGGCGCCTTCGAGTTCTTCATCGTCGCCGTCGTCGCGATGACGCTGGTGTCGATGAACCTTCTCCGGCGCCGCTCGGCGGAGAAGGCCGTGCTGCTGGAGGCGCTGCTCGTGATGGGCACGGGCGTCATCGGCGTCAGTCACCACTACTGGTGGATCGGCATGCCCGACGTCTGGGTGCCCCTTGGGAGCGTGTTCTCCACGCTCGAGCTGATTCCGCTGGTGTTCATCCTCTTCGAGGCGATCAACGAGTACCGCGCGCTCGCCGGCAGCGGCGAGTCGTTCCCGTACACGCTCCCATTCATGTTCATCATCGCCTCGGGCGTGTGGAACTTCGTCGGCGCGGGCGTGCTCGGCTTCTTCATCAACCTCCCGCTGATCAACTACTACGAGCACGGCACCTACCTCACCGTCGGCCACGCCCACGCCGCCATGTTCGGCGCGTTCGGCTTCCTTGCGCTCGGGATGGCGACGTACGTGCTCCGCTTCACCGTCTCGAACTGGAGCGGACGGCGCCTCCGGTGGGCGTTCTGGCTGTGGAACGTCGGCCTCGCGCTGATGGTGTTCGTCTCCGTGCTCCCGGTGGGCTTCCTCCAACTGGAGACGGCGTTCACGCAGGGGTACGACGCCGCGCGCTCGCTGGCGTTCTACAACCGGCCGCTCGTCCAGTCGCTGTTCTGGGCGCGCCTCCCCGGGGACACGATGATCATCGCCGGGACGGCGCTGTTCGCCTACGACGTGGCCGCGAAACTGCGCGCGCGCCGCGTCGTCGACGACCCCGACCGCGTCCCGACCGCCGGCCCGGTCCGCGCGTTCCTGCAGGACGACGACTGACCGCGACACCGCGTCCGGCCCCGTTTTTCGCCATCGCGTCACCCGGGTGAGCGGGGACTTATGTGCCTACCGCGAACCGGTTCGGGCCGCTCCCGAACCGTCGGGAACCACGAATCCTGTTGATGGGGTGATGGGACGTACCTGTAACCGCGAGGTGCCCACCGATGCCCACGACACGACGCACGACGCTGAAAGCCCTCGGAACCGGCGCGGGCGGGGCTGCGCTGGCCGGGTGTTCAGCGAACGCTCCGACCGCCGAACAGACTGAGACCGCACGCGAGACGACCGAGCGGACCAGCGGAAAACCGACGGCTCGGCGCGTCGCCGCCGACCCGACCGACATCCCGGACCCGATCGACCGCGACACCTCGAAGACGGTGCAGGTCGAGCTGACCGCCAAGGAGGTCCGCGCCGAGATCGAACCGGGGGTCGTCTTCGACTACATGACCTTCGACGGCCAGATCCCCGGGCCGATGGTCCGCGTCCGGCAGGGGGACACCGTCGAGTTCAGCCTGACGAACGCCTCGTCGAACGCGATGCCGCACAACGTTGACTTCCACGCCGTGTACGGTACCGGCGGCGGCAACGTCGCCACGACGGCGGCGCCGGGGACAGAGAACGGGATGCGCTTCGAGGCGCGGTACCCCGGCGCGTTCATCTACCACTGTGCGGTCCCGAACCTGGACTACCACATCTCGTCGGGCATGTTCGGGATGATCCTCGTCGAGCCGAAGGAGGGGCTCCCCGCGGTCGACCGGGAGTTCTACTTCGGCCAACACGAGGTGTACACCGACAAGCCCGCCGGCGAGAAGGGGCGCCACAGCTTCGACATCGACGCGATGAAGGCGGAGGACCCCACGTACGTCCTCCTCAACGGCCAGAAATACGCTATCACGCCGGACAACCTCGGCGCCGTTACGGCGGAGACGGGCGAGACCGTCCGCGTGTTCATGGTCGACGGCGGGCCGAACCTCAACAGCAACTTCCACCCCATCGGCAACGTCTGGACGGAGGCGTACCGCGACGGCGGCCTCGCCGGTCGCCCCGAGCGGTACCTCCAGACGGTCAACGTCCCGCCGGGAAGCTGCATGGTCGGCACCCTCGACCTCCCGGTCCCGGAGCACATCAAGCTCGTCGACCACGCGCTCTCGCGCGTCGCTCGCAAGGGGATGATGGGCGTGATCAGCGTCGAGGGCGAGGAGAAGCCCGGCGTGTTCGACCCCTCACCGAACGCGGCTCCCGCCGAGGACGAGGAGGGCCCGGCGTACTGACCGTCGCGCCCGCCGCTGCTACGGCGTCGAGGCGGCCGGCAGTCGGACCGTCGCCACGCCACCGCCGTTCGGCTCCGTCCCGACCGCGAGTGTGCCGTCGGAGAACTCGATCACCCACTTCGCGAGCCACAGTCCCATCCCGTCGCTGTGGTTGAGCGGCGTCTCGGTCTCGTCGCCGTTGATGAGCGCCAGCTCGCGCTCCGGGAACCCTCCGCCGTCGTCGATCACCCGTATCTCGACCTCGCCGCCGGTCCGCGTCTCCTCGACCCGGACCTCGGCCGGATCGCCGCCGTGTTCGAGCGCGTTCTCCACCAGCTCCGCGACCGCGGTCGCGACGTGGTCTCCGGCGAGGGCCGCGGGCGCTCCGTCGGAGTCGATCGCGACGGCGGCGTCCGGATGGTTGCCGGCCCACTCGTCGCGGCGGCGGTCCAGCGCCTCGCTCACGACGAGGGGCGTTCGGTCGTCGACCCCTTCGTCGTCGAGCAGCTCGTCGATGACCCAGACGCGCGATTGCGTCTCGCTCAGCTCCCACGCGACCGTCTCGACCTGCTCGGCGAGCCCCTCGCGGGCGGCCGGGTCGACGGGGTCACCGTCGCGGATCGCATCGCTGTATCTGAGCAACAACTGCGCGGCGTGTCGGAGGTCGTGGCGAACGAACCGGTTCACGACGGCCGCCCTCCGCTGCTGGTCTGCGACCGTCCGCGCGCGGATCCGGCGCACGTCGGTGACGCCGATCAGCACGTGCGCGAACGCGCTCACGCCGAGGACCACGGCCCCGGAGAGCAGCGGGGCGGTGACGCGCCCGCCGGTGGCCGCCTGAAACGAGGCGATCAGCGCGAGGACGGCCGTCGTCGCGACCACGCCGAGCGCGTTCCACCCGGCCACACGGAGTAGGTGGTCGGAATCGACCGAACTCCGGTACAGCGCCGGCCCTTCGCCCGCGAACGCGGCGCCGAGCGCGAGCACGGCGGCGACGACGATCCCGCCCGATATCTCCGGAACCCCGGCGACCAGTTCCCGCCCCCGCAACGACCGCCAGTCCGGCCCCGGTGACGCTGATCGTCGCCGCGGCTACCGCCCGTCGTCTATCTAGTATCGAGCCTACTCAGACGACCGGCAAAACGGCGTGGGGACGGGCACTCCGAGCTGTCAACGGCGAACACGTTCGGGGAAAGGGCGACCCTGACCCGGCCCGTATCGCTCGACGATGAACGCCGACGCGACCGGAGACGACTCGACCAGATCGGACGCATCGGGAGGCGACGAACCGGCCGACGACCGACCGGTCCACGACACCTCCTGGTCGGCGAACCTGGAGCAGCCGAGACACGCCGACGACGAGTCGGCGGTCGTCGCCGACGCGATCGACGCGGTCGAGCACACGGCAGCGGGCGTCCACGTGAACCTCGTCACGCACGGCGATCACGGCCACCCCGAGAGGTTCCTGTTTCCCGCGCTCGCCGACCGCTTCGGCGACGACGCGGACTGGGAGTTCGTCGATCGGTGCGGCTGCGGCGGCTACGTCACGCGCGTCCGCCGGTAGCCGCGCTGCTTCCAGGGGCGCGGTCACCGCGTCGATCCGGCGGCCGACCACCGTGTCGATCCGGCGGGTCGCCGGTCCTCACTGCTGGCCGTCGGTCGCGCCGCCCCGCACGAGCGTCGCCGGCGACCACGGCGCGTGCTCGCGGACGACGGTCGCGAGGTTGCGGGCGACGCCGACCGCGGCTCCGCAGGCGGCGACGGCGCCGAGGCGGCCGACCCAGCCCGGAACCGCCACGGACGCGGTCTCACCGACGCCCGCGACGAGGAGGGCGACGACGGCGACGGACAGCGCGACCGCGTCGAGGCGCTCGACGCGGCCGTCGTACAGATCCGCGACATCGGGGACCGGCTCCAGGCCGAGCCGGTCGGCGTACCGCTCCAGCCACACTAAGAACGGACCGATGTGGTACAGCGACCCGACGACGAGGAACGCGACGGCGCCCCACAGCGCCGCCTGCGCGACGGGGCCGCCCAGGACCGCAGACCGCGACAGCGGCGCCGTCGCCCACCGCGTCGACGCGACGGCGCCCCACAGGGGAAAGCCGATCGCGGCGCCCCAGTAGCGCCGGGTCGCCGCCGAGGACTCGCCCCCGGTCGCGAGACGGTGGCTGACGACGCCGCCGACGGCGACCGCGCACGCGCCGACGGCCACGCCGCCGACCGCCGCGACGGTCGCGACCCCCGCGGTCGCGTCGCCGCTCGCGGCCGCCAGTCGTCCGCCAGCGAGCAGGACGGCGCCCACCGGGTGGACGATCGAAACGGCGCGCTCAACGCCGGAGGCGACACGGGAGTCGGGCGCGCCCGTGAGCATCGCCGACAGCTGGAAGCCCCCCCCGTAGCCGACCGCGAGCACGCCGCCGACCACCATCAGCGTCACGTGTGCTGTCACCGCGCCGAGCGCGCTCACGCCCCCGAACAGCACCGGGACGCCCGCCCGGCCGGCGCCGACGGCCAGCCCGAGCAGGCTTCCGGTGGCGAGGCTCCAGGTCCCCGCCAGCAGCAAGCGTTCGGTGGCGTCCCACGGCCGCACCGCCGCGAGGGTCCGCGTCGTTGACGCCGCGAGCGCCCACAGGCCCGCCGCCAGCGCCGTTCCCCCGGCGACGAGCGCCGGCATCGACCCGGCCAGCAACCCGCCCGCGACGCCGGCGGTCCCGACGGCGACGAGCGGGGCGGCCGCGACCGCCGGTCGCCCCCAGCGCAGCGGGGCGCCCGACCAGACGGCGACGAACTTCGGCACCGCGGCCGCGATGGCCGTGCAGGCGACCCCCGCGAACAGCAGGTGATTCGCGGCGGCCCCCGCGAGCCCGCCGGCGACGCCGAGGCGGTCGGCGGTCACGACGCCCGCCCAGGCGAGCAGCATCGCCGCCGAGAGCGCCGCGCCGCGGAGCGTCGCCGCCGTCGACGGTCCGCGATCGGCCCCGCCGGAGCCGCCGCCGACGGCGACGCCCCCGCTCCCCGGGAGGCTCACGGGTCGCTCACCGCTGCGTCGGCGAGCTGTTCGTTGACCGCGTCGCTGGCGTGATACGTTGGCGACACCCTGACGACGACGCGGTCGAACCCGTGGCGCTCCGGATCGGCGTTCCAGGCGCGAAACGCCGCCGTCGCCAACGCGCCCCCCTGCGGGCAGAAGCCGGTCGTCGGGGTGAACTCCGCGCGCAACACCTCGTCGCTGTCGCTGTCACCGTCGCGGTCCCCGCCCGGAACACGGGCGTACCGAAAGCCGGCGTCGGGGTGGTTGCGGTCACGGTCAAGCGTCGTGAGGACATAGCCGAACGTCGCGTCGCGCACGCCGCGCTCCTCGAACAGCGTTCGGGCGGTGTCGCGGACGGCAACGTGCGCATCCCCCGTCAGCACCTCGGCGTCGCCCTCCCGGAGAAACGGCCCCGGCTCCGGGAGCGAGGCCGGGACGAACTCGTCGACGGGATCGAACCGCTCGGAGTCGGTCCCGCTCGGCCGGCCGTCGTCGGAGCCGGCGCCGTGGCCGTCGCCTGATCCGTCGTCCGATTCGGGGGGGACCGCGGCGTCGGAGCCGCCGATGGGCAGGTCGAACATAGCAACTACTACGCCCTCCGTACCCCTGTTGCTCTCCCCGAAGATGTTCCGCCCGACGCCGTTCGAACACGTTCGGCGAAACCCCGAGGGGCGGTCGGGGCCGAACGGGTTCCATGGAGCCAACCGACGCGGACGACGGAATCGCCACCGCGGAGGTCACGACGCTGGAGGCCTCAGTCGAGGACGGCGCCGGGGCGGCTCGAACGCCCGTCTTCGACGGCGACCCGCGGGTCGTCTCGCTGCGGCTCGAACGCGGCGAGTCGATCCCGAAACACCACCATCACGGGACGACGGTGCTGTTGCTGGTCAGATCGGGGTCGATATCGGCGACGATCGGGGGACGGGAACGGCGGCTCGACTCGGGGTCGATCGTCAGATTCGACGGCGGCGACGGCGTCGCGGTCGAGGCGCGGGAGCCGTGTTCGGCCGTGGTTGTACTCGCGGAGAACGGCGGGGCCTGAGGGGCCCGCTCCGTTCCTGCTGTCGCTCCGGCGACTTACTCCCGCCAGACCGCCGTCAGCGCCTCGTCGCCGCACTCGACGGTCTCGTGTCGGTATCCCCGCTCATCGAGCTGGTCGAACAGGTGCAGCGGCGCCCGGTCGTTACGCTGGAGCAACACCGTCTCGTCGCCGGCGGCTTCGAGGGTCTCCAGCGTCCGCGTGAGCGGGTTCGGCGCCGGCGCCTCGCGCACGTCGATGCCGGTGACGGGACGGTCGACGGGCACGCCCAACTCCTCGCGGAGCCGCTGCGGGAGCGACCGGACGGTCGTCGCCTCGCTCGGGTCGACCCCCCACGTGGCGTCGGTCGCCCGACCTCCGGCGTCCGGGTCGTCGAAAGCGTCCGTCATCCGTTCCTCCTCGGCGTCAGCGGCGAGCGGCCGGGGTCGATATCGAGCGTGTCCTCGGCGAACCGCTTGATCACCTTCCCTTCGGCGCGGTGGAGCCGCTCGCTCGCGGTCGACTTAGCGATCTCCTGCTGCTCGGCCAGCTCCGTCAGCGTCGTCTCGCGGGGCGTGTCGTAGTACCCCGCACGGATCGCAGCAGCCAGCAGCTCCCGCTGGCCGTCGGTGAGGAGGTCTTCGGCGTCGAGCGCGTCGTGGACGTACTCGACGGTGTAGCTCATTCCCATCGTCTCGAGCGCCGTCGCGAACGTGGAGAGGCGGTCGCGCGAGCCCGCGACGGTGAGCCCGGCGGTCCCGTCGGTGATCTCGACCGGGTACTCCACGGGGAGTCGAGAGTCGCGAAGCGGCAACAGCAGCCGCGGATCGGTCGTCTCGACGCGGACGATGGCCTCGCGGACGTCCTCGGCGGCCCGCTGGAGTTCGACCTCCTCGACCCCGTCGGCCGTGTCGATATCGCGGACGATCGCCGGGGCGTCGTCACCGCGGAGTGCGAGCAACGCGACGCCGCCCCGGTCGGTCGGCAGCACCGACAGCACCGACAGGGTCGCGTCGGGGTGCGATCGCGTGACCACGCCGGCCCACACGTCCTCCGGGAGCGTGACGTTCAGTCGTGCGCGGGCCACGGCGGATCACCTCCCCCCGTCGGTCCGCTCGTCGGGCTCTCGCTTTCCGGTTTCTGTTCGATATCCGACGCCGGTCTCGCCGGAGCCGTCGTCGAACGCGAGGAGGAACAGCCCGAACACGAGCGGCGACAGCGCCGCAGCGACGCCGCCGCCCAACAGGAGCCACGCGGGCGCGTCCCCGACACCGCCGCTCCCCGTGCCACCGTTTCCGCTCCCGCCTTCGCCTCCGTTCGTCCCGGCGGTCGATCCGTTCGTCGTCCCGGCGGTCGTCGTCGCGGGTGCCGTCGCTCCGCCGTCGGTGGTGGCCCCACTCGACCCGCTGACTGCGGCGTCGCCGACGACCACGGCGCCCTTCATCCCAAGCGGCTTGTGCGGCGTGCAGGCGTAGCGGTATACGCCCGCCGACTCGAAGGCGTGCTCGAACGTGTGGCCCGCCTCGGCGACGAGTTCGGACTCGAAGGCTCCGCCCTCCGCGACGACGTTGTGCGTCGACCCCTGTCCGGTCCACTCCCACGTGACCGTGGTTCCCGGATCGACGCGGACGGCTGCGGGACCGAACCCGTAGTAGCCGCCGTTGGCCTCCACGCCGACCTCGACCGTCACGGACGACTGGCCCGTCCGGTCGACGACGCCGTCGTAGTTGTCGGTGTTCGAGAACCACTCGGCGAGGCTGCCGCCGGACTGGGCGGCCGCCGGGGTGGACGCCGCGCCGCCAGCCGCCGCGGCGACGCCGCCCGCCACGGCCGACCGAAGCACGCTCCGTCGGGACATCGATGGTGTTCGGGTGCTCGGCATACATGTTCGGCTTTCGGCGCCGACCGAAAGGGCACGCGGCCTGGTTCCCACCGACTGGGAAGCACATCGGAGATGTCCGACTTCGGGACGCCCCCCGGAGATATCCGACTTCCGGACGCTCCGGGCCGATTGTCCGACACTCGCCCGCCGCTTGACGTTTTCGGCAAGCCTAAACGCATTCGAGCGCAGGTGGTCGTATGGACGAGCGAACGTACTCCCTCGACGACGTGAGCGTCGTCATGGGGGCGTACAACGAGGCGGAGGCGATCGGTCCCGTCCTCGACGACATCGAGGCCACGACCGACGGGCGCGCCGAGGTCGTCGTGGTCGACAGCTCCGACGACGGCACGGCCGACATCGCCCGCGAGCGCGGCGCGCGCGTCGTCGACCAGCCGCCGAGCGGCTACGGTGCGGCGGTTCGACGGGCGCTGTACGAGGCGACCAACCCGGTCCGGATCACCACGGACTGCGACGGGACGTACCCGATGGAGCGGATCCCGGAGTTTCTCGCGCTGATCAACGACGGCTACGACGTGGTCAGCGGGGACCGCCTCTACCACGGCGCCGAGACGATGCCGGCGATGAACCGACTCGGAAACCGCGTGTTCGCCGCGACGGCGAGCCTGCTCGGCGGGCGCACGCTCCACGACGTGACGACCGGGATGCGCGCGTACCACGCGGACGTGATCGAATCGATCCGGTGGACGGAGAACACCGGCCTGTCCGCGGAACTGCTCATCCGGCCGGCGATGCGCGGCTACAGCGTCCGCCAGGAGCCGATCGAGTACGACGAGCGACTCGGCGAGACGAAGCTCGACCCGTTCTCCGGCGGCGCCGAGATCGGCAAATCGATCCTGAAGTGCTGCCTGGAAGAGCGGGTTCGAAGCCTTCGGTAAGAGTCGACGTGGGACGTTCGATACCGCCCGTTTCACGATCCTCCGCTGCCCGTCCCCGCTCGCCCGACGGTACTGCCCTCCGCCATCCCGGAATGGGTCACCCCGAGGCCGTCAGCCTCACGTCGACGCCGCGGTCCACGGGCCGTTCGCCAACGCCGACCGGGACGCATCGGGTCGGGACGACACACCGCTCGACAGTCGGCGACAGCGCCGTGAGCGTGCCGTCGGCCGCCCGCTCGACGGGGAACACGAGCTGGTAGCTGTACCCGCTCCCGCGGCCGGTCGCGACGAACACTTCGACGTGGATCTCGTCACGGTCGTCGAGTGGGAGGGTCGCGGCCCGGTCGTCGCGCTGGTCGCCGGTCGGTCGGAGCGCGTCGCCGAAGATAACCAGTCGGTCGCCCTCGGCGCGGATCTCCAGTCCGAGCGGGCCGCCGTCGTCGGTGGCGACGAGGTACACGGACCCCTCGTCCCCGGTGACCCTCACCGTCGTCCCTTCGACGGAGTCCGGGCGCCCGAGCGTCGCCGACAGCGCGAGCCGGTCGCCGGACACGCGCTCGACCTCGCGGAGCGCCCCTCGCACGGCGGATTCGTCGGTCGGCGCCCACGACCCGGTGTACACGTAGCGGTAGAGGTCGCGCTCAGGGTACGCCTCGGCGACCGCGAGCTCGCGCGTGTCGCCGAGCGCGTACACCGTCTCGCCGTCGAAGCCGGGGTTGTTGCGGAGGAGCTGGAACGGGTGGTTCAGCCACGGCCCGTACGGTGTCGGCACGAACACCACCGCATTCTCCGGCGCGTCGCCGTCGGCGAACGGGCCGTACCCGTCGCGGAGCTCGGCCGTCACCGCGGCGTTGCGGTCGACCGGCTCCTCGACGGCGGCGACGCCGACGGCGCCGCCGACCGCCGCTGCGACGAGCAGGACGCCCGCCGCGACCGCCCGCGCGTGCCCGGTCGTCATCCAGTCGTGCTCGGTGGCGATCCCCGCGAGCCGGTCGCAGAGCGCGTCGGCGCCGGCGACGCACGCGACGGCGGCGAACACGGCCGTCGGGACGATCAGGTCGTAGTGGTAGTACGGTCCGAGGTAGTAGACCAGCCCGTCCGTCCCCACGTCGAGCGCGCCGAGGACGTTGTAGTTGCCCCAGAAGGCGACGTTCCCGGCGGCCACGCTCGCGAACGTGGCCGCGAGGAGGCCCCGCCGGACGCGCCCGCCGAGCGCGCCCGTCGCTCCGCCGCCGGGGACGCCCCGGGAGACGAGCGCGAGCGCCACGCCGACCGCGGCCGCGGCGGCCCCGAAGCGCCCGGCGACCACCCAGTCGGTGAACAGCGCCTCCAGCACGATCCGGTTCGCCTCGATCCCGAGCGAGAGCGTGTAGTTCACCTCGTGGCCGAGGATCGCCCGCTCGCCGAAGCCGACGCCGTCTCGGGGGGCGAACGCGAGGTACGGGAACACCAGCGGGTCGCCCGTGACGACCGCGTTGTACCCGAGCGTGAAGACGACGCCCGCCGTCCCGAGTCCCGCGGTGCGGAGCCGACGCGCGAACAGGTCGCGCGCCCGTCCATCGGACGGTCCTGCGACGGCACCGCCGGCTGCCAGCGGCACCCGCCACGCCCCCGAACGCACGAGCGTGACGACCGCGTGGCAGACGAACGGGAGCGCGAACAGGACGGCGGTGTACGGTCGCGCAAAGAACGCGAGGCCGACGGCGGCGCCCGCGAGCGTCGCCTCGCGGCGACTCGCGCGGCGCTCCCCGCGCAGGTACCAGACGGCGAACGCGACGTTCAGCGTCGTCGTCAGCGCGTACGGGAGGTACAGCCCGCTGTGAACGACGAACAGCGGCGTCGCGAGCAGGAGGACGCCCGCGAGAGCGCCGACGCGCCGGTCGAACAGCTCTCGACCCAGCGCGACCGTACCGGCGACCAGGCCGGCGGCGATCCCCGCGAGCGCGACGACGTAGCCCCCGAGCAGCTTCCCGAGCGCGAACACCGCTGCGGGGACCGGCGCGTACTTCGAGTACAGCCCGCGCTCGCTCTCGACGAAGAACCACGGGCGGAAGGCGTCCTCGACGGGCGGTCGGAGGAACAGCCGCCCCGCTAGCAGCATGTCCGCCTGTTGGAGATAGACGCCTTCGTCGTGGTTGAGCGACCGGAACGGGAACACGTCGACGGCGACGGCGACTGCGACGACGGCGCCGACCGCCGCGAGCACGAGTGCGGCGACCCGGCCGGCCTCGAGCCCGGATCGGAGGGGCTCGGCGAATCGGCCCGCGATCCCGGACTCGGCGGTGGCGTCGGTGGCGTCGGTTCCGCCGGTGGCGTCGGTGGCGTCGGTGGCGTCGGTTCCGCCGGTGGCGTCGGTGGCGTCGGTCCCGTCGGCGGGGTCGGTTCCGCCGGTCGCACCGCCGTCGGTCGATGGGTCGGCCATCTACTGTGCGGGGTACCACGCGAGCGCGTGGTCGGCGACGAGCGTCACCGCGACCGGTTCGCCAACGTCGAACTCCTCGGTGTGGTTGTGGAGACACCGGAGGACGGTACCGTCGTTGAGCTTCACGTGGTACACGAACGAGGGGCCGGTGTACTGTCGGCGGATCACCTCGCCGTCGGCGTCGCCCGCGGGGACCGGGGTGGCGCGGAGGTCGTCCGGGCGCACGAGCACGTCGACGTGGCTGCCGACGTAGCCGTCGCCCAGCCCGTTCAACAGGTCGCGGTCGTACGAGCCGACGCTCGTCTCGATGTCGCGTTCGCCGACTCGCGCGGGGAGGAAGCTCGCCTGTCCGAGGAAGGAGGCGACGAACCGCGAGGTCGGGTGCTCGAACACCTCGCCGGGGGCGCCGACCTGCTCGACGTGCCCGTCGTTGATGACGGCGACGCGGTCGGAGATCGACAGCGCCTCCTCCTGGTCGTGGGTGACGGAGACGGCCGTGACGCCCGCCTCGTCGAGGATCCGCTTCACCTCCTCGCGCATCCGCACGCGGAGGCTCACGTCGAGGTTCGAGAACGGCTCGTCGAGTAAGAGCACGTCCGGCTCCGGCGCCAGCGACCGCGCGAGCGCGACGCGCTGGCGCTGCCCGCCCGACAGGTCCGTCACCGACCGGTCGCCGTAGTCGTCGAGCCCGACCAACTCCAACAGCTCCGCCACCCGCGAGTCCGCCGCCGCGGAGTCGGGGTCATCGAGCCCGAACGCGACGTTCTCGGCGACCGTGAGGTGCGGGAACAGCGCGAACTCCTGAAAAACCAGCCCCACGTCGCGCTCCTCGGGGGGTCGCACCGCGCCGTGCCCGGCGACGACATCGCCCCCGACGGCGATGGTGCCGTCGGTGGGCGTTTCGAGGCCGGCGATCATGCGCAGCGTCGTCGTCTTGCCGCACCCGGAGGGGCCGAGCAGGGTGACGAGTTCGCCCTCGTGGACGGTGAGTTCCATTCCGGAGACAGCCGTCTCCGAGCCGTAGCGCTTGATCACGCCGTCCAGCTCCAAGACGGGATCGCCTCGCCGGTCGCTCACGCCATCGACCGCGTCGTCGGCGCGGTCGCCGACCGATCCGGGGTCCGACCGCGAGGCCGACGCTCCGTCGCCGGACGCGCCGACGGTCGCCCCCCCGTCGGTCGCCGCGTCGTCGCCGTCGGTCGCGTCGCCTCGCTGGGGCCGGTCGGCGTCGCAGTCCGTTCGAGGTGTGTCGTCACGCATCGTCTGAACCCTTGAGCAGCGGCACCATCGAGAGGCCGGAGACGGCCACTAACACGAGCGCCGGCAGCGCGGCGCGACCGTAGTATCCGGCCTCTTGAACACGCCAGATGTAGGTCACTATCGTTGTAAACCCTGTCGGATGGAGGATGAGCGTCGTGTCCAGCTCCTTCATCGTCGTGAGGAACACGAGCGCCGCCCCCGCGAGCAGTCCAGGCGAGATGAGCGGCAGCGTCACGCGCCGGAACGCGCCCGAGGGCGTCTCCCCGAGCAGTCGCGCCGCGCCGACGAGGTCGCGGTCGATTCCGGCGACCGACGAACGGGTCGCCCCGACGGCCTGCGGAAGGAAGCGAACGACGTACGCGAACACGAGCAGGGGCAACGACTGGTACACCGCCCGCGCGACGCCGACGCCGACTGCCTGAGTCAACCACTGGCTCGCGAAGAAGACGAGCGCCAGCCCGAGCACGACCCCAGGCATCGCGTAGCCGATGTACGTCGACCGCTCGACCGCCCGTGCGAGAAGTGAATTCGACCGGCCGGCGTACAGCGCCACCGGAAGCGCAAACAGGACCGTCACGCCGGCTGCGAGCGCCGCGGCGTACGCGGAATTGAGCGCGAACGCCGGCTCGAACGCAAGCCCGCCCCCAGAGTAGCCCGGCCCCGACCGCACCAGCCACATCGTCAGGATGCCCACCGGAAACGCGAGCGTGAACAGGCTCACTCCCGCCGGGAGCAGCGTCACGACCCACCGGAACCGACCCAGCGAGACGACCGGCGAGGCCGAGGCCGGCGAGCCGTACCCCGATGAGGTGTCGGCGCTCACCCGCGACTCCAGCGCGAGGATCACGGCCGTCACCGCGAGCAACTGCAGCGAGAGGAGCGTCGCGCGCGACTGGCCGAACGCGTTCAGCTCGACGTAAATAACCCGTGTGAACACGTCGTACCGCATGATCGCGGGCGTCCCGAAATCCGAGAGTGTGTACAACGCGACCAGCAGCGCGCCGGCGGTGACGCCGGGCGCGATCTGCGGGAGGATCACTCGCCGGAACGCCCGCGGGTAGCTGTGGTTCAGCGTGCGCGCCGCCTCCAACTGCGTCGTGTCGAACGACAGCAGCGAGGCGCGCGTCGTGAGAAACACGTACGGGTACGTGAACAGCGTCAAGACGAGCGCCGTCCCGCCGAGACCGTACACCGTCGGGAGATACGGAGTCACGAACCCCAGGCCGTACTGAGTCAGTAGGTCCGGGAGCACGCCGCTGGGGCCGAACGCCGAGACGTACGCGAACGCGCCGATGTAACTCGGTACGACCAGCGGAAGCGCCGCGAGGACCGTCCACAGTCGGCGAAAGGGGAGATCCGTCTGAACGGTCACGACGGCAAGCGGCACCCCGAGCGCGACGGAGGCGGCGGTGACGACGCCAACGAGCACGAGGCTGTTCGCCAGCACGTCGACGGCGGTGTCGGAGGCGGCCAGTCGGATCGCCTCCCCGATGCCGAGCCGGGAGGCGCGCCACCCGAGCCAGACGACCGGCGACAGCACCGCGGTTGCGACGGCGGCCGCGAGGACGACCAGCGCCGTGTCCGGCTGCTCGCGGCCCGCATCCCCCGTGAGTCGCTCCCGCAGGCGGCCGAACTGGCCGTCACTCGCGGTTCCCACCGGATTCGGCTCGCTCGAGTCGGCGCTCACGACCGTCCTCCGTCACACATTCGTCTTAGAGGACTCCCGTCTCCCGCATGAGTCGGAGAGTCGGTTCGAGGTTCGAGAGCTTCGTCAGATCGAAGCTCGGCGGGTTCAGTTCGTCGATGGTCGGCAGCCCGCCGACCGGGGGCACGCCCGGAACCATCGGGTACGCGTACGTCCGGGTGGCGAAGAACTCCTGTGCCTCGGCCGACAGCAGGTGTCGAATGAACGTGAACCCGAGCTGCTTGTTCTGGCTCGCCTGCATGACTTCCGCGCCCGCGGCGTTGATCAGCGCGCCGGCGTCGTCGCTCGTGAACGCGAGGTCGATCGGCGCGTTCGGCCGAGCGGCCTTCACGCGGAGCGCGTAGTAGTGGTTCGCGAAGCCGGCGTCGAGTGCACCGTCCGCGACCGCGTTCGAGACGAGGAACTCGTTGGAGTACTGGGTGACGTTCGATTCCTGCATGCCGTTGAGCCACTCTCGAGTGGCTTGCTCGCCGGAGAGCACCCGCATCGCGGTGACGAACGCCTGGAACGCGCCGTAGGTGGGTGCCCATCCCATCGGGCCGCTCAGCGCGTCGGCATTCGGGAACTCCATGACCTTCTCGGGCACCTCCTCGGCGGTGAGAACGTCGGTGTTGTACGGCACTGAGCGGGCCCGGCCGGCGATCCCGACCCACAGGTCCTCCGGGTGGAACTCCAGCGGCACCGGCTCGGTCACCGCCGACGGAAGCGTCGCGGTGAGCCCCCGCTGTGCGACCGCGGCGAGCGACCCGGCGTCGACCGACCAGAACACGTCCGCAGGCGTCGCCGGTCCCTCGTTGATCAGCGTGTTCGCGGCGTCGGCAGTCCCGGAAGCGCGTATCTGCGCCGAGAAGTCGGGATAGATGTTTTCGAACCGAGCGATGAGGTCGCGGTAGAGGCCGCCCTCGCCGCCGCCGAGGTAGATCGTGAGATCCCCCGAGAGGTTCGGTAGTTCTGCGATGGACGTTCCCCCGATGTCGCGGTTCTGCGCCAGCGCTCCCGACCCGCGGAACTCCTCGATGAACGCTTCGTCGACGGCCTCGCTCCCGCTCGTCTCGGTGGCGGTGCCGCCGTCGCTCGACGGCTCGGCAGTCGCGTTCTCGCCGTTGGAGCCGCACCCGGCGAGCCCAGCGATCCCGGCCGCGCCGAGTCCCGCGAGCACCTTCCGTCGCCGATACGTCCGCCGTCCCGTCGTCGTGTCGTCGTCGTGTGTCATGTTGGTGTTGTCTGCCATCCTGTCGTTCCCTGCGTCGTCAGTCATCGGCCGGTACCTCCGCGGCGTCCGCGGCGGCCGCGCGCGTCCCCGCGCCCTCGACGCGGTCGAGGCAGTCGAGCCAGTCGCGCATGTACTCGCCACAGTGGTTGAGGAACGCGCCGTTGTTCCATGCGTCGAAGTCGCCCTCCGCGAGCGCCTCGGCCATCTCCGCGAACGCGGCCTCGAAGGAGTCGGCGTCGGCGGCGACCCCGTCGAGCACCTCCCAGACGTGCTCGTTCAGCTCCAGCCCCGCCACCTCGTTAGCGAGGTCGTCGAACGTCGACCGGGGCGCCTTGTTGTGCTCGCACAGCGGGCCGCCGTTGTACACCTGCTTGCCGAGCACGTCGGCGGCGCGCTTGAGGAAGAGCCCGGACCAGATGTCGTCGAAGCGGCCCACCTCCCACTCGTTGTCGTCCATCGGGAGCTGGTAGAACGCGGGCACGACCTCGCGGCGGAACGCGAGGTTCATCGAGCAGACCGTGAGGTACTGCCCCGACGCGGCGACGAAGTCGCGCTCGAAGTCCGACGCCTCGGTCAGGGTCTGCGCCTGTCCCTGCAGGTCGCCGTCCATGAGGATGCGAACGGCGTCGAGGTCGGGGACGTTCGTCCACAGCCCCTGGGAGGCGACGACCTCATCGACGTGCTTGGTGTCGGTCTCGACGGTCTCGTCCATCGCGGCGTACGGGTAGCCGCGGGGGTACAGGTCGGTGTCCGACTGGTAGAGGACGTTCACCCACGACTCGTCCGAGCGGACGGATTCGATCTCGCCCTCGTGCGCGAGGTTGCGCATGTGCGTCCCGAAGAAGTCTTCCTCGGGGTGCGGGAGCGTGTCGTCGTCGATGAAGACGCCGTACTCGAAGCGATCGTGGGCCCACAGGTACAGCAGCCCGAACGAGGTCTGCGCGTGGCTCGCGGCGGGGATCAGGTGCGAGAACTCCGCGGCGTCGTGCTCGGCGAACCACGCCTCGCGGGCGGTGCCGTCGAAGACCGCGCCGTCGACGCCCTCCTCGTCGAGCATGGTCTCCATCGCGTCGGTGTCACAGAAGTCCTCGGTGACGAGGACGAAGAACAGCCGGTCGGTGTCGAAGCCGTGCTTCCGTGCGTTCGCGACGTACTCGCGAACGCACTCGTACTCCCGAATCGTCGGGATGACGACACAGATGTCCTGCGGTGCACTCATTCGTTCTCATCTATCAATTAGGCCGACCTAAAGGGTGTCGATATTTCGGGCGGCCAAAATCGGGGGCGTCGGATCGGTGGGGCGGGACGAAGTCACAGTCGCTCCTCGACGTGGTCGGCCGCCTTCAGCGACAGCGCGGCGATCGTGAGCGTCGGGTTCATCGCGCCGCCCGTCACGAACACGGAACTACCCGCGAGCGTGAGGTTTGCGAGATCGTGGGTCCGCAACTGCGGGTCCACGACGCTCTCGGCGGGGTCGGTTCCCATCCGAGTCGTCCCCATGTGGTGGTACGCGGGTCCCGTGTTCTCGGGGCCGACCGTCCAGCCGATGTCGACCCCCAACTCCGCGAGCACCGCCCGCTGGATCTCGTTGGCGCGCTCGATGGTCCGTCGCGTCGTGTCGTCGAGGCTCCACACCACGTCCGGCACCGGGTTCTCGTGGTCGTCGGTCCGGGAGGGGTCCAGCCGGATCCGGTTCTCCTTTCGCGGCAACTGCTCGACCAGCGCGCCCATCGCGATGTGTCGGCCGTAGCCGTCGCGGATCTCGGCCAACAGCTCGTCGCCGAAGCTGTCTGCGGTCAACGCGATGTCCGCGGGCGCCGGCCCCGCGTAGTTGAGGAACTCCAGCTTGATCGCGGTCCGGGAGTCGTCCGGCCGGTTGTAGAACTGGTGGCTCTCGGTCGTGTTGAAGCCCACGTGCTTCTGGCGCGTCGGCTCGTCGAGCGTGCCGCCCATCCCCGCGAACAGGTGATCCATGAAGTACCGACCCACGAGCCCCGAGGAGTTCGCGAGGCCGTTCGGATACGCCTCGCTCTCCGAGAGCAGCAGCAGGCGCGGCGTCTCCACGCCGCCGGCGGCGACGACGAACTCGCGGGCCGCCTGCCGGTGCTCGGTGTCATCCGGCGTCGCGTACACCGCCGCGGTGACGCGGTCGCCGTCGGCGTCGTGCTCCAGCCGCTGGACCGGTGCCCGATCGACGACGCGCGCGCCGTTCGCCTCCGCGGCGTCGACGTGGCGGGTCGCGTCGTACTTCGCGCCGGACGGACAGACGGGCTTGCAGGTGCCGTACCCGACGCAGGCGCTCGCCCCGTCGGCCGGCTCGGAGTTGCGCGCGTTCGGCACCGAGTGGGTCGTGAGCCCGACTGCCTCGCACGCCTCTGCGAACAGCGAGTCCGAGTACGACGGGGGGAACGCCGGCAGCGGGTGCGGCTGCTCCCGCGGCGGCGCGAAGGGGTTGTCCGAGGCGCCCGAGACGGACAGCTCCTCCTCGGCGGCGGCGTAGTAAGGCCGGAGGTCGTCGTAGTCGAGCGGCCAGTCGTCGGCCATGCCCGTCGCCGACGCGAGCGCGAAGTCCTGCTCGTGCAGCCGCATCACCATCCCCTGCCAGTGGAGCGTGCTCCCGCCGATCCCCTTCACCCGCGCGGCGTTCAGGGGGTAGTACCGGTCGCCGCTGCTGGTGTAGGCGTCGCGCTCGGGGTCGGTGTCCCACACCGGCGCGTCGATCCCGGGCCGGAGGTAGCGCTCCATCCGATCGTTCCGATCTTCGGGGTCGAACCGCGGGCCGGCGTCGAGCACGACCACGTCGTACCCGGCCGACGACAGCGCCGCGGCCACGAGCGCGCCCGCCGGCCCGGCGCCGACGATGCACACGTCCGCCCGCGGCGACGGCGTTCTGTCGATGCCGCCGCTCATCACTCGGGCCCCGTCCGGTAGGACTCGGTTCCGCCCGGGTGCCCCGGGGGATTCTCCAGCCCGGCGAGGGACGCGCCGGTCGGTGAGGTGTAGAGGGCGTACAGCAGCTCGTTCACGACGTAGTGGCGGACCCGCTGGGCGTCGGTGCCGTCGGGGTCGGGGTCGACGGCGTCGACGCTCATGTAGTCGAGCGCGTCGGCGCGGTCCTCGCGCGAGCGGGTGGCGTACTCTCCCCCGTAGAGCTCCGTCGCGTAGTCGTCGAGGACTGCAACCGCGTCGGCGACCCCGGCGGCGTAGTCACCGGCTCCGTCGACGCGCCCGCCGGTGTACGTCCGCACGAAGTCGTCGACGCCCGACACCGCCGAGGGGTAGACGACCTCCGCGACGGCCACGAGCGTCTCCAGTTCGTGGTCCCCGACGACGGAGGCCGTCTCCGACGCCCGCCCGCCTCCCGCCGACTCGCCACCGTCGGGACCGGTCGCCGTCGGCGCGGCACAGCCGGCGATCGAACCGACGCCTGCGGCCGACAGCGCGGCGAGGGCGTCGCGGCGTGACAGCTCCATTCGGAGCCGTATTAGGGCAGCCTAAACAAGAGCGTTTTGCTCTGCGTCCGTCGCCGCCGTGGTGCCTCACGGCCGGCCGTTCGCCGCGCGCAGGCGGCGCCGTTCGGCGGTAGCGCCGCGTGATCGTGGCGCGGTGTGATGGGGGGACCGTGCGGAGT
Organism: Halobaculum gomorrense; assembly: GCF_900129775.1. Taxonomy (GTDB): domain Archaea; phylum Halobacteriota; class Halobacteria; order Halobacteriales; family Haloferacaceae; genus Halobaculum; species Halobaculum gomorrense. The sequence continues at coordinate 401,354 of NZ_FQWV01000003.1, read as the reverse complement.
GACCGTTCACTCGTCGGCGAGCGCGTTGACGAGCGACTCCACGGAGTACGACGACAGCGCCCGCGCGTCGTCGTACAGCGTCTCGATCACGTACGTGGAGTTCGTTCGCTCGACGGCCGGGATCCGCTCGAACTCGCGGAGTAGCCGCCCGACCGCCTTGTCGTCGGGGAGGTGGGCGACGGCGACAAAGTCCGTCTCGCCCATCGTCGACAGCAGCGTCGTCACCCCCTCGATCTCGGTGATCGTCGACGCCACGTCGGCGTGTTCGCCCGCGTAGTCCGCGAGCACCTCCACGAGCACCGTCACGCCCAGGCCGAGTGCGTCGAGATCCAGGTCGTACAGGTCGTTGGTGATCACTCCGGCCTCACGGAGGTTGTTCAGCCGGTAGTGGACGGTCGAGACGGGGATCCCCGTCTCCTCGGTGATCCGCTCGGGGCTGCCGGTTCCCAGGTCCGCGATCGCCTTGAGGATGCGAATATCGCGTTCGTCCATACCCGCCCTACCGGCGCCCCGCAGATAGTTCCAACCGCTCTCACCGAGTCTCCGACGCGACGGTCCCGAGCTCGACGGTCGCTCGGACGGACAGCCCACCGGTCGATTCCGGTTCGACTCCGATTCAACTCTGGTTCGACTCTGGTTCGAATCTCGTGTGGGTTCGTGAGAGACAACTCTCGACACACTACGAATGAGTAGTTGTATTTATCAACTTTAGGCCTCACTTCGGAATTAGAACCGATGAATATTCGATCTATTTGGAGAGACGCGCCAACTGACCGCGTGTTATTCGTTCTCCTTGCGACCCTGTGGGGCGGCTCGTTCGTCGCCATCGAGGTCGGCGTGACGGAGTGGCCGCCGCTGTTGTTCGCGGCGATCAGGTACGACCTCGCTGGTGCGCTCGTGCTCGCGATCGCTGCCGTGCGGGGCGGGCCCGCGCTCCCCCGAACCCGCGGCGACCTCACGGCCGTCGCGACCGTCGCGGTGTTCGTCATCTTCGGGCATCACGCGCTGTTGTACGTCGGCCAGGGGTCGGTCCCCGGCGCCGTCGCGTCGGCGATCGTCGCCCTCTCGCCGGTCGTGACGGCGCTGTTGGCCCCCGTATTCCTCGGCGGCGGGGAGCTCGGCGGCGTCCAGTACGTCGGTGTCGGGGCCGGGTTCCTCGGTGTCGTCGCCGTGACGAACCCGGGCGCCGCGGCCGGCGTCCCGGCGATCGGCGCGCTGCTCGTGTTCGGGGCGACCGTTGCGTTTGCGCTCGGGACGCTCCTATTGCGGCGGGTCTCGACGACGCTCTCCGCGGCCGCGCTCCAAGGCTGGGGGATGCTCGCGGGCGCCGCGCTGCTCCACGGCGGCAGCCGCGCGCTCGGCGAGCCGCAGGCAATGGCCGCCTCGGCCACGGGCTTGGGGACGCTCGCGTTCCTCGTCGTCGGACCCGGCGTGATCGCCTTCCTCCTGTATTTCCACCTGCTGGACTCGGTGGGTGCGACGCGGACCACGCTGGTCGGCTATCTCGAACCGATGGCGGCCGCCGGGCTGGCGTTCGCCCTCTTTGGCTACGTGCCGACGCCGGGAGCCGCGCTCGGCTTCGCGTTGGTGCTCGGTGGGTTCGCGCTCGTCGAGGGGCACGCGCTCCGCGTCGCTGCCGGCGACGCCGTCGGTCGGCTCAGGACGACCCTCTCGTAACCGAGCGTTCGGCAGCGGTACTCCGGGCCGGTCGCCGTCGAATCGTCACGTTACCGGCGAGTACGGCTGCCCGTACCGAACGCACGACCGCCGTACGTCGACGAGATCGCGACGCGGGCGCGGCCCGCTCGCACCGGCCCCGGTCGGGACTGCAAGGGCCGCCAGCGTTCGCGCTCGCGCTCGCCCCCCTGTTCGGTCGATTTTAGCCGACGGAGCGGGTAGGGAGACCGATGTCCGAGGCGGGCGCACGAAGCGGGGGTATAAGTTAGGGGCCGAATCGCCACCACCCCGTATGGACACCTCAAACCGGGTTTCCGGGCACGATCCCGGCGCTGCGGGACTCGCGAAGCTCGAGCGGTCGCTCCACCGCGCGCTCGCGACCGCCGAGTCCGAGGAGACGCGCTATCACGTGCGGACCGCGCTGCAGCAGGTGGCGGTGCTCTGCGAGCCCCCGTGGGAGTCCCCTGGCGCGCCCCAGCGCCCGGCAGAACGACAGTAACCGTCGATTCGAGGACGGTCACGTCCAGACTCTACCCGTGCTACTCCCGAGTTTCACCCAGCGATCTCCGGACGCCGTCGACCCGCGCAGCCGGTGGCTCACGCCCACCGAACAGCTCCTCCTTGCTGTTCGCGCGCCTCGGGGTCGACCCCCACGAGCAGCCGTCGGTCCTCCACGAATCGATCGACGCCGACGCACTGAACGCGCTCGCGGTGCCCCCGAGTACCACGATCTCATTCGAAGTGTGAGATCACTGGGTGCGGATCACGCCGGACGTGATCGAGGTGTACGCGATGGACTCGCGTCCGGATCACCCCGGCGCGGAGCGGTGACGACGCCGGACCGTCCGCGCGGGAACCTCGCGTCAGGCCCGGTCCGTGAGGTCGACGACGCTCGCTTTGTCGACGACGAGGAACGCGTCCTCGCGGAGCATGTCGTCGTCGGTCGGGAGGACGAGCACCTCCGCTCCGCCGCTGGTCGATGTGGGGATGAAGTCCAACTCGGCGAGATCGTACCCCAGGTCGTCGAGCGGGTCCGGGTTCGGGGGAAGCTCTCGCCAGTCATCTGATAGCTGGCGCATTACAGCCCCCGCTCGACGGCGAACGTCGCTTCGCCGTCGACGGTGACGGCGGTGATGTTCCCGCTGAAGCGGTACGCGTCGACGCCGGTGCCCACGAGACCGATGACCTTCCCGTCGCTCGCGAAGTCCTCGACGCGGTCCCAGTCGGTCCCGTCGGACGTCCGGTTGCTCGCTTCGGTGTCGCGGACGACCTCGCCGGAGACGGTGAACGTGTAGTTCGTCGGCGACCCGTCGTCCGCGCCGTCGACCACGACGCGCTTGCTCAGGTCGGCGGTGGAGCCGCTGTCGGTCGTGCTCCCGTCTGCGGTCGTCGTGTCGGTGGTGCTGTCCGTCGTCGTCTGAGTCGAGGTCTCCGTCGTCGTCGTCTCGCCGTCGGACGCGGTGGTGTCGTCGCTCGTCACCGTCCCGTTCACGATGTCCTCGAAGGTTGTCGTCGTCCCGTCCAGCGAGACGGCGTAGCCGTACCCGTCGTCGACGACGTAGTCGACCACCTCACCGTTGAAGCGGAACGAGTCCAGCTCGTCCGGCTGGAGGTCTTGGATCTCGATCAGCGTGTTCCCGTCGCTGGTCGTGGTGATGGTGTCGGAGTCGGGTTCGACTTCGTCTCCGAGCGTCGCGTCCCCAGTCACCACGATGTCCATGTCGAAATCGCCCGACTCGGCGCCGTCCGAGTGCGGGTTGTCCGCGTCGGCGTGGAGGACCAGCGTGTGGTCGTACCCGACGGGGTCTGAGTCGACGGACACCGAGCCGTCGCCCCACGGGCCGACGCCCGGCTCGATGCCGTCGATCTCGTCGGAGACCGCGTAGCCGGTGACGTCCGAGGGCAGCGGGAACTCCGGGGCGCCGTCGACGATGCCGTTCCCGTGGTAGTCGGGCTCGATTCGGTCGCTGCCGGAGCCCTGGAACGTACAGTTCTCAACGGTCACCTCGATGTCGCCGCCGGTCTTGTCGCGGACGATGTCGCCGTCGGAGTCGTTGTAGAAGTGGCAGTTGCGGATCGTGAGCGTCGAGCCCGCTGCGCCGTCGTGCGCGACGATCGGGTTCCCGACGACGCCGACCCGATCGAGCGCCCGGCGGCGCCATCTTGGCTGCTCCCGCTCCTCGGCGATGGCGGGCTCAGCGGGCTCGGCGGCCTGTTCACACCGGCGGAATCGGTTCCGGATGGGCCGTCCGTGATCGTCGCAGACAATCGGATCACGGAGAATCGCTACGAGGGAGTGTTCATCCGCGGGCAGAACGTGACCCGAATCTTGGGGGACGTCGTCTCGGGCGCCACCGATGGCATTCACCTCGTTAACGCCTCCGGCGGGACCGTCATCGGTAATACCGTCTCCGGCAGCACGGACGACGGCATCGCGCTCTCGTCCACCTGGGCGACGAACGTCTCCGCCAACCGGCTCACCGGAAACGCCGACGACGGGAACTACGTGTTCGGCTCTGGGAACGTGCTGACGAACAACACCCTCACTCGAAACGGCGACGACGGGGTCGACCTCGACAGCGGCGTCGACAACAGGCTGGTCTCGAACGTCGCTCACGACAACGTCGACGACGGGGTCTTCCTCCGCGAGTCGGACCGCAACGTCCTCCGGGACAACGGCGACGACGGCTTCGACATCAAGGCCTCCACCGGCAACGCGGTCTACAACAACACCGTCTGTCGCAACGCGAACCGCGACATGCAGGTCCGACTCGGCGTCGAGGGGAACGACGTGCGCGACAACACCTGCTGACGAACTCGGCCCTCCACTCGCGATTCGGCTTTTTTTGATCGCTTACTGACGCAAGCACCCAGTGGTAGCCTCGATCAGTGAGAACCGCGAGGGTACCGCTTGTCGATCAGGTGAACAGGACACGAAGTCTCGAGAGAACTGTGTTATGAACCTGAGACCGGATCAGTTCGGCGTCTCCTCTGCAGCGAGCGTCTGTGTCGTCCCGCCGTCCTCGGACGACCAGATCACGCGGACGGTGTCCCCGGTCGAGTAGTTCACCTGTGCGGACACCCCGGCGGTGACGGGATCATCACTCCACGACTCCGTCGTGTTCGTCCCGGCGGTCAGATTCAGCTGACTCTCGGGGATCGAATCGCCGCCGGTGTGCGTGGCGGTGACCGTGTTGTTGCCCGCGACAGTCTCGTACTCGAACTGGAAGTTCGCGGTTGGCGCAGTCGATTGGAGACTGTTCCCCAACCCGAGAACGAACGAACCGATGACCGCCGCGAGGATCACCGTGATGGCGACCATCAGGATGACACCGATCACCGGGGAAACGGCGCGGTCCTCCTCGTCGAACAGTTGCGTGATATCCATTTAGTATCGTGCTCCCACAGCGTCGGCCCGATCGAGTATGGACCCGACGATATGTCGTGTTACTTCTTAAGTTGGCGAGATTATTAACAGTAGCGGCTTTGTACCTGGTCTCAGTCTTACACTTCTACGGATCAGCCGGTCGGGGGACACGGCTCGTCTCCGCTCGTTCCTCCCCGGACCACGCCCCTGTTACTGCGCACGCGACGCGACTCGGTCGGACGACAGAATGAGCACGCAGGCCGGGAGTCGGGCGGGGTTGAGCCGCCGACCTTCACGGTCGCACCGGGCGTTCGGGGGTGAATTCCAGCCGACCCATCTCGGGACGGTCGAGGGGAAGTACGTTCGCCTACGATAGCACGGCCCGTTTTGGGACGTGCGGGCGGGACGGTGAAGCCGCGGGGACAAGCCCCGCGGTACTTCACTCCCGCTCGCCTCGCCGGCTGATGCGGGCAAGCAGCGCCGCGGCGCCGGCCAGCGCGAGCACCGCCGTGAGTGCGCGGAACCCCGGCGCGTTCGCCACGGTGCTGGATGAGCCCTCGCCAGCCTCCTCACCCGCGTGCGTCGCGCTCGTCGGCCGAACCGCGATCGCGATCGTCTGATTGCCGACGGTGGCGTTGTATTCGCCACCCGAGGCGATCCGCCTGGTGAACGTCACCCGCGTGCTCGTCCCCGGCGGGACGGACACGGTCTCGGCGGTGACGGTCACCTCCCGCTCGCCGGCCGACTCGAAGGCCGTGGTGAGCGTCGGTTCGGTGGTGTTCGCGTCGACCGCACCGTCGCCGTCGAGGTCCCAGTCGTAGCGGACGATCGTCCCGTTATCGGTCGACCCGCTGGCGTCGAGCGTGAGCGACTGGTTCACTGTGACCGTCGACGGCGACGCCGAGAGCGTCGCGTCCGGGGCGTACGGCTCCCCGACGACGAACGACACCTCGGCGGCGTCGCCGTTCCCGTACGTGTCGAACGCCGTCACGCGCACGGTGTACTCCCGCTCCTCGGCGAACGCGTGACTCACGGTCGGATCCTCGGTGACCGCGTCGACCTCGCCGTCGGCGTCGAGGTCCCACTCGTAGCCGGCGACCGTGTCCGCGGCGGTCGTCGCGCTCGCATCGAGGGTGATGTTCTCGCCGGCCGCCGGGTCCTCGGGCGCTTCCAGCGACGCGCTCACGTCTGACTCGACGCAACTCCCGGCGTGGACGAACACGCGCCGGTCGAGCGCGAGCGACCGCTCCGTCCCGTCGCCGCCGTAGAGCACGCAGTCGGTGATCCGGTGCTCCTCGCTCCCGGAGTAGTTCCACGTGCCCCACGAGGGCGCTCGCTCGTTGTAGCGCGGGCGGATCACGATCGTCCCCGAGAGCGAATCGAGGCCGCGGTAGGCACCCCCGTCTGTGCGGTTGTCCGCTCACTTCCAGTCGACGGTGGTCGTCGAGGCGCCGATGTCCCACTCGTCGCCGATGAACGGGTACTCGTCGTCGCCTACGCCGTCGGCGCGCTCGGCGTCGTCGCGTCGCTCGCGGGCCTCGTCGGTGCCGGCCCCATCGCGGCGCCGGCCGGCGGCCTCGTCGGCGGACTCGCCCAGTCGATACCTCCGACAGAGGCGTGTACGCGAGTGCATTCTGAGGGAGCTCAGTAGTCCGCCCGCGCGCGCTCGAACCGATCGGCCGGGAGGCGAAGGTCGTCCAGTCCGGGCAGGTGCTTGACGTTGTAGATCACCCGAAGCTCCTCGGTGACGGGCCGCCCAATACACGAGAGCCGGAAGCCGCGGTCGACGAGGTCGTCGGTGAGGACGTTGTCGACGGTGCTGTCTAGCTCGCCGTCGACGACGGCGACGGCGCAGTTCGCGCACGCGCCGCCTCGGCAGGCGAACGGCCAGGCGAACCCCCGGGCTTCGGCCGCCTCCAGCAGCGTCTCCCCGGGTTCGGCGAGGAACAGCCCGTAGTCCTCGTGGTCGAGGTCGGCGCCCGCCGCGGTCTCGAAGAGGTCCGGGTCGTCGACCTCCCAGCCGTGGTCCGCGACGACCTCGTAGTTCAGGTACTCGACCCGAGTCGTCGTCTGCGCCGAACCGTCCGCGCCGGTCTGGCCCGACCCGCGTGCTCCGGAGGCGGCGGTGCCACCGGCGCGGCCCGCGGCGTCCGCTCGCGCCCCGTTGCGCGCCGTCGGCGGCGCGTCCGTCCCCCACTCGTCGATTGGGCCGTCGGCCTCGTCCGGTTCGGCCGTCGGGGGCGCCGCCCGACCGGACACGACGACCTCGTACGCCTCGCGGACGCGCTGGAACTCCTCGGCGGAGCCGCCGCGATCCGGGTGGGCTTCCTTCACGCGGCGCCGGTACGCCTGTTCGACCTCCGCGTCGTCGGCGTCGGCGTCGAGCCCCAGCACGTCGTACGGAGAATCCACGATGCGTCGTAGGGGAGAGCGAGGTATATGGCCTTCCCCGGACCGCCGTCTGCTGTTGCATAGCTGACACACAACCCCGATGCAGAAATACGCGCACGGGTGCTGTACTCTGTGGGGAGTGGGTGCGGAACGGATAAAATGTCAGAGGGTTCCGCCGCCGCTCGCCCCCTCCACGGGGGACGGCGAACCCGTTTTCGCCCGCCGTGCGTCGAGTATCGGATGGGATCGTTCAGGTGTCTGGCGTCCCGGCCGGTGAGTCGGTAGTGGTTCCGTTCGGGGTTCGGATCGTCGTTCCGTTGGGGGCATCGGTGGGCGCCCCCGCCGGCGTTCCCTCCGGCGTCTCGGTGCCGCCGTCGTCACCGTCGCTGTCACCGTCGTCGGGGGCGCCGCCGGTCAACACGGACAGCGCGCCCTCGTCGGTGTGTCTGTAGGCGCTCTCCATGCCGCGGCGGCGGTACTCCTCCGAGAGGATCTCGTTGCCCCACGGCCCTTGGAAGCCGGACGCGCGGACCGCCTCGACGAACCTCGAAACGTCGAAATCGCCGTATCCGGGCACGCGTCGCATGTTCACCGTATTCTCGACGAACCCCCCCGACCGGTATCGGTGAAGCCGTCGTCGATCTCGACGGCGGCGACGTCGCCCGGTTGGAGCGACGCCACGTCGTTGTCCGAGATCGTCTCGATGTTGGTGATGTGCCAGGTGTCGAGGAAGAGCCCGCCGTTCTCCGGGGGGAAGACCCACTCCAACGCCTGATCGATCGTCTGCGAGTTCGGGTCCGGCGGGAGGATCTCCATCCCGATCAGCGTGTCGACGGCGGCGGCCTCCTCGCAGATCTGCGCGAATCGCTCCGCGAGCGCGTCGGTCTCGATCGGGTAGCCGTTGATGTTCCCGATCTTGATGTACCGGGCGTCCATCGCGTCGGCGGCGTCAAACAGGAGCTGGCGCGTCTCCTGTTCGGCCTGCCGCCGCGGGTCGTCCTCGGGGAGGAGCCAGTTCACGAGGAACTCCAACTCGATGATGTCGAGGCCGGCTTCGCGGATCGTTCGCCCGATCCCCTCCAAGGTCCGACCCTCCGCTTCGATCATGTGCTGGAGGTCGGCGTGGTAGAGCCCGATCCCGTCGAACCCGACCTCGGCCAGCATCTCGACCCGGTTCTCTAGATCCCACGGACTCCACTCGCGACTCGTGAACGGCTTCACGTTGCCCGCGTGCGCCCAGTAGGAGGCGATCAGATTCACGTCGGCCGCTTGTTGCTGCTGCTGGCTCGGTTCTACTGCTCGGTCGCCATCCGCATCGAGCGCCGAATCGGCTTCGGCGGCGCCCACGCCGAGCGCGACTGTTCCACCCGTCGCCTTGAGTACGTCTCGTCGTTTCGGTGGCATGGTGTCGTCACTCTCCGATTCGTTCGCGCCGCATCGCGGTGCGTCACACACAATATCTGTGTGACACGTTATACACCGACACGATCCACAAAAAGGGTAGTTGGCGGTTTGCTCCGTTCGGTCCTCGGTTCCTTGTCGCGCGTTCGCTCGTTTGTTTCCGGGTTGGTGACCCGGTCGCCGCCCCGATTACAGTGGCCGGCAACGGCGCCGCTTCGCGGGCCGTACTCGGCCCCGAGTGGTCGCCATCAGACGCGTACCGGTCGAGGCGTGGGCATCAGGTGACAACCTTCAGTCAACTTGATATGCTGGTACGTGAATAGGTAACGCGGGCCATGACAACTGCAAGCCCGGACCAGCTGCGACGGATGTACGAGGACATGGTGACGGCGCGCCTGTACGAGGAGCGCCTTCAGGACGAGTACATGGAGGGGAAACGACCCGGATTCGACATCAGTACGGGAGAGATCCCCGGTGAACTGCACCTCGCGGCCGGCCAGGAGGCGGCCGCGGTTGGGGTGTGTCACCACCTCCGCGACGACGACACGGTCACGGCGCCGCACCGCCCGCACCACGTCGCCATCGCGAAGAGAGTCGACCTGAAGCGGATGACCGCGGAGATCTTCGGCCGGGAGACCGGTCTCTGCTCCGGGAAGGGGGGACACATGCACCTGTTCGACCCGGACGTGAACTTCGCGTGCAGCGGCATCATCGCCGAGGGCTGCCCGCCCGCGGTGGGCGCCGGACTGGCAGCGAAGAAGCGCAACACCGACAGCGTCGCCGTCGCGTACCTCGGCGAGGGAGCGATCGACCAGGGCGGCTTCCTCGAATCACTCAACCTCGCGAGCGTCCACGACCTGCCGGTCGTGTTCGTCGTCGAGGACAACGACTGGGCGATCAGCATGCCGAAAGAGCGCGTCACGCGGCCCGACGACGGCTCTAAGCGCGCGGACGGGTTCGACATGCACGGCGTCCGCGTCGATAGCGACGACGCCCGCGCGGTCTACGAGGCCGGCGGCGAGGCGGTCGGCCGCGCCCGCGACGGCAACGGCCCGACCCTCCTAGAGGTCCAAGTCCACCGTCGGATGGGTCACTTCATGGGCGACCCCGAGACGTACCGACCTGAGGAAGACCAAGAACGCGCGGCCGCACGCGACTCAATCGACCGACTCGCAGCGGATATGCGGGAGTTCGGGATCGATGACCAAGAGCTGGAGGAGATCCGTGACCGCGCTGCGAACCGAGTCGACGAGGCGGTCACGTGGGCCAAACAGCAGCCGCTTCCGGAGCCGGAGGCGGCCCACGACCACGCGTTCACGAACCCGCCCGAGGGCGTGACCAGCGAGGAGCCGGAGTTCGCTGATTCCGGGGCGGCCGCCGGGGGTGACGACTGATGAGCACGCCCGAGCAGGAGGCCGTCGGTCGGACCGCGACGATGAGCGACGCGATGGTCGAGGCGGTCGCCCACGAGATGCGCGCGGACGAGGAGGTGTTCTACATGGGCGAGGACGTCGCCGACTACGGCGGCATCTTCGACTCGACCACGGGGCTGCTCGACGAGTTCGGGCGCGACCGCGTGATGGACGTGCCCATCAGCGAGACGGCGTACCTCGGCGCGGCTGTCGGCGCCGCACAGGCCGGGATGCGGCCGATTGCCGAGCTGATGTTCGTCGACTTCTTCGGCGTCGCCATGGACCAGATCTACAACCAGATGGCGAAGAACACCTACATGAGCGGGGGATCGTTCAGCGTCCCGATGGTGCTCACCACCGCGGTCGGCGGCACGTACAACGACGCCGCCCAGCACTCCCAGACGCTCTACGGGACGTTCGCGCACCTCCCCGGCATGAAGGTGGTCGCTCCCTCGACGGCGTACGACGCCAAGGGGCTGATGCACAATGCCATCCGCGACGACGATCCGGTCGTCTACATGTTCCACAAGCGGCTGATGGGGATCGGCTGGCTGCCCGCACCCGACGGGCCGAAGACGCCCGTCCCCAAGGAGGACTACACCATCCCGTTCGGCAAGGCCGACGTGAAGCGCGAGGGCGACGACGTGACGGTCGTCACGCTCGGCCTGCACGTCCACCGGGCGCTGGAGGCCGCCGAGATGCTCGCAGACGAGGGGATCGAGACGGAGGTGATCGACCTCCGGACGCTGAAGCCGCTCGACCGCGAGACGGTGTTGGAGTCGGTCCGGAAAACCGGTCGACTCGTCGTCGTGGACGAGGACTACCGGTCGTACGGCGTCACTGGCGAGATCATCTCCAGTGTCGCTGAGGCGGATCTGGACTCGCTGGAGGCGGTCGAGCGCGTCGCCGTCCCCGACGTGCCGATCCCGTACTCCCGCCCGATGGAGGACGCGGTGATCCCCGGTACCGACGACGTGGCCGAGGCGGTCCGCTCGGTCGGCGAATGAGCGACGCGAACGCGACGGACTCCGAGGCCGACGCCGACTCGGACGGCGACGCGAACCCCGTGGCCGGCGCCGAGGGCGGCCGCGTCCCCGTCGACAGCGGGGCGCTGTGGCCCGGCGACACAGACGACGAGGTGGGCCTGCTGCTCAACTGGTTCGTCCCGGAGGGCAGTCACGTCGCCGAGGGCGACCGCATCGCCGAGTTCCAAGTCGAGAAGGTCGACGTGGACGTGCCCGCGCCGGCGACGGGAACGCTGGCGGAGGTCGTCGTCGACGAGGACGGCGAGTTCGACCGCGGCGACGCGCTCGCGTACGTGGAGCCGGAGGGGTGATCGTGGCGTGAATCCCTCTCACCCTCCCGACCGTTCTGCAGGCCGCGCCGCCCGCACGAACGGCGGCGGCGCGGCCGACGCACCGAGAGACGAACCGGCGACACGCACCGTCGCCGAGGAACGCACTCCGAGCCCGATGCGGCGGACGATCGCCCGCCGGCTCCACGAGAGCTACAGCGAGGCGGTCCACGTCACGGCGACGCGCGTCGTCGACGCCGAGGCGCTGTTCGACGAGGTGGACGCCGCCGGCGACCGCCACGGCCTCGACCTCTCGCTGTCGGACGCGCTGCTGGTCGCGGTCTCGGCGACGCTGGACCGAAACCCGTCGTTCAACGCCACCTTCGAAGACGGAACCCACCGCGTGTACGAGGAGCACAACCTCGGCTACGGCGTCGATCTCGACCAGGGCCTCGTCGCGCCCGTCCTCGCGGACGTTGGCTCGCTGTCGGTCGCGGCGGTCCACCGACGCCGGACCGCGCTCGTCGACCGCGTGCTCGCGGGCGATTACGACACCGCCGACCTCGGCGGCGGGACGTTCACCGTCTCGAACCTCGGGCCGCTCGGGGTGGACTCGTTCACGCCGATTATCAATCCCCCGCAGGTGGCCATACTGGGCGTGAACGCCGTGCGAGAGCGGGCGGTCCGCGCCGGGGGAGGCGACGGAGCCGGCGACGCCAGCGGGACCGACGCAGGCGAATCCGGCGTTGCGTTCCGCCGGCACCTCCCGCTGGATCTCAGCTTCGACCACCGCGTCGTCGACGGCGCCGACGCGGGGCGGTTCCTCCGGACGCTCGCGAGCGTGATCGAGGACCCGGACGGACTGTTCGGGGGGTGACCGCGAGCGCCGGCTCCGCGTTCGCCCCACTCATCCCGTCGGGTCGAGCGCGTCGCGCAGCGCGCTCGCGGCGACCTACTACCGCCAAGCGACCGCTATTCGCCGTCCAGCGACCGCACGCGCGCCGCGCCGTCGACGTCGTCGACGACGGCCGCGACCGCGTTCGGGACCGCCTCGCGCCAGTTCCCTGCCTCCCCGTTGCCCGCAGCGTCGGTCCGTTCCCCACACCGGTCGTCGCCCGCCGCCATCGACTCGCGGATCGCCGTTCCGCTCACCGTCCGGTCGGCCTCGACGGTCCGCACCGCGCGGCCGTGCTCGCGCAGTCTGTCCGCCTTCACCTCGTGCCACGGTTCCAGCACCCGCAGGAGGTGCAGCGCGTCCGCTGGCGCGTAGTGCTCCCACAGCTCCGGTCGGTTGATCGGGAACGGGAGCACCCGCACGGGCACGCCGAGGTCCGCGGCGCCGAGGGCGGCCGTCACCATCCGGTGGCGCTCGTGGTAGCCGAAGGGGTTGTTCCGCGGGTCGTCGCGGTCCGGGTCGGCGGCCTCGTGGGCGACGTGGGAGGGGTCGGCGTTGGTGATCCCGACGATCAGCTCGTCGCACTCACCGGCGGCCCACTCGCAGTACGTGAGGTGGCCGTCGTGGAACGGCTGGAAGCGGCCGTGGACGTGACCGACGGTCATCGCCGCTCCCCCGCTGCCGGCCAGCGCGCGGCCGCCTCGACGAGCCGGGACGTGTCGCCGTCGGTGGCGTCGCGTATCGGCGCGTCGCCGCGATCGACCGGCCCGAGTCGGACGGGGTCGGCGCCCTCGACGCCCCGAAGCCGGTCGGTCACGCGCGCCAGCGCCTCCGGGGTTCCGATCGCGGCGAAGGGCCCGTTCGTCTCAACGGTCACGTCGGGCAGCGTCCACCATCCGGCGACCGCGTCGGCGACCGCCGGAAGCACCGGGAGTCGGTCAAGCCGAAGCGACCGCCCCTCGCTGGCGACCAGGCGGCCGACGCCCCCGACCCCCTCGCCCGACACGTCGGTGACGCGAGCCAGGTGCCGCGCCGGATCGAACGCCTCGCCCGGACTCGGTCGGCACGCGGCCAGCGCCTCCGCCACGGGCAGCGCGTCCCGAGCGAGCCGGTCGCGCCCCAGTTCGCGGAGGCCGCGGTCGCCGTCGAGGCTGCCGAGCGCGAACGCCGCCAGCCCGCCGAGCGGCCGCGTCACGAGCGCGCAGCAGTCGTCGGGCAGCGGCGGCGCGGTCGGGTTGACGCTCCCGCGGGCGATGACGCTCGCGCCGAGGACCCACCCCTCGCCTCCGTGGGCGATCACCGACGCGGGCACCACCTCCGCCTCGCGCGGGACGCCGGCGCGGTACCAGGCCGTCGCACGCGCCGCCGGCGGGTCGACCCCGGCGGGCGCGGCGACTACCGGTCGGACGGTGCGCTCCGCCGTCGCTCCTCGTGCGTACGCGTCGTTCCAGGCGTTGAGCGCGGCGATCCGTGCCTGCTCGGGGGGCAAGAGGTCCGGGAACGCGTGGACCGCGTCGACGTTGGCGGCGACGGACCTCACGAGGCCGGTGCCGGTGCCGGCCGCTCCGGGGTCGCTGCCGCCGCTGCGGCTGTCACCGCGACTGTCACCGTCGCTCCCGTCGATCGTACTGTCGGTCCCGTCGGCCGGGCCGTCGCCGTCGTCGTTCGCCGATCGGAGGTGTTCCAGCCAGAGGAGGCCGCCGCGGTGTCCGGGCAGCTGCACCGCGTGGCCCTTCCCGATCGTCACCTCCGGACCGTCGAGGGCGGCGTAGGCCGTCGCCAGCGCGTCGCCGAGCCCGTCCGGGTCGGCGAGGTCGTCGCCGACGAACGCGCACGCGAGCGTCACGATCGGGCGTGCGTCGCGGTCCACGGTCCCGTCGCCGTCGTCGGCGGTGAACGGCACCGCGGGCGTCGACTTCCCGAGGGCGACGACATCGGTGTGTCGCTCGATGTCGCTCACTGTCCCGTCGCGGCCGCTCGGCACCACGGCGGCGTCTGTCGCTGGTCCGAGGCGAACGCTCGTGTCCGCGAGTGCGGTCGCGATCCGCTCGCGCGCCGGGAACACCACCCTGTCGAGCGGCGTTTTCCCGGCACAGCCGCACCGACGTGGATTGGCGCCGATCCCGGGCGTTCTCGCCGGGGCTGCCGGACCCCGTTCGCGGTCACTATCGCCGGTGTCGGCCCCGTCGCGGTCGCGTCCGCCGTCGGCGACGGCGCGGCGCCGGGTCACTCCTCGCGGGGCCACAGCGGCGTCACCTCCGTCGTCGGGTAGTCCCGGACCGCCGGCGTCCGGCGGAGGCCGTCGAGCATGACGCGGTCCGCGGCCGCCCGCACTGTCTTCAACAGCTCCCGGCCGCGCACGTCCCGGAACCCGCCCCGGGCGGCGGGGCGCTCGCCGACCGACTCTACTTTGTCGACGCGGACGGGCTCGGCGACCATCGTCACCGGCACCGGCTCGCCGGAGTGGACCACGTCCTCCGCGCTCGGCGTGGTGTGATCGGCGGTGACGACGGTGACCAACTCGGGGTCGCTCAGCGCCCGGTCGACGACCGGCGCGAGCGACGCGTCGACGGTCGCCAGTTCGTCGCGCTTTTCGGCCGGGCCGGCTGCGTGAGACACTTCGTCCGGCTCCGGGTAATGGACGTGGACGAACTCGTGGTCCCCGAGCGCGTCGAGCGCGCACTCCGCCCGAGCGTCGTACCCCTCCAGGGGCGCGACGTGGGCCATTCCGAGGGTCCGCGCGAGCCCCGTCAACACCGGCTTGGGCGTCACGCTCGCCGCTTCCAGGCCGTGACGCTGGCTGAACGATTCGACTCGAGTCGGCGTTGCGGCCCACTTCGAGAGCACCACGTCGGCGGGTCCGGGCTCGTCGGCCAGCGCCGACCGCGTCGCGCGCGTATACGCCCGCAGCGCGTCGGCCGTCCGACGGGCGGCAGCCCGGTCGTCGGCGTCCCGCGTCGGCTCGCTCGCGATGACCGGCAGGTCCTCCTCGAAGGGGTCCACGTCGGTGACGGACGCCGACACCACCGTGTCCGCAGTAATCGTCACCAAACCACGGTTCTTCCACGTGTATTCGAACGTCGCGGTGCAGCCTTCGACGACCGGCACGTCGACGGTAGCGACGCCGGGACGCTCCGAGAGCGCGGGGAAGTCAACGGCGTCGGCATCGAGGTGGCGGTCTGCGACCCGCGTTCCGGTCTCGGGGTCCACCGACGCGAACGCCGCCGAGCAGACGACGCTGCCCGCGGGCGGCTCGCGGCCGAACCCTCGCGCCTCCAGCACGCCCCGCCCGGGCACCTCTGCGGGGTCGTAGCCGAACAGCCGGGTGTGCGCGAGGTCGCTCGACAGCGGGACGCCCGGGTCCGCGACGTGCATCGTCCCGTTGATCCCCGCCGTCGCGATCCGGTCGAGGTTCGGCGTCTCGGCCGCCTCCAGCGGGGTCCGGCCGTCCAGCGTCGCCGCCGGCCGGTCGGCCGCGCCGTCGAGCAGGAGCAGCAGGATAGAGCGGTCGGTCCCCCGCATCACTCGAGTCCGAGCGTCTTCGCGATCGTGCGCTTCTGGATCTCCGTCGTCCCCGCGGGGATCCGGAGGTTTCGGGCGACCCGGAACACGCGCTCGACGCCGCCCGCGCGCATCAGCCCGTAGCCGCCGAGCACCTGGATCGCGCGGTCGGCCCAGTCGAACAGCCGGTCCTCGGGGTAGTACTTCAGCATCGACAGCTTCCGGCGCGCGGTCGTCGGCTGGTGGAGGTCGTGGAGGTTTGCCTCCGCGTCGTAGGCGCCGAGCAGCGCCGTCCCAAACTCGCGGACGGCGTGGATCTCCGTCGCCGTCTCGACGATGGGCCACTGCACTGCCTGATTGGTTCCGATGGGTTCGCCGAACGTCTCGCGGTCTTTCGCGTACGTGAGCATCCGGTCGAGGAGGTACCGCCCCATCCCGGCGCACATCCCGGCCCGGCCGGCCCGCCGCCAGTTCACCCACGACAGCGCCAGCGGGAGCCCGTCGCCCACCTCGCCGACCAACTGGTCGCCGTCGACCCGGCAGTCGCGCAGATGCACGTCCGAGGTGATGCCGTCCATCATGATGTTCAGGTTCGGCTGGCCCACCTCGTAGCCGGGGTTGTCGGTGTCGACGAGGAACATTCCCATCGTCTCGTGGGGCGGTCCCTCCGCTCCCTCCACCGTCGCGAGGATTTGCGCGGTGTCCGCGAACGGCCCGTTCGTGATGTACCGCTTGTCGCCGTTGAGCACCCAGCCGTCGCCGTCGCGCTCGGCGGTCGTCGAGACGGCCGTCACATCGGATCCGGCGCCCGGCTCGGTGATGCCGATGCAGGCCGTCTCTCGCCCCTCGACGAGCGGGCGGAGCCACTCCTCCCGCTGGTCCTCGTCGAGGTGTAACAGCGCGGGTGAAGGGCCCTCGGTCCACGCCATCATCGCGCGGGCGACGCTCGACCCGTGGCCCGTCCCGTAGCGGAACACCGCCTCCTGCACGTAGAAGTGCTCGCGGTTCGTGAGGCCACCGCCGCCGACCTCCTCGGGGAGGTGCAGCGCGTACAGCCCCTCGTCGGCGCTTCGCTTCCGTATCTCCGCTTGCATCGCCCGCGTCTCGGGCTTCATGAGGCCGTCGTCGTCGAGGTAGTCCAGCGGACCGCCGACGTGGTCGGCGTGCGCCTCTTCGTACGGCAGCACCTCCTCTTCGATGAACGCTATCACCCTGTCGACGACCGGCTGTACGTCGTCGGGGACCGCGAACTCGCCGGCGAGCGCGTCGTCCTCGGGAAACGTTGACATACGGTAGCGATTCGCATACCGACGAATAAGTGTTGGCTCGTCCGGACCCGTTCGCCGGTTCACGTGCTGACCGGAGGGTTCTTGCCGCGCACGCGACAGTGCGAGTTAATTCGGTGACCTCCACAGAGGGGTATAAATTCGGGGAGCCCGTCCGTCGACCACTGGAGATGAATTCCGCACGACTGAGTACCCGGTTCGAGCGTTCCCTGGAGCTGTGTACTCTTGAGTTGTATACCACAACCCATTTGTTTTGATTCCCACACGCGATACCATACACATTCTCTGCGTCGATGACGACGCAGATTTTCTGGAACTCACGGCGACGTTTCTCGGACGAAAACTTCCCTCAGCGACGATCCACACCGCGACACGGATAGCCGAAGCGAACGATCACCTCGCGTCGCAGACTATCCACTGTATCGTCAGCGATCACGAGATGCCGGAGCAAACTGGGCTCGAATTCCTCGCGTCAGTGCGTGACTAGCACCCCAATCTGTTGTTCATCCTGTTCACAGGGCGGGGCTCCGAAGAGATCGCCAGCCGAGCCATCTCCGCCGGCGTCACGGATTATCTCCAAAAGCGGGGCACAGAACAATACGACCTACTCGCCACGAGAATACGTCACGCCGTCGCCGAGTACCAGACCGAACACCAACTCAACGAACGACTGAAAGAGCTCACTACCATCCAGGCGATCAGTACACTCCTGTCTGAGAGCCAGGAGGCTTCGACGAAACCGCTCCAGCAGATCGTCGAATACCTCCCGCAGTCCGTACAGTATCCGGACAAAGCCGTCGCACGACTCCGTGTGGACGATGAGACGTTTCGGTCACCGTCTTACGACTCTCCCGCGTCCAGTCTGACGGCTCACGATGTGACAGTCGCCGGTACGGAACTTGAGCTTACAGTCGGCTATGTGGATCCGCCGATCGCTGAGACCGAGGGAGATCTATTTCTCCCCGAGGAACAGGAACTCATCGAGACGGTTCTCCAATTAACTACTGCGCATCTCGACCGTACACACGTACTCTCTGATCTCCGTGAGGCCAGCAGGCGGCTCGAACTCATCTTGGAGAACACGGCCGCGTTGATGTATCTGAAAGACGAGGACGGCCGGTATGTGTTTGTAAACGCCGAGTACGAACGATTGTTCGATCTGCGGAGTGAGGAACTCGTAGGCCGGACTGCTTCGGAGATCCACCCGGAAGACGTGGCGGCCAGTTTCCGCGAGAACGATCAGCGCGTGCTCGACTCGGGGGACCCCCTCGAGGTCGAGGAACGAGTCATTGTCGACGGCCTCGAGCAGATATTCCTCTCGCTCAAAGTCCCTACGAGAAACGACGCCGGCGACATCGAGGGCGTCTTCGGGGTTTCGACGGATATCACACAACGGAATCGACGCGAGCAGCGACTGGAGAACCTCAATCAGACCATCACCCAGCTATTAGCTGCCGGGACAATAGAGGAGGTAGCCGAGGCCGGGGTGGAGGCGGCTCGGGACGTCCTCGACCTTCGAGCATGTGCGATCCACCTGTTTGATTCTGAAGTCGATGGGCTTGTTCCGGCTGCCAGCACGACGGAGATCCGGGACATCGTCGGCGAACTCCCGACATTGAATCGAGGGGAGGGCATCTGCTGGCGTGTCTATTCCGAGGGGTCCCCGGTCGCGATCGCCGATGTCACTGCCGACCCGGATGCGTACAACCCGGAGACGGGACTGCGAAGCGAATTATATCTGCCGCTTGGCGAGTACGGCCTCCTGATCGCTAGCTCACCGACGCCGTCGAAATTCGATAATCAAGAGGAAACGATCGGCGAACTCCTCGCGGTCAATATCGTCGCCGCATTTCGTCAGATCGAACAGAAGCAAGCAGTACGGGACCGGGAAGACGCACTTGCCGAACGGAACGAGCGGCTCGAACAGTTCGCCAGTATGGTCACACACGACCTCCGAAATCCGTTATCTGTGGCGTCGGGTAACCTCGAACTCTATCGAGAAACTGAAGCCGAATCGAATCTGGAGACGATAGACCGAGCGCTCACGCGAATCGAGGAAGTCATAACGGATCTCACTGCGCTCGCACGACACGGAACGACGGACGACGAACGCGAACCGGTTTCGCTCCCGGGGGTCGCCCGTGACGCATGGGACCTGCTCGATACGCGATCCGGGACGCTTTCGACGGAACCGTGTACGGTGACCGGTGACCGGAGTCAACTCCAATCGCTGTTCGAGAATCTGTTTCGGAACGCTGTCGGTCACGGTGGCGAAGGTGTGACTGTTCGGGTGGGGCCGCTTGACACCGGATTTTACGTCGAGGACACCGGCGAAGGGATCGCTCCCGAACGGCGCGATGCGGTCTTCGAGCACGGCTTCACCACGGGGTATGGGGGGAGCGGAATCGGTCTCACGATAGTCAACCGCATCGCTGACGCACACGGCTGGACGGCTTCCCTCGCGGAAAGTGTCGAGGGCGGTGCACGATTCGAGTTCCATGGTGCCATCGATGGTACATGACCACGGAGGGCTCCCCAGCATGCGGACCGTAGAGCGGCCGCCGAGGGAATCTCTCCCGAGCGCAGGCGACCCGCGCCGAACATCGGCCAGTCGGTGTTCGAGTCAGCTCCCGGCGTCGCCGAGGGTCCAACTGTGCTCACACATCCTGAGAGGACGCCGACGGCTCCGCCGGCTAGTCCGGGGAGTACCGCGCGTCTGGAGGGCATCGTTCTCACACCCGATCGAATCTCGATAGCCCTTCTGCACCGGACTCCGGTCGCCGTCTCAATTCGGGCGGAACCGAACGCGTTGACCCCCGAGCGCCGCTCCGGAGGGTTCGACGGCCCCCGGTGAATCACCGACCGGTCCACTCCAACACGGTCGCCGCCCAGGTGTACCCCGTGCCGGCCGCGAGAAAGAGGACCACGTCGCCGTCGGCGACGCGTCCGCGGTCGAGCCCCTCCCGGAGCGCGAGCCCCTGATCCGCGCTCTGCACGTGGCCGTAGTCGTCGAGGTAGTACTGCTCGCCCTCGTCGACCCCGAGTTCGCCGCAGAGGTACTCGTGGAACGACCGCTTCATGTGGGTGAGCGCCAGGAAGTCGATGTCCTCGCGCACGTACCCCGAGTCGGCGAGCGCGTCATCGGCGACCGCGAGGAACGCCGGCGCCGACACCTCCGCGAGTCGTCCCTTCATGCCCTCGGGATCCGGCACCGTCAGCGTGTGTTGACCCGCTTCGACGGTCTCACGGCTGGGGGGGTTCGCGGACCCGCCAGCCGGCATCACCACGTCTCGGGAGAAGCTCCCGTCGGTCGTCGCCGCCGACTCTCGGACGACCGCGCGCGTGCGGTCGGCCGCGGGATCGGCCTCCAGCACCGTCGCGGCCGCACCGGAGCCGAAGTTGAACATGAAGCTCGCGTCCTCGTCGGCGTAGTCGACGAGGTCCTCCTCGCGGCTCGCGGTGACCAGCAGCGCGCGGTCGATGTCGACGACGCGGAGCTGGGCGGCGGTGTGGCGGATCGCGATCGGCGCGCCGGCACACAGCGCGTACGACTCGTGAGCGTAGGCGTCGGCGGCGCCGAGCCGTTCCGCGATATCCGCGGCGGCCGACCAGACGACGTGGTCCTTGTACTCGCTGCCGTGGTACAGCACCAGATCGAGGTCGGCGGCGTCGACACCTGCGTCAGCCAGCGCCTCGCGCCCCGCGGCAACGCACATGTCCGAGACGTGGTCGTCGTCCGGGGGACATACGCGCTTCTCGCGCATGCCCATCTTCTCGACGACGACCTCTTCCGGAATCCCGCTGGTCGCGGCGATCTCCTCGCCGGTGAGCACCTCGTCGGGCACGTCCGTGCCGAGGCCGGTGAGGCCGACCGGCCGGCCCTCAGCCATCGAACCACCGCCGGAGGCGGCGCGGGACGGCCTTCGAGAGCGTCCCGCCCATCCGGTCGCGGGCGGTGCCCAGCAGGCCGTTCGGGACGTACAGCACGAACAGCACGAACAGCAGGCCGACGTACAGCGCCGCGTGGCCGTTCAGGAAGGTGTCGGTCGCTTCGGCGACGGTGAGCCCGTTGTAGATATCCGTCGCCAGCGTCGCGTCGCCGACGTTCGCGCGGAGGTACGGCAGCAGGCCGCCGCCGCCGCCCTCCTTCGAGAGGAACTCGCGGACACCCGCGTCGAACAGCTCGCCGTACAGCGGGCCGGCGAGCGTGCCGAAGCCGCCGATGATCGACACCAGCAGCGCGTCGCCGGCGACGAGGAAGTAGAAGCCGTTCTCGGGCGTCACCGAGCGGCGGAACCCGACGAACAGCGCGCCGGCGACCCCCGCGAAGAAGCCCGAGGCGACGAACGCGCGGAGCTTGTACGCGTAGGTGTTGTAGCCGATCGCGCGGGCGCGCTCCTCGTTCTCGCGGATCGCGATCAGCGTCCGTCCGAACGGCGAGTGGACGAGCCGCTGCATCGCCAGGTAGCACACGAGCACCACCGCACCGATCGCGTAGAAGGACACCTCGGTGGGCGAGAGGGTGATGAACCCGAGCAGGCCCTCGACGGAGTCGCCCGTCAACTGTCCGATCGCGACGTTGAGCGCGTCGACGCCGGGCACACCGATCTGGAACCCCTCCAGCTTCTCGGTGACGGCGACGCCGTCGCGCGGCGCCGTGCTCACGAAGTCCCAGTCGCGGACGAACACGTACAGCACCTGCGAGAAGCCGAGCGTGATCATCGCGAAGTACACGCCCGAGAGGCGGAACGACACGCTTCCGATGGCGAGCGCGAGCGCCGCGGCGGCGACCCCCGCGAGCACGAGCAACAGCATGAACGGCGTCTCCGGGCCGAGCAGGGGAAGCTTGTCGTTGGCAGCGAGCGCGACCAGGTACGCGCCGGTGCCGTAGAACGCCGCGTGACCGAACGAGAGGTAGCCGGTGTAGCCGCTGATGAAGTCGAACGACATCGCGAACAGCGCGAAGAACAGCACCACGACGAGCGTCTCGATCCGCGGGAGCAGCGCCGTGAACTCCGCCGACAGCCCGGAGTTCACCAGCAGCGCGTAGACGCCGGGGTACAGCGCGAACGCGAGGACGACGCTCAGGTGGACGAGATGGTCCTCGGCGTACCGTCGGTACCACGCGGTGTCGGTGTCCGTGGCGATGTCGGACCGCTCGACTGCGGCGGTCCCGTCGGGGCCATCGGCGCCGTCGGCGCCGTTTGCGCCGGTGTCGGCGTCGGCCGCCGGCTCGGTCGGGCCGGCGTCGACCGGCTCGCCGCCGTCGCCGGCGCGCTCGGGCTCCGGTTCCGGCTCCTCCCCGGCGTCGCCGCGGGAGCTAATGGCCCCCCACCTCCGAGACGCCGTAGAGCCCCTGCGGCTTCACGATCAGCGTGATCACGAGCACGAGGAACACGACCATCTCCGGCAGGCCGGTGAAGCTGACGACGTTCTGGAACCACCAGGTCATCGTCGAGTCGACGAGCCCGACGATCAGCGCGGCGACGACGGTGCCGCGGAAGGTGCCCAGCCCGCCGACGATGACGACGACGAACGCCGGGAGCAGCGTCTCGGCCCCGAGCGGCACCGACGCGCCCCAGGCGGGGTCCCACGCGAGCAGGACGCCCGCGGCGCCGGCGATCCCGGTTCCGAGCGCGAACACGACGGTGAACACCCGGTTCACGTCGACGCCGAGCGCGCTCAGCATCTCGCTGTCCTCGCTGCCCGCCCGCACGAACAGCCCGTATCTGGTGCGCGTGAGAAACAGGTGAACGCCGACGACCGTCGCGACGCCGAAGAGGACGTGAAACAGCTCCAGCCCGCTGGCGGACACGCCGGCGACGCCGATCGAGTCGGCGAGGAACGCCGGCTTCGTGCCGAGCACGTCCTGCCAGACCGTCGTCGGCTGGAGCCCGTAAAACAGCACGACGATGCGCGCGAGCTCGTCGAGCACCAGCGTCACGCCGAAGGTGAGCAGGATCTGGTACAGCGGCGGCCGGTCGTAGATGGGCCGCACGAGTCCGACCTCCAGCGCCCCGCCGAGCGCCGCGAGCCCGCCGAAGGCGACGACGACCGCGGCGCCGAACGCCAGCAGTCGCCCGACGCCGCCGGTTGACTGGGCGACCGTGATCACGAGCACGAGGCCGCCGAGGTACGCGCCGAGCATCGTCAGCGAGCCGTGCGCGAAGTTGAGCACGCCCATCAGCCCGAACACCAGCGTCAGCCCGGCGGCGATCATCACGTAGAGGCTCGCCTCCGCCAGCCCTCGGACGATCACCTCCCCGAGGGTCGATGGCGCGAGGAACTCGAACAGCGCGTCGGCGAACTGCAGCGGGAGCGCCGGAAGCGCCGACAGGACCGACAGGACCGGCACCGCGGACAGGGCGGACACGGCCGCGCTCATGCCGACAGGTACCTCCGGAGCCGTTCGGCGTCCGCGCTGACGTCGTCGGTGTCGCCCTCGTCGACGACGGTGCCGTGATCGAGCACGTAGAAGCGGTCCGCCACGTCGAGCGCGAGCGGGAGGTTCTGTTCGACCAGCAGCATCGAGGTGTCCGCGGCCGCCGCGGTCAGCGCCTCGGCGACCGCCTCGACGACGAGCGGGGCGAGCCCCTCGCTCGGCTCGTCGACCAGCAGCAGGTCGTTGTCGCCGACGAGCCCGCGGGCGATGGCGAGCATCTGCTGTTGGCCGCCCGAGAGGTCGCCCGCGTTCGCCTCGCGCCGCTCCTCGAGGTCCGGAAACGTCTCGAAGGCGAGCTCCAGCGCCGCCGCGGTGTCGTCGGCGTTCGGGACGGCGACCCGGACGTTCTCCTCGACGGTGAGCTGGGCGAACATCCGGCGGTCCTCCGGGATCCACCCGACGCCGCGGTCCGCGACCTCGTGGGTCTCGCGGCCGACCAGCTCCTCGCCGCGGTAGCGGATCGACCCCTCCCGCGGCGGCGTCAGCTGGAGCACCGACCGCAGCGTCGTCGTCTTGCCGACGCCGTTGCGGCCCATCAGCGCGACGACCTCGCCCTCGCGCACCTCCAGGTCGACCCCTTCGAGGACGTGGCTGTCGCCGTAGTACGTCTGGATCCCGTCGACCGCCAGGAGCGGTGCTCCGTCTGCGCCCGCATCCGCGCCCGCGTCGGCGTCGGCGTCCGCGCTCACGCGGGCTCGCCCCCGTCGGTCCCGTCGGCTCCGTCCGGATCGCCCGTTCCCTCCGCGGCGTCCCCGCCGGCCGTCCCGGGCTCGTAGCCGCCGAGATACGCCCGCTGCACCGCCGGGTCGTCCCTGACGGCGGCCGGCTCGTCGTCGGCGATGACGGCGCCTTGGTTGAGCACGACGACGCGGTCGGACACCTCCATCACGATGTCCATGTTGTGTTCGACCAGCAGCACGGCGTGGTCGGCCGCCACGTCCTCGATGAGGTCGACGACGCGGTCGACGCTCTCCGAGGAGACGCCGGCGTTCGGCTCGTCCAGCAGGAGCACGTCCGGGTCGCCCGCGAGCGCGACGCCGACCTCCAGTTGTCGCTTGGCGCCGTGCGAGAGCGCCCTCGCGGGCACGTCCGCGCTGTCCGCGAGGCCGACGCGGTCGAGGATGTCGTACGCCTCCTCGATGTAGCGGTCGAGCTGGCCGGCGTTGCGCCAGAAGTTCGTCCCGGCGCCGTCGGCCGCTTGCGCGGCCACGCGGACGTTTTCCAGCACCGTCGAGTTCGCGAAGACGTTCGTCACCTGGTACGACCGGTGGACGCCGAGGTTCGCGACCTCGTGGGGCGCGGCACCGGTCAGGTCGCGCCAGTCGTCGCCGTCGCCGTTGCCGTCGTCGCCGGCCCCGGAAGCGCCGTCGGTGCTCGCGGGGCCGGTCCGCAGTTCGACGGTGCCCTCAGTCGGTTCGAGCACCCCCGTGAGGAGGTTGAAGAACGTGGTCTTCCCGGCGCCGTTCGGGCCGATGAGCGAGCACAGCTCGTCGCCGCCGAGGTCGAAGTCGACGGCGTCGACCGCGGTGAGGCCGCCGAACCGCTTCGTGAGGCCCCTCGTTCGCAGCATCGACTTACAGCGAGCAGTTCATCCCGTCTGCGTCGGCGGGGATGGTCGTCTCGTCGGCCGCGATGCGGGCGACGGGCTCGCTCGGCTGGATCGGGGCGCCCCAGGAGTCGCTCCACTCGTCGGCCGTCGGCACGACGTTCGCGACGGTCATGGCCGACCGCGCCTGGTTGTTGTACTCCTGGAAGGTGTACGCGTCCGTCCCCTTCGGCGTGTCAGCGACGGTCATGCCGCGCAGCGCGCCGGCGATGTCGGCGCCCTCGGTCGAGCCGCTCTCCTCGACAGCCTGCACGATGGCGGAGGCGGCGGTGAAGGTTCCGGAGGTGAAGAGATCTGGGACCTTCCCGTAGGCGTTGACGTATCCTTCGACGAACGCCGAGTTGATCTCGTTGTCGTACTGGTTCCAGTGGTAGCGGGTCGTGAACGGCCCGACGCCGAGTCCGTCGAGCTTCTCGCGGGTGAGCGGTTTCCCGAGCTGGTTCTGGAGCAGGCTCCCGACGACGCTGTTGGTGATCTCCGTGGCGAAGCCGCCGAAGATCGTGTACGAGTACTCGCCGTTGAGATAGGCGGTGAACAGGTTCGGGAGCGTGGCGACGGTGAACCCGCCGACGATGCCCTCGGCGCCCGCGTCGGCCGCGTTCTGTAGCAGGCCGTCCCACTCGCTGTAGCCGCGTGGAACGAACCGCTTGCCGACGATCTCGACGCCTTCGGCCTTCAATACCGCCTCGTAGTTGTTGACGACGGCGCGACCGAACGAGTAGTCCGCGCCGAACAGGTACACTGAGGAGACGTCCGACTCCCGCGCCACGTATCGGCCGCCCGAACGGGCGTCCATCGCGGTGTTCTCCGAGGCACGGAAGATCTGCTCGCCGCAGGTCTCCGACTCCGAGGTGATCGAGGCGGACGCCGCCGGGCCGATCATCAGCGGGACGCCGGCCTGCTTGGCGACGGTCTGGATCACGCGCGTCGCCGCGCCCGAGGAGGTGCAACCGAACAGCATGTCCACGCTCTCGTCGGTGACGAGGTTCGTCGCGAGCGACTGCGCCCTGTCGGCGGAGAACTGCGTGTCGCGGACCACCAGCTCGTAGTCCACGTCGCCGACGCTGACGGTCTGGGTTCCGGTCTCGGCGGCGAGCTGCGGCGCTCCGCCGGCCTTGTACGCGAGCCCCGAGGAGAAGCCCCACAGCGCCTGCTTGCCGTAGTACTGAAGATCGCCAGAGACTGGCTGCAACACGCCGATCTTGACCGTCCCCGACGCCCCGCCCGAGCTTCCCGCTGTCGTGCCTTCCATGTCGTCGCTCGCCTCCGTGTCAGCCTGCGTGTCTGTCGACCCGTCGGTTCCGGTCCCGTTGCCGCCGCCGCTACAGCCGGCCAGGCCGGCGATCCCGGTCGCGCCGAGCGCGGCCAGCGTTCGCCGCCGTGTGATACGCTTGCTCATACAGGAGGATCCTGCGGGCTATCCGGCAAGAACTGCGTGGTTAACATGTGAACGCGACGCCGAGCGCTTCCTACTCCTCTAACTCGCTCATCGCGTCGACGACGCGCTGGAGCATCTTCCGCTGGCCGCGCCGGAGGTTCTTCGAGACGGCCGGCTTGGACACGTCGAACTGCTCGGCGAGCGTGCCGAGCGTGGCCGAACGCGGGCTCTCGAAGTAGCCCTCCGAAGCCGCGGTCTCCAGCGTCTGGCGCTCCACGTCCGAGAGGTCCTTGCAGCCCTCGATGAGCGTCATCGCCGCGCCGGCGTTCTGGATGAACCCTTGGAGCTCCGGGAGGTCCGGCTCGTCGCGTTCGAGCACCTCGTACTCGTTGTCGCGGTCGAGCCGCGAGAGCGTGCCGTCGGCCTCCCCGCGGTCGTCGAAGCCGACGTGCCACAGCTCCGAGCCGTCGGCGATGTAGAACGGGCCGGTGATGTAGCCGCCGCCGTCGCGGACGGTCGACATCGCGGCCGTCTCGTCGATGACGGTCCGGATGTGACCGACCCCGCCCGTCTTCGAGAGGAGCGTGTACTCGCGCAGGCCGTCGTGCTCGCGCAGTTCCGTCAGCCCCCGCCCGAGCGACTCGCGGTCGTCACCCTCGACGACCATCCGCGTCTCCAGCGAATCTGTCGCGGTGTCGAACTCCCAGTGCACCGCCGAGAACGCCAGATCGTGCTCCTCGGTGGCGTGGATGAACGGGCAGTCGTACTGCTCCATGTCCAGGGTGACGTCGATCATGGTGCTCCCTCCGATCAGTGGAACATTCGCGGAGACCTACATAATTGTTTATGCTGGTGCGGAGGCGGTTCCCGGCGGTCACTCCTCGCCGCCGAACCGCTCGCGCACCGCCTCGCGGTCGATCTTCGAGGGGCCGGAGTACGGGAATTCGTCGACGAACGCGAGGTGTTTCGGGTGTTTGAACCGCGCGAGGCGCCCGTCGAGGAACGCCGTCACGTCCGCCAGCGTCAGCGATTCGTCGCCGTCGATGACGGCCTTTCCGACGGTTCCCCACGTGTCGTCGGGGACGCCGATGACGACCGCTTCCCGGACGCCCGGGTGGTCGGTGAGCGCGTCCTCGACCTCGGGTGGGAAGACGTTCTCGCCGCCGCTGACGTACATGTTCTTCTTGCGGCCCTCGATGTGGTAGTAGCCGTCGGCGTCGACGCGCGCGAGGTCGCCGGTCGACACCCACCCGTCGCCGAACGTCTCGGCGGTCTCCTCGGGGGCGTTCCAGTACCGGTCGGCGGCCGCGGGACTCGACAGTTCGAGTTCGCCGACCTCGCCGTCCGCCACCGGGGATCCCTCGCCGTCGACGACCCGGGCGGTCACGTGTGGCGCTGGCACGCCGACGGCGTCGGCCTTCTCGCGGGGCCAGTCGTCGGGCATCGCGAAGTTGTTCGGGCCGCATTCGGTGAGGCCGTACCCCTGCGAGAGGTCGACGCCGCGGTCCCACCACGCCTCCAGCACCGATCGCCGGCACGGCCCGCCGCCGGATTTCGCGAACCGCAGCGACGACAGATCCGTGTCGGTCCAGCCGTCGTGGTCGCGCATCATCCGCAGTACCGCCGGCACCGCGACGAGCACCGTCGCGTCGCGGTCGTCGACGACGCCCAACACCTCCCCGGGGTCGAACTCGCGGGCGATCACGACGGTCCCGCCGACGTGGAACAGCGGCACCGTCAGGACGTTCCAGCCGCCGGTGTGGAACAGGGGGAACGGCATCGGCGTCACGTCGTCGCCGCGGAGGTTCCACGCCGCGATCGTCGTCATCGAGTTCCAGTACACCGCCCGGTGGGAGATCACCGTCTGCTTGGGCGTCCCGGTCGACCCGCCGGTGTGGAGGAACAGGTGCGGGTCCGACAGCGACACGGCCGGGCGGTCGAGCGCGGCCGTCGAGGGTCCGACGGGACCGTCGTCCGTCGGCCGGGCGGCCTCGAACGACTCGCCCCCGAGGTCGCCGGCGGCGGTCGCGGCGGCGTCCCCGTCGTCCCCGGCGACGAACACCCGAACGTCGTCGCGGTCGACGCCGGCGGTGTCGAGCGCGTCGCCGGCCAGGTCCGCGAACGACGCCTCGACGACGACCGCGGCGGGGTCGGTGTCGCCGACGAGCTCGGCGAGCTCCGGCGGCGCGAGCCGGTGCGACAGCGGCGCCAGCACGGCGCCGAGCTTCCCGGTCGCGAAGAACAGGTCGACCAGCGCCGGCCGGTTGCGCGAGAGCGTCACGACCCGGTCGCCCGTCCCGACGCCGGCCGACCGGAGGAGACGCGCCGTCCGGACCGCGCGGTCGTCCAACTCGGCGTACGTGTACTCCCGGCCGGTCGTCCCGTCCACGAGCCCGACGCGGTCGGGCGAGAGCATCGCGCGGCGGCCGACCCAGTCGCCGACCCAGTCGGGGCCCGCCGCCCCGGACTCCCCCGAGTCCGGCTCGTTCGGGACGCGTTCGCCCCCCTCAGCCATCGGCGAGGAACCCGACGAGCAGGTCGTTCACGCGCTCGGACTCCTCGATGAAGAACAGGTGCGAGCCGCCCTCGACGAACGCGGACTCGGCGTCCGGGATCGCCTCGGCGAGCAGCTCGCCGTTCCCGACGGGGAGCACGCGGTCGTCGGTCCCGTGCGCGACGAGCACCGGAACGTCGAGCGCGTCGAGTTCGTCGCTCGCGTCGAACGCCCGTACGGCGGCGGCCTGCGCCTCTCTCGCGCTCGGTGGCGCATCCGACTCGAGTCGCCAGTCGACGATCCGCTCGATGAGGTCGGGGTTTGCCTCGATGAACCCGTCGGTGACCGCCGGCGCCATCTTGTAGCGGATCGCCTCGCGTTCGTCTGCCCCGTCAGGGACCGAGAACATGTGTTCGAGCGTCGATTCCGGCGTCGACACCGCGTCGGGGCCGCCGGGGGAGGTGCACAACAGCGCCAGCGACCCGGCCCGGTCGTACGACAGGGCGTACCGCTGGGCGACCATCCCGCCCATGGACGCGCCGACGACGTGCGCCGCCTCGACGCCCGCGTCGGCCAGCACCGCCTCCAGGCCGCCGGCGAGCTGGTCGATCGTGTACGGTCCCTCGGGCACGTCCGACTCGCCGGTCCCTCGGTTGTCCCACAGCACCACGTGGTACGAGTCCGCGAGCGCGTCGGCCTGCCAGTTCCACATCCAGCGGCCGTAGCCGAGCCCCTCGCACAGGACGACCGTTTCGGCCCCTGCCGGGTCGCGGCCGCGTTCCTCGTAGGCGATCGCGACGCCGTCGTGATCCGCGGTTTGCACGAGGGGAACCTGTCGACGCGTCACCTTCAACGGGCCGCTTCACATGTTAACCCCCGAGACTTTCCGGCGGCTCGTCCGAGCACCGACATGTCAGTCGCAGCCGTCGGCGACGACGCGACCGCCAGCATCGACGTGACGACCGAGACGATCGACCAGTACGCCGCCCTCACGGGCGACGAGAATCCGATCCACCTCGACGAGACGTACGCCAGCGAGACGATGTTCGGCGGGCGGATCGCGCACGGGATGCTCGGCGCCGGCGTCGTCAGCGCCGCGCTCGCCGCGCTCCCCGGCGACATCGTCTACCTCGATCAGGACTGCTCGTTCGAGGCGCCCGTCTGTCCGGGGGACACCGTCGAGGCGCGCGCGACCGTCACGGAGTCGCTCGGCGGCGACCGGCTTCGCGTCGAGACGGTCGCGTCGGTCGGCGACGAGACGGTGATCGAGGGGACGGCGACGATCCTGTCGCTGCCCCACGAGTCCTGAACGGGGTGCCGTCGTCTGAGAGAACGTCGGATTCACGTCTGCCTCCCTGAAATACGGGGACGACTACGGGGCAGGAGTCCCACCGGTAGTCGGAGTTACTCAACTTCGATCTCACGAGACGATTCGGCCTCCAGACGCGGGAGCGTCACCGTCAACACGCCGTTGTTCATCCGGGCGGTGACGCCGTCCTTGTCGACTTCGTCGGGCAGGCTGAGCGAGCGGTGCACCGATTCGTGGCGTCGCTCGCGCCGCAGGACGCGCTCGTCTTCTCCGTGTTCCTCGGTCGCCTCCTCGCGCTCGGCGGCGATCCGGAGCATGTGGTCGGTGACGCTGACGGAGATGTCCGACCGCTCGAAGCCCGGCAGGTCGACGGTCGCGACGAACTCGTCGTCGTACTCCACCAGATCGACGGGGGCGTACTCCGATTCATCCCCGAACTCCTCGCCGGACACCGACCCGGTGGCGGTCTCGAGTTGCCGGGTTATCTGCTCGATGAGCCGTTCCACGTCTGTGAAGGGATCTCTCCGTGTCGTCATCGTGAGCACCTGACCGTGCGTTCGTCGAGCGACGCAAAGTACGCTCCGTCGATCGGCCCTTGGTGGGAACCGTCGCCGGGTCCTTCCGGCCGACAGCTAGAGGTACGTACCGCCCGTATGTTGTCGTATCGTTCCCCGGCGGGGTACCTCCAGCGCGGGACCGAACGCCATGTTCCCGAGGCGCCATGTTCGACTGTGACGCGGTGGTAGCCGAGCTACGTTCGGAGGACGCCGACCCGAGGATCGACCCGTCGCTCGTGCGGTGTCTGCGCGGTACTGACGGGACGGGCTCGGTGCTCCTCATCGGCGTGGTACACGACCATCCGGCGAGCGTGTTCCGGGTCTCGTCACTGCTCGAATCGTTCCCGCCGGACGTGCTCGCCGTCGAACTCCCACCGCTCTCGGTGCCGCTGTTCTGTCGGTACGCGCGCGACTCGCACGTGCCGCCGCGTCTGGGCGGCGAGATGAGCGCGGCAATCGACGCGGCCGACGCGGCCCGCGTCGTCGGCATCGACGCGCCGAACTCGTCTTACCTGCGCGCGCTGATCGACCGGCTCCGAACCGATGGCGAGGCACGGACGCTCGCGCGCGCGATGCTCACGGATTTCGTACGGGGACTCGCACAGGCCGCCGCGTGTCGACTCGGCGCGGTTGTCGCCGCCCTCACCCCGTACGTGCCTCGGGTGTACGCTCACATCCGGTACGACGTGACGCTGCTCGACGACCCGGAGACGCAGGCCGACCACGAGCGACGCCACCTCGCACAGCACCGCGCGTTCGTGGGCGTCGTCGACCCGCCGCCCGAGACCGCGATCGTCGACCGGATCCGCGAGGACGTGATGGCGGCGCGGATCGCGGCGCTCAGGGACGACGGCGATATCGCGGTTGTCGTCGGGATGCACCACCTCGACGAACTGGAGCGGTGGCTCGCGGCGCTCGGCTCCGAGGACGACGATTGAGCGGAGACCGGAATAAACGGTAGCAGTACTCATGGTTGTCGACTATGCGCCGTGCGCACGTACGTTATAGGCGCAGACACCGACGGCGGGGAGCGGGGTCGACGCGACACCCACGGAGGTCACCAATGTCACAGACACAGGCCGACACGACGGGATGGAAACGACTCGTGACGACGGACGGACGGACGGACGGCCGATAGGCTGGGCGCGCCGCGGCGACGACGGGTGGCGCGCCAAGCCCAACCCGGGACTGTTGCGCGGGTGCGACTCGTGGATCGCGCCCTCGTGGCGCGAGGCCGGGCGATTCACACTCGATTCGGACGCGGTGGTCGGCGAAGGAGACGCGACCGTCGTGCTCGCGATCGACTCCGACGGCGACCGGCCGGGCGATCCCCGGTCGGACGCCGCCGATCGGTCGGAGTCGACCCGCAACAGACAACCCGGAGCGCGTCGGTGACGCCGTCTCTCGGTGGCACCCGGTCGGACACCGCCGCCTGATCCGGTGGCCCGGCGGTGGCTGGGGTTCCCGAACCGTACAAAAAAGGTCCACCCTCGGTCGACCGCCGTCGAGGCGGTCACGATCGCGCCGACGATCAGAGATTCTGCTTCAGTCTGATCTCGTCGGCTCCGATATCGTCGACCTTTGAGGTCCGCAGTTCGTAGGTCTCCTCGCCCTCTTCGGCCCAGCCCAGGCGTCGTCGCACGCTCTGTGAAAGGTTCATCGCCGGTTTGACGTGCGCCGTCGATCCCGCTGTCTGTTCGATCGTGCCGATCTCGTCGCCGTCGGCGGTCATCACACGTTTCCCCTCGTCTTCGGCCCTGAAGTTTCGTACCATGAGTGCTGTTGCGCTCTGCATTCGGTCGCGCGTACTGCGGCCGGTCCCGCCCGCAGTCGCGTCGATCCCGTTCGGGGCGGTCGACGTGTCGGCGCTCGACCAGTTCCCCGGTCGGATCCTCGCCGTGCCACCGTATGAACGCTGAGTATCGGTCGCCAACGGGTTCAAGTCGGGGCGGGAATCGACCCCGGGTCGATGCCGGGCGGTCGAGTCCACGCTTCCACGTCGCGGTAACGACTGGCGTGATTCACGTCCGTGGCGGATCTCTCTCGGCTCATGGCCGTTCACGCGACGGTCGCGGTGGCGCCGAGGGAGTTCCTCCTCAGGAACGCGCTCGTCGTCGCCGGCGACGCGCGGATCGAGCTCGAGCGCGCCGTCCCGCTCGGGGACCGGTTCGCGCCGTATCTCAGGGTCGCGGCCGACGACCCGAAGACGGTGTGTGACCTCGTCGCCGCGGAGTCGTCCGTCGATGGCATCGAACCGGTCCGCCGCGGCGACGACGAGTGGCTCGTCCACGTCCGGTGGGCGGCCCGACCGCCGCTTTTGGCGGCGCTGTGCGACGCCGACGCCGCCTGCGTTGAGGCGGTGGCGGCAGGCGGCACGTGGCATCTCACGCTCCGGTTCGATAGTCACGAGCAGCTCGCCGACTGCTACCACCGATGCCTCGACCGAGACGTTCGACTGACCGTCGAGCGCGTTCGCGAGTCCGAATCTCCCGGGTCGTCGGTCGATCGCGCGCTCACCGGACCCCAGCGTGAAGCGCTCACGACGGCGTACGACGTAGGCTACTTCGCGGTGCCGCGAGCGGTGACGCTCGCGGAACTCGCCGACCGGCTCGGCGTCTCCGATACGGCCGCCTCACAGCGCCTGCGACGGGGCATGCAGAACCTCCTCGCGGACGCACTCGCCGAGCCGGTGAGCGAGCGCGCGTGAGTTCGACGACCGCTGACTCGGGCGCGCTGACCCAGGCGTGTCGATCGATCACGTCGAGCAGTTCGTTCCACTCCCCGTCGGTCGGCGCCTGTTCGCAGGTCGGTTCCGTCTCGTTCGACGAACCGTCGGAACCGTGACGCGACGGGAGACGCCGGTCCCGACGGCCCGGGTCCGTGGCGAGGAATTAACACCCAGCCGAGCCAACATATGAGTGATGACAACAACTGTCGAACTCAGCGACGATCTCACAGAGCGGATCGAGGGGCACCTCGAGGATGATGAGACCGTCGAGGAGTTCCTCGAAGAGCTGGTCTCGATCTACGAGCAGGAGGGTCGGTTCCTCCAAGAAGGCGCGTGATCGAGTCAGGGGGAATGGCTGGACACCACGCACGGAGGGTGCCCAGCGATGGAACGCCCGAGGCGACTTCACAAGCCTCGGCACCGTGTCGAACGCCGACGAGGGATAAATACTCCCCCCGGTGTGGCAATCTGGTTGCAACTCCGGTGCGGCAATCGGGAGTCAGTTATCCGATCGACGGTGGAACTCCCACGATTGCTCCGGTCATCGCGAACACGAACACCAGATAGAACACCGTTCCGAACACCGCACTCACAACGACGACGCTGTCCGGGTCGCGGTGGGGGAGTGCGTGGTGAACCACCGGAAGTGATCGGATTTCAGGACGAGTGAGCACCCGATTTGAGAGCACGGCGAAGCCGGCCACGATCACTGGGCCGAGTGCGAGACTGTTCACGCTCGTCGCGAGCAGTTCGACGGTCGCCGGTGTCAACTGAAGCGTCGCGACCGGGCCCAAGACCGTGGCAGGGGCGGGCCCGATGGGGAGGAACGCACCATATTTCGCGTACAGGAACACGGCCGGGCCGACGACGAACGCGGCGACCTTCGTCGGCACGACCCACCGCTCGGGTGCGACCCGCGGCAGTACGAACACACCGAGAACGACGACGAGATTCCCGCCAAGCCACGGGCCGATATCACGCAACGCGAACGGGAGCCCGGTCGCCAGAATGCCGACGCTGACCCAGTCCAAACTGAGGTATCGGGACTGCGGACACGACCCCGACAGCACTGCCCGTCGGTCTTCGGGATCCAGCAGGTGAAGGACGACTCGCGCGGCGAGGAAGACCGGGATCAACAGGACGTACGCGAGCAGTCTGACCTGCAGTCCCGCGGCCGACGATACGGCACCGATCGCGAGCGCCGTCGAGAAGTCGATGACTCCGTTGACGAACCAGAAGACGAACAGCGACGGTGCGAACACGCAGCCGCTCAGGATCGTCGTGACGTGACCGACCGACGGGGAGAACTCTTGGGAGACCAACTCGGAGAAGGCGTGGTGTACCCGAACCCCATCGGCGTCCTCGGAGTCAGTCTGCACCGACTGAGACGACACGATCGATACGTCGCCTCGGAGGTGTGTTTCGGTTTCGGGGGTTGGCATGCGTGCTGCACGTGCGCTTCAGTTGTATATACGCAGCTACGAACGAGGGGTCATGAGCGAACCGTCCGCCCGAGGGCAGTTGGCTGTCAACCCCGGCGGAGTGATCACTGCCGTGCTGGGGTTCGTGTTGACGCGCGGAGTGCTCACCGGACTCGTTCTCGGTGACGCCGCGCTCGTTCCGAGAGCGGGTTCGTTGGTGTTTCTCACCGCCGGGTTCGGAATCGTACTGTACGGCGTCAACCTCGCAGTCAGCACCCGAACCAACCGGTACGCTCGGACCGTCGGAAGCTGGTCTCTCGTGGGGGCGGGGCTGGGTGTTCTCGGAGTAGCTGCGATCTTCGTTTCCTCGGCTCCGGGTTCGCTGACTGGGATCGACAGCGGCGTGATCGCAAACTCGGGCATCCTCGGCGGGGGTATGGGAGTATTCTTCGGGATCAAACATGCCGAAGCCGAACGGTATCGGTCGGTCGTGGACCGGCAGATCGAGCAGGGGAGACTCCTCAACCGGCTGCTCAGACACGAGATCAGAAACTCGCTTACGATCCTCCGTGGCCACACAGCATTCGTCCTCGAGAACCCGACTGACGGCCCCCTCGAGAGCGAGTCGGCGATCTCCTCGGCGCTCGATCGGATCGAACGTGCGACCGACGAAACGGGATTTCTGACGTCGGTGACTGCGGGAGACGCCGAGCCGCTCAGGCCGATCCGTCTCGGCGATGTCATCGAGGGTGGCTCCCGATTCAACGCTCTTCCGTCTACAGCCATCGAACGATCCACGGACGTGGCGGTCCGAGCCGATTCGAATCTCGAGCGGCTCCTCACGGAACTGGCCGCACTCCCGACTCGAAGCGCCGACGCCGATGAAGCCGGATTCGATATCTCCGCTGCGGATCGGGCTGTCTCCATCACTGTGACCGCACCGGGG
The DNA here is from genome assembly GCF_900129775.1 of Halobaculum gomorrense. Classification (GTDB taxonomy): domain Archaea; phylum Halobacteriota; class Halobacteria; order Halobacteriales; family Haloferacaceae; genus Halobaculum; species Halobaculum gomorrense. Next base: position 365,249 of record NZ_FQWV01000003.1, on the reverse strand, counting down.
ATGTGGCTGCGCGAACGGGAGGTGCTGCTCGACGGTGTTCCGGAGTACGAACGCAACGACGTGGATTACGGGGTCCCGATCGTCCGCTTGCTCACCGCCAGATACGCGGGCGTGGTCTCTATCGAATCGTCTGGCGACGAGACGGCCGTGACTGTTCGTCTCCCGCGGTCCGGCACGTCGGCCGCCCGTGTGACCGAGCACGGGTTCTCGAGCGGTACCCTCTGGCAGACGCTCGCCGTCGGGATCGGAGCCGGAACCGCAATGGGCCTCTTTCTCCAGTTTACGACCGGTTCATTACCGATCATCGGTGCGTTATACGGATCGCCGGTCTCGTCGGTCGGCTGGATCGCGCACTTGTTTCACAGCGCCGTCTTCGCCGTCGTCTTCGCGGTCGTTCAGTCGTACTCGCCGTTGCCGGCTCGGAGCGGGCAACTGAGATATTCAGTTGCGCTGGGGCTCGGCTACGGGTTCCTGCTGTGGTTCCTCGCGGCCGGCGTGATCATGGCTCTGTGGTTGAACGCGTCGGGATATGCGGTTCCAGTCCCGAACCTCGATGTGGAATCGCTCCTTGGACACCTCCTCTGGGGGGCGACCGTCGGAGCAACGGCTGGAAGCGGCACACCGGCTCGACCGCTGGAGGAACTCCGCTCACGGAGGTCGAGTGCGGCTCCAGAGCCCGAGTAGTCCTGTTTCGGCGCCTTCGAGCGGGTTCCGCCACCCGAACCGGTATGCGGGACTGTCCCGTTTCTGTCCGTATGGAGATCAGGGAGGTACTGCCCCGAGACGCGATACCGAGTATCGATGACCCGACGTTCGAGGCGTCTTATTTCGGTGCCCCCGGCGACGAGGCGATCGTCGTCGACAGCGACCCGCCGCGGGCGTATCCGCTTCGAATCTTGAGTTACCACGAAGTGGTGAACGACGCGATTCCGCGATCGAGCGACCCGACCGACGAGCCGAACGGGTCGGCCGGTGAGTCCGACCCGATCGCGGTGACGTGGTGTCCGATCTGTTGGAGCGCGTTGGTGTACGATCGTCGCGTCGGTGACGACGTTCTCACGTTCGGGGTCTCGGGGAACCTCGCGGACGACAGCCTCGTCCTCTACGACCGCGAGACGGAGTCGGAGTGGCAACAGACGAGCGGTCGCTGTCTCCGTGGGCCGCTGGAGGGATCGACGCTGTCGCTCCGGTCGAGCCGTCTCACGACGGTCGGCGACTTCCGCGATGACCATCCCGACGGCCTCGTGTTGCAACCGGTGCGAGGCGGTCCGGGGGAGCCGCCGGAACGCGTGTACGATATGGCCCCGTACGAGGGCTATCGGTCGCGCGACGCGTTCGGACTCCACGGGATGCGCGGCGAAGGAGCTCCCCGAGCGTGGGACCGATCCGACATCGACGCGAAGACTGTCGTCATCGGTGTGGAGATCGACGGCGACGCGAGCGCGTACCCCCGGCCGGTCGTCGAGCGGGCCGGCGGCGTCCTCGTCGACTCGGTCGGCGGGGTCTCGGTCGTCGTGTTCGCGGACGGCGATCGTCTCTCCGTCTTCGAAGACCCCGGGTTCGAGTTCGAGCGAACTGACGACGGGGTGTACGCCGACGGTGCGTCGTGGTCGATCCGAACGGGCGTCGCTGACGACGGTCGCGCGTTAGCCCCGGTAGACAGCAGACGGATGTTCGCGTTCGCGTGGCAGGACATCCACGGGAGCGATTCGATGCACGCTCCGGAGTCGGAGACTGACCAACGCTGACACCGGCCCCGATCGGTGGTGCGGTCAGCCTGCAGACCCGGAGTGAACTCAAACCGTTGCATGAGTTACGGTGCCACATGGCAGATGCTGAATCGCACTCGTCGACGACTCCGCGACAGCGCCTTCGAGACCTCCCACCGAGTGCGAAGCTCGTCGCAAAGACGCTCGATTACGAAGGTAAACAGACACAGAGCCAACTCGCCGAGTCGACGATGCTTTCGAGGCGAACGGTCCGGGACGCGCTCGACCGACTAGAACGGGCTCACATCGCCGACTCGAAGGTCTCGTTCATGGACGCCCGCAAACGGATCTATTGGTTGACTGCGAGCTTGTAGCGTCTGCTCACACAGTGGACGAGTGGGTCGCAGCCCGATCACAGGCGGGAACGACAACACTGGGCCAGTGGGGCCGCCGGACTCATCGAGGACGCGAACTTGACAAACGGGACTTCCTCGAAGCGAATCCAGACCGAGAGCTTCCGGGCGCTTCTGGGACGCGTTCGAGGAGCGTTGACACACCACTAGCGGATCGCGCTGGCACCCCCACCGGAGTCGGCTGATGTTGGACGACGGTGCCAGCTCTTCTATCGTGTGACACAGCTGCACACGCGCACCGTACTCATTACTCGATGCGTCGATGGCTTCGTCGATGACAGAGCCGGCACCCGAGTTTCCAGTCCCCAGCGACAAGGACGCGATCACGAGCACTCCGGCCGGACAAAGCCAACACGTGCTGGTGACCGCGAACCGCTACGCGGATAACCCGAGATACGAGTACGACGGGGCGATCATCGAGGAGACATCGGCGTTCCGGTCCGACGTCGAGCTGTTTTACGACCTCCACACGCTCGTCTGGGACGCCGATCTCGGCGAGACCCACGACGGACGCAATGACGCCGTCGCGAGCGACCTCGATTGGGCGTCGGCGGCCGTCCCGGAACTGCAGTTGACGAACGAATTCCGGTTCGGTGACGACACCGAAGGAACCGTACGACAGGAGGTTATCGCCAGCTCGAACCAGTGTTCGGTTCTCGTTCGTAACACGGCGTCCTTCGATGCACCGCACGAGCGAACGCTGTTCACCGTGTTCAATCTCGGTATCAGGGGGCACAGTCACGAGGACTCGAACGCCGTCCAGTCGGCCCACGTCGTCGACGGCGACGAGTATCAAGCGCTGACGGCGACCGACGGCACACGGTATCTCGCGTTCGTCCAGTCACATGATGACCGCAGGCGGTTCGACGGGCACCGTATCGGGACCGTGGGGCGGTCGTCCGGCTCCGAACGGAGCGCGTGGGCGGACATATACGAGGAGAACGACGGGTGGATCGACTCGACGACCTCGGGGGCCGGGAACCTCGACGCCGGGTTCGGGCTGCACGTCTCCGACGTGGAGTCCGCAGCGTGGCTCACCGCGGTCGGATTCGCGACCGACAGCGAGGAGCGCGCGATCGAACACGCACTGGACGCGCTCGACGCCGGGTACGAGGACGAGCGGACCGCCTTCGCCGAGGCGTGGGACGACTGGAACAGTACCGTCACGACCGCGCCGACCGGCGAGGAGTTCGTCGACGACCTGTACGAGCGTTCGTTGACGAGCCTCAAATGCGCCGAGGATCACTGCCAGGCGATGATCGCGGGAGCGTTCAAACCCGCTGATATGACGTACAAATTCATCTGGCCGCGTGACCAGGTGATCATCGTCCAGGCGCTCGCTGCCGCGGGCGCGACGAACGAAGCCCGTCAGGCGTTGGACTGGCTACACCGCGTCCAGATAACCGACGAGGATGAAGCGACGCACGACGATCGAGGGATAGACCGTCGGGGAAGTTGGTGGCAGAACTACTACACGACCGGTGAGCCCCACTGGCGCGCGCTCCAACTCGACCAAGTCGGCGGTCCGATCTACGCGCACTGGCTCCTGTGGCGTGAAACGGGTGACGACAGCCTCCGTGACGCCCACTACGAGATGAGCAAGCGCGCCGCGGAGTTCCTGCTCGATTGGGACAACGGCTACGGGTTCCCGAAGAGACATCAGGACCCGTGGGAGGAGGTCTGGGGCTACTCGACAGAGGGGAGCGCGGCGGCCATCGCCGGGCTTCGCTGTATGGCGGAACTCGCGGACTCCGTGGGTGAACGTGAGTTCGCCGTGGAGTGTCGCGAGCAGGCGGACGTGTGGGCGGACAACGTCCGGCAATACTGCTTCCGAGAGGGCACTGAGTACGGCGACCACTACGTTACCGCCGGCGAGCCGGAACACGGAACGCCCGCGCCGGACGGGAGACCCGACGCGGCCGCGTTCATGGCGTACTGGCCGTGGAACGTGCTCGACGCGGACGACGATGGACTCGTCTCGACGGTCGAACTCGCCGACGATCCGGTCTGGTCGGCCAGCGACACGCCGTGTGTGGGGCGATATCCGGGTGACGTCTACACACCCAGCGGAACCGCCGAGGACGGCGGGTGGCCGCTGTGTGAGGCGTACGCCGACGTGGTTCGCTGGCGCTCCGGCGTCGATCCGACCGCCGTCGAGGAGTACGTGACCGAACACGTCGGCGAGTGGACCACGTCGGCCGGGCTGCTTCCCGAACGCGTCGACGGTGACGGAACGGTGAGCTGGAACTCGAACCTCCAGTGGAGTCAGGCGATGTACGTCCTCCTCGTCGAGAGCCACGTTCGCGGGGAACCGTACGGGATGGCACCCACCGAGTGACCACGCTCGCCGGATCGATCGGGGCGGTATCGGGCCTGGCTTGCTCCCCAGCGGTGCGATCGAGCGACCGTCGGTTGCCCACCTGAGGGCGAGCTCCAAGCTATCGTTCGAGCTCGACCCAATCGCTGTGTCCGAATGGCCGATCGTACTCGATACCGAGTCGCTCGTACACCATCTGTGGGATGCTGATATCCGCGAGGTACAGCGTCCCGGGTACTGACTCGAGACCGGTCTTCGGGAGCGCGAGGGTGACCGTGCGGTCGGGCGTGACGGCGGTACCCAAAACGTCCCCCGTCGTCGCGTCTCGCCCCGACGGAACGTCCAGTGACACGACGGGGCCGGAGCGCTCGTTCGTGCGCTCTATCAGCTGGCTCACGGGTGATCGGACCTCACCGTCGAGCCCATAGCCGACGAGTGAATCGACCACGACTCGCTCGTCGTCCGACTGTGGGACCCATTCGCGTTCGGTGATCACGGGTACTCCCATTCGGTCGAGGATCCGGTGCTGTGTGGCCGCCGCGCCGGTCAGGTCTTCAGGCGACCTGTCGACGACGACTTCCACGGGGATCGCTCGGTTCGCGAGGTGTCTCGCGCAAGCCATCCCTCCCCCACCGTTTCCCCCGGTGCCAGCAACGACGACAACTGCCGTCCCCTCAGTTCGAACGTCGCGAACGTGCCACGCGAGGATCCGACCCGCGTTCTCCATCATCTGGAGCAGTCGCAGCCCGACCTCTGTGACCGCGATTCGGTCCACATCACGCATCTCATCTGCCGTCACCGCCGATATCTCACGGCCGGTGGTCGTTCGAAACGTGTTCCCGGTCACTGATCCACCGCTCCTTTGAGCGCATCGAGATCAGGTTGCTCCTGTGGCCCTCGCGCCTGCCACGCGAACCGGACGACGCGGTCGGGTCCGACGGCGAACGTCGCGCGGCTCGGAACGTCGCGGTGTCCGTCGAACTCCTCGGTCAACACGCCGTATGATCGACTCACCTGCCCGCCGCTGTCCGACAGGATCGGGAACTGGATGTTGTGCGCGTCCGCGTACTCGCGGTGCGCGTAGGCGCCGTCGCTCCCGATGCCCAGGACTACCACGTCCTCCAGCAGGGTGAGCCAGTCTGCGTCTCGGAGCGAACACCACTGGTCGGTACACGCTGGGTGGAAGTCGAACGGATAGAACACGAGGATGACCGACCACCTCCTGTCGGTGTACTCGGAGAGCCCGTGCGTCTCGATTGTCCCCGCGGCTGCGCCCGTGAGTGTGAAGTCCGGTGCCTCCTGTCCGACTTGGAGCATAGTCCCCGGTACGCGACGCTCGGATTTCAAGCAGCGGCGAGTGTGTGAGGTGATCACACAAACAGATCGTTCCCCGAGTTGAGCGCCGACCGGTGGGTGTCCGTCTTAGCGGTTGCCCCGATCGCAACGAGGGGAGAAGCCGATCGGCGTTTGTCCGGTTTCTCAGCGACCTCTCAGGCCAACAGATCGCTTGCGAGCACAATCACGCCGACGATCGCGAAGACGACGCCGAGCACCGGCTCCATCACCTCGCTCGGGACGTACTTGCCGACCCGTGTTCCGACGGTTCCACCGATCAGCACACCAGGGATCGACCAGGCGACGACGTACCAAACGGGCGCGGCGGAGAGCGCGTGTACCGCCGCGCCCGCAAGCGCGGAGATCCCGAGCACGAACACGCTCGTCGCGACCGCGACTCGCGGCGGCAGCCGACACCTGACGATGAGTTGCGTGGTCGAGATCTCGGGTAGCCCGGCCTGATCTGTCCCGTGATGAATCTGCCGACGGTAGCCAACCCGACACCGGGCGGTCGCCAGCAGGTGTCGTACGAAAACGTCTCCCCGTTCGTCGTCTCGACGGTCGTCCGTCCGCGACCGCTGTTCTTTTGTTTGAGATACTCGCCTTCGCGCTCGCCGGGGACGCATTCCTCGGGCGGGTCGTAGTAGACGAGGAAGCCACCGAGGACCAGGAGGCCGACGCCGAAGCCGAGCGTCAACAGCGTGGTCGGAATGAGGTGAGTCGCGAACGCGCCAGCGACGACCGCGGGCACCGCCCCCAACAGGAGCCACTTCGCCGTGCTGTAATCGACCACGCGCTGGCGAACGTAGTTCAATAGACCGTTGCCCATCCCGAACACCTCGGTCAGGAGGCCAGCGCCGATGGCCTGTGACGGGGAGAGCCCGACGACGAGCATGAAGAACGGACTGAAGAACAGCGCCCCGGAGACGCCCGAGGACAACGCGATCAGCGAGAAGAGCACGGACGCGGGGAACACCCACCAGTGGGCGACGAACTGATCGACCGGGAACCCCGCGGGCAACGGCAGTGACTGGAGGAAGACGACGGCGGATACATTGACCGGTTCACCGCCGAATACCACGATCATCGCTATCGCGACCATCCCGGCCGCAGCGGTGAACACTCCCGACCAGACCCGAGTCATCTCCCGCTCGTCCGGTGAGGGATCATCGGTTTCGATACGCCGTGGGGATGCGTGAGCGACGCTCCGACTGCTCGGTCGGCAGTTCCCGTTCTGTTCCGATCAGACCGACCGCACTAGAGAGCGCGGGACGCGTTCCGGGTAAGTCCGTGAGTCATCAGCGTCACCGCTTACGCGATGATACCGGCGCCGAGGAAGGCACCGAGGACGACACCGTACACGACGTGGACCGTGCCGAACATCATCATCATGCCCTTGTCGGGCTCCATTCCGATGACTGTCCGCATCCAGAACAGCATCCCGCCGATCATGAGGACGATGCCGTACGCGATCCCGAGGCCGACCGCGCTCGCTATCGCTCCGAGACTCAGTCCCACAAGCGGTACACCGACGGCGAAGACCGCGCCCGCGACGGTCCCATAGACCATGTGTAACGCCATCCCGGGCATCGCGTAGTCTTCGGGGTCTCCATCTGCGAACTTCGCGACCAGTGCCGCCGTCGGCGGCGGTCCGCCGTCGCCCATCACCATCATCACCATCGTCATCACGATCGTCGCGACGACGCCACCAGCCAAACCGGCAGTGATACCTATCATGAATCCACCGTCCTTGAGACGAGATGGCTACCTAACCTCGCCGGGGTTGTGGAATTCAGACACGTACACGCGGAAGTTCTAATCTCTGTTGATATCGCACGTACACACGATAAATACGCTGAGTCGACCACCTCAAGGCGGTCCTCGGTGTCGCCGCGGACGTCTCGGAGTTCGTCGACGATAACGACGAGAAAGAGAAACCGATACGGACGTGTTCCACAAGGGACTCCGATTGTCTCCGAACCACGACCCGGACGAGTGGGAGAGTCAGTTTGCCGACGCTCACACAGAGCCCGTTCCGGTCGCAGTGGGTCAGGCGAATCGGCGGACCCGGCGCCCGGACACACCGTCCGTTTGGGTGCTGATCGCACAAAAACGGCGTACGGTTATGCATGTCCCGACACTCGGACGAGTCGCGATGATCGTCGTACACGCTACGTTCCCGGTCGACACCGATAGCCGAACCGAAGCCGCCGACCTGTTCGCTGAGGTGGCCGAACAGTCTCGACGGGAAGACGGTGTGATCGACTACCGGGTCGGTGTCGACGTAGACGACGACACCGTCTTCCGGTTCGTCGAGGAGTACGAGGATGAGTCGGCGTTCGACTCGCACACAGAGACGCCCCACTTCGGCAAACTGGCCGAGCGGCTCCCCGACCTCCTCGCAGGCGAGCCCGACGTGACCCGATTCGATGTCGAATCGGCTACCGATGTCGAACTGTAGATCGGGATGTGATCACCAGGACCAGCGAGCGGACCTGACACGCGTATATAAATACGCGTCGTCGTCGTGGCGTGGATGCACGCCCGCGCATCCATCTAGCTCCAACCGTCGTAGTATCGCTCGTAATGACGAACGCAGCGATCATACTCTTGGCAGGGACAGACGGACACGACAGTCTCGGTCGCGTCGTGAACGCGCTCGAAGCCGCGAAGGAGTTCGCCGAAGCCGACGGGGACGAACTCGAACTGATATTCGACGGCGCGGGGACGACGTGGGTACCCGAACTCGAAGACGAGGACCACGACCTCCACGAGCTGTATCAGTCTGTTCGTGAGAACGCAGCGGTCTGCGAGTACTGCTCGGGTGCCTTCGGTGTCGGAGATGTCGTCGACGACTCCGGACTGGTTACGCTCGACGACCACGACGGTCACCCGAGTGTTCGGACCCTCGTCGATGACGGCTACGAGGTCATCACGTTTTAACTGTCGAGATCGACGCGTCACCTGCAGTCATCGCTCGGTCGCTACCGGATTCGCACGGTTTGCGTACAACTCGATTCATGAACGACGAATCACCGACCGATGGACTATCCGATAGCCCAACTGAGGCCGGGTTGTCCGACGCCGAATCGGCCCAACACTAGTACGAGGCGGGGATCGGCCGCCGAGACTTCGCCGACCAATGCAAGCCGACGGCGCTCGGCGAAACTGAGTGATTCGTCAAACTCATTACTGACGCCGAGACGGACGGATTACTCTCCGTATGTGTGGAAATCAACAGCTTGTTCGAGCAGTTCGTCGGGGATCCCGGGGACCTCCTCGGAACGCACTGGCCCCTGCTCGTCGAGGAGATCGGGGTCACGCGGGAAGTCCCGGAGCTCGAAGTGAATGTCGATGCCGGCCTTCGCACCTTGACCGAGCGCGACGGGTATCTGGTTGTGCCCCGGCGTACAGTCGCCGACGGCGTAGACATCGTCGACGGACGTTCGACCGTGGTCGTCGACCTCGATGGTGCCGTCGTCGTTGATGTCACAGCCGAGTTCCCTGGCGAGCCCGTTGTTGTACTCGGCGCCGTACATCGCGAACCCGCCCTTGTACTCTCGGACGCTCCCATCCTCGAACTCGAGCGCGTTCAGCCAGCCGTCATCGCTGTTCTGGACGCCCGAGATATCCTCGTGGACGACGTCGATCGGATGCGTTTCGAGCATCTCTGTGGTCTCCGAGCTCCACTCGGGCTCGTGCCCACGCGTGAGGATATCGACCTCGTCGGTGAAGTTCAGCATGATGCCCGCGACGTGAGCAGCGCTCTCGGCGTGACCCATCACGTACACCGATTCGTCGACGAACATGTGGGCGTCACAGTGCAGACAGTAGTGGAGCCCGCGACCCGTCCGCGGGAGGGGCGGATCCGGCCGGACATCGTTGAACCCGGTCGCGAGCACGACGCGGTTGGCTTCGTATTCGGCGCTGTTGCCAGCTACCCGGATTCCGTCCGAATCGGGGCGTGAGCAGGTCGTAACCATATCACGGTGGATGTCACACCCGTACGCCTCGAGCTGTTCTTGGCCGATGCCGAGGAACTCTCCCCCGCTCGTCTTCTCTTTCACGCCGAGGAGGTTGTGAACCTCCTGCATCATCGCCGCCCGTCCGCCGCCTCGGGTGACCACGGCCGTATCGTGACCGAGGCGCGTACTGTACAGCGCTGCGGTCATTCCAGCGGGGCCACCGCCAACAACGACGACTTCGTACTCGTGACTCTCCGATGATTCGCTCATCCACCTCAGAAACATAGCCCATCCCGCAAATAGCTATGCTCAGGCGACCCGCGTTCAGTTTCTCAGGTCGTAGATCTCCCAGGATAACTGTCCTCCTCGCCGCCGTTTGTGCGGGTGTGCGACTCTGTTCAACGACCGCATCGCGATTTAATACTCCTCTTGCGTCTGAAGAACTGAACACATGGCATCAATTATCGCCGGTCTAGCTGGTGGCGTCGTCGCGACGATCGTGATGACGATGGTGATGATGGTGATGGGTGATGGTGGACCGCCGCCGACGGCGGCACTGGTCGCGAAGTTCGCGGGCGGCGAGCCCGAGGAGTATGCGATGCCCGGAATGATATTGCACCTGATCTACGGCATCCTCGCAGGTGCGGTTTTCGCCGTCGGTGTGCCGTTGCTCAGACTGAGCCTCGGGTCGGTAGCTGTGGCAGTCGGTCTGGGACTCGTCTACGGTGTTATTCTCATGATCGGCGGGATGCTATTCTGGATGCGGATGGTCATCGGGATGGAACCCGACCGCGACATGATGGTGATGTTCGGCACGGTTCACGTCGTGTACGGTGTCATCCTCGGTGCCTTCCTCGGGACTGGCATCCTCGCCTGAGCGGATCGTCACCGTCACTTTCGCCTGTTGTATACAGACCTTCCAGTACGACACACTCGCATGATATGGAACCGTTCGGTCGTCTTCGGTGGCATCGCTTTCGTAGGTAGCTTGCTGACGGTCTCAGTCCCACACGAGGCAGCGACACTGTCGATCCAGTCTTCCGTGCTGCAATTGCTGCCGATCCCAGCTGGATTTCCGGTCGACCAGTTCCTCGCGCACTGGTGGGTGTTTCCCGCCTCAATTCTGTTCTCACTGATCGCGCTCGCGTCGGGCGTCTCAGGGGCACTCTTTTTCAGCCCGTTCTTCATGTTGATCGTCGGCCTCTCCCCCTCGCAGGCGATCGGTGCTGGTCTCTTGACTGAGGTGTTCGGGATGGGGAACGGACTGGTGAACTACGTCCGCCAGCGGGTCGTCGACTACGCGACCGCCAAGTGGCTCCTCCTCGGTGCGGTGCCGGCGGTCATCGTCGGTGCGTTCGCCGCCCATTACGTGCCGACGACGCTGCTCAAACTCGCCTTTGGGGTCGGGCTCCTCGGGTTGGGTGGCTTTCTGGTCTACTATGATCCGCCGGAGGAGTGCGTTCCCGGCGAGCGTGAAGGCGAGTACCTCAAGCGGAAAAACACCGGCCGTGGGGAGACGACCATCGAGACGACGGACGGGGAGACGTACAGCTACGACACCTGCTGGAGACCACCTGGTGTCGGCCTGGCGACCGCCGGAGGGTTCATTACCGGACTGATCAGCGCCGGCCTCCCGGAGGTTACGACCACCCAACTCATCGTCCGGTGCCGACTACCACCGCGAGTCGCAGTTGCGACGAGCGTGTTCGTCCTCGCGATCGCGGCGGTCGCGGGGGCCGTCGTTCACGCGTTGGCCGCGACGCCCGTCTGGTATATTATCGCCTGGTCCGTTCCCGGCGTGCTGATCGGCGGCACTATCGGCACACGCGTCGGAAAGTACGTTCCGAGCGAGATCATGGAACCGGCACTCGGCGTCGTCTTCGCGGTCGTCGGCGTCGTCGTCCTCGCGAGCGAACTGGTCGCGTGACCGCACCCGAGTCGGAGGCCTGGGACGCGTGACATCGCCCACCGCCCGCCCGTCCGAGTCGCGAACGCGACGGCGGGCCGTGCCGCCGTTCGCTGCCCTTCTGGTCGGCGTCCTGAGTACCGTCCCGGCGTCGTTCCCGGCGCAGGGGCTGTTCGAGACGCTCGTCATCGCACAGGCCTCGCTCCTCGCGATCGTCGTCTCGGTGTCGATGATGAGCATGCAGGTGTCGACGAACCGGTTCGCGCCGCAGCTCTCACGGCTGTATCGGGAGAGCGGGTTCGACGCGATCACCGCACGGTTTGGGTTCTCGATACTCCTCGACTTGATGCTGTTCGCGCTCCCGACGCCCTGGGTGGGCCGGACGCCGGTCCGGGCGATCGTCGTCGGCCTCGTCGTCGGCGTCGCGTCGTGGGCGTTCGTCGCGTTGCTCGACATCGAGGACCGCCTGCTCGTGTTTCTGAACCCCGACCCGGTGCTCTCGTCGCTCGTCGACTCAGTGTCGTTCGAACGCTATCACGACTTCTCCGTCGAGCGCCGCGAGGAGGGGCGGATCGCCCGAAACCCGATCCTCGAGATCGTTCAGATGGCCCAGACCTCCCTCGAACAGCGAGACAACTACAGCGCTCTCCGGGCGGTCGACGCACTGGACGAGGCGACCGAACGGCTCCTGACCGGGTACGCCGCCCTCTCTCCGGACCGCCGGCGGGAGACCGCTCCGGACATCCACAAGCTGTTCGATTACTGGAACCAGGTTGCGGACTTGGCCGTCGAACGCGGCGCCGACGATGTCCTCCACGCGATAGTCGACGCTGAGGAGGCGATCGGACGGGAGGCGATCGATCTCGATCTCTCGGCGGCGGCGACCGGCTCCGTCGACGCGGTGTTTCACTTCTGCGCCGTCACGCTCGCGACCAACCGGCTCGAGGCCCGATATCACGCAACGCTCGGAGAGCTGCTCTCGGCGAGCCTGGAGGCGGGGGCCCTCGCCGTCGCGGAGGGAGCTGTGACCGACCTCGCGCGGCTCTCGAAGCTCGTGGACCGCCGCGAGGACGACCTGCTGGTCGCGGACGACGACCGCATCGCACCTCACGAGGAGTTCTTCGACAACTGGGCGCACTTCCTGCGGGTCCATCACGAACGACTGGAGACGGACCAGTGTCGGTCGCTCTACGCGCACTTCGAGAACGAGTACCGAAGCATCCGTGAGGAGCCGATCCCGGACGACCGCGTCGACACCCTCACTCGTGCCGCCGGTCCGGGCTTCCGTGACCTCGGCGTCGCGGCCGCCGGCGCCGACGTACAGTGGGTGGTGAGTCGAACGACCGAACAGCTCCTGGAACTCGCGGTGCTCGCCGAGCGACCTCGGGAGGCGTCCGTCAGGGACGCCGAACGCATCGTCGAGGCCGGAGGTTGTGACGGCGTCCGCGACGCGATCCGGCGCCTCCGAGCGCGCCGCGAGGCGGGGGCAGACTCGCCGGACACGGACCAGTCGTGGCACGTCCCCGACCCGCTCGCCGACCGACTCGCCGGGGGCGACGGACCGAACCGCTCTGGGCACGGCCGACCCGTTCGTGCGGGGAGCCTGTCAGACGAGTTCGACCGGTTGCTCGACGAGATCGACGACGCCGTCTCGGAACCGACGGGGAGAGAGTGATCCCGCAGACCGGCTCTCCGCGAGTCGGATCGGAACCGGAACGGCCGGACCGGCCGTCGGCGGACGGCCGGTGCAGAGCGCAACTGCGGCTCCCGGGCGCGCTCGTCACGCCGCCGGAGTTGCGGCGACGGGCGCAGCTCTCCCGTGAGTGAACGCGCACGCTACCGGTCGGGGAACGACTCCCAGAAGATGTCCGGCAGGTCCTGGTCGGGGTTCCCCTCGAGGTAGTCTTGTTTCGTCAGGTTCGCGTCCTCGATGAGCGCGGCGGCTTCGCCGGCCCAGACGTAGAACCCGATCAGCGTCTCGCGGCGCATCCGTTCGAGATCGACCGAGTGATACACATTGACCACGCCACCCGCTTCGCGGTTCAATTCTGACCGTTCGAGTAACCCCAGTTCGACGAGTTTGCTCAGATACCGTGTGATAGTACTCCGGTCGTAGCCAAGCGACTCGGCCACCTCGTTCGCTGACAGCGGCCCCTCCCCGATGACACACAGGCAGATATCGAGCCCGGCTTTCGGAAGACCGAACGCCTGGAGGAGTACCTGTTTGACATCCGGAGGCTGGACGCTCATTTCCATGTCCGTCACGCGCTCCATCGGGTTGTCGTGACAGGACATTGGGGGTTCGTCGCGGCCGAGTGCGAGAACGATGTTATCACAGTCGGGGCATTCGTACAGGTCGTACCGACTGGATTCGGGATCGTACTGTACCGCTCTGGACTCCGCCGTCGGCTCGTCCGGTTCGTTCCCTGTCATTAGTTATTCAGCTCCATTTAATACACGATACTCTGGACTCCTGATAAATACCGGTTCTCTCATGATTCTGCGTTCGGTGTAGCAGCGTCGACGATGACTAGCTTGTCAGTATCGAGTTCAAGGAGTTCTTCACCAGTAATCGTCACTCGTGCGGTCCCATCGGGCCGGGCTCGGGCCAGGTCACAGGCCTGTAGCCCGTATAAATGCGATTCGACTGCGCGTTCGTCGGCGTCGAGCATCGCGGCGAGCGCTTCGATGGTGGTCGTCTCCTGTCGTGTCGCGTCACTCGCGGCAGCGAGCTGTCGTAAGACTGAGCGTCTCGTCACGGACATGGGGTGTGAGGGGCGTGCTGTTCTGTAGGGAGAGCCACCTGCGTCAGTCCCATGTTATTCTCTCCGGGTGCCGTTCATTGGTGACCGCGGTTCAATCTCTCGGTGGCGGGGTGTGGATAGCATCGTACTTCTGCGGATTACTCTTCGACAGTTCGGCTGATGTCTAGGGTGTATACTTCGAGCACGTCTCTGCCCAAGAGGACTGGATACGCCATCTCTGACCGGTCGGTGATGCTGGCTGTGACTGTCCGCCAGCGCCCGTTCAGACAAAGGTCGACGTCGACGAGGGGGCGCGTCTCCGTGTCACTGCCCGTTCCCGACCGCACGTCAGTCGTCCCGACGAGCGGGCCGGCGCCGATCCGACCGGCGAGATCGGTGTCGATGCTCGTTCGCTTGGCCCCCGTGTCCGACTTCGCTACCGCTCGTTCCGCACCATCACGACCGTTGATCCGTATCCGTGAGGTGTAGCCGAGGACGCCGTCGTCACCCTGTTCTCGGACGAGCGGCGGCTTGCAATCGGGGACAGAGTCGTCTAGTGTCGCTTCCAGTTCAACGACTTGTGATGTGTCGACGCTGCCGCCCGCCCGCTCGATAGCGAGGCGAGCGATGTGCGGAGCGGCCGAGACTCCCGTCGCTGAAAACAGCCCTTTGAATCCCGCGGTGGCGTTGACCTCGAG
The DNA here is from genome assembly GCF_900129775.1 of Halobaculum gomorrense. Classification (GTDB taxonomy): domain Archaea; phylum Halobacteriota; class Halobacteria; order Halobacteriales; family Haloferacaceae; genus Halobaculum; species Halobaculum gomorrense. The sequence goes on along the minus strand of NZ_FQWV01000003.1, from coordinate 350,162 downwards.
GATGTACCACTCGCCGTCGATCGGCATCAAGTCAACCCCGGCAAGATCCAATCCGAGGACACCCGTTGCCTCTTTTGCGAGTCGCCGAGGCTCCTGACCGAGTTCGTTAGTTACGCCCTCCACTTCACCACCAAGTGCGACGTTCGTCCGCCAATCGCCGTCCGGTGCGTGGCGTCGCATCGCCCCGACGATCTCTCTACCGACGACGTACACCCGAACGTCCGAAGGACGGGCCTCGGAGTCTTCGAGGAACTCCTGGACAAACGCATGTTCGTCGTTGACCATCGGACCGACGGGCTCGGTCGGCGAGACGACCGACATATTTTGTCCGTTCGTTCCAATGGTGTGCTTGTGGGCGGCGGCGTCCGGGAGGTACTCCGGCCACTCCTCGAAGGTCCGCGGGGAGCGACCGAAGAAGGCGTCCGGCACTGGCAGGTCGGCTGCGGCGAGCTTCGCGCCAGCGCGATACTTGTGGAGCGTTTTCTCGACGGCCTGCGATGCGTTCACGACGGGCGTCGTTTCCTCGTAGAGCGCAGCGAGCTGGAGGTCTTCGAGCAGATGGTCGGTTTTGGTCAGGAGCATCCGGTTGACGAGGATATCGACCCGTGGCGAGAGCTGGACGGTGCCGTCCTCGATCCACGAGGTGACGTTCTCGTCGCGGATCCACACGGGTTCGTGCCCCAAGACCCGAACCGCGTTCAGGATCGCTTTGGTCTCCTTGCTGTTGTGGGTGCTCAACACGCCCACTCGCTGTGTCCCAGCGTCAGTCTGCACACGATCGATGCTCGCAGATCGTGCGGAGTCAGTCGCACCCTCTGGTTCGGGGGGATTCGAAGAGGCGGTCATTAGCGTTGCTCTGGTCCATATTGGAGGTACCCATCATTACGGGTTCTGCGAATGTGTAACACAGTTACAACCGCTCTCTCGATTTAAGCCGACAGGATCAACTTGTAGGGACTGATGAGTAAACAACAGGCGGAAGCGTTCACATTCGATGGCGGCCGTGTGGAACCCGGTGAAACGGATGAACTCCGGTACCCAGTGAGCGAGACGTATCTGGGCGATCCGGTTCGAATTCCAGTGACGATCATCAACGGCCCACGCCCCGGGCCGACGGCGTTCCTCTCGGCCGCGATCCACGGTGACGAACTCAACGGCATCGAAGTCGTCCGAGAGGTCGCTCAGGAGTGGGACCATTCAGACATCTGTGGGACGCTCGTCTGTCTCCCCGTTCTGAACGTCCAGGGGTTCGTCGCGCAAGAACGGTATCTCCCGATCTACGAACGAGATCTGAACCGGGCTTTCCCCGGTAAACAGGGCAGCACGAGTTCGAACCGGATCGCCTCCCAGATCTATCATAACTTCATCGAGCCCTGCGACTTCGGTCTCGATTTTCACACCTCGACGCGTGGGCGGACGAATATGTTCCACGTCCGTGCTGACATGGACGACGAGGGGGCCGCGCGACTCGCTCGCGCCTTCGGAACGAATCTCATCATGGCCGGCGAAGGCTCCTCTGGGATGCTGCGTCGCGAGGCGACCGACGACGGCATCCCGACGATTACACTGGAGATGGGGGAGGCACATCGGTTCGAGCGGGAACTGATCGACCACGCCCTCGACGGCGTTCGAAGCGTCTTCGCTGAATACGGAATTTATCGACAGGAAATGGTTCGATGGCCGGGATGGCGGACTGTGATCGAGGGGTGGAGTGACAAGACGTGGCTCCGGGCCGACGCCGGCGGGATCGTCGAAATGAACTACAACCGGGGGGAGTTAGTTCACGAAGGGGAGACGATCTGCCGGATTGCGAATCCGTTCAAATCCGATGAAACGACCGTTGAGGCCCCGTTCACCGGATTGCTTGTCGGGGTACTCGAAAATCCGGTCGTCTATCCCGGGAACCCACTCTGTCACTTCATCAAGCTCGAAGAGAGACATGAACAGATTATCGAGAACCAACGTGATATTCCGCACAAATAAACCGCAAGACAGCGCTCTATCGACGATGTGCTTCACAAGATGAATCATCCTTTCTTTACGGAACCTCGTGACGCTACGTGCTCCTCTCAGGAATCTCGGTGCGCCCAGACAGTCAGCGCCGACGCCGGGTCGGTGCTCGACGACCCCGACGGTCACCGGAGTATCCGTTTGCTGGTCGACGACTACGAGATCAGCACGCCCTGACCGTCGAGACAACTGATTCCGCTTCAGTAACTAGCATCATCGGTCCGCACGAACGCGGACTGCCTCACCCGCGACCACCAGCGAGTGCGGTGGCCTCGGGAAGGCGTCGGAGCCAGAGCATCGCGACTGTCCCGACGAACGGTCCAACGGCCAGTGGTGCAAACGCCCACCGCCATCCGACGATATCGGCAACGATCGGTGTGACCTGGATCGACCCCACCGTGAGGAGAAAGCCGACAGCAGTCTGTAGCGTCAGGGCTGACCCGACGTACCTGTCCTCAGCGAGTTCGGAGACGGCCGCAGAGAACTGCGCGGAATCGGCGACGATGACGAACCCCCAGATCAACAGAAATGGGACGAGGACGAGCAGTGGACCGCCAAACACGAACCCGGCACCGATACAGGCTGTCCCGCTGACTATCATGCTCCCGCTCGTGACGGTCGTTCGCCCGATTCGGTCTGCGAACACACCGGCGACAACGGCGCCGATACCCCCCACTGCGATGGTTCCGAACGCGAGCAGCGCAGCGAGTGTCGGTGCCGGGTCTCCGCCGGCAGCGAAACTCGCAGCCAGATAGACGGGTATCCACGCCCAGACGGCGTATAATTCCCACATGTGACCGAAATATCCGAGGTTGGCGAGCATCGTCCCGCGGTCACCGAGCATCCGCCGAACGGCTCCGGGATCGAACGGTGCTGCCGGAGCCTGATACGGACCTGGACGCACAAAGAGAACGAGCACACCACTGACTGCTGCGAGCCCAGCCGCACCCAGTAAGACGAGCCGCGGACGGCCGACGCCACCGATCGCCCGAAGCAGATGCGGCATCGCCGACCCGATCGTGAGTGCACCGACGAGCGTGCCGATAGCGAACCCGCGTCCTTCCCGGAACCAGCCAGCCATGATTTTCATACCGGTCGGGTACACACCGGCCAGTGCGACACCGGTGAGAAACCGTAACAGAACAGCCGGGAGAAAAGACGACACGACGAGGGCAATAAGTGCAGTCGCTCCCACGCCGATGGCGGCTGAGACAGCAAACAGGTACCGCGGCGGAATCGTATCCGAGAGGGTGAGCGTCGCAGAAAGCACGGCGCCGACGACGAACCCCAGTTGCACCGCGTTCGTCAACCATGCCGTCTCAGCGCTCGAAAGATTCCAGAGCGACGCGAGTTCCGGCCCGACCGCTGATGCACTGAACCAGAGCGTCATCGCCAGCAGTTCGGCAACAGCAAGAATGAGGAGGACACGGTAGCGACTCGGTTTCGTCGGGTCCTGTTTCCGTGACTCCGTATTCATCACGGTGGTGTACTACTCAACGTGAATAAAAACTCATGAGCTGGTTCGGGTGTATTGCACACCGCAGCGAGTATTATATATTGGAGACGTCTGTCTCCACGAGAGAAGAATGACCGAGGACCGGGATAGCGATACCCCCCTGAGTGATCGTTCGGTGAATCCGTCCGCCGCCGCTGCTTCGTCCGCAAAAGAGCGGTATCGCAAGATCTTTAGATACAACAACGACGCGGTGATGGTCGTCGACCTGGAAACCGAATCCTTCGTCGATGTCAATCCCGCAGCCTGTGACCTGCTCGGCTACTCCCGCGAGGAACTTCTCTCGATGCATCCAGAGGACATCCACCCAACTGACATCGAGCGCATCCGAGAGGAGTTCATTTCTCAGGTCTCCCGGGAAGGATCTGGGTTCACCGACGATCTGATCTGTCTCACCAGAGACGGGGAGGAGCTTCCGACCGAGATCTCCGGAGCCGCACTCGACGCAGACGGAGATGGAACCGACCCGACACAGATGATCGCGATGCTCCGTGACATCTCCGACCGCGTCGAACACCGTCGAGAGCTCGAGGAGAAGATCGAACGGCTAGATCGATTCGCCAGTATCGTTTCACACGACCTGAAGAACCCGCTCTCGATCATCAAAGGCCATGTGACCCTTGCTCGGGAGAATGGCAATCCCGAACACTTCGACGCCATCGAGGACGCGGCCGATCGGATGGACGAGATGTTGTCTGAACTCTTGCAGCTTACCCGGGAAGGACACCTCGTCGGTGAGCAAACGGAAATCGAGTTGGAGCCCCTGGCGCGAAAGGTCTGGATCGACTGTGAACTCGACCCAACGACGCTCGAAATCGAGTCATCGAGGACAATTCACGCGGATCGAGACCGCCTCCACGAACTCCTTGCAAACCTCTTCGAGAACGCATACACGCACGGGGGGAAGTCCGTCACCGTCCGTGTCGGAACGCTCGACAGAGACGATAGTGATGGGTTCTACGTCGAAGATGATGGCAAAGGGATCCCAGCGGACGAGCAAGATACGGTATTCGAGTGGGGACATACGACGACCAGTGACGGAACCGGCTTCGGACTCGCTATCGTCGCCGAGATCGCTGAGGCGCACGGCTGGGAGATTACTGTCTGTGATGCCAAAGCAGGGGGAACTCGCTTCGAGATCGAACTCTCATCAGACCGATCGAGGGGGAACGGGGCGTCTCTCAGGATTTAATATATAAATACTGTGGAGGGGTGGAACAGAACGTAACGCCCGCGGCGTGATTAAGCCTGTTCTCCACGGGTCGCAAGTACATGGGCGCAAACTCGTCCCCGAACACGCCACACGGGGACATGACGTGGTACAAGGCACTTTCTCCAGATGAACTCCCAGCGGATCGAGTCAAGGCCGTAACCTGTGGCGAGACAACCGTCGCTGTCACTCATTACGATGGGGAGTACGCCGCGCTCGACAACAACTGTCCCCACCAGGGTGGCCCGCTCGGCGAGGGATCCATCGAGACAGGATACCTCCGATGTCCGTGGCACGGGTGGGACTTCGACCCATTGACGGGCGAAACGCCCGGTCCACACGACGACTGCGTCCAGACGTTCCCGGTCGAGGAACGCGACGACGGCATCTACGTCGGCTTTCCCGAAGAGGAACCCCATGAGCAGACGGTGTCGAATGTCATCGCCGAGACACTGGTCAACTGGGGGGTCCGGCAGGTCTGGGGGATCGTCGGTCACTCGAATCTCGGCCTCGCCGACGCGCTCCGCCGCGAGGCCGACCAGGGTAACCTCTCGTACTACGGCGTTCGCCACGAGGGCGCCGGCGCATTCGCCGCCTCCGCGTACGGGAAGCTCACCGGTCGGCCGGCGGCGTGTTTCTCCATCGCCGGCCCCGGCGCGACGAACATGCTCACGGGGCTGTGGGACGCCAACGTCGACGGTTCGCCGACCATCGCGCTCACGGGGCAAGTCGAGTCGCAGGTGCTCGGTACGGGCAACTTTCAGGAGGTCGACCTCGAAGCAGCCTACGGTGACGTAGCAGAGTTTGAAGCGACCGTCCTCCCCGACAGCCAGCACGCCGAACTCGCGACCCGAGCCGCCAAGACCGCGATACTCGAACGGGGCGTTTCACACCTGATCTTCCCCGACGAGATCCAGACCCAGTCCGCGGAGGGAGTCGAGCCCGGAGATCCCGAGGGGCGTATCACCGAGCGCGACATCAGCCCGCCGGAGGACGCGCTCCAAGACGCAGTGGACCTACTCGAAACCGCCGGGCGGCCAGTAATCATCGCCGGCCACGGGGCTCGCTTCGAGATGGATGGGATCGTCGACCTCGCCGAACGATTCGACTGTCCTGTGCTGACGACATTCAAAGGAAAGGGACAGATTCCCGACTCGCATCCGCTCGCGGGGGGCGTCCTTGGCCGGAGCGGGACGCCAATCGCGAGCCACTTTATGAACGAGGCGGATCTGCTGGCCGTCTTCGGGGCGAGCTTCTCAAATCACACGGGAATTGCGGAGTACAAGCCGACGATTCACGTCGACTACGACGCGATGACCCTCGGGAAGTTTCACAGTATCGACGTGCCTGTCTGGGGCGAGATCGGCGTCACCGTCAGCGAACTGCACGATCGCATCGGTGACGTTGAGGCGGAGAGTCAGCGCGAAGAACTCGCCGACCGGTGGGAGATCTGGCGCGAGGAGAAGGCGACGAGACGCGATCAGACGCCCGAGCGTGGCGTCAACTACGCCACCGCCTTCGACGCGATGACGCGGCTCGTCCCCGACGACGCCATCATCCCCGTCGACGTGGGGAACAACACCTACGCGTTCGGACGGTACTTCGAACCGGAACACCAGTCGGTACTCATGTCCGGCTATCTCGGCTCGATCGGATTCGCGTTCCCGGCCGCACTCGGTGCGTGGGCGGCCACGCAGGAACCCGAATCGCCGTTCGCCGGTCGGAAGGTAGTCTCGGTCTCCAGCGACGGGGGCTTCGGCCAGTATATGAGCGAGTTCACGACCGCCGTCAAATACGACATGGACATCACGCACGTCCTCTTGAACGACGACGAACTCGGGAAGATCAGCAAGGAGCAGCGAACGGGCGGCTGGGACGTCTGGCAGACCGATCTTGTCAATCCTGAGTTCGCTACATTCGCCGAGAACTGTGGCGGTCACGGTGTCTTCGTCGACGACGCCGACGCACTCGACGACGCTCTCGAAGCTGCAATCGCGTACGACGGCCCCGCCCTCGTCGAAATCAGCACCGACTCCGACCCGGTGTGAACATCCCCGAGACGACAGTCCAACAATGACACTCACTACATCGATTTCCAGTCAGCAGTCGGCGAGTCGTATCGAGCGTCGGTCTACTACCCAGGCAGGGAGGTACTCGACATGAGTCGCTCTGATGAGGAGATGGCCGAACAGGTCGCCGTCTGGAGCGATCTCCCTGATCGTGAGCCCATACACGCCCGGGTTGATGGCATCGATCTTGTTGTCATCCGATACGACGACGAGGTATCGGTACTGTATGGACGATGTCTCCACCGCGGTGTGCTCCTCGGAGACGGCCACGTCGAGGGTGACAACCTCATCTGTGGCGTCCACGGCTGGGACTATCGAGTCGACACCGGCATCAGCGAGTACGACAACTCGGAGGTGTTAGAAACGTTCCCTGCGTGGGTCGACAAAGACGAAGATGCCGTCTACGTCGACGCAGCCGAAGTAGCTGCCTGGGCGGCAGACAATCCCCAGCCCTATGACAACCCCGAGCCCGGGGATAGCAGCGACAGGCCGATGCAAGGATCCGCCGACGACATCGATGGCGGCTCGGTCGATCCCGAATTCTACGGCGAGCCCGACCACGAGAAAGAACCGTACTCCCATTACATCCAGTCCCTAGCTCAAAAGGGGCCCGAGGGAATCGGCGAGCACGGTAACATCTCCGCGATGGGCGTTCCACGCACGGAGCTGCCGTCGTGGGACGACCTGCAGATCCTGACGGCCCAGCTCGCGCGAACACCGCTCGACGACGAGGCGGCCGTCGATACGGAACTGGTGATCGGTCCGAACGCGGAGAATCCGCTCCAACTGGACATCCCGATATTCGTGAGCGACATGAGCTTCGGCGCGCTCAGCGAGGAGGCGAAGATCGCGATCTCGAAAGGAGCAGATCAGGCCGGTACGGGCATCTGCTCCGGCGAGGGCGGGATGCTCCCCGAAGAACAGGAGGTCAACTCCCGGTACTTCTACGAGTATGCGACGGGGAAGTTCGGCTGGGACATCGACCTTGTCGAGCGGGTCCAGGCGTTCCACTTCAAGGCCGGCCAGGGTGCGAAGACGGGGACCGGTGGCCACCTCCCGGGCGAGAAGGTACAGGGGCGAATCGCCGAGGTTCGTGACCTCGAACCGGGAACGGACGCCGTGAGCCCCGCGAGGTTCGACGACCTGCGCACTCCTGAGGACTTCGCCGAGATGGCCGACCATGTCCGCGACGTGGGGGGCGGCATCCCGGTCGGATTCAAACTCTCCGCCCAGCACGTCGAGGAGGACATCGACTTCGCGCTGGAGGCCGGTGCGGACTATCTCATCCTCGACGGTCGGGGCGGGGGCACCGGCGCCGCCCCGGAGGTGTTCAAGGACAACATCTCAGTGCCGACGATGGCGGCGCTCGCACGTGCTCGCCGCCACCTGGATTCGCGTGACCGCTCGGACGTGACGCTCATCGCGACGGGCGGCCTCCGGACGGAGTCGAATTTCATCAAGGCGATGGCGCTCGGCGCCGACGGCGTCGCAGTCGCGAACTCCGCGATGCAAGCGATCGGCTGTCTCGGGATGCGAGCCTGTGACTCGAACAACTGTCCCGTCGGGATCGCCACCCAGCGAGAGGATCTCAGGAACCGACTCGTCATCGATTCGGCGGCCGACGGACTCCAGAACTTCTTCGAGGCGACAGTCGAACTGATGAAGGTGATGGCCCGCGCTTGTGGACACGACGGCCTCTCCGGGTTCGATCGCCGTGACCTGACGACCTGGAAAAAGGACATCGCCGACCTGACCGGCGTCGACTATGCGGGAGTCACGGAACCGTGAGGATGACACCCCAACAGTTGAATTCCCGTGGGATACAGAGACAACATAATGCGAGTCCATGGCCGTCCAGCGATCCTGCGGGTGCCGCTGGCGGCGCTCGACCAACTATCGGGTCGGGCCCTATTCGGCGGAGTGGCCTTGCTGATGGCACCCTCCGGAGAGACTGTCGGCCTCTCGTCGGCTCCATTCGACGGGACGCCGTTCGAGAACGTTCTCGTTCCGGGCTTCATCCTCTTCGTCGTGTTCGGACTCGTCCCGGCAGTCGTGGGCTACGCGCTCTATACGCGACGCCGGTGGGGATGGACCGCGAGCGTCGGCGTCGCCGCCGCGATGCTGGTGTGGGTACTCGTGGAGGAGACCATCGGCTTCGATCGGCCGACGCTGTCTCTGAACCTCGCCACCGCCGCAGCGATCGCAGTGCTTGCCGTGCACCCAGCAGTCCGCCACAACATGCCGGACACCAAGCGGTCGTGAGAGACGAAATCCCGCCGAAAGTGGACGAAGTCAGTACCGGTGGAATGCGGGACGAGAACTGAACCAGCCAACTACTCCCCCCAATATGAACACGTCTGACTTGCCGACGACCGTTGCCGAGTACTTCACCGACAACCGGAGTGACCTGTTCGAGTTCACCGAGACGCTCGTCGGGCACGATACCCAGAACCCACCGGGACAGACCTCCGAAATCGTCGAGTGGCTCGAAGCGGTGCTCGACGAGCCATCGCTGGCAGTCGAACGCTGCGAGGTCGATCCGGACAAACCGAACCTCGTCGCCACGCTCCCCGGCCGGACCGACCACACGCTGTGTTTCAACGGTCACTTGGACACCGTTCCGTTCGACGAGGGCGATTGGTCGTACGATCCCCTGGGGGAGCGGGACGGCGAGCGCATCTACGGACGCGGGACGACCGACATGAAGGGGGCCGTCGCCGCGATGGTACAGGTCGCACTCGCGTACGCTCACACCGAAACCGAGCCGCCGGTGACGCTCCAGTTTGCGTTCGTGAGCGACGAAGAGACAGGTGGGGATGCCGGGCTCACGACACTCCTGGAGACGACGGAGTTCGATCCCGACGCCTGTGTCGTGGGCGAAACTACCTCCCGGAACGGACGATACTCCGTCTCGGTGGCCGATCGCGGGAACATCTGGCTGACGCTCGAAGCGTCCGGGACGGCTGCCCACGGCTCGCGGCCGATGATCGGGGAGAACGCGATCGATCGCCTGACCGCGGCAGTCGAGCAGTTGCGGAGCGAGTTCGGGCAGCGAGAGCTCTCGGTCGATTCAGCGATGGACGAGATCATCGAGGAGTCCGTCGACTTCTACGAACCGGAGGCCGGAGCCGAGGCCACCCGCACCCTGTACCGGTACCCGACGATCAACCTCGGCGTCATCGAGGGCGGAACGGCAATAAACACGGTGCCGGCCTCGGCGTGTGCGAGAGTCGACATCCGTCTGACCGCTGGCGTCGACACCAGAGACGCGCTCGGCGGGATCCGGAACTGCTTGACCGGGATGGACGGCATCGAGATCACCGATATCTCGTGGACCCGTGGGTCGTACGAGCCGCTCGGGAGCGCACTCGTCGAAGCGAGCGCGCGGGCGGCCGATCACGTCGTCGACGACCAGGTCTACCGGCGGAGCGCGACCGGTGGCGGCGACGCCAAGGTGCTTCGACACGAGGGGATTCCGACCGCCGAGTTCGGCTTCGGAACGCAGACGGCACACGGCACCGACGAGTACACGACGACCGAGGCGCTGGTTCGAAACGCCATCAGCTACGGGACACTCCCAGTCCTCTACGAGCAGCTCACGGGCGGTGACGAATGATCGCAGCCATCGGAGAATCGACAGTCGCACTGATGGCGATTGTCATTCTGGTCGCCGGGACGACGAACGGACTCGCCGGCTTCGGGTTCGCGCTCGTTGGGACGATGGCGCTCGCAACGGTAATCGATCCGGCAACAGCGGTCGTCTTCATGATCATCCCCATTCTCGCGGTGAACCTCTCGCTGGTCCGCGATCTCTCTCGGGACGAGCTTCGAACCTGTAGTCGACGGTTTGCCCCACTCATCGGTGCAGCGCTGGTCGGCACGGTTGTCGGAATGGCCGTCCTCAGTAGTATTCCGACCGCCCCACTGCGTGTCGGCCTCGGGCTACTCACCCTCGGCTTCGTCGCGACCGCCCAGCGATGGATCCCGCTCCCGGAGTGGTCAGAAGGTAGGATCGGCGCATTCGCGCGAAGCCGGGTCGGGATGCTCGGTGTCGGAGCCGTCTCTGGACTGCTGTTCGGCGGGACGAACGTCGGCGTCCAGCTCATCGCGTATCTTCGGAGCTTCGACCTCTCCCACGGACTGTTCGTCGGGGTCGTCGCGCTCGTTTTTCTAGGACTCAACGGGATACGCGTCGGAGTGGCGGGGATGTTCGGACTGTATCCGAGTCGGACACTCCTGCTCGCGTCCGTCGTCGCCGCCGTCCCAGCCGCGATCGGAGTCGCTGTCGGGAAACGCCTCAGAGCGACTGCCAGCGAGCGGTCTCGCAGACTCGTCGTCTTCGGCCTCCTCACGGCCGTTGGGTTCCGCCTGGTCGGTGGTGGGTTGGGGCTGGTCTAGCCGAGATATCGGTACGGTAGCCGCCAGTGATTCCAGCGAATGGCAGAAGGACACGGAACCAGTTCATCGGACGATCGAACGTGCGGTCACCAACCGGCCACCCGAGGGGTCACTCGGCCGCTGAGGCCCACTCCAACAGCGGTTCGAGGCGAGTTCGAACCTCGTCCCCGTCGTCGGTCAGTGAGTACTCCACCCGGGGCGGAATTTCATTATACTGGGTTCGATCGATCAGTCCGGCGTCCTCGAACTCGTCGAGCCGTTTGGAGATGGTCGAGGTGCTCGCTGTCGAGAGGTGCGCTTCGATCTCCGCGAACCGAAGCGAGTCGTGCGCCCCGATGATGCTGACGAGCTGCATCGCGTATTTCCGGCTCAGTGTGTCGATGACACCCGTGAGCGGACAGTAGCACATTCCGTCGATATCGCACACAGGCGCGTCTGCGGTAGTATCTGCCATAGCTTTGTGGCCTCGAACGTACTCCATAGCTTTGGACTCTGAAGTATAAGACCTTCCCGTCAGAACGAATAGCCACGAATGACCAGCACGGCAGACTACGATCTCGTGATTCTCGGCGGCGGGGCCGCTGCCTTCGCCGCGATCACTGAAGCGAGTCGTCAGGATCTCTCGACGGCGATGGTGAACACCGGCCTGCCACTTGGCGGAACCTGCGTGAACGTGGGCTGTGTCCCAAGTAAGCATCTGCTCGCGGTGGGCGACCAGGCAGCCACGCCGCAGGAGAATCCGTTCGAAGCGGTCCAGTACAGCGACGGCGAACCGACCGTCGACTGGGCGGCCGCACTCGACGGCACCGACGACCTCGTGGAAGGATTCCGCCAGGAGAACTACGTCGACGTCGCCGAGCACTTCGAGACCGACATCTACGAGGGCTACGGCCGGCTGATCGAGGACTCGACCATCGAGGTCGTCGACGGCGCCGACGAGGGCGCACGCATCAGTGGGGGGAAAGCGCTCGTCGCGACCGGGAGTTCGCCTTGGGCACCCGCCATCGGCGGTCTCGACGGGGTCGACTACTACACGAGTGAGACGATCTTGGAGGAGCGCGACCTCCCCGAGAGCATCGTGATGCTCGGCGGCGGCTACATCGCGCTGGAGTGGGGCCAGATCCTCCACTGCGTCGGCGTCGACGTGACCATCCTCCAGCGCTCCGAGCGTGTCCTCTCCGGGATGGACGGCCAGCTCGGGCGTGAGATGCAGCGCGCGTTCGAGGCGGAAGGCATCGAGGTGATCACCGGCAACGACTTCCAGCGCGTCCGCACGCCAGCAGCCGACGGTGGGGCCGAAACAGTCCAGTCGGGCGTCGCCGTCGAGACAGTCGTCGACGGCACCGAGCGGACAGTCTCCGGGGACGCGCTGTTCGTCGCGACCGGCGTCCAGCCGAATAGCGAGGGTATCGGTCTCGAATCAGTCGGGATTGAGACGAACCCAGACGGCACGATTCACGTCGACGAGCACTTCCAGACGACGAACCCGACCATCTACGCGGCGGGTGACGTGATCGGCGAGCCCGAACTCGAGACGGTCGCCGCTAAGGAGGGTAACCACGCCATCAAGAACGCTTTCGGCGACGAGGGCGTCAGCATCAACTACGACACAGTTCCCGCAGTCGTCTTCACCAGTCCCGAGGTCGCTGCTGTCGGCACGACCGAACTCGAATACATGGACGAGCACGGCACCTGTTCGTGCCGGACTGTCCAGATGGAGGACGTCCCGCGGGCGAAGGCCGTCAAGAACACGGATGGGCTGGTTCAGGTCGTCAAACACCACGAGACCGATGAGATTGTCGGTGTCCACATGGTCGGGCCCCGTGCCGCCGATATGATCATGGAAGCGACGCTGGCAGTGAAGTTCGGGCTGACAGTCGACGATATTATCGACACCGTCCACCCGTTTCCCACGTTCAGCGAGGCGTTCAAACAGGCGTGTCAGGCGTTCCGTCGAGATACCTCCACCATGAGCTGCTGTATCGAGTGAGCGCTCGACGGTAGTCGAGAGCGCCTCATCGAGCGTCCCGTTCTCGCATCGCTCGATGAGGGTCCGATTCGAGATTCGCGAACGAGGGAACACACGGAGGGTGACGCGGGAGGCGAGGGGGACGACGGCCGATCGGTTAGTCGAACGAATATCACTCCGACTTGATCTCCCCTCCGTGATCCACTTCGGGAGCGAACCACCTCGAAGAGGGCCACCAAACGCTGAACCGAGTCCGAAGCCAGCCACTACTGGATGCGACGGCAATCCCGTATCCATTCCTGGGGAGTGTCGACTCAGTATCATCCTGAGCGCTCTGGCAGTAATTTATTGGGCGCTCTGAATCTGAGTATTCGTTACTAATATTACTTAGTGGTGCATCCGGTCGGGTACACGTGGACCGAACACTGTCGACGTATCTGGTCTCTCAGGCGGACCGAAGTAACGGACGAGGGACGGCCACTGTCGTCCGTGAGGCGATCGCGGGCGGGATCGACGCCGTCCAACTGCGTGAGAAACACGCGAGTGCGATCGACCGGTACGAGTTGGGGCAAAACCTCTACGAGCTGACGAACGAGGCCGATATCCCGCTGATCGTCAACGACCGCGTCGATCTTGCTGTCGCACTCGACGCCGACGGCATCCATCTCGGCGACGGCGACCTCCCGATCCAGGTCGCTCGTGAGCAGCTCGGAGAGGACACGATCGTCGGTCGATCCGTGGCGACCCCGGAAGCCGCCCGGATGGCAGAGGCGGCCGGCGCCGACTACCTCGGCGTCGGCGCTGTGTTCGCCACTGGAACCAAGGACACGCGTCCGTCGGAATCAGCGATCGGCGTCGACACCGTGGCGGCCGTCGCAGACGTAGTGTCGATCCCGGTCGTCGCCATCGGTGGGATCACGAGCGAAAACGCCGGGCGCGTCGCCGCAGCCGGTGCCGACGGCGTCGCAGTCGTGACGACGATCACCGAGGCCGACGACCCCGCAGCGGCGACCCGAGAGTTGCACGAAGCTGTCGAAGCGGGTCACGAGGGTGCCACACAATGACCGACGACGGATCTCTATCGGCACCCGATTCGGGCTCAGTTGCCCCTGGGATAGTCACCCTCAGCAAGGCACGCGCTGCGGTGCGGGAGACGACGCCGCTGGTGAACGCGGTGACGAACGAGGTGACGGTGAACGACGTGGCGAACGTCACGCTCCACTGGGGAGGACTGCCGGTAATGTCAGACGACGACCGAGAGGTCGCCGACATGGTCGCAAGCGCACAGGGGCTGTTGCTCAACATGGGCACGGTGAGCGAGATGGGAGAGGCGACGATGCTGACCGCCGGAGCGGCCGCCGCCGACCACGGCGTCCCCGCCGTTGTCGACCCCGTCGGTGCCGGAGCGACCCCGACGCGTTCGCGCGTCGCCGAGCGCCTCGTGACGGAACTGAACCCGGCGATCGTGAGTGGCAACTACGGCGAGGTCGCCGCGCTCGTCGGCGACGACGCCGAGGTTCGGGGCGTCGAATCGGTCGGTGAACACACCGACATCGCCGAGACGGCGGTCGCCTGCGCCCGCGAGACCGACGCGGTCGTCGTCGCCAGCGGCGAGACGGACGTGGTCGCGACTGGGGAACGGGCGTTCGAGGTTCGGTCGGGTGACCAACTGATGGGACGAGTCGTCGGCACAGGCTGTATGTTGGGCGCCACACTCGCGACGTTCGCGGCCGCCATCGACGATCCGCTGGAGGCGTCGCTCGCCGGCACGCTGGCGTACGGGCTCGCGGGCGAGGCGGCAGCCGCCGGGGAGTTTGGCGAGTACCACGGCCCCGCGAGTTACCTGACGGCGTTCCACGACGCCGTCGCGGGGCACGAACCGACGACCGATCCTGCCGAACGCATCCGTGAGGTGGTGGCGTGACGGGCGTCGTCGTCACCGGTGGTACGGGCGGCATCGGCCGGGCAGTCGTCGAACGGTACGACGGTGTCGACGTGGTGTGTTCGTACCACAAAGATAATGAGGGCGCTCAAGCGCTCGTCGACGCGACAGACTCCGAGGCGGGACGGACCGTCGCCGTGGAGTTGGACGTGACCGATCCAGACTCGATCGAGCGGTTCGCCGAGGAGGCCGAGGCGGCGCTAGACAGCGTCGATGTCGTAGTTCACACGGTCGGCATCGTCGAGCCCGCGCTGCTCGAGGAGTCGACCGACGACCAGTTCGGCCGCGTCCTCGAGACGAACCTCACCGGCACTGCCCGCGTCGCCCGCGCGTTCCTCCCGGCACTTCGCGAGTCGGCCGGATCGCTGGTCGTGCTGTCGAGCGTTGGCGGGACCGCCGGCACGGTCGACACCAGCTACGCGGCGAGCAAGGCAGGGTTGCACGGCTTCGTTCGAGCCCTCGCACGCGAGGTCGGTCCGGACGGCGTCCGCGTGAACGCGCTCGCGCCCGGCCCGGTCGACACGTCGATGAACGACGCCATCGTCGAGCACCTCGAAGCCACGGGCTTCCTGGGACACGAGAACGTCGATACCCACCTGCCGGAGTACAGCTGTTCGCCGGAGGAGGTGGCCCGCTCGGTCGCGTATCTCGTCGACAGCGAGTTCACCCACGGTGAGGTCCACAGCGTGAACGGAGGGATGCACTTCCGATGACGGGGGTCGACCCAGTCTCGCGTGAGGTTCCGTACGCGCTGGCGATCGCCTCCAGCGACTCCAGTGGGGGAGCCGGTGTCCAAGCCGATCTCAAGACGATGGCCCGACTCGGCGTGTACGGCGGCTCCGTCGTCGTCGCGACGACGGCACAGAACACGACGGGCGTCCGCTCGACGCACCTCCTCCCGACCGACGAGGTGCGGGCACAGTACGATGCAGTCGTTGACGACGTGGCCGTCGGCGCGGTCAAAACTGGGATGCTCGCGACGGTCGAGGGCGTTCGGACGGTGCACGACTGCCTTCGCTCGTTCGACGGCCCGGTCGTCGTCGACCCGGTGATGGTGGCGACCAGCGGTGATCGCCTGCTCGAGGCCGAGGCGGTCGACGCCTACCGCGACCTGTTCGCAGAGGCGACGCTCGTGACTCCGAACGCTGACGAGACGGCCGAGCTCGTCGGCGAGCGTCCGAGCTCGAGCGCCGCACGCGAACGCGCCGCCGACCGCTTTTTCGACTGGGGCGCTGATGCGGTGCTGTTCAAGGGCGGCCATGTCAACGACGACTCCGCCACTGTCACGGACGTGCTCATCTCCGACGGTGAGGGCGGTCCGACCGCCGTCGACGCCGAACGCATCGCCACCGACGCGACGCACGGCTCCGGGTGTACGCTCTCGAGCGCGGTCGCCGCCGAACTCGCGAGGGGAGCGTCGCTGTCGGCGGCCGTGGAGCGAGGGATCGAGTTCGTCCGAGCGGGCCTCCGTGAACCCGCACGTGTCGGTGAACACGGGAGCGTCAACCACCTCGCGTGGAGTGAGCCCCGGGAGTGAACAGCGCGACCGGATACCCGCAGAGCCGCGGTCAGACGGTCGAAGTCGCATATCACCCGCCGCGCGCTCGGCACGGAAATTTTACAAGCCCACTTGTTCTTGGGCAAGTTGGATTGAGTATGCCAGCAACAAACGCGGTACACGAGCGGTGGAGCCTCGCCAAAGACGAACTCACGGCCGCACAGGCTGCTGCGGTGATACTGACGGCAGGAGCGCTGGGATTCGCGCTGCTGTTGATTCAGGAGCCGACCGCCCACGAGGCGATGCACTCCTTCCGCCACGCAGCGGGAATCGTCTGCCACTGAGATGATCGTCGAGTACCTGGTCCGGGGTGTCAAGGCGGGAGTCGTCGCGGGTCTCATCTTCGGCCTCCTCCTCGCGCTCGTGGCGAACCCGGTTCTCGGGTACGCTGAGGGGATCGGACACGAGAGCGGAACCCACGACCACGAGCAGTCGACGGGGATTCAGCACGACTCGCTGGTGTCCATTTTCAACGGGATCAGTGTCGTCTCGGGAGTGCTGTGGGGGATACTGCTCGGCGCTGTCGGGTTCGGGGTCGCGTTCTTTTTTCTCGAACCCATCGTTCCCGGTTCCGGACCGGTCAAGAGCTACGTGTTCGCAACGGCTGGATTCCTCACGACATCCGCCGCACCGTGGCTCGCCGTCCCCCCCGCACCGCCGGGAACTACCCACTCGCTGGGTGTCCAACTGCGACTCCTCGTGTACGGCGGGATGATGATCGCCGGAGCAGTCGCGGTGGTCGCGAGTATGCTGCTGTACGGGCGGCTTCAGGCGCGTCCAGACTTCCCGACCCCGTTCGCCGTCGTCGGCGGACTGGTACCAGTAGCGGCGCTTCCGGTGGTGGCGGCCGTGCTGCCGACTGACCGAACGACAGTCACAGTACCGGCGACGCTCGCGGATGGCGTGGTCGGACTGACGATCTTCGGACAGGTGCTGTTGTGGCTGACACTGGCCGTGGGTCACGCTCGACTCACTGGTGAACGCGCACGTGATCACGCGACTGGAGGCGTCGGACAGGTCAGCCACGGCGCTGGAGGCGACTGATGCGCGAGCGCACCTCAGACGTGTACGAGAACGGGTTCACCGACCACGTGCTCGTCTGCACGAACGCCCGCGACTCCGAGTACGCCGCCTGCGCGGAGGCACACGGCGACGCGGTTCTGGAAACCGTCACGTCGTGGCTCCGCGACCGCGGTGTGTTCTGGTCGCGGGTGCACGTCGCGGAGACGAGCTGTCTGGGGCTGTGTAGCGCAGACGGCACCGCGGTGGCGATCCACCCGCGCGGACGCTGGTACTCTGACGTTACTCCAGAAGACGTCCCACCGCTCTTGGCGGAGGAGTTCGGCACCGACGCGTCACGACTCGGCATCGAATCGACGACAAGTGAGGTGGAGCCACGATAGGAACACCCCGAGCTCGGGGAGTCGCCACATCGAGCAGCGGCGGCGCTGTCCGCACGTTAAACAATCACACTTGAATTAGAACAATCCAAATTGTTATATGCCGCCGTTCGTCTTATGAACCTGATGCCTCGGACACCGGCGATACGGCTCCCGCACGACGCGAAGGCGGGGCCGACCAAGCCCGCGGTACGAGCGGTGACAGTTTCGAAGCTCGGCCTCACCGAGACGGATCACTTCGTGGAGGTCGGGTCGTGCACCGGCGCGGTGACCGTCTCGGCGGCCCGCCGCGCCGGCCGGGTGACCGCGTTGGAGCGGTCGGGGTCGAAGCTCGACGTGACCCGCAAGAACCTCGCCGCCAACGACGTCCCGCTGTCGTCCGTCGACCTCGTTGAGGCGGAAGCCCCAGACGAGCTGCCGGCAGACGCGGACGCGCTATTCATCGGCGGGTCGCGCAACTTCGAGGCGGTGCTCGACCACGCAGTCGAGACGGGCGTCCAACGAGTCGTGATGAACGTCTCCCGGCTGGAGACGGCCGGACAGGCGGTTCAGGCGTTCCGCGACCGGGAGCTGTTAGACGAGGTGTTGCAACTCCAGGCGAGTCACGGCTACGAGCTCGCCGGCGCGACGAGTTTCGAGTCGGACAACCCGGTGTACGTGATCACCGGCGGCGTCGAAGACGAGGCGAGCGACGACGAGGAGGTGGCATCGTGACGCTGTATGGCATCGGGCTGGGTCCCGGCGATCCGGACCTCGTCACGGTCCGAGGACAGCGGGTCCTCCAGTCGGTCGACACCGTCTACACGCCGGGGCGACTCTCGCGGTCGGTCGCCGTCGAGCACGTCGACGAGTCCGCGCTCGGGGATCTGGACTTCCCAATGACGCGCAACGAGGACGAACTCCGTCGTGCGTGGCGGGCAGCGGCCGAAGAGGTGGCACCGGTCGCTCGCGACGGCGACGCCGCGTTCGTCACGCTGGGCGACCCGAACGTCTACTCGACGTTCGGCCACCTGCGCCGGACGCTCGACGCCTTCCACCCCGGCGTCGACGTCGAGACCGTCCCCGGCGTGTCCGCGATGACCGCGTTCGCGACGGCATTGGGCGTCGAGATCGATGCCGGAAGCGGCCTCGCCCTGCGGGAAGCGGCCGGCGGCGCGTCGCCCACCGGTCCCGACCGGATGGTGCTGTTCAAAGTGACCGACGCGCCGGCGACCCACGACGGCCTGGTCGACGCCGGGTACGAGGTGACGTACGGCCGACGGCTGTTCATGGAGCAGGGAGAGACGGTCGTCACCGACGACCCGACCGCGATCGAGGACCGCGACTACTACACGCTCGCGTACGCCCGCCGACCCGACGCCGGCACCGACCCCGCGACGGCCGTCTTCACCGAGTCCGAGGCCGGCGGCGACGGGGAGGCCGCAGAGGTGGCCGACGGATGAGCGACGCGCTCCCCGACCCGGCGACGGACGTGCTGGATGACCGGGAGGGTATCCCGTTCGTGGGCGCCGGACCGGGTGACCCGGGGCTGTTGACGGTTCGCGGCCGGGCGCTGTTGGCCGAGGCCGACCTCGTCGTCCACGCCGGGTCGCTCGTCAACAGCGAACTCCTCGACGAGTTCTGCGATCACGCCGAGCAGGTGAACTCGATCGGGAAGGATCTCGAGGAACTTGTGCCGTTGATGCGCGACGCCCACGAAGCCGGTCGAACTGTCGTCAGGCTTCACTCCGGCGACCCCGCCATCTACGGCGCCGCGCTCGAACAGATGGATGCGCTGGAGGCGGAGGGGGTGCCGACGTACTTCGTCTCGGGCGTGACCGCCGCGTTCGCGGCCAGCGCGTCGCTCGGCACTCAGCTCACCCTCAACGAGGTGGCCAACCACGTCGCCTTCACCCGTCCGCAAGGGAAGACGCTCGACCCCGAGGAGGACCACATCGCCGACTTCGTGCAGATGGGCGACGTGACCACCTGCATCTACCTGGGCACCCACGCGGTCCGAGAGACGATGGAGCGCCTGCTCGACGCGGGCGTCGACCCCGACCTCCCCGTCGCGGTCGTCTACCACGCGTCGTGGCCCGACGAAGACCGGATCACGGGGACCGTAGGCGACATCGCCGACGCCGTCGAGGAGGCGGGCTACCGGGCCTCGGCGCTCGTGGTGATCGGCGAGGCCGTCACCGGTGGCGGCTACGAGCGCTCGTACCTGTACGGCGACTGGGCGAACCGCGGCGACGACGAGACGACAGTGACGACGGAGGAATCCACATGAGTACAGACGAAGACACGACGGACGCATCGACCGGCGACGCGGCGTCGTCCGACGGGGGTGGCGGCCACTGCTCGACCCCCGACTCGGACGGCGAGGTCGCCGAGACGCTCGGGATCGTCACCTTCGAGCGGAAACGCGAGACCGCCGAGGAGATCAAGGCGGAGCTGGCCGACCGCTACGAACGCATCGACCTGCTGGAGTACCACGGCGACGTGTTCGCCGAGCACTGGGGCGAGTACGACGTGTTCTGCGGGCTGATGGCCAGCGGCATCGCCATGCGCAAGACCGCTCCCCTGCTCGACGACAAGTGGGACGATCCCGCGGTGGTCGTCGTCGACGAGGAGTTGACGTGGGCCATCCCCCTCACGGGCGGCCACCACGGTGCGAACCAGGTCGCAGACGACCTGGCGTCGATGGGTGCGATCCCGGCGATGACGACCGCCAGCGAGGCGGCTGGCAAACAAGGGGTCGAGGAGCGCGCGAAGGCGCTGGACGCCCATGTCGTCAACGGCGACTCGACGGTCGCGACGAACCTCGCTGTCCTCGACGAGGACCTCGGACCCGTCGCCAGGCTGGACGGGCCGCGTGCGGTGCTCGTCGGCGACGACGTGACCGTGCTGAAGCGCAACAGCGACGCCGAGGAGGGGATCGTCCTCGGCACCGGGTCGGTCTCGGGCGCGACCGCCGAGCAGTTCGATGACGCGTGGGAGCGGGCACTCGAGACCGCCGACGCGACGTGGGCCGACGTGGAGTTCGTCGCCACCGGCACGCGCAAGGCCGACGAACCCGGACTGCTGGAGGCGGCCGAGGATCGCGGTCTCGGCGTCGTCAGCTTCGAGAAGGAGACGCTCACCGAGTTCGAGGGGCCGACCCCGTCGCGCTCGAAGGAGCTGATCGGCTGGCCGGGCATCTCCGAGTCGTCGGCCATCGCCGGCGGCCGCGAGCACGAACTCGTCGTCGAGAAGATCAGCCACGAAAACAGCGTCACGGTGGCGGTGGGTCGATGAGCGGCGACGCCAGCGCCGACGCGACGCCGTCGCTTCGTTCGGCCCGCGCGGCCGCCGGCGGCGACCCCGACGGCGACGCGCCCGCGGAGTACGGCACGCTGTACGTGGTCGGCATCGGCCCGGGACTGCCCGACGAACTGACCGACCGCGCGCGACGCGTCGTCGAGTCGGCCGACTGCGTGATCGCCTCGAACCTGTATCAGGCCTTCCTGCGCGACGACGGCACGCTTCCCTCTGAATCCGAACAGGAGGCCAGCGACCAGGAACTCGTTCGCTCGTCGATGGGCAAGCAGGTCGAACTCGCCCGCGAGGCGTTCGAGCGGGTCCGCGACGGACAGGACGTGGTCCACGTCTCCGGCGGCGACCCGAACGTGTACGGGAAGTCCGACCTCCTGTTCACGATGGCCGAGGCGGAAGCGGCGACGGACGTCCCCATCGAGATCGTCCCCGGCGTCACCGCCGGACTGAGTCTGGCGGCGACGCTGGGCGCGCCGCTGTCGAACGACTGGTGTTCCGTCTCGCTGTCGGACAAGTGGCGCGGCTGGGAGGAGATCGAGGAGAAACTCCGAGCGGCCGCCGTCGCCGACTTCGTCGTCGTTCTCTACAACTGCTGGCGCGACTACGAGCGGGCGATCGAGGTGCTTCGCGAGGAGCGTCACGACGACTTACCGGTGGCGATCGTCAACGACGCCGGCCGGGGAGACGCCGGCCGCAACCTCGACGGCGAGACGTACACGATCACGACCCTTGGGGAGGCGACCGAGCACGACGACAAGGTCGGCGGAATGGGTACCTCCATCCTCGTCGGCACCCACGAGACCGAGGTCTGGCGCAACGACTACCGACCGTACCTCGTCACGCCCCGCGGCGGGCGTGACGTGGAGGACTTCTGAATACCATCACCATGAGCGACACCACCGATACCACAGACACGACCTGCGGCGGGTCGACGGACGAGACGAACAGCGCGGACACCGAGACGACAACCTGCGGTGCGAAGACCGACGGCGGCACCGCCACGGAATCGAGTTCCGGCGGGTGCACGGCCGGCTCGACCGACGCGGACGCGTCGGATTCCTCGGGATCGTCGGCTTGCGGCGGCTCCTCGTCGACGACCGACGAGAAGGTCGGGGCCGCCGTTGACGACTTCGACGCCGACCCCGGGCGCTTAGTCGCCGTTGGTCTCGGCCCTGGCCACGCCGACGGCATGACCGCGCGAGCGAAATCGACGCTGGCGGAGGCCGGACACATCGTCGGCTACACCACCTACATCGACCTCATCCCCGACGAGATCACCGAGCAGGCGGAGGAACTGTACGACACCCCGATGTGCGGCGAGGTGTCGCGCACGGAGGAGGCGATCGACCGCGCGCTTGCCGGCAACGACGTGGCGATCGTCGGCTCGGGCGACCCGAACGTGTACGCGCTGGCGGGCCTCACGCTGGAGATCCTCGAGTCGAAGGGCGCGACCGCGTCGATGGTCGACTTCGAGGTCGTCCCCGGCGTCCCCGCGGCCCAGTCGTGCGGCGCCCGTTTGGGCGCGCCGCTGGTGAACGACTCGGTGTCAGTGTCCCTCTCCGATCACCTCACGCCCATGGACGAGATCGAGTCCCGTCTGCACGCCGTCGCCGGCGAGGGGTTCACGATCGCGATCTACAACCCGTGGAGCCGCAAGCGCAGGGAGAACTGGGAGACGGCGTGTGCGATCCTCCGCGAGCACCGCGACGACGACACGCCAGTCGGGATCGTCCACGGCGCCGGGCGCGACGACGAGGCCGTCGAGACCACCACCCTCGGCGAGTTGGAGTCGTACGGCGAGACGGACCTGGTGGACATGACCACGACCGTCGTCGTCGGCAACGAAGACACGTACGTGTGGGACGGCCGGATGGTCACCCCGCGCGGCTACGAGAGCAAGTACGACTACTGATGAGCGACCGCTACACAGTCACGGTCGACCGCGAGGCCTGCGACGGCGTGTTCGCGTGCCTGGTCCGCGACGATCGGTTCGTCGAGGCCGAAGACGGACTCGCCGCGCTCGACCCGACGACGGCGGTGGCGACCAGCCGGTCGGAGACACGGGTCTCGGCGACGTTCGAGCGGGGAGACGGCGGCGAGGCCGACGCCCGACAGGCGGCCGCGGCGTGTCCGCTCGACGCCATCACCGTCGACGCGGAGGGGGAGCCGTGAGCGACGCTATCTCGGGTCTCGATGCCCCCGACTCACTGGTCGAGGCGTCACCCGAGGCGGCGTATCTGTGGGGCCGGGTCGCCGGCGACGGTCACGTTGACGGCGACACGGTCGTCGTTCGGGCCGGCGAGGCGACGGCCGCCGACCGGCTCGCGGCGCTGTTCGGCGCTACCGATATCGACCGCGACCGGCGCGTCACCGAACGCGAGTACGCCCACAACACGGCAGTGATGCGAACCAGCGACGAGTTCACCGTCCGCGCGACGACGCCGGTCGCCCGGCAGGCCGCCGCCGCGTTCGGCCTGCCGGCGGCCGGCGAGACGGGCGGCTACCGCTTCGACGCGCTCACCGCGCACCGGCGTGAACTCCTTCGGGGGATCGTCGAGGGGTGTGGAACCGTCTGCTACAAGTCGGATGCCAACGCGGTCGGCATCTCGGTCGTCCACGACGACCGGGCGCTGTTGGAAGCCGTTCAAAATCATCTCGACGCGGTGGTCGTCGACGCGCCGTACGGCGGCGTCAACCAGACCTCCTCCGGCGGCTACTGGTTCGGCGTCGCCGACGACGCCGGCCCGGCGCTCGGGGAGTGGCTGTACGACGGCGTCGACGACAGCGGCCTGTTCGCGCCCCAGCGACGCCAGAAGATCGAGTCGAGCATCCGCCGGGTCCGCGGAGGTGGCGATGAGTAGCGAGACGGCCGGCGGTGCCGCGGCGTTCGACGACGAGGCCGTCCTGCTGGTGGGTCACGGCTCGCGTCGCGAGAAGTCCAACGAACAGGTCCGAGAGTTGGCGGCCGACCTCGAACGGCGCCTCGGCGTCCCGGTGGACGCGGCGTTCATCGAACTGGCCCAGCCGGCGATCGACGAGGCCATCGCGGGGCTGGCGACCGCCGTCTCGCGCGTCTCGGTCGTCCACCTGTCGCTGTTCGCCGCCAGCCACGTGAAAAACGACGTGCCGCTGGCGATCGAGCAGGCGCGCGCGGCCCACCCCGACCTGCGGATCGACAACGGCGCACATCTCGGCGTCCACCCCGCGATCCTCGACCTGCTCGACGCCCGGGCGCGGGCGGTCGAGGCCGACCTCGGCGTCGACCGGGAGACCGACGAGGTGAGCGTCGTCCTGTGTGCGCGCGGCTCTTCGGACCCGGACTCCAATGCGGACGTGCACAAACTGTCGCGGCTCCTGTACGAAGGCCGCGCGTTCGACCGCGTCGAGACGGCGTTCATCGGCGTGACCGAACCGCTGCTCGACGAGGCGCTCCACGACGTCGCTCGCACCCGCCCCGACGCGGTGGTCGTGCTCCCGTACATGCTCGGCGACGGCGTGCTCACGGGTCGCATCCGCGAGGGTGCCGCCGACTTCGACGAGGAGTATCCCTACGTCGACGCCGCCTGCGGCGACCCGCTCGGCACCGACCCGCGCCTGCTCGACGTGCTCTCCGACCGGTGGCAAGAGGCCCGCACGGGCAGCGTCGAGATGTCGTGTGACACCTGCAAGTACAAGGTGGACCTCGACGGCTACGAGGCCGACGAGGGTGGCGCGCGGGCGATGCTGCGCGCGCTGACCCACCAAGCGACTCACGCCGACCGCGAGGCCGTCGACGACGACCCGCACAGCCACGACGCGCCCGCCCACCACGTCGCCGTCTGCACGAACCAGACGTGCGCCGCCGGCGGATCGCCCGCCGTGCTCGAACGGCTCCGACAAGCCGTCCGCGACTCCGACGCCTGCGACGCGCGCGTCACCCGGACCTCCTGTCTCGACCAGTGCGGCGACGGCCCCATCGTCGCCGTCTATCCGGACGGCGTCTGGTACGGCGACGTCGACGACGACGACGCCGACCGCATCGTCTCCTCGCATCTCGACCGCGAGCGAATCGTCTCCGACCTCGTCCACGATACACTCCAGTGACATGAGCTGCCTCGAACTCGAAGCCCTACGACTCGGCCTGCTGAACGTCCTCGGAACCGACGACCGCGCCGCCCGCGAGCACGCGGAAGCGGAGCTTGAGGGCGAGCTTCAGGGCCCCATCGAAGGGCTCGCGACCGCACAGACGCTCGATCAACTCCGGCGACACCTCGACGCCGCGCTCGTCGACCTCGAGGAGGAGGTCGCGACGCTCGACGACGACGACCCCGAGGCCAACTACGTCAGGGGTCGACTCGTCGCCGTTCGCGGCGCCGAGCGGAGCCTCGCCCGGCTCGCGTCTCATGGCGAGGGGCTGCTGGAGGGCCTCGGCGAGACACACCACGACCTGCACGATGCCTTCCCCGTCGAGGAGTGAGGCGGCCGGTCGTCCGAGCGGCACGCGCCCGGCAGACGACCACGCCGTCGCCTCCCTCGGTGAGATCGA
Organism: Halobaculum gomorrense; assembly: GCF_900129775.1. GTDB lineage: Archaea > Halobacteriota > Halobacteria > Halobacteriales > Haloferacaceae > Halobaculum > Halobaculum gomorrense. The sequence continues at coordinate 324,274 of NZ_FQWV01000003.1, read as the reverse complement.
CCCCTGCGGGTCCCGCCAGCGCGGCCGCCGCTCGGCAGTGGCGGTCCTGGACGACCTCGTCGTCGTGGGGACCGCGAGCGGTGACCTCCTCGGAGTCGATCCGTCCGCCTTGGCGTCGACTCCTGCGAGCGACCCCGGTGACGACGGAGCAGATTCCACCCAGGCGGAGCCACGCTGGCGACTCACGGGGTCAGAACCGGTCGTCACGGCGACGCCGTTCGACGGCGGCGTTCTGGTCGGGACGCGTGGCTCGCGCGGACTCGTCCGCCTCGTCGACGCCGACGGGACCGAGCGGTGGCGCATCGACGCCGCTGCCGACATCGGGAGTCCGGTCGAGGAGACGCGGTTCCGGTATCCGTTCGTCGCGGCGCTGGCGACGGCCGACGGCCGCGCGTACGCGGCCGCTCGTCGGTACGAGCGCCGCACCGAGGGCGGCGACGCGGACGGCTCGGATCGCCGATTCGAGAGCGTCGTCTACGCCGTCGACCCCAGCGGATCGGTCGCGTGGCGCCACAACGCCCGCGCGTCGCCCGTCGCCCTCGGGACCGACGGGAGTCGGCTCGCCGTCGCGTACAACCGGTGTCCAGAGCCCCCCGCCCACGACGACGGACTGGTCGTTCTCGATGCGGCAACCGGCGCCGTCGACCTCCGATGGGACCCGCGACGAGACGCAGGCGGTGCCGCCGAAGACGCCACCGATACCGACCGGTCCGTCGGCGATGTCGCGCTCACGCCGGACGGGTACGCCGTCGCGAGCCACGCCGACAGACACGGCTACCTCCTTGACCGGGACGGACAGGTGACGGCGATGCTCGATGCGGGCGCTACCATCGAGTGCGGCGTGCCCGAGGGGGGCACCGACCGTGTGTACGCCTACCCGAACCACGTGGTCGCGACCGAGGACCGCGTCGTGTTCGTCCACGGGAACACCTTCCCGGAGGAGGGGCGCGAGACCGCAGCACGCCACCCCGCAGAGCACACAGCAGTCGGACTCGCCCACGACGGCACCCGGAGATGGCAGGCCGACGTCGGCGGCTTCGCCCACCACGTCGACGCACGGGCGGGACGACTCGCGATCCCGGTCGCACAACACTTCCGCGACCGCGACCCCGATGTCCACGGCGTCCGCGTGGTCGACATCGATGACGGAGCGGTGAGGAAGCGGGCGACAGCGGGAGTGTCGACGGCTGTTGCGCTCGATGCGACCGTATCGACCGTCGCAGCCGTCGAAGAACCAGTGACGTATCACGACGGTGCCGCGGCGGGCCACGGCGCGTATCGACTCCACCTGTGGGGGCTGTGACGTGGTTCGCGACCACCCCCACTTCAATCACTCCGAGCGCGCTTTGCCCGCCGCATGGTCAATCCGGTCGGCGGACAGCCGCGACAGCGGCACGCGGTCGCCGCCGGTGCGATCGAGCAGCGTCGGCACCACGCCGTCCTCGTCGCCGGCGTCGACGACGAGCGTCCGGTCGACCGCCTCGCGGAGTCGGTCGGCCGCGGCCGAGACCGCCGCAGTCGGCCGCTCGGCAGCGTTGGCGCCGCCGTCGGTGACCACGACCGCGAGGGCCACCTCGGGCGCCGCCCGCGTACACACCTCGGCGGCGGAGTCGAGGCCGGCGGCCAGCGGCGTCCGGTCACCCGCCGGGAGCTCCTTCAGGTGGCGGGCCGCTCGCCCCACGTCGTCCGTAGGCGGCAAGAGGACGTCCGGCTCCTCGCCGGCCACTGCCACGAGCGAGACGGCGTCGCGGTGCTCGTACGACTCGCGCAGCAGTTCGACGGCGACGCCTTTCGCCGCCCGCATCGGGCCGCGCATCGACGCCGAGGCGTCGACGACGAAACACACCAGCGTCTCCGCGCTGCCGGCGCGCACCGACCGCCGGAGGTCGCGCGACTCGACCCGGTCGCTGCCGCGCCGGGCCGCCGCCCTGACCGACGCGCCGGCGTCGACCGCCTCCGCGTCCGCGGAGTCGAGACGTTCCGTGCGGACGCGGGGGCCCCGACCGCTGTCGCCGGCGACTGCGTCGCTGCGACCGCTCGCGCGCTCACCGCCGACGCTCGCGTCGGGCGCCTCGACATCGGGGGCGCCCGCCTCGCCGACATCCACGCGGCTCCCCCCGAGCGTGAGCGGCGTCGCCCCCGACGCGTCGTCGTCGCTGTCGGTCCGGTCGCCGCCGGCGTCACCCTCGCCGTCGCCGCGGCCGTCGTCGCCGTCTGCGTGCGGCTCGGTACCGGCGTCGGCGCTGGTCGATCCGGTCGCGTTTCCCGTCCCGGACCGGTCACTGTCTCCGTCACCGCCTCCGTCGCCGTCCTGGTCGGCGTTCGCGGGCTGTGGCGCACGACCGGTCTCGGCGTCATCTGCCGACTCGGCACCGGACGGGAGATCGGTGTCGGAGGCGCCGCCGTCTGGGTCGCCACCCTCGCCGGCATCGGTATCGGTGGATGTCTCCCCGTCACCGTCCGTGTCGTCGCCCTCGGCGCTCTCCCCGGCACGCTCGCCATCCTGCTGGTCGTCGTCCAGTGCGTCGTCGATCAGGTCGGCGGCGTCCGGCGGATCGTCGAAGGGGTCGCTCCGGAGACGGTGCGGGATGGCCCACGACAGCGCCGTCCGGACATCGTGGTCGGTGACGCGAGCGCGACCCGCGCCCGCGGCCAGCGCGCGGGCGCAACGAGCGGCGGCGATGTCCCCACGGTGGCCGTCGAGGTCGGCGTCGTCACACACGGCCACGATGTCGCGCACGAGCGGCGAGGGGAGCCTGACGGAGTCGAGTCGGTCGCGAATCCCCCCGACCGCGGCCGCCGGATCAGAGAAGACCGGATCGTCACCGTCAGCGTCGGTGGAACGGCGCGTAGCCGCTTGCTCGTCGGCGTCGCCAATAGCTCGGCGGACCACCGCCGCTCGGTCGTCGGGGTCGTCGAGTCCGGTCACCTCGACGGCGAGGTCGAACCGGTCGCGAAGCTGCGGTCGGAGGTCGCCCTCCTCGGGGTTCATCGTCCCGATCAGGGTGAACTCCGCCGGATGCGTCCGCGAGACGCCGTCGCGCTCGACGCGGTTGACGCCGCTGGCGGCCGCATCGAGGAGTACGTCGACGAGGTGGTCGTCGAGGAGGTTCACCTCGTCGACGTATAACACGCCGCGGTTGGCCCGCGCGAGCAGTCCCGGTTCGAACGTGGCGTCGCCGTCGAGCGCGTCGGCGACCGACAGCGACCCCACGAGCGCCTCGCGCGTCGCACCGAGCGGCAGCGTGACGAACGGGGCCGGGCGCTCTGCGACGGGGACGCTGGCCCGCCGGCGACAGTCGGGACACTGGCGCGTGCGGTCCCCCGGCGGACAGCCGAACGGGCAGTCGGCGACGACGCGTCGCCGCGGTACGGCGTCGGCGAGGGCCCTCGCCAGCGTCGACTTCCCGGTGCCCTTCTCGCCGCGTACGAGCAGCCCCGAGAGGTCGTCGTGCGCGCCGACGGTCACCAGCGCCCGCTTCAGCTCTCGCTGGCCGACAACGTCGTCGAACGACGCGTCGCGGCGCTGTGACGGGGGCTCGTCGACAGTCGATGGATCGGAATCGAACACACTGAACACTCATACGGAAGTTATACAAAACTTATGACGACAATCGGACTATACACGGCAACGGAGAACGAACTCGGCGCGGTGGCGACGGCCGTGGAAGAGACGGCCGTCTCGCTGGAGGCGCGCTCGAAGAGCGACCTGAGCGACCCGACAGAGGTCGACGCGTTCTGTGACGCGCTCGAAGAGGCGGATGCCGCGGCGGCGGTCCTGTGGCTCCACGGCGGCACCGACAGCATGCCCGGCTACGAGCGGACGGTCGAGCGGCTCGACGAGTTGGGGATCCCGACGGTGGTCCACTCCACCGGCGACGCCTTCGCCGCCGAGGACACGACCGCCGACGCGACGGTGGCCGACCGAGTCCGCGACTACTTGGAGCACGGCGGGGCGGCGAACGCCGCCAACCTCCTGCGGTATCTCGCGGACGCGTACGACCCGGACGCGACGTACGCGTACGACGACCCCGTGTCGCTGCCCTCGGAGGGAGTGTATCACCCGGATCAGCCGGGCGTCAGCTACGAGGACTTGATCGCGACGTTCGACCCGGGCCGACCCACCGTCGCCGTCTGGTTCTACGAGTCCCACTGGACCCACGAGAACACGCGCTACGTCGACGCGCAGGTGCGAGCGCTGGAGTCACGCGGCGTCGACGCGCTTTCGATCTTCTGTAACCCCGCCGGCGACGAGGACGGCTGGAACGCCGAGCGGGTCACCGACGAGTGGCTCCTCGATGAGGATGGCGAATCGATCGTCGACGCCGTCCTCTCGTCGTTCATGTTCGCGCTGTCGATGGACGAGCGCGGCCGCGATGCCGACAGCGTGGGACGAAGTCCCACTGGCAGCCGGACGCAGTCCGGCGACGACGAGGGATCGGGTGCGGAGGGGGTATTCCTCGACCGCCTCGGCGTGCCGGTCATCCAAACGATCACGACGATGCGCTCGCGGTCGCGGTACGCCAGCAGCGACACGGGCGTCATGGGGTTCGAACTCGCGCTGTCGGTCGCGCTCCCGGAGTTCGACGGCAACGTGATCACCCATCCGATCTCCGGGAAGGAGCGCACCGACGACGACGCCGGGATCGGGTCGGCACCGAAACAGCACTTCCCCATCGACGAACGCGTCGAGCACGCCGCGTCGCTCGCGGTCAACTGGGCGCGCCTGCGATACCAGCCAACCGACGAGGCCGACATCGCAGTCGTCCTCCACAACTATCCGCCCAGCGACGACGGTATCGCCACCGCGTTCGGCCTCGACACCCCCGAGAGCACGGTGAACCTCCTGTCGGAACTCGACGCCCGCGGCTACGACCTGGGCGGCGGGCCGCCGACGGACGGCGCGTCGCTCATCGACGCGCTCACCGCCCAACTCACGCTTGACGAACGGTGGGTCGCGCCCGAGGACGTCCGCGAACTGAGCGTCGACACGGTCGCTCCCGACACCTACCGCGAGTGGTTCGACGACCTGAGCGACGGCTTCCGCGAGCACGTCACCGACGAGTGGGGCGCACCGCCGGAGCGGCCGTTCGCGATCCCCGGCGTCGAGTTCGGCAACGTGCTCGTCACCGTCCAGCCGCCCCGCGGCTTCGGCATGGACCCGGAGAAGGTGTATCACGACTCGAACCTCCAGCCCCCCCACGACTACGTCGCCTTCTACAAATGGCTCCGCGAGGCGTTCGACGCCGACGCCGTCGTCCACATGGGCACCCACGGTTCGCTGGAGTGGCTCCCCGGCAAGACGGTCGGCCTCGACGGCGACTCCGCCCCCGACCAACTCGTCGGCGACCTCCCGAACGTGTACCCGTACGTGATCAACAACCCTGGAGAGGGGACACAGGCGAAGCGGCGGTCGTACGCCGCCGTAGTCGACCACCTGACGCCGCCGATGGCCAACGCCGGCACCTACGACGACCTGGCACGCCTGGAGGAACTCGCCGAGCAGTACCGTGAGGCCGGGACGACCGCCGCGCGGGGCGACGACGGCGCGCGAATCGAGCGTCGCATCCGTGAGACGGTCGACGACCTCGATCTGGCCGTCGAGTTGGGGATCGACGGCGAGATCAGCGAGCAGGTCGACGTGCGCGGCCCCGAGGAGGCCGGGACGACGCTCGCCGAGGGTGACGTCGAGGGTGACGACCTGGACATCGACGACCTCGTCGAGCGGATCCACGCCTACCTCACCGACGTGAAGACCACGCAGATCCGGATGGGCCTCCACACACTCGGGGAGCCTCCCGCAGACGACCGCCTCGTGGAGTATCTCGTCGCGCTCACGCGGCTGGAGAACCCCGGCGCGCCCAGTCTCCGGGAGTCGGTCGCGGGGGTGCTCGGCGTCGACTACGACCGGATGCGCGACGACCCCGGGACGTACGACGAGGATCTGGGGATGACGTACGCGGCCGCCGCCGACCGCGTGCACGAGGTGAGTTGTGAACTGGTTCGGACGCTCGCCGAACATGGCTTCGACGTGCCCGCCTCCGAACGAGCGGGTGGACCCGACGACGAGGTGAACATGAATCTCCTCGTCGTCGACATCGACACCATCGGCGACGCACGGGCCCGTTCGGGCGCACACGACGACCTCCGGGAGGTGCTTGGCTACATCTGCGATGAGGCGGCCCCGCGCGTCGGCGGCGCCCGGGCAGAGGTCGGCAACGTCGCCGACGCCCTGGCCGGGGAGTATGTCCCGCCGGGCGGGAGCGGTGCGCCGACCCGCGGGGGCGTCGACCTCCTCCCGTCCGGTCGAAACTTCTATACGCTGGACCCCCGCAAGGTGCCCGCTCGCTCCGCCTGGGATGTCGGCCGAGAGGTGGCAGACGGTGTCCTCGACCGGCACTTGGACGACGAGGGCGACTACCCAGAGGAGGTCGGCGTCGTCGTGTGGGGCACGCCGACCGTCCGGACGCGCGGCGAGACGATCGCGCAGGTGCTCGCGCTCATGGGCGTCGAACCGGTGTGGACCGACGCCGACCGCGTCGACGACGTGGATCCGATCCCCTTGGAGGAACTGGGACGCCCACGCGTCGACGTGACGACGCGCGTCTCGGGGCTGTTCCGGGACGCCTTCCCCGCCGCCGCAGGAGTGGTCCACGACGCCGTCGACGCCGTCGTCGACCTCGACGAGCCCCACGACATGAACTACGTCAAGAAGCACGTCGAGGAGGAGACAGAGGAACTTGCCGCCGAGGGTGTCGACGACCCCGCGTCGGCCGCGCGCCACCGCGTGTTCACGACGACGCCTGGCGGCTACGGCGCGGGGACAAACAAGGCGGTCGACGAGGGCAACTGGGACGACCGCTCGGACCTGGCCGAAGTGTACACGCAGTGGGGCGGGTACGCGCTCGGCAAGCGCGGGCGCGTCAGCGAGGCCCACGACGCCTTCGCCCGGCGGCTCTCGGAGGTGGAGGCGACGGTCAAGATCGAGGACACCGACGAGCAGGACGAGTTCGACTCCTCGGACTGGTACGCCTTCCACGGTGGGTTCATCACCGCCGTCACGGAGCACGCCGGCGAGGAACCCGCTTCCTACGTCGGCGATTCAGCCGACCCGGACGACGTGCAGGTGTACACCAACGAGGAGAAGGTGCGCAAGACGATGCGCTCGCGGGTGCTCAACCCGCGCTGGCTCGATTCCATGGAGGAGCACGGCTACAAAGGCGCCGGCGACCTCTCGACGACGGTCGACGTCGTCCTCGGCTGGGACGCGACGACCGGCGTGGTCAGCGACACCCTGTGGGAACAGGTCGCCGACGCGTACGTCTTCGACGAGGACCGCCGCGAGTGGATGCAGGACGCGAACCCGTGGGCGGTCGATTCGATCACGGACACGCTGTTGGAAGCGATCGACCGTGGTCTGTGGGACGCCGACGCCGAGACGGCGACGCGACTGCAGGACCTGCAACTGCGAAACGAGGGCGCGATCGAGGAGCGACAGACGGCTGACGCGAACGCGCTCGCCGAGGTCGCGGACGACGACTGAGTCCCGACATTCAAACAAAGACACTTCGATACCATGAGCGACACACCCGACACGACACCGCAGGACGACGAGTCCGACCACGAAGCGTACGCCGACCTCGGCGCGACGACCGAGGCGGCGATGGACATCGCACAGACGAGCATGGGCCGCGTCCACGAGTTGGTGCCACAGGAGACGCTGGCCGACCGCCTTCGCGCGAAGTCGGTCCACGCGACCGGCGATCCGGAGTTTCAACACCTCGTGCGCTTCACCGGTGACGACGAGTCCGACCCGGTCCGTGCGGGCGCGCGAGCGGTTCTCGACGAGCGACCGATCGTGACCGACATCACGATGGTGAAAGCCGGAATCACCGGGCGCGGGCACGATTGCGAGGTGTGCAAGGCCATCGGCAACGGTGCGGAGCTGGCCGCCGAGACGGGGATGACCCGAACTGCCGCGGCCGTGCTCGAACTCGACCGCGAGCGCGTCTACGACGATGCGATAGCGGTCGTCGGCAACGCCCCGACCGCGGCGTTGGCGCTTGCAGACTGTATCGAGGACGGCACCCGCCCGGCCGCCGTCGTCGCGACGCCGGTCGGCTTCGTGAAGGCCGCCGACTCCCGCGAGCGGATCCGGGAGGTGTGCGCGGAGCACGGCGTCCCGGCAGTCACGAACGTGGGTCGCCGAGGCGGGAGCGGCCTTGCGGCGGGGTTAACAAACGAGTTCGTCCACGTCGCCAGCGACGTCCGCGAGGGAGCGGTGGAACTGTGAGCGACCTCGGCGACGAACTGACGCTCCCCGACCGGCCGGGCGTCGCCGCCGCCGCGAGCGTCGAAACCGACACGGCCGACGACACCGGCTCGCGAGTCCATGCCGTCGGCATCGGCCCGGGGAATCCAGCGTTCTTGACGCGGCGCGCCGGCGGCCTCCTCGCGGAGGCAGACGTGGTCGTCGGCTTCGAGACGGTCGCCGACTACGTCGCCGACGAGACCGACGCGGATCTGCTCACGTGCGGCTATCGAGACGAGCGGGAGGCGCTGGCTCGGTTCGGCCGTCGCGTCGCTGACGGCGAGGCCGGCGTCGCCGTGCTGATGGGTGACCCGAATCACTCGGGGTACCAGTTCCTCGGGAAGGTTGAAGCGGCCGTCGACGCGCCGGTTCGCGTCGTTCCTGGGATCTCGTCGGTTCAGATAGCGGCAAGCCGGGCGCGCACGCCCCTTGAGGAGTCGACGTTCGTCACGCTCCACGTCAGAGGCGACGTGTCCGCCGACCTCGACCGGCTCGCGCGGGACATCGGCGACCGTCACCTGATCGTCATCCCCCGGCCCTACGATTGGATGCCGGAGGACATCGCAGGCCGGCTCGTTGAGTCGGGAGCCGACCCCGATCTCGAAGCGATTGTGCTGGAGCGGTTGACGCATCCGGACGAGTCGATCAGACGGACCGATCTCGGGTCACTGGCCGCAGATCTGGGCGGTGATAGTCCGGAAGACAGCGCGTTCACAGATCTGTCGATCGTGGTTATTCGCCGATAGCTGCCCGCTGAGAAACACGAGTTCTCGGTGGTGAATACGGGTATCCGACTGCCCGCCTTCGAGTAGGATCGAACACACCCGTCGACCGGGCTCTCGCTGGAGGTCGCGTCGCTCGACGATGTGCTAGTGTTCAGATATGCTGATTCCATGCGAAGTCGAACGCTTGCAACCAGTTGTCGACGGGGTTTGCTTCGGCAGGGCTAAACCAGTTTGAGAATTGAGTAGTACGCGTTGTTACTTCTCAAAATATATATTCGACGCTGTTCTGAGCACCGTGTTTCTCGTATCTGTACTCGAGGCCACAGCGACGGAATGCCGTTTGTAGCCACGGTGCAGAATCGAGAAGAAAGACCGCGTCATCGACGAGATGTTTCTCGCGGTGTTCGACAAAAAGCTATCTCGATGATCGCCTGATTTCTCGTTTGAAAGCGCTTCGCGTGCAGTACTCGATTCGTATCGGGAGCGACGCCAGCGTACAGCCAGACCCGCTCATTGTTGAGCTAGATCACGGGTGCGTCGACCGCAACGTGTTCCGGTTTGCATCGTCGCGCGGGTGGAGAACTGCCTGTTGGATCCAGTTGCGGACGGTCGATGGATTCCCCTTGACACCAGAAGTATAAATAACCAAGATTGTATTTTAAAGTTATATTTCAGGATGAGATCGGATACCGAGCTTCATCGCAGGCTCGGGTGTCGCCTCTCGCTTCATACGATCTCTCACGGAGTCGAGCGGGCTGATCTCGATCTGTCCCCGAGTCCGCCCGGGCTACAGCGCCCGCACAACTGCAACGGGCCGTCCAGATGCCCCAGCACGACCCGGAATCACGTCAGTGCTGCAAGCCCGTCGACGCCGAGGACCTGTTCTACATGACCTCGCGGGGCGTCCTGCCGCGCCAGGCCCGGAACATGCTCGTGGAGGGCTTCTTCGTGACGGTGCTGGCGGAGGTCGCAGTGGACGAGCTGCGGGAGGACCTAGAGGCGGAGATCGCTGCGCGGTGCGGGGGGAGGAGACCGCTCCCGCTTCGTGGGTTGGTCGCGGCCGAGTATGTCCTGCTGAGATCTCACTGGCCTGACGCCGGCGGTTAGCGTGATCTTGGGAGTCCAAACCCTCGCACGTCTAGAATCGGTACTGTGGCCGTTCAGGCATCCGCCGCCACGCGGTGCAACGCCGTCCCTAATTCTGCCCCGTTATCCCAGACAAATTGCGAAAATGTTGCCGCCACCAAAGGTATTAATATGTCGGGTTAAGTGATCAGCCCCAATGTTCGACGGCAGGCAATCTATCGCTACCCGGTCGAGTGGGAGCGATTCCCGATTGCGCCCGCTTTGGAGACGCCCCACCAGGTCGGAGAACGGGGGCAATGGATGTTCAAGGCTGAGTTGACGAAGATCGAGGCGAAGTCGCTCGGTAGCACGTTTTCCTCTGACGACCTCATCATTGTCTTCCACATCGACGGCGGCGACGACCGCGATCCCTACTTTATCGACGGTCTGGAATTTTCGTCCACCGGCGACACGTGGGACCTCAGTCGGGGGCATCCCTACAACACGCAGGTCGCGATCACGCTTTACGAGGACGACATCGACTCCGACAACGAGATCGATACCGTGGAAATTACAGACACGTCGGCCACGACGAGCACACTTACGATTACCGACGGCGATGCCGAGTACGAGATCGACTACGAGGTCACCGACGAGGGTAGTACGACCGCAGCCGAGATCGCCCACCAAGATTTCGTCGACTCGAATCGACCGGGAGTTTGGTCGAAGATCAAAAAAACCGACCTCACCACGAATCTCGACCTCTTCGCGACGCCCCCCGCCGACCAGGACGGCGACGGCACCCCGGACGCTTTCCAGCTCGATCAGGGGACGCTGGGATACTGTTCGAACATCGCCGTTGCGTTCTCAGTGCTCTGGCGCCAGCCGAGGCGGTTCATCGAACTCGTTCGGGCGATTTACGAGGACGGCGAGTTCCTTTCGCGTACCGACGAGCAATCGATTTCGTCCGAGCTATTGGATAGCCCGGTGCCCTCTGGCATCGACTCGCTTGAGTGGCTGGTTTCCGCAACGATGGAGGACGCGGACAACTGGATCGACTCCGTCACCGCGGACGACAAACAGGCCGGAGCCTACAACGAGTTCGAGCAGTACTGGCTGGACGAACTCGCCGGGTACGACAATACCTCGATTACAGATGACGACGCTGGCGAAGCGACGGTCCGCAACAAATCGAACACGGCCCTCAATAACGGCGGCACGGCAATCCTCGGAATTCACGCCGACATGGTTCGGGCGCCGCCGGCCGGCTTTCGGAACAGCCCGGGTGGGAAGTCGGCCAATCAAATGGTCCTGAACCACGCCGTGACGCTCACCGGAAACTTCCAGACTACTGGCGCCAACACACAGTACACGATCCACACCTGGGGCAGTCAGGTCCAGATCAATCACCCCACGAACATTCTCAACAACTACCTCTACGATACTGTCGCGGGGTCGGACTGATGGCGACGATCGCCGAAGCGCTCGTCGGCGAGGCCGAGAAGCTGTTCGAACCGCTTGAGCGTGCTGCACAGGACACTCCTGAAGGCACCCAACAGCTAGTCACGCTGTTTGAGGTGATCGGCGTTGACCTTACGGAATCGGAGATCGACGACGTGCGGTCGGCACTCGGCGCCTTCGTCACTGCACTCGATGCGCTGGAGAGTGCCGACGACGAGTCGCTGGGTGCCCTCCTGGAACTCCTCGGGGCCATTGCCGACATCTCCGTCGCGATCGAGGACATCTCGACCGCTCTCCAGGGCTCTCAGGCCGACGAGGTTGTCGGCGATCTGATCGAATACCTCGCTCTCCAGTACGTCCAACGTGAGCAGATGTCGATCTACTACGTGGCCGTCCTTCTGACCCTGATCGACGTCGAGCAACCAGATATTGGCGATCTGGACGCAGCGGGCCGCCGGAAGCTGGACCTGCTGCCTTACAAGTCGACCGCGGCTGCCGAGTTCGACTTCGACCAGCTCGGGGGGATGCTGGAGACGCCGATCGAGGAACTGCGTAGCGAGTACCTCCCCGATGGACAGGTAACCGAGGAGGAATTGGCCGAGATCGAGGCCCGCCTGTTCCCGTGGCTGCGAGCCCTCGCTGCCACGGCTGGCTTCAGGCTGGCAATCAGCGACGCCGCCTTCTCGCCGGAGGGACAGCTCTCTCAGCCGGACGTTCACTACTCGCGACAGCTACAGCTCACGCTCGCCGTCTCCGACTCGGTGGCTTTCAGCCTCACCATCGCGTTAGCGGGCACTCCCGATGGCGTCAAGCTGTTCTTTTTCCCCACCGGGCAAACCACGCTCGACGAGTCGCTCGGCGAGTGGACCCTCGTCGTGGGTATGAGTGGGCAGACGGAGCCGATGCTGCTTTCCCCATCGGGAATCGAGCCGCTGGATCCGTCCGGGATGTCTGAGCTCACCGCCGAGTTCTCGCTTACCAAGCCGCCCGACCCGCAGACAGGCAATGCCTTCGTCCTCGGCCCAGGGGAGGGGACCCGCCTCGAACTCGGTGAAGTCGGCGTCGAGGGGGGTTTGACAGCTACCGACGCGGGTCTGGAGGGCGGATTCCAAGGCGGCGCGGGGAACTCCTCGTTCGTCGTCGACGCCGGCAACGCCGACTCGTTCATTCAGAAGATCCTTCCCGAGGAAGGTATCGCGATTGACTTCGACGCCGGGATCGGTTACCACACCGAGCGCGGGCTCTACTTTATGGGCGGGGCCGGCATCACGACGGATATACCGGTCAACCTCGACATCGCCGGCGTCGTGAAGGTCGAAACCCTCCGTCTCGCGATGGAGGCCAACCCCTCCGGTGGCAGCGTCACCGTCCCGGTCCAGATCGCCGCCAACCCACAGGTCTCCCTCGGGCCGTTCGACGCCGTCGTCAAGGGCATCGGCCTCGAGGCCAAACTCTCTTTCCCCCAGGACAACTCGGGGAACCTCGGACCGGTCCACGTCGACCTCGGCTTCAAGCCGCCGACGGGAGCGGGTATGTCACTGGACGCGGGCGTCGTCACCGGCGGTGGCTTCCTCACCTTCGACCACGAGAAGAAACGCTACAGCGGCGTCCTCCAGCTCAAGATCGGCGAGCTGACAATCACCGCCGTCGGCCTGCTGACCACCGAGCTCCCCAACGGCAGGGACGGGTTCTCGCTGCTCTTGATCATCTCCGGGCAGTTCCCGGCCTTCCAGCTCGGCTTCGGCTTCACGCTCGACGGCCTAGGCGGGCTGGTCGGCGCCAACCGCTCGATCGACGTGGACTACCTGACGGCTGGGCTGAGCGACGGGACCGTCCGCTCCATCATGTTCCCGGAGGATCCCGTCCGGAACGCTCCGCAGATCATCAGCGACCTCCGGAACGGTTTCCCGGTCGCGGCGGGGAACCACATCGTCGGCCCGATGGCCAAACTCGGCTGGGGCACGCCGTCGATGCTCTCGGCGAGCCTCGGCGTGCTGCTGGACGTCCCCAGCCCGGTTCGAATCGTCCTCCTCGGCCGGATTCACGTCGGCCTGCCCCACGAGGAGATCGGCATCGTCGTCTTCAACATGGACCTGCTCGGTGCCGTCGACGTCGAGGCCCAGCAGGCCAACGGCGCGGCGAGCCTCTACGACTCCCGAATCGTCGCCTACGTCCTCACGGGCGACATGGCCGTCAAGACCGGCTGGGGTGACGACGCGACGTTCGTCCTCTCGGTGGGCGGCTTCAACCCCCGGTTCGAGCCCCCCTCGAACTTTCCCTCGCTCGACCGGATCGCACTCTCGATCGGGCCGGGTAACCCGGAGGTCCGGCTTTCGGGCTACTTCGCGGTCACGTCCAACACGGTCCAGGTCGGCGCACGCGTCGACGCGTACGCCGCTGCGGCCGGCTTCTCCTTCGAGGGCAAGCTCGGGTTCGACACGCTGTTCCGGTTCCAGCCGTTCGAGTTAGTCGCGGACTTCTACGCGGGCTTCGCCCTGAAGCGTGGCGGGTCGACGCTCATGAGCGTCGACCTCGACGGGACGCTGAAGGGGCCGGGACCGTGGAACCTGCACGGCAAGGCCTCCTTCAAGATCTGGCCGATATCGTTCTCGGTGTCGGTCGACGCGGAGTTCGGACCCTCGAAGTCCGCCGACCAGCTCTCGCCGGCGGACATCTTCGGCCAGGTCGTGAGCGGGCTGTCGGACTCGCGCAACTGGACGGCCCAGCGCCCGGCCGGCGGCGAGTCGATCGTCACGGTCCGGGAGCTGAAACGCGAGGGCGACAAGGTGCTAGCCCACCCGCTCGGGCAGATCGCCGTCCGCCAGCAGGTCGCGCCGATGCAGGTGCGCATCGAGAAGTTCGGCAACGGTACGCCCGCTAACTACGACCGCTACGAGATCACGGGCGCGACCGTCGGCGGGATTGACGAGGAGGGCGAAACCACTCGCGAGCGGTTCGCACCGGCCGAGTACTTCCAGCTGAGCAACGCCGAGAAGCTGGAAGGGCCGGAGTTCGAACGCTACGCCGCGGGCTGGCGGCTGGGCAACACGGCACTTTCGTTCGGGGACCAGACCGCAGACGGCGTTCTGGACTACGAGACGGCCGTGATCGACGAACAGGCCTCCCTCTTTCCGGTCGGCGTCGGTCGAATCGCGATGCCCGCGTCGACGGCGAGGGCACTTGCCTCCGTGAGCGCAGTGGCACGGGGGGACCTCCGGACGACCGGCGAGGCGCGCTTCGCAGCCGACGACGAGACCAAGCCGACGGGCGTCGAGACGAGCCTGTCGGTCGGTGATGCGCAGTACGTGGTGGTGACCGCTTCAGACATGACACGACTCGACGTCGACGGGGTGCCGGCGGACGGAGCGACGAGGCGCGAAGCACAGGAGGCCCTGGACGCGTATCTCGCCGAGTCCGGAGGGAGTCCGGAGGACTACCGCGTCGTCGCCACACACGAAGCGGCCCAGGGGGGCCAGCCATGAGCAGCGACGCCAGGTACAGGTTCGTTCCCTGGGTCCGTGAGGGCTACCAGCCGAGCGACGGCAGCGGCGACGACTGGTCCGTGGGCGTGACGCTCCCGGTCGAGGGGACCGGGTCGAAGGGCACCGAGACCCGCGAAGCCTCGGTCGACCTGTCGCTGTACGGCCCGGGCGAGGTGACCGGCATCGACCTCCAGCAGGTGGTCCGGACCGAACCCACGTCCGGGACCAGTGACTTCCCGCCGAACCACTTCCCGCTCGTCGAACTTGACGATCCGACCCTGCCGTGGCTGTTCACCCCCGAGACGCCGGACGAACAGGGGAAGCTCCGGCCCTGGTGCTGCCTCCTGACCGTCGAGAAGACGGAGGGCGTCTCGCTCCAGACCGGCACCGACGCGCCGGCGGCGATACTGGACGTGCGTGACCCTGCGTCGCCGGGCGAGCACCTGCCGGACCTTTCGCAATCCTGGGCCTGGGCCCACGCGCAGGTGGTCGGCCTCGACGAGGGTGCGTCGGCCCGCGACGCCCTGACGACCGACCGGTCGACCAAGACGCTGGCACGGCTTCTCTCGCCCCGACAGCTCGAACCGGACACCGACTACTACGCCTGCGTCGTGCCGACCTTCGAGCCGGGGCGGCTGGCGGGGCTCGGGAAGCAACCCTACGAGCGCGACGATGACGGCACCGTCGTCAGGTCCCACGGGGACGCCTGGGACGCGAGCAGTCCCCCGGCACAGCTCCGACTGCCAGTCTACTACCACTGGGAGTTCTCGACGGGCAAGGCCGGGGACTTCGAATCGCTCGTCCGGCGGCTGGAGCCCTCGGTCCTCGACGGTGTGGGCGTCCGGCAGGTCGACGCCGGCGACCCGGGCCCGAGCGAATTGGAGAGCCCGGGAGAGGTCGTCACCGTCGAGGGGGCGCTGACGTCGACGACCATCTCGACGGACACCTACAGCGACTCCCTGAAACCGGCGCTGACGAACATCCTCGATCAGGCCAGCGCACTGGCCCCTGAGTCGGCGGTTCCCGGCGACAGCGGCGACGACCGAATCCTCGGCCCGCCGATTTACGGCCAGTGGCCGCCCGCCACCGAAGACGTTCCCGCCGAGGGCGACCCGCCGGCGTGGCTGCGGGACTGCAACGTCGACCCGCGCTATCGCGTCCCCGCCGCCTACGGGACCGAGGTCGTCCAAGAGCGCCAGGAGGCGCTGATGGCCGAGGCCTGGAACCAGGTCGGGGACATCCGCGAGGCCAACCGCCTGCTCCGCCACGCTCGCCTCGCACGGACCGCGAGCCAGTCCATCCACAACGCGATGGGTGATCTCTCGCCCGCGGCGCGCCTCACGCTCACCGAACCCGCTCACGGCCGTCTCCTCAACGACGCGACGAGCGAAACGATCGCCGCCGCCGTCGAGGGCAGCGCCCTCCCGTCGGCCGTCCTCTCGCCGGCGTTCCGGCGCGCAACCAGACCCGGTGGCCCACTGTCGAGCCGACTCGGCGGCGTCCGCCGCGAGCGGATCGTTGAAGGGATCAACGACGGGTCGATCACGCCGGGCGACGACGGCGACGCGCCGAGCGGGACGCAAGTGATCGGCGACGAACTGGCCGGGCAGCTCTGCTCGGCCGCCCGGGAACGCGAGGACGCGGTCGCTGACTGGCGACTGCTCGGCCCGACCGCTGATCAGCCGATCACAGAGGCCATCGACGCGGTCAGGAAGGCGTGTCGGGAGGCGCGCGAGCGGACCGAGACGGCTACGCAGAAAGTCGACGAGCAGGCGACAGCCGAACTAGGCGTCCTCCGGGAGGTCCTGTTCCCCATCTGCGGAACGGGTGACTGGGAGAGCGAACTCGACGCGCTCCAGGCGGCCGTCGAATCGGAAGATCAAGCGGCCATCCGGTCGGCCATCGACGGCGTCGAGCGGTGGCTGACCGACGCCAGGGCGAGCCACGAGACCCTTCAGGAGATGGCAACTCCCGGGAGCGAACTCGAGGAGGTACTCGAGGAGTCCCCGGGCGTGACGCCGGCCGTCGGGACCCTCGACTCGGCCGTCACGACTCTCTGGGTTCGCCTGATCCTCGACGGACTGTTCGCGCACGCCTGCACCCGCGGTCGCACCGCCCTCGACAAACACCTCGGCGGCGACGAGGACCCGCCCGCAGTCCTCGCCGAGTTGTCCTCGCTGTGCTCGCTCCTCTGTGGGAAACTCCGCCGGGCGCTTTCGGCCGCCGTCTGGACGGGTGACGTCCGCCGTGTTCGCCGGGTCGTCGCCACGATGCAGCAGGTCCTCGCGATGGCCGAGGCACGCCTCGCACGGCTCCGCGACCCCGAGGAGGGACCGCTGGCGACCCTCGGGGATGCCTGCGAGGATGTCGAGTGGTACCTGGACCTGTTCGAGCGCCGACTGGCCGACGCCCCATGGGACCCGGCAGCCGACGCCGTCGGCCCGCGTGTCTGCCCCCGGGACTCGCCGACAGATTCGCCCCCGCTCGACTTCCAGACCACGGCCGACGCCGTCCAGAACGCCACGGATCCGGCGGTTACGATACCGGACCGAATCGGCGGGCGACTCGACGGCCTGCCCCTCGACGGACGAGACGAACCGCTGGCCCAGATCTTGGCCCATCCCGAGTTTGACGAGCCGATGTACGGCCCGCTCCGGGACCTGAGCCAGGACAAGCTCGTACCCGGCGTCGGGGAGATTCCCCTCGACAGCGTGGGCGTCCTCGAGACGAACCCGGCCTTCGTCGAGTCGTACATGCTCGGCCTGAGCCACGAGTTCGCCCGCGAACTCCGCTGGCGGGAGTATCCCACGGACCTTCGAGGGACCTACTTCCGGCAGTTCTGGAACCCGGAAGGCCGGGATCCGCCCCTGTCACCGGAGGCGAAAAAGGACATCGGCTACGTCCACCGCTGGGACGACGCCGCGGACCTCGGCGGCAACTACCTGGCGAAGATGGCCGCCAAGACGGACGGTGGCCCCAGCGGCGACGCCGGCGCCAGAGTGGTCCTGGTGGTCCGCGGGGCGGTGTTCGACCGGTACCCCAACACCCACGTCTACGCCGCGAAGGGCGTCGACGCCGCCGAGGACGCCGAACTCGAGCGGAAACCGGACCTGCCGAACATGGACGACGGGGGCGGGACCGTGAAACACCCGATCTTCCGGGGGAGGCTCGACCCAGACGTCACCTTCTTCGGTTTCGACCTGACGGAGGAGGAGGCGAAGGCGGATCCGGGCTGGTTCTTCGTCATCGAGGAGCCCCCGAGCGGCCCGAGCTTCGGCCTCGACGTCGGCGGGAGCAACGACGTTCCCGACGCCGACTGGACCTGGGAGGACCTGACCTGGGACGACGTGACGGCGAACGGCTACGTCTCGGCGGGCCGGGACTCCCTGACTGACGCCGCGCCGGCCCCCGGGGACCTGCCGACCAATCCGGCCTGGAGCAAGAACGGCGCCCACATGGCCGAGATAACCTGGATCAGGCCGTTTCGGGCCGCGATCCACGCCGACGACATGCTGCCGACGAACGGAGGATCACAATGAGGACTAACCCACGACGAGCGCCGCATCGCCGGATCACCGCCGTCAACGGGGTGGTCGCGTGACCGACATCGGGACGCTCCGCGAGCGCTACGCGGCGGCGAGTGAGGACGCACGGCGGGCCTCGACCGACCGGTCGCAGCTGCTGACGAGCCTCGAAGCGGTCCAGCGCCACTTCGACGCGGCGAGGCGCGGCGAGCCACTGGACGGGACCGACGAGGTCGTCTCGGAACTCGAAACACTGGCCGCCGGCTGGAGGCACGAACGCTCCGAGCTCGCGGCCGTCGGCCTGACCGCAGAGGAGCCGCGTTTCCGGAAGTTCGGCGTGGAGACCCCCCAGGAGCTCCCCGGGCCGCTCCAGGAAGCCTTCGACGCGGGCGCCGGTCAGCGGTTCGAGGACGTCATGAGCCCAATCGAAGACGCCGTCGCGGGCGGCGGGGACGACTTCGAACCGCTGGAGACGGTCGTCGCCGACTTGGAACGGGCCTTTGAGGACCGGGACCGGGCGGCCTTCGAGGCGGCGACAGCAGCCCTGGTCGAGGGGTTCGAGAAACGCGGCGTCGAGACGCGGGCCGACCTGCTCAAGCTCCTTGAGGCCGAACGCGGCCCGTTCGTCGGCGAAGCCCTTCTCCGGCTTGGAACCGACCGGGACGCGCTGGAGAGCGAACTCGACGCCCTCACGAAGGCCATCGTGGACGCGGATTCCGCCGCGTACGCGTCGGCCCGTTTGCCATTCGACCGCGCCGGCCGCGCCCTCGACGCGTTTGCTCGACGCCGGCGGGCCGACCTCGGCGACGTGACCGCCGACCTCGTCGCAACGTACCCGAGCGGCCACGACGACGAGCACCCGGCGCTCGACCACGAGAACCCCGTCCTGTTGACGCCCACTCGCCTGGAAACCAGATTCAGCAGGCGGACCGACGGGAACGGCGACCCCGTCTCGGAACCGCCGCGGTACGAGTTGCTCGTGCGGGTCTATCCCGACGACCTCCACGTCGACACCCACGAGCGGGCACTGACAGCGGCCGAAGTCGACGGTGGCACCCGCTTCTGGGCGCAGGTCTGGTGGGCGAGCCACACCGGCAGCGCCGACGAACTGCAGGCGAACCTGCCGGCGGACCGCCTGGAGACCGTCGACCTGTCGGACTTCCCGACCGATCCGGCCGAGCGCCACGCCGCCGTCCTTGAGCGGGCCTGGACGCGGCTCGAAGAGCGGTTCGGCGCCGAACGGGCTGCCTGGGTCAAGCGGGCGATGGCCCCGGACGACGCCGCGACGCTGCTCGCGGGGCCGCCCGAGAACGGCCACGTCGCCGACGCGGACCCCGCGGCCTTCGAGGCCGCCCAGGCGGACCGCCGGGAGGCGGTCGACCGGCGACCGGGCTCGTGGACGCGGCCACCGCGAGCGCGCCTGCTCCCCGACCAGTGGATCGCGTTCGCCGAGACCGACGGCGACGAGGTGACGGCGACGAGCGGCCCCGTCCAGCGACCGCTGTCGATCGGCCCCGACCCGGGTGCCCTCCAGAGCAGCGTCGAGACCGCCGACGACCACGACGCGATGCGGTCCGGCGAGATCGAGTGGGTCTTCGACTACGAGACCGCCGAGGACGTCGGGATGGTACTGCGCATCCCGCTAACCCAAGCCCAGCGCGACGCCGGCGTCGACCGGCTGACCGTGCTGGGCGTTTCGACGGCACGTGACGCCACCGCTGGGGCGATCGCCCTCGCCGACCTGCTGGAGGGGCACCGCTACACCGACGGGCTCGAACTGCTCGAGCGCGGGACGCCCACGAACGACACACGCGACGACCCGGCGGGCACCACCCCATCCGGGGGGCTGACGCCGTTCGAGCGCCAGTGCGTCCAGGAGCCCGTCGCGGCGTCGGACGCCGACGCGGACGCCGCCCGACTCGCCGACCTGCTGGGCCTCGACCCCGCCGTCGTCGGCACCGACCGGGCCTTCGTCCTGGACCGCGTGCCGGGAGCCGACGGCCGGACGGCGGCCACCGCCGGGGCCGCCAACGCCGCGCTCTGGTCTGCGACCTGGGGCTACTACGTCCCCCACCTGCTGGCGCCGCGAAACTGGGCGGAGAACGTCTACCAGCGCCGACAGCTCCTCCAGTGGCTGGAGGACTACCGCCGGCACTTCGTGTCCTACGTCCGCGCCGGTGGACCGGCACCCCCGCTCCGTGTCGGTGACCAGCCGTACGGTGTTTTGCCCACGACGGCGTACGACGACTGGCAGCCCGTTTCCGCGCTCGCCGCGACGCCCGAGACCGACGTGCCGACGAATGCCGGGGACTTCCAGTACGAACGCTATGCCGACGACGACGTGTCCGCGCACCTTGACGGCCTCCTCGACGCCGTGCGGCCACACTTCGAGAGCGCCCTTGGGCAGGTCCCGACGGCGGGGGACGCGGGCGATCCGAACCTCATCGCCTCGGACCTCCTCTCGATGGCCGGCACGAGCTACGGCTACCGGCTCCGCGAGTTCCTGGGGAGCGACGCAATGGCGACGATTCACGAGGGCTCGGCGGTCGAGTCCGCCGTCGGCGACGCCCGGGCCGCGACCGCCGCACAGCTCCAGTCGGCCAGTTCCTGGGGACACGTCCCGCGTATCGGGGACCTGCTGGCCAGGCAAGACGCCGACGTCGTCGAGGTCCCGACCGTGGACGACGACCTCTCCGAGGTGTTGCACGCGCTCCGGACGACCCGCCACGATGGCCTTCGCGCGGGCCCGCCCGGCGTCGACGAGGGGCTCGACCTCGACATCGGCGACGGCCTCGGGGCCTGGCTGCTGACGCTGTTCGATAACGACGACGACTCGGTGGCGGCGACGCTCTGTTACGACGCGATCCTGCAGGAGTACCGCCTGGCACGGGTCCGTCTCGCCGACCACTACGAGAACTGGGCCCAGCGGTACGAGGCCGGGGCGGCCTGGACGGACGGGCCGTGGTCGCTCGTCCCAGAACCCCAGACCTACGACGACGGCGACCTGACGATGTGGGACGCTCTGGAGGACCAGGTACCGAAGCCGCTGGCCGGCCACCCCGACGCCGAGTCGGACTGGCGAATCGGCGACATTCTGCGGGAAATTCCCGCAGTCGACCGCCCCTTCGCCGAGCTGATCGACGGCTTCCGGACGCTCGAGGACGCCGACCCGGCCGTCGCCGAGCAGGCGGTCAGCGAGACGCTGGACCTCGCGAGCCACCGGTTCGACGCCTGGCAGACCTCGCTGGCGACGCGGCGCCTGGAGGGGATGCGCAACGCCGGCAGCGAGGGCGTCTACGTCGGCGCGTACGGCTACGTCGAGGACCTCCGGCCCGAGTCCGGCGACCGCTCGACGGGCTACGTCCACGCGCCCTCCATCGACCAGGCGACGGCCGCCGCGGTCCTCCGGAGCGTCCACGACGCCGAGACCGACGAGTACGGCGATCTCTTCGCCGTCGACCTCTCTTCCGACCGCGTCCGCGACGCCCTGGACCTCCTGGAAGGGGTCCGCGCCGGGCACTCCCTCGGCGAGCTGCTAGGGACGCGCTTCGAAAGGGCGCTTCACGAGGACCATCCCGACGTGGAACTCGATCAGTACGTCTACGCCTTTCGCGCGCTTGCGCCGCTGGTTGAGGGGAGCATCGACCGACAGGGGATGAGCGAGTCCGACGCCGTCGCCGAGCGCGAGACCGTCGACGGCGTGACGCTCCACGACCTGTGGCGCGAGGACGCCATCCCCTGGGGGCAGCAGGTCGGCAGGAGCGAGATGGACCCGTTACCGGATCCGAGCACCGCCGCCGACCAGGCAGCATACGACGCCATCACGGCAGAGCTCGACGCCATAGGGACGGCGCTCGATTCGGTCAGCGACCTCCTCGCCGTAGAGAGCGTCTACCAGCTCGTCCAGAACAACCCGGAGCGGGCCGGATCGGCGCTGGACGCGCTCTCGCGGGGCGGCAGCGTCGACGAGGTCGAGGTCGCCCGGACGCCGCGGACGGGAACCAGTTGCACCCACCGAGTCGCCGCGTTGCTCGACGCCGAGGCCGACGAGAGCGCCTGGGCGCCGGGACAGTCGCCTCGCGCCGCAGCCGAGCCGGCCCTGGAGGACTGGGTCGGCACGTTCCTCGGCGATCCCGCGCGGGTCGTCTGCCGGGCCGCCTACCGGCCGGACACCGACGACACGGACGAGTCTGGCGCCAGCGACAGCGGAACGGCGTCCGGCGGCGGTGGCTCGACCACCGGCAACGGTGAGGAATCAGAGCCGACCTGGCGCGTAGTGGCGGTGCGGCTTTCGCAGCTCGACCTCGCCGCGCTCGACGTCGTCTCGCTCGTCGAGGGCGACGAGGGAGCGTGGGCCTCCGAACTCGAGGGTCGCATTGCCCACTATCTCCGGCAGAGCCGCGAGGACGTGCCGGCGGACGGCGAGATTCGCCTCTCCTTCGAGGCACCCGCAGCGTGGCCCGACGCGGCCGCGCTGGGTGCCGACCCCGACCAGGACGTTGGCTTCGACGAACTGCTCGAGGTCGCCAAGACGGTGGGGTCGGTCGTTAGCGGCGGTCGCCCGCTGGACGCCCAGGACCTCGCACCGCCGGGCCAGGCGACGGCCGAGGGGCAGGTCGTCGGTGACCTCGACGAGCGGGCCGACGCCGCCGTCTCGACCTTCGAGGGAGCCGTCGAGACGCTCGGTGTCCAGTCCGCGGTGCTCGCCGTCGACGAGGGTACTGGCGACCGCGCCGTCGGCGACCTGCTGGCCCTGACGGAGGCGATCGAGGCGATTCCGACGGCGCCGGTACGGACTGCAAGCGAGCGCGTGGCTGAGGTCGAGTCCGACGACCTCCGGACGGAGCTGGACGCCCTCGCCGGGGCCGTCGCGGGCGACCACGTCCGGTTTGCCCGCACCGAGCGTGGCGAGATCCGGCTCGATCCCGAACGGCCGGTGCTTCGCGGGCTGGCGGATCCCGACCTCGAGAAGATCGAAGTCGTCACGCGGGCGAACGGCCGACGCCTCCAGGCCACGACCGGCAGGATCGCCGGGAACGGACGCGTCCGGGCGGGGCTGGACGTCGAGCAACTCTCCCCCGGCGACCGTCTGGAAATCGAGGTCAGCGACGGTCGCGGCTGGTCGGAAACTGTCGCCGCGACGGTGGCGACCGACCCCGAGCGCCACAGCGTCGCCGGGCCGGCCCTGCTGGCGCTCGGGGCGGCCGATGACGCGCTCGTAACCGTGGCCGACGCCGCCGCGTTGGCGGCTGCGGCCGGCGACGCGCTGGCCGACGGCGTCGTCGACGCCGCAATTGCCGACTTCGAGACGCCGCCCTGGACCGCTCAGGCCGAAGCGGACCTCGCGGCGGTCCGCGAAGTGCCCGGAGCCTCCCTGCCCGGGCTCCAGGATCCCGGCGGCTGGCAGCGGGTCGCGCCCGTTCTCGCGGCGGTCGGCGAGGAGCCCGTCACCGCCGACCACGTCACGAACGCCAAGCTCACGTCGAGCGTGCCGACGGAGTCGGCGCTGGAGTCGCTGCTCGACGCGCTGGCCGACGGTCTGGACGTCGTGGACCTCGGAATCGACGCCGCCGGCCGGGAACCACAGCGGGCCTACGTCGCCGCGGCGCTGGAGGCGGTCCGCGAGGCGCTGCTGACCTGTGCGGACTTCGGGGTCCAGGGCTGCGTCCCGGTGACCGCGACGGGAAGCGACGAGAGCGACCTGGCGGACCTCGCGCGACAGGCCGACTCGGTGTACGAGGAGGTCGCCGACACGCTCGCGACCGCGACGGACCACCGCGACCGGGGCGACGCCGAGACCGAACCCGCAGCCTACGTCGACTGCCTGGAGACGCTGTTCGGCGAGGCCTTCACCGTCCTCGTTCCCTTTGAGCCGACGAACCCCGGCGAGGTGAGGAAGTCACTCGCACCGGCCCATAGCGAGTCCCTCCAGGGTGGAGATCCGCTGGCCGTCGAGCGGTGGTTCGACCGTGTCTCGCGGGTCCGCGACGAACTTGCGACCTTCGGCCGGGCCCTGACCTACGGCGAGACCCTCGGAGCGCGTTCGCCCGCCGACGGACCCCGGTTCCGCGTGGGCCAGTTCCCCTACGGCGCCGGGGACCCGTGGGTCGGGCTGCCCGACGCCTGGGACGGCGAGCACCCTTCGGGGCGGCTCTCGGTGGCCGCCGACGTGCGCGGGGGCCAGTCCGGTCCCCGGTACGTGGGCCTGTTCGTCGACGAGTTCGTCGAGACGGTGCCGACGGAGACGGAGACCACCGGGCTGACCTTCCACTACGACCGCCCGTCCCAGCAGGCGCCCCAGTCGATGCTGCTCGCCGTGCCGCCGACGGACGCGGACTGGAGCGTCTCGACGCTAGCAGACGTGGTTCGCGAGAGCGTCGACCTCGCGAAGCTCCGGACGGTCGACCGGGACGCGCTCGACGCGGGCGGGCAGCTCCTGCCCGCGCTGGCGTTCGCGACCAACGAGAGTGCTGACCCGGCGGGGCCCGACACGGCCTCCATCGACCCGGCGGACCTGATGCCCGACTGGTGGCAGGTGGCGGGCTTCGGAGGTGGTGACTGATGGGAAAGCGCTCCGTGACCACGTGGTCGCGCTTGGAACCGCGGACCCGGGACCGAGAGCTTCGGGACGGCCTCCGGGCCACCGTGCAGGACCCCCTCTGGCTCCTGGGTCGCCAGTGGCAGACCGGCGAGCTGACCGGCGAGGACGGCGGATCGCTCGTCGACGCCAGCCTCGACGTCCGGATCGACCCGATGGCACGGTTCCGACCCGGCGGCGGCTCCGACGGCACCCACGACACCGTCTACGACGAGAGCGATCCGACGGCGACGCCACCCCTGGAGACGCTCGTTGAGCGCGAGCGAGTTCGACCGGACGCTCCCGACAAGTCCGGTAAGAACGTCCGGCTCGCCGCGGAGACCGGCGCGCACTTCCTCCGACTGCTGGCCGACGACTTCGGCCTGGCGGCCGCCGACTTCCCGGCGAGCCTGCACTGTGAGTCGACCGACGCCGACGACGAGGGGCGGCGCTACTCCTCGGTCGTGGCTGGCCGGGTCCTCGACGGTGACGAAGTATACGCCGCGTACGAATTCGCCGACGAGCGGGCCTTCCGAAATGCCGTCGCCGACGACGCCGTCTCGGTCCCGCTTCCGGACGGCGTCGATCCGAGCGACGCGAACGCACTCGGCGACTTCTGGGACGCGGTCGCGGCGTACCGCGAGTGGTACGACGAGACCTACGCGGAACCCGAAGCCGACGGCGCGACCTGGGACGACAACCGCCTCGAGTACTCCTTCGACATCTCGACGGGCGGCGGAGCCCAGGAAACGGTGCTCTCGGCCAGCGAATACGAGGGCGGCCGGCTCGACTGGTGGGCCTTCGACGTCGATCACGACGGCTCGCTGGAGCCCGGTGGAGCGTCCGGCCCCGCGAGCCGAACGCGCTCGAAACGTCGCGTCCCCACCCCCTCGCGGTTCGAGGGCATGCCGGCGTTTCGCTGGTGGGAAATCGAGGACGGCGGGGTCGACTTCTCGGCCGTCGAGGCCGCGCCGGAGGACCTCTCGCGGCTGCTCACTCTGGAGTTTGGGCTCGTCTACGGCAACGACTGGTTCACCGTACCGCTCGACCTGCCGACTGGTTCGATGGCCGAGGTGACGTCCCTGGAACTGGAGACGACGTTCGACGAGACCGTCACCGTCGACGACGCCGTGACCGCCGGCGACGACCCGACCACGAACTGGAACTGCTTCTCGATGGCCCTGGACGCCGCCGGCAACCGCCGCGGCCTGTTCCTTCCACCGGTCGTCGACGAGTCCCTGGCCGGCGACGAGGTCGAGTCCGTCGCCTTCGGCCGGGACGAGGTGGCAAACGTCGGCTGGGCCGTCGAGGAGACGGTCGAGGGCACCGTCGGCCAGGCCCGGGATCGCCAGACTGAGACCGCCATCGGCGACGGCCAGTCGACGCCGGTCGCGACCAGCGACGCCGCCGACGTCGCCTACCAGCTCTCGACGGACGTGCCGGCCAACTGGTTCCCGCTGCTGCCCCGGCGGGTGTCACTTGGCGACGTGACGCTGGACCGCGGGCGGCTGTTCGACGGCGACGGTGCCGCGGCCGACCCCCTCGGCGAGGTTCTGACCGACGACCAGGCGATCCCCGAGGACGAGGTCCCCCGGGGGGGCAAGCGCGTGTCGCGGCGGTACGAGTACACGCGCTGGACCGACGGCCGTGCGCACCTCTGGAGCGGCCGAGACGCCGACGCCGGGCGCGTCACCACCGACAGCGGTCTGGCCTTCGATCAGCTCGTCGACCCCCGCGTCGTCGGCGAGGAGTCGCCGGTCGACGAGCCCGAACCCTACCCGACGGGAGATCCCGTCCCGCCGACCGGCCGACTCGTGCTGGCCGATGTGGTCGCCGACACCCCGGGCGAACCTAGGGAGAACCTGACCCGGGAGCGCGTCGTCTTCGAGAACGCCGGCGGGGACCGGCTCCAGATCGGCGGCTGGCAGGTCGCCGACGCGGCCGGCCACGACTACACCTTCCCGGCCGACGCGGAGATCGCCCCCGGGCAGCGCGTGACGCTCCGGACCGGCCACGGCACGGACGGTGGTGGCGACTACTACTGGAACCGCGACGGCCATGTCTGGAACGACGAGGGGGACACCGTCACCGTGACCGACGCCGAGGGATCCATCGTCCTCGAGCAGGTCTACCCGACGCGACCGCCAGATGTGAGCACCGGGTCGATCCGAATCGCGGCGATCAGCGAGAACTCGCCCGGACCCGAGCGGGCGAACCTCACAGAGGAGTTCCTCACCTTCGCCAACGCCGGCGACGGGGACCTCGACCTCTCGGGCTGGCGCGTCGAAGATGCGGCGGGTCACAACTACACGGTCCCCGAGGGCACCACGCTGCCGGCCGGCGGGCGCCTGCGGCTGCGCACCGGTCAGGGGACTGACACGGACACCGATCTCTACTGGGAGTCGGGTGCGCCCATCTGGAACGACACCGGAGACACGATCTCCGTCTTCGACGCGGACGGCGCTCTCGTCCTCCGGGAGTCCTACTGAGCCCGACCACGCCGCGTCGGTCGGGTCGGTCCACGGTCCCCGATACGATGCCCTGGAACTCTCGTGACGCCTCGCCCCTAGCCCAACTCCTCCCGCTCGCGCAACTCGACCCGCCGGATCTTCCCCGAGGACGTCATCGGCAGATCGTCGACGAACTCGATGTCGCGGATGTGGAGTTCCCACCGCGACCGTCGGGACTGGTGGACCAACTGGAGCTGGCCGGCAGTCGCCTCGCCGTCAAGTAGCTGGTGCCACCACTCGTGTGACAGCGGACCCTCCCCAAAGAATCGTGTCACTTGAATTCGGTTCCACGGTGCTGTCCTGACCACAAACGTCTCATACGGTCACTGCGACGAACGGATATGGCGACTGCTGAACAGGGGGATCGGCTCCTGGCTCTCAGCAATCTACGACCTATTGTTGGCATTCTGGGCTTTACGATCGTCTGGTATCCAGTACTGTCGGTGAGCAATACTGTCCTCGGCACCCCGATTGCAGATACAACAGTGAATTTGTTCGTCGGTATTCTGGCGTTCGGCGGTGCGTATCCTGTTGTTGCCGGTGACTGGTCGCTCGGTCAGTTAGGTGATTTTGCGTTCGTCCTGACCGCGTCGGCGATCGGATTGGGCATTGTCGGAATGGTGAGTGTCCTCGCACTGGACGTGACCATCTCTGGGAGTAACCGTATGCCACAAGCGATCGTTTGGGGTGCTGCCTATGTGACTGCGTATCTTGTCATGTACCGGACCGAGCTGTCGATCTATCGGTAACAACCAGTGTCCGAACCCCACATCAAGCGGTAGACGATTACTTATCACGAATCAGTAACGATACTGCCGTATGTCCGGAAAGTTCAGTCGTGGGCTTGACATCGTCGACTACGCCGTTAGGGGTATTGTTGATAATAAGGGAACGGACACGGTATGCGAGGCACTCGAGCACCGTACACACGTTCGTGAGGAAGTGGCAGAGTTAGATCGCCGCTTGTTCGGGGATGTGACAGCAGACTACCGACTCGCACGCATTCTCGATAGCATTCAGCGGACAGCCGAACATGGCGGCAATATCGCAGAACGGGGGTTGCAACGGGCAATTCGACGCGGGAACGGGATCTTGTGGACCGGGATGGGTCCACAGTCGGGCGGTCCAACACAGCCACTCCAGGACCATCCATCGAAGACGACTGACAACAAGGCT
This sequence comes from Halobaculum gomorrense, assembly GCF_900129775.1. GTDB lineage: Archaea > Halobacteriota > Halobacteria > Halobacteriales > Haloferacaceae > Halobaculum > Halobaculum gomorrense. The sequence goes on along the minus strand of NZ_FQWV01000003.1, from coordinate 295,443 downwards.
CTCAACTGATATTACAGATAGACATCCTCGACTCACTCTGGCTCGCTTCGTCTGCGTCGAAAACGCGGGTCGGAGCCAGATTGCTTCCGCCATCGCTGAAACCCAGGTACAGATCCGTAATCGAACTAATATCGAAGTGATTTCCAGTGGGACTGACACCGACGAAGAAATCTATCCAGCCGTCGTCGGGGTGATGGGCGAGGCATCAGATGCGGCCAATTCTCCTGCCACCGTCTCTGGATACCCACGATTGGGCCCTCTCTGACAATTTACCGTCCCGAATCGGATGAGGGGCGGAATAGCTACGTTCTCCAACCACCGAGAGCGGCGGTTCGCCTTCGCTCATCATGTCCACACCAACACAACCAGACACAGCCACCGCTGACGACGCGCCACGCTCGATGGCGGCGACTGTTCCGGTCGCAGACCTGCTCGCCCGTGAGACGACCCTCTCCTTTGCTGGCCTCACTCCTGCCGACCAGGGCGACTACCCCGATGCGGTTTCATCGGAAGCTCGGTGTCTCGATCCCGATCCCCGGCCGCTGAAGGATGTCATCGCGATGCTTCCGCAGGCCGGTTCCGGCGAACTCTGGGCGACCAACGAGTTCGTCGGCGTGGACGGAACCGTCGATACCGAGGCGATCCGCGACGTTCACGGATTGGATGTCGACGCGCTCAAGGACGCTGCGGGGTGTTCACTCGACGAGCTTGCGACGAGAGCGTCGTCGGACCCGTTGGTTCGCATCCGCGACCACCAGGACATCGTCGACGAGCGCCGGAAGGCGCTGTATGCCCTCGGCTACGATGTCAAGTTCCGCTGGCAGATCGCCTCAGACAGGTATTCGATCATCAATCCACAGGGGGCGTATCTCCCCATCATCGGAGCGCTCCAGCAGCGCGGTGAGACTGCGGCGTTCGGCTGGGCGAGTTACCGGGACTGGGGTGGCCTCCCCAAGATGTTCGTCGTCTGTCCCGGTCTCGAACACACCGTCTCCGGGAGTGGGGACACAGAGTTCGATGACGACCCCGACGGCGTGACGAGCGTTGGTGACTCGGACGAGGCAGACTTGGTCGTATACGGCGGCTTCGAGACCGGGTACGACTTCCGCGGGACGCAGACGCTGTGGGCGAAGCCCATCCTCTACTTCCCCGAGACTGGTGCCGTCGTTGCAGATACGGGGAAGCGCTACACGCGCCGGCACTACGGGCGAACGACCGGGTGCCGATCAACGAGTGGTGGAAAGCGATCTACGACGACGTCGCCGACCGACTCGTTGACGTGGACCACGCCATTCGCCGCACCCGGGCTATCGCCTACGACTTCGAGACACTCCCGTTCGACGCGGCCACGTGCTACCAGTATTGGGGCGTGGCCGCGAAGTACGCCGAGGCCACTGCCGATCGGGCGACGACTCTCGCCTCGCCAGCGTCCCGACCGACGGTGTTCAATTTGCAACTCTCCCTGTTGATCTCGCTACTCGATTCGTACGAAGGGTCGTGGGCTTCAGATACATATCAGGAGTATATTGAGACCGCTTGGGAACTCCTTCGTAAACCAGCGATGATGATTCAACTCGCACTGAAAGAACATGACCGGCAGGTCGAGGAACCAGACGAGCGTGTCCTCCCGGATGACCAACAGACGTTGTCCGATGCGCTTGAGGATATCGTCGACGTTCCCGGTATCGAGGTCGACACCGAGGCAGATCTCTCCGACAGACAAGCCCAGCATTTGCACACCCGGATCCAACACTCCTTGGATGACCTCGATTGAGCCATGTGGTTCGATTTCTGTAGCTCCTCACACGCATCTGCGTTCAGTTCAACCACTCCGAGAACTATCCCGGGAGATAAAGTAGTATACTACTGAACCAAAGACCTATACTACTCCAAATCGTGGTTTGATACATGACAGACTCCGCCGCTCCCGGAAAATTCGACGAGGTTAACGAGGCAGTCGGCGAGGAATGGGAGGCTGAGACGACGCCGTATGAACGTGTCCGTGAAGTCATTAGCCGCGAATATACCCCACGCTCTGCTGAGACGGTCGCAGCGGATGCACGGACGTCACCGAAGACTGCTCGGAAACATCTCATGGCACTCGCCGAGGAGGGGTTCGTCGCCACGTCGACGGGAGACCATGGCGGGACGTACTATCGTCGATCGCCGGAGTCGATCGTCATGGAACAGGCGACGGACATTCTCTCTCACGTCTCTGTCGACGAACTCGTGAACCGTATCTCTGCCATGCGTGAAACGATCAGTGAGTTCCAGACGGCGTACGGCGTCGAATCACCTGATGAACTGATGGTTGAGCACACGAACCAAACACTCTCTGACGCGTCGGACAACGCGGACGGGATTGATCCTGACGCACTCCAAGAATGGCAGACTACGCGTCGAAATCTCGCCTTCGCTAACGCTGCGCTCTCTATCGCCAACGCAGAACGGTTCGTCGGCGGAGACTCGTCCGGTCCCGAAGAGAACACCTCTGCACCGTAGCGTATGAACGGAACCCGTGGCTCGGCTGAACGCCACTCGCTTAGAGGTGCCATCGATCGACCCGCACTCCTCGCTATCCGTGACGTCTTCAACGATGAGGAACCCCTTGCAGCGGCGACGTTAGACGATTTCCTCAATCCCACCGCTCTCGAAGTACGGTTCGAAGACGGCCTCTGCGATGCCGATTCCTGTCGCCTCGACATCCAGTGGACAGTTCAAGGTGACTACAAAATCCACTACACGGACACACTGAACGTCAACCTCCGTTGGGGGAAACACCCTCACGGTGGCGACTACATTCACGTCACCGGACTAGAACACTACCATCCCCCACCAGATGCGCCGTCCGACCCAAACGATGTCGAGGGCTCCTGCATACAACAGTCACCCGACCTTCTAGTGGCTCGTGCGGTGCTCAAACTGTGGCGGACTGCCTATCATGCGGACACGCTCAAGCCGCTCAACTTGGGAAGGAACCCCCCTTGAGGGCTGAGTTACCGTTCTCATTGAGAACTCTCAGTCTGTCTCGTCAGGAACGAGCCGGTTCGCCACCTGTTCCTCGTACACCGACTGGTTTCGAGCCTCAATGGCGCGCATCTTCTCGGGATGGCTGAACGCATACGCGAGTGCGGCGTGGACCTCAGCGACGGAGATATCGTAACTCGTGGCAATCTCTTCCGGGGTGTCGTCTCCGTCGACGTAGCGCTGGTAGACGTGATACACGCCGATGCGGTGCCCTTCGATTCGAGGGTCTCCGTCGAGGATGTCGTCCGTCGTCACGATCTCCGGCGTCGTCTCGTCGGAGCTCGATTGTGGCCCAGTTCCAGCCATGATTCGTTGGTGTCCTCTGTGCGCTACTAGCGCGTCTCGCGTCATAACCACCCAGGTCGACCGGGTGATCTCTACCGAGTGGTCTGTCCGGGATCTCGATCCGCCGCTGTTTTATCGACCCACAATCGGGTGGCGGGATTCCCACGTGGATTCCGTCCCCTACCCATGTCCTCATCTGAGTCAGATTCAGCTGTCGACCGGCCGGAACCGCTTGTCGTCCTCTCACACCTCGTCCATCGTCTGCTCAAGCACGAGAGAGGGAGTGTCCCGCTTGAACGGGTCACCCTCCGGGTCAGCGACTACGTCGATATCGGCGATCAGGAGGCCGCGGACCTCATCGATGCTGGTGCTGCCGAGGGGGTTTTCACTCTCGACCGGGGGGCCAGTGGAAGTACGACCATCGTCGGGGTCTCGCCGCAGGATGAGGAGCCGGCCGTGATCACGGAGGCCTTCGGCGGCCCTGCTTGCGCTACTGAGACTGCCGATTTTCAAGCCCTTGAGGTCGTCACCGAGAGTATCGCGACCGCACTCCGTGACGCTGGCTACGCGACGTTCACCGATCTCGCGGACGCCGATGTCGGTGATCTCGCTGGGTTTACCGGGACGCTAACCGAGAGTCGCGCTGAGGCGATCATCCAAACGGCACCCCGGCACGTCCCCGTTGGCGTGTGGCTTGCCCGGAGTGCCGATGTCCGATACGGTCGACGCGTGGATGAGACGACGAGTCGAGGGACGGCTCAGGTAGTCGATATCACCGCCGCCACCGAGCCCGTCACGAACTGCTCCATATCCTCAAGACGGCTATCGGCCCCATCGCAGAACTCCTCGAAACCGAGATCGATCCCGATTATCGCCAGCAGGTCCACGATCTCACCAACATCATCGAGGATGGGGCCATCGAACAGGAAGCCGTTGAAGGGGCGAACTTCAGTGACAACGCCGAGATTCGCCTCGAACTCACCCGCCGGATCCATTCGCAAGTGCCCGACGATATTCCCGACGGTGAGCAGGTTCGGTTCTCCTTCTGGGACGCCGTGACGAGTGCGCTCTACGAATGGACGATCTATCCGACGGGCATCACGGAGGTCCTCCTCGATGAAGATGACGAGCGGATCGTATTCGCATCGGAGGCGGATGCCCCGAGCTTCGATGTTGTTCAGAAAGCGCTCCAGGGCTTGGCAAGGGATGGCCTCGCGATCCGGAGCGCCGAACGCGAGGACATCACCCACAGCCACGACAAGACCGCATCTGTACGGCGAGCTCGACTCGTCGTCAAGACCTGGCAGTCGGCGATCCTCCCGCTCCTCGAGGACCATTCCGAAGCCTCCGCCGAGTCACCAACGGAGGGCGATGAACAAGAGACCGCTGCGGACTCCATCTCGTCGCCGGACTCGGACGGCTCGGAAACAGCTAGTCCTGAGACCGAAACTGACCCATCGAGCGACCAAGGGACTACCGGAGAGGGTGACGAGCACCCGCAGTTCGAACGGAGCGCAACGGACGATCCGTTCCAGGACGTCCTCGACCAGCCTACAATCATACCGGATCGGCTTGCTGGGGACCTCGACGAGACACCCGGCCTTGACGATCCGAATCCCCACACTGCCGATACCCCCGGATCAGACTCCGACGGTTCATCGCCATCGGTAGGCAGCGATGAAGACCAATCGTCCCCGACCTCGAAGCCTCTCGACTCCAGAGCGCGGGCACTCGCTCGCTCCATCGAGCGCCCGGACGCAGAACCCGAGTCCTCGTACGGTGAACGTGCCTCCAGTGGCGACGAGATGGATGGCGGCTCTGATACCGCACAACAGTCGACCATCAGGGACTTCGACACCAGCGGCGCTCCTCGTAACGACTGCTCATCTGGAGAAACGACTGACTCTCACGAGGACCGCGACTCCGACCATGAGCAATCCGAAGGCACGTCTCCAACCACGAGTACCTCCTCTGGGGTCGGATCGGAATCCGCAGCCGATCCCGAGCCGGCACACGCTGAGGTGCTCGATCGAGATCCTGCTGACGAGACGGACACCTACGAGGAAGCACTCAGCGCAGACCGGACTGCGGCTCACGACGAGGCAGATCGGGAGGGCATCAACACCGACGCGCTTTCGCTCGCGTTCCGCTTCAATGACGATCAGGTGCTCGACGACGACTCGAACGGTGGTCGGTGGTACAAACCGACGAGTTCGACACCTCGTTCGACTTCTTCGGCGACCGACCGGGGATGGAGACGCGCTCCCGGCCGGGCGGGCCGAGTGGGGGATCGTTCTGGGAATCACGCTCGTCTCGACGGTGGTGCCGCATCTGCTCTTCTACGAGGGCGTCTCGCGGCTGGCGGCGAGCCGGGTCGGCGTCGTCAGTACCGTCGAGCCGGTGGTGACGGTGACGCTCGGGGCGCTGCTGTTGGCGGAGCCGGTGACGCCGGCCGTGATCGGCGGCGGCGGCCTCGTCCTCGCGGAGGTGGTGCTCGTCCAAACCGACGGCCGCGAGGCGGTCCCGGAGGCCCCAGCGCCGCCCGACGCCGAGGAGTGAGCGCTGGCAGAATGTGAACGCGACCCGTGCAAGTTTGTCACAATATCATGTTTATTTCTCTATTCGGCAAAATAAGTTCAGAAGCGTTAAATCCCCGCAGCACCGAACTATGGTATGAACCGAACGACCGCAGAGTCTTCGGACGAAACCGATATGGACCTCTACCTGCCCGCGACGCCGAACCTCGAGAGCGCCGCTCGGGTCGAAGCCGTGCTCCGCCGGCTGCTGCGCCGCCGCGGCGCGCTTCGCCGGGTCGTCCGCCCGAAGTACTGAGCGACGCGCCGCAAGCGACGCCCAGAGTGACTGAAACGACCGAGAGATGACCCGCGCGACGGCCGCGAGCGATCGCGACGTCGCGGCCGGGACGAACGCCGCCGCCTCAACGGCCACACACGACATGATTTCTTCCCGACACGTCGTGGAATATCGGCCCCGGCGGTAGGTATATCCGGATACCACCGTCAGCTATCGCTAATGGCTATGAATCCGACCGAGACGCTCCCGGAGCGGGCGGGTACCGTCATCGTAGGAGCCGGCATCGTCGGCTGCAATATCGCCTACCAGCTAACTGAGATGGGCCGTGACGACGTGGTCGTTGTCGATCAGGGGCCGATGCCGACGACCGGTGGCTCCTCGACGCACGCGCCAGGGATCATGTTCCAGACGGCCGAGCCGAAGACGCTCAGTCAGTTCGCGAACTACAGCCGGACGCTCTACTCCGAGCTCGAAGGCGCGGACGGGACCCAGGCGTACAACGAGACGGGCGGCATCGAGGTGGCGCGCTCCGAGGAGCGGATGGCGTTCCTCCAGCGGCGGGTCGAACACGCCAAGGCGTGGGGGATCGATGACCCACAGCTACTCTCCCCGTCGGAGGTGACCGACCACCTGCCGCTCGTCGACGAGAGCCAGATCCTCGGCGGCTACTACTCGCCGACGGACGGGCAGGTGTCCGGCGTGGTCGCGTGTGACGCCTTGGCCCGCGAGGCGATGGACCGCGGCGCGACGTTCGTCCCGCACACCCGCACGGAGGACGTCGAGACGGCCGACGGCGCGGTGCAAGCGGTCGTCACGGAGAACGGGACCATCGACTGCGACGAGGTCGTCGTCGCGACGAACATCTGGGCGCGCCAGCTCGGCGAGAAGCTCGGCGTCCACCTGCCGGTGACGCCGGTCGAACACCAGTACACGATGACCGAGTCGCTCGAGGAGCTCTCCGAGAGCGCGGTCGACGTGACCGACCACCCGCTGTTCGAGAACTACGAGAACGTCTCCGGGGAGAAGGCCAAGCGGCTGCTCGTCGGGCCGGACCGGCCCATCCTGCGCGATCAGGACAACGCGATGTACTTCCGAACGCACGGGGACTCCTACGGTATCGGCTCGTACAACCACGAGCCAATCGTCCCCGATCCGCAGGAGCTGGGCGGGAACGACCCGGACGGCGAGCAGGGGTCGGTCCACGAGTTCACCGACTACCACATGGAGAACGCGACCCACCCAGATCGCCCGCACAAGGCGCCGCGGCAGGCCAGCGACGAGCTGCTCCCGGCGACGGCCGGCAAGGAACTGGAGTTCAAGTACAACGGGATGTTCGCCGAGTCGCCCAACGGGCTGCCGGTCATGGGTCCGGTGCAGGAGTACGACGGGCTCTGGACCGCGGCGGCGATCTGGGTCACGCACGCGGGCGGCGCGGGGAAGGCGCTCGCGGAGTGGATGGAGACCGGGGTCCCCAAGCTCGACGACGGGCCGATCGACCTCGCCCACTCCGACGTGAACCGGTTCGACGACCACGAGGGGAGCTGGGACTTCGCCCGCGACATCGGCGCCGAGGAGTACCGCATCGTCTACAACATCATGCACCCGAAGTGGGTGTGGACCGACAGCCAGCGGGACATCCGGCGGACGCCGATGTACCACACCCACAAGGAGTACGGCGCGGAGCTGTGGGCGGAGGCCGGCTGGGAGGAACCCCAGTGGTTCGAGTCGAACGCCGACCTCGTCGACCGTTACGAGGATCAGATCCCCGACCGCGACGGCTGGGAGGGGATCTACTGGTCGCCCATCGAGGGCGCCGAGACGCTCCACGTGCGCGAACACGTCGGGCTCCACGACATGACCTCGTTCAACAAGATGGAGGTCGTCGGGGCCGAGGCCGGCGCGTTCGTCCAGCGGCTCTGTACGAACGACATGGACCTCGACGTGGGCGACGTGAAGTACACGCTGATGTGCAACGAGGGCGGCGGCGTGCGCGCCGACATCACCGTCACGAGGGTGGACGACGACCGGTATCTCCTCTTGACGACGGGACGGGAGGTCGGGAACAACCACGTCGCGTGGGTGCGCGAGCAGTCGCCCGAGGGGGTCCTCGTCAACGACGTGACCTCCAACCTCGCCGCGATGGTGTGTACCGGGCCGGACGCCCGCAAGGTGCTCTCGAAGGTGACGGACGTCGACCTCTCCGACGAGGCGTTCCCGTTCTTCACGAGCCAGCAGTTCTTCGTGAAGAACGTCCCCGTCACCGCGTTGCGCGTCTCCTATGCCGGCGAGCTCGGCTGGGAGCTGTACACCCCGTCCGAGTACGGCGAGCGGCTCTGGGAACACGTCCTTGAGGCGGGCGCGGAGTACGACATCCGACCGTACGGCAACGGCGCGCTCGACTCGCTGCGCATCGAGAAGGGGTTCCGACTGTGGGGGAAGGACCTCCACACCGAGCACACGCCCTACGAGGCGGGGCTCGGCTGGGCGGTCGACATGGACACCGACTTCATCGGGAAGGAGGCGCTCGCGGAGTCGACCGCGGCTGCCGCGGACGGCGGCGAGCGGCGCCACGAGGTCGCCCCGCTCACGCTTGACGATCCGGACGCGACGATCCTCGACGACCGGCCGGTGTTCGCGCCGGGCGAGGACGAGACGCTCGGCTACGTCCACAGCGCCGAGTACGGCTACTCCGTGGGCGCCTGCATCGCGTACACGTACCTGCCACCGGAGTACGCCGAACCGGGGACCGACGTGGAGGTCCTCTTCGAGGGCGACCGCTACGCCGCGACGGTGCGCGAGGAACCGATTCACGGCGGGTAACCTCCCCGGGCACCGGTCCCTCGGGACGCGTCCCGATTGTATTCACAATTCTGACGTGTTGTGGTTCCCCCTGCGGTTCAGCGACGTGCTCCACCCACAGGGGCTCGCCCTCCGGCGGTTCTCAGCAGTGACCACCGAATTTATCCCGGGTTCAACCGGTGTAGGGGTATGAGCACACGGGAGCTACCCTCGCGGGCGGAGACGGTGATCGTCGGCGCCGGCGCGGTCGGCTGCAGCGTCGCGTATCACCTGACCGAACTCGGCGCGGAGGACGTGGTCGTCCTCGACAAGGGACCGCTACCGGTGACCGGCGGATCGTCGGTCCACGCGCCGGGGATCATGTTCCAGACGTCCCCGTCGAAGGTCCAGACGAAGGCGGCGTACTACAGCAGTCGACTGTTCGAGGAGGCCGGCGTCTACGACGAGGTCGGCGGGATCGAGCTCGCGCGCAGCGAGGCACGGATGGACTTCCTGCGGCGGCGCGTCGAGTGGGCCACCTCCTACGGCTTACCCGAGCCGGACCTCCTCTCGCCGTCGGAGGTGACCGACCACCTGCCGCTGGTGAACGAAGAGGAGATCCTCGGCGGTTACTACTCGCCGACCGACGGCCGAGTCGACGGGATCGGCGCGCTCCAGTGGTACATGAGCGAGTCGGCGGCCGACTTCCACGGGAACGTCACGGTGACCGACCTCGATGTCGCGGGCGGCGAGGTGACCGCCGTCGAGACCGGCGACGGCCGGATCGAGTGTGACCGCTGTGTCATCGCGACGAACAACTGGGGCTACCAGACGGGGCAACTCGCGGGCCTCGACCTCCCGATCGCGCCCGTCGAACACCAGTACGTCGTCACGGAGCCGATGGCGGAACTCGCGGACGCGGGCACCGGCGTCGGAAGCCACACCGACGGGCTCGACGTGCCGGGGAACCGCGACATCCAGGAGTACATGAGCGAGGGGCCACACCGCCCGGTCGGCCGCGATCAGGACCACTCGCTGTACTTCCGCACGCACGGTGACGCCGTCGGGATGGGCTCGTACAACCACGAGACGCTGTCGGTCGACCCGAGCGCGATGGGTGACAACACGGAGCGCCAGCAGGCCTCCGTCCGGGACTTCTCCGAAAAACACTGGACGCGCCCGACCCATCGCAACCGCGATAAATCCGCGAAGCAGGCGTTCGACGAGTTGCTCCCCGCCACGGCCGACGAGGAGTACGCCGTCACCGAGAACGGCATCTTCGTGTTCACGCCCGACGGGATGCCGGCGGTCGGCGAGACCGAGATCACGGACCTCTGGTCGGCGCTCGCCGTCTGGTGGACGCACTCGGGGGGGTACGGCCGCATCATCGCCGAGTGGATGGAGAACGGCGTGCCGCGGCTCCCCTCCGGCCCCGTCGACACCAGCGGCATCGACGTGAACCGCTTTGCGCCCCACACCGGCGAGACGGACTACTTCGTCGACCGCGGGGCGAAACGCTACGAGCAGGTGTACAGCATCGTCGAGCCGCGCTGGCAACCCGACGACCACCGCGGGCTCCGCCGCAGCCCCTTCTACCCGTATCAGGAGCAGTTGGGTGCGGAGTTCTACCAGGCGGGCGGCTGGGAGAGCCCCCAGTGGTACGAGTCGAACGCTGACCTCGTCGACCGCTACGAGGAGCGGATTCCCGAACAGGACGGCTGGCAGGCGATCAACCGCTCACAGATCGAGGCCGCAGAACACCTCCACACCCGCGAGCACGTCTCCATGTTCGACATGACCTCCTTCACCGCCATCGACGTCTCCGGCGAGGGGGCCGAAGCGTTCCTCCAGCGGGTCTGCACCAACGACATCGATATCGAGGTGGGCGACGTGCGCTACACGACGATCCTTAACGAGGGCGGCAACGTCCTCGCGGACCTCACCGTCGCCCACCACGCGCCCGGCGAGTACATGGTGACGACCGGCGGCGGCAACTCGCCCGGCATCCACGGCGGCTGGCTCCAGCGGCACGCCCCCGAGACCGTCGACGTGAACATCAACGAGTCTGGGACGTGTACGGTCGGCGTCTGGGGGCCGAAGTCGCGGCTCCTCCTCCAGCGCGTCACCGACGCGGACGTCTCGAAGGGCGGGTTCCCCTACTTCGGCTGCAAACAGCTCTACGTCGGCGAGATCCCCGTCGTGGCGCTGCGCGTCTCCTACGTCGGCGAACTCGGCTGGGAGCTGTGGGCGCCCACGGAGTACGGCGCCCGGCTCTGGGAGACGCTGTGGGAGGCCGGCCAGGACCTCGACGTGCGGCCGATGGGCGGCGGCGCCATGGAGAGCATGCGCCTCGAGAAGGGGTTCCGGCTGTGGGGGACCGACATCGACACCGACGTGAACCCGCTGGAGGCCGGGCTCCCGTTCGCCGTCGACTTCGACACCGACTTCATCGGGAAGGAACCGCTGGAGGCCGCGAAGGCCGACGGGATCGACTCACGGGCGACTGCAATCACGCTCGACGACTCGACCGACATCGTGTCGAGCGGCCGGCCGGTGCTCGACGCCGACGGTGAGACGGCGCTCGGCTACGTGCTCGCGGGCGATTACGGCTACTCGATCGGCGAGTCCATCGCGTACGCCTACCTGCCGAGCGAGTACGCCGAGGCCGGAACCGACGTGACCATCCGGTGTGAGGGGGAGACGTACGCGGCGACGACCCGCGACGAGCCCCTGTTCGACGCCGGCCGCGAGAAGATCCTGCGGTAACGGCGCCCTCGCTTCACGTCTCCCGCCGTCCGCCTCACCATCCGACCGGCCCCCACGCGTGGCTCCTGCGGCGCGGGTCAGTCGCGCCCGACGATCAGGTAGAGGACGACGACGAGGAGCGCTCCGGAGACCGTTCCCACGGAACCACCCCCCCGCGATGCCACCGAGGACGGTCGCCACCGTCCACAACCGCCTATCCTCATTGTTCCGCTTCCCCGCGTCGTTGTACACGTAGTACGCCGGCAGCGCGATCGAGAGGAGGGTGACCAGACCGATGACCAGGAACGGGCCAGCGGGAAGGCTGAACTGTAGCGGCGGGAATCGCATCGGTGGGCCACGTACGCGTTCCCCGGCGGAATGACGCTTTCGGCTCTCACGACTGCGACCGGTCCAGCGTCGACCTGCCCGGTCACCTACGGAGGAAGCGGCCTGCGGAGTCGGACGTCCACGTGCGCCGGGACCGACGGTTCGACTCCCCGGCCGGTCACTCCTCGCCGATCGTCCGGGCCGCCGTCCGGACGGCGTCGGCGTTCGGCGCCACGTCGTGGACGCGGACCACGTCGGCACCTCGTTCGGCGGCGAGGGCGGTGGCGGCGACGGTGGCGGCGAGCCGGTCGTCGGGGTCGGTCGCCACGTCCGCGAACATCGACTTGTGCGAGTGGCCGACCATCACCGGACAGCCGAGCGCGTGGAACTCGTCGAGCCGGTCGAGCAGCGCGAAGCTCTCACCGCTCCGCTTCCCGAATCCGAGCCCCGGGTCGACGACGAGCTGTGAGCGGTCGATCCCCGCGCGCTCGGCGAGCAGCAGCCGCTCTGAGAGCGCTTCGAGCACGTCGTCGACCACGTCGTCGTAGGCGTACGACCGGTTCGGGTCCACCGGCGCGGCGAGGCTGTGCATACACACCGCCGGCACGTCGTACTCGGCGACGGTCCGGCGCATCGCCGCGTCGGAGAGCCCGGTCACGTCGTTGACGATGTCCGCGCCGGCCTCGAGCGCCGCCCGCGCAACCGGGGGTTTGCGCGTGTCGACGGAGACCTGCGCGTCCAGCCCCGCGACCGCCTCGATGACGGGCACGACGCGGTCGATCTCCGTCTCGACGGGAACCGGGTCGGCGCCCGGTCGGGTCGACTCGCCGCCCACGTCGACGATGTCGGCGCCCTCGGCGACCATCGTCTCGGCCCGCGCGACCGCCCGCTCGACGGTGTCGTACTCGCCGCCGTCGTGAAAGGAGTCCGGCGTCGCGTTGAGGATCCCCATGACCGCGGTGCCGTTCGCCCACGGGTGGTCGCCGCCGGCGTCGACGCCGATGTCGAGCGCGTCGGTCAACGCCGCGACGACGCTGCTGCGGCCCTCCCACCCCCGGACCCGTCCCACGAGCCGCTTGAGCTCGGCGTGGGTCCCCGAGAGGACGGCCTCGACGTGCTGGTCGGCGTCGGTGATCGCCGAGACGGCCGCGGTCCCGCCGAGCGACCGCAACTCCGTGGCGAGCCGGTCGGCCATCCCGCGGCGGGCGTGGAACCGCACCGTCCGCCCCACCGTCTCGTCGGCGCGCTCCCGCCGGGTCCGCCGGGACGCGTCGGCCCGCTCCATCACGGCCCGCGCCGCCCGCGGCGTCGAGGGCTGGAACGTCCGGGGGATCCGCGTCCAGCGGTCCCGCGCCTCCGCGACGACGTACAGCGACCCCGTGGCGAGCACGCAGTCGCCGGGGTCCGCGGCGCGCAGCGCCCGGTCGAGCGCCCCGGCGACCGAGCCGAACGTCTCGGGAGTGGTTCCAGTCGCCCGCTCGAAAACGGCCGCGAGCGCGTCCGTCCGCCGCGCCCGGTCGGTCTCCGGCTCCGCGAGATAGGCTGCATCGGCCGCCGGGAGCGCTTCGCACATCGCCGCGTGGTCCTTGTCGCGCATCGCCCCGAAGACGAGATGGCAGTCGTCGTACGCGAAGCGGTCGAGCGTCGCGGCGAGCGTCTCACAGGCCCCCGGGTTGTGCGCCCCGTCGAGCACGACGAGCGGCGCCGTCTCCATGAGCTCGAACCGCCCGGGGGCGGTGACGTTCCTGATCCCGGCGGCGATCGCCTCGTCGGACACCTCGAACTCGGTTCGGGCGTCGAGCTGTCGGGCGAGCGTGGCGGCGACCCCCGCGTTGGTCGCCTGGTGGGCCCCGAGGAGAGTCGTCTCCGCCGCCACCGCCCAGTCCGGGCCGGCCACGGAGACGGTCGCGGTCGTCGGCGGGTCGTTCGGCGTCTCGGTGGCGGTCACGTCCGCGTCCTCGCCGCCGACCGTGACGACTGCCGTCTCCCCGCGGATCGCGTCCAGCGCCGCCCCGGTCGCGCCGGTCACGAGCGGACCGTCCGCCGGCGCGACCTGCGCTTTGTCGCGGGCGATCTCTTCGACGGTGGACCCGATGATGTCCGTGTGTTCGAGGCTGACGCTCGTGACGGCGCTGGCGACGGGGTCGACGACGCTCGTCGCGTCGTAGCGGCCGCCGATCCCGACCTCGAGGATCGCCACGTCCACGTCCTCACGGTCGAAGTGCCAGAGCGCGAGCACGGTGAACGCCTCGAAGAACGTCGGTTCGTCCCCGTCGACCGCGCGGTCGACGATCGAGGGCCACACCACGTCGACGAACCTGGCGACCGTCCGTTTCGGGATCTTCTGCCCGCCGACGCGGATCCGCTCGCGGAGGTCGTTCAGGTCCGGCGAGGTGTACAGCCCCACGTCGACGCCGGCCTCCCGCAGCACGCGCTCGAGGGTCCGGGCGGTGCTCCCCTTCCCGTTCGACCCCGCGACCTGGACGGTGGCCATCCCCTCGTGAGGGTCACCAACCGTCTCGAGGAGGGCGGCGGTCGTCTCCGTCCCGAGTTTCGGGCGCAGCCGCCGGAGCCGCTCGAGGTCGTTCACCGCTTCGTGATACTCCATGTCGGACGTGGTTCCCCGGTAATGGAATAAAACGGTAGGCCAGCCGCGCCGAACCTCGACCGGTCGCGTCGCTTGCATGTCGAGGGGAGGCACAACGCATTAACCGTCGACCCGGATACGACGGTCGTGACCGACGACCGGGGAACGCTGGACTTCCCATCCCTCGAGCGGCTGGACGCCGACGGGGCCGCCGCGGTCCACGAGGCGTCGATGCGGATCGTCGAGGAGCTCGGCGTCCAGCTGAACCACGACCGTGCTCGAGCGCTGCTCGACGCCAACGGCGCGACCGTCGACGGGGACCTCGTCCGGGTCCCCCGGGACCTCGTCGAGGAGTGCGTCGCGTCGGCCCCCGCGGAGTTCACGCTTCACGCGCGCAACCCCGACAACGACGTGACCGTCGGCGGCGACGGCGAGCCGGTCCGCGCGCCCGGCCACGGCCCGGCGAACGTGGTTCGCTACGGGGCGGAGCGTCGACGGGGGACGCGCGACGACTACGAGACGCTGTTGAAGCTCGCCCAGACCGAGGACGTGATCTCCTGTACGGGCTACCGACTGTGTGAACTCGACGACGTGCCGCCGGGCACGGGTCACTACGAGATGTTGTGGCGGGCGCTCACCCACACCGACAAGCCGGTCATGGGGTCGACGTACGGGGCCGACCGGGCCCGCGACTGTCTGGAGCTGGTCGCGATAGCGGTCGACGACCCGGACCTCAGCAAGCCGTACGTCGCGGGGCTCGTCAACACGACGCCCCCGCGCAGCATCGACGAGGCACATCTCGGCGGCCTGATGACGTACGCCGAACACGGGCAGCCGCCGATCGTCTCCTCGTTCACGATGGCCGGGGCGTCCGGCCCGGCGTCGCTCCCCGCGGCGATGGCGCAGGCGAACGCGGAGAACCTCGTGGCGATCACGCTGACACAGCTCGTCAACCCCGGGACACCGGTCGTCTACGGCGTCCCCTCCTCGAACATCGACCCGCGCCACGGGTCGCTGTCGATCGGGAGCCCGGAGTCGGCGCTGTTCGTCTCCTTCGCGGCCCGCATGGGGCGATACTACGGGCTCCCGTCGCGGGGCGGCGGCGGGCTCTCCGACGCGAAGGCCGTCGACTACCACGGCGGGTTCGAGTCGATGCTGCTCCAGACGGTGACGGCCTTCAGCGGCATCGATTACGTGCTCAACGCCGTCGGGGTGATGGAGTCGTACTCGACGGTCTCCCCGGAGAAGTTCGTGCTGGACTGTGACGCAATCCGGTATCTCGATCGGTTCCGGGCCGGCTATCGGATCGACGAGGGGACGTTCGCGCTCGACGCGATGGCCGCGACGGACCCCGCCGGCCACTTCCTCGACGAGGGGGCGCCCGACGAGTCGGCGTTCTTCTCGCCCGCGTTCGTCGACAAGCGAACGCACGGCGACTGGTCGGCCAGCGGCGGGAAGTCGGCGATGGAACTCGCCCACGAGCGGGTCGAGGCGCGTCTCGCGGCGTACGAGCGACCCCCCATGGACGCCGACATCGAACGGGATCTGGCCGCCTACGTCGAGCGCCACACCTAGGAGCCGGCACGCGCCGCGAGACACGACCCGTTGGGCGTGCGCCGCGAAACTCGACATCTCCATCCAGTTATATCTACGCGAACATTCATACGGAGGCTCCGAATCTTCCCTGTAGAATGTCACCAGACGACGGAGGGTTCCCGACCGACTACGAGATCGCACAATCAGTACAGACGGAGCACATCGCCGACGTGGTCGAGCCGTTCGGGCTCGCCCGCGACGACCTCGAGCTCCACGGCGAGGAGAAGGCGAAGGTGAAACTCGACGCCATCGAGCGGATCACCGAGGAGTCGGACGCCGACAGCGACCTCGTCCTCGTCACCGGGATGACACCGACGCCCCTCGGCGAGGGGAAGACGGTGACCACCGTCGGCCTCGGGCAGGCGTTCAACCGGATCGGCCAGGACGCGCTCATCGCCATCCGTGAACCCTCGCTCGGCCCCGTGTTCGGCGTGAAGGGCGGCGCCGCGGGCGGCGGCTACTCGCAGGTGCTCCCGATGGAGGACATCAACCTCCACTTCACCGGCGACCTGCACGCGCTCACGTCGGCGCACAACCTCATCTCGACGATGCTGGACAACCACATCAAACAGCACAACGAACTCGATATCGCGGTCAACTGGGTGAACTGGCCGCGTGCCATCGACATGAACGATCGCGTGCTCCGCGAGATCGTCATCGGGCTCGGCGGCGACGTGACGGGCGTCCCCCGCGAGGACGGGTTCATCCTCACCGCTGCGTCCGAGCTCATGGCCGTGCTGTGTCTCGCCGACAGCATCCAGGACCTCAAGGAGCGGATCGGCCGCATCATCGTCGCCTACGACCGCGACGGGGACGTGGTCACCGTCGACGACATCGACGCGACCGGCGCGGTCACCATCCTGCTGAAGGACGCGCTGAAGCCGAACGTGGTCCAGACCATCGAGGGGACGCCCGCGTTCGTCCACGGCGGCCCGTTCGCCAACATCGCCCACGGGACGAACTCGCTGATCGCCGACGACGTGGCCTCGAGCCTCGCCGACGTGCTCGTCACGGAGGCGGGCTTCGGCTCCGATCTCGGCGCGGAGAAGTTCATGAACATCGTCTGCCGGTTCGGCGACATGGAGCCGGATGCGGTGACGCTCGTCGCGTCGGTCCGCGCGCTGAAGTACCACGGCTACGACATGTGGCCGCCGGACGTTGACGAGCTCGAATCCGAGAACGTCGAGGCGCTGGAACGCGGCTTCGAGAACCTCGACAGGCACGTCTCGAACCTCCGGAAGTTCGGGGTCGAGGTCGTCGTCGCGATCAACCGGTTCCCCGAGGACTCCGACGAGGAAGTCCAGACCGTCATCGACCACTGCGAGGACGAGCTGGGCGTCGCGGCCGCGGAGTCGAACGTGTTCAGCGACGGCGGCGAAGGGGGCGTCGAGCTCGCCGAGAAGCTCACCGACGCGATCGAGGCGGACTCCGACTTCGCCCCGCTGTACGACGTCGACGCCTCGATCAAGGAGAAGATCGAGACCGTCGCCACCGAGATCTACGGCGCCGAGGGCGTCGAGTACCACGGCTCCGCCGAGGACGACATCGAGCGGCTGACCGACCTCGACTTCGATGACGTTCCAGTCTGCATGTCGAAGACGTTCCACTCGTTCAGCGACGACGCCAGCAAGAAGGGTGCCCCCGAGGGGTGGACGCTCGAGGTGACCGAGGTGTACCCGTCGGCCGGCGCGGGCTTCCTCGTCGTGCTTACCGGCGACGTGTTGACGCTGCCCGGCCTGCCGGAGGAGCCGGCCGCCGCCGGCATGGACATCGACGCCGACGAGAACATCAGCGGGCTGTTCTGAGGGCCCCGCTGCACCCGCCGTCGACACGATGACCGAACGACACCGATCGACGGGCCGGCTCCCGTGACCGACCCGACCGAGGTCCCCGATTTCGCCGCCTCGCTCGCCGAGCGGACGCGCGGCACCGTGCTCGAACCCGGCAGCCCCGACTACGAGTCGGCCCGGACGATCTGGAACGCGCGGATCGACCGCGAGCCGGCAGCGATCCTTAGCTGTCGCGGCGTCGCCGACGTCGTGGCGGGGGTGAACGCCGCCCGCGAACACGGTCTCGACCTCTCGGTCAAGGGCGGCGGCCACCACGTCTCCGGGAGCGCGCTCACCGACGGTGGGCTGACGCTCGACCTCGGCGCCATGGACGGCATCCGGGTCGACCCCGAGGCGCGGACGGCGCGGGTCGGACCCGGGGCGACGTGGGGCGACGTCGACCACGAGACGACGGCGTTCGATCTCGCCGTGCCGGGCGGACAGGACCCGAACATCGGGGTCGCCGGGCTGACGCTCGGCGGCGGTGTGGGGTGGCTCTCGCGGAAACACGGGCTCACCAGCGACAACCTCCGCTCGGTAGATCTCGTCACCGCCGACGGGGAGCTAGTCCGGGCGAGCGCGACCGAGAACCCGGAGCTGTTCTGGGCGCTGCGGGGCGGCGGCGGGGCTTTCGGCGTCGTGACGAGCTTCGAGTTCGACCTCCACGAGATCGGGGAGGTGTTCGCCGGCTCGCTCGTCCACCGGCTGGAGGACGCCCCGGCGTTGCTACGCCGCTACGCGTCGTTCACCGCGGACGCGCCGCCGGAGGTCAGGCTGCTGTTCGGCGTGATGGAGCTGCCGGCCTCGCCGACGTTCCCCGAACACGCACACGGGACCCGTGTCGCCATCTTGATCGCCTTCCACGCCGGCCCGCCCGCCGAGGGACGGGAGGTGCTCGCGCCGCTCCGTACCTTCGGCGACCCGCTCGCGGACACGCTCCAGGGGCGAGCCTACGAGACGTTCCAGCGAGCGGGCGACAGCGGCGGGGCAAAGCGAACGCACCTGCGGAGCCAGTATCTCGACGCGCTCCCCGAGCCAGCCATCGAGACGGCGGTCGAGTACGCAACCGACGTGCCCGACGGGGAGGCGACGCTGTTCGTCTCGCCGCGCGGCGGCGCGGAGACGGCGCCACCCCCGGACGAGACCGCCTACCCGCACCGCGACGCGGCCCACCACCTGCTCCTCGAAGCCCGGTGGGAGGACCCGGCCGCCGACGCGGCTCACGTCGAGTGGGTCGAGACCGGCTACGAGGCGCTGGCGCCGTACACGACCGGGGCGGCGGCCGCGAACTTCCTCACCGCCGACGAGGGCGATACACGGCGCCGAGCAGCCTACGGCGGGAACTACGACCGGCTCGCGGCGGTGAAGCGCCGGTGGGATCCCGAGGGGCTGTTCTCGACGGTCGCGTTCCCCGACTGACCAAGGGCGCGTCAGTCCGGTCCACGGCGCGTGTATCCCGCGAGCAGCAGCAGCCCGCCCAGCAGCCGCGAGCCGAGGGTGAGCAGGGTGTCGGTCGTCCGCTTGGCGTCGGCGGCCTCGCAGAACCCCTCGCCGCTCGACGCACAGAAGCTCCCGCCGCCACCGTACCGCTTGCCGGCGGTCGGCAGGACCGTGTAGTACGCGCCCTCGTGCTCGATCAGCTGGTTCTCGACCGACAGCTCGCCGTAGACGAGCACCGTCTCGCCGTCGATGGCGCGACGGACGGACGGGGAGTAGTCACCCGTCAGGGCGATGCGGCCGAGCGGGTCGTCGTCGGTCACCGGTTCGAGCGCTGCGGTCGTCCCGTTCGGCCCGTCGGTGGCCGTCTGCCCGTAGAGCGTGTCGTTGAAGTAGACGTACGTGTACTGCGCCTCGGTCAGGAAGGGGTCGGGCCCCCCGATGTCGGTTCCGTCGAGCACCGCACGCTCGAACTGGCAGACGCGCCCACCCAGCTCCTCACACCCGATGTCGTCGTCGACGTCGACGAGCTCGCGCGGCTCGCCGCTCGACACGTCGACGATCCGGAGCCCGTCGGCGTCGTCGTAGCTCACGCGCGCCGCCTCGTATCTGGTGACCTCGCCCTCGCCGACGTGAACGCCGGGGACGGCGGGGTTGACGAGCAGGGCGATCTCGACGACGAGCAGCAGGCTGGCCGGCACCGCGTCCGGTAGCCGGGACTCGAGCGCTCGCACCGGCGGTCACCTCGGGGTCGTCGCTGCCGGCGGTCGAGCGGGTGGGGTTCGTTGGAGGGCGTCTCCCATCGCTCCCCACGAGGCACAGCACGCGAAAGAACCTTCGGGCGGCCCGGGATCAATCCTCGCGGTCGGCGCCGAGTCGCCACAGCGCCCGGTAGAGGGTCCACGCGTCCACGTCGAACCGCTCGCGGAGCTCCCGACAGCGTGCGTCGTACGTCTGGTAGTCGTCGATCGACGGGACCTCAGGGTAGGGCGCGTCGAGTTCGCCGGCCGCGTGCAGGACCGTCCACTCCCGCTCGCCAAGCACGACGTATCGAGACGGAAATATGAATAGGAGGAACGCCGAGGCGACCGGGACGTCCACCCCGTCGAGCGTCGTCAGACGGTCGAGTTTCTCGGCCGTTCCCCCCGACGAGCGGACCGTTGTCAGCGCGTCTCGCACCGTCGTGAACTCGTTGTCGCGGAACGCCTCTTCGGTCGCTCGACGCTCCTTGTCGGGGTACGCACCGAGGAACCGCCTGAAGTACCACTGAACGACCCATTGGGCGTCGCGACGGCCGAACTCGCCGCTTTCGAACGTCCCCGGGAGCAGCTCGACGTGTTCCGCCTCGACGGTGGCTAGCGGCTCGAGCTCGGCGTATTCCCGGGCATTCCGCTCGACGAGCGAGCGCGTGAGTTCCATATCACGTCGCTTCGAGGACGACCGGGGTCAACGTTTCCCCGAGCCGGGCTGAGCGCGGTACGCTGGCGACTGAACGGGTGGTCGCGGAAAGCTTCATACAAGTGGGGCGGTCATATCAGAGGTAAGACTCCGAGAGGTGGGCAGCAAGCCCGGGGTTCACCAATAATGTCAACAGAAAATAACGAACCGATCAAGACGATCTGTCCGTACTGCGGTGTCGGCTGTGGCATCAAAGTACGGCCCGGCGACATGCGATTCATGCCGTGGGCCGACGCGCCGGTCAACGAAGGGAGCATCTGCATCAAAGGCGGTGCCGCCACGGAGGTCGTTGAACACGAGGACCGACTGACCGACCCGCTCATCAAGGAGGACGGGGAGTTCCGTGAAGCGTCCTGGGACGAGGCGTACTCGTACATCGTCGAGGAGATGGAGCGCATCCACGACGACTACGGCCCGGACGGGATGGGCTTCTTCAGTTCCTCGAAGACGATGAACGAGGAGAACTACCTCCTCCAGAAGCTCGCCCGCC
Organism: Halobaculum gomorrense; assembly: GCF_900129775.1. Taxonomy (GTDB): domain Archaea; phylum Halobacteriota; class Halobacteria; order Halobacteriales; family Haloferacaceae; genus Halobaculum; species Halobaculum gomorrense. The sequence goes on along the minus strand of NZ_FQWV01000003.1, from coordinate 274,070 downwards.
GCTACGGCACCAATCAAATCGACAACTGCACGCGGATGTGTCACGCGTCGACGGTGTGGGCGCTGCGGACGAGCCTCGGCGCCGGGGCGATGACCAACAGCATGGCGGACCTCGAGGAGAAGGCCGACGTGTTCTGGATCCAGGGGGCGAACCCGGGCGAGCAACACCCGATCGCCAACAGCCAGTACTTCCGGCAGGCCGTCCTCGAGGGGGCGACGGTCATCCAGGTCGACCCGCACGCGAACAAGACCACGCGCTCGTTCGACATCGAGGGGACGGAGCGACACATGCACCTCCAGAACGAGCCGGGGACGGACATCCCGCTGCTCAACGTCGTCATCAAGACCATCCTCGAGAAGCACGAGGAGAACCCCGATGAGGGGTGGATCGACGAGGCGTTCATCGAGGAGCGGACGCAGGGATTCGACCACCTGAAGGAGACGCTCTCGGACTTCGTCAAGGCGGAGGCTGCAGAGCAGTGCGGCGTCCCCCTCGAGGACATCGAACGCGCCGCCGAGAAGTACGCCATGGCGAACAACTCCGCCATCTTCACCGGGATGGGGATGAGCCAGCACACCTGCGGCGTCGACAACGTGCAAAACGAGATCAACCTCGCGCTGATCACGGGCAACCTCGGCCGACCGGGGACCGGTGTCAACCCGCTGCGCGGCCAGAACAACGTCCAGGGAGCCTGTGACGTCGGCGCGATGCCGAACGTCCTTCCCGGCTACCAGCTCGTCGACGACGACGAGGCCCGCGAATCGGTCGAGGACGTCTGGGGGTTCGAGATCCCGCCGGAGCCGGGGTTGACGAACGTCGAGATCTCACACGCCGCCGGCGACACCGTCCACGGGCTCTACATCATGGGCGAGAACCCCGTGATGTCGGAGCCGGACGGCAACCGCGTCGAGGAGCGCATCAAGGACCTCGAGTTCCTCTGTGTCCAGGACATCTTCATGACCGAGACCGCCAAGTACGCCGACGTGATCCTGCCGGCGACGACGTGGGCAGAGCGCGGCGGGACGGTCACCAACACCGACCGGCGGGTCCAGCGGATGCGCGGCGCCGGGAAGGTCCACGAGACCACGAAACACGACCTCGACATCCTCTGTGAGGTCGGCACCCGACTGTTCGGGGAGGGATTCGACTTCGACGGCCCGGAGGACGTCTTCGAGGAACTCCGACAGGTGTGTCCCGACTACCACGGCATGACCTACGACGCGCTGGGTGAGACGGGGATCCACTGGCCGTGCAAGGAGCCGGGCGACGAGGGCGACTCGTTCCTCTACGAGGACGGCTTCACGACGGACAGCGGCTACGGCCAGATCGAGGGCGTCCGCCATCAGTCGCCGGCGGAAGTCCCGGACGAGGAGTATCCGCTCATCCTCACGACCGGCCGGCTCGAGGAGCACTACAACACGGGGACGATGAGCAGACGTTCCCCCACGCTGAAGCGCCAGCACCCGGAGAACTTCGTCGACATCCACCCGAACGACGCCGACCGGTACGGCATCGAGGACGGTGACACGGTGAAACTCCGGTCGCGACGCGGCGAGATCGAGGTGAAGGTACAGGTGACGGAGGCGATCAAGGAGGGGTCCATCTGGACGACGCCGCACTTCGCCGCCGCCTCGGCCAACCGGCTGACGAACGACGTGCTCGACGAGCGCGCGAAGATCCCCGAGTACAAGGCCGCAGCCGCGGAGATCGAGGTCGACATCGACCCCGCGGACGAGGCGTCGACGGACGACACGCCGGCGGACGACTGACCGCGGTCGTCCGCGCCGACCCGTCCGGGATCGCCGCGACTGCGTGACCGATGCTTATTGATACGAAAGTCGCCGAGGGCGTCAGGATGCGTCGGCGATGGCCTCGATCTCCAGGGCGGCGCCCTTCGGAACGTTCCCGACCTCGACGGCGCTGCGCGCCGGCGGCTCGTCGTCGAAGTAGCCGCCGTACGTCTCGTTCATCTCGTCGAAGTCCTCGATGTCGTCGAGGAAGATGGTCAGTTTCAGTGCATCGCCGAGGTCGAGCCCCTCGGATTCGAGGATGGCGGCCACGTTGTCGAGACACTGTTCGGTCTGGACGGCGACCGACTCGTCGTCGAGCAGCTCGCCGTCGGTCGTGAGCGGGAGCTGGCCGGCGGTGAAGAGGAGGTCGCCGTTCGTCGTCGCCTGACTATACGCGCCGACGGCCGCGGGGGCGTCGTCGGTACTGATGATCCGTTTCACGGTCGGCCTGTCCGTCGGGAGCGGAATATACGTACCGACAGCGACCGGCGAGATCGGGGCAAACACGAAATATAAGACAGATTATACGATGTGGTCGCGTCTCGACCCCGGGGGTCCCCCCGCGGTGGAAGTTTTATGCCCCGACTCCCGAGAAGGGACAGCATGGCCGGGGAGCCGCCGGAGGAGCTGCCGGATTCGGCCCTCGAGCGACTGTTCTACGACGCCGACCGGGTTCGCCTCGTCGACTGGCGGCGGGTCTCCGGCGCGAAGCCCGCCGTCCTCGCCACCGGCGTCGCGACCGTGCTGGCGTTCGTCGCCGGGCTCTCGAACCTCAGCCAGCCGAGCGTTCCGCTCGACGGACCGCTCGCGGCGGTCGTGCCCGCGGCCGGGACCTACGCTCAGTTCGCTGGGGTGCTCTGTGCGTTCGCGCTCGGGCCGATCACGCTCGGGTTGAACCGCGGGAAGGCGCTGGCGTGGTACGCCGCGCTCGCCGTGTTGCCGGCGGTCGGCGTCTTGCCGCTGGTGACGCTCCAGCCGACCGACGTGCCGCTGCTCGCCACGGTCGGCCTCGCGCTCCCGCTGTTGGTGTGGAACCGGGAGCGGTTCGACGAGTCGCTCGACCTCTCCTCGCTGCAGATCGCCGCGCTGGCCGCGGTCCTCGGCGTCGTCGTCTACGGCAGCGTCGGCAGCTACGGGCTCCAATCGGAGTTCACGAACCTCTCGTCGTGGAGCGACGCGGTGTACTACGTGATCGTCACCATCGGGACGGTCGGCTACGGCGACATCACGCCCCTGTCAGCCAGGGCCAAGTGGTTCTCCCTCTCGGTGATCCTCTTCGGCACGGGCGCGTTCACCATTGCGGTGAGTTCGCTCGTCGCGCCGGCGATCGAGTCGCGGATGGCGGCCGCATTCGGAAACATGAGCGCATCGGAACTCACACTGCTCGAGGACCACGTGCTGGTGCTCGGCTACAACGACCTGACGGAACCGCTCCTCGAGGAACTGGGCGACGGGACGGACGTGGCCGTCATCACCGACGACGGCGACGCCGCGAGCCACCTCGAAGCCGAGGGGGTGAACGTCCTGACCGCGGACCCGACGGACGACGCGGCGTTACACGACGCGAACGTCGGCACGGCACGGGGTGTCGTCGTCGCGCTGACCGACGACTCGGAAGCCGTGCTGGCCGTCGTCACCGCTCGGAAGGCGAACCCGGACATCCGGATCGTCACCGCCGCGAGCGACCGCCAGCAGGCGGACAAGCTCCGTCACGTCGGCGCCGACGAGGTCATCAGCCCGACCCGGATCGGCGGGCGGCTCCTCGGGCGAACCGTCCTCGGCGCGTCGGCGCTGTTCGACGGGGACGATCAGGACGACGACGCGACCTGAGCTGTGACCCTCATCGGCGGTACGCCTTTGCCCCTCGGTACCGAGTAGCGAACGATGAGTACCGGCACCGGCGGGGCCGAACGGACCCTTCGGCAGCTCCTCGCGCCGACGTGTGCCCTTTCGGGCGCGGTGGTCGCGGCCGGCTTCTTTTTCCCGTCGTTCGTCGGGTCGACGGTGGACGGCCGGGGGTGGCTCGTGATCTCGCTGCTGTTCTTCGGTTCCGGGCTCGGTTACCTCGCCGTGCTCCCAGGCGGGACCGAGGAGGAGTCGAACGCGGCGGCCTACCTGTTGCGCGTCCGCCGGGCGACGCTGCGCGAGGCCGTCGGCGAGTTCCTCGCCCGCCACGATCCGGTCATCCTCGGGGTTCCGGTGGCGACGTTCACGCTGTTCTTCGCGCTCCAGTTCGTCGCCCCGTCGGCGACCGTCGGCGCGGTCAACGCCGTCCGCGACGTCCTCCTGCGGGACACCGGGCCGCTGTTCCTCGGGGCGATGCTACTCGCCGTCTGTTACTGTGCCGTCCTGCTCGTCGGCCCGTGGGGGGAGATCAGGTTGGGCGGGCCCGACGCCGAGCCGGCCTACACCTACCCGACCTATTTCACGCTGGTCTTCACCGCCGGTATCGCCGCCGGCATCGTCTTCTGGGGGCCCGCGGAGGCACTGTTCCACTACGGGACGCCACCCCCGTACTTCGGCGCGACGCACGAATCCGCGGGGGCGGTCGGGCCGGCGCTGACGTACGCGCTGTTCCACTGGGGGGTCTCCGCGTGGAGCGCCTACGCCGTCATCGGCGTTCCCATCGCCTACTTCGTCTTCCAGCGGGGGGCCCCGCTGCGCGTCTCGACGATTCTGGCGCCGTTCCTGGGCGTGGACGGGCTCGACTCCCCCGCCGCCCGGCTCGTGGACACGCTGGCGGTCTTCGCCACCATCGGCGGGATCGCCACCTCCGTCGCGCTGGTCGGCCAGCAGTTCCTCACGGGCGTCGGTTTCACGTGGGGGGTCGAAACCGGGAGCTCCGGGCCGCTGCTGTTCGTCGGGGGGCTCACGCTGATCTACGTGCTCTCGGCGACGACCGGCGTCAACCGCGGCATCCGCCGGATCGCCGGCCTCAACGTCGCGCTGTTCGGGCTGTTCGGGCTCCTCCTCCTCGCGGTCGGCCCCCGGTCGTTCGTCGCCGCTCAGGGGACGGCCGCGCTGGGCTCGTACCTCGGGAACTTCGTCCCCATGAGCCTCTTTCTCGGGGATGAGTGGGTCGCTTCCTGGACCGTGTGGAACTGGTCGTGGTGGTTCTCGTGGGCCCCCTTCGCCGGCCTCTTCCTCGCCGCGCTATCGCGGGGAATGAAGATCAGGACGGTCGTGTTCACCGGTGTCGTCGCGACGGCGGCCGCGACGATGGGCTGGTTCCTCCTGATGGGTGGCACCTCGCTGTTCGTCCAGCGGCGCGGGGCGGTGGACGTGCTCGGACGGATGGCCGCCAGCGAGGGTGCAGAGGCCGTCGCCGGCTTCCCCGTGCTCGCCGCGCTTCCGCTCGGCGAACTGCTCGTGTTCGCTTTCCTCGCGTTGATCGTCGTCTTCATCACGAGCTCGGCGGACACCTCGACGCTGGTCGTCGCCGTGCTCTCCTCGGAACGGGGGCTCGCTCCGACCCCCGGCAGCATCGCCTTCTGGGGTGGGTTCCAGGGCGTGGTGGCCGTCTCGGTGCTTCTGCTGGGCGGCGGGGAGACGCTGCAGGCGATGGCGGTGCTCACCGGCGGCCCGTTCGCCGTGCTGTCGGTGGTCGCACTCGCCGGGCTCACGCTCACGTTCCGGCGGGAGGAGGGTGGTCACACCTCGCCGGTCGTGCGGCTCTGGAACAAACTGCCCACGATCCACGGCCACCACGACGTCGACCCGTCGAAGGAGGACTGATCGCGCCGGTCACACGAGGACGGTCAGCGGACAGGACCGCGGCTACAGGCAATCACATAAAGAAAATTATATGTCGTGCTTCGAGCCTGCGAACGCACCTGAGGCGGCTCAACCGGCGCCTCCGTCCCGATCCACCGTCGTCGCCGGAAGCTATTTCTTCCTGATTCGAAAACTCCAGTTGAGGCGAGGGAAATGTACGAGAGCATACTGATCCCGTACGACGGGACGGACGAAGCGCAGAAGGGGGCTAAACACGGTATCGAACTCGCGGCCGCGCTGGGCGCGTCGGTACACGCGCTGTACGTCATCGATCTTCCGGGGGCGCCCCGGGCGCTGGCACTGCGCGACGACGAGGAGGAGATGCGCGAGGAGTACCGGGAGTACGGCGAGGAGGTGCTCGGGAACATCTGCGAGTACGCCACCGAACGGGGGGTCGACTGTGAGACGGCGTTCCGCACCGGCACGATCTCCGAGGAGATCGTCGACTACGCGGAAGGTTCGGGGATGGACGCCATCGTCATGGGGTCCGCCTACCGGGGGAAACTCGGGGGGATCCTCGGCGGAACGACCGACAAGGTCGTCCGCACGTCGACGGTTCCCGTCATCACCCACCGGATGCAGGTCGACGACTAGGTCGCCGGATCACCCCTCCTGAGCGAGGGTTTCCCGGACGTAGATGGCGATGCTCGCACAGAGGAACGCGGCACCAGCGAACCCGAACCGGCCCGCAGTCATCAGCCACAGCGCGAGCGCGAACAGTCCGATCGCAACGACCACGAGCACCGCAGGGAGGATCTCGGCCATCACCCCGGAGAGGCGTGGCCCCCACGTATAGTTCCCCCGCGTAGCGGCTACCTGTCGCCGACGTAGGAGTGTTTGAACTCCCAGTGATACCGGCAGGCGTTACAGGTGGCCCACTCCGGAATGTCGAACTGCTCGGGATGCCGCTGGCCGTGGAGCATCCGGCTGCCACAGATCGGACAGGTGAGGTGAAGCAGCTCCAGGTCGGTGAACTCCTCGTATTCGAACTCCGCGACGCAGCGCGGACAGTCGATGCTGTCGCGTGCGTTGTGCTGGAGGATGTCGCTCCCGCATCGGGGACACTCAAGCGTCGCCGGCGGTCGCTTCGCCCACCCGTCGTCCCCCTCGTACGTCGTCGTCGCCGTATCGACCGAGGAGAGGTCGAACTTGTTCGGGCCGTCCCCGCGCTGGAGCGGTTTCGCGACCCGCTGCCCGGCGGTTTTCAGCGTCCGGAACAGGGCCCGCAAGGCGCTTGACACGACGTGGTAAGATAGGGGAGCCGGAAGGATAAGTGGCTCGCCGTATCGTCCGCGTCACACACGACAGCGACGCGAACGAGGCGGTGTCCGGTCGCGGCGGGTGGCCACACCCGACACCTTTTCACGGCGCTTCGCCCACGTGTGGGGTATGACTCCGTTCGGCCCTGCGGCCGTCGACCCCTCGATCGTCGCCGACGGGCCCGGGATCGTCAGGGCCGTCGTCTCGTTCGTGGCGGTCTTGCTCGGCGGGACCGCGTTCGTCGCCTGGCGGCCAGCCATCGTCGACCGGGGAGTCGATCTCGCCGTCGAGGAATCCCTTCTCGTGGTCGGCTACGGGCTGGTCGCGTTCGGGCTGGTCGCGTTCATCGGGGTGTACGCCGCCCTGCTGGCCGCCCGCGTGCGTATCGGGGTGATCGCGTGGCTCGCCGTCGCGGCGCTCCTCGTGGCGGTGCTCCTCGTGGCGGCGCTCGGCTACGTCGTCGTCGGAACGTGGCTCACCGGCGTCGAGGGGGCGCGTCGCCCGTGGGTCGGCGCGGTGGTCGGGGCGGTTCTCGGCGCCCTCCCGTGGCTCGTGCTGCCGCCGCTCCCGGCCGCCGGCGTCTGGCTCGTACTCGCCGCGGTCGGACTCGGCGGGCTCACGCGACGGTGGATTCACGCTGACCGGGAGGTAACTGATCGAACCGTCGGCTGAGTCGGCGGCAAGCTTCTTCGCCACAGCGGCCGTTAGAATGCGTATGCGTCCCGTACCGCTCCAGTTCGGGGGCGGACTGCTCGAGTCGGTCGCCCAGGCCGCCGCGATCGCCGCGAGCCTCGTGCTCGTCCTCATGGTCGTCGCGCTCGGCACGTACGCGTACAAGCAGCTCCGCGGCGGCGGCGTGGAGTGGCCCGACGAAGAGCCCGACGACGGGGAGGTCAGACACGGCGACAGCGACGACGAGTGGAAGTACTACTGAGGCGGTGACGGTGCCGGGCTGGCGGGAGCGGCGTCGCTGGCCGGCCGGTGGGGTCACCGAAAGAAAGGTCCGCGTCGACGGCCGCTCAGTCGCTGCTCACGGAGTCGTCCCGTTCGGAGATGTCCGTGACGGTCTCCTTTCCGGAGGTGACGACGTCCACGTCGTCCGCGGCGGTCATGTCCTCGATGCGATCAGCAAACGCCTCCGATTCGAGGATCTCGTACTCATTGTCGAGTCCGAGATAGACGGTGTAACACATCAACGTCAGGATGACCGCGAACGGTAACCCCGTCGTGATGGCTGCCGTCTGGAGCGCGGTCAGCCCGCCGCCGATGAGCAGCAGGGCGGCGACAGCACCCTCGGTGACCGCCCAGAAGACGCGCTGGGTCTTCGGCACGTCGTGCTTCCCACCCGAGGTCAGGTGGTCGACGACCAGCGACCCCGAGTCCGAGGAGGTGACGAAGAACGTGATGACGAGCAGCGTCGCGAGCGACGCCGAGATGGCGCCGAGCGGGTACTGTTCGAGCATCACGAACATCCCCAGCGTCTCGAAAGCGGCGTACCCCATCTCGTTGTACGCGCCGACGACCGCTCCGGCACCCTCGCTGGTGACGGAGTCGGCCAGCGCACTGCCGCCGAACGTCGCGAGCCAGATCGTCGAGAACAGCGACGGGAGGAACAGCACCCCGATGACGAACTCGCGGACTGTCCGCCCCTTCGAGATGCGTGCGATGAACATCCCGACGAACGGCGACCACGCGATCCACCAGCCCCAGTAGAACACCGTCCACGCGGTGACGGTGCCGCCACCGGCAGCCATCGCGCCGCGGAAGAAGCCGAGCTCGACCACGTTACCGAAGTACGCGCCGAGGCCCTCGATCCAGGCCCCGAGCACGAAGATGGTCGGCCCGACGAGGAGGAGGAAGGCGAGCAGCACGAACATCAGGTAGAGGTTCAGCGTGCTCAGCCGCTTGACCCCGCCGTCGAGCCCGGCCGCGACCGACAGCGTCGCGATACCGGTGATGCCCGCGATGAGCACCACTTGGACCAGGGTGTTGTTCGGGAAGCTCCCCAGGACGCCGAGGATCTCGACCGAGACGTACTGGATCCCGGAGTTCACCTGTGCGACGCCGAGCCCGAGCGAGGTCGCGAGCCCGAACAGCGTCGCGAACACCGTCACGAGGTCGATGATGTGGCCCGCCCAGCCGTAGATCCGCTCGCCGAGCAGTGGCCAGAAGATCGACCGGAACGTGAGCGGTAACCCCCGATTGAACGAGAAGAACGCGAGGCCCAGACCGACCAGCCCGTAGATCGCCCACGGGTGGAAGCCCCAGTGGAAGAACGTCTGGGCCATCGCCGCCGTCGCGGCCGCGCCGGTCCCGGCTTCAACTCCCCAGTAGCCCGGGGGGCTCGTGAAGTAGAACACCGGCTCCAGGACGCTGAAGAACATGAGGCCGATCCCCATGCCGGCGCTGAACAGCATCGCCATCCAGGAGAAGTCGCTGAACTCCTTTTCGGCTTCCACGCCGCCGATCCTGATGTTCCCGTACTTGCTGAACGCGAAGTACAGCAACACGACGATGAAGATGTTCACCACCAGCAGGTAGAACCAGCCGAACGTGTTCCCGATGAAGTTGAACAGCCAGGTGTAGCCGGCCGCCACGTCGAGCCCGAACTCCGGCCCGAGGATCGTGAGTGCGATGAACGCCGCGATGAGGACTAGCGCGACCGGGAACACCACTGGGTGAACGTCGAACCCGTACCCTTGGTAGTTGGTGTCCCCCGGCTCGCGGTCGGATTCCGGGTGGAACAGTTCCACCTGCAACCCGTCAGACATCTCGCCCGTGGTTTCTTTCTCACCGTCAGCCATACTGTACCCCTCCGTCGTCGGTTCCGTTGTTCCGTATCATTTCGTCCCTCCGTTCGCGTTTCGCGTCCGTCGGTTGCCGTCGGTTCCGTCGTGGGGTGACAGTATCCGGGCACCGCGCCACGGTGGCCGGTTCCCCCAATGTCGACTGTCACCGATTATCATGTGACTTTGCCTCATAGGGTTCTACGAGCTTTCGAGGATAAGCACCCGGGTGGAATAGTTGGGGTGTTTAAGTACTTTGTGGCAGCCGTCGTTCGTCTCCCCGAGTCGGTCACGGATTCAACTAGCGTCGACGCGGTTCACAACGTCGACGGGGTAGCCGTGGTCCGTAATAGCGTCGATCACCGACCGCGCGTGGCCGGAGCCGGTCGTCTCGACCTCGAAGACGAGATACGCCTCCCCGATGTCGAGGTCCTCCACGGCGCGGTCGTGGCGGACGGTGTGGATGTTCGCGTCGTGCTCCGCGATCACCGAGGAGATCTCCGCCATCCGGCCCGGCCGATCGTCGATGTGGACGCGGAGCCGAAGCATCTGTTCGCGCTGGGTCAACGCGTGGATGAGCACCGCCCGCAGCATCGTCATGTCGAGGTTTCCGCCGCACAACAGCGGGACGACGACCTCCCCTTCGACGTCGAGGTCGTCGCCGATGACGGCCGCGACCGAGGCCGCCCCCGCGCCCTCGACGACCTGCTTCGCCCGCTCCATCAACAGCAACACCGCCTCGGCGATCTCGCTGTTCGTCACCGTCACGACCTCGTCGACGTGCTCCTCGATGATCGAGAGGGTGAGTTCGGAGATACCGCCGGTCGCGATCCCGTCGGCGATCGTGTCGACCGAATCGAGGGTCTGCGGGATCCCCTTCTCGAGGCTCTCGGGGACCGTCGCCGCGCCCGTCGCTTGGACCCCGACGATCCGCGTCTCCGGGTTGCGTTCGGCGAAGGCGGTCGCGATGCCGCTGATGAGCCCACCCCCGCCGATCGGGACGACGACCGTGTCCGCCGCGGGGACGTCGTCGTGCATCTCGACCCCGAGGGTCCCCTGTCCCGCGACGGTCAGCGGGTCATCATAGGCGTGGACGAACTCGACGCCGTCGCCGTCCGCCTGTCGCTGCGCGTACTCCATCGCAGCCTGGAAGTCGTCCCCGACGAGCTCGACGGTCGCGCCGTACCCGCGGGTCGCGTCCACCTTCGTCTGGGGGGCGTTCTCCGGCATGACGATCGTCGCGTCGACGCCGAGCGTCGTCGCCGCGAGCGCGACCCCCTGCGCGTGGTTGCCGGCGCTCGCCGCGACGACGTGCTCGACGCCACCCTCGCCCACGCAGTGTTTGATCTTGTTGTACGCGCCCCGCGTCTTGAACGAGCCCGTCCACTGGAGGTGTTCGAGCTTCAGCTGTATCTCCTCGGCGCCGGTCATCTCCTCCAGCGACGTGCTCCGCTCGACCGGCGTCTGCTTCACGACCCTCGGGTCGTCGAGCCGTCGCTGGGCGGCCTCGATGTCGGCGAATTCGACTGTGTCGGTGGTGTTCCGGTCCATGCGTAGTCGGTTCGTGGTAACGGCCCGACTGGTCGCCCACTCGCTCCGACCGCCATATAAGCTTCACGGATACCACTCCGCAGTCTGTCGGTTTCATCCCGCACGGACAGGACGTTCGACGAGAACAAGACGTCTCACATCACGGAGACGTCTCGCCGGCCTCAGGGGAGGTCGACCGGGTGATCGTGCTGCAGGCTCGCGGCTTTCACCGTGTTGTACAGGAGCATCGTGATCGTCATCGGCCCGACGCCGCCCGGGACGGGCGTGATCACGTCGGCGACCTCCTCTGCGCTCTCGAACTCGACGTCGCCGACGAGTTCGTACCCCTTCTCCGTGTCTGCGTCGACCCGGTTCACGCCGACGTCGATGACCGTCGCGCCCTCCTTCAGCATCGAGCCGTCGATCATCTCGGGGACGCCCGCGGCCGCGATGACGATGTCGGCCTCGCGGGTCTTCGCCGCGAGGTCGCCGGTCCGGGAGTGACACACCGTCGTCGTGGCGTTGCCGCCGTCCGCCTTCTGGATCAGCAGGTTCGCCATCGGCTTCCCGACGATGTCCGACCGGCCGACGACGACCGCGTCGGCCCCCTCCGTCTCCACGTCCGCGGCGTCGAGGAGCTTCTGGACGCCGTGGGGTGTACAGGGTTTGAACCGCGGGTTCCCGGCGACGAGCCGCCCGACGTTCTCCGGGTGGAACCCGTCCACGTCCTTCAGCGGGTCGATGCTGCGCAACACCTCGCGGTCGTCGACGTGATCCGGGACCGGCATCTGCACGAGGATCCCGTTGACTGCGGGGTCGTCGTTCAGCTCCTCGACCGTCCCGAACAGCTCCTCGGCCGGTGCGTCGGGGTCGAGCTCGCGGTGGATGCTGTCGATGCCGACCTCCTCACAGGCCTTCATCTTCATGGAGACGTACGTCTCGCTGGCGGGGTCGTCGCTCATCAACACCGTCGCGAGCCCCGGCGTCACCCCCGCGTCCGCCAGGTCGTCGATCCCCTCGCGGAGGCCGTCCCGGATGCGGTCGCCGACCGCGTTCCCGTCCAGTACGTGCGTCACGATCCTCTCACCCGTCCGCTCGTCGTCGTGTGTTCGTCGTTCATTGGTGTCACCCGGTGGCCGCCGTCCGGCGCCCGAAGCGCGTCGTCCGACCGTCCCGGTGCGACCGATAAGAATGGTCGGGTCGACGGCCCCGTGAGCGGCCACCGTACCGCCGATTCCATAACGTACCAGCGCGCTAGCACGTATAGTTGCGCGGCCGTCGTGACCGGCACGCTCGGCGGGCAGTCGAAAAACGGCTCTTACTCCCGTTTTCGACACTCTCGGGCCGTCAGCGCGCCGGTATCCGTCTCGTTTCTCCCCGTTATTTATGTAGGACCGGTTTCCACGGGTAAAGGATGGCAGACGACCCGTCACAACAGGCGATGGACCACCCGAACCATCCACAAGTCGACCAGTCGGACCGGACAGTCCCGAGGAACCTGCGGCAGACGGGCGACCCCGGCATCGAGATGCTGGTGTCGACCCGCGTGCGGAAGTCACCGTTCTTCCACAAGTCGTTCAACGAGGAGGGCGCCTGGCGGGCCACCGTTTACAACCGCCTCTACCACCCGCGCGGCCTCATCGAACCCGAGGACGGCGGCGTGATGAAGGAGTACGACGCGCTGACCAACGACGTGACGCTGTGGGACGTGGCCGTCGAGCGGCAGATCCGCGTGAAGGGGCCGGACGCGGAAGCGCTCACGAACTACGTCGTCACGCGTGACGTGACGGGCATGGACGCGATGGACGGCAAGTACGTCATCCTCTGTAACGAGGACGGCGGCGTGCTCAACGACCCGGTGTTGCTCCGTCCCGAGGAGGACGAGTTCTGGTTCTCCATCTCGGACTCGACGCTGATGCAGTGGCTCCAGGGCGTCAACGTCGACAACGACTTCGACGTCGAGATCGACGAGATCGACGTCGCGCCGATGCAGATTCAGGGGCCGAAAGCCCTCGATGTGATGGTCGACGTCGTCGGCGACGAGGTCAAGGAGATCCCGTACTACGGCCTCATGGAGGCCGAGATCGACGGGGTCGACGTGCTTATCAGCCAGACCGGCTTCTCCGGCGAGGAGGGCTTCGAGATCTACGTCAAGGAGGCCTCGAAGTACGCCGAGCGCGTCTGGGATCCCGTCCTGGTGAGCGTCAAGGATCACGGCGGCCGCCAGATCGCGCCGGGCCACCACCGCCGCATCGCCGCCGGCATCATGTCCTGGGGCCAGGACCTCGACCACGAGACCTCCCCGTTCCAGGTGAACCTGGGCTACCACGTCCCGGACGACAAGGACGCCGACTACATCGGCAAGGAGACGCTGGAGACGCAGAAGGAGCAGATCGAGAACGGCAACTACCCGTTCGAGCACAAGCTCGTCGGGCTGAAGATGGCCGGCGAGCCGATCCGCGACTACGCGCCGGACTTCTGGCTCATCTCCGACCCCGAGACGGGCGAGGAGTGCGGCTACCTCACCTCGCCGTGGTGGAACCCGGACCTCGAGACCAACATCGGCATGGGGTTCGTCCCGGCCGAGAAGCTCCAGGAGGTCACCGACACGCCGCTCAACGACGAGATCTACGACGAGGCCCCCGATCTGGAGTTCCAGGTCCACCTCCCCGACGAGTACTCCGAGGAGCCCGGCGAACCGACGTTCGCCACGGTCGCGAAGGTACCGTTCAAAGAGTCCGTCAACCCGAGCGCACGCGAGCAGGCGAAGTTGAACGCCCGCAAGGAAGCAGAGGAGTAACCGACGCCCGAACGCCGCGCCTGGGCCGCGTCCGCGGGACGACGCCCCGGCGGGGACCCACCCGGCCGCCGACAGGAACACCGAACGAATGTCACTGGAATCACCACCGACGACCGACGAGGGGGTACAGCAGCTGCTCGCGGAGCCGAAGTTCGAACTGATGCCGTTCGACAGCATGGCCGAGCAGCTCGACCAGCTGCCCGACGGCGCGACCATCGCGGTCACCACGTCGCCGACGCTGGGGATCGGCGCGACCGTCGAGTGGACGGAGACGGCGGCCGAACAGGGGTACGAGATGGTCCCCCACATCGCGGCCCGGTACGTGGAGGACACGGACCACCTCGAGGAGATCGCGCGCCGGCTCACCGAGGCCGGCGTCACCGACATCTTCGTCCCCGGCGGGGACCGCGAGGAGCCGGCCGGCGAGTTCACCTCCGCCCAGGAACTGCTGGTGGCGCTCGACGACCTCGACTACGAGTTCGAGGACGTCGGCATCACGGGCTACCCGGAGGGCCACGAGTTCCTCTCCGACGAGACGCTCGCCGAGGCAATGGAGAAGAAGGAACCGTACGCTACCTACATCGTCACGCAGCTCTGCTACGATCCCGACGCGGTGATCGCGTGGATCGAGGAGATCCGCGAGCGCGGGGTCGACCTCCCGGTCGACGTGGGGATCCCCGGTGTGATGAAATACCAGAAACTGTTGAACATCTCGAAGAAGGTCGGCGTCGGCGACTCGGTGAAGTTCCTCCGGAAGACGACCGGGGTGCTCGGCTTCGTCAAACAGCTCATCGGCTCACGGGGGATGTACACCCCCGACCGGCTGATCGACGGGCTCGCGCCGTACGTCGGCGACCCCGAGTACGGCCTCCGGAACGTCCACGTCTACACGTTCAACCAGTCGGCCGACACCGAGGACTGGCGCTACGGCCGGCTGGACGAGTAGCCGCACCGGGAGCGTCTCGGAGAACGCCACTCGTGTTCTTCCACGCGACCGACGTGATGGATACAGACGCCGAACTCAACGCGAAGCGTCTATTCCTTTCATGTATTCGATACTCGGTCAACCATTCGTAAAGGAAGATATGTGAATCTCCTGTTTCGTCCCTCCGTAGTTAAAATCCACCGAAATCTCCAAATCCTATTGCTCTACCCACAGTAGCGTTGATGGGGGGGATGCCAATGTCTCAGGGGTTGGATATCCGGGACGTTTCGGTGGTGTACAGTGCTCCGATGTGGAGGATCACGAAGAAGAATATCGCGGTCGCCACGGGGGTAACAGACGACGGCCGACAGGTGCAGGGGATTGGCACGAATCGATGGTCGGGCGATACGGCGATGGATGCGGCCATCGAAGACCTCAAGCAGAACGTCACAGAGAGGGATTTCTCCTTCCGGATCGTTGCCTTCGAAGGTGGGTACGCAAACGTTCGGATCGAGTTCCTGGATGAGCAGGGCGTCTACCGAACGACAGGTTCGACGCGGGGGTTGACCGGGAACAAGCGGGTCGAAATCAATGCCTCAAGGGACGGGCGGAGTGTGAGCGCGAACAACGACGAGAGAGGATTTTCGTGGGATAACGTTGGATTCGAACGGAGAGACTGGTCGGAAATGCTCGAGGGCGCATTGGACTCCGCCGCTTCGAGACTTGACCGCGTCGGGACGACCACAGTTTAGATGTGCCCATCGAGGCGGTCAATTCGGAGGGTGTCTCGGTCAATCGGTAGTCGTTGTGCCCGATGGAAACGAGGTCGGGGACTGGATGGCCGTCGTCCAACTCACCCGGAAGACACTGCTAAGAAGGGGAGACACACGTACGACGCCGCTTTCCTCGCACAGCGGTAACCAGCAGTATCAGGAACAGTCGCTCTGATGGAACCGCACGTCGTCATCATAGACGTCGATGCGAACGCCGATTTCATCGACCTCACCCTGCGAACATGTGGGTTCGTACCGGTAGCGGGCTGCCCGGTCGGCATCGATGAACGAAACCTGGACAGCGTACTCCCTCGAGGGAGCAAACGAATCCGCACGCCACATGTCCTCCTCGCCCGCCATTGTCGGCAGGGTTACGCGCATCTGGTAGACGGCCCGGTTTTCCTCGTCGGCACCAGCGGGCAACACCACGAGTTCGATGTCAACAGGTGTGTCGCGGTAGTTGGCGACAACGAGATCCATGTCAGGGCGAGATGTGAAGACCGACGCACAGCCAGAGAGACCCCCGATGACTCCGGCTGCGGCAGCTCCGAACAGATGACGGCGCGTCATGTTCGAGCAGCGCTCCAGTCGCCTCGAACCTTCACCCGCTGTCATACCCGTATTAAACACGCTCCACTGTAACAAATACTGGCCTGTAGTGCACTTTCTGAAATCACTACACGGACCGTGATTACCGAATGTGTAGTGGCTACCCGACAGTCGACTCGCCGCCGACAGGGAGAAAACAACTCGGCGGTGACGAGTGTACGACACGCACGCCCGGAGACTCACGGCACGATCCCACTCAGTCCGTCGGCTTCCGCTCCTGTTTCGGGTGGTCGGCGACGTAGACGCTCGTGTGGTCGGGGACGTCCTGGGTCACCCACGAGTTCGCGCCGATGCTCACGTGATCGCCGACCGTGATCGGGCCGAGTACCTTCGTTCCGGCCCCGATGACGACGTTGTCGCCGACGTCCGGGTGGCGCTTGTATCCCTTCTTCAGCGCCTTCCCGTCGGTCTCGTCCTCCTCGAAGTGGAGCGCGCCGAGGGTGACGTCCTGATAGATCCGGACCCAGTCGCCGACCGTCGCGGTCTCGCCGATGACGACGCCGGTCCCGTGATCGATGAAGCAGTACTCCCCGAGCTCCGCGCCGGGGTGGATGTCGATGCCCGTCACGGCCTTCGCGTACTCCGTGAGTTCGCGGGCGTACTCGGGCGCGTCCGCCTCGTAGAGGGCGTGTGCGACCCGCTGGATCATCACGGCGTGGAAGCCGGGGTACGAGCGGATGATCTCGAGGTAGGTCTTGGCCGCGGGATCGCCCTTGTAGGCGGCCGTGATGTCCTTCTTGAGTTGGTCGCGGATCCGCGGGAGCTGGTCGAAGACGCCGTCGACGATCTCCGTCGGGTCCGCTCCGGTGTACGGTTCGATCCCGGCGGCGAACAGCCCGCCGAGCTCGTTCAGCTGCGCCCGCACCTCGGCCGGGTCCTCGGTCAGGGGCCCGGCGTTCCAGCAGGCGGGAAACAGCAGCCGTTTGAGCACGTTCACCTCTTCACACCGGTTCGTCCGCGGGGGGAAGGTGGTCCCGGACGGCGTCGGGAACGGGTCCTCGTCGGCCCCGTATGCCTCGAACAGTTCGGTGCTCGCCGTCCCGTCGTAGCTGTACTGCATGTTCCGAACGTTCCCTCCTCGGGGAATAAAGGGCGTCGGCGGCAGCCACGCCCGCGGCTCGAGCGCGTGCGAGGTCTACAGCGGTGGTGCGGGATCAGATCCGTTCGAGGATCGCGTCGCGGGCGCGCCGCGCACACTTCCGCCCCGTCCGGGGGAAGTAGAGGGTGTTCTCGTCGACGGGGTGACTCAACAGGCCGCCCTCGGCGGGCTCGACGCCGGCTTCGACAAGCTGGAGGTGGCCGCTCAGGAACCCCGGGTCGTAGACGACATCGCGGATGTCGGCCATCGGGAGCGTCTTGTCCTCGAACATCGACGCCCCAGATCGGTCGATCCGCACCTCCGTCTCATACACCGACAGCGTTCCGCCCTGCAGGTCACAGCTGAGGATCGGGCTCTCGTCTCCCCCGGTACTCATCGTCGTATCGAGGACCGACCGGGGAAAAAGGGTATCGGCGCCACCGGTCAGTGCTCTTCGTCGAGGAGGAGCGCCTCGATGAGTCGCTTCGAGCCGCGTCGGAGCCGGCCGCTGACCGCGGTCGGCGAGATGTCCATCACGGCCGCCAGGTCCTCGAGCGAGCTCTCCCGCGGCTCGTCGAAGTAGCCGCGGTCGAACGCGGCCAACAGCGCCTCCCGCTGGGGTTCGGTCAGCCCGAAGTCGGTGTCCCGCTCGTACCCGTCGACGTGGTTGAGCTCCATGATATCGAGGTGGATCCCGCGCCCCTCGGCGTACTCGTTGAGCGCGTACAGCCCGTCGTGATCCTTGAACTGGAGGTCGAGCACCCACCCGTTGAGGTGGCTCGACGCACCCATCGTCAGCCCGCCGACGTCAGCGAGCGGGGGCGAGAGGAGCTCCGTCTCCTCGCTGTACTCGATGCGATACGTCCCCGTCTCCTGCTGTTCGAACACCAGTGAGAACGAGGCGACGGTGTGGTCCGCCTCCAGCAGCGTCTCGAGTCGATCGAGGTCGCCGGTCTCGACTTGGAAGAAGTAGACGTCGTTGTCCGGGTCGGTGCTCGCGTCCGTGACCACGGAGATCTCGGTGTCGGCGTCGGACCTGATCGTCGGCGTGAGCGCGAGGTTCTCGTGTTCGGCGTAGATCTGCGTCGAGATCACTGGCGGTTCCCTCTCAGCTCTTCGGTGGGCCCTACGGACCGGTGTCGACCGGTTCCGTTCGACTGCTGGCCAGCCACCGCCCTAACGGTTCGGTTCGTGTGGCGCGTCCACGCACGAGCGCTCACCGCCGGTCCTCCGCGCCGATGCTCGCCGCGACCAGCGCGTACATCCCCCGCCGCAGTCGCCCGGCCACTGCCGTCGGAGAGAGCTCGAGCGTCGTCGCAAGCTCCTCGAGCGAGACTTCGCGCGGCTCGGCGAAGTACCCCTCACCGTAGGCGATGACAAGCGCTTCGCGCTGTTCGTCGGAGACGGACACCGGGCGGTCGTACTCGCCCTCAGAGGGACCCCGTTGGCGGATGTTGAGGATGTCGAACGTGAACCCGGCCTCGCTCGCGTACTGCCAGATCTCGTGGAGCGCGTCGCCGTCCGGGAGGAGCCAGCGCTCGTGCCACATCCGCGTCGTCTCCCCGTCGCCGGAACTCCGGGCCTCGACGACGAACCCGTCCCGCCCGGTCACTTCCGGGGCGAGCAGGCGCGTGTCGTCGGTGAACTCGACGCCGACAAGCTGTTCGTCGCCGAACCCCGGCATCGGCTCGACCGCGGCCACCGAGTGGTCCGTCTCGAGGGCGTCGCGAGCCGTCTCGGGGTCGACCCCCGCGAACTGGAAGACGTAGATGCTCCGCTCCGGCGTGGTGCTGGCCTCCCGAACGACGGAGATCCGGCAACCGGAGAGCCGCTGGAAGGTGTCCGTGAGCGCGCCGTCCGGGTGGACGAACCGGACCTCTGCGATGAGTGGCATGGATTGCCCAGTCGACTACCCTATGGGTAGGCCGTGGTATAACTCAATCCCTCCAGCTACCGGACGGTATCCCGGAGCGCCGCCCTCGTCACCCCTGCGGCAGCTGCTGCAGCCGGCCGATTATCTCGTCGCGGCTGATGTCACGCTCCGCCTCGGTCGCGAGCCGCCCCACCACGATGTCGAGGAGGTTGAGCTCGCGGAGGACCTCCAGGGCGTCGTCGCGTTCGAGCCCCATGTCCTGTTTCACCTCGTAGATCGTGTTCGAGCGACGGACCGTCTCGATGAGCGTCTCGACGGTGATGTCCTCCGGAAGCCCGACCCCGTCCGCCAGGATCACCGGGGTCTCCGTCCCGTCGCCCGCACCCGCGGTCGGTTCCTCGCCCGTCCGGTCGGCGCTTGCCCGCTTGTCGCCTGCCGGCGCGTCGTCCCCCGTATCGTAGCTGTTCGGCTGGTGGATGTCGTAGTCGATCATGTAGCGGCGGACGGTCTCGGCCGTGACGTCCATATCGAGCGTCTCGGCCATCTCCGCGAACGTATCACAGCGGTCGTACACGTCCGCGAGCAGCTCCGGGTTCCGGAACGGCGGCACCTCCGGCTCCGATTTGGACCCGCCGTCGTCGATCGCCGCCGTCGTCCCCGGGTCCGGGGCCGGGGATTGCCGCCCACCGTCCGTCCCCCCTGTGCTGTCGGTCGCGGCGGGTTCTGCGGCCGTCGGTACGGACGCCGTCAGCGAGACCGTCACCGTGCCGTCCGCGATCTCGGTCCCCGTGGTCTCGACCGAGACCGGCCCCTCCCCGACGGGGACCACGGGTTCGTCGGATTCGAGCGTGAGTCGGAGCGACCCGTCGCCGGCGACGTCCACCGCCCGCAGGGTCGTGGGCTCCCCGTCGTTCGCGGTGAGCGGGAGCGTGAGGGTCACGTCGGCGGCGAGGGACCCGTCGCCGTCCGGACCGTCCGCGAACTTCACGTCCGTCACCCGGCCGTACGATTCACACTCCTCGAGGAACCCGCCCAGTTCTCGAAACGCCTTCGATACGAGCATGTTAGTCGTTACCACTAATGGGGGATGAACGGCGTATCAAGGTGCGTGCTGAATAGTGGCTATGTTTATAATACCCCTCTCGATCGGCCGAGGCCGTCTTCACCGGAGAGGCCGCCGAACGGACGGTTCCGCCACGCGAAACGCTTTAGTCGCCATCAATCCGATTTCCCCCATCAGCAACCGGCTGCCGGACCGGAGTATCATGTCGAACGAGTCACCACGCGTCGTCACGACCGAGGCCGCGTTCCGCGAGGCCGCGAGCGCCGCCGGTGTGCGCGTCCCCGTGGAGGTCCGTGTCGAGGTCGCCGACCCGTTCGTCGCGTACCGACGCGCCCGACGCGAGGAAGGGAAGTCGCCGGGCAACGGCGTCTACCTCGAGACCACCGGCGGCCAGTCCGGCTGGAGTTACTTCGCCGTCGACCCGGTCGAGCGGCTGCAGGTGGGGAGCGACCTCGTCGATCGCGACGGGACGGACCCCTCGCCGACGCTAGCCGCGCTCACCGACCTGCTGGACGGTGAGACGCTCGTCTGCGGTGACTGCGACGTTCCCTACCCCTGCGGCGCGTTCGGCTGGCTCTCCTACGACGTGGCCCGCGAACTCGAACGGCTCCCCGACACGACCGTCGACGACCGCGGGCTCCCGCGCCTGCAGGTCGGCGTCTTCGACCGCGTGGCCGCGTGGGAGGAACCCAGGTCGGGCGAGACGACGACGATGCGCGTGACCGCCTGTCCCCGGGTCGGCGACGACCCGGTCGCGGCGTACGAGCGGGGGCGCGAGCGGGCGCTCGACCTCGCACGGACCGCCCTGGCCGGGGATCCGTCCGTGGGCCCGCCGCCCGCCGAGGGCGACGACGTGACGTTCGAGAGCGACTGTTCGCGGGCGGCCTTCGCCGACCGGGTCCGCCGCGTCAAGGCGTACATCCGCGACGGCGACACGTTCCAGGCGAACGTCTCCCAGCGGCTCACCGCGCCGGCGGCCGTCCATCCCGTCGCGGCGTACGACGCGCTCCGACGGGTGAACCCGGCGCCCTACTCGGCGCTGCTGGAGTTCCCCGGGGTCGATCTGGTGAGCGCATCGCCGGAACTGCTCCTCGAGCGGGACGGCGACCGGCTCCGGACCGAGCCGATCGCCGGGACGCGCCCGCGCGGCGCGACTCCCGAGGAGGACGCCGCGCTGGAGCGTGACCTGCTGGGCGACGAGAAGGAACGCGCCGAGCACGCGATGCTCGTCGACCTCGAACGGAACGACCTCGGGAAGGTGTGTCAGTACGGGAGCGTCGAAGTGACCGAGTATCGCCGCGTCGACCGGTACTCCGAGGTGATGCACCTCGTCTCGCTAGTCGAGGGGGACCTCGCCGAACCGTACGACCTGGCGGACGCCATCGCCGCGACGTTCCCGGGCGGAACCATCACCGGTGCCCCCAAGCCGCGGACGATGGAGATCATCGACGAGGTGGAGTCGAGCCGCCGCGGCCCCTACACTGGGTCGATCGGCGTCTTCGGCTTTGACGGCAGGGCGACGCTGAACATGACCATCCGGACGCTCGTCCGCCACGGCGACGAGTACTCCCTCCGCGTCGGCGCGGGCATCGTCCACGACTCCGACCCGGACGCCGAGTACGAGGAGACGCTCGACAAGGGCCGCGCGCTCATCACCGCGCTCGACGAGGCGCTCGGGGAACGGACGGACATGGAACTGGGCGCCGTCGACGAGGGGGCCGCTGACTGATGGTGCGCGTCCTCGTCATCGACAACTACGACTCGTTCGTCTACAACCTCGTCCAGTACGTCGGGGAAGCGGTCGGCGCGCCGGACGAGGGGACGGTGAAGGTACGACGCAACGACGCCATCGACGTCGACGGCATCCGCGAGCTCGACCCGGACGGCATCGTCGTCTCGCCGGGCCCCGGCACGCCGACGGCGGCCGGCGTCTCGGTGCCGGTGTTCCGCGACCTCTCCTACCCGACGCTGGGCGTCTGTCTCGGTCATCAGGCGCTGTGTGCGGCCAACGGCGCCGCCGTTGGGCACGCCCCCGACGTGGTCCACGGGAAGCCATCGACCATCAGCCACGACGGGCGGGGCGTCTTCGCCGGGCTCCCGGCGGAGTTCTCGGCCGGCCGCTACCACTCGCTCGCGGTCGAGCGCGACGACCTCACGGACGCGCTCGTCGAGACCGCACGCACCGAGGACGAGCGCGAGGTCGTGATGGGCGTGCGCCACACGACGAAGCCACACGAGGGCGTCCAGTTCCACCCCGAGAGCATCCTCACCGACGTCGGAATGCAGCTGGTCGAGTCGTTCGTCCGGTCGTGTTCCGGCGGCCGCGCCTGACCCGCTCCCGCCCCGTCACCCGGGGCCTCCGCGCCGTCGTTCGGCGGCCGTGACCGTGTTCTCGAGCAGCGCCGCCAGCGTAACCGGCCCGACGCCGCCCGGGACGGGCGTGAGCGCCCCCGCGACCGATCGGGCGCTCGACTGATCGACATCCCCGACCACCTCCACGCCGTCGTCGGTCTCCCGGCGGATCGAACTCGCGTCGACGACGACGCTCCCGGGCGCGAGCATCGAGCCGTCGATACAGCCCGGTTCGCCGAGTGCCGTGACGACGACGTCCGCCCGGCGCGTCACCGCCCCGAGGTCGGCGGTCCGGTCGTGGCAGACGGTCACCGTCGCGTCCGCGGCGACGAGGAGGTTCGCGAGCGGCCGACCGACGACCGCCGACCGGCCGACGACGGCGACCGCGGCTCCGGCGAGCTCCACGTCGTACGCCGAGAGCAGCCGCAGGACCGCCGCGGGCGTCGCCGGGCGGAACCGCGGGGTGCCGGCGACGAGCCGCCCGAGGTTCGCGGGATGGAAACAGTCGACGTCCTTCTCGGGCGCGATCCGCTCGCGCACCGCCTCGAGCGCGACGCCGTCCGGGAGCGGCACCTGCAAAAAGACGGCGTCGACGGTCGGGTCCCGCGACAGTTCCCCGACCGCTTCGTACACGCGGTCCGGGGAAGCCTCGGGATCGAGCCGGCGATCGCGGTGGGTCATCCCGGCCGCGGCGGCGGCCTCGCCTTTGAGTTCGACGAACCGTGCGTCGCTCGGGTCGTCGCTCGC
Source organism: Halobaculum gomorrense (assembly GCF_900129775.1). Lineage (GTDB taxonomy): Archaea > Halobacteriota > Halobacteria > Halobacteriales > Haloferacaceae > Halobaculum > Halobaculum gomorrense. Next base: position 250,710 of record NZ_FQWV01000003.1, on the reverse strand, counting down.
CAGGACGGTGCCGAGTGTCGGCGGCGTGTCGAGGCGCGCCACCCGGTCGCGAACGGATTCGCGAAGCCGTTTCGCGACGGGCTCGCCGCGGAGTCGCTCGGCCGGCATGTGTCGACGGTCGGCGGCGGCCGGTTTCAGTCTACCCCCGGCCCTCAAACGTTTTGACGCCCCGGCGACTCGAACGGGACGATGCCCTCGCGCCGCGCCGACGCCAAGTTCGAATTCGACGTTGAGCTCGGTGCCCTCAAGTACCGCCCCGTCGATTGGCTGTTGCTCAGCGGAAACCGGCTCCTCGTCAGCGGCCTCCTCATCGGGTTCGTCGCGGCGGTGTTGGCCTGGGCGGTGGTGAGCGGGCTCGCGCCGCTCCGGGAACGGACGCCAGTGCTGTTCCTCCTGTTCGCGCTCATCGGCGGGAACTTCACGCTCATCTCCATCGTCGTCTCGATCAGCCAGTTCGTGCTCTCGCGACACCTCGAGTCGCCGGGCGAGATCCGCAGCGGGCTCCGGGAGATGGTCGAGTACCGCCGGTACGTGAGCGAAGCGACCGGGGAATCCGTTGTCCCGGTCTCCCCGTCGGCGTTCATGTCGCTGCTGTTCGGCAACGTCAAGCGCGAGCTCGAGCGGCTCCGGGGGATCGAGTGGGAGGGGGCGAACGCCGACCTGCGGTCGGAAGGGAAGATGCTCTCGGACGAACTCGAGGCACACGCCGAGCACGTCCTATGGCTCCTCCGGGGGAGCGACAGGGGCACGCGGTACGCGCTGCTCGCCGTGTTGGACACGAACTACTCGCGCTACTTCGACGCCGCGTACCGGATCCGCGCGGAGTACGACGACCTGCCGCCGTCGGCCGCGGAGTCGCTGAACACCCTCGAACGCACCGTCGAACAGATCGACGTTGCCCGCCGCTACTTCAAGACCGTCTTCATCCAGTCGGAGCTCGCGTCGCTGTCCCGCCGGCTCCTCTACGTCGGCATCCCGGTCCAGATCGTCTCGGTCGTCCTGATGCTTTTGTTCACCGTGCCGGAAGGGGGGCCGTTCCCCGTCCCGGCGGCCGACCTCGTCATCCCCGCGGTCGTGACGGCGGGGTTCACCCCGATCGTCCTGCTCACCGCCTACTTCCTCCGGCTCGCGACGCTCGTACGGCGGACGGCGGCGATGTACCCGTTCACGAACTCGGTCGACCGCTGACCGCGACCCCTCAGCGAACGGTAGTGTTCAGATAAGCTGATTCCATTCGAAGGCGAACGCTCGTAACCACTCATCAGCAGTTTCTCGACTTGCGTTGCTGAAACAGTTCGAGAAACAGGTAGTTCTTCGTTTTACTTCGCGAAAGACACGTTCGACGCTGTTCCGATTTCCGTGTTTTTCGTATCTGAAATCGAGGCCGTGACGAGAGCAGGCGTCTTGAAGCGGTGCGGCGCCATCAACGAGAAACACGGCGTCATCGACGTCGTGTTTCTCGCGTAGTTCGACAAAGAATCCGTGAGCACAAGCGTTAGTTCGGACAGGTTCAAGCTTTGTGTGCAGCAAATTATTTGTAGCCGGATCGACAGCGTCGTACAGCCAATACTGCTCATCATTCAGTCGGATCACGGTCTCGTCAACCGCAACGTGATCCGGATTACGACCTTCCTCCGGCTGTAAATCAGCCTTGTGAACCCAGTTATGAACGGTAGATCGAGCCCGGTTAACACCAAACTTATCCAGGATCGAGACGGTAGTCGAAAGTGATAGTCCTCGCAAATGAAGTTGAATACCGAGCTTCATAAACTGTTTCGGTGTTGCTTCCCGCTCCACAAAACCTAATTTGATCTCGCTCAAACAGCCGTTGAGGCGGTCGTTTTCGGGCATGAATCACTCAGAAAACGCACCGCCTCACTCTTCATCCTTATCTGAACACCGCCCCGATGACGGGGCGAGTACACTTCCGACGCGCGTTCGCTCGGCTGGGACGGGGCCGACACGGTCGGATCCGATGGCCTCGGTCGGGGCGAGCCCGCCCGAACGGGGCTACGGCGTGGACCCCGCCCCGAGTCGGAAGGGTTCTTGCCGCGGGAGAGCCATCGCTCAGTGTGCAGCGGATCCGTCTCACCAACACCGTCTTCGAGGGGCTGAACAACGTCTACGTGCTCGACGGCCCCGCCGACGGCGGCGACCCCGACGAGCTCGTCCTCGTCGACGCCGGCGTCGCCCTCCCGGACGTGCACGGGCAGTTGGCGTCCGGACTCGCGGATCTCGGCTACGAGATGGCCGACATCGACCGCGTCCTTCTCACCCACTGGCACGCCGACCACGCGGGCCTCGCCGGCGCCATCCAAGCCGAGTCCGGCGCGACGGTACACGCACACGAGGCCGACGCGCCGCTGGTCGCCGGCGACGAGGCCAGCCTCCTGGAGGAGCGACGGCTCCAGCGAGCGAAGTTTCGCGAGTGGGGGATGCCCGACGAAATCCGGGAGACGCTCGTCGATTTCCTCGACGACCACGGCGACCTCGGTGGGGAGCCGTGCGACGTGGAGCCGTTCGCCTACGGCGACGCCTTCGAGGTGAACGACCGCACCCTCGAGGCGGTCCACCTTCCGGGCCACGCGGCGGGCCTGACCGCGTTCTTCGACGCCGCCGACGACGAGGCGTTCGTCGGCGACGCGATCCTCCCGAAGTACACCCCGAACGTCGGCGGCGCGGACGTCCGCGTCGACGACCCGCTCGCGAGCTACGTCGAGAGCCTGTTGACCCTGATCGACCTCGACTCGGCGACGGCGTGGCCCGGGCACCGCGACCGGATCGACGACCCCGCGGGCCGGGCGGCGACGATCCACCGTCACCACGTCGAGCGCACGCGGAACGTCGTGGACGCGCTCGTCGAGCGCGGTCCGATGACGCCGTGGGAGGTGAGCGCCGTGCTGTTCGGCGAGCTCCACGGGATCCACGTGCTCCACGGCCCGGGCGAGGCGTACGCCCACCTCGATCACCTCGCCGACGCCGGCGTGGCCGAGCGCGATGGGACCCGCTACGCCCTCGTCGACGCCGATCCCGACGTGGCCGCGCTGTTCCCGGACCCCGGCATCGACCGCGTCGTCGAGTGGAGCGGGGAGTGAGCGGGCGGCGCACGCGACCCGATTGCCGACGCGCGAAACCGCGGAACACAAGCTTGAAACGCGCCTGCGGCGAACAATCCCGTAATGGAACTTCGCGTCATCGACAAGACGGACGAGGAACTCCGCATCGAGATCGCAGGCGAGGATCACACGTTCATGAACGTCCTCAAGGGGCAGCTGCTCAACACCGACGGCGTCGCCGCGGCGACGTACGACATGAACCCCGAGCAGTCCGGCGGACAGACCGAGCCGATCCTCTCGGTCAAAACCGAGGACGGACTGGACCCGCTCGACGCCCTCGGCGAGGCCGCCACGGGCATCTCGGACAACCTCGCCGACCTGTACGACCGGATCGAAGCCGCCTTCGACGACGCCGCGGCCGAAGCCTGAGGCGGGATCTCCCGCCGCGGCGTCGGCTGTTCTCCGCCTGTTACTCGTCGGGGAGCGTCTCGCCCGCCGGGATCTTGACGGCGAGCCAGTTCTCCATCGGAACGAGCGGACACTCGTACGCCTCCGAGTACGCGCAGTAGGGGTTGTACGCCTCGTTGAAGTCGAGCACCCAGTCGCCGTCGTCGGTCCGGTCGTCAGGGTCCTCTACGTCGAGGTACCGGCCCGCGGGATAGGTCCACTCGCCGTTGGTCTCGTCGCGGAACGGCACCCACAGGCGGTACTCGTCGCTGGGGGATCGGTACGCCTGGACCGTCACGTCCTCGCCGTCGACGGGTATCCGGAACTCGCCGACGTTGTCGTACTCGCGCGCGCCGTCTTGCGTCGTCTCGACGGTGATCCGCTCGGGGTCGTCGTGCTCGTGGAGCGCCGCTTCGAAGCGGTACGCCGGGTCCGGATCAAAGTAGTTGAGCCCCGAGAAGCCCGCCTGCTCGGACTGCGGGATCGGCGAGCGCGGGTGCTCGGCGAAGAACTCGTCCTTCTCGCGACGCTGGTCGCGGACGCGGTCGGCGTACGCGTCGGCGTCACCGTCGGTGTCGCTGTCCGTACTCATACCCGACCGTTCGCCGTCACCGGTGTTCAACCTTCAGCGTCTGTGCCCGAACCGCACAAGCGCGCGGTCGAGACCGGCAGCGCGACCGGGGGCCGGTCGTCTCCCTCAGAGTCTAACGGGAACGCCGTGCTCGTCGAGGTAGCGCTTCACTTCGCCGATGCCGAACTCGTCGAAGTGGAAGATGCTGGCGGCGAGCCCCGCGTCGGCGCCGGCCTCGACGAACACCTCCTCCATGTCCTCTGGCCCGCCGCAGCCCGAGGAGGCGATCACGGGCGTCGACACGGCGTCGCACACCGCCCGCGTCAGCGGGATATCGTAGCCGTCCTTCGTGCCGTCTGCGTCGATGGAGTTGACGAACAGCTCGCCCGCGCCGCGTCGCTCGGCCTCCTTCGCCCAGGTGACCACGTCCATCCCGGTCCCCTCTCGGCCCCCCTTGACGGTGCACTCGTACCAACACTCCTCGGTCGTGCCGTCCCCGCGCTCGACCTCGACGTACTGGTCGCCCTCGTCGTCGAACCGCCGCCGCGCGTCGACGGAGATGACGATACACTGCGCGCCGAACGCGTCGGCGCCCTCAGTGATCAGTTCGGGGTTCTCGATGGCACCGGAGTTGATCGACACCTTGTCCGCGCCCGCCCGCAGCGTCTCCTTGATGTCCGCCTTCGTCCGAATCCCGCCCCCGACGGTCAACGGGATGAAACACTCGTCGGCGACCGCCGACACCGTGTCGAGCATCGTCTCGCGCCCCTCCGCGGAGGCGGTGATGTCGAGGAAGACGAACTCGTCGGCGCCGGCCTCGTTGTACTTTTTCGCCATCTCCACCGGGTCGCCGGAGTACTCCAGGTTCTCGAAGTTGACGCCGGTGAAGACGGCCGCGTTCCCGTCGTCGTCCATGTCGACGTCGATGCACGGGATGATCCGCTTGGTGAGGGTCATACGGTCGATAGCCCCGAACCGGATTTCATCGTTTCGCCTGTCCGCGCAGGCGTCGCCACACCGGTCGCGTCGGCGGGGGGTCGGTTCGGCGTCGGAGACCACACCCGGTTTCGCTTCCGGACGCCACGTAGCCGTTCGGGGGACGGGACCGCCCGCCGACCAGTCACGACAGCAGGTACACTCGCGCCTCCCACGGTCGGGCGGTGTACGCCTCGACGGTGCCGGGCGACGGGGAGTCCGGGTAGTTCGACAGGGCCAGCGTCGCCTCCTCGCCCGTCACGGCCGCGGGTGGGTCCACCTCGACGCGGTCGCCGCTCCAGTTGAGGGCGACGAACGCGCGGCCAGGCCCGTCGGCTCCCGCCAGCGTCCGGCTGTAGGCCCACAGCCGCTCGTCCTCGGGAGTGTGGTTCACGTACTCCCCGTAGACGAGGACATCGTGGTCGTCGCGGAGGTCGATGAGCCGCCGGTAGTAGTGCCACGCGGACTCCGGGTCCGCGCGCTCGACCTCGACGTTGACCGACTCGTGGTCCTCGTGGAGACGGATCCAGGGCTCGCCGTCGGTGAACCCCGCGTTCGAGCCGGCCGTCCACTGCATCGGCGTGCGGCTCGTGTCGCGGCTGTGGGCTTTGAGCCTCTCCTTGATCACCTCGAAGGACTCCACCTCGCCCGACTCGATGGCTTCCTCGACGGTCCGAACGGTCTCGACATCGCGGAACTCCGAGAGCGACTCGAACGTCGGGTTCGTCATCCCCAGTTCCTCGCCCTGGTAGACGTACGGCGTCCCGCAGAGCGTGTGCACCAGTGTGGCGATGCAGGTGGCCGACTCGCGGCGGAACTCGCCGTCGTCGCCGAACCGGGAGACGGCGCGGAGCTGGTCGTGGTTGTTGAAGTAGAGACTGTTCCACCCCCGCCCCTGGATGCCCTCCTGCCAGCGGTCGAACACCGACTTGAGGTCCGTCAGCGCCCACTCGGTGCGGTCCCACAGGCGCTCTCCCCGGCCGATCCCGACGTGGTCGAAGTGGAAGATCATCCCCAGGCCGTGGCCGTCGGGACCGACGTACCGGGCGGCCTCGTCGACGGACGTCTCGACGACGCACTCGCCGATGAAGAGCAGGTCCTCCCCGGCGAACACGCGGTCGTGGAGCTCGGAGATGTACTCGTGGATGCGCGGGCCGTTCGGCACCAACAGCAGCGTCCCCCGGTAGGGCCAGTCGGGGTCGCCCGAGGGGAGGCCCTCGGGCTTCGAGAGGAGGTTCACCACGTCGAGCCTGAAGCCGTCGATGCCCTCGTCGACCCAGAACGCCATCTCGTCGGCGACCGCCTCGCGGACGGCCGGCTCCTCCCAGTTAAATTCTGGCTGTTTGCGGTGGAACAGGTGAAGGTACCACTGCCCTCGCTCGTCGTCGTAGCTCCAGGCGGGACCGCCGAACAGGGACTGCCAGTTGTTCGGCGGCGCCTCCCCCTCGGGGCCGTCCTCGGCGTCCCACGCGACCTCACCCGGCGTCGACGCCATCGCGTCAGTGGTACCAGTCCGCGGTCCGACCTCCCCGGCGTGAGGCCTCGAACCACTCGTGCTCGTCGGTGTGGTTCGGGACGAAGTCCATCACGAGCCGGATGTCCCGCTCGTGGAGGGCGTCGCGGACGCGTCGCCAGTCGGCCATCGTCCCGAACGTGTCGTTGATGGCGCGGTAGTCGGCCACGTCGTAGCCGTTGTCCGCCATCGGCGACTCGTACACGGGATTGAGCCACACCGCGTCGACGCCGAGGTCGGCGAGGTAGTCGGCCCGCGCGGCTAGTCCGGCGAGGTCGCCCACGCCCTCGCCGTCGCTGTCGGCGAAGCTCCGGGGGTACATCTGATAAACGGTCGCCTCCTTCCACCAGGCGCGGCTATCGTCGTTTATACCCCCCACCACCGCCGCCGTCGGGATAGGTGTTTTTTTGCCGCGGCGTCGCCGATGCGAGTACATGGCCGACCACCACGATCACGACCACTTCAAGGAGTTCGACTACGAGCGCGTGACCTCGCCGATGCAGGATGTCACGAGCGGACAGGCCATCACCGGCGCGATCATCGCGCTCGTCGGCGTCGTTGTCGCTTTCGGACTTCCCCTGCTGCTGATCTAGCCTGGATCACTCCGGTCCGTCGACCCGAACGGTCACGGCGCCGTCGGTCCAGCCGTCACGACGCCGTCGGTCCAGTTCTGTCCTCGCGCGCGTCGCGAACCGCTATGTTGCCGAGGAGCGCCATCGCGGGCCTCGTCGGTACGGCGGGCGTCGCGTCGGTCGGGGCGGTCAGTCCAACTCGCGCTCGATGACGGCCCGGAGGTCCCGGATCGACTCGGCGTCGTACGACAGATCCACGCCCCCGACCGTGAGCGAGAGCACGCCGTCGGTCGTCGTCTCGCCGATCGCCTCGACCGGCGCGACGCCGTCGAACGCCTCGCGGACCCCGTCCGGGTCGGTCGTCTCGATCACCGCGCGGCCGGGCGTCTCGTCGAACAGCGCGAGCGCGCCGTCGAGCGTGACATCGGCGCCGGCGGCGTCGGTCACTAGCTCCGCGAGCGCGACCGCGAGGCCGCCGTGGCTCACGTCATGGACCGCGAGGGTGTCCTCGCGGTCTGCGACCGCCGCGAGCGTCTCCACGACCACCGGCGCGTTCTCGGGAAGTTCCGGGAATCGGTCGCTCCCGCCCGCCTGTGCGAGGTACTCCGAGCCGCCCAGCGATCCGCCGGCCGCGCCGACCACCAGCACGGTCCCCTCCCCGGCGAACGCCGCCGGCGGCGCGTCGAACCCGGCTTTCTTCCCGATGACCGCGAGCGTCGGCGTCGGCGGGATGGGACCGGCGACGGAGTCGTTGTACAGCGAGACGTTGCCGCCGACGACCGGGACCGAGAGGGCCGCGCACATCTCGGCGAGCCCGTCGACGGCGGCCGCGAAGTCGCCGTACACTTCGGGCTTCTCGGGGTTGCCCCCGTTGAGGCAGTCGACCGCCGCCAGTGGTGTCGCCCCCTTCGCCGCGAGGTTCGTCGCGTTCTCCAGGGCGACGGCGCGGGCCCCTTCGTACGGCGCCGCCTCGGTCCACCGCGGCTCAGAGCCGGAGGACAGCGCCAAGCCCAGCGGCTCACCGGACTCGGTCTCTGCCTCGCGGACGGCCATCACCGCGGCGTCGTCCCCCGGCAGCACCCCGGTTCGAACGCCGACCTCGTGGTCGTACTGGCGGTACACCCAGCGCTTGCTCGCGGTGTTCGGGTGCCCGACGACCGCCTCGACCACCTCGGCGAGCGCGTCTGGGTCGGTGGAGCCGTCGTCGCCCGCGACGAGCGCGGGGAGGTCGCGGTCGGGCTGGCTCGGCGCCTCGCTCGGGAGCTCGTTCATCGGTGCGCCGTCGGCGAGGTACTCCGCGGGGGCGTCCACGACCGTCTCGCCGTCGAAGGTGCACACGTAGTTGCCGTCGGTCACCTCGCCGATGACCGAGCAGCCCAGATCGAAGCGCTCGGCCACCTCGGCGACGCGATCGGTGTCCTCGGGGCGGACCTCATACACCATGCGCTCCTGGCTCTCGGCGAGAAGGATCTCCATCGCGTTCATCTCCGGCTCGCGCTGGTGGACGCGATCGAGTGCGATCTCGGCGCCCAGGCCGCCCTTGGCGACCAACTCCGAAGAGGCGCCGCCGAGGCCGGCCGCGCCGAGGTCGCGCGCGGCCACGAGCAGCCCCTCGTCGACGAGCGCCTCGTTGCACTCGATGAGGCGCTTTTCGGCGTACGGGTCGCCCACCTGTACGGCGGGGCGGTCCTCCGTCTCGGCGTCTTCGGCGAGATCCTCCGAGGCGAACGACGCGCCGCCGAGGCCGTCGCGACCGGTGGCGTTGCCGACGAGCACCAGTTTGTTTCCGGGCGTCTCGGCCGTCGCGGTCACCAGCCGGTCGGGGGTCGTCAGCCCCACGCAGGCGACGTTGACGAGCGGGTTCCCCTCGTAGCCGTCGTTGAACGCGACAGAGCCGGCGACGGTGGGCACGCCGATGCAGTTGCCGTAGTGGCTGATCCCCTCGACCACGCCCTCGAACAGGTATCGCGAGTGCTCGCGGTCGAAGTCGCCGAAGTACAGCGAGTCCGCCAGCGCGATCGGGTACGCGCCCATCGACATCGTGTCTCGGACGATGCCCCCTACGCCCGTCGCGGCGCCGTCGAACGGGTCGACGTAAGAGGGGTGGTTGTGGCTCTCGATGCCGAGGGTGGCGTACGTGTCGTCGTCGAGCGCGACGACGGCCGCGTCGTCGCCGGGGCCGACCACGACATCGTCGGACTCGCTGTCGAAGGCGCCGAGCAGCGGTCGCGACGACCGGTACGCGCAGTGCTCGCTCCAGAGGTTCTCGAACAGCGCGGCCTCGGCTCGGGTCGGCTCCCGTCCGAGTTCCGCCTCCACCAGTTCGCGGTCCGCGTCGGCGAGGGGCATTCACGTGTACGGTGATCGCTCCGTCTCAAATGGCTTTCCATGTGCATGTTCGTGCGTATTCGTGTCTCCTTCGGCGCCGTCGCCGATCGGACCGGATTCCTTTTCTACGGCCCGGATCTATCATCGCTCGTGCTATCGGTCGAGCTGCACAGTCACTCCGCGCTCTCGCACGACGGCCGCGATCCGGTGGACATGCTCCTCGAACAGGCGGCAGCCGTCGGCCTCGACGCGCTCGCTGTCACCGACCACGACGAACTCGACGCGAGCCTGGAGGCCGCCGAGCGAGCCGACGACTACGGGCTCGTCGGCATTCCGGGCATGGAGATCACCAGCACCGCGGGGCACGTGCTCGCGTTCGGTATCGAGGAGCCGGTTCCCGCCGGCCGCGACTACGACGAGACGCTTGACCGGATCCACGAGCAGGGCGGCCTCGCGGTCGTCCCGCACCCGTTTCAGAAGTCCCGTCACGGCGTCGCGCCCCACATCACCGACGAGCAGTTATCCAGCGCCGACGCCATCGAGGTGTACAACTCCCGGCTCCTGACTGGGCGCTCGAACCGCCAGGCGGAGTCGTTCGCGGTGAACCGCGGGCTACCGATGACCGCCGGTAGCGACGCCCACATCGCCGAGATGGTTGGGCAGGCCGTCACCGAGGTCGGCGCCGAGGAGCGCTCGGTCGACTCGATACTCGCGGCGATCCGCGACGGTCGAACGAGCGTCGTCGGCAAGCGGACGCCGTGGTACATCTCTTTCCGGCAGGCCGCCGGGGGCGCCAAGCGCCGGATCGGCCGCCGTGTCGCCGACTTCCTGTGATGCCCCGCCGCCCCACGGGGACCGACCTCGACGGCGACGCCGGCGCCGCCCTCATCCGCGGTGCGCTCGCTGACGGGGACCCACTTCCCGGAACCGACGGCTTCGCGGGCGTCGTCGACGGGACGCTCGTCCGGGACGTACTCGGACGCTGGCCGCTGTTCGTCGACGCGGACACCGACGCCCCCGACTGTTGGAGTCGATCTCTCGACCGCCTCGAAGACCCACGACCGCTGCCCGCGGGGTTCGCAGCGGACAATCAGGGCCAGCGGCGAGTCTGGTCGCTCCCCGATCCCGAGCCGACCGCGGACGCGTCCGCGCTCGCGGCGGTCGCCGACGCCGTCGAGACGAGCGTTCGCGCGGTCGACCCCGACGGGCTCGCGGTCGCGTTCTCCGGCGGCGTCGACTCGGCAGTCGTCGCCGCCGGCGTCCCCGAGACCCCGCTGTACGTCGCCGGCTTCGAGGGCGCCCACGACGTGGCTGCCGCTCGCGACGCCGCCGCGGCGATGGACCGGGAGCTTCGGGAGGTCACCCTCTCACACGCCGACCTCGAACGCGCCGTCCCCGAACTCGTCGCCGCGACCGGGCGGCGCAACCCCATGGACGTGGCGATCGCGCTGCCGCTGTACCTCGTCGGCGAACGGGCGGCGGCGGACGGGCACCACCGCCTTGCGATCGGGCAGGGCGCAGACGAACTGTTCGGCGGCTACGCGAAGGTCGTCGACCCGGCCGACGACCCCCGTGTCGACGCTGATACCGTCCGCGGGGCTCGCCGTGAGACGGTGGCGACGCTCCCCGACCAACTGGAGCGCGACGTGCTCGCGCTGCGGGCCGCCGGCGTCGAACCGGTCGCGCCGCTCCTGCACGACCGCGTCGTGCGGGCCGCGCTGGCGCTGCCGGGACACCTGCTCGTCGCCGACGGCGAGCGGAAGGTCGCGCTCCGTGCGGCCGCCGCTGATATGGTCCCTCAGCACGTCCGCTCTGCGGAGAAGAAGGCCGTCCAATACGGCACGTACGTCTCGCGGGAGTTGGACCGACTCGCTCGGCAAGCGGGGTTCAAACGGCGGATGGACGACCACGTGGGTCGGTATCTCGCCGACCTGTGCGGTGAGACGCACTCGCCGAACGACGGCTCGTAGACGCCGCTATCGACAGCTGATGGCTGACAGGCGACACGGCTTCTCGGGCCACCGCCGGACGACGCGGTGTCGCGCACCCGCCGTGCATCGCCCGTCTCGGGTCACTCGATGTCGGCTCTGGTCCCGGCATCCCTGAAAAAGGTTCGCGGCGACGCTGTGGCGCAGCGGTGGACGGGATTCCGCACCGGCGACTCGTCGCTCCCGGTTCGCTACCGCTCGCCCGCGGCGCCGACCGTCTCGATCGCTTCGATGCCGATCGCGGTCGTGTCGCTGTCTACGTCGCTCTCGCGGAGCTCCCCGGGTGTGTACCACGCCCAGGCGTCGGCGCCGACCTCATCGTCACCGTCGGGGTCGATCCGCCGGTCGTCGACGGCGGCGAAGTAGACCGAGTCGATGTGCTGGTGACCGACGGTCCCGTCGTCATGGACGTTGATGTCGTACAGCATCGTGTGCCGGGGAGTCGGAAGAGTCTCGCCGGCCGGCGCGCCGACCGCCTCGGTGTCGTCGATCAGCGTCGGATCGAGGCCGGTCTCCTCGCGCGCCTCGCGGAGGCCCGCCTCGTGAGGAAGCTCGTCGCGGTCGACGTGCCCGCCCGGCGGGATGCGGATGCCGAGCCGCGGGTGGTCGTGCAGCGCGGTCGCGCCGTCGTGCACGAGGTAGACGGTCGCGGTGAAGTGACGCGTGGTCTCCATATCCGTGCCTGGCGGGTGGACGGCTTCGGCGTTACGGAACTGCGACCGCGGTCGCGCTCCCGGCGCGGTTCAGTCGATCTGAACCTGCTCTTCGGCCTCGAGGAGCTCGTGGTAGCGGTTGCGGATGGTGACCTCCGAGATGTTCGCCACCTCGCTCACTTCGCTTTGGGTCACCTTTTCGTTGGTGAGCAGTGAGGCGGCGTAGACCGCCGCGGCCGCGAGGCCGACGGGTGACTTGCCCGAGTGGACGCCCTTCTGCTTGGCCGTCTGGAGGAGTTGTCGGGCACGGCGCTCGGACTCGTCGGACAGCTCCAGGTCCGAGGCGAACCGCGGCACGTAGCTCTCGGGGTCGGCCGGCTGGATCTCCAGCTTCAGCTCCCGGACGACGTAGCGGTACGTCCGCGCGATCTCGTCTTTCTCGACGCGCGAGACGTTCGTGATCTCGTCGAGGCTCCGGGGCGTCCCCGCCTGTCGAGCGGCCGCGTACAGACTCGCGGTGGCGACCCCCTCGATGGAGCGACCGGGGAGCAAGTCCTCGTCGAGCGCGCGCCGATAGATGACCGAGGCGGTCTCGCGGACGTTGTCAGGCAGGCCAAGCGCGCTGGCCATGCGGTCGATCTCGCCGAGCGCCTGCTTGAGGTTGCGCTCCTTGGAGTCGCGCGTGCGGAAGCGTTCGTTCCAGGTGCGCAGCCGCTGCATCTTCTCTCGCTGGCGGCCCGACAGCTGGTTCCCGTAGGCGTCTTTGTCCTGCCAGCCGATGTTGGTCGACAGTCCCTTGTCGTGCATCATGTTCGTCGTCGGGGCGCCGACGCGGGATTTCTCGTCTTTCTCCTTGGAGTCGAACGCTCGCCACTCCGGCCCGTGGTCTATCTCGTCCTCCTCGACCACGAGCCCGCAGTCCCGACAGACCGTCTCGCCGCGCTCGGTGTCGTTTTCGAGTCGACCGCCGCACTCGGGACACTCGAGCTGTTCTCCCTCCGACTCGGACGCCGACTCGTCCTCGTCGATGGTGGCCGTTCGCGACCGGTCGTCCGTGTAACTTCGGACGTTCTCACTCATTGTGGGATTGGGAAACGAAAGCCGGAGAGGCGTCTCCCCGACTGGTTCGCTGTACCAATTACAGGTCCGCGAGTCACTTATACCTGCTGGCTGATTTCGACGAGTCGTCGAACAAAAGCTACCCGACGGCGACGGGCAGGATCGGCGAGACCCGGTCGCCGCGAACGACACGCTAAGCCGCTCTCCGTCTTGATCTCGACGTGGACCGTGGTCCGCCTGTGCGCGTGGCATCCGTCTCGGAGGGGCCGCGGGGTGTCCGGCCCGTGTGTGTCGATCTGATCACGTGAAGTGATCGCACTCCAACGAGGGCCGGGCGTCGAGGGTATCGAAACCCTTACTCGCGGTCCGCGGCACCCAACGCACATGACAGCGACGGACGAGGGCGACGCGTCGAACGCCGACGCGGACGCCGTCGACCCCGACGAGGTCCGCCACGTCGCCGACCTCGCGCGGGTCGACCTCGACGACGACGAGGCGGCGGCGTTCGCCGAGCAGTTCGCGGACGTGCTCGACTACTTCGCGGCGCTCGACGAGGTTCCCGAGGTGGAGGATGAGCCCGACCTGGTGAACGTGATGCGGGCCGACGAGGTTCGCGACGGCCTCACTCAGGAGGAGGCGCTCGCGAACGCGCCCGACTCCGAGGCGGGCTTCTTCAAGGGGCCGACGGTCTCATGAGCGCGGACGACGCTCCCACCCACCGAGGCGGCGACGCGGCGGACGACCTGAACGCGTTTATCACCCGTGAGACCGTCGTCAGCGACGCCGACGGCCCCCTCGCCGGCAAGACGGTGGCCGTCAAGGACAACATCTCAACCGAGGGGATCCGCACGACCTGCGGCTCTGCGATGCTGGAGGAGTACGTCCCGCCGTACGACGCGACGGTCGTCGAGCGCCTCCGCGGGGCCGGCGCGACGCTCGTGGGCAAGACGAACATGGACGAGTTCGGGATGGGCGGGACGACCGAGACCTCGGCGTTCGGCCCGACGAGCAATCCCGTCGACCGCGAGCGCGTCCCCGGCGGCTCCTCAGGCGGCTCGGCGGCGGCCGTCGCCGCGGGCGAGGCCGACCTCGCGCTCGGATCCGACACCGGCGGCTCCGTGCGCAACCCCGCGGCGTTCTGCGGCGTCGTCGGGATCAAGCCGACCTACGGGCTCGTCTCGCGGTACGGGCTCGTCGCGTACGCCAACTCGCTGGAGCAGATCGGCCCGTTCGGCCGCTCGGTCGAGGACGCGGCGGCCCTCTTGGACGTGATCGCCGGCCCCGACGAGCGCGACGCGACGACGCGCTACGACGCCGCCGAGGGCGGTGCCCCCGATGCGGCCGGCGTCCCCGACGACACCCACCCGGCCGAGGCGACCGCGTACGCCGCGGCCGCCGACGGCGACGTGGAGGGGATGACCGTCGGCGTCCCGACTGAGCTGATCGAGGGCGCCGACGACGAGGTCGTCGCGGTGTTCGAGGACGCCCTCGCGGATCTGGACGCGCAGGGCGTCGAGACCGTCGAGGTGTCGCTCCCCTCGGTCGAGCACGCGGTACAGGCGTACTACGTCATCGCGATGTCGGAGGCGTCCTCGAACCTCGCGCGCTTCGACGGCGTGCGCTACGGGGTCTCCGGGAGCGAAGCGACCGGAGGTACGGAGGGCGAGCGCGGTTCGTCCTCCGAAATCGACGGCGGCGACGGCAACTGGAACGAGTCGTTCGCCCGCGCTCGCGAGGAGGGGTTCGGCGACGAGGTGAAACGGCGGATACTGCTCGGCACCTACGCGCTCTCTGCGGGCTACCACGACAAGTACTACAAGAAGGCGCAGGACGCCCGCGCGTGGGTGAAGCGGGACTTCGACGAGGCGTTCGCCGAGGCGGACGTGCTCGCGACGCCGACGATGCCCGTGCTCCCGCCGAAGCGCGGCGAGAGCCTCGACGACCCGCTGTCGCTGTACCTGATGGACGCCAACACGGTGCCGGTGAACCTCGCGAACCTCCCCGCCATCTCGGTGCCGGCCGGCGAACGTGAGGGGCTCCCGGTCGGGATGCAGTTCGTCGGCCCCGCCTTCGGCGAGGCGGCGGTCATCCGCGCCGGCAGCGCCGTCGAGGAGTAGCGCCGACCGCGGCGAGCGGCCCAGCCGACGCGACGGCGGAGGCGTCCGACCGGAACGGTACTTTTTCGACCGACCGCGGCGTCGGCGGGCGCATGTACGTGGTCATCGTCGGTGCGGGCGACATCGGCACCCCGCTGATCGAACTCGCGACCGACGGCGGCAACGAGGTGGTCGTGATCGAACGCGACCCGGACCGGGCGGAGGAGGCGGCGACGACGTTCGACTGTCTCGTCATCGAGGACGACGCGACCTCCAAGGACATCCTTCTGGACGCGGGCGCCGACCGCGCCGACGCGGTCATCTCCACGACCGATCACGACGCCACGAACATCATGGTGTGTCTCCTCGCCGAGGAGCTGGCGGTCCCGACCGTCGTCTCGGTCGTTCACGACCCGGCGCACATGGACGTGTTCCGCCGCATCGGCGTGAACACGATGGAGAACCCGCAGCGGCTCATCGCCGACTACCTCTACCGGGCCGTCGAGCGCCCCACCATCGTCGACTACATGCGCGTCGGCGACGAGGCGGAGGTGTTCGAGATCCGCGTCGGCGAGAGGTCCGAACTGGACGGCCGCACGATGCAGGAGGCCCACGAGGCCGGCGCGCTCGGGGACGACACGCTCGTCGTCGCCATCGAGCGCGACGGCGCGGACGAACCCATCATCCCGCGCGGGGGGACCCGAACGCAGGCGGGCGATCTCTGCACCGTCTACTCCGGTCGCGGCGCAGTTCCCGAGGTCACCGAGCCGTTCGGAACGTACGAGGACGGGGACGGCTCCCGGAACATCGACCCCAACGCCGGCGGGACCTGACCGATGGCGATCCGACGCCGGGCGGGACGCGACCGACGCGTCGCCGGCCTGCCCGAGGACCTCGCGACCATCGCACACGACATCGGCTCGCTGCTCGTCGCCCAGGCGACGATGATGGCGCTCACGGTCTGTGTCGCACTCGTGTGGCGGGAGCCGTACCAGGCGCTGGCGTTCCTCGTCGCGGGCGGGGTAACCGCGTCCGTGGGGTTCGGCGCGCGTTGGCTGTTCGCGGCCGCGCCGGCGCCCCGGATGAAACACGGGATGGTGATCGCCGCCGGGGGCTGGTTCGCCACCGCCGTCTTCGGCGCCCTCCCGCTGTTCCTGTCGGCCTCGCTCACCCCGCCGGCGGTCGCGGCGTCGTTCGTCCCCGCCGGCGCGGAGTACGCGACATCGAGCCTGGCCGCGTTCGCGAACCCCCTGCACGCGCTGTTCGAATCGATGAGCGGGTGGACCGGATCCGGGCTGACGATGGCCGTCCACGAGCCGTCGCTCCCCCGGACGGTACAGTGGTGGCGGTCGTTCATCCAGTGGGTCGGCGGCGTCGGGGTGATCGTGTTGACCGTGTCGGTGCTCGCTCGCCCCGGATCGGGGAGCTACGCTCTGTACCGAAGCGAGGCCCGCGAGGAACGGATCCACCCGAGCATCGTCTCCACCGTCCGGACCGTCTGGAAGATCTTCCTCGGGTACACGGCGCTGTCGGTCGTCGCGCTGTTTCTCGCCATCAGCGCCTCGGAGTACGGGGCGAGTCTCACGCCCGTCGAGGCGGCCTGGCAGGCGCTCAATCACGCGATGACCGGGCTCTCGACCGGCGGGTTCTCGGTCACCGACGACTCCATCGCGACGTACGACTCACCGCTCATCGAGGGGGTGTTGCTGCCGGTGATGGCGTTGGGCGCGATCGCGTTTCCCGTCCACTACGCCGTGTTGCGCGAGCGCGACCTCGCGGCGCTGTCCGGCGACCTCCAGACGCGGTGGCTGTTCGTGCTGTTCGCCGCCGGCTCGCTTGTCCTCTCCGCTCAGAACGTCGCGCTGTTGTCGAGGACGACCGGGGCGTTCACCGGGGACTGGCTCGGGCTGTCGACGCTGTTCGGTCCGGGGGTCGGGGATGTCGTCCGCGACTCGGTGTTCCAGTTCGTCTCGGCGCTGTCGGCGACGGGCTTTCAGTCGGCGCCGATCGGCGAGTGGAGCGCCGGGGGGAAGCTGCTGGTCGCGGTCGCGATGACGATCGGCGGCGCCGCGGGGTCGACCGTCGGC
The DNA here is from genome assembly GCF_900129775.1 of Halobaculum gomorrense. Classification (GTDB taxonomy): domain Archaea; phylum Halobacteriota; class Halobacteria; order Halobacteriales; family Haloferacaceae; genus Halobaculum; species Halobaculum gomorrense. The sequence continues at coordinate 233,365 of NZ_FQWV01000003.1, read as the reverse complement.
GGGATCAAGATCATCCGGGCGTACACGGTCGCCCGTGGCATCCGCTGGCAGTTCGGTCGCGTGTTCCTGCCGGCGAATGCGATCGTGTCGGTGACGCTCGGCGACCGACGGCTCGACCGCGACGAGATGGAGCGGGAGTTCTCGGAGGCGTCGATCGTCTCGCTGCTGTGGATCGTCCTGCTCGTCGCGTCGTCGATCCTCCTCGCGGACCTCGCGGGGCCGGCGTTCAGCTACGCCGACGCGCTGTTCGAGGTCGCCTCCGCGCAGGGCAACGTCGGCCTCTCGACGGGGATCACCGGCCCCTCGATGCCGCCGCTGGCGGAGGCGATGTTCCTCCTCAACATGTGGGTCGGTCGCCTGGAGATCATCCCCATGCTGGCGCTGATTCGGTCGCTGCTCTACGGCATGGACCCGTGACCGCGCCGGCGCGGTCCCGCCTCCGCCTCGGCGGTCGAGTTCGTGCCCGCTTCCGGTCCGGCGCGGGGCGGGTCACCGACGCCAGTACTCCGGCGTGAGACAGACGAGCACCGGGATGATCTCCAGGCGACCGACCCACATCAGGAACACCATGTACAGCGTGCCGATGTCGGTGAACGCCAGGTACCCGCCCATCGGACCCACGATGCCGAACCCCGGACCGACGTTTCCGAGCGTCGCCGCGACCGCGCTCATCGTCTCGAGCACGGTGAACGACGCCGACAGCCTGGTCGCGTCCAGAAATAGCAGGAACACCGACAGGAAGAACAGTACCAGGTAGAGGAGCGAGAACGCGAATATCCCCCGCACCCCGCGCTCGTCGAGCGCGCGCCCGTTCAGGCGAACGGGACGAACGGCGTCCGGGTGGGCCGTCGTGAACAGCTCGCGCCGCAGCGACTTCGCGATGACGACCCAGCGGATGACCTTGATCGACCCGCCGGTCGACCCGGCTGACCCGCCGATGAACATCCCGAACAGCAGGAGGTACTGGGCGGGCGCGCTCCAAGTGTTGAAGTCGATGCTGGCGTAGCCGGTCGTGGTCACGATCGAGACGACCTGAAACACCGCGTGACGGATCGCCGGCTCGGCGTTCCCGACGACCGCGTCGGTCACCGACGAGAGGTACGCGGCGTCGTACGTCTCCCCGCCCGGCGGCACCGCCTCGACGAAGCTCCCGCCGAACAACAGCAGCGAGAGCACCGCCGCGAGCACCCCCATCGCCCCGACGTACGCCCGGAACTCCACATCGCGGACCATCCGCCGTGGGTCGCCCGTGAGCACGCCCCAGAACAGCGCGAAGTTGACGCCGGCGGCGATCATGAACGGGACGATCACCCACTGGACGGCCGCGGAGAACGCCTCGATGGAGCGCGCCTCCGGCGAGAACCCGCCCGTGGGCATCGTCGTCAGCCCGTGGGCGACGGCGTTGTACAGCGTCATGTTCGGGGCGAGACCGGGGATCCCGAGCGCCGGTCCGGCGAGGTGCATCCCGTACAGGAGCACGATCTCCAAGGCGGTGAGCCCGGCGTAGACGCCCCACAGCACGCGCGCCGTCTCGGCGATCCGCGGCGTGAGCTTCTCGATGCCGGGGCCGGGCGCCTCCGCGTCCATGAGCTGGGCGCCGCCCACCGACAGCTCGGGGAGGATGGCGACCGCGAGGACGACGATCCCCATCCCGCCGAGCCACTGCGTCAGCTGGCGCCACAACATGACCCCGCGTGTGTGCGAGTCGAAGGAGATGTCGCCGAGAACGGTCGCTCCGGTCGTCGTGAACCCCGACATCGCCTCGAACAGGGCGTTCACGGGGTTCCCGAGCGTCGACTCCGGGTGGAGCGCCGGGACCAGCCCGGGGACTCCGTGCGCCTCGACGAGGTAGGGAACCGCTCCGACGACCGCGACCGCGATCCACGTCGCCGCCACCATGAGGAACCCCTCGCGGGCGCCGATATCGGGGTCGGGGTCGAGCCGTTCGAGCCCGCTGCCGACCAGCAGGGTGAGGAGGATCGTCACGGCGAACGGCGCGACCGATTCGCCGTAGTACAGCGAGACAAAAAACGGGGCCACCAGCGGGACCGAGAGGTACCGCACGACGGTCCCGACGAGACTCAGGCTCGCCCGGTACTCGACGCGGATGTTCACTCTCGATGTCGGCGAGCGCGTCGATGTTGAAGCTACCGTTCCGGCGCCGACGGTTTGGACGGGAGCGGGCCGCCCCCGCGACCGCGACGTTCGGGGGCGAGTGCGCAATCGCGGCGCGCAACCGTGAAGTCCGCCCGGCGGATTCTGTGGGTATGAACAGCCTGCTCCAGGTCGCCCCGGGCGTTCAGGGAGTCGCCTACGCGGTCGTGGTCGCCGTCGGCGGCGTCGCCGGCGCGCTCCTGCTCGGACTCGGGCTCGCGGCGTTCTTCCGCCGCCGCTCGCGGTCGTACCTGCTCGTCGCGCTCGCGCTCGGCGCGCTCGTGGCCCGCGCGGGCGTCGCCGCCGCCTCGGCGGTGGGGGTCGTCGGTCCCGACGCCCACCACTTCGGCGAGCACGTCCTCGACGTGGTCATGGCGGGCCTCGTCGTCGCGGCGGTGTACTACGCCCGTGATGTCCGGGCGGAGGCCGCGTCGTGAGCGAACCGCCCGCGACCCGGGGCGACCGCCCGACGCGCGAGCGCGTGGCCGACTACGTGCTTGCACACCCCGGCCTCCACTTCAACGAACTCGTCCGCCGCCTCGACCTGGCGCCCGGACAGGCCCAGTACCACCTCCGCCGGCTTGTCCGGGCGGACCGCGTCGTCGACGAAGAGGTGTCTGGCCGGACGCACTACTTCGACCCTGGGATCGACCCGATCGAGCGCGAGCGGCTGGCGCTGTTCCGCCGCGAGACCGCGCGCGAGGCCGTCGTCGAACTCCTCGACGGTCCCGCCCGGCCCGACGCCGTCGCGGGCGAGGTCGGTGTCGCTCGGAGCACCCTAGAGCACCATCTCGACGGCCTCGTCGACGCCGGCGTCGTCGAGAAGCGGCGCGACGCCCGCGGGCGGGTGACGCTCGCTCTGACTGACCCGGAGGCGACCGCGCGGTCGCTGCGTCGGATCGAGCCGTCGCTCCCCGACCGCCTGCTCGACCGGTTCACTCGTCTCGTGGACGCCCTGTTGGAGTGAGGCGTCGGCTCCGCCGGCCCCGTCGCCGCGGGCGACGCTCGGTCGCCGCGGCCGCCGTTCGACGCCCGCACCACAACCCCCTTCTCTGTGACGCCGATAGGTCGGGTATGACCGACGCGGACGCCAGCGATGCGGACACGGACGCCCCCGCGGACGACTCGGCGGCGGACGCCCTCTCGCGCCGCGAGGCGCTGAAGGCGGCTGTCGCGGTCGGCGGCGCGACTGGGCTCGCCGCCTGCGTCGACCGACTCGACGGCGCGGAGCCGGTGCCGGCGGGCGACGGTCCCGACGCTCACCCCGAGCGACAGTTCGCCTGGAACGACTTCGTGCGCACCGACGACGCCGGCAACTGGCAGTACCCGTCCCACCAGACGCTGCTGTATCTGACCTTCCCTCGCGAGGGCCCGCCCGCCGACGCCGACCGCGAGGCGGTCGCGGGCGCGCTGGACGCGCTCGACCGAGCGTACGCGTGGAGCCACGAGGGGCTGCTCCACTCGGCTGCGTACTCCCCGCGCTACTTCGAGCGCTTCGGCGACCCGCTCGCGGTTCCCGACGACGTGTCGCTGCCGGAGCCGACGCCGCTCGCGGACTACGAGACGCCGGAGTTCGACACCCAGGACGTGCTCGTCCACCTCGCCTCCGACCGCCCCGACGCGCTGCTGGCGGCCGAACGCGCGCTCACCGGGGACGCCGACGAGGCGAACGGCGTCTCGTTCCCGTCGGCGCTGACGGACGCGCTGGAGGTCGACGCGCGTCGGACCGGCTTCGTCGGCGCGGGGATACCGCGACAGAAGGCCGACGGGATCGAGGGCATCCCGGCGGACAACCCCGTCCCGAAGGCGTCACCGCTGTTCATGGGGTTCATGGCGGGGTTCCGGCAGAACCAGGCGACCGAGGACGACGTGACGATCGGCGAGGGGCCATTCGCCGAGGGGACGACCAAGTCCGTCGGCAACTGGCGCCAGCGCCTGAGCGACTGGTACGGCGAGCAGGACCACGAACAACAGGTGATGGAGATGTTCTCGCCCGGCCACGCGGTCAACGACCTCGTCGAGGGGGTGGGAGAGAACCTCGGCGACGACTCCGGGATCGACCGGTTCACCGACGAGGTCGTCCCGAACGCGAAGGAGTACGGGCGCGTCGGTCACGCCCAGAAGGCCGCGAGGGCGAACCGCGACGGCGACGGGAACCCGCTGCTGCTCCGGCGGCACTTCGAGTCGGCCGACGAGGGGATCGCCAGCCTCCACTTCCCGTCGCTCCAGCGTTCGATCGACCAGTTCGAGGGGGTTCGGCGGGCGATGAACGGCGTCGACGCGACCGAGGCGACGCCGGCCGTGCGCCAGCGCGTCAACAACGGCATCCTTGAGTACATCTTCGTGCGCCACCGGGGGTACTTCCTCGTGCCGCCGCGGTCGCTGCGCGCGCTGCCGACGCCCGACGGGGCCGCGGGATAGCGCCCGCATCCAGCCGATAGCCACGCATCCAGCCGATAGCCACGCATCCAGCCGATAGCCACGCATCCAGGCGGCTACGCCAGCAGGACCGCCGCCGCCGCGCCGGCGATCACCAGCGCGGCGCCGGCGCCGACCCCGGCGCTGCGCGCACGCTCGGTGAGGACCCCCTCCCGGGCGAGCAGCAGCGCCCCGGAGACCAGCGCGAGTCCTGCGAGTCCGATGCCGACCCCCACGGGCGACGCTCCGGCCAGCGGTCCCGTCGGCGTTGAGGCGACGTGGCTCGGGTGGGCCGCGGCCGAGGCGGGCAGCGCGGCGAGCGCGAACACGACGGCGGAAGCGACCGCCCCGAGGCGAACGTGACGCGACCTCATCGCCGTACCGGAGGGCCGCTCGCCACAATACGATTTCGGCCGGTCGCCGCGGTCGCCGCGTTCGGTCACGAATCGGCTCCGTTGTCGGCGGAGTCCAACGAGACGACCCGCCCGTTCGCGTACGGGACGAACACCTCGTCGTCGCCGTCCCCGTCCACGTCCGCGAGCGTGGGATGGGTGAACACCGCCTCGTCGCGGGTGTAGCTCGCCACTACGCGCCCGGCTGCCGGGTCGATCACCGAGACGACCCCGCCGTTGGTGACGGCGACCACTTCGAGGGAGCCGTCGCCGTCGAGGTCGCCAATTGCGGGCGGCGGTGTCATCTGTGCGCTCCCCTCTGCGAGATCAACTGTCCACTCCGTCCGGCCGGTGGCGCCGTCGAGCGCGCGGAGGCGCTGGTCGCGCGCCGTCACGTACACCTCTGGGTCGCCGTCGCCGTCCCCGTCGCCGACGGCGCCCACCGCGGCGAACTCGTCGATCTGCCGCGTCCACAGCGCGTCGCCGGTCGCGCCGTCCAGCGCCGCGACCGTGCCGCCGGTCGTAGCGACGACGAACTCCGCCGCGTCGTCGCCGGTCACGTCTCCCGTCGCGGTCCACGCGACCGACTCGCCGAAGGCGTCGCGATCCCAGACGACCTCGCCGCCGGCGTCGAACAGGACGACCTCGCTCGTGCCGAGGCCGACGGCGAACTCGGCGGTGCCGTCGCCGGTGAAGTCGCCGACGCCCGGGGGCGCATACGCGCTGCCGTCGAGGGGCTCGGTCCACACGCGCTCGCCGTCGCCGTGGAACGCGTGGACGGTCCCGACGGCGTCGACGACGAGCACCTCGACGGTGCCGTCGCCGTCCAGGTCGGCGACCGCGGGGCGGCTGTAGCCGTACGCCGACAGCGTCGTCCGTAACTCCACGGCGCCCGTCCGCGCGTCGTAGCCGACGAGCTCCTCCGTCGTCGAGGCGGCGAGGACCTCGGCCGCGCCGTCGCCGTCGATATCCGCGATCGCGGGATCGGCGACGGAGTGGAGCGTGCAGTTCGCCGGCGGCACGCCGTCGCGCCAGCGCGTATCGCCGGTGTCGCCGTCGAGGGCGACGAGGCGGCACTCGCCGCTCCCCGTGGCGCCGCTGACGGGGGCGAACACGAGCCCCTCGCCGTCGACGACCCCCGCGGCGACCGCGTGGTGATTCGCGCCGATGCTGGTCTCAGTGTCGCTCGCCCAGCGCTCCTCGAGGGCGTTGTCTCCCCCAAGGGCGATCCTCCCGTCGAGCGCTCCCGATACCGCGATGCCGCCGCCGACGGCGGCCAAGGTCACGACCGCGGCCGTCAGGGCGATACGAACGTCCATCGCCGGAGCGACGACGCGACCCGTGGTAAGCGCTCCTCCTCTCGACCGACGTTCGACGGGCGTACCACTCCGTTCGGCGAACGGACAGGTCGGTTCGACGGGCGTACCGCTCCGTTCGACGGGTGTACCAGAATCCCCTTTCGTGGCGAGCCCGCAGGGTGCATATGGACAGACGAGCGTTTCTGCGGAGCGCAGCGGCGACCGGCGCCGTCGCCGGGGCCGGGGGGGTCTCCGGCTGCCTCGGCTTCGAGCTCGCGACCGGCGGCGACGTGCCGCGAGCGCCGCCCGTCGTTGAGGACCGCCCGGACGGCGTCTACCTCCCGAGCCACATCGAGGGGATGCAGATGGGGGGGATGGCGTCGGCCGGGGACTACACCGTGGGCGTGTTCTACTCGTACGCCCACCGGTTTTGGAACGTCACCAGCGAGTCGGTCGAGCGGACGGATATCCAGTCGAACGACGACGTACACCTGATGGCGAGCGTCTGGGATACCGAGACCGGCGAGGTGCTCCCCGAGACGGGGCTCTCGGTGGAGATCGAGACGGACGGCTCGCTGGTCTCCCAGGAAGTCATCTACCCGATGCTCTCCCAGCCCATGGGCTTTCATTACGGCGCGAACTTCGGTCTCGACGGCGACGGCACCTATACAGCGACCGTCTCCGTCGGCGGCGTGCGCACCCGTCGGACAGGCGCGTTCGGTGACCGCTTCGCCGAACCCGCGGACATCCCCGTCGAGTTCGAGTTCACCCGGTCGAAGCTGCAGGAGGTCTCCTACCGCATCCTCGACGACGCCGGAGCGCCGGGCGCCGTCGACCCGATGGACATGGAGATGATCCCGGACGCGACCGCCCCCGCCGTCGGCGACCTCCCCGGGACGGCGCTCGGGGAGGCGAACAGCAACGACGCGGTGCTGGTCGCGACCGCGCTCGACGAGCCGCCGGCGGGGGTCGACGCCGCGGGCCCCTACCTCGCCGTGTCTGCGCGCACGCCGTACAACCGGATGGTCATCCCCGCGATGGGGCTGGAGGCGACGCTGACGCGCGACGGTGAAGAGCTGTTCTCGGGCGAACTCGCCCGGACGCTCGATCCCGACCTGTCGTACCACTACGGCGCCGCCCTCGACGGGGAGACCGTCGAGTCGGGCGACGAACTGACGCTGGCGCCGACCGTGTGGCCGCAGGTGGCCCGCCACGAGGGGTACGAGACCGCCTTCGGCGGCCTGCTCGGCGGGATGCCCGAGCGGACGATCGCCGTGGAGTGAGCGCGCGTCGCCGTGGCCGTCCCTCGGGACCCCCTACAGCTTCGAGGTGACCTCGTCGACGACGGTGGTCTCGAAGAAGACGACGACGTGGTCACCGGGCCGGATCACGGTGTCGCCGCGGGGCGTGACGAGCTCTCTCTCGCGGGTGATCGCGCCGATGACGAGGCACTCCGGGAAGTCGTGGATCGATTCACTGATCGGCCGGTTCGCGAGCAGCGACTCCTCGGTCACCTCGACCTCCAGCACCTCCGCGCGGTCGTCCTCGATGAGCGCGACGTTCTCGGCGCCTCCCTCCCGGGTGAACCGCGATATCTCCTCGGCGACGACCGCCCGCGGGCTGACGCCCACGTCGATGCCGACCGTCTCGAACAAGTCGACGTAAGCGGTCTGGTCGACGACGGCGACCGTGCGCTCGACCCCGAGGCGGGTCGCCAGTAGACACGAAAGGAGGTTCTTCTCGTCGGAGTCAAGCGCGGCGATGAGCACGTCCGCGTCGCCGACGCGCTCGCGTTCGAGAAAGCCCACGTCCGTGGCGTCCGACTGCATCACGAACGCCTCGGGCAGCTTCTCGGCCAGGGTTCGAGCGCGGTCCTCGTCCTGTTCGATCAGCCGGGGCGAAAAGCCCCGGTCAGTCAGCAGGCGCGCGGTGTGATAGCCGATCTCCGAGCCGCCGACGATGACCACCTCCTCGCCGGTCCCGACGTGCTCCTCGGGCGCCACGTCTGCGGCGAACCCGCGGACGCTCCCGGACGAGCCGATGACGACCGCGCGGTCGCCCGCCTCGATCACCGTCTCTCCCCGGGGGATCACGATCTCGTCCTCGCGGATGATCGCGGCGAACGTGAGCGAGTCGAAGCGGTCGGCCTCGCTGACGGTCTGTCCCGCCAGCGGGCTCGTCTCGCTCACCTCGAACTCGGCCATCTGCACCTTGCCGTCGGCGAACGGGTCCACGTCGCGGGCGGCCGGGAGGCCGATGACGCGAACGATGGACTCGGCGGTGAGCAGGTTCGTGCACACCATGAAGTCGATGCCGAACGCCGACTGCGAGCGCTCCCACGTGCGGAGGTACTCCGTGTTCTTGATCCGCGCGACGGTGAACGCGTCGCTGACGGCCTTCGCCGTCGAGCAGGCGACGATGTTCGTCTCGTCGTCGTCGGTCGAGGCGACGACCATGTCGGCGTCGGCGATCTCGGCGTCTTCGAGCGTCGAGACGGCGGTCCCGTCGCCGTTGACCGTCAACACGTCGAGCGAGTACGTTAGCTCCTCGCACCGCTCGGCGTCGCGCTCGACGATCACCACGTCGTGGCTCTCGTCGAGGTCCGCGGCGATACGCTCTCCCACCTGTCCCGCGCCGATGATCACGACTCGCACGGCGGGGCCACCCCTGTCATGCTCGTTGGTGCTCGAGCGAGCGAAATGAGCGTTCCGGAGTCACGTCACCACGACGCCGACACGACGCCGCCGCGACATCGGCGCGACATCGACGCCACGCCCCCGTCTGACGGCTACAGTGCGTCGGCGCTCTCGCGGACGACGAGCGTCACGTCGCGCTCGCGGCCCTCCAGGTCCGAGACGGCCCTGCGGACGACCCGCTCGGCCTCCTCTGTGATCAGGTCCGTCACCTTGTCCAGCACCCACCCGAACGACACCAGCGGCGGGAGCGACACGGCCGAGGCGTCCGCGCTCTCCGCGTCGAACCGGACCTCGAACGTCACGCGCGACCCGGCCGCCGCGTCGTCGGGAGCGTCCGCGGGCAGTTCATCCAGCGGTTCGATCCGCCACGAGCCGTGCGCGCGGATGTCCCTGCGGACCCGCCAGTCGATCCGGTTCGGCGGGTCCACGTCGGTCACCTCCGAGTGAGCGGTGTACGTGAGCTTCCACCACGCGAACCGGAGCGCGTAGCGGGTCCCCGCCCCGCCGTCGCCGTGGGTGCGGCTCACTCGGTCGAGGTACTCGCTGTAGCGCTCGTAGCGCGGGAAGTCCAACAGGAACTCGTACGCCTCCTCGGGGGGGACGTACACGTCCGTTGAGACGACGAGCTCGTCCATGGCTTCGGGTTTGCCGGACGAGAAGTAAGCGTTCGGGGTCGTTCGGAGGCCGACGGCGATCGCTTCGGGTCTGTTTCGGCTCGCCTAAAATCCGATGCGCTTATATTCGATTAGGCGAGCCGAAACGCATGGATCTGAATCGACGGCGGTTCGTCGAACTGGGCGTCGGCGCCGCGGCCGCGGGGCTGGCCGGGTGTACCGGATCGGACGCCGAGGACGGACCGACGGAGACCACGGAGAGACGATCGACGGCGACGGCAGGCACCGAACCGGGGACCGCGACGCCGACGCCGGCTCCCGGGTACTCGGCGTCGATGGCGCCGGTCGGCGAGGTGACCCTCGAATCGGCGCCGTCGAGCCTCTCGGTGTACAGCCTCCTGTACGCGGACATGGCCGTCGCGTACGGCTACGGCGACGCGGTGAACTCTCTTGGGTTCGACGCGGCCGCCGGCGGGAACACGCTCGACGCGTACTACGAGCGCCTCAACGGCGTCTCATTCGACTACGAGGACCTCGCGCAGCTCAACAGCGGCTCGGGCGAGATCCGCGTCGAAAAGGAGCTGTTCTACGAACTCGACTCCGACCTGCATCTCATGGACCCGGCGCTGATCGACTCCTTCGACGGCTGGGAGCGCGCCGACATCGAGGAGATCGCGGCCAACGTGGGCCCGTGGTTCGGGAACGTGTACAGCCGGACGCACGGCCAGCCGCCCGAGGGGTGGCGCGAGGAGTACGAGTACTACACGCTGTGGGACATCAGCGAGCGTGTCGCCGCGCTCTTCGGAGCGTCCGAGCGGGCCGAGCGTCTCGCGGCGGTCCACGACGACCTGATCGCGACCATCGAGGCGGGGCTCCCGCCGGAGTCCGAACGCCCCTCGGTGGCGGAGGGGATCTTCTTCGACGGGACGTTCTACCCCTCGAAGATCAACGCGCCGGGGTTCGGGAACGCACACGTCCGGCCGCTGGGCGCGACGGACGCGTTCGCCGGGACCGACGCCGGCTTCGGGACGACGTACGACTACGAGACGCTGCTGGAGGTCGACCCCGACGTGATCCTCCACCAGTACGGCATCAACTCCTACTACGACGTTGCGTCGATCCGCGAGACGATCGCGAACGACCCCGTGGGCGGGGAGCTCGCGGCGATCCGCAACGACCGCTTCTACCCGTCGGCGACGCCCGTTCAGGGGCCCCTGATGAACCTCTTCCAGCTGGAGATGACGGCGAAGCAGCTGTACCCCGAGCAGTTCGGCGAGTGGCCGGAGTACGAGCACGGGGACCCCTACCCGGAGCTCCCCGAGGCCGAACGCCTGTTCGACCGCGACCGCGTCGCCGACGCGGTCGCCGGCGACGCCGAGTAGCCCGACCGCGACGGCGACCCCGGGGAGACCGTCACCCGCGACGGGTGTCGGCCACCGGCCGCCGGCCGAGAACCGAACGGCGATGCCTGACGGCCGCCACCGACCCGCGACCGATGATCGGAACGACACTCGTCGACCTCCGCCGCCACATCGAATCGCTCGCCGACCCGAGCGGCGCGTATCGGGTGTGCTGTGGGCGAACCGGCGAGCGGCCCGTCCCGGTCGACGGACTGGCGTTCGAGAGCCGCGAGACCGCTCGCGCGGCGATCCGGTGTGCGGCGCAGTATCGGGCCGCCCTCAGGCGGTACGATCCACAGGTGCCGGTGTGCGACCTCATCGCCGTCGACTGTCCCGGAGTGTCGACTCCGACGCGTCGGGCGCTCGCGGTCGAGTCCCCGCACGCGGACCCGGCTTCGGCGCCCGATCCCGCCGGCGGTCGCCCGTCGGCGGGGTCGGCGATCGACTTCTGTCACTCGGTCGCGGGCGCCGTCTTCGAGGCGATCGCCGACTCGCCGCACGCGGTGCTCCAGGACGCCATCATGGACGAATACTTCGACGCGGCCGAATCGGTCAAGGAGCCGGACGAACTGTGTCTTCAGTTGCTTCGGAGTATCGCGGTCGAGCTCGCCGAGCGCCTGAACGGCGAGGAGACACTCCGCGTCCTCTGCTCGGCCGGCGAGCGGATGTCGGTCGAGCGCGCCCCCGGACGAGGCGACCCCGTCGAGTCGATCCTCGGTCGCCTGCGGTCGGTGGGGATGCTCCGGTCGTACTCGGTGTCGGCTCCGACGGTCGACATCGACGAGTCGGCGCGGCGCTGGCACGTCGAACTCGACGGCTACGCGCTCGCGGACGACGCCGACGGCCGCCTGATCACGCTCCCCGTCGTGATCGCGCTGTTCGGGCGCGCGTCGGTTCGGGCGGTGGCGATCACCGACGCCGTCCGAACCGCGTCCGGGTCGTGGCGGCTCACCTTGGAGACGAACCCCGAATGCGAGTCGCTCGGCCTGACCAGCGTCGAGACGGAGCGGTGACGGGGTCGGACGAAGGCCCCCGACGGAAACTGGCAGTCCGCTCTCAATTTGGGTTGCCTAAACTTCGAAAGTATTACTTTGGATTAGGCCGCCCGAAAACGTATGGACCTGAACAGACGGCGATTCGTCGGACTGGGCGCGGGTGCACTGATCAGCGGGCTGGCGGGCTGTACGTCCTCTTCCGGGGGGAGTGAGGGGGACGAGCGCACGACCGAATCGGGGACGCCAACTGCGACGGCCGAGCCGACCGCGACGGAGACGGCAACGGACACGGGGACCGAGCCCTACACGGTGACCATGGCTCCCGTCGGCGATGTGACGTTCGACGCGGTGCCGGAGACGTTCACCGTCTACGAGTCCGGCTACGCAGACATGGGTATCGCGCTGGGCAAGGGCGAGGACCTGCTCGCGGTCGGTAACACCGCGCGCTACTACACCGACCACGTCGACGAACTCGACGGCGTGCGCGCAAACGCTGAGCCGACGCAGCTGCTCGGCGACTCCTACGCCATCGACTCGGAGCTGTTCTACGAGCTCGACAGCGACGTGCACCTGATCGACCCGCAGTGGCTCCTCAACAACGGCTACTTCAAGCTCGAACAGTCCGACCTCGAGAACGTTCGAGAGGACGTCGGACCGTTCATCGGGAATACGATCTTCCGGCGGACCGATTCTTGGCACACCTACCGCTACTACACCATGTACGGCGCCTTCGAGAAGGTCGCGCAGGTGTTCCAACGTCACGACCGCTACGAGGCGGTCAAGCAGATCCACGACGAGATGGTCGCCGACGTGCAGGCGAAGCTCCCGTCGCCCGACGCGCGACCGAACGCGCTGCTCACGTTCGCCGCGGGCAACGAGCCCGAGGTGTTCTACCCCTACCGGCTCTCCGGGCTGGGAACGAACAAGAAGCAGTTCCACGATCTCGGGCTCTCCGACGCGCTCGCCGGGACCGGGATCCAGGGCCTCTCGACGAACGACCGCGGCCAGATCGACTACGAGACGATGCTTCAGGTCGATCCCGACTCGATCCTCATCCGGGGCCACGAGGGCCAGACGAGAGCGGAGTTCCGAGACACCGTGCTCGCGTTCATGAAGCAGCACGATGTCGCCTCCGAGCTGACCGCCGTCCAGGAGGGGCGGGTGTTCCGTGGCGGCCCCATCTATCAGGGTCCGCTCCAGCACCTGTTCAACCTCGAACGGTTCGCGACGCTGTACTTCCCCGACCGGTTCTCCGGGGAGCTGTTCTCGCGGGCGGAGCTGTCGGCGGCGATCAACGGCGAGGCCTGATCCCCTCGTCGGGTCGTTCGGTCACCCGCTTCGACACGCTTTTGAACAGTTAGGGCGACCTAAACTGTATGACTCGACGGAGGGGTCGGTGTGGCGAGTGAGACGAGCGAGACGGTGCCGGACCTGGACGGCCCGTTCTCGTGGGTGGATTCGTCGCTACTGACGGTGATCGTCGCGAGCACGGCTGTCGTCGTCCTCTCGGGGCTCATCCAGGTGAGCTTCGGCGCGTTCACCATGTCGGTCGCGACGGCGTGGAGCGCCGTATTCGACCCCGTCGTCTGGACGAACCCGCAGGTGCTCCTGCGGCTGTTCCTCGGCGAGGGGATCGGAAACGCGGTCGCCGGCGCGCTCGGGATATCGACCGCCGCGGTCGATCTGCCGAAGGAGACGCTCATCGTCTGGCAGATCCGGATGCCGCGAGTGCTCGTCGGCGTGTTCGTCGGCGCGAACCTCGCGGTCTCGGGAGCGGTGTTTCAGGCGGTCACGCGTAACGAGCTCGCGTCGCCGTTCATCCTCGGTGTCTCCGCGGGCGCGGGGCTCGCGATCCTGCTAACGCTCATCGTCTTCTCGGGGCTGGCCGGGTTCCTCCCGCTCATCGCGGCCGGCGGCGGCGCGGCGGCGTTCCTGCTCGTGTACGCCATCGCGTGGAAGAACGGGACGAACCCGGTGCGGCTGATCCTCGCGGGCGTCATCGTCTCGACGGTGTTCGGCTCGCTCCAGACGGGGCTGTTCTTCTTCGCGAACGACCTCGGCGTCGTCCAGTCGGCGCTGGCGTGGACGACCGGCTCGCTCACCGGCGTCGACTGGGAGCAGGTCCGGATGGCGCTCCCGTGGACGCTCGTCTCGCTTCCGCTGACGCTCGTGGGCGCCCGGCAGCTGAACGTGCTGCTGCTGGGCGAGCGGACGGCCCGGTCGCTCGGCATGTCCGTTGAGCGGGTGCGGTTCGCCCTCTCGGGGGTCGCGGTGCTCGCGGCGGGGACCGCCATCGCCGTCGCGGGCATCGTCAGCTTCGTCGGGCTTATCGTCCCGCACATGGTCCGCCAGCTCGTCGGCTCCGACTACAAGCGGCTCGTCGTCGCGTGCGTGTTCGCCGGGCCCGCGCTGGTCACGCTCGCGGATGTCGGCGCGCGGCTCGCGCTGTCGCCCGCGCAGCTGCCGGTCGGTATCGTCACCGGGCTCATCGGCGGCCCCTACTTCTTGTACCTGATGCGCAAGCAGGACGGCATGGGGGACGTATGAGCGCCGAGAAGACGACCGGAACCGACGCGGCCGACGGCGACGACGACGGCGAGGCGGCGACCGCCTCCGGAGCGGGCGGGTCTCCGCCGCTGTCGGTCCACGACATCGCGCTGTCGTACGGCGACGGCGACCCCGTCGTCGAGGCTGAACGCCTGGAGGTGCCGGCGGGGGAGATCACGGCGCTCATCGGCCCCAACGGGAGCGGCAAGTCGACGCTGCTGAAGTCGATGAACGCGGAGCTGTCCCCGGATCGCGGCACAGTGACGTTCGACGGCTCCGACGTAGATGAGTACGATACCACCGAGTTGGCACGCCGACTCGGCCTCCTCTCGCAGGACCACGTCGCGCCCGATTCGACGACGGTCCGGGAACTCGCGACGCACGGTCGCTACCCGCACCGAGGCTTCTTCGAGGGGATGCGCGAGGCGGACTACCGCGCGGTCGACCACGCGATCGAGCGCGTCGGCGTCAGGCATCTCGCCGATCGAGAGGTCGGCGGGCTCTCCGGCGGGCAGGCACAGCTCGCGTGGCTGGCGATGGTGCTGGCTCAGGAGACGGACGCGCTGCTTTTGGACGAGCCGACGACGTTCCTCGATCTCCATCACCAGCTCCGGGTGCTCGACGCCGTCCGCGACCTGAACGAAGACCACGGCGTCACGGTCTGTGTGGTGCTGCACGACATCGGGCAGGCGGCCCGCTTCGCGGACAACCTCATCGCCCTCAAGGACGGCGAGCCCTACGAGTGGGGGCCGCCCGACGAAGTGGTCACCGAGGACCTCCTGCGCGACGTGTTCGGCGTCGACGCGGAGGTCGGCTTCGGCCCCGACGGGCCGCGCGTCACGCCGCGACGGGCGATCGACGAGTAGCCGCGCCCCCGCCGTCCGCGTCGACGGCGGGCGCCCGGCGCCGCGCGCTCGACCGGGAGCGCAACCGTAAACCGTCGCCCTCGCCGACTCCCGACGACTCCCGTGTCCGTCGCCTCGAACCTCGCGTCCATGCTCGCGCTCTTGGGCGTCGGCGTCGCCGCCCGGCGGGTCGGCCTGCTCACGCCGCGCCGGCGCGACGCGCTCACCGACGCCGCGTTCTACCTGGCGCTGCCCGCGCTGGTGTACAGTTCGACCTACGGGCAGCCGCTGGGCGAGGTGCTGTCGGTCACGTTCGTCGCCGGCGTCGTCGTCGCGCTCGCGGTCGGCATCGGCCTGAGCTGGCTCGTCCACCGCCCGCGCGGCGACGCCGCGACCCGGAGCGTCGCCGTCGTCCAGTCGTACCACGCCAACTTGGGGTTTCTCGGCGTTCCGCTCGTCGCCGTCACGTTCGGCGCCGGCACCGTCGAGGCAGGCAAGGCGAGCGTGATCCTCGGCGTCGGCGCGCTCGTCCACGTGCCCGCGACGGTCGTCATTCTCTCGGTGGTGAACGACGCCGACGCCGACCTCGCGAGCGAGGCCGTCTCGCTGCTTCGAAACCCGGTCCTGCTCGCGCTGGGCGCGGGACTCGCCTCCGCGGCCGCGCGGTGGGCGCCGCCGGCCGCCGTCGCGACCGGGCTCTCGTGGGTCGCGGAGGCGGCGCTGCCGCTCGCGCTGCTCGGGGTGGGGGCGTCGCTCGCGCTCGACGGCGCCGCGATCGACTATCCCACCGTCGGGACCGTCGCGGCGATGAAGCTGCTCGGGATGCCGCTGATCGCGTTCGCCGTGTTCGCCGCGCTCGGCGGGACGCCCTCGACGGTGCGGGCGGGCGTCGTGATGTTCGCGATGCCGACGGCCGTCTCGACGTTCGTGTACGCCAGCGCGCTCGGCGGCGACGACGGCCTCGCGTCGGTCGACGTGTTCGCGACGACGGTCGCCTCCGCGGTGACGCTGCTGCCCGTGCTGTGGCTCGTCGGGTGACGGCAGCTCCCGACGCCGGATCGGCCACGTGTCGACCGGCGGCGGTCAGGGGTCGACGACGATGTCGAACCGCGCGCCGCCGGCTTCGCCGTCGGTCGCGCGGATGTCCCACCCGTGCGCGTCGACGACGCGGCGGACGATCGTCAGCCCGAGACCGGTCCCGCCGGACGCTCCGGACGCGCCCCGTTCGAACAGGCCGTCGGCGCCGTCGGGCAGCCCCGGTCCGTCGTCGGCGACGTAGAAGCCGTCCCGGTCGCCGTCCAGGCCGCCGACCGTGACGGTGACATCGCTGCCGGCGTGGTCGATCGCGTTCCGAAAGAGGTTCGAGAACACGTCGCGCAGGCGCCGCTCGTCGGCGCTGTACTGCCCGGGCGCGTCGACGACGAGGCTCGCGCTCTCGGTGTCGACGGCCGTCCAGGCCGCGCGGGCGACCCTTCCGATCTCGACCGTCTCGGTGCTGCCGATGTCCCGACCCGCACGCGAGAGCCCGAGGACCGTCTCTATGATGCCGTCCATCCGGTCTGCGGCCCGGGCCGCCCGTTCGAAGTACTCCGGATCGCCGGTCCGCTCGGCCAGGTCGACCGACGCCGTCATGACGTTCAAGGGGTTCCGAAGGTCGTGTGAGACGACCTCCGCGAACTCCTCCAGGCGGTCGTTCTGCGCGGTGAGGCGTCGCTCCCGCTCCACCCGCTCGAACGAACTGGCGATCAGGTCCGCCAGCGAGCGGACGAGAACCACCTCGTGGTCCGCCCACCGCCGGCGGTCGGTGCCGCCGACGAACAGGAGCGCGCCCCACAGTTCGTACTCGCGGACGATCGGGACCGCGAGGACGCTCCAGTCGCTCGTCCGCTCGCTCCCCGCGGGGCCGTCGCCGGCGGGCGCTTGATCACCGAGCCCCGTCGCCGCCTCGACGCCGGCACGATCGTCGCCAGCGATGCGGACAGCGTCGCCCCCGTCGATGCGATCGAGGGCCGGAGCCGTCGCCGCCTCGACGCCCGACGACGAATCCGTCCCGCCGGCGGCGTCTCGGTGCCACCCGTACCGACGTACGAAGTCCTCGTGCCCGTGATCGTCTCTTTGTCCGGCCTCGTCGACCACGTCGACCGCCTCGTAGACACCCGCGTAGTCCGCTCCGAGACCGGTCGCGACGGACCTGAGCGTCCACGTGAGTTTCGTGTCGAGCTCGTCCGGGTTCGCCGACAACAGCGTGGTCGAGGCATCGATCACGAGCGCCTGGAGGTCCTCGTGACCGGCGACCCCGTCGTCTGCATCGGGCGCGTCCGTCTCCGACCGGTCCGTCCCCGAAACGCCGTTCATACACGTGACGCCGTCGCAGAGGTTCAAATGGGTGTTCGTCCGGCTATCACCGATGAGACCGTCCCCGACCGGGTCGCCTAAGTCGCCCGCGTCGGTTTCGAAACGTAATGAGCATAGAAGCGGAGAGCACCTTCGACGTGTACCGCGACCGCGTCGACCGGCCGCTGTACCGCCTGTTCACCGAGTACGGGCTCGACAAGCGGCCGTGGCTCCTCGTCGGCATGGCGGCCAACATCGTCGCCCGCGGCGCGAGCCTGCTGCCGCCGCTGGTGCTGGGCATCGCCATCGACGCCGCCTTCACCGGCGACCAGCCGTACGCGCTGCCGCTGGTCCCGACAGCGTGGCTCCCGACGACCGCGCCCGACGTGGCGCAGTTCTGGTTCTCCGCGTGGCTGATCGTGGGCGCCTTCGCCGTGACCGCGGCGCTGACGTGGGTGTACGGCGTCGCCGCCAACAACTTCGCCCACCGCGTCATGCACGACGTGCGGACGGACTCGTACGCGAAGATGCAGGACCTCGACATGACGTTCTTCGACGACAAGCAGACCGGCGAGGTCATGTCCGTCCTCAACAACGACGCGACGAACCTCGAGCGCTTCCTCGACGACGCGCTCCAGAACTCCGTGCGCCTCGGGGTGATGCTGCTGGGGATCGGGGTCATCCTGTTCGAGCGCAACGCCCAGCTCGCGCTCGTCACCCTCGTCGTCGTCCCGGGGATGGTGCTGTTCACCTACTGGTTCATGAGGGCGGTCGAGCCCCGGTACGCCGCCCAGCGCGAGGCGGTCGCCGACCTCAACACCCGCCTGGAGAACGCCCTCGGCGGCATCCAGCTGGTGAAGACCACGGGCACTGAAGCCTACGAGACGAGTCGCGTCGAGGACACCTCCCACGACTACTTCCGCAAGACGCTCGCGATGCTCCGGCTCAACTACGTGTACCGCCCCGGGATGGAGCTGTTCGCCGGCATCGCGTTCGCGGCAACGTTCGTGGTCGGCGGGCTGTGGATCGTCTCCGGGAGCGCGCCGGGGCCGCTGACGGGGGAGCTTCGGGCGGGGACGTTCGTCACCTTCCTGTTTCTCACCCAGCGGTTCGTCACGCCGCTGGCGGAGGTGTCGAACATCGTCTCGCAGTACGAGAACGCCAAGGCCTCCTGCGAGCGCGTGTTCGGGCTGCAGGACATCCCGGCGCGCGTCACCGACGCCGAGGACGCCGTCGAACTCGACGGCGTGGAGGGCCACATCGAGTACGACCACGTGGACTTCGCGTACGACGGCGAGGACGACCTCGTCCTCCGCGACGTGGACTTCGCGGTCGACCCCGGGGAGACGGTCGCGCTCGTCGGCCCCACCGGCGCCGGGAAGTCGACGCTTTTGAAGCTCCTCATGCGGCTGTACGACGTGGACGACGGCGCCGTGCGGATCGACGGCCGCGACGTGCGCGAGGTGACGCTGCGGAGCCTCCGCGAGTCCGTCGGCTACGTCAGCCAGGACACCTACCTCTTCGACGGGACCGTCGCGGAGAACATTCGGTACGGCCGCTTCGACGCCGACGACGAGGCGGTTCGCGAGGCCGCGAGGGCCGCCGAGGCCCACGAGTTCATCGAGAACCTCCCCAACGGCTACGACACCCGGATCGGCGAGCGCGGCGTGAAGCTCTCGGGCGGCCAGCGGCAGCGCCTCTCAATCGCCCGCGTCGTGCTGCAGGACCCGGACGTGCTCGTCCTCGACGAGGCCACCTCGGCGGTCGACACGGAGACCGAGCTGCTGATCCAGCGCAGCCTCGATCGGCTCGCGGCCGACCGGACGACGTTCGTCATCGCCCACCGCCTCTCGACGGTGAAGGATGCCGACGAGGTGCTCGTGTTGGAGGGCGGCGAGGTCGTCGAGCGCGGCGAACACGAGGAGCTGCTGGCGGCCGACGGGCTGTACGCGAAGCTGTGGGGGGTGCAGGCCGGCGAGATCGAATCGCTGCCCGAGGAGTTCGTCGAGCGGGCGCGCGAGCGGCAGGCCGAGCTCGCGGGCCCGTCGGGCGACGACTGAGCCCTCACCTCGTCGGACCGTCGTCCGCGACCGCTTCCGAGCCCTTCTTGCCGGTCGCTCGCGGTTCTCAGACCATGACCGACACGACGCTCGACACCGACGCCGACTACGACGCGCTCGTCGTTGGCGGCGGCGGCGCCGGCCTGACCGCGGCGACGTTCCTCGCGCGCGCCGACCTCGCGACGCTCGTGGTCGCCGGCGACGAGTCCATCCTCCGGCGCAACGCCCACCTCGAGAACGTCCCCGGCTTCCCCGCGGGCGTGAACCCCCGGCTGTTCGCCGATCTGCTCCGCGAGCAGGCCGAGCACAGCGGCGCCGACGTTCGGTCGGGGCTCGTCGAGGGGGTCACCGGCGAGGCCGGCGCCTTCACCGCCGCGCTCGACGATGGGTCCGCGGTCACGGCGGCGCGGGTCGTCGCGGCGTCGTGGGCCGACGCGGACTACCTCGACGGGCTCGGCGTCGACGTTCGCGACGCCGGGAGCAAGCGCTACGTCGAGGAGCACGCCCTCGGGCGAACGTCCGTCGACGGCGTGTACGCGGCCGGTCGGCTCGCCGAGCGCTATCACCAGGCCGTCGTCGCCGCGGGCCACGGCGCGGAGGCG
Organism: Halobaculum gomorrense; assembly: GCF_900129775.1. Classification (GTDB taxonomy): domain Archaea; phylum Halobacteriota; class Halobacteria; order Halobacteriales; family Haloferacaceae; genus Halobaculum; species Halobaculum gomorrense. The sequence goes on along the minus strand of NZ_FQWV01000003.1, from coordinate 213,010 downwards.
GCGATCACCCTCCTGCACGACGCGGAGGTACCGTTCTACCACGACTGGGTCGTCCCGGCGGGGTACTTCACCGACCGCGGGCGCGAGGTACCCCCGGGCTGCGAGGAGATCACCGCCGCCGAGCGGGAGCGCCGCGCCGCCGAGTCCCGAGAGACGATGCGAGAGTACTTCGCCGAGGAACACCCCGACCGCCAGCGGACGCACCCGAGCCTCGTCGACGACGACCTCGGTCGCGTCGACGACGAGTGGTACGAGGACGGCGGCGGCGGGGCGGCCGGGCGCGAGGACTGACGCGCCCGCGGCCGACGGCGGGGTCGCTCACACACCGCGAGGCTTTACCATCTGAACCCTCCTATCTCACGGCCGATGAGCGACCTCCTCGCCGACACCAACGTCGCCCTCGGCGTCTCCGGTTCGATCGCGGCGGTCAAAGTGGTCGAACTCGCCCACGAGCTTCGCCGCCACGGCGCCGCCGTCCGCGCGGTGATGACCGACGCCGCGACCGGGATCGTCCACCCGTGGGCCGTCGAGTTCGCGACCGAGCGCGATGTCGTCACCGAGATCACCGGCGGCGTCGAGCACGTCGAGCTGTGCGGGCGCGACGGCTGGGCCGACGTGCTGCTGCTGGCGCCGGCGACGGCCAACACCGTCGGCAAGATCGCTGCCGCGGTCGACGACACGCCGGTCACGACGTGCGCGACGACCGCGCTGGGGGCGGGCGTCCCGGTCGTGTGCGCGCCCGCGATGCACGAGCCGATGTACGACCATCCCGGTGTGCTGGAGGCGATCGACCGTGTCGAGTCGTGGGGCGTCGCATTCGTCGACCCGCGGATCGAAGAGGGGAAAGCGAAGATCGCGACCGAGACGGCGATCGTGACCGAGACGGCCCGTGCGGCCGGTGACCGGCCGCTGGCGGGTCGGCGGGTCGTCGTCACATCGGGCGCGACCAGCGAGGCCGTCGACGACGTGCGCGTGCTCACCAACCGCGCGTCCGGCCGGACGGGGCGGGCGGTCGCGCGCGCGCTCCACGTCTGCGGCGCCGACGTGACGCTCCTGCACGACGCGAGCCGGGCGGGCGGGGGGCCCGAGAGCAGCGAACTACCGTACGCGGACGTGGTCGACGTGGAGTCGGCCGCCGAGATGACCGACGCCGCCGTCGAGGCGTGCGCGGACGCCGACGCGCTCATCTCGGCGGCGGCCATCTCGGATTACACCGTCGAGGCCGCCGAGGGGAAGATCCGCTCGGGCGCGGAGTCGCTGACGCTGGATCTGACGCCGACGCGGAAGCTGTTGGACACCGTGCGTGGGGAGTACCCCGATCTCCCGCTCGTCGGGTTCAAGGCCGAATCCGGCGGCGACGACGAGGCGCTCGCCGGCAAGGCGCGCGAGACGCTCGCGCGCGCCGACCTCGCGTTCGTCGTCGCCAACGACGCGGCCGTCATGGGCGAGGCCGAGACGCGCGCGCTGATCGTGCGCGCGGACGAGGCGCGCGAGGTCGCCGGCGAGAAGCTCGACCTGGGGCTGCGTATCGCGGACGAACTGGCGTCCGAGTTGGCCGGCCGCGCGTAGCCCGTCGTGCCGGCAGAGGCAGCGTCGGTGACGGCCCGTTCGGTTCGTCGCTTCAGTCGTGCTCGTTTCCGTCGGCGGGCTGCTCGGGCGTCTCGTCGACGCGACCCGGCCAGGTGACGCCCTCCTCGAACTCGACGCCCATGCGCTGGGCCGCCCGGGAGATCATGTGTCCGCCCGTCGGCGCCGTCAAGAATAGAAACAGCACCGTCACCAGCGCCTTCATCCCCGCGCCACCGGGGCCGAAGTACGCCCAGGCGGCGAGCGCGATGCCGGAGGCGCCGAGCGTCGTCGCCTTCGAGGTGGCGTGCAGGCGGTTGTACACGTTCGGCAGCCGCAGCAGGCCGATCGTCCCCACGGTGAGGAAGAACGACCCGACGACGACGAGCGCGACGACCAACAGCGACACGAGCGGTCCGGGCGGCGCGGTTGCGATTGCTCCGGCCATGGTCACTCGATGATGTCCCCCTCGGTCACGTACCGAGCCACGGTGACGGTGCTGATGAATCCGATGATCGCGAGCACGAGCGCCACGTCGAGAAACAGGCCCAATCCCCGGATCATCGCGTACAGCGCGGCTATCGCGACGACGTTCGTTCCGATCACGTCGAGGGCGACGACGCGGTCCGGCGTCGTCGGTCCGGTGATGACGCGGTAGCCGACCGCGAGCGTGAGCACTGCCGACAGCACGAGCGCCCCCTGCAACACGAGCGGAAGCACGCCGCCGAGCGCGGACGCTTCGGTCATCGCTCACCTCCGTCGTCGCTGTCGGCGGCGGTGGTGTCGCTGTCGGCGGCGGCGTCACGCGGCTCCGGCACCGGGTCGCCGGGCTTCAACGGCTCGTTGAAGATCACGAGCGCGTAGTCCTCCCAGGTCCGGATCGGGTCGAGGATGTCGTCGCCGTCGAGGCTGTGCACGTATAGGCTGTTGGCGTCTGCGTCGTAGTCCATGGTCAGGGTTCCGGGCGTCAGCGTGATCGAGTTCGCGATGGTCGTCACCGCGGCGTCCGACTCGACCCGCAGCGGAACCTCCACGACCGCGGGGTCGATCGGTAGCGACGGCGAGACGACGGTCCGCGCGACGGCGACGTTCGCCACGAGCAGCTCCCGGAGGAACACCAACAGGTACAGGCCGACGGACGGGAGCACCCGGATGCTCCGGGCGACCGGTGCTCGGCCGTAGAAGTTCCGCACGGCGTACGCGAGCGGGAGGCTCACGAGCAGGCCGATCAGGCCCTCCTCGACGAGGCGCACGGGCGTCAGCTCGACGCCCCGGACGAAGATCCACAGCGCCGTGAACGCCACCGCGTTGGAGATCCAACGACGCATCAGCGCTCACCCCCGTCGACCGCCGCCGACGCGTCGAGGCTGTGGCTTCCGTCCGACGCGTTCGCGGCGCCGGCGGCGTGCGACGGACTGTACTCGGCGCCGGGGTCGACCGGCGCGACCGCCTCGACGTACGCGTCGGTGCCGGTCGCCGCGTGCGCGGCGTCCGTGGCGGCGTCGACGACGACCTCTGCGCCCACGCCGAGACCGACCAGCCCGAGCGCCAGCGCGACCACGACGGCCACCTGCACGACGAGCGCGCGGTCGGTGACCGTCGACGGACCGCCGTCGGGCGCGATGCTGCTGGAACCCGCGTCGCCGTCGCCGGCGAACCTGCTGCGACCCCACCGCACCGGGATCAGCTGCTGCACCCGTTCGGTCGGCTCGCCCCAGAACACCTGATTCCACCCCCGGGTGACGTACGCGATGGTGAGGATGGCACCCACGAGCATGGTCGCGGCCGCGAGCGCGCCGGCAGGCATGCCGGCGGCGATCCCCTCCGCGACCGTTCGAAACACGAGCAGTTTCCCGAAGAACCCGAGGATCGGCGGGACGCCGACGAGCGCGAGGCTGCCCAGCAGGAACCCCCCCGCGAGCAGCGGGGTGCGCCGCGCGAGACCGCCCAACTGCGCGAAGTCGGTCGTCCCCAGCGCGGAGCGGATCGTCCCCGACGCGAGGAACAGCAGCGGCTTCGCGAGCGCATGGGTCAGCGAGTACACCAGCGCGGCCGTCACGCCGAGAACCGCGAGCATCGTCTCCGCGCCGGCGAGCGTCGTCGTCGCCGCGGGAACGGTCATCGCGGCCCCCAACGGAAGCACGATGAAGCCGACCTGTCCGATGCTGGAGAACGCCAGCAGCCCGTCGACGTCCTCGCGGCCCGCGGCGCCCACGCCCCCGAGGATGATCGACGCACCGGCCAACAGCATGAGCACCGGCCCGACGTACGCGAACGTCGAGGTGCTCGCATAGGCGGCGCCGCCGAAGACGGTGAAGAACAGGCGTATCACCGCGTACACACCGACTTTCTTCACGACACCGGCGAGCACCGCGGTGACCGGCGCGGGCGCCGCGCGGTACGCCGACGGGACCCAGAAGTGGAACGGGACCGTCCCGGCTTTCACGGCGAACACGGACAACAGGAGCGCGCCGAGGCCCAACGTGGGAGCGACCGCGACGCCATAGGCCGCCGGATCGGCGAGTCGTCGGGCCATGTCCGCCATGTTCAGCGTTCCCGTCGTGGCGTACAGCCCGCCGATGGCGACGAGCATCAGCGCCGACGCGAGGAGGTTGAGGACGACGTAGCCGAGGGCGGCCCGCGTGTGCTCGCGCCCCGAGTAGAACAGCACGAGCACGTAACTGGACATGAGCATCACCTCGAACCACACGAAGAGGTTGAACACGTCGCCAGTGAGGAACGCGCCGGAGACCCCGAGGACCATGAAATGGAACAGCGGGTGGTACGACAGCCGCTGTCCCCGCTCGTCGACGGACACGACCGAGTAGACCGCCGCGGCGACGACCACCGGCGCCGCGAGCGCGAGCATGAACGCCGACAGCGCGTCGGCGACGAGGACGATCCCGAACGGCGCCTGCCAGTCGGAGACGCCGTACGTGAGCGTCGTCGGCCCGCCCGGCGCGAGCACGACCGCGTCGAACAGGGCCGCCACGGCGACGGCGTAGCCGCCGGCGCCGACGAGGCTCACGGCCTTCTCGACGCGGCCGTCGAAGCGGGCCAACAGCGCGAGGATCGCCGTGCTCAGTGCCACCAGCATCGGTGCGATGACGATCTGACCGGTCATCGCTCGTCACCTCCGTGAGTCATTCTGTCGTCTGTGGTCTCCGTGTCGAGGGGTCCGTCGTGGGTCGCGGTCACGGCTCGGTTCGCCGTCCCGCCGTCGGCGGACGCGCGGTCGGGGTCGGCCTCCGCCAGTGCGTGCGTGTCGATCGTGCCGTGCTCTTCGTACACCCGGTACGTGAGCACCAGCGCCAGCGCCGTCGTCCCGAAGCCGATGACGATGGCGGTGAGCACCAGCGCCTGCACGAGCGGGTCCGTCGGGGGCGCGCCCTCGCCGAATGAGCCGATCGGCGCGCCCCCCGACAGCCCGCCCATCGTTATGAGGTAGACGTTCGCGGCCTGCGAGATGATCGAGACGCCCCAGACGACGCGAACCACGTCGCGCCGGAGGACGAGGAACGTCCCCAGCGCGAACAGCAGGCCCAGCGTCGCCGCGAGCACCACCTGCGCGGTCATTCGGAACCCACCTCCCCGAGGACCGTGAGCAGCCCGCCGACGACCGTGAGATACACCCCGAGGTCGAAGGCGAACGCCGAGGCGAGTTCGAACTCGCCGTACAGCGGGATGTGATGCAAGAACAGGACGGCCTGCGTCAGGAACGGGAGTCCCGCGATCAACGGAGCCATACCGCTCCCGGCTGCCAGCGCGAGGCCGGCCGCGAACAGCCACCGGTAGTACTCGACGGCTGCGTGAGAGCCGCCATCGGCCGCTCTGAGGCCCAGAAAGTCGTCCTGGAGGTACTCCATCCCGAAGATGACGTACACGAGCACGAACGCGGTCGCGGTCAGGACCGCGCCGATGAAGCCGCCACCCGGTCGGTTGTGTCCCTGTAGCAGCAGCCCGACGGCCGTCACGAGGATGATCGGAACGACGACCCGGACGACCGTGCGCGCGATGACTGTCGTGTGGCGGTCATAGCTCTCGCGGACGGCGCGTTCGGTCGCCGCTTCGCGGTCGGCCGCAGCGGAGCGGTCGCCGGCGACGGCGTCGTCGCTCACTGCGCTTCACCCCGCTCGCGCATCCGGATCAGCGTGAGCACCGACAGGGCGGCCATGGCGACGACGGAGATCTCGCCCATCGTGTCGAACGCGCGCAGATCGACGAGGATGACGTTCACGATGTTCTGGCCGCCGCCGTAGTCGGTGAACAGTCCGACGTGTTCCCCCGGCGGGAGGCCCGCGCGGGCGATCAGCCCCTCTGCGATCGTGTCCGGCGACGCCGCCGTCGAGACCAGCACCGTCCCGGCGACCGTGAGTCCGACCGCGCCCGCGACGGCCGCGTCCCGCACGGCGGTGAGTCGGTCGGTCTCGCCGTACCACGCCGGCAGTCGATCGAGGACGAGGAGGAAGATGACGAGGACGAGCGTCTCGACGGTCAACTGCGTGAGCGCGAGGTCGGGCGCGTCCGCGAGGACGTAGAACACCGCGACCATGAACCCGAGGATCGAGAGGGTGAGCACTCCGGCGACGTGTGAGGGGGCGTCAGTCACCGCGATCGCCCCCACGACGGCGACCGCGAGGACGACGCTCACGGCGACGGTGGTCTCCGCCGGCACCGCCAGCGCGGGGAGTTCGACGCCGGCTGCGACGTACCCGCCGACCGCCAGCGCGCTGGCTCCGACCAGCACCCAGGCGGCGTACGTGCGCACGAGGCCGTTCTGGACGCGAGGGACAACCCGCTTCGACAGCGCCGTCAGCCCCGCCACGGCGTTGTCGTACCACCAGTCCGCCCGCACCGGACCCCGCAGCGCCGACCGGACGCCGTCGTGGATCCGGTCGTACTGGGGCCACGCGAGCGCGCCGACGCCGATCGTGACGGCGCTCATGACGACGGCCGGCTTGAGCGCGGTCGGCAGGCCGACGGTGAACGAGTGCGCCTCGCCGGGGACGGTCGACCCGTACACCTCGCCGACGATCGCGTTCACCGCGATCATCGGGTCGAGGCTGACGACCCCGACGACGACCGCGAGGACGGCCGGCGGCGCGAGCATCGACAGCGGCGGCGAGTGCACGTGACCCAACGCCTCGTCGCGCTCGCCGAGGAACAGCGAGAGGAACTTGATCGAATAGAGGAACGTAAACACCGAGCCGAGGACGGCGACGACGGGGAACGCCCACGTCAGCCCGCCGATCTCGTGGGCGTACTCGTAGGTCGCCTCGAACAGCAGTTCCTTGGAGTAGAATCCGTTGAACGGTGGAACGCCGGCCATCGACAGCGACGCAACCGCGGCGACGATCGCGGTGACCGGCAGGTCGTGTCGCAGCCCCGAGAGGCGGTCGATCCGCCGGGTGCCGGCCTCGTGGGCGACGATCCCCGCGACGAGGAACAGCGCCGCCTTGAACGAGGCGTGATTCAGGATGTGAAACGCCCCGCCCTCCGCACCGTAGGAGTTGGCGATCCCGAAGGCGGCGACGATGAGTCCGAGATGCGAGGCCGTCGAGTACGCGAGCAGCTGCTTGATGTCGGTCGACCCCACCGCGAGCACGGCCGCGACGGTCATCGTCACCAGTCCCAGCGTCGCGAACACGACCGTCCACTCGGGGACGAGCGCGGCGGCGGCCTCCGCCGCGGCGGCGCCGTGGCCGCCCGCGGTCTCCGACAGGAAGAACGGTCGGAACCGGCCGACGAGGTACACGCCCGCCTTCACCATCGTCGCCGAGTGGAGGAACGCAGACACCGGCGTCGGCGCCTCCATGGCGTTGGGCAGCCAGACGTGGAACGGCACCTGCGCGGACTTCGTCGCCGCGCCGACGGCGAGCAACAGCAGCGTCGGAACGAACAGCCCGGCGGTTCGGAGCGTCTCGATCACCCCGCCCGCGTTCGCGGTGAGCGACCCCTCCCCGGCGATGAGGGTGGTGTCGCCCGCCCACGACAGCAGGAGGAAGCCGACGAGCATGAACAGCCCGCCAGCGACGGTGATGAGCATGGATTTGCGCGCCGCGTACTGACTGTCGGCCTCGCTCGTGTAGTGGCCGATGAGCAGGAACGACGAAAGGCTCGTCAGCTCCCAGAACGTGAACAGCGCGAACAGGTCGCCCGCGAGCGCGACGCCGAGCATCGAGCCCATGAACGCCAGCAGCGTGGCGTAGTACTTCGCCTGTCCCGGTTCACCGTGCATGTACCCCCCCGAGTACGTCAGGATGAGCACCCCGACGCCCGAGGCGAGAAACGAGATCAGTAGCGCCAGCCCGTCGACGTAGAACGCCAACGAGACGCCGAGCGACGGGACCCACTCGACGGCCGCGACCCCGTGGGCGCCGGTCAGGTACAGCCGGGTGACGAGCCCGAGGCAGACGGCCGCGACGGCGGCCGCGTAGTACGCCGTGCGCTCCCCAAGCACCCGATAGACGAGCGGCGTGAGGGCGGCCCCCACGAACGGGAGGAACACCACGGCGAGAACTGTTTCGAGCACACGTCCGCGGTCGGCTGTCGCGGACTTAGGTGTTCCCGAATCGACCGTCGGTAGCGCCGGCGACCCGCCCCTCGTGCATCGTCGTGGGGCGGGACGCGCACCCGAGCGCTACCGGGATCCGCCGCGCTTTTCACCTCCGTGACGGTACCGGCGGCATGGACCGCCTGCGCCAGTCCCTGCTGGATGCGCCGATCATCGAGAAGGGAGAGTACCAGTACTTCGTCCACCCGATCAGCGACGGGGTTCCCATGCTCGAGCCGGAACTCCTCCGCGAGATCGTCATCCGGATCATCCGGAAGGCCCAGATCGAAGATGTCGACAAGATCGTCACGCCGGCCGCGATGGGGATCCACATCTCGACGGCGCTGTCGCTGATGACCGACATCCCGCTGGTCGTCATCCGCAAGCGCGAGTACGGCCTCGACGGGGAGGTCGCGCTCCAGCAGGAGACGGGCTACTCCGAGGGCGAGATGTACATCAACGACGTATTCGAGGGCGACAAGGTGCTCGTGCTCGACGACGTGCTCTCGACTGGCGGCACGATGAAGGGCATCCTCGATGCGCTCACCCACATCGGCGCCGACGTGGTCGATGTGGTCGCCGTCATCAAGAAGGCCGGCCCGAACAAGCTCGACGACACCGACCACTCCGTGAAGACGCTGATCAACGTCACCGTCGAGGACGGCGAGGTCGTCATCGTCGACGAGGACGGCGACGACTGAGACGCCGTTTCTCCCCGAGGGGCCCGCCTGGAACTCCGCGAACCCCACGATCCTTTTCACGCCGGGACACCGACGTACGGCATGGTCTCGACTCGGCTTCTCGGCGTGGTCTCCACGTCGATGCTCGTCGTCGGTGCCCTCTCGATCGGTCAGGCGCTGCACCGCTCGGTCGTTACCGGCGAACTCGGCGTCACCGCCACGCCCGTCGTGGTATACGGCGTCGCCGGCATCATCGCCATCGCGATCGGCTATCGCGCTCGAAAGCCCGTCGCCGAGGAGTTCGCGCTCACGAGCGACGCGCGCGAGCGCGGCGAACACGAGCGCCGCGACCGGTCGCCGTCCGGTGGCGACGGCGACTCACCGAGCGATGATGAGGCGTTCAACCCCGCGATGAGTCCGCTCGGCGACGCCGCCCCGGGAGACGCCGCGACGGATCGAAGCGGCCCGGGCGGGGACTACGAGCAACGCACGGAGTAACCCACCGTGACCGGACGGGCGGTCTCGACCCGGCGGACCGACCAGCTGTCGCGACTAGGGCTCGTGTGCCTGCCCCATGTGCCACCGCGTAACGGGGGAATTAAGACCCGGCACCACCGTATCCAGTCGTACGAATGTCCGTCAGTAACCGCGTTCCCGAGGGGCTGAAGGGTCCACTCGGCCTCGCCTCCCTCTGCGTGATGATCCTCGGCCTCGTGCTCGGGTACATTTTCACCATGATCGGGGTCACGCTGTTCTTCGACCTCAACGGGCTCCAGGGCCTCTCGAACTCCGAATCCGTCGTCGTGCTCGTGACCGGCCTCGTGTGTATCGTCGTCGGATACGCCGGCTGGCGGGGCTTCATGGGGTTCGCCTACTGAGATGGCCGTCGACATCACCGAACACCCGCAGGCGCCGCCGATTTCGGAGCTGCAGGAGTTCACGCTGGTTCCCGTCGGTCGCGAGGAGATCGAAGCCCGCCGAGCCGACGGCGCGTCGCTCGACGAAGTGAACCTCCGAGAGTCACGGGACGACGTGTACGTCGAACTCGACCCGGACCCGACCGAGCGCGGCCCGCACGACGACATCGGAACCGCGCTCTACCGGCTGGTCCAACTGTTCGGCACTCCGAACGTTCCCGGCTACGACGCCGGCGACGACCTCTCCGAGCGCGACGACACGACGTTCAAGTACCTGTTCCGGCTCGTCAACGGCGCCGACGAGGAGGACCGGACGCTCCCCGACGAGTGGCTCGTGACGGCGTACGACTGGCACACCGAACTCGGCGTCGGGGTCGCCGGCTGGGACGACGAGACCGACCCGACGACGTATGAGGGCGCCGTCGAACTGGTGTCGATGGCGCTCGTGACGAACGTCGTCACCGAACCCGTCCAGTGCGTGTACAAGGACAAGTGGTACTGACGCGCGCAGGTCGTCGACCGACGCGGCCGAGTAGCTGACGGCAAGTAGCTTTCTCCTCGGTCGCCACGACGCCGACGACTACCGACCGGTTCGGTAGTGCATCACGGCGAACACGGCCGCCAGCGACCCGATCAACAGCCCGGCGAACGCGGGAACGACCGCGGACTCCGAATACAGACCCATCCAGTAGCCCGCGTATGCCGCGGTGACGAGCGTCGGGACAGAGAGCACGAAAAACAGCGAGGAGAGGTACGACGCGACCGTGGGGTCGTTGCCGTCGTTGGCGTACGTCCCCCGCTCGCGAACGGATTTCTCCTCGGTCGGGATGTCCCTCGGCACACCACCCCGTACCGACCCGGCGGGCAAAGGCCTGTCGTCGGCGGCGCATCGCCCGGTGTCCGAGAGAGAAAGAAACAGAGAGTCGCCGATGCACTCCCGGGAGCCGGGCGCGGGGCCTACGCCGTCGCACCGTCGTAGACGATCGCCATCAGATACCCGGTAACCTGCAGCGGCACCTGCCCGAACACAAGGAACGTGATCACGTCCCGAAACACCGGCAGCAACGCGAGGCCGCCGAGCGTGGAGATGTTCAGCAGGAGATACGGCGCCACGGCTGCGGCGAACGCGAGGGCGGCGCCGACGACGGTCGCGACTGCCAGCGCCGAGAGGCTCGTTCGAAGCTGCTCACACAGGAGCTTCACGAGCATGCCCGACGCGAGTACTAACGCTGCCATCGCTCCGTCGCCCGCCCACGACGGCGCCAACGACTGGAGCCGCAGCACGTACGTCGCCATCGCTCCCAGCGCGCCCGCGAGGCAGCCGACGATCAGGGCCGCAGCGTAGCGCTCGCGGACCGTCCCGAACGACGCCGCCGCCGGCCGGGTCGCGGCAGTCACAATCGCGGAGCGACTCTCAGACATCGACGGAGGCGCTCCGTTCTCCGATGGTGACGCTGAACGTGCCGGACACGAGGGCGTCTCCGGACTCGATCGCGGCGGCCGTCCGATCGACCATCCCCGACTCGATGTCGGCGACCACGGTGACGGTCGCCGTTCCACCCGCCGGCACCGTTCGATCGCCGTTCGGGGCCCGCGCAGTGCGCGGAACGGTCAACTCGGTGGCTTCGGACACCCGTCCGTCGTAGACGATCACGGCGGAGGGCCGGACCGTCACCGCGGCGGTGGTGGGGTTCGACACTGTCATGGTAACCGTCACGGTCGGGTTGTCCCCGCCGTCGAGCCGGTACTCGGTCGCGTCGATGCCGATCGCGTCGCGCTCGTGCCACGCCAACTGTGCGGACGCGGTCGCGACGAACGCGGCGGCGCTCACCGCGATCAGCACGGCGAAGCCGGCCAGGAGGAGCTGTTGAGAGCGCGGGGACCGAACCACGTTAGTCCTCCGCGGGGGCCGCGCTCAGCCCCGCGCCGGAGCCGTCGAGCCCGTCGGCGCCGCCGTCGTCGTAGCGGTGACACGCCACCTCGCGCGTCCCGGAGGGCTGCGGTTCGGGCTGGCGCTCGGCACACGACGTGGTGAGTGCGTCGTCGAGCGTCGACACGGCGCGGTCGGCGTCGCCCGCGAGGACGGCTTCCGCTGCCTCCGTGAGCACTCGACGGGTGTCGGTCGGGAGGTCGACGGCGCTGAGGTCGACGCGGTGACCGCCGGTGGCGACCTCCGTCTCCGTGCGGTACTCCTCGGGCACGTCGAGCGTCAGCCCGTGCTCGACGAGCGCCTCTGCGGTCTCGATGTCGCCGGAGTCAACCGACTCAGGAGAGATGTCCCCGCGGCGCACCTTCAGTTTGAACTGGTAGGCGCGCCGGAACGCGTCTTGGCTGCCCGTCCAGTCGTCCGGCGGGATAATGTGGGCACACCGAGGGTGGTACCGACAGCCGCTGGGTGGGTTGCGCGGAGAGGGGACCTCGCCGGTCGCGTTCGCCCGTCGGCGCTCTTCGCCCAGCTCCACGTCCGGAACCGCGTCGAACAGCGCCTCCGTGTACGGGTGCTTGGGGTCGTCAATGATGTCGTCGGTCGGCCCCTGTTCGACCATGTTGCCGAGGTACATGATCCCCGCGCGGTCGCACATGTAACGGATGAGCGAGAGGTCGTGGCTGATGAACAGGTACGTGAGATCGTACTCGGACTGCAGTTCCTTCATCAGGTTCAACACGCCCGCCCGGATCGACACGTCCAGCATCGACACCGGCTCGTCACAGACGATGAAGTCCGGGTCGACGACGAGCGCCCGCGCGATCGCGACGCGCTGGCGCTCCCCGCCGGAGAGTTCGTCCGGGAACGCGTCGAGGTACACCTCCGCGGGACCGAGTCCTACGTCTTCGAGCACCTCCGTCACCCGATCGCGCCGCTCGTCGTACGACTCGATCATGTCGTTGATCTTGAGCGGCTCGGCGACGGTGTCGTACACCGTCATCCGAGGGTTGAGCGACTCGAACGGGTCCTGGAAGATCATCTGGACCCGCTTGCGGAACTCGCGCTCCGCCTCGCGGGTCATGTCGGTGATGTCCTCGCCGTCGAAGCGGATGCTCCCCTCGGTCGGGTCGTGAAGCTTCACGAGCATCTTTCCGAGCGTGGTCTTCCCGCAGCCAGATTCGCCCGCGATTCCGACGATGTCTCCCTGGTAGATGTCCAGCGAGACGCCGTCGACCGCGCGCACCGGCTGGGGGTCGCGACCCAGGATGGTGTCGACGACGCCCTGTGACTGGTCGAAGAGCTTCTGCAGCCCGTCGATCTCTACTAGCGGCTCTCGATCCTCTGCTCGGTCCATGTGGATTCCTCGATTGCGTCGGTTCGCAGCTGTTCAAGCTCGTCGATACGGTAACACGCCGAGCGATGGGCGCGTTCGTCGGTCCCCTCCTCGGACCGACCGAGCGACTCCGCCGCCTCGACGTCGTACATCGGCGGGTGGCTCGCGTGACACTCCTCGATCGCGAACGGACAGCGATCGCGGAACCGGCACCCGTCGTCGGGATCGCGCAGCGTCGGCGGCGTACCGGGGATCGAAACGAGATCCTGGTCGGCTGAGGTGATCGTCGGGAAGGAGTTCTTCAGCCCGAGCGTGTACGGGTTCGCTGTCTCGCCGAAGATCTCGTCTTTCGGGCCGGACTCCATGACCTTCCCGCCGTACATGACGGCCATCCGGTCACAGATCTCCGCCATCACCGAAATGTCATGGCTGATGACGAGGATGGAGACGCCGAACTCCTCTTGGAGCTTCTCCAGCTCCTCGAGGATTCGGTCCTGGATGATCACGTCGAGCGCGGTCGTCGGCTCGTCCGCGATGAGCAGGTCTGGACTACACGCCATCGCCATCGCGATGACGGCGCGCTGTTTCATCCCGCCGGAGAACTGGTGGGCGTAGTCGTCGGCGCGGTCGGGCTCGATGCCGACGCGCTCCAGGAGGTCCCTGGCGCGTTCGTGCGCCTCGTCGGCCGTCGTCTCCGGCTCGTGTCGGAGGATCGCCTCGACGATCTGGTCACCGACCTTGTACACCGGATTCAACGCGTTCATCGCCGACTGCGGGATGATGGCGATGTCGCGCCAGCGGATGTCCCGGATCTGAGCGTTGGTAAGCGCCGCCAGGTCCGTCTTGCCGTCTGCGCGGACGGGCTTGTCGGGGTCGTCGATCACCGACTGGGTGGCGTCGCCCTGCTCGTCGCTCCACTGCGGGAGCGTCCCGTCGAACCAGACGTTCCCGTTCTCGACGTAACCGTTGTCGTCGAGCAGGTGGACGAGGCTCTTCGCGAGCGTGGTCTTGCCACAGCCGGACTCGCCGACGAGCCCGTACGTCTCGCCGCGCTCGACGGAGAAACTCACATCGTCGGTCGCGTGGACCGACGAGCCGTCGTCGACCGCGTATCGGATCGAGAGGTCGTTTACTTCGAGTAGTGTCATTTGGTATCGGTAGCTGTCACCGCTGCGGATTGGTCACGTCCTCCATCGAGAAACCGATGAAGTAGAACGATGCGGCCATCAGCATCAGCGCGATGCCCGGCGGGATCAGCCACCACCACGCTTTGAACACGTAGCCGGTGGACTTGATGTTCTCAAGCATGAGTCCCCACGAGTTGGCCGTGAAATCGGCCAGTCCGAGGTACGCAAGCGACGCCTGCGCGATCACCGCGCCAGCGGCGTCTTGCGCGAGGAACACGAACGAGATCGGGAGCACGTTGGGCATGATGTGCCGGAAGATGATCCGGGTGTCTGACGCCCCGGCGACCTTCGCGGACTCGACGTACGAGCGCTCCTTCAGCGAGAGCGTCTCCCCGCGTACCGTGATGCAGTTGTTCAGCCACGAGGTGACCGCGATGCCGATGATGATGTTCGTCGTCGTGATCCCGCGGATCGCGACGAGGACGATGAGGAACGGGAGAAACGGCAGGCCGTACATGATGTCGACGAAGCGCTGGATGGCCTCGTCGATCCAGGTGTCGCCGTAGAAGCCGGAGATGAGCCCCAGCGGCACGCCGACCAGACTGGAGAGCATTCCGGCAGCGAGTCCGATGTACATCGCGTTTTGCGCCGAGTAGATCACGAGCGTGAGGACGCCGTTGCCGAGGGAGTTGGTCCCGAACGGGGCGAAGAACGGATCGCCGAATGCGGGCGGGTGCGGCAGCGAACGGATCTGCTCGCCGGTCAGCCGCGATTTGATCGGCGGTTCCCCGAGGTACGCGACCCAGTCTGGCGAGTGCGGCGCGAACACTCCCGGCGCGATCGACCATAGCGCGTAGATGATGAGGATGATCAGCCCGACCACGCCGATCTTATGCTCGGTGTATCGGTCCCACCCTCGCCTGAGCCGCTCGATGCGCGGCTCCCAGCGTCGTCTGATCGATCGCCCGTCTTGTCCGGAGTCTGATTGCTCTGTTGCCATTATTCACCCTCCCCGAACTTGATCCGGGGATCGAGGTACGTGTACACCACGTCAGTCAGCAGTCGCATCACGACGATCAACAGCGCGAGCATGAAGAACACCGCCTGCGCGACCGGGAAGTCCCGGTTGAGCACGGCTGAGACGATGATCTGTCCCATGCCCGGCCAGTTGAAGACGTTCTCGATAATCACCGACCCGTCGATGAGGAACGCGAGGCTGACCACAGCCCCCGTCGCCACCGGGATGAGCGCGTTCCGCGCGGCGTGTTTCACCATCACCGTCCGCTCCGAGAGGCCCTTCGCGCGTGCGAGAAAGACGTAGCCCTCGTCGGTGACCTGGTTCATCGTCGGGCGCATGATGAGCATCGAGCCGACCCAGCCGATGAACGTGAGGCTCATGACGGGCAGCGCGATGTGATACAGCACGTCGCGCATGACGGTGAAGGCGGTCCACTCAAACTCGGGGAACTGCGTGAACATGTACGCGCTGGGGAGCCAGTCGAGCTCGTAGTTGATCACCCAGATGAACAGCCACGAGATCCAGAAGCTCGGCATCGAGTACAGCAGCAGCGACGTGCTGAAGATGGACTTGTCCTTGGTGGACCCGCGCCACCAGCCGAGGTACATCCCGACCAGCGGCCCGATGATGAACCCGATGATGAACGTCGAACCGAACAGCACCAGCGTTCGCGGCATCCGACGGACGATCAGGTCCCACACCTGCGCATTGTAGGTCGGAGACCGACCGAAGTTCCCCGTCTGGTAGTTGATCATGAACTGTACGTACTGTTTCCAAAGGGGCTCGTTCAGTCCCCACGTCTCCCGGATGCGCTCGATCTGCTCGGCCGTCATCCCCGAGGAGATCATGCTCGTGATGAACGAGCCGGGCATGCTTCGGAGGAGAACGAACAGGAGCGACATAATCACCAGGAGCGTCAGGTACGAAACGACGATCCGTTTGGCGAGGTATTTTCCACTAATTCGGGTCATGCGTTGGGTGACCGCGCTGCGTACGTTTGTATCGTGAAGGGCACTGTATGAACCTGTTGAATCGTCCGTTCAGGACCCGCCGCCGCCGTCTGAAACTCCGGTAGGGGAACGAGGTTCCCGGCGGCGGCCGGGGTGCAGATCGGGAGCGGTTACTATTTCTGGTTGACCTGCAGGAACTGCGTCCCGAGGTACGTCGAACCCGGGCCGGGGATGTTCCCAATGAAGCCCTTCCAGTCCGCGGAGTTGACGGGCCACTTCGTCACGTCGTAGGACGTGACCATCGTCGGGAAGTCGAGGTAGATCCGCTCAACCGCCCGGCGAGCGACCTGGTTCCGCTGCTGGGTATCCATCGTCGTCTGCGCTTCCGAGATCAGTTCGTCCGCGCTCGCGTCGTCGAACAGCCCGTAGCCCATCGGGTTGTTGAGCAGGGTGCCGGTGTTCTTTTTCGCCCCCTCGCTTTCTGCGACCGAGTGGTCGTCAGCGTTGTCCGAGTGGAACAGGCTGTACAGCGTGTTCGTCGCGAACGGCGAGAGGTTCACCCATCCCATCGGGAAGATGTCGAAGTCCTCCTCGGCGTACACCTTCGTCAGCATGGTGTTGAACGACATCACCTGACGGTTGATCGGGATGCCGATCGACTGAAGCGCGCCGATGTAGTTCTCGACCATCTTCGCGGTCTGCGGCGAGTCCTTCGCGGGGTAGACGTACATCGTCATCGGCCCGCCGTTGATCTCGGTGATCGTCTTTCCGTTGACCCGGATCTCCTTGTCCGGGTTCTGGTCGGACTCCTTCAGGACGGTCGACTGGACCGAACCGAACGTGTATTGGTGTTTCGTCTCGCCTTGGCTCCCCTCGACGCCGGTGAGGCTGCCGGGGTACTCCTGGCCGACGAACGTGCCCTGGCTTCCGTTGATGACCTTGCCCTCTGTGAGGAACTTCCGAATGCCCGCCACGTCCGGGACGCCGGGCGAGGACTGGCGGAAGTGGAACGCCTGCGTGGAGGGCCCGGAGAGGAGCTGCTGGTCGCTGCCGGTCTCGGGGCGCACCGCTTTGTACCCCGGTGGCATGACGAAGTCACCCTCCTGTGCGTAGCCGCGCTGGAGCCGCTCGGTCCAGTAGATGTCGTCGAAGGCGAATCCGAGGATCTGCCGGAACGTCGCGTCGTCCAGGGGCGTCTTCCGCAGGTTGAACGAGTAGTGACCGTACCCGGTGTCGAAGCCGTCAATGAGCATCTTCCCTTGCGCGTCCTTCACGTCCTGGATGCGCGAGGTGCGGATGCCGCTGTACATCGAATCGATCTGTCCCTCGAAGAACGCCTGCGTGAGCGCGGACGTCGACGAGTAGACGCGGATCCGGATGGCGTCGACGAACGGGCCGCCGGTGATGAGGCCCGGAATCTCCTCGCGCCACGACAACTCGGAGAGGTTGTACTCCCCACTGCGGTCGGCGTAGGAGATCTCGATGGCCGTGTCGGGCTCGTAGCGCGTGACGACGCCGGGGCCGAGACCGACGGGGCCGCCGTTCTTGTACGGCTCGTAGGTCTTGAAGTCGCTGACGCCCTCCCATTTGTGCTTCGGGAGGATCGGCAGCGCGAGCTGCGTCGAGTCGTACGTCCCGATCGGCTTGTTCAGGATCATCTTGGCGTCCCAGTCGGCGCTGTCCGAGGTGGACACGCTCTTGATCGGGCTCAGCGACGCCGTGAAGCCGCCGGGCATCTGTTCAAGCAGGTAGTTGTACGACCAGACCACGTCGTCGACGGTGAACTCCGTGCCGTCGTTCCACGTCAGGCCGTCCGTGCGGACGTTGAACTGAATGCGGACGTTCGGCTGGTCGTTGTCGCCCGTCTCGTCGAGTTCGGTGAAGTCCCAGTCGGTGAAGACGTTGGGGTGAACTCCGAAGTTGACCGGGTCGATCGTCGTCCCCGCCTCGTAGATCTGGTCGGTGATGACTCCCGAGTACGCGGAGGACGTGGCGAGGACGTTGATCCCCTTCGGGGCCGTCCCCATCCCGAAGTTGAAGATCCCACCCTCGGTAATGTCGGTGTTCTGTCGCTCGGTCGGCGTCTGGTCCGCGGTGGTGGTCGGTGCCGCCGAGGTGGTCTCGGTGGACTGACCGCCGTTCCCCGAACACCCCGCGAGCCCTGCGGAGACCGCTGCGACACCAGTTCCCTGGAGGAACCGGCGCCGGCTGGATCCGGACTGGTTATCTAACATACGGACGTTCGTTATGGAATCCTGAACTTAAGTATATGGGATTTGCCCATGAGGGACACCCTCATTGGATCTAGTGGGATCCGTTTGGAATTCACACATATTTCCACAAGAGGGCCACACTATTGAACGTTCGAACTACATATCGGTGTCTACCGTGCAGTTCGAAGATTGCGAAAACCGCCGTAAACGAAAGAATAGTTTTTGTGTAACAGCCGACAGTGGTGCACCTCCCTCCGGCTGGGTCCGCAGGTCGATGGGCCACGCGCTGCTAGCTGCTGGTCGCGAGTGCGCGAGCCCGTAATCCGAAGTACACGGTAAGCGTAACGGCCGCCATACCGCCCGAAAGATACGTGTTTGCCGGGACCGACGCCGCTCCGCGACGTGCCAGCTCCATGCCCAAGAACGCCCACCCGGCCGCCGTCGCGAATCCCAGCGCCATCACGGCGTATCCGGCGCTCTCGCGTTCGGTCGCGTGGAGATAGATCCCGACGGTTAGCACGACCACCCCAAGGAGAGCGAGCACTGTCCGCGTCCCGACTGCCATGGGTCCGTCTTGTCGGTGGCCCAGTATAAACGGCCCGGAGCCGCCGGTTCCGCCGCCGACACGTTTTCCCGAGTCGCGGCCCTCCTCCGGGACGCATGAGCGACACCACGGCGCTGTTCGTCGTCAGCGAGGAGGGGTACTGGGCCGAGGAGTGTATAGAGCCGCTCACGACGCTCGGCGCCGCCGGCGTCGACGTGACGGTGGCGACGCCATCCGGAGCGCCGCCGGTGGTGGACGAACGCTCGCTCGACCCGGATGACTTGGGCGAGGAGACCGTCGAGCGGTATCGCGAGATCCACGAGACCGACGACCGGCTGCGCGACCCCGAGCCGATCGCGGCGGTCGAGGCCGCCGACTACGACGCCGTCGTGTTCCCCGGCGGCCACGGCACCGTCTGGGACGTGAACCAGGACCGCCACGCCCGATCCGCCCTGCGGGAGACCGTCGCCGGCGACGACGGCGTCGCGCTGGTCGTCTGCCACGCGGTCGGGATCCTCGGATTCGCCCGGACGGACGACGGAGCGTTCCTCGTCAACGGCCGGAACGTGACCGGCTTCCCGAACGAGTGGGAAGAGGGAATCGTCGACGACCTCGACCGGATCGAGGGGCGCAAGCTTCCCTACTGGGTCGAAGACGAGGTGGTCGCCGCCGGCGGGAACTTCGACGCCGACCTCGATTCCGACACCAGTGTCACGGTCGATGGTGACCTGGTCACCGCACGCGGGCCCGAGTCGTCGAGCGAGGCCGCCGAGACGCTGCTCTCGGAACTGGGCGTCGCGGCGACCGCGTAGGCCACGCCGGCTCCGCTACTGTCTGGCGGAATCGATCACGAACTGGGGTTCTTCTACGGACTCGCCTTTGCACTCCGGGCACCGAGAGGGCGCATTCACCGGGTCGTCGAAGCCGTCGAAGCCACAATCGCTGCACTCTGGCGGGGCGACGAGGAACTCCTCGTCGCTCGGGAGCGACCGCGCGACGTGGTCGAGGTGATCGTATACCGCCGACCGAGTCACGTCGAATTCGACCGCGAGCGCGCTTCCGCTGTGTACCCGCTCGCGCAGGGCGTCGGCGATCCGCTCCCGGGTGGTCCGCTCGGGCATACCCTCGGTTGGCGGTCGGCGAACGAATCGCTTTCGACGAGCGGTGCCGCTTCGCCCGCGGGGAACCGGTCAGCCGACTGGATCGAAAGAGGAAAACCCTTGTCGGTCCGGCGTAACCGTGCGTTCATGAAGGCAGTTGTGCTCGCAGGGGGATACGCGACCAGGCTCTGGCCGATCACCCGGAACCGACCGAAGATGTTGCTTCCGGTCGGCGACGGCACCGTCATCGACGAGATCTTCGGCGATCTCGAGGCCGACGACCGGGTCGACGAGGTGTTCGTCTCGACGAACGAACGGTTCGCCGGGGAGTTCGAGGCGTACCTCGCCGAATCTGACTTCGAGAAGCCGACCGTCTCCGTCGAAGACACTACCGCCGAGTCCGAGAAGTTCGGCGTCGTCGGCGCGCTCGCGCAGCTGATCGACCGCGAGAACGTGGACGACGACCTGGTCGTCGTCGCCGGCGACAACCTGATCTCCTTCGACGTGAGTGAGTTCGTCGACTTCTTCGCTGAGAAGGGGACGCCGGCGCTTGCGGCCTACGACGTGGGGTCGCGCGAGCGCGCAAAGAGTTACGGGTTGGTCGAACTGGAGGGAGACCGCGTCGTCAACTTCCAGGAGAAGCCCGAGAACCCCAAGAGTACGCTTGTCTCCATCGCCTGTTATGCGTTCCCGCAGGAGACCCTTCCGGACTTCGATGAGTACCTCTCCGACGGCAACAACCCGGACGAGCCCGGCTGGTTCATCCAGTGGCTCCAGTCGCGCCAGCCCGTCCACGCGTTCACGTTCGAGGAGGCGTGGTTCGACATCGGCACTCCCGAGAGCTACCTCGACGCCGTCTCGTGGTACCTCGACGGCGAGTCGATCGTTCACCCGGACGCGACCGTCGAGAACTCCGAGATCGACGACGACGTGTACGTCCTCGCGGGCGCCGAGATCGTCGACTCCTCGATCGAGGAATCGGTCGTGTTCGGCAACGCGACCGTCCGCGACGCGGACATCCGCCGGAGCATCATCGATGAAGAGACCGTCGTCGATGGGCTCGACCTCTCGGGCGCGCTCATCGGCGCGCACTCGCGGTTGACGAACGACGAGGACTGACCGCGTCGCCCGCCGTCGTCGAGGCGACCCCGTCGTTGGGACGCGCTCTCTCCGTCCGCGCGCTACTCCGCCAGCCGCGCGTCCGTCACGCGGATCCGCCCGCGCGTCCCGTCCCACTCGGTGTCGTACGCCAACTCGATCCGGCGGTCCATGTGCGGGCCGTCGGTGACGAACGTCTCGAACTCCCCGCCCTCGCCGAGCACGTGGACCCCGTACTCCTCGTTGAGCTGTTCCAGCTCCGTGAGGGCATCGCGGTCGATCGTCCGCCCGAGCCACGACTCGTCGAGCCCGGCGGCCGCGACCTGGAGGACCCGGATCTCGAACCCCGCGTCGAACATCTCCTCGGCCAGCGCCCGGGGGTCGCGCTGCCACAGCGGCGCGAACAGGTCGATCCCGAGTCGGTCGCACATCGCCTCAATCCGGCTCGTCTGGAACGCCGATTCGACGGCGCCGGCGGTGACGCCCGCGAGCGGCAGGTCCGTCGCGAGGTCGGTCAGCGCAGCCTCCAGCGGCTCCAGTTCGTTGTCTCCCTGCGCGCCCGAGTCGGTCGCCTCTCCGGCGCCGAAGTCGTCCGGTTCGACCTCGACGAGCGGGAGCCCGATGCTCTCGGCTGCGAGCGTCGCGAGGTGCGTCTCGGGGACGTGATACATGTACGAGTCGCCCGCGGGGTGAACCGTCAGCAGGCGCTCGACCGAGAGCCCGCGCTCCAGCGCCCGATACACCGCCCAGGATGAGTCTTTCCCCCCGGAGAACAGGCCGACGTAGGCGCCCTCGTCGGTCATATCCGCGCCGGTGTCGTCGCCCATATCGACGATACGCGCCGAGTGCCCCTTACCCGTACCGGTCGGCGTCGAGGTCCGTCGCACCCACCGTCATCGTTGAGGAGCGGTGGCTCGCGGAGAGCCGATCGCGACAGGCGGCAGTGAATCCGAAACCGAAGCAGTCGATCGCTGTGGCGACGGTTCGAAGCGTCAGGCTTGCGCCGTCCTCACATGTAGCCCAGGTCGCGGAGGCGCTCCATCAGGTCTTCCTTGTCCTGGGCGCGACCGGCGCGCTCGGTCGTGTTCTCCATGTCCTGCAGCCAAGCGGGCTCCTCGGCGGACTTGTCCGTCGAGATCTCCGAGCCGAGCGAGCGGAAGCCCGCGAAGTACTTCGGCGAGACCGGGATGTCCTCGATTTCGATCCCCTCCGGCAGGTCGTCGAACCCCTGCGGGACGTAGCCGTCCTCGGGGTAGCCCTCGACGGTCTCGGGCACGACGAAGTACCAGAAGGCGTCCCACACGTCGGCCTCCTCGAACTGGAGGATCGGCTGGATGCGGTCGTGCGGCGGGTAGATGTCGGGGTCGTGGCGCGGCGAGAAGAACGTCTCGTCGGCGCGGGCCTCCTGCTCGTCCCAGCGGATGCCCGAGATGATGCCGTCGATCTCCTCGCTCTCCAGCGTGTCGTTGAGCGCGACCGTCTTCAGCAGGTGGTTGCCGACGTACGTGTCCAGCAGGAACGGGAACGTGTCCTCCTCGTACTCAAGGATGTTCCGGATGTGGTGTTGGTTGTGCTCGGAGAGCGCCTCGACCGGGATGTCGTCGCCCGGCTCCAAGCCGTTCTCGTCGACGTACTCGCCCACGTCGGTGTTCCGGGCCCACTTCACTTCGAGGTCCCACTCGTCGGCCCAGTGCCGGACGAAGTCCATCAGCTCGTCGAAGTGCTGGTAGTGGTCGATGAAGACGGTGGTCGGCAGCTCCAGCTCGTCGTGCCGCTCGACGACCTCCTTCACGAAGTACAGCGTGAGCGTCGAGTCTTTCCCGCCGGTCCACATCACCGCGGGGTTCTCGTACTCACGCAAGCCGGTCTCGACGACCTCCAGCGCCTTCTCGAGCTTGTGCTCGATGCTGGGGTAGTCGCCGGGCTCCTCGCCCTCGCCGTCCGTGTAGTCTACGTCCAGATAGTCCGGGAACTGCTGTTGTGTGTCGGCCATGCCTGGTAATGAAATATAATTAGACGGGTAAAGTTCTTGTGACCGTACTCGGAGGTCGCAAGGGTCACAACACGACTCCTTTTGTCGGCCGTCGGATCGGCTCGCTACACGAGTTCGACGGCGCCCGACCGCCGGTGCGGGACCGCGATCAGCTGATGAACTTGTTGTCCCGCCACTCGACGCCACCCTTCTCGGAGTTGCGGTCGGGCGTCTCGACGACCTCGACGCTCGCGGGTCGCTCCTCGCCTTCGACGATGCGGTGAGCACGAAGCTCGTTGTCGATCTCGGTGATGGCGGTGAGCGTGCCCTTCTCCGATAGCAGCGCGATCTCTCGCAACACGAGGAACATCGGATACTGGAGCGCGGTGTTCTGGAGCACCGTCTCGCGGTCGCCTTTGAAGCAGGCGAACTCCACGAGTTCGGAGGGGATCTCCTCTTCTTCCTCCTGCATCCAGCCGCCGCCGGTTCGGGGCGGTTCCTCCTCGTACACGCGCGTCTCGGAGACGCTCGCCTTGAGCTGCGCGGTGGGGGTGTACTTCCCAATCGATTCGTCGTTCGAGACGGCTTTCAGGATCAGCGTGTTGTTCCGGCGTGTGATGTCGACATCCTCGACGCCCTCCGGAAGCTCCGGGTCGGACGCGAAGTGGTCCTGCAGGTCTTCCAGTGGCAGTTCGAGCGTCGAGTGAAGTCGGTATACGCGGCCTGACATATGTGGGATGGTGTGGGGTGGATGGGAGCTGTGAGGAGTGGCCGCGGCGGTCCGCGGCTGTCCGTCCGTACGTCCCTACTCGCCGGTAACTACGCACCCGAGGCGTAAAACACCTGTCCCCGAGGGCGGTGGCGTCGGCACGACGCGATCGATCGCTCGTATCGGCCGTCTTACGCCTCGGCAACGAGGGTTTCTGCCAACTCGCCACGCTCGTCGAGTTCGGCCAGGATGTCGCTGCCGCCGACGAACTCCCCGTCGACGTACGTCTGCGGGATCGTCTCCCAGCCGCTTTCCGCCTCCAACGCCTCCCGGAACTCCGAGAGCGCGGGGAGCACGTCGATCGTCTCGAACTCCTCGACGTGCTGAGAGATGAGTCCCACCGCCCGCTTGGAGTAGCCGCACTGGGGCATGAGCCGGTTCCCCTTCATGAACAGCACCACGTCGTTCTCCGAGAGCGCCTCCTCGACGCGCTCGGCGGCCTCCTCGGCCGTCAACTCGCTTTCGGGTTGAAACGCCATACGTGTGCGTAGGCGACTCCGGTTGATAGCCGTTGTGACGGTGCCGGCGAGCGGACCGGGGACGATCGCTGTCTGGCGTACGCGTTCTGGCCGAGTGCTGCGGCGACGACACCCACCCCGAGCAGCAGGGGCCGCCGAGAACCGCCGGGAGACGACAGCGGAACCGACCGTGCTAGTCGCGGCCGACGCCGACGACGTTGATCAGCGAGTAGACGGGGACGCCAGCGACCTCGTCGAGGCCCTGTTTGTCGACGATGACGACGCACGCCTTGGGATCGCCGCCCTCTGCCTGCACCGCTTCGACCGTCTCCGTGAGCGTCGTCCCGGAGGTGACGGTGTCGTCGACGACGAAGCACTCGCGGCCGCGGATCGTCGCGAAGTTGCGCGAGAAGCCGCCGCCCACGTCGTCGATGTCGCCCTCGTCCCACTGGTGTTTTGCGGGCGCGTACGCCGCGAGGTCCGTGTCGAGTTCGCGCGCGATCGTCGTCGCCAGCGGCGTCCCCGCCTTCTCGATGCCGACGGTGAGATCGACTTCAGCGCCCTCCTTGGCGAGCAGGTCGGCCATCGCCCGGCCGACGTGGGTGAGGCGCTTCGAGTCGCGGCCGATCGCTGACCAGTCGACGTGGATGTCCTGCGGGCCGGACGGACCGGTCGCGCCCGCGTCGTCGGTTCCCGCGGCGTCGCCGGGGATCGCGCCCGATCGCTCCACGAGCCAGGAGGCCGTCTCTCGAGAGACGTTCAGCTCGTCGGCGATCTCGCCCTTCGAGAGGCCCCGCTCGGCCAACTCCGCTGCGTCGTCGATGAGGTCGTCGACGTTTTTCATCGTGACCCGAATTCCACGGCCGTCTTGATAGTGGTGTCGTCGTCGTCGAACGCGCGCTCGAACTCGTCGAGGCCGTAGACCCCGGTCACCAGATCGTCGGTGAACCACTCCGGGAGCGCGGCGACGGACTCGACAGCCCGCTCGAAGTGGCGGACGTTCGAGTTCACCGACCCGACCAGCGCCTTGTTGTGGAGCACGAGCTCCCGGTGGAGCGCGCCGCCGTCGAGTTCGAACGTCCAGTCGTTCGGGACCCCCAGCAGGGCGCCCACGCCGTTGGGCGCCAGCGCCTTGATCGTCTCGAAGGCGTGCTTCGCGTAGCCGGTCGCCTCGTACACGAAGTCCATCGGCTCGTACGCCTCGGGTACCTCGTCGACGGGCGTATGGCGGGAGTCGACGTACGTCGCCCCCAGCTCCTCGATGATGTCGATAGTGGGGTCTGGCCGGTCGCGCCGCCCCAAGCAGTAGAGTCGGTCGAACGACTCCTGAAGCATCGCCACAGTGAGCAGGCCGAGGCTCCCGTTCCCGAGGACGAACGCCGACTCTGGTGACCACTCGAACGCCGACCGGCTCGCGCGGGCGTGTTCGATCGCCTTCTCGGTGATCGACGCCGGCTCCACGAGGAAGCCCAGCTCCGCGATCTCGGGCGGGCACCGGACCAGGTGCTCCGCCGAGCTGGTGAAGTACTCCGCCATGAACCCGTGGGCGCCGTCGATGCCGCGCTCGTGGTAGAACCCGTCAGGGGCCATGTCGGGCTCTCCCCGGGCGAAGTAGTCGTTCGAGCCGTTGGGTCGGCGGCGAACCGTCGGGACGACCACGTCCCCCTCCGAGAGGCCCGTCCCGTTGGGGTCGACGACGACGCCTACCGCCTCGTGGCCGAGCACGATGTGATCCTCGCCCTCCGGGTAGCCGCCGTGGCTTCCCGAGATGACCTCGTGATCGGTGCCGTCGACGCCGACGCGGAGCGTCCTGACCAGCGCCTCACCGGCCGCTGGGTCCGGCCGCGGCTTCTCGACGATAGCGGGAGTTCCCTCCCCGCGACGAACAGCGATAGCTTTCATGTCCGGGCGTACCACGCGCGGCGGCAAAAGGCTTATTCTATCATGAGTAAATAGTTCTCAGCGCGGCGGACCCGACGGAGCGCCACCGGCCACACCAGTCCGCTCCGACGTCTGTCACCAGCACGCCACCACGTCTGCGGGCGCCGCCGCGTTCCGTGCCACGGACGGTCGCGAGGGCGACGCGCGAGCGCCGTCGTCGCGTCTGCCTTCTGCACCGGGGTCCGGTTCGCTGGCACGCGTTCCGTCCGATCACTCCACCCGTCGGTACATCCCCTTCGACGCCGGTCGCGTCTCCGCGTAGCCGGCGCGCTCGTAGAAGCCGTCCACGTCCGCCATGAGGTTGACGTACGCTCCCGGCGGCGCGTCGTCGTCGACGAAGCGGTCGACCGCGCCCAGCAGGTCGCTCCCCAGCCCGCGGCGCTGGTGGTCCGGGTGCACCGCCATGTCGCAGACGTGGTACACCGACCCCCCATCTCCGACGACGCGGGCCATACCGACGACCTCGCCGTCGTCCGCGCTCGGCGTCTCGACCGGAACCGCGGCCGGGTCGGCCGCGGTGTCGACGACGCGGACGGCGTAGCAGCTGTTCGGCAGCCCCCGTTCGACACCCTCGCGCGGTCGTTCACTCATGTCGACGACCGCCCGCAGCTGCTGGAACTCGTCGACGGTCGGCAGCCCCTCGCGCAGGTCGTACCGATCCTCGTGCATACTCTCGACTGGACGGTGTGGGTGAAAAGCGGCCCGCCAACGCGGCGGAGAATGGGGCTCCCCGCACCCCCGAGGTTCGACTCCCGCCGGGTCCGTTACTCGTCGGCCGCGCCCTCGGCGTCGCCGTCCGCTCCGTCGTCTTCGGGCGCCAGGTAGCCGAACTCGTCGAGGTAGCCCTCGATGGACGCGGCGTCGTGATCGACGTACTGCTCGTCGTCGACGTGGATCGTGCCCAGTCCGACGCCGTCGGGCTCGAGCCCGTCGTCCTCGCCGGACTCCGCGAGCGCGGCGAGCGCGAGTTCGATCCCATCCTCCATCGTGAGATCGTCGCTGTACCCCTCCTCGAGGCGCTCGCGCACGTCGGCGCGGTTCGCGCCGATCGACAGCGCCTTCCACTCGTAGGGCGTCCCCGAGGGGTCCGTCTCGAACAGCCGCGGTTCGCCGTTCTCGATGCCGCCGACGATTAGCGCGACGCCGAACGGGCGCGCGCCGCCGATCTGCGTGTACTGCTGGATGTGGTCGGTGACGGTCTTGGTCAGCGTCTCGATGCCCATCTCCTCGCCGTAGCGGAGGCGGTTCACCTGCGCCTGCCGGCGGGCGAAGTCGATGAGCTGGCGGGCGTCGGCGACGTGGCCGGCGCTGGCGATGCCGACGTGGTCGTCGATCTTGTGCAGTTTCTCGACGGAAGCAGGCTCCATCAGCTCCGACCGCGAGCGCTTGTCCGCAGCGAGCACGACCCCCTCGCTCGTGCGAACGCCGACGCTCGCCGTGCCTCGTTTGACTGCCTCGCGCGCGTACTCGACTTGATAGAGGCGGCCGTCCGGAGAGAAGATGGTGATCCCCCGGTCGTACGCCTGCTGTTGGGCTTGTCCCTGCATCGTGTCTCAGTTGTCGTCCGAAGCCGCGTCGTCGGCCGGGTCGGACCGCCCCGGGCGGGAAGTGTCTCGATCGGTCGCGCCCACGTACCCCGACGGTGTCGAAACGTCGACCGCCCCGTCGCGGCGGCGGCGACCGGTTCCGGTCGCGCCGTCGTTCGCGAGTTCGACCGTACTCTCGTCTCCGAATCCGCCCGCGTCGCCTAAATAGCTTTCCTCACCGGCCCGTATCGTCCCCGAGACGCCGCGAACTCGCATCCCGACCGGATGGCCGTCCACCGCGTCGACGCACGCCAGCGCCGCCCGCCCGCGCTCGACCTCTCCGTGGCGTGCGCGGACGACCGCAGCGCCGGTCCCCTCCTCGAACCGGAAGCGCACAACCGTCAGGTCGGCGTCGGCGCTCCCGGGATCGCCGAGGAGGTTCTGAGCGGCGTACCACACCTCCCGCTGGAACGGTCCGCGCGAGATGTCCGCGTCTGGCCACGCCTCCAGCCCGACGACGAGGTAGCGCCACCGCGGGCGGAGGTGCTTGGGCAGGTGTTTCACGGGCGTCCGGTCGGCTCGGTCCGTTCGGTCACGACTCCCGACCGCCGGAGACGACGCGCTCGGCGGTGATCACGCCCACCTGGTCGTGGACGCGGTCCACCTGTGTCACGGCGTAGCCGGCGTCGGTGACGTAGTCGACCAGCGTCCCGACGGTCGCCGGGTCGTCGACCTCGGGGCTGTAGAACGGCTCCTCGGGGTCGGGCTCGCCGAAGAACATCACGTCGCCCAGCACGATCCGCCGCGGTCCCACCGCGTCCGTCCGGCTGGGCGTCGTCCCGCCGTCGAGGCCCGCCCACGTCTCGATCGCCTCGCGCTTCTCCTCGTCCGCGAGGTGGTGCAGCGCGAAGTTCGAGGTGACGATCTGCGCGTCGCCGTCGTACTCGGGCGCGCGGAACTCGCCGTAGCCGAACTCCACGTTCTCGACGCCCCGATCGGCTGCCTTCGACTCGGCCTGTTCGAGCATCGCCTCGCTCACGTCACGGCCGACGACACGTCCGGCGTCCTCGGCCAGCGCCAGCGCGATCGCACCGGTGCCGGTGCCGAGGTCCAGCACCGTATCGCTCCCGGCGGGCGCCGCACGCCGGATGACCAGTCCGGCGCACGCCTCGTACTCCCGGCTGTTCTGATCGTCGTCGTAGTCGGCGGCGGCCTCGGAGAACCGCGCCGCGTGTTCAGCGATCGTCTTCTTCACACCGGTCCACTCGGACCCCCGGGGAAATGAACTCCGCGGAGCGCCGCCGACGGTTGCGCGCCGCGAGCCGCCCCCACTCTGCCAGCCCCGCGCGCAGCCACGCCTCCTCGAACCCCAATTGCGACCCCACGGCGACGAGTTCCCGCGGCGACCGCAGCTCCAGATGGGAGGTTGGACGCGCGCTCACTACGTACGGCGCGTCGTAGTAGCCGACGATCTCGCGGAGCTTCCGCAGCCCCTTGAGCGCGCGCACCCGCTGTCCGCCTGACTCCCGCAGCGCCGAGCCCAGATCGAACTCCACGCGCGTCCCATGGGTCGCCGCCGCCTTCGCGAGCACGTGGTTGAACCCGCCCTCGCCCGACAGCGGCGCGGCGAGCACGTCGATTCGGTCCTGCTCGACGGCGAAGCGGTTGAGCGCGTCCGTGCCGCCGCGCACGAGCACCAGCGGGAAGTCCGGCCGGAAGTTGCCGACCGCGCCGCTGGCCGAGGACGGCTCCCCAGCGACGACCTCGACGGCCGGGACCACGTCCACGTCGTAGCGCTCGCGGAGCGCCCCGGCGTCGACGTCGGCCTCGCGCGTGCGGATCACGAGCCCGTCGTAGCCGTACCGCCGGGCCGTTTGAGCGAGCCGCGCCGCGGTCGCGTCGCCGTCCGGGTGCGCGTACGCGGCCTCGTACGGTCCCGGGTGGGTCGCGGTCACGCGTCCTCACCCGAGCCGCCGGCGTCGAACCCCCCCGGGTCGGCGGCCGCCCGCGCAACGCGGACCGCCGCGACGTTCTCGGCGGCGTCGTGGACGCGGACGATGTCGGCGCCGTTGGCCGCCGCCAGCGCCGTCGCCGCGACGGTTCCGTGCGGCGCGTCGCCGGCGGTTTCGCCCGTGAGCTCGAACATCCGCTTGTGCGAGTGGCCGAACAGAATCGGGCACCCGAGCGCGTCGAACTCCCCGAGGCGCCCGAGGATCTCGAAGTTCTCGCGGGGCGACTTGCCGAAGCCGATCCCCGGGTCGACGACGACGTTCTCGCGGGGGATGCCCGCCTTCTCCGCGAGCAGCAGGCGCTCACTCAGCGCCGCGATCACGTCCTCGACCACGCCGTCGTAGTCGGGATCGTTCTCGGGGTCGACTGGCGCGTCGATGCTGTGCATCACGATCACCGGAACGTCGCGCTCGGCGGCGAGCGCGCGCATCTCGGGGTCTTCGAGCCCAGTCACGTCGTTGAGGATGTCCGCGCCCGCGTCCAGTGCCGCCGACGCGACGGCGGCCTTGCGCGTGTCCACCGAAACCAGCGCGTCGACGCCCACGATCGCCTCGATCACCGGTTCGATGCGGGCGATCTCCTCCTCGACCGGCACCGGCTCGGCGCCCGGCCGGGTCGACTCCCCGCCCACGTCGATGATGTCGACCCCGGCGTCGACGAGCGCCTCCGCCCGCGCGAGCGCGTCGCCCTCGTCGAAGAAGTCTCCGCCGTCGTGGAACGAGTCCGGGGTTACGTTCAGGATGCCCATCACGGCGGTTCGGTCCGCCCACGGATAGCGGTCGTCGTCGTCGCCGGGTGCCGCGGCCGCCGGTTCGACCGCCTCGCAGAGGTCGTCCGCCACGCCCGAGAGCCCGTCGCCGAGATCGGCGAGCGCGTCGGTCAGCTCGGCGAATGCGGCGCGCGACCCCGAGAGCACGACCGCCGAGAGTTCTCCCCCATCGACGCCGCTGACGCCGCAGGCGACGCCCGCGCGGGCGGCCTCCCGACGCAGCGTCACGGCCTGCGTCTCCGAGACGCGCGTCTTCACCGTCTCGTGGACGCTCTCGCGGACGACCGGGTCCGCCTCCGCGGCCGGGACGTTCGCCTCCGCGAGCGTCCCGCGAGCGTCCGCCCCGTCGGTGAGGTCCTTCCGGACGACCCGCCGGGTCCACCTCGTTCGCGCCTCTGCGACGCAAAACAGCGACCCAGTGAGCAGCACGCAGTCGCCGGCGTCTGCCGACTCGCGCGCGGCGGCGAGGGCGTCGTCGACCGAGTCGACCGCGGTCACGTCGGCGTCGGTCTCCCGCTGGAACACGCGCGTGAGCACCGCAGGGTCCTCCGCGCGGTCTAGCGCCGGTGCGCACGTGCGGACGGTCGCCGGCGGCGGGAGGGCCGCGGCCATCTCGCCGTGGTCCTTGTCGTGCATCGCGCCGAACACGAGGTGCAGGTCGTCGTAGTCGAGTTCCGAGAGCGTCTCCCCGAGCGTCTCGCAGGCGGCGGGGTTGTGCGCGCCGTCGAGGACGACGAGCGGCGCCGACTCCATCACCTCGAAGCGGCCGGGCCAGTGTGCGCCCCGGAGGCCGCGCGCGAGCGTCGCGCCGTCGTCGACGCCGACCGCCCGCGCGAGCCCGGCGGCGACGCCCACGTTCGTCGCCTGGTAGGCCCCGAGCAGCGGGATCCGGGTCTCGACGGCCCAGCCGCCGCCGACCAGCGCGACCCGCGACTCCTGCGGGCTCACCGCACCCTCGTACGTCGCGGTCAGGTCGGCGTCGCCGGGGTCGGGACCGCCGGTCGGTCCCGAGACGGTGATCACGTCTGCGCCCCGGTCGCCGGCGACCTCCCGGACCGTCGCGAGCGCGTCACCGTCGGTCGCCGTGACGAGCGGGCCGCCGGCGGGCGCGACCTTCGCTTTCGTGCGCGCGATCTCCTCGACCGTGTCGCCGAGGACGGCCGTGTGCTCCAGCGAGACGTTCGTCACCGCGGCGGCGACGGGGTCGACGACGCTCGTGGCGTCGAACTCCCCGCCCATCCCGACCTCCAGCACCGCCACGTCCACGTCCGCGCGGTCGAACCGCCACAGCGCCAGCGCGGTGACGGTCTCGAAGAAGGTGAGCGGCTCGCCGTCGGCCGCCCGCTCCACCAGCCACGGCTTTGCCGCCTCGACGAACGCTGCGACTTCCGCCTTCGGGATCGACCGGCCGTCCACGCGCACGCGCTCGCGGACATCCTCGAAGTGCGGCGAAGTGTAGAGCCCGACGCGGCGGCCGTCCTCCCGGAGGACGGACTCCACCATCCGAGCGACGCTCCCCTTCCCGTTCGACCCCGCGACCTGAACGAAATCGGTCCCCTCGTGTGGGTCGCCGAGGTGGGCCAACAGGTCACGCACCGACTCGGTGCCCGGCTTGACCTTAAAGCGCCGGAGGTCGAAGAGGAAGTTCGCCGCCTCGTAGTAGCGCATACGCGCACGGATTCGCGGCGCGCGCTTATGGCTAACGGAGCGAGCGGGGCGCCGTTGCGTACGGCGACCCTACCGAGATCGTGCCCTGTATAACAAACACCGGAGTGTGCGTTCGAGCAGTCGGTGCACACACCATGACAAAACAGATCGTCTGTGCTGACGCGGGGATGGACTGTTCGTTCGTCGTGCAGTCGGAGTCCGAGGACGAACTCGTCGAGATGGTCACCCTGCACGGCGAGCACCAGCACGACGTGGAGATGGAAAAGAACGATATCCGCGACCTGATCAAGCCGGCGTGAGTCGGGGAGCGTCGCCGATCCGGAGCCAGCGCCGGGGCGAACCGACTTCTCGAGGTGGTCACGCCGACCGTTCAGCGTGATTCAAGCTGGAGCCTCCGGCCTCAAGGAGCGACCGAAGCGTAGCGAAGGGAGCGAGTAGGCCGGAGAGGAAACCGACATGGTACGACACAACCGTCATACTCCGACCGACCGACTCCCGAGCGTATAAGTACCCCCGAATCCTCTCTGAAGTATGGATGTGCGTCGAACCGCCGTCGTGAAACTCGCCGTTTCCGACGAGCAACGCGATGCACTCCACCGAACTGCCGACCAATACCTGTACTGCGCGAACCGAACCGCCGACTACTGTTGGTCGGACACGTCGTTCACCGAGTGCAAGACCAACAAACGGCAGGTTCGTGACGCGCTCTACTCGGCACTTCGAGAGGAGACGGACCTACAGGCACAACTCGTCCAAGCCGCCATCAAACGCGCCGTCGAAGCCGTCAAAGGGTGTGTCGAACGCTGGAAGAAGGGACAGCGCGTCTCTTGCCCGACGTTCACCGCCGAAACGATGGACTACGACACGCGAAGCGCGACCTTCTACCGAAACAAGGTGTCGCTGGCAACTGTCGAGGGCCGGGTTGAACCGTCGTTCGTTCTCCCGGCAGACAGCCCGACGCCCTACGAGCAGTACGTTCTCTCCGAGGATTACGAGTTCCGCGAGAGTACGCTTCGGTACGACCCGGTAGACGACGAGTTCTACCTCCACATCTCGACTCGGCGGACAGACGGCGACGCAGAGGTTCCGGCAGATACCGGGCACCCCGACCAAACGGTCCTCGGTATCGACCTCGGCGTCAACAGCCTCGCCGTCTCCTCAACCGGCACGTTCTGGCAGGGAGACGACTACGACCACTGGTGCCGCGAGTTCGAGAAGCGACGGAGAGAGATGCAACAGCGCGGCACGCAGGCCGCGCACAACGCCGTGCTTCGCCTCGGGAAGCGCGAAGAAGCATGGCGCAAACAGTACATCCACACCGTCGCCAACGAACTCATCTCGGAAGCCGTCGAACACAACTGCGACGTAATCGCGTTCGAGGACTTGACCGACATCCGCGAGCGGCTTCCACACGCGAAGTGGCACCACGTCTGGGCGTTCCGACGCCTGTTCGAGTACGTCTCCTACAAGGCCCCCGAGAAGGGCGTCACTGTGGAGCAAGTCGAACCGAACCACACGTCCCAACGCTGTTCTCGGACGGACTGCGGGTTCACACACCCCGACAACCGCCGCGGCGAACACTTCGAGTGCCAGAAGTGCGGATACGAGGTGAACGCGGACTACAACGGCGCGAAGAACATCGGGCTACGGTACGCTCGAAAGCGAATCCACAGACTCCGTTCCTCGCCTAAGTCGGGGGACAGAGACGCAGAAGTAAACCTGCGTGTGAATGGTGGGACGTTGAACGGCAAGAGTCACCAACCTATTGCTGGCGACTGATTGCCGGGAGTCCACATCAAAGCCCTACCCTCAAGGACCGAGGCGCGGAGCGCAGAGGGAGTAGGGTAGGGTAGTTTACTCGTGACGGAACGCGCGGTCGCCGGTGAACACCATCGCCATGTCGTGCTCGTCGGCGGCCGCGATCACGTCGTCGTCGTTGACGGAGCCACCCGGCTGGATCACCGCGTCGATGCCGGCGTCGGCGGCCTCCTCGATGGCATCCGGGAAGGGGAAGAACGCATCCGAGGCCATCACGGCGCCCTCGGCGGACTTACCCTCGGCGTCCTTCTCGGCCTTCATTGCCGCGAGTGTGACCGCGTCGACGCGGCTCACCTGTCCCATTCCGACGCCGACCGTCTCGGTGGCGGAGGCGAACAGGATGCCGTTGGACTTCACGTGCTTCATCACGCGCCACGCGAACAGCATCGTCTCCACCTCGTCGTCGGTGGGAGCCCGCTCGGTGACGACCTCCAGGTCGTCGCGCTCGGGCGCCTGCAGGTCGCGCTCCTGGACCAACCTGCCGCCGACGATGGGCTTCTCGGTCAGCGTCTCCGTGCGCTCGCCGAAGGACGCCTCGTCGCCCACGTCCAGCACCCGGAGGTTGTCTTTCTCGAAGAGCACGTCCAGCGCGTCGTCAGCGTAGCCGGGAGCGACGACGACCTCCTTGAACGAGTCGACGATCTGCTCTGCGGTCTCGGCGTCGCACTCGCGGTTGAGCGCGACGATGCCGCCAAAGGCCGACTTCGCGTCCGTCGCGAGCGCGTCGGCGTACGCCTCAGCGAGCGTTTCAGCCGTGGCGCAGCCGGCGGGGTTGGTGTGCTTGATGACGGCCGCGGCGGGCTCGTCGAACTCTTTCACCAAATTCAGCGCGCCGTCAGCGTCGTTGTAGTTGTTGTACGAGAGCCGCTTGGCGCCCTCGTTGAGCTGATCTGCCGCGACGACGTTCGCCTCCCCGCAGGTTGTGTCGGCGTACAGCGCCGCGTCCTGGTGGGGGTTCTCGCCGTAGCGAAGTTCCCGGACGCGGTCCTCGCTGATCGTCTGTCGGGCCGGGAAGCGTCCGTCGCCGGCGTCGTCGCCGTCGACGTGGACCTCGTGAGCGTCGAGGTCGACCGTCACACGGCCCTCGGCGAACCACTTCACCGCGCGGGGGTACGCCGCGAACTCCGCCTCGTACAGCACGCGCTCCTTCAGGTCGGCGGCGTCGTCGCCCTCGTAGACGGGCACCGCCTCCTGCGTGACGATCGGGCCGCCGTCGACCTCCTCGGTGGCAACGTGGACGGTACAACCGGTCTGGCGCACGCCCGCGTCGAGCACCCGCTCGTGCACATCGTTGCCGGCGAACGACGGGAGCAGCGACGGGTGGACGTTCAGCGTCGTCGGCGCGGCGTCGAGGAAGGTGTCCGTCAGCACGCGCATATAGCCGTCGAGGCAGACGATGTCGAACTCGTGGTCGGCGAGCGCGTCGAGGACGCGTTCCTCGTGGTGCGCCCGCTCCTCGCCGTCCGCGCGCTCGACAACCTCCGTCGTCACGCCGCGCTTGGCCATCGCGTCCAGCACCGGCGCGTCCGCGTCGTTCGTCAGGACGACCGACACCTCGGCGCCGCCAGGCGCTCGGTCCGCGATGTTCCGAAGGTTGCGCCCGCGATTGCTCGCCATGCCCGCGATCTTCATGGTCAGACGCTCCCCCGCCGGCGGAAAGAGCGTTGCGGTCTGTGCGTCGGGTGTATGCACATGTCCGGATCGAAACAGCGCTGATAGCGGACTCATCGCGCAGTCGTATGCACGGCCATGGTTATTCGCGCGGTGAGCAACCGAAACCGCTTTGCCGCGCGCGAGTGGACCGCCGGACATGGACATCTCCCGCGAGGATCCCCTCGCAGCCGTCTCGCCGCTCGACGGGCGGTACGCTGGGCGGACCGCGTCGCTGGTCCCGTACGCCAGTGAGGCCGGCCTGGTCGGCGCACGCGTCGAGGTCGAAGTCGAGTACCTGCTCGCGCTCGCCGACGAGCCCGGGGTCGACCTGACGCTCTCCGACGCGGAGCGCGCCGACCTTCGCGCCGTCGTCGACGACTTCTCGGCCGCGGACGCCCGCCTCGTCAAGCGGCTGGAGACAGAGGGCGCCGAGGGATACTCCGCCACCAACCACGACGTGAAGGCCGTCGAGTACTTCCTGCGCACGGAGACGCCCGAGCGCCTCCACCCGTGGATCCACTTCGGGCTGACCAGCGAGGACGTGAACAACCTCGCCCAGCGCCTGCTCGTCAGGCCGGCTGTCGAGGACGTGCTCGTGCCGGACCTGCGGGACCTCCGCGACACGCTCGCCGCGGAGGCCCGCGAGCACCGCGACGTGCCGATGCTCGCCCGCACCCACGGCCAGCCCGCGACGCCGACGACGTGGGGGAAGGAACTGGCCGTCTACGCCGCCCGCCTCGGAACGGCGCTCGGGCGCGTCGAGGCCGCCGCCGACGAGCTCTCCGGAAAGCTCGCGGGCGCCTCGGGCACCTACGCCGCCCACCGCGCCGCCTACCCCGACGTTGACTGGGGGGGATTCTCCCGCGAGTTCGTGACCTCGCTCGGGCTGGAGCATACCGCGTTGACGACGCAGGTGAACCCCTGCGACGACCTCGCGGCGCTGTTCGACGCGCTCCGCGGCGTCAACAACGTCATCCTCGATTTCGACCGGGACGTGTGGCTGTACGTCTCGGACCGTTACCTCGGCCAGGAGGCCGCGACGGGCGAGACCGGGTCGTCGACGATGCCGCACAAGGTGAACCCCATCGACTTCGAGAACAGTGAGGGCAACCTCTCGAAGGCGAACGCGGACCTCACCTTCCTCGCGGACTACGTCACCACCTCGCGGCTCCAGCGCGACCTCTCGGATTCGACGGTCAAACGGAATATCGGCGCCGCCTTCGCGCACTGCCTCATCGGCTACTCGAAGACTGCCGCCGGCCTCGGGAAAGTCGTCCCGAATGAGCGGGTGATGCGCGAGGAACTGGAGGCGACTCCCGAAGTCATCGGCGAGGCCGTCCAGACGATCCTCCGGCGCGAGGGCGACACCGACGCCTACGAGCGCGTGAAGGAGCTCACCCGCGGCACGCGCGTCACACTCGCGGACTTCCGCGACCTGTTCGACGACCTCGACGTGGACAAGTCCGTGCGCGAGGAACTGCACGCGCTGACGCCAGCGACGTACGTCGGCTACGGCGGCGACCTCGTCGACGAGCTGGACGACGCGGCGTAGCACGCACCCTCAGCGCGGCCGGACCGAGGCGAACCGCTCGTCGTCGAGGTACACGTCGCCGTCGCGGACCTCGACGCCGACGGGGTCGAGTTCCTCGCCGACGCACGGGCCCCAGGTGCACAGCCCGTCGCCGCACTCGAAGCGCGCGCCGTGCTCGTGACAGACGATCTCGCCGCCGTCGACCCGGGCGCCGCGGCCGGGATCCAGCGGCACCTCGGGCCGGTGCGGGCAGGAGTTGCGCCACGCGAACACCTCGCCCGATTCGGCGCCGCGCCGGAGAATGAACCCGACGCCGCGACGGCCGTCCGGCCGCATCGCCGTCCGGCGGATCGTGGAGTCGGTCGGCACGTCCGAGAGCGGCGCGACGAACAGCGGGTCCCCGTCCCTCTCTTCAGGCTCGTCGTCGTCCCCGGCGTCCTCGCCCCGGTCGCTGTCGCCGTCCGAGTCGCCCGCGCCGCCGACGCTGAACCGGAACGTCGCGTCGCCGGCCTCGACTTCTCCCTCCGAATCGAAGATCCTCTCGCGTGTCGCCTCGTCGTCGGACTCGACGGTCACGTGTACGGGGTCGTTCATCTCTGGCGACCGTAGCTGCACGCCGCGGATATGCGTGTCGCTCCCGGCGGGGACGGCGACGTGTCGCTGCGGTTGCTGCTGACGGGGTGTCCGGACGCGAGAAACGGTGAGCGGGGCGAGAGCGGTGGACGGAGACTCGGCTCAGTACTCCTCGTACGCGAGGTTCATCAGCCACTGCGTGAACGCGTCGGAGTTGGGATCGATCTCCTCCTCGCCGATGAACGGCGAGAGCATGTCGCCGGCCATCAACAGCGCGAAGTCGAGGTCCTTCGCGGTCGGCGCCAGGAAGTACGTGTTGTGACCGTTGTAGACGGCGTCTTCGCGCTCGATGAGGCCGAGGTCTTCCAGCTTCTCGGCGATTCGACTCCCCTTGCGCGATGAGACATCCAGCTCCTTCCAGAAGTCGGACTGATGGATACCGCCGGTCTCGCGGACGAGTTCGAGGCCGGCGAGCTCGTCCTCGGCGAGGCTCGCTTCGGCGTCGGAGGCGCTCATACACGCCCCAACGACGGCGCCCCCGTTTACCCTTTCCCTTTTATTCCGTGCGGCGACCCGTCGCGAGCGCGTCGTGACCCCTGTCGGGATGGATGCGCAGAGTCACCCGTCGACCGCCACCGGCTCGAACGGCGCCTCGCAGGGCGGCCCGTCGGCGTGGTCGTAGCGGATGTCGCCGTCGGTCCCGAGTCGGATCAACGTCGAGGAGACGGTCCCGTACCCGTCCCCGTGGACGCACACGCCGAACTCGTGATCGCCGAGCGCCGCGCCGGCCCGGCCGAGCCAGTCGTCCGCGACCTCCCCCGGCTCCGGCGCGAGTTCTCTGCGGAGCCGCGTCGCGTTTCGCGCCTCCTCGGGGCCCGCGGCGGGCCGGGCCGCGGGCTCGAAATACTGCCCGTCGTAGCCGGTGTTGCCGACGACGTGGACCCCCGGACGGAACTCCCTCACCGCGAGGTAGCCGTCCCACTCCAGCAGGACCGCGGCGTCGGCGTCCGCGAGCACGAGGTTGAAGCCGTCGTACTCGTGGTCGCGGCAGGACTCCGCGACGTGGCGGGCGGCGGCTTCGGCCGACTCGGCGCGCAGACAGTCGTCGACGAGGAGCCCTCGGGAGCGCTCGCCCGCGAGTCCATCGACCCACCGGTTCGTGATACCGACGAACAGGCCGGCGCGCGTGACGCCCATCCAGGTGCCGCCGGCGCGGGCGTCCCGGGGGGCGATCACGCCGCCGCCCCGGTCTGCGGGCGGCTCCGAGGGCCGACCGTACGACTCGTCGCGGTTGGCCGCCACCGCGACCGGCGCCTCGTCGAACACCCGCCAGGCCAGCGTCAGCGTACACATGGCGTCGGCTACCGACCCGACGGACAAAGCGACGGCGGTCGGAGAGTGACAGAGATAGCGGTCGGAGAGTGACAGAGACGGCGGTCAGCCGGGCGGATCCCCACGCCCGGGCCGCCTAGCCGATCAGCGAGTCGAGCGCCCGGCGCACCGCCTCAGCGGCGTCGCGGACGCGGTCGACGCGGACGTACTCGCGCTCGCTGTGGGCGACCGCGCCGGCGTCGTCCGCCAGGTTCCCCGGCCCGAACACGACCGTCGGCGCGGGCGCGAAGTAGGACGCCTCCGTCGCCGCGCCGAACGGGCGGACCTCGCCGTCCGCGTCGCCGCCGACCGACCGCGCCGCGTCGGCGACGGCCGTCACGAGCGCGTGGTCGGGGTCGGTGTCGAACGCTTCGAGGAACGGCGTCGGGCGGTCGGTCAGCGCGAACTCGACGCCCACTTCGTCGGTGACGGCCTCGCGAACGGCCGCCTCCAGCGTGGACCGGAACTCCTCTGCCGTCTCCGGCGGCACCGAGCGGCGGTCAAGCATCATGGTCGCCTCCGCGGGCACCTGATTGGTCGCCTCGCCGCCGTCGACGCCCGTCGCCACGAGCGTCGGTCCTCCGAGCATCGGGTGCGTCTCGGCGTCGAACGCCCGGATCGCCGCGAGGGCGTCCTCCAGCGCGGCGACGGCGTTGACGCCCGAATCGGGCTCCGCGGCGTGCGCCGCCGCCCCCGACAGCGTCAGCGTCCCCTCGAAGCGCCCGCGGGCGGCGACGCAGGCGTCGCAGTCGGTCGGCTCGCCCACAAGGAAGAAATCGCCCTCGACCGGCTCGACCGGGCCGTCCGGGTGGTCGGCGTCACGACCGCGCACGAGCGCGTCCGCGCCGGTCGACAGCGTCTCCTCGTCGGGCGTGACCGCGAGCGTGACCCGCCCGCGGGCCGGGTCGACCGAAAGAAATCCCGCAAGCAGCGCGGCGAGCGGTCCCTTCGCGTC
The DNA here is from genome assembly GCF_900129775.1 of Halobaculum gomorrense. Taxonomy (GTDB): domain Archaea; phylum Halobacteriota; class Halobacteria; order Halobacteriales; family Haloferacaceae; genus Halobaculum; species Halobaculum gomorrense. Next base: position 172,970 of record NZ_FQWV01000003.1, on the reverse strand, counting down.
ACAGGACCCACGGCCGCAGAACACCTCGCGACCGCTCTCGTCCGTTCCGCGCTCGAAGTCGACGTGCGGCGGCACGGTATCGATGTGCGTGTTGAGCACGAGGTGCGGGCCGTCGCCGGGCGCCGGCGACGCCCGGGTCGCGCGGACGTTCCCCGCGCCGTCGACACGGGCGTCGACGCCGTGTTCGGCGAGCGTCTCGAGGAGGTAGTCACGCATCTCGTCGACGGACTCGTGCGATTCGACGGGCACCACGTCGGCGAGGAACGCGACCGGATCGAAGGCCGTCGGTGACGCCGGCGACGCTGTCGACGTTCCGGAGTCGTCGCTCATTCCCGCTCCTCTCGGTCCCGCTCCGTCGTCGGAACGGCAAGATCAACGTCGAACTCCCAAGCGGCCGGGCCGGTGAGCGTCGCCGGCGCGTCCTCGGGAACGGTGATCCGGAGGGTGCCGCCCGGCGGCGAGACGGCGAGGTCAGTCCGGTCGGTGACGCCGAGGCGGCGCGCGACCGCGCCGACCGCGACGGCGCCGGTGCCGCACGCGAGCGTCTCGCCCTCGACGCCGCGCTCGAACGTCCGCTGGGCGAAGGCACCGTCGCCGGTCCGCTCGGCGAGAGTGACGTTCGTCCCCTCCGGGAAGGCGTCCGCGTGGCGGACGGGCGGCGCGACCGCCTCCAGGTCGACCGCGTCCACGTCGTCGACGACCGCGACGGCGTGCGGGACGCCCGTGTCGACGGCGGTCACGGTGAGCCCCTCTACCGACTCCTTGACGAGGGGGCCGTCTCGGTCGGCGGCCAGCGGCACGTCCTCGGGAGCGAACGACGCTTCCCCCATCTCGACCTCGACGGTGACCTCGTCGTGGGTTCCGTCGCCGTCGTCGTCACCGCCGTCGCCGCCGCGGACCTCGGCGCGGCGGACGCCGGCGGGCGTGTCCAGGTCGACCACGTCCGCGCCGGTTCGCTCGCGCACCCACGCGGCGGCGCAGCGCGCGCCGTTGCCGCACATCTCTGCGATGGAGGCGTCCGGCTGGACGAGCGTCATCGTCGCGCGGGCGGTTCGGTCGGCAGCCGCGGCTGGCGCGTCGGCGACGCCGTCCGCGTCGCCGCCAGCGTCGTCGCCGTCGTCGGTGACCTCCACGAACAGCACGCCGTCCGCGCCGGTCCGGCCCCCGCCCTCGACGCCGGTCTCGCGGTCGCAGTGGCGGACGGCGAACGCGCCGCGGTCAGGCACCAGCCTGTCGGCGTCGGCCGCGTCGACGACGAGGAAGTCGTTGCCCGTGCCGTGGTACTTGACCGCCGGGACCGTGCGGGGTCCGGCGGAGCCGGTCGGGTCCGTCGACTCGCTCATTCGTCTCTCCCTCCGTGCTCCAGCCGGGTAACCCCCGCGAGCGTCTCGCGTGCGCGCAGCACGTCACTCGCGAGACGCACCTCCGCGGGGCGCGGTCGTGAGTTGTACGTCGAGGCCATCTCGTAGCCGTAGGCGCCGGCGTTTCCGACCGCCAGCAGGTCGCCGCGCTCCGGGATCGGCAGCTCGCGGCCGTCGCAGAAGGTGTCGCCCGTCTCGCAGATGGGGCCGGCGACCGTGACCGGACCGGTGTCCGCGGACGCGTCGGCGCCCGGCTCTCGATCGAGGTTCCGGATCGCGTGGTAGGCGTCGTACATCGCCGGGCGCAGCAGGTCGGTCATGCCGGCGTCGACGCCCGCGACCGTGACCTCCGGCGTCGGCTTCACCGTGTTCACTTCCGTGAGCAGGACGCCCGCGTCGGCGACGACGTAGCGCCCCGGTTCGACCGCCAGCGTCGCGGCCACGTCGCCCAGCGCCTCGCGGGTCGCGTCGGCGACCGCACGGATGTCCAGCGCCGGGTCGTCCTCGCGGTACGGGACGCCGAAGCCGCCGCCCACGTCGACGAACTCGATGTCGTCATCCCCGATCTCGCGGGCCAACTCCCCCATCCGCGCGACGAGGTCGCGGTGGGCGGCGAGGTCCTCCTCGCCGTGGATCCCCGACCCCGCGTGGGCGTGGAGACCGACCACGTCGAACTGCTCGCGGGCGTCGGCGACGACATCCGCGGCCCGGTCGTACGGGACGCCGAACTTCGGCGCGGCGCCCGTCCGGACCTTCTCGTGGTGGCCCGCGCCGACGCCGGGGTTGACGCGGACGCAGACGCGGCCGTCGTAGCCGCGCTCGGCGAGGCGGTCGAGCGTGTCGCGCGCCCCGACCGTGACCGTGAGGTCCGGGTGGTCGCCCCACCAGTCGACGACGGCGTCGAGGTCTCGGGCGGGGGGATTGACGGCGGTGTAGTCGACCCGGTCGCCGGAGAAGCCGGCGTCGAGCGCGCGGCGCACCTCACCGGCGGAGGCGCACTCGGCGTCGAGGCCGGCCTCGCGGACCGTCTCGAGGACGGCCCGGCCCGTGTGTGCCTTCACCGCGTACTTCACGTCCGCGTCCGGGAAGGCCGCCCGGAGCCGCGCGCAGTTCTCGGCGACGCGCTCGGGGTCGGTGACGTACAGCGGCGTGCCGTGTTCACTCGCCAACTCGCGCAGACGCCCGGTGTCCCAGTCGGTGAGCCGGCGAATCGGGGGGTTCTCGGCCTCCCCGGACTGCTCGGCGCTCATTCGCGCAGCGCGTCCTCGCGCCGCGTCGCCTCCAGCGTCTCCGTCTCCACGTCGGTGGCGACGACCGCGGGCTTGTACGCGCCGCCGTCGAACAGATCGTGGTCGCTGACGCTCGACTCGACGAACCGGGTGAACGCCCGGCGGTTCTCGGGGAGGTGGCCGTAGACGACCTCCTCCTCGACGAGGTCGTACACCGGGATTCGGGGGGTGAGCAGCGTGTTCTCGCCGACGATCGAGTTCTCGCCGACGCGGAACCCGGAGGTGACGCGACAGCCCGCGCCCAGCGAGACGCCGTCCTCGAGTATCACGGGCGCGTCCTCGACCGGCTCCAGCACGCCGCCGATCAGCGTGTTCGCGCCGAGCTTCACGTCCTCGCCGATCTGCGCACAGGAGCCGACAGTGTTGCAGGAGTCGACGAGGGTGCCGTCGCCGACGAACGCGCCGATGTTCACGAACGACGGGCTCATCATGATCGTGTCGTCTCCGAGGTGCGCGCCGCGCCGGAGGACGGTGCCGTCGGGCGTGTTGCGCGCGCCCCTCGCCGCGAGGTCGTCGGTCTCGCGCAGCGGAAGCACGTCGTAGTAGCCGACGCCGCCGTACTCGCGGCGCTCGGTCTCGCGCAGGCCGAAGTTCAGGAGAACTCCTCGCTTGACCCACTCGGTGGCCTCCCACGAGTCGACGCCGTCGCCGGTCTTGCGGGCCGCCCGGACCTCGCCCGCCTCCAGGGCGTCGAGGAACTCGTCGAGGGTCCGGCCGACCCCGGCGTCGGCGTCGGCCGCGGTGAGTCCGTCGTCGTAGCGCTGCCACAGGTCGTCGATGTCGGATTCCAGTGTCGTCATTCGAGTACCTCTGTGAAGTCGTAGGCGCCGGCGTCGCGGCCGGCGAGCCACGCGGCGGCATCGAGCGCGCCGGCGGCGAACACGCGCCGGGAGCCGGCACGGTGGGTCAGTTCGAGCACGTTCTCGTCGCCGGCCATGAGCACCTCGTGCTCGCCGGCGATGTCGCCCGCGCGTCGGGCGTGGACGCCGATCTCGCTCTCAGTCCGCGGGGCGTCGCCCTCGCGGCCGTGGACTCGCTCGCGCAGGTCCGCACGGGCGTCCTCGATGTCGTCGAGCAGGGTGAGCGCCGTGCCGCTCGGGGCGTCGACCTTCCCGCTGTGATGGGTCTCGGTGACCTCCACGTCGTAGCCGGGGAGCGCGGCCGCCGCCTCCGAGACCACACGCCTGAGCGCGGCGATCCCCCGCGAGAAGTTCGAGGCCCGCAGCACGGGGACCGACTCGGCGGCGGCGTCGATGGCCGCCTCCTGCTCGCCGTCGAAGCCGGTCGTGCCGACGACGCAGGCGACCCCCGCCTCGGTCGCGGCGGCCACATACTCGACGCTGGAGCCGGGACCGGTGAAGTCGACGAGCGCGTCGACCGCCGGCTCCGCGTCCGCGAGCAGGGCCGGGAACTCGGCGGCGTCCGCGACTGCGACGCCCGCGACGGGGTCGACCGGCGATCGGTTGACCGCGACCGCGACCTCACAGTCGCCGCGCTCGCGCGCGGCCTCGATCACCTCGTGGCCCATTCGGCCGCCGGCGCCGGTGACAGCGAGTCTGACGGGGTCGCTCACGTCAGGCCTCCGTCTCGGGGGCGGCCCCGTCGCCGCCGGCCTCCAGTTCGGCGAGCAGGTCCGTCAGCACCCGAAGGGTCTCGTCGCTGCCGCGAGTCAGCGGCGGCCGCATCTCCGGGGGGCCGTACCCGCGGATCGCCATCGCCTCCTTCACCGGAATGGGGTTCGTCTCCCGGAACAGCGCCCGCATCAGCGGCCCGAGCTCGTGGTGGATCTCGCGGGCGCGCTCGAAGTCGCCGTCGAGGGCCGCGTGGACCAACTCCGCGGTCCGCTCGGGCACGACGTTGGCGACGACCGAGATGGTGCCCGTCGCGCCCATCGACATGAGCGGGAGCGTCATGCCGTCGTCGCCCGAGAGCACGTCGAACCGCTCGTCGCGCGTTCGCTCGACGAGCTCCGAGATCTGGTTCGCGTCGCCGGAGGCGGCCTTGTACCCCTGCACGTTCTCGTGGGCCGCGAGGTCGACGACGGTGTCCACGTCGAGGTTCAGGCCGGTCCGGCTCGGGACGTTGTACACGATCTGCGGGATGTCGACGGCGTCCGCGACGGTCGCGAAGTGCTCGTACTGCCCGGCCGGCTCCGGCTTGTTGTAGTACGGCGAGATGAGCAGGGCGGCGTCGGCGCCGGCGTCGGCGGCGCGCTCGGTGAGGTCGAGCGCCTCCCGTGTCGAGTTCGAGCCGGTGCCGGCGATCACGGGCACATCGACGGCGTCGACGACGGTCTCGACGACCTCGGCGTGTTCGTCGTGTGTGAGCGTCGCGGCCTCGCCGGTCGAGCCGACGGGGACGAGCCCGTCGACGCCGGCGTCCGCGAGCCGGCGGGCGTCGGCCGCGAGCTGTTCGTGGTCGACCTCGTCGGTTCCGTCGGTAAAAGGCGTCGTCATCGCCGGGTAGACGCCGGCGAAGGTGTCGTGGTGAATCGTCATGGATGTGTGGTGTGGTTCGGCGGTCACGTCGGGTGGTCTGCTGTCGGTACGTGTACGAGTGCGGGCCGAAACTCACCCCCGACCGGCCGCTACGCCAGGCCGAGGACGATCTCACACACGTTTCGGTTTCGCGGAGAAGGCGGGGCGGACGCGGGGCTCGACGACGGCGTGCGTCGAGGTCGGCGTCTCGCTCATTGGCGGTATAGAGATCAGACGCGAGTAAAGGCGTTTCCCTGTTGGCCGAATTTGTCATCCGTGCGCTGCCGTCGCGACCGACGAACCGCGTCTCGGCCGCTCGCACGGCTGACGGGTGACGCGGATCTGAATGCCTGGGCGGTCGGTGTGCGCTGTCGGTGTTCCCCGACGGTTGCGACCGCCTCTCGGGCGACCCTACGAGCCGATCGGTGATTCCGGTGACTCGGACGGCTCCATCTCTCGACTCGATGGCGGTTCGACGACCGTGAAACCCGTGAGCTCGAACCGGGCGCCGCCGGTGTCGCTGCTGGTGGCACGGATCTCCCAGCCGTGTGCCTGGACGATTCTGTCGACGATTGCCAACCCGAACCCGCTGCTCTGGGACGATGTTGTGTGGCCCAGTTCGAACACCGCGTCCGCCTCGCTCTGCGGGACCCCCAGGCCGTCGTCCTCCACGTAGAACCCGCTCCGTCAGCCAACAGCCCGACGCGGATCGTCACGTCCTCGCCGGCGTGTTCGATCGCGTTGGCGAAGAGGTTCTCGAAGACGTGACGGAGTCGATTGCCATCAGCCTCGATCGTCGGGAGCGGCTCCGTGACGAGCTCCGCGTTCCCCGTCTCGACGGTTCCTCAACACAGCCCGACGATCGAGCCGAGGTCGGTCCGCATCGTCTCCCCGACCGCCTGTCCCTCGCGCGCCAGTAGCAGGGTCTCCTCGATGATCGTCTCCATCCGTTCCAGGGCCGACTCCACCCTGTCGAGGTGGTCGATCTCGCCCGTCTCCTGTGCGAGGTCGAGGTGTCCAGTCACGATGTTGAGCGGGTTTCTGAGGTCGTGGCTGACGATACCGGTGAACTCCTCGAGGAGCTCGCTCTGCCGCTCTATGGCCTGCCGCTCGGCCGAGAGCCACTCGGCGACGCGGGCCCGCTCGAAGGCCCGCGCCTAAGAGACTCCGAGGAGCAATCCCACACCCCCGCCGAGGCTGACCGCCCATCGGGCCCACGCGATCGCGAGTTGTAGCGACTCCGGAGGCATCGTGAGCATGAACACGAGGTTGAGCAGCAAGAACGCAGCACTCGCACCCAAACACCAGCCGGCTATCCGTCGATATCGATCGCTGGAGAGGTCTCTTCGTTCGATCCAGCGTCTCGCGTAGACGAGCGGCCCGATAGACAGCAGCGACGTGACGGCTCCGACGGCGAACTCCGAGGAGAACGACTGCGTCCAGACGAGGACGGCGATCGTTTCGCCGAGTAGCACGAGACCGAGACAGACACCCAAGCCGGAGATGAGGAGCAGCCAGTGTTCGTCGGACCGAACCAGGGTGCTCATACGGGACCGATCCGGCTCGGATATGTAATTATAACCCGTCCGGTTGGCGGAGATCTCGACGCCGCGGTCTCCGGGGCAGGCTCCGAGTACTGTACTCGAAGCGGAGCTGGGCGCATCGGAACGCCGGACCGGCGAACTCGGACTCGGACCCTCACCACACGTCCCGGACCGGTGCAGGGACGCCGACCTCCATGACTCGTTCGAACTCCGGGTATCAGGTCCGTACACGCCGTTGGCCGCCGCGGCGACCCGACCGTGACCGAGCGCGTCCCTCGACCGATGGGAGTGTCTTTCGCGGCCGCCCTCGGTCCCGGTAGGCTATCGGTCGGCCGGGTGCGTCGCGGGCGACGACTCAGGTCGGTGTTTCACCGGGTTCCGTGAGCCCCTCTGTAAACCCTTATACGAACACCGACACGAGAACTCGGTAATGAGCGACCTCCCGGACGACTTCGACTGTACTGTCACCAATTGGGGGTACATCTACGGGCTCTGTCGGGACGTCTCCGATCAGGTGAAAGCTGCCAACTTCGAGCCGGACGTGGTTGTCGCGCTCGCGCGTGGGGGCTGGTTCGCGGGGCGGTGCATCTGCGACTTCCTCGGGCTCAACGACCTCACGAGCCTCAAGATGGAGCACTACGTCGGAACCGCCGAGAAGTCCGGCGAGCCGACCGTCCGCTACCCGATGCCGGAGGGGAGCGTTCAGGGGAAGGACGTACTCATCATCGACGACATTGCTGACACCGGCGGCTCGATCAAGCGCGCCCACGAGTACGTCGCCGACCGCGACTGCGGCGAGGTGCGCACCGCGACACTGCAACTGCTGCAGACCTCGGAGTTCGAGCCCGACTTCGTCGGCGAACAGCTCGAGGAGTGGACGTGGATAGTGTACCCATGGAACTTCATCGAGGACATGATCGACCTCACCTCGGGGGCGATGGAGCAGGCAGACGCCGAGGCGTTCACCGTCGAAGACGTGCGCCACTACCTCTCGGAGTTCCACGGCATCGACCGCATCGAGATGGAGATCGCCCAGCCCGACCGCGTCGAGGAAGTCCTCGAGGAGATGGTGCGCAGGGACGTGCTCCGTGAGACCGCGGACGGCTACCGCCTGCTCGACAACGGCGTCGGCGGCGCCGACGATGAGTAACCCGACGACCGCGTGGCGCTTCTCGACATCTTCGCGGGGGCGGTCCTCCCGATCATCGCGGTCGCGGCCGTCGGCTTCGCGCTCGGGCGCGCGAGCGACATCGACGCCGACCCGCTGAATACAGTCGTCGTGTACGTGCTCGCCCCCGCGCTCGTGCTCCACAGCCTCGCGACCGCTGCCTTCTCCGGGGGCACTATCGCGCGCATGACGGTCGCCGTCACGGCGTATATCCTCGGGATGATCGTCATCGCGGAGGGGGTCGGACGGCTCCTTGGCGAGCCCGAGCCACGGCTGTCGGCGCTCGTGCTCGCGGCGACGTTCCCCAACTCCGGCAACTACGGCATCCCCCTGTCTGACTTCGCGTTCCCGGCGGGCGGCCGGGCGGCGGCGGTGCTGTACCTCGCCATCCAGTCGGTGCTCATCTACACCGTCGGCGTGTACGTCGCCTCCCGGGCCGGCGGCGGGGGCGGGCTCCAGGGGCTCCGACGGGTGTTCACGATCCCGCTCGTGTGGGCCGTCCCCGTCGCGCTGGGCGCGCGGGCGCTCGGCGTCGTGCCACCCGCCGCCGGGACCGCGATGCAGACGCTCCAACTGGTCGGCGACTCGTCGATCCCGGTGATGCTACTCATCCTCGGGATCCAGCTTTCGCGAACGGACTACGGCGCTGCGCTCTCGCAGGCGGCCACCCCGTCGATCCTGAAGATGGTCGTCGCGCCCGCAGTCGCGGTCGCCATCGCAGTCGCCGTCGGCTTTCAGGACGACACCGTCGCGCGCGTGTTCGTCCTTGAATCGGCGACGCCCGCGGCCGTGACTCCGCTCATCCTCGTCGGCGCGTTCGCCGACGACCTCGATGTCGGCGGCGTCTCGGTGTCGGAGTATATCAGTACCGTGATCCTCGTGACGACGCTGGCGTCGATCCCGATGTTGACGGGGCTGATCGCGCTGTTGGAGAGCGGGCTCCTCGTGTGACTCGTCGGGCGTACATCGGCGGCGCGGACGCGTCAGTCGTCCGCGGGCACGCCGGACCGCGGATCGACGACCGCGCTCGTCCACGACCCGTGGTAGAGCCATGCGAGCGCGACGACGGCGCCGGCGACGTCGCCGGCGACGACCGCCCACCAGATCCCCGGCGTCCCGACGTCGAACACGAACACCGCCGCGTACGTCACCGGCACGCGGACGAGCCAGACCGCCACCAGCGAGAGCGCGAGCGCGGTCGTCGTCCGGCCGGCGCCGCGGAAGGTCCCGCGCGAGACCTCAAAGATCCCCGTGAACACGAACATCACCGATGCGACCCGCAGGTACGTCGAGGCGTACGCGATCGTCTCGCCCGCGTCGGGCGATCCCGGCGGGAGGAACACCTGGACGATCGGCTGTGGGAACGCCGCCGCCAGCGCCGCGACCGGAAGCATGACCGCGGCGACGACGCCGAGGGCCGCCCTGACGGCGCGCCACGCGCGGTCGGGCTTCTCGGCACCGAGGTTCTGCCCGACGACGGTGTTCACGGCCTGCGCAAGCCCCATTGCTGGCAGGAACACCAGCGAGATGAGCCGGTTCCCGAGCCCGTAGGCCGCCACGACCGCCGGCGGGAACGTCGCCACAAGCGCAGTCAGCACGACGAACGCCAGCGAGACGCCCGACTGTTCGAGTGCCGAGGGAACGCCCAGTCGGAGGACCCGCTTGACGATCCGGGGCCTCGGAACGAGGTCGCGGGGGCGGATCGTCGGCCCGGCGGGCGTCCCGAACAGGACGTACCAGCCGACGACGGTCGCGATCGCCCGCGAGACGAGCGTCGCCCACGCTGCGCCCTCGATCCCGAGCGCGGGGAACGGCCCCCACCCGAAGATCAGGAACGGGTCGAGGGCGACGTTGACCGCGACGGAGACGACCATCACCCGCAGCGGCGCGCGCGTGTCGCCGTACCCCCGCATCAGCGAGACGAACGTGAAGAAGCCGAACAGAAACGGCGTCGCGAGAAAGAACACCCGCATGTACGCCGCCGCAAGCGGGACGATATCCGTCGCGGTCTGCTCGTCGGCGGGGATGAGCGCCAGCGCGGGCTCGATGGCGAGGTAGCCGAGCGCGCCCAGCACCATCGCCACGAGCATCACGAACCCGAGGGCCGTTCCGGCGACCTTGCCCGCCTCGCGAGAGCTCCCCGAACTCGCGGCGCTCGCCCCGGTGTGTTGGGCGACGAGGATGGCGCCCGCGGCGGTGAATCCGCCTCCGATGCTGATGAACAAGAACACGATCGGAAACGCCAGCGAGAGCGCGCCGACCGCGTCCGACGAGAGCCGCCCGAGCCAGAACGTGTCGGCGACGTTGTACATCACCTGTAGCAACTGGATCAGCACCAGCGGCCACGCGACGCGCAGCATCGGCCGGAGGAGATCCCCCTCGACGAGATCCGACGCGTGCGCTGGCGAGGAGGATTCGCTCATGCCACCTATGAAGCGAAGGTGGGGCTTGAACGCTTCTCACACGTGGTACCACGGCACGCGACGGGGCGACCAGCGCCATCGTCCGATCCGCCCGGGATCGGGGCGTTCACGCGTCGACGCCGGGAACGTCGAACGCGTTCGCCTCGCGGCGGACCCGCTCGGCGTCGAGCGTTCGGTGGCCGCCCGCGCCCTCGTCGTACAGCACGTCGCCATCGACCATCGTGAACGCCACGTCGTCGCCGTGGGCGGCGAACACCAGATGGCCGATCGGGTCGTGCAGCGGCGTCGCGCGCGTGTGATCCGTGTCGATGCCGAGCACGTCGGCCTTCCACCCCTCCCGGAGCGCGCCGACGTGCTCAAAGCCCGCCGCCCGCGCGCCGTTCAGGGTCGCCATGCGAAGGGCCGTCGAAGCGTCGACCGCCGTCGGGTCGAGCGCGTCGACCTTCGCGAGCAGGCTGGCCTGCTTGAGTTCGGTGAAGGGATCGAGGGTGTTGTTACACGGCGGCCCGTCGTTGCCGAGGGCGACGTTGACACCGCGGTCGAGGTAGTCCTCGACGGGCGCGATTCCGGAGGCGAGTTTCATGTTCGAGGACGGGCAGTGAGTCACGTGCGTTCCCGTCTCCGCGATCAGTTCGCGTTCGTCCTCGTCGGTGTGGACGCAGTGGGCGAGCACGACGTCCTCGCCGGTCAGGCCGACCTCGTCGAGGAAGGCGATGTTTCGCTCGCCGGTGCGCTCCTCCACGACGGCTATCTCGTCGGTGTTCTCGGAGGCGTGGGTGTGGATGCGCACGCCGTCGTACTCGTCGGCGAGGTCGCGACAGCCGCGCAGACACTCCTCGGTGCAGGTGACGGCAAAGCGCGGCGTGATAGCGTAGCGGATCCGGCCGCCGTCCGCGCCGTGGAACCTCCAGATGAGCGCCTCGGTCTCCGCGAGGCCGTGTTCGGCCTTCTGGCGCAGGCCGTCTGGCGCGTTCGTGTCCATGAGGACCTTACCGGCGCGAGCCCGGATGCCGGAGTCGACGGCCGCCGAAAGCGCCTCCTCGGCGTGGTGGACCGAGAGGTGGTCGATGACGGTCGTGACGCCCGATTCGATACACTCCAGATAGCCGAGTTCGGCCGCGAGGCGCGTCCCGTCGGGGCCGAGGCCGGCCTCCATCGGGAGCACGTACTCCTCCAGCCAGTCGAGCAGCGCCACGTCGTCTGCGATGCCGCGGCCGAGCGACTGCACCGAGTGGATGTGCCCGCCGACGGTGCCGGGCGCGACGATCCCGAACTCGCGGCGCTCGTGGTCGGTGTAGCGGTCGACGAGCGTCGACTCGTCGCCGACGGCGGTAATCGTGTCGTCCTCGACGACCACCGCACCGTCATCGATGACGGTGTCGGGGTCGGCGACGACGGTTCCGGCGAGTAGCATTTTCCCGACCGTTGTCCAGGAGGCGCGTACAAAGACGTGTGGATATCCCGGCGGCGGTCAGTCGCGCGCGAGGACGCGCCGGAGCGTGCGGACGCCGACGAACCGCGGGACTGAGCGGCGGTACGTCTCGTACGCCGCGCCGTACTGCTCGCGCAGCCATGGTTCCTCGACGAACACGCTCGCCACCATCCAGGCGACCCCGAGCGCGGCCAACACGCCCGCGACCGGGGCGGCGGTCGCCAGCGCGTAGCCGACGAACAGCCCGACGAACCCGACTACCTGCGGGTTCCGGCTGTACCCATACGTTCCCTCGGTGACGAGGCCGTCGGCCCGTCTCCGGGTGTTCGCCTCGCCGAGGTCGGCCCGTGCCAGCGTCCAGAACGCGACGACGGCGAGGACGCCGCCGGCGACCCGCGCCGCGGCTGGGACCTCGGCGCCGCCGAACCCCAGCGCGCCGGCGACGAGCAAGCACACGAAGAACGTGCGCGAACACGCGAGGTAGGCGTTCCGGAGGCGGTCGTCGTCGCCAGGAGGCCAGATCCTGATGTCCGGGATGACGAGCGTCGCCGCGAGACCGGTGAGCACCGCCGCGGCGGCCGTCATCCCGACGACGCCGACGGCGGCTACGAGCGTGCCGACGACTGTCATACTTCCACGCCGGACGGTCTGTGAATAAGTGTTGGGGATCCGTCTCGACGACCACGTCGACCACAGGATCCGGGGGGACGACAGACGATCCGTGGCCATTTATCGCGGCCGAGCGAACGACCGGGTACCAATGACCATCGGCTTCATCGGCGGCAGCGGCATCTACGAAGCGCTCCCACTCCAGAACACCCGCACCGAGTCCGTCACCACCCCCTTCGGCGAGCCATCCTCTGATCTGGAGATCGGCGAGTTCGGCGACACCGGCCGCGAGGTCGTGTTCCTCCCGCGCCACGGCCCCGACCACCAGCGCTCGCCCACGGACCTGCCGTACAAGGCGAACATCCACGCGCTGAAGCAGGCCGGCGTCGAGTACGTCATCGCCAGCAACGCGGTCGGGTCGCTGAAGGAGGAACTGCCGCCCCAGACGCTCGTGATCCCCGACCAGATCTACGACCGCACGAAGAACCGCGATCTCTCCTTCTTCGGCGATGGGATCGTCGTCCACCAGCCGATCACGCGGCCGTACTCGCCGAAACTGGCCGAGCACCTCGCCGAGGCGGCCGACCGCGCGCTCGACTCGCTCGACTCCGACTCGGACGTCGTCGAAGGCGGCACGTACGTCTGCATCGAGGGGCCCCAGTACTCGACGAAGGCGGAGTCGGAGTTCTACAAGAGCCAGGGCTGGGACCTCGTCGGCATGACCGCGGTCCCCGAGGCCAAACTCGCCCGCGAAGCCGAGATGGCCTACGCGACCGTCACCGGCGTCACCGACTACGACGTGTGGAAACAGGACGCCGAGGTCACCCTTGAGGAGGTGCTGGAGAACGCCGCCGCCAACGAGGAGGCGATCAAGGAGACCGTCGAGGAGGCCGTCCGCACGTTCCCCGACGACATGGACTGCGAGGCCCACGGCTCGCTTGAGGGCACGATCAACACGCCCAGCGAGGCTGTGCCGGAGGAGACGCGCGAGCGCGTCGGGCTGTTCGTGGACGACTACCTCGACGACTGAGGGCGGCGATTCGGAGAGCACATCTCCACCTGCACGCCACGGTTTGGTTTATCGACCGACGGCTAACCCGGCCGTTAGGTACATGCTGCCCACCCACCTTTTGCTGCGCTCGGAGCCTCCGGCTCCTCGCTTGCAAAATGTGGATCAAAAGCACTGCGTCACCCCCTCAGCGCGGCGAAGCCGCGCTTCGAGGGTTCCTTGGCCCGCTCGCTCGCTCGCTGCGCTCGCTCGCGGTCGGTGAACGACCTGAGTCCAGCATCCGCGAGCGAAGCGAGCGGTTCACCGCCGGAGCGGGGTGAAACCCCGCGACGGCGGCTTTTTGGCATCATCAGACGCCTTTGGCGTCTGATTAGCAGCAGGAACGCGAAGCGTTCCTGCAGCATCAGCAGAATCGCACTGCGATTCTGATTAGCAGTCAGACTCTACGAGTCTGACAGCATCGACGGGTTTTCGCCGAGCGGTTCCCGCAGCCCGCCGAGGAAACCCGAGGCGAAAAGCGGTCGTGGTTCAATCCGCGATCGCCCCGTCGCCGGCGGTCGCGACGCCCGCATCGCGCACCCACAGGTCGCCGAACAGGTCGTCCTGTTCCAGCGTGATCTCGCCGCGGTGTGCGAGGAACAACAGCGCGAGATACGTCATCACCGCGGTGCTGCCGGCGTCGGCGATCTCGCGGAACAGCACCTCCGCGCGGCCGCGGTCGTACTGCGGATTGAGCCGCGCGCGAACGTCGTCGATCACGGTCTCGATGTCCTCCTCGTGAGTCGTGCCGGTCACGTCCTCCTCGCCGGGTTCGCCGTCGCGGCGGAGGTCGTCGGCGCCGTGGTACTCCAGCGTCTGCGTCCCGCGGGAGAACCCCCGCGGCGACTCGCTGGTGTCGTACTTGCGCGACTCTTTCCACCACGTGCCGCGTTCCGCCTCCCGGAGTTCGCGGACGAGTTCGTCCAGCGTCTCCGGCGACCCGCGCGTGCTCTTGCGGTCGAGCCGTCGGTCCATCTCGTCTTCCAACGCGGTCACCGGGTCGAAGCCGTCGTCGACGGGCGCGCCGTCGCCGCCCATCGCGTCGCCGCCCTCGAAGGCGGCCTCCCACGGCTCCAAGTCCTCCTCCTCGTCGGGATCGTCATCGGCGAGCATGTCGTCGGACTTCATCCGGAGGAGCACGCTCGCGTAAAACAGCGCCCGGCCACCGGTGCGGAGGTCCGCCTCGTCGAGGCGGTCGAGGAACGCGTCCGTCACCTCGACCACGTCGATGTCCCACGGGTCGATCTCGCCCTCCTCCGCGAGGTTGACGAGGAGTTCGACCGGCTCGACCTCGTCGTCGTCGACGTCGTCGGGCCGCTCCACCGAGACGTCGCCGGGCGCCTCAATCATCGGCTTTCACCTCCGGCACCGGCTCCCCGTCGTCACCCAACTGGATGCCGGTGACGGCGGAGACGTTGTCCGACTGCATCGTCACGCCGATGGCGCGCTCGGAGCGCTCCAGCAGCGCCGACCGGTGGCTGACGACGACGAACTGCGCCTCGCCCGCGAGGTCGTGGACCATCTCGCCGACGCGCTCGGCGTTGACCGCGTCGAGGAACGCGTCGACCTCGTCGAGCGCGTAGAACGGCGCGGGGTTGTGCCGCTGGATTGCGAAGATGAACGCAAGCGCCGTCAGCGACTTCTCCCCGCCGGACATCGCGTCGAGACGCTGGACCGGCTTGTCCGCCGGCTGCGCCTTCATCGTCAGCCCTCCCTCGAAGGGGTCGTCGGGGTCCTCCAAGACCAACTCGCCGGTCCCAGCCGAGAGGCGCTGGAAGATCTCGGTGAACTGCTCGTCGATCGCCTCGAAGGCGTCCATGAACGTCGCCTTCTTTTGGGACTCGAAGCGGTCGATGCGCTCCTCGATCGCCTCGCGCTCTTCGACGAGCACGTCGCGGCGCTCCTGCAGGTCGTCGAGATCGGCCTGCACGTCCTCGTACTCGTCGATCGCGAGCATGTTGACTGGCTCGAGTTCCTCCATCTCCGCGGACAGCCTGGCGATCTCCGACTCGACGGTGTCGCGGTCGGGGATCTCCTCGGGGTCGTAGCTGCCGACCTGCTCTTCCAGCGAGTCGATCTCCCACTCCAGCCGCTCGGCGGTCTCGCGAAGTGACTCCAGCTTCGAGACGACGCGCTCGACCTCGCTCTCCTGTTCGTCGCGGGCGGACTTCGCCTCGCGGAACGACTCCTTGACGGCCTCGCGCTCCTCCTTGAGGTCCGCGAGTTCGTCTTCCAGCTCTGCGATCGCCTCGCGCTTCGCCTCCAAGGTCGATTCCTTCTCGGCGATCCGCTCCTCGAACTCGTCGATCGCCTCCTCGGCGTCGGCCTTCTTCGACTGCGCCTCCTCGACGGTGTCGTGGAGGTCGTCGACGGCGTCCTCGGCGTACTGCTTCTCCAGTTGGAGCTGGTTCAACTCGCCGTCGAGGTCGTCCATCCGCGCCTCGAGATCGTCGATATCCGCGCGGATCTCGTCGGCCTTCGCCGACAGCTCCGGGATCTTCGAGTCGGCCAGTTCGGTCTCCAGCTCCTCGATGTCGGCCTCGACGGTCCCGATCTCGTCGTCCGCCGCGTCGATCTCCTCGTCGAGTTCGGTCATCTCCTCGTCGACGGACTCGCGCTCCTCGCGCAGCTCGTCGAGTCGGTCCTCCAGCTCGTCGATCCGCTCCTCTTTCGATCCGAGCTTCTCCTCGGCGCGCTCGATGTCGGACTCGATGTCGCGGACCTTCTCTGCGGCGTCGGAGGCACGCGAGCGGGCGTCCTCGAGGTCGTCGTCGATGTCGGCGATCTCGGCTTTGATCCGCTGACGCTCGTCCTCCAGGTCGTGGATCTCCTCGGCGACGCGCTCCAGTTTCCCCTTCCCGGACTTCGAGAAGGAGTAGCGCGAGCCGCCGCCGGAGCCGCCGGTCATCGCACCGGACTTCTCGACGAGGTCGCCGTCGAGGGTGACCATCCGATAGTTCCCCATCAGGTGGCGAGCCGTCTCCATGTCCTCGACGACGAGCGTCGACCCGAGGACGTACGAGAAGATCCCCTCGTACTCCGGGTCGTAGTCGACGAGGCTGCGCGCGAAGTCGACGACGCCCGGGTCGTTCGGCAGGGACGGGAGGCCGCGGTCGTCCATCTCCGTGATCGGGAGGAACGTCGCGCGACCGGCGTTGCGCTGTTTCAGGTAATCGATGCAGTCGGAGCCGACGCCGTCGTCGTCGACGACGACGTTCGCGAGGCGGCCGCCCGCAGCGGTCTCACACGCCTTCGCGTACTCGCCAGGCACCGACGCGAGTTCGCCCACGGGGCCGTGGACGCCCGAGAAGTCGGCGTTCCTCACGGTCGTCACCGCCCGCGGCCACGAGGTGTCGCCGGAGTCGCCCGCCCGCGCTTCCAGTTTCGAGTACTCCTGTTGTTTCGCCCGGATGTCCTCCTCGACCTCGTCGAGTTCGTCTTGGAACTCGGCCTTCTCGCCGCGCAAGTCCTCGATGACCCCGTCGATGCTGGCTTTGTTTTTCTCCGCCTTGTCGAGTTCCGAGTGGAGGTTCGATACTCGCTCGTTCAACTGAGGGATCGCCTCGCGCGTCTCCTGAATCTCGTCTTCCACGTCGCCGATCTCGTTCGACCGTCGGCGCGCGTCGTCGAGGAGCCGGTCCTTCTCGCGCTGGAGCTCGTTCTTCTCGGCGCGGAGCTCCTCCAGGGTCTCTTTGCTGTCCGCGAGTTCGGCCTTCAGCTCGTCGAACTCGGTGTCGACGCTGTCGATCTCGGCTTGCACCTCCGCCAGCTCGGTCTGTTTCGACGTGAGCGTCGACTTCAGGTTCGCCTTCTCGACTTTCGTCTCGCGGATGTCGGCCTCGAGCTCGTCGATCTCCTCGGTCTTCTTGTCGATTGCGACGAACGCGTCGCGTCGCTCGGTCTCGGCCTCCTCGACGCGCTCGCGCTGGTTCTCGATCTTCCCTTCGAGGCGGGAGACGTCGCCTTTGATCTCCTCGATCTCGGCTTTGATCGCGATCTGCTCGTCCTCGCCCTTGCGCTCGATCTCGCGGTTGATCTCCTCGAGGTCGCCCTCCAGGTCGTCGACCCGCGCCTGTCGCTCGTCGAGTTCCGCGCGGAGGTCTTCGAGTTCGTCCTCTCGCGTCGCCATCGACTCGCGGGTTCCCTCGAGGTCGGCGCGCTTGTCCTCTAACTCGGCGGCCTTCAGATACCCCTCGTACTCCTCCTTCTCGTCGCGGAGGTCCTGGTACTGGAGGGCGGTCTCGCGTTCGTCGGCCAGCTGGTCGAGCCGCTCTTCTTTCTCCTCGATCCGGAGATCGGCCTCGTCGATGCGCTCCTCGACGGTCTCCAGTTCGCTGAAGGCGTCCTCCTTCTTGGCGTCGAACTCAGCGACGCCGGCGATCTCGTCGATGATGCCCCGCCGCTCGTGGGGCGTCATGTTGATGATGTCCGTCACGTCGCCCTGCATGACGACGTTGTACCCCTCCGGGGTGACGCCGGCTTGCGCGAGCAGGTCCTGGATGTCCGAGAGGTTGACCGACCGGCCGTTGAGGTAGTAGTACGAGTAGTAGTTGTCGTCGGTCTCTTTCACCCGGCGCTTGATGGTGATCTCCTCGGTGTCGCCGATGTCGTCGCTGCCGGCGGCGCTGACGACCTGCGAGCGGTCGAGCGTCCCGTCGGCGTTGTCGAGGACGACCTCGACGCTGGCCTCGCGCTCGCCGGTCGGTCCCTCGCCGCCCTCGAAGCCGGGGTTGTAGATGAGGTCGGTGAGCTTCTCCGCGCGAATGCCTCGCGTGCGCGCGAGCCCCAGCGCGAACAACACCCCGTCGATGATGTTCGACTTCCCCGACCCGTTCGGACCGGTGATGACCGTGAAGTCCTCGTAGAAGGGGATCCGCGTCCGGCGCCCGAAGCTCTTGAAGTTGTCCAGTACGAGTTCCGTGATGTGCATGCGTGAGTGGAACGGTGGTGTGGTGTCCGCCGCGCCGCTGCGGTTCGGCAGCGTCGGCGGGGTTGATTACGCGACCGTGGTCGTTACGCGACGATGATGTCGTCGGAGTCGTCGTCGGAGGAGTCGGACTCCTCGGCGGCCTCCCCGTCGGCGCCGCGCGCCGCCTTCTGCGCGGAGCCCTCCTCGTCGGCCGCCACGCGGTCGTCGTCGCCGCCGGCAACGCCGTCGGTCGCCGACTCGTTAGGGACGAACTCCGCGTTCGGGTTCCGACTCGTGGTCGACTCTTCTTCGACCTCGGTCGCGCGCTCCAACTGCGAGATGCGCTCTTTCGCCTCCACCAGCTCCTCGGTCAGTCCGTCGACTGCAGCCTGTAACTCAGCGACCTGCGCCTCGAGATCCTCGACCCGATTTCCCATACACGGGGACACGCTCCCAGCGTCATAAACCCGCGTCAGACATCCGGGACGGGGACACAACGTCAGTACGTGCTGATATCCGGCGATAGAGCCACATCCGGGCCGGTTTACTTCGAGCACGCATAAACCGCAGCGAGCGATACAGAACCCACGCTATCGCGAACAGGTGGGTCGGTCGCAGCGGTCACCAGAGCGCGTTGACCGCCGTGCGGCCCGCGAACGCCGCGATGTACCCCGCCGCGAGCGCCGTCGTCGACGGACCGCGTCCGAGCACGGCGACGAGCGCGAGGACGACCGGCCCGGCGAGCAGGAGCGCGTCGTAGCCACGGTCGTCGGCACCGGTTCGGAGGACAGTCCGGACGACCGGGAGGTCGTCGGGCCTCATCGGTACAGTCCCCCGCGGTTGAACACCGCCCTGAGCGTCACGAGGATCGGGATGATCTCCAGTCGGCCGATCCACATGTTGAACAGAAACATCACCTTCACCGGGGTCGGCAGGGAGTCGGGCCCGGTGATCCCTGCCGAGAGGCCGACGTTGCCCTGCGCGCTCGCGACCTCGAAGAGGACGTTCTCGAGGGTGTACGCCCCGTCAGGAAGCGTGAGCAGCAGGACGAACACGCCGGCGACGAGGAAGGCGACCCACAGGACGGTGACGATCGCCGCCTCGCCGAACTCGCGGTCGGCCTCGCGCTCGTCGAGCGCCCGGCCGTTGATCCGGAAGCGGCGGACGGCGCTGTCCGGGTAGAACACGCCGGCGATCTGGTGGCCGATCCCCTTTATCAGGGTCGCGAGCCTGGCGAGTTTGATCCCGCCGACCGTCGATCCGGCGGCCCCCCGACGACCATCCCGAACGTCACGGTGAGCTGTGCAGTCGCCGGCCACCGTCCGAGCGCCACGTTCGTCGCCTCGACGGCGGTCTGGAACGGCCCCCGGGTCGAGGTGATCGTCGACAGCTACGCCGTGGTGAACGGGCAACGAGAAGTGGTGGAGACGGCGTTGTATGCGGTCAGCCGGGACCCGTTCCCCGCACAGTCCGGGGACGGAGACAATCCGTTCGCGGCAGCGTCGGCGCTTCACTGGCACTACCTCGGCAGCGTCGACCCCGATTCGGTGGCGCACGGTGCCGCCTCCGGCGACGGGAGCGACGAGGAGAGAGACGGGAGAGAGGGACGACAGAGAATCGCGACGAGGGCGAGCGGAGCGAGGGCGGGACGGCAGACGGCGGGGCGTGACGCCGGTCAGCCGCTCCCGAAGACGCGGATGAGGTCGTCCGAGACGCCCGTGCGACAGAACAGCGTAACGAGGTCGTCAGGCCGGAGTCGCGTGTCGCCCTTCGGGGTGAGAACGTCCTCTTCTCGCTCGACGGAGACAATAAGTACGCCCTCGTGGAGAATCCCGACGTCGTTCGCCTCCGCCAGCGTCAGTCCGGCGACGCGCGCGTCGGCGCCGACGGCGATCTCGATCACCTCCGCGCCCGCCGACAGCGACATGAAGTCGGCGATCGACTGCCCCTCCCTGGCGTCGTCGGGACCGAAGGCCCCGTACGGCCGGTGGGTGTCGGACTCCACGAGGTTCTCGTCGTCGATCTCGATCCCGAGCGCGGAGCGGTCGCGGGCGATCCGCGTGAGTCCGTCCATGTCCTCCGCGACCGCGGTGACGTGGAGGTTCCCCCGGCCGCTGAGGAGCTGGCGCACGTGGACGACGCCCAGGATTTCTGCCGCCTGCTTCGCGTGCCGGTCGCGTTCGGGAACGGGGCTCGTGCAGGTGAACAGGTTCGTCAGCCGCCCGCCGGCCCGCTCAAAGTTGATGGTGGCGTGGTAGCCCCTAATAATTCCCTCGCGTTCTAGTCGATCGATACGATTGCGAACTGTCCCAGATGTCACGTTCACCTCGTCGGCGATGTCGGGCGCGGAGGTGCCGCGCGCGTCCTGTACGAGGCGATAGAGGATCCGGCGGTCAATGGAGTCGAGCCGTTCGGTCATATGGGGTAGTCAGGCGAATGGACTCATAAACGATAGCACGGACGGTCGGCAGTCGACACGGACGGTCGGCCGTCGGCGAGCGGCCGTAGAACCGCGACCGCGATCCCGAGCGAGACCGCGACCGCAACCACAACCACCAAACGCGGGCCATCCCAACCGGCAGGCAATGAAGGCTCGCGCAGTCCGCGGCGTCCTCCTCGCGGGGCTGTTGTTCCTCGTGGTCCACGTCGGCGCCGTCTCGCTGGCGCCCACGTTCGAAGCGGCCGGCTACCAGACCGTCGAGGACCCACAGAACCCCGCCAACTCGGCGCTGTACCTCGGCGCCATCCTCGTGGTCACGGCGCTGATGCTCGCGGCGTTCAAGTACGACTTCGACTGGGCGGTCCGGCTTGTCATCGTCGGCTCCTCCGGCATGCTCTCGTGGTACGTCTTTTCGGTGTTCCTCCCCGGGCTCGCGGCCGTCGCCGCCGCCGGACTCGTGACCGTCGCGCTGCTCGCGTACCCCGAGTGGTACGTCATCGATGCCGCCGGGGCGCTGATGGGGGCCGGCGCCGCGGGGCTGTTCGGCATCTCGTTCGGCCTCCTCCCGGCGATCGTGCTCCTGACGGTGCTCGCGGTGTACGACGCCGTCTCCGTGTACGGCACCGAGCACATGCTCGACCTCGCGGAGGGCGTGCTTGACCTCAACATCCCCGTCGTGCTCGTCATCCCGCTGGAGTGGTCGTACTCGCTGCTCGAGGAGGGGTCGACCGAGGGCGCCACCGAGGTGACCGACGAAGACGAGCGCGACGTCTTCTTCATCGGCCTCGGCGACGCGGTGATGCCGGCGGTGATGGCGGCCTCCGCGGCGTTCTGGTCGCCCGCGCCGGCGTTCGGACTCCCGATCGTCCCCGCGATGGGGCTGCCGACGCTGCTCGCCATCGTCGGGACATTCGTCGGCCTCGGCGTCCTCCTGCGGATGGTGCTGAAGGGGCGCCCCCACGCCGGCCTCCCGCTGTTGAACGGCGGCGCCATCGGCGGCTACCTGCTCGGCTCGGTTCTCGCCGGCGTCCCGCTCGTACGGGCGCTCGGGGTGGCGCGGTACCTGTGACAGATCGTCCCGTGACCGGTCGCCCCATGGTCGGGAAACTGACGCGCGTCCGCCGGGACCCTCGCGTCCGCGGCGCCGTCGGGATCAGCGCGCTGTTTCTCGCGGTCCACGTGCTCGCGCTCGCGGCCGCCCCGCGGCTCGCCGGGTCGGGCGTGAGCTACGGGAGCGGCGGCGACGCGCTCGTCCCGTTGGTCCTCGGTCTCGTCGTCGGAACCGTCCTCTCGCTGGCGGTGGTCCGATACGGCGCCGACCGCCGGCTCGTTCGCGGGGTCATGCTCGCGTCGCTTTGTGCCGCCCAGTGGTTCGCGCTGTCAGCGTTCCTCGGCCCCGTCGCCGGCGCGGTCGCCGCCCTCGCCGGCACGCTGCTCGCGTGGCGCGTCCCTCGCCCCGCGGTCTGCAACGCGGTCGCGGTCGTCGGCGTCGCCGGCGGCGCCGCGCTGTTCGGCGCGAGCCTCGACCCGGCGTACGCCGCCGCCGCGCTCGTCGTCGCGGCCGGCTACGACGCCTACGCCGTCTACGGCTCGGGCCACATGCTGGACGTGGCCGACGCGAGCGCGGCGCTCCGGGTTCCGTCGATGTTCGTCGTTCCCACCGACGACGGCGACGGCGACGCCGACGCCGCGGCGACGGTCACCGGCGGCGGTCGGCCGGCGGCGACGCTACTCGGCGCCGGCGACGCGCTGTTCCCCGCGATGCTGACGGCGAGCGTGGGCGTCGCCTCGTCGGCCCCGCTTGCCGCGGGCGCGCCGCTCGTCGGGTCGCTCGTCGGCCTCGCGGCGCTCCAGGTGTTCGTCCACCGCGTCCGCGGCGTCCACGCCGGGTTACCGCTCGTGAACGGCGGCGCGCTCGCCGGCTGGGCGGCGCTGCTGCTCGCGTGACGGCGGCCGGTGTCGTGCCGCGCTCGCCGGCTCCGGATCGGTCCGAAGTCGGGCGATCCCGCCGACACATTTATTTCGAGCCTGTCCCGACCCGCGGACGCGGGAGGCTCGCGTGCCTGGGTCGCCACTGTGTCCCCGAGCGGGGAACGCGGGAACCCGTCTCCGGGCGCCGGTCACTCCGGGACGGCGCCCGACCGCACTTTTACCGCCATCCCCGTCGAGAAGTCGCGCATCTCCGCGGCCGCCAGCTCCGCGCGGCCGACGCCCAACACGGTGCCGTCCTCGTGGACGACAGTCACCTCGTCGCGCGGGCGGACGGCGTCGCCGACCTCGCTCACGAACTTCGCGAACACGTTCTTCCCGTCGCGCACGAACGGCGCCGACTCGTCGCCGACGACGACGCTGTACTCGGGGTGCGCCAGCGCGGAGCGGAGCCGACGGCCGCCCTCGACGCCGAGGGTGAACCGGCCGTCGGTCCGGTAGGAGACGACCCGCCCGGCGTCGCAGGTGACCTGTCGGGGGCGGCCGCTGGTGGAGCGCCGCACGGTCACGTCCTCGTCGGGGGGAAACAGGGCCCCGCCGGCGCCGGCGCCGAACTGGTAGTCGGCGACCGTCCGCAGGTCGTCGAGGGTCGCGTCGCCGCTCATAACAAGAAAGTGTCCTCGCGCTTGCTCATGTCGATGAACGAGTCGGCGGCCGCCTTCAGGTCCGCCGCCGCGGACTCCTCGAAGGCGACGACCTCGACGCGGACGCCCTCGTGGCGGAGGTGCGAACAGAGCCGGGAGAAGTCGGCGTCGCCGGTGCAGAGGATGAGGGTGTCGACGTGGTCGGCGAGCGTGACGGCGTCGAGGCTGATCCCCACGTCCCAGTCGGCCTTCTTCGACCCGTCGCCGAACGTCTTGATCTCTTTGATCTTCGTCTCGAAGCCGATGTCGCGCAGCGCCTCGAAGAACGACTCCTCGTCGGGCGAATCCGCGCGGATGACGTACGCGATCGCCCGCGTGAGCTGGCGGCCCATCACGGCCTTCTCCAGCATCTTCGAGTAGTCGACGTTGCGCGAGTAGACGCTCTGTGCGGAGTGATAGAGGTTCTGTGAGTCGGCCAACACGGCCACCCGCTGTCCCTCGTGAATCTCGGTCATACCGGACGGTGTTGGACGGGCGAGTTAGTCCTGTCGGGGCGCGGCTCGCGCCCCCGCGGCGGGCCACGGTTCGGCCGCATCCGCGACCGGCCTCCCCGACGAATTCGCCGGCCGGTCCTCCGAATCGGAGCCGGGCGTCGATCGCGAGGGCGTCGGACGGTCTCCGACAGTGCCGATGCCGTCGGTATCGCCGATACTAACGGCCTCGATGCCGACGGTGCCGGATCCCGCTCGTGGCACTGCCGACAGCTACACGTCTCCGGGTGGATACCCACCAGTATGGCACTGCCCCCCGGTGATCTGCCGGCTCGCTTCACCGACCTGATCCACGAGGAACACGTCCGCGAGGCGATTGACCTCGCCCGCAGCGCCGCCGAACGCGGCGACGACCCGTACGGCTCGGTGCTCGTCCGCGCCGATGCCGACGAGGTCGTGATGACCGAGCGCAACGCGGTCGTCACCGAGGACGACGTGCGCCGACATCCCGAGTTGACGCTGGCTCACCGCGCCGCGCGGGAGTTCTCGCCGGCCCAGCGCGCGGACCTCATCATGTACACCAGCACGGAACCGTGCCCGATGTGCGCGGGCGGCATCGCCCACGTCGGTCTCGGCGCGGTCGTCCACGCTACGTCCGCCGAGCGCGGCGCCGAGCTGTACGGCGCGGACTCGTGTCTTCCCTCCACGGAGGTGTACGACCGACTCGGCAGCGACGTGATCGCCGCGGGGCCGGTGCTGCCAGAGGAGGGCGACGCCGTCCACCAGGAGTCGGGCGGCGCGGTCGACCGCACGGAGTGACCGAACCCCGACGACTGCGGTCCGGATCGGAGCCCGACCGGAACCACCCAGGAGGACGGACCGGCGCCGCACGGTCGCCCGCGACACCCCGGCGACCGCGGAACCACGGGGTGTTTTGTCGCGCCCGGTCGGAGACGTGCGCATGACCGACGCCACCGACGCGTCCGGCGACGCGCGACGCGACGCCGCGCTCGTCGACGCGTTCACCACGGAACCGACGGACGGCAACGCCGCGGGGGTCGTCCCCGACGCCGAGGGCCTCGACGACGCGCAGATGCAGGCGATCGCCAACGAGTTGGGAGCTAGCGAGACGGCCTTCCTGCGACCGTCCGGCGAGGCCGACCGCCGGGTCCGCTACTTCACGCCGACGACGGAGGTCGACCTGTGCGGGCACGCGACCGTCGCCGCTCACGCCCGCCTGTACGAGCGGGGAGCGATCGACGCCGGCACCCACTCGCTGGAGACGAACGTCGGCGTCATCGAGGTCGAGGTGACCGACGAGGGGCGCGTGTGGATGACGCAGAACCCCCCGACGGTGTACGAGGTCGAGGCCGACTACGACCGCCTCGGCGACGTGCTCGGCGTCGACGGCGAGGCGTTCCGTGACGTGGGCGCCGAACTCCCCGTCGCGTACGCCACCTCGGGGCTGCCGTTCCTCGTCGTCCCGGTGAACTTCCTCGAACACCTGGGCGACATGACGCCGGACTACGGCGCCGTCGCGGCGCTGGCCGACGAGCACGACGCCGCCGGCGTGTACGCGTTCACCTTCGACGCGCTCGGTGCCGACTCCACCGCCCACGGCCGGTGTTTCGTCCCGGGGAGCGGCATCGACGAGGACCCGGTGACGGGGACCGCAAGCGGCGCCTGCGGCGCCTACCTCGACCACTTCGCCGCGTTCAGCGGCGGCGACACGACCGACGTTCCGGGGTCGGATCCCGGGGACAGCGACGCGGGGACGCCGGCCGAGATGGTGTTCGAGCAGGGCCACTACGTCGACCGCCCCGGAGTGGTTCGGGTGCGCGCCGGTGCTGGCGGTGGTGACGGCGGCGCACCGGTCGTCTGCGGCGACGCGGTCACCGCGTTCGAGGGGCGGATCCGCGTTCCCGAACGCGAGGACAACGATATCATCGAGATCTGACGAGTTACTCCGAAACCGATTGCAGTACTGCGATAATTGTCTCACTGTCTAAACTCGATAGTACCGCGAACCCCGGTACAGAGTCGGAGCTTCGATCAGTATCGCGCCGCTTCGAGCGCTTCCTCCGGAGGACGGTCGGGGGCCGCACCGGGGTTCGCGTCGAGGTGCGCCTCGGCGTCGGCGATCATCGCCTCGTTCTCCAGGCCGTACTCGCGTGCGGTCGCCGCGTCGACGCTGGCGGCGACGACCTCGGGCACGTCCGTCGGCCCCGCTTCGCCCTCGCCGACGTGGCGGCGCACGACGACCGCGGCCGTGACGGCCCCGATGACCGCGCCGGCAGCGAGGCCGAGCGTGCCCGCGAGGAGCCAGCCCGCGGCGGGCAGCCCGACCGCAGCGACCGGGATGAGCGCGAGCGCGATCCGGCGACGCGAGCGTGCCCGGCGCGTGTACGTGGTGACCACGGCGGACCCGGCGCCGGCAGGGACGACGCGGTGGACCGGCTCGGGGTCGTCTTCGTACCGAAGGACGTCCCACCGATCGGCCGCCGCCGCCGCGAGGTACGGCTCTTCGGGAGGGTCGTCGGTCGGATCCACGGCCGGTTCCCCGGCGACCTCGCGGTCGGTTCGCTCGCTCATACCGGCGGTGGGGACGGCAGCGTCGAAAAGCTCGCGGTCCGCCGGAAGAACGCGGTTCCGCGAGCGTCGACCGCGGCGCTTGGCCCATGATCACGGCCCTCACGAGACGCCGCGAAACGCGTCGAGAGGAACTCAGAACCGAGTACAGAGTTCCTCGGCGTTGCGTCGGTCGATACCTTCATGGTTCCGTCCTCGGTCCGTCCAGACACGAAATGGCTGTACTTTGGCTGGACGACGTCACCGCCGACGACCTGGACACCGTCGGCGGGAAAGGAGCCTCGTTGGGGGAGCTGACCGGCGCCGGCCTGCCGGTCCCGCCGGGGTTCGTGGTGACCGCGGGCACCTACCGGACGTTCATCGAGGAGGCGGGCATCGACGAGGAGTTGTTCGCCGCGATGGAGATCGACCCCGAGGACTCCGCGGCGCTGCGCGCGGCCGAGCAGACCGCCAGAGATCTCATTCTCGGGACGGAACTGCCCGAGACCGTCCGCGAGGAGATCCTCGACGCCTACCGCTCGATGGGCGACGATGGCGAGGCGTTCGTCGCCGTCCGCTCGTCGGCAACGGCGGAAGACCTCCCGGACGCCTCCTTCGCGGGACAACAGGAGACGTTCCTCAACGTCCGAGAGGACGCGCTGCTGAAGCGGGTCAAGGAGTGCTGGGCGTCGCTGTTCTCCCAGCGCGCGATCTACTACCGCCAGCAGAAGGGGTTCCCGCACAGCGAGGTCGACATCGCGGTCGTCGTCCAGCGGATGGTCGACGCCGAGAAGTCCGGCGTGATGTTCACCTCTCACCCCTCGACCGGTGAGCCCGAGATCATCATCGAGGCCGCGTGGGGCCTGGGCGAGGCCGTCGTCTCCGGCTCGGTCTCCCCCGACAACTACGTCGTCGACCGCGAGACGGCGACCGTCGACGAGGTCACCGTCGCCGACAAGAAGATCCTGATGGAGAAGGACCCCGAGACGGGCGAGACCGTCACGCGCGACGTGTCCGAGGACAAGCGCGAGGCCCGAGTGCTCACCGACGAGGAGATCGAGCGACTCGTCGATCTCGGCCGACAGGTCGAGGATCATTACGGTGCCCCGCAGGACGTGGAGTGGGCCGTCTACGACGGCGACGTGTACATGCTCCAGTCGCGTCCGATCACGACGATCTCGGACGCCTCGGGCTCGACCGGGTCCGGCCCCTCGGGACAGGAGCGCGAAGCCGCGACGAACGGGGGCATCGACACCGGGTCGAGTTCGCGCGCGAACGCGGGCAAGACCGACGATGACGACGAGGTACTGTTCCGCGGGCTCGGTGCCTCGCCGGGAATCGTCTCCGGTGAGGTCCGGATCGTCACAAAGCTCGACCACCTCGACCAGGTCGCCGAGGGCGACATCATCGTCACCGAGATGACCATGCCGGACATGGTGCCCGCGATGAAGCGTGCCGTCGGCATCGTCACGGACGAGGGCGGCATGACCAGCCACGCCGCCATCGTCTCGCGCGAACTCGGCGTGCCGGCGGTCGTCGGTACCGGCTCGGCCACGAGCGCGCTCTCGGACGGCCAGGTCGTCACCATCGACGGCGACAAGGGGACGATCCGACAGGGACGCGCGACCAAGGAGGAGGAGGAGTACGAGCCCGTCGAGGCGGTCCGCCCCGAGACGCCGGTCAAGCCGATGACCGCGACGGAGGTGAAGGTGAACGTCTCCATCCCAGAGGCGGCCGAGCGCGCAGCCGCGACCGGCGCCGACGGCGTCGGCCTGCTGCGGATCGAGCACATGGTGCTGTCGCTCGGCGTCACGCCCGAGACGTACATCGCCGACAACGGCGCCGACGCGTACGTCGAGGAGCTGGTCGACGGCATCCGCGAGGTCGCCGAGGAGTTCTACCCGCGTCCCGTTCGCGCGCGGACGCTTGACGCGCCGACCGACGAGTTCCGCGAGCTGGAGGGCGGCGAGAGCGAGCCGAACGAGCACAACCCGATGATGGGGTGGCGGGGTATCCGCCGGTCGCTCGATAAGACCGACGTGTTCCGACAGGAGCTGACTGCGTTCAAGCGCCTCTACGAGATGGGGTACGACAACGTCGAGTTGATGCTCCCGCTGGTCAACGACGCCGCCGATGTCGAGGCCGCGAAGCGCCACATGGAGGCGGTCGGCATCGACCCCGCGAAGCGACGCTGGGGCGTGATGATCGAGACGCCTGCGAGCGCGCTCGCCATCGAGGAGCTGGCCGACTGCGGCATCGACTTCGCCTCCTTCGGGACGAACGACCTCACGCAGTACACCCTCGCGGTCGACCGCAACAACAGCAACGTCGCCGACCGCTTCGACGAGCTCCACCCGACGGTCCTCTCGCTCATCGGCGACGTGATCGAGACGTGCCGCGAACTCGACGTGGACACGAGCATCTGCGGACAGGCCGGCTCGAAGCCGGAGATGGTCGACTTCCTCGTCGAAGAGGGCGTCACGAGCATCTCCGCGAACATCGACGCCGTCCGCGACGTGCAACACGAAGTCAAGCGCACCGAGCAGAAGCTGATCCTCGACGACGTGCGCTGATCGGCACCCGCGAGCGCGCACCGCCCGCCCGAAAGCGCAACCCCTAATTCCCGTTCGCCCCGTTCTCGGGACGATGCAGCCGTCCGTCGCCGAGCGCCGTCCGCAGTCGTTCGACCGCGTGCTCTCCTCGATGTGCACTGAGCCGCACCCCGCGGCGCGACGGGCGGCCGAGCGCTTCCTCGCCGCGAACCCCGGCGATCCGGCGACCTACGAGACGATCGCCGCGTTGGAGGAGGACACCGTCGCCGCCCTCGCCGAGATCACCGGGCTCGCGGACGCGGTCGGGGGCGAGGGGGCCGGCGGCCACGCGGACGGGGCGGACCGCGGCGACGACGGCCCCGCCGCCCACGGCTACGTCACCAGCGGCGGCACCGAGTCGAACATCCAGGCGGTGCGCTCGGCCCGCGAGCGCGCCGACACGGACGATCCGGTCGTCGTCGCGCCCGAGTCGGCCCACTTCAGCTTCCACAAGGCCGCGTCGGTGCTCGGCGTCGACCTCCGGACGGTCACGACCGACGGCGACGGCCGCGCCGACGTGGACGCCGTCGCGGCCGCCCTCGACGACGACGCGGCGCTGGTCGTCGCCGTCGCGGGCTCGACCGAGTACGGTCGCGTCGACCCGGTCCCCGCGCTCGCCGACCTCGCGGTCGACGCCGGCGTCCCGCTCCACGTCGACGCCGCCTGGGGCGGCTTCCACCTCCCGTTCTCGGGCCACGAGTGGGGCTTCGAGGTGGACGGCGTCGACACGGTGACGATCGACCCCCACAAGGTCGGCCGCGCGGCGGTGCCTGCGGGCGGGCTCCTCGCGCGCGATCCCGCGGCGCTGGATGCGCTCGCGGTCGACACGCCGTACCTCGAGACTGCCTCGCAGGCGAGCCTCACCGGCACCCGTTCGGGTGCCGGCGTCGCCAGCGCGGCCGCGGCGGCGGACGCGCTGTGGCCCGACGGCTACCGCGCGG
Source organism: Halobaculum gomorrense (assembly GCF_900129775.1). Lineage (GTDB taxonomy): Archaea > Halobacteriota > Halobacteria > Halobacteriales > Haloferacaceae > Halobaculum > Halobaculum gomorrense. Next base: position 143,106 of record NZ_FQWV01000003.1, on the reverse strand, counting down.
AGTACGAGCGAGCGAGCGGGCTGGCCGAATGGGTTGCCGACGAGCTTCGCGACCGCGGACTCCGCGTCGTCGACCCAGAGCTCCCGCTGGTCGCGTTCGACCTGCCGTCGGCGACGTTCGAGGCCCTCCGCGAGCGCGGCTGGCGCCTCTCGCGGACCGGCGCCGGCGAGGCCCGCGTCGTCGTGATGCCGCACGTCACCCGAGCGTCGCTGTCGTCGTTCCTCGACGACGTGGACGATCTATTGTAGGGCTCCCGTAGCGATCGCGCGCCCGTGGGCGTTCGGCTCCTCGCCGCCGGTCCCCGGAGTGACCGGGCGGTGAGTGAACACGAAGCTCGCCGGGAACCACCGAACTTATTCTTCGGTGCCACCGCTGTTCGAACGTGCCCGTCGTTCCCGCCTCGATCGCGCTCCAGTCTTCCGCGACGACGGCGGGCGACGCTGTCGCCGCCGCGACTGCGCTCGCGCCAGTCGTCGACGCCGCGGTCCCGCTGACGACCGATCCGACGTGGTGGCCGGAGTTCGGGTGGCTCACCCGGCTCGTGGAGACCGCGACTGGGTGGACCGGGTTGGGAATCATCTTCGTGTACTCGTTTCTCATCGCGTTCGCGCTGCCGGGGGTGAGCGAGGTCGTCCTCCTGGCGCCGCTGGATCTCGGGATCCCCGGGTGGGCGAAGATCTCGCTCATCATGGTCGTCTCCGGCCTCGGGAAGGCCATGGGATCGGTGTTCGCGTTCCATATCGGCCAGGAGGCCAAGGAGTCGGGGCCGGTGATCCGGTGGCTGCGCGACTCCCGATTCGACGTGGTAGAGTGGTCCGAGAGCGCGACTGTCCAGCTCGCCCGCCGGTACGGCTACGCCGGGCTCGCGCTCGCGCTGTGCGTCCCCTTCTTCCCCGACACCCTCTCCATCTACGCGTTCGCCGTGCTTGAACGCGACTACTTGCGGTTCGCGTTCGCGACGTTCGTCGGCAGCGTCGGTCGGCTGATCGTCACGATCGGGCTGGTCCGCCTCGGAACGATCACGCTCGCAGCGGTCTGACCCGCCACCGCTCGCGACGGCCCGGGGATCGACCGCTCGCCAGCCGTCAGGGGTCGACCGCGTCGATCGGCTCGTGCCGGACGCGGTAGCCCCCGGTCGTCGACTCGACGCCGGCCGCCTCGTAGACGCGGATGTCTCGCTCTGCCTTCGTCACGACCGGGAAGTCGTAGTGCGTGGCGTCGTAGGCAGGCGCGTCGTCGCGCTCGGCGACGAACGCGCGGTGCTCGCGCAGCCGGCGGCGCCCGCGCTCGCGAGAGAGGTCCGGCGCACGCCGGGCGTCCGCCTCGAACGACGCGACCAGCCCGGGGTCGCGCTCGACGCCGACGGAGTCGCGGCCGGCTGCCATCGCCGCGAGCGTCGTGGTGCCCGTGCCCCAGAAGGGGTCGAGCACGCGGTCGCCGTACGTCGAGTACATGCAGATCAGCCGGTAAGGAAGCTCGAACGGGAACGCCCCCGAGCGGTCGCGGGCGGCGGCCGTCGCGTCGGCTCCGAGCGACTGGTCGACCCCTCTGAGGTCGTCCCAAGTGTCCGAGAACCAGCGGTTGCGCTCCTCCCAGAAGTACGCCGACGCGTAGCGCGCGGGGTCGCCGGCGTCGAACGACCGGCCGTCCCCCTTCCGGAAGACGAGCACGTGCTCGTGTTCGAGCGTGACGTAGGCGTTCGGCGGGAGCGTCCCGCTGCCCATGAACTTCGTCGGGGCGTTCGTCGGCTTGCGCCACAAGATCCCGGGAAGCCGGTCGAGGCCGGCGCCGGCGAGTCCGCCGGCGACGCGGGTCGCGTTGTCCCACAGCCGGAAGCGGCCGCCGGCAGAGCGCGTCGCGTCGCCGACGTTGATACACGCCACGCCGCCGGGCGCGAGGACTCGGGCGACCTCCCGCCACGCCGGTGCGAGCGCCTCGTGCATCGCGTCGAAGGCCCGGTCGGCGGCCGCGGCGCGACCGTCGCCGGTCGCACTGCCGGCGCTCTCGGACCCGCGCTCGTCCGTCGATTCGGCCGCGGCCAGCGCGTCGTCGACCGCGGGGTCCAGCGCCGCGAACAGGTCGTCCCACTGCTCGACCATCGGGTACGGCGGCGACGTGACGACGAGGTCGACCGACTCGTCGGGCAACGCGAGCGCGCGCGCGTCGCCGACGCCGACGGCGTGTTCGGTGGTGAACGTCGGTCCCACACCGGTCGTGTCGACGCCTCGGTCGGCGCCGGCGGAGGGCTCGTCGTCGCCGCTCATCGCGTCATCGGATACCCGGGGACGGCCCGGTCAGATAAACCCCGGCGATTCGATCGGCGACGACGCTGGGGAGACGGCGATCCGCGGGCCCGAAAACGCGCTACTCGGCGCAGGCGTCGAGCCACTCGCCCGCCCACGACTCCACTTCCTCGAAGACGACAGACAGCGACTCGCCCTTGTCCGTCAGCGAGTAGTACGTCGCCACCGGCGCGTCCGGCTCCATGCGCTTCTCGACGAAATCCATCTCGCGCAGGTCGTCGAGCACGCGAGAGAGTGTCCGCGCGCTCGCGTCCGTTGAGCGTTTCAGCTCGTTGAACCGCTTCTCGCCGTCGAGCAGGTCGTGCAACACCACGAGTCGCCACTTCGATCCGACCTGTTCGAGCGCGTCGACGACGGGACACGGCCCCGCGTCGAGCGACTCCACGGACTCGACCGCCTGCGACTCTTCGACTGCCATTGGTCACGGTACACAAGCGGCGGATAAAGAGGTTCGGATCCGAACCGGGTTACAGCAGACAACCACGTGTCACGATGCGAGCGGTCCAGGCGCACGCCGTCGGCCGCCGCCTCACTCCTCGGCGTCGACCGCCGCTCGCTTCGCCTCCCAGCGCTTCAGCGAGTCGCGTATCGCCGAGAGGTCCTCCGGGTCGCCCGCCTCGCGGCTGTCGACGACGGTCCAACCGGTCTCCGGGTCGTAGCCGAGGCCGTGGATGGTCTCGCCCGCCTGGACGGCGAGCGCGCGGATGTCGTCGTCGCCGGATTCTGTCCGGCTGTTCGCGGGGCTCCGCCCCGCGCTGTCGACGCCCAGCGGCGCGGCCTCGGCGACGCTGTCGGCGTCCCGGAGCGCCTGAAGCTCCGCGGACCGCAGCGGTCGGGCCGGGAGCGAGTCGAGTAGCGTCATACCGTCGTCGACGAACGGCGCCGAGTTCAACGGTTCGACTCGACGGCGCGGGAGTGTCCGTCCGACCGGACGGCGAGACCGGCACGATCGAGGTGCCAAGTTTGAGGATCCGAGTTACCGACACGGCTTTTGGCTAGTCTGTGAAGCCTCTAGTCACGGATCGTGCGAGCCGATGTCCTGACCGGGCATGGTGAGACTACTCATGGGCAACTCACAACACCGGATACCGACCGAAATAGCGCTGGAACTGCTGACCAAACAGCAGCGACGACAGGTCCTCCGCCGAATGGCTGACACAGCCGACGGAACGACTGTCGACCGACTCACGCGGGATCTGCGAGGGGCTGACTCACCGCGACCGGACGGCGACGGCTCCGTGGACCATCGAGGCATCGAGCTTCGCCACGTTCACCTGCCGAAGCTACAGGAAGCGAACGTGATCGAGTACGACAGCGACCGGGGTACCGTGCATCGAGGCCGAGAGTTCCAGGACGTTCTCTCCCTGCTTGATGCCATCGACGGCCACGGAGAAGAGACACCGTCCACCTCCTGCTGATCGCAGATCCGTCCGAGAGGCTGCAGAACCGATCCGCCATCTTCCTCTCTGAAGCCTCCATCACCGTGGATCTCCATACCGCCGTTACCGCCCACCGTGCGAGTCGCGGTTGGTGTCGAGCTGCCAGGTGTACAGCCCTTTCAGCACGACGACAAGGCTATTCGTCTGAACCGCACCCCAGATGGCGGTTTCGTCGCGCGGCTCGAGTGGATAGGCTCCGTTAGCGTCGACGAGGACGCTCACGAGCGTCTTCTCCTGGTCCACCATGAGGAGGCGACCGGCAGGCGTATCCGACCAGTCCCACAGCCATTCGAACAGTTGCGCGTCAGGAATCTCCCGTTCGAGTCGGGCTTCGGCGGACTGAGACATCTCCGCGAGTTGAATCGAGACCCGACGGTCGCTGACGGTCGAGAGACAGTCAACGACCTCGTCGGTCAGGAGCTCCTCGGCAGTGACGTACACGACTTCGTCGTCGGCGGACGAGACGAAATCTACCACGCGGTCGGTCACGGGGTCCCGGCCGGTTACCGTCCAGACGCCCTGCTGTTCACTGTCGCGATTCGTTGTTGTAAGCCGATCGAGAGCGTCTGTTAGGACCGTCACTCGGTGGTCGTATTCCTGTTCGAAGTAACGGCCGGCCGTCTCCGTCGAAATGGCCCAATATCGCTTGGGACTCGACTGTTTCACGTCGACGAGACCGCGGTCGTGGAGTTCGCCAGCCGCGTCGTAGACGCGCGTCTAGGGAACATCGGCGACTTCACTCACGTCCTGGGTGGTTCCCTCGCCGAGACTGACGAATGCGACGAACGTCCGGGCAGCGTAGGTACTGAGGCCGAGCGCTTTGAGCTGTTTGACGGCCGTCGATCGTGCGTGGTCGGATGGGTCGTCGGAAATTGACTCGTCACCGGTCTCGTGAAAACCACCGTGTGTAGTGGTATTTGACATGTAGCGACAGAGCCGTTGGGACCAGTTCTGCGACTACACGCCACTCTCCGTGCTACCCGCACAAAGAAGTATTGTGATTAAGTGAGTGAACGTCCGAATAGCACCGATTTTGAGGGCCCCGAGGACCCCTGAATACGTATACTTCTGTGATGATTCGAGTGACACTGGTATCGTTCGGTGCGACGTACTAAACACCAAGAGGACGAGCGGAACGGTAGCAGTCGAGGTTGGGACCATGAACGATATTTCAAAACAAAGCCAAGCGATCGAACTGCTGCAAGAGCTTGGGCTCAAAGAGTACGAGGCCAAGTCGTTCGTCGCGCTTGCACGGCGCCAGCACGGGACGGCCAAAGACATCAGCGAGACGTCCGAGGTGCCCCGAACGCGCGTCTACGACGCGATCCGCGTATTAGAATCGAAAGGACTGGTGGAGACGCAGCATTCGAACCCACAGGTATTTCGAGCGGTCTCCATCGACGAGGCCGTCAACACGCTCCGGTCGGAGTACGTCGAACGGACGGAGTCCCTTCGGAACAGCCTGAGCGGGCTCGAACCGGCTAATGAGGGGGAACAAACAGAAACCACCCACGAGGTGTGGTCCATCTCCGGAGATCAAGGTATTACGAGCAGGACACGCCAGTTGATCGAAGGATCGACCGAAGAGGTGATCCTCGTGATCGGGCACGAGGGTATTTTCACCGACCAGTTGATCGAACTGTTGCAGTCGGCCCAGGAACGATCTGTGAACGTCATCATCGGGACGGTCGACGAGGAGCTTCAGACCGCGGTTCAGGATGCCCTCCCGAACACCGAGGTGTTCGTGTCGGGATTGGAGTGGTTGAACCGGTCACCGCTTCCGGGCGACGACACCGAGATCAGTCGGCTGTTACTGACCGACCGTGAGACAATCTTGGTGAGTTCGTTCACCGAGACGAGGGTGGACGGTCGTGAGCACGAACAAGGTGTCTTTGGCGGCGGATTCGACAACGGGATCGTCGCGATCACCCGACGACTGATGGCGACGGGATTGCTGTCTGTGAACGACCCCAAAACCGAGAACGCCTGAGTCTCGCACGCGAGCGAAGCTTTTTTGAACGCTGTGTCCCTCCCTGCTCGGGCTTACCGTTCGGTCTGCGCTCGCTGAGGAGTGGGCTTCGTGTCTCACTTCAGCTACCCCCGCTGTTGTCTCAGTTCCGTCCACAACCTCGGAGGATGGATTTGATGCGTGCCTTCTATTCTTTCGAAGAGCCCATGAAACAGGAGCTGTCTTGCGCTTCTATACTTCTATCACTCAGAAAACTTTTTGATCGACATACTCCACGACCGTCTCTTACTCGCCAGACGAAAGCCTATCCGTTCGTAAACATCGTGAAAATAAGACACGCATCAGATCCCAAACTCCGAAACTCTGATTCCGTCCACAACCTCGGAGGATGGAATTGATACGTGCCTTCTATACAGGGTTACATCTCTCGAATATGTGTGTGGTACCCGTCGGTTATCGACACCGATATTAGCCGCACGACGAACCTTGTTGGGAGATTGCTGTGTTCAGCTGTTCCCAGCCCACCCCGAACGCCGGCGGATCACCGGTCAGGTCCGGCAGCGTGGTTTCCCACTGGTGCCGGACCGTTTCCTGTTGCTCGTCCGGGGGCCCGCCGTTCAGATCAACGGTGAGCCCATCGTGTTTGCACGTCGCGTCGAAGGCAGGCCCCACTCGGCAACGGTGGTCGTGACCGAATCGGTGTCGAGCAGCGGATAGCGGTCGTAGTAGTCACGGGCGGCCCCGCACTGGTAGATCGCCCGGAGCTTTTCTGCGAAGATGTCCTCGACGCTGTACGCCTGGAGATCGAATTCGGCCGAGAGCAACCACGGGGCCTTCAAGATGCGGGTGTTTTCTACTGGTGCCCAGTTCGTACGGTTATGACCACAGACGCGAGTAGCCAGGAACCGCCGCATCCGTTCTTTGCGGCGGTCTATGATCCTGCGACGGCGCTTATCGAACGAACTCTGTTGCGCCCTCACCGTGAGTATCTCGTAGCCGATCTCGAGGGTGCTGTCCTTGACCTCGGATCTGGTACCGGCGCGATGTTTCCATACGTTGCGGCTGTCGAGAGCGAAGTGACGACGTTTCACGCTATCGAACCGGACCCACATATGCGGCGACAGGCCGAGGAGCAGGTACGAACTCACTGCTTAAATGTCTCCATCGACGACTCACCAGCCGAGTCGCTTCCATATCCCGATAACACGTTTGACGTCGTTATTGCATCGATGGTATTCTGTACGATCCCCGACGTCGAGACTGCGTTGCGTGAGGTGTCACGGGTACTCAAGCCGGGCGGCGAGTTCCGATTCTTCGAACACGTCGCCGATGATGGCTGGCGTGGGCGCCTGCAGACGGTGCTCGCACCACTTTGGAAACGGCTAGCCGGGGGCTGTCATCTGACGCGGCAAACCGCGTCGCGATTCGCAGCTGAGCCTGCATTCGATATCGTCGAGGTCGAACGTCTGCATCTCGGCGTACCACCGATCCGGCCGTTCGTACGAGGAATCCTTCGAAAACGGGCGTAACGAACACGGGCGTAATCTCCTATCTGAGCTCGCCAATCAGGAGGAACGTCCCCGGCCGGACGGCAGTGTGCTCGATGTGAAATCCAGCGTCACGGAGGTCGTTCGCCGTTTCCGTACCACTGAATCGTTCAGCAAGCGGAGGCCCGTGGTCTCCACTCCCCGTTGCCGCCCAGTCGGCGATGATCAACCGACCGGCGTCCGCCAGCATCCGAGTGATCTCGTCTAATGCCTCCTCCCCAGCGAACTCGTGGTAAAACATCGTCGAGAATACTGCGTCGAGACTGTCGGCTGCGAATGGCAAGTCATCGACGCCGCTCGTCACGAGGTCGACGTTGTGGGGGCGCCTTTCTTGCGATAGTAGTCGTGCATCGCGTCCTGGATGTCGACGGCGTACACGTGGTCGACAGCCGGCGCGACATCGTCGGTATAGAATCCGGTCCCACTATCAAAATCGGCTACTGTTTCGTCGCCATCTGGTGACAGCGCCCAGAGCAACTCCTCCGCGGAGAGAAAGCGGTACCGTTGCTGTGCATCTTCGGGTTTGTCTGCGCGGTCGGCGTCGAACGGATGTATCCCGTTAGAGGTTGGCGAACGCCTCGTCGACGAGTTCGCCGGTGTCGGCGACGATGTCCGCCATCTCCTCGTTGTCAGGCGCCATCCCGACGAGGCGAGCGATCCGCATGATAGAAACGTGATAGACGACCTGCTTGTTGGGCTCTTCTTCCCAAATGACGACGTTGCAGGCCATGAGCGCCCCGAGTTTGTTGTCGGTTGCGTCGAGCGCACGGTCTGCGACCTCGGGATTACACGCGCCGAGCACGTAGTAGGGGTCCCGGCCCGCGTCGACCTTCTCGTTGAGCATCTCTGAGGGCGAGAACTCCACGGGAACGCCGAAGCCGGCGTCCGTGAACACGTCGCGGACGTGTTCGATGGCATCTTCGTGGCTCATCTCGAGGGTCGCCTGTTCCTCGCCGATATCAGCAGGGTCGATCTGGCTCGGGTCGATTGGGAGCGTCATTCGTGTATAATCTTGGGTCGATAGGACAAAATATCTTTGGTTAGACTCCCAAGAAAACGCTGCAACAGGAAATTAGAAGCCTACTTCACATTCTCGGCTAAAATAGTATTGTGGTATACAGAAACAGCTTTAATCCCCTGTGCCACGCCATTCCCGAACACAATGGCCACCTCAGTGCGTGATGACCTTGAGCGCGACTTGGAGTATCTCGATCTCCTGAGACGTATTCACTGACTCAACGAGCGGGATCAGATGGCCTTTCAGCTGCTACATCAGGCCGAGGGAGGACTGACAGTCGACGACGTCGCAGATCAACTGGAGTGAGCGAACGACGGCGTATCGCTCACTTTCCCGGCTTCACGAGGCCGACGTTGTCGTACAGGAGCAAATAAACACCCACATCAGTGGCTACTACTACGTGTATTGTCCGCGGACACCGGAGGAAGTCGCTCATGACATGCAGCGATTGCTCAACGACTGGTATGCGGACATCGGACAACTCATCCAGGAGTTCGAAGATCGATGTAGTCGGGACTCGAACGACCGAGAGAACCAGCCGCTGCAGTCCAGTCTCTGACACCCGTTGTTCAGCTCTTTGTCGAGTTAGTATTGTACAATACACACAAAATACATAAGTCGGTCCGGGTCGAACAGATGCCTAATGGCTGATGATATCGAGGAGATCCGACGACAGAAATTGGCGGAGCTTCGCAATCGAGGTGAAACGGGCGGTGCCGAGGAGGTAGCCTCAACGAGTCCGCCTGAATCGGCTCTGGTGAATCGCTAGAAGGCGCCCGGATTGGGTGTTTTGAGATGGGTGAGATTACGGTGAAATTCCTCTTCAGGTTGATCTCAACGGTAGTTACGCTCATACCGATTCCAATCGGCACTCATCTGGGGCCATCACACTACACGTTCAACAGCTGAACCCAATGCAGTCCGGCGATTCACCAAAGCCCCTGAATCTATTTATATTAACGGCGACGCTGAGCTATCCGACACTGTCGCCGAGTACGACCTCGTGCTAGCCAACTTCTATGCCGACTGGTGTGGCCCGTGCCAGATGCTCGCTCCCGTCGTCGAAACGATTGCGGCCGAGACTAGTGCGACCGTGGCGAAAATCGATATCGACACGAATCAGCAACTCGCCGCCGAGTACGGTGTCCGGGGCGTTCCGACGCTTGTTTTGTTCGATGACGGCCAGCTAGCGGAACGACTCGTCGGAATGCAGGACGAAGCCAAACTTCGCTCTGTGGTCGAAGCGCACGCGTGAATCGATGATGATCGGGCCTGCTGATGCGCATGGGCGCCAGTCGAACGACCGCCACGTGCGGCTGTCGCTGTCCACCTCTCATGACTGAACTCCGGGACGCTGATCTGGCATACGCGCCGCCGTTCAGCCCCGTCTGGGACCCGATTCTCACAGCGACGAACGTCCTCGAGGGGGAGTTGGCTAGCGAATGAGCAACAGAACTCCCGCCGAGTATGTCCGGGCACACCGTGAAGATCTGATCTCGTTCGGCCTCGACCTGCTCGCAATCGACACGGCAAATCCGCCGGGCGACACCCGCGAGATCGTCACCGAAATCGAGCGATTCCTCGAACCACTTTCAGTCGACGTCGAGCGTGCCGTGGCCGATCCGGCGAAACCGAACCTTCTCGTACGGGTTCCAGGCCAGGCGGACCAGACGCTGTTGTACAACGGCCATCTCGACACGGTGCCGTTCGATGCTGACGAGTGGACGCATGATCCTCTCGGCGAACACATCGATGACGGCGTCTACGGCCGTGGCGCGACCGACATGAAGGGTGCCGTGGCGTCGATACTGTTCGCGATCCAGGCCTTTGCCGCTACCGACGCAGATCCGCCCGTCGATCTCCTGTTCGCGTTCGTCAGCGACGAGGAAGTGGGCGGTGACGCCGGGCTGCCAGCGCTGCTGGCGGACGGCCAGCTCGACGCGGACGCGTGCGTGATCGGTGAACCGACCTGCGAGGCGGAGAGGTACTCAGTGACGGTCGCCGATCGTGGGAGCATCTGGTTGACACTCGAAGCGAACGGTGTGAGCGCCCACGGCTCACGCCCACCACTCGGCGTGAATGCGATCGACCGACTGTACGATGCGGTCGAGACCATGCGTGAACGGTTCAGCTCTGAGCGACTCGAGATCGCCGCCGACGTAGTTCCGATCATCGAGGAATCGGTCGAGTATTACGCCCCATCGATGGGCGAGGACGTCGCTCGCGAACTGTTCTGGTACCCCTCGATCAATCTCGGCATCTTGGAAGGTGGTGACGCGATCAATAGCGTCCCGCAGTCTGCCCGTGCTGAGGTCGACGTGCGGCTGGCAGCTGGGGTCCACACTCCCGACGTACTCGCGGGGATTCGGGAGTGTATAGCCGACTGCGAGGGGGTCACGAGTATGGATGTCTCTTGGAGTGTCGGCACTGCCGAGGCGCCCGACAGCCCGCTCGTCGAGGCTGTCGCGTCGACGGCAGCGGCTGTCACGGATACGCGTGTCTACCGCCGGAGTGCTACCGGCGGCGGTGACGCGAAGAAACTCCGGAATACGAGCATCCCGACCGTCGAATTCGCGCTCGGAACTGACACCGTCTATGCACCCGACGAGTACGTCCCAGCGGACGTGCTCGTTGACAATGCAGTCGTCTACACTCAACTTCCAGCCGCGTGGCGTTCCCAGATCGAGCAGTAGCGAATCTCCGCTGTGATTGGCCTGCCGTCAGATAGTCTCCAGTGGCAGCCTGTTCAGTAAAGAAGATTCAGGTAGATATGTTGGGCGTTGATGACGATATTTGTCGCGCCGGTCGGTCTTCTCACAGGCCCATATTAGTATTGTGGAGTAATCCCAAGACTATTAACCGCTCGGCACGTAGCGTCTCTAATGGCAATCAAAATCGCAGAGACGGGTAGTGTGATCTCGCTTGGCGATGACGATGATATCGAATCGGTGGTCGAAGACACCGGCGTCACCCTTGTGGAATTCTTCACGGAGTGGTGTGGCACATGCCAGCGAATGAAGCCGATGCTCGAAACGATCACAGCAGACACGGATACAGCGGTCGCAATGATTGATATCGAATCTCACCTCGAAACAGCGATCGAGTTCGGTGCCCAGAGCGCTCCCACGTTCGTTCTGTTCGCGGACGGCCAGCCGGTGAAACAGCTCCGGGGTGGCCAAACCGAGCAGTCACTCCGCGAACTGATCGCGACGTACAGCGACTAACGTACGATACACAATCGATGACTCCCATTGAACTCCGCGCTGACACGCCCGCACTACACGACGACGTCTACCTGAATTTTGGTGCTCACGGCCCGAGCCCACAGTACGTCGTCGAGGCTGCTGATGAGTTCATCCGGTCACACGAGTACGAGACGAACACGCGAAACGACCCCTACGAGGTGGCGTTCGACACATACGACCGCGTGCGGGAGCGCGTCGCCAGGTTCGTCGGTGCGGACGACGACGAGATCGCGCTCACGGAGAGCACGACCGCTGGCATCAACACCGTTGCGACCGCCATCGACTGGGAGCCCGGCGATACTGTCGTGCGAACCGACCTCGAGCACCCCGCCGGGATGCTCCCGTGGCAACGCCTGGAACAGACGGGCGTCGAGGTTCGCGTCGTCGAGACCGAGGACGGCCGCGTCGATCGCGACGCCTTCGCCGAGGCCGTCGCCGACGCGCGACTGGCCTGTTTCAGCGCGGTCACCTGGACACACGGTACCCAGCTGCCCGTCGCCGACCTCGTCGACATCGCCCACGACGCAGGCGCGTTCGCGCTCGTCGACGCCGTGCAAGTGCCGGGACAGCTCCCGATGGACGTCGGCGAGTGGGGTGCAGACGCCGTCGCGGCGGCCGGTCACAAGTGGCTGCTGGGGCTGTGGGGTGGTGGTTTCCTCTACGTCGACCGCAACGTCGCTGACTCCCTCACGCCCGCCACAGTCGGCTACCGAAGCGTCAAAACGCCGACTGAAGATCCCTACGAGTTCGCAGCTGGCGCCCGCCGATTCGAGGTCGGCTCGGCCAACCCGGCGCCACACGTCGCCCTGACTGAGGCCATTGATGCGATTGACGAGGTCGGCGTGGAGCGTATCGCTGGCCGGATCCGGGAATTGGCCGACCAGCTTACCACAGGCGTCCCCGACGATCGGCTTCTCAGTCCTGTAGACCCCGAGTCTGGACTTGTGACCATCGACGTAAACGACCCCGAAGCGACGGTCGACCGCCTCGCATCGGAGGGGATTATCATTCGTGCCTTGCCGACGCCGGCCGCCGTCCGTGCGTCGGTCCACGCGGTCAACACTCACGCCGAAGTCGAGCAGCTGCTGGACGCCCTCGAATCGGAGTGGACCTGACTCGACCGCCGTTCTCCGCCGTGCCCCGTTCTCACCGCTCCGCAGCGTCTACTCATGGAAATCGAACGCCGCTGCTGGAGTGGCCATCGGTGGATACCGCTATCGAAGAGAAATGCTGTCTGTTTCACTCGACCTGTACGCGACCGCTGTCGTCGACGACGACGTCGTGACAACGATACGCGAATTGAACTTCGAGGTCGGACGCCGTCGACTACTCGACCAACCGTTCTACTACATCCGGATCGACGACCTTGGCTAGCGGCGGGTCGAGTGCGACTGGTTCGATGCCCTCTACCTCTGCGACGGCGGCGACGATCTGAGGAATCGGGCTTTCGAGCTTGTTCATCGACGGTTAGACGAGGAGTTGGATGTCGGCGTCCGCCATGTCCTGGAGCGCGGTCGCCGCGCCGACGCCGGTGGTAACTCCGTCGTAGAAGTCGGCCTCGTCGTAATCCATCAGGTCGATGGTCATCTGGCAGGCCTGGAACTCCACGCCCATATCGAGGCTCGTCTCGATGAGTTCCTCGATCGTGGCCGTGTCGTTGTCCGCAATCTTCTTTTCCATCATCTTCGTGGTCACGCGGTCCATTCCCGGGAGTGCTGCGACGGCGTTCGGGACAGGCATGTTGGGGTTGCCGACGGAGCTGAGTTTCAGGCTCTTCGAGCGTTCCTCGTGGAGGATGTCCAGCCCCCAGAACGTGTGGAAGACGGTCACCTCGTAGTCGAACGCGGCCGCAGTGCTAGCGAGGATGAGCGGCGGGTACGCCATGTCCAGCGTCCCTTTCGTCGAGATGATGCTCATCTTCTTGGTGTCGTCCTGGTCGGTCGCCTCGGCGAGAGCGTCCTCCAGTTCGTCCACGCGTGCGGCCAGCTCCGCACGGGACGGCGTGTCGTCGACCGTCGCGTCAGGTGTGTCCGTGCTCATCGTTACTCCGTCTTGCGGATGTAGTGTGTGTACACGTCGTCGCCTTCCTCCTGGTCGACGAGTTCGACGCCGTCGGTGCCGGACGCCCACCCGTCGATGTCACTCATACTTCCCGGATCGGTCGCCAGCACTTCGAGGATCTCACCTTCGGCGAGGTCGTCGATGGCGGACTTCGTCTTCACAACTGGCATGGGACACGATGCACCCTTGACGTCGAGCGTCTCCGTGATGTCGAATTCAGCACTCATTGGGTATCTGCTCCGGTAGTCTGTATTGGAGCTAACGCACAATACCCCCCGCTCAAGTAAAAGATTGTCGATTCTTGTGAAGGCTACAAACTACTATTCTCCACACTTTCTCGGCCATAAGGGTTCGAAGGACGGTATAAGTGCGAAATAGCTACTCTCAGAGCGTGGAGCCACCGCCACAGTATTGTTCAGATTAGGAATTACTATGCGAATGCTTTTGTACGTCCACCCGGTAGAAGCGACTGCACAACATGGACGCCGACGACTTCCCGACTCCGGACGCCGACGTTGAATCCGTCGACCCGGACACGCTGAAGGACCGTATCGACGCCGGCGAGGACGTCACGCTCCTCGACGCGCGTATGCAATCGGACTACGAGGAATGGCGTATCGACGGCGACAACGTCACGTCGATCAACGTCCCGTACTTCGAGTTCCTCGACGAGGAGATCGACGAGGACGTCCTCGAGCAAATCCCGGCTGACCGCGAGGTGACCGTCCTGTGCGCGAAGGGCGGGGCCAGCGAGTACGTCGCGGGTACGCTCGCGGAACGCGGCTACGACGTCAACCACCTCGAAGATGGAATGAACGGCTGGGCGAGCATCTACGAGGCCGTCGAAGTCGAGCGCTACGACGGCGCCGGCACGCTGCTACAGTACCAGCGGCCCTCTTCGGGCTGTCTCGGCTACATGCTGTACGATGACGGTGAGGCTGCGATCATCGACCCGCTGCGGACGTTCACCGACCGCTATCTCGAGGACGCCGACGACCTCGGTGTCGACCTGAAATACGCGCTGGACACCCACGTCCACGCCGACCACATCTCGGGCGTGCGCAACCTCGACGATGAAGACGTCGAGGGAGTCATCCCCGAGGCTGCGGTCGACCGTGGTATCACGTACGCGGACGAACTGACGACCGCTGCCGACGGCGACACATTCGACGTCGGTGACGCCACCATCGAGGCCGTCCACACGCCCGGCCACACGACCGGAATGACCTCCTACCTCGTCGACGACAGCCTGCTTGCGACCGGCGACGGGCTGTTCATCGAGAGCGTCGCCCGCCCCGACCTCGAAGAGGGCGACGATGGCGCGCCCGACGCGGCCCGGATGCTCTACGAGTCGCTACAGGAGCGCGTCCTGACGCTTTCCGACGAGACGCTCATCGGTGGCGCCCACTTCAGCGACGCCGCCGAACCCGCCGCAGACGGAACCTACACCGCGCCCATCGGTGACCTCGTCGAGGAGATGGACGCCTTGACGATGGACGAGGACGACTTCGTCGAGCTCGTCCTCTCGGACATGCCGCCCCGCCCGGCCAATTACGAGGACATCATCGCGACGAACCTCGGGCAGAACGCCGTCGACGACGACGAGGCGTTCACGCTCGAACTCGGGCCGAACAACTGTGCTGCGAGCCAGGAATCCCTCGCGGGTGACTAATACCGCCAATGGTGACTGATCCACTCGTCCTCCAGCTGGCCGCCGAGCTGTTCCCCAACGGGATCAGTCGCTACGCTATCGGCGGCCTGCTGGTCGGCCTCGGTGCGGTCGTGATCTACGTGGGCACGGGTATCCCGGCCGGCGCGAGCACGTTCCTCGAGTCGACGCTGTCGTACGTCTCGGACCAGTCGCGCTTCCAGCGGTACGTGGGCTCCCGTGACTGGCGCGTCGTGTTCACCCTCGGCATCATCCTCGGTGCCGCGGTGTTCGCGGTGACGGTCCAGTCTGGCGTCATCACGACGTCGCTTTATCGAGCTGGCTCCACCGGTCGGACCTACGAACTCGCCGGTATCACGCTGTGGCTGACCGACGTCCAGCCGTGGCGGCTGTTCCTCGGCGGCATCCTCGTCGGGATCGGTACCCGAGTCGGGAAGGGCTGTACGTCCGGACACGGCGTCTGCGGCGTCGGGTCGGCGTCGAAGACGTCCATCGTCGGGGTGGCGACGTTCCTGCTGGTCGCCATCGGGACCGCACAACTCGTGGCAGCGCTGGGGGTGAGTCCGTAATGGCGGATCGACATCCGCTGTTCAAGCCGCTGATCCTCGTCGGCGGCCTGATCTTCGGATTCGGACTCGGCTTCAGCCAGATGGCGCGGCCGGAAGTCGTGTTGAACTTCCTCCAGTTCGAGGACTTCGGCCTGCTGTTCGTCATGTTCGGTGCGGCCATCGTCTCCGGCATTGCCTTCGCGGTGATGCCACGGATTCGAGACACCGCGCCGCTGACTGGCGACCGGTACGAACGGCGGTTGAAGCCGTTCGACAGAAACGTCCTCGTCGGTGGCGCCATCTTCGGCGTCGGCTGGGGGCTCTCCGGCATCTGTCCCGGTGCGGCCTACGCCAGCCTCGGTACCGGTAACATCACCATCCTCTGGGCGCTCGCCGGGATGTTCGTCGGCGCGTACGCACAGGGCTACTGGCGGAGCCAGCGTCAGGCACGTGACGCCGCCGCGACGGGCGCAGACTAACCCACTTCTATGGACCCCGCTCTCATCGCCCTCTTCACCGGGGCAGCACTCGCCAGCCTGTTCATGGCGTGGGTCATCGGTGCCGGGTCGAGCGGCGCCACGCCGTACGCCCCTGCTGTCGGGGCGAACGCCATCGCGACGATGCGCGCCGCGCTGCTCGTCGGGATTTTCGGCTTCGCCGGTGCCGTTATCCAGGGTGGCAACGTCTCGGAAGCCGTCGGGAGCGGCCTCGTCGGCGGCATCAGCCTGCCCGTCGCCGGGGTCATCCTCGTGCTCGTGTTGGGTGCGGGGCTGATGGCGGTCGGCATCACGACCGGCTATCCGATCGCGACGGCGTTCACCGTGACCGGCGCCGTCATCGGGGTCGGCCTCGCACTCGGCGGGACACCGGTCTGGTCGAAGTACCAGCAGATCGCCGCCGTCTGGGTGTTGACGCCGTTCGTCGGTGGCGGGATCGCGTTCACCATCGCGAGCCTCCTCCCGCGTTCCGGCGTCCCTGAACGGTACAGTATCCCTGTCCTTGCCGGCCTCGTCGGGGCCGTCCTCGTGAACGTCCAGTTCAGCTTTCTCGGTGAAGGGAGCGCGGCGGGAACTGTCCGCGGGCTCGGACAGCGAGTGCTGGCGGTCGACGGGCTCGCATCGGCGTTCGGAATTACCGTCCTCACGGCGCTGGCTATCGCAGCTGTCGTCTGGTGGGATATCAGCCGTGACGAACGCGGCGGTCTGCGTCGGGTATTATTGGCGCTCGGATCGCTCGTGGCGTTCTCCGCGGGCGGGAGCCAGGTCGGGCTCGCCGTTGGTCCGTTGCTCCCGCTGCTTGACGAGATCGGGATGGTTTCGACGTTCGCCGTACTTGTTGGCGGTGGTTTGGGGATGCTCGTCGGCTCGTGGACGGGGGCGCCCCGGATGATCAAATCGCTGGCGCAGGACTACTCGTCGTTGGGGCCGCGGCGCTCCATCTCGGCGCTCGTCCCCTCGTTCCTGATTGCACAGCTGGCCGTCCTGCTCGGCGTTCCCGTCTCGTTCAACGAGATCGTCGTCAGCGCTATCATCGGGAGCGGCGCCGCCGTCGGCGGGCGGGCGGCGGTGGATGCCCGAAAAATCGGTATGACCGTGGGAGCGTGGGTTGGGTCGTTCGTTCTCTCGTTCGCGCTCGCGTATGTCGCTGGCACGGTGCTGCTGTAGCCGCTGCTGACGGTGTTAGTCCGCGGCCTGTTCGGTTCCTCGACCGCTCTCGACGCCCAGTGGATCGGCCGTTGAGGTTGCGGTGACCAGCCGCAGGAACTGGCCTGCATTCGTGAGCAGTTTGTTTTCTGCCTTCCGGAGGTGTTCTTCGTACGTCGAGCGAGCGACGGCAGTTTGTTCGGCGAGGTCACGAAGGGAGGTCTTTCGGGGTTGTTCGTAGTAGCCACGTTCGAGGGCAAACTGGAGTGCGGCTAGCTGCCGGTCAGTGATGTCTTCGAACAACTGATTCGCCGGCGCCAACATACTATGCGGAATCTGTGTCTCCGAGATAGACGTCTTCGAGAGGAGTTCGATCTCTCTGTCGGAACGAAGCGATTCGAGCAGTTCGCGCACGTCCTCGCCGTCGAACGCGACGACCGTGTAGTGCTCCCAGCCCTGGCGGTAGATCGTCGGTGACTGGTATAGGCAGTTGTGCTCCTCGAAGCGGTCGATGACGGAGTCTTCGAGCGAGCACAGACAGGACTGAGTGACTACGTGATACCCGTTGTCGTCCGCCGATTCGTACAGTACGGTGCCGATCTCGTTGATCTCGTCGAGTAGCTCGTCGGTCGGCGTCGTCTCCGTCGTGATTTCGAGCACTTGGCAGTCGCTCAACGGCCACTCGCGTATCGTCAGATCGGGGTATCGCTCCGAGATACGTCGGTACGGGCATTCGTGTTTGACCCGTATCGAGGCCTCGTACAGGCTCATACGACCAAATTTGGACTGGTCAAAATTAACGGTGCCGGTCATGTCCGGCAGCACCTATATGCAAATATACCTTCTATTCAGGAATACTGATGCAGGAGATCACGCCGGAAGAACTCAGCGAACAATTGCGAAATGGTGATGACGAGCCGCTCGTCCTCGACATTCGCCACGAAGCGGATTTCGAGGACTGGCATATCCCGGGCAGCACCAACGTCGATGTCTACGACCAATTAACAGACGACCCTGAACAAGCCAAGGAAGCCCTCTCAGACCTTCCCCGTGACGAGCGAATCGTCACTGTCTGTGCCGCTGGTGTCGTCTCTCAAACCGCGACAGAAGTCCTCCAGGAGCTGGACTACGATGCTGTGACGCTCACCGATGGGATGAACGGCTGGAGCCGTGTCCACCGCCACGCGCAAGTGCCCGCTGATCTCGATGGCACGCTCATTCAGGTCGCACGCCCGGGGAAGGGCTGCCTCTCGCACGTTCTCGTTTCAGATGGTGAAGCAGCCGTCTTCGACCCGTCACACTATCTCGACGAATACGAGGCGATCCTCGACGAGTACGACGCCGAGATTGTCGGCGTCTTCGACACACACGCTCACGCGGACCACGTTTCAGGGGCGGCAGACCTCGCTGCCCGCCACAACGTTCCATACTATCTCCACCAGAAAGATGCGCTCGCACTCGACGCGACGCCAGTCGAGGATGGGGAGACCGTCTCAGTCGGCAGTCTCGACATGGAGGTCGTCCACACGCCCGGCCACAGCGAGGGAAGCGTCTCCTTCGATGTCAAGGGTGCGGCGCTTCTGACTGGCGACACGCTGTTCCATGACAGCGTCGGTCGCGTGGAACTCGGTGTCGAAGCCGGGATCGAAGACTCCGAGCTAAAACAGAACGCGGCGACGCTCTACGAGAGCCTCCAGCGATTACTGGACCGTCCAGACGACGCGCTGGTCCTGCCAGCACACGATCCTGGCTCCCCTGAACCGCCGGTGACCGCGACCCTTGCGGAGGTCAAGGAACGGAACGACGACCTCGGCCGCGACCGAGAGGAGTTCGTCCGCGAACTCGCAGCTGACATCCCGGATCACCCGCCGAACTTCGAGCGCGTCAAGCGGACGAACGTCGGACAGGAATCGGTCCCTACCGACGAACTGGCCGAGTTGGAACTGGGCCCCAACAACTGCGCTGCTGAATGAATCCATGAGTACGGGAGCTGAAATCAAACAAGGAATCCGCGAGCACCTCGGACAGTTCTCACTCCACGTCCTGCTGGTGTTCGCCACGGGCCTGACCATTGGGTCTGAACGGACCGTCGTCCCTGTCCTTGGCGAAGAGGTACTCGGCGTTGAGTCGTTCCTGGTTATCGGCTCGTTTGTCGTCTCGTTCGGGATCGTAAAGTCGATCCTCAATCTCTACGCCGGCAAATGGGGTGAGGAGTACGGCCGCAAGCCAGTACTCGTCGCAGGGTGGGCAACGGCACTCCCCCTGCCGATTATCCTCATCTTCGCTCCGAGTTGGGGCTGGATCACCGTCGGGAACATCCTGCTGGGTATCAACCAAGCGTTGACGTGGAGTATGGCGATCAACGCGAAGATCGACCTCGCGAGCACAGACCAGCGTGGCCTCGCGGTCGGCATCGACGAGGCGTTCGGCTACACCGGCGTTGCCGTCGGGGCCTGGATCACAGGCGTTATCGCCGGTCAGTGGAGCCTCCGGCCGGAGCCGTTCTACTTCCTGGCTGTCGTCGTCGTGCTGGCGTTCCTCATCTCGATCTTCTTGATTAAGGAGACCGTCCAGTACGCCCAAGCTGAGGGGGATGACGACCACCACGACGCGAACCTGCCGTTCAACGAGGTCCTGAAGCGGGCAACCTACGGCGACCGGACGCTGTTCGCCGCGGCACAGGCCGGTCACATCGAGAACTTCGTCGACACGTTATTCTGGATTGCCGTCCCGCTGTACCTGACGAGCCAGGGGCTGGGCATCGCAGCGGTCGGGGTCGTCGTCGGTGTTCACAGCGCGATGTACTTCCTCCAGATCGCGACCGGTGGGCTCGCGGACCGCATCGGTCGCCGCCCGCCAGTCATCGCGGGGATGTTCCTCGCTGGCGCGGGCGTCCTTGGGATGGTGCTCGTCGATAGCTACATCGCGTGGGCCGTGCTGGCTGGCGTCTCCGGGCTGGGCATGGCGCTGCTCTACCCGAACCTGATGACAGTCCCGAGCGATGCGGCCCACCCGACGTGGCGCTCGGCGGGGATGGGCGTCTACCGGATGTGGCGGGACTCTGGCTACGCAGTCGGCGCGGTCCTGATCGGACTCTCGATGGAGTTCGTGAATGCGGCGGCCGCGTTCTACGTGACTGCCGGCCTGATGTTCGCGTCAGGTGCAGTGGTGTACGTCTGGATGGAGGAGACTCATCCCGAGTTCGGTACGCACGAGCCTCCTGCACCTGCGACAGTTGGAACGGTGGAGGGCGTCACCGAAGACTGACTACTCAGTGTCGGTCCCCTCCCGTGGGCTCCACACGCGATCCGAGAAGCGACTGGGTCTGCCGACATTCAGCGATATCACGACTCTGGTGTCTTTCTCTCAGACTGCCCGGGGTGGCGGAACGAGGAAAACGTTCCCCGTCGCCCGTGCGACGATCTCCTCTGAAACGCTGCCCAACAGAAGCCGCCGGATACGGCTTCGTCCTTTCGACCCGACGAGGATCGTCGACGGCTGTACGTCTGCTTCGACGGCGAGGATTTCGTCGGCGGGATCGCCCTGCAGGACCTCGATCCGTGTCTTGATGCCCCAGCTTTCCAGCGTGTTCGCGTGCTCGGCCAACTGCTCCTGAGGGCTGATATCGACGTCGAGCCCCTCGTCCTTCGGCGACCGAACGTGAACAAGCGTGGCTTCCTCGGTTGCGTGATGGAGATAGGAGAAGGCAGTGAACGCTCGGTCGGCGTGTTCGGAGAAGTCTGTCGCGAAGAGCACACGCTGGAAGAGGTGTTCTCGGAGAACCTCTGGTTCGTCGGTCGCCCGTTCGATGCGGTTGACCAGCAATGGAACGACGGTCGTCCGCGCAAGATTTCGGGCGGTCGAGCCGATGACACGATTTTCGAGCGGGCTCTGTCCCCGTGAGCCGACGACCACGAGGTCGGCGTGGATGGTCTCGGCAATACCGTTGATCCGACGATAGGGTGTCCCTCGGACGACGTGGGCCTCGACGTCGAACCCGGCGGACTCGATAACCGTTCGATACTGGTCGAGCGCCTGTTGGCGTCGCCCCTCGAAGTTCACACCGGGCATGCCGGAGTGAACGTTCGCCGGGACGACGGTCACGAGATGGATCGTCTCGACGCCGATGCGTCCCAGACACTCGAGGCAGGTTTCGTTCTCTATTGCGGCCTCGCTTGCAGCCGATAGGTCAGTCGCGCACAGGGCCCTCATATCGGGTATTAGTCGTGTGCCGACAACATGGTTTTGCTCAACAGGTGGCGCTGTCTGTGGTGGTAGCCTGAATTAGACCGGTTGATTTTTAGAGATGTCTTGGTGTATATGTTCTCTCTAAGTTATCGGAACTCCCCTCGTGGTTACCCGAATATAGTATTGTGCGATAGTCCCAAAACCGTTTTGTACCCCGGTCGGCTACGTAGAATTGCACAGAAAAGTATGAAGCGGATAAGTCTAACTGTCATAGAAGAGGTGGCGTACAATGATCGGTGTTGAATCGCTGGGCGGATGGGGACAAGCAGCGACCGTCATCGGAATCGTGCTACTGGAGGCAATTGTGCTCTATGTCGGGTATGGAGCACTCGAAAAGCTCGTCGGCTCGAAGCTCATTGCCGCAATTCGAGGTGATCAGTGATGGAGATTTTCGGTATCGCTGCATCACTACTCGTGATGTTTACCGGGTTCGGCCTGCTCATCGGCCTCCTGTTCGGGTTTTTCGGAATGGGTGGGTCGTTCCTCGTTACGCCAGCGCTGCTCGTAATGGGGTATGAGCCCAGTGTCGCCGTTGCATCTGGGCTTGCCTTCGTGTTCGGGACGTCAGTCATTGCGACGTTGAAGCATCGCGACCTTGGACAGGTCGATTACAAACTCGGGGTGCTGATGATCGCTGGCACTACAGCTGGCATTGAGGTCGGGAAGCAGGGGCTCCATTGGATGGAATCACTCGGTATCGCAGGGACCGTCGTCAGCGTCGCGTACGTCGTCCTGCTTGGCGGCATCGGACTGTTCGTCACGCGAAATGCGCTTAAAGACGATGGCGGCGGTGGCATCAGTCACGACGCCGACGTCGACGGTGACCTTGATCCGGAAGATATCCCTGACATCGCGAAGAAGATCCAGTCGTACGAGGTTCCGCCGATGATGACGCTTCGCGGCGGCGTGACGGTTTCGCTGTGGATGATCCTCGCCGTCGCGTTCGCTACGGGGCTGTTATCCGGCTTCCTCGGTGTGGGCGGCGGTTTCATTCGGATGCCCGCCCTGTTCTACCTCGTGGGTGTCCCCGTGCCCGTCGCGGTCGGGACCGACCTGTTCGAAATCGTGTTCTCGGGCGGAATCGGGAGCTTCCTCTACGCACTCGACGGGGCAGTCGATCTCGCGATCGTCGCACCGTTGCTTGCAGGAAGCGCCCTCGGGGCCCGGATCGGCGCTGCGGCAACGAGTATCGTCGACGAGGATGAAATCAAGGTGTACTTCGGTGTGATGCTCCTGCTGGGAGCGATTGCCGTGGCCGTGCGCAAAATCGGCGGTGTCATCGAGATGCCCATTCTTGACACCGTCGCACTGGTCATCATCATGGGTGCAGCACTCCTCGTCAGTAGTGCGGTCGTCTACAGCTCTATCCAGGAGCTTCGGACGCCGTCTGCCGACACTGATTCCATCACCGCTGACTGACGAGCCCTCCCGCAGTTCCGTTGTAGCACACAAGTCTTTATCCGGCCGAGATCTCTGTTTCTCTCCGTTTTGACTACGGGTTCGTACAGGATTGTGGATTCTATACACAAGTCTTTTAACAGCCCAGTACGTACAGATACGCGATAACAATGCCAGATTCGATGTCTGAACAACTCCGTCGGGATATGGAGTGCGAGGGACTGCTTGAGTGCTTCCACGGTCTCAAAGAACTCGACAAGGAGTGCTTCCGGGCGCTCGTCGATGCCGAGGAGCCGTTGACTGTCGACGAAATCGCCGAGGCTGTCGATCGTGAACGGTCGACTGCGTACCGTGCGGTCCAGCGGCTTCTCCAGACCGGCTTCATCGAGAAAGACCAGGTCAACTACGAGCAGGGCGGCTACTACCACGTCTACTCGCCGACGGACCCGTCGCAGATCGCCGACGACATGCAGCGGATGCTCAACGACTGGTACGCGAAGATGGGCCAACTCATCCAGAAGTTCGAAAACAAGTACGAGCAGTCCGACAATACTGTTCCCGCTGCTGAAAGCTAACTCTTCTCTTCGTTCTGTATCAGATCTCACCCGTTTCGTTGGTGAGCTGGGTTTCCAGTAATCCAGAGACACCTGCAGCGCCGCGTGCAGATGCTATTGTATAATATTGCGTATATTCTACAAGTCTACTAATTGCCGACGGTGCGTACGTACTGGTGATGGCAACTGACACTGCAGGCGACGCTGGCATCACTACCACGAGTGAACCGCTTCACATCAACGGACACTCCAAACTCGATGAGATCGTCGCCGAACACGATGTCGTCCTCACGGACTTCTACGCCGACTGGTGTGGTCCCTGCCAGATGCTCGAGCCGGTCGTCGAGCACCTGGCCGTGGAGACTAATGCAGCCGTCGCCAAGGTCGACGTCGATGCTAACCAGCAACTCGCTAGCGTATACGGCGTTCGGGGCGTCCCGACTCTGATCCTGTTCGCCGACGGTGGGCAGGTCGAAGAGATCGTCGGGGTCCAGGGCGAAGAGCAACTGCGCTCCCTGATCGGGAGGTACACCGAGTGAACCGAGAAACTATATTTTGGGTAACAGCCTCCCAGTCTTTCGATGTCCTGAGCATCGAGCATCTGATGTGGGACCGACCCGGTGTGGCTGTTCCCCGTTGTCGGCTTCGAAAGCGGCGTCCCCGGTAGGTGCGTCGTTCATGTTGGCCGCAATCCGTGTGAGAAGGGATGTGCTCCGCCGACAAGCCCGAACCGGGAGTATAGAAGTCAGTTCGCTGCTTCGTCCCGAACAGGCGAAGACGATTCCGTGCTGACCATATCCCGTCGGACGGTCATGATGACTCCGCTGGCAAGCATCAGGACGGCGATCGCAACCATTCCACCATCCACACCCATGTCTCCAGCTGCCATCCCCCCGTCCATACCGGACCCCATGCCGGAGTCCATTCCGCCACTCGTGCGTTCGGTGGTCATCATAATTCCCTGATTCGATCGGCTTGGTCGTCCGGGTCAGTGACGGCCGTCCGAAGGTCGTGGTCGACGGCCAACCCGAGGACGTCCTCGGCCAGGTCCTCGATGTCGCCGGTGACAGCCTCGAGGACATCGTCTTCGTCGTAACTAGTGCGCTCGGCGCGGCCGATGGGATGACAACGGCGAGCACGACCGCGCGGGGGACGGTCCGAGTCGGGTCCTCGGCATCCTCGGCGGCGGTGAACGCGACGTTGAGCTTCGCCGAGAGGTCGATTCCCAGTAGTTGGTCGCGGAGGCGACGACCGCGGCGAGCAGGAACGCCAGCGGTACCGACTCGCCGGCGACCCCCGCGGCGGCGCCGAGGATCGCGTAGATCCCGGCCCCGAGGATCAGTCCGACGCCGTAGACGACGACCTCGAAGCGGCCGAGGTCCCGCCGGAGCGACGGCGAGGCCGCGCCGGTCACGCCCGCCGTACCGGGTGCGACACCGTCCGTCGCGCCGGGCGTATCGCCGTCCTCAACTCGGGAGCCGTCTGACGGGCTCACACGTCGGGGCTCGACTCCTTGCGTCCGGTGAGGCTGTCGGGAACGAGCCGGTAGAACTTAAATTGCACGTCCGCGGTCGGCCGACCGAAGATGTCGACGAGCGGGATTCCCACCCTATCGAGCCCGGCCAACGTCTCCGTCGAGATGTCGTCGTCGGTGGTCCGTTCGAGGCTGCCAGACGCGACGACGCTGTGCCACCGGCCGTCAACGGTGTCGTAGCTGACGAAGGTGACGGCGCGGTCGTCGAGCGGGGGCTTTCGGCTGTCGCCGCCGACGGCCAGCCTGAAGTAGAACGTCGTCTCGCGCTCGTCGTACCCGTAGGAGACGGGGACGCTGTGGGGCGGGTCGTCGGTCCCGCCGTCGCCGGAACCCAGCGAGAGGACGCCGACGCCGCCGCTCCCGAGGAATTCGTCGCGCTCGGCGTCGTCCATGGTCACCGCATCTGGAGCGCTCATACCCGCAGATACGTCACCGAGCGTGAAAAAACGCGCCGGCGGATCCCGGCGGACCCGAAGAGACTCGCGCCCGTTCGTGCGGACCGACCGTCGACATCCTCCCCCCCGCCTGAAGGGCGAGGATTCCCGACCGCGGTGGGATAACCGATCTCCCTGTTCGATCACGCGGTCATCAAACGGGTCGCCGCGATGTCGACGCGCCGACGCCGCGGCGACCGATGAGTTATACGCGGTCCGACGAATTCGTCGATATGGCAACAGTTCGCAAGGTCGTCGTCGACGTGTTGAAACCACACGCGCCGCCGCTCGTCGAGTTCACCGAGCGGGTGAGCGAAACAGCGGGGGTCGACTCGGCGAGTTCGCGACTCATCGAACTCGACCGCGACGTGCAGAACATCGAGGTGACCGTCGAAGGGGTCGATGTCGACTACGGTGCCGTCGTCGACGCCGTCGAGGGGATCGGGGCGACGGTCCACTCG
The DNA here is from genome assembly GCF_900129775.1 of Halobaculum gomorrense. Taxonomy (GTDB): domain Archaea; phylum Halobacteriota; class Halobacteria; order Halobacteriales; family Haloferacaceae; genus Halobaculum; species Halobaculum gomorrense. The sequence goes on along the minus strand of NZ_FQWV01000003.1, from coordinate 117,035 downwards.
GTCGACGAGGTGGTCTGCGGCGACGGTCCCTCAACCGACACGTTCGCGGCGGAGTCGGACGGCTGATCGACCGTGTCGTCGCTCCGAACGCGGTTCGCACGGACGCTCGCGCGCGACGACGTCCGGGCGATCGCCCGCCGGTATTTCGTCTCCAACGGATTCGACGGGACCTTGACCGGGATCGGGATCGTCGTCGGCGCCGTGCTGTCCGGGGTCCCGAGCGGGACCGTCGTCATCCGGATCGGCCTCAGCGCCGCCGTCGGGCTGGGGACCTCGGCGGTGTGGAGCGTCTGGGAGATCGAACGCGCCGAGACGCGAGCGGAGATCCGCCGACTGGAGGCGACGATGCTCGTCGACCTCGACGACACGCGGATCCAGCGTGAACAGTCGACCACCCGAGTCGTGCACGCCGTCGCGAGCGGGCTCGGCCCTCTGATCGGGATCCTCCTCCCGCTCTCGCCGTTCGTGTTCGAGGGGGGCGCGTTCACGATGGTGACGGCCGGAGTGGCCTCCGTCGCGATCGCGGTCTGCGTGCTGGGCGCCTTCGGGGCGTACATGGGCTCGATCTCCGATCAACGGTGGTACGTCGCCGCCGCCAGAATGGGGCTCGCCGGCGTGGTCGTCGCCGGGATCAACGTCGCGTTGCCGGCGTGAGGCCCACCGCCGGACACCCACGCTGTCGGACGGGTCAGGTGCCCCGGGCGTGCAACGAGTGCCGCTCGCCGCGGTCCCGCAGGTCCGACTCGGACGCCGCCCCGAGTCACCGATCGCCGTCGACCCCGTCGAACCCGCTGAAGTACCTCGCGCCGGTCTCCGCGGCCGCATCGAGCGTCGCGTACGTGTCCGCGCCGCCCTCGGCCTCGGATATCACCCAGTCCACGCCGTGCTCGCGGGCGGCGCAAGCGACGGCCGACAGGTCGAGGTCGCCCTCCCCGAGTGCGGCCGTCGTCCCCGACTCGCCGTCGTAGTCTTTGAGGTGGACGAGGTCGACGCGGTCGGCGTACCGCGCGAGCAGCGCCAGGGGGTCGGCCCCCGCGGCGCCGGCCCATCCGAGGTCCAGTTCGAAGCAGACGCCGTCGGCCGCCGCCAGCAGGCGATCGAGGACGTACTCGCCGTCGACGCGGGCGAACTCTTGATCGTGGTTGTGGTAGTGGAGGTCGAGGCTGTGTTCGGACACGGCGTCGGCGGCCGCAGCGAGCCGGTCCGCGGTCTGCCGAACCGCCGCAGCAGACCGGAAGTGGTCCGGGTCGAGCCACGGGACGACAATGCGATCACAGCCGAGCGTCCGGCACGTCGCCGCGACCCCCGCGGGATCCGCCTCGATCGTCTCCATATCGGCGTGTGCGGCCGCGGCCGACACGCTCGCGGCGTCGAGCGCCTCACGGACGGCGTCGGCGTCCTCGCCGGCGACCCCCTCGGCGTCCACCCGCGCGAACTCCACCCCCTCGATACCGGCGTCGCCGACGCGGTCGACGACCGCGGCGAGGGGGTCGTCGATATCGCGGAGGCTGTACAACTGAAAGCCGAACCGAGACCGGCTCCCGCGGCCGGAATCGCTCATTCGCGTTCCTCCCCGTCGCCGGCGGGTGATTCCGCTCCCACGTCGTCGGCCCCAGAGAGCACCGACTCCGGCAGGTACGCCGAGACGGTCCAGTTCGGCGCGTCGACGACCTGACTGATCTTCAGGTCGACCGCCGCCGAGCACAGCACGTACGCGTCCGGGCGGGAGAACCCGCGCTGCTCGTGGAGGTGGGCGACCATGTCGCTGATCGCGGCCTTCGCCGCGTCCATCAGATCCGGCTCGATGCCGGTCGTCGCGTACATCCGTTCGTCGCGCCCGGTCGGGGTGAACGGGCCGTCCGTCTCGAACTGCGGCCCGTCGACGGCGGGGTCGCCGCCGGGAGTGTCGTCGACGAGGTCGAGGCGGGCGGTGACGGCCATCGGCGCCTCGATGCCCGTGAGACACACCTCACCGTCGCCCTGCGCGGCGTGGCAGTCGCCGATCGAGAACAGCGCGCCGGCCGCCTCGACGGGCAGGTACAGCCGCGAGCCGACGGTCAGGTGCTTCACGTCCATGTTGCCGCCGACCCGACGCGGCGGCATCGTCGAGTGCGGTCCCACGTCGCCGGGAGCGACGCCGAGGTTGCCCGGGAACGGCGCCAGCGGCACCGCCACGTCCGGCGCGCCGTCGTCGGCGAACGTGGCTACCGGCGTCCCGTCGCAGCGGGCGTCGAGGTCCCACTGCCTGACGTGCGGCTCGCGGAACTCCTCGGGGAGCAGGCCGCCCTCGCGCTCGCCCGGGGAGACCGCGGTGACGCCCCAGCCGCGGTGCTCGACCGCGAGCAGGTCGACCGCGAGCGTGTCGCCCGGCTCGACCCCCTCGACGGCGACGGGGCCGGTGAGCGGGTGGCCGTCCGCGTCGACGGCGAGCAGTTGCTCGACGGTCGCAGGCGGGTCGACCTGGCCGTCGTAGGCGTCGCGGCAGTCGAAGCGGACGACGCTCCCCGGCTCAACGGTGAGCGCGGGATCGATCGCGGCGTCCCACTCGTAGTGGACGGCGTCGTCGGCGGACAACTCATACTCTGGGGCAGGCGCGTCGGGGACGGCGAAGCGGCGCTGTGTCACTGGTTGCTGTGTCGTCGCCACCGGCATAAGTCGATCCCGGTGACCCGGGCCGCTGGCGGCGATAGGTAGGAGTAGGAGTGGCAGTGCCGACGGTACCGACGGAAGGCGGACGCGCGAGACGAAAGGTTCAGACGCGCCGGCGACGGACTCCGACCGTGACACGGTATCGATCGCTGGGGCTGTTTCTCGTGCTGGCGGCGATCTGGGGTTCGGCGTTCATGGCGATCAAGGCGGGCTTGGCGTTCTTTCCGCCGGTGCTGTTCGCTGCGCTTCGCTACGACATCGCCGGGGTCGTGATGCTCGCGTACGCCCTGTACGTCACGGACGTGCCGCTACCTCGCGACCGGGCAGAGTGGACCGAGGTGGCGATCGGCGCGGTACTGCTCATCGCGGCGTATCACGCGCTGCTGTTCGTCGGCGAGCTCGACCCGCGGGTGACGAGCGCGGCCGCGGCAGTCGTCGTGAGCCTCAGCCCGGTGCTCACGACCGGGTTCGCGCGGGTGCTGCTCCCGAGCGAGCGGCTGACGGCGGTCGGGATCGTCGGCATGGTCCTCGCCCTCGTCGGCGTGGCGGTCCTCTCCGAGCTCGATCCGTCGAACCTCCTCGCGGGCGGCACCATCCCGAAGCTGCTCATCCTCGGCGCCGCGGCGGCGTTCGCCCTCGGGAGCGTCCTGACGCGCCGCGTCGGCTCCGACCTCCCGATCGCGACGATGGAAGCGTGGTCGATGATCGGCGGCGCGGCGATCATGCACGCCGTCTCGCTCGCGCTCGGCGAGTCGCTCGGGAGCGTGGTCCTCAATCGGGAGTCGATTGCCGCGCTCGCGTACCTCTCGCTGGCCGCCAGCGCCGTCGGCTTCCTCATCTACTTTGAGCTGCTTGACCGGCTCGGGCCAGTCGAGATCAACCTCGTGAGCTACGTCGCGCCGGTGTTCGCGGCGCTGGCGGGGTGGGCGCTCCTCGACGAGGTCCCGACGGCCCCAACGGGCGTCGGCTTCCTGCTCATCTTCCTCGGCTTCCTCCTGCTCAAGCGGCACGCGATCCGCGCCGAGGTCGCGGGCCTGGTCGAACGGGATGCCCCGACCACCGACTGAACAGTTCGGGCCGAGAGGGGCCGGAAGCGCGCCGCTCCCGTCGTCTCCGGCGGACTTATCGGGGGCGGCGGAAACCACTCGACACCATGGATCTGCGACTCGGCGACTACATAGACGACTTCGCACGCCGTGACTGGCAGACGCTCGACCCGGCCGCGGTCGACGACCCGATCCGCATCGCGCTGGTCGGCCTCGGCTGGTTCACGAGGGAGTGGGCGCTCCCCGGCATCGAGCGCTCGGCGTTCACCGAGGCGACCGTCGTCACCGACATCGACCCGGACGCGATCGAGTCGGTCGCGTCCGGAACCGACCTGACCGGCGTCGACCCCGAGGCGTTCTGCGCGGGCGAGGTCGCCGACGAGTACGACGCGGCGTACGTCGCGACGCCGAACGCGACGCACCTGCCGTACGTGGAGGCGGCGGCCGAGCAGGGGACGGCGGTGCTGTGCGAGAAGCCTGTGGAAGCGTCGACCGACCGTGCCGAGCGCCTAATCGAGGCGTGCGAGGACGCGGGTGTTCCCCTGATGGTCGGCTACCGGATGCAGACGGACCCCGTCGTCAGGCGGTTGCGGGACCTCCTCGACGCGGGCTTCGTCGGCGACCCGGCCCACGTGCACGCGACGATGTCCCAGACGATGCTCGGCGAACTCACCGGAGACCCGGATCAGTGGCGCCTCGACCCGGAGCTCTCGGGTGGCTGTGCCCTCATGGACATCGGCATCTACCCGCTCAACACGACGCGATTTGTCCTCGACGACGACCCGGTCGCGGTCTCAGGCACCACTCGCACCGAGCACGAAGCGTTCGCAGGCGTCGACGAGCACGCCGACTTCCGGCTGGAGTTCCCCGACGGCGTCGCGGCGATGTGCACCGTCAGCCAGAACGCGGCCCACGCGAGCCGCCTAGAGATCACGGGGACGGAGGGGCGGCTGGTCCTCGACCCGGCGTTCTACGAGCGCGAGGAGCGCGAACTGGCGGTCGAACGCGGCGGCGTCCGGATGGACGTGGAAGTCGACCCCGTCCACCAACTGGAGGAGGAGTTCGCGTACTTCGGCCACCACCTGCTGACGGACACGCCCGTGCACCCCGACGGGCGTCACGCGCTGACCGACTCGCGCGCGCTGGAGGCGATCTACGAGTCGGCCGAGACCGGAGAGGTCGTTCGACTCCCTGCGTAGCCGGCTCCGACCCGCGGGGAGGCCGGCCGTCGGGCCGACCTACGGTCGGTCCCTATCGGACTCCCACTCGCTGGCGGTGGCGTCCAGTCGGTGGGCCTCCTTGACGAAGTCGCTGTAGTGGGCGACGATGTCGCCGTGAGTCACGATCCCGACGAGTTCGGTGTCCTCGACGACGGGGAGCTTCTTGATCCCGCCGTCGTTCATCTGTTCGACCGCCGACCTGACCGTGGCGTCGGCGCCGATCGTCTTCAGCGGATGGCTCGCGGCCTTGTCGACCGGAACGTCGCCGAGCGGCCGGCCGGTGATGACGCCCGCACGGAGGACGTCCGTCTCGGTGAGGATCGCCAGCGGGGTGCCGTCCTTCGTGATCAGCACGCTCCCGATGTCGGCGTCGAGCATGCGCGCTGCGGCCGTGTGAACGGTCGCGCCGGCGTCGCAGGTGACGACCTCCCGCGTCATGAGGTCCCGAACGAGCATACGCGATCGTCGCGGCGGGGGGACTCAGTTGTGTCGCTCGATCGGTTCCCGGTGCCCGTCGGCGGTCGCGGTCAGGCCACGTACCCGCCGTCGACGACGAGCGGGTGGCCCGTGACGAACGACGACTCCTCCGAACAGAGCCACACGACGGCGGCGGCCACCTCGTCGGGGTCGCCCATCCGACGCAGCGGCTTCGCTCGGACGATCTGGTCGATCCCCTCCTCGCCCATCTCCTCGCTCGCCCGGTCGATCATCTCGGTGTCGATGACGCCCGGACAGACCGCGTTGACGCGAACGCCCGCGGGGCCGTACTCGGCGGCGGCGACGCGCGTGAGGCCGACGACCCCGTGTTTGCTCGCGACGTAGGGACCGCCGCCGGCCGCGCTGAGCCCAGCGATCGAGGACATGTTGACGATCGCGCCCCCGCCGTTGTCCGCCATCACGGCGAGTTCCTCGGTCAGGCAGTTCCACACGCCGGTCTGATTCACGTCGATCACCCGCTTGTAGTCGTCGAGCGACTGGTCGGAAAGCGGCGCGCTGCTGCCCTCGATCCCGGCGTTGTTGCACGCGAAGTCGGGTACGCCGTAGGTGTCGATCGTCGACTCGACGAGCGCCGCGACGTCGTCGTCGTCGCTCACGTCCGTCTCGACGGCGGTGGCCTCGCCCCCGTCCGCTTCGATCAGGTCCACGGTCTCCGCGAGGTCGTCCGCGTCGATGTCCGCGACGACCACGCTCGCGCCCTCCGACGCGAACCGACGCGCGCTCGCCCGCCCGATCCCCGCTGCCGCACCCGTGACAACCGCGACCCCGCCGTCGATCCCGTTCATTGTTCCGTCGGTCACATCGCCTCTGATTGACAAATAGGCTCCGCCGCGCTATCCCGCGGCGGACGGTCGGACGGTCAGGACGGCGACCGAGAGGACGTACGCGACCGTGGCGATCAGGTACGTTCCGCCCGCGGCGGCCGGCGCCGCCCCGAGGCCGACGCCGGCGCCGCCGACGGCGCTGGCGACCGCGGCGACGACCGGGAGCGCGCAACTGGCGCAGGACCCGAGCGCGATCACCCCCCCAACGCCCGCGGAGGCGCCGTACGCGGCGACGTCGCGGACGGCCAGCGAGACCAGGTACGCCAGCGCCGCGTAGCCGACCACCCGGTAGGGAAACAGGAACAGCGAGACGACGGCGCCGTCGAAGCGCACCATCGGCCCCCACCACGGCGGGAGCAACACGACATCGAGCCCCGCGGCCGCGCCCGAGGAGAGCCCGACCGTTCCGGTGAACCACCCGAGGACGATCGCGTAGCCGGCGCCGACGAGGCCGGCCAGCGCGAGAACGCTTCGGCTGGAGGCCGGTCGGTCGGCGTGGCGGACGCCCACGGCGGCGACGGTGATCCAGACGAACGGGATCGCGAGCGTCCGCGGCGCCGCGAGCCCCGCGTCCGTCGCGACGAGGTACGCGAGCGCGAGCGCCGACTGCGCGCCCAGGGCGAACACCGCGGTCCTGGCGTACGCCGCGGGCGGATCGACCGTGAACCGCGTCGGGAGCCGGTTCACGCTCGCGCCCCTCCCTCGCGGGCGTCGCCGTCGCCCGGGTCGCTCGGACCGCCGTCGGCGACGGACGCTCGCCGCCGGCCGGCGTCTCGCGCGTCGGGGTCCGAGTCGCCGATCCTCGGCGGGGTGTCCCCGTCGCCCGACGAACTGGTCTCGTCGGGTTCGCCCGCGTCAGGTCTGCGTTCGGGGTCCGGCCCGATCGAGCGCGCGGAGTTCCCGACGACAAGCAGGCTGGAGGCGGCCATCGCCACGGCCGCCAGAAGCGGGGTGACCACGCCAAGCACCGCCGCCGGGACGGCGATCGCGTTGTAGAGGAACGCCCACGCGAGGTTCTCTCGGACGCGCCGCCGGGTCGCCGCGAGCGTGTCGAGCGCGCGGTCGACCGCGGCGAGGTCCCGGCCCACGAGCACGGCGTCCGCGGCGTCGGCCGCCAGCTCGGTCCCCGACGCCACCGCGACCCCGAGGTCGGCGGCCGCGAGCGCGGGCGCGTCGTTGCTCCCGTCGCCGACCATGGCGACCGTGCCAGATTCGCGGAGCCGGCGGACCGTCTCGGTCTTCGCCTCGGGCGGGAGCCCGGCGTACACCTCGTCGACGCCGTCGGCGTCGCGGAGGCGGTCGGCCGCCGGCCCCTCGTCGCCGGTGAGGACGACGACGCGGCGGTCCTCGCCGAGCGCCGCGACCGCCGCGCGCCAGCCGGGGCGTGGGTCGTCGCGCGCGACGAGCACGCCGCGGACCGCGCCGCCCCAGCCGACGCACGCGGCGAGGTGGCCGGCCGCCTCGGCGGCGGCGTATCGCTCCCGCATAGCCGCCGGCACGTCGATGCCATCGTTCGTGAACAGCGACTCCCCGCCGACGGTGACGCGGGCGCCGCCGTCAACGCGGCCGGAGACGCCGCGGCCGGGGTGCGTCTCGAACCCCTCGACCGAGGAGTCCGGTCCGAACTCGGGGGGATCCGACCGACGGGTCGCAGCGTCGACGATCGCGGCGGCGACCGGGTGGTCCGAGCGCGCCTCGACGGCCGCGGCGCGCCCGAGCAGCTCGTCGCGGCTCGTCTCCTGGGCGGGGAGCGCCTCCCTGAGCGCCATCTCACCGGTCGTCAGGGTCCCCGTCTTGTCCAGCGCGACGACGTCCACGTCGTCGGCCGTCTCGACGGCGCTCCCGTCGGTCAACACGACGCCGTCGGCGAGCAGCGAGCGCGTCCCGGCGGCGATCGCGAGCGGCGTCGCCAGCCCGAGCGCGCACGGGCACGAGACGACAAGCACCGCCAGCCCGGTGAGCAGCGCCGCCGTGGGCGGCGTCCCGAGCGCGAGGTGGACGGCGAACGCGAGCGTCCCGAGCACGAGCACGACCGGAACGAAGACCGTCGCCAGCGCGTCGGCCAACCGCTGGGGGGCGCCCTCGCCGCGCACGTCCCACAGCAGCGAGACGACGCGGTCGAGGGTCCGCGCTCCGCCGTCGTCGGCCTCGACGGCGAGGCGGCCGTCAGAGACGACCGTCCCGCCGCGGACGGTCGCGCCCGGACCCCTGCGGACGGGCAGCGACTCACCGGTGACGAGCGACTCGTCGACGGCTGCGGTCCCCTCCCGGACCGTCCCGTCGACGGGGACGCGCTCGCCGGAGCGGACGACCACCCTGTCGCCCCCCTCGACCGCCTCGACGGGCACGATCTCGGTGCCGTCCGGGGTGACGAGGCGGGCCTCGGCGACGCGGTCGCGGGTGAGGTCCGTCAGTTCGCCGACGGCGCGGCGCTTGACGCGCTCCTCGTAGTAGGTGCCGACGGTGACGGCCACGACCACGACGATAGTCACGTCGAAGTACACCTCGACGCGCCCGAGCAGGATCCCCAGCGTGCTGTAGAGGTACGCGGTGGTCGCCGCGAGCGCGACGAGCAGGTCCATGTTCGGCTGGCGGGTCCGGACGGCGACGTACGCCCCCCGGAGCAGCGGCGCGCCGGTGTAGCCCAGCACGACCGTCGCCGACACCCAGACGTTCGCGAGGAGGAACGAGCCGGCGCCGCCCCGCAGGCCGAACAGCAGCGCCTCCGGCGGCAGCCCGAAGTACGTCGGGTACAGGAACAGGACGTACCACAGCATCGCCATCATCCCGAAGAAGCCGCCGACGAGCAGTCGTCCGATCGTCTCGTCGTCGTCGCCAACGCCCTCGCCGTCGGTCGTCGGCGCCGCCGCGTAGCCGACGCCCGCGACCGCGTCGGCGACGGCGCCGGGGTCGGTCCGTTCCGGGTCGTACCGGACGCGCATCGCGTCCGCGGGGAAGTTCGCGTCAGCCGCGGCGACGCCGTCGACGCCGCCGGCCCGACCCTCCAAGAACGCCTCGCAGCTCGCACAGTGCATGCCGTCGACGTGGAGGTACGCCGTCTCAGCGTCCTCTGGAACGGCCGCGTCGGCGCCGCCGAGAGCGTCACCGCCATCGCCGCCGGCTCCGTCCCGAACCGCCGCCCGCACGTCACCCGCGTCGACGGCGGCCGGGTCGTCGAGCGTGCGCGCGACCTCGAGACATCCCCGACAGCAGAACTCGCCCTTGACGCCGTCGTCGGTGACGGCCGGCTCCGGCGTCGACAGGCCGCACAGCGTGCAGCCGCCCCGTCCCCCCGGCTCGTCGCTCACGGTGACGGCACCTCGGCGTAGTGCGGCAGGTGGATCATCGGGACGGGAACCCCGAGGAGGCCGAGCCCGTGGAGGAGGGGGAACAGCCCGAGCAGCAGGAACGCGGCGCCGAGCGCCCGGTGGACGCGGTCGCGGGTCGACGCCGGCACGGCCCCGAGGACGGTCGCGTACCCGACCATCGCGGGGGCCGTGCCGACGCCGAGCGCGCCGAGCGCGAGCGCGCCGGCCGTCGGCGACCCGCGCGCGAACGCGTAGAGGTACGCCGGGTACAGCAGGGGACACGGCAACAGCGCGTGGACGGCGCCGAGCAGCGCCACCTTCGGACCGTCCGCCCACGCCTCGGCTCGCTCGCCGGCGACCCGCGCGACGCGGGCGAACGCCGACGAGACGCCGGGGATCGGGATCCGACCGGGGTCGAGCGGTCGGCCGCGGAGGTAGCCGGCGCCCACCACCAGGACGACGGCTCCCGCCGCGACGCCGGCGACGCCGCGGACCACGTCAGCGCCCGCGAATAGGCTTCCGCCGGCGATCGCGGCGCCGCCGAGCGCGCCGAGGACGGCACCGACGAGCGCATACGTCCCGACGCGCCCGAGCGTGAGCAGCCCCTGCTGGCGAACGTCGCGCAGCGTCACGCGGCCGGCGCCGTCGCTCGCGTGGCCGGCGTAGGCGGTCACGAGCGGCCCGCACATCCCGAGACAGTGCGCGCCGCCGAGCAGCCCGACGAGGAAGAACGCCCCGAGTTCGACCGCGCCCAGTGCTGCGGTCATCTCACGGCATCACCGAGCGCCGGCGTCCGCTCGCTCGGTGGCCGATTCGTCGTGCGGGCCGAACACGGTGTACAGTGTCCAGGCGACGAGGAGGACGCACACGGACGAGGCGAGCGCGACGTACGCTCCCCCGTGCACGAGCATCGCGTACGCCCACACCGGGGCGAGCGCGCCGATCGTTATCGCGACCAACGTTCGTGGGGTCATATCCGTATCCAGAATGTTCCTGTCGGGAGTATATTCGGGCCAGGCGGTTCCCAGATTCTGAGAAGCAGTTGTCTTTACTAACGCCTCGTGGGGCAACCGCCGAACATGGGACGGATACGAGACAGGTCTCCCGACGCGACCCGGCGGCGGGTACTGGCCGCCGGCGCTGCAGTTGCGAGCGGAGCGTTCCTGGGCGCCGCCGCCCCCGCTGCGGCCCAGTCCGGGACTGACTTCGGCGGGTGGTTTGACGGCGTCTCGAACTACGACGGCGTCGTCGACCGGACGGGACAGTCCGAAGTGACCGTCGAGGTCGGCGTCGAGAACGGCGGCGGCCCGTACGGCTTCGGTCCGCCGGCGGTCCGGGTCGACTCCGGAACCACGGTCGTTTGGCAGTGGACCGGCCAAGGCGGGTCACACAACGTGGTCGCACAGGACGGCTCGTACGAATCGGAGTTGGTCGCGGACGCCGGCCGCACCTTCAGTCACACCTTCGAGAGTGAGGGGGTGTCCAAGTATTTTTGTCAGCCGCACAAGGCGATCGGCATGAAGGGCGCGATCGTCGTCGGCGGGAGTGGCGGTTCGGGCGGCGGGTCCGTGTCCGAACCCGACTTCGGCGGCTGGTTCGAGGGCGTCTCCAACTACTCGGGGACGGTCGACAAGCGCGGACAGTCGGAGGTGACCGTCGAGGTCGGCGTCGAGAACGGCGGCGGCCCCTACGGGTTCGGCCCCGCGTCCGTTCGCGTCGACCCCGGCACCACGGTCGTCTGGCAGTGGACCGGCCAGGGCGGGTCACACAACGTGGTCGCCCAGGACGGCTCATACAGCTCGGAACTCGTCGCCGAAGCCGGTCACTCCTTCAGTCACACCTTCGAGAGCGAGGGAGTCTCGAAGTACTTCTGTCAGCCGCACAAGGCGCTCGGCATGAAGGGCGCGATCGTCGTCGGCAACGTCGGCGGCTCGAGCGGCGGCTCGGGGTCGGGCGGCGACGGCGGGGGAGCGGCCGCCGATTCCGGCGGTGGACTCTCGCTGCTGGTCCCGGACGACTTCACCGGATGGCTCGCGGTCGTGTTCGGGGGGACGGTCGGGCTGGCCGTCACGGCCGTTCTCGGAAGCGAGGCGTACACCGCCTACCGGGACCACGCGGCCGCCGAGGAGGCGTACGTCCGAGACAGTCCGGTCGAAGCGGTCGAGGACGACGCCGAGGTGGAGCTCGGCGAGGAGTACGACCCCGTCGGGACGGCTGCGCTCGTCTTCGGCTACTTCGTGTTGATCTCGGCGCTGTGGGTCTTCATGTACTTCGTCGAGTACATCGGCGGTCCGACTATCACTGGGTGATTCAATGCACGTTCACAGATTCGAGAAGCTCTGGTTCGGCGCATCGCTTGTCCTGATCGTTGCGTTCATGGGGACCATCGTCTACGGCGCGATCGGTCCCGGCGTCGCCATGGTCGGCGACGACGGCGGCACCATCGACTCGACCGTCGTCGCGAACGGGAACTTCGAACGGGCCGACAACTTCCGCGCGCCCGGCGTCTACGCGTCGAGCGACGGCGAGGGCGTCGAGGTGTACGTCGTCGCCCGGCAGTACCTGTTCAACCCCGGGACCGCACAGCCGATTGAAGTCCCGGTCGGCGAGGAGGTTACTTTCCACGTCACCTCGGCCGACGTGACGCACGGCTTCTACCTCGCCGGGACGAACGTCAACACGATGGTCATTCCCGGTCAGATCGCACGGTTCGACGTGACGTTCGAGGAGACCGGGGAGTACGGCATCGTCTGTCACGAGTACTGCGGGAGCGGCCACCACACGATGGCCGGGCAGCTCCACGTCGTGCCGCAGTCGCAGTTCAACGCGACCGCCGGTGGTGAGAACTGATGGCAACTGGACACCCAGACGACGCGATCACGCACAGCGAGGAGGAGTACGTCGAGACCGAGGACGGCACGCGGCACCGCCGTGCGTTCGTCGACCGGTATCCCGACGCCGCGCGGATCGTCCGGATCTGCCTGGGGATCTCGTTCGTCGCCTTCGCGGGCGGCGCTCTGTTCGGACTGATCCAGGCGCTCCACCGGACGAACGTCCTGCGGATCATCCCGTCGTCGGACTACTACACGCTCCTGACCGGTCACGGCGTGCTCATGGCGCTGGTGTTCACCACGTTCGGGATCGCGGGCTTGTTCCAGTGGGCGAACACGCGGAGCCTCGGGATATCGCCGCCCAGTTCCACGCTGACCGCCGCGTGGCTCGGGACGATGACGCTCGGTACGCTGCTCGCCGCCGGAACCATCGTCGCTGGGCTGTTCGATTCGATCCCGGCGAGCGCGGACGTGCTGTTCACCTTCTACGCGCCGCTGAAGGCGCACCCGCTGTTCTACGTCGGCGCGGCGCTGCTCATCGTGGGCTCGTGGCTCGCCGGCGCGAGTTACTTCCTCCAGTTCCGCGAGTGGCGCTCGGAGCACCCCGACGCGCGCATCCCGCTGCAGTCGTTCATGGTGCTGACGACGATGCTGATGTGGTACATCTCGACGCTTGGCGTCGCCGTCGAGGTCGTCGTCTTCCTCATCCCGTGGTCGCTCGGCCTGATCCAGCAGGTCGACCCGCTGCTCACGCGGACGCTGTTCTGGTACTTCGGCCACCCAGTCGTGTACTTTTGGCTGCTGCCGGCGTACGTGATCTGGTACACCGTGTTGCCGAAGCTGTCGGGCGGCCGCCTGTTCAGCGACCCGCTCGCGCGTGTGGTGTTCGTGCTGTTCCTCATCCTCTCGACGCCGGTCGGCTTCCATCACCAGTACACCGACCCCGGGATCGCCTCGGGGTACAAGTTCGTCGCGATGACGAACACGTTCTTCCTGTTGCTGCCGTCGCTGTTGACGCTGTTCACCGTCGTCGCCAGTATGGAGCACGGCGCCCGCCAGCGCGGCGGCACCGGCTACCTCGGCTGGCTGAAGGCGCTGCCGTGGGAGAAGCCGGCGTTCGCGGGCATCGCCCTCTCAGGCATCATGTTCGCGGCGGGCGGCTTCTCGGGCATGATCAACGCCGGGATGAACATCAACTACCTCATCCACAACACGCTGTGGGTGCCCGGGCACTTCCACCTCACCGTCGGGACGGCGTTCGCGCTCACGCTGATGGCGGTCTCCTACTGGCTCGTCCCGCAGGTGACCGGCAAGCGGCTCCAGCTGTACGGCGTCGCCTCGCTGCAGCCGTACGTGTGGTTCGTCGGGATGGTGCTCATGTCGAACGCGATGCACCGCGCCGGACTCGCCGGCATTCCCCGGCGGACGGCGGAACCGCAGTACGACCAGTTCAGCTTCCAGGCGGTCGTGGGCAGCGTCGCCGAGATGCGCGTCCAGATCGCGATCGGCGGCACGCTGCTGTTCATCGGGGCCGCGATGTTCCTCGCGGTCATGCTGGCCACCTGGACGCTCGGGAGACCGAACAGCCAGCTTCGCGTCAACGGCTTCCTCCCGGAGCCGATGTCGGGAGCCGAGGACTCCCCGCAGGTGCTCGACAACCTGAAGCTGTGGGCTGCCGTCGCGATCGTGCTCGTCGCGCTGGCGTACGGCCTCCCGCTGTTCGACATGGTCGCCGACGGGCTGTTCACTCCGGGGAGCCTTCCGGTGCCGGTGTAACGCCGCATCGCATGGCTCGTGCGGCTGCGGCTTTCACGCGGATCTCTCGATTCGATGACCCCCACCGACAACACTGACACGGACGACGTGACCGCGGCCGATGACTCGGCCGCGACGGACCCGCCCGCGACGGAGTCGGCCGCGACGGATCTGGCCGACTCGGACGACGGCCTCGACCGCAGGCGGCTGATCCGGTGGATAGCCGTGCTCGCTTTCACGGTCCCCGTGATCGTCGAGGCGCTCACCTTCGGGGGACTGATCGGTGACACGCTCCTCGGCGGCGACGACGGCTCTGACGATGCCGGCGGCGGAGACGGAGACGGAACGGTGACCGAGTCGGCCACGCCCCGAGCGAGTGGAGTCGGCGTCGGCGACGAACTCCTGCAGGACGCGCCGCCGACCGAGACGATCGCGGTCTCGGAAGTGCGGGGGCAGTCGGCCGACTCGCGGACCTACGTGCTCCGGGTGACCGTCAAGAACACGACCGACGAGTCGGTCGAACTCCGCCTCACCGGCGTCACGCTCCGCGACGGAACGACCTTAGCGAGCGTCTCGGCGACGGGGTCGATCCCGGCCGGCGAAACCGGCGAGGTGACGGGCGCGTGGGATCTCCCGGCGGGCTCGATGCCCGTCGCGGTCGATATCGTGCTACTGCGGGACGGTGAGGAGGCGATCACGCGATCTGTCCCGCTCGAACGACCGCCGATCCGCGGGTAACTCGGTCAGTTCTCGGCGCCGACGCGCTCTGGCTGCTCGTACTTGGTTTCGAACTCGCCGATGAGCTGCCCCATCTTCGCGTACCAGTCGTTGAGCATGCGCTGCATGTCGTCGGCGATCTGAGAGGGGTCCGTCGGGCTGTAGACGTGGTAGTATCCGCCCTGATCGTAGTTGATCTGCTCTTTTTGGATGAACCCCGCGCTCAGGAGCCGCTGGACCGCGCGGTAGGCCGTCGAGCGCTCGCGGTCGACGCGCGCTGCGATCTCGTCGATCGTGAGCGGGGAGTCGGCCGACACCAGCGCCTGAAAGCAGTCCTTGTCGAGCTGCTTCAGGCCGTGGAAGCACTCCAGCAGCCCCTCGCACTCCATGTCCCGCTGGAGTTGCTCGGACATCGAATCGGGCATTTGTACGATGAGACGTACGATCTCCGCCGTCATAAGGATTGTGTGTGCGGCATACAATCCCGTTTGGGCGGAGTCCCGCCCCCTCGACGGGAGTAACCTGGCGGACGGCCCGGCGACTCTCTGGTGATCGCCAGCGGACAGCCGCTCCGCGTGTACCGATGCGCGTCGCGACCGAGAACAGCGAGCAACGAGCGCGTGCGGGCCGCTTCGGCAGACACAACCTCTAAAAACGCCAGCGGAGTATTGGGCGGTGTGTCACAGACCAATGGTGAACAAGTGGACGGCGGCCCGGCCGCGGCGACTGGTCGCCGACGCTCGGCCACCGCGTCGCCATCGTCGACGCGGAGCGGGAGTCGATGACGGCTGACGGCCTCGGAGACGAGCCCGCTGGTGGCGAGTCAGGCGCGGACGGCGAGTCAGTCGAGGAGGCGCCGGTGCACGTCGGCGAAGGGCTACTGGACGAGGAGATGGGGCCAAGCTCGGCGATGGCACACCTGTACCGCGGGGAGATCCACCGCATGAAACTGTGGCGCGAGCGCCTCGACCGGACCACGAACTGGGCGGTCATCGTCATCGCGGCGTTGCTCACGTGGGCGTTCACCAGCCCGGACAACCCGCATTACATCATCCTCGTCGGCGTCGCGACGCTGTCGGTGTTCCTCGTCATCGAGTCGCGTCGCTACCGGGGATACGATATCTGGCGCACGCGCGTCCGCACGATGCAGGAGAACGTCTGGGCGTACGGGCTCGACCCCGAAGGCGGGCTCGTCGACGAGCACTGGCGCGAGCGTCTCGGCGAGGACTACCGAACGCCGACGCTGAAGATCACCACCGAGGAGGCGATCGCCCACCGGCTCCACCGGGTGTACCTCCCGCTGTTCGCCGTCCTGTTGGCCGCGTGGCTCATCCGGATCACGGCGTTCTCGACGGATCCGTGGCTGGCGACGGCGGCGATCGGCATGATCCCCGGGTCGGTCGTCGTCGCGGTCGTCGGCGTTTTCTACGCCGTCGCGATCGCGATCGCCTGCCGACCCCGCACCTGGCACGCGAAAGGGGAGCTCCGGTCGGAGGACCTCCGAAGGAAACGGTGACGCACGCCGACTCGATCAGCGCGGCCGCCGGCCGCCGGCCGAGCCGTTCGAGACGTGCTCGGCGCTGCCGTCGACCGCGTCCGTCTCCCACGACGGCTCCGTCGGGTCAGTCGTCGGCGGGCGCCCCTCCGGGGGCCCCGGGCGACGGCTCGGTCACCTGCGTCACGACCAGGGCCAGCCCGACGACTCCGCCGGCGGTGGCGACGACGAACGGGACAGCGAAGCCGAACCCGACGAGGAACCCCGACAGGAGCGTTCCGAACGCGACGCCCAGCCCGAACCCCATCGTCAAAAGCGACAGCGTCGACCCCGAGGTGCCCTCCTTCGCCAAATCGCCCGCGAGCGCGAGCGACGGGGCGAACACGGCCGCGACGGCGACCCCCTGCAGGAACCTGGCGGCGATCATCGGCGTCGAGGAGGTGAGGAACCCCTGTACCAGCGTCGTCGGGATCAGGAGGACGAAGCCGGCGACCAGGAACGGTCGCCGTCCGTATCGGTCGCTGAGGCGACCCAGCGGCAGCTGAAAGACGACGTTCGCGAGGACGGTCGCGCCGAACTGCACCGAGAACAGGAAGCTCCCCTGGCCCAGCCGCTCGTTGATCACGTTCCCCAGCGGCGCGTAGATGGCGATACTGAGCGCCATCACGACCGTCGCGACCCCGAGGGCGAACACCGGATCGAGGCCGCCGCGCTCGCCGCGCACCCGGATCGAGATGTCCTCGGCGGCGGTGCCCTCCGCCCGCTCCGGGTCCTCGATGAGGACGCCGATCAGCGCGAACGCGATCACGGCGCCCGCGACGGCGCTCAGAAACGCCGCCTCGAACCCGGAGACGAGTTCGCCTGCGAGCCGGTAGGGGCCGCCGGCGACGACGACGCCGGCGACGATCGGGCCGGTCCCGAACCCGAGCAGCCGGAAGGTGTTGAACAGCCCGAAGTTGCTCCCCCGCTCGTCGGACGGGGAGAGCTCGTTGACGAGCGCGACCGTCACCGGGACGGTGAACGCCGCGCCGACACCCTGGAGCGCCCGCATCGCCAGCACCGCGACGTAGTCGGTGAGGAACACGTACCCCGCGCTGCCGACGGCGACGAGCGCGAGGCCGAAGAGGAGAAACGCCCGCCGCCGGCCGGTCCGGTCCGAGAGCGCGCCGGTGAACGGCTGTCCCAGGCTGTTGAGGAACCCGAACAGCGAGAGGACGATCCCGATCAGCAGCTCGGTCGACACCGAGACCGGGACGCCGACGACCGACACGGTCGAGCCGACGAACGCGGGGAGCGCGACCGCCTGGCTCCCGATGTACAGCGGAAGCACCACCACGAGAAACGAGTTCGCGATCGCGTCGACCATCCGCGCCAGCGCGAGCGAGAGGATCCGCGGGTCGAGGTCGGGTAGATATCCCATCCACCGACCGAAGGGACGCGATCGGTATCAATCCGGCTCCGTCGACCGTTCCCGCCGGTAGTCGGCGATGCGGTCAGCCCTGCTGTGGCCGCTCCTCGAACGGCTGTACGACGACGAATCCGGCGTCGCCGGCGAACTCCATCTGGTACGTCTCGCCGGAGGACTGACCGATCGCGTCGCTCAGGCTCCGGTTCGTCTTGATGCTCGGCGAGAGGCCCGCCGACCACGCGACCGTGGCGTCGGGGTCGGTCTTCACCGGCGGTTCGAGCACGAGCGGGTCGCCGTGGGTGGTGATCGCGACCATCCCTGGACCGGTGAGGTACACGTTCGTCAAGCCAGCCGCGGAGGCCCCACCGAGGCTCCCGATCGTCGATATCTCGTAGTCGACGGACGCCTCGAACGCGAGGACGTCGTTTCCGTTCACCGAGATGGACTCGCCGTCGTCGAGCGAGAGGATCTGGATCCGCTTCTCCTGGTCGGCCACATACAGGTGGCCCGTCCCAGTCACCTCCATCACGGGCGTCCCCTCACTGGACACCTGCGATTTGATGAAGCCGCTCAGGCCGCCTTCGGCGGAGGACTTCCCCGTGAACGAGAGGTCGCCCTGATAGGCGATCATCGATCCGGCCTTGGTCAAGACCGTGCCGTCGACATCGATGTCGAGAAGCTTGTTGTTCTCCAGTTCGAAGCGATCGTCGCTTTCTCCGGGCGCGTGGTGGGAGACGAAGTTGTCGAGTTCCATCGTGTATCGTGGTCTCGGGGACCTGGGTTCCAGTCGGTCCCCATCGAACAAAAAGCTACGCCGGTTTCGCCGTTGATAGCCGGGAACGAACCGTTTTCCGTCGCCGCCGGCACCGGCGCGCATGGACCCGGTCGAGGACAGATCGCCGATCGTCGCACGCGAGCGGTCGCCGCTGTCGACCGCCCGAAAACGGGAGATCGCCCGGACGCTCGACCGGGCGTTCACGCACGGGGTCGACGGGCTCCGTACGGACGAGTGGGCCACGGTTCCGGGCTGTCGCGTCTCGTTCGTCGTCGGCGACGACCGGATCGAGATCCGCCTGCGGTACGACGCCGCCGAGCTTCCCGGCCCGGTCGTCGTCCCCGACGCCGGGGACGCGGACGCCTCGCGTGTCGACGGGGGCGGCCCGGCGAGCGCGTTCGTCGACCTGTCCGCGGCCCACGCAGCCGCATACGAAGATCTGACGGACGCCGCCGGCCGCGCGGTCGACCCCTTCGCGGTCACCGTACCGGACTCGCCGTTCGCACGGTCGGCCGTCGACGGCGAAGTGACGTTCACCGCGGCGCTGTCGGTCCTCACCGGGAACGGGGACTCCTCCCGGCAGACGTACGACTGGTGAGCGCCGAGCCGCGGGCGGCCGACCGCCGCCAGCCCCCGAGGGGAACCGGCGTGCCAATCACAGCCGGTACTGTTACCAAACGCATATATTTCGGTATCCGAATGGCAACGTACTATCATGGCTGATCGGATCCGCGTGCTCCTCGTCGCTGGCGACGAGGAGCACGCGGCGCTGGTCTCGACGCGGCTCGAACGCGTTGACGCCGGCCTGGCAGTCGAGACCGCAGTCGGCGCCGACGAGGCGCTCGATCGGCTCGAATCGGACAGTCTCAACTGCGTGGTGTCCGACTACGCGCTCCCCGACCGGACCGGGATCGACCTGCTCGAAGCCGTCCGCGAGGAGCGGCCGGATCTCCCGTTCATCCTGTACACGGCCGACGGCAGCGAGGCGATCGCGAGCGAGGCGATCTCGGCGGGTGTCACCGAGTACCTCCGGAAACGGTCGGGGACCGAACAGTTCGACCGGCTCGCGGATCGGATCCGTGACTCGGTCGATCGGTACCGCGCCGACCGCCGGGCGGCCGCGGCCGACCGAAACACGGCGATCGCGAGCGACGTTACCGAGGCGCTCGTCCGCGCGACGACCGCGGAGGACGCCGAACGGCAGGTCTGTGCGGTACTCGCCGAGTCCGGAGCGTACGGCTCCGTCGGGATCGGCGGCGTCGACGACGAGGGGGGCTTGAATTTCAGGGCGACGGCGACCAGCGACGACACCGGCCCGAACGGCGGCAACGACACCAGTCCGAACGGCGGCGGCGACTTCACCGCTGCCGGGAGCGCGATAGACGAACGCCAGTCCGCGGCCGCAGCCGTCGCGACCCGCGCCGTCGAGAGCGGACAGATCGTCGTGGAGCGCGTCGACGGTCCTACCGGTTCCGAAGCGGGCGGAGAGACGGCCGCGGTCCCGCTTGTCGCCGGCGACGGCGGTCGTGGCGTGCTCGTCGCCCGGGCCGCGGGCGGGGGGACGCTCGACCGCTGCGACCGCGAACTGCTCGAAACGGTCGGGGACAGCGTCGCACACTCCCTCCGGTCGTTCGACACCCGCCGGCGGCTCAACGCCGAGCGCGACCGCCGGCGGGCCCTGTTCGCGAACGCGCCGATGCCGGTCGTCGAAGCCGAGATGAGCGACGATGGGTCACACCGTGTCATCGACGCGAACGCGGCCTTCGAGCGGCGATTCGGCCGCGAGGCGGACGAGGTCGTCGGCCGCGACATCGCCGACGTGATCGACTTTCCCGACTGGACGGACGCGAACCGAGATGGCGAGCGTCGCCTCGCCTCCGGTGGCCTGGTCGTCGAAGAGGTGGTCCGCGAAACGGTCGACGGCCCGTGGGAGTTCCTGTTGACCGCGATCCCCCGCGGTGGCAACGTCGCGGAGATCGCCGGGGACGACCGCGACATCGACGCCGGCGCCGATCCCGGTGACCCCGACGACGATACCGATGACCCCGACGCCACCCCCGGTGACGACGGGGTCGCCGACGGGTGGTACGTGTGGTACCTCGACATCGCCGAGCAGAAGCGGCGCGAGCGAGCCATCGAGGGGCTTCACGCGACGGTCGGCGCGCTCGTCGAGGCGCGAACGCCCGAGTCAGTCGCCGAGATCACCGCCGACGCGCTGCACGACATCCTCGATCTCCCGTACAACGGGGTACACCTCTACGACGAACAGACGGGCGGGCTGGTCCCGGTCGCGTGGACCGACGAGACCGAGGCGATCGTCGGCGAACCGCCCACGTTCGCGCCGGGCGAGGGACTGGCCGGCCGGACGTACGAATCTGGCGAGCCGCAGGTGTACGAGGACCTCGAGTCGGCGTCAGAGCGCTACAACTCCGAGACACCGGTCGGGAGCGAGATCGTCCTCCCGCTGGGCGACCACGGCGTGCTCCTCGTCGGCGCACCCGAGCGAGCGGCGTTCGACGATATCGACGTCTCGATGGCGAAGACGCTCGCGGAACACGCCACGGCCGTGCTCCACCGGATCGAGCGCGAGCGCATCCTCGAAGCGTTGCAACACCGCACGCAGCGGTTGATGAAGGCAACGACACGGGACGCGATCTCCGAGGTCGCCGTCGAGACAGCCAACGGCGTGCTCGGCGCACAACTGAGCGGGGTCCACCTCCTTTGCGACGGCGGTCGGCGCTTGGCGTTGGCGGCAGGCGCCGACTCCGTCGAGACGCAGTTCGACCAGCCCCCGGAGTACGTTCGCAGCGACGATGACCCCGCAAACGAGGTCGTCTGGAACGCGTTCGACAGCGGGGAACCGCGGTACATCGACGACATCCGCACCCACGAACGCCTAGCCGAGCAGACGCCGAGTCGGAGCGTGATCGTGTATCCGCTGGCCGACCACGGCGTGTTCATCGTCTCGTCCACGGAGCCGAACGCGTTCGACGAGACCGACAAGACGTTCACCGAGATCCTGGCGACCGGCGTGGCCGCGGCGCTCGACCGGGTCGAGCGCGAGCGCGAACTCCGGCGGCGGAACGAACACCTCGACGAGTTCGCAGGGCTGATCTCTCACGACCTCCGTAACCCGCTCAACGTCGCCCAGGGACGCGTCGAGCTGGCGCGCGAAGAGACCGACAGCGACCACCTCGACCCGGCCGCGAGGTCGATCAATCGGGCGCTGTCGCTGCTCGAGGAGTCGCTCGCGTTCGCGCGGGAGGGCCGCGACGAGGCCGATTTTGAACCGGTCAACCTGGCGACCGCCGCGGTAGAGTCGTGGTCTCACCTCGACACCGGCGACGCGGAGCTGGCCGTCGAAACCACGCGCACGGTGACCGCGGACGCGAGCCGGCTGAAACAGGTGCTCGAGAACCTGATCGGAAACGCGGTGAAACACGGCGGGGACGGGGTGACGGTGACCGTCGGCGACCTCCCGACCGGGTTCTACGTGGCCGACGACGGGCCGGGGATCCCCCCGGACTCGCGAGGCGACGTGTTCGAGGTCGGGTACTCCAGCGACGACGGCAGTACCGGGTACGGTCTGTACATCGTCAGTCGGATCGTCGACGCCCACGGGTGGGAGATCGCGGTCGTCGACGCCGACGCTGCCGATGGCACCGACGGCGGCGTTCGATTCGAGATCACCGGCGTCGATCCGGTGGCGTGATCGGCGATCGCCCGCGGCGGTCCGCTATGGCCGAAGCCCCATGTCGCGCAGTTCGAACCGGGCCCCCGCCGGGTCGGCGTCGGTGACGGCGACCTCCCACCCGTGTCCGGAGGCGATCTGCTCGACGATCGAGAGCCCGAACCCGGTTCCCCGCTCGCGCGTCGAGTAGCCCCGATCGAAGATCGCTCCCCGGCGCTCTGTCGGAACGCCCGGACGGTCGTCGGCGACGAATATCCCGTCGCCGTCATCGAGTCGGCCGACGTGGACGGTGACGGACTCGCCGCCGTGCGTGTGCTCGCGGAGGCTGATCAGCGTCGACACCTCCGTGCCGTCCTTGTGGAGGGCCGGGAGTTCCATCCCGTCCCAGTCGATGTTCCGATCGCCGGACTCGACGTACGCCGCGAGCGCCTCGGCGTGGGCCGCCCGCAGCCGCTCGGGGATGATCACCATCTTCGACCTGCCGACGAGTTCGTCGGGCGAGTACCCGAGGATCTCCTCGACTGCGGGGTTCGCGTACCAAATCGTGCTCTCCTCGTCGATCGTCAACATCCCCTCCGCGGCGTTCTCGACGAGGGTCTGGTAGAAATCCTGGGGCGCGGTCGGAAGGTCGGGATCTGTGACGGTTTGATTGAATCGAGCCCCGACGATCAAAAAGCACGCAAAGTCGGGCCGTTCGATCCAACCGCCTCTCGACCGGCTATCGGCCCTCGAATGACGACCCCCGCCAGTGAGACACCAGACCGGTGGCGCGGATGAAACATCATCGATCCGATCGTTGCAGGATAACTATATTCGTATAATGGGGTAGATATATGTTCAGATTATGTATTTCAAACAGTATGAATCGTCGGTTGGGAAGGCGAACGTTTCTCGGCCTCGGGGCCGCAGCGTCCGTCGCCGTCGTCGGAACGACGGCCGGCAGCGCGGCGTTCTCGGGGATCGATCAGGACTTCGAGTCCGTCTCGGTCGGCGGATACCCGTCGGGGTGGGTGAAAGACGGCGCCACGGACCAGGCGGTCGTCGACGACCGAGCACACAGTGGGAGCCGCTCGCTGCGTCTCACGGGGAGCCACGGCGGCTGCTGGCAGGCAATCGCGAACGCGCCGATCGGCGGTCACCCCGGCGAGACCGAGGTGCGGTTCTCGGGGAGTGTCCTCCCCGGGGCGGCCGGTTCCTTCGGCTGTCACGACAAGTACTACGCGCGAGTCCAGTTGCGAACCGACGCCGGAGGAGGGTGGTCAGACGGGTCGAGCCGATCGATCCTCACAATGCGTCGCGACGGCACGCTGTCGGCCCCCGGCGGCGTCACCGTCGGGACGTTCTCGCCGGGCGACTGGGTCAGCTACGACATCACCTACCAGTACGACGCCGGCGCCGACGAGATAACCCTCGAGTACGAGATCGACGGCGGGTCAAGCGGGGGAACGACCACCGTCTCCGCGGCGAGTTGGGAGACGGATATCTCGTATCTCACGCTCCGAAGCGGCGACTTCACGACGTACTGGGACTCGGTCACGGCCAAGCCCGTCGGCGGCGGGAACCAAGTGCCGAACGCGGCGTTTCAGTACGCTCCCGAATCGCCGACGGTCCGCGACGAGGTCGTGTTCGACGCGAGCGACGCGAGCGATGCCGACGGCTCGATCGTCGGCTACGCGTGGGACCTCGACGGCGACGGCGACTACGACGCCACCGGCGAGACGGTCGTTCATTCGTACGACAACAGCGGCGAGTACCCGGTTTCGCTGCGCGTGACGGACGACGACGGGGCCACCGCCGTGGCGTCGACGACCGTCGCGGTCGGGAGCGGGAACACCGCGCCGTCGGCCTCGTTCCAGGTCGCGCCGCAGTCTCCCATCGTGGGCGACAGCCTCACGCTCGACGCGAGCGACGCGAGCGATGCCGACGGCTCGATCGTTGGCTACGCGTGGGACCTCGACGGCGACGGCGACTACGACGCGACGGGGCGCGTCGTCGAGCACACCTACGAGAGCTCCGGTACGTACGAGATCGGGCTCAGAGTGACCGACGACGACGGGGCGACCGATCGCGTGAGCCGGTCGGTGTCGATCGGAGAACCCGAGAATCGGGGTCCGACCGCGGGGTTCGAGGTCAGCCCGTCCCCGCCGGTGGCGGGGACAGCGACGACGTTCGACGCGTCGGCGGCGACCGATCCGGACGGCTCGATCGCGGCCTACGAGTGGGACTTCGGCGGCGACGGGAGCGTCGACGCCACGGGACAGACTGTCGAACACACCTTCGAGGAGGCGGGCGACGCGACGGTCGCCCTCCGGGTCTCCGACGACGACGGCGCCGTCGGCAGGGTCGAGCGGACGTTCTCCGTTGCCAAACCCGAAAACAAGCCGCCCTCGGCTGTGTTCGACAGTTCGACAGCAGAGCCTCAGGCGGGTGAAACCGTCCGGTTCGACGCCTCTGCCAGCACAGACCCCGACGGGGAGATCAAGGGGTACCGGTGGGACCTGACCGGGGACGGAACCCGCGACGCCACCGGACGGACCGTCGAGTACACCTACGAGTCGCCGGGAGAGTACACCGTGACGCTCACCGTCGTCGACGCCGCCGGCGCGACGGCCACGAGTAGGGGGACCGTGACGGTGACCGAGAGTCCGCTCTCCTCGGTCAAGGCGGCCCACCTGAAGACGGCAAAGCGGGTCGACGAGATCTCGGTCGCGAACCTCGGCGCGACCGCGAAGGCGCAGCGGGCGAACCGAGCGTTCACCGACGCCGTCGACCGCGGCGACCTCGACATCGGGACGGCGATCGACGCGATACGCCGGCTGGATTCGGGACTGAGCGTCACGGAGCACACGCTCGAACACATCGGCGGGGCCACAGAACTGAGCAGCAACCGAGTCGACCTCGCACAGGAGATGGCGATGCCGACGATCAACACGTCGATGGAACTGCTGTTGACGGTCGTCTCGATCGCGAAGAAGATCTCAAAGGGCGTCGGTCTCGGGACGAAGGCGGTACTCGCGACGGCGAAGTCGAAGGCGAAGGACGCGGTGAAGACGATCCTGACGAGCATGCTCGGCCGCGGGATCGACGCGATGTCGAAGATCGACTACGAGGCCAACACGATCGTCGGCGAGATCGTCTCGGGCAGCCTGGACACGGTCGCGGCCGTCAACGACGCCGTCGAAGCCGCCGCCCAACGCGTGGTCGATTCGGTATCGACATCGATCCAGTACTACGCCGAGGCGCGGATGGGGGCGGGAGTGGCCCCACTCGTGGGGTCGTTCATCGGGGCGACGACGGCGTCGCTCGCGGCCGGACTGGAGTTCTTCTACGGCTACCTCTCGCCCGAACGCGTGGTCGAGAACGGGCTCCGGGGGGACACGAACGCAGCCACGTCGGCGACGATCGACGCGTCCCACTCGATCGCGAACGAGGCGGAGGACACGCAGGCGCTCATCAGGGACGCCAAGGAGTTCGGTGAGTCGTTCTCGCTGACGGAGTCGGTGTATCGCCTCTGGAACGATCCCAGCCTCTGGGAGGTCGCAAAGACGATCGGGTCGGTCGTCCTGTTCGTCGCCGGCGGCATCGTCAACGCGTTCGCGACCGGCGGCGGGATCGGCGCGCTCGTGAAGATCAACGTGACGCATCACCTCGGCCTGTTCAACGCTATCAGGGGGTAATCCATGGAGGACACAGACACACCGATCCCGCGACTGTTCGAGCAGTACTGCAGCGCGCTGACAGAGGGAGACCTCCCGGCGGCCGTCGAGTACGCCGTGCAGATCGACGACACCGAGTCGCGCATCGACTCGCTGTTGTCCGACTTCACGACGGCCGTCGAGAACGACCGGCGGGTGCTCGCGCGAACTATCCTCGGACAGATCGCCGACGCCTACGAGCGCAACGCTGCGGACTTTCAGGCGCGCACGCAGCGGGCAATGGCCGCCGTCGAGGAGGGGTCACTCACCGAGTCCGAACGGGAAGAACTGCTCGCGTTCGCGAGGAACGCTGCCCAGACGGACCTGACCCGATCGGGCTTTCTCGTCGACGCGGTGAACTTCTTCGAGGGGACGCAAGGGGGGTCCAACCTGGTCGAGACCGCCAGCCAGGTCCGCCGCACGGAACGCGACATCGACGAGGCGTCCGAGACGGTCTCGTCGGTCACCTCGGAGGCGTCGCTGACCGCCACCCCGAGCATTCTGGGGAGCACGGCGCCCGAGGAACTGACGCGGGGGGCGACCGTCGAGGTGGTCGCGACCGTCGGCAACGTCGGCGACGCCGAGTCGGCGACCCTCGCGGTCACCGTCGAGGCCGAGGACGGCCTCGAGCCGAGCCGGTCCTCGGTCGAGGTCGGACGCCTCGCGGGCGGCGACCGGACGGAAGTGACGGTCGAACTCACCGCTCGCCGGGCCGGGTCCCACTCGGCCACGCTCGCGCTGGAGGCCGACGGGTCGGTTGTGGAGACGGTGAACAAGACATTCGAGGTCAGCGAGCGCGCCCAATCCGTTCGCGAGGCGATCGCCGGCGACGACTCGGGGGAGCTCGACGCGACCGACATCCGGACTGCGATCACCCACTGGTCGAACGACGCGCAGGTGCCAGGAACGGGCGGCAAGACCGTGGACACCGAGACGCTCCAGAGACTCGTCACGGAGTGGGTCGCGGCAAACGGGGGCGATACCGATGCGTGAGCGACGATCGGGCCGCGACGACGCCACCCGGTGGCTCGGTGCCGCGATCGTCGCGTTGGCCGTCGTCGTCGCGGCGACCACCGGAGCGGCGGCGACGCAGTCGGATGAGGCTCTCGGGCTCTCACTGAATCCGGTCCGCGACACCGTCGCGCCCGGTGAGACCGTCCAGATCGGCGTGACCGTCGAGAACGCCGGCGAGACGGTCGCGCCGGGTACCGTGTTGGCGTTCGGATCGTTGCCCGACGGCTGGAGGCTCGCGTCGTGGTCAGGAACCGACGCCGCGTTCCGGAACTCCACGAACGAGTGGTTCTGGACGACGGTCGGTCCGGGTGAGACGCTGAAGTTCACCGTGGTCGTCGCTATCCCTCCCGACGCTGCGGGTGAGGGGACGGTGACAGGCACGCTGAGTGACGGCCGGGACCGCGAGGCGTCGGCGAACACCACGATCAGCGTACGCAGAGCGGACGTGAAGACGACGAGGGGTTCTCAGACCACGGCGAGCGCCTCCGGATCGACGGCGAACGCCGCGGACGACTCCGACGGTGTCGACACTCGGTCCAGACTCGGCCGACTTCGGACCGCGGTGGAGACGCCGGGCTTCGGCCCGGTTCAGGCGCTCGCCGGGGTTCTACTGGCCGTTGCAGCGCTGGCGGCTCGACGACGGGGAGGATAACGTCCGCGCGCCCGACGGCGGCGGTTCGAATACCGGATGGGCGATGACTGTTCGTCCGTCCGGTGGTGGTGTCAGCCGGGCCGAGCCTGACTGTGTTGGCCAGACCGGAAGTACGCGACAGAACCGGTGAATGCTGTCGATCGCATCGCGTCGACGACGGCTCCTCGCTCGGTCCATCTCGCACGCCGACAGCGCCGCCGCAGGCCGCACCGTCACGGCCAGTACTGCCACCCGGCCCGTGCTCTGGACGCTCGCCGCAGCGGTTCTCCCGCGTTCCGCGGTCGCGCCGTTGAAATCCCGCGAGCCCCGTCTGTAATGTGTGTCCAGCCACGACCACGAATGGGACGAATCGGCCGTCCGCGACCTGCACGCGGAGCTGGTCGACCTGTACGGGCCCGTCGGCGCCAGCGACGCCCACGGCGCGGACAGCGACGCAGACCCGGGCGAGGGCGTCAGACAGCTCCTCACTACGATCCTCTCGCAGAACGTCGCCGACACGAACACCGAACGCGCCGCAGAGCGCCTCTTTGCGACGTACGAGGACCTCGCCGCCATCGAATCGGCGCCGCTCGACGAACTCGCGGAGACGATCCGCGTCGCCGGGCTGGCGGACACGAAGGCGGCGCGGATCCAGCGCGCGCTCGCGGCGATCCGCGAGGAAACCGGCGGCGCGTACTCGCTGGCGTTCCTCGACGCGATGGCGACCGACGAGGCGAAGGCGTGGCTCACCGATATCAAGGGCGTCGGGCCGAAGACCGCAAGCGTCGTCCTCAACTTCCACTTCGGCAAGCCGACGATGGCCGTCGACACCCACGTCGAGCGCGTCTCGAAGCGGTTCGGGCTCGTCCCCGAGTCGGCGTCGAACGCCCGCGCGCACGACGTGCTGGACGCGGTGATCCCTGACGAACTCACCTACCCGATGCACGTGTTGCTCATCGAGCACGGGCGGACCCACTGCGCGGCGCGAACCGCCGACTGCGACAACCCAGTGTGCGAGCGCTACTGCGACTGCGAGTGGTGCTGACGACAGCGGGACGCGGGGGGACGCCGCTCAGGACTCGTCCGGGTCGCCCGGCTCCTCTCGCTGTGATACGGTGAGCACCGGAACGTGCGACGAGCGGACGACCTTCTCGGTTACGCTCCCCATCAGATACCGGTCGAGACCGCTGCGTCCGTGCGTGGCCATGACGATTGCATCGACTCCGGCCTCCTCGGCGTAGGCGGTGATCTCCGAGACGGGCGTCCCGTCCCGGATCGCTCGTTCGGTGTCGATGTCGGCGGGTATGGCGTCCGCGACGCGCGAGACGGCTTCCTCGGCGCGCTCGCGCTCGGCGTCGACCCACGCCTCCGCGGCGATGCCCGCAGAGGGGCTCTCGAACCGATTGCGCGTGTCGACCACCGAGAGCACGTGGACCGCGGCGTCGAACGCCCGCGCGAGGGCGTTCGCGTGCTCGATCGCGGCGTCGGTGCCGTCGCTGCCGTCGGTGGGCACGAGCAGGTCGTCGTACATCAGGGCAGCTGTTTTCGCGCCGGAGTGAAAAGCGGCAGTGACTCGGCGGTCGGCAGAGCGCGGCGCCGGGAGAGCGGTCGGAGTTGTCGTCGATCAGGCGATTCCCGCGGCCATGCCGAACAACGCCAACGAGATGGCCGCGAACAGGAGGCCGACGCCCGTCTTGATCGTCCCGGTGTCGACAGCGGTGGAGACGTACGGGGCGATCTGCCCGCCGACCACGGTCGCGGGCACGGTGAACACGACCATGTTCCACGGGACGTTCCGCAGGTCGAGCGCGTGCCCCACGTCGACGAACGCGCCGCCGAACACGTGGACCAGCGACGCGATGATCGCCGTCACGGCGACGACGATGTGGTTCGTCCCGATGGCGATCCGGACCGGAACGTTCGTGCGCAGCATCGAGATGATCCCCAACTCGCCGATGCCGAAGCCGGCCAGCCCTTGGAAGGCGCCGCCGACGCTGTAGTTGCCAAACCGTTCGAGGTAGCCCGCGCGGTCGTAGGTGTACTCGTTTCCATCGTTGTCGACACGTGTGACGATCCCGTCGGCATCCGT
This sequence comes from Halobaculum gomorrense, assembly GCF_900129775.1. Lineage (GTDB taxonomy): Archaea > Halobacteriota > Halobacteria > Halobacteriales > Haloferacaceae > Halobaculum > Halobaculum gomorrense. The sequence goes on along the minus strand of NZ_FQWV01000003.1, from coordinate 87,389 downwards.
CTCGACGCCCGCGGGGCCGGGTTTGTCGTCGTCATCGGGGAGGTCGCGGTCGCCCCCATCAGCGGCCGCTTCGGCGTCGATCTCGTCTTCGATCTCGTCTTCGGCGTCGTCGGCGTGGTCGTCGTGTCCGAGGTCGGCGTTGAACAGCAGGTACGACGCCGCGAGCAGGGCGAGCCCCAACAGCCCGTAGAACATGCGCTCGGGGATGACGAACGACGCCAGCGCGCCCCCGACAACGAACGGGAGCCCCCCGATCACGAGCGAGACCGCGAGCCGGCGGTCGACGAGCCCGTAGCGGACGAACGCAAGCGCGGAACTGGAGAGGCCGAACGACTCGCTGACCAGCCCCACGAGCACGATCTCGGAGGGCGATAGCGGCCGTGCGACGATCGGGAACAGGAAGATGAGGAACGGGACGAACAGCGCCGAGCCGCTGATCCCGACCGTGTTCACGATGGTCGCCCCCAGCATGAACACCGGCAGGAGCCACCAGTACTCGAGCCAGTAGTTCGCGTCGGCGTCCGCGGGCGTCGGCGCTCCGACGTACACCCCGAGAACGAACAGCACGGGCGCGGTCAGTACGAACAGGTGTTGATACCTGAGAAACGTCTCGACGAGCTCGTCGGTCGTGGACGAAGTCATTGTGTGAGTCGAGGAACAGCGATACCGTCACTCGGGCGGACCGCCTGGGTGACGTGACTGATCGTACACCTCGTCCGGGTGGGGTGATATTTAACCGCTGAGGTTTCCGTCGGCACCGATCCGCGTGATCACGTCTCACGCCCCCTCCGACGGTGGCGATCGGAAACGATCGAGCGTGACAGATCCGCCGGCAGCGCGGTCGTGCGTGGGGTTCGATGGCCATCAGTCAGTGACAACGGCGGGCAGGTTCTTGTGCGGCGACCGCGAACGCACGGACGGTGACGATGTGTACAAGACGAGTCCCGACGCAGTCGGTCGACCGACGCCGTCAACTCGGGAGCGGGCCAGGGGAGCGACCCCGGTCGTCGACGAAGCGGGGTGAACCATGAGAGACGAGGCGCCCGGCCCGGGTGATGGCGACCCGAGCGGCCCGGACGGCGCAGGTGCTACGGCCGATGCCGGAAGCGATGCTGCGGCGCTGGCCGGCCTGTTCGCGCCCGAGCGCGTCGCCGTCGTCGGCGCGACCGACCGCGAGGGGTCGGTCGGCCGGGCGGTGACGGAGAACCTCCTCGCCGAGTTCGACGGCACGGTCGTGCCGGTGAACCCGAGCCGCGAGGAGGTGCTGGGCCTGTCGTGCGTCGACTCTGTCGCCGAGGCGGACGCTGACATGGCCGTCGTCGCGGTCCCGCCGGGGGACGTCGTCGACGTGGTCCGCGAGTGCGGCGACTCTGAGGTCCGGAACGTCGTCGTGCTCACGGCCGGCTTCGGCGAGACCGGCGCGGAGGGCGCCAACCGCGAGCAACAGCTTCGGTCAGTCGCCGACGAGTACGGCCTGAACCTCGTCGGGCCGAACAGCCTCGGCGTGATGTCGAGCCCGCGGGGGCTCAACGCCACCTTCGGCCCCGACGCGCCGCCAGCGGGCGGCGTCTCGTTCATGAGCCAGTCGGGGGCGTTCGTCACGGCCGTCGTCGACTGGGCGAAAGGCGAGGGCATCGGCTTCAAGGACGTGGTCTCGCTGGGCAACAAGGCCGTCCTCGACGAGACGGACTTCGTGCGCGCGTGGGGAGACGACCCCGACACCGACGTGGTCGTCGGCTACCTCGAGAGCATCGACGACGGCCGGGCGTTCGTCGACGTCGCCCGCGAGGCGACCGACGACACGCCCGTCACGGTCGTCAAGTCCGGCCGCACCGACGCCGGCGCGCAGGCCGCCTCCAGCCACACCGGTGCGATCGCCGGCTCCGACCGCGCCTACGAGGCCGGGCTCGACGCTGCGGGAGTGCTCCGGGCGGAGTCCGTTCAGGAGCTGTTCGACTCCGCTCGCGCGCTCGCCGGCGGCGACGTGCCCGACTCCGACGGCGTCGCGGTCGTGACGAACGCCGGCGGGCCGGGCGTGATGGCGACCGACGCGGTCGGCGACGCCGAGCGCCTCCGACTGGCCAGTTTCGGCGACGAGACGGTCGACCGCCTCGGCGAGGCGCTGCCCGACGAAGCGAACGTGTACAACCCCGTCGACGTGATCGGCGACGCGAGCGTCGACCGGTTCCGCGAGGCGCTCGACATCACCCTGGAGGACCCGGACGTGGGATCGGTCGTGGTGATCACCGCGCCGACGGCGACGCTCGACTTCGGCGAGTTGGGCGAGATGATCGCCGACGCCGCCGACGAGCACGGCGTCCCGATGGCCGCCTGCCTGATGGGGGGGAAGCGGCTCGCCGACGCCGCCGACGTGCTGCGCGAACGGGGCGTCCCCTCGTACTTCGATCCGGCACGCGCGGTCGGCGGGCTCAAGTCGCTCGCCGAGTACCGCGAGGTGCGGGGCCGCTCGTACCCCGAGCCCGAGCCGGTCGACGCCGACCGCGAGCGGGTCCGCGAGATCCTCTCGTCGGTGACGGGGCGCTCGGACAACCGCCTCGGCGTCGAGGCGATGGAGATCTTCGACGCCTACGGGGTTCCGACGCCCGAAGGCGCGGTCGTCGACGACCCGGTCGAGGCCGAGCGGGTCGCCGAAGGGATCGGCGAGGAGGTCGTGATGAAGATCGTCTCGCCGGATATCCTTCACAAGTCCGACATCGGCGGCGTCAAGGTGGGCGTCCCGGTCGCGGAGGTTGCCGACGCCTACGAGGATCTGGTGTCGCGTGCGCGCAACTACCAGCCCGACGCGACGATCCTCGGCGTGCAGGTACAGGAACTGATCGACCTGGACGACGGCGTCGAGACGATCGTCGGCAGCCACACCGACCCGCAGTTCGGCCCGCTGGTCATGTTCGGCCTCGGCGGCGTGTTCGTCGAGATCATGGAGGACACCACCTTCCGGCTCGCGCCCGTCGGGCGCGACGAGGCCGCCGAGATGACCGAGGAGATCGACGCCGCGCCGCTGCTGCGGGGCGCTCGCGGCCGCGAGGCAGTCGACATCGACGCCGTCGTCGACGCCGTCCGCCGCGTCTCGCAGCTGGTCGCCGACTTCCCGAGCATCGTCGAACTGGACGTGAACCCCCTGGTCGCGACGCCCGACGGGGTCCGGGCCGTCGACCTGCGACTCACCGTCGACCCCGAGAAGCTGGAGACCCAGTCATGAACCCGTTACTCGTCACATCGACCGCCGAGAGCACCGGCAAGACGGCCGTCACGCTCGCGCTCGCGCGCATCGCCGCCGATCGCGGGCGCGAGGTCGGCTACATGAAACCGAAGGGCACGCGCCTCCAGAGCGTCGTCGGCAAGACGCTCGACGAGGACCCCATGCTCGCGCGAGAGCTGCTGGGGACCGACGCCGAGATGCACGAGATGGAACCTATCGTCTACTCCCCCACGTTCATTGAGGGGGCCATCCGCGGCCGCGAGGACCCCGACGAACTCCGCGAGCGCATCGCAGAGGCGTACGAGGATCTGGCCGCGGACGCGGACGCAATGTTCCTCGAAGGCGGTGGCGACATCCGCACCGGCGGCGTCGTCGACCTGACGGACCCAGAGGTCGCGGCGGCGCTCGACGCCGAGGTGCTGCTGGTGGCCGACTACGAGGGGCCCGGCGACGTGGACGACCTGCTCGCCGCCGTCGACGATGTGGGCGACCGCCTCGCGGCCGTCCTCTTCAACCGCGTCGACGACGCCGTCTACGACGACGTAGACCAGGACGTCATCCCGTTCCTCACGAGCCGCGGCGTCGATACGATCGGCGCGCTTCCGCGGAGCCCGGAGCTGGCCGGCGTGACCGTCTCGGCGCTGGCGGACGAACTCGGCGCGGAGGTGCTCGTCGAGGGCGACGGCGACGCGCTCGTTCAGCGGTTCACCGTCGGCGCGATGGGCGCCGAGGAGGCGCTGCGGCACTTCCGGCGCGCCCGCGACGCCGCGGTCATCACCGGGGGCGACCGTTCGGACATCGCCACGGCGGCCGTCGAGGCCAACAGTGTTCGCTGTCTGGTGCTCACCGGCGGTCACCGACCCTCCGGCTCCGTCATCGGGAAGGCGACGGAGGCCGGCCTGCCGGTGCTGTCGGTGCCGTCGGACACGCTCACTACAGTCGACCGCGCGGAGGACGTGATCCGGAGCGGCCGGACGCGCGACGCCCGCACCGTCGAGGTGATGCGGGAGCTGCTGGAGACGCACGCGGACGTGGAGGCGCTGATCGGGGCGAACGGCGACTGACGCCGACCACGCCGCGCACGCCGATCTCGATCGCCGGCGTACGTCGACCGGCCGTCACTCCGTTCCCGGCTCCGAGTCCGCGGCGGACGGCTCGTCGTCGGCGGACGGACTGGAGAACAGATCCGGTCGCTCGGCCGGGTCCGAGGAGAGCAACGAGTCGGCGAGGCGCTCGGCGACCTCGGGCCCGAGCGTCCCTGCGATTTCCAGCGCTTGTCGCTCGTGGTCGTCCAGATCGAGGACGCCCCGAAAGAACCACGACAGCGCGGCGTACGTCTCGTGGAGCTCCTCGGCGCGCTCGCGCCCCGATTCGGTCAGGGTCGCCCCCTCGTACGGCTCGTACTCCACGTAGCCCTCGTCGGCGAGGTCCTTCATCATCTCCGTCGCCGACGCGGGCGTCCGGTCGAGACGGTCGGCGACCGTCCCTGTCTGTATCGGCGGGTTCTGTCGGTGTTGGCAGATGAACAGCGCGAGCAGGTACTGGGCCGAGCTACTCATTCGGTCCCCCGCTCCGCCGGTTCGCGGCGTCCCTCCGTGATCGCGGGCACTCCGGTGGCGGGGCCCGACACGGGTCCGTCGCACATGCTTTTTCGGTCTACCTAAAAATAAAAAGGTCTACCGGTGTGGCCGGTCTCGAACCCCCGTCGGCCCGCCGCGCTGAAGCTCCCGGACAGCACCTTGCCCAGCCCGCTCTGGAAGAACGCGAGGCCGATCATTACCCTGAGCGCGAGGATGAACCAGACGCTCAGCGTGTGCAGTTTCTCCTCGGCGGTGAAGCCGGCGAGCGTGCTCCGGAGTCGGACCTCTTGTGTGGACATCAGGTTGCAGATTCTGAGAAAAATAAAATAAATTCATCCACCAAACATATTTGGTTCTCCCGTGGTCTCGGTACGCGTCCGTGGGGGCCGTCGCGCTCGTGCTCGCGGCGACGTTCTGCGCCGCGGGCGCCCTCGTCGTCCAGATCGCCTTCGAGCAGGGGGCTAACGCCGCCGCCGACGATGTCGTCTCGCAAGACCGGTACTCGTCGCTAGAACTCGTCTCCGTCTCCGTGGCGTTCGGGATACCCGGTCCCGTCTCCGTCGTCGACGAGCGCGAGGTCACCGTCGTCGTCTCTCGTCCAGCCGATCGGCCGTATCCGAACCTCGCGCGGACGCTCTCGGCCCACATCGAGCGGGAGACTGGTCGCTCCGTTACGGTGACCGTGGAGTATCTCGAACGAAGGCGGTACGACCCGGACGCGAGCCGATCGGTGCCCCCACCCGATACCTAGTGATTTATTACGATGTATCGCATAGATGAGCCCATGGGAGTGCATGACACACACGGGAGCGATGCGGAGCGCCGCGTGGAACCTGCCGAGGAACCGCCGGCGGGGCTCCGTCGAGTGTTCGGTCACGTGCGACGACGGCTGGCTGAGTGGTCCGAGGTGCACGCCAAACAGCAGGTCGAGATGCTCGCGGGCGAACCGCCAGAGCGGTAGCCGTTCGGGAGCCGTTCGGGAGCCGTTCTCGACTCCGCGTTCAGACGACGGTGTCGGTTTCGCGGTCACTCGAAGGCATCGAGGCTCGACTCGGACCCGACGTTCGTCCGGACCCGTGAACGACTGAGCGGAGCGAAAAAGACTCGGAGGTGCCCTTGAGTCATGACGCATGGGACTCGATGACGACGCGCGTGACTACCACCGCCGGGACCCGCCCGGCAAGCTCGAGGTATCGACGACCAAGCCGACGAACACCCAGCGCGACCTCTCGCTGGCGTACTCTCCAGGCGTCGCGGCACCCTGCCGCGACATCGACGCCGACGCGGGACGCGGGTACGAGTACACCGCGAAGGGGAACATCGTCGGCGTCGTCTCCGACGGCTCGGCCGTGCTCGGCCTCGGCGACATCGGCCCGCTGGCCTCGAAGCCGGTGATGGAGGGGAAGGGCGTCCTGTTCAAGCGCTTCGCCGACATCGACGTGTTTGATCTGGAACTCGACACCGAGTCGCTCGACTCGTTCGTCGACCGGGTCGCCGCGATGGAGCCCACCTTCGGGGGGGTGAACCTGGAGGACATCGCCGCGCCGGCGTGTTTCGAGGCCGAGGAGCGCCTGCGCGAGCGGATGAACGTGCCCGTCTTCCACGACGACCAGCACGGCACCGCGATCATCACCGGCGCGGCGCTGCTCAACGCCGTCGACGTCGTCGACAAGGACCTCGCTGACCTCGAGATCGTCTTCTCGGGCGCGGGCGCGGCCGCAACCGCGACCGCGACGTTCTACACCTCGCTCGGCGTGCCGACCGACCAGATCACGATGTGCGACATCGACGGCGTCGTCACCGACGAGCGCGCTGCCGCGGGCGACCCCCACGAGCACGTCTCGCAGTTCGCCGCGGACGCCGACGCCGTCGGCGGCACCGATCTCGCCGACGCGATGGCCGGCGCGGACGTGTTCGTCGGCCTCTCGGCGGGCGGGATCGTCAGCCGGGAGATGGTGCGGTCGATGGCCGACGACCCGATCGTGTTCGCGATGGCGAACCCGGACCCCGAGATCGCCTACGACGACGCGAAAGCGGCCCGCGAGGACACCGTGATCGTCGCGACTGGTCGCTCCGATTACCCGAATCAGGTGAACAACGTCCTGTGTTTCCTGTTCGTGTTCCGCGGGGCGCTCGACGCTCGCGCACGCGAGATCACTGAGGGGATGAAGGTCGCCGCCGCGGAGGCGTTGGCCGACCTAACGCGCGAGGACGTGCCCGACAGCGTCCGGCGCGCCTACGGGGACCAGCCGCTGGAGTTCGGCCCCGAGTACGTCATCCCGAAGCCGCTCGACGAGCGCGTGCTCTTCGGCGTCGCCCCGGCGGTCGCGGCCGCGGCCGTCGACGACGGCGTCGCTCGGCGCGACCTCGACCCGGCGTCGTACGTCGAGGAACTGGAGGACCGCCTCGGCGGCAGTCGCGAGGCCATGCGCGCAGTGTTGACCGAGGCGAAGCGCGACCCGAAGCGCCTCGTCCTCGCGGAGGGGACCGACGAGACGGTCGTTCGTGCGGCCTACCAGATCGCAGATCGCGGCATCGCCGACCCGGTGCTCGTGGGCGCTCGCGCGGAGGTCGAGGCGGCGCTGTCGACGCTCGGGTTCGACTTCGCGCCGGAGGTCGTCGACCCCGACGAGATCGACCTGGAGCCGTACGCCGATCTGGTCTACGAGCGCCGAAGGCGCAAGGGCGTCACCCGGCGGGAGGCGCGCGACCTCGTCCGCGAGCACGACGCGCTCGCGAGCGCGCTGGTCGCCGCCGGCGACGCCGACGCGATGCTCACCGGCCGAACGCATCACTACCCGAGCGCGCTCCGGCGCCCGCTCCAGATCATCGGCACTGCCGAAGACGCGACGTACGCCGCCGGCGTCTACCTGCTCGCGTTCGACGACCGCGTCGTGTTCTGCGCGGACGCAACGGTGAATCAGGACCCCGACGCGGACGTGCTCGCGGAGGTGACGCGCCACACTGCGGCGCTTGCGCGCCGGTTCAACGTCGAGCCCCGAGCGGCGCTGCTGTCGTACTCCGACTTCGGCTCGGTCGACACCGCCGGGACGGCCAAACCGCGGACAGCCGCCCGTCGCCTCCGCGAGGACGCCGCGGTCGGCTTCCCCGTCGACGGGGAGATGCAGGCCGACACGGCCGTCGTGGACGACTTCCTCGGAGGCGACTACGAGTTCGCCGCGCTCGACGACCCCGCGAACGTCCTCGTGTTCCCGAACCTCGAGGCCGGCAACATCGCCTACAAACTGCTCCACTGCCTCGGTGGCGCCGACGTGGTCGGTCCGATGCTCGTCGGGATGGACGCGCCCATCCACGTGCTCCAGCGCGGCGACGACGTGGCCGACATCGTCAACCTCGCCGGCGTCGCCGTCGCGACGGCCGACGACTGACCCGGGAGCGACTCCGCCGGTGTGCGTCCGTCCGCCGGAGTGGCCGGAAATCACCAGATCGTCCGTTCCGGCAGAACATACGCGACCGATCGTCTCGGCTGTCTTCCGAGAACAGGACGAACCAAACGTATATGAACGCCGGCGGCGACCACCCGATAGACGCAGATGGACCTGACCAGCAGCCAGCGTGAGATCCTGAACGCCCTCGTCAACGGGTACGAGGCCGCCGAGTCACCGATGCCGGCGACGGAGATCGCGGAGGTGTGCGACCGGCACGTCGGGACGATCCGGAACCTCATGCAGATGATGAAGTCGCTCGGACTGGTCGAGGGCGTCCCGGGATCGGAGGGGGGCTACGTCCCGACCGATGCCGCCTTCGAGGCGCTTGGCCGCGACCCCGACGCCGAGAGCGACACCGAGACCCTCGGGCTCGCACACGACTACGACCGCATCGACGTGGCAGTCGAGTCGATCGACTTCGTCAACGTTCACCACCCAGACAAGTGCCGCGCGAGCGTCACGTTCAGGGAGTCGGTCACGAGATTCAGCGCGGGCGACCCGGTGATCGTCGGTCCCACGCCGAACTCGGGGCTGGTCATGACGGGGCAAGTCGAGGCGGTCGACGAGGCCCGAAACGCGCTTCACCTGAACGTCGCTCGATTGGAGGCCCCCATGGAGCCGTAGTCACCGCTCGGCGGTCGAGTCGAGCGAGCCTCCGGCGGCCGGTCGGGTGTCGGACTCGAACTGCAGTTCGATCTCGTGGAAGTAGCGCCGGCGGTCCCGCTCGCCGGGCGCCGTCGGCGGCGCGGTCCCGGTCCGTTCAGCACGGACGTGTCGCTCAGCGCATCGACGGACAGTCTCGCGGTCGACGCCGAGCGTCGCCGCCGTCCGCTCGATGCCGAGGTCGCGGTCGACGAGGTGCGCGAGGATCGAATCAGTCCGCGCGTGGTCGTCCGGAGAGCCCCAGTCCTCGCGATCCGCGGGAGCGACCGCGCCGGGGGTCAGATCGGCGGACCCGAGAGGCAGACTGTCGACGGCGAGGGCCGGGTCGTCGGAACCCATGTCCGTGAGGCCGACCTGCTGGCAGAGACGGCCGAGCTCGCTCGCGTACGAGCCGCCGAGCGGGCGCAGGTCCGCGGCGCCGTCGCCGTACGGCGTCGCGCGGCCGAGAAGCGCGTCCGTCCGGGTGGTCGTCCCCGCGACGAGCAGCGACTCGGCGTTCGCGACGTAGTACCTGCACGCCATCCGCACGCGCGAGACGAACTCGGCGAGGCCGCTCGCGTCCGCCTCCTCGGCGATCCGAGCCGGCAGCGCCGCCTCCAACTCGGCGACGAGCGGTCTGATCGTGACCCGGTCGCAGTCGATCCCCACACGGTCCGCGATCGACTCGGGCGTCGGCGTCGCGAACCCGGCGGCCTTGTGGCAGGGCAGGTGAACCCCACGGACCCGCTCGGGGCCGAGCGCGTCTGCGGCGATCGCCGCCGTCACCGCGGCGTCGACGCCGGCGCCGAGATCGACGACCACCCCGTCGGCGTCGGCGGACTCGGCGCGGGCGCAGACGAGATCCCGGGCGTCGGCGACGGCCGCGGCGGCCCGGTCACCGCCATCGACGAGCCCGCCGCCGAGCGCGTCCGCCACGCCAAGTTCGGTCTCGGCCGGCCGGGGCGGGGCGGGAGGATATTCACGTTTGTGGGCGCTGCCGGCGACGCGCTCGACCACGCGCTCGACCGTCTCGCGGTCGACGCTGGCCGCCTCGTCGACCGGCTCCGGGGGGGTCGCGTCGTCGGCGGCGGCGAGCAGCGCCGCCAGCACGCGGTCGAGCGCCGCGTAGGGGGCGCCCAACTCCGACTCGTCGGTCTGCTCGGGCCAGAAGTCCGCCGACGGCGGTTTCGAGACGATCTCCGGCGGGACATCGAGCCGCGTCGCGAGCGCGCGCACTGCGGTCTTGTCGTGCTCGGCCAGCGGGAACACGTCCGCGGCCCCGTCGCCGTACTTCGTGAAGTACCCGAGCAGCCGCTCCGAGCGGTTGCTGGTCCCGACGACGAGCGCGTTCGTCGCGTCCGCGACGAGATACGCGCAGGCCATCCGGAGACGAGCAGCCAAGTTCCCCGCCGCGTACACGTCGCCGGCGGGCGCGATCCGCGGTGCGACGTACCGCTTGAACACGTCCACGGCGGGGGCCAGCGCCACCGTCTCGCGGTCGACGCCGAGCGAGTCCGCGAACGCCCTGGCGTCGGCGACGGCCGCCTCCGCGGTCGTATCGGTCGGCATGATCAGCGCGGTTACCGCGGACGCGCCCAGCGCGTCGACCGCGAGCGCCGCCGCGGTGGCGGAGTCGATGCCGCCGGAGAGGCACACCACGACGCCGTCCGCGTCGACCGCCTCGACGGCGTCCAGGATGCACTCCGTCGATCGCGATCGTCCGGCTTCGGGGGAGTCGCGACCGAGCGATCCGTCGGCGGCCGGCGGGTTGTCAGTGTGACCCGTCGCCACGATCACTCACCCTCCGAGCCGGCGGCGTCTGCGTCCGTTCCGTCGGGCGGCTCGTGGACCCCGGTCGGCCGCCGAAGCGGGAGCGTGTACGCCACGTCGGACTGGACCCACGCGTCGGTCCGTTCGCGGTCGTACACGACCACGCTGTCGTCGTCGAGCGAGATCCGGCCGTATCTGTCGGTCATGGCCGGGGCCGTGGGGCCGCCGTCCGCGAGCGTGTCCTCGGTCATCGTCCGACCTCGCGGATCAAAGATCCGTTCACACGGCGCGAGAGTGTGATTGTAACAAACATATCGGTTTGTCCGAGAAAAGTACGTCTTATTTCGGTTTTAATTGTTTCTAGTGAAGTAGTTCCGTCTACCGTAGCCAGATACTCTACCATTCGGGCATCGATCATATCTCAGTTGGGAGCGCCGGCGGACTAAGGTGTTTCGTCCGATCCATCTAAATAAGTGCGATCTGATGAATCGCATGAAAGAGTTCTAGAAGTCTTATACTACGTTCGATCTTGAATACAGAGTGAAATTGAGTAAATACGAATCAGCCAGTGTGCTGGGTTCGAACCACCCGACAAAGCTCGGCCGGAAGGTCCCGCGTACCGCCGTCTCGGCGCGGTGGCCGTGGACGCGATGGGGGGCAGTTCCGGACGGTGATACTAGTGGGATAACACTTAGTACACGTCAGTCTGGAATACCTGTCAATGCCGCTTCGTCCCGTCGATCGCGACGTTCTGGAAGACATCTCGCAGGACATCTCACAGTCCAACTACGGGTTCCTGTACGTCGACCGCGTCCGCGACGACCTGAAAGACCAGTACCAGAGCCGGGAGAAGGGGCGATTGAAGGCCCCGAAGCTGTCGACCTCCGACGTGAAGGAGTCGCTTCGCGACCTCGCGGAGGACGAGAACTACAGCCTCGAGCGGATCCGGCCGGGCGTGTTCTACTGGGACCCGTTCGGCAGCGGCACGCGAACGGGGATCACCGAGCGCCTCAAGGGCGTGTTCCGCGACCAGATGGTCGTCACGACCGAAGACCTCAGGAAGGCGTTCGACCTGGCCCACGAGGACGCTGACTTCTTCGCCAAGCAACTCCGCCGGCAGAACCTCGTGATGCGCATCGCCGCGGGGTCCCGCGACTACTACTCCGTCGGCTCGCGCCTGAAGGAGGAGACCGGCGAGGACGACCTCAACGGGAAGCTCAAGCGCCGTGCGACACACGGAAAACTCTCGCACGGTCAACTGGAGGAGGCCATCTCGGTGGCGGCTACCTCCGACGTGATCGGCTATCTGCAGGGCGAGGGGCTCATCATCGACATGGACGGGGAGTACCTCGTCCGGAGCGCGCTCGACGAGTTCGCCGAGAAGCTCGCCGACGACCTCGGCGACGACGTGGAGCGCGCGTTCGACGACGCGGGCAACGTGATGCCGACCGGCGAGTACGACTCGCTGGTCGAATCGGAGATCGAGGTCAGGTCGAACGTGCTCGCGCACGTCCGGTCGAGCGGCGCCGACCTCGGTCGACGAGACGTCATCGACGCGGTGCAGGCCGAGTACGAGGACGGCGACGATCCCCACATCGAGGTGCTCGACGCGCGCAGCCTCGCGGTGTCGGTTGAGCCGTTCGACCGCATGGTCGAGACGCGCGCGGAGGAGCTCACCCGTCCGCTGTTGGAGGATCTGACCGCGGCGACGGCCGACTCCCTCAAGCAGGAGCTCCGCGACGAGGTGGACGACCTCCACCTCACGACCAGCGACGCCGGTAACGCCTACGCCCGGACCCAGGTCCGCGAGCGCGGCGAGGAACTGATCGACGAGCGATTCTGACCACACACGAGCCACACCCCTACTACCCCACTTCAATGCGCTACACCACCTTCGAGGAAGACGAGGAATCCGGAACAGTCGTCGCGAGACCGCACAGCCAGACCGACTCGGCGGTCAGGTTCGAGCTCGGATTCGCGGAATGGGCCGACGAGGACAGCGGCAACTGGGAGGAACTGCTCGCGCACCTCATGGAGGAAGTGCTCGGCGGTGAGGAGCTCTCCATCGACCAGGACGGAAACGCAGTGATCGGCGTCGAAGACGCCGCGGAGACGCTCGCCGAGAGCGAGCACGCCCGCAGCGAGGACTCCGCGCGCGCCATCATCGACTACCTCGCTGACAACGACATCGTCACCGTCGAACAGTCGACGGTGACCGTGTTGCGCCCGCCCCACACGTACGACGAAGACGAGATGGACCGCGCGGTGAAGATGTACAGCAACTGGGCGGCTGCATTCGACACGCTCACCGAGCGGATCGAGACGGCCGTCGGGCGGGTCGAGGAGGCCCAAGAGCGGCTCACCTCGCGCGCGGAGGAGACGACCGACGTGACCGAACACCTCCAGAACCTCCGCGAGAAGCGCGAGGAGTACAAACAGGAGATGCTCTCGATCGCGGGCGACCGCGACATCTCGGAGCTGGACGAGGAGGAACGCCGGAAGTTCGACCACGCTCGCGAGCAGTACTACCACTACGACAACCTCGTCGAGCAGGAGGAGAAGCAAGGCGAGACGATCCCGAACCCGAATCCCGACCAGATGGACCTCGGGGAGATTATCGATCAGCTCGAATCGACGAAAGACCAGTTCTCAATCGAACAGGAGCGGCTCCGCGACCGGATCCGGACGCAGCAGCTGTGGCCGACCGAGGCCGTCGCCGCCTCCGAACAGTTCACGAACGTGCTCTCCGCGATGGGCAACGTCGTCCCGAAACAAGAGCGGATGGAAGACGAGGACCCCCAGAACTTCCTCGACGACCTCCGCGGCAACTCCGACGAGATGGCCGAGTTGAACGAGTCCTCCCAGGCGATCACCCAGGAGGACACCGGGACGGAGACGATTCAGGAGCAGTGAGGATGTCGGCCCTGAGCTCCGCGGGAGCCGCTGCCGACCCCGCCCGCCCCCGAGAGTCCCGGGCACCCCACTCTTCGACCGTCCCCCCGCGGGGCGGGAGGTAACGCCGTGGCGCGTCCATCGAGCGCCGCCCCGTGGATCGACCGGGTCGCCACCATCGAGGCGACGAGCGACCAGGTCCTCTCGTGGTCGGAGCCTCCCGCACCGCGGCGGATCTGGGCGGAGGTCGCGGCGTTCGACGGCGCGCTTCGTGGACTCGGCACCCTCTTTGCCGACGCGCTCCCGCTGCCCGTGCCCGCGACGGCGGACGACCCCGAGGTCGCCGAGGCGGTCGAGCGAGTGCTCGTTTCGACGTTCGAGGACGCCGAGCCGCCGGCCGCGGCCGTCGACACCGCGCGCGAGGCGGGACGTCTCGGTGGCGACACGGCCGACGGTCGCGACATCCCGCTTGCGACGGTCGGCGAACCGGTCGCGAACTGGTTCGTGGTCGTGCCCGTCGTCGCCGAACGGATAGAGGAGGCCGCCGCGCGCGTCGAGCGGTGTGCGGGTCGGTTGGAACTCCACGGTCGCGACGACTCGGCGGCCGCGCTCCGGGACGTGTCGGGTGCCCTCCGGGACACCGCCACGACGGTTCGAAACGTCGCGACGCGGACGCTGTGGCTCAACCCTCCCGATGGCTTGGTCGACGCGAACGAGCGGCAGGTGCGCGAGTACGTGACCCGAACGATGAACGCCTACAACCCAGTCGCATGACGAGTGTCAATCTCACGCCGATCACGAAAGACGAGCAGCCGACCTCCCACGTCACCGTGGGAAAGAGCAAAGTCGGGCCGGGCGCGGAGATCGCGCGCGTCCGCCACGCGGGCAGCGAGGCGTTCTTCCGGGTCGACACCGAGGAGGACGGCTTCGCCAGCACGATCAAGAACAAAGTCTACCTCAACAGCAACGTCGCCACGCTGTTCGGGGGGATCAACCGAACGAACGACTTCTACGTCGACACCGACGTATCGCTCGGGGCGGTCAGGGCGTGCAAGCGCGCGACCATCTACGCCGAGGGCGTCAACGAGGAGGCGCTGTCGTCCGCGCTCGCCGAGCATCAGTTCCTGTTGCATCCGATCCGCGAGGTGGCCGATATCGGCGGCGAGCGCGTCGAGTTCGTCGTCGGCGAACTGGAGCCGCGCGGAACGTCGCTGCGGGTCACCGAGGACACTGACTTCGAGTTCCTCGACGAGCCGCCGGCGAGCATGGGACCGCCCGCGGGCGCGGGCGGCGCGGCCGGTGGCGGCGCGGACGGAGCGCCCAGCGGCGATGGTGACGCCGGCGGCGCCGGCGGTCGGGACGACGGGGAAGAGGCCAACATCGACATCACCCCACAGAACCCGACGACAAGCTTCGAGGAGGACGTCGCCGGGTTGGAGGGGGTGAAGCGCACCGCCGTAATGATGCTGTCGCTGTTCGAGCCGGCTGTTCGCGACGAGGTCGTCGAGCGCTACGGCGAGGAGTTCGCCGACCGCGGCGGCGGGATGATGCTGTACGGGCCGCCCGGCTGCGGGAAGACGCTCGTCTCGGAGGCGATCGCCTACGAGGCGAAACACAACACCGACATCGAGGACAGCTACGGCGAGGTCGTCTTCCTCGAGGTCCGCGGCAGCGACGTGGTCTCGAAGTACTCCGGCGAGTCCGAGAAGAACATCCGGGCGGCGTTCGAGCAGGCCCACGAGGCCGCCGGCGACGGCTTCGCCGTCCTCTTTTTCGACGAGGTGGAGACGCTCATTCCCGACCGCTCGGACGACAACCTCCAGCGCCACGAGCGCGCGCTCACCAACGCCTTCCTCCAGGAGATGAACGACGTGGAGGACAACCTCCTCGTCATCGGCGCGACGAACATGCCCTTCAGCATCGACCCGGCAGCGACCCGGCGGTTCCCGATCCAGCAGTTCATCCCCCAACCCGACGCAGACGTGATGGCGGAGGTGTGGCGCACGTCGCTGGGTCGCATCGGCGAGGACCTCGACGAGGAGGCGCTACAGGAGCTGGGCGAGGCGTCGGTCGGCTACACCCCCGCGGAGATCGCCGACCGCGTGCTCGGCTCGGAGCTACAGCGCGAGCTCATCGAGAGCGTCATCGACGGCGACGCGATCACGCCCGACAAACAGTACCTCCTGCGGAAGCTGGACGAATCAGAGCCGAAGACGGTCAGACAGTACGTCTCCTCGACGATGAAGCAGGCCTCGGAGCTCGAGGGGTACCCCGACATGAAGCGGTACATCGAGGAGCAGGCCCAACAGATCCGCGAGGAGAACGCCGCCAACGCGGCTGCCCCCGCGTCGGCGCCCGACACCGACACGTCAACCTCGACGGACGCCGACGGGGACGGTACCGAGGGCGACGCGGAGGCGGAGTAGCCGTGGACGGCACCGACCCCGAGCCGGACGGAGAGAAGCCGAACGATGATGGGCCGGAGGCCGGTCGCGTCAACGGCGGCCCGAACGCGGGGTCGGACTCCGTCGACGACGGGACGGACGAGGACGGTCGCGACCGGAGCCCCGCGGTCGAGGGCGAGGGTAGCGACGACTGGGGCGACGGGACGGCCGGAGGCGAATCCGGGGCGTGGAGCGGTGACGAGCCCGCCGCCGCGGCCGGAGGCCACTCAGACGGCGGGGACGGGGGCGAATCCGACTGCGAAGTTGATCCCGGGGAGTCAGGAGCCGACGCCACGGGGACGGCAGACGGGCCCGCCGGTTCCGACGGACCGCAGGTCCCCCGACAGTACGTGCAGGTCGACGCGTTCGACATGCCGGCGGTCGCGGCCGCGGACGCCGGTCCCGGCGTGATCGCCGTCGCCACCGGCGACGGGCGGGTCGACCTGATCACCTCGGGCGACCGACGGCGCGTCGCCCGCAGGGACGACGTGCTCGACGTGGCCGTCGCAGACAGGGTGTACGCGCTGAGCGGGACCGAGCTGGAGGCGTTCTCCCACTCCGGAAGCCGCGTGTGGGGCGTCGACGTGGCCGACGGCCGCTCGGTGGACGCGGACCCCGACAACGACCGGGTGTACGTCCGGACCGGCGACGGGGAGTTCGTCGTCGTCGAGGGTCGAACCGGCATCGAGGCGGGGCGGTTCGATCAGCCGCACGCCGAGGTGGCGGAGTCGCCTGCGGTCGCGGCCGCCGACGGCCGACTCGCGGTCGCCTCGTGGTCGTTCCTCACGGTGCTCGACGCCGACGGCGAGCAGCTCGATGAACGGACGCTCTCGGGCGCGGTGACCGACGTTGGCCTGCTCTCCGGACGGGCGGTCGTCTCGCTCAAAGGGGGACAGCTCGTCGGGTACGAGGGCGAACGACGAGAGTGGGAGATCGACGGCGACGTGTCTTGGCTGGCCGACGCGGGCGAGAGCGCCCTGGCGGCCCGCGTCTCCGGCAGCGACCTGGCGGTCGACGCCGACGGCAACCGCCACCCGCTCGACGGGGTGAGCGGCACGCCGATCGCGACGACGCCGTCGCTCGATCTCGTCTGCACCGTCGGCAGCGGCACGGCGACCGTGTACGCCGCGGTCGGCCAGGCCGACGACGCCGTCGGCGTGGAGATCGAGGGCGACTCGCTGCGCCCGCGTGACCCGACGGTGGTGATCGCGCTCGCGAACGAGAGCGACGGCGCAGTCGAGGTCGACGCGACCGTCGAGGCCGAGGGCGCCCGCGTCGCCTCCTCGAACGTCTCCGCGACCATCGACACCGGCGCGACGCAGCGCCGCCGCGTCTCGCTTCACTCGGTGGACGGCGATGCGGTCGATGTGACCGCGACGGTCGGCGAGGAATCAGTCACGAAGACCCTCGAGGTCCAAGAAGAGACGACCGCGCTCCGTGTCGAGACCGACCTCGAGGCGGTCGAAGACGGCACGCTCACGGCGACGATACGCGTCGAGAACGTCGGGAAGGCGACGGTCTCCGGCGTCACCGTCGGCGAGACGACGGTCGGCACGCTTGACCCCGGGGCCGCAGAGGCGGTGCCGTTCGAACAGAACCTACCGAGCGGCGACGTGGAGGTGCGCGCGGACGGCGTCGACCCGCTGGAAGCCGAGACGGCCGTGCCGGTAACGCCGACGGCGATCGACCTAGAGGCGGAGTCGGACGGCTTCCTGCTGGTGACGCTGCACAACGAGACTCCCGTCGCCGTCGACGACGACGTGAGCGTCGACGGCGTTCCGGACGAGGACGGCTCGTTCTCGATGCCGGTGTCGATCCCCGCAGACGGGGCCTATCGGATTGCGCTCCCGGTCACGGTGCCCGGGGATCGATCGGTCACCGTCGAGACGAGCGGGGGCCACGTCTCAGAGCGGCTCGGGCTCGCACGGTGCTCGCTGCTTCCCGCCGGGGGAACCGGCGTGGCCGGCGGCGGCGATGCCGGCCGCACCGGCGGTACCGCCGGTTCGAGCCGACGCCGGGGCGGCTCGCCGGGGAGAGCCCAGTCGGGTGTCGAAGGAGGTGACGGATCGATACCGATCTCGATCGATCGGCGGTTCCCGTCGGAGACGCCTCGACGAGGGGCGGTGTTCGAAGAGCGGTTGGTCGTCTCCAACGACGACCCGGAACCCGTCGAGTTCCACCTCCGAACCGACGACGGCGCCTACGCCCAGCGCCTGAAGGTTCGGGGCGGCGGCGAGGCGGTCGGCACTCGGTACCACGTGCCGCTTCGGTCGTCGCTGTCGCTCCCGCGCGTGGAGGTGGAACACGAGGGGAAGACCGCATCGGTGCCGGCGACCGAGCGGGCCGTCGAGGACGGCGAGTTGGTGGCGATGATCACCTGGCAGCCCGACGGACCGGACGACGGCGTTCTCTCGGTCACGCTCGAGAGCGACGAGGGCGAGTGGGCGGTCGAGGAGGCGGTCGTCGGCGGCGAGCGGTCGGCGCCGATCGACGCCACGGTTTCCCCCGACTCGCCAGCACACGTGACGGTGACGACTCCGTACACGCTGCAGGGTGATGTCGCGAAGGCGTTCGTGCGCGCGCGTCGGACCGACCGACACACCGGAGACGGGCCGCAGCAGGTGAACACGCTCGTTGTCCGGGAGTCGGTCGTCGGAACCGACAGCGACCGCGTCGACGACCTCTCGATCGACGTGGGTCCGCAGTCGCGCGTCGAGCGGGGCTTCGGTTCGGTGTTCCTCTCGGTCGCAAACGACGGGTCGCGTCCCGTCGAGTCGGTGTCCGTCGACGCCGAGGGGACCAACGTCGAGAAGACGATGTACGCCGAGGGTTCCGACGGCGACGACCTCGCGTCCGGCGAGTCGGTCCGATACCTCGTCGACCTGGAGGGGGTCGACGCCGGCGAGCGGATCGCGATCGACGCGGAGGTGTCGGCCGGCGACGCCGCGACGAGCGCCACGGTCACCGCGACCGCCGACGACGAGGGCGCGGTCGCCTCGGACGCGTGGGATCTCGACGTCGAGTCGGACGAGTCCGGGCTCCCGCAGCGGCTCTCGACGCAGTACGAGTAACCGTCGCTCCGCCGGTCGCCGGCGGCGCGTCGAAAAATGCGTTCGGTGAAACTGTCAGCTGGCGGTCCGACTCAGGTCGACATCTGCGTGAGGAACTCCCCGGTCGTGGCCGCTTCGGCGTCCTGAACGTACGCGTACGTGCGGAACCCGACCCGGGCGAGGACGAGGAGTACGGCGAGCGCGTACGCCCCGATCGCACCGAAGAGTCCGTACCGGCTGACCGCGAGCCGTCCTCCGACAGTCGCGGCCCGCTCGGCCGTGGCGTCCGCCTCGTCGGTCGCGCCGGCACGTCGGAAGCCGGCGGCCGAGTCGCTGTAGAGATCGGTGATCCGGTTGATCTGTTCCAGCGCGGCGTCGGCGCGTGCGGGGTTGAAGACGAGCGGGTACCCCGCGAGCACGACCGTCGCGTTCGCTCGGTACGCCGCGTACGCGGACTCGGCGCTCGCCCGGCGAGTCGCGGCAGTGTCGACGAGCCGTCGGTAGCGTGCCGACGCGTCCTCGTACGCAGCCCGGTGTCGCTGCGCGGCCTCGTCGTTGCCGGTGTACTGGGCGAGCCGCATCAGCGCCCTGTGGGCCTCGGCGTTCGCGATAGCCGATTTGTTCGCCTCCACGACGCCGCGGTAGTGGTCGCGCTGGTCGGCGACGGTCGCAGCGAACGCCTCGTCGGCAGCGCTGATCCCCTGGCGCGCCGTCGAACGCAGGTCTGGCTGTTCGAGGGAACCGGCGTACTGTTTCATCAGGTCCCGGGCGACGGCCGCGCGGGCCAGCGATCGCTGTGCCTGCGCGTAGCTCCCGTTCTCCTGGGCCGCGCGGGCGGCGTCGAGGGAGTCGACGAACAGCAGCGTCGCGCGCCCCACCGCGAGCCCCCGCGAGAGGTCCGCGCCGGGGACCTTCTCGTCGCCGCGGAGCCGCTGTTCCATTGTGAGCAGCATCTCGTTCATCGGGACCGCGGTGTCGCGTTTCCACTGGACTGCGGACTCGTACTGTCCGAGCGGCTCGGTGATCCGGTCGAAGCTGTACGGCTTGGCGCGTGCGGTCACCGTGATCGTCTGGGTTTCGACGCCGTCGCCGGAGACGCGGAACCGCCAGCGGTACTGCTGGTACAGCTCGGCTTGCGTGTCGAACTGCAAGGCGACGACCAGTGGCTTCGTCTCTCCGGCGGCGACCGTGCCCCTCGGTTCGCTCACGACCGTGAGCCAGCGGTTCGGGCCGTCGACCCGCTTGACTTGGACGTTCTCGATCGACTCGAACCCGAGGCGCTCGGCCACGTCGATCGTCTGCGTCCGGTTCTCCGTGATCGTCACCTCGCCGTATGAGACCGAGTTCGACACCGACAGCTCCGGTTGCTGGGAGACGGTGACGGTCCGCGTGATCGTCTTCGTGCCAGCACTCTCAGTCTGGACGGTGATCTCGACTTCGTACTCCCCCTCGGGGGTGTCGTCGTCGGCCGTGAGCGACAGCGTCGCCGTTCCGGTCGAGAGCCCGCTCACGGCGTTCGGGAGGTCGGAGATGCCGGCCGTGATGTACTGGCCGCCGGTCACCATCGACGCGTCGGCGCTGACGACGGTCATCTCCAGGTCGCCGGAGTTGACGATGCCGACCTCTGTCGTCTGCTGGAACGTCGACGTGGACGACTTCGGTTCGTCGAACGGGATCGTCGGGTCCGACGACTCCACGCGCTCCAGCTTCGCCGGGTAGATCACCCGTCCGGTGACCGTGAAGGTGTAGCTGGGCGCGTTTGCGGCGTCCGGCGTCACCTTTAGGTCCCACGTCAACTCCTCGTGTTGGTCGGCCGAGTCGAACCCGGACATCGTCACCGAAGCGGTGTCGCTCCCGCCGGGCGAGGTTGAGACGGACCGGAGGCCATTGAAGGAGACACTGCCGTCGGTCTCCGCGCCGATTATCTCGACGGTGAGCCCGTCGATGCCGTCGTTTCCGGCGATCTCTTCGACCTGGAAGTCGACGGTGCTCGAGGAGCCGACGAGCACGTCGCCGACGTTCACCTCGTCGCCCGGCACCGAAACGATCGGCGGCTTCACCACGTCGACGGAGACGCTCACGTCACGCGTGTTGCCGAGGTTGTCCTCGAGCGTCATCGTGAAGCTGTACGTCCCCGCGCTGACGCTGTCGTCGGCCGTCACCTCCAGCCCCACGTCGCCCTCGTCGTTCGCGCCGATCGTGTCTGGGATCGACACCGCGTCGACCGTGAAGTCGGCCGGCACGCTGGAGAACGACACGTCCGAGAGCACCATCGCCCCGTTTCCGGTGTTCGGCACCGTCACGTCGAAGGTGGTCGTTTGCGACTGGCTGTTCGGGTTGTCGAACACCAGCTTCGGATCGCCGGTGTCGACGACGCCGAACTCGGGGTAGAGCACGTCGACGTACACCTCGAGCTGCTCGGACGCGGAGGTCGCACCCGAGATCTGCGCCGTCCCCGAGTAGGTCTGTTCTGAGACGCTGCCGGTGACAGTCACCTCGTAGGTCACGCGGTACTCCTCACCGGCGACGACCTCCCACGAGGAGGAGGTCCCGCTGGCCCCCCCGCCGACCCGCTCCCACGAGTCGAACGCGAAGGTGACGTTCCCGTTCGCGCGGGAGATCTCCTGCGTCGCGTCGACGGTCCCGTTCGAATCGGCGGTGAAGGTGAACGAGAGCTCGTCGGTCACCGTCTGGTCGGTCAGCGCCGCATCCGTCTCGACGGTCGTTTGGACGCCGATCGCCGGCGTCGCCGCGCCGAGCACCACGACGACGGCGAACGCGAGTGCGAGCAGCCGCGCGACGCTGCTCGTGCGGGTCATTGAGACACCTCCACGGGGGCGCGCGGGACGATCTGTCCCACCTTCGAGCCGTCGACATCCTCGGCCCACGTCGCGACCCGCCAGCCGAACGCGGCGGCGACGAGGCCGACAAGCACCGCGTACGCGAGCGCGAGGACGGTCGCCGCCAGCGAGAGCGCGAACAGCGCGTCGCTCGTCGACGACGCGAGCGTGTTCGCGCGCTCACTGGCGCGTTCGAGCCCGTGTTTCTCTGCCAGCCGAGCCGCGACAGCCGCCTGTGCGGCTGCCGACCGGGCGTCGACGTACGTGCCGAACACGCCGGGCCCGAGCGTCGTGATCGCCGCGACCGGCGAGGCGCACGCCTCGCCGCAGGCGTCGACGAACGACCCGGCGGCGCTCAGTGCGGAGTTCATCCGCTCGCGGTCGGACTCGAAGATGGCGCGGACGCGGCTCGCCTCCGCGCTCACCGCGGAGTACCGCCCGCTCGCGCCCGCGGCTTTGAACGCCGCAGCCGCGCTCTCGAGGTAGTCCAGCTGGGCCGAGGTGTTCGTCGCACCGCGAGCGCGCTCGTACAGCGTCTCGCCGCGCTGGCGGTAGAACCGTTCGAGCCCGAGTCGGGCGAGCGTGGCGTAGTTGTCGCCGCCGGCGGCCTCAAGTCGGTCGATCGCCTGCGCGGTCGCGTCGGCGAGCCGGAGCCCCTGACCGGTGCTGTTGTTTTGTGCGGTCCGATAGGCCGCCGTGAAGTTCTCGAGGACGGCGACGACGGCGGTCATCCGTTCGCGGTCCGCGTCGGTGAACTCGCCCGTCTGGACGGCGGTGACGGCCTGGCCGCGCATCACCTCGAACTCGCTGTACGTCGACAGCGCTTCTGAGTCCTCGTACTGCCGTAGCGCGGTCAGGAACTCGTCTGCCGTCTCGGCGTCCGTCTGGGTCGCCCCGACGGGGACCGATCCGACGACGAGCAACAGGCACACGGCGATCGTTGCGATCCGTGGGGTCGTGGTTGGGATTGGAGTCATTATCAGTACATCGTCCGGTTGAGCCGGTCGAGCAGCCGCGGGTGGTCGAACAGTTCGGTCACGGCCGCGGCGAAGCCGGCGACAGCGAAGACGAACGCCGCGTTTCGCACCTCGTCCGACTCCCTCGTGTCTCGTTCGTACGCCTCTAGCTCTTCGACGACATCGCTGGCCGGTGAAACGACGTTCACGTCGCCGCGGTGGTCCTCGACGGTCGAGCCGGCCTCCGACAGCCGCGATTTGAGCTCTGCGCGCTGTCCCACTCGGTCCTCGTCGATCAACGCGAAGCAGTCGTCGAGATCGTAGCCGGCCCGCCACTCGACGGTGGCCTCGCGCATGTCCGCGCACGCGCTGAAGAGGTCGACGTTGTGTTTCGTGTTCATCGCGTTGTCGACGGCCTCGACGCAACCGTTGCCGGCGTCCAGCATCGCGTCGACCACCGGTTCGGGGTCGACCCCGGTTTCCGCGAAGCGAACCCCCGAGTCGGGGACCCGCTCGACGGCGTCCGCCAGCGACCGCGCGACGCTCGCGTAGTAGCCGTGGATCGCCGAGTCGAGCCGGCCGCCCGGGACCAGGTCGTCCGCGTCGCTGCGGAGCGACGCGAGCGACTCGCGGTGGTCCGCGGACAGTTCGTACTCGAACGGCACGTCGAGCGTGACGGCAGTCGTCTTGTTCTCGCGAACGGTGACGCGCGCTCTGTCGTCCTCGAACGGCGCGGCGTCGACCGAGCCGACGAGCGTGTACTCGCCGGCGGGGAGGCCGACGGCGTCGTCTCCCTCGTCGGTCGGACTCGACTCTCGGAGCCGGGTTCGGAGCCACTCGTCGTCGGTGTCGAGGCTGACCTCGACCGCGTCCGCCGGTTGGCCGTCGATGGCCGTCTCGACCCGAAGTGTTCCGGTCTTTCCGACGACGCGGAGCTGCGACGGGATGTCGTTGGGATCGGACACCCGCTTCGTGTCGGGCTCGTACCGATCGTGCTCGGCCGTCACCTCCACTGCGGAAGCGGTCACCGGCAGCGTCAGCGAGGCGCGCCCGTTCGCGTCGGTCGGCTCGGTGACGGTCTCGCCGTCGAACGTCGCGGTGACCCTGGCGTCGGACACGGGCTCGCCCGTCTCGTCGGTGACGGTGACGGACTTGGAGACCGGCCGGAAGCGGAGGACGAGGTCGTCCTCGAGCATGTCCGCGGTCTCGGTGACGGTGGTGCCGTTGTAGGAGGCGGTGAACTCGTACGGCTCGGCGTCGAGCGTCCACGTAACGACGCCTCCCTCGACGGAGTCCTCGCGGCCGCCGCCGGTGCGGTTCACGTCGCTCGTCGCCGACTGGTTCGCCGGACGTGCCGTGAGGTACACCTCGTCGGTGAGCCGCTCGTCGGCGTATCCGTCGGCGATCCGGACGCGCACGTCGCGCGTTTGTCGGCCGGCCGCCGCCCCCCCGCCGCCGGAGCCACCGACCAGCGACTGGCCGACGACGTAGCCGCCGCCGCCGACGAGCAGGATGAGCAGGCCGCCGACGAGACCGAGCGTGAACTGACCGCCGGGGACGCGATCGAACAGGCCGGCCGACGCGTTCCCCGTTGAGCCGTTCATTTCCGCCGGCGTTCCGGCATCCGTTTTTTTGTCCGCGGCAGCACTCAGTGAGACGAGTCCGGCGCTCTTGGCGTCGCCATCGACGGCGACGGTTTTCGACGGCGCGTCCGCGAAGGCGACGACGAGCCGGTAGGAGCCGTTCCGAGCGAGTCCCATCCCAGCGGGTAACCCCCCGAGCGAGACGGTCGTGTCGTTGGCCGTCGCCTCGGTCACCACGCGAACGCGGTCACCGATCGACAGCAGCACGAACTCGACATCGCTGTCCGCGAACGTCCCGTCCGAGAGCGTCACGCTGCGCTGGTTACTGCCGAGGGTTCCGACCGCGGGGGTCCCGACCTCCGTTCGGTACCGGAGCACCGACCCGCCGTCGGTCGACACCGAGATCTCGACGCTGTCGACCCCGGCGATGTACTCGTTCTCGATCGACAGGGTGTACACGCCGTCGGTCTCCCGTGCGGGCGCTGTGGTCGCGAACTCCCCGGCCGGACCGCTCGTCGCGACGTGGACGCCGTAGGTCGTCCCGGCGACCAGCAGCGGCGATTCGACCGTGACACCGCCGGCCGAGACGATGACCGTCGGGTCGGGCGCGGCGGACCCGAGCGCCACGCTCGTGTCACCGGTGACCGACGGCCCGCCGCCGGCGGCAGCCAGCGTCACGTTCGCCGGCGGCACGAGCAGCCCGGTGAACGCGTCGTTCCGGTCGACCCTGACGGTGCCGTTTTCGAGCGTCGCCGAGAGCGTCGCGCGCCGGTCGTCGCCGTCGGCGGTCGCGAGCAGATCGAACGACGACCCGGCGAGTCCCGCCGTGTCGTTCGTCGCCGTCAGGGTGAGCTGCCCGCCCTCGAACTCCGCCGAGTCGCGGGCGATATCCAGATGGCGGAGGTCGACGCCCTGTTCCGTGAGGTAGTCGGTTCTGTTCTCCCCGGACCCGCGGTAGACCGTGACCGTCGCCTTCGCCGCCGGGAAGTCCGGAAGCCTGTTCGAGGCAACCGTGTAGGTGTAGACGCCGTCTGACTCGGAGTCGGCGGCGACGCCCGCGATCGTCGCCGACTGCCCGCCGGATTCGATCAGCACGTCCACGGTCGACTCGTTGCCGACGCGTTCGGCGTCGAGTTCGAACCGCAACGCCCCCAAGTCCGTCTGGTTCAGATCGCGGGCGGCCATCACCGACCCCGGTGGCGTCAGCGACTCGCCGGACGAGGAGTCGGTCGCGCCGACGGTGACGCCCCCCGTCCCCGCTGCGGGTCCGGTGACGAGCGCGAGCGCGAGGAGCGCGACGACCACCGACCGGTGTGTACTAAGTCCCATCTCGGTCACCTCGCGTTGATCGACACGTAGCGTTCGAGGTTCTCTGAGAGGTCGGCCACGTGCGCCTCGGAGATTGAGTCCTCGGGCGTGTTCCCGAGCTGTCGCGCGGCCTCGACGTTCTGCTTGTGCGTCTCGAAGGCGTCTCGCGAGTGGTCGAGCAGGGGGTTCAGGTCGAATCCGCCGAGCAACACCAACACGTCCACGTCGTTGCCGCGGCTCTGTTTCGGCGTGAGCGTCGTCATCCCGACGGCGCCGCCGATGTCGTTGTCCCGCTTCCACTCGCCAAAGGCCGACTGGACGCCCGTCTCGGTGATGTCGCCCGACTCGATAAGCTGCTCCGGGGCGCGCACCACCGCGTAGGCCGCCCGCGAGGTCGTCACGTCCATCGGCACGAACGTCTGTTCGGCCGCGCGGTCGAACATCAGCTCGTACTCGAGCATCCGGCCGTTGAGCCCCGTCGCCACCGCGGGCGTGAAGTGGTACGCGCCGATGTTCGACGGCTGCGCGACGTAGTCCTCCACGTCGATGACGCCGCGCGCCTCGCGGCCAGCGCTGATGAACAGGTCGATCGCGGTGACGATCCGTTCGTTCACCTCGTCGTAGCTCCCCTGCGTCCCGTCGTCGTTGAGGTGAGAGTTGCTCGCCAAAAGCACCATGTCGGCGTTCTGCTGACCGTCGCGGCGCATCAGCAGCCGCGACAGACCCATCACGGCGTTGAACTGCCGCTGTGCGGGCTCGTCGTAGTAGGGCCACGCAGCCAGTGCGACGTGGACGACGCTGTCCATCCACGGCCGGAGGTTCGACGCGTCCGAGCCGCCCGCGAGCTGCTCGATCAGGTACGGGATCGACCCGTTGCCGGTCCCGCCGCCGAGCGTCGTCATGTGCATGAACGCGTCGGCTCCGGTCATCCGCTCTTGGATGTCGCCGACGATGACGTCGAGGTCTTCGCGGGCGCACTCCTCGCCCGCGATGAAGTTGTTGCCGACGCCGCGCTTGGACCCGAACACCGTCGTGTACTCGGAGGTGTCATCGAGCGACGCTCGCTCGATCGTATTCAGGATGTCCGCGCGGTTCGTGTTCAACAGCGCGATCCGGTCGTCAATCCCGGGGTTGTCCTCGCGCGCGAGCAGTTCGGCCGCGATCCGGCCGCCCCCCTCGCCCGAGGAGATGACGCCCCAGCGCGTGAACGTGTCCGCCCGGGACATCAGGCGCTCACCCCCGTGTCACCGACATCGACGCCGGCATCGAGTTCTCCCAGCGTCGTGCGAATGAGGTCGTCGGAGGCCGGTACCGAGAGGAATTTCCGCCGCATGTCGTCGTATGTCATTGTCTCGCCGTCGCTCAGGTTGTGGGTCGTGATCGTGTCCAGGCGCGACCTGAACTGGTCGTGGTCGTACACGAGGACGCGTCCGTCGTCGAGCGTCGCCTCGTGTCCCTCCTCCTCGGCCCACAACACGAGCAGGCAGGGGACGTATTCGTCCGCGACCGGGATGTCCGACTCCGGCGTGAGGTACTCGTCGGCAGCGAAGCCGGCCTCCAGCTTCGGCGCGACCGTCGAAAGCTGGCTCCGCACGTCGTCGGCGTCGTCGCCGCAGACGCGCTCGCGGAGGCCGACCTCCTCGAGCACGAGCTCGACCGATTCGTCGGCCGCGACCTGCAGCGTCGCCTCCGCATCGGCGAAGCCCTCCGTCGGCGTGCTCGCTGTCGCAGTGTACTCCCCGTACGGGATCTCGTCGAACGTCGCCTCCGCGGCGACGAACGTGCTCGCGGTCTCGCGCTCGGAGACCCCCTCCCCCTCGAGCTCGACCGTCAGATCGTGTTCCTCGCCCGTCGAGGTCGCCAACTGGGCCGTGACGGTCACGTCGTAGGACTCGCCGCCGCCGTCGGCGACGACCGCGGGCACCGCGGGGTCGAACTCGACGCCCTCGATCCCTTGTGCGTACAGTTCGAGGAACGGCTCCGCGTCGCGTACGGGCAGGTCCTCGCCGGTCACGCGCCCCTCCGTGCGGACACCGTCCGCGATACGCTCTTCGACCATCTCGTAGGAGTCGGCCACCGACGCCTTCGTCTCCGCGTCGTCGACGGCCTCCGTCAGGTCCGCCGCGGCCGCAAGCCACTCCTCGCGGAAGGCGTCGAGGTCGTCCGCCTCCCGGAGTCGCGCCTCGTAGTCGGTCGCGACCGCCGGCGGCGCCGTGTAGAAGCCGACCGGAACGTCGGCTTCGCGAATGACGTTCACGTCCGTTTCGAGCGCCGTTTCGAGCGTCGCGACGATGTTCGTCGCCGCCCGGCGGACGTCCTCACCGACGGCGTCCAGCTCGTCGCTCGCGAGCGCCGAGTCGATCGCCGAGAGGCGCTCGCGGGCCTCCTCGACGGTGCGGCGGTCGTCGTCCTCGGCGTAGCGGTCGACATCGACCGAGTCGATCGTCGAGAGGAGCTTGTCGATGCTCTCCCGGTCGGCGGTGAACGCCGCGTCGACCTCCGACTCGGCGTCCCCCTGCGCGTCGCCGATCGCGGCGCTGGCGGCGTCCCAATCGCCGTCGTCGATGGCGGTGCGCGCGGCCTCGAGGTGCGAGTCGATCCGCGCGGCGTCGCCGTCGTACTCGTCGACAGTGGCTTTGATACGGTCGACGGCGTCTTCGAACACGCCGGCGGCCTCCTCGCGCGCCGTCGAGAGAACGCGCTCGGTCTCGGCGGGGGAGGCGCAGTCGGGGATCTCGTCGGGCGTCGTCGAGAGCGGGGCGCCCTCGCCGTCGAGCACGGACTCGCTCACTGATCGCGCGCCCTGGCGTGCGCGTTCGATCTGCGAGCGCCCGAACTCTGCGAACGACTGGTCGCGGTCGTCGGCGAACGCGCTCACGTCCGCCTGCAGCTTGTCGAACTCCTGGACGCGGCCGGGGGAATCGACGGAGATCGTCGCCGCGGCCACGTCGACGGTGACGCCGGCGTCAGCGAAGTCGTCGGCGATCTGGCGCGCTCGCGTCTCGAGTTCGCCGGGATCCCACCGGTCGTATTCAGCGTCGAGTCGGTTGTACGTGGTCAGTTCATCGCGGAACGACTCCGCGGCCGCCCGGGCGGCTTCCTGCACGAAGTCGCCCTGACTGGTGGTGTCGCGCGCGAGGACGCCCCGAACGTACAGCCCGATGGCGGCCACCACGACCAGCGGCGCGCCGACGCCGATGACGTAGACGCCGACCTGTGAGCCGAAGTAGAGGAACGAGACCAGGCCCACGATCGCCGTCGCCAGAACGATACCACCGATTCCGAGTGCCGCCTTGTACTGTCGCTTCATAGGATCACCGTCAGAAGGTCGCCGCCGCCGATCACCGCGCCGACCGCCGCCGCGAGTAGCGCGACGGCGCCGATCGCCAGCGGCACCGCGATCTGTTTCGGGCTGTACTGGGTCGCCGTCGAGACGCCGCGGTCGATCTCGACTTTCGCGAGCGTCCGGCGCGCGAGCAGGTAGCCGACGCCGCCGCCCACGACGAGGCCGCCGACGAGCGCGCCCCCGAGGACGAGCCGAACGGTCGTCGCCGCGCCCTGGCCGCGCGCTTCGAGCGCTTCGAGGTACGTCTCTAGGTCCGAGCGTGCGGCGGACCGAGCGGCCGATCGCTCGTTCTCGACGCCCTCGATCACTGTCCGCGCGTCGCCGGCGTCGCCCGCCGCGGCGGCCGCGAACGCCGCCCGTTCGAGCCGCCTACCCGCGGTCGTCAGGTTCGTCTCGTTGAGCACCGCAACCTGTGCCCCCGGGTCGGTCGCCAGGACGGTGCCGTTGGCTGCGGCCGCCGCGAGCGTTCCGGTCGCGGTCGCGATGCGCGTCCGCTGGCTCGCGAAGGCGTCGTTCGCGGTCCGGTAGGCGTCCAGATCCGCCTGCGAACCGAACTGGAGCGTCACCGACGTGCCGTCGACCGTCGTCGCGATCGAATACCCGCGCTGGACGGCGATCGTCGGTCCACCGAGGTCCGCCTTCTGCGTGACCGCCTCCGCGGGCGCAACCGAGTCGGCGGCGGCGGTGACACGGACGACAACGCTCGCCTCGCGCTCCGCCCGAATCTCGAGTCCCTGCACCGCGCCCGCGTCGAAGCCCCACGCCACGTCGTACGGCTCGGGCTCGCCGCTGGAGCAGACGTACAGCGTCAGCGTCGTCTCGGCGTACACCGTCGCGTCGCCGACGCGGTCGTCGGTGTCGTAGTAGGCGACGAGCCGGTTGCCGTCGACGCCGGCACACGGTGCGTCGGGGGTCGCGGCCGCCGCTGCGCCGCCGGGTCCAACGGCGAGCGCGGCCGCGACGAGGATCGCAGTGAGCGCGAGGGTGGTTCGCGTTCTCGCCATCTCAGCGCATCCCCCGGTTCTGGTAGGCGAACACGGCTCCGCCGATGGCGCCGATACCCAGTCCGAGCCCGCCACCGAGCAGGGCCGGCGCCACGGGCGAAGATGCCATCGAAACCGCGGTGTTCGTCTCCTCGTACTGGTCGACGACCTCGTCCGCGAGCGCGTCAATCGACCGAGCGTCGTCGCCGGACTCCTGTGCGAGGCCGGCCGGCGCGAACGCCCCGACGAGCAGCACGACGCCGACCGCGACGAGGAGGGCCGCCCCGCGGGTGCGACCGCCGCCGGTCACACCGTCACCCCCGCCGCGTGCTCGGCCGCGAGGTCCTCGATGTCCGTCAACCGAGTGATATCCTCGCGCGCGAACGTCAGCAGCGTCGTGAACGACGCCAGATTGCGTTCGGTGAGCGTCATCCCGATGTTGACCTCCGAGCAGTAGGAGTCGAGCAGCCCGCGGATCACCGACACCTGGATCCGGTAGTCGTCGTCCACGAGGTACGGCGCCGGCGCGCGCACCTGCCCGATCGCCTTGACCGCGTCCGTCGGGTTCACGTCCTCGACGCTGCGCTTCGAGACGGCCAACCGCGAGAGCGTCGCCCCGTCGACGGACTTGCGCCCAACGAACGGAAGCAGATAGCCCGGAAGCGAGCGCGTCATCGTGACCGACCGACCCAGCGTCGCGTAGCCGACGCCACCGTCGTCGAGCGTGAGCGACGTGACCACGTCCTGCAGGTCGATGACCGGCGCGTCGAGGTCGTCGTACTCGCCGGGGTTGATCCGTTCGAGGATCGGCCCGGAGATGAGGTCGACGATGGCGGAGGCGGCGTAGTCGTTGTACTCGTTGAAGCGGCCCTCCGCGGCGTCCTCGTAGGCGAGCCGTTGGTTGTCGACGAGGATGATCCCGTCGACGTGTTCCTCCAGCCGGTCGAGTCCGTAGATGGCGTTCGTCGCCTGTCGCGTGGCGCTCGGGCCGTCGTCGCCCGTCACCGTGCCCGCGGTGTTGGGGAGCACGGCGACGGCGATGATGTCCGTCGAGGAGCCGCCGTACTCGCGGATCGCCTCCGCGAGGTGCGGGGCGATCCCGCAGCCGGTGCCGCCGCCTAAGCCGAGAAACAAGAACGCGAACGGCGGCGACCCGTCGCCGAACCGCTCCTGATAGGCGTCGATCACCTGCGGCTGCTGTCCCGCGATCGCGGCGTCGGCCTTCTCGGGGTCGCGACCGAACCCCCCGGTCACTTCCTCTTCGAACCCCGCCGTCGTCCCCGGTACCAGTCCGCTTCCCTCCGATACCCCGTACCACGCTTCCCGTTCGATGTTCGAGAGGTTCTGTAAGTCCCGTATCGTCGAGTTGAACGCGACGGGCGTTGCCAGCTGAGCAACACGTTGGTGGTCGAACACCGAGTCGACCAGGGAACACCCGGCCTGCCCGGCGCCTACAAAGAGATATGGCATTGTCTACCTGCTCCGGATTTTTGGTAAGTCCGACATAACTCTACCGTCACATGTACAGATTGCAATAACTGGCACCGCGGATGCGACTACCCCCGGAGTCGCCTGAGCATGACGCTGTACTCGTTTCGCTCGTACAGCCCTTCAACTCGGTCGAGCAGGTCGTCGGCCGCCGCGGCGATCCCTCGCGCGCGCTCGCGTTCGCCGGCCGCGAGCGCCTCGCGCGCCTGCGCTTCCAGCGACTCTGTCAGCGACAGGAAGAACATCGGGATGCTGTGGTTGTGATCAGTCCGTGAGTCGACGTATCGCGTTCGGATCTCGCTCCTGCGCTCGTCGAGGGCGTCGACGGCAGCGCCGGCCCCGGCGTCCATCGCGTCTCCCGCGGCCGAGTCGTCGCCGACCGTCGCGTCCGCGCCGGCGCCGGCCGACCCGGATTCGAGCACCGGGAGCAGATCGCGCTCGTAGAAGGCGACCTCCTCGCGGACCGCGTACGGGACGACGGCGTTGCTCGCGTCGGCCCGATCGAGCATCGCTCCGAGGCGGTCGACGCGCTCGGCGAGCGCGTCGGCGACCTGTCCGTCGACCCCTGAGAGGCCCTCCCCGAGCGATCGAACGCGCGCGGCCACGGATTCGGCGTCCACGTCGGCGGTGAGGTTCCGCACGGTCGCCGCCTCGTTGAGCGCGTCAACGCCCGCGCGGAGCGCGTCGGCGACCTCCTCGGGGTCGTCGCTGGCGACGCCGTCGAGCAGATCGCGGGCCGGCTCGCACTCGGCGCGGTTGCTTGCGCGGACGCGTCGCGCGGCCTCCGCCCCCGGCGCAGCGTCGCCCGGCGTCGAGTCGGTGCCGGCGGCGGCCTCGCCGAGAAGCTCGATCCGTTCGACCAGCGTCGCGTCCTGACGCGGCCGGACACCGTCGATCCGACCGAGCGCGCGGTCAACAGCGATCCGCGCGTCCTCGACCTGCGTCGCCGTCGTGTCACCGGCGTCGCCGGGGCGGTCGGCGGCGGTCTCCGCGAGCCGCGCCACGTCCGCGGCGAGGTCGTCGTCGACCCCCGTCAGTCGGCCCGCAGTCCGCTCGGGGTCGTCGAGGTCGAGCGCCCGGTCGATATCGTCGGCCGCTTCGAGGCGGTCGACGGCCGCCGCGAGCGCCTCCCGGAGGTCGCTCTCGCCGGCGGTCTGTGCGCTCGCCAGTGTATCGAGCAGCGTCGCCGCGCGGTGGCCGGCCGGTCGCCGCGAGCGTGAGATGTCCTCGGCAACCGACGAGATCACGCCGTCGCCCGCCGTCTCGGTCGCGGCGGCGGACCGACCCGAATCGCTTGCCCGACCGATGCTGAGCCGGCCTCGCTCCACCAGCGTCGCGAGTTCGCGGGCCTTCTCGGCCGGCGGGGCGTCGTTCTCGACGCGCCCCTCCGGGCCGGCGATGTCGGCGGCCGATGCGAGCCGGTCCATCGACTCGGCCAACTCGTCGAGCGTCCGCTTCACGTCGCCTCCAGTCGGTCGCGAGCCGAGACGGTCGGCGATCGCCTCGATGTCGGGCTCCTCGGAGCCGCCGAACAGGCCCATGAAGACGGCGGCGATGGGTGGTCCAGACATGGTTCACAACATGTTGGACCGGCCGAGGCAGTCGAACAGCGGCTGGACCTCGTTCCACACGTCGCGGATGTCCTCCGCCTGCACGCTCTGGCCTTCGTCCTTGAGGCGCTTGGCGTGCTCGTACATCGACTCCAGCGACGGCATCCGTGGGTTCCACAGCGTCCCCCACATGAACACGTCGTCGAGATACGGAATGACGAGCTGATTCACCTGCACGTCGACGGTCTCAACGCCCGAGCGCGAGCCGGCGTCGAGGAACTCCTCGCCGTTGAGCACCTCCTGGAGCGTCCCGTCGGTGACGAACTCCGACACGTCGGCCATCTGCTCTTCCGGGCCGTAGATCATGAAGTTGCCGCCCCACGCAGTCGAGGGGTCGAAGTCGGCGAGCCGGTTCTGTAACAGCGTGTTCCGCGTGAGCAGTTCGAGGCTCGACCGCGAGATGTCGTCCGAGCGAAGCCGGCCCAGCGCCGGCGCGAGCACGACCGCTGGGCGCTCTTCGGGCGCCATGTCGTGGGGGTACTTGTCCTCCACGAGCCGGAAGCTGTCGGCCACGTCGAAGACGCTCCCGCGGATGCTCATCGTCGCGTCGCGGTCGGTGAGCTGCGGCGTCGACGACATCGTGAACGCCTCGAGAAACGCCACCAGCGGCTTGTTGAGGTCCGCGAACTCCGGCGGGTTGTAGCGGTCGATCCCCTCGATCCGCGGCTCGATGTCCGTGCTCGCGCGCCGGAGGTGATCGTTGTTGAACGGGATGATCGCGTCCGCCGACCGGGAGATGCGCGACAGGCCGATCACCCCGTTGGTCTTCGCCCGCCCGCCGACCGCGGACTGCTGCCCGCCCTCGGAGGGGATGACGACCGAGCTGAGGATCGCCTGGTCGATGACGAGTCCCGACTCTTGGACCTCTTCGCGGAGCTTCTCGGCGATGACGGGGGTGGCCCCGCAGCCCGTTCCCTTCGTGACGCTGTGGACGAGCATCACCGCCTGCGCGTCGCGGATGTCCTGGCTCGTCATGTCCCAGCGGTCGCGGAAGGGGTTCCCGCCGTCCGCGAAGTCCGCGGCCGCGACCTTCGCGCCGTTGCTCCAGCGGTATCCCATCCCGCTGTAGCCGTGCTTCCCGAACCCGATGATCGAGTTCGAGAGCAGGTCGTTGCGCGAGTACCCCTTCAGCTCTTTCGCGTAGTACGTCTGCTCCAGTTCGGCGATGTTGGTGTTGAGCAGCCCGTAGCCCGCGAGGCCGCCCTGCCAGATTCGGGCGCGGTCCTCGTGGTTGCGAGCGAGCGTGTCGCGACGCATCAACACGGCGTCGACGATGTTGTTGCCGGCGCCGCCGATGCCGATGAGGAACCACTTACGGCCGTACATCTCGCCGTCGTCGTCCATCGACACCGGTCCCATGTCCTCGGCACCGCCCAGATCCGTCGGAGCGTCGCCGCCGGCTGGGTCGGGTTCGCCCGCGGCGTCGGCGGCGGCTGCGCCCTCCTCGAACAGGTGTTCGAACCGGTCGCCGTAGATGGCCCGGACGGACGGCTGCGCGTCGCCGTGGGCGTTCAGGACGTGTTCTTCGATGCTGTCCGCCTCCCAGTCGCCGGGAGCGGTGAAACAGATCTCACAGGATTCGGTCATTTGGGTATCTGTATGAGTCGGGTTACGTGTACTTTTCGCGGAAGCGCCGGTGCGCCTCAGACAGCGATCGCTCGATCGATGCGCCCTCGGCCGGCGTGAACTCGATGAATCCCGGCGGTTCGGGGCTCTGGAGGTCGACCGACTCGAACAGGTCCGACTGGCGCCCGGCGAACCGCTCGACGTTCACGAGGACGTCCCGCGTCGCGACGGCGTCCGGGAGGTCTTCGAGGCGGAACTGAACGATCCGGTCGTCGCCAGTCCCACCGGTCTCGAACTCGCGGAAGGCGTACAACACGCCGTCGACCACTTCCTCGGGGGAGGCGACGCGGACGGACTCGCGGCCCGACCCCGTCCCGACAGATCCCGAGGGAGCGTCGTCGACCGCCTGCCCGGAGTCGCGCTCGGCGCCGCCGGCGTCGTCGCGGTCGGCTGTCGCGGCTGGGTTGTCCGTCGCGGCAGGATCGGCCGATGCGTCGTCGTACGTGAACGCGATGCGACCGCGACCGGCGTCGAACGCGGCGTCGACGCCGTCGTAGCCCGCTCTGATGGCCGGCACGATCGCCTCGATGTACCCCGCCGGCACCTCGCTCGGGACAGAGACGGTCGAGTGACGGGCGTCGAGACTCGCCTCGAGCGTCGACAGCAGCTCCGCGGTCGTCACGAGCGTCGCCGCCCGGTCGGCGGCGTCCTCGGCGGTGGACAGGGCGTCGTCGAACCGGCAGTCGTGCAGCGCCTCGCGCGCCCGGTCGAGCTGCGACCGCACGTCGCGCGCGCCGACCAGATCCGGGTCGCGACCGGCCAACAGCACCTCGTCGACCCGCTCGCCGAACGGAACGTCCATGGCGTCAATCTGGGTCTCGAGCGTGTCGAGGCGGTTTTCGGCCGTCGAGACGGCGTCGACGACCGACGCCTCCCGCTCGCGGATGTGCGCGCGGACGCGCTGGCGGTGGGCGTCCACCGCCTCGACGGCGGCGGCGACGGCGCCGTAGGAGTCGGCCGACCGCGTCAGCGCCTCAAGTTCCTCGTCGACGTGGTCGAGGTGGACCGCGTCGGCGCCGCCGGGGATCGACACCTCCCGGTGGTTCGTGGGGAGGTTGACTGCGCGGTAGCGCTCGCCGTACTCCGAGCGAACGACGAACTCGCCGTATTCGGTCCGGATGCCGCTCGCGAGCGCCTGTTGGAACCGCTCGTCGAGTTCGTCGACGCGGGCCTGCGGGTCGACCGTCTCCAGCTCCGACTCCACGCTCGCGCGGGCCGCCTGTGCGGCCTCGCCGTCGGACATCGACCGGATCGCCGCGATGTCCTCGTCGATGTCGTCCAGTCTCGCGCGGAACTCCTCGGCGCCCTCGCGGGCGTCCCGAACGCCGCTCGGAGCGACATCGGCCAGTGTCTCCAGCCCCTCGAACTGGGCGTCGAAGGCGTCGTCGAACGCCGCCCTTCGGTTCGCCAGCTCCGCCTCGAGTCGCCCGAGGTCGCCGCTGGTCTCCTCGAGCACCACGTCGTTCCACGGATACGTCGCGACCGCAAACAGTTGGAGCGCGGCCGCGCACACGGGAACGAGGTAGAACGCCGCGAGCTGGGCGACCGGAACGTCCGCCGAGATCAACGGGGCGTACACGCCGAAGAACAGCGCGAAAAACAGCACCGCAGACAGCGTCGCCGCGCCGAAGGCCGCCTCGCGGTGTTCGACGACCAGCATCGCCGCCCCTTGCGCAGCCCACGCGAGCGCGATGAGGAGAAACAGCCCCATCACGACCGCCGAACTGTCCTTGAACACCACCGCCGCCTCGAACAGCACCGGGATCGACAACACCGGCTCCGCGATGGGCGTGAGCCCCGCGGAGCCCGACGTGTAGCCGAACAGCGCCAACAACGTCTGCACGAGCGCGACCACGAGGGGGACCCCAGCGGCGCCCCACGCGATCGTTTGCCCGTGCGCGGTTCTAGACATGTATTACCAGCCACACACGGGCACATGTATAAAACAGTTGACTGCATTTTTCGGATCTGAGAGTCGAGAGGAAATGACCCCGTTCGTTCCGTCGAGTGGCTCCGGGTGAGAATTGGGCCGGCGAGTACGCACTGGCTACCCCGAATACCGGACAACAGGAGCAGTCCAGCGCAGGTGCTCGCAGCCAGAAAGTAACGCGGGAACTCGGACCCGACGCCGGAGAACCCCGACCCGACGCCGATTGGGCCGGGCGTGCAGTGTCGGCGCCACCGAGCCATCCGTAGCTAAGGCGACGGCTTACCGTCGACACAGTGACAGCCGAACTAACCGCTTGGATCGCCTTGATCCGCGGCGTACGAAGGTAGACTGGTACGCAGTGCTGACAGGGTTCGCGGTCGCGCTGGGGTTGAGCATCGTGCTGTCGTTCGTGACGCCGCTGACCGGGAGTTCGCTGCTGTTGCTCGCAGTCCCGAGCCTGATCGGCGGCTTCGTCGCCGGGTACATGGTCTCCGGCGCGACCGACGGCGCCATCCACGGCGGCTTGGCGACCATCATCGGCGCGGTCGTGGTGCTGGCACTGGTGCTGCTCGTCCAAGCGCTCGCCGAGGGACTCATCCAGATGGCCGTCACGCTCGTCGCCACCGTGGCCACGCTGATCGTTCAGGCCGTTCCCGGCGCCGCAGCGGGCGCAGCGGGCGGATGGACGAAAGCGCGCCGTGAGCCCGAAGCGACCGCCACTACGACCACGCGCTGACGGCTTACGCTGCCGCCAGCCGTCCAGTTCCGCCGAGATGATTGCGGCAGTACGGAGTTCTGTGCGGGATGCACAGGCCCATCGAGCGCGTCGTGTCGCGATGGGGATCGAGCGAGATCGGGCAACACAGTGGGTTCGGTCTCAACAGTTGAGAGTCGCCCGGTTCCGTTGTTCCCGTCGTCCCCGCGGCGACGGACGTTCCGCGACGAGTCGGTGCGGCGTGCCTCCGAGT
Organism: Halobaculum gomorrense; assembly: GCF_900129775.1. Taxonomy (GTDB): domain Archaea; phylum Halobacteriota; class Halobacteria; order Halobacteriales; family Haloferacaceae; genus Halobaculum; species Halobaculum gomorrense. The sequence goes on along the minus strand of NZ_FQWV01000003.1, from coordinate 49,704 downwards.
GATCGACGAAATCGCCGGTAGAGGCGCCAAAGGCGTCGTCCTCGGCCGTACTGTGATCGGACACTTCGTCGATCAGACCGACCGCCCGGAGTTCTCCCTGTTCGATACGACCGCACTCCACGTCGAACGCGCCGTCGAGTACAGCTTGAACGGCGTCCACTGACGGTCCTACGGGAGCTTGAGACCGAAACCTCGGCTACTCGAACGGGCTCAAACGAGCAGTTGGACGTCAGACTCGGTCATGTGTTGGAGCGCGGTGGCCGCGCCGACGCCGGTGACGACGTCGTCGTAGAAGTCGTCGTCGTCGTAGTCCATCAGCTCGATGGTCATCTGACACGCCTGAAGCTCAACGCCCTGATCGAGCGAGACATCGATGAGTTCCTCGACGGTGGCGGTGCCGTTGTCGTCGATGCGCTTCTCCATCATCCTCGTCGCCATCCGGTCCATTCCGGGCAGCGCCGCCAGCGCGTTCGGCATCGGCATGTTCGGGTTGCCGACGGCCGACAGCTGGAGGTTCTTGGACTTCTCCTCGTGGAGGATGTCCAGCCCCCAGAAGGTGTGGAACACGACGACTTCCCAGCCGAAGGCGGCCGCAGTCGACGCCGGGATGAGCGGCGGGTACGCCATGTCGAAGGTGCCCTTGGTGGCGATGATGGTCATCTTCTTCTGGCCGGCGGCGGCGTCGGCCTTGAGCTGCGCGACCGAGTCCTCGAGTTCTTCGACGCGATCGCGAAGCTCTGTCTCGGTCATCGCCTCGGCGTCGCCGTCGGACGGATTTGTGGGAGTATCGGCGCTCATCTTACGCGGTCTTTTGGATGTAGTGCTTGAATTCGTCGCCGTCCTCGGCCTGATCGAGCAGGTCGACGCCGTCGGTGCCGGACGCCCACCCGTCGATGTCGCTCACGCTGCCGGGGTCGGTCGCGACGACCTCGAGGACCGCCTCCTCGCTGAGGCTGTCGACGGCGGACTTCGTCTTCACGACCGGCATCGGGCACGGTTCGCCGTTCACGTCGAGCGTCTCGGTGATATCGAATGTGTCGCTTATTGGTTGATCACTCTGGTTATGTATTGGAATTATTACGCAATACTAATGAGCAATATAAAATCATATCGGTTCCTTATCTTGGCGTGTGTCAGTCCCGCTTACTGCTTATCGTCGTGCGAATATGGCGATAAAATGCGAATGAAGGATCGCGACAGGTTCCGCCGCTTCCGTCGATTTAGTATTGTGTATTATGGGAACTTCTATCCGAACGCTTATGTGCGAGCCGCGGATACGAAGCGGTGCACATAATGAACCCCGACGATTTCCCGACGCCCGACGCGGACGCCGGCACCATCTCTCCGGAGTCGCTTAAGCGGCGGATCGACGCCGGCGAGGCGGTCACGCTGCTGGACACGCGGATGGCCTCAGACTACGAGGAGTGGAAGATCGACGGCGAGACCGTCGAGTCGATCAACGTCCCGTACTTCGAGTTCCTCGAGGACGACATCGACGAGGATGTCCTCAACCGGATCCCCGACGACCGTGAGGTGACTGTCCTCTGTGCGAAAGGCGGCGCCAGCGAGTACGTCGCCGGGACGCTCCTCGACCTCGGGTACGACGTGAACCACCTGGAGGACGGGATGAACGGCTGGGCGCGCATCTACGAGCGCGAGGCGATCACGAACTACGACGGCGAGGGAACGCTGTATCAGTACCAGCGGCCCTCTTCCGGCTGTCTCGGCTACCTGCTCGTCGACGGGGACGAGGCGGCCGTTGTCGACCCCCTCCGTGCGTTCACCGACCGCTACCTCGACGACGCCGAGAAGTTCGGCGCCGACCTCACCTACGCCCTCGACACCCACATCCACGCCGACCACATCTCCGGCGTCCGCGCGCTCGACGAGGAGGGCGTCGAGGGCGTCATCCCCGCGCCCGCGGTCGACCGCGGGGTCACCTACGCGGACGACCTGACGCAGGCCGCGGACGGCGACGAGTTCGCGGTCGGCGACGCCACGATCGAGACCGTGTACACGCCCGGGCACACCAGCGGCATGACCTCTTACCTCCTCGGCGGCAGCCTGCTCGCGACCGGCGACGGCCTGTTCGTCGAGAGCGTCGCCCGACCCGACCTCGAGGAGGGCGATGACGGCGCTCCCGAGGCCGCCGAACAGCTGTACGACACGCTGCAAAACCGCGTGCTGACGCTGCCGGACGACACGCTCATCGGCGGCGCGCACTTCAGCGACGCCGCGGTTCCCGCGGAGGACGGCACCTACACGGCGCCCATCGGCGACCTGAGGCAGCGCATGGACGCGCTCAGCTACGACAAGGACGACTTCGTCGAGACGGTGCTGGCTGACATGCCGCCTCGTCCGGCGAACTACGAGGACATCATCGCGACGAACCTCGGCCAGCAGAGCGCCGACGACGAGGAGGCATTCACCCTCGAACTCGGCCCCAACAACTGCGCCGCAAGCCAGGAGTCCCTGGCCGACGACTAACGACCATACACAATGGTACTCGATCCAGTTCTCCTACAAGTGTTCGCCGAGTACTTCCCGAACGGGATCAGCCGATACGCCATCGGCGGCCTGTTCGTCGGGCTTGGCGCCAGCATCATCTACCTCGGCACGGGGATCAGCGCCGGTGCGAGCACGTTCCTCGAGTCGACGCTGTCGTACGTCTCGGGACGGTTGCGGTTCCAGCAGTACGTCTCCTCGCGTGACTGGCGGCTGGTGTTCACCGCGAGCATCATCGCGGGGGCGGCGATATACTCAGCGACCCTCGGCGACGCCTTCCAGTACTCCACCGACGTGCAGGTGTGGCGCCTGTTCGTCGGCGGGATTTTGGTCGGCGTCGGAACCCGCGTCGGAAAGGGCTGTACCTCTGGGCACGGGATCTGCGGCGTCGGATCGGCCTCGCGAACGTCGCTCGTCGGCGTCGCGACGTTCCTGCTGGTCGCGATCGGCACCGCACAGCTCGTCGCCGCCCTGGGGGTGAGCCCGTAATGGCCGGCTCCGACCGCCACCCGCTGTTCATGCCGCTGATCGCTGTCGGCGGCCTGATCTTCGGGTTCGGGCTCGGGTACAGCCACATGGCGCGGCCGGAGGTCGTGCTGGACTTCCTCCAGTTCGACGACCTCGGCCTCCCGTTCGTCATGTTCGGCGGCGCGCTCGTCACCGGCGTGGTGTACTTCCTCGCGCCGAAACTGCTCGAGCGGCCGCCGCTGACGAACCGGAACTTCGAACGGCGGCTGAAGCCGTTCGACAATCAGGTGCTCGTCGGCGGCGGCGTCTTCGGCGTCGGGTGGGGGTTATCCGGGATCTGCCCGGGGGCCGCGTACGCCAGCCTCGGCGTCGGCAATCTCACGATCCTGTGGGCGATCGCCGGGATGTTCATCGGGGCGTACGCCCAGGGGCTGTGGCGCAGCCGCGCCGACGCGAGCGACGCGTCGCCCGCCGGTGCGGACTGAAACCGCTCGCTTACCCCGCGGCAGCGAACGCTCGCCGAAGCGCCTCGTCCACATCCACGAACTGGTCCGCAAAACCAGTCCGTTTGCGGCCTCCAGTCGCTCGATCACTGCCGCGTGTCCCGGACCGTCTCGGCTCCCGCTGGTCCGGCGAACGGCCGGACTCGGCGCTGTTCGGTACACCGGCGCGAACGACTCGGTCGCGGCCTGTGACCGTAAACAGCCGGACCGTCGCCCTACGGGACGACGACACCTACTCGAAGAGACGGAGGTCTCGGACCTCTGAAGCGTAGTGCACCGTCGCTCTCACTTCGTCGACGAACCGCCGGTCGAGCGCGCGGCTTCGCGGTCCAACAGCGGCGAGTCGGGATTCGCACAGCCCTCTCGACCGCACACGCCCGCGTCGGCGGCTGCCCGCTCGACGCCGCCCGAGAGCCCGCCGATGTACCAGTCGAGGCCGTGAGCCGTCGCACGCTCGTGGTCGTCCACCGCCATCCGCGCGGCCCGAAGCGAGTCGAACGTCTCCTCGTAGGAACAGTCTTCACAGTGGACGAGGACGGCTGTCGGCATGACCACTGCTTCGTCCTCGAACCTCCTAAGTCACTCCATCGCGGAGCGGCACGGACCGGACACCCGCAGTCTTCGGTGGGTGGGGTGAGATAGGGTAGAGTAGTGTGGTGTGACGTGACTCTATATATTGTACACTATTTACAAAACTATTATGTCCGAGCCACTCGTAGCAGGGGGTGATGAGCGAACGAGATCAGATCCGAGAGCAGAACGCGGAGGAACTCAAGAACAAGCTCAGCGGCGAGGGCGCCGAGGAGGAGACCGCCTCCGACCGCAGCGAGCCGGTCCACGTCGAGAGCGCCGAGCACCTCCAGGATCTCGTCGACGAGGGCGGCGTCGTCCTCACGGACTTCTACGCCGACTGGTGTGGTCCCTGCAAGATGCTCGAACCCATCGTGAACGAGATCGCCGCCGAGACCGACGCGACGGTCGCGAAGGTCGACGTCGACGCCCAGCAGCGCCTCGCACAGCAGTACCGCGTGCAGGGCGTCCCGACGATGTACCTGTTTGCGGACGGTGAACAGGTCGAGCAGATGGTGGGTGTCCGCCAGAAGGACCAGCTCGTCTCGCTGGTCCAGCAGTACGCGTAAGCGCGAGACTCGCCATTCCCCCCGGTCGGGTGACAGACTGCCCCAACAGAGGTCGCCATGGATCTCCTCCCGAGCGACGGCGCCCGCGCAATAGTCTTGGGATATATGAGCAAGATTAAAGAGTGGCCACACAGTATTGGGTAATGCATACAAGCGATATTGCCCATGAGCACTGAAATCGACATCACCGAGACGCTCGACGTGAAAGGACTGAGCTGCCCGATGCCCATCGTGAAGACGAAGGGCGCGATAGACGACCTCGCCGCCGGCGAGGTACTGGAGGTCGTCGCGACCGACCCCGGCAGCGTGAGCGACATCGACGGGTGGGCGTCCGGCACCGACGGCGTCAACCTGCTCGAACAGGAGGAGGGCGACGACGTGTTCACGCACTACGTCCGCAAGGAGAAGTGAGTATGAGCATGGACGAGATCGGGATCATCGTCTCCAGCGACGACCCCAAGAGCCTCGCGATGGCCACCAACCTCGGCCACGTCGCGCTCACGATGGACACCGACGTGTTCCTGTACTTCACCTTCGACGGGCTGACTCACCTGACCGAGGGGGAAACGGACCTCTCGTCCATCCGGCCGCTTCTGGACGAGGGGATGCCGAACCCCTACGACATGCTGGACCAGCTGATCGCTGACGGCGGCGACGCGGTCACGTCGGTCGCGTGTACGACCACGCTGGACATGCTCCAGTGGGACCGCGAGGCGATCGACGACGACGTGACGACGAAGTTCGCCGGCGCTGTCACCTTCCTCGAAGCGGCTGAGGACGCGGACCAGGTCTTCACGTTCTGAGCCGTCACTCGGCCCTTTCTCTCGCTGACTCCGTTCCCCGCGTCCCTCATCAGTACGGGCGCGTGTGCCGCTGACCGCCGGCCGGGCTCTCGACGTGTGACGGCGTTCGTACCGGATGACGGAGCCCGTGACCGGGCGCGGCGTTTCAGCGCGTGCTGACGCCGAGCACAGAGTACAGCGCGCACTTGCTCGTGAACGCGGTCCCGAGCATGAGGGCTGCGACGATCCCGAGCACGAGCGACACGACGCCCTGCACCTCCAGCGCGCCGGCGAGTCCCGCCAGCGAGACGGCGCCCGCGAGCGCGCCGACGACGATCCGCACGAGCGTGTCAGTGGAGCCGACGTTCGTTTCCATGGCTCGTTGTACGTACTCCGTATATAAGAAAGCAATTGTCTGATCGTGGGAGAACCGCACCAGATAGATCGGCCTCCTCGGAGTGGGACTACCGGTGCCCGCTCGCGTCGTCGCTCGTTCGGTACCCTTCCGAACAACCGGAGGAAGCCAGGTCGTCCGGACCCGGCCGCGAGTTAGACGATCGCACCCGGTCACATGCCTTCGCCAGCGCTTCCGACGAGGGTCTCCTCGACCGCCCCTCCCGACCGGACGGGGGTGCGTTCCGACCCCGATCCGTCGCTCCAGATCGGTCGTTCGTTCCGCGGGGCGCTCGCGCTCGACCTCGGTCGATCCGTCCCGGTCTGCTGCCCGTGGTCTCTGATGTGGAGGAGCATCACTCGACCCATCGCACGCCGCGGGCGCGACAGGAATTCGGCGGCGCGGTGAGTTGAACGCCGTCGGTCGCCGCCGAGCGATCCGGTTCGCGACCGGTTCGACGGTTCGGTAGCGACCCCTCCGCCACGTGGCGGTCGGGCTACCGGCACCGCACGGGTTGATCGATCGCCGCGATGTCGAGGAAATTGTCGAACACCGTCTTCGCCGCGCGCGCCCGCTCGACCGCGTCGTCGGTGATCTCGTCAAGGACGGTGCGGATACGTTCGTCCGGCAGGTCCTTAGCCTCGGTGACCCACTCGGCGGTCGCCCGGTCGTACTCCGGGTGGAACTGGACGCCGTACGCGCGGCCGACCCGGAACGCCTGCACGCCGATGTCGTTTCGCGCGATGGTGGTCGCCCCCGGCGGCACTTCGGCCACGCGGTCCGAATGCGTCTCGAAGCTCACGAACTCATCGGGGACGCCGTCGAACAGCGGGTCGTCGCCGATGCGCGCGATCGACTCGTAGCCGAGTTCGTACTCGCCCATGTCGACGACGCGGCCGCCGAGCACCTGTGCGATGAACTGATGCCCCCAGCAGATTCCCAAGATCGGCACGTCCGCCTCGTGCACGCGGCGGACCCATTCGGTCGCCTCGTGGATCCAGTCGAGGTCATCGTACACGGAGGTCTGCGACCCGCTAATCACGACGCCGTCGAACCGCCACCGTGAGGAGGAGACGGACGGCGGAAACACCCCATCGCTGATCTTGTACACCTCCACGTCGGCGTCGAGTTCGCGCCGTAGGTTCTCCTCAGCGGGCGTCTCTCCGATCGACGCGTCCAGCACGGCGAGTGTCGTTCCCATACCGAGAGCTACGTCGAACGGACACATATAGTATTGGTAGAAATCCACAAAACAGACACGACCGTTCCCCCACTGGGATCGTGACACCCCCACAGCTCGGTCACCATGGGGTCGTCAGAACTCGCACGTGAATCACGATCCGTGACCGACGCGGCTCAGTGCGGCCGCTGATCGGTCGTCGTTGTCGGTCCAGAAAATCGCCGCCTCGGTGTGTGTCGAGCGTTCAGTCGGCGGTCGACGGATCCGTCGTCGACGACGAGAACGCACGGATTTCACGGATGCTGCTCACGACCACCGTCGCGCTCACGAGGAGTGCGGCGCCGAGGCTGACGGTGTCGAGCGACGGGATCCCGAGGAAGTTGCCCGCCTCGCGGACGGCGACGGCGATGGCGCCCAACAGCAGCATCACGCCGAAGTACACCTTGATGTCGTCCTCGTCGACCAGGTTGGTCGTGCCGGCGCCGATCCGTGCGCCGAGGGCGCTCCCCGCCAGCAGCGGGAGGACGATCGAGAGGTCGACCGCCCCGGACTGCGCGTAGAAGAACGACCCGATGCCGCCCGAGAAGACGATCTCGAACAGGTCGGTCCCGACCGCGACCGGGACAGGCACGCCGACCAGGTAGAACAGCGCGGGCATGCGGATGAAGCCGCCGCCGACGCCGAGGAACCCGGACAGCAGCCCCGTGGCGAACGCGACCGCCAGCACCATCCACAGCGAGACAGTGAAGCCGCCGCGGATGGAAATCATCGGGGGGACGTTGTACGACTGGATCTTCTGGGCAATCGGGGGGATGTCGTCGGCGCCCTCGTCGCCCTCCTCGACGTCGTGGGAGATACCGCCGTCACCGCCCTTCATCGCGGTGTAGGTGACGAACGCACCGATGGCACCGAGCAGGCCGATGTACGCGATGCTGACAACGGTCCCAGCGAGCCCGATGTGTTGGAGGTACTCCAGGCCGATCTTCCCGACTTCGATACCGCCGGTCGTTCCGGCGATCATCAACACGCCGAGTTTATAGTCGACCTGTCCGAGGTCACGGTGTTTCAGCGTCGCGATGACGGAGGTACCGAACACGAACGCCAGACCGGACGCGACCGCGACGTCCGGCTCGTATCCCATCACCAACAGCGCGGGCGTGACGAGGAAGGATCCCCCCATCCCGAAGAACCCGAACAGGATCCCGATCAGGAGACCGAACGAGGTGAACATCGCCAGGAGCTGGATACCGACACCGAGTATCTCCATCTCAGAGCCCCCGCAGGAAGTCCGTCACGCGCTTCCCGAGCACCGACTCGAGCAGCCCGTAGCCGAAATACAGTACGATCGCTTCCAACAGAACCAGCCCGATGATGGGTGACACACAGCCTGGTGCCGGAGTGAACGGCCGGAACGCAGCGAAGACGTAACGCACCGGACGAAATGAGCGGGGGAGGGTAACCGTGTTCCGACGGGTCGTCGGCGAGTTCTCGAAGCGTACGCGCAGTATTACATATATTATGCATATATAATATGGCCGTAGAAACGGTAGTGGAGAGTATCTTATGCGCGGTTCGTTGTCCGACCGACTACGAGAGGAGATGGAGTGCGAGGGACTGCTCGCGTGCGTTCACGGACTCACTCAGCTCGACAGTGAGTGGTACTGAGCGCTCGTCGCCGCGGACGACGAGTTGCCAGTCGACGAGGTCGCCGAACGGGTCGACACAGAACGGATCGCGCCGTCCGGCGCCGAACCGCCGCGATCGGTCGTCCGATCGCCGTTGCTCGAAGGATAACATGACACCGAGTGGTAGCATAAGTTATCCGCCGCACGTCGAATGGAGGATTCGTGACGGGCGACAACTCCGATCTGAACGGGGAGAGTTCCGGCAACACGACGCCCGCCTCGGCGCTACTGGCGCTCAGGTCGGTGTGTCCGGAGTATGTGTTCGACGCGCTGGCGGTCCGGCGGCGACGCATACTGCGTCGCGTCCTCGACGAAGGGAGGGCCCGCGGTCTGAAGCGCCTCGCCATGAACATCGCGGTGGGAGCGGGCGCCGGTTCGGGGCACGAGGTGACCGACTCCGAGTGGGAGACCGTGTACACGTCGCTGTCCAACCAACACGGTCCCAAGCTGGCGTCGTTGAACATCGTCGCGTTCGACCGGGACGCCGACAGAGTGGTACCCGCCGAGGGGTTCGCCCCCGTCGACGCAGCGCTCGAGGCCGTCGATATCACCCTTGGTGGCGCGGTTCACGCCGGTGGAATCGATGGCTGAACGAGACGGTCCGACCGAGCGGTCCCCGATACGCTGGCACGGACGCGAACGGCACAGCGGCGATTCGACCCGAAGACCGACGGCGACCTCACGAGTGTCATCGTGCTGGCGGTCGCGGACGCGAAGGACGTGTCGCCCCACGCGATCACCGATCCGACGCTGTTCGACTGCATCGACGTCGAGTCGGTGTCTCGGCTCGTCGAGGACGGTCCGACCGGCGCTGCGGGGACCGAGTCCGTCCGGTTCGACTACGACGACTCGCTGATCGAGGTCCGCGCCGATGGCCTCGTCGGCGTGTTCGAACCGGTCGGCGACGCCCGATGACCGACCCGTCAGCGTCAGGACTCCGCGCTCGCGCACGGAACCGAGTCGAGCCCGAGCGTCGCCGGGTACAACGGCGGTGTCGAACACGCGACGGCGGGCTTTTATTGGGCGACCACCTTCGATCGGTCGATGGACGTAGCCATCGTCACCGTCGGCGACGAGGTGCTCGCCGGGGAGACGACGAACACGAACGCCTCGTGGCTGGCGGGCGAGATCGCCGGTAGCGGCGCGCGCGTCCGGCGGATCCTCACGATGCCGGACGACCGGCCCGCGATCACGGCGCGGATCCGAGCCTGGAGCGACGCCTACGACGCAGTGGTGGTGACCGGCGGGCTCGGCGGTACGCACGACGACGTGACCGCCGACGCGCTGGCGGACGCGTTCGACCGCGAGCTGGCCGTCCGCGAGGACGTGCGCTCGGCGGTCGTCGAAACCGTCGCCGCCTACCGCGATGCGAACCCCGAAGTGGTCGAGGAACACGACCTCGAGATCGACGTGGCGGCGTGGGCGTCGCTCCCCGAGGGAGCGCGGTACGTCCCGAACGACGCGGGGCTGTGTCCGGGGTTCGTGCTGGAGAACGTGTACGCGATGCCGGGGGTGCCCGACGAGGTCGAGGCCGTCTTCGGGCGCGTCGCCGACGAGTTCGCCGGCGACGAGGTCGCCCGGACGCTGTACACCCCGCAGCCCGAGGGCTCGATGGTCGAGACGCTCGGCGACGCCCGCGACCGCTTCGACGTTGCGATCGGGAGCTATCCCGAGACCGCGGGCCATAACCGGCTGACCGTCCGCGGCGACGATCCGGAGGCAACCGACGAGGCGGTGGAGTGGCTCGCCGAGCGCGTCGAGACCGTCGATGAGTGAGCGCCGCCCGGTTACACTCACGTCAGCGCGTACTCAAGTCGGTCCGGCCCGTAGGGGTCGCTAATGGCATCCGTCACGCCCACGCCGGGCATCCACCACGTGACCTGTATCGCTGGCAACCCGCAGCGGAACATGGACTTCTGGGTCAAGACGCTGGGGCTCCGGCTCGTGAAGCGGTCGATCAACCAGGACGACCCCGGGACGTACCACTTCTTCTTCGCAGACGCGGAGGGGACGCCCGGGACCAGCATGACGTTCTTCCCGTGGGAGGACCTCTCACAGGGGACGGTCGGCTCCGGCCAGGTGTCGCGGACCGCGTTCCGCGTTCCGGAGGGCAGCCTCGACTACTGGGAGGACCGCCTCGACGAGTACGGCGTCGAGTACGACGAGCGCGTCGACCGCTTCGGCGAGTCCGTGCTCCCGCTTTGCGACCCCGACGGGCTCCCGATCGAGTTGGTCGAAGTGGAGGTACCGGACGACGATCCGACGGTCCCGTGGACCGAGTTCGTCCCCGCCGAGCACGCGATCCGCGGGTTCCACTCGGTGACGCTGTGGCTCGCGAACCCGGACGCGACGATGGACCTATTGGAGACGATGGGCCTGGAGAAGGCCGCGACCGAGGAGTCGCCCGGCGACACCCCCGGCGACGAGCGGACGCGCTTCGCGGCGGCCGGACCCGTCGGAAGTTACGTGGACGTGCTCCCGACGGTCAAGGGCGGCCGGCCCGGCCACGGGACTGTCCACCACGTCGCGTTCCAGACGCCGACGGACGAGGACCAGTCTGCGATGCGCTCGGCCGTCCAGCGGGAGGGGCTGCGGCCGACCACCCAGATCGACCGCCACTGGTTCCGCTCGGTGTACTTCCGCGAGCACAACGGCGTCCTCTTCGAACTCGCGACGAGCGAGCCGGGGTACGACAGCGACGAGCCGCTCGATGACCTCGGCGGTCGCCTGGTGTTGCCCGGCGACTTCGAGGACCGCCGCGAGCAGATCGAAGCGCAGTTACCGGACGTGACGGTGCCGCGGGCCGAGGCGGCCGAGTCGGTCGAGCCGGCCGAAAGCGAGGCTGACGACTAAACCGAGACGCCGCCTCAGAAGCCGCCGTACCGGAGGTACACCATGTCCGCGATGAGCAGCAGCTGAAACAGCCCCTGCACCAGGCCGAGTTTCGCGTTCTGCTGCCCAATCGACGAGATGACCGCCGGGTCCGGATCGGCCGAGATCATCTGCTTGTACATCCGGATCTCGCCGGGGAGGAGGAAGCCGAACCCCTGCACCGAGAGGACCGTGACGATCACAAGCGCGACCGCGATCGCCGGCGTCGTCAGCTCGAACCTGCCGACCGTGGTCGCGACCCAGGCGAGCGAGCCGACCGTCCCGACCGCGAACACGGCCTGCCAGCGCCGATCCCCGAACGCGTTCATCCGGTGACCGAACAGCAGCAGGATCGGGATCACGTTCGCAGCCGTGAACAGCGGCAGCCAGACGGCCGCGTGCGGGAACACGCTGAGGCGCTGCGCGAGCGTGATCCCGCCCGCGATCGTCGTGAACGCCAGCGCCGGCAGGAGGAAGGCGGTCTTCGGGGTCAGCCGCTCGAACACGGCCGCGCTCTGTTCCTCGTCGAGGCCGCCGATCACCGGCCCGAGCACGGCGCCGATGAAGATGTCGGTGCCCGTCCACAGCAGCCCCGCCATGACGTGGACGTACGTGTGGATCTGCACCGACGCCGCGGTGACCGCGTAGCCGAGCGCGAGCAGCGGGACCGCCACGACGGCGACCGCAAAGGCAGGGTTGCCGCGGCGGGCCATCCCGCCGACCGTCCCCGTGACTGATGTCGTTGACATGTCGTACGATGGACGTGCCAATAGTGTAATAAAATCATCCATTCGGCACCCGTGGAATTCCGGGGCGGTCCGTCGGGGGTGGTCGACTGCGACGCCGCTCAGTCCACGATCGCCTACCTGTACCGCTCGACATCGACAGTTCCGTCGTCGCCGACGGTCACGGTGTAGCCGTCGTAGTCGAAGGTGACGTAGCCGCTGGTGTTTTTGAACACGGTGGTGAGCGAGTCGGGGTCGACGACCTCCCCTAAACGGGGGTCCAACTGCTCTGGGGGCACGCCTTTTTTGTCGGCTACCGCCGACACGATTCGATGGATAGTATTGGGAGACAACGTATCAGCGAAAGTAGAAACTACGCAAGTATGAGTCTTGCCCAGGATGGTTTGGATGGTGTCATCTCGCGGCCGACGATCCGGACCGCGTGCGTGGAATTATTGTCTCCGGCGCCCGACGGTCCCGGTAGATGCGACCAGAGGGGAACCGGTCGGGCCCACCCGCGACCATCGGCCCGGCGACCGAGCCCGACGACGCGCTCGCGGCGTTCGTCGCCCACGTGAGCAAGGGCGACTCCGGGCGCCACCGCGGGGAGGTCGCCCGCGTGGTGGGCGAGTTCGTGCGGCGTGCGACAGACCGCGGCGCCGAGACCGTCGCAGAGCTCTCGGTGCGACAGGTGGAGGGGTACGCCTCACATCTCGCGCGTCGAGCGTGGGCGAGGGAGGAGGACCCCGCGGCGGGGATCACCGGTCGAACCGCCCAGCAGTACTTCGCGCTCGTCCGGTCGTTTTGCTCGTACCTCGTCGAGCGGGACGCCCTGGAGTCGAACCCCGCGAAGTCCGCCGTCGCGACCGACGCGCTCCCCGACCGGTCGGTCGGCGTCCGCGGCGACGACCGCGAGCAGTTCTGGAGCGCCGACACCCGCGAGGCGATCGTCCGCTGGACGGACTGGCGGGCCGAGGACGCCCTCGATCACGGCTGGCTCGACCCGGCGCGCGCGACGCGCGATCGTCGCCGTGCTCGCGTACTCGGGCGCCCGCGGCGCGGAGCTGTTTCGCGACCCGCAGAACGACCGACGCAGCGGGCTCCGCTGGCGCCACGTCGACCTCGACGAGGGGACGCTCCGAGTGTACGGCAAGACCCAGGAGTGGCAGCGGACGCCGCTGCTGGAGCCGGGCGTCGAACGGCTCCGCGCCCACCACCGCCGACAGGACCCGCCCAGCCATGAGTGGCCGGTCTTCCCGACGAACCACCTGCCGAGCCTCTATCGCCTCGTTCGAGCGGCTGACGGCGTCGACGCCGACCCGACGAACGACACCGTGTGAGACCTGCTGCGCGAACACGACCTCGTCCCGCCGGCGGTCTCGACAGCCGGCGCGCGAACGCTCTTGAAGCGACTGTCGGCCGAGAGCGGCGTCACCGAGGAGGGCGAGGCGCTGCTCCCTCACGGCGCGCGGCGCGGCCTCGGCGACGAGCTGTACGACACGAGCGCCGAGCTCGCACAGGAGGTGCTGCGCCATCAGTCGGTGGAAACGACTCACGCGAGCTATCGCGACGACGACGTGGAACGGCTTCGCGAGGCCGCCGAGGACGCGCTCGACACGTAGCGATCGCGTCGGCGGAGCGACCCCGTGGGAACAACGACGCGACGGGTCGCCTCCGCCGAGACGTTCCGGATGCTGAACCCTTTTCACTCGAAGCGGCGAATTCACGACCGATGGCAGACCTCTCGGAGATCGACCTCGAGTTCGTGCAGCTCGGCGGCACCGGCATCCAGACGAGCGAGCTACAGTTCGGCACCTGGCGCTTCGGCAAGGAGACCGAGGAAGGAAACGTCGAGATCGGCGAGCAGCGCGCCCACCAACTGCTCGACGCGTACGCCGAGGCTGGCGGTCGCTACATCGACACCGCCGACGTGTACGGCGGGGGCGAGAGCGAGCGTTGGATCGGGGACTGGCTCGCCGACCGCGACCGCGAGCGATACACGATCGCCTCGAAGATCTTCTGGCAGATCCGCGACGGTGACCCGAACAGCCGCGGCACGAACCGCAAGAACATCCGCAACCGGATTGACGCGCTGCTTGACCGCCTCGGCACCGACTACGTGGACGTGCTGTACATCCACCGCTGGGACGACCAAACCGACGCCCGCGAGCTGATGAAGACGCTCGACGGCCTCGTCGAGGACGGGAAGGTCCACTACCTGGGCGCCTCGACGCTGCGACCCGACGCGTGGAAGGTGGCGCGGGCGAACGAGATCGCCCGCAGCGAGGGCTGGGAGCCGTTCTCGGTGCTTCAGCCGCGCTACAACCTCGTCGACCGCGAGATCGAGGGAGACTACCTCAAGATGGCCCGCCACGAGGACCTCGCGGTGTGTCCCTGGAGCCCGCTTGGACAGGGCTTCCTCACCGGGAAGTACGACCGTGAGGACGGACTGACCGGCGAGTCGCGCGTCGCCGAGTCGAGCCGCTTCGCGGACGCGTACCTCACCGAGGAGAACTTCGACGTGCACGACGAACTCGACGCCGTCGCCGACGAGGTCGACGCCTCGCCCGCCCAGGTCGCGCTCGCGTGGCTCGTGCACCGCGACGGCGTCACCGCGCCGATCGTCGGCGCTCGCACCGTCGAGCAGTTAGAGGAGAACCTCGCGGCCGCGACGATCGACCTCTCCGACGAGCAGGTCGACCGCCTCACCCAGTCGAAGGGCGGCCCGTACGCGCATCTGTAAGCCGACTCGCCTTGTCGGGTTCGGGTGACCGAGGCGTCACTCGCGGCGCTTCCCTCTGTTTCCTGCGGTGCGATAGCAGCCGACTCCCCCGTTGTTCGAGGTCTCAGACCCTCGTCGATCAACTGGCGTCGGCGTGACAGCTCACAACTCGACGGCGGCCAGATCGGCCTCCAACGCCGCGACCGCCTCGTTGTACGCCTCGACGAAGCCGCAGAACTGCGGCGCGTACTGGCGCACGTCGGCCGCCGAGGGCGCCTCGTACTGCGAGAGGAGGTAGACGCCGCCGCTGCCGCCCGCGCGGAGGTACGAGACGCCGTCGCGGTCCCACTTCAGCTCCCAGCGGGTGCCGTCGACGCGGGCGGCGTAGGTGCCGTAGTCGCCGCCCTCGTACCGGTGCAGCTCGCCGGCCATCCGATCGCAGGCGTCCCGGACGGCGTCGAGCACGCGGTCGCGCTCGGCGACGACCGCCTCGGTGGTCGCCGCCTCGGGGAACTCCGTCGACACGTCGTCGAGGACGCCCTCCAGCGAGTCGACGTGGGCGTTGAACCCGCGAACGAACGCGTCGTAATCGAGCAGCGCCTCCGCCAGCGGTTCCGGCTCCGGGTCGCGCTTCGTCGAGATCACGTACACGTCCGACCCGCTCTTGGGCGAGAAGCGCAGGTACTCCAAGTCGCCGCCCTCGTACTTCACGGTCCAGGTGCCGCGGTCGGTGTCGACGTCCCGGCTGCCGTAGTCGCCGCCCTGCAGCAGCGCTAGTTGGTAGGCGATCCGGCCGGCGTGGTCGCGGACGGCCTCGACGATCTCGTCGCGTCGGTCGGCGACCGCGTCCGCGTCGGCGGGGTCGACCGGGGGCCAATCAGTCACGGTGGTTAGTGAGGCCGCCGGGGCATAACCGCCCCGATGTGACTCCGTCGAGTTGCCGACGCGACCGGGATCAGTGCGCGTTGCCCGCCCGTCACCCGCCCGTCGACCGGCTAGCTGTGGGTGAAGATGTACGCCTGCCCGTCGTCGACGCCGACGCACAGGTCCAACTGTTTCGAGAGGTCGAGGCTCGTGGGGTTCTGCTTGCAGACCACGAGGTCGTCGAACGGATCGCCGCAGGCCGGACACGCGACGGAGACGGTGTTCTGGTAGGACTTGATCGCGGCGTTGTCCTCGCGCTTGGTCAACGACGTGAGCAGCTCTTCGGTGTCGATGTCCATGCACCCAGATACGAGTCCCGCCATATCAATCATTAGGAACCGACAGCGGGGATGCACCGTCCGGGGTCAGACCCGATCGATCACCGTCTCGGCGAACCGCGTCAGCGACGCTTCGGGGTCGTCGCCGTCCGCGGGCGAGACGAGGACGTGGTCGACCCCGAGGTCGTCGAGCCGCCGGAAGTAGTCAACGAACCACTCGGCGCCGGCGCGGTAGCCGAGATGGCGGTGCTCGGGGTCGGCTTCGGGGTCGTCGTCGAGTTCCGTCCGGACGGCCATCGCGTAGGGCTTCTCCCCCGCGGCGTCGCGCCAGTCATCGAGGGACGACTCCAGGGTGGACTCGGGGAGGTGATAGAAGAACCACCCGTCGCCGTGGTCGGCGATCCACTCGATCGACTGCCGGGCGAACCCGGTCGGCAGCAGCGGGACCGTCCCCTCGACGGGCTTCGGAACCACGTCGAGGTCGCCGTCGAGTTCCCCCCACGAGCCGTCGACTTCGGGGAACTCCTCACGCCACACCGTTCGCAGGAGGTCGACCGACTCGCGGAACCGCGCGCCGCGGTCGTCGCTGTCGACGCCGAACGCCGGGAACTCCGGGTCGCGGTCGCCGGTGGCGACGCCCATCACCAGCCGCCCATCCGAGAGGCGGTCGACGGTCGCGGCGCTCTTCGCGACGTGCAGGGGGTGGCGAAGCGGGAGGACGACGCTCGCGGTGCCGATCGCGACCTCGTCGGTGTGGGCGGCGACGTGGCCGAGCCACGGCCAGGTGTCGTACGTCTGGCCGGCGTCGCCGAAACGCGGCCAGTACAGCGGCACGTCTCGGGCCCACAGGCCGTCGAAGCCGACCGCCTCGGCGTGCGTCGCGAGCGCTAGTTCCTCGTCGACCGGGGGGCGCGACTCGCGGGTGTCCGTCAGCGGGAACCCGGCGCCGAACGTCAAATCGTCGCCGCCGAAGAGGCGCCGAAACCCGCGGGTGTCGGTGGCATCGCTCACGCGATCCGGTCGGGCGCGAACGCGTATGTCGGCTCCGATGCACAGCGGCGATAGCTGTAAGAGACCCCCGCACCGACTGCCGGTGTGACAGATCCGGTCGTAATCGTCGGCGGCGACGCGGCGGGGTTGAGCGCGGCGAGCAAGCTCTCCCGCGAGGACCCGGACCGCGAGGTGATTGTGTTCGAACGGGGGCGGTGGGTGTCGTACGCCCACTGCGGCGAGCCGTACTTCATCAAGGGCGAGGTCGAGGAGCTGACCGACCTGCTCTCGCTGTCGCCCGCCGAGATCGACGACCGCGGGATCGATCTCCGGCGCGAGCACGAGGTCGTCGGCGTCGACACCGACGCCAGGACGGTCGCCGTCGACGGTCCCGGGGGGAGCTTCGAGCAGCCGTACGGCGACCTCGTCGTCGCGACTGGCGCGCGAGCGCGCTCGGAGCCGATCCGAGGCAGCGACCTCGACGCCGCGTTCACCATCCACGGGCTCGACTCGGCGGCGGCGGTCCGCGCGCTGCTCACGCCGCCCGCGGAGTTCGCCGTCGACGACCTCGGCGACAACGGCTATGTCGACCGCGAGGCCGTCGCCCGCTACGGGGCGATGGAGCCGCCCGAGACCGCCGCCATCGTCGGCGGCGGCTACGTCGGCGTCGAGATGGCCGAGGCGCTGGACGCGTGGGACGTGGACGTGCACCTGTTCCAGCGGTCGGAGCGACCGCTCCCGATGTTCGGCGAGGCCGTCGGGGAACCCGTCGTCGAGCACCTTCGCGAGCGGGGCGTCGACCTCCACCTCGGCGCGGAGGTGGACCGGTTGGTCGGCGACGACGGCCGCGTGAGCGGCCTACGATGCACGGGCGGAGCGACCCTCGACGCCGACCTCGCGATCGTCGGCGTCGGCGTCGCGCCGAACGTCGAGATCGTGCGCGACACGCCGGTCGAACTGGGCGACTCGGGCGCCATCGCGGTCGACGAGTACGGCGAAACGTCAGTCGACGGCGTGTACGCCGCCGGCGACTGCGCCGAGGACCGCCACGTCGTCACCGGCGACCCGTCGTGGGTCCCGCTCGGCCTCACGGCGAACCGCGCCGGGCGCGCGATCGGGAAGACGATCGCCGGAACGCAGACCGATACCGGCGGTATCGCCGGCACCGCGGTCGTGAAGGCGTTCGACCTGGAGTGCGGCAGGGCCGGCCTCGTCGACGCTGCAGAGGCAGAAGACGCCGGCTTCGACCCGGTATCGCGGACGATCACCGCCGGGTCGCGATCGGGCTACTATCCGGGAGCCGCGGAGACGACCGTCACGCTCGTCGCCGACCGCGACAGCGGCCGGCTCATCGGCGGGTCCATCGTCGGGACGGACCGCGCTGCCGTCCGGATCGACACGATCGCGACCGCCCTCGAGGGCGGGATGACCGTCGGCGAGGTCGAGCGGCTGGATCTCGCCTACGCCCCGCCGTTCAGTCCCGTCTGGGACCCGGTACTCGTCGCGGCGAAGGTGTTGAACGGCGCGCTCGCGGAGTGATGCGCCCGGTCGGGGTGCTCACGCCTCGACCACGAGCACCCTGAGGTCGTTGACGTTCGTCCCCGTGGCGCCGGTCCGGAGCGTGGCGTCCGCGCGCCGCAGGGCCGACAGCGCGTCGTTGTCGCACAGCGCCGCCCGAGCGGCCGCGGCGTCGTCGACCGTCGCCGGCGTCGCTACCGCCCCCGCGGCGTCCGTGCTCCCGTCCCGGCCGTCGGTGTCGGCCGCGAGCAGGGCGCAGTCGCGACCCCGGACCGGCGAGCCCGCGTCGGCGAACTCGATGGCGGCCGCGAGCGCGCACTCGAGGTTCGGCCCGCCGACGCCGTCGCCCTCCACGGAGACCGTCGTCTCCCCGCCCGAGAGCACGACCGCCGGCGGTTCGACCGGACGGCCCGCGTCGGCGATCTCCTCGGCGATCGCGGCGTGGGTGACTCCCGTCTCCCGGGCCTCCCCGCGGAGGCGGCTCGACAGGATCAGGGGGTCGTATCCCCGCTCGTCGGCGACGGCGGCCGCGGCGTCGAGAGCGGTGGACGCATTCGCGAGGATGTGGTTGTCGACCCTGTCGAACGCCGCGGCCGCCGCGCCCGGCGTCTCGGGTTCGCCCCCGCGCTCGCCGCGCGCGAGGTGATCGCGAACGGCAGACGGAACCGTGACATCGTAGCGCTCCAGCACGCCCAGCGCGTCCGCGTACGTCGAGGCGTCGGGTGCGGTCGGGCCGCTGCCGATCACCGCCAGGTCGTCGCCGACCACGTCGCTGAAGACGAGCCCGACGACCGTCGCCGGCGCGGCCGCCGCGGCGAGGCGGCCGCCTTTCACCCGCGAGAGGTGCTTGCGGACGGCGTTAATCTCGTCGATATCGGCGCCCGCACGCAGGAGTGCGTCGGTCGTCTCCCGGAGCGCGTCCAGCCCGACGGCCCCGACCGGCGCCGAGAACAGCGCGCTGGCGCCGCCGGTGACGAGCGCGAGCACGAGCGTGTCCTCGTCGGCCGCCCGGACGAGGTCCAGAGCCCTCGCCGTCCCCTCCACGCCCGCGGTCGTCGGGACGGGGTGTCCCCCGACGATCCGATCGATCCGCGAATCGACTGCGCCGCGGTCTGACCGCTCGCCCTCGCCGCCGTCGGTCTCATCGACCACCACCGCGCCGGCGTCGATTTGATCGCCGAGGATCGCTTCGAGCGCGGTCGCGGCGCCGTCGGCCGCCTTCCCGCCGCCGCCGCCGACGACCCGCTCGTAGGCGCCGAGGTCGTAGGCGGCGTCCGCGACCCGGAGGATACCGCCGTCGACCGAGACCGTCTCGGCGACGACGCGCTCCGGGAGGGCGGCCGCGACGCCGGCGCGGAAACACGCGATCGCGGTCCGCTCGGCGGCCGAAGCGTTCCGCCCGGCTCGGGACACCTCGACGGGGAACGGCGTCGACTCGTCGTTCGACATACCGGATCGAGTCGGCGACCCGAACATAATTGCACCGGCGGTCGGCCCAGTATTGCGGCGTGGCAGCGTCCGCGAACACGCCACCCCGCACCTGCTGCGCGACACACAGGTGCTCCCGATCTGGTGGGGGGGATCGAATCTACAGCTGGCGCGAACGACTGCCCGGCCGCGCTCCCGATGGGCCCAGTCGCACTCCCGATGGCCCGCTCACGGACTGCCGCTCCGGTCGAGGGGGTCGACGCGGAGGTCGAACCCCCACGAGGCGCTCGGCGGGTTCTCGCCGCCGGTTCGGCCGTCGGACATGTCGGTGTCGGTCGCGTCGAACCGGAACTCGCCCGTCAGGAAACAGCCGTCGGGGACCGCCGCCTCGTGGGACGCGTACAGGCCGACGAACGCGGTGAGGGTTCCGCCGGCGAGGATCTCGACCGTGCCGTACTCCATCGTCTGTGCAATCCCGGAGGTGAGCTTCCAGCAGCCGTCTTCCGCCAGTTCGAGGTCCGGCGTCGCGCGGTCGGGCTGGCCCGTCATCGACCGCTCGGAAGTGGATACCAGACGAACGTCCCGTCGGCGCTGCGGACGTACTGGAACACCACCGGGCGGTACTCGCCGATTACGACCACCTCGTCGGTGCCGTTGTCGACATCGACGCGGAGGACTATCGGCGAGCCGCTCGTCACGGACGGGTCCGCCAGCGAGACCCGCGGCCGAACGGGGACTGCTTCCGGCGGGGCGTCCTGGCCGGTGACCGTCGCTTCGTGGGTCGCGTCCGGCGGGGACTCGCGGTCGAAGGGGCACGTGTCGTCGCCCCCGGAGTCGTCGCCTCCAAAGTCGTCTCCTCCGTCGGGCAGGGATCGTTCGGTCGTCCCGTTCGCGAGACCCGCGCAGCCGGCCAGTCCCGCGAGGCCGATCGCGCCGGCGCCGCGGAGGAGGGCTCGTCTGTCGGACACAGTCAGAGATCGTCGGCTGAAACCATAAGCCGTCCGTACGGTCAAATCGGCCTTTGACTCATGCGATCGGGCAGACGGGCCGATGCGGTTTGGCAAACGGTCCGATCCGATCGTCCGGCACCGACACTGCGATACCCGTCCGTCCCAACACCCGGTCGTGACGGACACGATCACGGTCGAGGTGCTCCACACGGTCGAGCCGAATGCGCTCGACGATGCGGAGCTGCAGCCGGCGCTTCGCGAGATCGCCGAGTCGCGCTACGTCGTCGTCGGTCGAACGGGCGGACGGCAGTCGTGGGTCGATCGGATCCGCGCGTTTCTCGCCCGAGATCCGGTCGAAGCAGTCACCCTCGTGGCCGACGAGCCCGCGAGCGAGGGCGAGGAGTGGACCGTCGCCGTCGAGGAGACCGACGTTCCCGGGGTCTACGAGGTCGAATCGTCGCTGTGAGTGACGGCCGAACGCGTCTGTACGGACGGCCGAACGCGACTGCACGGACGGTGGGCCGTCCGCTCGCGCGAACCCGGTAACACCGGTGTAACTGGGTGACGTGTACGCCCGCAAACGGGTAAGTCACTCTGACCCGTACGGATCGATGAGACCACCAGTGTTCCGACGCCCGTCGGACACCGGACGACGGTCCTCGTTTACCATGACCGGTACCCATCAGACGCACGCGACGACGGAGGCGACAGAGACCAGAACGACCGAACCGGAAGCGGCGACAGGCGCGACCGACCCAGAGTCCGACGTGTTCGCCGATCTGCCGCCGAGCGCGAAGCTCGTCCACTTCGTCCTCGACCGCGACGGCGACCTGACGCAGACCGGCCTCGTCGAGGAGACGGCGCTGTCGGCCCGGACCGTTCGGACGGCGCTGGGGCGTCTCGAGGATGCCGGACTCGTCACGGAGTCGATCTGTCTCCGTGACGCGCGAAAGCGCGTCTACTCGCTTACCGACGACGGCGCCGACGCCGGGGAGTCACTCGACGTCGAAGCGGAAGCGTAGCCGGCGGTCGTCGTAGTCGACGCGTGGGCAGACCCGATGATCGGCGTTCCGACGAGCAGTTCCACTGACCTGCGTTCCGACGGATGTTCTCTCGGGGGACGTTCAGACGAGAGCGGTCAGCGTTCGAGCCGCTCTTCGGCGTCGGCGAGCACCTCGCGAGCGTGTCCGGAGGGGTCTGAAAGCTCCGGATCGTACGTCGCGACGACCTCGCCGTCAGCAAACAGGAACGTCCGTCGGTCGGTGTACCCCTCGTCGGTGTCGAGTCCGAATGACCGCGCGACCTCGCCGTCTGGGTCCGCGAGCAGGTCGAACGAGAGGCCCTCCTCGTCGGCGAAGCCGGCGTGGCTCTCGGCGTCGTCCATCGACACGCCGTACACGTCGACCCCCGCGTCCCGATACGCGGGAAGCGCGTCTTCGAACTCGTTGGCCTCGATCGTACAGCCTCCGGTGAAGTCCTTCGGGTAGAAGTAGACGACCGTCGGGGCTTCGAATTCGACATCTATCTCGGTGCCGTTCTGATTGCGAGCCGTGACCGCTGGCGCGGTATCGCCGGTGTCGAGCACGTGCGTGCTTGCGCCGGCTCGTACATGACCGCTTCGGCGGGCGTGGCGACGGCCGGGCAGAACCGAGGGCGGCGTTACTCGGCGTCGGCCATCCCGCCGAAGACCTCGTCGGCGTCCGCCGGGACGTTGAAGTCGTGGTAGTTCTCCCCCTTCGTCTTCGAGAGGATGTTCAGCGCCGCGGCGGCGCCGTCGCCGGCGGAGATGACCGCCTGCCACTCCTCGGCGCGGACCATCGCACCCGTGGCGTACGCGTCCTCGACGCTGGTCTCCATGGTCACGCCGACATCGACGATGTCGCCGTCGAACGCGCAGCCGAGGTCCTCGGCGAGATCGCGGTTCGCCCCCGTCGCGAGCACGAGATACGTGCTCTCGACGGCCTCCTCGCTGTCGGTCGCGACGCGAAATCCCTCGTCGGTCTCGTCGACCCCGGTCGCCTTGACGCCCTGTCGGCGGTCCACACCGAAGCTGTCCACCTGCTCCCTGAGGCTCTCCATGAAGGCCGAGCCGTCCTGCGATCCGATCCCTGGGTAATTGAATAGGTGGGCCTTGTGCATCCACGTTCCGTCGGTATCGAGGACGGTCGCCTCCAGGCCGTTCTTTTGAACGAACAGTGCCGCAGACAAGCCGGCGGGCCCGCCGCCGACGATCACAACATCGGTCACACGAACAGCATGTCCGGCCGCGATAATAACCATGTGGTCCGCGGAAGCGAGGAACTGTCCGGCCGAAGCGGCGAGGACTCCCTACCCGCGCGGCGTCAGTCGTTGCCGTCCTTGCGGGCGGCAGCGCGGTCGCTGTCGCCGTACGGGTCCGGGAGCGATTCGCGATGGAGGTGGTACCACTCAGCGAGCGTTCCCCTAGTTCCCTCCGTCTCGACGGTCACCGATCCGTCGAACCCCCACTCCGCGCGGTCGGCATCGTCGCCGAACGCGAGCGGTACCTCGACGCGAAGGTCCTCCGCCGAGAGGGTGACCCCGCCCTCGCGTTCGATTCCTTCGTCGAGAACGAGTTCCAAGACATCGAGCCAGCGCTTGGGAACCCGCTGTGAAGTTCGCGTGTCGTCTTCCATACGACCCCCTACGCGTTCCGGGTACCTGTTGGTTTCCGTGCCGATGGGTCCCGCCCGGCGCCGATGAGTCCACCCATCATCGACGACGAATCCGGACAGCGAACGCGAGCTCCAGTCTACCGCTTCGGAGTGGATAGCTCCGAGTCCTCACTGGGAGGAGAGGAGTAACAGCTGTGTGACATCGCTCTCGGTACCCTTGTTCGATTCAAAGAGTGGGGTGTTCGCCCCGAGAGAACAGGTCGTGTCGTAGACCGGCAGAATCCCAACTGCGGTACGGGTAGCCCCGATGTGAACGGCGGGGAGGATGTCACCCGCCGTACTATTCGATTGGACCTTCGATTGGAACACCACCGTGTCCGCAGTTCACCAACGGTCGCGAATCAGCGTAGGGCCACGCGTTGGACCGATCGGCAAGCCAGTCCGAACTCGCCGAATCCGGTATCGACACCACCGTGTCCGGAGCTGTTACACCATCATGTCCGCTGTTCAAATGGGCGTCCGCGCTCGGATTCGAACACCACCGCGTCCGCTGTTCCTCCGCTGGATCTCGAAACTCGGGGACGATACCGGTCGTATTCTTGTAGTGACACAGTCGAACGATGTGGTGACCTGATTGGACACGGAAGTACACCACCGTGTCCGCTGTAATCGCCGATGCAAGGAACTTCACTACCCACTCCGGGTGCCTACACCACGTTGTCCGCCGTATCTCTGCTCGTTGGAACCGCAAATGCGGGAATATCGACGTGGGATGATCCGTGAACTACCACTTGATCCAGTGTACATCGCAACTCTCCACACCATCTCGTCCGCTGTAACTCACTGAATGGGACTGTTCCACAGCTACTACTGCGGACATCATGGTGTGTTGAACGGCTGAATGTGTCGCCCAACAGGATCATGGTACTGGGGCGATCCGTCTCGAATCCCGGA
Organism: Halobaculum gomorrense; assembly: GCF_900129775.1. Taxonomy (GTDB): domain Archaea; phylum Halobacteriota; class Halobacteria; order Halobacteriales; family Haloferacaceae; genus Halobaculum; species Halobaculum gomorrense. Next base: position 25,055 of record NZ_FQWV01000003.1, on the reverse strand, counting down.
ATAGCCGCCCGGATCTGCGTGTCGCTGACGTGATCGTCCGCGTGCGGAACTCACGGTGGCACCTCGAATCGCGGCGTTTTCACGTTGATTATCCAAACAGTTGCACGGTCCGGAACTCGTAGGGTTAACATAACTGCGCTGAGTACGCTATACAAATGGAGATATCAGAGGATTTACGGTGTGTCTTCAGCGCCGAGGTGGAGGAGCGAGACGGTTCGTACGTCATTGAGGTGCCCGAACGAGAGCTCCAATTGGACTCGATTCACGCCGATGAGGTGTACCGCGTTGCGCTGCTCGCACGCCACGCGGGCGGTTCGGAGGGCGCGGACACCGCCGCAAACCGCGATGGATCAGCGGACGACCGCGACGCACGAGGCGAGAGGGTTGCGACCGCCGAGTCGGACGGGCAAGACGATACAGACGGAACCGGGTCAGGCGACGGCTCCTCCCACGAGCGCAGATCCCGCGACGAGGGCATCGACTCCGCAACGGAAACCGCATCCGGCGGTGAACCGGAACCGCCGGTCGACCGCGGCGACGAGGTGACCGTCGACATTGAGGGGATCGGCGACCAGGGCGACGGGATCGCGCGCGTGGACCGCGGCTACGTGATCATCGTCCCCGACACCGAGAAAGGCGAGCGGGTGACGATCCGAGTCACCAGCGTGAAACAGAACGTCGCGTTCGCCGAAGTCGTCGAACGGGTCGAGCGTCACCACTACGAGTGAGGCGGCGACACGGACGAACCCCCCGCATCGGGGCGGGGAGTCTCCCCGCCCGCTCGCGGCTGTCGGACGACCCCGTGACCGGTGTATCCTCACTCCCGGCCCCGTCGCTGCCTCGCTGACGGCCGGTCTCCTCCGCTCGTCAGCCACCGCCACGCCGGATCGATGCCGATCGGCTCCGCGCTGACTCGCCACGGCCGCCCGCGAACGCCGGGATCGCTCGCCTCCACAGGCATCGTGACTGTCGTCGGCAGCCTCGGATCGTGACCGTCGTCGTCGGCCTCGGATCGTGACCGTCGTCGGCGGTCGTCGGTGGCCCGCGAGAGACGAGACCGTCTCGGTTCGCTCGACGCCGCACCGACGACAGCCGTGTGACCGATACGCGAGTCACGCGGCGGACGCAGACGTGGTGAACGATCCCGCGTCCACCGGACGGTCGCGCGTCCCTCCGACGGCGACAGCGGCATTGCTCTGGCGGTGGAACCGTTCGGGTGTCCGATGACGTCACGGAACCTGCTCGCCGATCTCATCCGGCTCGATCACGATCGGTTTCGCGCTCGCGTCCCGGACGCGCTCGCCGCCGCCGAGTACGACGGCGACCGCCTCGACCGCCTCGGTGACTCCGTCGACGCCGACGACATCGCTTCGGCCGCCTCCGGGCCGGCCGTGTCACTCACCGACCGGGAAGCGGCGTACGTCGAGCGTATCCGGGTGCTCGACGATGCCTCGGTCGGAATCACCTTCACGGGCCCCGCGTACGCCGACAACCCCGTCCTGTACGCGACTCGGCGCGCCCGCGTGCTGACCGGCTACGGGTTGACCGAGCTGCAGGGACGGAATCTGAGACTGCTTCAGGGTCCCGATACCGAACGGGGTCCGGTCGCGGACCTCCGTGAAGCGCTGTCGACGTGGACCCGCACGACCGTCGAACTCCGCAACTACCGCGCGGACGGAACCCCGTTCGACAACCGCGTGACGATCGTGCCGATCGCGGATCGATCCGGGTCGGTGGTGAACTGGCTCGGCTTTCAGGCGGCAGTCGACGAGTGACCATCGACCGCCGTGGATACCTGCTGTGATCGACCGTGGATACCTGTCGTGACGGTCGACGCTCCCTTCGCAAGCGGCGAAACGAACGGTGTTACCCCTCCATCCCGGAGAAGGAGAGCCCGCCCTCGATGTACCGCTGTGCGAAGAGGTACACGAGCATGACCGGCGAGGCGAACGTGAGCGCGAACGCCGAGAAGCGCGCCCACGGGATGGAGTACTCCTCGACGAGGCTGAACAGTCCGACGGGAAGCGTGTAGTTTCCCGAGGACAACAGCAGTTGGGCGACGACGAACTCCATCCAGCCCGCGAGGAACGTGAAGATGGTGACCGTCGCCAGGCCCGCAGCGGACAGCGGCAGGATCACCTCGACGACCACCCGCCATGGCGGGGCACCGTCCACGAGGGCCGCCTCCTCGTAGCTCACCGGGATGCCGTCCATGTACGTTTTCAACAGCCAGGTGTTGAACGGGACCGCCGTGGCGGCGTAGTAGGCTGCCAGGGCGATCTTGTTGTTCAGCAGTCCGGCCTGCACGAAGATGGCGTACAGCGCGATCAGCGCGGCGATCCCGAGGCCCCCGCCGACCTGCGTAAACAGGACGTAGCCGAAGAGGATCTTGCGCCGCATGATGAACTCTCGCCGCGAGAGCGCGTACGCCGCCGGGACGATCACACTCAGGCCGAGTGCGACCGTCACCGTGGCGACGACGACGCTGTTCACGAAGTACCGTTTGAATTCCGAGGGAGACTCGACGCCGTAGTCGCTGGCGTCGAGAAAGACGATCCGCGGGTGGTCGAACACGACCGACAGGTCGGTGAACGGGACCGCGATCGTCGTGTCCGGCTGGATCATCAGGTCGCCGAGGACCCATACGAACGGTTTGATCGACGTCCGCTTCGGCACGAACCGGAAGCCGTCGGCCGCGTAGATCGACCCGCCCGAGGCGGAGATGGCCGACATGGCGATCCAGTAGATCGGAAACAGCATTACCGCCACCACGAGCACGGCGAACGTGGTCGCGACGGCGGTCCTGAGCAGTTGTGTGGCCGAGATGTCGCCGCGCCGGTAGGCGGCGACGGTGTAGCGAGCCTCGCGCGCCGCCTCCACCGGCGTCGTCGCGAGCGTCCACGCGTCCTCTGCGAGCTTCGACGCGATCCGGGCGAACACGCTCACGCCTCGTCCACCCCGTCGGCGAGCTTCCCCTTCTTGACGTTGAGCCACATGAACGCGCCGATGAACGCGATCGCGATCAGCATGATCGCGGCCCCCTGTCCGTACTGGGAGAACTGGAACGCCTCGCGGTAGCCGTACACGATGATCAGCTCGTTGAGACGGGCCGGTCCCCCCTCGTTGAACACGTAGGGGATGAGGAACTGCTGGAACGACGCCGCGGCGGTAAGGATCGACGCGAACAACACCGGGCGCTTCACGCTCGGCAGCGTCACGTGGAAGAACCGCGAAAGATAGCTCGCGCCATCCACCATCGCTGCTTCGTGCAGTTCGTCCGGCACGTCTTGGAGCGCGCTCACGGTGATAATCACCATGAACGGGTACGCGAGCCACATCTCGGTGACGTTGTACGCGAAGAACGCAGCCCACCGCTCGTTGAGCCACGCGACGGTACCGACGCCGAGCCAGGCCAGCAGTTGGTTCGCCAGCCCGAACCGGGCCGAGCTGAAGATCCCTCGCCAGACGGTGATCGTGAAGATGGCCGGCAGCCCCATCGGCACGATGAGCAGCGACCGGAGGAACCGGGCGCCACGGACGCGGTCGTTCGTGACGACGAGCGCGATGGACAGCCCGAGCACTACCTTTCCCACGAGGCTGGTCGCGACGAACAGCCACGTCACGCCGACCGAGTTCCAGAACGTCGCGTCGGTCAGGACGGCGACGTAGTTGCGCAGACCCACGAACGTCGCCTCCCCGAACGTGAGGAAGCTCCCGCCGCCGAACAGGTTCGCCGGCCGCGCGTTGGTGAAGGAGATCCCGATGAGATAGAGCATCGGGAAGAACATGAACGCCGCGAACAGGAACAGGCCGGGCAGGACCAACAGCAGCGAGACATCCTCACGCTCGACCGCCGGGATCTCGGCCGCGCGGTCCGCGATTCGGCTTGCGGTGCTCATGCCCCCGTCTCACTTCCAGTTGCTGCGGATGTCCTTTTCGGCCTGGACCATCGCGTCCTTAACCGACTGCTTGCTGTTGAGGGCCTTGCCGAAGGCGGTTCCGAGCGGCCCCCACACCTGGTTCATCTTGGGGTGGGTCGGCATCGGGACTCCTTGCTTCACGGCCTGCGAGAAGCCCCTGACGGCCGGCGGCAGGTCGGCGTCGCCCGTGAGTCCGGTATGTACCGGGATGAACCCGTGGGTCTCGGCGTTGGCCATCAGTTGCTCCTTGTTCGTGACGTACCACTCGGCGAACGAGCGGCCGGCGGCGGCCGCCGACTCCGACCGCTCCATGCCCTTCGCGAAGTACCACAGCGAGATGCCGGTGTACGGACGCGGCGACCCCCCATCGGGCGTCGGGAGTTCCGCGACTCCGACGTCGATCCCCTTCTCGCGGGCGGTGCCGAGGTACCACGGCCCGTTGATCGTGAACGGGGCGTTCCCCTCCGAGAACGCGGCCGCCTGCGGGCCATACTTGGTGTCCTTCGGCATGTACGGGACGAACGTGTCGATGATGTAGTTGAACCCCTCGACCGTCGGCGCGTTGGCGAGCCCGAGCATGTCGTCCTTGCTCGGGTCGAAGTAGTAGCCGCCGAACGCCTGTGCCCAGGCGCTCATGAAGTACGGATTGAGGGGGTAGCCGAGCCCGTACTTGCCGTTAGCGGGGTCGTGGTGTCGCTCCATCACGTCCACCATCTCCCCGACCGTCTTCGGGGGCGAGTCGACAAGCTCCTTGTTGTACAGCAGCGAGACGGTCTCGGCCGCGAACGGGAGTCCCACCGTCGCGCCGTCGAACTGGACGGCTTCGGCGGCCGCGTCGGTGAACGTGTCCATGCTCACCGAGAGCTTCCCGCTCTGGTCGGAGAGGAACCCGCGCTGGTAGTAGTCGCCGACCCAGTCGTGGGCCCACTCGAAGATCTGCGGTCCCTGCTTGGCGGGGATCGCAGACTGCGTCTTCTTCGCCAGGTCCGAGAGGTCCGAGCCCTTCAGCGTGTGACGCGACAGGCTGTTGAAGTCCTCGATGACGGACTCCAGGGTCTCGCCCTCCGCCGAGGAACGTGCGTACCACGCCGCGGCGGTCCCGGGGTCGACGGACGGTTCGGTCGTCGCCTCGGTGTCGCCCCCGGAGTCACCGGAGCCGCCCGACCCGTCGGAGTTGCCCGACGAGGTGGGAGTGCTCTGCTCTTCCACGCCGACACAACCCGACAGCGCCGCGGCTGCCGCCAGCCCGCCCATTTTCAGGAGGTTCCTGCGATCAGTTGTCATGGTGTGAACACTGGATGAATAAGTAGTTCACATCTTAAAACTTGGGATACGACCATGGAGGATCGGTCGGGGGCGGCTGCGAGCGGGCCGACCCCGCCGCGGGGTGAGAATCGCCTCTCAGACGGACGAGACGACGGTTCGCTCGCCGGTGACCGGGGCCGTCGCCGCCGGCTCCTCGGGGTCGCCGGCGGCGACGACGAGCGTGTTGCGGCCGCTCGACAGCTCGACGGTCGCCTCGAACCGCCCGTCTTCGACCGACACGAGCCGCGCGTCGCCGCCGACGGCGACGGCGACGGCCGGGGCGTCCGTCTTCCCGGCGACGGTGACGGCGTCGGCCTCGACGGTCGGGTCGGGCATCGCCACGTCGAGCGACGGCGACGACGGCGGGCCACCGTCGTACCGCTCCCCGACGACGGCGGGAGTCCCGACCGGCCGGCTGGCGTCGATTCCGTGGGCCAAGCGGACGAAGGCGGCGTGGCTCCACGACAGCGGGGTCGCGCTGCCCGTTCCCTCCCCGAACCGCCACCCGTACGCCGTCGGTTCCGCCCGGTCCCACACCTGTTCCGGCAGCAGCCGGCCCTCGTTGGCGAAGCCCGCGAGGGTCGCCAGTAGGTCGGCAGGCGCTGTCGGCCCGTCTGTCGTCCCGGCGGCGAGTTCATACTCGGCGCGCTCGCCGGTGAGCAGCGGCCACAGCCGACCGCGGCTCTCGGTCGCGACGGGGAACGGGGCGCCGTCCTCGTCCTCGCCGTAGCCGTCGCCGGTGTAGCGGTGGAACGCCGGGCCGTGAGGCGTCTCGACGCGGATGTCGTCGTCGACGACTCCCACCGACGACTCGATCACGGGATCGTCGGCCGGCAGGACGCCCAGGCGGACCAGCTCCAAGAAGCCGGCGTCGATGACGTTGCGCTCGTCGAACGTCCGGCCGCCGTTGGCGAGCGTCCGCTCGGTGCCGTCGTCCGGGTCGCGGTTGCCGTTGATCCGGAAGTAGTACGGCGGGTCGTGGTGGTCGGTCCCCTCTCGGGTGACACACCATTCCCGGACGCCCGCCCGGAAGCGGTCGGCGGTCGCCAGCCACACGAGCGCGTCGGCAGCGGGCTCGCGTCCGTCGCCCGCGGCGTCGTCCCGTCCCGCGTCGCCGGCGACGGCGGCCGCGGAGACGAGCCCAGCCACCTCGGCGGCGATGGTCGACGGGGACAACCCGCTCTCCTCCTCCCAGCGCTCCTGGCCGGTGCCGGGGCCGCTGCGGAGCACGTAGTCCGCGGAGGCGGCCACGTCGGCGTAGCCGAACGCCAGGTCCGCGAGCCGCCGGCCGTGCTCGGCGGTCGCGCGCCGCGCGAGGACTAGGGGGAATGCGATCTCGTCCAGTTGCTCGCCGCCCCATCTGGTCCGCCCGTCGACGTACGTGTTCTGCGGGAGGAACCCGCCCTCGCGCTGCTGGACGGCAAACAGGTACTCGGCAGCCGCGACGGCCGACTCGGTCCGACCCATCGCCTCCAGCGCGGTGAACGACTGGTACAGGTCGCGCGCCCAGACGTAATGGTAGCCCACGTCCGCGGGCTCGCCCGCACCGATGACTCCGCCCCAGGGAACGCAGGGGCTCGCAACGCCCGCGCCGGCGACGGTCGCGTCCTCGGCCGCCCGGATCACCATCGCGCTGGTCCGGTACAGCGCCGCGAGGGCCTCGTCGCCGGCGACGCTGTCGGGCACGTCGACGCCGGCGAGCCACGCGCGCCACCCGGCGCGGTACGTCGTCCGCGCGGCTGAGAACCCCGTCGAGAGCGACTGGTGCGCGGTCGCGGCGGCCGCGGAGGGATCGCTCCCCTCGGCGAACCCGAGCGCGAGCGTCGTCTCCGCCGGTCCGGTCGCGAGGCGGCCGACCAGCGCCGCGTTCCCCTTGGCCTCCCGTGACCGGTCGCCCTCGACGCCGCGGGTGAGCAGGCGCGCGGTCGACTCGTCGGGGACGCCCGCGGCGGTCGCCCACTCGAACCCCGGATCGGCCGCCAGCGCGAGCGAGATGTCGTAGTCGCCGCCGTCGGCGTCGCGGATCACTCCGCCGTCTCCTCCGTCCGTCGCTGTGAGGACGGGGTCGCCGCCGGCGGTCGCGCGGGCGTGAGCGTCGCCCTCAGTGCCGGTCGTCACGGCGGGCCGACACACCGCGTACACCGAGAGCTCGCCGGGGTCGGGGCCGTCGTCGCTCCCCTCGCCCGAGCCGCCTCCGGCGCCACCGTCGCCCCCGGAGGGGTCGAACGACACGTCCGCGAGCACGGCGTCGCGCTTCGGGTCGGCGACGTACTCCACCGAGAGCGTCCACCCCCGGGAGGCAGACGAGAACTCGTGGCGGTAACAGAGCGCGTCGCCGGCGGTCGGCTCGACGGTCCGCTCCACGTCGTCGTCGTCGCGCCGGTCCAGGTCCGCGGTGCGCGCGGCGTACCCTTGGCCGTCGGCGACGAGGAAGTCAAACCGGCGGACGTTCAGCAGGTCGACGCGGGGGAACCGGACGCCGGTGAGCGCGCCGCGCGTGAGGGTGTACCAGACCCGACCGTCGCCTTCGCGGGCGCTCCGGGCGTCTCCGGACCCGTCGCCGACGGCGGTCCCGATGCCGACCTTCTCCCCGGTCGTCCAGAACGGCGCCAGTTCTACCTCGCCGGGGTCAGCCGGCGTCGCGGCAGTCGTGTCCGGGGACTCGTCCGCTTCCGTCCCGGTCCCGTCGGCGGACCCGCCGCCGGCGTCCGCGTCGTCACCCGTCCCGCCGCAGCCGGCGAGCCCGACCAGCCCGGTGCCGGCGGCGGCCGCGAGGTACCGTCGCCGCCCGGAATCGGGGCCGTCCTCACCCTCCGTATTCGTGTCACGTCTCGACATCCCATTCCACTCGCCCCGCCACGCACAAAAGAACGACGAAATACCACTTCACAAATCGTCGATCGAGGGAAAGAGCTAAACCGTGGTATCCGATCACATCGGACTATGGCTACCGTCCGATTGGAGAACCTACGGAAGACCTTCGACAGCGGTCGGCTCGTCGCAGTCGACGACCTCTCGCTGTCGGTGGACCACGGCGAGTTCCTCACGGTCGTCGGACCGTCGGGGTGCGGGAAGTCGACTACGCTCCGGATGATCGCGGGGCTAGAGCGGCCGACCAGCGGGAGCGTCGCCATCGGCGGCGACGATGTGACCGACACCCACGCCAGGAAGCGCGATGTGGCGATGGTGTTCCAAAACTACGCGCTGTATCCCCACAAGACGGTCATGGGAAACATGGAGTTCGGCCTGCGCATGAGTACGGACCTCTCGAAGGAGGAGCGCCGTGAGCGCGTGCGCGAGACGGCCGAGATGATGGACATCGAGGAACTGCTGGAGGACAAACCGAGCGAGCTCTCCGGCGGGCAAAAGCAGCGCGTCGCGCTCGGGCGCGCCATCGTCCGTGAGCCCGACGTGTTCCTGTTCGACGAGCCGCTGTCGAACCTCGACGCGAAGCTACGCACCACGATGCGCACCGAGATCCAGCGCCTGCAGGACGAACTGGACATCACGGCGATCTACGTCACCCACGATCAAGAAGAGGCGATGACGATGGGCGACAAGATCGCGATCCTCGATGACGGCGAACTCCAGCAGACGGGCCGCCCGACCGACGTGTACGACGACCCGGCCAACGAGTTCGTCGGCGGCTTCGTCGGCTCTCCCTCGATGAACGTGCTCGACGCCGTCGTCGACAACGCCGCAGACGGCGTCACGCTGCGCGGGGCGACCGCCGACTTCACGTACGACCTCTCCTCGGCGTACGCGGACGTGTTCGAGGGCGTCGAGGAGGTCCGCATGGGTATCCGCCCGGAGGACGTCCGCGTCGCCGGCGACGGGTCGACCGGCATCACGACGACCGTCGACGTGATCGAGCCGATCGGCTCGGACAACTACCTCTATCTCGACCTCGGGCCGGAGTTCATTGCCCGCGTCGACAGCGGGATCACGCCCGCCGTGGGCGAGGGGATCGAGATCACGTTCGACGAGATGGCCGTTCACGTCTTCGACCCGCGAACCGGCGAGTCGCTCACCTACGGGATCGACGCCGCGGAGTCGGCCGCGCACCCCGCCGCTGAAGCCGAGCCGACGGCGGACTGACGAGGCGGCCTGACCCGGTCCGGCTCGCCCCGGTCTGGCCCGCTCTGGCCCGCCCCGCCCGCCTCGCTTTGGCCCGTCCCGAGCGCGACTCCCACGGTCCGGGGCCGCGGTGCGTCCGTCAGGCTGGACCGCGTTCTTCTCCGACCGCCCTCGGTGGCAGATCGGGGTCACATCCGAATGATCGAGGCGACATCCAAATCGTCGGCTCAAACGGGCGTCCGTGGTCAGTTCGGATTCCGTTCGCTCGGTCTGTCACCTCGATCTGTCCGTTATCATCCCCGGCCCAGTCGCACGGCGTCCGCTCCGAGCGCGTCGGCCGGCGTCGATCCCAAGGGCCCGCCATGCCCACGACGGACGGCCTAGTCGTCCGCCGGAACCGGCGTTTCGTCGCGGTCGACGGGCGCGTCGAGGTCGTCCAGCAGCGCCGTCGTCGCCAGACGGATGGCGTGGGGCCACCCCAACGGCGTCGCGCTGTCGGGGGAGCCGTCGTCGAAGAACTGCTCGGGGAGGTAGCCGCCCGGCACGGTGAGCGGTCCCTCGGGGCCGACGAGGTCGAGCAACTCGCGCGAGCGACGGGCAAACGCCTCGCTGCGGGCGTCGTCGGCGTTGGCGAGCAACGCGGCGACCTCGCCGGCGGCGTTGGCGCCCCAGGCCGTCGAGACGGTCCAGATCTTCTCGTGGCCCTGCCCGCGCTGGCGCCAGCCGTCGCCCTCGTAGCGGACCAATCCGGTCACCTCGCTGTCGTCGGGATCGTGATACAGCGCCTCGATCGTCGTGTCGACGTGGGAGGCGAGTCGGTCGAGTCGGGCGTCGTCCACCTCGCCGATCGCGGCGTACGCACGGTGGGCGTCCGCGAGCGCGAACGTGGCCGAGTCGTGGCGGGCGTCGAGCGTCCCGTCGTCGCGCTCGCCCACCGCGAACGCGTCGCGCTCGGGCACCCACAGGTCGTCGAGCGCGTCGTACAGCATCGCCGCGTGGTCGGTCGCCTCGACGGCTCGCTCGAACCGGTCTGCCCCCACCGCCCCGACGGCCGCGAAGGCGTCGAGGAAGCGTGCGGCGGTGTGAGCGAACCGCCCCCCGGCGTCCTCCCACGCGTTCTGACATGCGACCGGGCGACCGTCGTCGGAAAGCGACGCGATCATCCCGTCGAGACCGGCGTCGATCGCGGCGGCGACCTCGTCGGCCAACGAGTCGTCGTCGGGCAGACGGTCGAACAGCCGCGCGAGGAACGCGACGACGCTCGCGGTCTGGTCCGCTTGGTACTCCATGTCGTCGCCCGCCTCCATCCGTGCGTTTGCCCACCCCGGGGCGAGCGCGCCGCTTCTGGGCCACACGCGGTGGGGCCAGGTGCCGTCGGGGAGCTGCGTGTCGATGTACGCCCGCGCGCTCCGCCGGTGCCACGCCGAGAGGCCGAGGTCGAACGCCTCGTCCGAGCGGAGGAGAAAGCCGGCGATCTCGGCATCGTCGCGGAACCAGGTGTAGCCGTACCCGCCGGAGTGGACGTAGTGGGGGTCGAAGTCGGGTCCCGCGATACGCATCCCGGTCGGCGCCGACAGCAGCGACAGCACGCGCAGGTCGTCGACGGCCGCGTCCGCCTGCGGCACGTCCGCCGGGACCGACACCGCGGCGTCGCCGTCGGCCGCGAGGCTGCGAAGCGCGGGAGCGCCCGTCGCCGCCGCGAGCAGGTCGTCGAGGGCGCCCAGCGCGGCCTCGCGGTCGGTCTCCTCGCGGTCGGACAGCAGCGTCGCCACCGTCGCGGCGCCGGCGCCGGCGTCGGCGTCGAACCCCACGGCGGCGACGACGCTCCCGCCGAGGTGGTCCTCCTCGCGGCGGTCACCGAGCGGGCCGGCATCGCGTTCGTGGGGCTCGGGCGAGAGGACGGCGTCGGGGTCGGCCGGGAGCCCGCCGCCGAGCACGTCGAGGTCGGCCGCCGCAAGGAAGTCGCGCTCGCGGTCGTGAAACACCTCGACGGCGTTGGCGTGGCGGAGCTGTCCCAGCCGCGCGTCTCGCCCGTCGGGCGCGAACGTGCAGCCGGCGAGCAGCGACGCCCCCAGGGCAGCACCGCGGTCGGGCTCCGCGAACGCGACGCGCGTCACGTGCGCCGCGCCGGTGTCGCTGTCGACCGCGAGGTCGAACCGGCGAAGACGGCCGACGGGCGTCTCGTAGACGGTCTCCACGAGCGCCGTCGAGTCGTGGTACGACTGCTCGCCGTCGCCGAGGTCGACCACGGCGGTGCCGCCGTCGGCGGCGCTGACCGCGTCGTCGTCCCAGTCGAGATCGGCGGGCGGGTCGTCGAGCCGCAGTGCGAACCGCGACTCCGCGAGCCCGGAGTAGCCTGAAAGCGGGTAGCCGAAGTCCCGCAGCGTGCCGTCGGGCCCGACGTGCAGGAGGCGGCCGCCGGCACCCGAAAAGAGGCCGGCGGTGGTCCGCCGCTCGCCGGGGAATCGGGTCGGGTGATCCCGGTTCCGCTTGTGGTCGTCGAGTGCGTCACGTAGTCGCATGTTCCAATCGGAACGGTCACGGGTGATAATTCTTGTTGTAATCGTATTTCACATGTTCACCGATCCGGAACGCTCAAGCACCACGGGGAAACGAACTCGCGCATGACCGAACCAGCCGACGCCTCCACCAACGAGGGAGATCACCCGCACGCCGACCCCGGAGACCCGACGCACCACCCGGGTCCGCCGCGGACGACGAGCGTCGGCGAGGCGATCGAACTCGCACCCAGGAACCTGGACGCCGTCGTCCAAGTCGGTCCCGACGGTGCGGCGACCGAGCGCGACGGTCGCGGGCGGTTCTCGTGGTGGGTCGTCGACGCGCCCGCTGGCAGCGACGGGTCGTCGCTCCTGAGCGGGGACGCGGGCGCCGACAGCGCGGTCGTCCACGTCGCCCCCGACGCGCCCGGAACGTACCGACTCGAACTGGCCGCCCCCGATGGCGTCCACGAGCAGACGGTCCGCGCATACCCCGACGAGCGCGCGGAGACGACCCTTCGGGTCGCGAAGGCGGACTTCGATGCGCCGACGGCGCGGGTGACCCCCGACCGCGTCTCCGTCGCCGGGCCGTTCAACGACTGGGGCGTCGCCGAGCTCCGGCCGTCCGACGAGGGCGAGTTCCTCGCGCTCGACGTGCCCCTCCCGCCGGGGGAACACGTCTACTCGTTCGCGCTCGACGACAACCTCAGCAACGGCGTGATGGGCGAGCAGACCGTCGCCGGGCCGGGTCGCCCGCGAGTTCACCTCGATGCGGCGGTCGAGGGCGAGGAAGGGGGCGATGAGGTCGTCGTCCTCGCGGAGGCCGAGTCGGCGCCCGCCGGCACCGATCCCGAGTCGACCCCGGCGGGAGGGGAGCCGACGGTCGAGTGGCTCTTCGACGGGCGCGACGACCTCTCGGCGGACGATGACGCGGTCCGCATCGACGGCGACACGCTCTGCGTGGACCGCGCGGCGCTCCCGGCCGACGGCGTCGCGCGCGTCCACGCGGTGCCCGTGGCCGACCGGTACGGGGTGATGGACACCGTCGAACTCTCGCGCGACGGGGCGACATCCGCGGGCGAGGACGGCCATTCGGGAGCCGGCGTCTCCGACGCACCGACCGTGGTCCGGCCGAACGACCCCCCGGCGTGGGCGGAATCGCCGACGATCTACGAGGTGTTCGTCCGGTCGTTCGCGGGCGAGACGCCGGCGACGACGTTCCGCGAGATCGAGCGGCGCGTACCGTACATCGACTCGTTGCACGTCGACGTGCTGTGGCTGACGCCGGTGCTCCAGAGCCCGACGGGCCACGGCTACCACATCACCGACTTCACTCGGACGGCCGACGACCTCGGCACGCGCGAGGAGTTCGAGTCGCTCGTGGAGACGTGTCACGAGCGCGGCATCCGGGTCGTCTTCGATCTGGTGATCAACCACACCTCTCGCGACCACCCGGCGTTCCAGCTCCACTCCGCGGGCGTCGACGCCTTCGCGGACCACTACCCGCGGCGACCGGCCGCCGAGAACCCCTCCGACGTGGAGTGGGCGGGCGACGGGGCTCCGTCGTTCCGGTTCAACTGGGTTCAGATCCCGGACCTGAATTACGACTCGCCGACCGTGCGCTCGTGGGTGCTGTCGGTGATCGACGAGTGGGCCGACGTGGTCGACGGCTTCCGCTGCGACGTGGCGTGGGGCGTCCCGCACGGCTTCTGGAAGGAGGCCGCCGAGCGCCTGCGTCGCGCCGATCCGGAGTTCCTCCTGCTCGACGAGACGATCCCGCGGGACCCGTTCATGCACGAGGCGGCGTTCGACATGCACTACGACACGACCCTGTACGACACGCTCCGGGGCGTCGGCTCGGGCGACCTCGACGCGGACGCCGTGCTCGACGCCGTCGACGCCTCGGCCGTACAGGGGTTCCCCCGTGCGGCGGTGCAGATGCGGTACGTCGAGAACCACGACGAGGACCGCTACCGCGAGGAGTGCGGGCCCGCGGCGCTGCGAGCCGCGACCGCCGCGACGTTTACGCTTCCTGGCGCGCCGATGGTGTACTACGGACAGGAGCGCGGCATGACCGCCTACCGCGGCGAGATGGCGTGGCACGACGGCGACACCGAACTCACCGACTACCACCGCCGGCTGGCGGCCGCCCGCCGCGAGCACGACGCGCTGCGCGAGGGAACCGTCGCACGTCTGGACTACGAGGTCACGACGGCGGAGGGTGCCGTCGGCCCCGGCAGTGGCGGCGGCCTCGGAATCGTCGGCGGCGCCGACGCCGCGGCCGGCGGAGCCGCGGGCTCGGGCGCCGTCACGGCGTACGTCCGCGAGGCGGACGACGAGCGGCTCGCGGTCGTGCTCAACTTCGGCGCCGATCCCGTGGCCGTCGACCTCGCGGAGCCGGTCGATCCCACCGACCTGCTCGACGGAAGGGACGTGGGCGTCGACGCCGACGACGCAGGCGGGATCGGCGCCGATCCGGACGGGGCGGACGCGACACACGCCGTCCGCGTCACCGACGCTGTCGTGTGTCGAGTCCGGTGATCTTGTGGCGACTCCGGCGATCCTGTCGAGGGCGCTGTCGCGGCGCCGACGGTGACCGGTCGGGGACCGTCGACCGCGACCCGGAGTGCAGCCGGTATAATTATGCCACCAAATCTGTCCCGTTAGGAGGATGATTGGGTCGTTCCGGCTGTTACACGTCGACGACGACCCCGAGTTTGCGGACCTCACGGCGACGTTTCTCGAGCGTGAGAGCGATCTCTTGGAGGTGATGACCGAGACGAGCGTCACGGACGCACTCGGGACGCTCGGTGAGTCGGCGTTCGACTGCGTCGTCTCCGACTACGACATGCCGGAACTGAACGGGATCGAATTCCTCGAACGGGTCCGCGTTGCGTACCCCGATATCCCGTTTATTTTGTTCACGGGCAAGGGCAGCGAGACGGTCGCGAGCGAGGCGATCTCATCAGGCGCGAGCGATTACCTCCAGAAGCGGCCCGGGATCGAACGCTACCAGTTGCTCGCCAACCGGGCGCTGACGCTCGCCGAGAAGTACCGCGCCGACCAGCGCGCGCAGCGTCGCCGCGAGCGGCGACGCGAGCAGCGTGCCGTCCTCGGCGACCTCGCCACCGACGAGGCGGTCATCGACGGCGACTTCGAGGCGGCCGTCGAGCGGATCACCGAACTCGCCGCCGACGTGCTCGACGTTTCCCGGATCAACGTCTGGCTCCGCGAGGACGACGACCGACTCGTGTGCGTGGACAACTACGATCCAAGCGCGGACGACCACAGCGACGGGATGGTGCTCGATCGCGAGGCGTACCCGGCGTACTTCGACGCCCTGGAGCGACACCGACTGACTGACACGACTGACCCGGCCAACGATCCGCGGACGTTCGACTTCGCGGACGACTACCTCGGCGAGAACGGCATCACCGCGCTGCTGGACGCCACCTTGCGGTCACGGGGGGAAGTGATCGGCGTCCTCTGTCATGAGTCGACCGCCGAAGGCCGCGAGTGGGCCGACGACGAGATTCAGTTCGCTGGGAACCTCGCCGACCAGATCCATCGCGCGCACCGGAACCGCGAGCGCAGACTGAACAGAGAGGAGATCGAGTTCCAGTGGTCGCTGTTGGCGGCTAACCTCGATGTAATCCCGTACGGCATCGTCGTGGTCGACCCCGACGACACCGTCATCTCCTACAACAGCCGCTTTCTCGATATCTGGGGGATCGACGAGGCCGCCGTCGACGGGGCGGATGCCGAGTCGGTGCTTCGCCGGATACGGGCGCGGATGGCGACCAGCGGCGGCTGGAATCTGGGGGAGCTGCTCGTGGACGACGACGGCACGACCACACGCGCACGGATCACGACGAAGGACGGCAGACGGCTCGACTGCTACACTGCGCCCGTCGTCGGGGACGATGGCACCCGGTTCGGTCGGGTATGGACGTGTCGGGTGATCGCCACGGATGAGCCGTCAGCCGACCGGCCGTAGCCGATCGAACCCGCTTTTCCACGTCGGTGCGTACACCGACACATGCACGACGGGGACGAAGGCGGCGATCCGGCGAATCGGGGCGAGGAGGACGATCAGACGGTTCGCGAACTCGTCGAGTACTGCCGGGTCCAGGCGGGGCTGCTCGCGGGCCGCGTCGAGACCATGGCCGAGGAGGCAACCGACCGGATCGACGAGATCGACGAGGGAATCGCCGCCCTCCGTAACGATCTCGATGTGACCGACGAGGACGACGGCGACGCGGGTCCGGCGGACGCAACCGGACCGGCGGATGCGGACGGATCGACCGACGGTAACGTCGCCGCACTCGTCGACGCCGAGGAGGACCTCCAGCGCAAACAGACGATGGTCGAAGCGACCGAGTCACGGATGCGACTGTTTCAGGAGCTCGCGACCGACTACCTCGAACTCGCCGACGACCTGGTCGCGGAGCTCGACGCCGACCGGGCCGACTCGGACGAGGCGGTCGCACGGGTCGTCTCGTTCGAACGCGAGCGGGACGCGCACGCGTACTTCGAGGAGCGGGAGACGCTCGTGGAGGTCGCCGCCGGCGGCGAGGAGGCGGGCGATTCCACCGCGGGCAGAGACGGCGAGGATTCCGGCTCGTGAGCCGCCGGTCGGGCACCGGGTCCCCGGCGTTCGCCGTCGCGGGAGTTCGGAGACCGGGAGCTATACGGTCCCCCGCCCGCCTGTGTCAGCCATGAGCACGGGCCCCGGTGATATCCCCGACGACGCCGCGACCGGCGACGTCGACGTGGAGGCGCTGCTGAACCGCTTCGGACTCTCGGACAAGGAGGTCGACACGTACCTCACCCTCCTCGAGCACGGCGAGGCGAAAGCCAGCACCGTCGCGGAGGCGGCGGGCGTCTCCAAGCGCTACGTGTACAGCGCGAGCGAGGAACTGGAAGCCCGGGGATTCGTCACCGTCAACGACCACGTTACGCCCACGACGATCCGCGCGAACCCGCCCGGCGAGGTCGTCGACCGCCTCGCAGACGACGCCCAGTCGATGCTCCCGGCGCTGGAGGCCCGGTTCTCGCGGGCCGAGACGGCGACCGAGCCGTTCGAGGTGGTGAAATCCCGCGTGACCGTCGTCAAGCGGATCCGCCGCGCGATCGAGGAGGCGGGACAGGAGGTGACGCTGTCGTTCCCGCTGGACCGCCTCGACGAGGTCGCCGACGAGCTTCGCGACGCCGCCGATCGCGGCGTGTTGGTGCTACTGCTGCTCACGGGCGTCAACGAGCCCGACTCCGGCCTCGCCGACCGGTTCCCCGGTGTCGCCACCGCCGCGCGGACCTGGGGGCAGCCGATGCCGTCGATGCTCACGGTGGACGGTCGGACGGGCGTCGTCGCGCCGGCGGAGATGGTCGCGCGCACCAACAGCGGGACGCAGGCGATCGTCTTCTCCCAACAGCAGCTCGGCCCGGTCATCGTCGGCTCGTTCCTCGGAAACTACTGGCCGGCGGCCGCCGAGGCGGTCGTGGCGGACCCGGCCCCGCTGCCGGCCGCGTACACGAACTTCCGACACGCCGTGTTACAGGCGGAGCTGCACCGCCGCTCGTCGGACGCCGTCGTCGGTCACGTTTCCGGCCGCTGGACTGACTCCGGAGAGGCAGTCGAGGCGACCGGCGAAGTCGTCGAGGTCAGCCAGGGGCTCGTGGCGCCCGCGAACAACGAGTTCCCGGTCCAGCACTCGCTGACGATCGAGGTGGACGGCGAGCGCGTCACCATCGGCGGGAAGGGCGCCTTCGTCGAGGACATCGAGGCCGATCGGGTGGAGTTGGCCCCACCCGACGGCCCGGAAGTCGGGGGAAGCCGGGACGTTGCCGCGTCCAACGCCGATGCCTGAGACGGGAGAGGCTATTCCGATCCGACGCATCAACGCCGAGCGGGTCGACGTAATCCCCGACGACGACGTGTACGTGATCGAACCCGCCGACCGCGAGCCAACAGCCGCGGTCGTGTTCTACCTCGCCGGCCACGTCACGGCCGACGCCTCCCTCGAACCGCTCGCGTCCCTTGTCACCCGGTCGAACGAGGCCGTGCACGTCGTCGAGATACCCCTCCGGTTCGCCGTGCTCGACCCCGACGACGCCCGCTCCGAGCGCGACGGAATCACCATCCCGAGTCAACTACCCCACCCTACTTCGCTCACCCTGACGGGTTCGCTCGTGGAGGGTGGGGCTTGTCCATGAACTCGGCCTCGAACCCTTTCGGGTGGGCGGTGAATCCGCCACTCGGCGTCACGGCTCCAGACTTTAGGGCAAGCTGACTGTTGCCCGTCCGCCGAGACGACTGTTGGCCCCGACGGACGTACCGCATCCCGATGTTCTTCGCCGCGTTGTAGTCCGCGTTCGCTTCCGACCCACACTTCACACACCGAAAACCGTTGCGAGTCTGACGATTCTCGTCTGCCGTGAACCCACACTCGGCGCACCGCTTCGATGTGTACGCCGACCCGACTTGCTTCACCGCGATACCCTCTGCCTCGGCTTTGTACTCCACTTGCTCGTATAGCGTTCGGAATGCCCACTTGTGCCCCCACGACGCACCCGTGCGGTCGCGTATCTGGGTCAGATTTTCGAACGCTATCACGTCGCACGCGTATCGGAGTGCTTCGTCCACGATTGCGTTCGACGCACGGTGAAGTACGTCGCGGACGTATCGAAGTTCCCGGTCACTCGACTGTTCGAGCGTCCGGTGGGCGCTTCGCGTCCCAATTTGTTGGAGTCCGGCGCGTACCTTCTCGAACTCGCGAAGGTTGTGGGTCAACTCTCGGCCGCTGAAGAAGTAGGCGGTGCTGGTGACGGCGAGGTTTTCGATACCGAGGTCAACCCCGAGGACCGTTCCGTCCTCGGCGGTGTTCCGTTCGGTATCGTTCTTGGGTCGGCGGAAGCCAATGTGCAAGAAGTAGTCGCCGTCGCGGGCGGTAAGCGTGCTTTCCGTCACGCTCCAATCGCCTGAGTCGATGTACTGCCGTTGGTAGCCGTCGTCGGCGTCGGGTAGTGCAAGGTCACATCGGACGCGACTCTCCGTAGTGGAAAGAGACACCGTATCATCGTCAAACAACGTCATGGTCCGGGTGTCGTACTTCACCGTGGGTGCGGTGAAGGTGGGCTTGCTCACCTTCTTGGCTTTGGACCGGCGTTCAATGCAGTCGGTGATGGCTTGTGCGGCTTGGTGAGTGGCGAGAATCGTGTGCTGACTACCGAGGTCGGTGTGTTCGCGCACGTCGTCGTAGGCGAGGGGCTGTACGTCGCTCTTGGCGTTGCACTTGCCCCACGCCATGTCGGTGGCGAGTTGGCAACCACGCTTCGATTCGGAGATAGTATCTTCAAGGAGGTCGCGTTGCTCGTCTGTGACTTCGAGACGAGTGATTGCCGTCCGACGCACGTAGTCGTCTGCCACAGTTTCAATGTAAAACGGCGGCTACTTACAGGCTGGTGTTTGTATAGCCGATGCGAACGCGCTCCTCCCTCCCTACTCGCTCCCTTCGCTACGCTTCGGTCGCTCCTTGAGGAAGGGGACTCCGCGCTACCGCTTCAGTTGAAGTCCGCTCGCTGCGTCAGATCAGCCGGCGAACCCCGATGGACATAACTGACCGAGTGTACACCGCTGGGATGACCGACGAGGAGGTGGACGACCGTCTCCGGGAGCACGAGACGGGCGTGCTCTCGCTCGCGCGCGACGGCGACGCGTACGCGATTCCGGTGGCGTACGGCTACGACGGCGGCAGCTTGCGGTTCCGGCTCGGAGACGACGGCGACAGCCAGAAGATCGCGTACGCCGACGCGACCGAGGAGGCGTGCTTCCTTGCGTACGACTACACCGCATCGGACGACTCCTGGAGCGTCATCGCCCGGGGGACGCTCCGCCGGGTTCCGGACGGAGTGTGGGAGTCGACTCCGGCCGACCTCGACGAGTGGTACGCGCCGCTGCGGGTGTTCGACGAGGCGATCGAGGAGACGGAACTGGTCGGGTACGAACTCGATATCGACGCGATCACCGGGCGGCGAACGGCACGCTAGCGGACGGGACCACGCGACTTGGGGTCGCCAGACTCACTCCCGGTACAGCGAGTAAGTGATGACTCCGAAACCGAGCATCGTGAGCACGCTCTGGATCAACACCCCGTAGAGGAGCGCCTGCGAGGAACCGAACGGCAACAGGTCGCCCACGAGGTCGACGCTCCCGCCCAGCATGCTCCCGGCGGTGACGACGCCGAAGCCGAGCGCGAGGGACCGAAGCTCGGTCGCGTTCGTCCGGCGATAGGCCGCCCACGAGAGGTACGTGATCGTCGCGCCGAACACGAACGTCAGCGTCTTCGTCGCCGCGATGGCGATGGTGAGGTGACTCATCGGTCGGCCCCCTTGCGGACCTCGCCCCACATGCTCGCGAGACGGTCGGCCGCGTCCTCGGCGGGGCGTTCGATCTCCACGTCGAGTGACCGGTCCGCGCTGAGCGCGAGGATCACCTCCTCGAAGTCCGTCCGGTAGCGGGTCGCGTGGTGGCCGTCTTGGCGGACCTCCACCCCTTCGGCCAACAGTTGCGCCTCAGAGAGCAGGTCCAGCTTGCGGTATGTCGTCGACATTGGGATATCACACTCCTCGGACACTTCCCCCGCGGTCAGGGGCTCCTCCAGCTGCTTGATGATGGTCCGGCAGTCCTCGTCGTCGAGCGCGTCGAGGACCCGCTGGAGGCTCGGCCCGGGATCGGCGCCGGGCCGGGAATCGCGCACCATACGCGAGTCCACTGGGCACCGCGGTAAATGTTCCCCGGTTCCGGCGTGTGATCTCGATCGATGGGAACGGCCGCTCACCCCTTTCAAGCGAGCCATACCGGCCGCCGGTGTCGCTGCCGGCGATCCGGCCTGAGACGGACGTGGCTGCGCAGCGCCACGGTCAATCCACGGTGCGGTCCGCGGTGTCGCCGCCGTCGGTCGCCAGCCGGTCGGGTACCGGTCCGTCGTACCCAACCGGGACGTGCGGACACAGCGGGTCGGCCGCGAGCGGGTCGCCCGTGACCGCGTACGCTCGCGACCTGGACCCGCCGCAGACGCGCCGGAACTCGCAGGCGCCGCATTTCCCGCCGAGCGCGTCGCGGTCGCGGAGGCGTTCGAACAGGTCGCTCTCGCGGTAGACCTCGACGAGGTCGTCCTCGCGGACGTTCCCGGCCGGTTCGGGGAGGAACCCCGAAGGCGTCACGTCGCCGACGTGGTTCACGAACGCGAAGCCGTCGCCTGCCCGCACGCTCGGCCGCGTCGCCGGCGGGCCACGCTCGGGATCGACATCGGCGGGGCCGACCCCCTCGTTCTCAAGCCCGACGCGACGGTACTGCGGCGCCTCGGTCGTCTTGACTGCGAACGACGACTCGTCGTCGACGCGGTGAAGCCAGTCCATCACCGCGTCGGCGCGCTCGGGCGAGACCGAATCGAGGGTCGCGCCCCGCCCGACCGGCACGAGGAAGAAGACGCTCCAGCGCACTGCGTCGAGCTCCGCGACCAGCTCGCGGACGGCGGGGAGCTCGTCGACGGTCCGCTCGCAGACGGTCGTATTGATCTGCAGGCCGGGATCGGACTCGCAGATCCACCGCGCCGCCCACAGCGTTTCCTCGAAGACGCCGCGTTCGCCCCGGTAGCCGTCGTGGACCGCGGGGTCGCCGGCGTCGAGGCTGAGCGCGACGCGGCGGAGTCCGGCGTCGGCGAGCGCCTCGATGCGCTCGCGCGTCAGCGACGCGTGCCGCTGGGCGTGAGCGCCATTCGAAGGCCGATATCGTCGCCGTACGCGACCAGCTCCGCGAGGTCGTCGCGCTTGAGCGGGTCGCCGCCCGAGAGGACGACCACCTGTCCCTCGCAGAACTCCCGGGCGGACTCCAGCAGGCGCTTGCCCTCCGCGGTCGTGAGTTCGTCGGGATGGCGTCCCGGCGTCGCCTCCGCCCGGCAGTGATCGCACGCGCGGGAGGCTTCCCAGACGAGGGCGATCGGTCGGCGGCTCGTATCGAACATGGATTGTCTGGCCCGTCGATCACTCCACGACGACGACGCCTTTCATCCCGAGCGCCTTGTGGGGCATGCAGTAGTACTTCGACGTACCGGTCGACTCGAACGTGTGCGTGAAGGTGTGCCCGGCCTCGGCGACGAGCTCGGACTCGTAGGTGCCGTCCTGTGCGACGACGTTGTGGCTCGCCCCTTGACCGGTCCACTCCCAGGTGACGGTCGTTCCGGAGGAGACCCGGACGGCCGCCGGACCGAAGCCGTAGTAGCCGCCGTTCGCCTGCACGCCGACCTCGACGGTGACCTCCGATCGGCCGGTTCGGTCGACGACGCCGTCGTAATTGGACACGCCCTCCAACCAGCCGTCGAACGAGGCGCTTCCCGAGGAGCCACCGGTATCGGTGGGCTCGGTGGGGCTTGCGGTCTCAGTCGGCGTCGACTCCGCGGTCGCGGTGTCGTCGCCCCCGCCGCCACCGCCGCCCGAACAGCCGGCCAACGCCGTGAGGCCGCCGACGGCCGCCAGTCCGGACGCGCGCAGTACCGTTCGCCGGTCGAGAGATCGGTCGGACATCACCTCTGCGTTGCGGGGGAACGGATAAGCGGTTCTCTCCGGTTCTCACTCGTTGGGAGTCGTCGTAAACGCCGAAAGTACTGGCCACCAGATGGCGAGGTGCTGACAGACTCCGACCAGCGAACGCGGGTCGACGCGGCGCGCGCGGACGGGTCTCCGGAGTGGGAGGCGTTCCTCCGCGAGTCGGCGAGCGACCCGCTCCGGCACGCGGGGAGCGTCACCGCGCCCTCGATCGAGGTGGCGCACGACCAGGCGAGCACGCTGTGTCCGGACGCGTTGACGCTGTGGCTCGTCTGCAGCGACCGGGTGGCGCGCTTCGCCGAGCGCGACCTCGGCGCCGAGTACGAGGTTCCGGGGGAGCCGACCGAATCCGCTGAGTCCGCCGACTCCGCTGCGGCGGCCGCCGACTCCTCCGCCGAACAGATCCGCGAGCGGAAACAGCAGCGGCAGAAGTTGAGACTGGCTGTCTCAATGCATACGGCTATGACTACCTCTTTTGGTGGAACATTTGCGAGTGACTGAGTGTAGCTTCAACCGTGGATTTGCGAGTCCGCTATCCACTCACCAAACTGACAAATTAAATATGGTTCTCTGATACGGTGCAAGATACGCACTGTGTATCTCACACGTGCCAGAAGGATCTGCCTGAGAGATGTCAGAACAGGTGGCAAGGTAGAGATATTCTACTGCCCTCTCGGCACTGGTGGCTAATTAGATCGGGATCGCTCTCGGGTAAGCGATTGTTGGTGAAGTCATAGAGCAGTTTCGAGGATAATTTTGAGTGCTTCCTTGCGGGATTTCCAGCGGACACGTTGGTGAAGCTGAAACGCTCTGAAGTAGGGTGTAAGCCTGTCTTTGAGACGCCTTGATGCGAGAGAGCCACCGTCGCGCCAGCGACGCGTGGCTCTTGCAGGTGTTCACGTGAACATCTCCATCAGCGTATTCCCCGTCGCCGTGGACGACGTACTGCCGGTCGAATACGTCGTCCTCGTCAAGAGTTTCACGATCAGTCGAGTCCGAGACTCAATTTGAGCGCGTTGTCGATCTCGCCCATTGTCGAATCGTCGAGACTGCCAGCCACCGAATGGATTCGCTTCTCGACAGCGACAACTCGAATTTGATCAAGCCGCACGGAGGAGTCCTTTTCGAACGGTGAGTCCGCCGCTTCCACGAGTACCTCAAAGGGATAACCTCGGTACGTTCCCGTCGCAGGTGCGACGATTGTGGTAGTAGAGTTCCTGTTCCCGACATCGTTCTGGACTACCACCGCAGGCCGTGTTTTCCGCATTTCGTGCCCCTCGGCGGGATCGAGTCGAACGATAACGACATCACCGCGCCGAATATCGGTGTCGTCGCTCATTCATCAAGTCTCGACCACGCCTCGCCCGAAGCCCCGCTCCACTCGTCGACAACATCACTGGCACTTTCCGACGCTTCACGATACGCGGCGGCTAGTTCTTCCTCGTCGGGGGTCTCGGACTCAACCTCGACGACAGCCACTGTGACGCGCTTGTTCGCGTACTCAGTGCCGAGATACACCCGCCCCCGGTCATCGGTCTCGTTCGTCTGGAGTTTGTCGGCGTCAACTTTCATGCCGTAACCCACTATTGCCCACACCCATATCAGTCTTGCCCACCATTACCCATTCTTACTAGCACTCAGATCACACTGTTGAAACAGCGGTCAAGAATCGGCTATTCAAGCTCTCTATTGGTCGATCATCGAATTCATGAGTAGCAGCACTATGTCGGTCTGCGGTCAAGCTGTGGTATCTGGATCAGGCTCGCAACGAGTCGGTGAAATGGACAAAAGATTCCTGATTTAGCTGAAAATAGGCGCTAAGCCCCCTCCCTCAGCGAGCGCCGACCGGATGGGAGGCGCGAGCAGGGAGGGGATACAGCGTTCACGAGAGCGAAGCTCTCGTGTGCGAACGAGACGCTCCGCGTCTCGTCAACGCCGCACAGTTCTCATACACAATTCGGTAGAAGGCTCACAGGCCCACGCTGTCACAACGTCTTTGCAGTAGGGTAGCACAGTATTAATCGAATCCAATGGAGTACGACCTCGACTCGGGAGCGCACTCGACGTATTCCCTGCACTACCACCTGATACTCACCACGAAGTATCGGCACGGAGTGCTAACCGAGGAGCGAACCCAATTCATTCATGAGGTCATCAGCGGGTTCACGGACAACTACGGCGTCGAACTGACGAACCTCGACGGCGAGGACGACCACGTACACATCCTCTTCCGAGCGAAACCAACCACAGACCTCGTGAAGTTCATCAACACGGTCAAAGGCGCGACCGCCCGCCGTATCCGCAACGAGTACG
This sequence comes from Halobaculum gomorrense, assembly GCF_900129775.1. Classification (GTDB taxonomy): domain Archaea; phylum Halobacteriota; class Halobacteria; order Halobacteriales; family Haloferacaceae; genus Halobaculum; species Halobaculum gomorrense. Next base: position 340 of record NZ_FQWV01000003.1, on the reverse strand, counting down.
CGGACGAACTGAAGACCGAACTGTGGGGAGATTCGTTCTGGAACGATTCGTACTGCCTCATCTCGACGGAGCAAGTGTCGCTGGATGTGCTGAAACAGTACGTCGAGAACCAACGCGAGTAGAGAGCCATGTACTACGCCTACAAGTACCGTCTCAAGCCATCCGACGCCCACCGCGAGGAGTTGGACCGCCACCGAGACATTTGTAGGCAACTCTACAACCACACGCGCTATCGTCTCAACGAGTACCAAGACGAACACGGTGAACTGCCGTCCATGACCACTCTACGGTCGGAGCTACCCGACCTCAAGAAGTGGTGGGACGGCCTCTCTGACGTGTA
>NZ_FQWV01000013.1 GCF_900129775.1 Halobaculum gomorrense | reverse complement strand
AAACTCTAAGTTGATCTGGTCGATACTCCCGCTGAGGCGTGTGTTTTCGGGCATGAACCACTCAGAAAACACACCGCCTCACTCTTCATCCTTATCTGAACACGATGCAATCAGCGGAGCACAATCTTATTTAGGCCCGTGCAAGGTATCTCACCGTATCAATGAAAGGTGTCCTATTGTCTGGCGGTACTGGCTCTCGTCTTCGACCAATCACCCACACCGGCCCCAAACAACTCGTCCCGGTCGCGAACAAACCGGTCCTCGAATACGCGATTGAGGATCTCAAAGAAGCAGGCATCACCGAGATCGGCGTCATTCTCGGCAACAAAGGCAGAGACGAAATTCAGGAACTCCTCGGCGACGGCTCGAAGTACGGCGTCGACATCACGTATATCGTCCAAGGAAACCCCCTCGGGCTTGCACACGCAGCGGGCTGTGCGCGTGACTTCGTCGGCGACGACGACTTCGTGATGTATCTCGGCGACAACATCCTCAAATCCGGCGTCACCGATCTGGTCGAGAGCTTCGAGGCGGGCGACTACGGGGCTGGGATCGCCCTCCAAGAGGTGGAAGACCCGCAGGCGTTCGGCATCGCGGACGTCGACGACGAGGGCAACGTCACACAGCTTATTGAGAAGCCCGATGACCCGCCGACGAACCTCGCACTCATCGGGATGTACGTGTTCTCCCCGGCGGTGTTCGACGCCATTGAGGGCCTCAAACCCTCGTGGCGCGGCGAACTGGAGATCACGGACGCTATCCAAGATCTTCTCGAAGACGGCTACGAGATCGACTCACACGTCGTCACCGGCTGGTGGAAGGACACCGGAAAACCCGAGGACATCCTCGAAGCGAACCGGCTCGTCCTCGAGGACAGGGAGCTGAAGACTTCGGGCGTCGTCGAGGACGGCGCAGAGACCGATGGCCGCATCGAACTCGCCGAAACAGCGGTCATCGAGGACGGAGCGGTCGTCCGCGGCCCGGTCTCGATCGCGGAGAACACGACCATCAAGCGTGGGACCTACGTCGGCCCGTACACGTCAGTCGGCGCGAACTCGACGCTCGAAGACATCCACATCGAGAACAGCGTCGTCATCGGCGACTCCGAGATCACCGCGAACGGCCGCATCGTTGACAGCCTCCTCGGCCGCGGCGCGAACGTCGGAAGCGCCAAGGAACTCCTACCCGAGGGGCGCCGCCTCGTCGTCGGTGAGAACTCCCAGCTCAAACTCTAACGATGCGCATCATCACTCACACCTGTCCAGCCTGTGGCACCGTCGTCGCGGCGAACGAACTCGAGAGAAACCGCGTGATGAAGTGTCCGGGACTCGGCTGTCAGGAAGTGCTACGCTTCGAGGACCTCTCTGAGGACGCACGCGAGCACTTCCGCGAACACTGGGACCGCTACCAGATCTAGCGGAACGCCTCTCGGACGGCTTCGACATCCTCGCATATCGTTGGCTGTGAACGACCAAGCGCGGATTCCAAATGTTTGACATCAAGACAGCTGTACGTCGGCCGTGTCGCGTTTCGTTCGACATCCTCCATCGATCCTTTAATGAGCAGATCCTCGTCGGCCCCGACAGACTCGGCAATCGCTTTCCCGAACTCGTAGGGGGAGACACACGACGAACATGCAACGTGGAAACGGCCGGTTGTGTCTTGTTCGATCAAGTCCAGCAATGTTTCGGCTGCTTGCCCGGCACGCGTCGGCGTAACCCATTGGTCTGTGAATAACGGAACAGTGTCTCCCGACCCAAGTCGCCCGCGAACCCATGCGGGAAAACCAGTGAGATCGCCAGTACCGCGGTGGATACCCCATACAAACGAAAGGCGAGCCACGAGCGCGTCCGTCGCCTCTTCGGCGACGGCCTGCTCGCCCACTAGCTTTGACTCGCCGTACACCTGTCTAGGATTCGTTTCCGCGGACTCGCTGTACGGCTCGCGTTCTCTCCCATCGAAGACATAGTCCGTCGATACGTGAACGAATTCGACATCATTTTCCGAACATACAGCCGCGAGCCCGCCGGGTGCGTCGCCATTGAGGACGCGCGCTCGTTCCGGATTCGTTTCACAGCCGTCGACATCCGTCATCGCAGCACAGTTGACAACAACATCGGGACCGTGTTCGGTGAGAACGTCCTCAAACGAGGTGTACGCTCGGAGATCGAACTGCGTGAGCGGAATGTCGAACGCCGGTTGTGTTGAGTGGTACGTTCCACAGACGGTCCAGTCGCGTTGCTGACCAGCGCATAAGACGTTACTGCCCAAGAGGCCATTCGCGCCAAGCACAAGAAGTCGCATGCGATAGAGTTCCGGCAGTACTGTAAATAGGTACTGTGAACACAGTCATACATGCGAATACTCGTTACGGGCGGTGCCGGGTTCATCGGCTCGAACTTCGTCCAATACGTCCTCGATGAACACGTGAACGACGAGGTGGTCACGCTGGATGCGTTGACGTATGCGGGCTCGAAGGACAACCTCGATGGTGTGCTCGACGATCCTCGCCACGAGTTTGTCGAAGGCGACATCCGCGATCGCGACCTCGTCACTGACCTCGTGAGCGATGTTGACGCGATCGTCAACTTTGCCGCAGAGTCACACGTCGACCGGTCTATCGACGGTGCGGAACCGTTCGTCTCGACGAACGTCCAAGGGACACAGACGCTCCTCGATGCCGCCAAAGAGGCAGATATCGATCGCTTTCTCCAGATCTCGACTGACGAGGTGTACGGGCAGATCCTCGAAGGGAAGTTCTCCGAGAACGATCCGCTCAATCCCCGAAATCCCTACTCGGCGACGAAGGCTGGTGCAGACCTCCTCGCACGGAGCTTCCAGAAGACCCACAACCTCCCGGTTCTCATCACCCGTACCTGCAACAACTTCGGCCCTCGACAGCACCCTGAGAAGCTCATCCCCAAGTTCATCCAGAACGCCGCCGATAGCGAGGCACTTCCCGTCTACGGCGACGGGTCGAACGTACGCGAGTGGATCTACGTTGAGGACAACTGTCGGGCGCTCGATGTCGTTCTTCGAGACGGGACAATCGGTGAGATCTACAACATCGGAAGCGACGCGGAGAAGACTAACCTCGAGGTAACCGAGGCGATTTTGAACGCCGTCGGCGCGGACGATGACCTGATCGAGTTCGTTGATGATCGTGCCGGCCACGACCAGCGCTACGCGCTCGAAACTGAGAAGATCAAAGCGCTCGGCTGGGAACCTGAATACACGTTTGAAGAAGGGCTCGAACGAACCGTCGAGTACTATTTGAACTGACGAGATCAACCAAGAAGAAGCCTATTCTGCCCTCCAAGCGGCAGGCAATCGTGGAAAGCGTTCCGCACGTCCGTTAGTCTCATCGTCAAGCTATTTGCCTCGAGTATACCACCCGAATATCACTCAAATGATGTCGACCATACTCAGTCATAGAACTCGCCGATTTTGGCGAATTTGTTATCGAACGAGTGAGTTGTAAAACGAATAGTGCTGAGACGCGACCGATTCTCTTGTGAATCGTTTCGAAGCCTCTCTCGCCCGCTGACCGAGAGATGCTGCAAACTCCGTCTCCTTACACAGTGATTCCAAGTGATCAGCCAGTACAGCATCATCACCAGGGGGAAACAGCAGGCCGGTTTTGTTGTCATCGATCACTTCGCTGATACCACCGACAGCACTCCCGACGACCGGAGTGCCGAGCGACATTGATTCGACAGTCACCCGACCGAACGGCTCCTCCCATGTCGATGGAAAAATCGTTGCAGTGGCCCCAGCCATCGCCTGGTAGACTTCTTGTAGATCTACGCGTCCCCGGAAGTCTACTTGGCCGGGAGCGACAGACGCAGCCAGCGATTCAAGAGAACTGCGCTGTGGTCCGTCACCGAAGATAACGAGCTCTGCGTTCTGGAACTCATCGAGATGCCCAACTGCTCGGATTGCGACATCGATTCCCTTCTGGTCGACCAAGCTACTTGCCGTAACAAATCGTGGATGATCTGTTGTAATCGGATTTCCCTCGAATGTGACCTCGACTGGATTATGGATAACATTCGTTTCGTCCGCGACAGCTGAAGATTGACTGACTGTTTTCCGGATATGGTCCGCAATGAAGATGTTAGCGTCGAATTCTGTAAGCACCCCTCGATTGTGTCTGCGCTTCAGCCTAAGATAGGCTTTCACTGCAGGTGATTCAGGTCCATCCCACCCTTGGTTCTGAAGACAGGCATTTAGGTCTGCATCACACCCTCGACACTGCCTCCCGTTCACACTGTAGATGCTAATCGGGCAGATCGGCCAGAAGTCTCGGACTGTCGCAACTGTTGGGGTGCTCGTGTTCAAGTGAGTTAATGCGAATGCAGATCGTTGATGATGAGCGTGTATCACGTCTGCGTCGTCAACATACTGCCGTGCAGTACGTGCTAACCGTCGTCCAAGTACTGAATCAGAAACCAGATCCGGGATATTTTCCTGATATCGAGATATCTCGACCGGTGCGAGGTCGACGCCCGGAAAATCCAGTCGGTCAACGCCGGGGAGGTCACCCCCTACAGCAGTGACCGAAGTAATTTCCTCATGTGCGGCAAGACCTACGAGGATTTCACGAGCACTCAATTCAGCACCTCCGACGTTTCCGAGATAGTCAGTGAGTGCGAGAACGTTCATTCGTTACCTCTGTAGTCTATTGGTTCATAGGAGTTGCGCGTCTTGAGGAAGAGTGCTCTCTGTATTCGACAGGATTATCACCCACACAAGATTCCAAAATTGTACTATGAGATTTCGTTTTAGTGCTGATGAAATCCCCGAGACTGCTGCCTCAGTATCAGCATTAGGGATCACGTGGGTATTCGTGTATATTCTTGGATTAGGTTCGTTCCCACTATTATCGTGGGATGAAGGAATCTATGCGTATATCGCTGAACACGGTGTCAGGCACGGGCAATGGATTGTTCCAACTGGATTATGGCATGGAAGAGTCGGGCCATTTCTCCAGAAACCCCCACTTGGATTCTGGATCCAAGAAGCAACAATAATAGGATTTGATCATTCGATTGTAGCAGTTCGGCTTCCGTCTGCGATAGGTGTCCTCGGGATTGCCATAGCGACATATGGGTTTGTTCGTACAGAATGGGACGAAGTAACAGGAATATTGGCAGGCTTTTGTTTCCTTATTACCCCACACGTATTTGCAGGACAAAATGCGGGCCGAAGTGCAGCAATTGATATCCCGTTCGTGTTCTTCGGGACACTGTTTGTGTACCTCTCGTGGCGGGCACTCCACGGCCAGGAGAGACTCCTCCTGCCCGCAAGTGTCGCGATATCCCTCGCTATTCTCACAAAAGGATTTGCAGCAGGGATCTACGCCGTCATTCTACTTCCAGTTGTACTGCTCCACTGGCGACAGCTGAGTAATCGAACTACCGTATATGGGCTCCTCATCTCGTTCATCTGTATTGTACCGTGGCCGGTCTACATGTATGTGAAGTTTGGACAAGAATTTCTCCAACAGATCTTCTTCAGTCAGGTACTTGGGCGGGTTAGCGATGCTGGATATACCGCGCAAAACGGTATTTTCGAGTTTATGAATTATCCATATTTCAAACTGCTTCCGATTGCATTAGATCCGTTTATTTATATATTACCTCAGGCAGTTCTGCTTGGACTCTATCGTCGATACCAACAAGGTCAGCATTCATTGAAATTCTATTTCTTAGTGTGGTGGGCAACCAGTGTCCCACTCTTTTTCGCGCTCACCGGCAACCACGACCACTATCTACTACCGATGTATCCTGCGACAGCCGTTCTGTCAGCCTGCCTGCTCAAGCGCGCGCTTGGTGGAGACTATCTTGCGTACGGCTCGCTGATCCTCGGAGTGATAGGAATCAGCTTATTCTCGTATCGCGTACCTGGGTTCATTATTTCCATGGTCGATATTGGATTCGAAGTTCGTGAGTTAGAAACAATTGTGCTTGGTGGGACAGTCCCCTCTGGTATTGGGTATCTCGCTGCGATCGCTGGAAGCATTGTAGGGGTACTGCTCATCGCACACATAGACGTAACACGGTCGATGATCTCCAAATATGGGATTCAAAAACAACGCCTACTCGGGGTTGTGTTTTTACTTCTCATTCTCCCTGGACTCGCTGCACCGACCCCTGTTGTATCACCCGGTGCGGGACCTGATGCACAGTGGGACTCACAACAGAAGCTCCACGCGTTAGCGCTTAACGACCGTGCAGATAGAGATCACGAAGTCACACTTCAGCAGAATCTTACGCAAACGGAACCGCTCTACCCATTTGCATTCTACGCTGAGCCAGACATTACTGTTGCAACCCCAGCAGAGATACAGAGCCAATACGCACTCATCATAACATCTGATCGGTCTGAGCTCACACGACCATATCAAATCCAACTACAAACCACAAATAGAAACCACGCAAATCTGACTCTCGTTAGATTCACAGACCAACCCTGATCAGTGAAAATCACTTCTGTGTCGTCCAAGGAAGTGAGTACAGACGCATCCTGACGACCCGAGTCGAGACAGCGTCGTCACACTATCGGCATCGTCGTCCACCACAGTACGACGCGTGGACTCACCGAAGCGCACTGGGGGCGAACAGAGGCGCGCTCAGGCGTTCCTTGTACTCAATTTCCGGGCATGGTGAAGAAGCACGCGTCGTCGTACATCTCGACGCGGATCTCGAGGCGCTGTGAATGTGGGTCATCGACGTAACGCCGCTCAGCTACCTTAGGACAGTCGATCGACTCACGCTCGTCCAGCACCTTGAGGTGTCGTATGTGATTTCTGTACGGAACTACTCAAACAGTCGTTGGGCATGACGATAGATGGGTGCTTCCAACCAATCTCGACCGTTTGCGGCCGTCTCGAATGTCTCTCTCGCTTCCGCCTCAGTGAGGACATCACGAGAAACCAATGCTCGAAGAACGATCGGTGAGACAGCAACCTCACACTCAGTGATCGCCTGCAACTCAGGAAGTGCTCGATAATCGTTCGTGAGTAGAAAGTCTGCATCGAGAGACCGCGTGAGAGCAACACAGCTCGCTTCACCCACATCTACACGACTTGTTGTGACCGGGCTCCCCGATACTGAAAAGATATCAAACGTGTCTCTAGCTTCAAGCGCAGTGTCTGCAGCGTCACCGTGGCGATCAGCATACGTCGCAGTCTCGGCAAGTTCGTCGAGAACGACTTCTGTCATACAGATATCGAACTCGTCGACAAGCGTGTCGAGGACGTTTCCGACTCCAAGCGAGATGAATGCGCTCGCGTCAATAACGAGCATTTACAGGTCCGTCAGCTTCTCTGCAAGCTCATCACCATGGTTGAGGACCTCCTTTGACGCCTGGATGGATTCAGCATCTTGGCGTCCGATGATGGAGACGAGGGCATCGAACTCGATATGATCTTCAAGATAGAACTCGACGACAGTCTCTTTAAACTCCTCTTCAGCCTCGAGTTCAGCGAGATACTCTCGAAGTGCTTCGATAAGAATCTCTGTTCGATTTTTGTGTGTCACTTCTGCTGCGATATCAGCTTGGGTGACTAATTCCTCAGGAAGCCGAAAATTGACGCGTTTCGTGCTCATGTACACACGTTGTCTGTACAAATACAAACTGCTATCGCCAAACCGATTCGACAGTGAACGCTCCAAATAGGATGCCTCTCCTCGCACACGGCACTGTCTGCGACGTAAAGAGACCAGTTCACCACCAGAATTTTCAGACTATTTCCTAATAGGAATCGTATGCCTAATAGGAAAGAGTGGCTCTGTTGAAATCCTTCAGAGTTGACATGGGGGAGACCGGCTCTTCCGACCGGATCAGACGGATCCGCTACGAAACTGGCTTTTCAGCAAACCGCAAGAGGGCGAGAGGGTTTCAACAGAGCCGAAAGAGTCTATCTCGATAGCGTTACAGTATCCGTTTCCGGAGGATCGGGTGTTCCGATACCAAGCAATGCAGGACGTTCTCACCGTTCTCATCGACCAACCGTATGCGACATACTCGATGAGTGAACTCGCAACCCTTACCGGGGCAAATACAGGGACGATCTCGAAGGCGGTCAGGCTGCTGTCCGAGCTTGATGTCGTCGAGACTGCACAGGACGGGCGGACCCAGCAGGTCCATATCAACCGTGAACGGCTCACAAAACCGAATCCGATCCCCTCGATCCCGCAGGGTGAGTTTCACCAACCAGTTCAGGCATTTCTGCAACAGATCCAAGAGGAGTTAGACGACGTAGTCGGGGTCGTCCTGTTCGGAAGCGTCGCTCGTGGGGAGGCAGACAGAGCCAGCGACATCGACGTATTGGTGATTGTCGCCGAAGACAAAACGGCAGCTCGTCGGGCTGTCCAGTCAGGCGTCAGTGAGCTCGAAGACCAACGGTTCGAGGGGAACCGATACACGTTCCAGCCGCTCGTCGAGTCGACGGACAGTGTCCAACGAATTGGTGACCAACTCCGCCCGCAGTTCGATGACGGGATCACATTAGTCGGCTCCGACCAACTCTCCGAACTCCGGACCGAGGTATACGCCGATGAATGACGAGATCCGGAACCACCGACACCTCGTTGGTGTGACTCGGGCATCACACGAGTGTCTCTGTCAAAGCTGACCGGCAGATATACTGCAAGTAAAAACCGGCAACTAACTGGCACTCACCGTGTTTGGCCGTCTGTCGCCTCGACTCACCCTACAGAAACGCCGCGACGCGCTGGGGGAGTGCACTCCGGAGGTCCTCGATATCGAACGCCGTCCCACTGTGAGTGAGCCGCCCGAACTCCGCACGCAACGCCTGATCGACCACTGCATCAGTCACCGTCGACACGCTCGGCGACGAGTCACACTCCTGGACGAACGACGCGAGCACGTCATCTGATGCAACAGTCGCTGCGTACTCCGCAACAGCCGATCGGATCGGCTCAACTGCTGGTGGCTCTCCTGCATACTCGCCCGCGATCGCCCGCGCGACGCCACCGCCCTTCTTGCGATACAGAACTCCGTAGGCAGTCCCCTCGCCCCATTGCGTCTCGGGTGGGGCCTCACCCGGCAACTCGATATCGCGCACGTGGACTTCCGTGTCGAGTATCGGCATCGTCGCAACGCCGAATTCCTCGAACGCCCGTTCGAGTTCGTGGGGGAGCAACTCCGACCCCGGATATGCGACGTCGACTCCCACGACCGGAGGTGCCCGCGACCAGTCGTATCCTCGGTGACGGCGATGGACTGCGATACAGCGGAGCCTGACGGCTGTCGGGTCGTCGACCGCACGCCGGAGTGCACGCCGGTCGAGTTGGGTGGTGAGCGTCCGCACTGCGAAGCCAAACTCCGAGGGAGCCTCTTCGGCATCGACCCACCGGCGGGGCTGGTCCGACGACTGTGCGCCGGCAGCGAACGCGACCTGCAGTCGGCTGTCGGCGTCGAGGCGCGCCTCGAATGGCGTCCCGTCAGGGTACTCGTACAGCCAGACGTGACCCGTTTCGAGGAACTCCTCACCCACGGTGCGCAGTCGTGGTGGCGCGATCTCGTCGGCGGGCGGGTCTGACACGGGTGAACGATCTGCCGGTCCCGAGTTGAAGCTTCGGTCCGCCTCGGCGCGAGTCGAGATTCGTGTCACGATCTACAGGCCGGTCAACGCGAGTGCCCCGAGAGATGCCCTTGCGGCAGTTCACGACGGGCGATTAGATGCCAGAACGCTTCCCCGCGAGGTCCACGTCACGGACGAGGACTGCTTCGACGCACGGGCCGATTCTGCAGCTCGACGGCAGGGCTCTAGAGGTATCGAATTGGGTCAGCTCCTCGAGACACAGCGCAACGACCGCTTCTCGGAACGCATCTACAGATTCAATTTCAGCCGAGTGCGCTCGAAGCGGCTCGATGCGGATCTCTGTCCGGTGCTGGAAGAACCACTCGCTGCGATATCGACCCAACGGACGGACGGAGGGGCGGGAGGGGACAACCCTACGAGAGAAACGAGAGCGTGGCGTTCGATCCGGAACCGTTTTGCTTCCGATACAACACGTACGGAGCAATGCGACCAGCGGGTGACCTCCAATGACGCTCATCGACGACGAGGGCAACCTCTTTGGCGTCGTCAACGTTGTCGACGCCCTCGTTATCCTGCTCGTCCTCGCCGTCGTCGCCGCGGGTGCAGCGTTCGTCCTCCAGCCGGAACCCGAGCCCGAGGCTCCAAATACGGCCACCAGGAACGCGACGCTCGATCTCGGCACCGTACCCCAGTACGTCGTCGACGTGATCAACGAAGGCGACACCTACAGTCCGGCGAGTAACCAGCAGATCACGATCACCGACGTCCACCTCACACCACAGGGAACCAAGACACGAGCCATCCTGCGCGTTCAGATTCAAGGCGTCCGCTCCGGCGGCTCGTTCAGCTACGATGGCGCACCGGCTCGACTGGGGCGCACGCTCCAGATCGCGACCGAATTGTACCAGGTCAAAGGGCAGATCAGAGCGGTCGGTGCTGGCACCGCGCTCGACACCGCGGGGACGCCCGTCGTCATCCGCGATACGATCCCCACACAGGACGCCCGCGAACTGAGCGCGGGCGACGAGATACGCCTCTCCGGTCGCACAGTCGCGACGATCGAAACGGTGCGTGCGTACCCCACCGAGGACTCGGGCAAGCAACTCGTCTTTCTCACAGCGAACCTGAGCGCTCACCGCCAAAGCGGCACCCTCCGCTTCGGCGGCGAGTCGCTCCGACGCGGACAGACGGTTACGCTCCCGGGAGAGAGCTACACCGTCGACGGGCGCGTCCTCGCGGTCGGACGAGGACTCGAGAGCGGCCAGGCCGACGTGCTCATCAGCCAGACCGTCCCGACTGCGGTGGCCCAACAGATCACCGAGGGAGACACGACGACAGTCGGGACCCGAGACGTCGCGACCGTCGAACACGTCGCCAGTTACGGCACAAGCAACCCCGACCGAAAGCGCGTATTCGTCGGCCTGTCGCTGACGACGGTCACCACGGGGACGGACCGGCAGTTCGGAACGACTGAACTCCGCCGTGGCTCGACGCTGACGTTCGCGACGGATGCGTACAGCCTGACCGGGAACATCGAGCGGGTCGGCGCGACGACCCAACGCGGCGCGCTCGCGGACCGGACAGTGACGCTCAGCATTCGAGAGGTCCGCGAACCGATGGCACAAGCCATCGACGCGGGCATGCGCGAACGCTCCGGCGGCGAGACGATCGCGCACATCGACCGCGTGAAGGTCGAGCCGTCGACGATCATCCTCAAAGGTGACCGAGGTGACCTCGGCGTCTATGACCACCCGACGCTGCGCGACGTGACGATCACGGCGACGCTACAGGTCCGTGAAACCGTCTCGGGTGTCCGGTTCAAGGGACGAACGATCCAACAGGGTTCGACAGTCGTGCTCGACCTCGGGACGATCACCATCCGCGCGACAGTCATTTCGATCAGATGACCGCTCGAATGTGTCTCGTTGGTCGAACGAGCACTGACTCCAAGATAGATCGCGACTCAATCAAGTAATGTCGGACCAGAACCCGGAATCTCACGTGCAACGGATGAAGGCTCGCGTCCGAGACGTCGCGAGGCGCTCGACTATCGGGTCGACAATTGCCAACCTCGGCGACGCAGTCTGGACATCGTCCGTCGCTACGCTGGGCGAACGAACCGGCACGTACGTGCGAAACTCGTGGCTCTACACCTGGTTGACCAAAGAGCCCGAACCGGAGGTCATCGTCATCGACCTCCGAGAGACGTGGACCGTCGGCCCGGTCATCGCCCTCCTCGACTGGGCGATAGACAGAACACTTCCGTACTGGTGCGGATCGGCGATCAAGCGTGGGCTCGACCGAGCGGTGGCACTCGCCGAACGTGCTGGCGAAACCCGCGCTGGACAGCTACTTATTCGAGTGCTCGAACCGCCAGCGCCCCCCGAAGAACAGCCTACGCAGTCAAACCGGGACACCGAGGAGCCACGAGCAGCGTCGAGCAACCGTGACGGCGGCGAAACCGGCAGTATCAACGACGAGCCCTAACTGCCCGGGATCCGCTTCGCACGGGCTACCAACTACGATAGCACTACACAGAAAGCACCGACCTGAAAACACACTACGAGCGAGTTCGAATCCTCTTGCCCTCCTGTGAGATCGGAGACGACGGCTTCTTTACCCGAGTAACACAGACTCGCGCTATGGTCACCGCTCGCGATATCAAAGATCTCCTCGACGAGCGGCCTGATCTCGAACCCGCAGTCGAGTCGGTCCTCGAACCGGAGGAGCCGTGGGCATTCGAAGACATCGACGTCGACTCGGGTGCCTTCGGAGAACTGGTCTCACACGACGTCGTCACCCAGACCGACGACGGCTACGTCGTCGCCGACCGCGAAGCCACCCGGCAAGCGCTCGCCGGTCAGGTCTCAGAGCAGGCCGACGAGCAGTCCCCCTCCTTCGAGATCTCGCTTCCGTCCCTCCCGAACACGCGCGTCCTCGCTGCACTCGCCGGCGCGTTAGCGATCGTCTTCGCGCTCCGCGTCACGACCTTCCCGGCCGTCTTCCAAGGAGAGGTCGTCCTCACGGCGAACGACCCCTACTACTATCGCTATTGGGTCGAGCGGATGCTCACCGACCCCGAGACCACGCTTACCACAGTGCCCGATGGCATCGCGAAGGGCGAGCCGCTTCTCGTTGCGACGCTGTGGCTAGTCTCGTCCTTACTCGGCGGCACCAAAGCCGTCGCCGGACAGGTCCTCGCGTGGTACCCGGTCGTCTCTGCGCTCGTCACCGGCGTGTTCGTCTACCTCCTCACCGTCGAGGTGACTGACGATCGTCGGGTCGGGATCGCCGCGGTCGTGTTCATGGGGACCGTCGCGGGCCACGGGCTTCGCACCAGCCTCGGTTTCGCCGACCACCACGCCTTCGACTACCTCTGGCTGTTGCTCACTGCACTCGGTGCGACGATCGTCGTCCGCGACGCGATCGACGAGCGACCGCTCGTCTCGACGCGAACGCTCACAGCGACGACCGCGGTCACCGTCGGCGTCGCCGCACAGGCGCTCGCGTGGGACGCAGGTCCGCTCCTCCTCGTTCCGCTCGGGGTGCTCCTCGCCGCGGACGCCGTCGTCGGTGTCTCCACCGACCGCGACCCCTTCTGGAGCGGCGGACCGCTCGTCCTCGCGACGGCCCTAGCGGCGGGGCTCGTGTGGGTCGCACACACCGCCTTCGGCTGGCACACGACGCTCGTCGCCATCTCGCCGGCGTTGCTCACGGCCGGCGGCCTCGGGGTGGTGCTCGCCGGGACGCTCTCACACCGCTTCGACGTGCCGATGCCGGCACTCGCGGGCGTCACGATCGTCGGCGTGATCGGCGGCACTATCGCGTTCAGCACGCTCGCACCGACGCTGTGGACACGAGTAGAACAGAGCCTCGACACTCGCTTGTTCCGCACAGACGCAATCGCAGAGACGACGGGGCTGTTCGGTGAGTCGGGCGGCTGGCTCCTGCTCATCGGCCTGCTCTTGTTCGTCGGCGTCCCGTACCTCCTGTGGGCGACTTACCGGGTTCGCGACGATTCTCGGTGGCTGGTCCCCGTCGTCTACACGTGGTACTTCTTCGCGCTCGCGGCGGTACAGGTTCGATTCGTCGGCCAACTCGGACCGTTCCTCGGGATCTTCGGCGGGCTCGCGTTCGTTCACTTCACCGAACGCGTCGACGTCGCCAGACAGCCGACGCCCTTCGGCGGCGACCCGGTCCGAAACATCGGAACACCGGACCGACAGACCGTCTTCGCGGTCGGTGCGTTGTTCGTCCTGCTCGGGGCCTTTGGAGCCGTGCAGGTGCCTCTCAAGAGCGCTCAGCTCATCCACACGCAAGAGCAGTACGAGACGACGTCCTGGATGAACGACCACGCCGAAACACACGATTTGGAATACCCCCAGAACTACGTGTTCAGCGCCTGGGGGGCCAATCGCCACTACAACTACTTCGTGAATGGCGAGTCGCGGTCGTACGGGTACGCGCGAACGAATTACGAGTCGTTCATTTCCGCAACTGATTCGAGTGCCTGGTACAACCGGCTCACCAACCGGGCGGGATACGTTGTCGTCACCCCCACCGTCGTCGGCAACGACTCACAACTGGGCACCCGACTCTACCGCGAACACGGGTCTCGAGCGAACGGAACCGCTGGTCTCGCCCACTACCGACTGGGGTACGTCAGTAGCGACGAACAGTACAAGGTCTTCACGCTCGTCCCCGGTGCCGTCCTCCAGGGGACAGCGACGCCGAACGCGACCGTGACCGTCGAGACGACCGTCGAGATCGAAGGCGCGTCGTTCACGTACACGAGACAGACGACAGCCCAGCCGAGCGGCACGTACACGCTGCGCGTCGCGTACCCCGGCACGTACCGCGTTCCGAACGGGACGGTCACCGTCAACGAGTCGGCTGTACGAAACGGGACAACAGTCACGGTGACCACAGCGTCATGAGTTGGATTCCATTCCCGCTTCTCCCACGGTGGCTCCGATACCTCGGCGTGGTGGCTGTCCTCGGTGTCATTGGCTATTTCTCGTTACTCACAGCACCCCCGTCAGCGCCGTCACAGACGTCGTTCTGGGACAAGCGACTGCACTTCGCGGCGTACGCGGGGCTTGCACTCGCGCTGGCGTATGCGACGGTTCGCTACCGCGATCGACCGGCTGTTCGCGCGACTGCCGTCGTCGGCGGTGCCCTCGGAGTTGGGATCGGCATCGAACTGGTGCAGGGGACGCTTCCGAACCGCTACTTCGGCTGGGGGGATCTCCTCGCGAACACGCTCGGGAGTGTGCTGGTCGGGATCTGGTTCCTCATCGAGCGTCGCGTGCGGTACGTGCGAATTCGGATGGCTCCGAACACAGATTTCTCGAAGTGAGTTCGCCGACAGATACCGCAGACGAGTCACCATTCGGTCGAGACATATGAGCGTCCCGATTCCGACCTGACCGCGCGCTTCCTCGTCCGTGATGAACTCGAATATTGAACTGTATCCGCTCCCTTGTTTGCGCGTAAATCAGATCCAATAATCGACCTCGTGCCACGGAGCGTCGGTCACAACACGAGAAATCCACCAGCCATTGCGAGTCCGCCCAACCCGACACACACGGCCCAAAATGAGACGCGCTCGACGATGCGAATGAGCACGTCGATCGTCGCGTAGCCGACGACACAAGCGGCGGTGAGCGAGACGAGCGCCGCGGCGGGAGTCACCGTTCCCAGTCCCGTATCGAGATACGCAAGTAGCCCACCCCCGACAGCTGCCGGGATCGAGAGCACGAACGAGTAGCGAAACGAGTCCGGCGCGTCGTGTCCCCGCAAGAGAAGGGTTCCGGTGGTCATTCCCGAGCGAGAGATTCCCGGGAGGATGGCAACGCCCTGAGCGACGCCGACGAGAACGGCGTCGATCGCGTCCGGGTCGGTTCGTCTGTCGACGTTCAGGTGCGTCGAGACCCGCTGGAAGACGCCAGTGAGGATGAGCAAGAGGCCGATACTGACGACGACCGCGCCGCCAGTCAGTGCCGAGACGACCTCCTCGAGGGTCGCATACGCGACGATACCCACGACACCCGAGACGAGCGTCCCGATCGCGAGAAAGGAGACGACTGCCTGTTCTCCCTCGAACGCGCGGCCGGGACGCCACTGCGGGAGCAGCCAGATGATCTCACGTAGTTCGTCGCGATAGTAGACGGTCGCAGAGAGCGCGGTTCCGAGGTGGAGAAACAGCGCGAACGCGACGGCCGTCTCGGGCGAGCGTCCAAGTGCCGAAAGGGCGATCGTGATGTTCCCCTCGCTTGAGATGGGAAGCCACTCGAAGATCCCCTGGAGCGCACCGATTACGAGCGCGACGACGAGCGAACGGTCCACGGGCAAATGAGGACGGTCCGGCTATAATGGCGTACTGGTTTGAATAAACCCGGGCAGCACATCGAACAGCACACCGGACAGGGTTACCTCGATCGCCCTTTTTGACTCGGTCGGTCCAACGACCCAACCGAACAGTACGTCACCGTGTCGGTTTCCCGCGAGGCTCTACGACCGACGGCACCCTCCGCGACGCGGCGTTGTGACGCGCTGGGAGTGAACCGGTAGACTGCGAACGACTCACTCGACGGGGTCGATCTCGCCCCGCTTGGCGAGTTCGTTGGCCCGCCGGATCTGCGAGTCGATGACCGTGTTCTGCTGGCGCGACCACTCCTCGTCGTCGTGCTCGCGCACGTACGCGGCCCACCGCCTGAGAAACGCCCGCCGGTCCGCGACGTTCCGTTCGACGTCCGCTTCCAGATCACGCGAGCGTATCGTGGTCCTCGCTTCGAGGCACCGACGTATGAGTGTGGCTCACGGGCACCCGTCGACGGGCCTCGACGGCTGAGTGGATGTGCGCCGACGGTCTCCACGACCCATCACGGGCAGACAGTTCGATCAGCCGGTCGGCTCGGCGTCGCCCGCCTCGGCGTCGAGCCTCTCAGAGTCGTCGTCGACCATCTCGCCGCGGTCGTCGTCCCCGGGCTCGGACAGCCTCGTCTGCGCGTCGTCGGCCCCCAGCAGTCGCGGCAGGGCGGTGTTCGCGAACGTCAGCCCCACGACGAGCACGATCGGCGCGAAGAAGAGGCCGTAGAAGCCGAGCACCACCGGCCCGAGCGTGTACGCCAGCATCAGCAGGCCGACATGGGTCTCGTCGCCGCTCAACAGCGGCCGTAACACGAGATCCGGGATCGTGTCGACCACGACCACCGCGACGACGAGGAACGCGAACACGTACCCCAGCTCCCCGAGCGACCCGTCGAGCAGCGCCGGGATCGCCATCGCCGCCGTCACCGGGAGGTAGACGATCTTCATCCCGACGATCGGAACCAGGCTCGCGATTCCCGTGAGTGCGCCCGCAAGCGCGGGGTACGGCACCCGAACCGCGGCCGGGACGACGGCGTTGTACGCGTTGAACGTCGCGATCGCGATGAGCGAGATGGCGACGACGTTCAGGAGGTTGCCGAACAGCACCGCCTCCAGTTCGTCGTCGACCGCCTCCAGGTACTCGCGGACGATCGCGTCGTCGTCGAACCGGAGCAGCCAGTCGCTGATCCGGTCGCCGTCGACGAGCAGGTAGTAGGTGACGATGGTGACGATGAAGAGGTTGAGGACGAACTCCGAGACGACCGTCGTGAGGAACGTGGCGTTCTCGGTCGCGAACTCGACGAACGGCTCCAGATCGCCCGACTGGTACGCCCGGTAGATCCCCTGCACGGTGAACGAGGGAATGCGCTCGATCGCGGCGAACCACGCGATGTTCGACGCCGCGACACTGACGAGCGCGGTGTCGGCGACGAACTGCCGCGCCTCGACGACGAGCAGGACGCCCGCGTAGCTGATGAGCAAAATCAACGGGATCGCCAGCGACGCGAGCACGACCCCCGCCCGCACCCGCGGGGGCAGTCGAAACCTGGCGAGAAACCGGTGATACCGCCGCGTCGAGTAGTAGAGGAACACCGAGACGGTGAACGCCGCGATGAAGCGGTACGCGAGCGCACCGATGACGACCGCGACCGCGAGCCCGAACGCCGCGACGACGAGGCGCTTCTCGTTCACGTCAGACGAAGGTAAGCAATCTGACTTAATTGATTCGGAGGCGAGCGCCGGCGCCGCTACAGCGTCGCCGGGTCGAACCGCTCGACGAGCCCGTCGAAGTCGTCATCGAAACTCAATACCCCGTCGAGGCCGTGGTGCCGCACCGCCGCGATCGTCGCCGCGTCCGTGAAGCTGAGTCCCTGGTCGTCGTATCGCTCGAACACGTCGACCGCCTCCTCGAAGGTCGACTCCGAGAGATGGAGTAGCTCGAACGCATGCGTGAACGGCTCGACGCCGCGAAGTCGCTCGCCGAGTCGCTTCGCGGCCGAAAACGACCCTCGTCGAAGCGTGAGCGTGATTGCCTCGTCGTACACGTAGTCGCTCACGTACGGCTGTCCGAGTGCACCGTCGTACACCGCATCGAGCGAATCGACCGCGGCCTCGTGGCGCGCGGCGTCGGTATCGTGGTCGGCGTAGATCACGCCGGTGTCCACGAGCACACTCATCCGTAGAGGATCCCGTCGATATCGTCCTCGTCCGTCTCGACGCCCGAGGAGAATCGTCCCTCAGCCATGGCCTCCTTCTCTTCGGCCGACAGCGGGACGGTCGTGTCTCTGAACGAGTCGATCATCGCTTCCCGCGAGGTGTACGCATCGTCGATGATCCGCGAGAGCAGTTCCTGTTGGGTGACGCGTGTTCCGGTTTCGAGCCTGATCTCGGCCTGTAACTCCTCCAACCGGGATTTCGCGTCCTCGTCTACTTTGACCGCGGTCGTCATGATCGATAGTAGCTGTTGCTACCGAGTAAACGTTTCTACAAGAGAACCAGACTATGCGGATCGGTACTGATCGCGAACTG
The DNA here is from genome assembly GCF_900129775.1 of Halobaculum gomorrense. Lineage (GTDB taxonomy): Archaea > Halobacteriota > Halobacteria > Halobacteriales > Haloferacaceae > Halobaculum > Halobaculum gomorrense. The sequence goes on along the minus strand of NZ_FQWV01000013.1, from coordinate 33,067 downwards.
ACGGGGCCGGAACCCGGAACGACGGGCGTGACCTACCGCTCCAGCAGTTCGATCTCGTGGCCGTCGGAGTCCGTCGTGAACGCGTAGTTGTGGTCGCACGACTCGGGGTCGCGGTAGTCCGCGGTCTCACGGACCATCAGCTCCTCCCAGTCGGCCTCCAAGTCGTCGGCGCGCACGCACACGTGCCCCCACGCGTCGCCCATCGTGTAGCTCCGGCCGTCGTAGTTGTACGTGAGTTCGATCGCCATCGCCTCCTCGGCGGCGTCCTCGGGCTTCATGAAGTAGTTCGCGAAGGAGTCGGCCTCCCAGCGGCCGGTGTGCTCGTACTCGAAGGTGCGCATCCAGTAGCCGAGCGCCTCGGTGGCGTCCTCGACGCGGATCATCGTGTGGTCGATGGACCAGCGCGCGCCGTGGTCGCGCTCGACGATCTCGATCTCGTGGCCGTCGGGGTCTTTCACGAACGCGTAGCCGGGGTTCTCCTCGGGCGGGCGGTAGTCCTCGACGCCCTCGTCCATCAGCTCGTAGTAGGCCTCCTCGACGTCCTCGACGCGGACGGCGATGTGGCCCCACGCGTCGCCCATGTCGTAGCTGTGGTCGCCGTGGTTGTAGGTGAGCTCCAGCAGCGCGCCGTCCTCGTGCACGTCCTCCGGACCGAGGTAGTAGTTCGTGAAGTCGCCGCCCTCCATCTCGCCTTTGACCTCGTAGTCGAGGTGCTCGGTGTACCAGTCGAGCGACTCCTCCTCGTTTTCGATCCGCATCATCACGTGGTCGAGCGTGTACGCCATGTACGACACACCGGCCGCGCGCTCGAAAAGGATACCGACCGACGATGTCACCGGGTCACACGTCAGGGCCGCGATCAGAACCGTTTCTTGCGCTTCTCGGGGACGTACCCCGGGTCGACCCGGTCCATGACCTCGGCGACCGAGTCGTGCGTGAACGAGGGCGCCTCGTTCAGTGAGAACGTGTCCGCGCGCGTGCCCGTCTCCCAGCGGAGCGCGGCGCCGGCGACGCCGGTCGAGAACGGCGCGAGCGACGCGCCGTACGCCTCACACAGCGCATCGAGGAACGCACCCCGGGCGGCAGCCCGCTCGTCGGCGTACGTCGGCTCGGTCTTGTTGCGCGCGATCGACGCGAACCGCTCGTCGGTCTCGCCGTGGCGCACGTGCCAGAGGTGGCTCGCGTACCGCCAGCGGAGCCGCGCGGTGTCGCGCAGCGCGAGCGTGAGCGACTCGTCAACCGAGCGGTCCGCGTCGCCGCCCGCGTCCGCGTCGAGCGCGTAGTCGAGAAACAGGAGGTCGCGGTCGATCCGTTTCAGCGCGCCGGTGTCGAGGAGGTCCAGACACAACACGCCGTCGCCGTCGCGGACGCGCATCGTCGGGTGATCGCCGCCCGTCTCGACGACGCCGGTCCGCGGCCCGACCGCGAGCCGGTAGGCCGCCTGCAGCGCGAACAGGTGGAACCACTCGATGCGACCGCCCGACGCGGCCGCCCCCGAGAGCGGTGGGTCGAACGCGTCGGCGTCGACGACGCGGGTCGGCGTCGCGTCGGGCGCGGGCGCGAGCGATGGGTCGTCGCCGTCCGTGTCGCAGTCGGCCCCTGCGTACTCGCGCGTTCGGATCCCCTCCGCGAGGACGGGGACGATATCGACCGCCATCGGAACCGCCAGCAACGGGCGGACCGTCCTGTGGGTGACGACGAACACGTCGGCCGTCGAGAACGGCACGAGCTTCTCGCCCAGCTCCGCGAGGCGGCACTGCATCGCGGGACCGCCGCCGGTGTCGAACCAGTGGGGCGCCGTCACCGGCCCGTCGAAGTGCGTCTGACGGACGTACTCCCCCATACGGTCGACGAAGCCGTCGGGGGAGTCGACGCCGACGCGGTACACCTTGTACCACCGCTCGCCGGTGCCGCGGCGAGTCTGTTGGAAACACACGAGCGCGTCGGAGTCCATCGATCTGAGGGAGCCGGACGGGCGGGCATAACGCTTCGGCGCCGAATGTCACGAGTGATTCTCGCGGGCAGCCCGCGCGGCGGGCCCGCAGCGACGGCGGGAGTCGACCAATCGCGCTGGCGGGGGGCGCCCAGAAGGGCGGCCGGACGACGGACGCGACGGAAGCGGGCGAGCCGTGGGGTTTTGTGGCTCGGACGCGTCCGCGCCGGTCGTGTACTCCCGACACCACGCGGCGGTCTCCGGGGCCGTCGCCGCCGGACTCGTCGCGGTCCTCCCTCTCGGGGAAACGCCCGCCGTCGCGGCCGGCGCGTGGGCGCTGCTCACCGCCGCAGGCGTCGCGATCGACCTCGACCACTTCCTGATGGCGCGGCTCGTCCGCGGCGACTGGGCGAACGCGCGCCGGGCGCTCGCGACCCCGCGCGCCGCCGTCTTCGACCAGTCGGAGCTGTTCGATCCGGGCGACCTGTGGCCGCTCCACCGGCTCCTCAGCCACGCGGTGCTCGCGCCGCTCGCGGTGGCGGCGGCCTGGATCGCGGGCGCCGCACTCGATGCAGGCGGGCTCGGGGTGACGCCGACCGCGGCCGCGCTGGCGACGGCGGTCGTCCTGTACGTCCACGTGCTCACCGACCTGATCTGGGACGTGTGGCGCCACGACCGGTACCACGAGAACGTCCGCCGGGTCGCCGTCCGAGGAGACGGCGACAACGGCGACGGCGATTCGCGTCGCCCGTGACGGTCGCGCCCGCGTCCGTCGCGACGCGCGCCTCCACAAAGCACATCCCCGCGCGTTCGAGACGCTCGAAGCATGGCCCCCACCCGACGCAGACCCCTCCTCGCCGCGCTCGGTACGGCCGCCGCCGCGGGCTGTCTCGGGAGCGCACCGACCGACTCCCCGGCCGGCTCGACGACCGACGGCCCGACGACCGACGGCCCGACGACCGACGTGACAGGATCCGCTCCGAGCGCCGGTCCGGGCGACGGCGCGTCGCCCGCGGACACCCTTCGGCTCGCCGCCGTCGACCGACTCCCGACCGGTCGACCCGTCCGCGTGCATCTGCGTGCGCTGGCCGCCCTCCTCGAACGCGGCGCCGCGACCGGCGAGGTCGTGCGGACGACGGATACGATCGTCCGGACCGGCCAGCCGCCGCTCCTGCCCGGGAAGCGAACGGTTCGGCTCACCGGCGACCGCGTCGATGACGGCGCGTACGCGCTCGGCGTCGACGGCGGCCTCCTGTACGAGTGGCTACTGGGCGCGACCGCCGTCGAGGAGCCGCCAGCGGACGCCGAGGTCGTGGTCGTCGACGACCTCCCGGCCGACCGGCGGTCGCTCGCGGTCGAGGCGGTCGAGGGCGGCCGCGCGACCGTCGAGCCGCAGACGCCGCTGGGGACGTGGGCGCGCACGGCGTTCGTCGGCGGCTACGTCCGCTATCGGGGGACGGTGTACCGCGGCCGCGAGCGACAGCAGACCGACGCCGCGTTCTTCTCGAACGAGGTGTGGTACGTCGCGACCGTGACGCCGACCGACGACGAACCGGCCGACGCACCGACGCTGCACCTCGATCCGCTCCCGGAAAGCGCGCGCCCCGTCGTCGACGACCTCCTCGCCGACTGGGCGTCGACGCTCGACCCCGTCGAGGCGGCCGTGTCCGACCTCGACGACCGATCGCGGCGGGCGCTCGCCGAGACGGACTTCCTTCTCACCCACGTCGCGGCGTTGGAGGTGTATCTCTCGTGAGTCGCGGCGCCGGGCGTGCGCCGGGGCTCACCGGGGTCGGTCTCGCGTCCACGCGCGGTAGCGCCACGCCGCGACGGCCCACAGCGCGAGCGTCCCGAGGGGGTACGCCGTCCGCAGGGGCTGGATCCCGAATCGGAGGGCGACGGAGGCGTTCACCGCGCCCGCGAGCACGAGCAGGCCCGACGTGACCCGTGGGTCCTCACGGTCAGCGAGTCCCAGCGACGCGGAGGCGACCGCGAGGAGCCAGCAGCCCGTGGCGACGATCCACGGAACGAGCAGCGGCGACCCCGACAGCGTGAGGTACTCCAGGAGCGTTCGGGCGGACAGGACCGGCGTGAACGAGATCCCGCCCCACGCGAACCGGAGGAAGGGGACGCCGCTGTCTGCGAACGACTGAACCGACCACGGGACGAGCCCGCACAGGAGCACGGCGACCAGCACGAGCCGTGGCGACGCCCGCGGACGGCGAGAGGACCCGCCGCCCACGCTACTTCCGAGCGACGATCCGCAGCACGTCCTCGTCGGCGAGTACGTGGCTTTGGCCGACCTGCTGTTCGTCATGTTTGGCGGAGGGGCCTGAGACGCGCGCGAACTTGAAGCGCTCTTGGAAGCTCCCCCCGAGCTTCTCGCACGCGTCGCCGACGGTGTCGCCCTCGCGGAGCACGAGCGGCTCCTCGTAGTCGACGCCGCGGCCCGGCTTGTCCATGTAGATGCGGATGAGCCCGAGCGCGTCGAAAATGCGCTCCTTCAGGACATCGAGTCCCCGCTCCTCCTCGGCGGAGATGAAGATCGCGTCGTCGGGGTCGATGTCGTGCGCGCGGAGGTCTTCGTTGACGGTGGGGAGGTAGTCCTCGTCGATGAGGTCCGCCTTGTTCACCGAGACGATAGAAGGGAGGTACTCGCGGTTGTCCATCACGCCGTCGATGAGTTCATCGATCGTGAGGTCGTGCGGGATCGTCACGTCGGCGTTGACGAAGCCGTGCGCCCGCAGCACGTCTTTCACCGTCTCCTCGTCCAACGAGACGGTGTCGCGCATCGTCACCTGGATGCCGTCCTTGTGCGTCTTGCGGACGGAGATGTTCGGCGGCTCGGTGTCGAGGCGGACCTTGTTCTCGTATAGTTCGTGGCTGAGGCGCTCGTACTGGTCGATCTCGAACACCGAGAGAACGAACACGACGAGGTCCGCCGTCCGCACGACCGACAGCACCTCCTTGCCGCCCCCGCGGCCGCCGGCGGCGCCCTCGATCAGCCCCGGCACGTCGAGGATCTGGATGTTCGCCCCGCGGTACTTCAGCATCCCCGGGTTGACGTTCAGCGTGGTGAACTCGTACTCGCCGATCTCGCTGTCGGCGTTGGTGAGCGCGTTGATCAGCGTGGACTTGCCGACCGAGGGGAAGCCGACGAGCGCGACCGTCGCGTCGCCGGTCTTCTCGACGGCGTATCCCTGGCCGCCGCCGGAGGAGGACTGGTTCTCCAGTTTCTCCTTCTTTTCCGCGAGCTTCGCCTTCAGCCGGCCGATGTGCGCCTCGGTCGACTTGTTGTACGGGGTCTCGGCGATCTCCTCGCGGAGTTCTTCGATCTCCTCCTCGAGTCCCATCACTAGCCGATGGACCGTCCGCGCGCCTAAACGCTTCCCTTCGACGGGCCGCGGCGTTCGCCGGAGAGCAGCGGCGTCGCCGCCGGCGCGATCCCGCCGTCGGCCGCGGTCGGTCCAGCGGGGATCGCGGTCTCGCGGACGGCTATCCGGGATCGCCCGAGCTGCGCGATTCCTCCCGTGCGGCGAGGGTCGGTCGCTGACGGCCGGCTCGCCCGCGGTTCGAAGTTCGGTACCACTATATCCCAGCGCGCCTCAGACGGATACAAAGACGGCATGCCGGATCCCTCCCGCCTCCGAGACAGCACGCAGATCGTTGTCCCCCGCAGGGACCTGGAGGGGATCCGATCGTCGCTCGAATCGGAGTTCACCGTTTCGGTGTTCACCGACGGGGACCGCTGTCGGATCATCGGCAGCCCCGTCGAGATCAAGGCGGCATCCGAATTTCTCGCCCGCCACGGCGTCACGCTCCCGTGATCGGGGCGACGCTCGGGCAGCTCGAACCGACATCGTCGCTGAGCCGACCGACAGGCTTTGAACGCGCAGGCTCGTCGTGGGAGTATGGACGAGAATCCGGGAGTCAGCGAAGGGTACCGGGTGGCCAGCCCGTGGCCGCTGTTCGTCGCGCTCGGCATTCCGATCGCCGAGATCGGCATCCTGTTCGGCCTGGTTCCGTTAGCCGTCGGCGGGCTGCTGCTGTTCTGCGGATCGATCGCCGGGATCCTCCACGAGAACGAGTACGTCGCCTCGGCGTGGCGCGGGCTCGCGGTGCTGTCGGTGTTCGTCATCGTCGCCGGCGGCGGGCTCTGGTACGCCGACGCGGCCACCGAATCGGATCTCCTGGTTCGCGCGTACTCGATGATCGGAACGGGCGTGCTGCTGCTGCTCGCGGGCGTGGGCGGGGAGCTGTTCGCCCGCGACACCGAGCCCACCGTGTGACGGCGGCAGCGTCGTCGTGAGCCGACCGACGGCGTCCCGGGCGCACAAATGGGCAAGGTATTAGGCTGCGAGCGTGTACGTCTCGGTCATGGCAGAGATCTTCGACAGGGATACCCTGCTGGATCTGACGGTCAACGTCATCCCGCTGGGGATCATCCTGTTTTTCGTCGCGGCGTTCGTCATCCTCGATCCGTTCAGCAGCCTCGACTTCTACGGGCGCGTACTGCAGATGGGGCTGCTCGCGTTCCCGTTCGTCGCGCTCGCCATCCTCACGTACGTCTCCGGGAAGGCCATCGCGGGCGACGAGAAGCAGTCGAAGGTGTTCTTCCAGGGACAGGCGACGATGGAGGATGCCAAGACCAAACACGAAGTCGAGGAGGCGATCGAAGCCGAGATCGCGGGTGACGCCGAAGCGGCGTCCGACGGCGAAGCCACCGAGGGCGGCGACGCGGACGAGGCGGACGGTGCGGACGATACAGACGAGGCGGACGGTGCGGACGCAGACGCCGCCGCCGACGACTAGTCGACCACCCAGCGGCCGAATCTGACCGTCGATCGACCCCGGAATCGACGGCCCACGGGCGGGAGTGACCCGAATCTTTCTTGTGCATTCGACGCTGAATCGTGTCCATGGAGACATCCGGCCAACTACTGCTGACGGTGCTCATGGGAGCGTTCCTCCTGGGCGTGGCCGCCTTCCTCGCGCGGGTCGAGGACTGGCGGTCGTACACCCCGCTGGGCGCCGGTGGCGGCGCAGTCGGCGAGTCCGGCTACGGGCACGCAGAAAAGCCCGCCGGGCTGATCCGCTGGCTCACGACGGTCGACCACAAGGACATCGGACTGCTGTACGGCGCGTACGCGACCATCGCGTTCGTCGTCGGCGGGCTGATGGTGATGCTGATGCGCGCGGAGCTCACCACCCCCGCGACGGACGTGCTCGGGTCGGCGACGTTCTACAACTCGCTGCTCACCAGCCACGGGATCACGATGCTGTTCCTGTTCGGGACGCCGATCATCGCGGCGTTCTCGAACTACCTCATCCCGCTGGTCATCGGCGCCGACGACATGGCGTTCCCGCGGATCAACGCCATCGCGTTCTGGCTGCTGCCGCCGGGCGCGCTACTCATCTGGGCGGGCTTTTTCCCCATCCCGGGTGTCATCCCGGCACAGACCGCCTGGACGATGTACACGCCGCTTTCGGCGGGTGTCGGCGCCGGTAACCAGGCGAACGTCGGCGTGGACCTGATGCTGCTGGGCCTCCACCTGACGGGGGTCTCGGCGACGATGGGCGCGATCAACTTCATCGCGACCATCTTCACCGAGCGCGCTGAGGAGGTCACCTGGGCGAACCTCGACATCTTCTCGTGGACGATCCTCACCCAGTCGGGGCTGATCCTGTTCGCGTTCCCGCTGCTGGGCAGCGCGCTTGTCATGCTCCTGCTGGACCGCAACTTCGGGACGACGTTCTTCGCGGTGGAGGGCGGCGGCCCCATCCTCTGGCAGCACCTGTTCTGGTTCTTCGGCCACCCCGAGGTGTACATCCTCGTGCTTCCGCCGATGGGGATCGTGAGCTACGTGCTCCCGCGGTTCTCCGGCCGGAAGCTGTTCGGCTTCAAATTCGTCGTCTACTCCACGCTCGCGATCGGCGTGCTCTCGTTCGGCGTGTGGGCCCACCACATGTTCGCGACGGGCATCGACCCGCGGCTTCGCGCCTCGTTCATGGCCGTCTCGTTGGCCATCGCGATACCGTCCGCGGTGAAGACGTTCAACTGGATCACGACGATGTGGAATGGGAAACTCCGCCTCACGACGCCCATGCTGTTTTGCATCGGGTTCGTGAGCAACTTCATCATCGGCGGCGTGACGGGCGTGTTCCTGGCGTCCATCCCCGTCGACCTCGTGCTTCACGACACCTACTACGTCGTCGGCCACTTCCACTACATCGTGATGGGCGCCATCACCTTCGCCGGGATGGCGGGCATCTACTACTGGTTCCCGCTCGTCACCGGGCGCTGGTACCAGCGTCGGCTCGCGAAGGCGCACTTCTGGCTGTGGATGATCGGCACCAACGTCACCTTCTTTGCGATGGTGCTGCTCGGCTACGGCGGGATGCCGCGCCGGTACGCGACCTACCTCCCGAAGTTCGCGACGCTCCACCAGATCGCCTCGCTCGGGGCGCTCCTGCTCCTCGTGGGCGGTATCATCTGGGTGTACAACATCGTGACCTCCTGGATGGAGGGCAAGCGCGTCGAGTCGGGCGACCCGTGGCGCCTCGACGAGACGAACCTCAACACCGCGGAGTGGGACTGGTTCGAGGCCAAGCGTGAGACCTCGCTCGCGGCCACCGACGGCGGTGAGGAGGTCAAGACGGACGGCGGTCAGGAATCGCGCGCTGACGACGAGTAACGGCAGTCAGTTCGGTTCCAGTAGATTCGGTTCGGTTCGGTTCGGCTCTGGTCCTTCGGTTCGATTTTCGGACGCCGCTGTTGTTCGACTGCCCAGCGCCAGCGACGGGCGGGCGCCGTGGCGCCGACCGGGACGACGGGGCTTTTGTTCGCGCGGACCCGAACCCCGGTATGAGCGATAAGGACCTCCTCGGGATCGTGCTCGGCGGCATCGCCCTGCTCATGTTCGCGACGGGCTTGATCCTCGTGTTGCAGTGACCCGCGAGCGAGACGACGCGAGCGGGATCGCCGGTGACCCGATCGAGAGAGTCGGGGACGCAACCGAGGGGACCGGGGACGCGAGCGAGAGGGAACCGGCGGGGCGCTTCGATGGCCCCCGCCTCGTTCTCCTCCTCTACGCCGTCCTCACGGCCGTCGGCGGCGTCGCCGGCGTGCTTGTCGCGACCTTCGTCGACGGCCTGAGCGCGCCGGCGCTGTACGCGGTGATCCCGCTGCCGGCGAGCGCGCTCGGGTTCGGCATCTACGGAGCCGTCACAATCGCGACGGTGTTGGGCATCCCCCTCGCGCTGGTGGTCTACGTCTCCCGAGGGATCGACGATCCGAACGGGGTCGACGAGTGAGACGGACCCATCGAGACCGCGGCGCGGGGGGACGACGAGCGGACCGGGAGCGTCGCCGCCGGCGAAAGGACTAATCCCTGTCCGGGAGAGGTGCGGTGTATGTATCACGTCGTACTCGGCGTCGATGAGGACGAAGAACACGCGCGCGCCGCCGCCGAAGAGATCGCGAAGCTACCGGGCGACGGGAGCGAGACCGAGGTCACCATCGTCCACGTGTTCCAAGACAACCCCAGCGGCGCCTCCGCGACGCAGGTCGCGTCGGTCCGCGAGGCACAAGAGTTGCTTGAGGACGCCGGGATCACCGTCGACGTGACCGAGTCCAGCGGCGACCCCGCGGACGCGATCATCGAGGTCGGCGACGAGGCCGACGCGGACCTGATCGTCGTCGGAGGCCGCAAGCGCTCGCCGGCCGGGAAGGCGCTGTTCGGCTCGGTCACTCAGACGGTGATCCTCAACGGCGGGCGACCGGTGATGGTCACCGGCGTCGTCGACGGGGAATAAGCGGCACACCTGTCGACCCGAGCGGGCAGGTCCGCCGTCTGCTCGACACCGAGCGGGACCCGTCAGGCGATCGACTCGCCGATATCGAGGCGGCCGGCTTCCGCGGTCCCGGCGCGTGCGTCGGCGTACCCGCCGGCCCACAGCCGCGCGGCGACAACCTGCGCGTAGAAGAACACGAACGCGCCGATGATCGCACCCAAGATCGGGATCCCGTTCAACACCCCGACGAGCACGCCCGCGCCGAGGAACACGGCGAGTGAGAGCGCCCAGGCGGTGGCGTAGTCGGCGCTGAAGACGATCGGCTTGAGCGCGGCGGGGTCGAACGCCGCACCGAGCCGGTCCTCGTCGACGGCGGTCACGATCGCGGCGACCGCGGCGTAGCCGAACACGAGCGCGAGAACGCCCGTGAGAACCGTGCCCACGACCATTCCGGCGAGGCCGGTCGCCACACCTCCCCGCGTCTCCGTCGCGAACGCGAGGATCGAGCTAGTCGGTTCGATTCGGGGTGGACGACTCAGTCGTCCGCGAACGCGTCCCCGACCAGGTCGGCGACCGCCGAGGGCGACTGGTAACCCGTCTCGGTCGCCAGCGCCTCGCCGTCGCCGATGCACACGATCGCCGGCGCCGCGTCGACGCCGAACCGCTGGCGGAACTCGGGCGCCGCCTCGCCGTCGATCCCCGCGACAGCGACGCCCTCGGGCAGCGCGGCGAGCGTCTCGTCGAGTTCGGCCTTCATCGACTCGCAGGGGTCACACCGGAGGCTCCAGACGAACACGACCGCGCGGTCGTTGTCGGCGAGGAACCCCTCGACTGCGTCGTCATCCAGTTCCGGCAGTGCCTGCGGAACCGGCGTCGCGGGGGCGACATCCGTGACGAGCGTGGCCATCGTCGCGCGCTCGACGGTATCCGGAACCGGTTCCTCGGCGTCCTCGAAGTGCGAGCGAAGCGAGAGGTACGCGATGAACTCCTCGCGGGTGACCCCCTGCTCGTCGATTCGGCGGACGGCCTCCGAGTAGTCGAGGCCGAACGCGTCGGCGACAGCCTCGGTGAACTCCTGTTCGGGCAGGTCGCCGTAGCTCTGCTCGTACAGATCGATGGTGTCGTGGAGCGCCGCAGAGATCCGGAGGGTGCCGTCGTCGTCCTCGCGGATCGCTCCGACGTCGATGAGCCGGTCGAGCAGCTCTTCGGGGTCCGGCCCGTCGACCGGCGGTCCGGGGTTGGGGTTCGCGCTCACGGTTAGACACCCAGGTACTGCTCGCGGGTCTCCTCGTCGGTGCGGAGCTCCTCGGAGGTGCCCGTGAACACGATCTCTCCCTGGTCGACGACGTACGCGCGGTCGGCGATGTTCATCGCTGCGACCGCGTTCTGCTCGACCAGCAGGATAGTCGTCCCCGTCTCGGCGATGCGCGCGATGGCGTCCTCGACCGTGTCGATGATCTGCGGCGCCAGTCCCTCGTACGGCTCGTCGAGCATCAACAGGTCCGTGTCCTGCTTCAGCGCGCGCGCGATGGCGAGCATCTGCTGCTCGCCGCCCGAGAGCGTCCCGGCCTTCTGTGACTCGCGCTCCTCCAGCCGCGGGAACACCTCGTACACCTCCTCGGTGCTCATCCCGGGATGGTCCATCGACACCGTGCGCCCGACGACGTTCGACCAGTTGCGCGCGACGTCCGACAGATGGAGGTTCTCTCCGACCGAGAGGTTCGGGAAGACGCGGCGTTCCTCCGGGACCAGCGAGATGCCCAGCGAGGAGACGTCCTCCGTCGAGTAGTCGGTGATGTCGTCGTTCTTGTACCGGACGACACCGTCTCGAACCTCGGGCGGGTGCGCCCCCGCGATCGACCGGAGCGTCGTCGTCTTGCCCGCGCCGTTGCGACCGAGCAGGGCGCACACTTCGCCTTCCTCGACGTGCATCGAGAGGTTGCGGAGGATGTGGCTCTGCGCGTAGTACGCGTCGATGTCCTCGACGGAGAGGAGGTGATCTCCCTCGGCGGCGGCGGCGGTCGCGCGCTCGGCGTGGGTCGCGGTGTCCGCGTCCCGGTCCGCCTCGTCGGCCCCGACGGCCTCGTCCGGCGACTCCGTGGCGGCAGCGTCATCAGTCGCGTCTGCGGCAGCGCCTCCGTCGGTCGCGTCCGTGGCGGAGTCGGGGGCGTCCGAGCTCACAGCTCCACCCCCCCGAGGTACGCCTCCTGCACCTGTTCGCTCTGTTGGACCTCCTCGGGCGTGCCGTCGGCGATGACCTGCCCGCGGTTCAACACGAGGATCCGGTCGGCGATTCGGAAGATGATTTCCATGTCGTGTTCCACGATGAGGATCGTGAGTCCGAGGTCCTCCTGGAGCGCTTCCACGAGGTCCACGGTGTCGGCGGTCTCGTCCGGCGACATGCCGGCGGTCGGTTCGTCCATCAACAGCAGGTCCGGCTCGGAAGCCAGCGCGATCGCAATCTCCAGGCGGCGCTTGTCGCCGTACGGGAGGCTCCCGGCCTCGGCGCCAGCGCTATCGAGCAGATCGACCGCCCCCAGCATCTGGTCTGCGGTGTCGTGCACCGCGGAGAACCCGGAGAGCCGCTTGAGGAAGTTGAGCTGGAACGAGCCGTGTTCGGCCGCCAGCGCAGCGATCTCGACGTTCTCGCGGACCGACATCGACGGGAAGATCGACGCCGTCTGGAACGACTTCGAGACCCCGGCCTGCACGGTCTCGTGCGGCTCCAGGTTCGTGATGTTCTGTCCGTCGAACTCCACGGTCCCGGCCGTCGGTTCGAGGGCGCCAGTGATGCAGTTGATGAGCGTCGACTTCCCGGCGCCGTTGGGGCCGATGACCGCGCGGGTTTCGCCCGAGTCGACCTCGAAGCTCACGTCGTCGACGGCGACGAGGCCGCCGAACTGCTTGGTCAGTCCGTCCGTCTGAAGCAGCGTCATTCCGCCTCACCTCCGTCGGTCGCGGCCGGCTCGCTGCCGTCGTCGCCACCGCCGCCGCCGGTCACGAGGCCGATCAGGTCCTCGGCTGCGCCGTAGACGCCGCGGGGGAACACCCACACGATGAACACGAAGACGGCGCCGAGGACGAACCGCCACAGCGAGCCGATCGGGCCGATCCCCGGGAGACTGACCCCGGAAATGACGTTCGCGACGTACTCGAAGATGAACGCCCCGAGCACGGGACCGACGAGGCTGCCGGTGCCGCCGAGGACGGTCATGATGACGAAGTCGCCCGACTGGATCCAGTACAGCCCCGTCGTCGGGTGGATGTACTGCTCGTGGATGACGAACATCGTGCCGCCGACGCCGGCGAACACCGCAGAGATGATGAACGCCATCAGCTTGTAGCGGAAGACGTTCAGCCCGACGAACTCGACGCGCTCCTCGTTCTCGCCAAGCGCCTCGAAGATGAGGCCGTACGGGGAGTTGATGATCCGGTTGGCGACCCAGACGGCGATCAGCATCATCACCGCGGTGAACGCGTAGATCACCGTGTAGGAGTTGAGCGCGTACAGCGGCGTCAGCGGTGCCTCGAGCGGGATGGCACCGAAGAACAGCCCGTGGGCGGCGATGTCGGAGAAGCCGTTGTCCCCGTTAGTGAGCCACGCGCCCGGGCCGAGCGCGTAGAAGTACAGCGCCTGCCCGAACGTCAGCGTCAACACGGCGAAGTAGACGCCCGAGCGGCGGATCGAGACGAAGCCGATCGGCCACGCGAGCAGCGTCGCGACGAGCGTCCCGACGACCACCATTAACAGCGGGCTCGGGACGACCTGACTGAACAGCGCGGCCGAGTACGCCGCAGACCCGAAGAAGGCGGCGTGCCCGAACGAGAGCAGTCCGGTGTAGCCGAGCAGGAGGTTGAATCCGATGACGACGATCCCGTAGATGAGCACCAGCGACGGTAGGCCGGAGTAGCCACCGATCGAAAAGCCCGTCAGGTCGCCGATGGCCCCGAACACGTCGATGAGCAGGAACGGGAACACGACGAGCACGGCGGCGGTCGCGATCACGACGAAGTCGTCGCGCTCGCGAAGCGAGGCGAGTCCCGACCCGCCGGAGGCGGCCGCCGACTCGGACTCCGCGACGGCGCCTCCGTCGGTCACGGCGTCGGCGTCGTCGCTCATTCGCCCACCTCCCCGCTGCCGAACAGCCCCTCGGGGCGCACGATGAGCATGAGCGCGACGAACAAGTAGAGGACGATCTGCGCCCACTGGCTGTACGTCTGGGTCATCGCGGAGACGATCACGCCCAGCAACATGCCGCCGGCGATGGCCCCGCGGACCGACCCGGCGCCGCCGACGACGATCGTGAGGAACGCCGGGAGCAGGGCCCGATCGGTACCGATCTGCGGGCTGAGCGTCTGGATCGACGCGCCGATGAGGCCCGCGAACGCCGCGAGCGCCGCCCCCAGCGCGAACACGAGGCTGTACGAGCGGTTGATCTTGATCCCGAGCAGGCGAACCATCTCGGAGTCACGCGTCCCCGCCTGCACGACGAGCCCGAAGTCCGTGCGCTCGATGGCGAGCCACGTCACCGCGATGATGACGAGCGCGATGACGATGATGAACAGCCGCCACGAGGGGAACAGCCCGACGACCGGGAGGGCGACGGGCTGTGAGACGTTGAACCCGAAGATGGTCTGAGGTCCGATCGACTGGAAGGTGTTCCCGCCGATCACGTTCTTGATTATCTCCTCGACGATGAGCGCGAGGCCGAACGTTACGAGCAGCTGGTCGGTCTCGGGACGGTCGTAGAACGGCTCGGCGACGAATCGTTCCATGAGCAGGCCGATCCCGAAGCCGACGATCGGGACCACCACGAGCGCGGCGAGGAAGCCGCCGTCGAAGCCGATCGTCGTGACCCCGAAGCTGTACAACAGCCCGTTGGTGAGGGTCGTCTCTCGGAAGACGAGGAGTCCGACGTACGCGCCGACGAGGTACAGCGCCCCGTGCGCGAGGTTCAAGAACTCCATCGTCCCCAGGATGATAGTGAGGCCGAGTCCCAACAACGCGTAGATCGCGCCCTGCTGGAGGCCGTTGAGGAGTATCGATGCGATGTCCACCTGTAGAGGGATCATTATTGTTCGTGTGAGACGCGTGTGGTCCGCCTGTGAGTAGTTGTCGGTGTTGTCATTCGTTGACGCGGTTCCGTTCCCCGGGCGAAGAAAGTGCCGGTCTGGATCTGCGACGGCGGCGCCGTCGTCAGTTGTTCTCGCCGCCGTACGGGCCGAGCGAACACTCGGCGGCGGGGCCGGCGTCGCAGGCGTAGCCGAGCTTGTCGCGGGAGGTCTGGTTGACGATCCGCAGCAGTTTGCTCTCGGTCTGCTGGTCCGACGGCAGGCCCTGCACGACGAGCACGTCCCGCTGAGCCTGATGGTCGCATTTCCGCATCGTCTCGGCGCCCAGGCCGGCATTGGAGTACTGGTGGTTCTCAAGCTGTTTGATCACCTCGGGCGGGTAGAAGGTGTCCGCCCGCTGGCAGGCAGCGGCGTACTGCACCGTCTGGCTGTACGCCAGGCGCGCGGCGTAGCTGGGCACCTTGTTGTACTCGTTGCGGAACGCCTCGGTAAACGTCTTCGAGTACTGGTCGGAGAGCTGCCAGCTCCAGTCGGCCGTGCCAAAGATGCCCTCGATGGAGTCAGCGGCTGCCTCTGCCATCAATCGGTTGTACAGCGGGACGACGATCTCCATATCCTGCTTGAGCCCCTGCTCGATCGCCTGCGGGAGGGAGTTGGCCGCGTCCAGCCCGTAGTGGTTGAGCACGAGCACGTCCGTCTCTTCGCTGGGGACATCCGACAGATACGACGAGTAGTCGGAGGTGCCGAGCGGCGTCGGGACCGAGTCGATCTGCGTCCAGTTGCCGACCTCGGTGAAGAACTTCTTCATCGACGCCTGCTGGGTCTGCCCCCACGAGTAGTCGGCGTACAGCTGGTAGAACTTGAGGTTCTCGCCGTACTCCTCCGCGAGGACGGGCGCGAGCGCCTGGCCCGTCATGTACGCGTTGAACATCTCCCGGAACGAGTAGCGGACGCACTCGGAGCCGGTCGTGTCGTTGGAGTGTGTCAGACAGCACTGGAACTGGACCTTCTCCGACTGACACAGCTTCTGGACCGCGATGGCGACCGCCGAGGACGACCCCCCGGAGACCATGATCGCATTGTCGCGGTTGATCATCCGCTGGGCGGACTGGCGAGCGGTGTCCGGATTCGTCGCCGTGTCGCCCTCCACGGACGCGACCGTCTTGCCGAGCACGCCGTTACCTGAGAGGTTCTCGTAACTGTCGACCCAGCCACCGCCGTTGTTCAGGTGCTTCTTCGCGAGATTGTACCCGCGCAGTTCGTCTGCGCCCTCCTGGGAGTACGACCCCGACTGCGGGACGTTGAAGCCGAAGACGACCTCGTCGCCCTCGACGGGGTAGTTCCCGATCGGAGGATACTCCGAGCCGCCGCCGCCGCCGGTGCAGCCGGCCAGTCCTGCGAGTCCTGCGGCGCCGGCCGTCCCGGACGCCTTGAGCACATCACGTCTGCTGAGTTCGGTGGTATCCCGTGCCATGCTCCGATCGGCGGATGCAACCTTAATGAACGTTCCGCCATATTTCCTTAAATCATGTTAATATTGATAACATGGGATACCGAGATACACCATGATAATGGTTATCACTCGTAGGCCGTTTCAGTCGGTCGATGAGACAATAAACTGCGCGGGGGTGGCCCCCCGTTTCCCGCCCCGATGGCGCGCTACGCGAGTTCGTCCGCGACCGCCGAGAGCGAAGATACTTCGATCGATGGACCGACGCCGATCTCCTCGAACGGGTCGTTCGCGCGATTCACCCACGCGGTGTGCATCCCCGCGCTCCCGGCGCCCGCGACGTCCCACGCGTTGCCCGAGACGAGTCGACAGCCGTCGATCGGCGTGTCCGTGCGGGCGGCTGCGTTCTCGTACACCGCGGGGTTCGGCTTGAACGTCGACACCTCGTCGGCGCTGATCACGTCGTCGAGGTGCGGGGCGAGTCCCGCGTTGTCCGCGAGCGTCTCCAGCATCTCCGGGTTCCCGTTCGACAGCACGGTCACCGTGTGTCCGGCCTCCGAGAGCCGAGTGAGCGTCTCGATCGCGTCCGGGTACGGGTCGAGATGTTCGTAGGCGGCGAGGATGCGCTCGCGAGTCGGCTCGTCCGCCTCGACGCCCCACTGGTCCAGCGCGTATGCGAGCGCGTCCGCGGTCACGGTCCAGAACGGCTGGTACTCCTCCATCAGCGCCGCCTGATAGGAGTACTGGAGCTGCTTGGCCCGCCACGTGGCGTCCAGCTCCGACACGAGCGCGTCGGGCGCGTCGAGTTCGTCCGCGAGCGTGCCCGTCACGCTACTCGTGTCGCACAGCGTTCCGTACATGTCGAAGCACACGGTCTCTGGCATACACCAGCCATCAAATTCGTGCGTGATAGTACCACGGGTGGCGGCGGTTCGTGATGGTTCGTCCCCGCCGCACTCCGTCCGGGATCGCCGCTCGAGGGTCGCATTCGAGCCGACGGACGCCGCCGCTGCCCGCTGCAGGGCGGTACGCAGCCCATACCGAGTCCGGAGGGACAGAAGCCCCCGCGTCATTAAGTGGTTGTCAGTGCTATCCACCCCCATGGACCTCAGAGACGCAACGACCGAGGACATCGAGGACATCCGAGAGACCGCGCGCGCGTCGCTGTCGGCGTCCTACGGCCACGCGCTCTCGACGGATCTCATCGACGGGGCCGTCGAGTCGTGGTACGACGCCGAGACCGTCGCCGACGCCCTCGACGGCGAGGATGCGGTGTTCGTCGTCGCCGTCAATGACGGCGAGGTAGTGGGCTTCGCGCAGAGCCGGCTCGTCGAGCGCCGCGAACCCGTCGGGGAGCTCGACTGGCTCCACGTCCACCCCGACCACCGCGGGCGCGGGATCGGCGACGACCTCCTCCGTCGCGCGGAGACGGAGCTGCTGGAGCTGGGCGCCGAGCGGATCGAGGGGCGAGTGCTCGCGGCCAACGAGTCCGGCGCCGAGTTCTACGAGCGCGAGGGGTTCGTGGAGATCGGCGACCGAACCGTCGAAATCGGCGGCGAGGAGTTCCGCGAGCACGTGTTCGCTCGCTTCCCCAGCGGCGACGGCGATCAGGTCCTCACCGAGGCGCGCGTGACCGATGACGGCCGACAGGTGTACGTCGCCTACGACGAGGCCGAACGCGCGTCGGAGGCGCCCTTCTACGCGACGTACGCCGACCGCGAACGCACCGAGCGGATGGGATACGTCTGCGGCAACTGCGACGGCTTCGCGGTGAACGTCGACACCATGGACCGCGTGCAGTGTAGCGAGTGCGGGAACAAGCGGAAGGCGGGCCGGTGGGACGCGGCGTATCTCTAGGGTCCCGGCGGACCGTCGGTGGCCCCGGCGCCCGGCAGTCTCACGTGCGATACTTCGGGGGCGGTAGTTAAGTCGCGGCGGCGTCGTCGAGCGCACATGGACGGACGCGTGCTCGCCGTCGTCGGCGCGAAGGGGGGCGTCGGCAAGACGACGACGAGCCTCAACCTCGCGGCCGCGCTCGCGGAAGACGGCCGCGCCGTCGCGGTCGTCGAGGCGGATCTGGCGATGGCGAACGCGGTCGACTTCCTCGACATCCGCGTCAACGGCGGGCGGACCCTCCACGACGTGCTGGCTGGCGGCGCGGGCGTCACCGACGCCACCTACCCCGCCCCCGGCGGCTTCGACGTGGTCCCCAGCGGCGTCACCCTCGACGGCTTCGTCGAGGCCGATCTCGACCGCTTCCCGTCGGCGATGGACGCGCTGAAGGCGCGCTACGACGCGGTGCTGGTCGACACCGCCGCCGGCGTCAGCAGCGAGACGGTCGTCCCCATGTCGGGCGCTGACGCTTCGGTGCTCGTGTCGACGCCGCGGGTCGCCTCCATCCGCGACGCCGACAAGACCATCACTGTCGCCGACCGCGCGGACGCCCCCGTCGGCGGCGTCGTGCTCACGAAGTCGGGCACCGGTCGCTCCCCCCCGGCCGACCGCATCGCGAGCTTCCTCGACACCGAACTCCTCGGGCACGTCCCCCACGACGAGGCCATCCCGAAGGCCCAAGACGCCGGCCAGCCGGCCGTCTCGTATCGCCCGCACAGCGACGCCGCCGGGGCGTACCGGGAGGTCGCCGCGGCCCTCCGCAAGCGCCCCGACATGCTCGGCATGACGGTCACGGCGAACACGAGCGGCTTCCGCTTCGGTGACGGCGACGGCGGGGCCGACGCGTTCGCGGACGGCGGCAGCGGGAACGGGACCGCCGGCGACGACGGCTTCACGAACCCGTTCGGATGACGAGACGGCGAACGCGACAGTGACCGGGATCGCGGACCCGTGTGCCGACTGAACTCGTGGTTCACGCACCTGCACTGTTTCGGGCGCGAGTGCCTCGACGAGGGTCGGGCGACGCTGTCGGCGGTCGGCGGTCGGCGTCGGAGGCGGACTACCCCTCGCCGACCATCCGGTCTTCCTCCTCCCACTCCTCCTGGCGGAGTTCGTACTTCTGGACTTTCCCGGTCGAGGTCTTCGGCAACTGCTTGACGAACTCGATGCGGGTGGGCGCCTTGTAGTGGGCCATGTTATCGCGGGCGTACTGGATCAGCTCGTCGGCGGTGACGCCGGGGTCGTCAGGGTCGCCGCTGACCGGCACGACGTACGCCTTCGGCGTCTCGCCCCAGTCGTCGTGCGGCGAGGGGATGACGGCCACGTCGTCGACGCGGTCGTGGCTGAAGAGGGTGTCCTCGACCTCGATCGAGGAGATGTTCTCGCCGCCGGAGATGATGATGTCCTTCTTGCGGTCCTGGATCGAGATCATCCCGTTGTCGTCGACGACCGCGAGGTCGCCCATGTGGTAGTACCCCTCGACGCGGTCGGTGAACGCCTCCTCGGTCGCATCCGGTTTGTTCCAGTAGCGGTCCATCACCTGATTGCCGCGGACGACGACCTCGCCGATCGTCTCGCCGTCCTGCGGCACGTCGGTGCCGTCCTCGTCGACGACGCGGATCTCCGTCCCGAGGTAGCCGAACCCCTGCGTCTTCTTCACCGCGAAGCGGTCGTCGGAGTCGTCCTCGAAGTAGCGGCGGGCGTCGCTGGTCGTGATGAGCGGGCCGGTCTCGGTGGCGCCGTACACGTGCTTGAGGTACCAGCCGAAGTCGTCCTCTACGGTGCGGATCGTGGCCTCCGGCGGCGCCGCGCCCGCGGTGGCGACGCGCACGTCCTGGCCGGCGTCGGGATCGCCGCCGTGCTCGTCGATGTGGTCGCCGAGCAGCTTCAGCACTGTCGGGGCGGCACAGAAGTACGTCACGTCTTCGGTGCGCAGCTTGTCGAAGACGTACGCCTCGTCGACGCCGCGGGTGCAGACGTGGCGGGCGCCCATGCCCGTGACGGCGTAGATGTGCCCCCAGCCGTTCACGTGGAACATCGGGAGCGTCCACAGGTACGTGTCGTCGTCGCTGATGTCTTGATGGATTGCGATCAGGTACGCGTGCAGCGTCTCCGCCCGGTGGGTGCGGCAGACGCCCTTCGGATCGCCGGTCGTCCCGGAGGTGTAGTTGATCGTAATCACCTCGTCCTCGCTCATCTCCGGGCGGTCGTAGTCGGTCGACTCGGCGATCACCTCGTCGAACTCCTCCCAGTCGCCCTCGACGGCGTCGGCGTCGTTCGTGATGAACGTCTCCGTGGGCACGTCGTCGCGGATCGCCTCGATCTTGTCGGCGTACGCGTGGTCGGCGTAGATGGCGTCGACGCCGGCGTCGGAGAGGATGTACTCGAAGTCCGACTCCACGAGGCGGTAGTTCAGCGGCGTGTGGATCGCCCCGGCCTGGAAGTTGCCGTACGCGGCCGCGAGGTGGTAGTGCGTGTTCGGGTCGAGCACCGCGACGCGGTCGCCCTTCTCGATCCCGCGCGCCTGCAGCGCCGCCGCGAAGCCGTCGGCGCGCTCGCCCAGTTCGTCGTACGTGAACCGTTCCCCGTCGACCCCGAGGACCGCCTCGTGGCCCCCGTAGTTGCGGCGGGCGCGGTCGAGGAAGTCCGTCACTAACAGCGGTTTCTCCATAGACAGCGAATCTTCAGGCACATTCGTGATAATCGTTGCGGGGACGGTACCACTTACCACGAGACGATCCCGTCTCGTCCCGCGGTCTCAGACGGATCCGGGAGGGATACCGGGCGCTCCGGAGCAGTAGCGAGCCTCGAGTACCCGCACACAGGACTATACAGATGATTGATAAGTAGTCCGCGGCCGACAGGGACGGTATGACACTCAGGGAGTTCGTCGGGCGGTGCCATCCGAACGGGAACGCAACCGTCGCGCACGCCGCGACGCACTATCGCTGGTCGCCTGGCAGTCGGACGCGTAGCCGGTGTCCGAACTGCGGGACCGAGTTAGAACTGTCCGAACGACACGTTCTCGTCGCCCTCTCGGGGGAGATCGGCGGCGACGACCGCTACCACCTCTGTGACGAAGCCTGCGTGGCGGCGTGGCTGGGAACGGAGTAGCGGGGCGGAGCGAAAACGGACGGTGCGAGCGTCGTCCGCGCTCAGTCCTCCTGGACGACCTTCCGGATGTCCTCGACGATCTCGGGGTTGCGCAGCGTGGAGGTGTCGCCGAGGTCCTCCTCGTTTGCGATGTCCTCCAGCAGCCGGCGCATGATCTTCCCGGAGCGCGTCTTCGGGAGTTCGGGCGTGAAGATCACCTGCTCGGGGCGGGCGATCGGGCCGATCGCGTCGAGGACCCCCTGGACGATCTCCTCGCGGAACTCGTCGGTCTCCTCCTGGCCCTCCTCGGTGATGACGTACGCGTAGACGGCCTCGCCTTTCACCTCGTGGTCGCCGCCGACGACGGCCGCCTCGGCGACGCCTTCGACGCCGACGATCGCCGACTCGATCTCCATGGTTCCGAGGCGGTGACCGGAGACGTTGATCACGTCGTCGACGCGGCCGAGCACGGTGATGTAGCCGTCCTCGTCGATCTTGGCGCCGTCCTCGGGGAAGTACACCCAGTCGTCGGAGTTCGAGGAGTCGGTGTCGGAGTACTCGGCCCAGTACTCCTCGATGAAGCGCTCGTCGTTCTTGTACAGCGTGCGGAGCATCCCGGGCCACGGCTTGTTCACAGTGAGGTAGCCTGCGCGGCCGGGGTCGACCTCCTCGCCGTTCGTGTCGACGATCCGCGCGTCGAGCCCCGGCAGCGGCGGGCCCGCCGACCCGGGCTTCATGTCCTTGACGCCCGGGAGGGTGGTGACCATCATACCGCCGGTCTCGGTCTGCCACCACGTGTCGACGACCGGGCACTCCTCGTTCCCGATGTGCTTGTAGTACCACTTCCACGCGCGCGGATTGATCGGCTCGCCGACCGTCCCGAGCAGGCGGAGACTGGAGAGGTCGTGTTCGTCGGGGTACTCCGTGCCCCACTTCATGAACGCGCGGATGGCCGTCGGCGCGGTGTACAGTTGGTTCGCCTCGTACTCCTCGACGATCTCCCACAGGCGGTCGCGGTCGGGGTGATCGGGCGTCCCCTCGTACATCATCGTCGTCGTCCCGAGCGCGAGCGGCCCGTAGACGATATAGCTGTGGCCGGTGATCCAGCCGATGTCGGCCGAGCAGAAGTACGTGTCCTCGGGCTTGATGTCGAGCACCGCCTGCGAGGTCCACGCGGTCCACGAGAGATACCCGCCGGTGGTGTGTTTCACGCCCTTTGGTTCGCCGGTGGTGCCGGAGGTGTACATGAGGAACAGCATGTCCTCGGCGTCGCGGTCGACAGGCTCCACCTCGGCGCCCTCGTGGGCGGCCATCAACTCGCCCCAGTCGTGCTGGTCTTCGGCGAGGTCGTGGCCGAAGTCGTCGCCGTTCGGGCCGAGGCGGTCGACGACGACCGTCTCGGTGTCGTGCTCAACACCCGAGAGCCCCTCGTTGGCCTTGTCGAGGTGGTCGAGGGGGTCGCCGCGGCGGTAGTAGCCGTCGCAGGTGACGAGGTACTCGGAGTCGGCGGCGTTCATCCGCGTCGCCAGCGCGTCCGCCGAGAAGCCCGCGAACACGACCGAGTGGGGCGCGCCGATGCGTGCGCACGCCAGCATCGCGATCGGTAGCTCCGGGATCATCGGCATGTACATCGTGACCACGTCGTCCTCGCCGACGCCCAGATCCCGCAGCGCCGCGGCCGCCTCGTTCACTTTCTCGTGCAGCTCGCTGTAGGTGAGCGTGACGTTGTCCTCGTCGACGGGCTCGCCCACCCACTCGATCGCCGCCTCGTCGCCGCGCTCGTCGAGGTGGCGGTCGAGACAGTTCGTCGAGGCGTTGATCGTGCCGTCGGTGAACCACTCGTAAAACGGCGGGTTCGAATTGTCGAGCACCTGATCGTACTCCTCTTCCCAGTCGAGGAGCTCGGCGGCCTGTTCCCAGCACTCCGGCCAGTTCTCCTCGAACTCGTCGTAGATGCCCGCGTCCGAGACGTTCGCCTGCTCGACGAACGAGTCGGACGGCTCGAACACCTCCTGCTCTTCGAGCCGGGCCTCGAGTTCCACGTCCTCGTCTGACATAGTCACGCGATACGTCGGAATCGACCGTGATAAAACTGCCTCACCGTGTCGAATTCGCCGCGTCGTCGCGGGGTTTCGCGGGGCGGGCGCAGGCAGGGCCGTGCGCGAACGGTCCGGTCACTGCACCGTTCGGCCGAGAGAACGCCGGTCGAGGAGCGCCGAAGCGATGGAGCGCCGAAGCGATGGAGCGGCGGATGGGCGGGGCAGCGAAATGGCGGGCGTCAGTCCAAGGTGACCCACGCGAGGAACGCGAGCGCGCCCAGCTCCAGCAGGCGCAGCGCGCCGACGGCGGTGTGAGCGATGGGCGCCGACTCCGCGATCCAGCCGCTGAGCACCGGGTGGAAGTAGAAGATGTACAGCGCGAGCGCGTTCTCCGCGAGGAGGATCGTGCCGAACGCCGCCAGCCCGAGTGTGTGTTTCGACCGGAACCGGGTGTAGTTTCGCCCCCAGACGTAGCTCAAACCGACCAGGAGGACGATGTTGAGCGCGGCGGCGAGCCACGTCACCTGCAACCAGAGGCTCATCTACTCACCACTCCGTAGCGGGCTGGTGGGTTTATACTCTTTCCAAATTTCGTCCCGAATGCGTGTCCCCTCATTCGACCTTCTCCATGATCTGTTCGACCGTCTCCCAGTGCCGGCGCGCTCGGTCGGTGGGGAGGTACACCGCGCCGTAGTCACCGCCCTGCTTCCGGAGCACGTCGTTGTCGCACAACACGTCGAGGTGGTGGCGGACCGTCGTGTAGTCCAGTTCCAGGGCCCCTGCGAGCTTGTTGGCGTTCCGCGGGCGCTCGTCGAGCGCCTTCAGGATGCGGACGCGGTTCTCACCGCCGCGGGTTCCGGTGAGCACGTACCACAAAACGCCGTCCATCGTTCCAACGTCATGCCGACCACCGAAGTAAGTCCACCGGAGTGAAAGAAACCGGACGGAGCGGCGCTTCGCCCCGACGCGGTCCGCGCTACGACGCGAGTCCGATCGTCTCGCGGTACGCGCCGTAGTGCGTCTCGAACACGTCCATGATCTCCCCCATCGTCGCGTACGTCTTCACGGCGTCGACGACGGCGGGCATCACGTTCTCGTCGTTCTCGATGGCCGCATCCAGCGCCCCAAGCGCCTCCTCGACGGCGTCGTCGTCGCGCTCGGCTTTCACGTCGGCGAGGCGCTCCAACTGCCGCTCCTGGACCTCTTCGTCGACGTGGAGCAGGTCCGGCTCGGGGTCGTCCTCAACGGTGTACTTGTTGACGCCGACGACGACTTCTTCCCCGTCGTCGACGCGTTCCTGGTACTCGTAGCTCGCCTCCTGGATTTCGCGGTGGAAATAGCCCTGCTCGATCCCCTCGAGGACGCCGTCGCGGACGGAGCCGTCGCCCATCTGCTTCAGCTCCTCGAGGTACGCCATCGTCTTCTCCTCGACCTCGTCGGTGAGGCTCTCGACCATGAACGAGCCCGCGAGCGGGTCCGCGGAGTCGGCCGCGCCGGACTCCTCGGCGATGATCTGCTGGGTCCGCAGCGCCACGCGGACCGCCTGCTCAGAAGGCAACGCCAGCGCCTCGTCGAAGGAGTTCGTGTGGAGGCTCTGTGTCCCGCCGAGGACGCCCGCCAGCGCCTGGATCGTCACGCGGACGATGTTGTTCAGCGGCTGTTGGGCCGTCAGGGACTGACCGGCCGTCTGCGTGTGGAACTTCAGGCGCTTCGAGGCGTCCTCCTCCGCGCCGTACCACTCGTCCATGATCCGCGCGTAGATGCGCCGGCCGGCGCGGAACTTGGCGACCTCCTCGAAGATGGAGTTGTGAGAGTTGAAAAAGAAAGAGAGCTGCGGTGCCACGTCGTCGACATCCAGCCCGCGCTCCTGTGCGTCCTCGACGTACGCGAAGCCGTCGGCGAGGGTGAACGCGAGCTCCTGGATCGCCGTCGAGCCGGCCTCGCGAATGTGGTACCCGGACACCGAGATGGGGTAGATGCCGGGCGTCTCGTCGATCGCGAACTCGACGGTGTCGGTGACGAGATCCAGCGACGGCTCGGGCGGGATCACCCACTCCTTCTGCGCGATGAACTCCTTGAGCATGTCGTTCTGGAAGGTGCCGCGAAGCTCCTCGCGGGGGACGCCCTTCTGGTCGGCGAGCGCGACGTACATCGCGAACACGACCGGCGCGCTGGGGTTGATCGTGAAGGAGGTCGATACCTCGCCGATATCGATGCCGTCGAAGAGGATCTCCATGTCGCGCAGGGTGTCGACGGCGACGCCCTCCTTGCCGACCTCGCCGTCCGAGAGCGGGTCGTCGGAGTCCTTGCCCATCAGGCTCGGCATGTCGAAGGCCGTCGAGAGGCCGGTCTGCCCGTTCTCGGTGAGGTAGTGGAAGCGCTCGTTCGTCTCCTCGGCGGTGCCGAAGCCGGCGAACTGGCGCATCGTCCACGTCTGTCCGCGGTACATCGTCGGGTACGGCCCGCGGGTGTACGGCTCCTCGCCCGGGAAGCCCAGGTCCTCGTCGTAGTCGATGTCGGCCACGTCCTCGGGGGTGTACAGGTCGTCGATCTCCAGGTTGGAGACGGTCGCGAACCGCTCCTTCCGCTCGCCGTGGGCGTCGATCACGGGGTCGCGGGTCTCCTCCTCCCACTCCTCGCGGTTCTCGCGTATTTCCGCGAGGTCATCGTCGTCGTACATGGACCCACAGAGTTCCGGAAGGACCATTAACGATTCGGGTGCCAGGGATCGACGGGAACGGCGATCCGACCGGGAGCGAAACACGAAACAGGCTCGCCCCCGAACGAACGAGCGACTGCCCGTGCAGGAGTACCAGCGCAAACAGCTCCTCGAACGCGTCAACAAGGAGAGCGCGACCATCGGCGCCGACATCCCCGACCGCATCGAGGTGCAGGGCGAGGAGATCGACCTCCGGACGTTCGTCTTCGAGATCAAGCGCCGAGACACGATCCCCGACGGCGAGCGCGAACGCGTCGAGCGGGCCAAACGGAACCTCCGGCGCGAGCGCCTCGAACGGCTCGAACGGATCGAGGAGAACCGGGTCGACTTCGAGACGGGCGAGGCGCTCGCGGCGTCGATCATCGGCATCGACCGCGCGCTGGAGGCGCTCGACACCCTCCGTCCCGCGGACGTGGAAGGCGAGGCGCGCCGTCAGGAGACGATGGACCAGAAGCGCTGGATGAGCTTCCTCAAGAAGGCGCTCGGGCAGGAGGACGCCAGCGGGAGCAAGCGCGGCGGCTACTGACCGGTCGCGGGGAACCGCTCACGACCCGTCGACGGCGGATCGGGACCCGTCGAACGGCCCGTCGTTCTAAGTCGCGTGCCGACCGAGAGGGACGTAGCAATGCGCAACGCCGAGGTCGCCGGCCTGCTGGAGGAGTTCGCGGACCTACTGGAGGCGCAGGGTATCGAGTACAAGCCGAACGCCTACCGCCGCGCCGCCGAGAACATCCGCGATCACCCGCGGGCCATCGAGGACCTCGCCGACGAGGGCGGCGCCGACGCAGTCGCCGAGATCGACCGCGTCGGCGACGCCATCGCCTCGAAGGTCGTCGAGTACCTCGACACCGGCGAGATCGAGGAGTTGGAGGAACTCCGCGACGACCTCCCGGTCGACATGGCCGCCCTCACCAGAGTCGAGGGCGTCGGCCCGAAGACCGTCGGCACGCTGTATGAGGAACTCGGGATCACGACGCTCGACGAACTCGAAGCGGCCGCCGAGGACGGGAGGATACAGGAGATCAAGGGCTTCGGCGCGAAGACCGAGCGGAACATCCTCGACAACGTCGAGTTCGCGAAGGAGGCGGGCCAGCGCCAGCGCCTCGGCGACGCGCGCCCGCTCGCCGACGACGTGATCGGCCACCTTGACCACGAGGAGGCGGTACAACGAGTCGACGTGGCCGGCTCCATCCGCCGGTGGAAGGACACCATCGGCGACGTGGACGTGCTCGTCGCGAGCGAGGACGGCGCGGCGGTCGTCGACCTGTTCACCGACTGGCCCGACGCCGACGAGGTCATCGAGGCCGGCGAGCAGAAGGCGAGCGTCCGCGCCGACGGCGTCCGGATCGACCTCCGGGTCGTCGTCCCCGGGGAGTTCGGCTCGGCGCTCCAGTACTTCACCGGATCGAAGGACCACAACGTCACGCTGCGCAACCGCGCCATCGACCGCGGCCTCAAGCTGAACGAGTACGGCGTCTTCGACGTGAGCGCCGTCGAGGACCCCGACTCGGGACAGCGCGTCGGCGAGCGCCTCGGCGGTGCTGAGGAGCCGGAGATGTACGCCGCGCTCGACCTCCCGGTCATCCCCCCCGAGATGCGCGAGGATACCGGCGAGATCGACGCCGCCGCGGCCGGCGAGCTTCCGGAGCTCCTCAGCGAGGGCGACATCCGCGGCGATCTGCACACGCACACCGAGTGGTCCGACGGCGCTAACACGGTCGCCGAGATGGTGACGGCCGCCGCCGACCGCGGCTACGACTACCATTGCGTCACCGACCACGCCGAAGGGCCGGGCGTCTTCGGCGACACGGGGCTGTCCGACGAGGAGGTTCGCGAACAGGCTGAGGCGGTCGCGACGGTCCGCGACGACGCCGAGATCGAGGTGTTCCACGGGGTCGAGGCGAACATCGGCGCCGACGGGGAGGTGACGACGAGCGACGACCTGCTTGCGGACCTCGATATCGTCGTCGCCTCGCCGCATGCCGCCTTGGACCAGGGTGAGGCGACCGACCGGCTGATCCGGGCGGTCGAACACCCGCACGTCGACGTCCTCGGACACCCGACCGGTCGACTGATCAATCAGCGGCCGGGGGTGGAGGTCGACTTCGAGCGGCTCGCAGACGCCGCCGCAACCGCCGGGACGGCGCTGGAGGTGAACTCGAACCCGGCCCGCTTGGACTGCGACGGCGACGCCGTCCGGGCGGCCGTCGAGGCCGGCGCGCCGATCGCCGTGAACACCGACGCGCACTCCCCCCAAGAATTCGACAACGTCCGCTATGGGGTCCACACCGCCCGGCGAGGGTGGGCCGAGACCGCGGACGTGGTGAACGCGCGCGACGCCGCTGGCGTGCGCGAGTTTCTCGGGTGATGAACGGAGACCGCAGCGACCGCGGCGACGCCCTCGAACTCACTCCGGATCGCGACGCACTGGTGCTCGACGTGATGCTCGGGAAGCTGACCGTCTACCTTCGGATATGCGGGTACGATGCCCTGTACGCCCTCGATGAGGGGCTCGAAGCCGACGACGCGGTGCGCTCGCGCGCGGTGGCCGACGGTCGTCGCCTGCTCACGCGCGACCGCGCGCTCGCCGCGAGCACGCCTGGGTCGGTGCTGCTCACCGAACGCGACGTGACCGACCAGCTGCGCGAACTTCGCGATACGGGCGTCGGTGTGTCGCCGAGCGACCGCCCCGCACGCTGCGGCGCATGCAACGGGGTGCTCGAACGAGTCGACGACGAGGATCCACGGCCGGAGCACGCGCCCGCGGAGGGGCCGCTGTGGCGCTGTGCCGACTGCGGCCAGCACTTCTGGAGGGGGAGCCACTGGCACGACGTGGTGGCGACGCTCGACGCGTTGTGAACCCGGCGATCGGCGACGGCGCCAGCGGCCCCGTCATCCGATCAGCGCGGGTTCCAGTCGTCGCAGGCGTCCATGTCGTCCATCAGGTCGTCGTGGAGGCTGCAGTACGGCTGCATCCCCTGATCCGTCCGGACGTACTGGAAGTGGCCGCAGGAACCGCAGTAGGAGTCGCCGGGCGACTTCGTACGGGCTGGCGCCGCGTCGGCCGCGGCCGACGACCCGGTCGCTGACCGCTCCGCCGAGGGGCCGATCCGATCGATTTCCGATGCCGACTCGGGCTGCTGCCGGTCGGCCAGCGGGGTGATGTCGGAGGAGGACGCCCCCCCGTCGCTCGCGGCGCCGGCCGCCGCGCCGGGGGTGCCCGACCCGAGGCTTCCGTTGTCGGCACCGCCGGTCGATGCCGTCCCGGCGGTCTCCGCCTGTTTCTGCTTGAACTCGGGGCGGTTCGTCTGCGTCTCGACGCTCCCGTCGGGAGTCGTGCCGAGCAGGCCGATGCCCCCGACGCGTCCCGTCGCTCCGTTCGCGCCGCGGATCTCCTCGGCGGTCGATTTCGGCACCTCGATAACCTTCGTTTCCCCCTCCCGGGTGATCTCCAGCGTGACCGTTCCGCCGGGGTTGTTTCGCGCCTTGAAGTTCGCGACGCCGGTAAACAGACACCAGAAGGTGGTGAAGGCGCCGAGGAAGTACACGCCAGCGGTGGGGAGCGTGAGATCGGCGTACTGCCCGGCGCAGTTCGCTCCCGACCAGTGACACGGGTACGCGTGGGCGAACAGCGCCACGCCGAGGGCGGCGACGCCGGTCCCGACGACGGCCGCCGCCTGCGTGCGACGGCTGGTCGGCATGATCACCAGCACGCCGAGGAACGTCGCGGGGAGACCGAGCCCGGCGAGGATCCCCGCCGTCTCTCGCGCCTGGCCGAGGTTCCACCCGAGTACGGCGGTCGTGAGGTCCGTCGCCGCGACGACGATGCCGACGCTGACGAGGATCGCGCCGAACGAAAACGACCCGACGCCGAGGTAGAGTCGCCGGAGGCTGGCGTACTCGCCGACCTGGCCCTCGTACACCTCGGCGAGGCTGCTCATACACCCGTGTTATAGCAGCATCACTTAAAAGGATGCGTCAGACACCAGCATGACGCGTGCCCGCACCGTTGGTGCCGCCGCCATGACTGACGGACACCACGGCGGCGCTCCGAAAGGGTTACGCCGGACCTAGGCGAAGCCAGGGACATGGCTGACGACGACGAACCCGAGGAAGAGGAACCCGCCGTCGAGCTCGGCGAGGGTCCGGCCGTCGAGGGCGCGCCGCTCGCACGCGTCGCCTCGCGGCTCACGTGGCCACAGGAGAAATCGACGGTGCTCGACAAGGAAGGCGACGCGACCATCCGGACGCCGGACGGTCCGCACGAGCTCTCGGACGTGCTGAGCGATGTCGACATCACCTACTTCGACCGGCGGCAGACGTTCGTCAGCGCCGTCGAGGACGTGATCGGCCGCGGCCCCGTCCAGGCCGCGGAGTAACGTCGAGACGGCCCGTCGCGGTGCGGTCGAACCGGCGTACTGCGACCGGTCGCGGTGCGCGCATTGGCGCCAACTTTTCCACCCGCCACGGCGAACGCAGGGCCATGAGTCTGCCAATCGATCCGGCAGCGGTCAAGGCCGGCGACATCGGCGAAAAGCGCGCGACCCTCGAGATGGATCACGAGGAGGCGGTCGAGCACGTCCGCGAGGTGTTCACCGAGAACGGGTTCGGCATCCCGGTCGAGTTCTCTGTCTCGGACATGCTCAACGAGAAGGTCGACGCCGAGCGCGACCCGTACCACGTGCTCGGCGCGTGCAATCCATCGGTCGCCGACCGCGCGCTCGAGGCGACCGACAACAGGCTCGGGGCGCTCATGCCGTGCAACGTCGTCGTGTGGGAGGAGTCGCCCGGCGTGCAGACCGTGTACCACGTCTCGATCATGCGGATCGCGCGGCTGCTCGGCCTCGACGCCGACTGCGAGACGATGGAGGAGATCATCGGCGAGACCGGCGAGTTGGTCGAGGCCGCGTACGACGACCTCGACTCGTCGTAGTCGTCGCGGTCGCCGCCGTCGCCGTCGCCTGACTGCGTCGTTCCCGTGTCAACACCGGATCCTTCGTCGAGATCGGTTCGGAGTTCCGCGAGTTCCCCGCGCGTCTCAGCGAGTTCGCGTTCGGGTCCCGTGACGCGACCCCCGTCGATCCGATCGACGCCGTCGCTCGCGCCGCCAGAAGCCACGGTAGCATCGGAGGCAGCTACGTCGTCCAGTCGGTGAGACTCGACTGCAGCCCCGCCACCATCGTGGATTTCTGACGGAGGCGCGCCAGCGACACCGGAAGCTGGTCGCTCACGCCGCGGACGGCGTCCTCGAACGTCTCCGCCTCACCGTGTTCCCCCTCGAAGGCGTTGCGGACGCTCTCACGCACCTGCCACACGCCGACGGGTCCCCAGTAGTCGTCGGAGACGTGCCGGAGGACGAGCACCTTCGCCTGCCGACCGCGTTCCGAGAGGTGTTCGAGCACGCCGAATCGGGAGGCGTAATACGCGCCGGCGGTTTCATCAACGTACTTCGTCCGGCCCTCGCGGTTCTCGTGGGCCGAGGAGAGGAACGTATCCCCCTGCGGGTCTGGGTGCCAGATGCTTCCCGGTGACTTGATCTCGACCAGTTCGAACTCCCAGTCGCCAGGGGCGAGGATGACCCAGAAGGCGTTGCCAAGGTACTCGTTGCGCCACACCTGGACGGTATCGACGCTCCGGCGGTCGCGGATCGTTCCGCGGAGGTACTTGCCGACCGTGTCGTCGACGGCGGTGATCGACCACCTGGTCGGGACCAGCCGCCGCTGGTCGCCCCGGCCCAGTGCGCCAGCCGAGAGGACGGTGTTGATGTCGTACACGTCGAACCCGCGCCGATAGAGGTAGTTCATCGCGCCCTCGGCGCGCCAGTCGTCGTCCTCCAAGGTCTTCTTGATCGGTCGCGGGACGTGCGGGTTCTCCATCAGGTCCGCGGCGGCGGCGCGGGCGCGCGGTCCCGTCGGCGTCGCCACGTCGTCCGGCGACACGTCGTAGTCGATGTCCGGGCCGTCGTCGAGGAACACCTCCACGTCGACCGGCCGGTCTGCGATGGCGACCTCGCGCTGGACGCCGAGGAAGCCGTCCCAGGCGTCGTGGACGCTTCCCCCGTCGCCGACGCTGCGGGCGTCGACGCCCTGCGTGGAGTTGAGCAGCGAGGTGCGCCGCTCGAACACGTCCGAGATCGAGACGCCCTCCTCGTACCACGCGCCGCTGGTCTCGTAGGCCGCAGCATCCTCCTCGTGGCCGACGGGCGAGAGGAGCCCGGTCGAGAGGTTTGGATAGTTCGACGACCCGACAAATATCGACGGGGAGACCGACCCGAAGACCGAGTCGCCGCCGGTCGCCTCCTCAAAGCGGTGCTGGAACGACTCGAGGTGGTCCATCAGCTCGTAGGACTTCTCCTGGGCGAGCCGCCGGCGCTCGGCCCGCTCGTTCTCCTCGAACTCGACGTAGTCGTCCAGCTTCACGGTCGGTTCGGCATAGCCGCTCCGCTGACAAGAACGTTCCCCGCGGCCGTCGGTGTCGACGGTCGCGACGCTCGGATGAAGGCTGACAGGCGGTCGGTGACTCCCGAAAGCACCGGCGATCCGACCGGGAGAATCGCGCGGCGGGCGACCGCACACCCGCAGGCCGCCGCGCGGCGGCGATTCAGGTCACGCGCGGTGTGGTCCCGCCATCGGACTTGAAGCTTCGTCGCGTCGGCGGCGATGGGCACACGAGAGGAGACGGCGGGCGATCGACGCCGGGCGATCCGGCGGCCGCGTTAGCCGTGGATCCCCATCGCCTCGATCTGTTCCTGGTAGCGGTTGCGGATGGTGACCTCGGTGACCTGGGCGACGTCGGCGACCTCGCGCTGGGTCTTCTTCTCGTTGCACAGCAGCGAGGCCGCGTAGATCGCGGCGGCGGCGAAGCCCGTGGGCGACTTCCCCGAGAGCAGCCCCTGCTCGGCGGTCGTCTCGATGATCTCGTTGGCCTTCGATTTGACCTCCTCGCTGAGGTCGAGCTCGGAGCTGAAGCGGGGGACGTACTGCTTGGGGTCGACCGGCTTCAGCTCGAGCCCGAGCTCCTGGGAGACGTACCGGTAGGTCCGACCGATCTCCTTGCGCTCGACGCGCGACACC
>NZ_FQWV01000002.1 GCF_900129775.1 Halobaculum gomorrense | reverse complement strand
GGTGTCGCGCGTCGAGCAGAAGGAGATCGGTCGGACCTACCGCTACATCTCCCAAGAGCTCGGGCTCGAGCTGAAGCCGGTCGACCCCAAGCAGTTCGTCCCGCGGTTCGCCTCCGCGCTCGGACTCAGCGAGGAGACGCAGGCGAAGGCGACCGAGATCATCGACGTGTCGGCCGAGCAGGGACTGCTCTCGGGGAAATCGCCCACGGGCTTCGCCGCCGCGGCCATCTACGCCGCATCCCTGCTGTGCAACGAGAAGAAGACCCAGCGCGAGGTCGCCGACGTTGCCCAGGTCACCGAGGTCACCATCCGCAACCGCTATCAAGAGCAGATCGAAGCGATGGGCTTCCGCTGACCGGGGAAGCCAACAGCATCGACGCGGCCCGAACCCAACGATCGCGCGAACGTTTTTCCGTGATACCGACACCAGCCCCGTCGTGAGTTGACGACTGGCGCGCGACGGCGACGCGGGTGTGCAGTCACCCGTCGCGCGACGACGCTAGAGCGCCCCGCCGCTGGCTCTCGACTGCCTGTCAGCCACTAGATCGTCCGTCGAGCGACCGGTCGACCGACACGTCGCCGCGAGCGGCGTTCACGCCTCGACGAACACGACGACTCGCCGGTCCCACAGCCCGAGGTGGACGTCGTACTGGCGATACCCCTCACCGATGTTGGTGTTCACCGAGACGCGCCGGTCCGGAGTAGTGACGACCACCGGCGGCGCGTCGCCGTCGAACCGGCTCGCCGCGCGGACGCTCGTCGTCTCGGCGTCCATCCGTTCGAAGTACCACTGCAGCGGGAGCCGCGCCCCCCACGCCTCGCGATCGGCGGCCGCGACCGGCGGGAGGGCGTACTCCTGTTCGGTGTACAGCCGGTCGCCGACGTACGCCACGTCCGCGCCTCCGGAGTCGCCGCCGTCGGCGATGGCGGCCTCGGCGGCCGCGAGCATCGGGTCGATATCGTCCGACGGCTGCGCGAACTGCGCGAACGCGGAGCCGGGCTCGGGCTCGGCGTACGCGTCGGTCGCAGTCGCGCCGTAGCCGACGAGTCCCGCGGATGCGACGAGGAGCACGGCGACGAGCCACGCCGGGTCGGTCGCCGTCGCGCGCGCTCGGAGCCCGCGCGCGACCCACGCGAGGCCGACGGCGGCGGGGAGTGCGAACAGCGGGACGACGTGCACCGCCGTCCACGGCTCGACGCCCATCGACGCGATTGGGAACGCGATCAGGCCGAACCCCCCGGCGTACGCGCCGAAAGCGACGACGCCGCGGCTACCGGAGCTGTAGCGGTCGCGGAGGAATCCGACGAGGCCGAACAGCAGCGCCGGCCACGCCGTGGCGACGAGCGTTCTGGCGTAGCCGACGACCGCCGGGAGAAACGAGTTCCCGGTCGCCGGCGGCGAGAGCCGTGCCGCCAACCGCAGCGAGACGAACCGCTCGGGCGCCTCGACGAACGCGAACGACACCGCCGCCGGCAGCGTCGCGGGGGTCCCCAGCCCGGGCTCGACGCCGCCGCCGCGGGGGGCGAACACCCACAGCGCGACGCCGAGGAACACGAACAACGCGCGCGCGAGCGTCGTCGACTCGGTGCGGAGCCAGGCCGCGCCGGCGCCGAGCCGGGCGTGCGTCGCCGCGGGAACGCCCCGGACGCGCGCCTCATCGAGCACGAGCGCGCCCGCCAGCAGCCACAGCGGGAGGTACACCACGGCGAACCCCGAGGAGCCGAGCGCGAGCGCGAGCGCCGCCGCCGCGAGATAGAGCGGCCAGCGGGCGTCCGTGGTCCGGTGGCGGACGACGCCGCCGACGGCGAGCAGGCCGAACGCGGCCGCGAGCACGTCGCCGCGGAGGAACCGCGAGTAGTAGACGAGCAGCGGTGACCCCGCGAGCAGCGCCGACAGCGCGACCGTTTCGTCGTCGCGCAGAGGGCCGCGAAACAGCAGCGCGGCCGCGGGGAGCAGTCCCCCGACGAGCGCGACCGCGGATCGAGCGGCCGCGTCGGAGGGTCCGAAAAGGCCGATCGCCCACCGCGTCGCGAGGTAGACCACCGGACCGCCCGCCGTCGGTCGATACGAGTAGACGCCGGTGTCGAGGTAGCGGAGCGTCCAGTACCCCACGCGGCCCTCGCTCCAGTGGAACGGGCGGGCGCCGAGGAACGCGAAGCGGGCGACGAGCGCGAGGACGACGACGACAGCGACCGCGAGGACGGTTCGGTCGAGCCCCGCGTGCCGCGTCGCGCCGGTGCCGTCGCCGTCGGACATACCCGGCCGTGTCCCCGCCGCGGTAGTATGTCTTCGGGTTTCTCCCGGTTCGAGGCGCCCGTGCGACTCGCGGACGCCGCCGCGTCGGGACGGCGGTCGCACCGAGACGACACCCTCATTCCTCGCGGTCGCCGACCGACGGGTATGTCGCTGGTCGCATCCCTCCCCGGCCGTCCGCTCACCGACGGCGAGGTCGCCTCCCTGAACCGCGCGGACTCGGTCGAACTCGCCGTCGCCGTCGAGAGCGACACCGACTCCGAGGCCGCCGAGGCCAACGGCGCCGCCGACGGCGCCGAGGGGCTCCTCCTCGCGACCGACGCGTGGGTGAAGGGCCTCGACTTCCTCGGGGGCGCCTGGGAGGTCGTCGAATCGGTCGATGTCGAGGGCGAGGAGGACCGGTACGATGCCCTGCGCGCCTGCGAGGACGCCGTCCGCGCGAACCGCGCGGCGGAACCGAATCGCGACGACGACCCGGACGGGCCCGAGTGAGCGCCGCCAGAGACGGCGAGGCGTCGGTTTCCCTCGTCGATCGAGAACCGACCACCGACTTTTTCGACTGGCGGTCGTAGGGTCGACCGCATGTACAACGACATCCTGGTGCCGACCGACGGGAGCCCCGCGGCCGACGCCGCCGTCGAGCACGCGGTGACGCTCGCGGCGCGCTTCGACGCGACGCTGCACGCGCTGTACGTTGTCGACGCGACCGCCTACTCGGGCATCGAGGCCGGAACCGACATCGTCGCCGAGGCGCTCGAAACCGAGGGCGAGGACGCCGTTGCCCGGATCTCGACGGCCGCCGACGAGGCGGACATCCCCGTGGTCGAGGCGGTCGTCTCGGGCATCGCCTACCGCTCGATCCTCGAGTACGCCGACGATCACGACATCGACATGATCGTGATGGGAACCCACGGCCGCCGCGGGCTCGACCGCTACCTCCTCGGGTCGGTCACAGAGCGGGTCGTCCGCTCGGCGAACCAGCCCGTGCTCACGGTCCGACACAGCGAGGACGACGCAGACGCCGAGTAACACCGAGTCGACAGCTGTGGTGCGTCTGTTCGTCCGGGCGGTTCCGCGAGACACGGCTTTAAGCCGGACGACGCGGACCCCCGAGTATGAGCCAGACCGTCGCTCACGACGACCTGTCGGCGTTCCGCCGCGACCTCCATCGCCACCCCGAGCCGGCGTGGTGCGAGTTCTACACCACCGCCCGGATCGTCGACGAACTCGAACAACGCGACCTCACCGCGGTCCACTACGGCCCGGAGATACTCGGCGCCGAGCGGATGAACGTCCCCGACGACGACGAGCTCGACGAGTGGTTCGAGCGCGCCAGCGACGCCGGCGCGCGCGAGGACGTGCTCGCAGAGATCGAGGGGGGATACACCGGCGCCGTCGCCGTGCTCGAACGCGGCGAGGGGCCGGTGGTCGGCGTCCGCGTCGACATCGACGCGCTCCCGATCCTCGAATCTGAGGACGGCGAACACGCGCCCGCGGGCGAGGGGTTCCGCTCCGAACACGAGGGGTACATGCACGCGTGCGGCCACGACGCGCACGCGACGTTCGGCCTCGGGCTGATCGACGAGGTCCTCGTCTCTGAGTTCGAGGGGACGCTGAAGGTGTTCTTCCAGCCCGGCGAGGAGCAGATCGTCGGCGGACAGCCGATGGCAGAGTCGGACCTGATCGACGACGTGGAGTACTTCCTCGCCGCGCACGTCGGTCTCGATCACCCGACGGGCGAGGTGATCTGCGGCATCGACGGCTTCCTCGCGGTCTCGCACTTCCTCGCGGAGTTCGAGGGCGAGCCGAGCCACGCCGGCGGCCACCCCGAGCAGGGGCGCAACACGGTGCAGGCCGCGGCCGCCGCCATCCAGAACCTCTACGGCATCCCCCGCCACGCCGAGGGCCCGACCCGAGTGAACGCTGGCATCGTCGGCGGCGGCACCGCGACGAATATCATCCCCGAGGAGTGCTTCATCGAGGGCGAGGTGCGCGGCGGCACCACCGAGGTGATGGAGTACATGGACGAGAAAGCAGAGACCGTGATCGAGTCGGCCGCAGAGATGCACGAGGTCGACGTGGACGTCGAGACGCTCGGGCGCGCCCCGTCGGCGACCAGCGATCAGGAGCTGATCGACGCTATCGCGCCCGTCGCCGGCGACATCGACGGCGTGATGAACGTGATCGAGCGCGACGAACTGGGCGGGAGCGAGGACGCGACGTACATGATGCAGGCGGTGCAGGAGAACGGCGGCCACGCGACGTACGTCGGCGTCGGAACCGACCACCCCGGCGGCCACCACACGAGCACCTTCGACGTCGAGGAGGAGTCGCTGGGCATTGGCGTCGACTTCCTCACCGCCGCAGTGCTGGAGATCGCCGATCGACGGCCCTGATCGGGGCGCGAGGCGAGCACCGAGCAGACGGCGGATCTAGTACTTCGGGTCCGCGCCGGTCACGTCGTACACCGGCTCCATCAGCCGGTCGCGCTCGTCGCGCCACGCCTCGAACGCACCCGGACGAGACGGGTAGCGTCCGTAGTGGTCCATCAGGTCGTCCGCGGCGCGCTTCGTCTTGTAGAACTCCCAGATCTGGCTCCAGTGGCCGTAGCTGTCCTTGATCACTT
Organism: Halobaculum gomorrense; assembly: GCF_900129775.1. GTDB lineage: Archaea > Halobacteriota > Halobacteria > Halobacteriales > Haloferacaceae > Halobaculum > Halobaculum gomorrense. The sequence goes on along the minus strand of NZ_FQWV01000002.1, from coordinate 526,264 downwards.
CGAGCACGAGCCGGGGCTTCACCGACGCGCTCCCCTCGTACAGCGCCTCCGCGAGGCTCTCGCCCGGCAGCGATGCGAGCAGGCCCATCAGCTCGTCCACGTCGACGGCCGTCGAGAGGATGTTGTACACGTCGAGGGCGGCGTAGCGCCCGCCGAAGTGGCTCATGACCCGCTCGTTGTAGTGCCACAGCGCCTCCTCGCTCACGTCGCCGGCGTCGATGGCACGGACGGCCTGCTCGGCGGCGTACTTCCCGGCGTAGGCGGCGCCCGCGATGCCGCCGCCGGTGGTGGGGTTGACGTGACCCGCAGCGTCGCCCACGGCGATGAATCCCGGCGCGACCGCCGAGTCGTACGGACGGCGGGTGGGGAGGGCGGCGCCGAGCTTGTCGGTCACCTCCGCACCCTTGAACTCGGGACGCGACCGCATGTCCTGTTTGAGATCCTCGACGAGTTTCATCGGCTCCTCGTTCATTTGGAACCCCAGCCCCGCGTTGATCTCGGTGTCGGTGCGCGGGAAGTACCAGAGGTAGCCCGCCGCGCGCTTGGTCGGCTTGAACACGAGCGCGTCGTCGTAGTCGACCGGCTCGGGCACCTCGACGACCTCCCGGTACGCCGAGCAGAACTGCGAGAACGAGACGTTCGTGTCGAACGTCGCGTCCGCGAGGTCCGCCTTGTCCTGGAGGATCGACAGCGAGCCCGCGGCGTCGATGGTCACGTCGGCGTCGTACTCGACGACCTCGCCGTTCCGCTTGGCGCGGACGCCTGTGACGCGGCCGTCGTCGGCCTGTCTCACGTCTTGGACGACGGTGTCGTAGTGGAAGTCGACGCCGCGGCGCTCGGCGCCCGCGATGATCTGCCGGCCGTACTCCCAGCGGTCGATGACGGCGAGTTCGCCGGGGATCGGGATCTCCAGCACCGTGTCGTGGCTGGGGATCTCGAAGCGTCCGTGGTCGACGCCGGTGTTCGTGAACGCCGTCTCGATCTCCGATTTCGGGATCGCCTCGGGGAACGCGTCCGCGCCTTTCAGCGCGTCGCCGCAGGCGATGTGACCCGCTTCCTGCTCGGTTTTCCGTTCGACGACGACGGCGTCGAGGCCTGCCTCGGCGGCCGTCGCGGCCGCATAACAGCCGGCCGTCCCCGCACCGACGACGACAATGTCGGGCTCGTGGGTGGTCATTGCCGTAGGTCACTCGCGGGCGGTCAAAAAGCCAGCCGTTCCGTGCGCGGTCGAGCGAAGCGAGACCGCGACAAGCGAACGGCGAGCGGAGCGAGCCGTGGAGCGGTGCGAGGCGCGAACGGAGTGAGGCCCCGGCCGACGGCGGCGAGGTCTGTGTGCCGCCACCCACTAGCGTGTGCGGTCGAGCGTGACCAGGCCTCGATCCTACTCCTCGCCCGACTCGTAGTGCTCGCCGGCAGCCTCCGGCAGTCGCGTCTTGCCGAACAGCGCGAGCACGACGATGACCGAGACGTACGGGATGGTCCGCACGAGCGGTCGCGGGATCGCGAGCACGTTCTGCCCCTGCAGCGACAGCTGGAGCGCGTCCAGCCCCGCGAACAGCAGCGTCGACAGCAGCGCGCCGACCGGGTTGTAGTTGCCCAGCAGGTACGTCACGATGGCGATGAACCCCTTCCCGTTGACCATCGTCGGGCCGTTGCCGACGAACTGCCCGAGCGACAGCGACAGCGCCGCGCCGCCGACGCCCGCGAGCACGCCCGACAGCAGCACCGCCGCATAGCGCACGCGAGAGACGCGCACCCCGGCGGTGTCGAGCGCCTTGGGGTTCTCGCCGGAGGCGTGCACCCAGCGGCCGAAGGAGGTACGATTGAGCGTCCACCACGAGGCGCCGACGGCGACGAACATCAGGTACACCATCGGCGAGGCCTCGAACAGCGCGCCGAAGAAGGGGACCCCGGCCAGCGCGTCCAGCGCCGCGACGCCCGCAGTCGAGACGACCGGCAGCCCGCTGTTCGCGAGCAGTCGGCCAATGCTGGGGAACGTCGTTCCGGCACTGGCGTTCGTCGACCCGAAGACGACCGTCGAGGCGAACGGGGCCAGCCCGAGCGCGATGAGCCAGATGGCCAGCCCCGCGATGATCTGGTCGGCGCGGAACTCGATGCAGACGATCGCGAACAGCAGCGCCAGCAGCGTCGAGACGGCGACGCCGCCGAGGAGACCGAGCCACACCGAGCCCGTGATCGAGGTGACGTAGACGCCGCCGAACGCCGAGACGATGAGTAGCCCCTCCAGGCCGATGTTGATGACGCCGGACTTTTCGGCGAAGATCCCGCCCAGCGCCGCAAAGGCGATGGGGACGGACAAGCGCAGCGCGGCCGCCAGCGTCGACTTCTCGAACAGCAGCGCGAGCACCGCGAGCAACACGTCCGTCGACCCCGTGAGCGCGAGCGCGCCCGCTGACAGGAAAAGCGCCGCCGCTCCCGCCACGGCGAGTCGCGCCCGAGTTCCGAGATCCGAGACCGCGGCGGTCGCGCTCACGCCTCCTCACCCCCGTCGGTCGCGACGGCGTCGCGACTGCCCCCGAGGCGGTCGCGCACGTCGACGCGCTCGCCGATCATCCGGAAGAACTCCGGCATCGCCACGAACAGCACGATGAGCCCGCGGAGGACGCCGACGAGTTCTGGCGGCACGTCCGTGCCCACGTCGACGACGATCGACCCGGACTTCAGCACGCCGAACAGCAGCGCCGCGGCGATCGCGGCGACGGGGTTGTTGCCCGCGAGGATCGAGACGGTGATGCCGTCGAAGCCGTAGTCCGGGACGCCGGTCTGGAAGTTGCCCGCGATGGTGAAGACGTACACAGCGCCGCCGAGACCCGCGAGCGCGCCCGACAGCGCCATCGAGGCGACGACCGTTCGCGCGGCGTCGACGCCGCCGTACTCGGCCGCCTCCGGCTGGATCCCGCTCGTGCGCACGTCGTAGCCGAAGGAGGTGCCGCGCAGCAGGTACGCGATCCCGACGGCGACCGTGATCGCCAGCGCCAGCGCGAGCAGCGAGGCGTCGGTGCGTCCGGGGAACAGCGGCTGCGGGAACAGCGCGAACTCCGGAAGCGTGCGGGTCTGGTTCGCGAAGCTCTCGGGGTCCTTGAACGGGCCGGAGGCGAGATACAGCGCGAAGGAGGTGGCGACGAAGTTGAGCATGATCGTCGTGATCACCTCGTTAGCATCGGCGTACGCCTTCAGCGCGCCCGGAATTGCGCCCCAGATCCCGCCGACGAACGCGCCCGTCGCGAGCCCGACCGAGACGAGCACGAGCGTGCCGACCAATCCCGAGACCGCGCCCGAGACGCCGTACACGACGAGCGCGCTGGCGAGCGCGCCGAACACGAGCTGCCCCTGCCCGCCGATGTTGAACACGCCGGCCTTGAACGCCACCGCGACCGCGATGCCCGTGAACACGAGCACCGTCGTCTCGGAGACGGTGGTTGCGAACTGGCCGTTGAGCGGGTTCGCGAGGAAGTCCCCGAACGCGCCGAGGAACAGGCTGTCGTACACGAGGAACGGGTCGTAACAGAATCCGACCCCAAGCAGCGAGTACGCCGCCGACCCACAGGAGGTCATCCGGCCCGCCGCCAGGATGAGCAGGAAGCCGATGGCGATCGACAGCAGCAGCGCCGACCCCGAGATGAGCAGCCGCTCGGTCGCGCTGGCGGCGACGAGCCGGTCGAGCGCGTCGAACGCGCGGTCGCGGACCGACGGCGCCGACGATCCGGCGTCGCCGTCGTCGAGGGGGCCGCCGGCGCCGGCGTCGTCGTCAGTCATCTGTCGCCTCCGCATCGGCGTCCTCGCCGGACGCTACCCCAGAGCGGACTCGTTTGCGGTCGTCCGTGTCGGCGGCGTCGCCGACGCGCTCGGCCCGCGGGAGCGGATCTGGACGCTCGCCGGCCATCATGAGCCCGAGCTGTTCCTCGGTCACCTCGTCGGGGTCGACCACGCCGACGACCCGGCCGCGGTACATCACCGCGAGCCGGTCGGACAGCCCGCGGACCTCGTCGAGCTTCGAGGAGACGAGCAGGACCGCGCGCCCCTCGTCGCGCAGGTCGACGAGTCGGTCGTGGATGAACTCCGTCGAGCCGATGTCGACGCCGCGGGTCGGGTGGGAGGCGACCAGACAGGACGGGTCGCGCGCGAACTCCCGGCCGACGATGAACTTCTGCTGGTTGCCGCCCGACAGCGACTTCGCGTCGGCGGCGGCGTCTGGGGGGCGAACGTCGTACTCGTCGACGATCTCCCTCGCGCGGTCCTCGGCGCGCTCCCAGTCGAGTCGGCCGCGCTCGGCGAAGGGGGCGTCGTGCTGGGAGCCGAGCACGCCGTTCTCGGTGAGGTCGAAGTCCATCACCAGCCCGCGCTCCTGGCGGTCCTCCGGGATGTACGCCATCCCCGCGCGAGTGCGCTCCCGCCGGGAGGCGTCCGTCACGTCGCGGCCGTCGAGTTCGACGCGCCCCGCCGCAGGCCTGTGCAGGCCGGTGACGACCTCGACCAGCTCCGACTGGCCGTTGCCGTCGACGCCCGCGATGCCGAACACCTCGCCCTCGCGGACGGCGAAGGAGACATCGTCGACGGCGACTACACCGCGGTCGTCGCGGGCGGTGACGCCGTCGATGACCAAGCTCGCCGACCCCGGGGTCGCTGGCGGTGTCTCCGTCTCCAGCATCACCTCGCGCCCGACCATCAGCTCCGCCAACTCCTCGCGGGTCGTGCCGACCGTTTCGACGCTGCCGACGTTGCGCCCGTCGCGCAGCACGGTCACCTCGTCGGCCGCCTCCAGCGCCTCGCCCAGCTTGTGCGTGATGAAGATGATCGTCTTGCCGGCGTCGGTCAGTTCGTCGAGCACCTCGAACAGGTCGTCGACCTCTTGCGGTGTGAGTACGGCCGTCGGCTCGTCGAGGACGAGGATCTCCGCCCCGCGGTACAGCGCCTTCAGGATCTCGACGCGCTGCTGGACGCCGACGCCGACATCCTCGATGGTCGCGTCCGGCTCCACGTCGAAGCCGTAGCGCTCGGAGAGATCGAGCACGGCCTCGCGGGCCGCCTCGCGGTCGACGGCCAGCCCGCCCCACTTGCGCGGCTCGTTGCCCAGCGTGATGTTCTCGGCGACGGTCATGGGGTCGACCAGCATGAAGTGCTGGTGGATCATCCCGACCCCGGCGTCGATGGCGTCTCGGGGGGAGTCGAACCGCTGGGGGGCTTCCGCGATCCGTGGGAGTCCGTCGCTGTCGCCGTCGCCGTCCGGCTCCTCGCCGCCCTCGTACGTCAGGCCGTCCCCGTCGACGTACACGTCGCCCGCCGTGGGCTCGTACAGCCCGTAGAGAACGTTCATCAGGGTTGTCTTGCCCGCGCCGTTCTCGCCGAGGAGGGCGTGGACCGTCCCCCGCTCGACCGAGAGCGTGACGTCGTCGTTGGCGACGACGCCGGGGAAGCGCTTCGTGATCGAGTCGAGGCGGACGGCCTCCGTCATGTCGGCGGGTGTTTCGGCGGGGACGGCATAAACGGCGCGTTTCGTCGAAACGACGACTCAGAAAACTGGGGCGTCAGGCCGAGTGGCAGTCGATCAAGTGGTCTCGGGGATCGAAACGCCGGTCGGTCGACGCGTGCGGTCGCCGGCTCAAACGTTGCTCGGTTCCGTCGGAACCGACACGTCGCCGTCGATGATCGCCTGGCGGGCGCTGGCGATCTGCGACTTCACGTCCTCGGGGATCTGATCGCCCAGTTCGGTCCCGTAGACGATGTCGACGCCCTCTTCGGCGAGACCGAGGGTCGTGGCGGTACCGCCCTCGAAGCTGTCGTTCACGATCGCCTTCGCGGCGTTGTACACCGCGGTGTCGACGCGCTTGACCATCGACGCGAGAATGACGTCCTGGTAGTCGGTCGTGACCGACTGGTCGCGGTCGACGCCGATGGCGAACCTGCCCTCCTCGCGGGCGGCCTGGAAGACGCCGACGCCGGTGTTTCCGGCCGCGTGATAGACGATATCGGCGCCCGAGCTGTACATCTGCAGCGCGGCCTCCTTGCCGGCCGAGGGGTCGGAGAACGAGCCGGTGTACGTCGACTGCACGTCGACATCGTCGCTCGCGGCCTTCACGCCAGCGATGTACCCCGCCTCGAACTTCTTGATTAGCGACCCCTCGACGCCGCCGACGAAGCCGACGTTCGTCGAGTCGCTCTGGGTCGACGACCCACCGGCGGAGAACGACTGCGTGGTGAGCAGCCCGGCGAGCTGCCCGACGAGGTACGACCCCTCGTGCTCTTTGAACGTGTACGAGCGGACGTTAGGCGCGTCGACGACGCTGTCGACGATCATGAAGTTCTGGTCGGGGTAGTCGGGCGCGGTCTGAGAGAGCGCGTCCGCCTGCAGGAAGCCGATACAGGAGACGAGGTCGTAGTTCGGGTCGGTCGACTGCGCGTACTGGGTCTGGTACGTGCTGAACTGCGACACCGAGTCGGGCTCGGACTCGTCGTACGAGAGGTCGAACTCCTCTGCGGCCCGCTGGATCCCGGTCTGGGCCTGGTCGTTGAACGAGCCGTCGCCCAGCCCGCCGGTCGCGTACACCATGCCGACGTACGTCGTGTCGGAACCGGACGCTTGCGTCTGGGTCTGCGTCTCCTCAGAATCGGAGTCCGAGTCGCCGCCCGAGCCGCCGGAGTTGCCGCTAGAACCGCCGGACTCGGGACCGCCGGTACAGCCCGCGAGGCCGATCAGTCCGGCCGCGCCGACGCCCTTCACGAACTTCCGCCTGTCGAACCGGTCTGTGTCCATAGAGGCAGAACAGACGGTAGACGGGTTAAAATCCTCGCATCCGTCCCGATGGCGTGCTACTCGGTGCCAGCACGGTCACCCGACAGCTTCCACCGCCGACTCAACGACGCCGGCGACCTCCTCGACGAACGGGTCGACCTCGTCGCGTTCGGCGTACACGCGAACGTACGGCTCGGTGCCGGACGGGCGGACAAGCGTCCACGACCCGTCGGGGAACGAGAGGCGAACCCCGTACTCGGAGTTGACCGCCGCGGTCGGGAACGCCGCCGGCAGCGTCTCCGCGAGCCGCTCCATCGCGGCGGCCTTGTCGTCGTCGGGACACGCGACGCTGACCTTGCGGTACGGGCGCTCGGTGACGGGCGCACGGAGCCCGTTGAGCCCCTCGTCGGCGACGAGGCGCGTGAACACCGCCGCGCTCGCGACGGCGTCGATCCAGTCGCCGAAGGCGGTGTGAACGTGCTTCCACGGCTCGGCCGCGAAGACTACGTCGCCGCCGGCCTCGCGAGCCGACGCGATGCCGTCGTGGAGGTAGCCGAGCGCGACGCGCTCGACGCGCCCGCCGGCGGCCTCGACGCGCTCGTCGATGCGGCCCGAGGCGTTCGGCGTCGTCACGACGGCGGGATCGCCGGCGTCGCTCGCGGCCACGTAGCGCTCGGCGAGGACGGCCAGCACCGTGTCCTCGTGGACGACCTCGCCGCCGGCGTCGACGACGACGATCCGGTCGGAGTCGCCGTCGTGGCCGATCCCGAAATCGGCGGCCCCGTCGGCGACGAACGCCCGGAGGTCCGCGAGCGACTCCGGCGTCGGCTTCGACTCGCGACCGGGGAAGTGGCCGTCGACGGTGGCGTTGAGCGTCACCACGTCGGCGCCCAGTTCGCGCAACACCTGCGGGGTCGCGAGCGCGGACATCCCGTTGCCGCAGTCGACGGCGACGCGGACGCCTTCCGGGTCGGCGCCGAACTCGCGGGCATACTCGACGACGGCCGAGCGATACGCGCCGAGTACGTCCTCGTCGGCGCCGTCGCCCCACTCGTCCCAGTCGGTCGGCGCGCCGCCGGCGGCGACGCGCTCCTCGACGGCCGCCTCGACCGCCTCGCCGTACTCGACGCCGTCGACGAACGCCTTGACGCCGTTATCCGTCGGGGGGTTGTGCGAGGCGGTGAGCATGACGCCGCGGCGCCCCCGCGAGGCGAACGCCAGCGCCGGCGTCGGTACCTGGCCGATCCGGCGCACGTCCACGCCCGCCGACTCCAGACCGGCCTCGGCGGCGGCGGCCAGCGCGGGGCCGGTGACGCGACCGTCCCGTCCGACGACGAACTCCCGGTCACCGGCCTCGCGGGCGTGGTCACCGAGCGCCCGCGCCACGTCGAGGACGAGCCCCGGCGTGACGCGCTCAGTCACATCGCCGCGGATGCCGGCGGTTCCGAACAGGTCCATATCGGACTGTCCGGGGGAACGGTCAAGACTCCCTCGGTCCCGAGCGTCCGCGCGCGCCGAGGCGTGCCCCGCGCGAAGCTTCATACCCGAAAGGGGGACCAGACGCCACCGATGCGGTGACAGCGGCCCCGGCGCGAGCGCGGGTGCGCGACGGCGCGCGCCGGGGAGCGGTCGCGAATCCGTCGTCGCCTGTCAGCCAGAACCGAGCGCCGAGCCTCCGCGGAGCCGTCGGCTTTTCGACGCTCGCGAGCGATCGACCGGACATGAGCGACGAGGACGACAGCGAGAACCGTGTCCGCGCGCACGTGTTTGTCTCCGGTCGAGTGCAGGGCGTCTTCTACCGCGCGAACACCCGAGACGCCGCGCGCGACCGAGGCGTCGACGGCTGGGTTCGGAACCTCGACGACGGACGCGTCGAGGCGGTGTTCGAGGGACCGCGGGACGCCGTCGAGGGGGTGGTGGAGTGGTGTCACACGGGCAGTCCGAGCGCGGTCGTCGAGGAGGTCGACGCCGAGTACGACGACCCCGAGGGCGAGCGCGGCTTCACCATCCGCCGGTAGCGCCGGGGACGGAGCCCGGAGCGACGAGCAGTCAGTCCGTCCGACTCGCGGCGGGCGTCGCCTCGCTCTCGCCGTCGCGCAGCGGCAGCGAGAACACCGACTCGGCGTCGACCGGCTGGTCTGGGTCGTGCCCCTTGAGGCCGTCCCAGATGACCAGCGCCGACGGGAGCACCACCATCGAGGTGACGAACGAGTAGAGGATCGACAGCGCGGTGAGCGTGCCGAACTGACCGAGGATGCTCAGCACCGAGAACACGAGGACGCCGATCCCCGTGGTCGTCGTGAGCATGCTCCCGAGGAGCGCGCCGCCGGTGCCGCGCACGGTCCGCTCCAAGGCGGTGACGAGGTCGTGTTCCCCGCGTTCGTCGATGAAGCGGTGGACCACGTGGACGGAGTAGTCGATCCCCAACCCGATAGTCAGCGAGAGGATAGTCGCGGTGAAGGCGTTGAACGCGATCCCCGCGAGTCGCATCGTCGCCGCCACGAGCGCGACCGACGCGACGATCGGGACGGTGTTGACGACGCCCAGGGACGGCAGTCCTTCGAGGACGCCGTAGATGACGACGAGGAACACCACCGTGAGCGCCAACGCCACCGCAAGACTCTGCACCGCCGAGGCGAAGATCAGGTCCGAGACAGCAGCGAACACCACCGTGGTGCCGGTCGCGACGGCGATACCGCTGGTGTCACGGTATCGATCTGCGACCTCGCGGCCGTCGGCCGCCACCGCCGATTGACTTACGTCGGCCTCCGCGGAGTAGACGACCCGCGTGCTCCGTCGGTCCTCCGCGAGGTACTGTAGCGCCTGTTCGTGAGAGGACGACGACAGCAGGTAGTCGTAGATCTCCCCGAGGTTGTCGTCGGGGACGCCGTTCGCGTTGCGGTCGTTGCGATTCACGAGCCGACGGAACTCCGGGTCGGACGCCGCCCGGCGCTTGATGACGGTCACGATGCTTCGGGATTCGGCCCGGCCGCCCTCGGAAACGAACGTGCTCGGCGGATCCTCGCCCATCCGATAGATCTCCTCGAGCCGCGTCGGATCTTCCATGTCGCCCTCGACGTAGATGGTGACCGAACCGCCCTGGGACGCGGTGAACTTCGCTTCGAGGAAGTTGAGCGTCTCGACGGCCGTGTACTCGCTCGGAGCGAACGGCTCGGGGAGCGCTTCCAAGTAGTCGGCGGTATCTTCCGGCGGGAGGAAGTCCTCCTGGGAGAACGACGTGGAGATGCCGGCGGCGTACCCGCCGGAGGCCGCGGTGAGAACGAGGACGAGCGCGAGGAACACCCGCGGCCCGCGCTCGCCTATCGAGACGCCGACGCGGAGGACACTCGCGAGTCCGCTCCCTTCGGCGCCCAGCGGCGCCTGCGAGAACGTCGGGATCGGCAGGCGCTCGCGGCGACGGTCGATGAGCACCTTCGCGGCCGGAAGGAACACGCCGAACAGGAGGAACGTGAAGACGATCCCCGCGGCGGCGACGAGCCCGAACTCGCGGATCGGCGTGAGGTCGGAGGTGAGATTCGCGAGGAAGCCGATGACGGTCGTCCCCGTGACGATGAAGAACGCCACGACGAGCTGGCGGACCGCGAGCCCCATCGCCTCGTCGACGCCGTAGCCGTCCTCGCGGTCCTCGCGGTAGCGGTTCACCGCGTGGATCCCGAAGTCGATCCCGACGGCGAGCAGCAGCGGCGGCACCGCGATCATCAGCTGGCTGAACGGGATGCCGGCGAGTCCGAGGAATCCAAACGTCCACACGACCGCGAGCACCAGGGTGAACGCCCCCAATAACAGGTCGAGCAGGTCCCGGTAGGCGACGATCAGGAAGCCGGCGATGAGCAGCACCGCGGCGGGGGTGACGATGAGCAGCGAGTCGGTGATCACCGAGGAGAACTCCGCGGAGATGATCCCCGATCCAAAGACGGTGATGTCGCCGCCGACCGTATCGACGATCCGCTGGCTGCGGAGCTGGATGTCGGTCAGCGGGCTGGACCCGCTTTGCCCGGCCGCCGCGCCGCCACCGCCCCCGGCGCCCGGGGTCTGGTGGGTGACAACGCCGATAGCGGCCGAGGCGGACGCCGACTCCGCGTTGAAGTCGTCGGAGACGCCCCCGGTGAACCCTGGATTGTCCGCGTTCGAACGGATCGCCCGGTCGATCTCCGTGGGCGTCGCCCGTTCGAGGGCGCGGATCTGCGCCTCCGTCGTCGTCGCGGTCGGGTCGAGCGTCCGCGCGACCGTCGCGGCCGGCGACGAGACGGCGGCCACCCGCAACCCCTGCGTCTCCTGAAGGCGCTGTTGAGCCCGCAACATCCGGAGCATCGCCGGCTTCGAGAGGACGTTCCGATTCCGCTGCACGAGCTGCGTCGAGCCGGTGTCTTCGCTGAACGAGGGACCGAACTCACGCTGGATGTCCGACAGCGCCTGCTCTGCGGGGATGCCGGAGGTGAACTGTTGGGTTCCGGCGGACGTGGAAACGTTCGCCAGGCCGCCGGCGAACACCAGCGTGACCAAGAGGAACGCAACGACGATCCGACCTGGTCGCTCGGTGATCTCGGCCGCGATCCGATCGACGATCCCCTCGTCGGTCATCTGTTCCGCCGGAGGAACACCGCCGCGCCGAGCCCGAGCAGGACGACCGCCCCGGCGACGCCGACGGCGCCGAGCGGTAGCCCCCCGCCGCTGGCGGCGACCGTTCGGATGGGCACCTGGTAGGTGTCGGAGATGAGCGTGCTCCCGTCGCCCGTCTCGTACCGGAAGTCCACCTGTGCGGGGTACGTCTTGTCGACGAGCGCGGCGCCGGCGACCGAGAGGTCGAACCGCACGCGCTCGGTCTCACCGGGCGCGATCTCGTCGACGAATCCCTCGTCGTCGCCCGATGACAGCGGCGAGTCGAGGAACAGCTTCGCCGAGACGTCACGGACGGTCTCATTGCGGTTGTTCGTCACCTCGAGGACGAGCGTGCCGCCGCTCCCGACCTCGAACGTTCCGTTGACCGCGCGCACGGCGAACTCGTCGCGGGACTCGGCGATCGAAACCGGGGCGTCGATCGAGTCGCCCGTCCGCTGAGTCCCCTCAGGGTCGCGGTACCGGACGCGGAGCGTGAACTGACGCCGGCCGGCTTCGGCGGCGTCGGACACCTCGATGTCGAACGAGAACTCGGCCGACTCGCCCGGTTCGAGCGTCCCGACGGCGACCTCCGGTTCGAGCGGCGAGACGTTCGGGTTCGTCGTCTCGAACAGCACGACCGCGTTCGTCACCGTCTGCTCGCCGGTGTTGATCACGGTTCCGGTGACCTGTCCCTCCTCGCCGACGCGGAGCGTGCTCGCGAGGTTCTCGACGCCGAACGTCTGCTCGGGCAGCGGGAGCACGCCAAACGAGAGCGGTCTCGAGGTCGTCGACGCGCCGCCGACGGCGTCGTACTCGACGGTCGCGTCGACCGCGTACTCGCGTGTCTCTGCGGACTCCGCGAGCGTCGCGTCGACCTCGACGGTTCGCGTCTCGTTCGGGGCGAGCGAGCCCACGAACCGACGGGCGGTCGCCGAGCCGCCGAACGTGAGGTCGCTGTTGCCCGACCGGAACGCGAGCACCGCGTTGCGGGCCGCCTCCTCGCCGACGTTTCGGACCGTCACGGCGACTGTCCCCGAGCCGCCGACGGGCGCGGCCGACTCGACGGACTCGACGGCGAACCGGGCGCGCTCTTGGACGCGGACGGTCGCGTACACGGTCGTCGTGAGCACCTCGTCGTCGTTGTCCTCGTCGCGGTACTCGACGGTGATCGGGATGCGGTGGGTCCCGCCGGCGATATCGGCCGGCACGTCGACCCGGACGGTCACCGTTCGGGTCTCGTCGTTCCCCATGCGACCGAGTTCGCGCGTCGACGACAGTACCTCGATCCCGTCGGCGGGCCGGACGGTCGCGCTCACGTCGAGCGCCTGCTCGACCCGCTCGTCGCGGTCGGCGGCGTCGTTGGTGAGTTCGATCGTGAGCTGCTGGGTCGCGCCGGGCCGGAGCACCGGCTCGGGCACGTCCGTCTCGAACCGGGGGTCCTCGACGGCCGCGGCGACGCCGACGAATCCCGCGCAAACGGCCGAACAGACCAGTGCTGCGGCGATCAACAGCGTCAGTGGGCGGCGTGGCATCAGTGTTGTTTGAATGTTCAGTCAGGACCGCTTATAACGTATTGGAAAACGGGGCGAAACTCTCGGCGAGTTGCTGCTCACGCGGGGACCGCGTACGTCTCGTGGAGGTGGTCGATCACCGTGGCGACGACGGACGGGTCGTAGCTCCAGAAGCCGTAGAACTGCCGCTCGGCGGGATCCCCGCGCTCCTCGGCGAGCAGCAGGCAGGCCTCAGAGGGGTCGCCGGCGCCGTCGAAGGCGACGAACCACGAGGTCCGGATCTCCTCGGTGTCCTCCTCGTGGAGGGTGACATCTTCGATCGCGGGCGTCTCGTCGCTCGGGGCGCAGTAGGCGTGAACGTCGATGTCCTTGCTCGCGAGGTCCTCGTAGACGCCCTTCTGCGCGCGGATCGCGCCGACGCGCTGAAATCCCGCGTGGAGTTCGCCCGTGCCGGCGCGCCACGCGCGGTCTTCCATCTCCCGGGTCGCGGCCATCATCTGCGGGAGGTCGTAGGAGGTGAACGTCGTCTCGTCGAGATGCTCGAGGATCGGCGCGAACGCGCTCTGTTCGCCCGGTCCGACCGTCACGTCGCCCCCGAGGCGTCCGAGGTCGACCGCCGCGAGTACCTCGTCGTCGCGTTCGTCGGACAGCACCACGTATCCCGAGAGGTCGCTGTCGGTCGTCCCTTCCTCGATCCGGACGGCCTGTGAGGCGAAGTACTCGCGGAGCTCCGCGACTGCGTCGTCGGTCGGCGGGTCGAACACCGTCAGGCGCTTTTCGCGCCCCTCGACGGAGTCGATGACTGCCCGAAGTGACATCTGGTCTCGACCCCGGTACAGCGGGCACGAATAAAAACCTATCACCGACGTGCGCCGGGTGCAACACACCAGACAGGAGAGACGACAGCGTCCGTCAGGCCGGCTGCGTCGTTCACCACGACGCCACCTCGAACTCCGCCAGCGAGTCGATCACGATGTGGGCTTCGACGATGTCGCGCTCCTCGGTCATCGGGTCGTCGACCGCCAACAGCGTCTCTTCGGCGTCCGCGAGCATCCGCGCCTCCAGTTCCGTCTGGTCGGGCTCCCCGCGGGTGTCGTTCAACAGGGCCTCGAAATCCTCGCGGAGGTCGAACGACGCTCGAGCGACGTTGCACCGCGAGAGCGGATTCATCCCGAGGTCCACGACGAGGTCGGCGACCGTCTTCCAGTCGGACTCGCAGAAGTGGATCGACACCTCCCCGACGATGTCGCGCCACGCGATCGGGTCGGCGTGTTTCATCAACTGGACCGCCCGCGGCGGGATGTCGAGACGGGCGGTCGTTTCGGGCGAGTCACACAGACAACACGGCTGCTCGGTCCGCCCCGTGTACATATCCGTCAGAAGGGGCTTGACGGGCATACCTCCATCGCCGCCCGCGGTCGGCTCACTGACGGTCGGCGACACGACCGTCGACAGCGACCGATCGGTGTAACTGATTGTTTCGAGATAGGTTCGACCGGGCGATCGACAGCCGATCGCTCAACGAACCCGTACGGTGCTTTACGAGCCCGATATGTCGGATTTCTGGGTCAGTAACCCTCGTGTAACCCGGTTACAGCTATGTCAGCTAAATTATAAGTTAGGGCATCACGTACGGAGAAGTGATGCTTGAGACGATCACGCTTCAGGGTGCATCCGATCTGTTCAACAGTGCCGGCTCCGCGGAGGTCTTCCTCCTCGCGCGGCTGCTGTTCGGCTTCGTCCTCGCGTTCATGGGACTGAACCACTTCATGATGACCGACGGCCTCGCCGGCTACTCGGAGGCGAAGGGGATCCCCGCGCCGCGGCTCGCGACGCTGTTCTCCGGCGGCCTGTTGCTGTTCGGCGGATTCGGCGTCGCGACGGGCGCGTTCGTGGCCGTCGCGGCCGGCGGACTCGCGGTGTTCCTACTGGTGTCGGCGGTGACGATCCACGACTTCTGGGCGGTCCCCGAGGACCAACAGCAGGACGAGATGACGCAGTTCCTCAAGAACACCGTCATGGCCGGCGCGTCGCTGGCGTTCCTCGCGCTCTCGTCGGCGCCGTGGCCGTACGCGCTGGACATCGCGCTGCTGTAAGCGGTCGACAGCCGTTCGCTTCGTTCGCCTGGTTTCGCACCAATTCTGAACTCCTTTCTCCGCGCGTCGCTCCGTCGACAGCGGCGCGATCCCGTCGAGCCGGCGGGCTTTTGCCGCCAGCGCGTCCCGGTTGCGACATGCGAATCGGCTTCCTCTGTAACCCCATCGCCGGCATGGGCGGCCGGGTCGGCCTGAAGGGCACCGACGGGAAGGTCGACGAGGCACGCGAGCGGGGCGCCGAATCGCGCGCGCCCGACCGCGCCCGACGCGCGCTCGACGCGCTGGCCGAGCGCGCCCCCGCCGCCGACCTGCTGGCGTGGGGCGATCCGATGGGCGCCAGCGAGGTTCGCGCCGCGGGATTCGACCCGACGGTGCTTGGGGGGCCGACCGACGGAGAAACGACCGCCGCCGACACCCGCCGCGCGGTCAAGGCGTTCCGCGAGGCCGCCGTCGACCTGGTGGTGTTCGTCGGCGGCGACGGGACCGCCGCCGACGTGGCCGAGGCGCTGGAGGGGAGCGAGGTGCCGCTGCTCGGCGTCCCCGCGGGCGTGAAGGTGTACTCGTCGGTGTTCGCCGTCTCGCCGGAGGACGCCGCCTACGTCGCCGCGACGTTCGAGCGCACCGAGCGCCGCGAGGTGATGGACATCGACGAGGACGAGTACCGCGAGGGAGAGGTCCACCCCGAGCTGCGGGCGGTGGCGCACGTCCCGGTCGCCGAACGGCTCCAGTCGGGTAAGCAGACGAGCGCCGGCACCGTCGAGTCGCTCGCGGAAGGCGTCGCCGCCGACGTGGAGGCCCGGCCGGAGACGACGTGGGTGCTCGGCCCGGGGTCGACCGTCGGCGAGGTGAAAGAAGCGCTCGGGTTCGAGGGCTCGCCGATCGGTGTCGACGTGTACCGCGACGGGGACGTGCTCGCGCTCGACGCCGCGGAGTCGGAGATCCTCGCGTCGCTGGGCGAAGACAACGTTATCGTCGTCACGCCGATCGGGGGGCAGGGGTTCGTGTTCGGTCGCGGAAACCCCCAGCTGTCGCCCGCGGTCGTCCGCGAGTGCGACCTGGAGATCGTCGCCTCCCGCGACAAACTCGACGACCTCCGGGTGCTGCGCGTCGACACGGACGACCCCGAACTCAACGAGGAACTCCGCGGCTGGGTGAAGGTCCGCGTCGGGCGCTTCGAGCGGCGGATGATGAAGATCGTGTGAGCCGGCGCGGCCGTTCACGCCGACGCCCGAGGGACCCGAGCAGACGATCCTTACATATCTGACCAAGGGTATAATGGACATAGGGCCAAGGTTAAGGTCGTATAGAGACTTCCGTCGAGCATGGAAACGCGGAAGGTCCAGCGGCTGGGGCCATCGACGCTGGCGATGACGCTGCCCGCGGAGTGGGCGAAAGAACAGCACGTGGAGAAGGGCGACGAGGTGTCGCTTCGGATGGGCGGCAAGGGAACGCTGACGGTGCTGCCCGAGTCCGCGAGCACCGAGGACGCAGAGGCGACGCTGCACGCCGACAACCTCGACGCTGACGCGCTGGAGCGGGCGATCCTCGCGCAGTACGTGCTCGGCCGGCGCGTCATCAACATCACCACCGAGGACGGCGCGCTCGACTCCGACCACATCAACGCCGTCTACAAGGCCGAGACGCAGTTGATGGGGCTGGGGGTCATCGAGGAGACGCCCGAGAACATCGCCATCCGCTGCTCGGTCGACCCCGAGGACTTCACGCTCGACAACCTCCTCGAGCGGCTGGAGAACACCGGAAGCACGATGCGCGGCGAGGCGGTGAAGGCGCTGGCTCACGGCAACGCGGACCTCGCACAGCGCGCGCTCAACCGCGAGCGGCAGGCGAACAAGATCTTCGTCCTCCTGCTGCGGCTCATCTTCACGGCCTACCAGAACCCGAACCTCGCGCGCGCGGTCGGGCTGGACTCGGGGTTCCCGCTCATCGGCTACCGCTCGATCGCGAAGAACCTCGAACTCATCGCGGACAACGCCGAGGACATCGCCGAGATCGCGATGGCCGCCGAGGGGAACACCCTCGATGTCGACGAGTCGACGATGCGGCGGATCCGCGACTTCACCGACCAGGTCGACGACATCACCGCGATGGCCGTCGAGTCGGCGGTCAAACGCGACTACGCGCTCACCATCGAGGTGAAGTACCTCTTCCAGGAGCTGAAAGACCGCGAAGAGGACATCCTCACCGACCTCCCGGAAATGTCGAACGCCCAGCTGCTCCAGGTTCGCGAGGTGCTCGTGAGCCTCCAGGAGACGGCCCAGTACGCGGTGCGGATCGCCGAGGTGGCAGCGAACCTCGCGCTCAATCAAGAGAACGAGTTCGTGACGATCGTGTAGGGCGAGGTCGAGCGAGCATCGCGAACGACGGCGCCTCGCCGCAGACGAACCGAGCGAGGCCAACTGCCGGAACCCGTTACTCCTCCGCCTCGGCGGCCGGCTCCGCGCTCCGGTCGTCCTCGGTTTTTTCGGCGCTCAACGGATTTCGACGGCGGATACGACAGTCGAATGCGGGATGCTCCGCGAAGTGTCGCAGCAGCATGTGTCGGCGCGAGCCCGTGATCCCGGTGCGACCCACGTCGTCGGCGTCGAAGCGGTCGGGCAGCCGGTCGTACAGCCGACGCAGGGCCTCGAAGGAGTCGAACATCTTCGCGTTGCCCGCGGAGTTGGCGGCCTTGCGCGAGACGACGTAGCTCCCGTCGGCGCGGAACTCGCCGGCGGTTCGGAAGAACTCCCGGCGCTCGGTCAGCGCGTCCGCGAGCGACTCCCGCAGGTCGGCGGCGGCCTCGCGCGTCAGTTCGTGCGTCTCTCCGTCCACCTCCACGACGATGCCATCGCCGTTCGGAGAGGCGGTTGCGTTACCGTCCGAGAACTCGATCAGGAGCAGGTTGACTCCGGAACATACCTGGAACTGTCCGCGCTGAGACAAAGACCTGTCGGCGCTGGCGAGTTCCGCGCCGCGGGCAGTCTCGCCCGGTTCAGAGGATGCCGTCGTCCGTCGTGGTCGTTCCGCCCGGCGTGCTCGTCGGCGTCGCTGTCGGCGTCGGCGACGGAGTCGCGGTGGCGGTCGAGTCGCCGCCGGAGCCGCCGTCTGACGCGGGCGTCGCGGTGCTCGTCTCCGTCCCGGCCGGCGTGTCGGTCGCGGTGTCGTCGCTGTCGGATCCGCCGCCGGCGGAGCCATCGCCGTTGGCCGTTCCGTCGGCCCCATCGGTCGGCTCGCCGTCGGCGGATTTCGTCCCGAAGATGTCCGTCTCGATCGTGCGCTGGTAGCTGTCGAGCCGGATCCGCTGTTCGCCGCCGCCGCCGTTCGACAGGTCGACCACGAGATAGAACGGCATCCGGAGGTGTGTCACCTGGTTCTGCTTGAGGTGAGACACCCACCACTCGTCGAGCCGCTGGGTCCGGATGACGGTCGTCGCGTCGACGGCCACCGTCTCGCCCGGGCCGATCGTCGTCGCCTTGGCGGCCTCGCCGCTCCCCATCGTGATGTTATTCATGTAGATGTTGTAGCCAATCTCCGAGACGGGGATCGGGTACGGCTTAGGATTGCGGAGATACAGCGTCATCTCCACCTCGGTCCGGGTGTCGTTCACCGTCCCCCACTGGGCCTCGGTCCGTTCGAGGATCAACACGGGGTCCGAGACGACGGGCGAACTGGCGTTCAGCGGCTTCGGCTCGTCGGTGCGGAACGCGTCGACGATCGAGGTGTTCACGTCACGGGTCACCTGCGTCGAGTAGCTCTGTCCGACGAGTGAGGAAGTGACGGTAGCGTCGACGCGCAGGTCGGTGTGCTCCCCGTTGCGCACGTGGCTCACCCACCAGGCGGGGATCTTCGAGTTGTCGAGCGTCGTCGAGAACGGGACCGTGGTGTTCCCGGTCCCGATCGAAACGCCCTCGTTGGTGCCGTTCGCCATCGAGATGCCGTTCATCGAGACGCCGTAGTCGATCGTCACGCCGCCGAGGCTGACGCCGATCAGGTTCGGGTTGTTCACCGTCAGGTTGGTGTTGATCACCGTCGTCTCGTTCGTCACCTCGCCGAAGCGGTTCTCGACGCCGACGACCGACGGCGCCCCGACGACACCCAGCGCGAACGCCCCGCCCACCGACCCGCCGAGGACGAGGAGCGCGATCAAAACGGTTCTGACGGTCGAGAGACCGCGGTCTGTACCCCCAGGAGTCGGAGTCCGTTCCGACGGTGATCCCATCACCGACGGTGTGCTGCTCCCCCGAATATATACGATCCGACCGAGGACGACCGCCGGATTGGGTCGGGCCGATCCCTCAAACACCGGAGCGGGTCCCGGGTGTGCCCGCCTTCCGCAAGCGTTAGGTGCGCGCCGTCGGAGCGACCGATATGGAAACCCAGACTCTCGAAAGCGACAAGGCGGTCGGCCTCTCGCTGGTGTTCGGCGCGCTCGCCGTCGTGGGCGCGGGATTCATGCTCGCCGGCGCCACCCAGATCGTGATGGCGTGGGGATTCGCGCTGGCGATGGCCGCGGCGATCCTCTCGGTCGTCGCGGTTCAGGCGTTCGACATCTGACGCGGGGAGTCACGTTGTCGGTCGATCTCTTGGCTCTCGTGAGGGAAGCGTTAAGGACGCGCGCACCCACTATCCGATAGCACAAATGACGGAGTACACCGACGAGGAGAAGCGGATCCTCGCGTACCTGCGCGACAGCGTCTCCCGGGGGGAGGAGTACTTCCGGGCGAAGAACATCGCGGAGGCCATCGGCCTCTCCGCCAAGCAGGTCGGCTCCCGACTCCCGACCCTCGCGGAGAAGGCCGAAGAAGTGGACATCGAAAAGTGGGGCCGCGCCCGGTCGACCACCTGGCGCGTCGAGCTCCCGTAGGGAGAGCTCCGGCCCCCGAGTTCTGACGACAGCTCCCGTTGCCGACACAGCAGCCGACCGCGCTCCGATATCGAGCGCCGGTCCCCGCCCGTCCGGCCGAAGAATCCGCCCGTTTTTTCGCTCTCCGCGCGTACGTCGGTTCGATGACCGTGCGTGTGCGCCGGGAGTTCGTCTTCGACGCGGACCCCGAGGATGTCTGGGCGTTCATCTCCGATCCGGGCAAGCGTGCCGGGGCGATCAGCGTCGTCGACGAGTACGAGGTCGGCGACGACGGCACCGCCACCTGGCACGTCCGCCTGCCGATTCCGGTGATCCGATCGAGCATCGCCGTCGAGACCGAGGAGGTGCGCAAGGAGCCGCCCGAGTACGTCAAGTTTGTCGGGAAATCGCGGGCGTTCCGCGTGACCGGCGAACACACCGTCTCCGGAACCGACGAGGGAGGTGCCCGCCTCGTCAACGAGTTCGTCGTCGACGGCCGCCTCCCCGGAGTAGAGTCGTTCTTCGAGCGGAAGTTCGGCGAGGAACTGGACAACCTCGAACGCGCGCTGGAGCGCGAGTTGGGGCTGGCATGAAGCTCGCGCTCGCGCAGCTCGAGGTCCGTGCGGCCGACCGCGACGGCAACCTCGAACGCGCGCTGACGGCCGTCGACGATGCCGCCGACCGTGGTGCAGACCTCGTCGCACTCCCCGAGCTGTGGAACGTCGGTTACTTCGCGTTCGAGTCGTACGAGCGCGGCGCCGAGCCCCTGTCCGGGCCGACGCTGACGCGACTCGCCGAGGCCGCGCGCGACCGCGACATCGCGGTGCTGGCGGGCTCGGTCGTCGAGGACCTCGCCGAGAGCGCCGCGGACGGCGAGGACGTGCCGGACGACGACGGCCTCGCGAACACCGCCGTGCTGTTCGACTCGGACGGTCGCAGCCGTGCGGTGTACCGCAAGCACCACCTGTTCGGCTACGAGTCGGCCGAGACGCGGCTCCTGACGCCGGGAGAATCGCTGCCGGTCGTCGATCTCCTGGGCTTTCGGGTGGCGGTGACGACGTGTTATGACCTCCGGTTCCCCGAGCAGTTCCGCGCGCTGGACGCGAAGGGAGCCGATCTGGTCCTCGTGCCGAGCGCGTGGCCATACCCGCGCGTCGAGCACTGGCGAACGCTCTCGCGGGCGCGAGCGATCGAGAACCTGGCGTACGTCGCGACGGTGAACGGCTCGGGAAGCTTCGAGGACGCCGACCTCCTCGGCAGGTCGACGGTGTACGACCCCTGGGGGACGACGCTCGCGTCGGCCGGCGACGAGCCGACGCTCGTCACTGCGGAGGTGGAGCCCGACCGCGTCGAGCGCGTGCGCGAGGAGTTCCCGGCGCTGCGCGACAGACGCGATTACTGAGTCACTCCGCGTCGTGGACGAACGCGGTGTGATCCCCGTCGAGCAGTCGGCTGAGACGCTGCGACTGTCCGCGCCACGGCTCCGTCCGGCACGGTGGACCTCCTCGACCCAGCGGAGCGTCCTGTCGCCGTCGACCGGGCCACCCGGCACGCCGAGCCGGCGGTGGTCGACGGTCCGGCGCAGCTGTGATAGCAGGTCCGCGGCGCCGCCGAACAGCGCTTCGGTCTCGAGGCGAGCCGTAGCCGACACACTCCCCGGGGCGCACATACCCATTGTCGTCGGCCCAATCCCCGCCGCCCGGTGCCGGTGCATTTATCCCGGTCAGTAGGGTATGGCTCAATGCCGGCAAACCGACGCTTTTCTCGTCGGAAGCTGGCAACACTGACACCGCGCCGCCGCACCCGACGCGACTGTGCGTGTCCGCTCCGCGGTCAGGGGTCCACCGCGCCGGACGCGCGCACCACCGCCTCCTCACCCCCACCTTCGTTCGTCGTCACCGTTCTTCCCGCGACGCGCTCGATCCACACTCCGGCCGAGACACAGGCGAGCCACGCGTCGGACTACAGTTTGATCCGCTCGCCCGTTCGAGCCGACGCCTGCGCCGCCGCGAGCGTCCGCATGTCGATGAGCCCGTCGGCCCCGTCGGGTTCGATGTCGCCGCCAGTCGCGACCGCATGGGCGAAGTAGTCGAACTCCTCGACCGTCTCGTCGGCGCCGACGCCCGCGAGCTTGACGGTTCCCTCGGCCGTCTCGACGGTCACCTCGCGGTCAGCGCCGGGCTGGAACGCCGACCGAACCGCGATCCGTCCGTCGCTCCCGAGCAGCTCCAGCGAGGTGTTCGGGTGGCCGGAGAACGACGCCGAGACGTTCCCGATCCAGCCGTCCGAGTCGGCGGAGTCCGCGTCGGCGCCGCCGCCGAACTCGACGCGGACATCGACGTGCTGGTCGACCTCGTCGAATGCGGGGTCCGGCGACCGGGTCGTCGCCGAGACCGCGACCGGGTCGTCGCCCGCGAGGAACCGCGCGGTGTTGAGCGGGTACACGCCCACGTCGTACAGCGCGCCGCCGCCGGCGAGCCGGCCGTCGAGGCGCCACTGGTCCGGGCCGGCGTCACCGCCGAGCACCGGGAAGGTGAAGTCGCCGACCGCACGCTGGAGGTCGCCGATGCCGCCCCCGGCGACGAACTCCCGAAGGCGCCTGATCACGGGGTCGGTCTGCATCCGGTAGGCGGTCATCAGCCGGACGCCCGCGTCGTCGCAGGCGGCCACGAGCCGCTCGGCGCGCTCGACGGTTGCCTCCAGCGGCTTCTCGCAGATCGCGTGCTTCCCGTGGTCGGCCGCGGTTTCGACGTGGGGCAAGTGGAGCCGGTTCGGGGTAGCAACGTAGACGGCGTCGTACTCGTCGGTCGCCGCCCCGGCCTCGTACTCGTCGTAGTCGATGGCGGTGACGCCGAACTCGTCGACCAGCCGGGCGCGCTTCTCGGCGTCGCCGCTGACGACGACTGTCGGCGCCGCGTAGTCGCCGCGCGCCATCGCCGGGATCGACACCGACCGGGCGTAGTTGCCGCAGCCGACCGTCGCGATCCGGGTCACCGCGTCGCTGCCGGCGTCGACGCCGTCGCCCTCGTCACCCGCCCAATCGCGTCGCCCCGCGTCCGCGAACGTCGACTCGAACATGACGTGAGCCTCTCCGTGGAGGGGCTAAACCGCACCGGCCAGGCGAGAATCGGATCCGATAATTCGAGCGGAGTGTTGAAGTAACGAACGCGCCCCGTTCAGGACACCGCGGGACCGAACCCGTCCGGGCGCACCCCCCAGCGTGTCCGGACACCCGGCCGTTCTCGGTCGGTCCGGTTCGGCTTCGCGGGTCAGGGACATCGTGTCCCGGCGAACCGGGGCCGCCCGCGCGACGGCGGTTTCGCCCATCCGCGCGGGTCCGCCGGAGCAACTCCCGCTCCCACTCCCGCTCCGGCCCGTCGGCCCCGGAACCGCGTCGGACACGCGGTCGGACGCGGCGACGCGCGACGCACCGTACACCACACCCGCGTCGCGCCTGGCGCCTTCTCGGCGCCGGCGTCGTCGCACCGATGGGAGCGGTCTTCACGACACCCAGCGGCGGCGCTGCGGTGGCTCGAACCGAACATCCGACACGCGAACGAGGGAACGAAGAGCCGCCGCCCGCCCCGTCGTCCGTCAGTCGTCCTTGGTCTTGATGTCGGCCGAGAGGCCTTGGGCCATCTCGATGTCTTTCGAGTTGTTGAGCGTCCAGGCGGTGCGTTCGGTGACGGCCTCGATGACCTCTCGCGCGGAGGGGTAGCCGTTGCCAGACTTCTTCACCCCGCCGAACGGGAGCTGGACCTCCGCCCCGATGCACGGGAGGTTGCCGTACGCCAGGCCGACCTCGGCGTTGTCGCGGTAGTAGTTGATCTGGCGGTAGTCCTCGGAGATGATCGCGCCGGCCAGCCCGTAGTCGGTGTCGTTGTGGATCTCGACGGCCTCCTCGATGTCGCCGCTGTACTTCAGGAGGGCGACGTGCGGGCCGAAGACTTCCTCGTGGGTGCACCGGAGGTCGTCGTGGGGGTCGGCCTCGTACACGAACGGCCCGACCCAGTGACCGTCCTCGTGACCCTCGGGGATCTCCGAATCGTCCAACTCCTCGCGGTCGACGAGCACGTTCACGCCCTCGTCTTTCGCGAGTTGGTTGTACTGTGAGACCTTCTGCTTGTGCTCGGGTTCGATGAGCGGGCCCATGAACGTGTCCTCCTCCAAGGGATCGCCCACGGCGACGTTTTGGGCGTTCTCGACGAACCGTTTCTTGAACTCGTCGTACACGTCCTCGTGGACGACGAGGCGCTCGCTCGACACACAGCGCTGGCCGGTGGTCTTGAAGCTCGACATGACCGCCGAGTGCACTGCCGTGTCCAGGTCCGCGTTCTCGGTGACGATGATGTTGTTCTTGCCGCCCATTTCACAGGCCGCGAGCTTCCCGGGCTCGCCGCCGACCTTGCTGGCGATCTTGTGGCCGACCTCGGCGCTCCCGGTGAACAGGACCGTGTCGACGCGGTCGTCCTCGACGATGGCGTTGCCGGCGTCGCCGAAGCCCTGCACGAGGTTGAACACGCCGTCGGGGACGCCGGCGTCCTCGAACATCTCCGCGAGGATCTGCGCGCACCAGGGGGTCTGTTCGGCGGGCTTCCAGACCACCGTGTTGCCCTCAACGAGCGCGACGGCCATGTGCCAGAACGGGATGGCCACCGGGAAGTTCCACGGGGTGATACAGCCGACGACGCCCCGCGGCTTGCGCCGCATGTAGGCGTCCTTGCTGGGAATCTCCGAGGGGATCACGTCGCCCTTGGGGTGGCGGGCGTCGCCGGCGGCCCACTCGACCATGTGCCACGCCTCGGTCACGTCGGCCTTCCCCTCGCTGATCTCTTTGCCGCACTCCATGGTGACGATCTCGCCGAGTTCGTCGTGGCGGTCTTTCAGCTCGTGGTAGATGTCCCACAAGTATTCGGCGCGGTCGATGTGCGAGAGGGCGCTCCACTCCTCGAAGGCGTGGTCGGCGGCCGCGACGGCGCGCTCGACGTCCGCGGGGGTGCCGCGGTGGAACTCGCCGAGTTCCTCGCCGTTGGCGGGATTCTGACTGGTGAACGTCTCCGCGCCCGCGCCGTCGGTCCACTCGCCGTCGATGTAGTGCTGGTAGACGCCGTCGTCTCGGCTCATGGGCAAATCTTGCGTCACGGGTGTGATATAGGTGCGGGAAACCCCGCCGCAAGGCCCTTTCCTCGCGGCCACGTTGATCCCGTCATGACCGACTCCGAGTCGCTCGTGATGGACCTGCCCGAATCGGCCGACGAGCCTGCGGTGCGCCGCGTGAAGACCGTCGCCCGCGTGATGGACGAGGCGGTTCGGATCCCGGGAACCGATATCCGCGTCGGCCTCGATCCGGTGCTGGGCGTGGTACCGGGCGCCGGGGACGCCGTCGCCGCGGGCGTCTCGCTGTACATCGTCGCCGAGGCCGCCTATCTCGGCGTGCCGCTGTCGACGGTCGTCCGCATGCTCGCGAACGTGACGGCCGACGCGGCGCTCGGATCGATCCCCGTCATCGGCCCGGTATTCGACGCCGTCCTCAAGGCGAACATGTGGAACGTCTCCTACATCGAGGAGTTCGTCGCGACGGATGGCGACGACGACGAGACGACGCCTGCGACCGCGGACGACGAGGGTCCGGTGCAGATCGAGATCTCCGAGGAGTGACACCATCCCCGCCCTGAAGCGCGGGACTTTCTCCTCGATTATCCGTAATCTCGGACCCCACAGCGCGGCGTCGACGCGGCACCGGGGCGATTCCGGTCGGAATTCGGACAACAGTTTTCCCGGACTCGCGTCGAGAGAACGCATGGACCGCAGACGATTCCTCGACCGCGCGGCGGTCGGGTTCGTGCTCGGGGTGGCCGGGTGCGCCGGCGACGGAGACGGAGCCGACGACGGGTCGCCATCGACCGCGGACCCGACCGCGACGGCGACGACGGACCCGACCGCGACGGCGACGACGGACCCGACCACGACCACCCGCGTTCCCACCGTGGTGGGCGAGCCGACGACCGCCACCGTCGAGCTGCGCGGGAGCGCGTTCACGCCCCTCCGGCTCTCGGTCGACCCGCCGGTGACCGTCGAGTGGGTGAATCGGGACCCGTACGCGCACAACGTCAAGAGCGCGGCGTTCCACGAGACGGCAGCCGAGTGGGACTACTTCTCGGGTAACTACGGCGAGGGCGAGTCGGCGTCGCATACGTTCCGCAGACCCGGCGTCTACGAGTACTTCTGCACCATCCACGGCACTGGTGCGATGTGCGGCGCCGTCCTCGTCGGAGACGTATCACTCGACGCATCGCTGCCGTGTGAGTGACCCCGTCCTCGGTCGTGCGCTGTGCGGGACGCACGCCGCGCTGCGCTCACGGGTCGCGCCGTTCGCCGTTCGAGACCTCCTTTCGGTCGCCCTCGTTACCCTCGACGACGCGCTTTTCGATCTCCCCCTTCAGCTTCGGCCCGTCGAAGTCGTGGTCCGGCCGAATGGCGACGAAGTCGAGGTACTCGCGCGCGGCCAGCACCTCCTCCGGCGGATACGCCGCGAGCGCCGCCCCGACGGCGTCGGCCGCGCCGATCAGCGGCTCCAGCGCTGCGAGCCCGCACGCGAGGTCGTACTCGCGTGCGTCGAGCGCGCCCGGCTCGCGGACGCTCGTCGCGTCGATGAAGTAGAGGTCACCGTCGAGGATGAGCACGTTCTCTGCCCGAAGGTCGCCGTGGGCGAGCCCGTTGTCGTGGAGTCGGCCGAGCGCCCGGAACAGCTCCGGCGCGAGGTCGCGCTCGGCGTCGGCGTCCAGTTCGTCGAGCGGACGGAACTCGGGGAGGTACTCCACGACGAGGACGCCCAGCCCGTCGATCTCGAGCGCCTCCACCGGCTCGGGCGCGTTGACGCCGATAGCGCGCATCTCCTCGGTCGCCTCCAGCTCGTGGCGGGCCATCTCCGCGGGCGTGCCGACGTGCGCGAAGAAGCCCTCCGAACCCGAGGTGAACGCCCCGAGGTTGCGCCCGGCGGTGAACAGTGCGTGAACGACGGAGTTCTGTCGGCTCACCACCTTCACGAAGTACGCCTCTGCGCCCGTCCGGAGGATGAACGGCGTCGACAGCCAGTTGTCCGCGTCGAGGAACTCGACGCGCGCGCTCCCGTCGCCGTAGCGGGCGGCGAGGCCGCGCGCGACCGCCTCCAGCCGGTCCCACTCGACGGTCCCGCGGAGGAGACGCTGGAGGTCCATGGAGTCGGAGGTAGTCGGTCGATGGGGATAAATCGTTGCGGCGCGGAACGCGCGGATATTGCGCCGACCGAAACCCATCGAAACAGGTATTCGGGACGCCGCCCGTGGTTCCGTCATGAACTTTGATCTACCCGCGGAACACCGGATGATCCGGGATCAGGTGCGGGAGTTCTGCGAGGAGGAGATCGCCCCCATCGCCCAGGAGATCGAAGACGAGCACCGCTTCCCCGAGGAGATCTTCGAGCAGCTCGGGCAGCTTGACGTGATGGGCGTCCCTATCTCCGAGGAGTACGGCGGGCTCGGCGGCGACACGCTGCTGTACTCCGTCGTCGCCGAGGAGCTCGGTCGCGTCTCCGGCGGGATCGGGCTGTCGTACGTGGCACACACCTCGCTCGGTTCGAAGCCGATCGAGCTGTTCGGCACCGACGAGCAGAAAGCGGAGTGGCTTCGCCCGCTCGCCGCGGGCGACGAGCTGGGCGCGTGGGCGCTGACCGAGCCCGGCTCGGGGTCGGATGCCTCCGACATGGATACGGTCGCCGAGAGGGACGGCGACGAGTACGTCCTGAACGGAACGAAGCAGTTCATCACGAACGCCAGCGTCGCCAATAGCGTGCTCGTGAAGGCCGTCACCGACCCCGAGGCCGGCTACGACGGCATCTCGACGTTCATCGTTGACCCCGACGACGACGGCTTCGAGGTCGCGACCGTCTGGGACAAGATGGGGCTGAACTGCTCGCCGACCTGCGAGATCAGCCTCGACGACGTGCGCGTGCCCGAGGACCGCCTGCTCGGGGCCGAGGGCGAGGGGTGGACCCAGACGATGAAGACGCTGGAGGGCGGCCGCATCTCCATCGCGGCACTGTCCACCGGCCTCGCACAGGGCGCCTACGAGGCGGCCAAGGAGTACTCGGGCGAGCGCGAGCAGTTCGGCAAGCCGATCTCGACGTTCGACGCCGTCCGCGACATGGTCGTCGACATGCACCGCAAGACCGAGCGCGCGCGCCTGCTCACCCACAAGGCCGCGACGATGTACGACGACGGCGACGACGTGACGCGCGCGTCCGCGCTCGCGAAGCTCGACGCCAGCGAAGCCGCCCGCGAGGTCGCCGAGGACGCCGTGCAGGTCCACGGCGGCTACGGCTACACCACCGACTTCCCGCCCCAGCGGTTCTACCGCGACGCGAAGCTGATGGAGATCGGCGAGGGGACCAGCGAAATCCAGCACCTCATTATCGGTCGACAACTCGGACTGTAACCTGTTTGACATGAAAAGGGCGAGCGAGTGAGACGCGCGGCCGACCGGCGGGAGGCCGCGATGCGAGCGGGAAGCGCACGCGACCCGCGAGCGGAGCGAACGAGCGAGGGCTCTCGAGCGGGACCAGCGAAATCCAGCACCTCATCATCGGTCGGCAACTCGGGCTGTAAGCGGGGTCCGGCCAGCCCAAACAGCTGCGTCCGAGGTCGAACGCCGGACAATCCGATCTGATAATTCTGGAGTCGAATTTATAATCGGACTCCAGTCACCCGGATCCACCCTTCGCAATGGTCCACGCTTCAGACGTGCTCGCCGCCGCCGCATTCGGCTCCGCGTTGGTGTCGGCGGCGGCAGGGGCGCTCGCGTTTCTCCGGACTCGCGAGCGGACGGACCACGCGGGCGGCGCCATCGCCGTCACGCTGGGAATCGTCGCGGTGTGGGCGACGACGTTCGGCCTCCACACGATGGCCGGGACGACAGCCCAGGCCGCCGACCTGGCGCGACTGAAGTGGATCGTCTCGCTCCCCGTCGTGACGACGTCGCTGCTGTTCGCGGTCACGTACGCGGGCCACGGCGGGTGGCTGACGCCGCCGCGAGTCGCCGCGCTCGCGGTCGAGCCGGCGCTCGTCGGGGCGATCGCCGTGGTGAATCCCGCCGGCCTCTTCTTCGCCGACATCGAGGCGCGGACGGCCTACGGCGCGACGCTGCTCGTCGGCGACCCCGGTCCCGTGCTCGTCGCGCACGTCGCGTACGGCGTGCTCGCGGGAGTGGTGTTCGTCTCGCTGTTGGGCCGGGCGGCGCTGCGGTCGTCCGACTCATACCGGATGCAGGCGGCCCTGCTCTGTGGCGGGACCGCGGTGCCGGTCGCGACCGCGTCGCTGTTCGTCCTCCGGCCGTCGTGGGCGCCGCCGTTCGACGCGACCCCCGTGGCGTTCGGGACGGTCAGCCTGGCGCTGCTGCTTGCGATGGCCAGGTACGACCTCTTCGACGTGGCCGCCGTCGCCCACGAGACGGTGTTCGCGGAACTCGACGACGCCATCGTCGTGGTCGACGAGGACGAGCGCGTGCTCGAAACGAATCCGGCCGCGTGCGAGGCGTTCGCCCTCGGCGACGACTGGGTGGGGTCGGACGCCGCGCACGTGCTTCCCGACGCCGTCGTCGAGACGGACCTCCTCGACGGCGAGGACGCGGAGATCGTGCTCGACCCGCGGGACGACGACGCCCCGGCGGGCGGAGTGTTCGGCGATGGCGCCGCGGGGCCGCGCTACTTCGAGGCGACCTGCGAGTCGCTCGGACGCGAGGGGGTCCGACTCCTCGTGTTTCGCGACGTGACCGAACAGACCGAGATCCAGCGGCGCTACCGCTCGTACGTCGAACACTCCGAGGACATCGTCGCGGTCGCCGACGCCGACGGGGTTCTCGAATACGTCAGCCCCGCCGTGGAGACCGTGCTCGGATACGATCCGGAGCAGGTCACCGGCGGCGAGTTCACCGAGTACATTCACCCGGACGACCGCCGGTCGGTCGCAAAGCGGTTCGCGGAGAGCCTCGGGCGGCCGGGCGAGCGCGTCAGGGTCTCGTTCCGGGTCGAACACCGCGACGGCGGCTGGCGGATCCTCGACGGCGTCGGCGTCAACCGCTTTCACGACCCGCACATCGGCGGCTACTTGCTCACCCTCCGCGACGAGACCCGGCGGGACCGCTACGAGCAGCGCCTCCGCGTGTTGACGCGCGTTCTCCGGCACGACCTGCGCAACGAACTGAACGTCGTGCTCGGCTACGCCGACGTGATCGAATCCACCGCCGGCGACGCCGCCGCCGAGTACGCACAACGGATCCAGCGCTCGGCCGAGCGGCTGGCCTCGCTGGGCACCCGCGTCCGCGGCGTCGACCAGACGCTGCGTCGGACGGACCACGGCGGGCGACCGGTCGACGTGACTCGCGTCGTCGAGGAGGTGGCCGCCCGCGCCCGCGAGCGATTCCCGACGGCCACGGTGACCGTCGACGCCGACGCAGACGCGGCCGCGTACGCCGACGAGCTGCTCGCAACCGCCGTGTGGAACGTCGTCGAGAACGCCGTGCGCCACCACGACGGCGAGCGCGCGCGGGTGGCGGTCGGGCTCACCGCCGGCTCCGACGAGGTCGAGCTCCGCATCGCCGACGACGGGCCTGGGATCCCCGAGGAGGACCGCGCGGCCGTGGAGTCGGGCCACGAGACGCAGCTTCGCCACGCCAGCGGGCTCGGCCTGTGGCTGGTCCGGTGGATCGTCGACGGCGTCGACGGCGAGCTCGCCTTCCTCGACGGCGGGGACGCGGCGGCCGACGAACCGGCGCACGAGTCGCTCGACGACATCGGCACGGTCGTGATCGTGTGCCTCCGCGCCGCCGAACCGACTGCGGATCCGCCGACTGCGCTCGACCAGATGGACCCGTGGGGGGTCGCCGCCGGCGCCGAGCGCGCCGACGGCGGCCCCGACGAGTGGCGACCGCTCGGGGAGTCGACGCCGGGCGAGACGACCGGCGACGACAGCTGAGCCGACCACGGCCGCCGCAGCGTTCTGCCGACGCGGCCGCGGGTCGACGGCACTCCCGGGACGGCCGTCCGCGGTCGGAGGGTCGAAGTGGCGACGCGTGGTACGGTGGGTATGAACGTCGACGTCGGGTTCGTCACCCAACTCGGAATGGACCCGCTGGAGGCGGTCGCGACGGCCGCCGACCGCGGCTACGACTACGTCGAGGTGATGCTCGACGGCGCCGGCGCCCGCAACAGCCTCGCCCCGCGCCGCGAGGACCTTCGCTCTGCGCTCGCGGAGCGCGGGATCGGCTGCACCGTCCACCTCCCGTTCGGGTCGATCGACCCCGGCTCCCCCTTCGACGCCGTCCGCTCGGGCGCCGTCGCCGAGCTGGAGGCGCACGTCGACCTCGCGGCCGACCTCGGGGCGACGAAGGCGACGCTGCACCCGACCACCGACGCGTGGGCGCCCGCACATGACGACGAGACGGTCGGCGACGCGATCGTCGAGTCGGTCCGCCACCTCGACGCGTACGCCGCCGGCCGCGGCGTCGAGATCGTCGCCGAGAACATCCCTCGCGGCCGGTTCGACACGAACCGGATCGGAGAACTGCTCGACCGGACCGACGTGTCGATGTGTCTCGACACCGGCCACGCCCGCGTCGACGGCCGCGACGACGGCGGGATCGCGGCGCTGATCGACGAGCGCGCCGACCGGATCTCGCATTTCCACTGCAACGACGTGCGCGGCCCCGACGACGAGCACCTCCCGATCGGCGCGGGATTCGTCGACTTCGAGCGGCTGTTCGGCGCGCTGCCGGACGACTGGACGGGGACGCTCTCTGCGGAGGTGTTCACCCGCGACGCGGCGTACCTCGGGCACAGCCGCGATCGGATCGAGGAGCTGTTGGCGGCCGCTCGCAGCGATCGAAGCGACCGAGAGGGAGACGAATGACCCGGCTCGTCGTCGGCGAGTGCATCGTCGACCTCCACCCCGCCGCGGCCGCCGCCGGCGACCTCGGCGACGCGGACGCGTACGTGCGCCATCCGGGCGGCGCGCCCGCGAACGTCGCGGTCGGCCTCGCGCGCCTCGGCGAGGCGCCGGCGCTGTGGACCCGCCTCGGCGACGACGGCTTCGGCGACTTCCTCGCGGACACGCTCCGCGAGGAGGCGATCCCGGAGGCGTACGTCGAACGCGACCCGGACGCGCCCACGGGGCTCGCGCTCGTGGCCCTCGACGCCGACGGCGAGCGGTCGTTCTCGCTGTACCTGGAGGGGACGGCCGCCGCCGCCCTCGACCCCGCGACCGTCGATGACGCGGCGCTGACCGACCTCGACTGGGTCCACGTCGGCGGCGTCGAGTTGGCCCACGAGCCGGTCCGCTCGACCGTCTTCGACCTGCTGGAGCGCGTTCCCGCCGACGTGACCGTCTCGTTCGACCCGAACGCGCGCCCCTCGCTGTGGCGCGAGTTCGATTACACCGACACGCTCGCGCGGGCGCTGCCCGACGTGGACGTGCTCGTCGCCTCCGCGGAGGACCTCGAACCGGCCGGCTACGAGGGGACCGCAGAGGCGCTCGCCTCGGCCGTCGTCGCCGACGGGCCACACACCGCGGTGATCACCCGCGGCGCCGCGGGGGCGACTGCCCGCTCGACCGCCGGCGCCCCGTGGGGTGCGGGGCACGCCGAACACCCGGGATTCGACGCCGACGTGGTCGACACGACCGGCGCGGGCGACGCCTTCACCGCGGGCGTCGTCGACGCGCTCGACGGCGGGGCGTCGCTGGGGGCGGCGCTGCGGTTCGCCAACGCCGTCGGCGCCCGCGCGACGACCGCACAGGGCGCGATGGCGGCGATTCCGACGCGCGAGGCGGTCGATCGGTTCCTGACCGACCGGTAGCCGAAGGCGAGGCCGACCCGTCCGTCCGGTCATCCGTCGTCGCGGTCGTCTGTCGTCGTCCCGTCGACACGTTCGTCCCGAGAGCGACAGCGTGAAGTCCGAAACTGCGAACGACTCGGCAGAGATGCCAGGGGATACCAGCCAGGGCGGAACGGATCCGCCGAGCGACCCGTCCGCCTCGGCGGACCGCGCACGCACCGACGGCGGCGACGGCGGATCGTCGCTCATCACCTATGGGATCGACGACCGGCCGCCGTTCCTCCAGTCGCTGGGGCTGGGGCTCCAGCACTACCTGACGATGGTCGGGGCGAACATCGCCGTCCCGCTGATCCTCGCGGGCGCGATGGGGATGCCAGACCAGTTCGTTCCGCGGTTCGTCGGGACGTTCTTCGTCGTCTCGGGGATCGCCACGCTCGCACAGACGACGCTCGGGAACCGCTACCCGATCGTGCAGGGGGCGCCGTTCTCGATGCTGGCGCCCGCGCTGGCGATCGTCGGCGTCGTCGTCGCGAACCCGCCCGGCGGCGGGGTGGCGGCGTGGCGCGCCGCCCTGCTGCAGTTGCAAGGAGCGATCGTCGTCGCCGCCCTCTTCGAAGTCGCCATCGGCTACCTCGGGCTGGTGGGGCGCCTGCGCCGTTACGTCTCCCCGGTCGTGATCGCGCCGGTGATCGTCCTCATCGGGCTGACGCTGTTCTCGGCCCCGCAGGTCGCCAGCGCGACGCAAAACTGGCCGCTGCTGCTGCTCACGTTCGGCCTCATCGCCGCCTTCTCGCAGTTCCTCGGCGACCGCTCGCGGGCGTTCCGGCTGTTCCCGGTGCTTTTGGGGATCGTCGTCGCCTACGCCGTCGCGCTCGCGCTGTCTGCGGCGGGCGTGTACGCGCCCGGCACGCCCGGCTACGTCGACCTCGGGCCGGTCGCGGAGGCGCCGCTGGCGGTCGCCATCTACCCCCTCCAGTGGGGCGTCCCGCGGGTGACGGCGAGCTTCGTCGTCGGGATGCTCGCGGGCGTGATCGCGTCGATCATCGAGTCGCTGGGCGACTACCACGCAGTCGCGCGGCTCTCAGGCGTCGGCGCGCCCTCCGAGAAGCGCATCACCCACGGCATCGGGATGGAGGGGATCGCGAACGTCTTCGCCGGGCTGATGGGCGCCGGCGGCTCTACCTCCTACTCGGAGAACATCGGCGCCATCGGGCTCACCGGCGTCGCCTCGCGGTACGTCGTGCAGGTGGGCGCGGCGGCGATGCTCGTGGTCGGCTTCTTCGGCCCGTTCGGCGCGCTCATCGCCAGCATTCCCGACCCGGTCGTCGGCGGTCTCTACGTCGCGATGTTCGGCCAGATCGTCGGCGTCGGCCTCTCGAACCTGAAGTA
Source organism: Halobaculum gomorrense (assembly GCF_900129775.1). Classification (GTDB taxonomy): domain Archaea; phylum Halobacteriota; class Halobacteria; order Halobacteriales; family Haloferacaceae; genus Halobaculum; species Halobaculum gomorrense. The sequence continues at coordinate 492,192 of NZ_FQWV01000002.1, read as the reverse complement.
CGTCGACCTGGACTCCCAGCGGAACCTCTTCGTGCTCGGCGTGTCGCTGTTCGCCGGACTGTTCGTCCCCGAGTACTTCGGCAACGTCGCCGCCGCCGCGCCCGACGGGATGGGCGGCGCAGCGTTCTTCGCGCAGAGCATGGCCGCGGTGCCGGTCCTCGGCGCGGTGCTCGGCACCGATGTGGTCGCCGACACGGTGTTCGTCGTCGGGTCGACGGCCATCAGCGTCGGCGGCGTCGTCGCGTTCACCCTCGACAACCTGATCCCCGGCACCAACGAGGAGCGCGGGCTCGCCGACTGGGCGCGCACCGCCGAGTCCGACGAGGATTTCCTGTCGGCGTACGACCGGTTCGTCCGCGGCGACTGAGTCGGCGACCGGCTCCGAGCCCGGACCGCAGGCGACCTTTCCGACGCGTTCAATTCGGCGGCGACGGAACCGTCGCGCATGAACGGTTCCGACGCCTCCGACGCCTCGTCCGCCCCCGACGCCTCGTCCGCCTCCAACGACCCGTACGCCCGCCGACTCGACGCCGCCCGGGACCGCCTCGCCGCCGACGCCGACGCGCTCGTCTTGTTCCCGAGCACGAACCTCCGCTACCTCACGGGCTACAGCGAGCACCCCAGCGAGCGCCACTTCCTGCTGTTCGTCACCCCCGATCGCGACCCCGTGTTCCTCGTCCCCGAACTGTCCGGCGAACAGGTGCGCGCCGAGGCCGCCGTCAACGACGTGCGCACGTGGGCCGACGGCGAAGATCCCGTCGCCGCGCTGGCGGCGGTCGCGGACGGCCTCGGCTTGACCCGCCGCGACGACGACGGCGACGACAGCCACGGCGGTTCGCCCCGCGTCCTCGTCGACGACACCATGCACGCCCGGTTCACGCAGGACCTCCGCGAGGTGCTCCCGGACGCGACGTTCGGGCTCGCGGGCGACGTGCTCGGGGACCTGCGCGTGACCAAGGACGACGCCGAGGTCGCTGCCCTCCGCCGCGCGGGCGAGGCCGCCGACGCGGTGATCCGCGACCTGCGCGAATGGGGCGAGGAGGTCGTCGGGATGACGGAGACCGACCTCGCGCACCGCATCGAGGACCGCTTGGAGGCCCACGGCGGCACCGGCGTCTCCTTCGAGACCATCGTCGGCTCCGGACCGAACGGCGCGATGCCCCACCACGCCCACGGCGACCGCGTGATCGGGGCGGGCGACCCCGTCGTCCTCGACTTCGGCACGCGCGTCGACGGCTATCCCTCAGATCAGACCCGAACGCTCGTGTTCGGCGACGACGAGCCGTCCGAGGGCTTCCGCGAGGTCCACCGCGTCGTCCGCGAGGCGCAGGAGGCCGCCGTCGAGGCGGGCGAGCCGGGCGTCACGACAGAGGAGGTCGACGCCGCCGCCCGCGAGGTCATCGAGGAGGCCGGCTACGGCGACGAGTTCGTCCACCGGACGGGCCACGGCGTCGGTCTCGACGTGCACGAGGAGCCGTTCGTCGGCTCGGGCGGCGAGCGAGAACTGGAGCCGGGCATGGTGTTCAGCGTCGAGCCCGGAATCTACCTGTCCGGTGAGTTCGGCGTCCGGATCGAGGACCTCGTCGTCGTCACCGACGACGGCTGCGTGCGTCTGAACCGAACCGACCGCGACTGGAAGACGGCGTAGCCCCGGGAAGTGACTGATTTCTGAGCAGGATCGCGCGACTGACGGCTCCGACGATCTCCCGCACGTGTTCGGGATCGTCTGTCCCGTCGGTTTCGGTCGGCCGAAAATAGTCAGTGACGTGAAACTTAACTCCGCGGGTCGGGTAGCTCTGATATGGTCGACGCCGGCGCGTACGTGTTCGTCTTCGTCGCGGGGGTAGTAACCGCCCTCGCGACCGGGCTGGGCACGATCCCCTTTTTGCTCGTCGACGACATCGGCGACCGCTGGAACGTGGTCCTGTGGGGGCTCGCCTCGGGGATCATGCTCGGCGCGTCGCTGTTCGGGCTGGTGAGCGAGGGGCTCGCGTACGGCGGCCCCGTGGAGTTGGGCGTCGGCGCGCTGGCGGGTGTCCTGCTCGTCGTCGTCGCCCACGAGGTCATCGAGGGCGCAGAGGTGCACCCGAAGCAGTACGAGCAGGCCGACTACCGGAAGCTCCTGCTCATCCTCGGCGTGCTCACGGTCCACAGCTTCCCCGAGGGCGTCGCCGTCGGCGTCTCCTTCGCGGAGTTGGGGTTCGACACGCCCGGCGGAGTCGTGCTGTTCGGCACTGCGGTGCCGCTGCTGGCGGTGTTCATGACAGTCGCCATCTCGGTCCACAACGTCCCAGAGGGGGTGGCGGTGTCGATCCCCCTTCGGTCGATGGACGTGTCGCCGCCGAAGATGGTGTGGTGGGCGGTGTTCTCCAGCCTTCCGCAGCCGGTCGGCGCGGTGATCGCCTTCTACTTCGTCACGCTGGCTCGGCGGTTCCTTCCGATCGGCTTCGGCTTCGCCGCGGGGGCGATGGTGTACCTCGTGCTCACGGAGTTCATCCCGGAGGCGCTGGAGCTGGGCGATGGGCTCGCGGGCGACGGGAAGCGCGAGCTCGTCGCCGGCGTCATCGTCGGGGTCGCGGCGATGGTGCCGCTGCTGTCGGTCACGTCGGTGTAGCGGGAAGAACGTCGGCCGCGGCCGGATCAGCGGCTCAGTGGGAGTGGCCCATCGCATCCGAGAGGCTCTGGCCGAAGCGCTCCTCGAACAGCTCCTCCGCCTTCTCGTTGATGTCGAGCACGTCCTGGGGTGCCTCGCCCTCGCTGTGGTGGGCGATGGCGTGTGCCTGCTGGGCGAACGCCTGGAGGACCACGTCGCTGATGACCTCGCTGGGATTTTCGCCCTGCTCGGCGAGCATGTCGACGAGCCCCTCGGGGAGGTCGACCTCGTCGCTGTCTCCGTCCGGACCGGTGATCGTGTAGGTTTCAGTTCCAACCATGGCTCTCCGGATGGTTACCGGACATAAAGGTCCGTGGGTCTGGTACTGCGTCACGGTCGGGGAGGTTATTATACCGCGAGCGAGCCAGCCGAAGGCTGGCGAGCGAGTGGCTTTGGCATCACCAGAATCACGGAGCGATTCTGGTTAGTAGTCAGAACGCTCCGCATTCTGACGACATCATCAGACGGGCGTCGGCGTCTGATTAGCGGTCGAATTCGTCGAATTCGACAGCATGAACGAGTTTTCGCCGAGCGGTTCCCGCAGCGGTCGGCGAAGCTGGCCGCGAGGAAACCCGAGGTGAAAAGAGGTTTCTAGTCGTCTGCGGCCGCGGGCTCCTCCTCGGCCTGAGCCGCCGCCTCCCGCTTCAGGTCCTCCAGGTAGTCGTCGGCGTCAATGGCCGCTTTGCTCCCCATCCCGGCGGCCGTCACGGCCTGCTGGTAGTGGTAGTCGACCACGTCGCCGGCGCCGAACAGCCCGGGCACCCCGGTTTCGGTCTGGCCGCCGCCGGTGCCGCCGACGGTCTGCAGGTAGCCGTCGTCGTCGAGTTCAACGCCCGTGTCGGCGAGGTAGCCGGTGTTGGGCGTGTGGCCGATGGCGTAGAACACCGCGCCGACCTCGAACTCCCACTCCTCGGTGTCGGGATCGTCGAGCTTGTCGGTCGGGTGTCCCTCCGGGTTGCGCACGAGGGTGACCGACTCGACGCCCGCCTCGGCCGTCCCGTGGAGCTCGGTCACCTCGGTGTTTCGCATGATCTCGATGTTCCCCTCGTCGACGTGGTCCATCACGCGGTCGATCCAGTAGTCCTCCGCGCGGAACTCCTCGCGGCGGTGGGCGATGTACACCGTGTCGGCGAACTTCGTCAGGAAGCTCGCCTCCTCCATCGCGGCGTCGCCGCCGCCGACGACGAGCATATCCTCGCCGCGGAAAAACGCGCCGTCACACGTCGCACACGTCGACAGCCCGAAGCCCATCAGCTCGTCTTCCCCGGGGATGCCGAGCGTCCGCGCGGACGCGCCGGAGGCGGCGATGACGGCGTCGGCGGTGTACACGTCGCCGTTGGAGAGCTCGACGCGGAACGGGCGCTCGGAATCGTCCACGCGCTCGACGACGCCGTTTTGCACGTCGGCGCCGAAGCGCGTCGCCTGCTGTTTGGCGTTGTTGATGAACTCCGCGCCGTTGATTCCCTCGGGAAAGCCCGGGAAGTTCTCGACCTCGGAGGTGAGGGTGAGCTGTCCGCCGGGCTCGTCGCCCTCGAACACGAGCGGCTCGTTGTTGGAGCGGGCCGCGTAGATGGCCGCCGTAAGCCCGGCCGCGCCGGTCCCGGCGATGATCAGCGGGCGGTGCTCGACGATATCGGAGGTGTCTGTCATTAGCTTCGGGTAGGGTCGAACGGGGTATGTAGGTTGTGCTGTCGTGCTCGGACTGCGAACGACAGTATTGCAAACAATAGACAATACGAATCAGCGGCGGGTGAGGAACAACGACACCCTCACGGGCGGCGGCCACGCAGACGCACGCATGCCCGCCGATCTCGACGAGAAGACGACCCGCTACGGGGAGATGCTCGCGTCCGCCCTGGAGGAGGCGGAAGTGTGCGTCCCCGAGGGGACGCCGCTGTACGGGATGGCCGAAGAGTGCGAGGAGATGGCCGTCTCCTACCTCGAGGACGGACGGCACTTCCGCGAGGCCGACGATCCCGTGAACGCGCTGGCGTCGTACTCCTACGGCTACGGGTGGCTCGACTGCGGCGTCCGCATGGGACTGTTCGCGATCCCCGAGGACACTGCCCTGTTCACGACGGAGTGAGCGAAGTCGGGGGTCCGCCCAACCCCCCCGAACCCGGGCGGCGGTTTTATTCTTCGATCGCGACAAGACTCGGGTATGGACGACACTCGACTCTCGGACATCGTCGTCGCCACCGACGGGAGCGACCCGGCCGCCGCGGCCGTCGAGGCGGCGATCGGGCTCGCCGCCGGCACCGGCGCGAGGCTGCACGCCTGCACGGTGGTGAACCCCTTCCCCACCGGACAGAAGCTCACCGACCTCAGGGACCACCGGGAGGAGGCGGAGGAACGCGTCAAATCGATCGCGTCGCGGGCCGAGGAAGCCGGCGTCGACGCCGTCGCGACCCTCCGGGAGGGCGTGCCGGCCGACGAACTGCTCGCGTGCGTCGACGAGGTCGGGGCGGACGTGGTCGTCGTCGGCACGCACGGGCGGGGCGGCGCACGGCGGGTGCTCCTCGGGTCGGTCGCCGAGGCGATCGTCCGCACCGCGGACGTGCCGGTGCTCGTGGTCCACGGCGACGGCGAGCGCCGCGAGTGGGGGTCCGAGAGCCGGCTCGTGGTCGCGACCGACGGCAGCGACGCCGTCGTCCCGGCAGAGCGGATCGGCGTCGACCTCGCGGCGACGCTGGGCGCGCGCCTCACCGCCGTCAGCGCGATCGACGAGGCGCGGACGCTCGCGAACGTCGGCGGCGGCGTGCTCACGAACGAGACGATCGAGTCGGTCAAGCGGGCGCTGAGCGAGCGAGCGGGCGACGCGGTCGATCGAGTGCTGGAGCGCGCCGAGGACGCCGGCCTCGACGCCGACGCCGAGATGATCGCGGGCGAGCCGAGCCGGGCGGTCTGCGGGTACGCCCGAGACGCCGACGCGGACCTCGTCGTCGTCGGAACCCACGGCCGAACGGGCGTCCGCCGGGTCGTGCTCGGATCCGTCGCCGAGCGGATCCTCCGGGCCGCGGACCGCCCCGTACTCGTCGTGCCGGCGTCCGCCGAGACGTTCGAGAACGCCGAGGGATCGGTCGACGCGGAGGCGGGCGCTGACGGCGAGTCGCCCGAGTGACCGACCCGCGAGCGACGGGGCGATGAGTGACCGACCCGCGGCCGATCAGAAGCGAACCGTCGGCCCGTCGTCGCCGTCTTCGACGGTGAGCCCCAGCGCCTCCAAGTCGTCGCGGAGGCGGTCGGCGCGCTCGTAGTTGCCCACCTCGCGCTCGGCCTCGCGCACGTCGAGCACCAGGTCCGCGAGGTCGCTGACGAGCTCCACGTCGCCGCCGGCCTCGGCCCCGAGTTCGAGCCCGAACACGTCGCCGCCGAACGCCTCGAACGCCTCGACCGCGCGGCGGAGGCCGCGGTAGTCGTAGGCGTCGGCCGCCGTGTCGTCAGCGTCACCGTCGCCGTCGCCTCCGTCGTCGACGCGCTCGACGTGCCGGTGTACCGAACCGGCCAGATCCAGCAGCGCGCCGAACGCCTCGCGGACGTTCAGGTCGTCGTTCATCGCCGCAACGAACGTCTCGCGCGCCTCGTCGACCGCCCCGCGGAGGTCGTCGTCGGTCGCCTTCGCGCGGGCGTCGACGGAGTCGCAGCCGTCGACGGCGGACTCGTAGCCGCGTTCGAGGCGCTCCCAGCGCTCCTCGGCCTCGCGCATCGCGTCCTCGGAGAACACCTGATCACCGCGGTACTGCGCGCCGAGGTAGAACGTGCGCAGGACGTTCACCCCGAACTCGTCGAGCGCGTCCGAGACGGTGAAGAAGTTGCCGAGGCTGGAGGACATCTTGTCGTCTTTTGTCTCCAGCAGGCCGTTGTGGAGCCAGTAGCGCGCGAACGTGTGGCCCGTCGCAGCCTCGCTCTGGGCGACCTCGTTCTCGTGGTGCGGGAACACCAGATCGCGCCCGCCCATGTGGACATCGAGGGTGTCGCCGAGGTGCGTCGTCGACATCGCCGAGCACTCGATGTGCCAGCCGGGGCGGCCCTCTCCCCACGGGGATTCCCACGTCTGGCCCGTCGGGAGGTCGCCCTCGTGCTCGTGTTTGCGGTGCTCGTGGACGGCGTCGGCGCCGACCCCGTCGGCCTTCCACAGCGCGAAGTCCGCCGGGTGGCGCTTCTCGGCGAGCACGTCTTCGTCTTCCCCCTCGTTGGCCTCCAGTTCCTCGGGGCGCTGGTTCGAGAGGTGGCCGTAGTCGTCGAAGCTGGTCACGTCGAAGTACACCGAGCCGTCGGCCTCGTAGGCGTGGCCCGACTCGATCAGCCGCTCGACGAGCGCGACGATCTCGGGGACGTGCTCAGAGACGCGGGGGTACACCGCCGCGCGCTTGAGGTTGAGCCCGCGCATGTCCTCGATCACCTCGCGGGTGAAGTGGCGGGCCACGTCGGCCTCGGTGTCCCACTCCTCGCGCTCGCCGACGCGCGCGGCGATCTTCTCGTTCACGTCGGTGACGTTCTCGACGTGGTGCACGTCGTAGCCGAGGTGGTCGAGCCACCGGTGGAGCACGTCGGCGTGGAACCACAGCCGGGCGTGCCCGAGGTGCGCGTCGTCCGAGACCGTCAGCCCACAGACGTACAGCAGGACCTCGTCGTCGCTTGCCGGCTCGAACGCCTCCCGTTCGCCCGTCAGGGTGTTGGTCACGGACAGACCCATATCGGGCGCCGCTACGCGGTCCTCCGTGTTAAACGGTCGAAGATCGGATCGGGTCAGGCGTTGAGCGGGCCGTCGCCCTCGACGGCCGTCTCGACGACGCGGAGGGCAGTCGCCCCGTCCCTGCGCCCCACGACGACGAGCAGGGCCGACGGCGTCACGCCGGCCGCCTCGACGGGGACACCGGCGGTCCGAAGCCGTCCGAGGACCCGCTCGAGGTGGATCGCGTCGACGGTCCCCCTGGCGAGGACCGCCGTCGCGTCGCCGGCATCGACGGCGAACGCGGCGTCGCCGACCGACAGCAGGGCCTCGTGGTCCACGGCGTCGCCGTCGGTGGCGGCTGCGTCCGCCCCGTTGCCGGCGTCGCCCCCGCCGTCGACGCGACCAACCCCACGCTCCATCGTGACCCGGGCGTCCACGACGTCGCCGTCGGTCGTTCCCCCCGCGCCGGCGGCGAGGTCGTCCGCGAACCGCCGCAGCGCCGTCGCCACCGCGTCGCGGTCGGCGTCGATGTCGAGCGTCGCCGCGGCGGCCGCGTAGTTCACGACGCCGGCGCGGAGCGCGTCGTGCAGGAACGGTCGCTCGCGGACGGCGGCGCGGGTCTCCTCGGCGACGGTCATGCGCGGAGTCGCGGCCGCGTCGGGCATAACGGCGGCGGTTCCCGGAGGTCGGGTGGTCGAGCCGGGACGAGTCGGGCGGCCGGACGGGGCCGAGCGGGCGGGGGCGGGCTGGACCCCGGCTGAAACGGGGTTCAGTAAGCTGCGGGACAAAAATATCATTCAGAGTATCGTTTAGTGGGTGGGATTCGATCGATCAGCTGCAATGAGACGACCACTGCACGGGGACCGCGGGGTTCCCGACCCGGATGACGTATCGGTCGGCCCGACGGTGGCGGTGTCTGTGGCGGCGCTGGCGACGTTCGTCGCCTTCGCGTTCCCGCTGGTCGGCGCGGCGCTGGCCGGCGCGGTCGCGGCGGCGGTCGGACGGACAGTGCTGGCCGGCGCATGGAGCAGGCTCGGACGCCGGCGTCGCCGACGGGTCTGTCTCCCCGGAACCCGCGCCTGCGTCGAGGTCTGAAGCGGTCGGGTCGCGGTCGCCGCTGACGCGCCTCTCTCTCCATCGTCCGCGCCCTCCTCTACCACCCCGGCGCCGGACCCTGGCGGGGTACCTCTCCTGCCGAAGGCGATAAGGTCGCTCCGGCCCTCGATTCGTCCATGAGTCAGGCGCTGGTTATCGTCGCCCACGGGTCGCACCTGAACCCCGGATCGAGCGCGCCCACCTACGACCACGCGGACACCATCCGCGCGGCCGGCGCGTTCGACGAGGTCCGGACGGGGTTCTGGAAGGAGGAACCGAGCCTCCGCGAGGTGTTGCGCACCTGCGAGGCCGACGAGGTGTACGTCGTCCCGATGTTCATCTCGGAGGGGTACTTCACTGAGCAGGTGATCCCCCGCGAACTCCGCCTCGACGACTGGGACGTGGCCGACTGGGACTCCGACGGTCTCTCGGCGGACGTGGCCACCTACACCGCCGCGGACACCGGCCAGACCGTCCACTACTGCGGGCCGGTCGGCACCCACGGGTCGATGACGGACGTGCTGGTACGGCGCGCCGAGAGCGTGACGAACGACCCGGACGTGGGGGAGGGCTTCGGGTTCGCCGTCGTCGGCCACGGCACCGAGCGCAACGAGAACTCCGCGAAGGCGATCGAGTACCACGCCGAGCGCGTGCGCGACCTCGACCGCTTCGACGAGGTGCAGGCGCTGTACATGGACGAGGAGCCCGAGGTGGACGACGTGACCGACTACTTCACCGTCGAGGACGTGGTCGTCGTCCCGCTGTTCATCTCCGACGGCTTCCACACCCAAGAGGACATCCCCGAGGACATGGGGCTCACCGACGACTACCGCACGGGCTACGACGTGCCCGCCGCGGTCGACGGCCACCGGGTCTGGTACGCGGGCGCCGTCGGCACGGAGTCGCTGATGGCCGACGTGGTGCTGGAGCGCGCCGCCGACGCCGGCGCCGACGTGGGCGCCGCCATCGAATCCGTCCGCGAGACGACCCGCGTCGCCCCGGGGGCGGACGACTGAATGCTCGCGAGACAGTTCGACGCCCTCCTGAGGGCCGCCGACGCCGACGGCGGGGTCGAGTTCGACGGCCTCCGCGTCGCCCGCGAGGGCGGCGGTGACGCCGAGGATGGCGCGGCCGCAGACGCCGGTGGCTACACCTTCGCCACCCCTGCACACGAGGCGACCGGCCTCTCGGAGTCCGAGCTTCACGCCCACGCCGAGGGGAGCCCGTACGTCACCAACTGGTACTTCTGGGAGCGCGAGGTGCAGCGTCACGACTCGCCCCGTCGCGCGTTCCTCCGGCGCGCCGAGGCCGCCGACGAGCACGACGCCGCCGCACGCCACGAAGCGCTCGGCGACGGCATGGTCACCGAGTGGGGCCAACTCCGAATCGAGGCGACGCTGTCGGGCGACGGCGACGGCTCCCGGCGGTACGACGTGCGCCACGTCGACGACGCCGACCGCGCGGTCGCGGACCTGGAGCGGCACGACGACCCGCTCGGCGCCCGCGAACTAGCGAAGTACGACTACGACGGGATGTACCGCCCGCTGAAGACCGGCGCGAACATGCCGACCGGCTGGGCATTCCACGGCCTCGACTGGCGCGACGCAGTCGAGACCGTCGAGACGCTGTACCCCGCGACGGTCGCGAACTGGTACCGCGAGCAGCGAGGGGAGTTGGACATCGACCACTGGACGGACACGACGGACCGCCAGACGGGCATCTACGGGGTCGTCTCGGAGCTGCCCCGCGAGGCCGTCGAGTGGGTCGCCGAGGCCGCCTGCGACGACTCCCAGTGCGTGAAGCGGCGGGAGTGGCAGTACAGCGCGGACGACGAACTCGCCGCCGACGGCGGGACGGGCGCGTTCCCGTGCCGGGAGCCGTGCTCGCTCGTGATCGCCGCCGGTCGGAAGTGGACGAAGTTGGAGGAAGAAGAGCCCCGCGAGTACACGTTCCGCCTCACCCCCAGCGAGAAAGAGCAGATCGAGGGGGTCCTCGACGCGGTCGCCGACGGCCGGGTCGACGAGATCCGCGAGGCCGACGTGTACGAGGACGCCAACCGCTACCGGACGCGCTACCTCCGTGCGAAGCTGTTCGACGACCACGGCAACCTCGGCGGGGTTCCCACCGATCCCGAGGAGCACCACGAAGCCGAGTAGCCACGAGAGGCCGACCGAACGGTCTCGTCCGGATGGCGATTCTACGCTGGCGGCCGGGTGTCGTATCGGTCCCGCCTCCGTCAACAGACCGGCGGAGACGCCTTCGATCCGGCCGGGCGGCGAGCCCGCCGCAGGGTCGCGTTCTGTGACCCACGTGAGACGACCCGGTGACGCTGCGTTCTCCCGGAGCCGTGCTTACAGTCGTATCCACAGACGCAGCCCGAACAGCGCGACTGCGGAGCCGACGATCACGAACAAGCTCACCAAAATCGAGTACACACCGAGCACGATCGCCGATCGAACCGACGTGAACGCGTACCCGGCGGGCAGTCCAATCATCAGCGATCCGGCGTGAACGCCGAGGAAGGCCCCCGCACCAGAGAAGAACTTGCCCGTGTAACTACTGCCTGTTAGAAACGCGAGTCCAGTGAGGAGGACACACGTGATCGTCGTCAGGGCTGCCAGAAGGGCACCCAGCGTCTCCAGTTGGCCGGTGGAAAACGTCGGGACGTAGACGCCGACAGACCGGAAGAACTGGATCGCTTCGAACATGTCCTCGTTCAGGCTCTCGAGGAGGCTCTTCGAGAACCCCTGCAGAACCGGCGCCACTCCGCCACCGGCGAGCATCCCGATGAGGAGCCATCTGCGAAATCCCATCCCGGAATGGTGGTCGAACAAGCCGTTAAATAAGACTTCTGACACGGTTGGACCCGTCTCCCGAGACCCGATCCGCGTCGCCTCCAGGGACCAGCCGCCAGCCGTCCTACCCGAGCAGCAGGAACCCGGCGACCAGCACGGCCACGCACACCGCGACCACTCCAAGCGTGACCGCGAGCCCGTCGAGCGTTGTGGCGACGATCCCCGCCCCGACGAGCGCTGCGGCCGCGAGCGCGCCGACCGCGATCGTCCCCGGCTCCGGCGAGGGAACGTCGACCTCGCCGTTGAGCGCCGCGCGCGCGGCGTCGCGAGCGCGCGCGATCCCCTCGTCGATCGGCCGAAGGACCGCAGTCGATGCCCAGTCGCCGTGATCGTCCGACTCCGGACCCTGTGACGGGTCGCCCGTCGGTCCGCCGGCGGCGCTTGCCGAGGGCGACCCCGCTCGGCCGTCGCGTATGCGCTCGTCGGTCGCCGAGCCGACGCCGGCCGGATCGGTGCCCGCCTCCTCGGCACCCGCGGACCCGCCGTCGTCCGCGCTCGCCGACGGGTCGACCCGGAGCGGCACGGTCGCCTCCTCGGCGCCGTGACCCACGATGACCGACAGCGCTCCCTCGACCGCGGGGTCGACGGACGCGACGGACACCCGAACCGTGCGGGTCGACTCGCCGTCGACGTAGTGGTTGGGCGGCGTGACCGACGCGATCTCCGCGAGCGGTCCGGCGAATCGCAGGTGGACATGGACCGGCTCCCCCTCGTTACGTAGTTCGACGGCGAACGACCCGTCGGTCGCGAACGACTCCGGCACGGTCACCTCGTTGAGTCTGTCGCGGTTCAGCGTCACCCCCAGGACGGCTGCCTCTGACGACACGGGTTCTCCTCCCGTCGACACGGTAAAAAAGTTCGTCGCCGCGGCGAGGGCGGATCGCTCGCGGCGGCGCGTCCGATCCCTACTCGCGCATGTCCGGCGGCAGCAGGTTCGGGATCCCGTCCTCGATGGGGTACGTCTCGCCGCAGTCCGTGCAGGTGAGCGTGCCCGCGGTGATCTCGCCGTCCTCGCCCGCCTCGCGCTCGGTCACCTCGAGGTCGAGGTCGTGCTTGTCGAGCGGACAGCAGACGATGTCCAACAGGGACTCCTTCATTACCCGAAACCTTGCGCGGGCCGGCCAAAAGTATGCGGGTTCCCCGTCCCGCAGTCTCACGCCTCGCCGTCGCGGAACCGCCCGACTCGTCGGGTCCAGTCCCAGCCTCGATACCGGACCCACGGGCGGTCGTCCGTATCGATCAGGTCGTACTCGCGCAGCAGCGACCGAACCCCCGCGGCCCCGCCGAAGTCACCACGGAACCACAGACACAGGCGCGGCACGCGGACGACACCACGGCCGAACGGTCCGGCGTCGGGGTCGAACTCGACGGTGCGGTCGAGGTACAGTGCCGTCGCGTCGTCGAGTTCGGCGTCCACGTCGGTCGAGTACGCGGCGATGGCGGGACACGACGCCGCCGCGCAGTTGAGCGCGAAGTGGACACGAGGCTCGATCGAGTCGACGCGGTGGCGGCGCTCGAACGCCGACGGACGCACGCGCGGGAGGTAGCCGAGGCCATACTTCGAGCGGCCGCGGAGCAGGCCGTGTTCGATGTCGTCGAGCGACAGCGCCGTGCCGGCGACCGTCAGCGCGTCCGCGGCGAAGAACCGCCGCCGCGACTCGTAGAGGGCGGGCCGGTCGGCGGCGAGCAGTTGGGCGGCGGCGTTGTAGCAGTTGAGCCAGCACGCGAGGCGTTCGGCCGGCCCCAGCGTGTCCAACGCCGATTCGGGAAGCGCCGCCAGCGACGCACGCTCCGCCTCGACCGACACCCCGCGCTTGACGCCGACCAGCAACGCGCGACTCACCACGAGCGGGTCAGTGGCGGCGGCCGATGACTCGTCGTCTTCGACGGGGTGATTCACGACCAGTAGTGGGGCCGCGACCACAAAGGGGATTACTCAGGCGTGCGCGAGCCACGTCCACGTCCAGGCGAGCGAAGTCGTCGCCGCCAGCGTCACCATCGCGGCGACGGCGGGCAGCGGCGAGCGACGCCGCGTGAGCGTCCGCGCGGTCCACGCGGCCGGCAGGACTGCGAGCACGTGGGCGACGACGACGACGGACGGGAACAGACCGACGAGCGAGACGACGGCCACGAGGACGGGATAGCCCGCGGCGAACACGACGCCCAAGCGCCGCACCTGCGAGACGGAGAGGCGAACTGCGAGCGTGCGCTTGCCCGTCGCGGCGTCGGCCTCGCGGTCGGCGTAGTGGGTCGCGAGGAGGTTCGGGACGACCAGCCACGCGAACGGCGCCAACGCGAGGACCGCCACCGCGTCGGGTGAGGCGACCGTCGCGTACCCCGCCAGCGGGAGCACGAGTGCGCCGAGGAGGACGTTCGTCGCCTCACCGACCCCGCGAGCGATCAGCCGAACCGGCGGGAGCGAGTACGCCCACCCGAGGCCGAACACCGCGAGCAACGACGCCTGCGTCGCCAGCGAGACGCCGACCGCGCCGACCGCGAGTACGGCGGCGACGGCGACGACGCCGCTGACGACCGTCGCTCGCCACGCGAAGCGCCGTGGGTCGGGCACGTCGAGGTCGACGAGCGCCCCGCTCCCACCCGAAAACGGCGTGCGCTCGGTTCGGCGGTCGGTGTCGTAGTCGGCGTACTCGTTGGCGTAGTGGACCGTGACGGCCGTCGCGACGGTCGCACCCGCACCGGCAGCGACGGCGACGGCGTCGAACGACCCGCCGCGAGCGAGTGCGATGGCGACGCCGAGCCAGTACACCACGACGATGAGCAGCACCTGTGACGGTCGGGTCATCCGCCACAGTGCGCGGAGCCGCCTACGCACGCTCGGGGTCGGAGCCGCCGGACGCTCCCTCGGTCACGGCCCGACAGGCCGCGAGGAGGTCGTCGATAGCCGGCCGGTCGGCGGGTCGCGTTCCGGGGAAGGCGGACGCGATGGTCGGTTCGTCGCGGAGGTCGACGACGAGCGCCAGTGGCATCCGCCCGACGAGGTCGAACAGGTTGCCGAGGACGCCGAACCGAACCGGCTGGTCGTAGGCGTCGCTCGTCTCGCCGTCGGGGTCCGCGAGCACCGGGTACGGCAACTCGACCGACTCCTGCCAGTCGCGGGTGCGCTCGGGCGACTCGGGGAGCACCGACGCCACCTCGGCGTCGACGGCCGCGAACTCCTCGTACCGCGTCTTCACGCGGGCGACCTGCTTCCGGCAGTTGCCACAGAGGTAGTCGCGCTGGAACAGCAACAGGAGGGCGTCGTTGTCGGTGGCGGCGTCCGCGAGGCCGTACGGGTCCGGGCCGGGGCCGAGATTGCGCAAGGAGAACGTCGGGGCGGGCGCACCGGCCGCCGTCGAATCGGGCATACCGGATGCAGGGCCCACAGTCGGGTATGCGTTTCCCGACCGGGCGACGGAGTTACCACCTCGCCGCCTTCAGGATCGGTAATGACGCGCGCCGCCGTTGAGGAGGGGTTCGAGCGGTTCGTCGAGGACGCGGTCCGGGCGACCTACGAGGAGTTCTCCGTCGTGAACGCGCTCCGCGGGGGGAACAGACCGCCGGGCGTCACCGAGCGGCTGCTCAAGCGCAACGAACTGCTCGAGCGCCGGGTCGTCCGACCCGAACTCGACGACTACCGCGACCGGGTGCTCGCGGAGTTTCACGCCGCGCTCGACGCCGTCGAGTCCGAGGAGCCGTTCGAGGCGCACCGCGACCGGATCCTCGCGCACGACGCGTACGCGCTGGCGATGCGGTCGGACCTCTCGGACGACCGGAGCGAGGAGATCCGCGACGCGCTGCTCGCCCGCCAGCGGAGACTGGTCGAGGACGTGGAGCCGCTGCTCGACAGCGACGAGGACGACTTCTGGAACGCGCTCGCGGACGTCTTCACGGTCGACCGAGCGTTGCGGTTCGTCGACGAGCGGTTCGAGTTCACCGAGCCGATGGCCCGCTACCCGGACGCGTTCCGGCTGGCGGTGACGATCGACCCCGGCGAGCTGCTCGGCGGCGTCGGCGGACTCCTGGCCGGAGGGCTGCCGGAGATGCGCGTGGAGTTCACCGACGAGGCGCGTCGGGCGATGCGCCGCGCGGAGACGCGCGTGCGCGAGGAGACCACCCGTGAGGTCCGGCGGCGGCTGTAGCGGTCGCGGCGGGCGGCGACGCCGACGACGGCTGAGAGACGGAATCGGGGTCGGCCGGCGGCGCCCGGGCGTGCGGTCGCGTCACTCCCAGGGGTTCGTTCGCACGACCGTCTGCTCGCGGTCAGGCCCGACGCCGACGGCGTACACGGGGGTGTCGAGTTGCTCCTCCAGGTACTCCAGATACTCGCGAGCCGCCGCCGGAAGCGCGTCGTACTCCTCCTCGGCGACGGCGGTCGCGTCGAACGCCTCCCAGGGCTCGAACTCGCGAACCACCGGCTCGCACTCGGCCCAGCGCTCAGTCGTCGCCGGCAGGGACAGGCGCTCTTCGCCGTCGAGGTCGTACGCGTGGCCGACCTTCAGCTCGTCCAGCCCGGCGAGCACGTCGAGGTGGTTGACGGCGATGCCGGTGTAGCCGTTGACGCGGGTGGCGTGGCGCAGCATCGGCACGTCGAGCCAGCCGATGCGGCGCGGCCGGCCGGTGACAGTGCCGAACTCGCCGCCCTTCTCGCGGATGTCGGAGGCAAGCGCCTCCTCGCGCTCGTCGCCGTCGAGTTCCGTGGGCATCGGCCCCTCGCCGACGCGCGAGAGGTACGCCTTCACGACGCCGACGACCTCGCCGCGGCCGGTGACGGTCGGGCCGACGCCGGTGCCGGTGGCGGCGCCGCCGGCGGTCGGGTTCGAGGAGGTGACGTACGGGTAGCTCCCGTGATCCACGTCGATGAGCGTGCCCTGCGCGCCCTCGAACATGACGTTCTCCCCGGCCGCGCGGCGCTCGTACAGGAAGTCGGAGCAGTTGACGGTCATCCGCTCCTCGCGGAGGCGGCGACCGAACTCGGCGTACTCCTCGTGGAGCGCGTCGACGTCGAACGCCTCGCCGGCGTCGAGTCCGTACACGTCCTCGACGAGCGCGCGCTTCTGCGGGACGACGTACTCCAGCCGGTCGCACAGCGCGTCCGGGTCGAGTAGGTCGCCGATACGGACGCCGCGGCGGCCCGCCTTGTCTTCGTAGGTGGGACCGATCCCGCGGCCGGTGGTGCCGACCTCGACGCCGGAGTCGGAGTCGGCCTTGGCCTCCTCCTCGATGCCGTCGAGGCGTCGGTGATACGGCATGATAACGTGTGCGCGCTTGGCGACGCGCACGTCCGGGTCGAGCCCGCGCTCGCGCAGCGTCCCGATCTCCTCGAAGAGCGTCCGCGGGTTCACGACGCAGCCGTTGCCGAGCACGCCGACCTTGCCGCGGACGGCGCCGGAGGGCACCAGCGAAAGTGCGTACTCCTCGCCGCCCTCGACGACCGTGTGGCCGGCGTTGTCGCCGCCCTGATACCGCACGACGACGTCGGCGTCCCCGCCCCACAGGTCGACGAGGGCGCCCTTGCCCTCGTCCCCGAGCTGGGATCCGACGATGGTGACAGTCATACCGGGCGTCGGTTCCGCGCCGGGCGGTAAACCGATTACGGTCCGTTTGCGGAGATGATCCACAGGTGTGGATATCGATCGACGGCAGATATCGGCGGTATCCGAGTCCACGCATCACAGCCGCGACCCGCGGGCGTAACCGTTAACCACACCCACACCGGAGTTGGCATCGAGAACCGCCCGACATCGTGACGGTCCGGGAACCTGATCCCGGCCGGGAGGAGAACTTTTAAAAGGTGGACGGACGAGTTAACACGTGCCATGATAGACAGACTAGAGAAGGAGGTCGATATGCTGGAGCGGCACCTCCAAGTCCTCCGAATGGTCATCGAGAACGAACCGATCGGGATCGTGAAGATGTCCAACGAGACGGGATACCCCCACCACAAGGTCCGCTACTCGCTGCGCGTGCTCGAGGAGGAGAACCTCATCGAGCCGTCCAGTCAGGGCGCGATCACGACCGAGCGAACCGCCGAGTTCGTCGACGAACTCGACGGCAAGATCGACGAGATCGTCGACAAGATCGGCGGCATGCGGATCGAGGACGCGCCAGAACTGGAAGGCTGATCTGCGCCCGATCACGGATCTAGCGGACGCTCGCTGCGGTCTACGAGTGGTCGATCCGTCTCTCTTCTCACGTTCGTCGCGGCGCCGAGCCGCGCGGCCGGAGACCGGTCGGCGGCGCCCCGAGCGGCTCGCCTACAGCTCGGGGACGTTCACGTGGAACTCTCCCTCGCGCGACTCGACCAGGCAGAGGTGAAAGCCCCGCTTGCGCGAGAGCTTCACGAAGCTCTTGCGCTTGCCGCGCGAGAGCAGCCCGCCCCCCGTCGCGTCCGCGGCCGCCTCCAGCGCGCCGGGCTCGAAGAACGACGCGGTGACGTAGAAGCCGGCCGCGAGGTGGTCGTCGGCGTCGGCGACCGCGCTCGCGTCGCCCACGAGCCCGTCCAGCATCGACTCGGTGGTCGCGTCGCGACCCTCGGTCACGTCGGCCACCAACAGCGGGTTGCCCATCCGGTCGCGCAACACCACGTCGAAGGTGTGCTCGGTCGCGCCGTCCTCGCCGTCGAGCGCGACGGTGCCGTTCAGCTCCGCGCGGTCGACGTCCGGGATGGCGTCGAACAGGTCGCGAAGCGCCGACTCGTTGCCGGTACTTTGGATCTCGTACAACAGCTCTCGCACCGCCCACTCGACGAACCCGTACTCGATGGTGCCGGTGAGGAACTCCCGGAACGGCCGTCCGTCGACGACCGCGTCGTCGGCCTCGAAGTCGGTGTGGACCTCCAGACGGAGGTTGTCGTTCACGTCCGAGCGACTCGTGCCACCGGCGTGCGCCTTCGCCAGCGTCGCCCCGCCCTTCGAGTCGTAGCGGACGAACAGGTTCGTCCCCGCCAGCGCTCGGTCGGCGGGGACCGTCCGGGCGGGTGCGTCATCCCCGTCTCCGCCGCCGCCCTCGGTGTGTTCGCGCGCGGCCGACAGCTCCTCGCGCGCCTCCGCGAGCTGCGACTCCAGCGCTTCGACCCGCTCGGTGAGACGGTCGTTCTCCTCGCGGAGTCGAGCGAGTTCGCTCTCGTTCGACTCCAGCTTGTCGCGCGCTTCGCGAGCGCCCTCGATAGCTCGGTCGCGCTCGGCGCGGGCCGTCGCCAGCGCCTCGCGCGCGGCCGCGGGCTCGTCGTCGGTGCCGGCTCCCTCGTCGCGAGCGGCCGGGCCGCCATCCCGGTCCGGGGAGCGCCGATCACGGCCGTCGGCGTCGCTGTCGGCGGCGGAGGATGCCTCACCGCGAGCCCCCGACGGGCCGGTCGCGTCCGAGGGGCGGTCGCGGGCCGACCGATCACGGCGACGACGGGAGTCGGCGCCCGCCGACCCGCTCGCCGGCGTTCTATCGGCGTCGCCCGTCGCCGTTCGAGACGGGTCGAGAGACGGGATCGCTCTGGTCTCGCGCCACTGCTCTTCGGCGGAGAACGGGTCGCCGTCGCCGTCGCCGTCAGACTCGTCGTCGCCTGCGGCGTTCCGTGGCGGTTCCGCCGGTCGCGACGACACGGACCGGCCGGAGTCGACCGGAGCGGACTCGACCGGCGCGGTCTCGTTTTCGGTGCCGTCGCCGTCGGCGGGGTCGCCGGTCGGCCGCATCCGCCCCTGCGTCGCATCGCTGTCCGCCGGCGCTTCGGCGGTCGGGCCGCCGGCGTCTGCGGTCGCAGTCGCCGCGTCTGACTCCGCCGCCGCATCCGGTTCGGCCGTCGCGTCCGCTGCGCCGGACTCCGTCGCCGCGGTGTCCGGGGGAGCTGCGTCCTCGCTCGCGTCAGCGGCGGACGCGGTCGCCGCGGACTCGTCGGCGTCGGTCGATCCGCCGGCGTCGGTCGATCCGCCGGCGCCGCCGAACGTGACGCTCGTTGGCGAGTCGCCTCCGGGCTGGTCGTCGTCGCCCGCACTGGAGCCGTTGCCCGTGCCGTCGTCCGCGCCCCCGATCGATCCCGTCGTCCCGTCGTCGGGCATCAGAGTCGGCTCCGGTTCCGGCTCAGGCTCCGGGTCGGGGATGTCGACGACGTCGATGTCGACGGCGACGACCTCGTAGATGCCGACCTCGTCGTCGGCCGCCTCGAACGCCTCGTCGTCGGTGAGCACCTGCTTCTGCTCGCCGGTGCCGACGAACGCGCACGCGAGGCGGCGACCGCCGTAGTAGACCGCGTAGTAATCGCCCGAGAGGACGTTCTCCGACAGCTCGACGTAGCCGGTGAACTTCCCCGAGGAGAGTTTCGCGTCCGCGGCCGACAGAGCCGTGTCGTTGGTGTAGTAGCGCGCCTTCGTCTCTCCGCCGCGCTCGCGCATCGCGAACAACAGCGGCAGCGACGGGTCGGGCGCGACGTATGCGGTGCCGTCGGCGTCCGCAAACGAGTCCAGCGACCCGTCGAACACGCCGACCACGCGACCGTTCAACATGAACAGCCACGCGTGTCCCTCGGTGACCGCCCCGGTGAACTCCCGGGACTGCAACGTGCGGAGCCCGTTGATCCCCCCCGAGAGCGGCTCGGACCCCCATCCGGTCACCGTTTCGACTGTTTCGCCGTCCATCGGCGGTACATCGCTGCGTCCGACGCAAATACCTTCCGCCTGGTCGGACAGCCGTCCGACGCGCTCGTGTGCTGATCTGACAGGTTCGGGAGGCGTCGGCTCCCGCCGACTCACCCGGCGACGGCGTACAAGAAGAGGAAGCCGAAGTAGAGGGCAACCAGCATGCCCAGCGAGACGATTCGGAATCGTCGGAGGTCGTCGGCCTCCTCGTCGCGAGCGGCCTCGTAGGCGGCGCGCTCGTCGCCGTCGAGCTCGGCGTGGACCTGGCCGAGGTGGAGGTCGCGGTGGCGCTCGCGGGCGAACGGGCGACCGCAGCGCGAGCAGGTGAACGCGGTCGCGCCCGGCGGAACGTCGTACGGCGCGGCCGGTCGGCCGCGCGCGCCGGTGGCGGGCGCGCTCGCAGCCGCGCCGGAGTCGCCCGTCTCGGATGCGGTCGCGTCGGCGGCGCGAGAGGTCGCGTCGACGGCGCGGGAGGCCGCGTCGGCGGAAGCGTCGTCGCGGCTCATACGAAGGGGGGCGCACCTCCGGGACGCGAGACGATCCACAGGCTCGCCATCGTGTACGCCACCATCGCGACGGTGACGCCGTACTGGCTCCGGACCGCCTGCAGTCGGTCGGGGAACAGGTCGTACGCGGTCGCGTGAGCGACCCAGACGGCGAGCAGGTGTCCGCCCAACACCGCCGCGACGCCGACGCCGCCGACCCACCCGGGCACGAGCAACACCGGGATCGTCGCCGGCGGCGACAGCGGCGACGTGAGCACGACCGCCAGCGTCGGCGACAGCGACAGCGCCGTCGCGAGGTTGTGCGCGAGGTGGTAGCCGGCGGCGATCGCGAGCAGCGACGGGGCGAACCGCCGGGCGAGTTCGCCGGGCGCGAGGAAGGTGTCGGCCGTCCGGCGGGCCGCGCGCGCCGACACGAGGTACAGCGCGAGGAACAGGCCGTACCCGACCAGCATCGCGAGCAGATAGACGAGCAGGGCGGGCGCACCGGCCTCGACGAGCGGGCGCGCGACGCCGGCCCAGGCGGCGGTGCCGACGAAGCCGTCGTAGGTGGTGACGAACACGACCGCGACGACGAACCCGATGTCGTCGCGGCCGTCGATCCACTCGGCGTCGGTCAGCGCCATTCCGGGCAGCCGGAGTCGGAGGCCGCCGTCGTCGGCGCGCGCGACCGGCGCGACCCGCCCGTAGGCGGCCAGCAACCGCGAGACCGGGTCGGCGCTGACGAACCAGTCGTCGGCGCCGAAGACGACGCTCCCGGCGACAGAGACGCCGAGGTACGCGAGCACGAGGCCGGTGAGCAGCCGCGGGTCGTCGGCCATCGGCGTCACGACCTCGAGGTACACGAGCGCGAGCAGGCCGGCGGTCGCCGGCCACGAGCCGAGCCGCTCGGGGTACGGGCGGTCGAGCGAGGGGAGCGCGCCGGCGATCGCCCGGAACGGGTCGACCGCGGGCCAGGCGTTGCCGAGGAGGTACGCCGAGAGGACGAACGCCGCCCACCAGCCGACCCACACGATCAGGACGGCCGCGTTCTCGGTGGGCGCAACAGGACCGAACAGCCCGGCGACGACCGTGATGAGGAGAGCAGCGACCCCGATGCCTCTCGCGAGTACTCGGGCGGCGCGGCCGGCGTCGGGGAGCGCGCGCCCCCACGTGTCGATCCGGCGGATGTACGCGCGGTCGGTGACCGCCGACGCGAGGAGGAAGGAGGCGCCAACGACGGCGCCGCCGGTGGCGAGAAACAGCCACGTCGGCACCGTCACCGTCTCGCGCGTCGCGCTGCGAACGCCGCCGGCGTGCGCGGCGGCGCGCGACGCGCTCGCGAGCGCGGCCAGCGCTGCCGACGCCAGCGGAACCGCGCGGCGGACGACGCGCGCGCTGCGTGAGTGGCGATCCATCACTCGCAGTTGAGAGCGGGCGGCCGAGTAGCTTGCGAAACCGTCGCGGGGGCGGCGGCTGCGACGGTCGGGTCGCCGCCGCGGTCAGTCGGCCGTCCCGCCGCTGCGATCGGTGTCGGCGTCGGGCCCCCCCTCCTCGTCTGTCAGCACCGCCCGAAGGACCGTCCGGTGGCTGCGCAGTTCGTCGGTGGACTCGGGACCGACGAGCGCGAGGTCATCGCCGGCGGCCAGATCCGCGCGCAGCGCGTCGACCGTGGTCTGGGCGTCGGGGTCGGTCGCGAGGTGGTCGCGGTAGCGCTCGGCGAAGTCGACGCGGTCCCACGCGGCGTTGTGCGCGCCGGACTCGCACAGGCCGTCGATCCGAAAGGCGGCCGCGGCGTCCGCGTGGTCGTCGAGGAGCGCCGGCGGCGGCGCCAGCGCCGGGCGAACCTCGTCGACGACCGCGCGTAGCCGACGCGGCGACTCCGCCGGGACGCCGATCAAGCGTGCGCGTGACGGAACGTCGGCGCTGTCTCGGTCGAGCGCGCCGAGAGCGGTGTCGTACAGCGCCATCACCGGACGGCAACGCCCGCCAATAAAAACTCCACCGGCGATTGGGGGCCTGTCAAGGTAGCGAAGAACTGTCTCTCGCAGGCTACACTCGCTTCGATCGGGCTTCTCGCACGTCTGCACCCTCGCGCACCATGTCCTCGCAGGCGGGGCAAACGCGGACGTTGCTCATCCCTTCGGGCGCGAACACCCTGACGTACCGTTCGGTGACGAACGAACTGCAGTTCCTACACTCCGGCATACAATGGTATCTCGTCACGTATCGTAGTATGTGTGTCGGCCGTTCGCGGAACCTACCGCGGCCGGCGTCGCGGATGCGACGGGATCTGTCGGCCGCCGTCGTCCGATCGTCGACCCCGCGCTCGCCGACGCAGGTGGGAGGATTTTTGTCTCCGCGTCGGCTACCGGCGCGCATGGCTACAGAAACGGAAGACGCCCACGACGAGGGGCACCACCTCCCCGCGGTCGAGGACTGGCCGCGCGGGTTCGGGGAGGCCTCGTGGTGGCCGTTCGTCACGGCGCTGGGCGGGGCGGGGATCTACATCGGTGCGGCGCTGTACCTCATGTCCGTCGGCGAGCGGAACATCGTCGGGCCGATGGTCGGCCCCGGCGTGCTGGTCGGGAGCATCGGCCTGTTCCTCGTCGGGATATACGGGTGGATGTACCACGCGTTCGTCACGCACTTCTGGGAGCGCGGCGCCGACGAACACAGCGCGAGCAAGCTCCGGTGGGGGATGATCGCGTTCCTCGGCTCGGAGATCGCAACCTTCAGCGCCGGCTTCACCTACTTCTTTTTCATCCGCTCGCAGAACGCGTGGGCCGAGGTCGCCGCCGACCTCCCCCACCTGCTCGGATCGCTGGTGATCATCAACACCACGCTCCTGATCGTCTCGTCGGTGACGCTCCACTTCGCTCACGGCGCGATCCGACGGAACGACCGCAAGAAGTTCCTCGGCTGGCTCGCCGTCACCCTCCTGCTCGGGGTCGTGTTCATCGGCGGCCAGGTGTACGAGTACTACGAGTTCATCGTTCACGAAGAGTTCACGCTCACCTCCGGGCTGTTCGGCTCGGCATTCTACGGTCTCACCGGGCTCCACGGGCTGCACGTCTCGATGGGCGCGGTGCTGCTCACCATCGTCTTCGTCCGCGCCCTCCAGGGCCAGTACTCCGCCGACCGCCACGTCTCCGTGACGACGGCCTCGATGTACTGGCACTTCGTCGACGCCGTCTGGATCTTCCTCGTCGTCGCGCTGTACGTTGGCGCTGAGGTCGGCGCGTAATCGATCGCGGCGCCGGTCTCGTCTCGACTACTCCGTGTCGTCTTCCGCCGCCACGAGTCGGATTTCCTCGACCCGACGCCGTTCGCCGTCGACGTACTTGTATCGGACCCCCGCCGCTTCTCCATCGGTTCGCCGGTGAGAGCCGTCGCACAGCGGGAACTCCTCGCTGAGTCCGCACCGGCACACCGCGATGTCGCCGTACTCCTCGTCGATGTCGTCTTCGTCCAGCCGGAGCGGCCCGGTCCCGTCGAGGGTGACTTCGCGCACGGCCCGCGCTTCGATGCCGAGGCTCATCAGTTCACGGGCGGCGCCCCCATCACGCCGCCGACGGTCGGCGAACCATGACTCCGGCGGCGGTCGGTGCCGCCGTCTCGAAGGGGGTCCGTCACGTCCAGCGGTCCGCGTGCGTGGTGTTTAATTCACCCGCCGCGGAAGGCGGGGTATGGTTTCGGCGATCCGCCGAGCGACCGAGTACCTGCTGGGCGCGTTCGGCGTGATGCTCCTCCTCGCGTTCGTCTACCAGTGGGGGTTCGCGACGTTCGAGGGCGAGCAGGTCGACTACATCCACTCGCTGTACGTTGTCGTGGAGACGTTCACCACGACCGGGTTCGGGCTCGACGCCGACCGGTGGAGCTCCGACGAGATGCTCGTGTTGATGGCCGCGATGCAGTTGGCGGGGGTCGGGCTGATCTTCCTCGCGCTGCCGGCGGTCGTCGTCCCGCTGGTGAACGAGGCACTGACGAGTTCGCCGCCGCGGACGACGACCCTGACGGACCACGTCGTCATCTGCGAGTTCACCCCGCGCGGGGAGACGCTGGTCCGAGAGCTGCGTTCGCGCGACCAGCCGTACGTGGTCGTGGTCCCCGACGCCGACCGCGCGGTCGACCTCGCGGCCGACCACGAGGTCGTCCACGGCGATCCCGAAGCGGTCGAGACCTTGGAACGCGCCAACGTCGGGTCGGCGCGGGCGCTCGTCGCGGACGCGGACGACGAGACGAACGCGAGCGTCGTCCTCTCGGCGCGCGAGTGCTCTGAGGCGCTGCGCGTCGTCAGCCTCGTCGAAGACGAGGACGTGGCCGACTACCACCGCTACGCCGGCGCCGACCGCGTGCTGTCGCCGCGGCGGCTGCTCGGCGAGAGCCTCGGCGCGAAGGCGACGACCAGCGTCGCTGACGAGCTGGGCGACGGCGTCGAAATCGGCGAGGACTTCCAGGTCGCCGAGCTGCTCGTCCACAGCGGCAGCCCCCTGGTGGGCGACACGGTCGGCGAGTCGGCGATCCGCGAGCGCACCGGCGCGAACGTCCTCGGCGCATGGGACGCCGGCGAGTTCGAGTCGCCGCCGCGGCCCGACCGCCTCATCGACGAGCACACCGTGCTGCTCGTCGTCGGCGGCGAGTCGGAGCTCGAGTCGCTGAAGGAACTCACGCTGTCGGAGACCCGACGGCGGCGGCGCGGGCGCGTCATCGTCGCCGGGTACGGGATGGTCGGACACAGCGCCGCCGAGGAGCTTCGCCCCCGCGACGAGGTGGTCGTCGTCGACGAGGCGGACGCCCCGGGCGTCGACATCGTCGGCGACGCGACACACCGCGAGACGCTGGAGGCCGCGGGGGTCGACGACGCCCGGGCGGTCGTGATCGCACTCGACTCCGACACCACGACGATCTTCGCCACGCTCGCGGTGCGACAGGTCGCGCCCCACGCGGAGGTGATCGCCCGCGCGAACGACGCCGACTCGGTGCGGAAGCTGTACCGCGCGGGCGCCGACTACGTCCTCTCGCTGTCGACGGTCTCCGGCCGCCTGCTCGCCTCGCACCTGCTCGACGAGGAGGTGCTCCGACCCGAGACGCAGGTGGACCTCGTGCGGACGGCGGCGCCGCGGCTGGAGGGGCGGACCCTCGCGGGCGCGGACGTGCGCGCCGCGACCGGCGTCACGGTCGTTGCTGTCGAACGCGACGGCGACCTCCTCACGGACGTCGGCCCGGACACGAAAGTGATCGACGGCGACAGGCTCGTCGTCGCCGGCACCGACGACGCCGTGAACCGATTCAACGGGCGGTTCGCGTGAGAGCGGGGCGGTCGGAACCGTCGCCGCCCGGCCGCGTCGCTCACTCCACGTCGGCGACGAACACGACCGCCTCGCCGGTCGCCAGGCGGACGGGCCGGTCGACCGCCGGCGCCGAGTCGCGGCGAGCCTCGACGTCCGGGGCGACGAGCGCCGCGTCGAAGGCGGCCGGGTCCGGGTCGACGTCGTCGAACAGCTCACCGGGCGTGACGCTCGCGGCGGCTCCCTCCATGTTGCCGACGAACAGCACGCGCTCCCCGCCGTCCGGGGACTCGCGGAGGCCGTAGTAGAGAACCGAGCCGTCGGTCGGCTCGCGGTAGCCGAAGCGGTCCGTCGCCGCCCGGTCGGCGGTCACGTCGGCGTCGACCTCCGGGGCGTCCGGCAGCGCCATCGACTCGCGGAGCCACGGTCGGGCCTGTCGGAACTCGCGGACGCGACGGGCGAAGCCGGTCCGCTCGCCCGCTTGCGCGTCGCGCCAGTGCGAGAGGGTCGCGAAGTCCGCCACGTCGCGCATCCACGCGTCCGCGAACGCGTCCAGGAACTCGGGGTCCGGGTCGACCGCGAGGTCCAACTGC
This sequence comes from Halobaculum gomorrense, assembly GCF_900129775.1. Lineage (GTDB taxonomy): Archaea > Halobacteriota > Halobacteria > Halobacteriales > Haloferacaceae > Halobaculum > Halobaculum gomorrense. Next base: position 465,927 of record NZ_FQWV01000002.1, on the reverse strand, counting down.
GACAGCATCGCCGCCATCGTCTCGCGGTCGTAGTCGGTCGGGTCGACCGTCGCCGCCAGCGCCTTCACGAACGCGTCGAGGTCGCCGCGCGTCTCGAAGCCGAGCGCCTTCAGCCGCCGGAAGTGCTCGTCGGCCGCGTAGTGCTCGGGGCGCACCTGCCAGTCGAGGAGGTTGTGCTCGTCGGCGACGACCTTCACGTTCCACTCGGCGTCCGTGTCGCGGACGAACCCCCACGGACCGCGCGCGTTGGCGTTCAAGAAGTCCATCGGGACGCCCGGCAGCAGGCAGTGCAGCAAGGCGTTCGTCGCGGGGTTGTCGTACGCGCGGTCAATGATCTCGGGCGGTGAGTCTCCGAGGTAGCGGTTGATCGGGTCGCCCTCCCACGACTCGGGCACGTCCACCTGCGTCCCGCGCCGAACGGTGTCGTGGTTCGCGACGCCCGTGACCCAGTTGCGCCCCATCGCCGCGACCTCGCGGACGCGCCACCACTTGCTCGCCCAGAAGGTGAGCATCGCGGGCTTGTTGTGCGCGAACGTGATCGGCGACCACTGGAACGAGTGGGGGTGCCGCTCGATGAGCGTCCGGTAGGTGGAGGCGAGCTCCCAGTCGTGGCGCGGCCACGGGCGGCCGTCCTCGTATATCAGCCACGGCCGGTACTCCGTGCCCGCCACCTCCTGGGTGACGGCGTCCATCTCCGCGAGGAACGCGTCGTCGTGCTCCATCTCGTCGGTCTCGGGGTTGTAGTTGCGAAAGTCCTGTGCGCCGTCGACGCGGATGCCGTCGGCCCCCCAGTCCATCTTCCGGCGCTGGAGGTCGAGCACGTGCGCGCGGACCATGGGGTCGAGGTAGTTCAGGTGTTGGCCGTACATCCCCGGCCCGTGGAAGAAGCGGTCCGGGAGCAGCCGGAGGCCGCCGTCGTCGGCGTGTCCGAGCGCCACGTCGAAGACGACCTTCACGGGCTCGGGGAGCCCGTGACAGGCGGCGATGAAGTCGACCAGCTCGTCGGGGCGCCCCGACTCCAGGACCGACGGACACGGCGCGCCGAACCCGCGGACGACGACGTCGTACCCCCAGTTCACCTTGTCCGGGCGCGCGACCGTCGCGGTCGCCGCGTCGCCGTCGCGGGAGAGCCCCCGCCAGCTCCCGGCCGCGTCCGAGCGCTCCGTCAGCGGCTCGACCGGCATCAGCTGGACGGCGTCGTAGCCGGCGACCGTCTCCTCGAACGGGGTCAGCGGCTCGCCAGCGCGCCGCTTGTCGCCGATGCCCGCGACGAACTCGGCGAGGCCGGCGAGCGACCCCGCCGCGGTCGCGGTGCCGGGGTGGATCTCGACCATGCTCGTCGCCGGGTCGACGCGCGGCAGGCCGTCGTCGGCGCTCGTGGCGACGCGCTCGGCGTCGGTGCCGAGCGCGTCGAAGTACTCGCGGTCCTCGCGCTCGCGGTCGAGGCGGCCCCGGTCGTACAGCTCCGCCGGCGCGAACGCGCCGAACGGGACGGAGTCGGCCAGCGGGTCCTGCACCGTCGCGAGGCCGTCCTCGCCGACCTCCCCGGGGAGGTCGGCGGGCGCCGCGTCGCTCCCGGCGTCGGCGGGGTCGTACACCAGCTGGTACAGCGAGCCGAGGCGGTCGCGGGTGCCGGCGGCCATCCCCTCGACGGCGGCGTAGGTCACCTCGCCGGCGCGCCGCGTCTCGACGAGCGAGCGCTCGAACGACACCTCGCGCGGGGCCGTCTCCCCGGGGTCGGCGTCGGCCGGCGGGGTCAGCACCTCCAGAGCGACCGCTCCGGCCGGCACGTCGTGTTCCACGAGGCCCGGCGTCCAGATCCCGACCGTCGCGTGGTCGTCGCGAACGTGCGCGCCCAGTTCGGACACGAGGGCCTTCGCGGCCGCGAACTCGCCGTCGCGAGCCGCGCGGATCCGCTCGTGTCGGTCGACCAACGCTGCCGTCTCCTCCGGGAGCGAGCGCGCTCGCCCGGTCGCGCCGGTGGTCATTGCTCGACGCACAGGCGCGATCGGCTTGATTGCTCCGTCACTCGTCAGTTTCCTGCCACGAGTCGACCGGCGCGACCGGTGACCCGGCGATCACCCACGCGGCCAACAGCGCCGCGCCGACGAGTTCCGGGATCGCTAGTCCCGGGCCGAGGCGCACGCCCTCGACGTAGAGCGACCACTGTACGAGGTGGACCGCGGCCGCGACCCCCGAGAGGCGCCCGGCCGCCGTCGCGCGCCGCCCGAGGCCGTCCGTCGCCAGCACGACCGTGATCGCGAGATAGAGGCCGACCGCGACGGGGTAATGAAGCGGTGAGCCCGAGGGGAACGCGCCGACGCCGGCCATGAGCAGCGCCGCGACCGCGAACGCCGCGGCGACCGCGCGGCCCGCGGCGTCGCCGGCCGCGACCCACAGCGCCCACGCGTACGGAAGCGCGAGCATACCCGCGAGTAGCAGACCGCCGTTGAACGCAGCGGCGACGACGGCGCTGTCGGCGACGCCGAGATCCGAGAGCGCGTTCGCCGTCACCGAGAACCACGGGGCGAGCGCGACCGCGAGGGCGACTCCACCGAGGGCGAACACGGTCGAGGCGATACCGGAGACGGCGGCGATCAGTTGCGAGGATCGGGACACAGACGGACCGATCACTCGACGCCCCATGGCTGTTGTCCAACGGTCGGAAACCGGAAGCGCGTGGTCGTGCCGGCCGCAGGGGAGTCGCCGACATGCTGGCCCCGGGAGCTAGGGAGCTTCGTCACCGCCTCGGTGCCGTCGCCTTCCGCCTCCCGAACGCTTTCCCCGCGTACGCACCCACGTTCCCCGATGACCGACTTCGACCTCCCGTCGCCGGGACTCGGCACCTCCGCGAACGACGACTTCGAGGAGTGCGCCGAGACCGTCCGGGCGGCGCTGGAACTGGGCTACCGCCACGTCGACACCGCGCAGATGTACGACAACGAGACGGCCGTCGGCGAGGGGATCCGCCGCGCGGACGTGCCCCGCGAGGACGTGGTGGTGGCGACGAAGGTCCACCCCGACAACCTCGCGTACGACGACGCCACGCGCACCGCCCGCGAGTCGCTGGACCGACTCGGGCTCGACGCGGTCGACCTGCTGTACGTCCACTGGCCCACCTCGGCGTACGACCCGGAGGAGACGCTGCGCGCGATAGGCGACCTCCGCGAGGAGGGGCTGTGCGACCACGTCGGCCTCTCGAACTTCCCGCCCGAGCTGCTCGACGAGGCGCGGGCGGTCCTCGACTCACCGGTCGCCGCCCACCAGGTCGAGTGTCACCCGCTGTTCCCGCAGGAGGAACTCCGGAGGTACGCCGTCGAGCACGGTCACTCCCTCGTGGGCTACTCGCCGCTCGGGCGCGGCGAGGCGCTGGACGACCCGCTGCTCACGGAGATCGCCGAGAAGCACGACGCCAGCACCGCCGCGGTGTGTCTCGCGTGGGCGTTCGCACAGAAGGCGCTCGTGCCCATCCCGAAGGCCACCGGCGACCACGTCCGGGCGAACTACGAGGCGCGGGAACTGGAACTGGACGAGGAGGACCTCGCGCGCATCGCGGCGTACGACGTTCGCGAGCGCGTCATCGACCCCGACGGGGCGGCCTGGAATCGGTAGTCGCCTCGCCGCTCCGGGCTCACGGAGCGGACTCGCCGTCGGTGGCCGGAACGACGGCGCTGTATCCGAGGCCGCCGCCGGCCGTCGGCCCGAACGTTTGTATCCGAGCGGGCGGGAGTGACGTGTGTGTACCGACGGGGTCACCTCGGCGCCGCCATGCTGGCGCTCGCGCCGATCACGTTCTGGCTGCTGGTCGACGGCTATCCGACGTTCGCCGTCCTCGTCGCCGGCACGGTGCTGTACCTCGCGATGCTCCCGGACGTGGATCACCGGATCCCGGGCATCTCCCACCGCGGGCCGACCCACTCGCTGCTGTTCGCGGGCGTCGTCGGCGCGGCGTTCGCGGGCGCCGCCTCGCTCGTCGAGCCGGTGTTCTCGATCGCCGTCCCCGGCGGCGTGTCGATGGTCGCCTTCGGCTTCCTGCTGGGGTTCGGCGCCGTCCTCGCCCACCTGCTGGGCGACGTGATCACGCCCGCCGGCGTCAACTTCCTGTGGCCGTACCCGCGGGAGTGGTCGCTGTCTCTCACGACCGCCGACTCGACGCTGTGGAACTGGGGGCTGTTCGCCCTCGGCGTGTTCGCGATGGCCGCCGCCGTCGCGCTGGCGGCGCAGGGCGTGGCGATCTGAGCCGGGCGGGCGAGGGATAGCCCTTTACTCCGAGTCGCCGAATCCACACGCACATGAGCGAGGAGTCCCCCCGACCGGAGCTACTCGACGACGCGCAGCGACGCTTCCCGATACCCGACTACGACGAGGTTCCGGAGGACATCCGCGAGCGCCTCGAGGAGGAAACCGAGCGCGCCGGCTTCACGCCCAACGTCATGTCGGCGCTGGCGTACAAGCCCAGCCACTTCCGGGCGTTCATGGCGTTCCACGACGCGCTCGTCGACGACACCACGCTCGACCGGGAGGAGGTGGAGATGATCGTCGTCGCCGTCTCCGGGCGGAACAACTGCCTGTACTGCAACGTCGCCCACGGCGCGCTCGTGCGCATCTACGCGAAGGACCCGCACCTCGCGGACCAGCTCGTGTCCAACCACCGGACTGCGGACGTGAGCGACGAACGCATGGCGATGCTGGAGGTGGCGGTGAAGCTGACGGAGGAGCCGGACGCGGTAGCGACCGACGACCTCGACCTGCTGTCCGAGGCGGGCTACACGGAGGAGGAGGTGTGGGACATCGGGATGGTCGCTGCATTCTTCAACCTCAGCAACCGGATGGCGACGTTCGCCGACTGGCGCCCCAACGAGGAGTTCTACACGATGGGGCGGTAGGCGGCAGACGGCCGGCTGGTCCGCTGGCGACCGGGCGACGGACGCCGCCTACTGACCCGGACGGCGTTACGCCGTCGACTCGACCTCGTACTCTCCGGGCACGGCCGCGATGAGGTCGAGCGGGTCGGCGTCGCCCTCGATGACCGCCTCGTCGGCCTCGTGGTCCGCCGTCGCCTCGTCAACGCCCTCCAGTGCCTCCACGACGCTCGCCTCACAGCCACCGCAGGTCATGCCGGTGATCCGCATCGTCGTCGTCATACCTCGCCGTAGCGGCCGGAGTGTCATTCTTGTTTCGGTCGGGGATCGGTGCTCGGTTTGCTCTCGAATGTTTCTGGCGCTGTGAAGTTCGGAATCAAACTATTCAGAGGTCTATTAGTGCGGGTCTCGAAGTCACAAACCGAATGAGTATGGCCCCCGTATAGACATCTAATGAGTGAACAACGGACCGTCCGGATAGATGTCGGCGGCATGACCTGCGCCAACTGCGCCGCCACCATCGAGGACGCCGTGTCGGACCTCGACGGCGCGGCGGCGACGGCGAACTACGCCACCGACGAGGCGACCGTGGAGTACGACCCAGAGCACGTCTCGCTGTCGGAGGTGTTCGACGCAGTCGAGTCGGCCGGCTACGATCCAATCGCCGAGACCGTCACCGTCGGCATCACCGGGATGACGTGCGCGAACTGCTCGGCGACCATCGAGGACGCCGTCGGCGGTCTCCCAGGTGTCGTGAGCGTCGACGCGAACTACGCCACCGACGAGGCGACGGTGCGGTACGCGCCGTCGGTGACGACGCGCGAGGAGATAGACGACGCCGTCGAGGACGCCGGGTACGAGCCGATCCGCGACGAGGGCGACGACGACGGCGAGTCCGCGAAGGACGCCGCGCGGGCGGCGGAACTGCGGCGGCAGCGCCGACTGACGCTGTTCGGTGCGGCGCTGGCGGCGCCGCTGCTCGCGATGCTCGCGCTCGAACTGTTCGCGCCGGGCACCCTTCCCGAGGAGCTCCCCGGAACCGGACTGCCCCTCGGCTGGGTCGCGTTCGCGCTCGCGACGCCCGTGCAGGTCGTCCTCGGACGCGAGTTCTACGTGAACTCCTACAAGGCGCTCGTCGTCAACCGCCGCGCCAACATGGACGTGCTCATCGCGCTCGGGTCGTCCACGGCGTACGGCTACTCCGTGATCGCCTTACTCGGCGTGCTGCCGCGAGCGGGGCTGTACTTCGACACGGCCGCGCTCATCCTCGTGTTCATCACGCTCGGGAACTACCTCGAGGCCCGCTCGAAGTCGCAGGCCGGCGAGGCGATCCGGTCGCTGCTGGAGCTGGAGGCCGACACTGCGACCGTCATCCACGAGGACGGCACCGAAGAGGAGGTCCCCGTCGACGAGATCGCCGTGGGCGACCGCCTGAAGGTGCGCCCCGGCGAGCGCGTCCCGACCGACGGCGTCGTCCGCGAGGGCGAGTCCGCCGTCGACGAGTCGATGGTCACCGGCGAGTCCGTCCCCGTCAGGAAGGAGCCGGGCGACGAGGTGATCGGCTCGACGGTCAACGAGAACGGCGTGCTCGTCGTCGAGGCCACGAAGGTCGGCGAGGAGACCGCGATCCAGCAGATCGTCAAGCGCGTGAAGGAGGCCCAGTCTCGCCAGCCGGAGATACAGAACCTCGCGGACCGCATCTCGGCGTACTTCGTCCCGGCGGTCATCGCAAACGCCCTCCTGTGGGGGGCCGTCTGGTACGTCGCGCCCGAGGCGCTCGCCGGGCTGGTCTCGGCGCTCCCGCTGTGGGGGCTCGCCGCCGGCGGCCCGGCCGCCGTCGGGGTGACGGAGTTCGCGGTGTTGGTGTTCGCCTCCGCGGTGCTCATCGCCTGCCCGTGCGCGCTGGGGCTGGCGACGCCGGCGGCGACGATGGTCGGCACGAGCATCGGCGCCCAGCACGGCGTCTTGTTCGAGGGCGGCGACGTGCTCGAACGCGTCCGCGACACCGACGCCGTCGTGTTCGACAAGACCGGGACGCTCACGCGCGGCGAGATGACGCTCACCGACGCGGTGCCCATCTCGCCCGCGCCCGACGGTGCGGTGCCCGCCGGGGAAGACGAACTCGAACCGACCGACGAGGCCGAGCGGGCCGCCGGCGCCGAATACGCCGAGGGGCTCGGCGACGCGACCGAGCGACTGCTCGCGGCGGCCGCGACCGCCGAGCGCGGCAGCGAGCACCCGATCGCCGAGGCGGTCGTCGCCGGCGCCCGCGAGCGCGGCGTCGAGCCGGCCGAGCTACAGGTGCTCCAGAACGTCTCGGGGAAGGGGATCCGCGCGCGAACCGAGCACGGCACCGTCGTCGTCGGCAAACCCGAACTGCTGCGCGAGGAGGAGGTGGCCCCCGAGCCCGGGCTGGAACGGATGCGCGAGCTGGAGTCAGAGGGGAAGACGGCGATGCTCGTCGCCCTCGACGGCGAGCTGCTCGGGGTGCTGGCGGTCGCGGACGAGGTGCGTGAGTCGGCCGTCACCGCGGTCGAGGCGCTCCACGAACGCGGGATCGTGGTCCACATGATCACCGGCGACAACGAGCGCACCGCCCGCGCGGTCGCCGACCGCGTCGGGATCGAGCCGGGGAACGTCCGCGCGGGCGTCCTGCCGGAGGACAAGGCCGACGCCGTCGAGGCGATCCAGTCGGACGGCTCGCGGGCGATGATGGTCGGCGACGGCATCAACGACGCGCCCGCGCTCGCGGCCGCGTTCGTCGGCGTCGCCATCGGCTCGGGCACCGACGTGGCCATCGAAGCCGCCGACGTGACGCTGATGCGCTCGGACCCCGAGGACGTGGTGAAGGCGATCAACGTCTCGGAGGGGACGCTCGCGAAGATCAAGCAGAACCTCTTCTGGGCGCTCGGCTACAACACGGCGATGATCCCGCTGGCCTCGCTGGGGCTGCTCCAGCCCGCGCTGGCGGCCGCCGCGATGGCGTTCTCCAGCGTCTCGGTGCTCGCCAACAGCATGGCGTTCCGGTCGTACGACCCCGACGAACGCTACCGCCTGCTGAGACGGTTCCGCTGAGGAGAGCGATCTTCGGCCACTCTTTCGGCTACAGCGTTCCGTTGGCGCCCAGCTCCCGGATCGCGTCGGCGCGCTTCCGGATCGCGTCCCACTCCTCGTCGTCTTTCCCGTCGACGTGGGAGTACATCAGGCCCATTCGTCCCGTCCCGCGGAGGGTCTCCTCGTTGCGCTTCAGGAAGTCCCAGTACAGCGCGTTGAACGGACAGGCCCCCTCGCCGGTGGTCTTGGTGTGGGAGTACGGACACCCCGAGCAGTAGTCGCTCATCTCGTTCACGTAGTTCGCCGAGGAAGCGTACGGTTTCGAGGAGAGCACATCCGTGGCGAACGACCCCATCGCGACGACATTCGGCGTCGTCACCCAGTGGAATGCGTCGACGAACCCGAGATGGAACCAGCGGTTCAGCTCGTGGGGGTCCGTGCCGTACACGAGCGCGAAGTTCGCGAGCACCATCAGGCGCTCGATGTGGTGGGCGTAGCCGCGGTCGCGGACGTGTGAGACCGCCTCCGAGAGACAGACCATGTCGGTGTCGCCGGTCCAGTACGCCTCCGGGAGCGGTTCGGTCTGGTCGAGCTGGTTCGCCTCGCTCATCTCGGGCATCGACTCGCGGTAGACGTGGCGCACGAACTCCCGCCAGCCGATCACCTGCCGGACGAATCCCTCGACGGAGTTGAGCGGAACGGCCCCGTCCGCGCCGTCGGCGCCGTCGGAGCCGCCGCTGTCGCGGTAGGCGTCGACGACCACCTCGACGGCCTCGCGGGGGTGAAGCAGTCCGAGGTTGATCGCCGGCGACAGCAGCGAGTGATCCAGGGCCCACTCTCCCTCGACCATCGCGTCCTGATACGGGCCGAACTCCGGGAGCCGGACCTCGACGAACTGCGCCAGCGCGTGCAGCGCCTCCTCGCGGGTGACGGGCCACGCGAACCCGTCGAGCTCGGCGTTCCCCCAGTGGCCGCCGTAGCGGTCGACGACGAACTCGTGGACCTCGCGGGTGATCTCGTCGGGGTCGAACTCGGGGACCGGCGGGGGCGACCAGTCGTCCGGCGGCGTCTCGCGGTTCTCGTCGTCGTAGTTCCACTCGCCGCCCACGGGGTCGCCGTCGTCGTCCATCAGGATCTCCGTCTCCCGGCGGACGTGGCGGTACCAGTGCTCCTGTCGGTACGTGCCGCCGCCGTCGCCCGCGGACGATCCGCCGCGCGAGGCGACCCACTCGTCCCAGTCGTCCGGCGTCGTGAGGAAGCCGTCGTTGGCGACGAGCGTGCAGTCGCCGCCGCGAGCCTCGACCAGTTCCTTCAGCCGCGCGCCGGCGTCGTGACTCGCCGGGCGCTGGAGCACCAGCGAGTCGCCGGGATTCGCCTCGAAGTAGCGGTCGAGCCCCTCGCCGAACGACTCCGCTTCGAGGTACGTCACGTCGTAACCGTCCGCGCGGAGGGCGTCGCGGGCGTGGCGCATGGCCGAGAACACGAGCGTGAGCTTCTGCGGGTGGTACGGCATGCGCTCGGCGAAGCCGTGCGCCTCGATCATGAGGACGTGGTCGTCGGACTGCAGCGGTGCGGCGTCGGGGTGGAGTTGGTCGCCGAGGAGCCAGACGGTCATGGGTGGAGAGGGCCCGGCCGGTCCGGGCGCGACGAACCGATCCACGGCCGCCGGGCGCAAGGGCGTTGCGGCGGGACACAGCGGGGCCGCGTCGCATCTCCCATCCACCGTCCGCTCGCCGGCCGACTCAGCGCTCGCGAGTGTCGCGCCGGGTCGCCCGCTCGGCCGTCTCGCGATCGGCGACGGTCGCGGCGTCGCGCTCGCGCTCCTCGCGGACCAGCAGGGACACCGCGAGCGGCGCCGCGAGCGCGAGCAGCACGAACAGCCCGACGGCGATGCCGACGCCGGCCATCTACCCGCGGAACACGTCCACGAGGTCGCTGCCTGCGGAGCCGGTGTCGCGGTACAGCTCCGAGAGCCGCAGTTCGTGCACGAGACCACCCGGAACGAGTTGGTCCGGATGTCGAACAGCGCGGTTAGACCGCCATCGGACTTCCCTGGGTTCCGATCGGCTCACGAGAGGCTGTGCGTCTCGTGAACGCCGCCGGTGGCGGAGCTGGTTCCGAGCTCCGCGTCGGTGTGGCCCCACTCGGGACAGCCGTCCTCGCTGTCGGTGGAGGGCGCGGCTGCCATGCCTCCGTCAGCTCAGCGGTCCAGGATAAGTCCCGAGCGAGTGGTGCGCCGAGCGCGGAGGCGAGTGGTGCGCCGAGTGGGGCTCCGCCCCGCTCGTGTCGCGTTACTCGCCGAACTTCTCCTGTTCGCGCTCGCGGAGCTCGATCCGCCGCGTCTTCCCGGAGGAGGTCTTCGGGAGCTCGTCGACGTACTCGATCCGCCGCGGGTACTTGTACGGCGCCGTCTCTTCTTTCATGTACTCTTGCAGTTCGTCGGTCAGCTCGTCGCTCCCCTCGTAGCCGTCGGCGAGGACGACGTACGCCTTCACGACGTTGCCGCGCTCGTCGTGCGGGGAGCCGACCGCGGCCGCCTCGGCGATGGCCTCGTGGGAGACGAGCGCGTCCTCGACCTCGAACGGGCCGATTCGGTAGCCCGCCGAGAGGATGATGTCGTCGGCGCGGCCCTCGAAGAAGAAGTAGCCGTCCTCGTCCTCACGGGCCAGATCCCCGGTTCGATAGTAGTCGCCCGAGAACGTCTTGTCGTCCAGATTCGGCTTCTCGTAGTACTGCTCGAAGATGCCCGGACAGCCCACGGGCACCGCGATCTCGCCGATCTCGCCGGGCTCAACCTCAGTCTCCTCTTGCGTGTCGATGATCGTAGTTCCGAGGCCGGGCGTGGGCTTTCCCATCGATCCCTCCTTCACGTCGATGCCGGGGTAGTTGGAGACGAGACACACCGTCTCGGTCTGGCCGTAGCCGTCGCGCGGGGTGATGCCGTAGGCGTCTTGCAGCGCCTCGATCGGCTCGCGGTTGAGCGGCTCGCCCGCCGACAGCGCCTCCGTGAGGTCCAGATCGTACCGGCTCAGGTCGGTCTGCGTGAACATCCGGTACTGCGTCGGGACGGCGCACAGGCGGGTGACGCCCTCGCGCTCCATCACCGAGAGGAACTCGTCGGCGTCGAACTCGCCCTCGTACAGCAGTTGGCGCGCGCCGGTCGTGATCCCGACGCCGACGGGCGACCAGAACCACTTCGCCCAGCCGGTGCCGGTCGTCGCCCACAGCAGCTCTTCGTCCAGATCGACCTCGTCGTCCTCGACCCCCGGCGCGTCGGTGCCCTCGGCGGTGACGCCCCACCAGTACGGCGCGTTCACCAGCTCGAACGCGCGCATCCAGCGGTGCTTGTGGAGCACGGGCTTCGGCTGGCCGGTGGTGCCGGAGGTGTAGTTGATGCTCATCGGGTCCTGCGCGCCCACGTCGGGCCCGTCGTGTTCGGTCTCCTGGCCCTCCAGCAGGTCGTCGAAGGCGTGCCACCCGTCGAGCCCCTCCCCGCCCACCGCGATCAGGGTGTCGACGGGCGTCTCGTCGAGGATGGGATCGACCATGTCGACGAGCGACTCGTGGGCGACGACGGTGGTCGCCTCGCAGTCGTTCGCGCGGAAGGCCAGATCCTTCGGCTTGAGCATCTCCGAGCACGGGACGACCAGCGCGCCCCGCTTGAGCACGCCCAACTGGATCGCGAACACGTCCGGGTGGCGCGGGAGGAGGTGCATCACGCGGTCACCCTCGCCGACGCCCAGCTCCGCGAGGGCGTTCGCGAAGCGGTTCATGTCGCCGTGGATGGCCGAGTACGTGCGCTCGGCGCGTCCCCCTTCGTCGTCGAGGAACGTGACGGCCACGCGCTCGCCGAACGCCTCCGCGTGGCCCTCGACGACCGAGGGGAGGGTGTAGTCGTCGGGGATGTCCCACTCGAAGTCGGCGACGGCGGTGTCGTAGTCGACCGGCATACGCGGACCGTAGATACTATGAGGAATAATCGTTTGGGTCGCGTTGGAACGTTTCTGGCCCCGGCACGGCGGGGGGCGACACTCGGATTTTTGTCCCGCGCCGGCGACCCCCCGCGCATGGAGTACACAACCCTCGGCGACACGGGAATGACCGTCTCGCGGATCTGTCTGGGCTGCATGAGCTTCGGCGATCCCGACTGGCGCGAGTGGGTCCTCGACGAGGAGGCGGGGACCGAACTCGTCGACCGCGCGATCGAACTCGGCGTGAACTTCTTCGACACCGCCAACATGTACTCCGACGGCGCCTCCGAGCGCGTGCTCGGCGACGCGCTCGCCGAGTACGACCGCGACGAGTTCGTCGTCGCGACGAAGGGCTACTTCCAGATGCGCGAGGACGACCCGAACTCGGGCGGCCTCTCCCGGAAGACGATCCAGCAGGAACTCGACAACTCGCTGGACCGGCTCGGCATGGAGACGGTCGACCTGTACCAGACGCACCGGTGGGACGACGACACGCCCGTCGAGCAGACGGTGCGGGCGCTCGACGAGGCGGTCCGCGACCGCAAGGCGCGCTACGTCGGCGCCTCATCGATGTGGGCCCACCAGTTCGCCGACGCGCTGCACACGGCCGACGACCTCGGGCTGGAGCGGTACGTCACCATGCAGAACCACTACAACCTCCTGTACCGCGAGGAGGAGCGCGAGATGCTGCCGCTGTGCGAGCGCGAGGGCGTCGGCGTGATCCCGTGGTCGCCGCTCGCGCGCGGGTGGCTCGCCCGCCCGGTCGACGAGCTCGACGCCACGACGCGCGGTGAGAGCGAGGAGCACGCCCGGCGGCATCCGTACCTGGAGGGGGGCGGCGAGGAAGTCAACGCCCGCGTCGCAGAGCTGGCCGACGAGCGAGGGGTGAAGATGGCCCAGATCGCGCTCGCGTGGCTGTTCGAGCAGGACGCCGTCGACGCCCCCATCGTCGGGACCACGAGCGCCGAACACCTCGAGGACGCGGTCGAGGCGCTCGACATCTCGCTGTCGTCGTCGGACATGGCGTACCTCGAGGAGCCGTACGAGCCGGTCCGGGTGTCCGGTCACGAGTGACGCCGGCTGTTGTATCGGCTATGGTTAGCGCGTGATTAACAGAATACCAGGCAGCATTTACGAAATTTTATATCAAATCAATCTTCAATGGGTGGTATGTCCCGACACGGACGACGGACGTTCCTGAAGCTGAGCGGTGGCGTACTGGGCGGTGTCTTCGCCGGAAGCACGGTCACGGCGGCCGAGCGCACCGATCGGTTCATCGTGGGGACGAACGGCAAGCGCCTGCCCTCGGATCTCGACGTGGTCCACGAGATGCCGGGCGTGCAGTTCGCGGTCGTGGAGGGGAGCGAGTCCGAGATGAGGCGGTCGAAGGCGGTGAAGAGCTACGCGGCCGACATCGAGGTCGAACTGGACGATCCGGACGTGAACACGGGAGCGCCGACCGTCGACGAGGCGGACGTGAACGCCCCGTCGTCGACCGCGAGTCCGACAGACGAGCCGTATTATCCCCTCCAGTGGGACAAGCAGGCGCTGAACGTCCCGGACGCACACGGGGTGACGCGGGGAGCGGGCACCCGCGTGACGGTCATCGATACCGGCGTCGCCGCCGGCCACCCCGACCTGAAGGTGAACGAGTCGCTCTCGCGGAACTTCACGGGCGACGGACTCGGAGCCGCGGTCCCCGCTGGCGGTGATCACGGCACCCACGTCGCCGGTATCGTCGCCGCCCTCGACAACGGGGATGGGGTGGTCGGCACCGCCCCCGAGACGGAGTTGGTCGACTGCCGGGTGTTCTCGCCGAACGCGCTGGCGTCCTTCGGGGATATCCTCGCGGCGGTCGTCTACAGCGCAGCGATCGGCGCCGACGTGGCGAACCTCTCGCTGGGCGCGTACCCGATCCCCCGTCAGGGGCTCGGGTCGTTCTACGGGAAGGTGCTCAACAGCGTGATGACGTACGCGAACAGGGAGGGAACACTGCTCGTGGTCGCCGCGGGCAACGACGCCGCCGACCTCCAGCACGACAAGAACCTCATCAGTCTGCCAAACGAGGGCGCACAGGCGGTGTCGGTCGCAGCGACCGGCCCGATCGGGTTCGGCTGGGACGCCGACGCCGACGGCGAGACGACCGACTTCGCGGCCCCGCCCGAGAGCCCCGCGTTCTACACGAACTACGGCACCAATGCGATCACCCTCGGGGCGCCCGGCGGCGACGCCGACCTCGACGCCATCGGGACCGGCGTCCCGTGGTACCTCGATCTCGTGTTCAACACCCTCGCGATCCCCACCTACGAGACCGACGCCGACGGCGACATCGTCGGGATCGCGTCCGTCGAGTACACGTACGGCTGGAAGGCCGGCACGTCGATGGCCGCACCGAACGTCGCGGGCGCGGCCGCGCTGGTGAAGAGCGCGAATCCCGACTACAACGCGAACCAAGCCGAGAGCGCGCTCAAGAAGGCCGCAGAGGTTCCCGACGGCTACGACAAGGCGTACTACGGGTCCGGCTTCCTCGACATCGTCGACGCCCTCTGACCGCCACGGTTCGACTCGCGGCGCGTCACGGCTCCGACGGACCGCACGCCGCACCGGAGAGACCGTTCTGGGCGTCCCGATCGAACGGTAACCGCCGCGTTGACGACGGGGGAACCCGAAGGGACGGCCATGCCATGGAGCGAGGTCGAGACCACGGAGCGGTACGACGAGTGGGAACGCGCGGACGGCTACGCGACCCTGCGCGTTCGCGAACGCGCGGACGGCAGCTACGTCGTCCGGCTCGACCGACTCGAACAGGCGCCCGACGGTCGCAGCTACCGACGCGAACGGGTCGGCGACCGCGAGCGCGCGGACGAACTGGTGACGGACTGGAAGGAGGCGTTCGATCTGTCCGAGGAGTCATCCCGATAGCGGGGGCGAGCGACCGATCCCTACTCGTCTTGAAACCGCTTCGTCGTCTCGACCAGTGGGTGGCGCGCGTAGTCGACCACCTCGATATCGGTGATCGACTGGAGGCCCTCCTTGCGCGCCGTCTTCTCCATGCCGAGTTCGACGTGGTCGGCGATGGCGATGACGTACGCGTCCATCTCCTTGATCCCGAGCCGGTGGGCCGCCATCACTCGGTGGTGACCGTCGGCGAGCACGAGCGTGCCGTCGTCTTCGATCTCGCCGCTGGCGCTGGGGTTGTCGATGACGACGAGCGGCTCGGCGAGTCCCCGTTCGAGTTCGTAGCGCCGCCCTTCGAGTTCGTCGGCGTACACCCGCGCCTGCGTCGGGATAAGGTCGTCGAGGCGGACCTCCCGTCGCTCCTCGCTCGTGGCGACGCCGTGGATCTCCTCGAGCGTGTGCATCAGCTTTCCCACCTTCTCCGGGGTCGCGCGCTCGATCTGCGAGCGGATCACGTCGGTGTTGGAGATGATGCCCACGAGGTTGCCCGCGTCGTCGACGACCGGGAGCTTCTGGATGCCCGATCGGAGGATCACTCGCGCGGCATCGTTGACGTCCATCTCCGGGTGCGCGACGATGATGTCGTCGCTCATGACGGTGAACAGGGGGGCGTCCTCGTCGGCCGACAGCAGATCGCGCGCGGAGACGAACCCCACCACGGTGCGTCCGTCAGTCACGGGGAAACCGTTGTGGTTGTTATCGAGGATCCGATCGACGGCCTCGCGCACCGTGTCGTCGGGCGACACCGTCGCCACCTCGCGCGTCATGTACCCCTTAACTTCGGGCGCCGACAGCTCGCTCGCGCCGTCGTTCATTCGTCGCTCGGTTCGGACGGCGCCGAGGTAAGCGTTCCTCTCGGCGGCGATCAGCCCTCGTCGGGGAACGAGACCGCTCGATCGGCCGAACGGGTGGGTGTCGCCGGAGCGTCCTCGAGCGTTTCGAAGAACCGACCGGCGACGATGTCGCGGACGATTTCGGTCAGCGACTCCTTCGAGTCCTCGCCCACGTCGCCGAGGATGCCCAGCGAGATTTGCGCGCCGGCCATGTCGGCGTGCCCGCCCGCGGAGCCGATCTGATCGAGCGCGTCGCGAAGCGTCTCACCCAAGTCGAGGTCGGTACCGCGCGTCCGGCCGGACGCGTAGACCACCCCGTCGCGGTAGCCGTACACCAGAGTCGTGTTGACGCCCTCCATGTCGAGCAGTCGCTCGGCCGCCTGTGCGAGCGCGTCGCGGTCGGCGATCTCCCCGACGCAGGAGGCGACGACCGAGCCGCGCTGCTCACGCGCCCCGATGGCGCGCGCGAGCACGTTCAGCACCGCGGGGTCGAAGCTCGGCGACTCCACCCGGTCGAGCACCGACGCGTCCGCGTGCGACAGCAGCGACGCCGCGGCGTCGAAGTCCGCCTCGCTCACCTCCCGCGTGAAGTCTTTGGTGTCGATCCGGATGCCGTACAGCAGCGCGGTCGCCACCTGCGTGTCCGGCGTCACCCCGAGGCGGTCGAGGTACTCGACCAGCAGCGTCGACGTGGCGCCCACGTCGTCGCGCAGGTCGAGGAACTCGGCGTCAATGGGCTCGCGCGGCGGATGATGGTCGATCACGACGAGCGGATCGATCTCCTCCGGGAGCGAGTCGTTGACGCCCGGCCGCGAGTGATCGACGAGCGCGAACCCGGCGAACTCCTCGCGGGGGTCCGTGTCCGGGTCGAGCTGGCGCATCTCGATGTCGAGGAGGTTGACGAGCGCGCGGTTTTCCTGGTGGGAGATGTCGCCGTAGTAGCACGCTTCGGCGTCGGTGCCGGCGAATCGGGCGATCCGAACCAGCGCGATCGCCGAGGCGATCGCGTCTGGGTCCGGGTTGTCGTGGGCGACGACCGCCAGCGTCCCCTCGACGGAGCGCAGCGTCCGCACGAGCCCGCGAAGGCGCTCTGCTGTCGCACCCGTCGCCACGTCGAGCACGCGGTCGGCGACGACGCCGATCGGGTCGATGACGCGGTCCGCCAGCTCGCGCAGCGCCCGGAGGTCCGCCTCGGTCGCGTCGTCGCCGGCGTACGCGACGAGGGCCGCGTCGGGGAAGCGCTCTCGCGCGCGGTCGGCGACCGTGAGGTTCGCCGTCGCCGACGCCCCCGCCACGACGACGAGGTTGGCGTGATCGGGGTAGTTGTCCGGGTCGCGGGGGTCGGCTTCCAGCGCCGCGACGTGTTCGTCGCGCAGCGCGGACACTCGACCGCTGTCGTCGGTGATCACGTGCAGGTCGCCGGTCCGGCCGGTCAGCGCCTCGATGATATCGCTGCCGACTGTTCCACAGCCGAGCACCAGCCGACGCATTACACGGTCGAATCGGTCCCGATCGGGGAAAACCCTGCCGTCCTCCGGCGGAGCGAGGCTCCCGGATCGCGATCGGGCGCGAGGCGACGATGACACCGGTGAAGACGACAAGAACAGAACGGTATCGCGGGTTGTGCTGGCGGAACCGCGCCGGCGGAAAACGCGCCTCCGGGTTACGGGACGATCGCCGCCGCGGCCGACTGGGCCGTCTCGATGACCGGCCCGAAGCCGGGCAACAACAGAACCGTCGCGAGCGCCGCGAACACGACCGCGGCGTACAGCGCCGTCGGCGTCGACCCGAGCTCGAACTCGCTGACCGCGTCGTCGAGCCACAGCGCCTTCACGACGCGGCTGTAGTAGAACAGCGACAGCGCGCTGTTGACCGCGCCGACGGCCGCCAGCCACCAGAAGCCGGCGTCGACGGCGCCCATGAACAGGAAGTACTTCGAGAAGAACCCGCCGAACGGGGGCAGCCCCGCCAGCGAGAACATGAACACCGACATGGCGACCGACGCCACCGGCGCCTTGCTCGCCAGGCCGGCGTAGTCGTCGAACGTCCGACCGACGCCCCAGTGCTCGGCCAGCGCGACGAACAGGAACGCCCCGGTGTTCATGAAGCCGTACACGAGCAGGTGCGCCATCGACGCGCCGAGCACGTCGCCGCCGGCGGCGCCCGTGAACGCGGCCAGCCCGATGAGCGCGTAGCCAGCGTGCCCGATCGAGGAGTACGCGAGCATTCGCTTGACCTCCTCCTGGGTCGCCGCGGCGAAGTTACCCAGCGTCATCGTGACGACCGCGAGCACCTGGAACAGGAGCACCCAGTCGACGCCGGCCTCGAGCGGGAAGCCGGTGACGAACACGCGGAACGCGACCGCGAAGCCGGCTGCCTTCGACGCCGACGAGAGGAACCCGGAGACGGGCGCGGGCGCGCCCTCGTACGCCTCCGGTGCCCAGAAGTGGAACGGGACGGAGGCGGTCTTGAACGCGAAGCCGCCGGCGACCATCAGGATGCCGACGCCGGCGACGCCGGTGAGCCCCGTGAGATCGCCCGCGAGCGCCTCGTACACGTCCGGCAGCAGGAGGCTGCCGGTCGCGGCGTACACCAGCGAGATGCCGAAGGCGAACACCGCCGACGACAGCGCGCCGATGAGGAAGTACTTCAGCCCCGCCTCAACCGAGCCCGTGTCGCGCTTCAGGAACGCGACGAGGGCGTACGACGGAAGCGATGCGAGTTCGAGCGCGACGAACGCGACGGCCAGCGAGTTGGCGGCCGCCATCAGCGCCATCCCGGTCGCCGCGAACAGCATCAGCGCGTAGAACTCCGCCTGGTAGGCGCGACCGCGGAGGTAGTCGTAGCTCGCGACCACGACGAGCGCGGTCACGGAGGCGAACAGCGCCTGGAAGAACAGCGTCATCCCATCGACGATCAGCGCATCGCCGTAGAGCGTGATGGCGCCGTTCGTGCTCGGCTGCCCGGTGCCGGCCGAGAGGAACCAGCCGGCCAGGCCCAGTGCGGCGAGCGCGCCGACGGTGCCGACGCCGGCCAGCAGCGTCGGCCGCGTGTCGTTCGGGTCGATGCTGTCGATGACGAGCAGCAGCAGGCCCGTCACCGCGAGCGCCAGTACCGGGGCGAGCGCGGTCCACGTGGGGAGCTGATCGGCCTGCAAGAGCGCGGGCTCCATCAGGCACCACCCCCGACGACCGCGACGACCGGCTCGATCGCGTCAGTGATCATCTCGAAGAAGATGTTGGGTGCGACGCCGAGCGCGATGGTGCACAGCAGCAGCACCGCCAGCGGCGCCACGTCGTGGAAGTGCGCGCGGCGCACCTCGTAGTCCGTCTCGAGGGAAAACTCCCCGAACAGCGTGCGCTGCATCGCGAACAGCAGGTAGCCCGCCACGATGACGATGCCGAACATCGACGCCGCGGTGAACAGCGGCGCCGACGGGATCACCGTGGAGGCGAACGCGCCTTGGAAGATGAAGTACTCGGCGGCGAAGCCGGCCATGAGCGGGAGGCCCATGTAGCCGAACGCGCCGGCGACGAGGATTCCCACCGTGACCGGCATCCGGTCGGCCATCCCGGACATGTCGCCCACCATGCGCGTGTGGGTGACGTTGTAGATGACGCCGACCGCCATGAACATCAGCCCAGAGATGAGGCCGTGGGCGACCATCTGGAACGTCGCGCCGCCGATCCCCAGCCCCGTGTAGGCGATGAGGCCGAGGATGACGTACCCCATCGACGAGACGGAGGAGTACGCGACAATGCGTTTGAGGTCCTGCTGGGCCAGCGCGAGCATCGCGCCGTAGATGACCGAGACGACGGCGACGGCCGCGATGACCGTCGCCACGAGCGGTCGGGTCGCCACATCAGGCAGCATGGTGAAGTTGAAGCGCAGCAGCGCGTACGTCCCCATCTTCAGGAGGACGCCCGCCAGCATCACCGACACCGGCGTGGGCGCCTCGACGTGGGCGTCCGGCAGCCACGTGTGGAACGGGACGATGGGCACCTTGACCGCGAAGCCCGCGAACATGGCCGTGAAGGCGGCGAGCTTCAGCGTCGCCGGGTCGAGCCCGACGAACCCGGACAGTTTGCCCGCCTGGAGCGCCTGCGTTATCTCCGGCAGCCCAAAGGAGCTGACGGGGAGGTTGAACACCAGCGCCATGAACCCGATGAACATGACGAGGCTGGCGATGTTCGTGTAGACGAAGAACTTGATCGCGGCGTACTTCCGGCGCGGGCCGCCCCACACGCCGATGAGGAAGTACATCGGCACCAGCACGGCCTCCCAGAAGACGAACCACAAAAAGAAGTCGAGCGCGGTGAACACGCCCAGGAGGTTCGCCTCCATGAACAGCATGAGCCCGTAGAACTGCGACTGTCGGGTGTCGATGGGCGTCCACGCCGACACGATCGCCAGCGAGGACAGCACCGTCGAGAGGACGACCAGCGGGAGGCTGATCCCGTCGACGCCGACGAACCACTGCAGGTCGTAGCCGGCGACGGTCAGCCAGTCGAGTTGCGTCTGGTAGGCGATGCTCCCGGCCATGAGCGCGTTCCCGCCGGCGTCGAAGCCGGCCCACATCCACAGGCTCCCGGCGACCGGCAGGAGGCTCAGCGCGAACGCGAGCTTGCCTGCGTACTCGTCGGGCGCCAGCATGACGACCAGCGCGGCGAGGAACGTCACTCCGATGAGTGCTTCGATTATCACAGTAACCACCCCCCGAGAACGCCGAAGACGACAAGCAGCGCCGTCAGCCCCAGCGTCACGAGCGCCGCGTAGTTACTCACCACGCCCGTCTGGATACGCCGGATCCGCGAGCCCGAAAACAGGCTCACGCTGGAGACGGCGTTGACCGCGCCGTCGATGACGCCCTGGTCGAAGGTGTCCGCGGCGCGGGCCAGCGGGAGGACGACCCGGTTCGCGAGGTACACCTGATACTCGTCTTGGTAGTAGTTGTCGTACAGCAGGCCCTTGACCGAGCCGAGCTTGTCCGTGTGCTCGACCGGCTCCGGCACCGCGTACAGCCGGTACGCGAGTCCCAGACCCAACAGCGCGAGGCCGAGCGACACCGCGGCACCGAGCAGGACCGTCGTCACCTCGCCGCCGAGGTAGGCCGACGCGTACGGGTCGATCTCCTCGTAGTGGTGGACGGTGAGCGCCGAGAAGCCGCCGTCGAGCCACGAGTGGAGGAAGTCTACGTGCGCGCCCGTGAGGACGGCCACCGGCGCGAGGTTGACCGCGCCCGCGACCGTCGCGAGGACGCCAAGCACCGCGAGCGGCCCCTTCACGTTCCAGCGGACCGGCTCCGGCGACTCCGCCTGTTCCGTCCGAGGCTCACCGTGGAAGGTGAGATACACCATCCGGAACGTGTAGAACGCGGTGACGGGCACCGCCAGCAGGCCGAACGCGTAGCCCAGCAGCAGCAGTGGCGAGCCGCCCAGCCCGTGGACGAGCGTCTCGAAGAGGATCTCATCTTTCGACCAGAAGCCGGCGAACGGGAAAATTCCCGCCAGCGCCAGCGACCCGGCGAGGAACGAGTAGTAGGTGACGGGCATCTTGTCCTTCAGCCCGCCCATGTCCCACATGTTCTCGTTGTGGTGCATCGCGAGGATGACCGACCCGGCGCCGAGGAACAGCAGCGCCTTGAAGAACGCGTGGGTGAGCAGGTGGAACGTCGCGGCCACGTAGCCGCCCGCGCCGAGCGCGAGCATCATGTAGCCGTACTGCGAGATGGTCGAGTACGCGAGCACCTGCTTCAGTTCGCGCTTCACGACGCCCATCGTCCCGGCGAACAGCGCGGTGAAGCCGCCGACGAGCGCGATGACGCCAAGCGCCGTCGGCGAGACGGCGTAGAAGCCGTACATCCGCGCGACGAGGTAGACGCCGGCCGCGACCATCGTCGCCGCGTGGATGAGCGCCGAGACCGGCGTCGGACCCTCCATCGCGTCGGGCAGCCACGTGTGCAGCGGGAACTGCGCGGACTTGCCGATTACACCGCCGAGCACGAGCAGACCGACGACGGTGAACCACGCCTGGGGACCGAGCCCGAGGAACGTGTTCGCCGTGAACTCGCCGTGGAGCGCCTGCTCGGCCAGTACCGGGAATCCCGGCGCCGACTCGGTGCCGACGAACTGGGCGGTGCCGAACGTCGCGAACACGGCGACGACGCCGACGAGGAAGAAGTAGTCACCGAAGCGGGTGACGAGGAACGCCTTCTTCGCGGCCGACGGCGGGCCGGGCTCGCGGAAGTGGAAGCCGATGAGGAGGTACGAGCACAGCCCCACCAGCTCGAAGAACATGAACGCCATGAGCAGGTTGTCGGCGACGACGAACCCGAGCATGGACGCGGTGAACAGCCCGAGGCCGGCGTAGTAGCGCGGAAGGCCGGTCTGCCCGTCGTCGTTCATGTACCCCAGAGAAAACACGTGAACCAGCAGCGCGATGAGCGTCACGATGACGAGCATCATCGCCGACAGCGGGTCGATGAGGACGCCGAACGTCAGTTCGAGCCCCTCGCTGCCGGGGACCGCCCCGGCGGCCCACGCGTAGATCGTTTCGTCGTACACCTCGCCCCCTGCGACGGCGGCCGCCATCGCGACCGACAGCACCAGCGACCCGCCGGTCGCGGCGATGCCGGGGATGGCGCCGCCCTTCGGCAGCAGGTCGCGCCCCGAGAGGGCGGTCCCGACCGCGATCAGGAACGAGAGGAACGGGAGCAGTACGATGGCCGGCGCGAAGTCAAAGATTCCTGCCATAACTTACCACCTCATCGTCGCCGCTTCGGTCACGTCCACGTCCTTGAAGTTGCGGTACAGCACGAGGATGATCCCGATGCCGACCGCGACCTCCGCGGCCGCGAGCGCCATCGTGAACAGCCCGAACGTCTGGCCCGTCACGTTCCCCCAGTAGTAGGAGAATGCGACGAGGTTGATGTTCGCGGCGTTGAGCATGAGTTCGACCGACATCAGGAACAGCAGCGCGTTCTTGCGCGTGAGCAGGCCGAACACGCCGATACAGAACACGGCGGCCGCGAGGACAAGGTAATACTGCGGCGGCACCATCACTCCTCACCCCCGCGGAGCGTGTCGCGAAGCTCACGCACCGAGTCGGCGATCGTGGCCGACTCGGAGTCTCTTCCCCCGTCGGTCAGCGCCGTCACGACGCTGGCGCCGGCGCCGGTGCGCGCGAGCATGACCGCGCCCGCGAGCGCCGCGACCAGCACGAGGTCGATAATCTCGAAGGCCACGAGCATCGACTCGCCGGGTACCGCGCCCGCGTCGATGTCGAACATCGCGTAGCCGATCGCGGCGGTGATCGACGCGCCCTGCTCGAAGCCCGCGGCCTCGCCGAAAGAGGCCCGCAGGAACACGAGCGCGAGGACGCCGAACAGCGCGACCGCGGCCAGCCCCGGAGCTAAGTGCCCCCCGAGCTTCAGCCGCGGACGCGACCCCGAGTCGGCGTCGCTCACGCGTCGAACACCTCCATTGCCTCCGGTTCACCCTCCCTGCGCACCAGCATCACGGCGAACGTGATCAACACCAGAACCCCGCCCACGTAGACGAGGATCTGCATGGCGGCCAGGAACTCCGCCTGCAACATCACGTAGTGCACCGCGACGCTGAGGAGCGCGGCCCCGAGGAAGAGCGCGGAGTGCCACACGTCTTCCACGAGCACCACGCCCAGACTGCTCCCCACAGTGACGAGGGCGAACAGCGCGAACGCGATAGTCTCTACAACCATTACGGGACACTCCCGCCGGAGTCCGTTTGAAGGTTTCGAGAACGGTTTGCGCGTACGCGTGGGTGTGCGTGTGCGAGTCGCCGGTTCCGGCCGATCCACTTTTATATGTGATCGCGGGCGGCCCAGACGCGGGTCGACAAGTCGACATCGGACGACCGGCGAGGTGTCCGACGGACCGAACGCCCCACGGCGTCGACGCGCCCGACCCGCCGTCGGCCCGCGCGAGGGGGTGTTCGCGAGCCGGCAGCCACGGCGACGACGAGCGCGACACGCACTGGCGGCTCGCGGGTCGAGAACGAAGGGGTGGAGAACCCGAAGAACGTCGAGTACGTTACTGGTAGTCGATCTCGCCGTCGCCCTCGCCGACCCACGCGTTGCGGTCGGGGTTGCGCGAGTTGAGCGGGTCGATCCCCTTGTACCAGGGGACGTTCTTCAGCTGCTCTTTGTTGTAGACGAACTCGTCTTTCGTGTCGGCGGTGAACTCGAAGTTCTGCGTCAGCAGGATGGCGTCCACCGGACACACCTCCTCGCACAGCCGGCAGTAGATGCACTGCCCGATGTGGAGGTTGTACTGTTCGCCGTTGCGCTGGTCGTCCTGCACGATCTGGATCGTATCGTTGGGACAGACGTTCTCGCACTGGCGGCACCAGATACACCGCTCCTGGGAGAACTTGTGGACCCCGCGGAACCGCGGGCTCACCTCGGGCGCGACGTCCGGGTACTCCACCGTGAACGTCTTGCCGTCCAGCGCGTGCTTCATCGTCGTCGCCATTCCTTTCAGTATTCCGATCATTGTTACGCGAGCACCCCCACGATCACCGCGGTGAGGACGAGGTTCGCAAACGAGAGCACCAGCATGCCCTTCCAGCCGATCTCGATGAACTGGTCGACGCGAAGTCGCGGCACCGCAGAGCGGAGCCACTGGGTGAGTAGGAAGAACGCCCAGATCTTCGCCGTGAACCAGACGATCCCCAGCGCCGCCGGGCCGGGCCCAGCCGGGCCACCGAGGAACAGCGTTGCCGCGATGGCGCCGCCGAGGAAGATGTGGATGAACTCACCGAGGTAGATGAGCACGAAGTAGACGGAGGAGTACTCCGTCTGGTACCCGGCGACGATCTCGGTGGGCGCCTCCGGGATGTCGAACGGGTTGCGGCCGACCTCCGCGACGTTCGCGAGCACGAACAGCACGAACGCGAACGGGTTCACGAACGCGAACCACTGCGGGATCGCGACCCCGGCCACCGAGACGAACGTCGCCTGCTGCGCCTCGACGATCGCGCTCATCTGGAGCGTCCCCGTGAACAGCACGACGGAGATGCCGGTGACGACGAGCGGGATCTCGTAGGCGAGGTTGGAGGCGACGGCACGCAGGCCGCCGAGCAGGCTGTACTTGTTGTTCGACGCGTACCCCATCATAATCAGGCCGAGCGACGCGATCGACGAGGCGGCGAACGCGAACGCCAGCCCCGTCTCGGGGTCGGCCAACTGCAGGCCGCTACCCATCGGAATGACCGCGAAGCCGAGCAGCGCCGAGAACGGGATGAGGATCGGACCCAGGTCCCACGCGGGGCGGTCGACGCCCTCGGGGATTACCAGCTCCTTCGAGAGGAGCCGGACCGCGTCGGCGACGATGACGAACAGGCCGAACGGCCCGATCCGGTTGACCGCGATCCGGTCGGTGAACGCCGCCGTGATCTTCCGCTTCGCCCACGGGCCCGCGAAGGCCGTGTTGATGAGCAGGAAGTTGGCGACGAGGAACGCCCCCAGCAGCGCGGCGACCACGTCGCCGGCGACCCCGAACGCGCCCAGCCCCAGCAGCTTCGCGATCGTGTCGGGGAGCATCCCCTGTTGGAGCGGGGCCGCCCCGGTCATCTGTCCACCTCACCGAGGACGATGTCCAGGCTGCCGAGCGCGGCGATGAGGTCGGGCACGTACTCGCCCTCCGCCATCTCGGGCAGCGTCTGCAGGTTCGAGAAGCACGGCGACCGGATCTTGAACCGGGCGGGCTTGTCCGTCCCATCCGAGCGCATGTAGATGCCGAGTTCGCCCTTGGCGCCCTCGACCGCGCTGTAGATCTCCGCGTCGTCGTCCGGCTTCAGCGTCCGCGGCACGTTGGCCTGGATGGTGCGGTCTTCCTCGGGCCAGTCCTCGAGCAGGTCGATGCACTGCTCGATGATCTTCGCGGACTCCTCGACCTCGCGGAGGCGAACGAGCAGGCGGCTGTAGTTGTCGCAGCCGTCCTCGGTGACGACGTCCCAGTCGAGCTCGTCGTAGTAGCCGTACGGGTCGTCGCGGCGCAGGTCGTAGTCGATGCCGGAGCCGCGGGCGACCGGCCCGGTCGCGCCGTAGCTCTTGGCGACCTCCGGCGGCAGCACGCCCGTGTCGATGGTGCGCATCTGGAGGATCTCGTTGCCCGAGATGAGGTCGTGATACTCCTCCAGCGCCTCCGGGAGGTCCTCGAGGAAGTCGCGGGTCTTCTCGAAGAACTCCTCGCGGGGCTCGGGCAGGTCCCAGACGACCCCGCCGAGGCGGAAGTAGTTGAACATGAGCCGCTGGCCCGTCAGGTCCTCCAGGATGTTCTGGGCCTTCTCGCGGTCCCGGATCGCGTACATGAAGATGGCGGTGAAGTCGCCGTACACGTCGAGCGCGAACGTCCCGACCGCGAGCATGTGCGCGGCGATCCGGCACAGCTCCGCCCCCATGGTCCGGATGACCTGCGCGTACTCGGGCACGTCGATGTCGGCCATGTCCTCGGCCGCGCGCGCGTACGCCCACTCGTTGAGCAGGCCCGCCGAGATGTAGTCCCAGCGGTCGGGGTACGGCATGATCTGGTGGCGGTAGGTGCCGTTCTGGCAGATCTGCTCCTCGCAGCGGTGGAGGTAGCCGATGTCGGACTCCACGTCCGCGACCTGCTCGCCGTCCAGCGTCGTCTTCAGGTGCAAGACGCCGTGGGTCGCGGGGTGGTGGGGACCGATGTTGAGAAACATCGTGTCCGTGTCCTGCTCGGAGCGCTGGTCCTCCTGCAGCGGGTTGGCGTTCTCGCGCAGCGGGACGACCTGCGGGCGGTCCTGGTCGTAGTCCGCCGCCAGCGGGTGGCCCTGCCAGGTCTCGGGCAGGAGGATGCGCCGCAGGTCGGGGTGGTCGTCGTACTCGATACCGACGAGGTCGTACGCCTCGCGCTCGTGCCAGTCGGCCGTCCGGAAGACCGGATCGGCGGACTCGCTGACCGGGTTCTCGCGGTCGGCAGGGACGACGACGCTGACCTCCTGGGTCGGGTCGTCGAACTTCTTCAGGTGGTAGATGGACTCGTAGCGGTCCTCGTACTCCTGGGCGGTGACACACGAGAGGTGGTCGTACCCCGCTTCGGTCTTCAGCGTCGAGAGCACGTCCTGCACTGCGTCCGGGCGGATGACGTACCCCGGCGCGTTCAGGTGCTCCTCGCGGCCGATGACGTGATCGCTGAGCAT
Organism: Halobaculum gomorrense; assembly: GCF_900129775.1. Classification (GTDB taxonomy): domain Archaea; phylum Halobacteriota; class Halobacteria; order Halobacteriales; family Haloferacaceae; genus Halobaculum; species Halobaculum gomorrense. The sequence continues at coordinate 439,045 of NZ_FQWV01000002.1, read as the reverse complement.
CTCGGCGATCTCGTCGGGGGACTGTTCCTCGACGGTGGCCGGAACGTCCGGCTCGGGTTCTTCCAGACTCATAGTTACGGGGAGTCCGCCCAGTTGTACCGCATGACGAGGTCCTCCTCGTCGATCTCCTGTGCGAGCTGGTCGACGATCTCGTCGCGGTCGAGGTCGCCGAACTGCTCCAGCTCGTACGGCTTCACCGTCACCGGCGAGGACTCGCCGTTGGCGATGCGCTCCTGCAGCTTCGCGACGCCGTACACCAGCGCCTCGGGGCGCGGCGGGCAGCCGGGCACGTGGATGTCGACCGGGATGACCTCCTCTGCACCCTTGATCACGTTGTAGCCCTCCTGGAACGGGCCCCCGGAGATCGTGCACGAGCCCATGCCGATGACGAACTTCGGCTCGGGCATCTGGTCGTACACGCGCTTCATCCGCGGCGCGAACTTCGAGACGATCGTCCCGGGGACGATGATCACGTCGGCCTGTCGCGGCGACGCGCGCGGCACACCCGCACCGAAGCGGTCGAGGTCGTGTTTGACCGCGTAGGTGTGCATCATCTCGATGCTGCAGCAGGCGATCCCGAACTGCAGCATGAACATCGAGGAGCCCCGCACCCAGTTCATGAACTTGTCGAACTTGGTGAGGATGAACGGCGAGGAGCCGAACGCCTCGCGCAGCTTCGAGTTGAAGCGGTTGTCCTCGCCCGTCATCCGGGCGTCCCGGGTGTCGGTCAGTACCTGGCTGTCGTCCGTGACGAACGGTCTGTTGTCGCTACTCATATCAGGAACGCTCCGTCTTCTGTCTCGCCGCACGCGGGCTGGAGACCCACTTCACGGCGCCCTGTCGCCACGCCCACACGAGTCCGACGACGAGCACCCCGATGAAGATCAGCATCGGGAGCAGCACCGTCGCCAGTCCGACGCCCGACGCGAGCGCGGGCTGGTAGATGACCGCCCACGGGAAGATCAGAACGGTCTCGACGTCGAACACGACGAACAGCAGCGCAACCATGTAGTACTGGATGTTGAACTGGATGCCCGTCGCCGACCCCGTCGGGATCTCACCGGACTCGTAGGTGGCGCTTTTGCCCTGTTCCGGCACGCCGGGGCGAAGCAGCGCGGACACCGCCATCATGCCGAGCGGAATCCCCACGCCCATCACCGCCAACGCGCCGATCGCTATCCATGCATTCATACCGGGTTCTCCGTATCGTACGTCGGTTTGGCGCCCCCACAGATAAGTGCTTCACTTACGCGTGCACGCGTGTACCGCCCGGTTCGGGGCGACGCGGATCGGGTCGCCGCGAGGAGCGGCTCCCGTCCCCGCGCGGGGGTCGGGAGTCGGCCGACCCGACTACCGCTCGCGTCCGCGTGCCTCCCGGAACCCCTCGACCCCGCGGTCGTGAAGGGCCGCGGAGATGTCGCCGACGCCCGCCCGCTGCTCCTCGTGGAACTCGACGAGCGCCTCCGTCACCTCGTCGTGCTCCCGCGCGAGTATCTGTGCCGCCGACAGCGCCGCGTTGAACGACTTCCCCGCGTCGACGGCGACGATGGGCGCGCCCGTGGGCATCCCGATCACCGAGTCGACGGACTTCTCCTGCACCGGGACACCGATCACGGGAATCGGGTAGGCGATGCTCGCGGTCATGTTCGGCAGGTCCGCCGACTTGCCGCCCGCGCCGGCGACGATCACGTCCAGCCCGCGGTCGCTCGCGGTCTCGCCGTAGGCGTACATGAGTTCGGGCGTCCGGTGCGCGGAGACGACGTACGACTCGTAGGTGAAGCGCGCGGCCGGCGGGTCGTCGAAGTCGGTCTGCTCGGCGAACCCGAGCCCGTCGAGGGCGTCGAAGGCGCCCTGCATGGTGTCGAGGTCCGAGTCCGACCCCATGATCACGCCCACGTCGGGCGTCGTGTCGGGGTCGGCGTCGCTGTTCGCCTCCGATTCGAGTCGGTCGATCAGGTCCTGAACGGTTGTCATGGTGCGTGTGTCGGGGTGGTGAGTGTGTTGGGATGGTGAGGCGGAGTGGTCGCGCGGGTGGCCGAGCGGTCACTCGAAGGTCAGCCCGTCGCGCAGGTCGCGGGCGCGGGCGAGCAGGTCGTCGCGGGCGGCCGTGTCGTCTGTCGAGGCGTCGACGTCGACGATCGTCAGATGGCCCATCTTTCGCAGCGGGCGGGCCTCGTGCTTGCCGTACCAGTGGAGGTTCGCGTTCGGCGCCGCGAGCACGTCGCCGACGCCCGACAGCGACGCGGGGCGCGGTTCGGGCACGTCGCCGAGGACGTTCGCCATCACGGTCGGCGCGCGCGCCTCGGCGGTCCCGAGCGGCCACCCGAGGGCCGCGCGGACGTGCTGTTCGAACTGCGAGGTCGTGGCTCCCTCGATGCTCCAGTGGCCGGAGTTGTGGGGACGAGGGGCGACCTCGTTGACGGATACGGTGCCGTCGGACTCCTCGAACAGTTCCATCGCGAACACGCCGCGCCCGTCGAGCGTCTCCAGCGTGTCGAGCGCGACCTCGCGGGCGCGCTCGGCGACGGCCTCGGAACACCGCGCGGGCGCGACGGTTTCGCGGAGGATCTCCTCGCGGTGGACGTTCTCGACGACGGGGAACGCGCGGCGCTCGCCGTCGCCGCGGACGGCGACCACGGAGAGCTCGCGCTCGAAGTCGATCAGCTCCTCGGCCATCGCGCCGCCCTCGCCGGCGCCCACCTCCGCCAGCTTCGCCTCGTAGTCGTCTCCCGGTTCGACGGGAACGTTGCCGCGGCCGTCGTAGCCGCCAGTGCGGGCCTTCAGCATGCAGCCGTCGAACCGCTCGACGGCGTCGGCGAGGTCGCCGGCGTCCGCCACGGCGACGAACTCCGGAACGGGGATGCCGGCGTTGGCGAACGTCCGCGTCTGAACGAGCTTGTCCTGGATCGTCCCCAGCGCGTCCGGCGAGGGGTTCACCGGCACGTCGTACTCCCCGCCGATCGCCTCCAGCACGTCGGGGTCGGCGAGTTCGATCTCCAGCGTCAGCGCGTCGGCGCGCTCGGCCAGCTCGCGGACGGCGTCAGGGTCGTCGAACGGTCCCTCGATCTGCTCGGCGACCCTGGAGGCGGGACACGCCGGCGTCGGGTCGAGCACGACCACGTCGACGCCGAGCGGCGAGGCGGCCTCAGCGAGCATGCGGCCGAGTTGGCCCCCGCCGACGACGCCCAGCGTCGGCCCGGGACAGGTCGGGTTCACGGCCGCGGCTTCGGCAGGTCCGCGAATAAATCTTGCTTCACCCACCCGGAAGTGTGCACGATCGTGGCGTCAGCCGCGGCGACGCCGGCGACGCAGCGGCGGAGGCGACGACTGCCTCACTCGCGAGCGTCGGCCAGCGCGTCCTCGTCGATGAACACGACGATTCGCTCGGTCCACAGCCGGAAGGCGTACTCGCGCGACTGGTAGCCGTCGAGGCGGGGCTCCAGCTCCTCCGCGTCGCTCGGCTTCGCGATGACGACCGGGGGCATCTCCTCGGCCGACGGAAGGCCGTCGAACCGGGCCTCCGGCGGCGACGACGTGACGTTCGCACCCGCGCGTTCGAGGTACCACGGCGTCGGGAGCCGGGAGTGCCAACTGGGCCCGCCGGGGGGCATTCGGTCGACGCTGGCCTCCTCAGAGACGTACAGCCGCGTCCCCCTGCTCGTGCTCGTCCCGATCCACAGCACGTCGGTTCCCTCGTTGTCGCGGGCGACGGCTGCAGCGTCTCGAAGCGCCGTCTTGTATTCGTTTTCCGGCTGCGCCCACTGGAGCACCTGCTTGTCGTCGGCCGACGCCGAGTTCCAGTAGTCGACGTTCGGAGCGACGACCCCCCCGAGGGCCGAGACGATCACCAGTCCCGCGAGCGCCGCTGTGACCGCGTCGCCGCTCGCGAAGCCGCCCCGCAGCGAGTCGCCGACCTCGGCGAGCCCCACGGCCGCCGGGATCGCCAGCGGGAGCACGATGTGGACCGCTGCCCACGGCGCCTGAATGTCCGTCGCGACGGGGTACCCGACCGCCGACGCTGCGCCCCAGTAGGTCGCGTACGCGACGAGCGGTCGAGTGCCGCGCGTCTCGCCGTAGCCGTCGGCGAAAAAGCCCACGAGCGCGAGCACGACGAGCACGCCGGAGCCGTACGCCAGCGTCTCGAGGATGTCCCAGAGGTACGGGACGTACGGGTGCCCGGAGTGAGTCCCGGAGGCCCACGTGCTCCAGAACTTCTCGCCGGCGCCCCACGTCGCCTCGTACCACACGGAGCCGACCGACGCGTCGGGGGTCGGCGCCCCGGACATGAGGTTCCCCAGCCCCAACGCGTTCCACAGCTCCGGGCGCGGGGCGTAAAAGAACGCGACGACGCCGAGGAACGTCGCGGCGACCCCGGCGGCGCCGATCGGGATCCAGATCGCGAGGTGGCCGAGGAACCCCGCCTCGGGCGCCCAGGGCGCCCCGAGATCGCGCTCGCGGACCAGCGCCGCTATCCGTCGTCTGGTTCGCGCTCCCGCTGTCCAGTCGTCGAGGAAGTGCCGCAGCGCGACGGCTTCGCCGACCGCGGCGTCCAGCGGCGAGCCGGTCCGCCGCGCGGTCCGCACCAGCCGGTGATCGAGGAGGAGGAACCCGGCGCCGAGGAAGCACGCAAGGTAGACGAGGGCGTTCTCCTTGGCGGAGAACCCCAGCGCGAGCAAGGTCGCCGATCCGAACAGCGGGAGCGTCCGGCGCGTGTCGATAGCGTACACGGCGAGCGCGAACGCGCCGAGCGCGAACGAGCCGACGAGCACGTCGCCGCGCATGAACCGGCCGTAGTAGACGAGCAGCGGGTCGACCGCCAGCAACAGCGCGAGCGCGACCTGCTCGCGCCCGCGGAGCCGGTGGCGCAACAGCAGCGCGACCAGCGGGAGCAGGCCCCCGACGACCGCGACCGGGAGCCGCGCGGCGAAGTCGGACGCGCCGATGAAATCGAAGAGGACGTTGTTGACGACCGGGAGGAACGGCCCGTGGATGATCGGGCGGTAGAAGAACTCGCCCGTGGCGTCGAACCGGAGGATCCAGTAGCCGACCCGCCCCTCGTCCCAGTGGAATATCCGCCCGCCCAGTTGGACCGTCCGAAGGAGCAGCGAGCCGACGACGATCAGAACGACCGCCGCGGTCGCGGGGTCGCCAACGCGGTCGCAGAGGGCGGCGACCGGCGATTCAAGGCCCCCGATGGGGCTGGCAGCGTCCTCGTCGCCGTCGGCGGTCCCGTCGGGGGCGTCGGCCTCGCCGGCGGGGTCACTCATTGACGAGCGCTCACACGCCGGCGGTAACAACTCTTGTGGAATTGCCCGTCGGGAGATTCCGCCGGCTCCGAGCGCGCCACTGACGGCCCGGACACATCCGCCCGGAGCGGTACGCATTTCTGCGGGCCCGCCGTCGACTCGCACAATGACCGAGACGACACTCGGCCTAGTGGTCGCGCGCTACTACGCGTCCATCGCCGAGGCCATGGAGGAGTCCGCCCGCGAGGCGGTCGCCGAGCGCGGCGCCGCCGTTGCCCAGACCGTCGACGTACCCGGCGCGTACGACGCGCCGCTGGCGGCCGACCGGCTCGCCCGCCGCGACGACATCGACGCCGTCGCGGTCGTCGGCACCATCGTCTCCGGCGACACCGACCACGACCAGGTGATCGGCCACGCCGTCGCGACGAAGCTCGTCGACGTGAGCCTCGACCGCGACACGCCCGTCACCTTCGGCGTGTCGGGTCCGGGGCAAAGCGGCGCGGAGGCGCGCGAGCGCGCAGAGAAGGGTGCCGAGGCGGCGACCGCCGCCGTCGACCTCGCGGAGGGCCTGCCGGCGCCGGAGGTGGCCGCATGAGCGGACAGGGCGCCGACGGCGAGTTCGCCTACGACTTCGCCGCGCGCGTCGATCGCGTCGAGCCGTCGGCGACGCTGGCGATCTCGAACGCCGCGAACGAACTGGAGGAGGCCGGGCACGACGTGGTCGACCTCTCGGTCGGCGCGCCCGACTTCCCGACGCCCGAGAACGTCGTCGAGGCCGGCAAGGACGCGATGGACGCGGGTCACACGGGCTACACCTCCTCGAACGGCGTCCCCGAGCTGAAGGCGGCGATCGCCGAGAAGCTCCGCGCCGACGACATCGACGCCGACGCCGACGACGTGATCGTCACGCCCGGCGCCAAGCAGGCGCTGTACGAGACGGTCCAGACGCTCGTCGACGAGGGCGAGGAGGTCGTCCTGCTGGACCCGGCGTGGGTGTCCTACGAGGCGATGGTGAAGCTCGCGGGCGGCGACCTCGCGCGCGTCGACCTGGCGCCGCACGACTTCTCGCTCGCGGACGGCCTCGACGACCTCGCGGCGACGGTCTCCGAGGAGACGGAGCTGCTGATCGTGAACTCCCCGTCGAACCCGACGGGCGCCGTCTACACCGAGGAGGCGCTGGAGGGCGTGCGCGACCTCGCCGTCGGGCACGACTTCGCCGTCATCTCCGACGAGATCTACGACGAGATCGTCTACGGCGTCGAGCAGACCAGCCTCGCGAGCCTCGACGGCATGGCCGACCGCACGGTGACGATCAACGGCTTCTCGAAGGCGTACTCGATGACCGGGTGGCGCCTGGGCTACCTCCACGCGACGGGCGACTTGGTCTCGCAGGCGGGGAAGCTCCACAGCCACTCCGTCTCGTGTGCGACGAATTTCGTCCAGCGCGCAGGCATCGAGGCGCTCCGGAACACCGACGATTCGGTCGAGGAGATGCGGGCGGCCTTCGAGTCGCGCCGCGACATGCTCGTCAAGCTGTTCGACGGCCACGGCGTCGACGTGGCCGTCCCCGACGGCGCGTTCTATATGATGCTACCGGTCGACGAAGACGACTCCGCCTGGGCCGAGGAGGCGATCCAGGAGGCGCACGTCGCGACGGTTCCGGGCTCGGCGTTCGGCGCGCCCGGCTACGCCCGCATCAGCTACGCCGCCAGCGAGGAGCGCCTCAAGGAGGGGATGCAGCGCCTCTTCGACGCCGGTCTCCTCGGCGACGACTGAGAGAGCGACCGACCAAACGACGACGCCGACTCCCCGCCGCGGGTTCTCGCGGGGGTCCGGGGTCGACGATATCCATCCGGCCGGCCAGCAACGACTCCTGTCCCGACTTCGGGTGGGACTGAAAGGGGCCGCGGCTCTGCGCGAACCCCGGCGAAGCAAGCACCGCAGCAGAGCGAGGACCGCAGCGAGTCGCGGGAGTGCAGAGCCGCGGGGGCTTTCGCGGTCAAGATGGTCTTCGTCGCGTCGGCGGTACTGTTCCACTCGGGCCGATCGCCGCGGACTACAGCCATGTCACCACTCACCAAGACTTTACCAACTTCCTCTACGACGGCCGCGTATGGATGGGATCCACGACCTCGGCGGGATGGACTCTTTTCGCGACCTCCCGCCGGATCAACCCGACGACGCCAGCCCCTTTCACCACGAGTGGGAGGGCGTCGTTCAGTCGCTGTACATCGCCGGCCTGGGCTCCGACAGCTTCGAGCTCGACCGGTTCCGGTACACGCTGGAGGGCGACGACCACGAGCGGTACCTGACGGTCCCCTACTACGAGCGCTGGCTGGGCGCCCTCGAGACGCTGTTCGTCGAGGCGGGCGTCGTCGACGCCGCGGAACTCCGCGAGCGCGCCGAGGCGTTCGCGGCGGGGGAAGCCGAGGTGCCGGATATGGAGGACCCCGACCGCCTTCCCACGCTACTGGAGGGCGTGCGCGAGAAGTACCTGAGCCGCCGCGGCGACGGCGACCCGGCGTTCGCCGTCGGCGATCGCGTACGCGTGGCGAAGCGCCACCCCGTGGGACACACGCGCTGCCCGCGCTACGTCCGCGGCGCCGAGGGCGAGATCGTCGCCGACCGCGGCGCGCACGTCTACCCCGATGAGAACGCCCGGAAGGAGGGTGACGACGAGCGCGCCGAACAGCTATACAACGTCCGCTTTGACGCTGAGGAGCTGTGGGGCGAGGACTGCACCGACGCCAACGGCCTGCACACCGAGCTGTGGGAGCCGTATCTGGTCGACCCCGCGGACGGATAGCCCGCCGGCGACGACACGCCCGCAGCCGCAGGCGAACGCCTAAGCCTCCACACGCGTCACCACATCTCATGGCAGACAACCACGACGCGACGGACGCCGACCCGCCGTCTCACCCGGATCCGGAGCTTCGCGACGAGATCGCTCCACAGGCGAGGGCACGCGCGCTCCAGTCGCTGTTGACCGAACAGGGAATCCTGAGCACCGACGCCGTCGACGAGGTGATCGCGACCTACGAGGGCGACGTGGGCCCGATGAACGGCGCCCGGGTCGTCGCGCGGGCGTGGACCGACCCCGAGTACCGCGAGTGGCTGCTGGATGACGGCATCGAGGCCGTCGCCGACCTCGACATCTCCGTGAACGACGAGGTGATGGAGCTTCGAGTGATCGAGAACTCCGAGGACACCCACAACGTCGTCGTCTGCACGCTCTGCTCGTGTTACCCGTGGGCCGTGCTGGGCCTGCCGCCGACGTGGTACAAGTCCCCCGCGTACCGCTCGCGCGTCGTGGACGAACCGCGCGCGCTGCTGCGCGAGGAGTTCGACACCGACCTGGACGACTCGATCGACGTGGAGGTGTGGGACTCCAACTCCGAGGTGCGCTACATGGTGCTTCCGGAGCAGCCTAAGGGAACCGAGGACATGGACAAGACCGAACTCGCGGAACTGGTCTCCCGCAACGCGATGATCGGCGTCGAGCGCCTCGGCGGCGGCGGCGCAATCGCCGCCGACGGCGGCGCGCGGGCGGAGGAGGGCGCCGCAACCGCAGGCACGGCCGCGCCCCCGGACACGGCGGCGAAGCCGGTCCCGAGGGCCGGCAGCGCCGAGGAACCGACGTTCGCGGAGCCGTGGATGGCGCGGTCGTTCGCGCTCGCGGTCGCCCTCACCGACGAGGACGAACCGGGTCGCGCGTGGGACGACTTTCGAGCCCGACTCGTCGCGGAACTCGACGCCGATCCGGGCGCCGAGGACGGCAGCGACGCCGACTACTACGGCGCGTGGCTCGCGGCCCTCGAACGGTTCCTCGTCGACCGCGACCTCGTCGACGCCGACGCGTTCACCGCCCGCGCGGGGGCGTTCGCCGACGGCCAGCGCAACGCCCACGAGTTCGTCGAGGGCGACCCCCACGCCCACGCCGACCGGCTCCCGGAGGGGCACGCCGACGGCGCGCACCACCATCACGCCGACGGCGACGACCACAGCCGCACCCACGGCCACGGTCACACCGGGAGTCACTGAGGAGACGACGGCCGGCAGCCGTCGCTCCGAGACGGAGGTTTATACCCGAGAGGGACCCAGCATCGGCATCGAATGCGCGTCGCCGACCTCCCGCTGGCTCCCGAGCACGTCGAGCACTTCGAGCGGGAGGGGATCGAGGAGCTGTACCCCCCGCAGGCCGCGGCAGTCGAGGCCGGCGTCTGCGACGGCGACAACGTCGTCGCCGCGGTGCCGACCGCCTCGGGCAAGACGTTCGTCGCCGAGCTGGCCCTGCTGACGGCCGACGGGCCGGGCCTGTACGTCTGCCCGCTGCGCGCGCTCGCCCGCGAGAAGTTCGAGGAGTTCGATCGCCTCCCCGGTGTCGACGCCGGCATCTCGACGGGGGATTACGACTCCGCCGCGAGCGAGCTTGCGGGCAACGATATCGTCGTCGCCACCAGCGAGAAGGTCGACTCGGCCATCCGCAACGGCGCCGGGTGGGTCGACGACCTCGCGTGCGTCGTCGTCGACGAGGTCCACCTGCTCGGGGCGGCCGGCCGCGGGCCGACGCTGGAGGTGACGCTCGCGACTCTCCGTCGTCGCACGCCGGCGGTGCAGATCGTCGCGCTGTCGGCGACCGTCGACAACCCCGAGGACATCGCCGACTGGCTCGACGCCGAGCTGGTGGAGTCGACGTGGCGGCCGGTCGACCTCCGGGTCGGCGTCCACGCGGCCGACGCCGTCGAGTTCGACGACGGCACGACCCTGTCGGTGCCGGTCGACGCCGACGACCCGTCGACCGACGCCGACACCGAGGTGACGGCCGCGCTCGTCCGCGGTGCCGTCGAGGACGGCGGGCAGGCGCTCGCGTTCGTCTCCTCGCGCCGAGAGGCCGAGGCACTGGCCGAGCGGCTGCGCGACGAGCGCCTCGCGGACGCAGTCGATACCGCCGACAGCACGTCGGACGCCGCATCCGTCGCCGAGGAACTGCGCGAAGCCGGCGGCACCGAGACGGGGTCGCGACTCGCCGAGGCGGCCGATCGGGGCGTCGCGTTCCACCACGCCGGTCTCTCCTCGGACCAGCGCGCGCTCGTCGAGCGAGCGTTCCGAGAGCGCCGGCTGGCGGTCATCTGCGCGACGCCCACCCTCGCCGCCGGCGTCAACGTCCCTGCCCGACGGGTGGTCGTGCGGGACCAGCAGCGCTACACCGGCGAGGGGACCGAGTGGCTCCCGGTGCTGGAGGTCCACCAGATGTGCGGCCGCGCCGGCCGTCCCCACCTCGACCCGTACGGCGAGGCCGTGCTGGTCGCCGACGACGAGGACGGCCGCGAGGCGCTGTGGAACCGGTACGTCACCGCCGATCCCGAGCGGGTCGAGTCGAAGCTCAGGGACCGTGCGGCGCTCCGGACGCACACCCTCGCGCTCGTGGCGACGGGGTTCGCCGGGTCGCAGGCGGCGGTGCTCGACGCGCTCTCGGGCACCTTCTACGCCTCCAGAACGGCGAACCCCGACCTCGGCGGCGCCGTCGGCGACGCGATCGCGAGCCTCATCGACGACGGGATGCTGGAGGCGGGGGAAGGAAAGGCGAAGGGGAGCGCCGGCGGCAACGGGGGCACCGGAGACACCGGCAGCGGCATCGAGGCGACCGACCTCGGCGCGCAGGTGTCCCGACAGTACGTCACCCCCGAGACCGGCGTCCGCATCGTCGAGCGACTGGAGGCGGTCGCGGGAATGAACGACGCGGACGTGACCGAACTCACCGCCTTCGAGGTGATCTGCGACACCCCGGACATGGTCGACACCTACCTCGGCAACGCCGAGCGGGCCGAAATCTACCAGTTCGCGCGCGCGCACTCGGCGGAGCTGACGACGGGGATGACAGACGCCGAGGACTTCGAGGGCTGGCTGGAGTCGGTGAAGACCGCCCGCATCCTCTCGGAGTGGGTCGACGGCGCGAGCGTCGAAGAGCTGGTGGCGGCGTACCGCATCGGCCCCGGCGACCTGGAGTCGCGCATCGAGCGCGCGGAGTGGCTGCTCGGCGCGGCCGAGGCGCTCGCCGACGTGGTCGGGGTGTCGATGCCGACGCTCTCGTCGGCGCGAGCGAAGCTCTGATCGGCGCCGCCCGCAACCGCCGCTACGGGTCCCGGTCGTAGGCGCCGTCCTTCCGGAGTTCGCCCGCCCGCTCCAGTACGGCCGGCGTCCGGCAGACACCCGGCTCGCCGGTCGCCTGCGGGACGACGCAGTTGTTGCAGTCCTCGCAGACTGCCGCGACGCCGTCCGCCGCCGCGTCCTCACGCAGCAATCGGGCCGGGAGTTCGGGCTCGGCGTAGAACGGACGGGCCATCCCCACGGCGTCGGCGGCATCACCGAGCAGGCGATCGACGGTCGACCGGTCGCGGATTCCGCCAACACAGAGCACGGGCGCGTCGATGCGGTCGCGGACCCGTCGGCAGAGGCCGGCGTTCCACGCCGGCTCGCGCGAGTACACGAACGACTCGACCCAGTTCGCGGCGGCGACGAGCGTCGCCCGCGGGCGCGACCCGAACGCGTCGACGTACCCCTCTCGGAAGCGCTCGTCGCGCCACGACCGCCCGGGGAACGCGCCACGGATCACGCTCATGTCCCAGAACGCCGAGCCGTTCACGGGGACGAGCGCGTCGTACCCCATCGCGTCAAGGCGCTGGCACAGACGCACGCACTCGGCGGCCGACAGCGTCGGGGCGACCCCCGGCGGCGCCTCGGTCTCGGCGGGCACCTTCGTCAGCACCGGCACGTCGCCGGCGCGGTCGCGGATCTCCGCGAGCACGGCCTCGAAGAAGCGGGCGTGATCGCCGAACTCGTCGTCGCGACGGTTATAAAAGGGCGAGGCGAACTGGTGGAGGATGCCCATGTTGGCGCCCGCGAGGTGGACTAAGTCGTAGCCGGCGTCGACGGCGGCGGCCGCCGAGCGGCCGAAGTCGGCGGCCAGTTCCCGACACTCGGCGGTCGTGAGGACGTGCGGGTCGTACTCCAGAAAGCCGAGGCGGTCGAGGAGACGGAGCGGGCGGGGCGACCGGGAGACGGCGAGCTGTTCGAGGTCCGGGTTCCGCTCGCGGAAGCCGCGGTGCCAGGTCTCCATCGATCGGAGCCCGCCGTGCTCCAGCTGGATCGCGATCCGGCCGCCGTGGTCGTGGATCGCACCCGTGAGGCGAGCGAGCTGGGCGACGAACTCCGGGTCGTGCACGCGCGTCATCCCCGGGGCGGCACAGCCGCCCTCCGCGCGGACGATGGTGGCGCCCTGACAGACGAGGCCCGCCCCAGCGACGGCCGCCGGCTCCAGTTCGTCGATCAGTGTGTCGACCGCGTCGGGTCCGTTGCCCGCGTGTTCGAGCAGCGGCGCGCGGTAGAGCCGGTTCGGGAGCGTGACACCTCCAATCTCCAGCGAGTCGGTGAGCACCGGCACGGACGAACGCTGGCGCTCCGGGGGCATGAACGCTCGGCCGGGAGATCCCGTCAGGGGGACCGTCGCCGGCGCGGACGACGATCGCGGTCCCCGTCGCGCGGGCGGCGCCGTCGCCTCAGACGCGCCGCTCGCTGATCTCCTCGGCGACGCGCTCGCCCGGGCGGCGGAGCTCGCCGGACTCGACCTCGTACACGTAGCCCGAGACGGTCACGTCGTCGGGGATCAACTCGTGGTTCTCCAGGAACTCGACCTGCGCGGCGCAGGTCTCGTCGATATCGTCGGTCATCCGGACCCACTCCTCGACGCTCGCATCGCCGATGTCGAGAGCCGGGAGCGCGGGGTCCAGATCGACCTCGTCGAGGTCGACGCCCGCAGCTTCGGCCTGTACTTTGAGGCCCGCGGCGACGTCGTCGTCGCTCGCGGACATCATGCCGCAGTCGGTGTGGTTCACGACGACGATCTCGTCGGTCTCGAAAAAGTTGGTCGTCAGCGCGGCCGATCGGATCACGTCGTCGGTTACCTTCCCACCGGCGTTTCGGTAGATCTGGGCGTCGCCCAGTTCGAGGCCAAGCGCGTCTTCGACGGGGATGCGCTCGTCCATGCAGGCGACGACGAGGAGGTTCTCGTCGGTGGGGATCCCCTTGCGTCGCCGTCGCGCCCAGTCGTCCCGGGCGTCGATCGACTCGTCGACGCGCTCGTGAATGTGGCTGTACTTGTGGTCGTGGTCGCTGGTGTCGGACATCGATCAGAAACAGGGACCGGACCGAAGGGTCGGTTTCGCCCACCGAGAGTCCCTCCGACGATCCGATCACGTCACAATGCTTGCCGATTCCTCCGGGAAGTTCATCCTGTCGCCCGTCCCACCGTCGCGGTATGAACGGCCCCGATGGCGACGACACGGGCGTGAACGGACGCGTGATCGATGCCGGGAACGACAGCGGAAGCGATAGCGGAAGCGGAGTCGAGAGGAGTGTGAGAGGCGAACCAGAGCCGTTCCGGTACGAGGTGGAGGTCGACCCCGGAGAGGTTCGCCACTTCCGCCACGAGGTGGGCGAGACGTATCTCGGCGACCCCGTGGAGGTTCCCGTCACCGTGATCAACGGCGAGCACGACGGGCCGACCGTCCTCCTGACGGCGGCGATCCACGGCGACGAACTCAACGGCGTGAAGGTGCTTCAGGAGGTCGCCGCCGGCTACGATCCCGCGGAGATCCACGGCACGCTCGTGTGCATCCACGTGTGCAACGTCCCCGGCTACCTCGCCCAGCAGCGCTACCTCCCGATCTACGATCAGGACCTCAATCGGTCGTTCCCGGGGAAGCCGCGCTCGAACACGGCCGAGCGCATGGCCAACGCCATCTACGAGACGTTCGTCCGGCAGTGCGATCTGGCCCTCGACTTTCACACCTCGACGCGCGGGCGAACGACGATGTACCACGTCCGCGCGGACATGACGAACCCCGCAGTGGCGCGGCTGGCGTGGGCGTTCGGCAGCAACGTGGTGCTCTCGGGGGAGGCCGACGGCGGGAGCCTCCGGAGCGTCGCCACGAACGCGGGGATACCGACGATCACGATCGAGATGGGACGCGCTCATCGCTTCCAGCCCGAGCTGATCGAGCGGGGGTTGGACGGCGTCGAGAGTGTCCTCGCGGAGCACGACGTGTTGCCCGGAAAGCCGGTGATCTACCCCGGCTGGCGACGCGTCGTCGACGCCGCGCGGGACAAGACGTGGCTCCGCGCCGACACCGGCGGCCTCGTCGAGATGGAGTACGACGCGCCGCTGGTGCGCGAGGGCGACTCGATCTGCACGATCACAGACCACTTCAAGACGCGCGAGCGGACCGTTCGCGCGCCGTTCACGGGAGTGGTCGTGGGAGCGCTTCAGAACCCCGTGGCCGCGCCGGGGCACCCCCTGTGTCACCTCGTGAGCGTGGACGAGGGGACCGCCGCGGAGATCCAGCGGGAGGTCGACAGCGGGGAGTTCTCCGAGCGGCCGTGGGCATAGCGGCGCCCCGTGCGCCGCGTCCCTCACGGGCGCTCGGAGGAGGAACGTCCCTGGGCCTGAGCGAGCGAATGCGAGCGAGTCCGTTCAGGGGGTTCCGAAGGAGCGGCCGTGGGCCTGAGCGGGGCGAGGCACGAACGCAGTGAGTGCCTCGATGCGAACGGGGAACGGGGCGCGAGCGAGCCGCTCGCGCCGCGATTGTCACCCGCCGGCGTCGACCTGCTCGTGGGTGTGGTGATAGAACGCCACCAGCGGCTCGCCGTCGTCGCCCGCGACCGGGTCGAAGCAGACCCGACGGTAGCGCTCGTTGTCGAGGAGGTTCACCATGAGACCCGCGTCGTGCAGCGAGACGGAGTCGTACTCGGTCCCGCACGTCGGACACGGCTCGGACGCGTCGCGTGGAACGTTCACGCCGACGGGATGGTCGCCGCGAACAAATCGGTACCGGGGGCGGTCGCGACCGGCGCGGTGGGGTCGACACCGGGGGGAGCCCTCGCCGCGGCGACGCGACCCGAGGGCGACGGCCTCAGCCGTCGGCGTCGACCGTCTCGCAGACCGCCTCGTACTCGGACTCAGAGTAGGCGATGAACCGCACGTCTCGGAGCGACTCGGGCTCGAACGCGCGGATCTCCTCGCCGATGACCTCGGCCCCGTCGCGGAGATCGAACCCGGCGACGCCGCAGCCGAGCGCCGGGATCACCAGCGACGCGCAGCCGCGCTCGTCGGCGGCCGCGAGCGCGTTTCGCGTGGCGTCGCGGATGCTCTCCGCGGTCGCCTTACCGTCGCCGTAGTGGGGCATGGCGGCGGCGTGGATCACGTGGTCGGCGTCGAGCGCGAACGCGTCCGTGACCGCGATGGCGCCCAGGTCGACTGGTCCCTTCGCCATCGCGGCCCGGTTCAGCTCCTCGCCCCCCGTGCGGCGGAGCGCGCCGGCGACGCCGCTACCCATGCGAAGGCTCGTGCCGGCGGCGCTCACCAGCGCGTCGGCGGACTGGTCGGCGATGTCGCCGCGGATCACCTCGAACTCCATGTGCGTTCGATCCGCGTCGACGGGGAAAGGAGTTGTCCGACTGCGGGACCGCGACTACTCCGCGTCCTCACGCCCGTGCGGGTCGTCGACTGCGGGGTCGTCGACTGCGGGGTCGTGGCGGGCGTACCACGCGGTCAGCTCCTCCAGCCGGTGGATCGCCCGGTCGGGCGTGCCGATGTTGTGGTGCTCGTCTTCGTAGAGGACCAAGCGCGCCTCGACGCCCTGCTTCTTCGCGGCGACGTACAGCTGTTCGCTCTGGCTGGGGGGGCAGCGCCAGTCCTCGGCGCCGGCGGTGACAAGCAGCGGGGTCTCCACGCCGCCGATGTCCGTGATCGACGACGAGGCGTCGATCACCTCGGGGTTCTCCCACGGGAGGCCGTACTCGTTCTCCATCCAGATGTGGGAGTCGTCGGTGCCGTACGCCGATCGGAGGTCGTAGATGCCGTGCTCGGGCGCGGCGGCGGTGAAGAGGTCCGGCTTCTGGGTGACGAGGAACCCCTGTGCGATGCCGCCGTAGGAGAAGCCGTAGCCGAACACGCGCTCGTCGTCGACCCAGCCGCGCTCGACCACGTCCGCGACGCCGCTGGCGATGTCGGTCACCTCGTGGGTTCCCCACTGGCCGCGCAGCGCCTCGGCGAACTCGCGGCCGTACGAGGAGCCGCCGCGGTAGTTCGGCCGGAGGACGACGTAGCCGCGACTGGTGAGGGCCGCGTGGTCGAAGCTGAACACGGGCTCGTCGTAGCTGATCGGGCCGCCGTGGATGGCGACGACGAGCGGGTGGTCGCCGTCGAACAGGTCCACGCCGGGGTCGTGGTACACGATCCCCGAGATCGTCTCGCCGTCGCTCTCCCACTCGATGCGCTTCGACTCGGGCATCGCGTACTCCTCGGTGAGGTCGGTGTTGACCTCGGAGAGCCGCGTCAGCGACGCCGCCTCGACCGCCTCGTCGGCGTCGAGGTCAGTCGTATCGACGCTGTACACGTCCCGCCCGTCGCTCGGGTGCGAGAACACGAACCCGGCGCGCTCACCGTCCGCCGAGAGGTCGAACCCGGCCATCGCGCGGTCCGTCCCCTGCGCCTCGAAGACGCGCTCGGTGGCGTTCGCACCGTCGCCGTCCCCGTCGGCTGCCGCGGCCGTCTCGACCGCGTCGCCGCCGGCGGCGACGCGCATCAGCCGAGTCCTTGCCTCGTCGGCGAACAGGCAGTACAGGGTCGCCTCGTCGGCCCAGACGGGCGCGCCGCCGCGGGCGACCGTTCGATCCAGGTCGGCGGTCAGCGACGCGTACTCGCCGTCCTCGTAGAGGTACACCTGCGTCGGGATGCACCAGTTCTCGGGGTCGCCGCCGAGGAACGCGAGGCGCTCGCCGTCGGGCGACCACGCGGGCGCGCTCGCGGACAGGTCCGAGTCCGTCAGCTTCCGCAGGCCCGTGCCGTCGGGCGCGACGGTGAACACGTCGCGCACGAGCGTGTCGTCGGGGTCGTCCTCGCGACAGGAGGTGAACGCGATCCGATCGCTCGCGCCCCAGGCGGGCTCCATTCCCGAGAGGTCCTGATAGGCGCCGCCGCCGTTGGCGTCGTCGAGGCGCTCGGCTTCGCCGGTGTCCGCGTCGACGACGTGGAGGTACGTCCGGACGGTGTCGGTGTAGCCGACGCCGTCGAGCTTGTGCTGTAGACGCTCGGTCTCGACCGGTTCGCCCTCCTTCCGGCCGTCGAGGTAGGCCTGCTCGGCCTCGGTCGGGTCGCGCGCGGCGACGACGAGGCGCTGCCCGTCGGGGCCCCAGTCGAACTCCCTGGCGCCCTCCTCGAAGTCGGTGACCTGGGTCGCGTCGCCGCCGAGCGCGAGGTCGAACGCCCACACCTGCTGGGTGGGCTCCTCGTCCCCGTCGCCGTCGGCCGCGGGGGCGTCCTCGGCGTTCGCTTCGTCGTCGCCGTCCTCGCGGTCACCCTCGTCGCGGCCGACACGGCGCTCTGCGTCCTCGTCCCGGGCGGCGAGAAACGCCAACCTGTCGCCGTCCGGCGACCACGCGGGCGCGGAGGCGCCCGACACGCGGGTGAGTCGGTGGGGCTCGCGGCCGCCGTCGGCCGGCGCGACGAACAGCGAGCCGATCGGCTCGTCGGCGTCGGCGTCGTACTCGGTGGCGGTGAACGCGACCCGGTCGCCCACCGGCGAGACCGCGACCTCGCCGACCTGCGTCAGGTCGTAGAAGGCGGAAAGCGGTAGTTCCGTCATGACACGTGGTGCCGGGTGACGGCGGATATAGCTTCGTCATCCGGTCGTCGCGGCCGCATCCGTCCGCGGGATCGAGGCGTTGAAGCGCCGGAGCGACTCACCACCGGCAATGACCGACGGTGACGACGGCTTCGAGCGCGGGGACGACGAGACCGCCGACGCCGCCTGGGACGCCGCCGGGGTCCCGACGCCCGAGGCGCTCGCGGAGACGGCGGAGGCGGCGGTGCGCGCGGCCGGCGACTACCTCGCCGAGCGCTTCCGCGACGGCGGCACCGTCGGGGAGTTCCACACGGACGACGTGAAGGCCGAGGCCGACGAGGCGGCCGAGGAGCTGATCTTCGAGGAGATCCGCGGGGTGTTCCCGGCCCACACCCTCCACGGCGAGGAGTCCGGTCGGTCGGGCAGCGGACGCGTCGAGTGGATCGTCGACCCGCTCGACGGGACGAACAACTACGCCATCGACTACCCCTCGATCGCGACCGCCGTCGCAGTGCAGGTCGACGGCGAGACGCTCGTCGCGGCGATCTACGAGCCGCTCGTCGACGACTGTTACGTCGCCGTCCGCGGCGGGGGCGCGACACTGAACGACGAGCCGGTGACGGCGGCGCCGCGGGACCGCCCGCTGGACCGCTCGACGGTCTCGCTCGTGGTCGGGCTGCCCGCCGTCCGCGACGAGGCCCTGCGCGGCGAGGTCGAGACCGTCCGCCGCGGACTGGCCGACCGCTGCAAGCGGGTGCTCGAGACGTGGTCGCCGTGCGTCGACTGGGGGCTGCTCGCCCGCGGAAGCATCGCCGGGATCGTCTGCGCGTACCCCGACCCGTTCGAGCAGGAGGCCGGGGAGTTGCTCGCGAGCGAGGCCGGCGTCGTCTCGGCGTCCGGCGACGGCTACTACGTCGGCGCCGGCGACGAGGAGACGCTCGCGGCGCTCGTGGAGGCGCTGCCCGCGTCGGTTCGGGAATCCCTCGACGAGTGAGCCCGGCCGCGCGATCGGACGGGGAGTCGGGCCGACGGCGTCACCGCCGGCGGCGACGGCGGGCGCGCCGGTAGCCGAGCGCGACGCCGGCGGCCGGAACCGCGAGCACGAGCAGGTACGGCAGCGCGTAGGCGGCGAGGACGACCGCGCCGCGCCCGAGGACGACGACGCCGTCGACGGACTGCAGGAACGCCCCGGTCAGGGGTGTCTCGTACCACGCGCTCCGCTCGGGCGGCTCGTAGTCGGGTCGCGGTTCGCGTAGCTCGACGGTCACCGTCGAGTAGGCGACCCGCCGCTGCAGGCTCGTGAGCCGCGCCTGCGTCCGCTCGATCTCCGTTTGCACGTCCGACAGCTCGCGCTGGACCGCGAGCACGTCCTCGGTGTCGTTCGCCCGCTCGTACAGTTCGCGGAGGCGCTCTCGCTCGGCGCGGAGGCTCTTCAGGCGCGCCTCCAGGTCGACGATCCGGTCGCCCACGCGCTGGGTCGACTCGTGGAACGATCGGAGCTCGCCGGTCGAACGGATCCGCTCGACAGCACCGGAGTAGTTCCCCGACGGGATCCGGAGCACGATCCGACCGACGGTCCACGTCTCGTTGCCCTCGCCGCGGACCTCCTGGGTCGACTGCTCGACGTACCCGCCGCGCTCGCGGGCGAGCGCGGTCAGGTTCTCGCGGGCGGCCCCGTAGTCGTCGACCGTCAGCTCGACCGTCGCCTCGTAGATGATCGCCCGGTTCGCGACCTGCGCGTTCACCGCCGCGCCGCCCGCCCCGTCGGCCGCGCCGCCCGCGGCCGCCGTCGCCTCCGCGGCTTCGGGCCGGGCGGTCGCGCCGAGGTCGCTGCCGCCGCCCGCGCCGTCGGCCCCGTCGCCGCCGGCGCAGCCGGCGAGGACGACGAGGAGGGCACAACACACCGTCACGAGTGGACCACGTCGCATGGGCGTCCGTACCGAGGCGGGGTGCCTAACCGTTCGGGACGCTCAAAGGGCCGTTTGACCCTTCCGTCCGCGGCTCCTACGGATCGTATGCAGCGACGCCTGCTGTCGATGCAGTGGCGCGACGCCCTGTTCGCCCACTGGCGCGTCGACCCCGCGACGGTCGAGGCCCGCCTCCCGGAGCCGCTGTCGGTGGCCACCCACGACGGCGACGCCTACCTCGGGGTCGTCCCGTTCGAGATGACCGATATCCGGCCGCGCGGGGCGCCGGTGGGGCTGTCGTTCCCGGAGCTGAACCTCCGCACGTACGTCAGCGACGGCGACACCAAGGGGGTGTACTTTTTCTCCCTCGACGCGGCCGACCCGATCGGGGTCGGCGTCGCGCGGACGCTGTTTCGACTGCCGTACTACCGCGCCGCGATGGACGTGACCCGCGACGGCGACCGCGTGACGTTCACCAGCCACCGCACCCACCGCGGCGCGCCCGAGGTCCACTTCGACGCGACGTACGGCCCCGCCGGCGAGACGCGCTCGCCCGAGCCGGGGAGCCTCGAAGCGTTCCTCGTCGAGAACTACCGCTTCTACACCGAGGGCCGCGGCCGGGTCTACTACGGCGATATCGCCCACGAGCCGTGGCCGCTGGCCGACGCCGACGCGGCGATCCGGACGAACACGCTGTTCGAGGCGAACGGGTTCGAGCCGCCCGTCGGCGACCCGATCCTCCACTACTCACCCGGAACTGAGGTGACCGCCGACCGGATCCGCCGCCTCAACCCGAGGGCGACCGCGAGCGCCGGCACTGACGCCGTCGCCGACGGCGCCGCCGGTATCGGCACCGGCGCCGCCACCACCGACGACGGTGCGGTCGAGATCCCCGTCGACGAGGAGTGATCGTGGGCGCGACGGCGAGCCACCGACAGAAGACACTTCACGGACACTCGGGATCGGTGAGTCGATGCGTCCCCGCACCCCTCCCCTCCTGGCGTGTGGCATCGCGCTGCTGTTGGTGACCGCCGGCTGTCTCGGCGCGCCCGGCGGTCGGGCGGACGGCCCCACCGCGACCTCCTCCGAGGCCTACACTGACGCGTCTGCGACGAGCGTCGCCGCCGCCGGCCTCCCCGGCGAACCGGTCGAGTGGCCCGACGGGCCGAAGACGCAGCCGGACCCGCCCGCGACGTGGAACGAATCCTCGGTCGGCTCGTTCGCGCGGACCCACGAGTACCGCTACGTGTACAACAGCCTCTGGTACGACGAGTCGACCGAGGTGTCAATCGAGTGCGAGCTCGACGGCGTCTCGCGCGAGCGGGACGCCTGGCGCGCCGTCGTCACCTGCACCGCCTCCTCCAACACCGGCGGCGATCCCGTCGAGAACGGCACCGCGACCTCGACGGTGATGCACGCGGACTACTTCACCCAGACGTGGGCGTACTGGATCGACGGCGAGACCGACACGGTCCACCGAACGCGCGCGGACCGGTGAGCGGCGACGACGAGCGGGACCCGCCGGCGCGCCGTCGCGTACGCGCGACCGGCGTCCGACGCCCGACCGACGAACGTGCTACTCCTCTCACAAGACACATATTCCGGGGCGTCCTCTGCGTCGGTAGTGACCCTCCGATCGCGACTCGCCGGGGCAGTCGACAGCGCTTACGAGCGGGTGCTCCGCCGTGAGATCGGCGACGGCCCGGACCACGTCGCGATCATCCAGGACGGCAACCGCCGGTACGCGCGCAGCCGCGGCGACGACGCGCCCGACGGCCACCGCGCGGGCGCAGACACGACCGAGCGGGTGCTCGACTGGTGTGCGGATCTCGGCGTCGAGGAGCTGACGCTGTACGCCTTCTCGACGGAGAACCTCGAGCGGCCGGACGATGAACTGGAGCCGCTGTTCGACCTGCTGGAGGACAAGCTCCGCGAGTTCGCCGACGCCGACCGTGTCCACGATCAGGGCGTGTGCATCCGGGCGCTCGGCGACGTGGAGCGGCTTCCGGGCCGAGTCCGCGAGGCCGTCGACTACGCCGAGGCCCGCACCGCCGGGTACGACGACTTCACGCTCAACATCGCACTGGCGTACGGCGGCCGCAACGAGCTGCTCGGCGCCGTGCGCGCGGTCGCCCGCGACGTTGCCGCCGGCGACCTCGCGGCCGACGACGTTGGCGTCGCGGAGGTGGAGTCCCGGCTGTACCGCCGCCCCGTCCGCGACGTGGACCTCATCATCCGGACGGGGGGCGACGAGCGCACCTCGAACTTCCTGCCGTGGCACGCCAACGGCAACGAGGCGGCGGCGTACTTCTGTTCGCCGTACTGGCCGGAGTTCTCGAAGCCGGACTTCCTGCGGTCGATCCGCACCTACGAGGCGCGCGAGGAGTCCTGGCGGCGAACCCGAACGAAGCGGGCGACAGCGCTCGTGCGCGCGCTCGCAGAGGTCGAGTTGGACGAGGCGCGGGCGGTCGCGGGTCGCCTGCGCGAGCGGCTCCAGGGCGATGCGACCGACGATGAACTGAACGAGGCGCTGGAGGCGGGCGGGGCGAGCACCGGCGAGCCGGCGGACTGAGCCGGCCGGCGGCGCGAGCGCGGCCGCCGGCCGGTCATCTCCCGAACCGCCGCTGGCGGTTCTGGTAGTCGAGCACCGCTCGGAGGTAGTCCCGCTTCCGGAAGTCGCGCCAGTTCACGTCGGTGAAGTACAGCTCCGAGTAGACGGACTGCCAGATGAGGAAATCCGAGAGCCGCTCCGCGCCGGTCTTGATCACGAGGTCCGGCTCCTCGGGGAAGATCAACCGCTGTTCGATGTCTGCCTCCGCGACCTCGTCGGGGTCAAGCTCGCCGGCCTCGACGGCCTCGGCAATGTCGCGGACGGCGGCGGCGAACTCCCGCTTGCCGCCGAGGCCGATGTTCACCCGGATCGGCGCGTTCGCGCGCGCGGTGTCGGCGGGCGTGCGCACCGCGATTGCCTCGGGGGCGTCGACATCCGCGAGTTCCCGCGCGAGCGTGTCGACGACGGCCTCGTCGAGCACCGAGACGGAGACGGTGACCCGCTTGGCGCCGAACTCGAACGCCCAGCCCAGGAACGACTCCAGCGTCTTGTAGGCGCCCTGTTCGAGCAGGTCGCGCTCGGTGATCACCAGCGCGACGTGGGCGGGCGGGTCCGCCGGGTTGCGCCGGTGGCGCAGGCCGAGGTACGCGTCGTAGAGTCCCACTCTGGGGCGAGAGTCCGACCGGGGGCCCGAAAGCGTTACCGCTCTCGCGGTCGCGCCGGCGCCGCGTCGGGGGCCGAGGCGCCGTCCCGGGACCGTTAAGTGTGCGTCGGCGATACTTCCGACCGTGAGACACCGACTCCGGCGCGCGGGCGCGTTCGCCGTCGTCGCCTCGGCGGTGCTGGCCGCGCCGGCGCTGGGGCCGGCCGCCGCGGCACCGTTCGCCGCCGTCGCTGTCCTCGCGGCGTTCGTCGTCGACGAGGGTCGGTTCTTCGATCTGTTCGCCCGCCCGGGCGACTACGAGGACCGCCGACTCAACGGCCTCGCGGGCTTCGCCCTCGCGGCGACCGCCCTCGGCGTGTTGACCGCGCTCCCACAGGCGCCGATGCCGGTTTCCGTCTACGCCGCCAGCGCCCTCTCGCTGGCGTACGGCGTCCTCGCCCGCGAGGTCGTTCGCGAGTCCACGACCGACGAGTTCGCCACGACGACGGCGTTCGCCGTGGGAGCGTTCGCGGCCGCGACGCTCGGACAGGCGGCCGTCGCCGTCGCCGCCGACTCCTTCGCGCCCGGGGCGGTCCCGACGTACGTGTTCCTCGCGGCCGTCGCCGCGCTGGTCGCCGCGCTCCTCCGCTCGGTGCTGTTCCCCCGCGACGACCCGATCGTGATGGTGTCCGTCGGCGTGCTCCTGTGGATCGCGTCTGCGCTCGTGACCGCCGGCGGCGTCTCGGTCACGCCGACGCTCGTCGTCGTCGGGCTCGTGCTCTCGACCGCGCTGGGGCTCGTCTCGTACGTCCTCGAAACGGCGTCGGTCTCGGGGATGCTGACGGGCGTGCTCTTGGCGTTCGTGACGGTCGTGCTTGGCGGCCTCGGCTGGTTCGTCGTGCTCATCTCGTTTTTCGGCATCGGGGGGCTCGCCGCGAAGTTCCGCTTCACCGAGAAGGACGCCCGCGGCGTCGCCGAAGGGAACGACGGCGCCCGGGGCGCCGGCAACGTACTCGGGAACGCCGGCGTGGCGCTGGTGGCCGTGATCGCGTTCGCGGCCGCCAGGGCCGTCGTCCCCGGAACGCCCGTCCCGACGCTGGTGGCGTTCGCGTTCGCCGGCTCAGTCGCGACGGCGATGGCGGACACGCTCTCCTCGGAGTTCGGCGGGCTGTTCGACGCCCCCCGGCTGGTGACGACGCTCCGACCGGTCGACCCCGGAACCGACGGCGCGATCACCTGGCAGGGGGAGGTCGTCGGCGTCGCCGGCGCCGGACTCGTCGCCGCGCTCGCGGCGCTGTTGATGCCGCTCGGCGACGCGCCCCTCGCGGCCATCGGTTCGGCGAGCGCCGCGGCCGGCTCGACGGCGGGAGCGGGCGGCGGAGCGCTCGTCACGGTCCCCGTCGCCGTCGCGGTCACGGGTGCGGGGTTCGTCGGCATGACCGTCGACAGCCTGTTGGGCGCGACCGTCGAGGGCGACCGACTCGGGAACCAGGCGGTGAACACGCTCGCGACCCTCTCGGGCGGATTCGCTGGGGTCGCCCTCTCGGTCGTGACCGGCGCGGCGGCGCTTCCCTCGGCGGCGGCGCTCTCGGCGATCACCGACGCGCTCGCGTCGGTCGCCAGCGCGGTCGCTCCGCTCGCGTCGGCGGCCCTCACCGCGACGGCGTCCGCGTCGAGGGCGCTGCCCGCGTTGTTGTGACCGTCCGGACGGGCCGTCCGGACGACGAGACGGCCCTCAGGGGTCTCCAGGCACTACTCCGTGAGCCGAGCCCGCCGCTGCTGTCACACGGTCTGCGAACCGACGGCGTGCTCGTGGCCGAGGCCGAGGACGGTGCCGCGGTCGGGTACCTCCTCACGGTCGGCGGCGACGGCGTCCACGTCGCCGAACTCGTCGTCCACCCCGACCGCCGGCGGGAGGGCCGAGCCACGCGACTGCTCCGTCGACTCCTCGCGGGCGCCGACGGTCGCGTCACCCTGCTGGTGGCCGCCGACAACGACGCCGCGCGGGGTCTCTACGCGTCGCTGGGGTTTCGGCTGGCCGGTCCGGACGCCCGGCGGCAGTCGTTCTACGACGACGGCACGGACGCGATCTTGCTGGCTCGCGACCCGAGCTCGCCCGCGGGGGCGGAGGAGTAGCGCCCGGCCGGAACTCGCCCGCCGGTCAGGTCGCCGTCGACAGGTAGTGGCGGTACGCCGGTCCCGCGAGCAAGAGCAGTCCCGCCAGCGCAGCCGCCGCGATCAGTCGCGGGTCGACCGCCCCGGCGAGCCCCGCCTCGGCGACCCTGCCGGCGGAGGCGCCGGCGACCGTGCCGGCGACGGCCCACGGGAGCTCCCCGACCGCGCTCCCGAGGACGAACGGGCCGGCGCGGACGCCCGCGAGGCCGGCGGCGAGGGAGACGGCATCCGACGGGAACGGGAGGAGTCGGGAGGCGGCGACCGAGCGGGTGCCGCCGGCGACGGAGACGGCGCGTTCGCCAGCACCAACGGCCCGGTCGACGAGGTCGCCGACGGCGGCCGTCAACCGATCTCCGCCGACGGCGGCCGGGTCGGACCCCCGTCCGCGGCGAGCGAACAGGTACGGCGGGACCGACGTGAGCACCATCGCGGCCAGCGACAGGGGGACCGCCGTCAGTCCGAACCCGTACCCGGCGACGACGGCCAGCAGCGTCACCGGCCACGCGAGGAGCGGTCGCACCAGCGTGAGCGCGAGGAGCACGGCGAGCAGCCTGGTCGGGGTGGCGACGGCCCACGAGAGGCGATCGAGCACGGCGCTCGGGGAGGCGGACAGGAGGGCGACCGCTATCGCGGCGGCGACGAGGCCGCCAGCGAGTGCGCGACGGTTCACGGGCTCAGTGGCGACCCTCGACCGAATAAGCGTCGCGGTCGCGGGAGTCGGACGCGCCGTCGCGGCGTTCGGGCCTCGCGCGCTCGGACGCCCCGAGACGCTTAACAGCGCCCGCATCCAACGACGGGCGACGTGGCCCCCGACGACGGCGCGCCGACGCGCACCCGCGAGGAGACGGTCGCGCTCGGCGTCGAACTGCTCGACCGCCTCGAGGACGAGGAGCTACCGCTGCCCGACCTCATGGACCGGCTGGAGACGGTGACGACCAGTCCGGCGGTCACCCGCGAGGTGCTGGAGGAGGCCGAGCGCCGGGGGGTCATCGAGCGCGAAGACGCGGTCGTTCGCGTTCACGGCTCCGGGTTCGTTCGGTTCGACTCGCAGGTGATCTGCCGGGAGGGCGAGTTCTCGTGTCGCCGGTGCGGCGCCGGGATCACCACCGGCCACTTCATCGCGCTCGATGCCGGGGAACTCGGACCCTTCGGCTCCTCGTGCATCCGGAAGGTGACCGGGCGAGAGGAGTGACGCGAGCAGCGGGAGACGGGAACGGGCCGAGGCGGCGCGCCTTCAGCGCCCGCGGCGCAGTTCCTCGATCAGTTTCTCGACGATCTGCGTTTGCCGCTCGATCCGTTCGCCCTGCCGTTCCACGGTCTCTCGCAGCGCCGCGACCTCCTGTGCCAGGTCGTCGGTCGGCTCGGCCGGCTCGAAGCCGCTGTCGCCGAAGCCGTCCTCCTCGTCTCCGTGCATGCGCGCGTCGGACTCGGCCGGCTCGGCCGCCTCGGCGTCGCGGCGTACCTCCGTCGCGGCGGTCGCCCCTCCGCCCGCCGCGCCCGATGCGTCGGTGCCGTCGGGGCCGGCGACGCCGCCCGTGGCGACGGCGCCCTCACCCGCGTCCCCGTTGTCGAGTGCGTCGTCGTCGAGCGGGTCCTCACGGGTGCCGGCGGCGGTGTCGACCGACGCCGGATCGGCCGAGAGGGGGTCCGGTCCGCCGCCGAAGTCGGTGCGGTCGACCCCCTCTTCGGGGCCGTCCTCGCCGTCGGCCCCGGCAGAGAGCGCGCGGAACGCTTCGAGCGTGTCGACCTCGTAGTGGGCCAACAGCGCGTTCGTGAGTCGCTCCTTGATCGCCCGTGCGCTGTCGCTGGGCGTCTTGAAGCGCTCCTGGCGACCGTCGGCGGTGAGCACGAGCGTGGTCGCGACGCTCCCCTCCTCGAACGTGAGGTCCGTCACGTCGTCGTAGTGGAACTCCTCGTAGTCGTCGTCCCAGACGGCCGCGCCGACGTGTTTGACGAGGCGAGCGGAGGTGACGACGAGCGTGAGTTCCGAGAAGCGGAAGGTGCGCTCGACGGTCTCGCCGGGCGCTGTGATCCCGGCGGCCGAGAGGACGCCCGCGAGCACGGGGTGGAGGACCTCGTCGAGCTTGCCGCCCGGGATCTTGAACGTGCGGTCGCCATCGAGGCCGTACTCCAGCGTGAACGTCGCCTTCCGTCCCCCCGAGACGGCGACGCGCTCGGCGTCGTGCGGGAACTCCTCGACGGACTCGTCGGAGAGGAACCCCTCGGCGCGGTAGATCAGCGTGCGGGTCGGGGTGACGAACAACTCGTCGTCACCGCCGAGGTGGACGCGGGCGACGGGGTCCTCCTCGCCCAACTCCACCTGGACCAGTTCCGGCAGACTCATACCAGCGTTTCGCCCGCCCCGTGGCTTAAACCCGGCGGGTACGCCGGAACCGAGCCGGTTTGCGACCCGAACGAGGTGATCCACAGGCGATGTGTCCGCCGGTGTGTCTCGGTGTATCGTACTGCGTCGGGATGGGAAGCTTCAAGAGTACGACTGCCCGACGACAACGTGAGCCGGGGTGGCTTAGCTGGACATAGCGCCGCACTCATAGGGTTTCGAGATTCGGTGCGGAACGCCTTGGAAGCCTCCGCCCCAACGGGGCCCGCCGAGCCTCGTACCTGGGCCATGCGGAGATCGTGGGTTCGGAGCCCACCCCCGGCAGTGTTTGGACAGATACAGTACCGGAACGCCCGGTACGGCGATCTCCTGTCACGGGGTTCAGATAGGATCAGATCAGCCGTGGGATGAACCGAAATCGGGGAATTTCTCAATTATCGACGATAGTAACCTGCGCTGGTGTTAAGATGGCCGATCCCAATCCTCCACTCGCAAGATGAGTCGAAGTATCGCCGAGGCCATTCGTGCTCCGGAGGAAGGACGCGAGATGGTTCTTACCGTCGCCACGGACGGTGATGTTGAGGCAGTCGCCGGAGCAGTTGACGAACTCGGCGGAAGTGTACTCGAAAAACTTCGGTTCGATATGTTAGAGATCTCGATCTCCGAAGATCGAATTGCTGACCTGGACGAACTCAACGCCGTCACGTCGATGAACGCCGAGGGTGAATTGCGGTTCGCGGCCGGGCGAGGTTCGGAGGGAAACTGACCAACACGCCGCCTCGGATAAGCAACCCGCATTCGTTTTCTCAGCTGTCAATTCTGCCTATTCAGAGTTCATCAACCTCCCAGGCGATCTGGAAACTGGAAACAATCTCAATGTTGCGATCGCCGATACTCTCTACGAGTTACCTGAAGGACCGGAAGTCCCCGGTTTGCAAGACCTAAGTATCGGACAGTCCCGTGACTTCTCCCCAGAGGGGGAAAACAAACAGGAACAGTGGTCACACGGAACTCGAGTTTTCGGCGTCCTCTCGTATTTGCTTCCAGATGCGACGTTCTACTTCTACCGACTGAAGTCCGCTCGTGAACTGCAAAGGAGTGCGAAAGACGAGCGGTTCTCGGCCGCGACAGGCGGTCCATCGACGTCGGGACAACCCAGAGAACTGGAGACAGACCGACCCAACGCCCGGCTGACAGATGTCCTCGGCCAATGTATAGACGACAGTATCGATATACTAAATATCTCGGCTGGAGTGTTGCACAAGTTCTGTAAGGGCTGTGTGCTCAACAGACCTCTCGAAGCAACGACCGCCAGTGGGACCGCCGTCGTGGCGGCGACCGGAAATAAAAGCGAACGGATGGTGGAACACGTTTTGTGTCCCGCGTTATCTGAATTCACTCTGTCAGTCGGAGGCGTGATCAACCGCTGTCCGACCAGGGATCTCCCTCCTGAAGCGGATCGACGGATCTGGGCTGAAACCAGCGCATCAGATCGGACGAAACGGACCCTCCAAGGACCGTACTGTAGTTTTGAAGGATGCACCTCGGATCACCCGTGTGAGAAATACCGGGCAGAGGAGTGGTACGACGGCAATATTGAGGCCTATCGAGGAAACCCGAACGTGTTGGCTCCGCCGCTCCGTCCGGAACTGATCGACGACGACAGGGTTGCGTTTGCAGAGGGAACGAGCTTTGCGGCACCGATCGTTGCCGGAGCTATCGGCCGGCTAGCTTCTTCGGTAACGGAAGAGTTGTCTCCGATGGAGTGGTATGCGATCATCGAATCGTCCGGCGATATGACCGTTCGTCATGATAAAAAGAACTGGAACCGACTGAACGTCAACGGCGCTTCCCAGACGATCGATCGGAGATCGGATCCTGAGGAGAACGAATAAACTGGTGCCATGTAAATCAACTCGTGTGCTAACTGAAGAAGAACTGGAGATATTGGAGCAGGGAATCCAGAACGCAGACTCGATAGCAGAGGTCCAATCGCACCTGCTGCTTGCAGATCAGCTACTGCAGACGGAGCCAGAGGAGGAATTCGCAGAGATCGGCTTCTCCGGTGATCGGATGACGCTCCTCTCAGAGTGGGTGGACACGATCCGCGACCGGATGGACGAGTTATGCGAGAGGGAGAACGTGTCCTCATACTCGGTCTCGGTCGGCGGAAGTCTGACCGGACCGAGTGTTTCTGTAAGCGTCACGTGCGATGCCCCAGCCTCAATCAGCTCCTCCTCTGAGGATCAGTGAGGTATGACTATGCGGGTCATTGGACAGAGATCTTGACCGTTTGGTTCATTGCTTCCGATCGCTCTTCGGATGGAGCAAGTGCGTGTTGGACTGATAGCTAGTCGCTCGCTGACCCTCTACTCCGACTCCCCGTCTTCAGAGAGGTGTTCCCACACCTCTGCGCAGCCGCATCCGTCTTCGAGATCGTCGAGATGAGAGGTGTCGACTTCTTCGTCGCCGTATCGATCGTCGGTCGTCTGTTCTGCCATCACTACCGTACAGACACCCAACTATCATAAGCCGCGTCGCACAGTCAAACGTGACCGACGCTCCCCGGTCGAGGATCTTGCTGCCGCTATCCGGGACGGCCGGATCGTGAGGATCCGGACGACTGCTGGCGATCCCCGACCGCACCGGCGTCACCGGAACCGTCGGCCGTTGCGCCCGGCGACGAGAGTATGTTCGCCGGCCGCTTCGATCGAGTATGAGCGTCGCCCTCCGCGTGCTCGACGACGGCGCGTGGGTGTCCGTGAACGACGAGCGCCGGGTCAGCGTCAGCGAACTGTGGCGCGTTGCCGGCGGCAGCACCCCGGTGTGCGCCTGTGCGTGCGCCGACTTCGTGGTCGAGGGGTTCACCGACGTGGGCGTCAACGGTCGGACCGTCACCGCCGACGTGTACGGGCAGTGCATCCGGTGTGGCACCGACGCGTCGGTCCGGGCGGTTCCGGTCGGTCGCGTGGTCGACGGGGAATTCCGGTCGCTGGCGGCGGAGGCGGTTCGGTTTTCGGGCGGCGGCCTCGGCGCACCGGCGACCTCGCAAAGGTTGCCGGTTCCCGGCAGCGTCGGGGAGGATTGACGCGGGAGCGCACTTTAGGGTCGTCGGGCGAGTGTGTTCGTCCACGAATGCCCACGGACGTCGAAAACTGGAAATCGGAGGTGTACGGCAACGAGATCAGGGAGCACCTGATGAAGTTCGCCGAGGAGGGGTGGGAGTCGATCCCGGAGGACGAACACGACGCCTGGTTCGAGCGCTTCAAGTGGTGGGGGTTGTACCACCAGCGGAACGGCCAGGAGAGCTACTTCATGATGCGGATCGGGACGCCCAACGGCGTGCTGGAGCCGGGGCAAGTCGAAGTCGTCGCCGACATCGCCGACGAGTACGCCCGCGGCCCGGGCGAGAACCCCGAGTTCGGCGACGCGTACGTCGACTGGACGACCCGCCAGTCGATCCAGCTCCACTGGATCCGGCTGGAGGACGTGCCCGAGATCTTCGACAAGCTGGAGGCGAACGGTCTCTCCACCCAGCAGGCGTGCGGTGACTCCTGGCGCAACATCGTCGGCTGTCCCGTCGCGGGTAAGGACTCCGCGGAGTTCGTCGACGCGCTGCCCGTCGCGATGGATCTCAACGAGACGTTCAAGGGCAACGACGACCACGCGAACCTCCCGCGCAAGTGGAAGGTGAGCGTCACCGGCTGCGAGGAGGGCTGCGGCCAGGGCGACATCAACGACCTCGCGTTCGAGCCTGCCGAGAAGGACGGCGTCAAGGGATTCAACGTCCGCGTCGGCGGCGGCCTCTCGCGCAACGAGCCGCGCCTCGCGCGCAGCATCGACGTGTTCGTCCCGCCGGAGGACGCCGATGCGGTCGCGGGCGGCATCTCGGCGCTGTTCAACGACCACGGCGACCGCGAGGACCGCTATAACGCCCGGATGAAGTTCCTCACCGACGAGTGGGGAACCGAGAAGATCCGCCGCGTCCTCCAAGAGGACTACGTGGACTTCGAGCTCCAACACGCCGGCGACGACCTGCGCGACGACTACACGTACAACTCCGGGCGCAACGACGACGGGCACCACGACCACGTCGGCGTCCACGAGCAGAACGACGGCAACTACTACGTCGGCCTGAACGTCCTCGTCGGCCGGATGGGCGCCGACGACACCCGCGAACTCGCCCGGATCGCCGACGAGTACGGCTCCGGCGAGGTGCGCGTCACTCAGCGGCAGAACGTCATCGTCACCGACGTGCCCGAGGGGAACCTCGACGCGCTGCTCGAAGAGCCGCTGCTCGACACCTACGAGCCGGACCCGCACCCGTTCATGCGCGGCTCCATCGCCTGCACCGGCACGGAGTTCTGCTCGCTGTCCATCGTCGAGACGAAGAACCGGCAGGTGCGGTACGCCCGCTGGCTCAAGGACAACGTCGAGGTGCCCGACGGCGTCGAGGACTTCCACATCCACCTGTCGGGTTGCACGGCCTCCTGCGCGCAGCCGCAGATCGCCGACATCAGCCTGCGCGGGATGAAGACCCGCAAGGACGGCGAGCCGGTCGAGGCGCTCGACATCGGCCTCGGCGGCGGCCTCGGGGCCGAGCCGCGCTTCGCCGAGTGGGTCGAACAGCGCGTCCCCGCCGACGAGGTGCCCGGCGCCATCGAGAACCTCCTCGCGAACTTCGAGGAGCGGAAGAACGGCGACGAGAGCTTCCGCGACTTCGTCGAGCGCACCGACGAGGAGACGCTGGCGGAGCTGGTTGAGCCCGAGGAGACCGACTACGAGGACCCGTACATGCACAACACGAAGATGACGTGGTACCCCTACGCCGAGGACGACGACATGGACGCCTCGCCGGCGCCGGCGCGGGCGGACGGCAGCCCTATCCCGTCGGACGACTGAGGGCCGCCCATGCCCGACCGGCTCATCCGCGTCAACGCCTACACCACCTTCGACCTGCTCGACGGCTTCGCCCGCGGCCACGACTTCGAGGAGGCGGCCGTCGCCGTGTTGAACGTCACCGCGCCGCGTGAGGAGCCCGAGGAGGTGACGCTCGAACTCGAACTCGACAACACGCAACTGGAGGAGCTCCCACCCCACGCCGAGGGCGTCACGCTCTCGGCGGCCGAGGCCCGCGAGCTCGCGGGAGAACTCGAAACGTACGCCGCTCGCGTCGAGGCCGCGGGAGGCGAGTAGCGGCCGAGCCGAGAGGCGGGGGCGGACCCCGACCGGCGACGCGGCTCGACGGTTCTCACGCCCGAGACTCGGGGACGAACCCTTTTATGACCCGGAGTGCGAGCGGCCCCCATGTGGGTACGGGAGCGGGACGCCGTCGACTATCTGGGGGTCGCGGCCGTGACGCTCCTCGCGTGGATCCACGTCCCGTACCGCTTCGCCGTGTACACGCAGCTCCACTACTGGGCGTGGTGGCTCCAGCGGTGGATCGACCAGTCGCCGACCCAGGCGATCGGCGTCGCGGTCGTCGTGGTCGCCGTCGGCGGCGGCGCGCTGCTCGCGGGGATCGTCCGGTCGGCGTCGGCGTAGCGGCAGTCGAACGGGGGTTGTGTGGAGTTGATGTCCCGTCGGCGAGGAGTGGTTCATATGAGTGACGACCCCGGCGTCGCGGGACTGCGTGCGACGCTCCGCGAGAGCCCCGCCGGTCACTGGCTGTCGACGCCGTCGCCACAGCTCGCCGAACAGCTCGCGCTCACCGACGCCGACTTCGTCGTGATCGACACCGAACACGCCCCGACGGGACTCGAATCCGTCGAGGCGGCCGTCCGCGCGGTCGACGCCGCGAACGCACGCGACGGCGCCGGGAGCGGCGACCGCGGCCGCGGCGACACCGAGCGGGCGGCGGCCGCCGACACGGCCGCCGTGGTCCGCGTCGCGTGGAACGACCACGTCCGCATCAAGCGCGTCCTCGACACCGGCGCGGCGGGCGTGATGGCGCCGCAGGTGAACACGGCTGCGCAGGCCGAGTCGTTCGTCGACGCCGTTCGATACCCGCCCGAGGGCCGCCGCGGCGTCGCGGGGACGCGCGCCTCGGCGTACGGGCGCGACCTCGACGGCTACTACGAGCGGGCGAACGACCGCGTCGCCGCGATCGCACAGATCGAGACCGAGGCGGCGGTGGAGAACGCCGGGGAGATCGCGGCCGTCGACGGACTCGACGCGCTGCTCGTCGGCCCGGCGGACCTCTCGGCGGACCTGGGCATCTTCGGCGAGTACGAGGCCGAGCGGTTCCGCGCGGCCGTCGAGTCGGTGCTGGCGGACAGCGAGGTGCCGGTCGGCACCCTGGCGACCTCGCTTCGGGAGGTCGACGAGTGGGCCGACCTGGGGTACGACTACCAGATCGTCGGCGTCGACGCGGGCTACGTCGCAGGCGGCGCTGAGGCGGCGCTGACACGGTACGACGAGAGCCGAGAGAACTGAGTGCGCGCTCGGGATCGGATCGGGATCGGCGGTCGCGATTCTGGTTTTCGTTTTTCGTTTCCGTTTTCGTTTTCGTTTTCGTTCTCGTTTTCGTTTTCGTTCCCGTTCAGACGGCGCGACCGCGTTCGCTGGTGCCGATGAGGTACGTCCCGTACGTAAGCAGCGCCGCCGCCGGGACCAGCGCCCACGTCGCGAGCTGCCCGGACTGCGGTGCGACGCTCGGGAAGAACAGCGCGGTGCCGACCAGCATGAGGATCCCGCCGAGGACCACGTCTCGTTGCATGGGCGTCGGTGGCACCTCGCGCGTACTAAGAGTTACTTTTCGACCGGTCGCGCCGCGAGCGAAGCCGCCGTCGCCGCAGCCGAGCGCACGCTCGCCGGCTCAGGCGATCTCGGGGCCGCGCTCGCCGGCCGGGATTGCCACCTCCAGCCAGTTCTCCGTCGGCGGCAGCGGGCAGGCGAACGCGTCCGCGAACGCGCAGAAGGGCGTGTACGCGAGGTTAAAATCGAGCGTCACCGCGTCGATGTCGGCCAGGTCGCCGTCCGGATGCAGGTCCATGTACCGCCCACCGTCGTACGTCTGCTGGCCCGTCGTCTTGTCCCGGAAGGGGACGAACAACGTGGCCGACCCCTCCGCACGTAGCGCCTCCAGCGTCTCCTCGACCGGCTCGCCCTCGGCGTTCGGCAGCGTGAACGAGAACGTCGCCACGCGGTGGAACCGCTCGGCCGTGCCGTTGCGCACGGTCAACTCGACGGTGTCGGGGTCGTCGTGCACCTCGACGGCCGCCTCGACGCGGTACGCCGGGTCCGGGTCGAAGTAGTCGAGGCCGTCGAAATCGTCGCGCAGCGCCGGGTCGACGGGCGACTGCGGGTCGCTCGCGAGGAACTCATTTTTTTCGGCGCGCATCTCGCGGATCCGAGCGAGCCACTCGTCGTCGCGGGCGTCGGCGCCGCTCGCGTCCTCGTCGCCGTCGCGGGTCGACTCGTCGGCCGCGGCGTCGTCGGTCATACGCTCGATTCGGCGCCGCGAGGGTTCAATCCCGCGTTCCGTCCCGGCGGTCCCGGCACCGCATCCGAAGCAGGGCGGAACCGACGGAATCGACCATAAAATCGGCGTCTGCCGGTCGGTCGGAGCGGCGACGGTACGTTACCGGCGGACCAGCAGCGCCGCGCCGACGAGCGCGACGAGGGCGGCGACGGCGGTGAAGCCGGGGCCGCTCGTCTCGGTGGCGGAGTCGGTCGCCGTCGCGTCGCCGCCGTCACTCGCCGTGGTCGCGGCGGTCCCGGTCGGCGGCTCCGTCGCGGTGGCGGTCTCAGTCGCCGTCGCGGTCGTGCGCGAGAACTCCTCGGTGGCGACGTACGCCGTGTCGGCGACGGCCTGGGCATTCTCGTTCGTGTACGCGAGATCGGCGGAGGCGTTGAACGACTCCGAGCCGTTGTTGCGGTGGGCCTCCGCGACGACGACCTGGCTGCGCGAGAACGCCGGAGAGACGGCGACCGTGACGTTCTCGTGGGTGCCGGCCTCCAGGTACGCGGAGGCGCCGACGAGGCCGCCCGAAGAGTTGTAGACGGCGACGAAGCCGCCTTCAGGGAGCGTCACCTCGGCGACGGTGACCTCCTCGACGCCGACCTGGTCGTTGAAGGAGATGTCGGCCGAAGAGTTGGCGGTCTGTGCGGTTGCGGTGCCGGCGGCGAGGCCGCCCGCGAGGGCGACCGCGCCGACCAGCACGGAGAGCAGTGCGAGCGCGGGGAGTGCGTTGCGTGCGTTCATGAGAGCGGGACTCGCGACAGCGGTGCTGTCGGAGCTACGTCGCGGTTCACGACTCACACGAAAGAGTCCGTCGTTCCCGAACGTGGAAAGATGGCATACGGCACGGGGATCGGTGGCGATGAACTCCGCTCCCGCCGGCGGCCGCGGCGACCACTCGCGACATCGTCGGTGCGGTGGATGCCGGTGCGGTGGATGTCGGTGCGCACGTCGCGCTCGTCGCCACCGGCGTCGGCTACGGCGGGAGTGGGGACGGCGAAGCGACGAACGCCGAGACCGTGACGCGAGCGGAACTGCGGGCGGCGCTCGGCGTCGACGACGGGTGAGAAAACGGGGACCGGAGAACGGGAGCGTCTAGAGGAAGTCCTCGATGTGGTCGGCGACCTCGTTAGGCGTGTCGCCGACGGGGACGCCCGCGTCGTTGAGCGCGCCGATCTTCGACTCGGCGGTGCCGGTGCCGGAGCCGGAGACGATGGCGCCGGCGTGGCCCATGCGCTTGCCCGGCGGGGCGGTGCGCCCGGCGATGAAGCCGGCGACGGGCGTGTCCATGTTCTGTGCGATGTAGCGGGCGGCCTGCTCCTCGTCCTCGCCGCCGATCTCGCCGCACATGACGACGGCCTTCGTGTCCCGGTCGGCCTCGAACGCCTCCAGCGCGTCGACGAAGGAGGTGCCGATGATCGGGTCGCCGCCGATGCCGATGGCGGTCGTCTGGCCGATACCGCGCTCGGTGAGGTTGGAGACGACCTGGTACGTCAAGGTCCCGGAGCGCGAGACCAGCCCCACGTCGCCCGACTCGAAGATGTTGCCCGGGAGGATGCCGAGCTTCGCCTCGCCGGGGGTGATGATGCCCGGACAGTTCGGCCCGATGAGGCGGGTGTCGACCTCCGAGAGGCGCTTGTTCACCTTGGCCATGTCCTGGGTGGGGATGCCCTCGGTGATGGCGACGACGAGGTCGAGGTCGGTGTCGAGCGCCTCGAAGACGGCGTCGCCGGCGAACGCCGGCGGGACGAACACGACGGAGGCGTCGGCGTCCTCGGCGTCGACGGCCTCGTCGACGGTGTCGTAGACTGGGACGCCGGTGACTTCCTGACCGCCCTTCCCGGGCACCGCGCCCGCGACGACGTTCGTGCCGTACGCCAGCATCTGTTCGGTGTGGAACTTGCCTTCCCCGCCCGTGATGCCCTGCACCACGACCCGGGTGTCGTCGTCGACGAAGATACTCATGCTTCTACCTCCTCAGCGTTCTTCACTGCACGTTGGACCGCGTCCTCAAGGGTGCCTTCGACCTGCACGAGGTCCTTGTTGAGGATCTCCATTCCCTCGGCGGCGTTCGTCCCCGCGAGGCGGACGACGACCGGCTTGGGGATCTCGTCGAACCCCGCCAGCGCCTCGTTGATCCCCTTTGCGACCTCGTCGCCGCGGGTGATCCCGCCGAAGATGTTGAACACGACCGAATCGACGTTCTCGTCGGCGAACACCATGTCCAGGGCGTGCGTGACGCGCTCGGCCTTGGCGCCGCCGCCGATGTCGAGGAAGTTAGCGGGCTCGCCGCCGTAGTAGTCGACGAGGTCGAGCGTCGTCATCACCAGCCCCGCGCCGTTGCCGATGATGCCGACGTTACCCGACAGGCGGACGTAGTCGAAGCCGTACTCGTTGGCTTTGGCCTCCAAGTCGTCTTCGGCGGCCTCGTCTTCCATCTCGGCCAGCTCGGGCTGGCGGAACAGCGCGTCCTCGTCGATGTTCATCACCGCGTCCGCGGCGACGACCTCGCGATCCGAGGTGATCATGACGGGGTTGATCTCGATCTCGGAGGCGTCTTTCGACTCGTACAGGTCATAGAGGGTCCCCAGGATCGACGCCACGTCCATCGCCACGTCCGCCGGGATGCCGGCCTCGAAGACGACCTTGCGGGCCTGGTACGGGTGCAGGCCGAACGCAGGGTCGATGTGCTCGCGAGCGATCTTCTCGGGCGTTTTCTCGGCGACCGACTCGATGTCGACGCCGCCCTCGGTCGACACCATCGCGACGGGCTCGCCCTCGCCGCGGTCCATCGTGATCCCGACGTACAGCTCGTTCTCGAAGTCGACGCCGGCCTCGACGAGGACGTTGTCGACGGTGTAGCCCTTGAGGTCCATCCCGAGGATGGACTCGGCGGCCTCGCGCGCCTCCGCCTCGCTCGTGGCGATCTCGATGCCCCCGGCCTTGCCACGCCCGCCCACGTGGACCTGAGCCTTGATCGCCGCCGGGTAGCCGATCTCGTTGACCGCGTCCATGACCTCGTCGACGGTGGACGCGAGCCGCGAGTCCGGGGTCGGGATCCCGGCGTCGGCGAAGATCTGCTTCGCTTGATATTCGTGAAGTTTCATGCGTGTGGATAGCAGCCACTCGGGGGGTTAAATCCCGCCGATTCCGGTCGCGTTCGCGTCCGTTCGCAGCGCCGGGTCGCCTCCTCGTTCGCAGCGCCGGGTCGCCTCCTCGCTCACGTCCGCTGGACGAGCGCCTGCCCGACACCCGCCAGCGCGAGCCCGACCGCGGCGGCGACGGCCGACCACAGCACCGACGGTCGGAGGACGATGGCGTTGCAGCCGTCGGTGTACGTCAGCGTCGGTGGCCACGTCCGCACCCCAGTCACGGCGAACTCGGCGAGTCGTTCCGGACCGGGACAGGCCACGAGCGTCGTCGCCGCGGCCGGGCCGACGGTCACGAGCAATGCCGTGCAGACGAGCAGCCCGGTGCCGAACAGCGTCGCGCCGGCGTGCCGGAGAGACATATCCGACCGCTACCGCGGGGGACGATTTCACTCCACCGGTCGGCTATCTCACCTGCGGTACGGGAAGCCCCGGCGTGTACGCCGGGAAGGATGTCACCGCTCGACCCGCCGCGTCGGTTCCGCCGCCGCGCCGTCACCGCACCGACCGGCTCCGCTGCCGCCCGGAGTTAAGTCGGCCCGGGTGGACGTATCGCCCATGCGCGCAGTCCGCTTCCACGAACACGGCGACGAATCGGTGCTCCAGGTGGACGAGGTCGACCGGCCGGAGCCGGCCCCCGATGAGGTGATCGTCGAGGTCGCAGCGGCGGGCGTCAACCCCGTCGACACGTACTTCCGCGAGGGCTCCTACGAGCCGTACGGCCTGCCCGCGGTCCCCGGCGTCGACGCCGCCGGCACGGCCGTCGAGGTCGGCGACGCCGTCGAAGGGATCGCCGCGGGCGACAGGGCGTTCGCGACCGGCCTGTCGGGGGCGATGCCCGGCGGCTACGCCGAGTACGTCGCGGTCCCCGACGATCGGATCGCGGTACTGCCCGACGACGCCGACCTCGTCGCCGCCGGCGGCGCGGGCGTCGCCGCCGTCACCGCCTGGCGGGCGCTCGTCCAGCACGCGACCCTGCGTCCCGCCGAGACGGTGCTGATCCACGGCGGTTCCGGCGGCGTCGGCCACGCGGCGGTGAAGGTCGCCGCCGCGACCGGCGCGCACGTGATCGCCACTGCCGCCGAGAGCTACCACGACGAGGTCGCGGCACTGGGCGCCGATGCGGTGCTCGACTACAACCGCGACGACCTCGCGGAGGCGGTCGTCGCCGCCGCCGACGGCGACGGGGTCGACGTGATCCTCGACCACCGGCTCGACGAGTACCTCGGCTTCGACGCCGAGGTCGCCGCACAGGGGTGTCGCGTCGTCGGCATCGGCGAGAACGACCCCCAGATCGGGTTCCCGCAGTCGTCGGCCGCGCGCGGCAAGGACCTGAACCTCCAGCTCATGTCGATGTTCAACACGCCGAGCCTCGCGGACGCGCTCGCGGACATCGGGTCGCTGTGGGGCGAGGACATCACGATCGAAGTCGCCCACAGCTACGACCTCGAGGGCGCCGCGGAGGCCCAGGTCGCAGTGATGGAAGACAGCTTCCTCGGGAAGCTCGTGATCGAACCCTGATCGA
The DNA here is from genome assembly GCF_900129775.1 of Halobaculum gomorrense. GTDB lineage: Archaea > Halobacteriota > Halobacteria > Halobacteriales > Haloferacaceae > Halobaculum > Halobaculum gomorrense. The sequence continues at coordinate 399,366 of NZ_FQWV01000002.1, read as the reverse complement.
CGGGGACGTTCGGGGTCTGCAAGCGAGGTGAGAACGAAGAGATCGGCGGCAGAGAGACCAGGCGGCTGATCGGTGCCGACTCAGTTCTTTTTTGCGCGGACCTCCTTCCCACGCCGGACCATGTCCTCGCAGTGGGGGCACGCGCGGGGCCGGGCGATATCCTCCGGCTCGAACACCTTCACGTATCGCTCGGTCACGAACGATTCGCAGTTCTGGCAGATGGGCATACAACCTCGGCGGGGCACCTCGAATAAACGAATTACGGTCGACGGCCTCCGGGTCACTCCGTGCCACGTTCGTCCCGGGACGGGGTGACGGTCGCGCTACCGCCGAAGCCGAACCGCGGTTCCCTCCTCCGTCTCCGTGACCTCGACGAGACCGTCGTCCGCCAGGTCGCCCACGAGTCCACGGAGCCAGTCCTCGCTCCCCTCGCCGTCGCCGTCGGGCGCGTAGTCGACCCGGATGCGCGGGCCGAGTTCGTCGAGGGTCAGCTCGTCGTGATTCCCCAGCGCGCGCACGACCTTCCCGCGGAACTGCCGCCGGCTCCCCTCGAAGCTCGGCTGTTCGGGCACGTCCGGCGCCGTGAAGTCCCCGGTTTCGTATGCGCGACACCAGCGGCGCCACGGACAGCCCGCCTCGTCGCAGCGCGGCGACTGGCCGCAGGCGACCCCGCCCAGTTCCATGATCGCGTTGTTCCAGACGCGCGACTCGCCGTCGGGCATGAGGTCGCTCGCGGCCGCCTCGAACGCGTCGTCGTCGTCGGGGACGCCGAACGCGCGGTGGAGCACCCGCTTCACGTTCGTGTCGACTACCGCGTCGCCGTTGTCGAACGCGAACGACGCGACCGCGTTCGCGGTGTACGGGCCGACGCCCATCAGCTCCTGCAGTTTCTCGGGGTCGGTCGGGAACTCCCCGTCGTACTCGTCGACGACCTGCGTGGCCGCCTCGTGGAGGTACTTCGCGCGGTTGTTGTAGCCGAGGGAATGGCCCGACCAGAACGAGACCACCGCGCCGCGCTCAGTCGCCGCGAGATCCGCCACCGCAGGCCAGCGGTCGAGGAAGTCGGCGTACGCCTCTTCAACCCGCGAGAGCTGCGTCTGCTGGCTCATCACCTCCGAGACGAGGATCCGGTAGGGGTCGTCGGTTCGCCGCCACGGGAACTCGCGGTGATCGGTCTCGTACCACGCGATCAGCGCCTCCCGCACCGCGTCGCGGTCGTCGGGGAGGTGTGCGCTCATTACCGGGTCGGGGGTCGCCGGGCGAAAAGCGCTGACGGTCCCGGGTCGGCGGTCGCGCTCGGCGAGGGAGGCCGAGCCAGAGCGCAACCGGTTTCCGCCGGCCGCGACACCCACCCACCGTGAGCCTCGACGACCTCGACGACGCAATCACCGCGGAGTACGGCGATCTCGACGACGAGATCGCGGTCGATTTCGACCGCGAGACGAAACACGAGCTGTCGCTGCTCGCGGCGGCGCTGGGCACTGACCGCGACGAGCTGATTCGGCGAGGGATCCACGCGCTGTTCCGGCGGACGCTCGACACCGGCGACCTCGACTTCCACCTCCGGCAGGCGTTCGACGTGACGTACGACGAGTACCTGTCTGGGATGACGTACGACGAGATGACCGGGGGCGCCGACGGGACCGGCGGCGCCGGTGGCTACCCCGAGCGCAGCGACGAGCGGCGCTACCAGCAGTAAGCCCGCTCCGTCCCGACTCGGCTCGGCTGCGCGGGAACCGGAGGAAGGACCTTGTCCCGGGGCGCCGAACGGTCGGTATGACACTGGACGTGGATGTCTCCGACCCGCCGAGCCTGCGCGGCCCCCGGAGCAGAGGCGAGTACGACGCGGTCGACGCCGGCGAGGACGAGTCCGGCGACGACTACCGACGCGAGACGATCCAAACGGCCCTCCACGACGGCGCGTGGGGGGATGCCTTCGCGGAGTGGGCGGACAGCACCTACCTGTCTGTCGAAGAGTTCGAGACGGTCGGCCGACTCGGACTGTTCGGGGAGTTCGATTTCTACTGGGACCCCGCCGGCGACGAGGTCGGCTATCGTGCCCCGTCGATCCCCGAGGCGGACCGCGAGGTGTTCCCCGACCGCGGCGCCGACGGCGTTGACGAGGAGCTCGACGACCTCGGCCGGGCCATCTCGGAGATGCTGGAGAGCGACTACCTGCGGCGGGACGAGGAGGACGATGAGTCCGACTTCTTCGCCGAGGAGGAGGAACGCGAGAGCGAGGCGGAGGCGCGCGACGCCGGCGACGACCCGGCGGCGTAGCCCCGCCCCCGACTACGTCGCGTCGCCGACGGCGTCGATCAGGAGGTGCGCGCCCAGTTCGATCTCCCGCTCGGTCACGTCCAGCGGCGGGAGGAACCGGATCACCGTCGAGCCACACGCGAGCGTGAGCAGCCCGCGGTGCAGCGCCGCCTCCAGCACCTCGTCTCGGAGGTCGGCGGACCCGAACTCGACGGCGAGCATCAGTCCCTTCCCGCGCACGTCGGTCACGCCGTCGAGAGCGGCGTCGCGGACGGTCTCTTTGAATTGCGCACCGCGGACGACGGCGTTGTCGAGCAGGTCGTACTCATCGATGGCACGCAGCGTGAAGACGCCCTGCGCCGACGAGACGATGTCGCCAGCGCCCCACGTCGAGGAGAGGCGCGCGCGCTCCTCGGGGAACGTCTCCTCGTTGGCGATGGTCGCGCCGACGCGCATCCCCTTGGCGCCGGTGATCACGTCCGGCTCGATCGGGTAGTGGTCCGAGCCCCACAGCTCGCCGGTGCGGCCCATCCCCGACTGGATCTCGTCGGCGATCAGCGGGATGTCGTGCGTCTCCGCGAGGTCGGCGACCTCCGCCATGAACGACTCCGAGGGGAAGCGATAGCCGCCCTCGCCCTGGATCGGCTCCATGACGATGTAAGAGGTCTCCTCGGGGTCGACGTGGCCCGTCTTCGGGTCGAGCTTCTTCCGCAGCAGCGACGTGTCGCCGTCGTCGACGAAGAAGCCACACGAGCACGTCTCGGGCGAACACCCGCGGTCCTCGCAGAAGGGCACGTCGTGGACGCCGGGCACCTCGGGGAACTGCTTGCGGTACACAGACTTCGAGCGGTTGAGCGAGAGCGCCCCGAGCGTCCGGCCGTGGAACGCGCCGTCGAAGGTGACGCCGTACTTCCCGCCGTCGGAGGCGTCGTAGCAGATCTTGATCGCGTTCTCGACGGCCTCCGCGCCGGAGTTCGAGAGAAAGACGGTGTCGAGCCCGTAGTGGTCGGTGCGGTCGACGAGCTCGTGCATCAGGTCGGCGGGGCCGGGGAGCGCGGACTCGCCCGGGTCCGCGCCGTCAGAGACGTAGAAGTCCTGCCCGGCGATCTTCGTCGGGTCGACCATGTCGAACTCCGCCATCCGGTCCATGATCTTCGGGTTGTTGTAGCCCAGCGGCGCGGCGGCGACGTGCGAGGTGAAATCCAGCAGGACGTTCCCGTCCACGTCGGTGCAAAATGGCCCCTCCGCCTCGGCGGTGATGTCCCACACGAAGTCGTACACGTACGTCGTCGTCGCGGCGACCTCCCGGTGGTACGCGGCCCACTCGCGGGCGCGGTCGCCCGGCATCCCGGCGACCTGCACGTCGGCCGTGTCTCGGTCCATGCCGATGGATCTGGACGCCGAAATATAAAATAGTGGCCTGGATTGACGAGAGATTCAACGGTTTCGAAATTCATTGTAATAGACTTCAATAACTGGCCAGTATTGTCGGAACGAATCGGGCCGGCCGGGGCAAACCGCGTCGACCACGCCGGATCACGCAATCGTCGTCGCGAGCGCGACCGCGGCTGCGCCGGCGACGAGCGCGAGGCTGTAGACGGCGACGCGTCGCACGAACGCCCGCGGGCCGGCGAACGCCAGTGCCGCCTTCACCCCGACGCTGGAGACGGTGGCGAGCAGGACAGCGACCGTCGCCGCGCCGGCGCCGACGGTGCCGCTGCGGTACAGCAACACCGCCGAGGTGGTCGCGCCGGCCGAGGAGACCAGTCCCGAGACGACCGCCGACGCGTACAGCCCGGCGGTGCCGAAGCGGGCCTGTGCGAGGCTGCTGGCCGCGAGGATGACGAGGAACGCCGCGCCGAACGCTAAGGCGTTGCGCAGCGAGAACGGCGACTCGATGTCGAGGTCGACCCGAGCGCGCCAGTCGGCGGTCGCCGCCGCCACGGCGACAGCGCCCAGCGCGAGCGCGCCCAACGGCGCGGCGACCCCGAGGAGCACGGGGGAATCGCCCCCGACAGTGAACGCGACGGCGATGGCGAGGTTGCGCAGCGCCATCGCCGCGTCCGCCAACAGCACGCCGGCGACGGCGTACGACACCGACTCCGTCCGGTCGGTCGCGTGGTCGAGCATCGTGCCCACGACGGCCGTCGAGGAGGCAAGCCCGCCCAGAAAGCCCGTCACGGCGATTCCGCGGCCGCCGTAGGTCCGCACGAGCGCGTAGTTCGCGATGCCGATCCCGGCGACGGTGACGACCATGAGCCACGCGACCCGCGGCTCCAGCGAGACCCCGAACACCACCCGCTCGCCCGCCGGCAACACCGGGTAGACGACGAACGCGAGGATCGCGAACTCGGTCATCGAGCGCAGCTCCGCACGCGAGAGGTCGCCCGCGAACGAGTGCAGCTCCCGCTTCAACACCAGTAGTGCCGCCGAGACCACCGCGACGGTCACGCCCTCGACGACAGCGCCGACGGCGACGAGCGCGCCGACGCCGTACGCCGCCAACAGCGAGACGGACGTGGTGAGCGACAGCGAGCCGTCCGCGCCCGTCCGGAGTCCGCGAACCGCCAACAGGACGCCCTGCACGATGACGAGCACGCCGCCGACTGCCAGCAGCGCGCCGCCGACGGCCGTCTCCGTCGCCAGATGCGTGAACACCGCGCCGACGAGACTGGTCAGCGAGAACGTCCGGATACCGGCCGACTTCTCGGACCACTCGCGCTCCAGCCCGAGAAACAGCCCGAGCGCCGCCGCCAACGCCAGCCGCGCGACGGGCAGCGCCAGCGGATCGCCGACGATACCCGCACCCGACGTATCCATGACACAATACTACTCTATAGTAGTATATACTTTTTCGGGCGGCGTGGGCGCGATCGGTCGGTCGCCGCGACACGCTTTTGGCGGCGCACGGAGGGCACTGCGTATGACGCTTTCGGACGTCGACTGGTCGCGGACGGCGTGGTGGGGGGTGGGCGCGCTGCTAACGGCGGCGCTGACGTTCGTGGTCTACTCGTTCGTCGGGACGTTCGTGTTCGGAGTGTTCATCTACTACGCGACGCGACCGATCTACAACCGGATCCGCAGGCGGATCCCGCAGACGAGCGTCGCCGCCGCGGTAGCGATCTTCGCGATGACGCTCCCGGCGCTGTTGCTCGTCGGCTACGCCCTGCTCATCGTCGCCAACCAGGTCCAGGAGCTGAACATCGCCGCCAACGGGTACCTCGCGCAGCTCCCGTTCACAGAGAGCACGCTCGACGCGCTGACCGACCCGTCGCAGATCGCCGCCCTCGACTGGCAGCGGTACATCACTATCGAGACGGTCAGCGGGACGGTGAACTCACTCACGCAGGCCGCTGGCACCCTCGCGTTTATCGGTACCGGGGCGATCCATCTGTTCGTCATGCTCGCGGTCGCGTTCTACCTGCTCCGCGACGGGGCGCGCCTCGGCCGCTATCTGGTTCGGTTCACCGACCAGGCCGGGATCGTCGACGCGTACGGTCTCGCGGTCGACCGCGACCTGAAGTCGGTCTTCTTCGGGAATATCCTCAACGCGATCGTCACGGGGACGATCGCCGTGATCGTCTACTCGGTGCTCAACGTGTTCGCGCCCGTCGGCGGGTCCATCCCGGCGGCCGCGCTCGTCGGGCTGCTTGCCGGCGTCGCGAGCCTGGTCCCGATCGTCGGGATGAAGCTGGTGTACGTCCCGGTCGCCGTGTTCATGGCGGCGCGGGCGGTCGCGAACGGCGTCACCGGCGGGCTTGCGTTCGTGCTCGTGTTCGCGCTCGCGTCGCTGGTCGTCGTCGACACGATCCCGGACCTCGTGTTGCGACCGTACGTCTCCGGCCGGTCGCTGCACGTTGGCGCCGTGATGCTGGCGTACACGCTCGGACCGCTGCTGTTCGGCTGGTACGGGATCTTCCTCATGCCGATCCTGCTCGTGCTAGTCGTGCACTTCGTTCGAATCGTCCTCCCGGAACTGCTCGCCGGCGAACCGCTCCGACCGTACGCCGTCGACCCGACGCATCTCACGGCCGCGGGTCCCCCAGAAGAGTCGGGATCAGACGCCGTCGCCGCCGCGAAGGCGAACGCCGATACCCGGGGCAACGTCGATTCCGGGCCCGACTCAGAGGGCGATTCCACTCACGGAGAGCGGGAAGCAACCGAGGAGGAGTGAGTCGCGCCCGGGGGAGGGAGAACAGCGGCAATAGAGAGCTGAAGCGGGAAGCGATCGGTGCCCCGTCGGCGCTAGTCGACGTACCGCTGCTCCCACTCGCGACGGGCTTCGATCTCTCGTCGCCCGCGGCGCGTGAGCGTGTAGAAGTTCGTCCGCCGGTCGCGCTGGCCTTTCTCGACGAGCCCCTTCTCGACCAGCGTGTCGAGGTTCGGGTACAGCCGACCGTGATGGATCTCCTTTTCGTAGTAGTCCTCGAGCTCCGCTTTGATCGCGAGCCCGTGGGGCTCGTCCTGGCCAGCGATCACGTACAGCAGGTCGCGCTGGAACCCTGTCAGGTCGTACATTGGTACTGTCTCCTAGCTTGTTACTATCGGTCCGAGATAAATGTGCCGCTCGTTGATCGGGTCGTTCGGGCTCGAACCGGCGGTTCACGCACGCTACGCCGAGTCGCAATCACCTCAGAAATAATATATTTTCGTCGTCGTATCACGAGATCCGAGATCGCTCGACGGGATGTACTCGACTCCACGCCCCACCCACATGGATGATGGATCCGTCGGCGGCATCGCCGACTGGTTTTTGCTACCGTACGCCGTAGCAACACACATGCCTGAAGAAGTGCTGTTCAAATCGGAGCGTCGGCAGGACCGCAGCGAGATCGCCGCGCACCTCCGCGAACTCGCCGAGAAACTCGAATCGGACGGCTCGTTCACGCTGTCGGGAACCGGGGACTCCATTACGATGCGCGTGCCCGCGTCGGCGACGTTCGAGGTGAAAGCCGAACGCGAGACCGGGAGCGGACCGGACGAGTTGAGCGTCGAGTTCGAGATCGAGTGGAACGACGGGGACGGAAACGAGAGCGAAAAAACGGGGTTCAGCATCGAATAGTTGGCGTGGGCCGTGGCTCACGGACCGGCGGTGTGGGACCCGAGAACGAACGGGGGCGCGCCGCGGAAACACCCGCGGCGCGCCGCCCGGATCGGTCCCCGCTGACGCTTCGGCCCTCCAGACGAAGCGTCACATACCGATAGCCGCGGAATCGATATTAAGCTACCGGGGCCGGCGATCGGTCCGGCGACCGCTCAGATGTGCTCTTCCTCCAGCACCCACCCGAGGGCGCGCTTGTAGTGGGTGAACAGCTCTCGGACGCCCTGATGGCGCATCTCCTCGGAGTCCAACTGTTCGGCGAGGTACTCGTACTGCTCTCGGATCTCCGCCTCGTCGCGCATACGGACGCTACGGGGACCGTCGACTTGAACGCGGGGGCGACGCCGTCGGACCGGCGGTCGCCCCCGCGGAGCGGTGACCGCCACCGAACTGATCGGAGCTACCGTCCGCTACCGTCCGGTCGCACTACGCGCCGAGCCTGGTCGGCGCTGCTAGCGACGCGCTGCTTGAGCCGCTGGAGTCGCTGGAACCGGTCTGGCTGTCGACGAACTCGTCGTAGGTACCCTGGTCGACGACGATGACGGTGAAGTACATCTTGGAGTGAGCGACACCGCAGTACTCCGTACAGTACCCCTGGTAAACGCCCGTTTCCTTGGCGACTGTTTTGATCGTGTTCGTCTGCCCCGGGATGGCGTCCTGTTTCAGCCCGAGTGCGGGGACACTGAAGCCGTGGATCACGTCCTCAGAGGCAGTCGTGAAGTAGAGATCCTGGCCCTGTGGAACCACGATCACCGGGCCTTCGACCCCCTCCGCCTGCGGAACGACCGCAGTGTCGATGTCGTCTGCGGTCAGTTCGGTAATGTTCGCCGTCTGGTAGTTCATCCGCCAGTTCCACTGGTAGGCGACAGTCTTGACGTGCACGTCGCCCTCCGAAGGTTCGATCTCTTCGGCGCCCGTGTACGTCACGTCGGGGTTCGCCAGCACGCCGTAGGAGGCGACGCCGACGAACAAGAGGATGATCGCCGTCGCGACCGTCCAGGTGACTTCCAGGCGCCGGTTCTCACGCGTCGGCGCCGGCTCATCGTTGTTTCTGAACTTCAACACCGCGTAGATGAGCATGATCTCGACGAACAGCGTGACCGGGACCGCGACGTACAGTAACTTTCCGTTCAGGCTGTTGATCAGCCCCGCCGTCGTGGACGGCTGTGCCGCGACCGGCGTCGCGAACAGCGCCAGGCCAACAAGCCCGACTAGCAGGCTCCCCAATCGCGTACGCGTCATTACCCGCGCTTGGCCCAGGCCACGTAAATACCTACTGTTGTCGCTCGAACCACCGGATAGCGAGGCCTTCTCTCACGAGATCGATCCGGGGAGAGAACGCGGAAAACGCGGGGTTGATATGCGCCCGGCGGCAAGCATCGCCAGTGATGTCGAAGCGGTTCCCGCCGCTACTCGCGGCCAGCGCGATGGGGGTGTACCTGCTGTTGGTGGTGGGTGCGACCACGGCCGTCACCGACGCCGCTGCGGCGTGCGCGTCGTGGCCGGCCTGCGGGAACGGATTCGAGCTGCCGACGGCGGGCGCCGGCTGGGTCGCGATCGGCCATCGCGCCGTCGCGGCCGTCGTCGGCGTGCTCGTACTCGTGACGGGCGTCGCCGCCTGGCGCGCTCGACCGAGCCGCCGGGTCGCGGCCGCGCTCGTCGCCTCGTTTCTCCTGTATCCGGTCCAGTCGCTGCTCGGCGCGTACGTCGCGATCGGCGGCCGGGAGACGCTCGCGACGGTCGCCGGCACCGCGGTGACGCTGTCGGCGGTCCATCTCGCCGGCGGGCTCCTCGTGTTCTTCGGGCTGCTCGCCGCGCTCGCCTGGGAGCTCGAGGACCGAACCGGCGACCCAGACGACGACCCCGCGGTCGGCCCCGGCGGACCCGAGTCCGCCGAGGAGCCGCTGGACCCCGGTCCGCGCCCGGAGATTCCGTCCTGGCGCGCGAACCCGCCCCGCCGCGCGCGGCTCACGGCCGCGGCGTACTTCCGACTGATGAAGCCGCGGCTGATGTGGCTGCTGTGTCTCGTCGCCAGCGCGGCGATGGCGCTCGCCGGCGGGACGGGACTGTCCGTTCCGGTCGTCGCTGCGACGCTCGCGGGCGGCGCGCTCTCGATCGGCGCATCCGGGACATTCAACCACGTGCTCGAACGCGACATCGACCGCCGGATGCAGCGCACGAGCGACCGTCCGCTCGCGGTCGATCTGGTGTCGGTGCGCAACGCCGTCGCGTTCGGCCTGCTGCTCACTGCCGCCTCGGTCGGCCTGTTCGCGTGGGTGAACCTCCTCGCGGCGGTGCTGGGCTTCGTCGCGATCGTGTTCTACTCGGTGGTGTACACACTCGTGTTGAAACCGAACACCGTCCAGAACACCGTCATCGGCGGCGCCGCCGGCGCGCTCCCCGCGCTCATCGGCTGGGCCGCCGTGACCGGCGAGGTCGGCCTCGGCGGGCTGGCGCTGGCGGCGCTCATCTTCCTGTGGACGCCGGCGCACTTCTACAACCTCGCGCTGGCGTACAAAGACGACTACGAGCGCGGCGGTTTCCCGATGATGCCGGTCGTGCGCGGCGAGACGGCCACCCGGCGCCACATCGTCTGGTACTTCGGGGCGACCCTGGCCGTCGCCGCCGCGATGGTCGGCCTCGGCCGCCTCGACTGGCTGTACGCGCTCGCCGGCGTCACCGGCGGCGCCGTGTTCCTATGGACGATCGTCCGTCTCCACTACGAGCGCGACGAGGCGGCGGCCTTCCGGGCGTTCCACGCGTCGAACGCCTACCTCGGCGTCGTGCTGCTGGCCGTCGTCGTCGACGCGCTCGCGCTGTGATCGTTCTCAGGCCGGAACTTCCACCCAACCAATGAGCACGCGCACGTTCTCCGTCGGCGGCGTCGACCTCCCGATCACTCGTCGCGACCTGCTGGTCGGAGCGCTCACGATCAACGTCGAACTCGCGGCGGTCGTCGCGTACTTCGCGCTCACCGGCGTCACGCTCACCTCGCCGCTGTTCACACTGTACGGACTGATCTGGGTGAACGTCGCGATCACCGTCTTCGCGCGCTACCGACCGCCGAGGCTCGGGGGCGACCGCGAGCGTCGCCGCGCGCTCGCGGTCGCCGTCGGCTACGCGCTGTTGCTTGCGGTCTTCGGCGGCGTTGTGGGCGTGGCGCCGCCGCGAACGACGCCCGGCGTCGAGCTCGCGCTGCTTCCGCCGGGGTGGGGACCGGCGCTCATCGTCAACGTCGGCGTCGCCGCGGCCGTGCTCATGCCCGCGAAGGTGCTCGGCTACGCCGCGCTAGCGTACCTGCTGTACGGCGCGGTCGTCGACGCGGCGGGCGCGGGCGTCGCGGGGATCGTCGGCTTGTTCTCGTGTCTGTCGTGCTCGCTGCCGATCTTGGCGGGCGCGGCGGCGTCGATCGTCGGCGGCGGCGCGTTCGTCGCCGCCGCGGTTTCCGGGGTCGGCTACGGTCCCTCGACGCTCGTGTTCGTCGCGACCGTCGGGCTGCTGTGGTGGCGGCCGGGCGTCGATCTGCTCAGCTAGCTCCGCCGGACTCCCCGGCGGCGAGCGACCCGACGCGTGCGAGGGAGCGTCGGGGGATCGCCGGCCGGCTCACGTCGATTCCAGGCGCGCGAACAGGTGCATCCACGACCCCCCGTCGGCGTCGTCAGAGACGGTGTCCCCGAGCGTGCGCTCGGCCGTCACCTCGAAGCCGGCCGCGCGGAGCCGTTCGCGTGTCTCGTCGATCCCGGGGAACGACCACGCCATCAGCTCGCCGGAGTCGAGCCAGTCGGGGTTGGCGCCGGCCCAGCCGTCCTCGTCGGTCGCGGCCGTGACGTAGAGGCGACCCCCGGGACGGAGGACGCGGGCGAACTCCCGATACACGACGGGGTGCTCGGCCAGCGGGACGTGAATGACCGAATGGAGGGCGGTGACCGCGTCGACGACGCCGTCGGCCAGCGGGAGCCGGGTGAGGTCGCCGCGGACGAGCGCCGCGCCGGTTCGCTCGGCCGCGATGTCGAGTTGCCCCGCCGAGAGGTCGATCCCGACCGCGTCCACGCCGGCGGCGGCGCGGGTCAACACCGGCGTCTCCTGTCCGCAGCCGGCGTCGAGCAGCCTCGCACCGGGCTCGGGGTCCGAGAGGAACGACTCGACGAGCGGTGCCTCTGGCGGGGTCGACGCGTCCCGCTCGCGCCGGTAGTCGTCGGCCATCGCGTCGTACCCCTCGCGGACGGCGACGCGCTGAGCGTGCGGATCAACGGCGTCTGCGGGCTCATCGCTCACAGCTGGGTCGACGATTTTCTGACCGACGCTAAAAGCGGTTCCCCCGGAGTGTGAACCGCTGACGGTCCCGGTACGGCATCAGCGGCGGTTCCGGCCGCGTCGGAGCGGTCCCAACGCTTTAGTTCTCGGAACTGGCACCTCAAGCAACTCGTATGCGACTCGTCGCCTCCGGTCGCTCGGCGGGGATCGCGGGCGCCGCCACGGCCGTCTCCGCGCCGTTATCGCTGCCGGTGCACCGGACGGCGACCGAGTGGGCCGCCGCCCTCGGCGTCGCCGAGAACCCGGTCGGGGCGCTCCTCGTCGCCTTCGCTGTCGTCCGACTCCTCGCCGGGACCGGCGTCTGTCTGCACGGCGTCTGCGCGGGCACCGGCCCGGGCGTCGCGCCCGGCGTCACCGCCGGTCGAACCCGGAGCGGCGCCGACGCGAGGGGCGCCCGGCGGGGCGATGGCGCCCCCGCGACGACGTACGCGCCGCTCCCCTCGCGGTGAACCGGTCGGCGGTGCCGGCGGTGCCCGCGTGCGACGCCGCCCGTGCGCGGAGCCGTTCGGGATCGGTCCCCGGACCCACTGATCCTCGGACCGACCGCCAGAGCGACCGATCGCGACGCCGCCTTCGGCACCCTTACTTCGGCGACGCCCCGACCGAGCGGTATGAACGACGCGACGGTCGTCCGCGCGGTCGACGCCCGCAAGTCGTACGACGGGGCGGTCGCGCTCGACGGCGTCTCGCTGGACGTACGGGAGGGAGAGGTGTTCGGCCTCATCGGGCCGAACGGCGCCGGGAAGACGACGCTCGTGCGCGCGCTCACGGGCACCGTCGACGCCGAGGGCACCCTCGAACTGATCGGCGAGCCCGCGGGCGACTCCGACCGGTCGAGAGTCGGCCTGCTCCCGCAGGAGTTCGGCCCGCCGGCGCGGCTCACCGCGCGCGAACTCGTCGCCTACTACGGCGGTCTGTACGACGAGTCGCGACCCGTCGACGACGTGCTCGCGGACGTCGGGCTGGCGGCCGACGCCGACGCAGACACTTGGTACGAGAACCTCTCGGGCGGCCAGAAACGCCGCGCGTGCGTCGCCACCGCGCTCGTGAACGACCCCGACGTGCTGTTCCTCGACGAGCCGACCACCGGCATCGACCCGGCCGGCCGGCGCGCGCTGTGGGACCTGCTCGACGCGCTAGCTGACAGCGGCGTGACCGTCTTCCTGACGAGCCACTCGATGGAGGAGGTGGAGCGGCTCGCGGACCGCGTCGGCCTGCTGCGCGGGGGGGAGCTGGTCGCCGTCGGCACGCCCGCGGAGCTCGTCGCCGATCACGGCGGCCCCGCGCGACTCGTCGTCTCCGGTCCCGAGATCGAAGCCGGCGCCGAGCCGCTTCGCGCGGCCGGATTCGGGGTCGAGGTCGGCGCCGACGAACTCGTCGTCGGCGACGTGTCCCCCGCGGAACTCGGCGACGCCGTGGCCGCGCTCGCCGATGCCGGCGTCGGCTACGAGTCGCTCACGTGGACCGAGCCGACGCTGGAGGACGTGTACCTCCGGCTCACCGGTGAGGAGTTCGAAGGCGCGGCCACGCCGGGAGCCAGCGCGGTCGGCGGTGACGGGGACAGGACCGGAATCGAGCGCGGAGACGCGACCACCGCCGCGACCGCGGAGGCGGAGCGGTGAGTCGCGTCGGGCGGATTCGCGCGGAGACCGCCGCGGCGACGCGGTCGTTCCTCCGCCGCCGGACGGCGGTGATCTTCACGTTCTTTTTTCCGCTGCTGTTGGTGCTCATCTTCGGCGTGCTCGTGCGGACGCAGCCGGGCGGCGGCGGGCTGTTCGCCCAGCCCGACGCGTACTACCTCCCGGGGTACCTCGCGACCGTGGTGCTGTTCACGCCGCTGTCGCGGGTCGGCTCGGAGATCGCCCGCCACCGCGACGGCCACCGGTTCGAGAAGCTGGCGACGACCCCGCTGACGCGCGGCGAGTGGCTGCTGGCGCACACGCTCGTCAACGTCGGCGTCATCGGCGTCGCCTCGCTGCTCGTGTTCGCGCTCGTGACGCTCGTCACCGGCGCGCGGATCCCGGTGTCGGTGGATCTGCTCTTGCTGGTCCCGCTCGTCGCCCTCGCGGTCGTGCTGTTCTGCGGGGTCGGCGCCGTGCTCGGTCGGGTGTCGGACTCGCAGGACGGCGTCATCGCCGCGTCGAACTCGGTGGCGCTGCCCCTGCTGTTCCTCTCGGACACGTTCGTCTCGCCCGACCTCCTCCCCGAGTGGTTCCTCCCGGTCGTGAACCTCTCGCCGCTCACGTACTTCTCGCGGGGCGTCCGCGCGCTCACCTTCGCGGCGCCCGAGGGCGACGGGCTCGCGGGACTTGGCGCGGCCGCGAACCTCGCGATCCTCGCGGCGCTGGCGGTCGTCGCGTTCGGCGTCGGCGCGGTCGCGGTGCCGCGCGGGGAGTAGGACGGTCGGAAGCGGACCCCGAAGCGTCGATCCCGGTCACACGGATTCGATCGTTCTCGCCTCGATGAGCCGCACGTCGCCGTCGACCACGACCGAGAGGTGATCGCCGTCGTGCGCGAAGTGGCCGCGGACCCGAACCGGGTCGACATCGACCGCGTCAACGATCCAGTCGATGTGGTCGGTCCACAGGTACTCCGACCAGATGTCGACCCCGCGGGCAGCGAAAAACGCCTGCACCGGCTCCTCGAGGCGCAACACCGCCGCGAGGTTCGCGTAGAAGAACCACGAACACGACTCGCAGGCGCCGTGGACGAGCGCGTCGTCGTCGATCATCCCTGTCTCCTCCCAGTGGTCGGCCTCGAACCGGAGTTCGGTCGCAGCGGTCCCGCCGCAGTACGGGCAGATTCCCCAGATCATGGAGCCGTAGTCGCGAAGGCACTGCGCGTGCATCGCGTCAAGCAGCGACTCGACGTCCTCGGGGTCGACGTGCCTCGCGTCGACCGGGTAGCGGAACTCGGTCTCGCCGCAGTCGCCACAGCCGACGTGTCCACGACCGTTCTCGTACCACGCCCGGCGCTGACCGCCGCAGGTCGGGCACTCGCCCGGAATGTCGAACGGCTCGATGACGACATCACCCTCCGCCTGATGCCCGACGACGGCCTGATACGCCCGAATTCCCGAGAGCGTCAGGCTGTATCCCGGCTCGGTCTCTTCGACGAACTCCCCGATCAGCTGCTTGAGGTGGTAAGTGAACTTCCCGCTGTCCTCGACGCCCGTCGCCTCGCGGAGGTCGGAGAACGCGAGCGACGCGTACCCGTCCTCGCCGCTCGCGTCGCCCAGCGCCGTGATGATGCGCAGCCTGATCTCGTTGGCTAGCAGTTCGAACGTCCGACGCGACGGGTGTTCGTCCGGGTCCACACCCCGAGGAACCACCTGGCGAATAAATGAATTATCACACAGGTAGAACATGCCCCGACGCTCCGGTGAGTCCCGAGACGTCGTTCACCCGCTCGGCTGGCTCGACCGCGCACCCGCCGGCTTTATTCTCCGGCGCGAAGTTCACTCGTACATGAGTACTACAGACGCGTTCGCAACGATGCGGGAGTCGGGAGTCGTCGCGGTCATGCGCGGCGCCGAGCCCGAGACGGTCGTCGACACCGCGGAGGCGCTCGTCGCCGGCGGCGTGACGGCGCTGGAGGTCACGGCCGACACCGCCGGCGCGACCAAGATGATCGCGACCCTGTCCGAGGAACTCGGCGACGACGCGCTCGTCGGCGCCGGCACCGTTCTCGACAGCGAGACGGCCCGCGCGGCCATCGCGGCCGGCGCGGCGTTCGTCGTCTCGCCCTCCTTCGACGAGGGCGTCGTGGAGACGTGCAACCGCTACGGCGTGCTGTGCGCCCCCGGCGTGATGACGCCGACCGAGGCCGTCGAGGCGTACGAGGCCGGCGCCGAGGTCGTGAAGGTGTTCCCCGCCAAGACCGTCGGCCCCGACCACGTCGCCGCACTGAAGGGCCCGCTCGGCCAGTTGGAGATCATGCCCACCGGCGGCGTCTCCCCCGACAACGCCGGCGACTACATCGAGGCGGGCGCCGTCTGCGTCGGCGCCGGCTCCGCGCTCGTCGACCGCGAGCTCGTCGAGGCGGGCGAGTTCGACGCCATCACCGAGCGCGCCGAGTCGTTCCGAGCGGTCATCGAGGACGCGCGCGAGTGAGCGGGAGGCGGCCGGACGAGTCGCTCCACAGCCTCGCCCGAAGCTGATTCCTCACCGCCGACTGTGGGGGGAACCATGTCACGGCCCGACGGAATCGTCTGCTTCCGCACCGCGAACCGCGAGCGCGTCGTCGACTGGTACCGCGAGGCCGCCGACGCGGACGTGTGGCTCGAACAGCCGGGCTGTACGATCCTCGAACGCGGCGGCTTCCGGTTCGGCTTCTGCGACCATCGCGGCGACGGAGACGCCTCGACCGGGACGGAAGGGACCATCACGTTCGTCTACCCGGACAGAGCCGGGATCGACGCCGCGCACGACCGCGTCGACGACGACGCGCGCGAGGACCCGCACGTGAACGAGCGCTACGACAGCTAAGTTCTTCGCCGCCGACCCGGACGGGCGGACCGCCGAGTTCCAGACGTTCCTGCACGACCTCCCGGAGAGAGTCGGGGGAGAAACGGAAGCGAGCGCCGAGCGCGCGTTGTTGAGCGGATCAGTTCTCGGCGGCGGCGGAGGCGTCACCGTCGTCGGCGACCGACTCCAGCACCTCCACCTCGCCGGTGAGCTGGCGGTGGACGTACGGCATGTCGATGCCCTCCTCGTCGAACCGCTCTTTCACCGCCTGCACGTACGCCGAGCGGACGCGTACGAAGTCCGAGCGGTCGGGCTCGTCGATCCAAAAGCGGCTCTGGAGCCCGACCGCCGAGTCGCCGAGTTCGGTGACGCGTACCGAGGGCGCCGGGTCGTCGAGGATCCCGTCGATCCCTTCGGCCTCTTCGAGAATGCAGTCGGTCGCGTGATCGATGTCGTCGTCGTAGCCGATGCCGAAGACGAACTTCTGGCGGAGCGTGTCGTAGGCGACGGGGTTGGTGATCGCGTTGTTCGCGAGGTCGCCGTTCGGGACGGTGACGCGCTCGTTGTCGAACGTCCGGACGCGCGAGACGCGCAGGTCGATGTCCTCGACGCGCCCGGCGTTGCCGTTCCACTCGATCCAGTCACCCACCTCGAACGGCTTGTCCTTGATGATGAACACGCCGGCGACGAAGTTCCCGACCAGGTCCTGCGCGGCGAAGCCGACCGCCAGCGCGAGCGCGCCCCCGAGCGTCGCCGCCGCCGTCAGGAACCGCGGGAAGCCGGCGCTCATGAACCCGATCGACAGCGCGAAGACGACGACGAGCGCGCCCATCACGCTGTCCACGAGGCTCAACACCGTCCGGTCGAAGCCGCGGCGGTCCAACACCCGCCGGACGAGCGGGACCAGCACGAACCGACCAACGAGGTACGTCGCGACGAAGCCGACGAGGAACCCGATCGCGTTCGTCAGGTAGCCGGCGAACGCGTCGACCAGGCCATCGATGGTCGTCTGCAACACGACAGAGTGCATCAATCGTCGCTGGCTTGGTCGCTATCGGGTAAGAACTTGCTGGCCAGTCGAACCTCATGGGGACGGCGGTCCGTCGTCCGGCGCCGTCGACAGCGGGCCTTCGCGCCGGGCGACCGCGCGGAAGCGCTCGCCGTGAACTCCCTCGTCGGCGATCGCATCCGGGATCTGTCCGTGGAGCCACGACCCCGAAGCGGCCTCGCCGTCGAACCCGTCGCGGCGGCGCTCCGCGGGGAGGTACCGCTCGTGGGTCGGGAGCCGCTCGTGCAGTGGAACGCCGCCGGCGTCGGCGATCTCCCGCAGTTCCGACAGCGCGGGCCACGCGTAGTCGGGGTTGATGTAGTCGTCCGTCACCGGGGAGACGCCGCCCAGATCGTCGACGCCGCAGTCGAGCAGGTCGCAGACGGGCGCGAGGTTCGGCGGGGACTGCACCGACACCTCCGCGGGGAGGGCGGCGCGGGCCATCGCGGTCACCCGTCGCATCGTCGCCGTGGACGGGGCGTCGAAGTCGGACCGCTCGTTCGGGACGACTGGCTGGACGATCACCTCTTGCACGTGCCCGTACCGCTCGTGTAGCTCGCGGATCGCGAGCAGCGACTCCGCTCGGTCCGCCCAGTCCTCGCCGATCCCGACGAGGATCCCCGTCGTGAACGGCACTCGGGCCTCGCCGGCCGCGCGGAGCGTGTTCAGCCGCTGTCCAGGCGTCTTGCGACGACCGCCCGCGTGTGCGGCCACGTCGGCGGTCGTCTCCAGCATCACGCCCATCGAGGCGTTCACGCCGCGGAGGCGACGGAACTCGGCCTCTGTGAGGTCGCCAGGGTTCGAGTGCGGCAGCAACCCCTCCTCCAGGGCAATCTCGCAGGCCCGCTCGTGGTAGTCGACGACGGAGTCGTACCCCCACTCGGATAGCTGGTCGTGGATCGCGGTGTATCGGCCGTCGGGCTTGTCACCAAAGGTGAACAGCGCCTCGGTGCAGCCGGCGTCGGCGCCGACCCGACACCGCTCGCGCACCTCCTCGGGCGACAGGAGGCTCGCCTCGCCGGGCACGTCGTAGTACGTACAGTATGTGCAGGTGTACCGGCAGGCGGTCGTCAACGGGACGAACACGTTCCGCGCGAACGTCAACTCGGAGGCGGCTGCCACGTCCCCGGGACCGACCAACAGCAGGCGCTCGACCTCCTCGTCGGCGACCGTCACGTCGATGTCGTACTCCGCGGCGCCCGGGAACACGCCGTGGAGTCGCCGATGGAGGGACAAAAGCGAGTCGGTCGGGACCACGCCTCGCCGACGGCGTCGCCGCCGGCGGCGCCCGTCGCGAGGTTCCGCCACCACAACCGATACCTCGCCCCCACCCCACCGTCCGACCATGACCGACATCGACACCACGGGCGTCAACGGCCCCCACGGCGGCCGACCCGTCCGCCACAGCGGCGCCGAGTTGGACGAGGCGAACGCGGCCGTCGTGATGGTTCACGGCCGCGGTGCGACCGCCCACAGCATCCTCGGGATGGCAGGCGAGTTCGGCACCGACTCGATCGCCTACCTCGCGCCCTCAGCCGATCGGAACACCTGGTACCCGCACTCGTTCATGGAGGAAACGACGAAGAACCAGCCGCACCTCGACTCCGCCCTGGAGTTCGTCGGGAGCGTCGTCGACGCGGCCGCCGACGCCGTCGGCCGCGAGAACGTGCTCCTGCTCGGCTTCTCGCAGGGGGCGTGTCTCTCCTCGGAGTGGATCGCCCGCAACGCCGACCGCTTCGGCGGCCTCGTCGCGTTCTCCGGCGGGCTCATCGGCCCCGAGGGGACGCCGCGCGAGTACGACGGCGACCTCGACGGCACCCCCGCGTTCCTCGGCTGCTCGGACGTGGACCCGCACATTCCGCTGGAGCGCGTGAAAGAGACGACCGAGGCGCTCAGGGATCTGGGTGCCGAGGTGGACGAGCGCATCTACGAGGGGATGGGCCACGGCGTCAACGAGGACGAACTGAACGCTGCGAAGGCGATGGTGACGAGTCTCGACATCGAGTAGGCCGCGCCGGAGACCTCCGCGCTCGCGCGAACGAGCCCGGCGCTATCCGGTTCGCGCGATCGAGACCCGCCCGTCGCCGGTGTCGAGTTCGAACCCGGCGTCGACCAGCCAGTCGCGAGCGGCGCCCTCGCCCGAGATCAGCACCTCCGCCAGGTCCGCGCGCTCGTCGATGTCGGTCGCGAGCCGCCGGGAGTCAACCTCGCGGACGCTCGCGCCGATATCGCGGGCGACGCGGAGGTGATCGAGGTACGAGGCGCCGTGGTAGTCGACGCGGAACTCGGGGTGACGAACCACCAGCGCGTTCGTCCCGCCGGCGCGACCCGGCGCGATCGTCACGCCGGCGATACGGTCGCCGGCGTCGTCGCGACCGCGCAGGCGCGCGAGCGCCCGCGGTGTCGCGAGCGCCAGATCCGCCATCACCACTGCCAGCGGCGACTCCGGGGCGGGACCGTGCACGTCGCGGGCGGCGTTCACCGCCTCAGTGAGCGGCCGATCGTCGACCGTCTCGGACACGTCGCGGCCGGTCGCCTCGGTGGTGAGGAGTCGCGGCGCGAAGCCCGCCCCTGCAAGCGCCGCGAGCACGTCCGACAGCATCGCCCCCGCGAACGCGCGTCGCTCGGCGGGCGACAGCGTGTCAGAGAGCCGCGTCTTCGGGCGGTCGGGTGCGAACGGAACGAGCGCGTCGACGTGATCGGTCACGAGAAGTGGGGTTCGACGGGCTGTTCAGCCGAGCTTGTCGTAGCCGTCGCCGCGACTGCGGAGGAACAGCACGGCGCCGCCCCCGAGGACGCCGAGGACGACGAGCGCCCCGACTCCGTAGAGGATGAGCTGGGTGCGCTGCTGGGAGCTCTGCGCCTGCGCGGCCTCCTCCTCGGCGTTGTTCGCGAGGCGGATCGCGTTGTCGAAATTACCAGCGTTGTACGCGCTCACTGCGCTTTGGAACGTCTCTCGGGCCTCTGCCGGGTTGCCGGCGGCGTCGATCGCCGCGCTGGCCGACTGGAGCGCCTGACGGGCCTCCCGACTGTCGGCGGTGTAGTGAGTCGCCGAGACGCTCGCCAGGTCGGTCGAGGTGCCGCCCTCGCGGGTCTGGTCCAGCGCCAGTAGCGTGAACGACTGCTGCGGGTCGTAGCTGTACTCCTCGATGGCCGGGACAGTGCCGGTCACGCGAACGCGAACCTCGGCGGTCCCCTCGTCGATGTCGACGGTCGCGCCGGTGAAGTTCTGGCCGTCGTACGACTCCTGGCGGATCTGGTTGCCGGCCTGATTGACGAACGTCACGGTCCAGGTCACGTTCTGCAGTCCGGTCTGCCCGGCGAGCTGCCACGTCTCGTAGGTCCCGTACAGCTCTGTCAGCGTCACCGTCGCCGTCACCTGCGAGTCCACCTCGCCCGTCTCGGGCACGTCGGTCTGCTCGACCGACACCGCCGCCGCCGGCGCGACCGCCGCGACGAGGAGGGCGAGAACCGCGAGGACCGCAGTGAGCTCAGAACAGCGACTCAAGTTCGTCCTCGTCATCGCTGATGAGGCTGTCGAGGTTGTCCTGGCTCTCCTGTTGGATGTCGTCGATGTTGTCCTGCGCCTCGATGGCGACCTGCTGGAGCTCCTTGATCCGCGGAACGTTCGTGACGCCCGACAGGAGGATCACGCTCGCGACGAATCCGGAGCCGCTGACGGGGTAGTCGCCGCCGCGGACCTCCATCGAGCCGGTCTGCTCTTCGAGCCACTTGCGGCCGCGCTCGATCCCCTTGCGGTTGAGATGCTCGGGCGGCCCCGCCATGACCAGCAGCGCGCGCTCGGAGCCCTCGATCTCGCAGGGAAGCGTGAGCCGGCCCAGCGCCGCCTTGCGAACGAGTGAGGTGATGCGATTGGTCGTGTGGGCGGTGTCGAGGTCGTCGTCGCCGGCGTCGCCGGTGAGCCGCGACAGCAGCCCGCCGCCGCCGGCGCTCTCTTCGACCTCTTCGCTGGCGTAGCCGACCGTCGAGACGCCGCCGCCCGATAGCGTGTTGATAATCTCGCTGGAGTCGACGACGGACTCGGCGACTTCCTGGCCCTGGTCGATCTCTCCCGCGCCGAAGAGGATGCCGAACCGCTTGACGATCTCCTCGTTGATCTCGTCGTAGCCGCCCGAGACGGACTCCCCGGTCTTGCGCCACGCGTCGTTGTCGAACACCATGAGGTTGTCCACCTCACGGACGAACGTCTGGAACGAGCGCGCTGCGTTCAGCGTGTAGATGCCACCCTCGTCAGAGCCGGGCAGCACGCCCAGCCCGTAGACGGGTTCGGTGTAGATGCGCTTCAGGTGCTTCGCGAGCACCGGCGCGCCGCCCGAGCCGGTGCCGCCGCCGAGCCCGGCGATGACGAGGAACGCGTCGACCTCGTGGACCGGGATCGAGTCGATAGCCCCCTGCACCTCGTCGATGTCTTCCTCAGCGACCTCCGCGCCGAGCTCGTTGTCCGCACCGACCCCGTGGCCCTTGACGCGGGACTGCCCGATGAGCACCCGCTGGTCCTTCGGGATCTCCTCCAGCCCCATGAGGTCCGCCTTCGCCGTGTTGACTGCGACCGCCGCACGGACGATGTCGCTCCCCGTTCGCTGGTCGTATTGGACGAATTTATCGACGATCTTCCCCCCCGCCTGACCGAATCCGATGAGTGCCAGTTTCATACGTCTCCCCTCCTCATTACGCCAGATTCAGAGAGAGCGCGGTGATAAACCTTCTGATGGGGCTATCACTCACGAGAGTTTCCGCGCCGCTCACACGTCCGAAAACCGCAATACCAGGGCGCGATCGCCAGCATGTAACCGTATCGGAACAGCGCCAAACGAGACGACAGGGTGACACTTTTATCCCGTTCGTCCGAGCCGTCTCGTGTGTAGACCGTTTCCGTCGGCGGCGCGCGGACGTGTCTCTGGCGCGAGCGGTCGCGGGGCGGTGGGTGGCCGACCCGAGACGACAGAGCCGCAGACACGCGGTAAACCCGTCTGTCAGGCGGCCGCGGTCGCGTCTGGCCCCTCCTGTCCCGTCGTGCTACGCAGGTACTCATCGAACGGCTTCAGGTCCGCCTCGGCGACGCCGAACGCCCCGACGTTGTTCTCGGAGACGACGTTATCGAACTGCAGCGAGCGGTACTGGTCGCTGCCCATCGGGAAGCCGACCGACCCGAGGACGCTGAGCCCGACTTTCGCGAGTCCCATCGGGAGCGGGACGACCGTGATCGACGTGCCCTCGGACTCGAACACCATCTCGGAGATCTCGCGCAGCGAGAGCACGTCGGGCCCGCCGAACTCGTACGTCTGGTCGGCGTGTTCGGCGTCGGAGATGGCGTCGGCGAGCATCGGGACCAGGTCGCCCACCCAGATCGGCTGAAAGCGGTTGCGACCGCCGCCGGGCAGCGGGTACACCGGAACGCCCGGCGCGAAGATCTCCTTCAGGCGCTTGGTGAAGTAGACGAACTCGCCGCCCTCGCCGAAGACGACCGACGGGCGGGCGATCACGTGTTCGAGGGGACTCTCGCGGACGACCTCCTCGGCCCGTCCCTTCGCGCGGATGTAGTGGGTGGTGCCGTCGGGATCGGCGCCGAGGGCGGACATCTGGAGGAACCGATTGACGCCCGCGTCCTCTGCGACCGCGACGAGGTTCTCCGTCCCCCGAAGGTGGACCCGCTCGTGCATCTCGTCGCCGCCGTCGGGCTTGAACAGCGGCGACAGGGCGACGAGGTTCACGACCGCGTCGGCGTCCTCGACGGCGCCCGCGAGCGAGTCGCGGTCGGTCGCGTCGGCCGCCTTCGTGATCACCCCGTCGGGGAGTCCGGCGCCGGACGGGTCGCGGGCGAGCGCCACCACCTCGTGGCCGCGCTGGTCGAGTTCCGTACAGAGGTGCGTCCCGATGAAGCCGGTGCCGCCGGCGACTGCAATGCGCATGCACCGACATAGGGGCGGAACGAACCTAAAGGTGCGGACGGAACGACCCTCCGACCAGGAGGCGGCCCGGGCGAACGGCGGCGGGCGCGAAGAAGGCGTCCCGTCCGGCCGGCCGAGACTTCTTGTGGGTGCCTCCATACGCTGGAACATGAACGACACGAGCGGGTCGGTGCCGGGGTCTCGCGGCTCGGTGGAGTCCGGAGACTCCGGTGACGGCGGGTCCCCCGCGGCCGACCCGCGCCGCGACCCGGGTGAACGCCTGTGGCGGCGGATCGCGCTCGACGGCGACCGGCGGGTGCTCACCGTCGCCGCCCTCGCGGCGGGGTTCCTCCTCGCGGGGCCTCTCGGCCACGTGTTCTTCCACCGGGTCGTCCCGCAGGCCGGGGAGGCGCTTGCTCAACGGCACACGACGGTTCCGCTCGTGACGGCACTGCTGTCGGGAAATCTCCTCTTGTTTTCGATCGTCGTTTCGGTCAATTCGCTGTTCGTCTCGCAAGAGCAGAACCCGCTGGGGGCAGCAGTTCGGTCGGATTCAGAGCGTGGTGGAGTACCGACGCAACCTCGAATCGGTGGTCGACGACGACCACGTCCCCGCCGACGCGACGGGGTTGGTCCGCCTGCTGTCGGGCGACATCCTCGCGCGGGCGCGGGAACTGGAGGACGACCTCGCGGCAGCGGACGCGGACATCCGCGAGGCGTTCGGCTCGTACGTCGACCGGTTGGCAGTCGAGACCGGCGAGACGAACGAGCGGCTGGCGGACGTGACGGACACGTTCGCGCAGTTCCGCGCGGTGATGGACTACGACCAGGACCGCCAGATCAACGATCTCCGGCGCATTCGCGGAGAGTACGGCGACGACCACGGCGAGGGAGCCGACGACCGGATCGACGACCTGCTCCGGTTGTTGCAGTACTTCGCGACCGCGAGGGAGTACTTCAAGACGCTGTACCTCCGCGACGAGTTCGCTCGGCTCTCGCGGGACCTCGTAGTCACGATGGTGCCGACGACGGCTGCGCTGGCGGTCGTGCTCCACTTCTTGAACGGTATACCCGACAGCCACCTCGTCGTCGCGGGCATCGAGACACTCGCCTTTCTCCCGTTCGTCCTCGTCGCGAGTTACGTCCTCCGAGTGGCGGTCGTCACCCGGCGCACCCAGGGCGCGGGCCAGTTCGTCGCGGGCGAGCGCGCCGGCGACATCCGCGGGATCACAGAGGAGTGAGTTGCGGGATCGCTGTCGACGGCCGAACATCCCGACGCTGTCGGGCGGGTCGCCCGCGAGCGCGAGCGGCCCGGACGACGGCTCCGAAACGGTTTTCCACGGGCCTGCCGCACGCTCAGTATGCCGACTGAACAAACGGGGTACGACCCGTCGCTGGGTCGCAAGTTCATTTTCGTTACGGGCGGGGTGATGTCCGGCCTGGGGAAGGGGATCACCGCCGCCTCGACGGGGCGGCTGCTGGCCAACGCCGGCTTCGACGTGACCGCCGTCAAGATCGACCCGTACCTGAACGTCGACGCGGGGACAATGAACCCGTACCAGCACGGCGAGGTGTACGTCCTGAAGGATGGCGGCGAGGTCGACCTCGACTTGGGGAACTACGAGCGCTTCCTCGGCGTCGACATGACCTCCGACCACAACGTCACGACGGGCAAGACGTACCAGCACGTCATCGAGAAGGAGCGCGCCGGCGACTACCTCGGGAAGACGGTGCAGGTCATCCCGCACGTCACCGACGACATCAAGCGGCGGATCCGCGAGGCTGCCGAGGGGACCGATATCTGTCTCGTCGAGATCGGCGGCACCGTCGGCGACATCGAGGGGATGCCCTACCTCGAAGCCCTCAGGCAGTTCGCTCACGAGGAGGACGACGAGGACATCCTCCTCACCCACGTCACGCTCGTCCCGTACTCGAAGAACGGCGAGCAGAAGACGAAGCCGACGCAACACTCCGTGAAGGAACTGCGCTCGATCGGGCTCCAGCCGGATATCCTCGTGGGGCGCTGTGACGACGAACTCGACCCCGAGACGAAAGAGAAGATCGCGCTCTTTTGTGACGTACCGACGGAGGCCGTCTTTTCGAACCCCGACGTGGAGGACGTGTACCACGTCCCGCTCACCGTCGAGGAGGAGGGGCTCGACGAGTACGTGATGGAGCGGCTCGACCTGACCGACGAGGCGCTGCCGCCGGCCGAGCGCGAGAACACCTGGCGCGATCTCGTCACGCGAGAGCGCACCAGTGAGGTCGACATCGCCCTCGTCGGCAAGTACGACTTGGAGGACGCGTACATGAGCGTCCATGAGGCGCTCAAACACGCCGGGCTCGAACACGGCGTCGACGTGAACGTCGTCTGGGTCGACGCCGACGAGGCCGACGGCGCCCACGCGAACCGCCTCGAATCGGCCGGCGGCATCGTTGTCCCCGGCGGCTTCGGCTCCCGCGGCACCGAGGGGAAAGTCGAGGCGGTGCGCTACGCCCGCGAGCACGACGTTCCGTTCCTCGGCCTCTGCCTAGGCTTTCAGATGGCCGTCGTCGAACACGCCCGCAACGTCCTCGGCTGGACGGACGCCGACTCCGCAGAGTTCGAGCCGGAGACCCCGTACCCCGTCATCGACCTGCTGCCCGACCAGCACGACGAGGAGGACATGGGCGGCACGATGCGCCTGGGCGCCCACGAGACGGAGATCGAGCCCGGCACGCTCGCCGAGCGAATCTACGGTGCCGACTCCTGTACGGAGCGTCACCGCCACCGCTACGAGGTGAACCCGAACTACATCGACGAGCTGGAGACCGACGGACTCGTCTTCTCGGGGCGCGCAGGACCGCGTATGGAGATCCTCGAACGCGACGACCACCCGTACTTCGTCGGCACACAGTTCCACCCCGAGTTCCGTTCGCGCCCTGATCGCGCCTCGCCGCCGTTCGTCGGCCTCCTTGATGCGGTTCTCGATGAGACGGATTCGGACGTGGCGGAGTCGACGGACGAACGCGACGCCGTCGCCGACGAGGAGGTGACCGCCTGATGGTGAACGTCGACGAGTTCATCGACGAAGCGACGACGGAGATCAAGGAGGCCGTGGGCGACGCGAACGCGATCATCGCCCTCTCGGGGGGCGTCGACTCGTCGGTCGCGGCGGCGATCACCTACCGCGCCATCGGCGAGCAGCTCACCCCTGTGTACGTCGACACCGGCCTGATGCGCAAAGGCGAGACCGACCAGATCCGCGAGACGTTCTCCTTCATGGAGTCGCTGGAGGTCGTCGAGGCGCAGGACCGCTTCCTCGACGCGCTCGCGGGCGTCACCGACCCCGAGGAGAAGCGCCACGTCATCGGCGAGCAGTTCATCCGGGAGTTCGAGCGCGAGGCGAACGAGACGGACGCGGAGTACCTCGTGCAGGGGACGATCTACCCCGACCGTATCGAAAGCGAGGGGAACATCAAATCCCACCACAACGTCGGCGGCCTGCCCGACGTGGTCGACTTCGAGGGAATCGTCGAGCCGGTTCGCGACCTCTACAAGGACGAGGTTCGCGAGGTCGCCCGCGCGCTCGACCTGGAGGCCGTGATCTCCGAGCGCATGCCGTTCCCCGGTCCCGGACTCGCCGTCCGCATCATCGGCGAGATCACCGAGGAGAAGCTGAAGGTGGCCCGCGAGTCGTGCCACATCGTCGAGGAGGAGGTCGCGGAACACGAGCCGTGGCAGGCGTTCGCCGCCGTCATCGGGAAAGCGACCGGCGTGAAGGGCGACAACCGCGTCCACGGCTGGGTCGTCTCCGTCCGCTCGGTCGAGAGCCGCGACGGGATGACCGCGCGGGCGCAGAACCTCCCCTGGGAGACGCTCCAGCGCATCCAGTCGCGGATCACCGGCGAGAACGACGACGTGGCTCGGGTGGTGTACGACGTGACGCACAAGCCGCCCGCGACGATCGAATACGAGTGAGGCTCCGGTCGGCGAGGGACGCGGCTCGGCGCTCCGATCGGGCGGGCCCGCCGGGATCTCCCTCCGTCGACGCCGAGACACGAAGCTTATCCCCGCTACCGGACTTCCTTCGGTCATGGCCGACATCTCCGCCATCGTCGCCGGACCCGACGCCGAAGACCTCGCCGGCGAACTCGAATCCCACGACGTTGCCGTCTCCCACATCGACGGCGCCGTCACCGGCGGCACGCTCGACGACGCCGGGATCGACGACGCGGCCCTGTTCGTCCTCACCGACCTGACCGAGGCAACGGGCATCGCCGTCGCGAAGGAGCGCAATCCCGACGTGCGCGCGATCGTCTATGCGACCGAGACGCTGCCGGAGTTCGCGAAGGGACAGACCGATCTGGCGGTCGATCCCGACCTGCTCTCGGCGGCGGTCGTCGCCGACGAGCTTGTCGCCGACGCGTGAGCCGCGACGCGACGAGAGACAGCAGGTGATCCGTGCCCGGGCGCCGAATGGTCACACACGTCCCAATGCAAAACAAACGGTCGTCGAGCGGTCTTAATCGGGTTTAATTGGGCTTTACAGGGCTTCAAATCCCGGAAATCGAGTTCGTCGTTGACCCCCTTCATTATCTCGGGGTAACAGGGTGGGGACGTGATGAGCGCGAAAAAGCTGCTCGCGGTCGCCCTTGCCACGCTCCTCGTGAGCGCCGGCGTGGGCGCGGCCGCGACGAGTACCGGAACAGGGACGACGACCGCCGCGACCGACGCCTCCGTCGACGAGTACGAGGCCGACGCGTCCTACGACAACGGGACGGTGACGTTCACCGTGACCGCGAACGGAAGCGGCGTCGAGGGGCTGTCGGTCGCCCGGGACGACGCGCTCGTCGGCACCACTGACGCCGAGGGCGCGGTCACGTTCGACGTGAACGACTCCGAGACCGACGAGGTCGAACTCGACGTGACCGGGGAGAACGTCTCCGGCGAGGTCGAACTCGCGTTCGAGAACGGCTCGGTGACCGTCGTGGAGGCCGAGTTCGAGGCCGATGTCGAGGAGGCGGAGGAGAACGAGACTGACGAAAACGAGACCGACCGTCGCGGGCCCGCGATCGCCCTGCCCTCCGACGCCTCTGAGAACGCGAAGGCCGTCGTCGCCGCGATCAACGCGTTCCTGAGCGGCGAGACGAACGCCAGCACGCTCGGCGAGGCGGTCAGCTCAGTCGCCGGGAACGCCTCCGACGGCGAGCGCGGTCCGCCCGCCGGCGTCGGTCCCGACGGTGACGACGGGAACGAGACCGACGACGACCGCCGTGGCCCGCCCGAGGATGTCGGTCCGAGCGACGACAGTGACGACGGGAACGAGACCGACGACGACCGTCGCGGTCCTCCCGAGGACGTCGGTCCGAACAGCGACGATGACGACGATGACGACGATGACGATGACGAAGAGGAAGCGGAAGACGACGAGGATGACGACGAGGGCGCCCGCGGCAACGACGGTCGGTAAGCCGCAATCAGCCGACCGCAGTTGCGATCGACGCACGAACGGACGCGGCACGATCTGACGCGTTCGGCACCGAGCGCGTCGACGGACCGCGACCGCGCCGACGGACGGTTCCTTCGGGGACCGATCGACTCGGCGGTGCAGTGCGATACGACACCGGCACGCACGCCGGCAGCCTGACACACGCGACCGGGGGCCCCCGTACCCCCGGACGGAGGGTGAGAGAGGCGCGACGGGACGGTCGACGACCGGGCCGACCGCACTGGGTCGGCCGCGGTCGGATCGTCGAGACGCGGCGGCGCCGCGCCGCGATCCACTCAAACGGGACGGCTTCTCGCGAGCGCGGCGTCGCCGTGGTGAGATTCCGACGGGGACGACGAGCGCCAGATCGCTTTTTACCCCCCGACGGCGAGGAGGCTCCATGGCACTCGAACTCCTCGCGGACGCGCTCGACGGCCTCGACCCCGACGAGGGCGCGGTCGAGACCGCCGAGCTCGTCGTCACCGACGACGTGCTCGTGAAACTGTTCGCGCTCGGCCCCGGCGCTGAACTCGACCCGCACGAGCACGCCGACAGCACGAACGTCTTCCACGTGCTCGACGGCGAGGTGACCGTCGTCCGCGACGGCGAGGCGGGGGCGGTCGCCGCGCCGGGAGTCGTCCTCCACGAGCGCGGCGACGTGCACGGCGCGCGAAACGAGACCGACGACGTGGTGGCGTTCACCGCGAGCCTCTGTCCGCTCCCCGGGAGCGGGTGAGCCCCCGAACGGACGGACAGTCGCTCAAACGGGCGTTTGCGTCTCCGCGGCGGTTATGGCGTTCCCGGCCGATCTGACGCGCATGAACCGACGGACGTTCCTCGGCGCCGTCGCGGGCGGTGGCGCGCTGCTTGGCGGCGGCGTCGCCGTCGCAGACGCGACGAGGGCGGACATCGCCGCCGACCCCGAGCTCCGCCGCGCTAGGGGAGCCCCGATCACGACCGAACAAGCGGTGTCCCGCGAGTCGGTCGAGTATCGCCCGGAGTCGGACACCGTCCGGTACAGCGACACGGTCGAGCCGTTCGAGCGGTGGGCCGAGCGCGCGTGCGCCGCGGTCGGCGCGAAGGCCGTCCTCCCGGCGATCGACCGTCGGATCGACGGTGCCGGAGACTCCCTCGACGGCGTCGGTCGAGGGGTTCGACACCTCGCATTCGGCACCGTGATCACCGTCGATCACACCGTGGTCGCCGACCCCGACGGGACCGCACGGCGTGAGCCGACGGTCCGGTTCGCCGACCTCGTCGCGGTCGCGCCCCGCTCCATGCGTTCGACCGTCTCGCTGGCGGGACGCGAGCACACGAGGCGGGTGCCGGTCGCCGTCGGCCGGCGACGGATCGCGCCGCTGTGACGGAGAGACGGCACCCACGAACCGGGAAAAAACGGCGATGAGCGCGAGCGCGTCGTTACTCGTCGACGAGAACGGCGTTGACCTGACCGGTCTGGCCGGGTCGCGAGGTGACGCGCGCCTCGCCCTCGCTGGTGGCGATGACGGCGCCCTTCGTGATGATGTTCCGGCGGACGTAGTTCACGTTCGAGGGGTTCTCCTCGACGCCCTCGATGTCGGCCTCGACGGTCTCCTCGCCGGTGGCGACCTGCGCGACGTTCGTCGAGAGCGCGCGGGTCTTCTCGTTGGTGCCGCGCGAGTCGATGACGCGGAACCGGGGCTCGCCGACGGTCGTCTCGGCTGGCTCGCGACCCAGTTCGTGTCGCTTCTTGTTGCTGGAGGGTCGTCGGAGGCCGCCGGTCCGCTTGCGCTTCCTGCGTCCGCTCTGGTCTTTCATAGCGGGTAAAACCCCGTGCGGCTACTTGAATCGCTCGAATCGAACCTCACGCCCCCTCGCGGCCGTCCGCGGGGACAACGCGGTCGGGACGCACCGCGTCAACGCCGAGGGCGGAGGGACACCCGTCGTCACCGGTCTTCGGCGTCCTCGACGCCGGCGCCGGTGATCCGGAAGCGCGCGGACTCCCCGGCCGGCTGCGAGCGGTGCTTCTCCAGCGTCGCCCGTCGGTTGCCGCCGCGGAAGCGCTCCAGCCGCAGGATCACGCCCGTCCAGTGCTCCAGAGTGTTGCCGCCGAGCGGCCGGTCGCGGTCGGTGTCGGGGTCGGTGAACACCTGGTTCGTGATCACGACCGCGAGGTCGTGTTTGCGCGCCAGCGACAGCAGGTGGGTGACGTGCCTGGCGACCTCGCGGACCGATTCGCCGCCGCGGGAGTCCTCGGTGCGCTCGAGGCGGTAGAAGCCGGTCGCTGAGTCGAGGACGATCAGATCGACGCCGTCGGACAGCTCCGAGGCGTCTTTCACCGCCTCGCCCTGCTCGGCGAAGCTCATCGCCTCGCTGACGACGAGACGCCCGGCGACCTGTTCGATCGGCTCGTCGGAGCGGGCCTCCGCGATGTCGCGAAACCGCGTCATCGAGAGGTCCTCGGTGTCGATGTAGAGGACGGAGCCGCCGTCGCCCGCGACCTCTGCGGCCGCCGTCAGCGCGAGGTTCGTCTTGCCCGACGCCGGCGGGCCGTACAGTTGGGTGACGACGCCCCGCTCGATGCCGCCGCCGAGCAGGTCGTCCAGGGCGTCACTGCCGGTCGTCAGGAACTCGGACACGGGCAGTGGTGGGTCGTCACCACGCAAAAACCTCCCGAGTGCGGGCGGCAGCGCCCGCCGCGACCGAACGGCGGTCAGTCGTCGCCGCCGACGGAACTGTCGGGGTCGTCGCCGAACACGAAGCCGTCGCCGTCGGTCATCGCGACGCCGGAAGTGTCGCCGCCGGGTGCGGCGCCGGCGGCGGCGTCCGCGGCTGCGCCCGCGGTCGGCGACACGTCGAACCGGTCGACGAGCGCGCGGAGTTCCTCGACGCGCTCGGAGAGCGTCTCGGCGGACGCGCTCACCTCGGTGACTGCGGCGGTCTGCTCTTGGGCGGACGCGGCGGCGCTGTCGACATCGGCGCTGGTTCGCTCGCCGATCTCGGCGACCTCCTCGGCCATCGTCACGACCTCCTCGGTGGTGGCCGCCTGGTCGTCGGTGGCCGCGTCGATCGACTCGACGCCGTCGTTGGCGTCCTCGATCCGCTCGCCCACCGTCTCGACCTCGTCGAGCGCCTCCTCGACGACCTCGACGCCATCCTCCACGACCGCTTCGGTCGTCGCCATGTCGTCGGCCGCCGCGATCGACGTCTCGCGGAGCGTCTCGATCCGCGCGCCGATCTCGTCGGTCGCCTCGCTCGCCTCCTCGGCGAGGCTCTTCACTTCCTCGGCGACGACGGCGAAGCCGTCGCCCTCGCTGCCCGCCCGGGCGGCCTCGATGGAGGCATTGAGCGCCAGCAGGTTCGTCTGCTCGGCGATGCCGTCGATCAGGTCGACGACCTCGGTGATCTCGGCCATCTCCTCGGCGACGCGGTCGACCTCCTCGGCGGTCCGGTCGGTGTGCTCGGCGACCGTGGCGAACGCATCGAGGGCGTCTTGGGCGGCGTCGCCGGCGTCGCCGGC
Organism: Halobaculum gomorrense; assembly: GCF_900129775.1. Taxonomy (GTDB): domain Archaea; phylum Halobacteriota; class Halobacteria; order Halobacteriales; family Haloferacaceae; genus Halobaculum; species Halobaculum gomorrense. The sequence continues at coordinate 367,299 of NZ_FQWV01000002.1, read as the reverse complement.
GCCCTCGGCGGCCTCAGCGGAGAGCGCGGACACGTCCGCGGCGGTCGCGGCGATCTCCTCGACGGTGGCCGAGAGCCCGCTCATCTCGCCGCTGACCTCGTCCAGCCGCTCGGCCTGCTCGTCGCTGGCGCCGGCCACGTCTGTCATCGCGCTGCTGACCGACGCGCTCGCGTCCTCGATTTGGTCGGCGCCGGCGGCGACGGCCACGGCGCGCTCGTCGGCCTCGTCGGCGAACGCGCGGACGGTTCCGACGGTCCTCTCGAGGTCGTCGACCATTCGGTTGAACGAGCGGGCGATCTCTTCGAGCGCCTCGTTGTCGGCGGCCTCGTCGAGTCTGACCGTGAGGTCGCCGTCTGCGGCGCGCTCCATCGCAGTACCGTAGTCGTCGGCGCGCCGCTCCAGCGAGTCCGCGAGCGCCTCCGCCTCGGCACGCGCGTTCGCGGCCCGCTCGCGCTCGGCGTTCGCCTCGTCGATCCGGTTGGCGAGGTCGTCGCGCATCTCGCCGAAGGCGCCGTACAGGGTGCCGATCTCGTCGATCCGGTCCGTCGACACCGACACGTCCAGATCGCCCGAGCCGAGCGCCCGGGCGCGGTCGCTCAGGTCGTCGAGGGCGTCCCCGGTCGGCTTGGCGATGAGCACGCCGGCCGTGAGGAATCCGACGAGGGCGGTCGCGATCAACAGGAGGATGTTCGATCGGACCGACGACGCGAGCGCGAAGGCGTTGTCCGCGGGAGCGTGCGACGCAATCACCCACGTCGTCCCGGGGACTCGGGCGTACGAGACGACCAGCTGGGTGTCCATCGAATCCTCGACGGCCGCGTCGTCGGTGACGACCTCGTTGCTGTCGAGCGCCCGCTGGAACGAGTCGCTGGTCGCCCCGAGATACGGGCGGCCGATCGCGCCGGGAGTCTCGGCCATTAGGATGATTCCGTCCTTGTCGACGACCTGCGTGAACCCGCCCTCGATCGGTTCGCGGAACCCGTCGGCGATCTGTGCGACGTTGGCGACGAGCACGACCGCGCGGTCCGGCGCGGACGGCACGGGGCTGACGAAGCCGATCATCGTGCCGGCGTCCGTCTGGAACACCGAGGAGACGGCGGTCCGGTCGGCGGAGGCGGGCGACGCGTCTGTCACCCATGAGACGCGAGCCGCAGCCAGCGAGGCGCCCTCCAGGGACCGTTCGCTCGACGCGAGAACGCGGCCCTCACTCGTGTCGACGTAGTGTATCGCGTGGATGTCCGTCGGAAGCGCCCGGAGTTCGGCGATGAACACCGAGTCGATCTTTGCAGTGTTCCCCTCGCGGACATCCTGGTACTCCGAGATCATTCGGGTCGCAGTCTTTCGGTTTCCGATCCACTCTGAGAGTTTCGCCGCCTCCAGCGATGTCGCCGCCGACAACTCGCCCTCGACGCTCTCGTGCATCCGATCCGTGGTGTCGACCACCGCGTACGCGCCGACGGCTCCGATGGCGACGACGATGAGCAATAGTACGGTCGCGAACTTCCGCGTGATCCCCCGTCTGATCGCGTCCGGGACGAGTCGGGCGCCCGCCCCGGGCCCTCCACTGCCAGTCATATAAGTCGACGTTTCCGATCCGCCGGTTAACAGTAGCCATCTGATTATCAACAGGGAGAATCCAATATCCGGCGGGCCTCAGTCTCGGCCGACGAACAGCCTCAGTCCCGACCGACGAACACCGTCTTCACCCGCGCACCGTAGTTCGGACAGCACAGCGTCTGCCACGTCTCGCTGTCGAGGTCGCCCACCGTCGTCGTCCGCGTCGCCTCGTCCGCGTCGAAGGCCGCCCCGCAGTTGTCGCAGGCGTAGCGATCGGCGTCGCTCATCCGTGCGCCTCGCTCATCGACCTCTACAGTCATCCGTCGGCGGTCTCCGCCGCGAGCCGTTCCCGTGCGACCGCTTCCGCACGTCCGAGCACCTCGCGAACCGGGAGGCCGGCCTCGCGTGCGGCGGCCGCCGCATCGTCGTACTCGGCGCTCACGTCGTAGACGGCACCGTCAGCGTCGCTGGCGATCTTCACGGGGATCTCGTGTGTGTCGCCGGCCTCGCCCAGTGTCAGTTCGACCGTCTCGAAGCAACGGTCGGCGGTCCAGCGGTGGCTCGCGCCCCCCTCGCGGATCCCGAGCGTGCCGGTCTCCTCGGCGAGGCGTCGGGCGACGCGGTCGGCGTCCTCGGGCTTGCAGATCACTTTCACGAGGTGGCCGGGACGCGACTTCTTCATCGTCGCCGGGAGGATCGACACGTCGCGTGCGCCCGCGTCGGCGAGCGTCTCCTGCAGACCCCCGAGCACCTCCGGCGCGGCGTCGTCGAGGTTCGTCTCCAACACGGCCACGTCGTCGCGGGCGAGCCCCGATCGCTCGTCCTCGCCGACGACGACCCGCAGGACGTTCGGGCGGTCGGGGAACGTCCACCCGCCGGCGCCGTAGCCAGAGCCCTCGACGCGGAGCGAGGGGAGTCGCTCGACGCCCTCGGCGCGGTGTGCGAGGATCGCCGCGCCCGTCGGCGTGAGCAGTTCCGCGTCGACGGGGCCGCCGCGCAGCGACCAGTCGGCGCGCTCGGCGATCTCGACGACGGCGGGGACGGGAACCGGGTAGACGCCGTGGCTGAAGTCGACCTCGCCGCCCCCGGTCGCGAGCGGCGTCGTCACCACGCGGTCGGGGTCGAGGTCCTCGAACAGCAGGCACGCCCCGACCACGTCCGCGATGGCGTCGTCGGCGCCGACCTCGTGGAAGTGGGTGTCGTCGAGGTCGGTGCCGTGGACCGACGACTCCGCCTCGCCGAGGATCTCGAACGTCGCGAGCGCATCCGCCCTGACCGACTCGGAGAGATCCAGCCCCTCGACGACCGCCACGACCTCCGCGTAGGTGCGCTGCGGGCCGTGTCCTTCGGCGGTGTGCTCGTGATCATGGTCCTCACCGTGGTTGTGGCTGTGGCCGTCATCGTGGCTGTGGCCGTGTCCCTCGCCGTGGCTGTGTCCCCCGTGACCGTGGTCACCGGCGTCGGCGTTGCCTCCAGCGTCGCCGTCTCCACCGAGGTGTCTGACCCGAGCGCGTGTGCTCGCGATGCCGTTCCGCTCGGTCGACTCGAACTCGTAGCGCACCGGGAGCGCGTCCTCTACGGGCGCGAGCACGTCGGGGTCGGCGCCGGCGGCGACGAGCGCGCCGAGAATCATGTCGCCGGCGGCACCCATCCGGCCGTCGAAGGCGATCGTTCGCATGGTCGACCGATCGCGGCGGGCGGTGAAGTGGCTACCGCCACGGTCCCGGGAGCGCTGGGATCGCCCGACCCGTGGGCCGACCGGATCGATCGCCGTCGGCGGTGGTGTTTTCAGGCCGGCCCCCGTATCGTGCAAGTGATTAGCACGTCTTGCGTCCGCGCCGCGGATCCGGAGTTCTCACGTTCCGGCGTCACGGCGCGCAACGGAGGGCTTAACAGCCGTCCGAACGGACGTATTTCGAACGAACACCAGTCAACCCCATCATGAATGAAGTCCAACTCGAAGTCGCGAAGGCGTACCCGAACGACTCCGGCCGAGGAATCGCTCGCCTCGACCCGGACACCCTGCTGCACCTGAAGCTCTCCCCGGGCGACATCATCGAGATCGAGGGCGCCGAGACCACCGCCGCGAAGGTCTGGCGCGCCGACCGGCAGGACTGGAACACCGACACGGTCCGCATCGACGGCTTCACGCGCCAGAACGCCGACGTCGGCATCGGCGAGCGCGTCACTATCCGGAAGGCGGAAGCGAAGAAGGCCGAGTCGCTGACGCTCGCGCCGCCCGAGGAGGCGTCGGTGCAGTTCGGCTCCGACGCCGCCGGCATGGTGAAGCGTCAGATCCTCAAGCGGCCGGTCGTCGAGCGCGACATCGTCCCCGTGATGTCCTCCACGAACCACCCGTTCATGCGCTCGCCGGGGCAGGCGATCCCGCTCATCGCCGTCGACACCGACCCCGAGGGCGTCTGTCTCATCACCGAGGACACCGAGGTCGAACTCCGCGAGGAGCCCATCTCCGGGTTCGAGAAGACCGGCGGCGGCATCACCTACGAAGATATCGGCGGCCTCCAGTCGGAGATCCAGCGCGTCCGCGAGATGGTCGAACTGCCGATGAAACACCCCCAGATCTTCAAGAAGCTGGGGATCGAGCCGCCCCAGGGCGTCCTCCTCCACGGCCCGCCCGGCACCGGAAAGACCCTTCTGGCGAAGGCCGTCGCCAACGAGACCAGCGCGTCGTTCTTCTCCATCGCCGGTCCAGAGATCATCTCGAAGTACTACGGCGAGTCCGAACAACAGCTCCGTGAGATTTTCGAGGACGCGAAAGACGACTCCCCGTCGATCATCTTTATCGACGAACTGGACTCGATCGCGCCCAAGCGCGAGGACGTGACCGGCGAAGTCGAACGGCGCGTCGTCGCCCAGTTGCTGACGATGATGGACGGCCTAGAGACGCGCGGGCAGGTGATCGTCATCGCCGCAACGAACCGCGTCGACTCTGTCGACCCGGCCCTCCGGCGCCCGGGCCGATTCGACCGCGAGATCGAGATCGGCGTCCCCGACGAGGTCGGCCGCAAGGAGATCCTCCAGATCCACACCCGCGGAATGCCCCTGTCGGACGACGTGAACCTCGACCGCCTGGCCGACGAGACGCACGGCTTCGTCGGCGCCGACATCGAGAGCCTGACCAAAGAGGCCGCGATGAAGGCGCTGCGGCGGTACCTCCCGGAGATCGATCTGGACGAGGAGGACATCCCACCGAGCCTCATCGACCGGATGATCGTCAAGCGCAACGACTTCCAGGGCGCGCTCGCCGAGGTGGAGCCCTCGGCGATGCGGGAGGTGCTCGTCGAGCTGCCGAAGATCACCTGGGAGGACGTGGGGGGGCTCGACGACGCCCAACAGCAGGTGAAGGAGGCCGTCGAGTGGCCGCTGACGACGCCGGAGAAGTTCGAGCGGATGGGGGTCGAGGCGCCGAAGGGCGTGCTCCTGTACGGCCCGCCCGGCACCGGGAAGACGCTGATGGCGAAGGCCGTCGCCAACGAGACGAACGCAAACTTCATCTCCGTGCGCGGCCCGCAGCTGCTCAGTAAGTGGGTCGGCGAGTCCGAGAAGGCGATCCGCCAGACGTTCCGGAAGGCTCGGCAGGTGGCTCCGACGGTCATCTTCTTCGACGAGCTGGACTCGCTGGCGCCGAGCCGCGGCCAGGAGATGGGGAACAACGTCTCCGAGCGCGTGGTGAACCAGCTCCTCACCGAACTCGACGGGCTGGAGGAGATGGAGAACGTCATGGTGATCGGCGCGACGAACCGTCCGGACATGATCGACCCCGCGCTCATCCGCTCGGGCCGGTTCGACCGGCTCGTGATGATCGGCCAGCCCGACGTGGAGGGGCGCGAGCAGATCCTCAAGATCCACACCGGCGACACGCCGCTGTCGGCGGACGTGAGCCTCCGCGAACTCGCCGAGCGAACCGAGGGCTACGTCGGCTCGGATCTGGAGTCGATCGCCCGGGAGGCCGCCATCCAGGCGCTTCGGGAAGACGACGACGCCGAGGACGTGAACATGCGCCACTTCGAGCAGGCGATGGAGGCGGTCCGGCCGACCATCACCGACGAGATCATGAGCTACTACGCGGACATCGAAGAGCAGTTCAAGGGCGGCGGCACCGACAGCCTCCGCACCGACCGCGGCGGGCGAGTCGGTTTCCAATAACGAACCTCTTTTCGCCTCGGGTATCCTCGCGCTCGCCTCCGGCGAGCGCTGCGGGAACCGCTCGGCGAAAACCCGTTCATGTCAAAAGGCCGGACCCTCCCTTCGGTCGGGTCCGGTGAACCGCTCGCTCCGCTCGCGGATGCTTTCCCCCAGTCCGGACCTCCGATTTGTTCTACTTGGGATCGCTCTGGGAGGAGAGACGGTCAGCGATAGATACAGGTCGTTCACCCACCGCGAGCGAGCGGGCCAAGGAACCCTCGAAGCGCGGCTTCGCCGCGCTGAGGGGGTGATGCAGTGCTTTTGATCCACATTTTGCAAGCGAGGAGCCGGAGGCTCCGAGCGCAGCAAAAGGTGGGTGGGCAGCCCTTATTGAGCAGTTGTTTCATCCGGAACTACCCGAAATAGAGTTCTGACAACATTCTCGGGAGACACAATTAGTTGGTCGCCTGCGGTTGCGGTTCGCACTAGCGATTGTTCCGCGAGCGAGGGCCGGCAGGCCCGAGCGAGCGGCCTTTTGATCATCGACGGGTTTTGGCGGGGGTCGAGCGCCCGGAGGGCGCGAGGCCCCCGTGAAAAGTGGTCGGTTAGTAAATAAGCTCGTCGTCGTTCTCGACCATGTACACCGTCCGCGCGGCGATGTTGACCGCGTGGTCACCCACCCGTTCGAGGTCGCGGATGGTGAGCAGGAGCCGGGAGACATCCGCCATCATGTCGTCGACATCCTCGGCGTCGACCCCCTCGCGTTCGAGTAGTTCCCGCATCACCGCGGCGCTGGCGTCCTCGCACAGCCTATCGACCTCGTCGTCGGCGTCGGCGACCGCATAGCAGGCGTCAACGTCCTCCTCCGCGTACGCGGTCATCGCGTCGTCGAGCATCTCTAGGGTCGCGTCGCCGATTCGCTGCACGTCGACGTCCGGGAACACGTCGCGTTCGGCCTGAAGCGTGTACTCGCCGAGATTCGTCGCGAGGTCGCCGATGCGCTCGAGGTCGGTGATGATCTTGAACGACGCCGCGATGAATCGGAGATCGCCGGCGACCGGCTGTTGGAGGGCGAGCAGGTCGATGCAGTCTTGTTCGAGGTCGAGATACAGCTGGTTCACCTCTGCGTCCTCCTCGATGACGCGGCGGGCGAGCTCATCGTCCTTGTCACCGAGGGCGTTCATGCCCATGCGGAGCCGTTCGGCGACGATCTCGCTCATGTAGAGCACGTCCTCGCGGAGGCCTTCGAGACGTTCTTGATACTGTTTCCGTGGCATACCCACGACTCCCGCGTCCCGGGAGGTAAGGGTTTGCGTTGCTACTGTGACTCCCAGTCGGTGAGCGACTCGTCGGTGTCGATGGACGAGACGACGGCCGCGACTCGATCGCCGAATGCGAGACCGGCGAACACGAGGAAGGCGACCATCACGGGGGCTGCGGCGTCGAGCATCGGTGAGGGTGTGGATCCGAGCATGTGATCAATTCGCGTACATAGACGTATGAGTCTGACGGGGCGAGTATCGGGCGCGAGAACGACCGTGAGCGTCGGATTCCCGGAGCACTTATCCGTGCAGTCGGGCGAGCAATCCACAATGGAACGCGAGCGGCTGTTGCGCCGAGTGTCGACGGCACGGACGGTCGGGTTGGTGATCGTCGCGATCGGACTGTTCGCCTCGCTGACTCCGGTCACGTGGGTCGGCATCGGACTCGTCGTCGCCGCGATGCTCGTCATCACTGTCGCTCGGATCGACCGCCTCAGAGAGACGCGGCTGACGCCGACGGCGCGGACGCGCCTCGCCGCGAGTTGGACCCTGTTCGTGCTCCTGCTGTCGACGTTTCTCGTCGTCGCCGTCCCCGGATCGGTGGTCCCGGGAGAAGGCCGGCTGTTCTGGGCGCTGGCGGTCGCGACGGGCGGGCTGTTGATCGCCTACCGACTGTTTCACGCGGCGTACCTCCCGGACGACTGGTCGCTCGTCGCGGACGCGGAGGCGGGAGCCGTCGACGGGACGGAAGACGACGAGGCGGTCGTCGCGGACACCGACTCTTCGTAGCGTCGGCGTCGACGCGGTTTCAGGGCGAGAGGAGGCGAGGCGAAGAGAGGAAAATGAGGCGAGAAGACGTGTCGGGGGGAATCAGGAGGCAGGGAGCACGGGGACCCGCCAGAGACCGAAGTTGACGCCCGCCGTGACCGCGAGCACGCCGACCGCGAACGCCAGCAGCGCGGCGTCGCCGAAGTCGAACTTGAACGGCGTGCGCGACTCCTGGAGGTCGTCGAGCGGGTACCCCCGCATCCGGAGCACCGCCATCATCGTGGTCGAGCGACGGAACACCGTGATGATTGCCGGAACCCCCAGCTTCGGCAGGTTCCGGGCCATCCTCAGCGGGTTGCGGGTCTCGATGGCGACGCCCTTGAGTTTGAGCCCGTCGGCGATCCGGAGGATATCGGCGAAGACCGTGTACAGCAGCAGGAACGCGTACTCGAAGGTGAAGCAGACGAACTCCGGGACGCCCAGTCCCCGGAGGCCGTCGGTGATCTCCGTCTCGCGCATCGTCGTGAACAGGCTCGCGCTGACGAACAGCGCGGCGGGGAACGAGAACGCCAGCTTCAGCCCGAAGCCGAAGTCGCCCGCGAAGGCGCCCCTCCCCGCGAGCACGCGCTCGATTGCCGGGAAGGCGACGAACCCCAGGATGTTCGGGATCTGGAGGGCGGCGAGCGCGAGCAGCCACTTGGGGTTGACACGCGCGACGATCGCGAGCCCGACGCCGATGCCGAACATGGCGATCATCCAGTGCCACGTCGGCGCGACGTACAGGAAAAGCACCAGCGCCGCGAACGCGAGCAGCTTCACCCGCGGGTCGCGGCGGTGGAGGAACGTGTCGTAGTCGTTGTAGACGACGGGGACGGATCTCATTCGTGCACCTCCATCGCGCCGCCGGCCCGGTCGACGAGCGAGTCGAGCGTGAGCGCGCGGACGTCGAGACACTCGGCGAGCTCGGCGGCCCGGGGTGGTCTGATGTGCTCGGCACGGAGCTCGTCCCACCGGGAGGCGTCGAACACCGTCGACGGGGGTCCGCGGGCGGCCACGGTCCCGTCGCTCAGCAGCGTCACCCGGTCAGAGACCTCGCTGACGAAGTCCATGTCGTGTTCGATCACCAAGACCGCCTTCCCGTCGTCCGCGAGGTGGGCGATCGCCTCCTCCATCAGGTCGTACCCCTCGGCGTCGAGCCCGGCGGCCGGTTCGTCGAGGATCACCACGTCCGGGTCCGGCGCGATCGCCGAGGCGATCGCCGCGAGCCGGCGGTACCCCTGCGGGAGGAACGTCGGGTCCTCGTCGAGGAGGTCCTCGCCGAGACCGGTCCGCTCGCGGGCTGCCTCGACGCGCTCGTCGATGTAGGAGTCGTCGTAGCGCTGCTCGCCGCCGAACGGGAGCCAGCCGCGGTCGTACTGCCGCTCCTCCAGCGGGAACCGGATCTCCTCCTCGACGGTCCGCTTGCTCAGCTGTTCGTCGGGGTTCTGGAACGACAGCGCGACCGTCTCGCCGACCGCCGCCGCCGTCCGCCCCGCGGTCGGCTCGCCGTCGATCCGGATCTCCCCCTCGTCGGGGTCAAGCAGGCCGACGATCAGTTCCACGAGCGTGCTCTTGCCGGCGCCGTTGCCGCCCACCAGCGCGTGGACCTCGCCGGCCTCCACCGAGAGGTCGATCCCGTCGATCGCGGGCTCCTCGCGGTAGCTGAACCGGAGGTCCTCGACTGACAACAGCGGCTTCTCGCCCCCGTCTGCCGTCGCGCCGCCGTCGACCGCGGGTTTCGTCGGCTCCGCTTCGTTCGCCTCCGGACCGTCGATCAGGTCGGTGTCGCTCCCGGACGCTCCCTCCACCGACAGCTCGCTCGTTCCCGTGTCCGTCAGTCCCCGGCTCATCCGCGCGCCGTCGGCGACGGCGTTCGAGAACTCGCCGACGGTGATCGGCGAGGCGTCCATGCCGAGCCGGCGCGCCGCCCGCAGCGGCGTCGGCGGCCGCACGCCGACGCGGTCGAGGAGGTCCGCGTCTCTGAGGATCTCCTCGGCCGGGCCGAACGCCTCGCGCTCGCCGTCGTTCAACACGAGCACGCGGTCGCACAGGCCGACCAGTTCCGCCGGGTCCGTCACCGTCAACACCAGCGGCTTCTCCCCGCGCAGCGATGAGACGATGTTCGACACCTCCTCGCGCCCCGCGGGGTCAAGCGCGCGCGTGGCCGTGTCGAACACGAGCGCCTCGGCGTCCATCGCGAGGGCGGCCGCGATGGCGACGCGCTGCTGTTCGCCGCCCGACAGCTCCCAGGTGCGGCGGTCCTCGTAGCCGGACAGGCGAACCCGATCGAGGACCTCGCTCGCGCGCTCGCGGGCGGCCTCACGGCCGAGCCCCCGCGAGAGCAGCGGGACCATCACCTCGTCGACGACGTGGACCTGTGTCAGCTGAGAGCTGTAGTCTTCGAACACCATGCCGAGGCGGGTGTCGTCGTCGTCCTCGCGCGGGTCGGCTCCCGCGACCTGCAACTCGCCATCGAGGGTTCCGCCGGTCACGGTGGGCGCGAAGCCGGCGAGCGCCATCGAGAGCGAGGTCTTGCCCGACTCCACGGCGCCGACGACGCCGAGCGTCTCGCCGTCGTCGACGGTGAACGAGACGCCCTGTAGGGTCGGATCGCTTCTCGTCGGGTACTGTAATCTGAGGTCCGCAGCGTGGATCATGGGTGGGTCGTATGAACGAGAGGGCAGCCGCGTGGCGCGTTCCGCGCCACGCGGACGGCGGGTGGTGATTTCGTGTGATGGCTCGGTGATGGAGGGTGGTCGGTCGTCCGGGTCCGACAGTCAGATCAGTCGGCGGTCGACTTCGCCGCCTCGCCCATGAACCGCTCGACGCGTCCCTCGAGGGCCGCGACCGTCGGGATGAGCGGGATGAGCCCGAGGACGATGCCGTGGGTGACGGTGTTGCCGGCGACGACGGTCGCGTACACCGAGAGTGACTCGCCCGAGATGACGAGGATGCCGAGCCCCTCGATGAGGATCTGAACAAGCGCGCCCACGACCGCCGCGATCGAGAGCGTGACGTAGTCATCGCCCTCGGCGTCCTTCATCAGGTAGCCGGCGACGGTGAAGCCGACGACGTAGCCGGCCAGCCCGAAGGGGTCGTCGACCTCGTACCCCTCGATCACGTCACCGATGGCTTCGCCGAGGCCGCCGCCGACCGCGACCGAGATGGTCGGCGTGCCCCACGGGACGAAGAACATGATGGCGTACACGATGAAGAACGGCTTGAAATCGATGTCCGGGGGGATCTCCCCGACCGCCTCGGTGATGAACAGCCCGCCGAGGAAGATGACCGCGGTCATCCCCGCGAGGGTGATCAACGTGGTGAAGTCGAAATCGCTCCTGAATCCAGTCTCCGCCCGAGTGCTTGCACCTGACATCACGTGGTTTCACGGAGGGTTGTTCAAAGGACGTTGCTATGAGCGGTATGTTCGTGTACGATCGGTACGCGGCGAGCAATAGCGAACTGTCAGCTTTATATCGATATGTACCGATATTAACCACTCGCGTGGGAGACGCCCGCACGCGCTGACGCGCGGAACCGAACACCGCTACCGAGCGGTCCAGAGGGCACATATCAACGTTCACCTCGGTCCCCGTGGTACACGCGCTCGATCGTGGATCTCCCCACTCTGCTCGCGATCTCGCTCGGCGGAGCGATCGTCCTGTGGCTGATCGACGCGCTCCTCGGGCGACTCGTCGCCGCCGCGGGCAAACTCGAGGGCTTCGTCGACGACGATTCCGACGCGGCGACCCAGCGGGATCACGGAGAACCGTAGCCGCCACCGCACGCCGGCGGGTCGCGCGGCGTCCGATCGGTTTAGAAAATATAAGTATATAGTCCTATTTACCACCATTGGACGAGCGGTAACCGGGAGCTATCCGTGTTCCTCCCAGGCAGGTGCCTGTATTCGTCGACTCTAAAGGGTTATCTGTCGGCCGCGCACGCGCAGTGAGCGGTCGCTATCGCGCTCTCTTAATTCAAGTATATAGATCATCAGCAGATTTAACATCCGTACGCGCCGATCCGGAGACGATGGTCGAGACACGGAAAGTGCAGGTGACCGGCGGATCGACGTACACGGTATCGATCCCCAAAGAGTGGGCGACGGATAACGGCGTCAGCGCGGGGACCGAGGTCGAGTTCTACCCCGAGGGCGACTCCCTGTTTCTCACGCCGGTGAGCGAGGAGGAGCGCACGGAGGGAACCCTCGAGATCGCCGACCTCTCCGGCGATCAGCTCACTCGCGCGGTGATGACGATGTACGTCTCCGGCTTCGACATCATCGCGCTGGAGGCCCCCCGGATCACGAACGACCAGCGCCGCACCATCCGCGACTCTGTCCAGAGCCTCGTCGGGCTGGAGGTGCTCGAGGAGACGCGCGACCGCGTCGTCATCCGCGACCTGCTCGACTCCTCGGAGCTGTCGATCCACAACGCCGTCACCCGGATGCGGCTCATCGCCGTCTCGATGCTCGAGGACGCCGTCGACGCGCTCACCGAGGGCGACGAGGACATGGCGCTGGACGTGATCCAGCGCGACGACGACGTCGATCGCCTGTACATGGTCGTCTCGCGCATCTTCCGCGCGACGCTGCGCACGCCGAAGGCCGCCGAGGACATCGGCCTCTCGCGAGAGGTGTGCTTCGACTACCACTCCAGCGCGCGACAGCTCGAACGGGTCGCCGACCACGCGACGAAGATCGCCCACCTCTCCTTGGAACTGTTGGGGAGCGAGGAAGCCGACGCGGTGGGCGGAGCGGTCCCGGCGCCGGAGGAAGGCGTGCAGGAGGTGCTCCCGGCGGAGTTCATCGAGGCGCTGCAGGCGCTCGGCGAGGACGCCCGCGAGGTCGTCGACCTGGCGATGGAGGCGCTGTTCGCCGAGGACAGCGCCGAGGCGACGACGCAGGCGAACGACGCCCGCGGCGCGGTGCTGGGTGTCGATCAGCGCGCCCGCGAGATAGACGAACAGCTGCGCGATCTCGACCCCGCCCGCGCGCAACTGCTCGGGCTCATCGTCGACTCCGTCTCTCGCTCGGCCGACTACGGCGGAAACATCGCCGAGACCGCCCTCCAGAAGGCCGCGCCGACGCCGTAACGCCGCAGGGCCGCCGTCCGACTGCATCGCCACCGATCGACCGCGGCTCGTCGCTTTTCGTTCGACCGACTCAGCGCCCGTAGCCCGCGAGCGCGTCGAACACGTCGTCTCCCTCGTCGATCGCCTCGCGCAGCGCGACGACGCCGGGCTTGTCGCCGCGGTCGGGGTTCGCGTACGTGCGGACCGGCTGGGTGCCCAGCGGGACGAACCCGGTGTCAAGTCGCTCGGCCGTTGCCCGGAGGCCGAGCCCCGCGTCCGCGTCGCCGGCGAGCACGCGCCGCGCCGGCGACTCGTGGGCGCGCACCGCGCGCTCGAACCCGTCGATCGCCTCGGTCACCGCCCGGCGCGTCGTCCCGCGCTCTCCGGCCACGTCCGCCAGCGCGTTCGCGAGCGTGGTCCGCAGTCCCGCGTTGCCGTCGCGGTTCACGAACCGGAGGTCGCGGTCGATCAAGTCCGCGAGCCCGGTCACGTCCTCAGGGTTGCCGGCGGGGACGATCAGCCCCCACTCGCGCGTCCACTCGCCGATCGGCTCGGCGGGGACCGCCTCCTCGTCGCCGGTGGGGTCGAGCGACGCGACCGGGTCGCGGTCCGGATCGCCCGCGACGACGGCCGCGTCGGGGACGCCGTCGCGCAGGCGTCGCAGCCCCTCCCGGGACCCGATCGCGAGATAGCGCGGTCGGTCGACGCGGTCGAGCAGGCGCGAGAGCGCGGGGTCGTCCTCACCGACGGCGAACAGCGTCGGCGCGCGCACCTCCGGGGAGAACAACTGCACCTCCACCTCCTCGCCCGCGGCGAGGTATTCGGTGTCCGGGTGGACGACGACGACGCCGTCGGCTTCGACGAGGCTCGTCGTCGCGCCCGACCCCTTGTCGACGGGGTACACGAGCGTGTCCTCCGAACCGTCCTCCGTCAGCCCCGCGGGCATCAGTCGCATGCGTCCCTCCGAGTAGCGCTCCTGCTGGGCCATCCGACCGCTCACCGTCGCGGTGCGCGGCTCCGGCTTGCCCGCAGCCCGGCGTATCGCGGGCGCGACGAACGTGCGGAAAATAGTCAGCGCCGAGACGGGGTACCCCGGGAGGCCGACGTACGCCGAGTCGCCAACTCCGCCGACGAGCATCGGCTTCCCCGGCTTGACCGAGACGCCGTGGAGCAGGAGCTCCCCCCTGTCCTCGATGACGCGGTAGATCACGTCGACGGCGGAGGCGGAGGTCGACCCCGAGGAGAGCACCAGATCGCACTCCTCGCTGGCCTCGACGAGCAGGCGCTCCATCTCGTCGTAGTCGTCGCCGGCGTGTGGATAGAGGACGGCCTCGCCGCCGGCCTCCTCGACGCCCGCGGCGATGGTGTAGCTGTTCACGTCGTAGATCTGTCCGCGCTCGCTGTGGAGGTCCTCCCCGGGCCGGACGAGCTCGTCGCCCGTAGAGACGATGCCGACCGTCGGCTTCCCGCGGACCGGCACCTCGTCGACGCCGAGCGCCGACAGCAGGCCGATCTCGCGGGGCGTGACCTCCGTGCCCGGCCCGAGCGCGCGGCCGCCGGCGGCGATGTCGGCGCCCGCGAACATGACGTGATCACCGGGCGCGACAGAGGTACGGATCGCGATCGCGTCTGCGGCCGCGTCCTCCTCGCCGTCGGCGACCACCTCGCTGGTCCGCTCAACCATCACGACCGCATCCGCGCCGTCGGGCATGACCGCTCCAGTAGAGATCTCGGCGCAGGTGCCCCGCTCGACGGTCACGTCGGGTTCGGCGCCGGCGTGGACCGCACCGACCAGCTCCAGCGTCGCGGGGTCGGCCTCGTCAGCGCCGAAGGTGTCGCGCGCACGCACCGCGTAGCCGTCCATCGACGCGCGGTCGAAGCCGGGCACGTCCAAGTCGGCGTCGACGCGCTCGGCGAGCACGCGGCCGCGAGCCTCCTCCAGGGGGACCGTCTCCGGGTCGGGCGCCAGATCGAGCGAGGCGATCGCCTCGCGGGCCTCCTCGGGCTCCGCGAGGTCGCGGAACTCCCGGCGGTCGCTCATTCGGTCACCTCCCACAGCTCCACGTCGACGGCCTCGCCGGCGTCGAGTCCCTCCCGGGACTCGGGGACGACGACCCAGCCGTCCGCCAGCGCGACTGACGAGAGCATCCCCGACCCGGAGGCGCGCGTCGGGGTGGCCTCGAATGCGGGCCCGTCGCCGTCGCGGGC
This sequence comes from Halobaculum gomorrense, assembly GCF_900129775.1. Classification (GTDB taxonomy): domain Archaea; phylum Halobacteriota; class Halobacteria; order Halobacteriales; family Haloferacaceae; genus Halobaculum; species Halobaculum gomorrense. Next base: position 352,246 of record NZ_FQWV01000002.1, on the reverse strand, counting down.
GATATCGCTCGCCCCGTCCGTGTCGGCGCCGCGGCCGTCGGTCGGGTCCAGTTTCACCCGGGCGAACGTCCGCACACCCGGCTCGGAGGACACCTTCCGCGTCAGCGTCGCCCGCCGCGTCGGGTGCGGGTCGTGCGGGAGCGAGCCGAGTTCCCGGACCACGGGACGGAGGAACTGGACGGCATTGACGATGCACGCGACGGGATAGCCCGGCAGCATGATCACGGGCGTCTCCTCGACGACGCCCAGCGCGACGGGGTGGCCCGGCTTGAGGGCGACGCCGTGGACCAGCACCTCGCCGATCTCGTCGATCACCTCGGGGATCAGGTCCCGCTCGCCGACGGAGGATCCCCCGGTGGTGACGATCGCGTCGTGGTCGAGGTCGCGCTCGACGGCCTCGCGGAGGGCGTCCTCGTCGTCGGTGACGATGTCGCGGTAGGTGGCGTCGGCGCCCCAGCGCTCGGCGAGTCGAGAGACCGTGAGGCCGTTGGTCTCGATGACCTCGCCGGGGTCGGGGTCGGCCTGCACCAGCTCCTCACCGGTCGGGATCACCGAGACGCCGGGACGCTCGGCGACCGCGACCTCGTCCGTGCCGACCGACTTCAGCAGTCCCAGGTCCGAGGGGCGGAGGCGGTGCGGCGGCTCGTACAGCGTCTGCCCCTCGGCCACGTCCTCGCCGGTCGGGCCGACGTTCTCCCCCTCGGCGACGGCGTCGAACACCTCCACCTCGTCGCCCACCTCGTCGGCGCGTTCGATTTTGACCACCGCGTTCGCCCCCGGCGGGAGCTCACTCCCGGTGTGGACGCGGACGGCGCCCTCGGGGCCGGCCTCCTCGTCCTCGGCGAACAGGACGGCTGGCGAGCGGGTGGAGGCGCCGAACGTGTCCTCGGCGCGGACGGCCCAGCCGTCCATCGCGGCGCGGTCGTACCCTGGCACCGGCGTCGGCGCCGTCGTCGCCTCGGCGACGGCGCGCCCGTCGGCGGCCGTCAGCGGGACCGTCTCGGTGCGGCCGTGCGGGTCGGCGACCGAGAGCAGTCGCTCGCGTGCATCGGCGACCCGGGTCCGGTCTTTGAATCCGGCGCGCGTGCGGTCGTGGCTCATACGCAGTCCTTGCGCGTCCGGAGTAAAAAGGCCGCCAGTCGTTCGTCCCGGTCCCGGAGGCGTGACGGGTCCGGTCAAAACGCCGGTTTAGTCGCTCCGACCGGCGTCCGATCGGTCGTCGTGGCCGACCAGCCGCCGGAGGCGGCCGCCGACCGCTCGGGCCGCCGCGACCGGGCGGAACGTCGGCGTCGCCTCGTCGTGGAGGTCCGGCGGCACCGGGGTCCGGACAGAGACGACCGCCGCGTCAGGTTCGACCCGCACCGGCGTCCCGGTCGCGCCCATCGCCGCGAGCGCGGGGTCGCCCGCGTCCGCCGGCTCCGACTCCGTGCTCCCGTCTGTCATACCCGGGTGGAGCGGCCGCGCGCATAAAAATCCACGGGAGAGACACACACGCACGACCGCCGCCGCCACCGCGGCCTTTTTCGACGCGCCGTCCCTTACACCGTTTATGTCGAAGCTACGCGAGGCGCTCAGAGATCTCCCCGAGCCGGTGTTCGCCGACCTGCTGGAGAGCGACGACGCGTACATGCTCGTCGTCGACCTGCCCGGCGCCAGCGCCGAGACGACCGACGTGAGCCTCGAACGCGGACGCCTCCACATCGAGGCACGCCGCGAGAAGGCGCCCGAGTCCGAGTTCAGCTACATCGAGGAGGACCGCCCCCTGTTCCTCGACGCGGAGGTCCCCCTGCCGCCGGACGCGACCCACGAGGGGAGCGACGCGGAGATGGACGGGGGCGTGCTCTCGGTGCGTCTCCCCAAGCGCGCGGCCGCACCCGAACACGAGATCACCGTCACGGACGCGTAATCCGGGTGGTGACGCTGGTCTCACTGCGCGCGTACCGACGGTTCCCCCTCGTCGTCTACCGGTTCCTGCCGCTGATCTGGGCGTACCTCCGCGATCGAAAGCGGTTCGTCGTCCTCGGCGGCTCCCGCGAGGTGACCCACGAGATGCGCCTCAAGCGGGCGGAGGTGCTGCTCGATACGCTGCTCACGCTCGGCCCGACGTTCATCAAGCTCGGCCAGATCCTCTCGACCCGGCCGGACGTGCTTCCGGCCTCCTACATCGAGGTGCTGTCGTCGCTGCAGGACGACGTGCCGCCGGCACCGTGGGCGGAGTCCAGGCACGTGATCGAAGACGAACTCGGTCCCATCGAGGAGGTGTTCGACGAGTTCGACACCGACCCCATCTCGGGGGCAAGCCTCGGGCAGGTGTACGTGGCCACCTACGAGGGACAGGAGGTCGCGGTGAAGGTCCGCCGCCCCGGGATCGAGGAGCTCGTCGAGGCCGACCTCCGGATCATCAAGTGGTCGCTGCCGCTGCTGTCGCGGTTCGTCGGCCAGGGGCAGGCGTTCTCGCTGGACAACCTCGCGGAGGAGTTCGACAAGACGATCCACCAGGAGATGGACTACTCGCGCGAGCAGCGCGTGCTCCGGGAGATCCGGGCGAACTTCGAGGACAGCGACCGGATCGTGATCCCCGAGCCCGTCGCGGCCGCCTCCGGCCCGCGCGTGCTCACGATGGAGTACATCCCGGGAACGAAGATCTCCGACACGGCCGCCCTCGACGCGATGGGGATCGACCGCACCGAACTGGCGACGACGCTCCAGCGGGCGTACCTCCAGATGATCGCCGAGGACGGCGTCTTCCACGCCGACCCCCATCCGGGGAACCTCTCGGTCACCCCGGAGGGAAAGATCATCTTCTACGACTTCGGGATGTCCGGCCGGGTCGACCCGTTCATCCAAGAGAAGATCATCGACTTCTACATCGCCGTCGCCAACCAGGACATCGACGCCATCCTCGACGCGCTCGTCGAGATGGGGACGCTGTCGCCGGAGGCCGACCGGAAGGTGATGGCCGACGTGATGGAACTAGCCATCGCCGACGTGCGCGGGGAAGACATCGAGCAGTACCGCGTCCAGCAGGTGATCGAGCAGGTGGAGTCGACCATCTACGACTTCCCGCTTCGGCTCCCGCAGAACATGGCGCTCGTGCTCCGCGTCGCCACCGTCGTCGAGGGCGTCTGCGTGACGCTCGACCCGAACTTCGACTTCATCGAGGTCGCCACCGAATACCTCTCCGAGGAGGGGTACCTGGAGGACACGGCCCGCCGGCTCGCCGGCGACGCCGCAGACCAGACCCGCGACACCGCCCGGGCCCTGTTCACCGTCCCGCCGAAGCTCGACGACGTGCTCGACACCGTTCAGCGCGAGGACCTCGCCGTCAACGTCACGCTAGAAGACGACAACGACGTGCTCGATCGACTCGCCAAGCGCATCGCCTACTCCATCCTGACGGCCGTGGGCGGTCTCTCGGCGGCGATCATCTACTCGTTCGGCAGCGAGCTCGTCGACGTGTACGTCTCCGTCGTCATCATCGTCGCCACGCTGCCGATGGTGTTCTTCTTGTACCGCTCGTTCACGAAGAACAAGCGCGGGATCCGCGCGCAGCCGCAGTTCACCCGCCAGAGCATGAAAGAGCGTCAGGCCGCGGATCCGGGCGCCGACGAATCCGGATCCGCCGGCGCGATGATGCCGGGCGCGGTGACCCAGACCGGCGGCGACGCGAGCGGCGACGGGTCCCGCCGCGGCGACCGCGAACGCCGGGGCTGGGACGACGGCGGCGGCGTCGCGATCGGTGTCAGCGACGAGCGAGACGGCGACTCGTAGTCGCCGTCGATCAGGCCAGCTCGTCACAGATCACGTCCGCGACCTTCACCGGCTGTTCGTGGTGGACCCAGTGGGTCGCCTCCTGGATGTTCGTGATCCGGCCGTCCGCACAGTGGTCGACCGAGTCGTACGCCATCCGGTGTTTGAGGAACTGGTCGTGGACGCCCCAGATCAGCCGCGTGGGAACCGCGACCTCGTCGGCCTCCGGCTCGGGTCGCCGGCGCGCGGCCGCGCGGTACCAGTTCAGCATCGCAGTGAACGCGCCCTCCTTTCGCCAGGCGGCGCGGTACCGGTCGAAATCCTGCGTCGAGAACGTCCCCGGCATCGACGACTCGCGCATCATCGCCACCGGGAGCCGCCAGTTGGCCGCCCGCGTCAGCGCCTCGGGCACCTTCGGCAGTTGGAAGAACGCGGCGTACCCCGAGCGGAGCAGTTGGGCCGGGTCGCTCGTCAGCGTCTGCCGGATCACCGTCGGGTGCGGGGCGTTGACGGCGACGAACGACGACAGCCGCCCGGGGGAGTGCAGCGCCGTCCACCAGCCGACGACGCCGCCCCAGTCGTGACCGACGACCGCCGCGGTCTCGCGGTCGTACGCGTCGATTAGCCCGGTCACGTCCGCCGAGAGCGCCTCGATCCGGTAGTCGCGGACCCGACCGGGACGCTCGCTGCGGTTGTAGCCGCGCTGGTCCGGGACGACGACGCGGTAGCCCTCGTTGACAAGCGGTCGGATCTGATCGTGCCAGCCGTACCAGAACTCGGGGAAGCCGTGGAGCAGGAGAACGAGGTCGCCGCCCTCGGGGCCGGCCTCGACGACGTGGAACGTCCGTCCGTTCGCCTCGACGAACGTGGCCTCGCCCGGAACGTCCCGCGGGAGCGTGTCGGGGTCGGTCGCCGCGCTGAGCGAAGTGGTCATCTCGCACGGTCGTACGCGCTCGGCGGGCCAAAGCGTACCGGCCGTGTCAGCCCGCCGTCGGGACCGGGGGTCGTCCGCGACGGCTGCTCCAGCGCGGCCCGACACCGGTCGACGACCGCGTCGACCGATCCCTCCAGGCCGCGGTCGACGCTCACGAGAACGCCCGTACCGGCGTCCGTCGGCACCTCGCGAATCTCGTCGAGGTCGGCGGCGTCGAGTCGGGCGTCGACATCGTCGCGGAGGGAGTGGACCCGGGAGCCGTCGCCGTCGCAGGTGCCGACGGCGCGAAGGGCGTCGCCGCACCCGCTTCGGAGGTCGCTCGCGAGAGAGTCGTCAATCAGTTCGAGACGGGCACACGGGAATCAAACGGATACCGACACGCTGAGACGCGGTCGAGCGCGGACGCCGCAGAGCCGGTCATCGGTTGCCGCCGGCGACGAGGCTCCACACCGCCGTCACGCCCAACAGCAGCGCCGGGACGAACGGCAGGACGAGCATCGACGCGAGGAAGCCGAAGCCGAGTTCGCCCGGCGCCGTCGGCCGGAGGTAGATAGCCCCCGGAACGACAAGGAACGCGACCACGACGACCGCGACGAGGACCCAGCCCGCGCGGCCGAGGTCGTCGTCCGCGGTCCCGCCGGGCTCGGGGTCGCCGGCTGAGGCGTCGGCGTTCCCGGGGTCGCCGGCACCCGCGTTCGCGTTTGACCCGTCGGCGTCAACGCGCTCGTAGCCGCCGCCGGTGTTGACCACGCGGCTTTCCCCTGTGTTCGACTCCTCAGAGCTCACTGTCCGGACGTACCACCACCTTGCCAAAGCCTTCTCGATTCTCGATCATCTCGTGGGCACGCGCGGCCTCGCTCATCGGAAGCGTCTCGCGGACCCGCGGCTCGAAGGTGCCGTCCCAGACGAGTTCGAGCACGTCGTCGACCTCGCCGGGGGTCGCCATCGTCGAGCCGATCACCTTGAGCTGGTTCCAGAAGATGCGGTTGATGTCCGTCTCGGGGCGCCCCCCGGTGGTGGCTCCGCAGGTGACGACCCGGCCGCCCTTCGCGAGCGACTTGAGCGAATCGTGCCAGGTCGCTGCCCCGATGTGGTCGACGACCATGTCGACGCCGCGCCGCCCCGTCATGTCGCGGATCTCGCCAGCGAAGTTGTCCTCCTCGTAGTTGATGACGTGGTCGGCGCCGCAGTCCTCGGCGTAGCTGAGTTTCTCCTCGGTCGAGGCGGTCGCGTACACCTCCGCCCCGACGTAGTCGGCGATCTGGACGGCCGCGTGGCCGACGCCGCCGGAGGCGCCGAGCACGAGCACCGACTCGCTGGGACCGAGCTCCCCCTGCGAGAGCAGCATCCGCCAGGCGGTCTGGAACACCAGCGACGCGGAGCCGGCGACCTCCCAGTCGACGTGGTCCGGGACCGCCACGAGGTTGCCCTCGGGCACCGCCGCGAGTTCGGAGTGGACGCCGCGCTGGTGCTCGCCGATGATCGAGAAGCGGACACACTGGGACTCCTCGCCGTGGCGACAGAACTCGCAGTCGCCACAGGAGACGCCCGCGGTGACCGCGACGTGGTCGCCCTCCTCGAACCGGGTGACGCCCTCGCCCGTCCCGACGACGACGCCCGCGGCGTCGGAGCCGGGGATGTGCGGCATCTCCAAGTCGACCCCCGGGAGGCCCTTTCGGGTCCAGATGTCGAGGTGGTTGAGCGCCCCCGCCTTCACCTCGACGAGCACCTCACCGCGGTCCGGGTCGGGGTCCGGGAAGTCGCCGTACTCGATCACGTCGCGGTCGCCGTGCTCCGAGAACTGGACTGCCTGCATGCGTGTTCCCACCTGCCACGCGTGGGGAGTAAACTCTTGCCTCACGGCGATCCGTCGGGCGGCGCCGGTGGCGACAGCTATAAGTAGTTGTGTAAAGTTTCCTTTACTGTAAAGCGAGCTTTACAGCTCGGTGTGAGACATGACGGTCGACACGACCGCAGCTCGATGGACAGGAAGCACAGGAGCGCGAGACGACTCGGCACCGACGGGTGGACGCCGATGACCGGGATCGGCGTCGGTTCCGGTGGCGGGCCCGGCGGGACGTCGACCGTCTCCACGCGTCGGCGCTACCGGCGGCTGCTGTTCGGCTCCGTCGGCCTCGGCGTGGCCGCGAACGTCGCGCTCAGGCTCCTCTCGTACCCCGTCGCCGCCGAGGCGGCCTACTGGGTCGGAATCGTCGGGTTCCTCGCGGTGTGGCAGTTCAGCCCCGTGCAGCTGTTCGACGAGCGCGACGCCGAACTGGAGCGTCGTGCGAGCACCCTGACGCTCGTCGCGGCCGCGGTCGTCCTCGTCCTCGGCGCCTCCGGCGCGCGAACGCTGGGCGCGCTCGGGGTCTACGACGCGCCGCCGTTCGTCGAGGGCGTGCTGTACGGCTACGTCGGGCTGTTCGTCGTGTTCGCGGTCGCGTACGGGTGGGTCAGCTGGACGCGATGAACAACGACGTGCGCGCCCGCCGCGAGGAGCGGGGGCTGAGCCAGGCGGGGCTGGCCGAGGAGGTCGGCGTCACCCGCCAGACGATCAACAGCATCGAGCGGGGGCGATACGACCCGTCGCTTGAACTCGCGTTCGCGCTCGCGGCGTTCTTCGAGTGCCGGATCGAGGACCTGTTCGACCCGGACGGCGACGAGGCGGAGTAGGCGGCCACCACAAAGCCCATCGTCGGTCGCGAACGGGCGTCGGCAGTGAACTGGCCTGCCTTCCTCGCCGCCCTCCGCGTCGCCGTCGTCGCCGCCGGACTCGCGGGGCACGTGGCCGTCGCCGCGTTCGTGCTCGGGCTCCAGGCGCCCCCCGCGACGGGAGACGGCGTCCCCTCGGGGTTCGCGTTCGCGTTCGCCCTGCTCGGGACCGCCGTCGCCGGCACCGTCAGCGTCGTCGGCTACGGGCTTCCCGCGGGCGAGGGCCGGCTCCGCGTGGGTCCCCTCGCGGACCGGTCGAGCACGCACCGGCTCGTCGCCGGCGGCGCGGCCGCCTCGTTGTTTGGCGTCGCGCTGGCGTTCGGGCTCGCGTTCCTCACCTCGGGGATGGGCTCCGTGGCCGTGTGGGTCGCCGGCGTCGGGTTCCTCGTCGGCGGCCTCGTCGCCCTCGCGCTCGGCGGGCTCGTCGTCGGCGTCCGGCTCGTCGCCGACGGCGTCACGAGCGCCTGACCGGCGTGCCCGGGGTTGAAGCGATCGCGGGCGGTAGACGCCGGCATGAGCGAGCGTCACGACCACGGGGGCGGCGATCACGGCAACGACGGCGGTCACGACCACAGCGGCGGCCACGAACACGACCACCACGACCACAGCGACGGCCACGAACACGACCACCACGACCACAGCGGCGGCCACGACGGCGGCGCCCACGCCCACGACGACCACGAGCACCACGCGCACGATGTCGACCACCTTGGCTACGCGGTGGTGACGGTCTCCTCGTCGCGGGGCCACGAGGACGACCCCGCCGGCGACGCGATCCGGGCGGCCGTCGAGGCGGCCGGCGACGAGGTGGTCGTCCGCGAGGTCATCGGCGACGAGTTCGACGGGGTGCAGGGAACCGTCGATCGGCTGGTCGACCGCGACGACGTGGACTGCGTGGTGACGACCGGCGGGACGGGCGTCACCCCCGACGACGTGACCGTCGAGGCGGTGGCGCCGCTGTTCGACAAGGAGCTTCCGGGGTTCGGGGAGCTGTTCCGGTCGATGAGCCGCGAGGAGATCGGGACGATGGTCGTCGGGACGCGCGCGACCGCCGGCGTCGCCGGCGGCGTGCCCGTCTTCTGTCTCCCCGGGAGCGAGAACGCCGCGCGCCTCGGGAGCGAGGAGATCGTCGTCGAGGAGGCGGGACACCTCGCGGGGCTAGCGAGGCGCGAGTGAGCGACCGCAGGGAGCGAACGAGCGCCTCGGCGAGAACGGCGGAGCGGTCGTCGGCGACAGCGGGTCGGGTGCTTGAGGGGGAGGCGATCCGGCGCCGCTGCGTGGAGGGCCGAGCAGTCGGGGACCGATCCCCGAGGCGATCGACCCTACTGGACCCCCCGTAATTACTCCACCGTCCGGGGACGTTCCCACCGTCAGGTGGACGGTCCGGTAAGCGGAACACACATCAGCCGGCCGTCCGTTTCGCCGACGAATGACGACCGGCGACGCGACGGAGATCGCGGGGGTGATCGCGAAGCGGCGCGACATCCTCGCGGCGCTGCGTGACGGCCCCGTCCGGAAACGGACGCTCGTCGACGAGCTCGGCGTGCCGCGGACGACGCTCGATCGCAGCGTCCGGGAACTGTCCGACGCCGGGCTCGCCGAGCGGGCCGACGGCGGCGTCCGGGCGACCACCCTGGGGAGGAACGCGCTCGACGCGCACGACCGCTACCGGGCCCGACTCGACGGCCTCGCGCGGGGCGAGCCACTGTTCGACGCGTTGCCGGAGGAGACGCCGCTTGACGGACGGTTCCTCGCCGGCGCGTCGATCAGCGAGCCGGACCCGAACGTTCCCGACGGCGTCGTCGATCGGCTCTTCGAGTCGGTCCGAAACGCGGAGGCGGTGTACGGCGTCGCGCCCGCGGCGCTGACGGGCCACCTCGACACCTTCGACGACGAGGCGACCGCCGGCGGCGCGGTGCCGCGGATGGTCGTCACGCCCGCCGTGTTGGATCATCTGATCGACCGCCGCGGGGAGCGACTCGCGGCCGACCTCCGCGAGGGCGCCTTCGAGTTCTTCTGTGCCCCGCTGGAGATCACGTTCGGGCTCTGGGTCGCCGCGCACGACGACGGCGACGACGAGGCCGGGATCGTCGTCTACACCGACACCGGCGTCGGCGGCGTCGCGGTCAACGATGCGGCCGAGGCCGTCGCGTGGGCCCGCGAGCGGTTCGAGCGCGCCCGCGAGGACGCCGAGCGGATCACGCCGGAGGCGGTTTGCGAGCGCCGGGGCGCGTCGAGCAGCGAGGACGAGTCGGCGGTCACCGATTCGGTCGGCGACGCGCCCGACGCGGGCGACGTGCGGTGAGGTGACGACGAGTCGTTCGTCGGTTCGTCCACTCGCGGCGGTCGCGACCCACGCGAGCGCGCCACACACCGCGAGAGACATGGACGCCTTTTTGACCGCGTCGGGCCGAGTATCGCTATGTTGCTAACGGTCTCCGGCCCGCCGGGAAGCGGGAAGAGCACCACCGCCGCCGCGCTCGCGGAGGCGTTCGACCTCGAACACGTCTCCGGCGGCGACATCTTCCGCGAACTCGCCGCCGAGCGCGACATGACGCCCGTCGAGTTCAACGAACTCGCCGAGGAGGATGACCAGATCGACCGCGACCTTGACCGCCGCCTGCGCGATGTCGCCGTCGAGCGCGACGACGTGCTGCTGGAGTCACGCCTGGCCGGGTGGCTCGCGGGCGACCACGCGGATCTCCGCATCTGGCTCGACGCGCCGCTCGATGTCCGCTGCGAACGGATCACCGACCGCGAGGAGAAGCCCCTCGATCAGGTGATCGAGGAGACGCGCCGCCGGGAGAGCAGCGAGGCGAAGCGCTACCGCGAGTACTACAACATCCACATCGACAACCTGAGCATCTACGACCTGGTGTACAACACGGCCCGCTGGTCGCCTGAGGGCATGCTCGGGATGCTCACCACCGCCATCGACTCGTACGATCCCGACACCGACGAGGGGAAGATCCCCGTCGAGGGCGTCGACTACGACTTCTGACCATGCGCCCGGCGCCCGAACAGCGTTCGGTCGACGACCTCCGCGCGTTCGGCGTCGTCAACCTCGACAAGCCCGCGGGGCCGTCGGCCCACCAGGTCGCCGGCTGGGTCCGCGACGCCCTCGGCGTCGACCGCGCAGCCCACTCGGGCACGCTCGACCCGAAGGTCACGGGCTGTCTCCCCACCCTGACGGGCGACGCGACTCGGATGGCGCAGGTGTTCCTCAAGGGCGAAAAGGGGTACGTCGCCGTGCTGGAACTCCACGGCACGGCCCCGACCGACCTCGACCGCGTCGTGCGCGAGTTCGAGGGCGAGGTGTACCAGAAGCCGCCACGAAAATCCGCCGTCAAGCGGGAGCTGCGCACCCGCGAGGTGTACGACCTCGACGTGCTCGACCGCACGGAGCGGCAGGTGCTCTTGCAGATCCGCTGTGAGTCGGGGACGTACGTCCGGAAGTTGTGTCACGACGTGGGGCTCGCACTCGGCACCGGCGGCCACATGGGTCACCTCCGGCGCACCGCCACCGACCCCTTCGACGACCGCGACCTCCACACCCTGCACGACCTCGTCGACGGCGTCGCCTTCGCCGACGGTGAAGACACCGCAGACGGCGAGCCGGACGAATCGCTGATCCGGACGGTGCTGCGCCCGGCCGAGGAGGCGCTGACCGGGCTCCCGTCGCTCACGATCGCCGAGTCGGCCGCCCGTCAGGTCGCGAACGGGGCGCCAGTGTACGCGCCCGGCGTACTCGCGAGCGGCGAGGTCGGCGCCCGCGCGCCCGTCGAGGGCGACCTGCTCGCGTGTTACACGCCAAACGGCTCCGCGGTGTGTCTCGGGACCCTCGTCGGCGACCCCGACGCGGGATCCGGCGAGGTCGTCGAGTTGGAGCGCGTACTGGTCTGAATACGAGCGCGCCCGGGTCTCGCGTCCGGCGGCCGACCAGCGTCCGCACCGCCTGCCGGTGCTCGGACCTTTTTCGACCCGCGGCGCCAGCCAGGCGCATGGACGATGCACTCAAGGTCGGCTCCGCGAGGGCCGCCCCCGGCGAGCGTGCCGACGGCTGGATCCACGCGACCAACCTCCCGACCGGTGGGAGCGAGCGACTCCCCGTCGCCGTGATCAACGGCGCCACCGGCGGCCCAGTCTTCTGGGTCACCGGCGGCGTCCACGGTGACGAGGCGACCGGCGTCGCGGTCGCACAGGACGCCGCCGCGGCGTTCGCCAACGCGAACCGAGACGGCGCCCTCGCGGGCGCCGTCGTCGTCGTCCCCGTCGTCAATCCGGCCGGCCTCCGCCGCAACGAGCGGACCTCCTACTACGGCGGCGAGGACCCGAACCGCTACTTCCCGGACACCGAGCGCGAGGGATCTCGCCCACCCGAGACCCAGGAGCTGATCGACACCCGGCTGTTCGAAGTGCTGTCGGACTCCGCGGACCTGTTCGTCGACTGCCACACCGCGCAGGTGGGATCGATGCCGTTCACTATCCGCGACCGGGTGCTGTACGGCAAGCAGCGCACCGAAGCGGAGGCCGAGGCGCTGGCCGAGGATCTGGATCGGCTCGCGGCGACGCTCGGGCTCCCCGTTCTCACCGAGTACCCCGCCGAGGAGTACGTCGAACAGTCGCTCCAGCGCTCGACCGCCGGCGCCGCGCTCAACACTGCTGGGGTCCCCGCCGTCACCGTCGAGTTGGGCGGGCACAGCGTCGTCGAGGAGGACGCCCGTGCGGCGGGCGTCGCCGGCGTCATCGCCGCCGCGGTCGAGTTCGGACTGCTCGCGTCGGCGCCTGCGGGCGTGATCGAGGCGGACGCGAGCGCGGGCGGTGACGTGCCGGACGCGCCGGTCGAGTACCCCGTGCGCCGCTTCGTCGGCCCACGCTTGGAGGGGGCGGGCCTGATCCGGCACCGCGTCGGCGTCGGGGAGACGGTCGAGGCCGGCGACGCCGTCGCCGACGTGGTGACCCCCCACGGCGACGTGGTCGAGACCGTCGAGAGCGAACACGACGGCTACGTCATCGGCCGCGCCGAGGGGCTGGCCGGCTACGAGGGGAAGCCGGTCGCGAGTATGGCCGTCCGCGACGACGGCGACCTCGTGGTCCCACGGGAGCTGGACAAGTGAGGCGATCGAACGGGCCACGGTCGACGGCCGACGGCGCCGCAACGCCTACGCGACGTCGTCGATAACCACGAGAACGGTGACCCCGCTGTGAGCACGAGCGCCCTCCGCGAACTCGCCGGTCGCGCGGCTGCCCTGCTGTCGCCGCTCGCCCGCTGGACAAGACGCCTCTTCGGCACGCTGTTTGCCCTCGGGCCGCCGGCGGCGTTCGCGTGGTACGTCGCGTCCGCCGGCCCGGCGCTCCACGAGTTCGAGCACTACCTCGTCGGGATCGCGTCGATCGTCGGCCTCACCGCGGCGGTCGTCGCCGTCTCCGTCGGGTGGCTCCTCGTCGTTGTTCGGGTCGCGCGCGCGGCGCCCAAGCTCGGTGGCGACGACCACGAGGGCGAGCGCGAAACCACGTGGCTACCGCCCCGTCGAGGGACGTGATGGGCCACGATCGCATGACTGAATCGGGTCGCCGAAACGAAGCGCTTAACCCCGACGCTCGTTTTTACCCGAGTGCGGGACCGTAGGGTAGTGGTATCCTCTGCGGATGGGGTCCGTAGGACCTGAGTTCGAATCTCGGCGGTCCCATCACCTTTCTGATACAAACCATCCGGCACAGTGTAACTGCCACCAGACGGCGTCGGGGTGGGGGCTGTGACGGCCCGACTCGACACCGACCGGGCCGATACTGGTTGCCGCAACTGCGGCGCGCACGTCACCGAGCGCTTCGCCGCCGTCTTCGGCGACGGAGACGGCGACGTTCACCGCTGTCCCGCCTGCGATTCGATGCCGCGAATCAGTCGCGGCAGCGCCGCCGGGAAGACCGTTACCTCGCGCGTCGACCCTGTTGACCAGCCCGCCCGGAACACTGGCGCGCGCGTCGGAGCAGCGCGGACTGACGGAGGTGACGGACAGTGAGTATCCCGCTCGTCACCGTTTCCGATGCGGACGACTACTCCGACGGTGCGTTTCAGGGATGCACTGATCCCGACTGTCACGGAGACCTGTACTACGAGCGCGACGACGTGCTCGTGTGTCGGGGGTGCGGCACGCAGTTCTCCCACACCTACGACCACACCGGCGAGAACAGGCTCGAACGAATCGATGTGGCCGACGACGGGTCAATCGAGACTACAGTCGTCGCTCGCGTATACGACCCTGCAGACGAAGTCGAAGGGTGGCACGAGGTCTTCGACGGCGCTGATCGCGTCGAGACCGACGGGGGTGAGCAACGGTGAGTGGCAGCGCCGAGATCATGCCGGTCGGCGTCGGTCGTGAACTTCGTGAGGCTGCTCGCGAGGACAGCCACCCGATTCCCTCGTTCGAGATCCCCGACGGCTTCGAGCGCAACGAGCCGATGTGCGACGACACCCGCACCGAAGTCGGGCTTCGCGACGCCGAGTTTGAGTGGTTCATCGAGATCACCAGTGTCGCCCCGCTTGCTACGATCGAGGGCCCGTACTACGCTGAACTCGTGCGGCGTGTCGGCGGGCGTGAGTCCTTCGAGACCGCGCTCGAACGGCGGCTCGTTGGGATCGAACCCGGTGCCGTTGAGTACGCCGTCGCCGAACTCGCCTGGACCGCTGACTTCGAGGGAGGTGAGTCGCGGTGAGCGACGCACCTCTCACCGCGATCGACCTGTTCTGTGGCGCGGGTGGATTCAGCCACGGCCTCGCGCTGGAGTGCGAGGATCTCGGTTACGACGTGCGTCTGATCGCGGTCAACCACGACGACGACGCGATCGCGACACACAAGCGGAACCACCCCTGGGCCGAGCATCACAACGCGAAGGTTGAGGAGCTGCACCCGCCGGCCGTCGTCGGCGGCGACGACGTGGACCTGCTCGTCGCCGGCCCCGAGTGTACGCACTTCTCCTCGGCGCGCGGCGGGAAACCCGTCTCCGAGCAGCGCCGGGCGAGTCCGTGGCACGTCGTCGACTGGATCCAGAAGACGCAGCCCGACGCTGTCCTCGTCGAGAACGTCCCCGAACTCCGTAGTTGGGGACCGATCGACGACGACGGCCGACCGACCCGCAACGGCGAGACGTTCGAGGCGTGGGTCGACGTGATCCACTCGCTCGGCTACTCGGTCAGCCACGACGTGCTGAACGCGGCCGACTACGGTGACGCGACTTCTCGCCGGCGGTTGTTCGTCGTCGCGCGCCGCGGTCACCGCGCCACGCATCCCGAGCCGACGCACGCTCGCGCTCCGGCTCCCGACGACGACCGTGCTCCGTGGCGGCCCGCCGCGGAGATCATCGACTGGACCGATCGCGGTTCCTCGATCTGGACGCGTTCGCGGCCGCTCTCGAACAATACCATGCAGCGGATCGCGCAGGGACTCCGCGACCACTGCAGCGAGGAGGTGGCGGCGTACGCTGATGTCGTCGCCGACCTCGTGCCGGCCGACATCGAGCGGCTGCAGGACGATATCGTTCCGGTCGACGATCTTGAAGACGCGCTCGCCGATCGCGACGAACCGTTCCTCGTTTCATCGACCGGGACCGCCGCCGTCGACGGCGGCACGCGCATGGTGATGGGTCAGCAGTCGAATGCGCGGGCGCTCGACGCCGACCGCGAGCCGGTGCCGACGATCGCGACGCGGGGCGCCGTCCACTTCATCGAGGCGCAGCCGTTCGTGAAGCCGCGAAACCTGCCGCGCGGTGGCCTACACACGAACGCGACGTACGTCGCCAACGACCGGCCGCTGCACACGGTGACGGCGAGCAACCACGACGGCCACCTCATCTCGCCGTTCCTCGTCGAGTACTACGGCAACAGCGACTCCGCGCCCGTCGACGAGCCACTCCCAACGGTCACGACGAAGGACCGGCACGCCCTGTGCGTTCCCGACCTCTCGCCACTCGGGCTCGGGCTCCGCTACCGGATGCTGCAGCCGCGGGAACTCGCCGCATCACAGGGATTCCCCGCGGACTACGAGTTCGTCGGCGACACGAAGGCGTCGCGGACGGCTCAGATCGGGAACGCCGTCCCGGTGAATCTCGCACGGGCACTCGTCAACGAAGCGCTCACCGGCGATGCTCCGTCGCTGGCGACGTTCGGCGAGCAGGAGGTGCCGTCGGATGACTAAGTACGTCCTTGTCGGCTGCGGCGCCGCGAAGCGCGACGAGCGCTCCGAGGCCCGCGATCTGTACACGTCGACGTACTTCGCGAAGAAGCGCGAGTACGCCGAGACCGTCGGCGACGAGTGGGCGATCCTCTCGGCCGAGCACGGCCTCGTCGAGCCCGACGCCGAACTCGATCCCTACGAGACCCACATCGACGACCTCGACGGCGACGCGCTCGACGAGCTGGCGCACCGCATCGGGATGGAACTGATCGAGTGGCTCGGCGTCACCGAGGCCGGCGACGAGATCGTCGTGCTCGCAGGGCGCTCATACGTCGACCCGCTCCGGGGCCGCGAGACGTTCCACGCTGGGATCGACCCCGTCGTCACCTTCCCCTTCCAGGAGTTGGATCTGGGGGGGATCGGCGAGCAGATGTCGTGGCTCGGCGATCGCGTCGACTCCGCGAACACCGAGCAGTCAACGCTGATCACCGACGGTGGTAAAGACGAGCTGGGTCTTCGGCACGGCCGACAGTATCCGTTCGCGCTCCACACGATCGGCGGGAAGCACCCGGACGGCACGCCGATCGCGCTCGGCCCGTGGACGTTCCAGGCGCCGCAGGTTCGCCGTGTCGTCGAGTCGATGCTCTCGGGCCGCGTTCTCAATGCGTGCGCCGGGAAGACGAAGCTCAACCACGACGGCGAGGTCCACCGTAACGACCTCGACGTCGGCCGCGACGCGGATTCTCATCACGACGTTCGGGAACTCGAAGAACACCTGTCGGCTGAGTCGTTCGACACGATCGTCTTCGATCCGCCGTTCGACTCCGAACAGGCGGAAGAGCACTACAACGGAAACACGATCGGACGCGGACCCTCCGGCGGTATCTGGAAGGCGCGCGCCACTCTCGCCGAGCTCACGGCGCCGGGGGGTCGGGTGCTGTCCATCGGATGGAATAGCGTAGGGCTCCAAGCGAACGACGCTTTTGAGCGCGAGTCGGTTCACCTGTTCCAGCGAGTTCAAAAGCCCGACGTGGTTCTCGTCGTCGACCGGAAGACACAGCACCGGCTCGTCACCGACGGAGGAACGGAGTTCGATCCGACGCTCGTCGATGTTCCCACGGACGGAGACGACGGCGACGGCGACGATCGCCACGTCCTCGATCCGTTCACCAGCTCGGAGACCGACGAGTGGTCGACGCCGCCCGAGTTCGTCCGTCCGCTGGCCGAGGCTGTCGACGGATTCGACCTCGACGCCGCTGCCGGCGCCGAGCGCTCTCCGATCGCCGACGAGGCGTTCACCGAGGAGGACGACGGACTCGCCCAGCCGTGGCACGGCGACGTGTGGCTGAACCCGCCGTACTCCGCGATGGACGAGTGGACGCCGAAGGTCGTCTCCGAGCTACAGCGTCCCGCGGTCGAGTCGATCTGCTATCTCGTGAAGGGTGACAGCAGTACCGACTGGTGGCAGTTAGCCGTTGAGCACGCCGACGCCGTCGCGATGCTCGACTCGCGACTCGCGTTCGGAGACGGTGACGAGAGCGCACCGTTCGCCTCCCACGTCTTCGTCTTCGGCGACGTTCCCGGGTCGGTCCTCGACGTGCTCTCGCGCCGCGCGACCGTCTTCCGGGCCGACCACATCCACCGCGAGACCGAGCAGCAGCGGCTGGCCGCCAGCGGAGGTGAGCAGCGGTGAGCCCCGACGAACTCGTGATCGCCGAGTGGTCCGAGTCGCCGTACACGAGCTACGACCTGCGCGGCGCCGTCGTCGAGCACCGCGTCGTCGTCGCCGCGATCGAGGACGTTGGGACCGACGTACGCCACGAGGTCCGCTCCGGCGATGTCGACCGCGTCCCGTCGACGTGGACGGAGGCCGAGGTCGTCGAGGCCCGTCCGCACGGGCTCGCACGCGTTGACGGGGTGGCCCAATGGTGAGCGACCGTGAAGGCGTCTGTCGCGGCTGTGGTGCCGTCGACGGCGTCGAACGTACTGCTGCCGGCGTCGACGCGTGTCCGTCCTGTCGGCGGCTCCTCGGCGACGACGGAGGTGTGTGAGCGTGGCGACGCGCCAGAACCCCGACGCGGGGATCATCCGGACGTGCCCTCACGAGGCTCGCATCAACCTGAACTACGCGACGCAGGGCTCACTCGCCGACAACATGGCGCCGTACTGGGCACTCTGTCGGTTCATCCGCGCGTTCGACGGCGGCACGTCCTTCGACGCGCGGTTCCCGTGGCTCGACGGCGTCGAGCCGCACCCGGTTTCCGAGGCCGACCCGGCCGACGACGACTCGCGCGAGTCCGTCGAGGTCTCGCTGTACTACGGCACCGACGACGACGGCAACCACGCGGGGAAGATCGCGCCCCGGGCAGAGTTCGATCTCCCGCAGGACAAGCCCATGTGGCAGCCCCGGATTCAGGTCGAGGGTGCCGGCGAGCGGTCGGCGCACTTCCACGTCCGGCCACGCTTCGCCGGCATGACACACGTCGAGACCGGGGCCGCGATCTCGTCGCCGTTCGACCACGCGGACCAGCCCGACACCGGATTCAACGTCAATATTCAGGGCTCAAATCTCGAACTCGACGAGTACCCGCACTGGCTCCGGTGCGCCTGCCAGGCGCTCGCGAACGCGCTCGATGACGACTGGTCGAGCGAGTACTTCACGCGCCCGCTGTCGACGAGTAACGTCTCCGTCCACGAGCGATACGTGCGGCTCTCGCGGTCGCTCGGTGAGAAGCTCACGCGGATGGGTGGTGCCCTCCACCAGCTCGCGATGCTGCTGTCGACGCAGGACACCTCGAAGGGTGCGTACTTCTGGGACAACGGTGAGAACGGCGGCGCCATGTTCCGCCTCGTCTCTCACGCCGACGCCGCGTCGTCGATGATCCCCAGTCACGGACTCGGCACGCAGGCGAAGTGCTACGACCCCGAGCACAAGCACTCCGACCCCGACGACCCGCTGTACCACCCAAAGTTCGGGCTACTGTTTCAGCGGAAAATGTCCGACATCCGCATCAACCGCGAGACCGTCGCATGGGACCGTCGGCACGCGCTCGTCGAGGAGCTCGAAGAACGCCTCGTCAACATCCTCACCTGGGCCGGCGTCCCGATCGCGCCGAGTTCACTCGGATCTTCGAACGACAGCGCGTCGACGTTCGTCGAGGACTGGCACTTCTCGCCAGCGGAGACGCCGCGCGATCTCGACCTACACGACGACCCGACGCCGCAGATCGAGCGCTCGCAGGAGTCGATGCTCGTGCGGGCGTTCTCTCGCATGACGCCCGCCGACGAGTCGCTCACCGAGCAGCTCGTCTCCGACGGCGGCCGCGCTCACTACGACGACCTCGCCGAGGAGAGCGAAACGAGTGAGACCACCGTGTACCGGTGGCTCAAGCGGATGGGCGACGCCGTCGAGTCCCAGCAGGGGACGATCACGTTCGCCTCTCAGCACCTCCGCGAGAAGTTCGAGGAGATCATCGGGCGTACCGTCACCGACGTGAAAACGAGCGTCGAGCACAGTCTCCGTCACACCGAGTCGATCCTCGAAGCAGACGCGTACGAGCGACCCTCCGGCGACGTGTTCGAGTCCTGGCGCGAGAAGTGGGGCGCCCGCGTCGCTGACGACGGTGCCGAACTGCAGCTCGGTTCGTGTCTCCCGCATCCCGACGAAGGTGTCGCCAGCGCCGTCAACGCCGCCGAGGTCGTGCAGGACGGGTTCCGCGCCTGGAAGGACTCGGGGAACGCGCCCGGTCACTTCCCCGGTCGCGTCCGCTGGGACGACGACTACGGCAACGAGCGCGTCGCCGAGGCGAACACGCTGCTACAGCACGACGCCCAGCAGGCCCGCTCGGAGGCCGTCGAGCGCCTCGCGCGCACCTTCGAGGGACAGGACGTGTACGAGACCGTCGAGGACGTGCGGAGGATGATCCGCGCTGGCTCGACGTGGTCCGCCGAACAGATCCAGACCGCCGTCGAGATCGCCGGCTTCGACATCGACATCGAGGAGCACGCGCGCCCCGAGTTCGAGATCCCCGGCTGAAGCGGTCCTCGTGAGAGGCATCACTACCCAGTACCCCCTTTTTCCGCCGTCGCGCGACAGAAACGGCTGGTTTTCTGTCCGGTAGCAGATAAGTTCCGAGTAGCGCAACAAGAGTGGCGGGCCGGCATTCGCAGCGGGCGGGCAACACCCCTGAGGGAGTGTGCCTCAGGGCACCCCCCTACGGGGGGACAACAAAATACCCCCCGCACCGCCGCAGGCGGCGCGCGAATTTTCGCAACGCTTTGCAGATATGTGCGACACGACTAAGTGACGGGGCTTCGTCACTCGGCTCATGCCCGAATCGAGTATCACCGACCGGATCTGGATCGTCGCACTCCGTCGGTCGGAACCGTTCACCGTCGAGGAGATCGTCGAGGAGACTGGTGCGGGCGAGCGGACAGTTCGCCAACACCTCACCGTGATCGCCGAGAACGGGTTCCTCGACCGACGAGGCGGCCGGGGCGCTGAGAAGGTCCGGTATGTCCGCAGTTCCTCCGTGGAACCGATGGAAGCGGTCGTGTGACTACTCTCCGATCATCTCTTCGACGCCAGATACGATCGTATCTACTGACTCTCCATCGAATTCACCTCCCGAATTGGCCTCTATCAACCGTTCTGCCACCGATTCGAGGGCTTCTGGATCAAGGTCCATCAGTCGTGCAGTGCTTTTCACTGTCTCCTTCTCGAATCCCTTCACGGCTACCAGCACTTCGAGTGCTCCAAGTGAGTCGTCGCCTTCCGAGAGCGACCTCCTCCTTGATCGCCGGCGTCAACTGCTCACCAATGACCGCCTCGCATGGGGCGACCTGACCCGACTCCCTTACTGTTCCGCAACGGCACCGGAGAATAGAATCGCCGCAACGTCGATATCCGGACAGGCAGAATAATGACATTTGGGTGGTATCTGAACCCAATGGGTCGGAAACTTAGATTGGCACGGTGGGCGTTTGCGGTGGTGCTCGTTCTGGGGGGCGTCGCTCGCTTCGGTGATGGATTGCGGGGTATCGTCGGCGGCCTCTTGTTCGTCGCCGCCGGAGGAGTCCTCCTCAACCCAGTCCGCAAGTACATCTGGTCGCTCGACAGAAATCCCCGTGCTGACGAAGAGAAACTGCGCGGTCCGGTGATGGCGATCGTTTTCCTCCTGCTGTTTCTCTCTGGGTCCTACCTACTCCCACCAGCACCTTCGGACGCTGGATCAGAGGACACATCCGACGTCCCGGTGGCTACGGCAACACCAATTCCTGAGACGGCGGAACCGCTCCGGTCGACGGTGACCCCTACTGAATCTCCGACGCCGCCACCGACCGCTGTGCCAACGCCGACGGCAACACCAACGCCAACAGCGACGCCAACCGCAACACCGACTCCGGAACCGGAGACGAAGATCGCGTTCATCCACGCCGACGCCGACGGGAACGACAACGAGAACCCGAACGGCGAGTACGTCGTCATCGAACACGAAGGGCCGACGGTTGACCTCTCAGGATGGCAACTCTCCGACGAGGCAGGCCACACCTACACGATCCCCGACGGCGTAACACTCTCGGACGGCGAGCAACTGTACATCTACACCGGTTCCGGGGAGGACACGGCAACCGAGTTGTACTGGGGCTCCGAAACCGCGATCTGGAACAACGGCGGCGATACGGCGACGCTGGTCGATGCCGACGGCGATGTCGTCGACCGCTACACGTATCCCTGAATTTCTGCTGAGAGGATGCACCCGTTCGGATCTGAAGTGTCGCGTTCTGACGCTCGGAGTCACTCACTGTCGAGGTGGTTGTCGACGAAATCGGAGTTGGCGAACGGACTGTTCGCCAGATTTCCTCCGTTCTCGCCGAAAACGACTTCCTCGGTCGTCCACGGGCCGTCGAGATGGAGGTCGCCGAGGGCGACCCGGATCCGCGTCGAGAGCCGGCCGCGGTCTCGATCGATATATAGCCGCCGAAGCAAGCAGCGACAAGAGTGCCACAGTTCGACCTCGTTCATACGTACTCCTCAACGAACGACCACACCGGCCCGGTGAGCACGTCCCACGCGGCCCCGCCCGCGCCGGTCACGTCGCCGGCGATCTGCGCGAGGTTTGGGTCCCACCACCCCAGCAATATCCCTACGCCGATCGTCACGAGCGAGCCGATCGCCAGCGACCCGGCCGTCCCCGCGATCGCGACCGCGCCGCCCAGCAGCGACCGCAGCCGGCGGAACTTGTACACGCCGTAGGCGATCCCCGCGAGCGCCAGCGCCTCCGGGCCGAGGTACTGGCCCAGCGTCCCGAACACGATGCTCACTGGTTGTCACCACCCGCGTCGATGACGATCTGCGGCCGGTCGTCGTTCGGGTTGTTGTTCGCGCGGTACTCTTGGACCAGCGAGTACACAGCGTACCCGAGGATCAACACCACGAGGATGAACGCATCCGAGTTCACCAGCGCCGTCAGCAGGTCGCCCTCGCCCAGGCCCTGCAGCGCGATCACGGCCGACACCGCGACGATGCCGATCCACCGCCCCGGCGAGAACGCGTCGAACTGTCGGAGTAGCACCAGCGTCGCGACCGCGATCCCCGCGAGGCCCAGCATCGCCGCCGTCTCCGCGCCCAGGTCGATCAGGCCGACCTGCAGCGCCGACACGAGCACGGCACCGCCGACGGCCGCCGTCAACAGGTTGTTCGACCCGACGCTCACATAGGCGTTGCCAGCCGTCTCGACGCCGCGCTCGACGAGGTCGCCGAGTGTGTCACCGACGCGAGGGATGCGCCCGACTAAGCCGCCAAGCGCGCCCGCAAGGCCGTCGACGCTCGCCCGTGCCCGACTCGGTGCCCGGCCGGCGATCACGAGCCCGGCGACGCCGCCAAACAGCACGAGCAGCGAGAGCAGGTTCCCGCCGCGGACCGCCGCGAAGATCCCACCGCCGACGCCGCTCGTGTCCTTCGCCGGCGCAACGCTCTCGCGAACGGCGACCAGCCCCACGTCGTCGCGTGGGATCGTCATCGTCGCTCCACCTTCCGCGCGGTCGAGGCGCGCTGACTCGGACTCGTCGAAGACGCCGTACCACACGCCGCTGTCGGCGCCGACGTACTCGACGGTCACCGGGTCGCCCGTTACGCTCCCCGGGCGTAGGTAGAACAGCGGGCTCGACGCGTTGGCGATCGATTCGGGGACTGTCACCTCGACGGTGTTGTGATCGACGCCCAGCGCCACCGGGAGCGTCCGCAGTGTGACCTCGCTCCCCGTGCTCGCGTACGGGAAGTACAGCCGTTGGGCACCGCCGCCGTCGATCTCAGCGTACTCGGACTCGTCCGAGTACGACTCGTTGACCGCGTAGTGGAGCAGTTGGCCCTCGGACGTGTTGGACACGCCCAGCCACGACGACGAGCCCCACGTGTCGAACCGGACGCGAGAGTTCAGGTCGCTCCCGATGTCGGTCGTGCGCGTCACCGTGATCTCGGCGTTGTGCGCTCGCACCTTCGAGGCGACCGACCGGATCTCGATGGTCGTGTCCTCCGGCACGCCGCTCGTCGGCGTGAGCGCGTCCGCGTCGATCGTCAGCTCGGTGCCGGTCAGCGTGTAGTTCCCGTCTGGGACGGCAGCCCAGCCGCCCGACTCGTTGATGCGATAATCGAGCGAGCGCATCGACACGACCGTCTCCGCGTGGTCGATCGTCAGCGTCGTCTCGTTGCGATACGCGCTCGTCGTGAACGAGACGTTGTACCGCTCGGAGAGACCCTCCGCTTGATACGAGACCGACTTCCGCTCGGTCATCTCGTGGCCGTACTCTACGTCCACCGACATCTGCGGCGCGTCCGCCGACAGTGCCTCGTCGGCCAGCTCGACCGTCAGCGAGTTCGTCCCCTCCACGAGCGCGGACGAGACGTTGAACGTCACCGTCCGCGTCTCGGCGGCCGTGAGGACACCCGAGGTTGTGTTCGTCGCGTCGTTCAGCGTCAGCCCGGCGCCCGCGCTACCGGTCCGCTCGGTGAACGTGAGCGTCGCGTCGACGCGGCCGCCGTCCGCGACCGAGACGACTGCCGCGCTTGAGGACGTGGACAGATTCGCCAGCGACACGGTCGCCGACTCGCCCGGCGCCAGCGTCCCGTTGTACTGTGCATCCGGTGTGCCGTCGCCGGTCACGTCGATCGACGGTGTCTCGGCGTGCTCGACGCGCTCGAACTCGATCCGGTAGTCGTACGCCGATCCACTCCCGCCGAACACCAGCGTGTTCGACCCGACGGAGAGCCCCGGCAGGGAGACAGTCGCAGTCTCACCCGACTGCAGCGTCCCGTCGTAGATCGCGTCCGTCGACCCGTCGCCGCCGATGTCGATCTGCGGGTTCTTCGAGCCAGAGTTGTTCGTCAGCGACAGGTCGTAGCTCGTCACCGACCCGCCCGCCGTCGACAGCGTCAGCGTGTGTGACCCCGTCGACACGTCGAAGTTCGTAAGCGTCACCGTCTCGCCGTCCGCGAGGATGCCCGAATGGCTCGCGATCGTCGTGCCGTCGAGTGCGAGTGACGGATCTTCGGTTGCGATCCGCGCGTCGTAGGTGACCGTCCACGACGGTTGCGGCCCGACCGCCGTCGACGTGTCGAGTGTCGTCGAGCCGCTCGACAGCGCAGACAGCGGCACCGTGACCGACTCGCCGCCGGTGAGGATCCCCGAGTAGCTCGCGTCCGTCGTGCCGTCGCCAGTCACGTCGACGGCCGGGTTCTGTGTGGCCGTGCGCTCGTCGAACGAGAAGTCCCACGAGACGATAGATCCGGTGTTCGTGGTTGTCGTCGCCGTGTGCGACCCTGTCGATACGTCGACTGACGAGTCAGTCACCGTCTGTCCTTCCGTGAGGATCCCCGATACCGACGCTTCGGCGGTGCCGTCGCCGTCTACGTCGATGCTTGGATCCTCTGTCGCGGTCCGATCAGTTTTTGTTAAGACGATGTCCACCCCGGTCGACGTTTGCACGGTGAGGGATAATGTCGACGCGGATAGATCGATCCCTTCCGACTCGGAAGTGCCAGCGGAGACGGCCCCAAAGTCGGCCGTCTGACCTGTATCTGCGGTAACAATCACCGAACTTGGGGAAGGATTGATTATCGCGTTCGAGTAGGAATTGACTTTCGTCCCCGTAGTTGCGAAATACGCGGACGAGGCGCTGTCGTCTTGCGCACCTCGATAGCTACACGTCGACTCCCCCAATTCGATCGTGACGGTCGACACCGAGGAAACGTCGATCGGAGACGGGAACACATACGTTGGGTTTGTCCCGACATTCCACGTTCCTTGTTTCGTCCCCTCCATCGGTGTTGAGTCGGCGAGATCGCCGGTATTGACCCACACCGTCGCCGAACAGCTACTCGATAGGCTGTCAACCCCCGGAACCGTGAACGAATACAGCGTCTCGGTTGTCGACACGTCGAAAGTGTGTTGAGAATCTTCGGTGTATCCCGTATAGAAGACGAAACCATCCGCTTCGGTCGTTCCGTCCCCGAGGTCGTACAATGGCTGTCTATTCTGAGGTGCCGTTACCACTACCTCCGGTTCGGAACTCACCGGACCGGTCGGTTCGATATTCCCGGGGTTTGAGACGCTGAGGATCTGCCCGTCTCCGACGCCCGACCACGATTGATCCCCGCTTGAGGTTGTTGTCTCTCCCGAGAACGTCACAGACTCGCCGGTCGGCGCGAGGTTCCCGTCGATTGTGAACGACGTGGTCGATCCGTCGCTTACACTTGTCACGCTCACCGTCCGCGCGGTCGTCGTCTCACGACCCGTGAACTGGATCGACGGCTCCGACCCGCTCGCCGGCCCGTACGGCGCTACGTTCCCGTTAACCGTGATCGAGCCGTCGCCCGTCCCGCTGGGCGTGTACGTCGAGCCCGTTTGCGTCACCCCGCGGAACACGACCGACTCGCCCGACGGCGACAGCGACCCCTCCACGTCGAACGACTGCTGGTGGCCGTCGCCGACCGTCGTCGCCGAGATCGTGTTGCTGCTCGATGAGCCGCTCCCGTAGAACGTGACCGTCGCGTTCACCGGCGCCGTGTCGCCTGCGACTGACACGCTCGTCGTCGAGCCCGAGGCCACATCGTAGCCCTCGCGCACCTCGCCGAACGTCGTCGCGCGGCCCTCAAACGTCACTTCCGCGTTCGACGGGGCGAGGTTCCCCGCCACCGACAGCCCGAGCACATCGTTCGTCGCCAGTCCGGTGCCCGAGTGCGACTCCGTCTCCGTATTCACCACGCCTGTCAGCGTGCCTGTCGGCTCCGACGCGCTCGCCAGGTTCGTGATGTCGTACGTGTGGGTCGTTCCGTCGACGGCGGGATCGTCGCTGATCAGCAGTTCCCCGCCGAACGTGACCGTGTTCGTCGAGTACCCGCGCGTCCAGAACACCGCCTGTCCGCCGCGGATTGTCACCGGCTCCGTGTACACCGCGCCCGACTCGCTGTTCGCGATGCGCGCGACCTCAGGAACGGTCCCGTACACCTGCTCGAACCACGCGGTCGGCACCGACACCCACCGGCCGTCGTGGTTGCGCGTGTCGGTGAGGTTCAGCGCGGGTTCGCCGTCGACGACCGTCGCCTCGACCCGCAGCGTCTGAGCGCCTGCCGACGCCGCGACCGGCGGGGTCGGCACCTGCTCGCCGGCTTGCGTGTGCGACTTCGGCACGTTGCCCAGCCGCGAGAGGTCGTCAGGCGGTGAGCGACCGGTCGACAGTTCTTCGAGGCCGCCACTGTCGCCGGTGTCCGCAGGCGCGGGAGTCGGCGTCACGACCGTCCCGCTTGAGGCGTTCGCTGCGCGATCCGGCGCGTCCGGCGACGGCATGAACAGCATCGGCCCGAGCGCCGCCGAGACCACCAACGCCGCGATCAGGCCGACGATCTTCACCTGGCCTTCGTCGAGCGGCACGTCGTCGCGGTTCACGCGACCACCTCCACACCCGATTCAGCCTCCCCCCCGGTTGTACCCTCGTCTCCTGAAACGCGCGTGTGCCTGACATCCGATTTCTGCCAGTTATCGCCGATCGGCCGCCGCGCGGCCGCCGCGGCCCCGGACCGCGCCACCGGGATAAAAAGCAACCAGCGTGCTGGTCCACGGGTTTGATCAGTCATCGGCCGGCACCTCCGAGTTCGTCGCGAGCGCCGCAGCCTTCGGGATCTTCGCCGCCACCAGCGACACGCCGTCGGAGCGCTCGTACACGATGTGGAACGCCGACTCCGTCTCGTCGACCGGCTGCTCCGGGAACGCGCCCTCGTAGGGACTTGCGAGCGCCTCGATCACCTCCGGCCGCTCGCCGCTCACGTCGATCACGCCCGAGCCCGGTGCGAGCACCCGGAGTTCGTGGACCGCGCCGCCGGCCGCGCGGTACTCCTGCAGCAGCGTCGGCGACCCGCTCTCGTCGGTCGCCACCGAGATCTGCTCGGTCAGCATCGTTCCGTTCGCTTCCGAGGAGACCGTGACGCTCTCGGGGACGCCCAGGCGGAACTGAAACTCCGGCAGCCCCAGCGGGTAGCCGAGATCCGTCCAGCGGAATTCCGAGAACCGCGAGCCGTTGTACACGAGCCCGTACCCGCGGGGACGCGACGACAGCAGGTCGTGGTTCATCGGGATGTCGCGGAACGGCTTGGGCGCCTCCGATTTCACCGTCCGGTTCGACCGCTCGCCGTTCGCCAGCTCCGCCCAGTAGTCGAACTCTTTCAGCCAGTGGTTGTGGACGTCCTCCTCGTTGTGCGTGTAGCCGATCAGCGAGCAGCCCGCGCTGCGGGATTCCTTCGCGATGTCGGCCATGATCTTCACGCACTCGTACGTGTAATGGCCCTCCGCGCCGCCGGGCGCCGACTCCGGGGCGAACATCCCGAACTCGTCGAGGTGAACCGTCATCCAGTTGCGCTGGCCGTCGGCGTCCACGCGCAGGCCGTTCAGCACGCGCTCGGCGAGGAACCCGAACCACCAATGCGTCGCCGGCGTCGGGTCCGGCTCCGATTTCGGCACGAACTCCGGCTGCTTCACCGTCGTGTCCGCGCGCGCGAGCGCCTGCTCGCAGCCGCGGAAGAACGGATCCGGGTACACGACGTTGTACGTACCACGTGGATAGTCCTGCAGCTGCTCGACGAGATCGCCGACATCCTCGTAGTAGCGCACCGCCCGCGCGATCTCCTCGGGGTCGGGTGGCGCCGCGTCGGTCGCCTCGAGCCACCGGCCGTTCACCTCGACGCCCTCGGGAAGCCAGATCGTCGCCCAGTCGGCGACGCGCCGCCAGTCTGACGACTGCTGTCGCCCGTTCCTGACGATCCGCTCGTCGTTTTCTTCCATCTGGTAGGCCGCCCACTGGTCGATCAGCGTCGATTTTCCGGACCCCTTCGGGGCCTCGACCATCGTGAGGCTCGCCTTCGGCGAGTTCACCGTCGACGGGACACCCTCGGCGGCCGGGTCCTCGACGTGGAGTAGCATGTCCGGGTACACGCCCGACACGGCCGCGCCCTCGCGCTGACCGAACGCTTCCGCGTCGAACGTCGGCACGTTGAACCGCGTGCGCATCTCCTCCGCGTCGCTCGTGTAGTACTGTGGCGCGCGGTATCCCCGCACGATCGGGACGCCCTGCAGCGTCTCCTCCACGTAGCCTGTTCCGTCCGGATCTTCGTCTCCTCGTGACATTATGATGTAACTCCTGTGAGTTCAGTTTCGTCGCGAGCCGTCACCGCTCCGCCCCCGACCCCGCCGTTGTACACGATCGGGATATCGAGGTCGCCGAGCGACCGACTCACCAGTTCTTTCGCGTGCTCTACGTCTTCGAGCGTCATCGTCTCGCGCAGGTTCGCCCGCGCGCTCGCCTGGGCGACACGCCGCGCAGCGCCCAGCTTCCGCGCCGTGACCGGCATCGGCGGTCCGGCATAGTCACCGTCCGCGTTCGCCAGCGCATCTCCGTACCGGTCCGGGAGCGCCAGCTTCTGCTCGGCGAACCACTCCGACAGCGCCTCGATCGCCTCCTCGGTCGGCACCGGGTCGAGTTGCCGGGCGCGCAGGAGCACCGCGTGGTACTCCTCGAGCGAGAGGATGCCCTCGATCTCCTGGCGTTCGTCGTCGTCCAGGGCGTCCCCGCGCTCGTCTTTCAGCGCCGCCGCCCACGTCCGCATCATCGACTCCGACAGCTCCCGAACGTGGTCGCGGTCCTGTTTCGACCGCATCTGGAAGATCAGGTCGAACCGCGACAGCAGCGGCGACTCGAGCGGGAGCGCATCGACGAGCGACTCGCCGCCCGTGAAGTGGCCGCCCGTCGGGTTCGCGACGCCCAGCAGCCCGCACTCAGCGGGAAGCGTCATCGACTGGCCCGCCAGCGAGATCGGGACGATCTGGTCGGCCAGCGCCGAGTGCATCTTCGAGATCGCGCCCTCGCCGGCCTTGTCCAGCTCGTCGACGACCGCGATCCCCCCGTGCGCCCGCACTAGCGTGCCCGGCTCGATCGAGAACCCACCGTCGCTGAAGTCGTCCTTCACCGCAGCGGCCGTGAGCCCCGGACCGCTGACGCGCTCGCCGCTGGCGAACGCCGACCGCGGCGCCACCGCGGCGACCCACTTCGCCAGCACCGATTTCCCCGTCCCCGGGTCGCCCGGGAGGAGGACGTGCAGGTCGCCACGGTAGTGGCTCCCGTCGGAAGCGTCGAACGTCGACGCGCCGACCAACTGCATGACGATCCCGCGGACGACCTGACGGTCGCGTGGGTGGGACCCGGCGACGAACTTCGGTGCCGCCGCTTCCATGAGCACGTCCGCAGTCGTCGGGTTCGGCGCGTCCACGTCGAACGACTCCGGACGCTCGCGAAGCCGCTCGAACAGGTCGCGCTCGGCCTCGGAGAACTCGACGTCGTGGACGTCGGTCGCGCTCGCCTCGATCGAGTTCGCCTCGACCTGCGGGTCGGGCGTCGGCCCGCCTCCGCGGAACTCCAGTTCGCCGACGATCACGATGTCCTGGCAGTCCTCGATCGACGCGTGGCCTGCGAGATCCCCCAGTAGGTGCACCACCATGTCCGCCGTATCGCCGCCCGACGCGGCGCTGGCGGGGTTCTCGAGGAGGAGCTTCTGGTAGTCGCGGTACGTCGACTCGTCCTTGTGGACCCGGAACGGCCCCTGCTTCTCGCAACCCTGACACTCGAACGGCTCGCGGTACCCGCCGATCTCCTGCAGGATGTACGTCATCGTCCCGCAGCGCTGGCACTCGAACGCCGCCTCGACGAGTCTCGGCTTCATTTGGGTGCGCTTTGCGACCTGGCCCTCGAGCGCGAGCAGGTCGCCCTGTCGCTCGGTCGGTGAGAACTCACCGGGCGATGTCGTGTGCGAGTCGGGGAGATTCTGCCACCGGACCGTGACCTTGCCCAGCGCGTTATCGACGGGGAGCGGCGTCGTCCGCAGCCCCTCCTCGACCGACTCGTGATAGTCGCCCGGCCGGTCGAGAACGTCCTCGGCCATATGCGGGTTCCACCGCGCGAAGTCCGTCCAGTCGACCGTCAGCGACTGCCGATCCGGGTACTGCTGGGCCAGCAGCGCCACGTCGCCGCCGATCTCCCAGCGGAAGTACTCGCTGAACTGCTCCACGAAGTCGCCCTCGCTACGCATCGGCCACCTCGCTGAAGTCCGACAGTTGCGCGTCCGGTTCTTCGACCGGGATGACCTCCTCACGGTACTCGACCAGCAGCGCCTCGAGGTCGCGAACGAGGGCCTCCTCTCGCTCGGTCATCCCGTCCGTCGATATCGGGAGGTCTGCCGCCGCGAACGATGCCAGCTTCGTGAGCTTCCCCAGGCGCTCGTCGACGAACTCGGTCGTCAGTTTCTGAAGATCCTCGCCGTCGACATCGTCCTCGACAGCCGCCGCCTGGACACGCTCGAACAGCGACGGATCCTCCGGCAGGTCGGTGAGCGTGCTCTTTTGCTGCTCTTTCGCACGCGCCGACCGCAGCTCCTCGAGATCGAGACTCCGGGTCATCCGCTCGGGGGCTCCTCCCGCACCCGGACCGTGTCCATCGCCCGCTCGTTCGCATCCGTCGCGACCGTCGCGAGCAGGTCGTTCATCGCCGGCAGGACCTCCTGGGCGAGCAACCACTCCAGCCGGACCGACGGCCCGTTCACCAGGGCATGATACCAGTCACCCGACCGCGCGGTCGCACGTGCCGCGAACTCGTCGTCGACGTGGCCCTCGGTCACGTGCACGATCTCCTCCGCCCAGTCCGCGACCGCCGCGTACCCTGTGATCCGGCCGTCCGACAGTGCCGTCCGCAGCGCCCGGTGCTGCTCGACCGCCCGCTGGTGGAGTCGCGGCCGGGCACCGACCCATCGCATCGTCGTCGCGTTCTGAACGCCCTCCTCGTCCGTGTTCTCGCCCACGCGCTCGCGGAGGGTCGACAGCGCACGTTGGTACGACGGCGTGAGCACGCGACTGCGGACCCGCTGGCGGACGCTCCGGCGCCCGCGGGCGTCAGGCACATCCGCCGACACCGCCGCGCGAGCGTCGTCGTCTTCCAGTAGGCACGCCACCTCCCACCGGTCGGTCAGCAACTCGAAGTGCCACTCGTCTGGCGTCTGGCCCGCCGCGACCACGTCGACCGCGTGGGACCATTCGAGCACCTCGCGCCGACTCGCGAACCCGGCTTCCAGCGAGCGCTGCAGGTGGCGCTGCTGGGCGCGCAGCCCGTCCAGCGCCGCCGCGAACGACCGGTGTGACTGTTCCTCACCGTCGCCGAGCCACTGCAGCGCGTGGTGCCCGTCGTCGCTCACCGGGTCGCCAAGCGCGCCGACAGCCTCAGTCATCGGCCACCCCCGTCGACGGCTCCGACGCCGCGTCGTCGGCGACCGGCGGCCCGCCGTGTGTCTCGTCGCTCAGTTCCTGCGCCTGCGACCGCAGTTTGTCGGCGAACTGCAGCGCGCGCTTGTGCTGGTCGAACTCGATCTCCGTGATCGCCTCCAGCAGCGCGTCGTACGTCGACCGGTCTTTGTACTCGTCGCGCTCCGTCGCGACGATCGCCCGCACGTCCTCGTAGTGCGTCGGTCCCCAGTCCACGTCGAGGCGCCCGTCGCGCGCCTCGGTGCCTCCGACGAGCGCCGGAAGCAGCGCCGCGCCCCCGGCGATCAGCGGTGCGTTGAACACCGCCATGCCGACCCCGTACACGACCGCCCCGCCGCCCAGTGCGATCGTCACGAACCGCCAGTTGATGCGCGTGGCGAGGTTCGACAGTTGCACCGAGATCGCCTTCGGCACCGCGGCGATCCCGCCCTCTGGCGCGTCCGCCAGCTCGTCGTCGTCGACCTCTCGGAGGACCGTCGGCGCGAACGTCAGGCGGGCGGGTGTGTGCTTGAGCACCTTGTCCGACTCCGGGTCCACCTCGAACAGCCGCCCGAGGTCGCCGTCGCCGCTGTCGTACGAGCGCATCTCCTCGACCGGCACCGAGGCCGGAGCCGCCCAATAGCGTGCCAGCATCGACCGGATCGACTTCGCCGGCGCGTACAGCGTGTCGTCGTGCTCGATCACGTCCTTGAGCGTGTTCGACACGCGGCGCGTCCCCGGACGCCCCTCGCCGCCCGGCGAAACCGCGTCGTTGTGCACCTCGCGCCGGAAGAACCCTGCTTGCGTCACGTCCGCGTCCCGCAGCGACAGCATCACCGGGAACGCGACCGCGCCCATCAGGATCCCCACGACGAACGGTGCGTTCGCCAGCACGACCGCCGTCTGCCACGTGGCAACGCCGACCGCCGCCGCGATCACGAGCGCCAGCGACACGCCCCAGAAGATCTCGCTTTTCTGCGCGCTCACGACCACGCGGTCGAGCACGTGCCGAGCCGTCGCCCCGGAGACGAGCGTCCCCGCCAGCGCCGGCAGGATCAGGTTCACCGACGCCCACCGCCAGATGTCGCCCTTCCCGTTGATCGGGTACGCCGGCGACGCCGTCAGCGGGTTCGAGCGGTGGCTGAACAGCCACCGGGCGCCTTGGACGCGCTCGCCGTTGTGCTCGATCCACGCGGTCGCCCGCACCGAGTCTTCGAAGTGCGACCGCAACTTGAGTTGGCTCGTGGCATATCCTTCCGAGGTCTGGAAAGAAATCCGCTGGACCGACTGGTTCGCCGCGTACGAGACGGTCGTGCCGTTCACGCGCTTCGTCTGTTTCTCCCAGAACACGACGACGAACTGGTACTCGCCGACTGCGTCGCCGTACGTCGCCGTGTACGCCTGGATATAGTCGGTTTCGAGGCGCTGGCCGCTTTTGAGCGGCTGCGCGCTCGTCTGCAGCGGGCTCACCGGCACGTACCGGAGGATGATGCCGCCCATCCCCAGCGAGCGCGCTGCGGGCGGCGCGTCCGCGTCGTGGGTGCCGCCCGTCGTCAGCTCGCGATACGAGAACGGCCCCGGCGGTTCCCACGTCGGTTCAGTTGGCGTCGTCGAGTTGTTCGCCGACTGCTGCGCGACGATCGGGCTCGTCGAGACTGTCGCCGACCCGCCCGACGGAGCACCGACGGCGGCCGCCACGGCCGGCGCGACTGCGCTCACGACGAGAAACGCGGTGACAGCCACCGCGACACCGCGTTTCATCTGTCCACCTCATCCAGAGTGTCCGTGCGGACGGGGATGCCCGCGATGTGATCGGCGAACGCGTGTGCCGGTGCCGCCGCCGTGTCGCTGAACAGCACAACGCCTGCGGCGAGAGTCATCACGATCATTCGGACCGTATCGCTAAACGAGGCTGTGAGCAACAGCGCGATCGTGGCTGGAACAGCCGTGATAGCAGCACCCGCCAGCGCAGCAGCGAGTCCGCCCCACAGCTCGTCGACCCTACTTAGGTCGGCGTCATCGGGCACGTCCCTGAACTCATACCCGTCTCGATACAGCTGGTAGCGCTCGCGCAGCGTGATCGCCGACTGGCTCATCGTCGCCCCACGTCCGCGTGCCACGCTTCAGCGTACGCCAGTACCCCGGCTGCGAGAGCACCGAACAGCGACGTTACCACTGCGGCGCCTTCGAGCGGCGTGTACACCGGCGCGCTGTACGCCAGCTCGTGGAGCGAGACCGCGAAGGACACCAACGCGATTCCCCCGAGTGTCGGGATCGTGACTGCCGCTGGCAGTTTTGAGCGCGACTGCTCAACGCGCAGTGAGATCTCATCGCTCACACCGCCACCTCCGCAGTCCGCATTGCCAGCGGAGTCACCGTCGCGACCGCGTCACCGAGCCACGGCAGGCCCCCGAGCACTCGCTGGAGCACGTCGCCCGCGGCGGCCGCCGCGCTATCCAGTCCGACCGAGATCTCGGTTACACCAACCGCGATCGCGCCGCCGAGTGCCCCCTTCGACCGGTCGCCCGTCGGGAGCTTCACGCCGAGATCACCCCGAGCACCGCGTCGATCATCGAGCGCGTCGCCTCCGGATAGACCACGATCGCGACCACCGCGACCGCGAGCAGCGTCAGGAGGAGCGCGCCCCGATCCGAGACGTTGATCTGCATGACTCAGTCGTCGTCCTCCATGTCGTCGGCCGCCGCCGAGCTCGCCGCCAGCGCCGCGACGACGAACACCAGCGCCACGACTGCCGCCTGCTGCAGCGAGAGCCCCAGCAGGGCGCCGCCGCCGAGCCCGAGCGCGATCCCGCCCAGCAGCGACCCGACCCACGCCCAGACGAACCCGCCAGCCCAGAGACCGGCGCCGAAGCTCCCGAGCGCTAGCACGCCCTCTCGGGCGGGCTTGCCCTTCGCCCGTTTCATGCCGCCGCCTGCGAGGCGCATCGTCCCCCACAGCCGATTGAACACCGACGTGTACTCGCCCAGGATGTACCCCACCTGCGCGAGGATCACCCACCCGAGCACGACTTCGAGCGTCACGCCCGGCACGGCTCCTCACCTCCGCGTGCGTCCGCAGTACTGTGCGCGCGATCCGTCCGCCGTCCGCCTGTCGTGTCGTCGATCATGAGTTGTCGTTCAGTTTCGTTTTGATGCGATTCGCCGCCCGTACGAGCAGTTTCAGCAGGAGGAGAGCGCCCAACACGGCGAGGATCGTACTCGCCTGCTGCTGGGAAACCGGGAACGCCTGGTGGCTCGCGACGAGCAAACTCGCCATGTAGAACCACTGCTGAAGGTTCGCCCAGCCGAACGCCAGCACCGTCACGACGATCTCCGCGTGGAAGATCGCCAGCACCGAGCTGGCCGCCGCGGTGCCCGCGCGGATCGGGTTCGCGACCCACTCGCGAACGCTCATCGCGTCAGCCCTCCCCCGCCCGGGATCGCGTCGATCGCGATCAGGACGAGTTTCCGGATCGTGCCCGTGTAGAGGTTCAACGCTACCACGAACGCGAGCGCCAGCAGGATCAGCCCGACTGGGCCACCGTCGGCGGCCGGGCCGACGACGGCCTCGACGACCGTCCGCACCGCCGTGAGCAGCCCGCCGCCGATCAGATCGCCCGCGTCGATCAGCAGGTCCGCGAGCACGACCGGCACGTCGGCGATGCCGAGCAGGCCCTCCGTCCCCGGTCCCGAGCCCTCGTACACTGTCGACAGCAGGTCGAGGATCGCGAGCACGCCCGCATCCAGGCCCGCGAATATCGGCTGTAGCACCGCGCCCAGGATGAACCCCAGCGGGTTCCGCCCGAACGTCAGCAGCACGCCCTTCACGCTGTCGAGGCTCGTGCTCGTTGTCGTCGAGTCCGTTGTCGAGTCGGTCATGTCAGAATCGTCGCCCCAGCTGATCCCGCCGCCGGGGAGCTCCCAACTCGCCATGTCACGAGCCCCCCAGCAGGCGCTCGCCTGCCTTCTTCGAGCCGACGGCCACGATGTACACGAGTACGAGCGTCAGTCCGACGTTGATCGGGAGCGCGAACACGCCGAACTGCGCGACGTTGTACGACCACGCGCCTGTGAACGCTTCCAGCAGTGGTCCGAACAACGCGCCCAGCAGGCCCTCGCTGGCGACCGTCGCGCCCAGATCGGTTGTGACGCCGCCCGGCCCCTCGACGATCGGCCCCGAACCGGAGACGAGCGACACCGACCCGATGAACGAGGTCGCCGCCTCAATCAGGCGCACCTCAGCATCCCCGATCGAATCGATGACGGTGGTTACCCCCGCATACACACCACCGACGATCGACAGGACGATCGCCTGGGCTGTCCGCGTCCAGTTGACCGGGTTCGCCGCGTTCACGACCGTGTACTTGCCGCCTGAGTCGGTCGTGTTCAGGAACGTACTCAGAAAGCCGTCGCTCACCGCCCGACCACCCCCGCATCTGTAGGGGTCGGTCGTGCGGTCATTCGTCCGGTGTCGCCTCCTCCTCGGCGCCCAGCCAGTCCGTCGGCACGTCGAACGGAAGGCCCGGGATCGTGTCACCCGTCTCGTCCTCGCGCAGGTACAGCGTGACGAAGTACAGCGACAGCATCACCACTCCGACGGCGATCGGGAGCGCAAGGAACCCAGCCAGCGACTCGCCCAACACTGTCTCAAGGGCGTTCTGTGTCACTGTCGCGCTCGCGGTGACCAGGTCAGCCGGCGCCGTGAACAACGCCGACAGGAGCGCCGAGATCGCCTCCCCGCCGCCGCGGAACGGCGCCGCGAAGAACGACCCGATCGCCTGGACGATGTTCGCGAACGCCAGAAACGGCGCGCTGATCGTTCCGAGGATCACCGACGTGATCACGCGGGCCGCGCTCGCGTTTGGCTGGCTCAGGTACGTGACCATCCCCGAGAGGATGCCCGTCCCCGACCCGTCACCGAGACTTAGGGTTGCCATCCGGCGTCACCCCGTGATCCGCTTTTTGATCGGGTCGAACAGGCCGACCAGCCACCCGGCCGCCACCGCCAGCACGCCCAGCAGGATGTTCAGTGGCGTGAGCAGCCCGCCGCCACCGCCGCCGAAGATCGCCCCGCCGCTACTGTCGTTCGTCGCCGACTGGCTCACGGTCGTGCCGATCTCGATGGTCTCCGCAGTCTCGTTCCCCGAGAGGTTCGCGTTCTCGGTCACGACCACGCGGTAGGAGTCGTAGGTGGTCGCATTGACTGCGAACTCTTTGCGCGTCGTGTCGTTCGCCGCCGCCGAGATCTGCCCGCTGTACTCCTGGGTGGTGATACCGTCGGCGATCCCGTACACCGTGTAGTTCAGGTTCTCACTCGACGTGTTCGTCACTTCGAGGTACACCCGCTCGGTGTCGTCGTTCACCGAGACGGTCTTGTCCGCCAGCTCGGTCGCCGCGACCACGCCGCCCGCCGCGACCGACAGCAGGAGCAGCCCGGCCAGCAGGGCGCCCTTGAGTGAGTTGGGTGTGATTCGACTCAGCAGTCCGGTTGTGTTGTCGTCAGTCATCAGTTGGTATCCCCGTGTTCGGGCCGGAGAACGCCCTGTCCGTCTGTCTGTGCCGGTGACGAGTCGCGCCGGTTACGCATCATCGCCTCCCGTCGCTCGGAGCGTGAAGTACGCCCGACCACCGAGGTACATCAGTCCGAGACCGCCGACGATCGCGCCTGCTGCGGCCGCACCTGAGCCGCTCACGCCAGCGAGGAGGCACACCACCCCCGCGACCAGGGCGGCGAAGGCGTGGTCCTCGGAGAGACCCGTCCCGCGGACGGTGACGCGGTCCGTAACGGCGGACGCCCCGCCGTCGGTGCGCGCCTCGCTCGGCTCGTCATCGGCGTCCATCTCCTCGCGGTGGAGTGTCGCCGTCTCAGCCGGGACGAACACCGTCGAGCCGCCGGTCGGCCCTGCATCGAGGTCGACCTCGATCGCACCGTTCAGCGACGGCGCGTCGACGACCGCTTCTTCGCCGCCCTCGCGGACGCGGACCTGGCCGTCAGTCATCGGCGACCTCTGTCTCAGTGCCCGAGATCCACTCGACATCCGTCTCGACGACCTTGCGCTCGGTCTCGTCGAGATCCCACGCGTCGCCGTCGCGGACGCGCTGGGCGTGCTCGGGACAGTAGCGGCCGGCCGGCGCACCGGTCGTACCGGCCGCGACCGCGTCGTCGCCTTCGGGCGGCTCGACGACGGTCACGGTCGGCAGCTCGTCGCAGCCGGGCCACGGACACTCGCTCACGCTCGCCTCCCGACGAGATCGTCGACGTGCTCGTCGACGCGTGCCACGTCGCCGACCGTGAGGTCGAGCCCCGGCTCGCGGGGACGCTTGATACGATGCTCCTCGAAACCGTCGTCAGTGCCACCCGGGACGGGCGGCGGGGTTTCCGATCCCATTCTTGATTCGGCCGGTAGGGGCGGCCGATACTGCGGCTGTCCTGACCACCGCACTAGAACCTCAGCAGAACGGGTACCGCGTGGTGTCGCTATGGGTACGCACGGGCCGTTTATATGCGATAGTGAGGTGGGATAGACTATGCAAACACTGCAGCGACGGAGTGGCAGCGGGCTCGTGACGCTCCCGAAAGATGGACTCGAACGCGACGGTGTCCTCGACGACGGTGAGATTCCCGAGCAGCAGAACCTCGTGGTTGACCGGCTCGGGCGGCGCGTCTACCTGATTCGACTCGTCGACGACGGGATCGTTCCCGACGCCGAAGAGACGGAGGTCGTCGAGCGACTCGCCGCGCAGCGGCTCATGCAGCAGGACGCGTTCGGGCGGACGCAGACGGCGGACTGAATATTTTAGACGTTCTGACGATGGACCCTATTTTACTGGATCATATTTTTGACCAGTCTTCCCATCCTTGATCTGTATTTACTTCCTGTTCTACCATCTCTCTCATTGAAGGGAAGAATCCCTGTTCGACGCCCCAGTCATAATCTCGAACAGTACCGTCCAAGCTTACCATGGAAACAGAACTCAGATTCTTTCCACAATCTTTGTACTTAGCAGCACCTTGGTCAAAAATTGGAATGAGGTATTTTCTCCCGAGAATATCTTCATATTCGAGAAATAGTTTTATGAAAACCCTAGTAGAGTCACCGGTATTTTGATCTTTGAGAACTGATTCAACTACTCGGCGAAGTTTCTTTTCTCGGTCGTCATCAAACGGGTCGAGTAGCCGTGCCTCTGATGAGAACTTAACCGTTGGTTGTTGCTTTTCAATTGCACTACCATCTCTGACTAATGAAGAATTGCGACCGGATTGTCGAGAGAATGTAACACCTGTTGGCTTGCACAAGTCCAGATCCATCTCAGGTATCGCAAAACAGGTCCATAAATTGAGATTAGTAGCAATTCCATCGCCATAGTTCGATACTAATATGCTCACGTAGTCATTATTTTTAAAACTATAATCCTCGACTACTAATTCTGGCCTGATTTTGGCATCTTCCATCTTTCGCTGAGATTTCAGTACCTCAGTTTGAGTCCGCTGTAGATCGTTCTGATTCTGTTGTAGAATAGATTGCCTCCTATACAAGAGTACCAGTGCGCTGGTTAGTGAAATCCCGACGACAATATCGAGACCTGAGAGTCCGATTTCTCCATACTCCGTTGCCAAAACGACAGCAACCAACGCGGAAACACCACCCACAAATGTAATAACCGGTATTGGCCCAAGTCCATCAGAGCGGTTCATATAATTAGGATCAATTACCGTCTAATGTATCTGGCCGAAAAAGAATGCATCACTCCGGTTTTACAGAGACGGGGGACTGTCAAATCCGACTGTACTCACCCCCTCCGCACGGGCCGTATTTACGTCTCGCTGGAAACTCGTTTTACTGTCAGTCATGGCGTGGACAAGAGAACCACTCACCGAACCCGAGCTCGACGACCTCCTCGACACCGCCGACGAGCATGATCTCGACCACCAAGTGACGATCTACACGCTCGCTCACACCGGACTCCGAGCGAACGAACTCGCGCACCTCCGCGACGACTGGATCGACTGGCAGGCCGAACGCCTCCGCGTGCCACCCGCTGAAGGCGACTGGTCGCCCAAGACCGAGCACTCCGCGCGGACGATCCCGCTGAAGCATCCCGGAACAGTGCGGCGGCTGCGCGACTACTTCTCGTATCACGAAGCGTACGACGCGACCCGCCAGACCGTGACGAACCGCGTGAAACGTGTCGCCGCCGAGACCGACCTCCGGAAGAAGGTCACGCCGCACGTCCTCCGGCACACCTACGGGACGCTCATCGCCGCACGAGGGGCGACGCCGCAGTACATCCGCCAGACGATGGGCCACGCCGACCTGTCGAGCGCGAACGACTACCTGCAGTACGCGGGGACACAGCTCGACGCCGAGGCCGAAGAACTCTGGTGAAAATTGAACATGACCGACCGATCTGTCCGCGACGCGATCATCGAAAACCTCGAACAGCCGGGTTCGCGAACGAAGGAGCGACTCGTCGACGCGCTTGCCGACGAGTACGACGAGGTCCACGTGAAGCACGCTCTCGGCGATCTGCTCGTCGAGGGTGTCGTCGAGGAGCATCCCGGGATCGACGGCGCGTACGTCCTCGCTGAGGAGTAGATCACGCCGAACTGAACACCGGCGCGTCGCTTGCGCGGTGAGTCAGTGTTCAGTTTCGAGGATCGGGTGATCTCCGGGGCGATCGCGGTGCGGTCGTACCAGAACCCCGATCCTCGAGGTTCCCTCCAAGGAGGTGTTCCCCACCACACACCATTGAAGTCGCTCACGTTCACTTTGACTCCGCCCAAGGCTCACTGCTTTCCTTGGGCGTCGGGCGGCTCTGAGTATGGCACTACGTGGCCGACGACAACGGGGCAACGAAATCCAAAGCGCAAGCACAGCTACCGATTCGATAGCGAGGTGCGCGTGATGCCGGATGCGGTTTTCCCGTACCCTGGTGGAAAGTCCCGATTCGCCTCGTGGATCCTCAGTCATGTCCCAGAGCACGAGTGCTTCGTTACCGTGTTCGGCGGCGCCGCCGGCGTCCTCGTGAACAAGGATCCGAGCACGAGTACCGTCGAGGTCTACAACGACAAGGACGGCGACCTCGTCCACTTCTTCGAAACCCTACGCGAGCAGCGAGCGGAGCTGGTCGAGTGGCTCGAAGCAGTCCCGTACTCGCGTGAGATCCACGGTCGGTGGGCAGAACTGTTCTTCCGCGGGTACCGCCCCCTCGACGACGTCGAGCGAGCAGGACGGTTCTTCTACCTCCGCTACTCGCAGTTCGGGGCGAAGTGCAGCGACCCGGGTGGGTTCGGAACGAGCAAGGTCAGCAACCAGGCGCTCAGCTACTCGAACAAGGTCGACCGGCTCCACGAGTTCGCCGAGCGATTCGAGGACGTCGTCGTCGAGTCGCTCGACTGGAGCGAGGTGTTCGACAAGTACGACCAGCCGGAGACGGTGTTCTACTGCGATCCGCCGTACGTCGGGTCAGAAGACGCGTACCCAGTTTCCGATATCGACCACGAGGAGCTCGTCCAGCAGATCAAAACGCTCGACGGTCGATGCATCTGCTCGTATGACGAACTCCCGGAGAACGTCGACGGACTCCACCTCGTCGGTCGCGACGAGAAGCGATTCCTCGGAAACGGCGTTTCAGGAAGCACGAAAGTGGCGCGTGAGAATCTGCTGATGAACTTCGACCCGGAGACTGCGTAGGGAGTCGGTTTCACTTTCACTTCCACTCCGCCCATGGCTCGCCCTCTTGTGGGACTCGTGCGTCGTCTCGACGTAGAATGCGCGAGATCAACCTCGACGACCAGATCGACCGGTGGCGATACACCTGTCCTCGAGGGCACCGAAACTGGGAAGCGACGAACAACCACTTCTGGTGCTGTGAGTGCGCACGCCAGAAGGGCGTCGACGGCGTGTTTCACGAACTTCGGGACGCGAAGGACCGCGAGTTGTTGAGTCGTGACGAAGTCCGGCTGATCACTTCCGCCGGCCCCTACCGCGACGTACACGGCGAAGAGCCGGTGTAGGGGGCAGTGAAACAGCCGATATACGAACTGCACACCGACCACTTCCACCGCGCGTCCATGGCTCGCCCCTATCATCTCCCCGCCCCGTCGATCACTCGATGTCGAAGACGACGACGGAAGACAACCGGGCATTCACACACATCAAGGGCGAACTGGCGTGGACGCTCGCCGAGTGCCGGTCACCGAGCGACGCGGTCGCGATGACCCGGCACCTCACCGACGCCGACGAAGGCCGCTTCGAACTACTCGGACTCGTCAACGACTGCGAGGTCGCGCTCTACTGGGATTACTTCTGGAACCACGTCGTCGCAGCCCGGTTCGATACGGACGGCGTCGGCGATCTCCGTCGGGAGGCTCCCGAGGAGATCCGCTATGCGGGGCTGGGTGAGTACTTCGACGGGGTTGATCTTGGATCGTGGGATTGGGCTCACCCACGGCATCAGTGGCGTGGGGAGTAACAGAGAGATATCCCCCATTCACGTGTAACAGTTGTAGGAATTGTCCACTGGTGGTCAACAGTCCAGTGACAATTGAGTAAACCCCCTCAATTCATGAATGTAGAATAACGGGTACAGAGTAACAAATGAGTCAAGCTACGCTCGGCCCGGAGCCATACCGGAATTCGAGCCTCTTCTCCGGCTACTATCTTGATGAGCGTGTCGCCGACCGCGACGCGTGGGACTGCGACGAGGAAGCGGAAGCAGCGTTCCAGGCACTCCAAACCCTGTGGGAAGACGAGAAATCGCTGGTGGGTGGTTACAACGAGAGCACCCTCCTGAGCCAGTGGATAGACAAGGTTCTCCGGGGACTCGGACACGACACAGTTGAGGAAACACCCCTTCCAGAAACGAACGGCCGCATCGACAGGGTACTATTCGACTCGCCCGAGACCCGCCGGGAAGCGATGGAGATGCAGCAGGACGGTATGTACAACGCGACGTTCGCCCGAGCGTCTTCGCTGCTGGAGGCCAAGCAGTGGGATGCCGACTTCGACGAGGAATTCGGCGTCCAGCGACAGTACCGCGATGCGTCCCACCAAGTCAAGTACTACCTCGAACGGACGCCCGACCAGCTCCGGTGGGGTATCCTGACGAACGGCCGGAAGTGGCGACTCTACGGGACCAAAGACTACCAGACTGAGACGTACTACGAGGTCGATCTTCCTGAGCTGCTCGAATCCGGGAGTCTTGAGCAATTCAAATACTTTTACGTATTCTTCCGGCCAGAGGCGTTCCATGAGATCTCGGGAACCTCGTTCCTCGACGAAGTCTGGAACGAGTCCGAGACGGCCGCGCAAGAACTCGGCGAAGATCTCCAAGATAACGTCTTCACCGCGCTCCGAATCCTCGGGGAGGGCTTCGTCGAGTCGAACGATCTCGGCATCAATCCGAAGACAGGTTCAGACCGCGAAGAGGCCCTAGAAGAACTGAAGGAGCAATCGCTGGTCCTGCTGTATCGGCTGATGTTCGTACTGTACGCCGAGTCTCGCGGTCTGATCAGTCCCAACGACCCGGGGAAGCGACAGGAGTACGACGAGAACTTCAGCCTCGACGTCCTCCGCCAAGAGATCGTGACCCAGGTCGAGGACGAGGGGAAGCGGTTCGACGAGTACAGCGAGTACTCGACCTCGATGTGGAGCCAACTCGAGGACCTGTTCAGTCTCGTCGACGCTGGTGAGGAAGCCCTGAGCATCCCGCCGTACAACGGGGGACTGTTCGACCCCGACGAGCACGCGTACCTCACGGAGTACGAGGTCTCGAACCGGTACATCGCCGAGGTCATCTACCAAGTCGGGACGACCGACTCTGAGAGCGAAGACGGACGTGTCCCGGCGGACTACGCCGACTTGGACACGCGACACCTCGGAACCATCTACGAGGGGCTACTTGAGCACGAATTCCGGATCGCGCCGGAGGACTACGCTGCCGTCGCCGAAGATGGCGGACAGGTTTGGAAACTGTCCAGCGAGGTGGATGACGACGCGATCGAGACGGTCAACGAGGGCGAACTGTACGTGGTGAACGACGACGGCGAGCGGAAGGCCACAGGCGCGTACTACACGCCCGACTACGTCGTGACGTACATCGTCGAGGAGACGATTGACCCGCTGATCGAGGACATCGAACAGGACCTCGCGAGTCGCGGGATCCGCGAGGGGACCGAGCGGTACGTCGAGGCGTTCATCGAACGCGTGACGGACCTCACGGTTCTTGACCCGGCGATGGGGTCGGGGCACTTCCTCACGAAGGCGACAGGCTACCTCGGGAACCACGTTGCGCGGCGGGCCCGTGAAGTCGACGAGACGACCGACGTCTTCGACGAGCAGGAGGTCCGGCGGCGCGTCTCTCGCGAGTGCATCTACGGTGTCGACATCAACGGGATGGCCGTCGAGCTGGCGAAGCTGTCGATGTGGCTTGAGACGCTCGCGGAGGAGAAGCCGCTCGCGTTCCTCGACCACCACCTCAAGGACGGGAACTCACTGGTTGGGTCGGATATCACGGAGGCCCTCTCGGACGACGGCGGAGACGAGGAGGACGGACAAATCACGCTGTTTCAGGTCGCCGCCCAGGCCCGTCAGCGCACGCTCGAACACGTGATGGACCTCATGGCCGACCTGCTCGCTACCGACAACGAACAGTACGAGGACATCAAGTCGATGGAGGATCTGTACGAGGAGATCCGCGACGACCCGCTGTACGGGCGGCTGTTCGAGTTGGCGAACGTGCATACGGCGGAGCAGTTTGGGTTGGACATCCCGAGCGACGCTTACGAGGGATTCGAGGACGTATATGAGGTGATGGCCGGCGCGATCGAAGACGAAGGTGAGTGGGATGAGTTGCGCGAGGGGGACTGGTTCAAGACAGCGCAGACGATGGCGGAAGAGGAGAACTTCTTCCACTGGGAACTAGAGTATCCAGAGGTTTTCTTCGGAGAAGATGGCGAGAGGCGTAGTGATGCTGGATTTAATGCGATCGTTGGGAATCCTCCATACATCAGAATTCAATCCCTCCGCGAGCACACACCGAAGCAGGCATCATACTTCACTGAAAAGTACGAATCTGCTACCGGGAACTTCGATATCTACGCGAATTTCACAGAGAAGGGTCAGCAGTTGCTCTCAGACCGAGGGAAGCTCGGGTACATTGAACCTCATAAGTTCTTCCAGAGTGACTTCGGAACAGGTCTTAGGAAGTACCTCTCAGAGCGTAATTCACTCTACGAAATCGTCTCTTTCGAGCACGAACAGGTCTTCGAAGGAGCTTCAGTCTATACCTGTATGGTATTCTTGACCAAGAGCGGGCAGGAGAGTTTCAA
The DNA here is from genome assembly GCF_900129775.1 of Halobaculum gomorrense. Classification (GTDB taxonomy): domain Archaea; phylum Halobacteriota; class Halobacteria; order Halobacteriales; family Haloferacaceae; genus Halobaculum; species Halobaculum gomorrense. Next base: position 307,517 of record NZ_FQWV01000002.1, on the reverse strand, counting down.
ATACGCAGAAGTCAAACCCGAGGACTTGGTCGGGGGTGGCAAGCCGGTGTTTCGGGAAATCCCTGCTGAGTATAACGAATCGCCTTGGATCTTCCGTGATGCAGAGACGGAAGCGATTCTTAGAAAAATCGATCAGTCTGGACCAAACCTAGAACAGGTCACGGACCGCATATACCAAGGCTTGGTTACGAGCGGGGATTCAATCTATCTGCTGGAAAAGATTGAGGAGCGTAATGGAGATCTGATAACAGTCCGAAGCCAGGAAGATGGCGAAGAATGGACTGTTGAAGCGGAACTGCTGAAGCCCTTATTAAAAGGCGAAGACGTACATAGATACGAGCCGCTCGACCCGAAGTACTTCGTAATATTCCCGTACAAGCTAACCGAAGAAGGAGGTGAACTCGTCACAAATTTCGTTGATGAGGATACCCTTCGTGAGTCGTATCCGCGACTCTATGAATATCTCAAAGCGCACGAAGCGAAGATTCGAGCCCGTGAAAACGGAAAGATGGACCGTGAAGGCTGGTACGACTACGTCTACCCGAAGAATCTCACAGAATTTGCTGAAGAAAAAATCGTAACGCCAGAGATTAGCTACGGGACGAACTTCACTTACGATCCAGATGGGTTATATCATAAAACGAAGGTCTACGGCGTCAAAACGGAGGACGACGTCATTGATGAGAAGTATCTGCTTCCGATCATCAACACTGAGGTTTTGTGGTTCTTCCTCAAAAACACTGGATACGCGCTCCGGGGAGGATATTTCACTTTCAAGACAGACTACCTAAATCCATTCTCGATCCCGCTACCCCCAGAGAAAAACACAGATTCGTTCGATCCGAGTGTCTTTGAGTCTCATTACGACGATTTTATGAATGGATCTCAAGTAACAGAGGTCTTCGATCGAGACTACCTCCTTGGCCATTCGGGCGACATCTTACCCCTGCTGGCCGAGGAGATGATCGACCTTCACAGTGATCTAGATTCATTGAACCTCTTCCTGTTAGATCACCTCGGTACGTACTCTGACGGCCCAGTAATCTCGGGTATTGGCCTCACTCAGCCCCCACAGAACGCAGCTGACTCTATTCTGCAAGAAACTGCTGAGCAGAAGCCGAACCTCCGTGTTGGTCAAGTAGACGTAATCCGTGAGTCCGACAGCACGATCCAGATCAGCCTGACTGCCCGGTACAAACCCGACGACGAGGACGCCTACGAGACCGATCAGTGGGGCTACACCGAGACCGAATCTCTGCCGGCGCTTCGCATCACCGACCTCACCGAGATGGAGGCAGATCTGATCGAGCACTTCGTCCCGGTCGCCGTAGACGAAGCTGGCGGCTTTGCGAACTTCCGCGAGACCGCGACGAAGACGAACTCGCTCGTCGACCGGCTCCGTGCGCTCACGCTCCCGGACGTCGACGACGTACGCGACGGACTGGAGAGCTACAAGGAGACGAAGGCCCGTGCCGAGGAACTCGAGGAGCAGATCGAACGCACCGACGACCTAATCGACGAGATTGTCTACGAACTCTACGGCCTGACCGACGAAGAGATCGCTATCGTGGAGGAGGCGGTGAATGAATAGTTCTGGTTAAGACTCACCGACGTTCAATACCAAATTCGTTATCGCATGATATTAGTGAAATTACTGTTTCAAGCCATCAATGAGTAGCGGTATTGGGTTGACTGCCACTGAAGACCGGATCGAGAGTATCCTCACGCGGCAATATCGGTACACCGTTCCCGACTACCAGCGGCGGTACGCATGGAACGAAGAACAGTGGGCTGCGCTGTGGTCCGACATCCAAGCGATCGAAGAAGGAGACACTCATTTTGTAGGTTCGATCGTACTCATCGAACGCAGCCAAGGTCTCAACGACCTCGACCAATTAGAGGTGGTCGACGGTCAGCAACGGCTGACGACGATCTCGTTGATCCTAGCAGTGATGCGCCAGAAGTACCTCAACGAGGATCTGGAGAAACAAGCGGACTCAATAAACGACAAATACCTCTGGCAGGAGGATATCGATACCGCTCGATATCCCAATCTAAGCTTGAGTAAGTTCGATAACGACGATTACCGGGCGGTCCTCGATCAACGGTTCGACAAAGTGAGTGACTCGAACCTGAAAGAAGGCTTCCAATTCTACGCAAACAAGATGGATAGCTTGGATGCCGAGGAGATCAACGAGATACGCAATAAACTGCTCCGGAGCGTCACCGCAGTCTCGATAACGACCGACGGTGAGCAGTCGGCCTTCAGGCTGTTCGAGACACTCAACGATCGTGGCCTCGAACTCTCCGCAGTCGACTTGATGAAGAACTACGTGTTCAGCACGGCGGCAACGGATCCCTCCATCGATTACGATCGGATTCGTGACGACTGGGAGGCGATCGTTGAGCAGATCGTACCAAAGCTTTCCAAACCGAGTCGGTTCTTCCGGCACTACATCATGTCGGCTTCGGAGCCCGACCACGACGGTGACGTTTCGGACTACAAGCTCTACGACACCTTCCAAGATATCGTCGATAACAAACTGGACAAGGCAGGTATCTCTCTTGAGGAGTACGTCGCCGACATGTTGCGGAGCGCGTCGATCTACTCGGATCTCATCGACCACTCCGTCAGTAAGTACGATTCCAACGGGAACGCGGCAGTGAACGACAAGCTGGACGACCTCGAGATGCTCAGCATCACCCAAGCCCGCACTATCCTCCTGCGGATCATCGACGAGCTCGATTCCGCGAACCGGGTGATGGAAGCCCTACGAGTCCTCGAGGCGTTCGTCATCCGCTGGAAGGCGGCGAACTACCCGACTGGTGGCGAGATCGACCGGATCTACTCGCGAGCCTGCTCGGAGTGCTTCGACGATGAGAGTGAAGTCGCAGATGAACTCCGTGATTTGTTCACCGATCGATGGCCGAGCGACGGCGAATTCCGGACGAGCTTGGAGAACAAGCGGATGCGGCTGAACGACCAGACGAAGTACATGCTGATCCGTATCGAAGAGGACTATTACGACGGGTCACAGGTCGATTTCTCGGAGCCGGAGCGAGAACACATCGCGCCTCGCGCCGCGTTCAGCGCGAAGAAGTACAGCGCGTGGCCCGTACAGTTGGACATGACCGAAGGAGAGTTCACTCAGGTCCGTGACCGACTGGGCAATCTCACGCTGCTCGAACCTGACCGAAACGCGTCGATCGGCGCGGACCCCTTCGAGAACAAGAAGGACGTGTACTCAACGTCCGAGTACGAGATGACGAAGGCGGTTGGGGAAGACTACGACGAGTGGTCTGGGGAGAACATTGACACGCGGACGAAGGAACTGGCGCAGGCGTGCGTCAATATCTGGTCGCTCTGATTCGAGAGTATCCATAAATAAAGGGCTTGACTCCTCTAAATCCCGAATTGTGTGTGCTCACTTCTTTGGTGTGCGTTGAATTATCAATTATTGAGGGTGTTGCTCTGGTGAGACCTCCTCACGAAGTGTAAGCAGCCAACTCCGCGTCTCGCCCTTGGTTGCTCGAACCAAGTCCCTACTTGGCCACGAATGTATTTGGATATTGTCGAACCGCCGGGCGCAGTCTCTGACCAGTTTGATATGCTCTAAGGCATATTCCTTCCAGATGCTTTCATCCTCCATCGAGCGTAGATCGTCGGCGAGTTGCTGCCGCCCGGCATTCTCAGCTGCCTCGACGCACATCTCGAAGTTGGCTCCGCGAGGATTGATCGGTTCATGGAACACGACTTCCGGGCCGAGAGCGGAGAACCACGAAAGCGCCTCGTGGATCTCCTCTTCGTCCATCGTTGGGTACGTCGGTGAGAAGGATACGAATCGGCGTACTTGATTCTTCGAGAGCTTCTCAAGCGCCTTCCAACGCTGCATTGGTGGCGGGGCATTCGGTTCCATCGCTCGTACCAACTCGTCGTCGAAAGACGGTATCGACATGCCGACTGTGACGTACTCTCCTGCCTTGCGGAACAAGTCCATATCTCGGAGCAGATTCGGGCTGCGAGTCAGAATCCGTACGGGAACGTCGTTACTGACGAGTTCGTGAACACACGATCTCGTGATCTGTGCTGCCCGTTTGTCCTGGTAGCAGTCGGTTCCGCTTGAGAGCATCACGACGCCACGACCTCGGTCAGTCTTGTCCCAATCTTCCCACGGATTGTCCTGCAGCCCTTCGTTCAGTCGCTCTGGGAGATCGTCGCGATAGAGGAGGTAGCTACCCCACTCTTGTTGTCCGTCCTCGACGCCGGCCTTGTCTCCCAGCATCTCCTCTCTGTTCTGGATAGCAGGGGTACTCGGTACATAGCAGAACTTGCAGCCGTGACGGCATCCTGTCGCGACGTTGATCACGTAGTCGCAGAGGCTCTTTTCGTAGAGCTTGGACTCGCTGAGGACCGATTTCGTTGGGTCCGCATTGACTCGGAGACCGGACTGGTCTGAACTATCCTCCTCAGAAGCGCAATCCCAACAGAGTAGATTCCCCTCGAGGTCGGCACTAAATCGCTCGTTGATCTGGTTCCCGCAATCGGAACAAATCAGGCCCTGCTGCCAGAGGTTGATTCGCTCGCCGTATTCGCGCTCTGCCTCGCGGAGCTCGTTGAGCGTCGGGTTCTTTCCGAACTCCTTGACGACGCGACCCTCATCGTCGACGAGTTCGACGTAGCGGTCGTACCACCCGCCGTCAGGGTCGCGCTTCGTGTCAAGGCGCACGCTCATCTCTACCGTTTGCTACACGCTCTACATAAATAGAACTCCGCCATCCACGGTGGAAGTGGAAGTAGCCAACCGAACCGTTAGACGGGAGCCGGAGGCTTCGGGTAATCCTCCGGTGAGTCCATCTTCTCCCGCTCCTGACGGAAGAACTCCGAATCTTCCCCAGCGTGCTTGATGAACTCCTTGTCTGGCCACAGATGGATTGGGACGCCGATGTCCTCGCCGATATCGCGAACCGCGAGGAGCTGCTCTTTCGAGTACTCGATCCAGTTCTCACGGTCGCGGAGCTTGTCGAGTTCGTCCGCGAGTTCTGTCTGTCCGGCATCGCGCGCGGCTTGGACGGTCATCTGGAAGTTCCCGCCACGGGGGTTGATCGGCTCGTGGAACACCACGTCCGGGTCGAGTCGTTCCTTGAACTCGGTGAGCAGTGCTCGGAGGTCCTCCCGATCCTGTGTCGGATAGGTTGGCGACATCGAGACGTAGACCGGGACTCCGGCGTTACTGATCTCTTCGAGGGCGTTCAGGCGGGCCGTCGGCGCGGGCGCTCCTGGCTCGATGGACCGGACCAACTCGTCGTCGAGGCAAGGGATCGAGGACCCGACGGTAACGTAGCCGTCGGCCGCCTGGAAGACGTCGATATCGCGGACTACTGCCGGGCTCCGCGTGAGGATACGAACCGGACGTCCGTGGTTGACTAGCTCGATGACGCACTCTCGGGTGATCTGAGCGGCGCGGCGATCCTGATAGCAGTCCGTTCCGCTGGAGATCATCACGACGCCGCGGCCATCTTCGGTTTCCTCCCACTTCCGCTTGCGGTCGAGTTTCCGAGCGAGGCGTTCTGGAAGGTCGTCGCGGTAGAGGAGATAGCTGCCCCACTCTTTCTGTCCGCTTTCCACTCCTGCTTGCTCCTTGAGCATCTTACCGCGAGTCTTGATGTTCGGCGTACTGGGGACGTAGCAGAATTTGCAACCGTGGGTACAGCCGGTTGCGACGTTGATAACGTAGTTGCAGAGATTCTTGTGGTGGAGGGCAGAGTTCGACAAGACAGCCTTGGTGGGATCAGTTGTGTGAGTCACACCCCGTTGATCAACTTCTTCAACACGCTCCATCGCACAGTCCCAGCACAAAAGATGACTGTCTGAAGTCGCACTGAATCTGTCCTGAATCTCATCTGAACAACTGGAACAACTCAGATCAGAATTCAATATATCTACCCTTTCTAAGGCCTCACCGTAGTCTCGGCTCATCTCTCTCAGATCTTTCAATTGAGGTAACCCAGATACTTCATCGAGATGTTTCCCTTCATCCCCAAATAGCGAATATCCGGAACTATCGCCACTCTCTGAACCGGATCTGCGCAGTGTCAAACCACGGTTGGCAGACCTATTATTCTTCATTGTTGCCACCATATTCGCACAGTTCCTATAATCGTTCGCTCGGAGAATGGTGGTTCAATTCTAACTAGTCGGCAAAGTAATGTAGGTGGGACCGATTGTCATCTCTAAGCAATCTTTCTATGCCATTAGATGATGATAACATTGAAAAATGGGAGATGAGGGAACATACGGAAGTGAAGCATCGGATTCTCCGGAAATATCTCGTTATATGGACCAGAATCCTAGGTAGTACGAATCCGGAAGTTCACTACTTCGACGGATTTGCGGGAAGAGGACGGTACAAAGACGGTGAACCTGGATCTCCCCTTCTGGCAATTGACGTGGCCAATAGGCATTTAGACCAAATTGATAAATTTCATTGTACACTTAATGAGCTAAATCCTACAAATTTTGAAGTCCTGAAACAGGAAGTGAATGAAGAGAAACAGAATTGTGGAAATCCGGACAAGATTGGCACCGAGTTCTATAATGGGAAATTCGAAGACATTGCTCTGGATATTCTGACCAGTAGTAAGTACCGACACCTCCCGAGTCTTGTTTTCATTGACCCATTTGGGTACAAGGGAACTCCTTTCCAAACTATATCAGAGATTATGAACATCCGCGACTCGGGAGATGAAGTATTCTTCAATTTCATGGTGGACAAGATTCGTAGATTCGTGAATGACGACGAAAAGGCAGATACAATTACACGTGCATTTGGTAGTGATAGTTGGAAATATATCAGAGACATAGAAGATAGAAGGGACCAAGAGAAGGAACTACTGCATCTGTACGTTTCACAACTACGGGAAGAAGCAGGAGTTGAGTACGTCTTTCCGTTCCAAATGAAGCATCCAGATAAGAATGTCACCGTCTACTACCTGATTTTTGCCTCGAACCACTTCCGTGGACTCAGAGCTATGAAAGACGTCATGTTCAACGAGGGTGACAGCGATCTATTTGCGTACCTTGGTCCGGACCACTACAAGTATGAAAATGAACAGATGACACTGTTCGATGCTACGAATGGAGGTAATGAGGACGACCAGAAGTCAGTAGAGTTTGCTGATCATCTCTACGAAGAATTTGAAGGAATGGAACACAGTTACGAGTATCTGATTGAATACGCCTATACGAGCACGGATCTGGTAAAGAGCCATTGTAGAGATGCTCTACAGCACTTGGAAGAGTGTGATAGAGTTGTCGCGAAGAGGACCGGATCACAGGGAGGTTACAAGGAAGACAAAACTATCTTCAGATTTACCCAGCAGAATCAGCGGTTAGGCGACTTTGCGGACTAAAATAGTTCCATAGAATCTTATTGACTAGTTACAAATGGGTGAACTTCTACTTTCACTCCGCCCAAGGCTCTGCCTTATCACCGAAACGCTCTACGCTGACGATGCGTGCTCGTACAGCTACTCCGACTCGGCGAGAAACTCCCGGCCAGCGTCCGTGAGCCACCACGCAGGGCTGTTCCCGACCTTCTTCTGAGCAAGAAGTCCTTGGTCAGCAAGGGGGTAAAGACGATTTCGGGTACCTTCAAGAGAGAATCCGAGAGCATCAGACACCTCTCTGGTGGTCATGATGTGCTCACCGGAGTTGAGGAATATCTGCAAGATCTCCTCGTCGGACACCGTTTCCTTCCGGCCAGCCATTACAAGTCCGGTAATCCCTCTCCGACAAAGTATCACCGAAATAATGGATTGAGTGCTCCAACTGCTTTGAGCAGTACAACTAAGTGGCCCCCGTTCACAGGACCTGTTACGGGACGAACACGCGCCGCTGCCGAACGCGGTGTCGTGAGAAGCGGACTCGGTGTTAGAGCACCAGTCCGCGTGTGGTCCCGTAATCCAGGTACGAGACCCATGTCGAAATGCACGCCGGGGCGACTTGAAGGCCCCGCACGACCGGACGCACCGCCGCCTCCTCGACGAGTCTCTCGTCCCGCGAGTGACCTGACCAACCGCGACGCCCCTCACCCTTCCAAAGACGAGGGCGTCGCGGCGAGGGTCACCCTGAATCGCCCGCAGACCACGCGCAGAGCGCGCGCTCCACAACACGACCAGAGCAATGTCTAGTCAATCCACGCAGTCGAAAAAGTGTACCGAGAGTAACTACCCGCGATGGACCGACCTCACCGCGTTCGAGGGGAACGTCCTCTACGCTATCGCCCGGCTTCAGGGCGACGAGGAGACGTCCTACGGGCTTGCGATCAAACGCGTCCTGCAGGACCTCTACGAAACAGAGATCAATCACGGCCGGCTTTACCCGGCGCTCGACGACCTCGCCGAGTACGGGCTGATCGAGAAGTCCGAACTCGACAAGCGCACGAACGAGTACGAACTGACCGAGGTCGGCTACCACCTGCTCCGCGAACGGATCGACCTGCTCGCCGACGCAGTCGTCGGGGGTGACTCCGCGTGAACGCCGACAGACTGCGGTACTGTCCGAAGTGCGGCGAGCTGGTCCTGTTCATCACGACGCGCGGCCCGGACGACCACCGCGCCACCCCGTGCGGCTGCCGGGTCGGGTCGTACCGCCTCGAGGAGTTCGAGGACGCCGAGGAGTCAAGACGCGCGATCGCCGACGGCGGGCGCCTGGAACACCGCGCCGTCGACGGCGGCTTCGAGTGCGAGTGCGGCGCGAAGCGGCGCACCCCGCTCGGGATCGCGCGCCACCGCGCAAACTGTCGTCGCACCGGAGGTGAGTCGGCGTGAGCGATTTCTCGGTCGAGGAGCTGTCCGAGGAGGAAATCGAGGCGGTGCTGAACTCCGCGGCGTTCCAGAAGGCCGCGAAGTACCGCCGGCTCGCGCAGGGCATCGAGGTCCTCAAAGAGGACGACGCGATCTACCAGAACCTCGTCTCGTCGATCACGACGCGTCACGGGTCCATCCGCTCGAAGGACTCGATCGAGGAGGCGCTCGACCTCCTCGTCGACGAGATCGAGACCTACACGGCAGACCTCGGCGTCGAACCGACCGACACCGACGACGAGGGAACGCTTGACGACCTGTTCGTCGACGGTGACGGAGGTGACGAGCGGTGAGTCGAAACGGCTCCGAGTTCCGCGGCCTGCTGCACGACCTGCACGCGGACGGCTGTGACGGGCAGGAGTACAGCGCGTGCCGTCCTGTCGTGCGGGAAGACCCGTGCGAGCCGGGCGACCGCCTCGACGTGGTGTACATGGCCTGGTGCGGCGAGTGCGGCGCCGCGGACTACGAGGTGATCTGACGTGGTCGACGACGATCTCGCCGAGCTGCGCGAGGAGCGTAAGTCGGCGCGGCGTGCGTTCGAGGTGTCGATCGCGATCGGCTCCGCGGGCACAGCCGAGTTCGCCCGCGAGTGGTTCCGCGACGTGGCCGCCGAGATCGCGGCGGTGAAAGGTTGCCGGGCGTCGTGCGAGCGGCTCGTCGCTGACGGCGGCGAACCCGATCCCGACGAAGTCGAGTACGTCGCCTGGTGCGACGACGCGTGCGGTCGCCTCGGTGGGTTCCGCGGCGAACCCGCCGCCGAGACGAAGGTGAAGAGCCACCGCGAGACGACGGGACACTCCGCGTACGTTCTGCCGCGCCACGAGGAGGGTGAGAAGCAGTGAGCACCGTTCCGCGCTCCCCTGGCGAGGTCCTCGACGATCTCCCGGCACACCTGTTGCGTGAGTCGTCACCCCCGAAGCGACGTGGCGACATCAAGTGCCGCGTCTGTCGGCGGTGGATTACGATCACCCCCGACGGTCGGGAGTTGGGCCACTGCAGGTGGAAGGGTCGCTCCTACGGTGTGGCTGACGGACGGTGTCCGCATCGTCCGAAGTCGGTCGAACCATCCGGTGCCGCCGCGGAGCGCCACGGAGATCGCGACGTGCTTCGAGACGAGAGCGGTCGCTTCGAGGGGTCGCGATGAGTTTCGACGCATCGTCGGTTGGCCGGGGAGACCTCCAACCGATCACGCCGCGACAGGCGATGGAGGAGTGGCTCGACGTGATCGAGTCGGACACGTCGGGGAGTACTGCTCACTCGTACAGGCGTCGCGTCCGGCAGTTCGTTCAGTGGCTGGAGTCGGAGGATATCCTGAACCTGAACGTCGTCGACGGTCGCGACATCAAGGCGTACAGGGACCACCGCGCGACGGCGCTGAACAACACGTCGATGAAGAACGAACTCCGGACGGTCCGGCAGTTCATGAGCTACGGCGTCGCGCTCGAGGCCGTCGAGCCGGCGCTCGTCGAGAAGTTCTCGGCTCACATCCCCTCGCTTACGAAGGGGGAGGTGTCGAGCGACTTGATGATCAGCCGGGAGCGCGTTCACGCGATCCTCGATCACCTTGAGAAGTTCCGGTACGCGACACGAGATCACGCCCTGTTCCTCACGATGTGGGATACGGGCGCGCGGATCTCTGGGCTTCGGGCGCTGGATGTCGAGGACTTCGATCCGGAGGAGGGCACGGTTCAGTTCGTCAGTCGTGAGGAGTCGGAGACGCGGCTGAAGAACGGCCTCACGGGCGAGCGATTGAACGTTCTCAACGAGACGACGGTCGAGGTGCTTCGCGACTACATTCGTGAGCACCGGAAAGACGTTGAGGACGATTTTGGCCGCTCGCCGTTGTTCACGTCGAAGTTCGGCCGGCCGACTTCGTCGACGTTCCGGCGGACTTCGTACAATCTCACGCACCCGTGTTTCCGGGGCGGCTGTCCGCACGACGAGGATCCGGCGACGTGCCTGTACTTGGAGCACGGTCACGAGAGCAAGTGCCCGTCGGCGTTGAGTCCGCATCCGATTCGGACGGGACGGATCACTGACCTTCGGAATCGGGGGGTTCGGATCCAGAAGGTCGCAGGGCGTGTCGACGCGCTGCCGGATACGATCAGAGCGTACTACGACAAACCGAATCTCGACGAGGAGCTGGCTCGCCGTCGGGATGAGATCAGGGAGGCGGGCCTATGATAGAAACTGCATTTTCAGAGCTTGAACTTAGTTGGATTGTAGTTGAAGAAGGCGGGTTACCCACTCGGCGGTCCCACTTCTCAAACTGTTGCCTGCCGATTACTGGCGGTTCACCCCGGAACCAGTACGGTAGAAAGCGAAAGTGGTTCGATTTCCCGGGTCTCGTACGGTACCGTCCCTGACCGCCGCTTATCGAGCACGGTCGCGTCTCGCTCGGAATTGGGCGAGGTACCCGTTGGAAAATGACACCATTCGTATACTACGGTCTCAAAGAACTCCCTACTGCCGCGAAGACCGTCCAGAGCCGTCGGTCGAGGTAAGGCGTCCGCAGCGAGAATCATTTGTTTCAGGACACTACTAGCGCAGGTGCCGAAACATATCCGTACTAGATAAATAACAGCTCAAATATAACAATTTAAATCGGTAGCGACCCTCCGGTATGACACTGGAGGACGTTCGACAGCGACGCGCGATGCTCGCCGTGGTGCTCTCGTTGCTGATGATCGGTAACGTCGGCGCCGTGGTGACGTTCGGCAGCGGGGTCACGACACCCGACGCGGGGTCGACCGCGGCAACGGACGCCGCTTCGAACGTGACACACGGTTCAGAATCGATCGGCGAGGCCGACTCGGGAGCGGGCCCGTCATCGAGCGCGGTGTCGACGCCGGGACGGACCGACGCTCGCGGGCTGAGCCAGACCGGACCACTGCGAGGAACGATCAACGTGGGCGACGCGGCCACGAAGTTCGTCGGGGCGAGCCACGAAGTTCGTCGGGGCGAGCCACGAAGTTCGTCGGGGCGAGGAACGATTCGCTCGCGTACGCGGCCCGCGGTGAGGCTGATCTGAACGGCGACGGCCAGACGGACCTCCTCATCGAGGCACCCTCGAACGACACGAACGGGAACGACAGTGGAGCGGCGTACGTGTTTTACGGGCCCGTCCCCGAGGGAACGCTGAACGTGAGCGAGGCTGACGCACGCCTCCTCGGCGTCGCCGGTGATCGGGCCGGCTTCGCGGTTACTGCCGGCGAGTTCGACGGCGACGGCGACATCGCCGTCGGCGCACCCGAGAACGACAGCGCGGCCGAGGACGTCGGCGCGGTGTACCTGCTGCTGTCGAACGAGACCGAACGCTCCGGGACGGCCAATCTCTTGGCCGAGGCTGACGCGATACTGACCGGTGTCGGCGAAGGGGACATGGTCGGGTTCCCGGTCGCGTCGCTCCCCGTCACGGAGGCGGACAGCGATAGCGACGACGGCACCGGTGCGGCTGCCGATGTCGACGCGCTGCTGGTAGGGGCGCCGCGCAACGACAATTAGCGGGGTACGAACGCCGGGGTGGTCTATCTCGTTAGCAACACGCTCGCGGACGGCATCCAGCCGCCAGCGGAGCCGGACACGCTCGCGGACGTGGCCGATCGGACGTTCGGCGGCGCAGGCGCGGGCGACCTCGCGGGGTTCGACGTGGCGAGCGCCGGCGATACGGACGGGGACGACGACGCGGATCTGGTGATCGGAGCGCCCTCGAACAACTCCACCGGGCCGGGCGCGGGGGCGGCCTATGTGCTCGACGCAGAGGGCAACTCGAACGCCTCCGTCACCGAGGGCGTCCGGCTCGCCGGCATCGCGCGGGGCGACCACGCCGGCTGGTCGGTCGCCAGCGCGGGCGACACGGACGCTGACGGCTACGACGACATCATCGTCGACGCGCCGTACAGCGACTCGTCCGGGAACAACTCCGGCGCCGCCTACCTCGTCGCAGGTCCCATCGACGACGACGAGCGCCTCGACGAGGCAGGCGTGACGCTTCGAGGCGTCGATGCCGGCGACAAGGCCGGCTGGGACGTCGCGGCCGCCGGTTCCGGTGACGTGAACTGTGACGACTACGACGACGTCCTCGTCGGGGCGCCGTACAACGATTCGACCGGGAACAACTCCGGCGCGGCCTACCTCGTGTACGGCGGGCAGCTAGACGGAGCGCGCAGTCTGGATAAGGCCGACGCCACGTTCGTCGGCGAGTCCGCCGGCGACCGCGCGGGCTGGACCGTCACCGGCGTCAACGATACCTCGGGTGACGAGCGCGAAGACATCTTCATCGGTGCGCCCGGCTACGGCGAGAACCAGTCGGGCGCCGGTTACATCGTCAACGGTCGGTGTGCGGTTGAAACAGCCGAACCACCAGCCACGCCGACACCCACTGAGAAACCGACGAATACCCCGACCGAGACACCGACCGAGAAACCCACCAAGACTCCCACTCCTACAGCTACGCCCACTGCGACGCCGACCGCAACCCCGACTGCTACACCAACCGCAACTCCGACGCCGACTCCTACCGCGACGCCCACGCCAACTCCGACACCCACGGCAACGCCGACGCCCACGCCGACGCCGACCGCGACGCCAACTCCGACAATAACGACTACGACCACTACGACTACGACTACAACAACGACCACCACAACGACAGACACGCCCGACAGACGGTCCGCGATCAGCTTCGTGATCCTCTGCACGCAGGATCCAGGAGCCGAAGCGATCGGGTCCGGCGGTGCCGGCGCTACTGAGTGCCCCAACGGCGGAACGCCGTTCGTGCGGTGGGAGTGGACGGGAACCTCGTTCGCGCCCGAAGATGACGCCGACGGCACGACGATGACCGCAACCGCGTTCAAAGACAACGACCCGAGCGAGCCCGTCGAGGCCGAGTGGTCGTCGGGAACCTACACCGTCTCCGGCGCGGTCGTCGGTACAGGCGGGCAGACCTGCACGGTCACCTACGACAACGCGACCGAGGGAACCGTAGAGACGTGCGATTCGTCGCCGAACCCCGATCTCTCGGGCCAGTCCAGCCGGTTCCCGCCGCAATCGATCCTCGCGGCCGGGTCGTTCGGCCTGCTCGCCGGCGCCCTCCTGCTCCGCGATCGGCGCTGACCGAGCGCCCCTCTGTCCGTCTGCTTCACCGCGACCGCTCGAATGCCGAGGCGCGGGATCCGACGGGTGCTTTATTTTGTAATAGTACCATGACACCTCATGGCAATCGCCCGGCACGGGCGCGGCCCGGCGGCCGTCGCGCGAGCGTACGCATCGCAGGTCCACCCCGTGTTCATGCTCCCGCCCGTGGCGACGGCGCTGTTCGGCGCGGCGTTGGCCGGGGACTTCGAGCCGACGGTCGCGCTCGTGTACGCTGGCGCGGCGTTCTTCGCCGTCTACACCGCCCACGTGAAGGACGGCTACGTGGACTTCCACCGCCGCGGCGAGGACGACGACCACCCGATGACCGAGCGCGGCTGTCGTCTCGGCCTCGCGGGCGCGACCGTCGGCTTCCTCGCGTGCCTCGCAGGCGTGGCCCTCCTCGCGGAACCGGCGGCCGCGCCCCTCGCGGTCGCCGTCGCTGTGCCGATGTGGCTCATCGGCTACCTCCACGCCCCGCAGTTCGACACGAACCCGGTGACGACGACACTCGGCTACCCCGTCGGCATCGGCCTGTGTCTCCTCGGGGGATACGCGGCGCAGACGGGGTCACTCGCAGTCGCGCCGCTGGCGCTGACGCTCGTGCTCGTCGTCACGCTCGCGGGCGTGAAGATCGTCGATGACACCCAAGACTACGACTACGACCGCTCCATCGACAAGCGAACTGTCGCCGTCGCGCTCGGTCCCGAGCGAGCCAGGCGACTCGCGGTCGGCGCCCTCGCGGTCGGGGTGTTCGCGGTCGTCCCGTTGACGCTCACCGGGGTGTTGCCGCCGAGCGCTCCCGCCGCCAGTCTCGCGTTCGGCGCCGTCGTCGCCGTCGCGGTTCGGAAGGACGCGGCGACGGCGACGATGCTGCTCGTCAGGGGCGCGTACCTGTTCCTCGCGGGCCTGCTCGTGGCCGTCTTCTTCCGGCCGTTGGCGGGCGCGGGCGTCGCACTCCCGGACGTGACCACGTTCGGGCCGTACACCTACCTCGCGACGGAGGCACTGTTCGGCGCGGCGGCGGCCGTGCTGCTCGTCCGTGCAGGGAGGGCCGCGCAGTGGCGCGCCGCGCGCACCGTGGCCGCCGTCTACCCGATCGCGTACGTCTGGGACTGGTACACCCTGAAGGTGGGCGTGTTCTCGATCCCGATGCGGACGGGGATCGAGCTGCTTGGGATCCCGCTGGAGGAACACCTGTTCATGATCGTCGTGCCGGCGGTGGTGCTCGGCGTTCACGAGACGCTGCACGGCGACGGCCGAGCGGGGCGCGAGGAGTGATCCGGGGTCACTTAACGACGGGAGCCACCGTCGAGTGTCTGAAGTACAGCGCGGTGAGGGCGAAGCCGCCGCCGATCGCGAGCACCGACGAGAGTACCCCGGGGACGAACCCGATCACTCCGCCCCAGTCGAGGGCGATCCAGGACACCGCTTGGAGCGCGATCGTCAAAAGCAATCCCGGGATCAGCATGGCGGACTCGACGCCGCGGTCACGACCGCTCACGCGTGCGCCACCGGCCGACGGAGAGGCGGCGCGGGTCCGTCCCTCGCTCCGGTCGTCGCCGGACGATCCCCTCTCAGGAGGTCCGCCTCCCAACGCTGGTCGGTCGGCCCCGTCGGGCCGCCCGGATCGGTCACCTGCGGAGCACACACCGTTCGTACGGCCCTCTACCACTTGAATCGTTCCGCGAGTCGGACGGCAAGCAGCGAGTGCGTCGGGTCGATCGTGGTTCGACCGAAGACCGCACCGTCGGGTATTCCCCCGACCGATCAGTCCCGTTTCGCCTTCGGGTTCGTGACGGCGCCGTTGGCGGCGCTGCCGAAGTCGCGAGCGAACTTCGCGAACACGCCGCCGGCGTACTGCGGCTCCGGCGCCTCATACGCGTTCGCGCGCGCGTCGAGTTCCTCGTCGCCCACGTCGACCGAGAGGTCGCGATTCGGGATGTCCACCGTCACCGTGTCGCCGTCCTCGACGAGGCCGATCGGGCCGCCCTCGACGGCCTCGGGGGCGACGTGACCGACCATCGGCCCGCGCGTGGCCCCCGAGAAGCGGCCGTCCGTGAGCAGCGCCACGTCGTCCTCGTGGCCCGCGCCGACGACGGCGGCGGTGACGCCGAGCATCTCGCGCATCCCGGGGCCGCCGCGGGGGCCCTCGTTGCGAATGACGATCACGTCGCCCGACTCGATCTCGCCCGACTGGACGTACTCCATGGCGTCTTCCTCGGCCTCGAACACGCGGGCGGGGCCCTCGTGGTGGAACGCGTCGTCGCCGGTCACCTTCAGGACGGCGCCGTCGGGCGCGAGATTCCCGGTCAGGATCTTGATCGCGCCCTCCTCGCTGTACGGCTCGTCGACGCTGTACAGGAAGTCCGCGTCGATGTCGTCGTCCGCGGGGATCTGGCCCGTCTCCTCCAAGCGGGCGATCTCCTCGGCCATCGTCCGCCCGGTCACCGTCATGGCGTCGCCGTGCATGTAGCCGCCCTCGATCAGGCGGCGGATCACGACGGGGACGCCCCCGACGGCGTCCAGGTCCTGCATGACGCGCGTGCCGCCAGGCTGGAGGTTCGCGATCTTGGGGGTGCGCCGCGAGATCTTGTCGAACTCGGTGATCTCCAAGTCGATGTCGGCCTCGGCGGCGAGCGCGAGCAAGTGGAGCACGGCGTTCGTCGACCCGCCCATCGCCACCTGCACCGCGATGGCGTTCTCGAACGACTCTTTCGAGAGGATGTCCGAGGGGCGGCGGTCCTCGCGGACGCACTCCAGCGCGAGTTCGCCCGCGTGCTCGGCCACGTCGTAGCGCTCCTCCGACTCGGCCATCGGCGAGGCGGAGCCCAGCGGCGCCATTCCGAGCGCCTCCGAGATGCTCGCCATCGTGTTCGCGGTGAACATCCCGCCGCACGAGCCCGCGCCGGGGCAGGCGTGGCGCTCCATGTCGTCGAGTTCCTCGGCGCTCATGTCGCCCTCGGCGTAGGTGCCGACGCCCTCGAAGACGTTCTGGACGGTCACGTCGCGGCCCTCGTGCTCGCCGGGCTTGATCGACCCGCCGTACAGGAACACCGACGGCAGGTCAGTCCGAATCGACGCCATCAGCATGCCTGGGAGATTTTTGTCGCAGCCCGCGACCGTCACGAGCGCGTCCATGCGCTCGCCGAACGAGACCAACTCCACCGAGTCGGCGATCACCTCGCGGGAGACGAGGCTCGCTTTCATCCCCTCGGTCCCCATCGAGATGGCGTCGGAGATGGTGACCGTCCCGAACTCGATGGGCATCCCCTCCGCGTCCTCGATCCCCTCTCGGGCGGCGTCGGCCACGTCGTCGAGGTGGACGTTACACGGCGTGATGTCGGCTGCGGGGTTCGGGATCCCGACCATCGGCGAGGAGAGGTCCTGATCGTCGTACCCCATCGCGCGGAACATCGCGCGGTGCGGGGCGCGCTCGGCGCCCGCCGTCACCTCGCGACTTCGAAGGGACTCGTCTTTCTCGCCGGCGAACGCGTCCGCGTCCGCGGCGTCGTCGCCGGCGTCGTCGGCGCGGTCGCGCTCCGACGGCTCCTGCTTGCTCATACCTCGGGGTCGGCGTCCGCCCTGATAAACTGCCGCACCCGAACAGATGTTGCTGTCGGCTTCGACGGACAGCCTTCGCCGACGCCATCGCCGGCGTCGTCGCCGACACGGTCGCGCTCGGTCTCGTTTGCCGCCCCCGGGCGGGTGGCGGGGCGGGATCGGACGTTATTTTTAAATTCGGCACCCGTGAGAGAGGTGTATACGTCACCACGCCATCGGGAACCGCTTCGACGGACACCTTCGAACCGACTGACGTACCTCGACTCACATGACACTCATCTCCGTTGTCGTCCCGCTGCTGGTGCTCGGCGGCGCCGCCTCGGCGGGCATGCTGCTGCTCGTGCTGTGGCGGCGGCCGGTGTCGCTCGGCGGGCCGGAGGTCGTCGGCTTCCTCGGCTTGTCTCTCGGCGCGACGCTGTGGTCGTGGTCGTACGCGCTCCAGCTGCGGGCGTCGACCCTCCCGGTGATCCTCGCGTTCAACGACCTCCTCTGGCTGGGGACGGGGCTCGTCGGGGCGTCGTGGCCGGTCTTCGCGTTCGCGGTCGCCGGGGACGACCGCTGGCTCACGCGCCGGCGGATCCCGGTCGTCTCCGGCGTCCCGCTGGCGTTCGCCCTGCTCGCGGTCTCGAACCCCGCCCACAAACTGATCTACGCCGACGTGACGCTCACCACGGGTGAGGTTGTCCGGTCGACGGTGACGCCCGGGATCGGGTTCGGGCTGTTCCTCCTGTGGTCGTTCGCGGTGAACACGTACGTCCTCTGGCGGCTCGCGCGCAGCTGGCGTCGCTCGACCGGGGTCACCCGGTCGCGCCGTCTCGCGGTCTTCGGGGCCGGTCTGCTGCCGATGATCGCCGGCGTGGCGAGCATCGCGGCCCGGCCCGCCAGCGGCCCGCCGATCGACTTCACGCCGGTGCTGTTCTCGGTGACCACGGTCCTCACCGGCGTCGCGATCACCCGCTATCGGCTCCTCGACTCGATCGCGGTCGCACAAGACCACATCGTTGCCCACCTCTCCGACCCGGTGGTGATCGTCGACGGCGACGGGACGGTTCGGGCGGCGAACGCGGCGGCCGCGCGGCTGTTCGCAGACCGGGACCCCATCGGCCGCCCGGTCAAGAAGGTGTTCCGGTCGCAGCCGGACCTCGTCGAGGTAGTCAGGCGTTGTCCGGGCCGCGGTACGGACGACGTGACCGTCGCGCTGGACGTGGACGAGCCCGCGAGGTCGGTCGGATCCTCCGGGTCGGACGACGCGACGACGGAGCCGGCGCGGGGGACGCCGACCGGTGCCGACGACGCGAGCGCGTCCGTGCGCCGGACGTTCACCACCTCGGTTGGGTCGCTCGAGGGCACGAACGCGACCGTGCTCGTGTTCAGGGACATCACCGAGCGCCGGGCGGCCGAGCGGCGCGTCGAGGTGCTCAACCGGGTGTTGCGGCACGACCTCCGGAATGACATCTCGGTGATCGACGGCTACCTGCGCCTGCTTCGGGAGGAACTCGACGAGGACGCCTCGCCGGCCGTGCGGGACGCACTGGACGTGCTGTCCGCGCGAACCGACGGGATGATCGAGGTGACCGAACAGGCCGCGCTCGCCGAGACGCTCGCGGACGGTGAACCGGCCGTACGGCGGTTCGACCTGGCGACCGTGGTTCGCCAACGGGTAGAGCAGGTCAGGGCCGAACACCCCGAGGTGCGGCTCGACGTGCGGATTCCGGAGTCGCCGGTCACGATCGCCGCCGTCTCGGTGTTCCCGTCGGCCGTCGACAACCTGATTGAGAACGCGATCGAACACGCCGACGCCGACTCTCCTTTCCTCGACGTGCGCGTCGAGGTCGCCGACGACGGCTCGACCGTCGACCTCCGCGTCGCCGACGACGGGCCGGGGCTCTCCGCGGTCGACCGGGCGGTCCTCGTGGGAGACGAGCGGTCGCTCGACGAGGCCAACGGCCTGGGGCTGTGGCTGATCAGCCGGATCGTCGAGGCGTCTGGCGGGTCGGTGACCGTCGACGACACGGACAGGGGAACCACGGTCGTCGTGCGGTTCCCCGTCGTCGACTCCGCAGCCGACTCGCCCCGGCAGCGGCCGTCGACGCCGAACGTTTGACCGCGCCCGAGAGCCGGGTCGGTTCGACCGAAGCGACCGCGCGTCCCGTCGTGGCCGCAGGCGGCTCAGTCGCCGGCGTCCGGCCTCGACGGCGGCGGAGCCGCGCCCTCGTGGCTCGGGTCGTGTTCGGGCCACAGGCGCCGGAGGTGACCGCGAATTGCGCCGTCGACGAACGCCTCGTTGTCGAGGTTCGACGCGTGGCCTGCGTCCGGGACGACCAGCAGGGTCGCGTGCGGAAGCACCACCGCGAGGCTGTGCATCTGCCGGCGGACGAACGTCGCCTCGTGTTCGCCGTACAGCAGGAGCGTCGGGACGGCGATTCCCGCGTAGTCGAGTTCGGTCCGGTGGAACGTCGACAGCGCCCGGATCACCTTCGCCAACTCCTCGGTCGCCAGCAGCGGCCCGGACTCCCGGATCGCCTCGATCCGGTCGTAGTCGCCGCCGACGCCCTCGCCGGAGACGCGTTCCTGGAGCCACACCATCGCGCGCTCGACGCGCTGGTATCCGAGCAGCCGCGCGGGCGGGACCGTGAGCCGAAGCGCCGCGCGCTGGAGGCGCTCGCCGAGGGTGAGCGGCACCGGACCGAAGGTGTCCGCGAGCACGAGTCCCGACAGCCCGTCGGGGTACCGCGCGGCGTACGTCATCGCGATGCACCCGCCCATCGACAGCCCGCAGACGACGGGTCGGTGGAGGCCGAGCGCGTCGAACTGCGGCGCCCACTGCGTGTGGTCGACGGCCGCCCCGTGGACGAACACGACCGGCGGGCCGTCGCCGCGGCGCTCGTAGTACGTCTCGACACCATTTGTCTCCGCGGTAGGCGTGCCCGATCGGTACGCGCCGGACGAGAATAGCAGTTGCTCGGTCTCCAGCGACGCGCGAAAGAGAATATCGGAAGGGTTGGCGCTTAATCCCGGCTTAACGCTCACTCAGCACTCGCTCCACCCGCAACTCTCGCAGGTTTTGCAGCCCTCGGAGTAGTACAGCGTCATGCTGCCGCAGTCGGGACATTCGGGCGACTCGCCGTTGGCGATGAGTTCGTCCACCGCGTCGGTCGTCTGCTCGACGTCGCCGGCGTCCTCGGGCCCGGGCGCGGTCGCGTCCGCGCTCGCGTCGACTGCGGCGCCGCCGTCGGCCTCGGGGCCGGAGACGGCGTCGGCGTCGGTGCCGACCTCGTCGAGGCTCGTCTGCTCGGGGTAGCCCTTCTCCACCTCGTCGTCGAGGTAGCGGCGCATCGCCGTGCCGATCGCGTCCGGGATCGACTGGATCTGCTCGCCCTTGTCCCAGGCGATCTTGGGGCTGCGGGTGCCCTGCAGCTCGTCGACGATCTCGCGCGGGTCGACGCCCGAGCGCAGCGCCGTCGAGATGACCTTCGCCAGCGACTCCGTGAAGGAGTTCGTGAAGCCGCCCGAGTGGCCGATGTTGGCGAACAGCTCGAACGGCTCGCCGGTCTCGGGGTCCTCGTTGATGGTGATGTACATCTTCCCGTAGCCGGTCTCGATGAGCTGGGTGACCCCGCGCAGGGAGTCCGGACGGGCGCGCTTCTCGGTGTAGTCGATGTTGATGGTCCGCTCGTCGGCGGCCTCCAGCAGCTCGGAGACCTCCTCGTCGAGGGCGGCCTGCACGTCTTCGTTGTCGAGGAAGCCCTCGATGCCGCCGAACACGTCGGTGATCTGCTCGACGAGCGCCTCGGCGGCCTCGCTCTCGTCGGCGAACTCCGTGTTGTCGGCGCGGGTGGTGAGCACCTGTTTCGAGCGGGTGCCGTCGCGGTAGTAGGTGACGCCCTTGCCGCCGTGCTCGTAGATGTACTCGAAGACCTCCTGTGCGTCCTCGAGCGTGGAGTCGTTCGGCGCGTTGACCGTCTTCGAGATGGCCGAGTCGACGCCCGTCTGGCAGGCGACCTGCACGCCCGCGTGGTCCTTCGCAGTGAGGTCGCCGGTGACGACGAACAGCTCACCGATGGCGTCCGGGACGGTCTCCAGCCCGTCGACGCCGTCGAACTCGTTGCTCGCCATCTGCTCCTGTGCCTCCGCTTTCACGGCGTCGACGTCGATGTCGTTCGCCTCCAGCGTGCGCAGGAAGTAGTCGTCGAACTCGACGAGCATCTCGTCGCCCTGCACGTCGTCGGAGACGTTCTTGTAGTAGGCGACGTTGTAGATGGGCTCGCAGCCGCCGGTGGTGTTGCCCACCATCGACGTGGTGCCCGTCGGGGCGATGGTCGTCGTGTTGTGGTTGCGGATCGGGTAGCCATCCGCCCAGTCTTCGGGGTCCTCGCCGACGTACTGCTCGAACCAGTCGGCGTAGCGGACGGGATCGGCGTACTTCGAGTCCTCCCAGTCGTTGAAGACCCCGCGCTCCTCCGCGAGGTCGTGGCTGGCGGCCTTCGACCCGTGGTTGATGTGGG
The DNA here is from genome assembly GCF_900129775.1 of Halobaculum gomorrense. GTDB lineage: Archaea > Halobacteriota > Halobacteria > Halobacteriales > Haloferacaceae > Halobaculum > Halobaculum gomorrense. The sequence goes on along the minus strand of NZ_FQWV01000002.1, from coordinate 285,450 downwards.
TCATCAGCTCCTCGGCGATCAGGTTGCCGGTCTCGGAGCCGTAGCGGACGCCGAGCTGGATGTACAGCTGCGCCAGGCCCATCACGCCGAGGCCGATCTTCCGCATGTCGCGGACCTTCTCCTCGATCTTCGGCACCGGGAAGTCCGACATGGTGACGACGTTCTCGAGGAAGCGCGTCCCCATCTCGATGCGGTAGTCGAACTCCGCCCAGTCGATGGCGTCCTCGAGGAACGCCTCGACGGCCGCGGACTCAGAGTCGTACTCGTCGCCGTGCTCGGCCGACCAGACGCGCCAGTCGGGCGCGTCCAGGTCCGCGAGCGTGGAGAGGTTGATGTGCCCGAGGTTACAGGCCTCGTACTCTTCCAACGGCTGCTCGCCACAGGGATTTGTTGCAAGAATTCTGTGCTCGGGATTTTCTTCGACGTCGAAGCTGTGGAGCTTGTTGATCCGTTCGAGGTAGACGACGCCGGGCTCGCCGTTCTCGTGGGCACCCTCGACGATGTGCTCCCACAGGTCCGCGGCCGGCACCGACAGGGTCTCGCCGACCTCGACGTGCTCGCCGAGGCCGAACATCTCGTACAGTTCCTTCGTCTCGGGGGTGGCGACGTGGGGCTCCTCGGTTCGGGGGTTAGTGAACGTGAACTCTTCACCGTTCTGGAGCGCCTTCATGAAGTCGTCGGTGACGCCGACGGAGATGTTGAAGTTCGAGAGGTGACCCTCGACGGCGTTGCGGAGGTGCTTGGGCACCTTGCCGTCGTCGTCGATGAGCTCGCGCGCCTCGTCCAGCGCGTCCGCGAACGACGTGTGCGTGAAGTCGTCGGGGTCGTTGAGCCGGAGCGTGTTCGCGAGGCTCACGTCCTTGTTCTTCGCGTGGATGAACTGGATCACGTCCGGGTGCGAGACGCGCATGACGCCCATCTGGGCGCCGCGTCGGGCGCCGCCCTGCGCGATCGTCTCGCACATCTGGTCGAAGGTCCGCATGAACGTGATCGGTCCGGAGGCGATCCCTCCGGTACTACCGACCGCGTCGCCGTACGGGCGGAGCTTCCAGAACGCGTACCCCATCCCGCCGCCGGACTGGAAGACCTGCGCGGCCTCCTTGGCGGTCTGGTGGATGTCGTCGATGTCGTCGTCCGGCGAGTCGACGAAACACGCGGAGAGCTGCTGGAGTTCGTCGCCGGCGTTCATCAGCGTCGGCGAGTTCGGCATGAAGGAGAGCCGCTCCATCAGCTCTTGGAACTCGTCGGCGGTCTCCTCGACGTGGTCGCGCACGTCGTCGGGGAGCTCGGGGACGACCGTCTCGTAGGCGAACTTGTTGACGTTGTAGACGGTCAGCTCGGTCTCGGAGCCCTCGTCGGTGGCGGTGACGCCCTTCCCGAAGACCTCCTCGGCGAGTTCGTCCCGCCGGGGGTGGTCGGGCTTGAGTTGGGCGGGCGTGACGGTGACCGGCTCGTCGGCCTCGTAGACCGCCTCCGCGAGCGCGACGTTACGGCCGACGCGCTCGAACAGCTCCTCCTGCGTCTCGTCGGGGTTGCCGTCCGCGTCCTTGCGGAGGTAGCGGGCGGGCAGGATGTTGTCGTAGGCGTTGGAGGTGAGGCGGTCTTCGAGCGTGTCGCCCTCGGTTCGTTTGATCGGCAGTTCGAGCTCGTCGGCGTCGAGGTCGGCGCGACTCATTCGTCGCGTTCCTCCTCGGTAAGACCGCCGAATCGGCAGACGTGGGTGTGGGTGTCGTGGCGTTTCATTGTAGGTTCGGACGGACGTTCGGTACCGGAGCCACGCAAATAAACGGCGTGGGTTCCGGTCGGTTTGTGCTAGTTCAAACTCGCTTGATGTAGGCGCAGCTTACCGGTGTGAGTCTGAACGGGTCTGATCGGGTCCGTATCGACGTTATACGAGCGGCAGTATAAGCGTGTTCAGACCGGAGTGAAAGTGATCACGTGCGGGGACGACCGCGGAACCGGGGGACGGCATCGGTGTTCCGGGATCGTGAGAGGCACAGACGCGGAGGACGCCCTCGACGCCCGGCACCGCGGAGTCGACATCGCAGTTCGTTTCGATTGTCCGACACGTGAGGGAAAGGGATACCACAGTCGGGTGAGAAGGCGGTGGCATGCTCGCCCTGGAGACCCTCACGCTCGCCGCCTCGACCGCGCTCCTGCAACTTCCCGGACCGCTCGACTCGACCTTGGGAACCGTGTTCCTCGCGCTGATGGGGTTTCTGGTCGTCCTGTTCGTCGGCCGGATCGTCCTCAGCATCGCGTGGCGGGTGGCGCTGATCGCGGCCGTCGCCGCCGGCGTCTTCCTCCTCGTGACGACGTACGTCGTGTGACGCGACGCGACAGGCGACATCGGATGCCGCGGGAATGACGTGGAGCCGGACCGCTACGGGGCCGCACGGCGACCGGCGGGTCGCGCGCAAGCGGTAGCGGTAAATCCCCGGCGGGACCAGTCACGACCGACAGATGCTCCTCACGCTCGAAGGGCTCGACGGGAGCGGGAAGACCACCGCCTGGGAGGCGCTCCGGCCGGCGTACCCCGAGGCGACGTTCACCCGCGAGCCGACCGACTCGTGGTACGGCGACGCCGTCTACCGGTCAATCGCCAAGGAGGACGCTGACCCGCTGGCCGAGTTGTTCCTCTACATCGCCGACCACGCCGATCATCTCTCGCGCGTGATCCGCCCCGCGCTGGCCGACGGCGATCTCGTGATCTCCGACCGCTACACGGACTCCCGGTACGCGTACCAGGCGGCGATGCTCGCCGACGCCGACCTCGCCCGGCCCCTGGAGTATATCCGCGGCGTCCACGGGGCGTTCACGCGCGAGCCCGACGCGACCATCTACCTCGACGTCGACCCGGAGACCGCCGCCGCGCGCGCCGGCGCGACCGACAAGTACGAGCGAACCGCCTTCCTGGCGGAGGTGCAGTCGAACTACGAGCGGCTCATCGACGCCGAGCCCGAGCGGTTCGTCCGCGTCGACGCCGGTCGCTCCCCCGAGGCGGTGATCGATGCCGTCGAGGACGCCGTCGCGCGGCTCGTCGACGCGCACCGCGACGGCGACCGTGACTGAGGCGACCGCGCGAGGATCGGGGCGATCCCGGCGACGCCACCCACCCCTTCGTTTTTGCCCACTCGACCCGTGGTACTGGCGTGTTCGCCTGCGAGCGTGGCTCGGTCCGCCGGCGCCGCGGCCCCGCGGCCGTCGCGCTCGCGCTCCTCCTCGTGCTCGCCGGCTGCGGCGCCGCGCCCGGCGGCGACGGCGACGGGCGGACCGTGAACCCCGCACTCGCGAACACGCCGACGGCGGCGTCGACGCCCCCGGGCGGGTTCCCTGCCGGCGTCGACCGCGACGGGGTCGACATCGAGCGCGTCATCGACGCCCACCGCGCGGCGCTGGCGAACGACTCGTGGACCGTCACGATCACACGGACCGTCTCCGGACCGAACGGCACCGTCGAGCGGAGCCGCGCCCGCGTGCTCGTGTCCGGCTCGCGGACGCTGTCGACGGTCGAACGCCTCCGCGGCGACGACCGCCTCACGTCGAGTCACTGGACCAACGCCACCGCCGCCGCGAGTCGTCGCGTCGGCTGGGAGGGCGCCGTTCGCCTGGAGGGACACCCGAACGACCCGGGGGTTCCGGCGGGGCTCGACCCGACCGGCGGTGCCTGGCTGTACGCCGCCTTCCTCGACACCGACCCTGTCTACGCCGGCACCGAGCCGACCGACGCCGGGAGCGTGACCGTCCTTCGAGCCACGGCGGGCCGGCTCGAACGCGCCGGGCTCCCCGACCGACGGAAGGTCCGTCTCCGCGCGCGCATCGGCGCCGACGGCGTCGTTCGGTCGCTGACGCTCCGGTACGAGGTGTTCCTCGGCGGCGACCCCGGCGTCGTCAGGGTCGAACTCCGGACAACCGCCGTCGGATCGACGACCGTCCCCCGGCCGGAGTGGGTCGATCGCGCGCTGGCGAACGCGACTGCCGACGGCGGGACGGGAACCGGCGGCGACGGCGACGCCGACAGCGCGTCCGGCTGACAATCCGGGGCGTCGTGGTCGGCACGGGTCGCCGGTCGCTGGCACGCCCGGACTTATCCGCCCCGCGCACGTGCCGACGGTAATGCACCGCGCCGCCGCCGCGCTCGTCCTCGCCGTCGCCGTCGTCCTCGCCGGCTGCGGCGCCGCGCCCGGCGGCGGCGCGGGCGGCCGGACCGTGAACCCCGCGCTCGCGAACACGCCGACGGCCTCGCCGACGCCGACTCCCGAGCCCGACTACCCGCCGGGCGTGGCCGTCACCGGCGTCGACGTGGCGACGCTCGCGACCGCCCACGACCGGGCGCTGCGCGGCGTGAACTCGACCGTTCGGTTCCGACGAACCGTCACCGCCGCGAACGGCACCGTGCTCTCGACGCGCCGCAGCGTCACCGAGAGTGCCGGCGACAGACTCGGATTCGATTACGTGCAACGCGGCTCCCCGCCCGGGGAGACCACCCCGCCGATCCGCGCGTTCGCGTTCTGGACCAACGGGAGCGTCACCGCCCTCCGGACGGTCGACGACGACGGCGCCGTCAGCTACCAGGTCGTCCCGGGCCAGCCGCCGGCGGTCGCGAGCGTCGACGACAGCGGCGAGGGAGTGTTGTTCGCCGCGTTCGACGGGACGAACCTCCGGCTCTCCGATACGATCTCGGTCGGCGCCGAGCGGCTGTACGTGCTCAGCGCTCGGCACGACCGGCTCGCCCGCTCCGGTCGGCGACCGATAGAGGACGTCAGCGTCGTCGCGTACGTCACCGACGACGGCGTCGTCGGCGAGTACGAACTGCGCTACGTCGCGACGTACGGCTCCGGCGACGGCCGCGTCACCGCGCGGACGGTCGAACGCTTCCGCGTGACGACGAACGACACCGCGGCGGCGCCGCCCGCGTGGATCGACGAGGCGCGACGGAGCGACAACCGGTCTGACGGGTAGTCGGGCGGGGCCTCACTCCGTCGCCGGGAGGTCGTACTCCTCGGGCGGGGGAACGTACAGCAGGTCGATGGTGAACCCCAGCGCGAGCGGGACGCCGACGAACACCGCGAGAAACAGCCCCGCGGCGCCCTCGAACAGCGGGGAGCGGATGACCACCCCCTCGACCAGTCCGAGAACAACCAGCACGACGGGGGAGACGAGCACCGTGTACGTCACCCAGCCCCACTGCGTCTTCAGTCGGATGCGGAAGAAGCGCGAGAGCACCGCGACGACGAGCGTGTTCACCGCGAGCGCGACGACGGTGAGCACGAGCGCGAGCGCAGAGGCCATACCGCGCGTAGGGCGCGGGCGCTCTTTGGCCTGTCGGGGACTGGCGGTGTCGGCGGCGCGACATCGACGGCCCTCGAACTCACCCCCGCGGCCGTCCCGCCGCAATTTATGCCGGATGGCGCGGCAGGTGCGGCCATGAGCGACGAGAGCGACGACGTGACGCGGATCGTCGGGGCCCGAGACCTCGACGAGACGCGCTTCGAGACCGAGGACGCCCGCGCGGCGCTTCGCGACATCGTCCGCACCCGCCAGTTCGACGAGCGCGCGCTCTCCCTCCAGCGGCGGGGGTGGATGAGCGGCTACCCGCCGTACGAGGGGCAGGAGGCCGCGCAGGTCGGGGCCGCCCACGCGATGCGCGACGACGATCACCTGTTCCCGACCTACCGCTCGAACGCGCTCCAGATCGCCCGCGGCGTTCCCATGAGCGACATCCTCCTGTTCCGGCGCGGTTTCCCCGAGTACCACTCCGATCACGACCTCCCCGTCTTCCCCCAGGCGGTCCCGATCGCCAGCCAGATCCCGCATGCCGCCGGCGCGGGCATAGCCGCGACCTACCGCGACGAGGACTGGGCCGCGCTCGTGTGCTTCGGCGACGGCGCGACCTCGGAGGGAGACTTCCACGAGGGGCTGAACGTCGCGGGCGTGTTCGACGCCCCGACGGTCTTCTTCTGTGAGAACAACGGCTGGGCTATCTCGCTGCCCCGCGAGCGCCAGACGGCCAGCGAGTCGATCGCGATCAAAGCCGACGCCTACGGCATCGAGGGCGTGCGCGTCGACGGCAACGACCCGCTCGCCACGCGGGCGGTCGTCGCGGACGCGCTGGCGAGCGCCCGCGACGGCGACCCCGTGCTCGTTGAGGCATTGACGTACCGCCGGGGGGCCCACACGACGGCTGACGACCCCAGCCAGTACCGCGACGGCGACCCCGAGATGCCGGCGTGGCGCCTGCGAGACCCCCTCGACCGGTTCGCCGAGTGGTGTCGCGATCAGAGAATCGTCGACGGGGACTTCGTCGACGAGGTCACGGAGGCGGCGAACGAGGAACTGGCCGAGGCCGTCGAGACCGCGGAATCGGTCCCTCGACCGGAACCGGAGGACGTGTTCGACTCGCTGTACGCGAATCTGTCGGGGGACGTGCGTCGACAGCGCGAGGCCGCCCGCGCGGCCGCAGACGAGCACCCTGAGACGTACGAACTGGACAGGTGACTCCCGAGACGTACGAACTGGACAGGTGACTCCCGGGACGTACGAACTGGACAGGTGACCCCGGCTACGCGACACCTACCTCGATGGTCCCGCTCACCTGGCCCGCCTGCGATCGTTCACTCGGTGGTAGACGTTCACTCGGTCATCGACACGTACGTCCGCGTGTCGGTGACGCCGTCGACGCCGCGGACCGCGTCTGCGACGGTGTCGAGGACGGTGTACATGTCGGGCGCGTCGACCTCCGCGACCACGTCGAAGTCGCCCGCGACGACGTGCGCCTCGGTCACGGTCTCGATCCCCGAGATTGCGTCGGCGACGCCCCCGGTGTCCGCGTCGCCGTCCACCTTCACCATCACGAACGCATGAACCATATGTGTGTGAACAAGTACCACGGTAAAAAGCGTTCCTGCGCGTCGGAGATAGCATTATAGTCTCCCGTGCCAATCGGTAGCACATGCGATTCATCGTCATCGGCGGGGGCCGCGTCGGACTGCGCACGGCGCGAGTGCTCCGCGAGGAGGGGCACGATGTGACGGTCGTCGAGCGAGACGCGGACCGAGCGAGTCGAGCCCGAACCGCCGGCTTCACCGTCGTCGAGGGCGACGGCTCCCGCGAAGAGGTGTTGTCGGAGGCGGGCGTCGAGGGGGTCGACGCCATCGGGGCGCTGACCGGCGATCTGAACGTCAACTTCGCGGCGTGCATGATCGCGAAGCACCACGGCTGCCGCACCGTGATGCGCATCGACGAGGACTACCGCGAGGAGATCTACCAGAAGTACGCCGACGAGGTCGACGAGATCATCTACCCCGAGCGGCTGGGTGCCATCGGCGCGAAGAACGCCCTGCTGGGCGGCAACATCCAGGCCATCGCCGACATCGCCGAGCACCTCCAGGTGCTGCTGTTCACGATCACCGATGGCTCGCCGATGCGCGGCTACACGCTCTCGGAGGTCGAACTGCCCGCGAACGCGCGGCTGTTGGCGTTCGGCAAGCGCGGCGAGCCGATGGGGATCCCGTTGCCCGACGACTCGCTGGAGGCGGGCGACCGGGTCGCCGTCCTCGCGGACTTCGACGTGCTCGACGACGTGCGCCAGCTGCTCGTCGGCGACGACGCCGGCGGGACGCTCGCCTCGGCCGCGAGCGCGGGAGGTGGTGCCTGAATGGTCGTCGCGTACGTGATGGTGAAGGCCGCTTCCGGCGACGCCGACCGCATCCGCGAGGCGATCCGCGACCTCGACGGCGTCGCCGAGGCCCACATCGTCGCCGGCGACATGGACTTCGTCGTCAAGGTCGACGTGGCGGACCCGACCGACGTGAAGCGCGTCGCCGCCGACGGGGTCCAGGCGATATCCGGCGTCGAGGACACGCAGACGTACATCGCGATGGGGTGAGCGCCGGGGTCCGACCGGAGGCGTCCGCCTCGACGCCGTCGCGGCGCCTCAGAACGCGCCGGTCCCTTCGTCGCCGCCGGCGGCGCGCGCGCGGCCGATCAGGCCGGTCACGGGCTCGCCGTACTCATAGCCCGGGATCACCCCCTGCACGTACGTCCCCTCGACGAAGTCGACGACGGCGACGGCGTCGTTCAGCCCGCGGCGCTCGTTCACGTCGCGTAGCGACTCGGTGACCGTGACCTCGTCGCCGCGGCGCTCGACGGCGGGGTCCAGATCGTGGCCGGCGGCGGTCACGTCGCCGATGATCGCGATCCGGCGCTCGAAGGTGTCGAGCCAGCCGTCCTCGACCACGTCGGCGACCTCCTCGGCCGCGACGGCCGACAGCGTCGGGACCGAGACGGTCACGTCGAACGCGACGCGGCCGTCGTCGGCCTCCGCGACGGCGACCGCGGCCTCGAACGGCGTGGAGGTGACCGCGAGGGTGGCGTTGGGGTGGGGAGGATCGTCGGGGGCCCCGGCGTCGACGGCATCGTGGTCGCGGGCGGCGCGGCGGACGCGTCCGGGGAGTGCGGAGTCGTCGGTGGTGCCCTCGTCCGGGGTGTCGTCGGTGTCGTTCATGCCCACTTACAGGGCCGGTGCCCGGATAAGCGGCGTGCTCGCGGAGCGGGGGCGGCGTCGGTCCGGCCGGCCGGCCGGCGTCGTCCCGGTCGCGCGGTCCCGGCCGTCGGGCCGTGCTCGCGAGCGCGGCGACGCCGTCACCGGCGGCGGCAGGCGACGCCGGCGAACGCGGAGCTTTAGCCCGCTCGCCCGAACGGCCGCGCATGGCCGATACCGTCCACGACACCGACGCGCTCGTCGACGCGCTCTCGAACGTCGACTTCGACCGCCCGCCGGCGCTGGTCGCCAACGCGCACATCACGGGCGTGAGTGTCGCCCGCGCGCTCGCCGCCCACGACGTGCCCGTGATCGCGCTCGACCGCACCGATTCGGGGCTGGCGCCCCCCTCGGAGGCCGTCGACTACGCCGGCCTCGTCACCTACCCGCTGGACGACCTCGACGGCTTCCGAGCGGACGTGGAGCGGATCGCAGCGGCGCTGGAGCACGACCCGGTCGCGTTCGCCTGCATGGACGAGTGGGTGCGCGGATTCGCCGAGACCGAACCCGACGGCGTCCGCCTGCCGTTCTCGGAGCTGGCGGGCGTCGAGCGCGTGCTCGACAAGGCGAACCTCTACGCGCTGTGTGCGGATCTCGGGGTGCCCTACCCCGAGACGTACGAGGTCGGCGCGGTCGGCGTCGACGAGATCGTCGAGGCGCTGGCGTTCCCGTTCGTCGTCAAGCCCGCGCACAAGCGGAAGTTCGAGGAGGCATTCGGCACCAACGTCATCGAGGTCGACGACCGCGAGGCGTTCGAGGAGGTGGTCGCAGAGGCCCGCGAGCACGACGCGACCGTGCTCGCACAAGAGAAGGTGAACGCGGAGGTCGGCCGGGACACCTCGCTCGCGAGCTACGTGCCGCCCGAGTCCGCCGACCGCGACCCCCTCGCCGTCGTCGGCAACGCCGCCGTCCGCTACCCCGCGTTCGGGAGCTCCTGTCTCGTCGAGCGCGTCGAGGAGCCCGCGGTGCGCGAGCACGCGCTGACGGTGCTGGAGGAGACGGGGTACCACGGCATCAGCGAGGCCGAGTTCGTCTACGACACCGACCGCGAGGCGTACGTGCTGCTCGACGTGAACACGCGCCCCTGGAAGTGGATCTCGATGCCCGTCGCCGCCGGCGCGAACCTCCCGATGGCCGCCTACGCCGACGCCGTCGACGGCGCCGAGTACGAGGCGACGGTCCGCGACGGCGGCCCCCGAGACGCCCGCTGGGTGTACCTCCCCGACTACCTCCAGCGCTGTCTCACCGACGAGGCGTTCTGGGACGTGCTCTCCGACGCCGACTGGGCGAGCATCCTGTCGGGTGAGTTCGAGGCGAGCGAGGACGAACTGACGACCGGCGTCTACCGCCCGAGCGACCCGGCGCCCGCGGTGAAGTACCTGACCGGCGAGTTCGCCGACCGCGAGTACTACTGTTCCTGCTGAGGCGTCGACGCCCGAGGCCCCGCGGTGGCGCGTGCCGGTCGACCTCCGTGTCGGCCGGACGCGCGCGAGGGATGACCGAGGAGTGCGAGACCGAGCGGAGCGAGGTCTCGATGCGAACGGCGTACGCAGTACGCCGTGAGCGCCACGACCGAGGGAATCGGCTGGGGAGGGAGTGGCCGCGGTGCCGTCGCCGTGGACGGGACCGGAGGGGCCACGAGAGATATGCGAGCTCCCGCGGTCGCCGCCCCGGTCATCGGAGCCGTCTTTGATCCGACCGCAACGACACCCCACCGCGACGACACCGAACCCGGCGCCGGTTCGGTCACTCCCGTCAAATCAGCCGCAGCCGCGCCGTCCAGAACCCCGAGAACGCCTCCGCCAACGCCGCTTCCGGCTTCCCCGTCGCGTCGCTGCTTGCGGTGTAGTCGGCGTGCTCCGCCAGCCGCTTCACGATCCCCGTCTCGCCGACCAGCACCACGTGGTCCAGATCCGCGGGGAGCCCCGCCAGCGCCTCGCGGCACTCGTCGAGGTGCTCGTCGATCTGCTCCTCGCGCAGTCGCTCGTAGCGCGCCTGCGAGAAGCCGCCCTTGTCGTGCTCGTCCATCACGTCCGTGCGCACCGTCTGCATGGCGACGCGCTCGTCGCTCTCGTACACGCCGAGGCCGAACGTGTCCGAGCGCGCCAGCCCGAATGCGAACCGCCCCGTCGGGCGGAACCACCCCTCCTCGACCCGAAAGCCGTCGGACCACTCGCAGAACGGCTCGGGGTCGATCGGCGGCTCCAGCGCGCACGACACCAGCCCCGCGTCGTCGACGTACACCAGCGTCGGGGCCGCGCGGCGCACCAGCGACGCGCGCTCACCGAGCGCGTCCGTGACCGCCTCGGGCACGTCGCCGCCGTGGGCGACGAACGCCGACAGCGCGCCCTCGGGGGCGGTCTCGACGCTCCGCAGGCGCGCGAGCACCTCGTCGCGGCGGCCGGGTCGAAGCGCCTCGGTGCCGCGGAACTCGACGCCGGCGTCGGCGTCGGCCTCCCGCTGCTGTGCGCGCTCGAGGCGGTCCTCCAGCTCCGTGATCCGCGTCTCCAGCTCGTTGACCCGCTTTTCGGCCGCCTGGCGCTTGCGGGCGGCCTCGGCGCGTCGCTCCTCCTCGGCCTCCATGCGCGCGACGGCATCGTCGCGCTCTTCTTCCAACTCGGCGATGCGCTTCTTGAGCCGTTCGCGGCCGAGGAGTCGGTCGATCATACGCGAGTCGGCGAGCCCCCGGGGCAAAAACGGTGCGGGGATCGGGTGGCGGCACGGACGGGGCCGCCCCGTCGCTCAGGCGTACTCGACGGGGTCGCCGGTGTCGCCCTCCCACCCGGTGAACCGGAGCAGATCGCCGGCATGCTCGGCGTCGGCGAGGAACACCTCGCTGCGGCCCGGCAAGCGGAACTTGAGGTCCGCCGGCACCGACGACTCAGGGAGCGCGAGCGTCCCGGATGGTACGTCGTCATCGCCGACGACCGGGAAGTGCTTGGTCCCGACCTTCATCACGAGCGGGTTGTCGAGTCGGGCGATTCCCTCCTCGTCCGCGTACAGCTGTTCGTTCACGCGCTCGTGGTCGGCCCGCTTGATCGCCGCCGCGCCGTCGTCTCCGCTGGGCTGCACGTACAGCTCGCCCAGGTAGTAGCCGTGTGAGAACCGTTCGAACATGCGGTACACCGAATACGCGATCGTTTAGGGTGATAAACGTTAGCACGAACCATTAACTCGGACCGCATTCCGAGCGCGCCGATTCTCGCCCTCCGAAAATCCGGTCGGCGCGGGTGATCCCCGGATCCGTCTCCCGATCCGACGGCGCCCGCCGACACCGACGCCTTGAGGGCCGCTGCCGCGAAGCGTCGAGTATGTCCGACTTCCAGCGGTTCGGCCTCGGCACCTACCAGCTCACCGGCCCGCAGTGCGTCGAGAGCGTCCGGACGGCCGTCGAGGCCGGCTACGAGGCGATCGACACCGCCCAGGGCTACCAGAACGAGGCGCTCGTCCGCGCGGGGATCGAGGCCGCCGGCCGCGACCCCGAGGACCTCTTCGTCGCGACGAAGCTCCAGACGGACAACCTGAGCTACGAGGACGCCTACGACACCGCCCACGAGTCGGCCGCACGCCTCGGCGTCGACGCCATCGACCTGCTGTACGTCCACTGGCCGATCAACAGCTACGACGCCGAGGAGACGGCGCGCGCGCTGAACGACTTGGTCGAGGAGGGCACCGTCGACCGGGTCGGCCTCTCGAACTTCCGCCCGGACCAGCTGGACGAGGCGCGCGAGCAGCTCAACGTGGAGATCTTCGCCCACCAGGTCGAGTGCCACCCGATGCTCCAGCAGGAGGAACTCCGGGAGTACGCCTGCGAGGCCGGCTACTGGCTGGTCGCCTACTGCCCCATCGCGCGCAATCAGGTCGCCGACATCGATGAGATCGCCGCGATCGCCGAGGCCCACGACGCCACCCCCGCGCAGGTGTCGATCGCGTGGCTGCTCGCCCACGACGAACTCGCTGCGATCCCGAAGGCGACGAGCGAGGCGCACATCCGCGACAACCTCGCGGCGACGGAGCTGGAGCTGACCGACGAGGAGGTCGCGACCATCGACGGCCTCTCTGAGCAACACCGCATCGTCGACTTCGAGGAGGCGCCCTGGAACCAGATCGACGCCTGAAACCCACGGTCACCGCTGGCGCCGGCCCCATCCACGACCGCCGTCGGCCGCCCGCGCTCGACCGACCGTACCCGATCGCGGTTCCACTTTTATTTTCACTCCGTACGAGGCCGATGTCTAATTCGGAGGCGGACATCGTTCCGAGACGATGCGACGATCCTCCAACGGAGATGGCGGACGGGCGGGGCCCGTCGGACCGGCGTCCCGGCAAGTGCTCGCGATCGCGGTGGTGTTCGCGGTGCTCGGCGGCGCACTCGTTCGGTTCGCGACCGGCGAGCCGCCGCCGGGCGTCCTGTGGGCGGCGCTGTCGGTAGTCGTCGTCGCGGCCGTCACGCTGTTCGGCGCCGACGCGGTGGAGACGGCGCTGCGCGTACTGGGGCGGAGAGGGCCGGCGGACCAACCGACTGACCGCGGCCGAACCGGCGGCTACCCGGTGTTCTTCATTCCGGCGGCGATCCCCTTCACCGTGAGCCGCAGCGCGCGCTCCTCCGCCTCGGTGAGGTGCGTCCGCGAGAGCAGGTCCACCTGCAGGAGGTTCAGCGGGTCGACGTAGGGGTTCCGGCGCTGGAGGCTCTCGGCGAGCCACTCGCGGCGGACCAGCTCGTCGTGGCCGGTGATCTCCCGGACCAGTTCGACGGCGCGCTCGTACTCGGCCTCGATGCGGGCGAAGAACTCCTCGCGGAGGTGCTCGGGCGCGAGGTCGGCGTACTCGGCGGCGATCTCCAGCTCCGTGCGCGCCAGCGACAGCGCGATGTGGTCGATCGTCGTCCGGAAGAACGGCCACTCCTCGTACATCTCCCGCAGCGTGTCGAGGTCGCCGCCGTCCGACAGGTACGCGTCGAGTCCCGACGCCGAGGAGAACCAGCCGGGGAGGATCGCGCGGCTCTGTGTCCACGAGAACACCCACGGGATGGCGCGGAGGTCCTCGACGGTTCGCTCGCCCGACCGCGAGGCCGGCCGCGATCCCATGTTGAGGTCCTCGATGACGGTGATCGGCGTCGCAGTCTCGAAGAACTCGACGAAGCCGTCGGTCTCCAGCAGGTCCTGATACGCCGCGCGCGCGCCCTCGCCGGCGGCGTCCATCGCCGCCTCCCACTCGTCGTGGACCTCCTGAGCGTTCCCCTGGAGCGCACGAAGGCGGGCGCGCACCTGCGCGTCGAGCATCTGCTCCAGTTCGCGCTCGGCGACGCGGGGGTTGGCGAACTTCTCGGCGATCGCCTCGCCCTGCTCGGTGAACTTGATCTCCCCGGTCGCGGTCTCCGGCGGCAGCGCGAGCATCGCCTCGTTCATCGGGCCGCCGCCGCGGGAGATCGAGCCGCCGCGGCCGTGGAACAGCCGCAGCTCGACGCCGAGATCGTCGGCGACCTCCGCGAGCCGGCGCGCGTTCTGGTGAAGGTCCCACGCGGCCGCGAGCGGACCGTTCTCCTTGTTGGAGTCGGAGTAGCCGAGCATCACCTCCTGCACGTCGCCGCGGGCCGACAGCGCCGCGCCGTAGGCGTCGTTGTTGACGAGCGTGCCGAGGATATCGCGGGCGTTCGCGAGCGCCGACGCTGTCTCCAGCAGGGGCACCACGTCGAGCCCGCAGTGGTCCGGGAGGTCGACCACGCCAGCCAGATCCGCGAGGTACAGTACCTCCAGGACGTGCGACGGTTCCTCCGTCATGGAGATGCAGTAGGCGTCGATTGCCTCTTCTCCGTACTCGCGGTGCCAGTCGGCCAGCGCCCGAAACCGTCGGCAGACGCGCTCGCTCGTCTCGGAGAGCCCCTCCCCAGAGTCGAGGCTGCCGATCGAATCGTCGACGACCGACTCGGTGAGCACGGCGACGCGCTCGCCTTCGTCCATCGCCTCGTAGTCGAGTCCCTCGCGCGCGAGCACGTCCGCAACGGTCTCGGTGTGGTTCTCCTGGTGGTCGCGCAGGTCAAGCGCCGCCAGCGAGAAGCCGAACGTCTCGACGCGCCGCACCAGCGGGTCGACGCGCTCGGCGGCGGTCGTCTCGTGGCCGTTCGCGCGCAGGTCGGCCGCGAGCGCCCGAAGCGAGGCGACGAGGTCGTCGGGGTCGTCGTAGCCGCCGGGGCGCAGGTCGTCGACGCGCTCGACGCGGGCGCGGACGGCGGTGGCGGCGCGGCGGTACGGCTCCTCGGGGTAGCGCTCGTCGGCGTCGGCGGCGACCGCCGGCACCGCCTCGCGGTCGGCGGCGACGCGCGCCTCGAACTCGTCGGTGTGGTCGAGCCGCTCGCCCTCGTGGCTGAGCGCGCCCCGCACGTCGGTCAGGGCGTCGACGTAGCGGTCGAGCACCGCCTCGCGCTGCGCCTCCAGTGTGTCGCTTGTCACCTCCGGCGTGACGAAGGGGTTGCCGTCGCGGTCGGAGCCGGCCCACGAGCGGAAGTCGAGCGTGCCCGCCGCGTCGGCCGCGTCGCTCGCGTCCAGGTCGGGGTGCGCCTCGACCACGCGGTCGGTGAGCGCGGCCTCGGCCTCGGCGGCCACGTCGAACAGCGTGTTCTCCAGATACCAGCGCACGTCGCGCGCCTCGTCGGTCGGCGTCGGTCGACGGGGACGAACCTGCCGGGTCGACCACAGCGTCTCGACCTCCGATTCGAGGTCGCGGTCCAACTCGTCGAGTTCGCCGTCGGTGAGCCGGCGCTCGTCCAGATCGCGGAGGATCTCCGCGACCCGTCGGAGCTTCGCTTTCACCGTCTTCCGGCGCGCCTCCGTCGGGTGGGCGGTGAACGTCGGGACGACCCGTACGTCCTCCAGCACCTGTTGGGCGGTCTCTGCGTCGACCGCCGCGAGCGCCTCGGCGGTTCGGTCGAGGCCGTCTCCCAGGTCGCCCTCGGCCCGGCCGCGGCGGACCGCCCGGACGCGCTCGCGCTCCTCGGCGACGTTGACGAGTTCGAAGTAGGCGGCGTACGCCCGCGCGACCGTCCGGGTCGTCTCCGAGTCCAGCCCCGAGAGCCGGTCGCGAACCGGGTCGCGCGACGGAGCGTCGCCGCGTCGGTAATCGATGGAGGCGCGTCGGACCTCTTCGACGGTGTCGAACGCGTCAGTCGATGTCTGTCGCTCGAGCACCTCGCCGAGTAACGCGGCCAACTCGCGGATGTCGCGACCGACATCCCGCGCGTCGAATGACATACAGTCTCATGCCCTCCAGGGGTCACAACGCTCCCGGTAGTGGGCAATATTGCGAGAAATTCCTTCACGATCGAGTAAGTAGATTGTCGAACCGGCGGACGCGCCGCCGATCGACGAGTACCTCGGAACGCCCAACCGGGGGTGGCTGCGGCACCCGGCGGGCTGTGGACACGGAACTGGCGGACCGGGTCGGCGCGACGCGGTCGCCGGTGGATACGAGCGGCCCTCGCGTCAAATACCTCGCTATGAGGGGTGTAGAGTGCTCCCGAGCGCTCCCGGGAGGACCGGATCCGAACGAGTCGGAAAGAAGCCGTCCCGAACGAGAGCCGGTGGGCGAGCGGCGGTTCGTACCACCCCGTCGGCGCGCGCCAGAACCGACGGAAGACGGCCCGGGATCGGCCGTTCGTCAGGCTTTTGCGTGGCGCCCACCGAGAGACGGCTATGAGCGCAGACGACGACAAGTACCCCGGCGAGTCCGGTCGTCGCCGGTTCGTCAAGGGCGTCGTGGGCGGGGCGGCCCTCGCGGGCGTCGGGGCCACCGGGTCGGCGGCCGTCAACAGCCTCACCACCTCCCCGGGGAAGGGTGGCGGGCAGACGCAGGCGATGGCCATCGAGAACACCGACGGGCCGGCGCCGCGGGGGATGCCGCAGATCCCTGTCGAGATCGACTCCGACGGCCTGATTAAGGGCGTCTGGCCCGAGGTCAAAACGGAGACGCAGGGCGGGGTGCAGATCAAGGTCGCTGAGATGGAACTCGGCGGGCAGACGTACTCCTCCGAGTGGTTCCAGTACTGCGGTGTCGAGACGTATCAGGGGATCCAACCGACCTACGAGTCGCAGAACTACTTCCACGTCGGCTCCAGCCCCGCCTACCAGTGGCAAAGCGAGCAGATGAGCGCCGGCGACCGCTTCAACGTCGACCTGTTCTCCAACTACGAGAGCTGGGGCAACGGCGTCGGCGTCCAGGGGCTCGGCAAGCCCGCGACCGGCAACTGGCGCTCGCAGGACACCGAGGACACGATCCCGGTCACGATCCTCCGGTCGCCGGTCATCGAACAGCTCGCCGAGGACGGCCAGGCCCGTGGCGCCGACGGCGAGACGTACGAGGTGCCCTCGAACGTGCAGACCTGGCTCCAAGCGTCCACCGCGCAGGGGTTCATGGCGTGGCTCAACAAGTGCACCCACTTCTGTTGCGTCCCGAAGTGGAAGTCCGAGGGCGGCGTGAAGTTCAACGCCGCCAACGAAGTGTACTGCCCGTGCCACCAGTCCATCTACGAGCCGTTCAGCATCGTCCCGACACTGTTCACCGCGCGCCCGCGCCCGAGCGAGTGACGTGACCGCCGCGGCCAGAACCAACTCGGCCGCACCCGACCGCTTTTCGTTCCGCTCCCCCACTCGACGGCCGTGAGCGACGACATCGACGAGCCGACCGACGACGGGGACGTGACCGCCGAGGACGCGGCGTTCGAGCGGGAGTTGGCGACCGCGCGCGCGCTGCTCGACGGCGACGCCGAAGCGATCACCGCGCTCCACGTCGGGGTAGTGCGCGGCGAGCGGGTGAACTCCACGGCCGCGCGCCGCAGCGAGGGCGAACGGGCGGGCCTGGAGGCGCTGACGCTGCTCGCCTCGCACCTGCGCACGGTCGCCGACGAGGCCGGCGTCGACTACGAAACGGTCGCCGCCGACGCCGCCCGTCTCGCCGCCGAGGTGGAGACCCTCCCGGTGGACGGCGCAGGCGGCGACGAGTAGCGACCCCATGGATCGACGAGCGGACGCGCTCGCCGACGATCCCGGCCTGAGAGCGGCCAGTACGTCCGCCGGGTGGTCGTGATCGGCCGCGACAGCCTTATTGCGATGCACACATTCGTACATCGTACGACCAACACCGACAACGGTGGTTTACAATGAGTATCCAAAACTACATCGAGCGCGTGACCGAGGGGGAGGATTTGAGCGTCGAGGAGGCACGGGCGGCGTCGACGGCGGTGTTCGAGGGGGCGACGGAGGCGCAGATCGGCGCGCTGCTGGCGGGGCTGCGCGCGAAAGGAGAGACCGAAGCCGAGATCGCCGGGTTCGCGCAAGGGATGCGCGAGGCCGCGCGGACGATCGACCCCGACGCCGGCCCGCTCGTCGACACCTGCGGCACCGGCGGCGACGACTACGACACGATCAACGTCTCGACCACGTCGGCGATCGTCGCCGCGGGCGCGGGCGTCACCGTCGCCAAGCACGGCAACTACTCCGTCTCGTCGTCGTCGGGCTCGGCGGACGTGCTGGAGGTGGCGGGCGTCGAGGTCGACGCCGAACCGCCGGCGGTCGAAGCCGCCATCGAGCGCGACGGGATCGGCTTCATGCTCGCGACGGTGTTCCACCCCGCGATGAAGGCCGTCATCGGCCCGCGCAAGGAGCTGGGCATGCGCACGATCTTCAACGTCCTCGGCCCGCTCACCAACCCCGCGGGCGCCGACGCGCAGGTGCTCGGCGTGTACGACCCCGACCTCGTCCCGATGATCGCCGAGTCGCTCACGCACATGCCCGTCGAGCGCGCGCTGGTCGTCCACGGCGACGGCGCCGACGAGATCGGCCTCCACGGGCCGACGACCGTCGCCGAGGTCGACGGCGACGAGGTGACCGAGTTCACGCTCACCCCCGAGGATCTCGGCCTGGACCGCGCGCCCGTCGCCGACATCGCCGGCGGCACGCCCGAAGAGAACGCCGAGGACCTGGCGGGGATCGTCCGCGGCGACGTGACCGGCCCGAAGCGGGACGTGATCCTCGCGAACGCGGGCGCGGCGATCCACGTCGCCGGCCTCGCCGACTCGATCGAGGAGGGGACTGCGGTGGCTGCGAACGCGATCGACGAGGGCGACGCCGCCGCGACGTTCGAGGCGCTCCGGAGCTGATGGTGCGCGTGAAGATCTGCGGCGTCACCAACGGCGCCGACCTCCGCGCGGTCGCCGACGCCGGCGCCGACGCCGTGGGCGTCATCTCGGCGATCCCGGTCGACTCCCCGCGCGAGGTCGACCTCGCGCAGGCGGCCGACCTCGCGTCGATGGCGCCGCCGTTCCTGACGACGGTGCTGGTGACGATGCCCGAGACGCCCGAGGATGCCGTCGACGCCGTCCGGACCGTGACGCCGGACGTGGTCCAACTCCACGGCGAGTTCTCGCCCGAGGAGATCGGCTACATCCGGGCGGAGACCGAGACGAAGGTGATCCCGGTCGTCGACTACGACGAGCCCGAACGGGCGCGGAAACTCGACGAGGCCGCCGACGCGCTGGTGGTCGACTCCACAGACGAGGACGGCGGCGGCGGTACCGGCGAGACGGGCGACTGGGAGGCGGCCGCGGAACTGCGTCGCGACCTCGTCTCCCCGGTCGTGCTCGCGGGCGGGCTGACGCCGGAGAACGTGGTCGACGCCGCCGCGACCGTCGAACCGTTCGCCGTCGACGTGGCCTCCGGCGTGGAGCGCTCGCCCGGCGCGAAGGACCACGCGGCCGTCTCGCGGTTCGTCCGCAACGCCGGGCGCGCGCTCGGCGAGGCCGAGGAGGTGTACGAGTGAGCGAGGCGGGCGAGGGCGGACGGGGGCGGTCGACCGACGGCGACGCGGTCCTCTCGCGCTCGCGCGAGGCGTTCGTCGACCTCGTCGAGTCGGCCGACGCCGGGGGTCCGTGCGTCGTCCACGCGACGGCGGCGCTCGACGTGGACGTGGAGCCGCTGACCGCCTACGCCGCGCTCGCGGACCGCTCGGACCACTCGTTCCTGCTCGAGAGCGCCGAGAAGGTCGCCTCCAGCGACCCGGACGGCGCGTTCGCGCCAAGTTCGCGCGGTCACGGCCGCGACCGCGGCGCCGACGACGACGCGAGGAGCGACGGCGGCACCGACGGCACCGCGGCGCGCCACGCGCGCTACTCGTTCGTCGGCTACGACCCCGAGGCGGTGATCGCGGTCGGCCCCGACGGCACCGACCTCCAGCGGCTGGGGCCGGCCGCCGACCACGTCGACGTGTGCGGCCCGGACGCCGGCGACACGGTCGACCGGGTGCGCGCGGCCCTGCCCGACGTGACGCGCGTCGGCTTCCCCGATAACGACCGCCAGACGCTCGACGGCGGCTTCGTCGGCTTCCTCGCGTACGACGCGGTGTACGACCTGTGGCTGGAGGAGGTCGGCGTCGACCGTCCGGACCCGGTGGTGCCGGACGCCGAGTTCGTGCTCACGACGCGGACGCTCGCGTTCGACGACCGGGAGGACAGCGTCTCGCTGGTATTCACCCCGATCGTCGGCCCCGACGACGACCCCGGCGCGGTGTACGACCGCCTCGCCGACGAGGCTGCCGACGTGGCGGCGACCCTGCGCGACGCCGACCCGCCCGAGGCGGGCGGCGTCCGCGTCGACCGCGAGACCGCCGGCCCGCGCGAGGAGTACGAGGACGCCGTCCGCGAGACGAAGGAGGCCGTCCTCGACGGCGAGGTGTACCAGGGGGTCGTCTCCCGGACGCGGACGCTGGAGGGTGAGGTCGACGACCTCGGCCTGTACGAGTCGCTACGGGCGGTGAACCCCTCGCCGTACATGTACCTCCTGCGCCACGGCGACCGATCGGTGATCGGCGCCTCGCCGGAGACGCTCGTCTCGGTTGACGGCGACCGCGTCGTCTCCAACCCCATCGCGGGCACCATCCGCCGTGGCGCCTCGCCTGTCGAGGACCGCCGTCTCGCTGGCGAACTGCTCGCCGACGGGAAGGAGCGCGCCGAGCACACGATGCTCGTGGACCTCGCGCGCAACGACGTGCGCCGCGTGAGCGAGGCCGGCAGCGTCCGCGTCGAGGAGTTCATGAACGTCCTGAAGTACAGCCACGTCCAGCACATCGAGTCGACTGTGACGGGGACGCTCGCCGCGGACGCGGACGCCTTCGACGCGACGCGGGCGACGTTCCCAGCGGGCACGCTCACCGGAGCGCCGAAGGTGCGCGCGATGGAGCTGATCGACGACCTCGAACCGGAGCCGCGGGGCGTGTACGGCGGCGGCGTCGGCTACTACTCGTGGACCGGCGACGCCGACTTCGCCATCGTGATCCGGACGGCGACTGTGGAGCACGGTGCCCCCGACGAGTTGACGGTCCGCGCCGGCGCCGGCGTCGTCGCCGACTCCGACCCCGCCAGCGAGTTCGAGGAGACCGAACAGAAGATGGCGGGCGTGCTCAACGCCGTCGACCGGATCCGCACGGGCGGGACGGCCGCGGACGCCGCTGCGACCTCGGAGGTGGACGAGTGAACGTCACCGTCGTCGACAACTACGACTCGTTCACGTACAACCTCGTGGAGTACGTCTCGGACCTCCGGATCGACGGCGAGCCTCCGGACATCACGGTGTTGAAGAACGCCGCGACGCTGGAGGCGGTCCGCGACACCGACCCCGACGCGCTGCTCATCTCGCCGGGACCGGGCCACCCGAGGAACGACCGCGACGTGGGCGTAACGATGCCCGTGCTCCGGGAGCTGTCTCCAGAGGTTCCCACGCTCGGCGTCTGCCTCGGTCTGGAGGCGGCCGTCTACGAGTACGGCGGCGCCGTCGGCCACGCGCCCGAGCCGATCCACGGGAAGGCGTTCCCCGTCGACCACGACGGGGAGGGGGTGTTCGCCGGACTGGAGCAGGGCTTCCGGGCCGGGCGGTACCACTCGCTGATCGCCACCGAGGTTCCCGACTGCTTCGCCGTCACGGCGACGACCGACCACGACGTCTCCGCGTCACACGCGGAGGGATGCCGGACCGAGTCCGGCGAAGGCGAGGAGCTGGTGATGGGCGTGCGCCACCGCGAGCACCCGATCGAGGCGGTGCAGTTCCACCCCGAGTCGGTGTTGACAGCGGTCGGCCACGACGTGATCGAGAACTTCCTGCGCGGTGTGTAGGCCGAGCGCGCCCGCCACGACAAGACACTTGCGCCGCGGCCGAGCACCCGACTCGTATGGTCCCCGACCGCTCCTCCCCGAGCAGACGCGCCGTCCTCGCGGGCGGCGGGCTCACACTCGCCGGCGCCACGTGGGCATCGGCGCGATCGAGCCGACAGCCCTGTGCCCGACGCGGTGGCGGACCGGGCGTCGAAGTGACCCGACCCGACGCATGTGATCCTTGATTCTGTCCGCGAGATCACCCAGCGTTCAACAAAGACAACAGACAACAGTCCAAGGAAGCCCATCACGGGCCTGAATCCGGACGGCTCGTTCGGGGTTGCAGCTACCCAGATACTTTTCAGTGTGACCGATGGAAATCCACGGAGATGGTCGACGACGGTACGGGGTCCCCTGGGACAAGCGGGCGGTGGGGGTGTCTCGCCGGTGCGTGGCTGTTGAGCGTCGCGGCCAACGCTCTCCTCATCGTTCCCGCGGGGATCCTCCCGCCGATGATGGAAACGTTCGGGACCGGACCCGCGCTAACCGTTTGGGTGGTGAGCGCCGCGTTCGCGGCGTGGGCCCTCTCGAACTTCGGCGTCGGGTTGGCCATCGACCGAACGAGCGACTTCGCGGTGGCAACGGCCGCTACCCTCCTGATCGCCGTTGCCGGCGTCTGGGGGTGGCAGGCCGGACTCGACGGGCACTTCTGGTCACTCGTGAGCTCGCGGGCGCTCGCGGGCATCGCCATCGGAGCCGTCTGGACGACGGGAGCGAACCTCGTCGGCCGTGCGTTCTCCCACGGGGCCCAGGGGACAGCGCTGGGCGTTTTCACGACTAGTGCGCCCGCTGGGCTCGGGATTGGGCAACTCCTCGGTCCACTTGTCGCCGTTCGCTGGGGGTGGCCCGCCAACTTCCTCGGGTTCGGGATCGCGACGCTCTGCGGGTTCGTTCTGTTCTTCGTCGGCTATTGGCGCACGGACTTCGCCGAGGTGGAGCGTTCAGTTCCGGGGCTCACCGACCTACTCGGCGTCGTCCGCCAGCCCGCGGTCGCCTACGGCTCCGTGCTCGGATTTCTCGCCTACTCGCTCTTCCTCTTTTTCAATAGCTGGATGCCGACCTACCTCGCTCAGGAGTTTACCCTCTCGCTGACGATGAGCAGCCTCTTCGTCGCGCTGTTCCCGGCCGTAGGAATCGTCTCGCGGGCTGGCGGGGGCGTCATCTCGGATCGCTTCCTCGATGGTCGTCGACGCCCCGTTATTCGGCTCTCGTTCCTCTCCACCGCACCCCTAGTCGTCGGCATCGGCGTCACCGCGGAAGTGGGGTTCCTCGTCGCGCTGCTCGTCGCGGCCGGTTTCACCGTCCAGCTTTCCATCGGTATCTTCTACAGTTATGTCCGCGAGGTGGTCGAGACGACACGGACCGGAACAGCGCTCTCAATACTGGTGACCGCCTGTATCACCGGTGCGTTCCTCACACCCGCGTTCACGGGGTGGCTCATCGATCGGACGGGGTCGTACAGTTCAGCGTTCACCTTCGCGGGGATGCTTGCCGTCGCGGGGGTCGTCCTCTCGTGGCGAGCGCCTGAATCGTAGACTGGCCCCTACTAGCCCACAGAGTCGGTCAGCGAGTCCACTGTACGTACCGGAGCACGCCAACTGTTTCAGCAACGGAAGTTCAACGGGGCCAGACGATTCCGAATCCGCACTCACGACCGGAGATAGGATTCGGGTGTCGAAACCGGGATTCAGACACGAAGTTCGGATATCGGTACCGAGTGATTCGACGACGTTGGGCGCTTCGTGAGAACAACGGGATCAGCTCCCCGCGTGGCTGTTCAGCTATCCTGTTGGGCTCTCGTCGCGATCTACCGGTCGACGGTGACGCCCTCGATCTCCACGTCCTCGCGGGGCTCGTCGTTGCGCCCGGTCGGCAGCGAGCCGATCTCCTCGACCACGTCCATCCCGTCGACGACCTTGCCGAAGACGGCGTGCTTGCCGTCGAGGTGCGGCTGGGCCGCCAGCGTGATGAAGAACTGCGAGCCGTTCGTGTTCGGGCCGGAGTTGGCCATCGAGAGGACGCCGGGACCGTCGTGGGTGAGGTCGTCGTGGAACTCGTCGTCGAACTCGTAGCCGGGGCCGCCGCGGCCCGTGCCGGTCGGGTCGCCGCCCTGGATCATGAACTCGGAGATGATCCGGTGGAAGACGACGCCCTCGAACAGCGAGTCGCCGCGGATCTCGCCCGACTCGGGGTCCTCCCACGTCGTCGTTCCGACGGCCGGCTCCTCGCCGGCGGCGGGGTCGTGCTCCGCGAGGTTGAGGAAGTTCTCGACCGTCCGGGGCGCGCGTTCGGCGTACAGTTCGATCTCGATGTCGCCGTGGGTCGTGTGCAGCGTGACGTGTGGCAGGTCGTCGCTCATACCCCCATCCAGACCGCGGAGGGGGGAAAGTCGTTCGACTTCGGGGGCGGGCGGTCGCCGGGCGGCGGGCCACAGCTACAAGCCGCAGGGCCGGGAGAGTGAACCATGGCCGACCACGAAGCCGAGCGCGTCACACTCGCGCGCCTCCCCTCGGGCGTCGCACTCAAGACGACCGTTCACACGTACGCGCCCGAGTCGGCGGGCGACGCCGGCGCCGACGGCGCGGACGACACGGACCGGACCGCCGGGGCCGACGCCGCCGAGGGCCCGACCGTCTACGTCCAGGCGGCCCAGCACGGTCGGGAGATCAACGGCGCCGCGGTGTGCCGCCAACTCCACGACGACCTCGTCGCCGCCGACCTGGCGGGGACGGCCCATGTCGTCCCCGTCGCGGACCCGCTCACGTTCGACACCGTCTCGTACACCACGCCGGAGGCGTACGACTCGGTGAACCCGAACATGAACCGCTGCTGGCCCGGCGACCCCGACGGCACGCTCCACGAGCGCATGGCGGCGACGCTGTGGGCGTACGCCGGCGACGCCGACTTCATCGTCGATCTGCACACCGGCAGCCGCGACATGCTCACCCACACGGTGTACCTCCGCGGCGACGACGACTGCCGCCGGCTCGCGGAGGCGTTCGGCACGGACCTCCTGCTCGCGGAGTCCGCGGGCGAGGACGCCGACGAGGAGTGGGCCAGCCGCAACTTCGGCGGGAAGCTCCGCGTCGCCGCGACCCGCGAAGGGATCCCATCGATCACGCCCGAACTCGCGCACAACAAGGAGCTCGTCGACGACGCCATCGAGGCGGGCGTCGACGGCACGACGCGCGCGCTCCGGCACGCCGGCGTCCTCGACGACCGGGACGGAGAGGAGGCGTCCGTGCCGGCGTGGGACGGCACCCGCGCGCGCAACCACCTCGGGCGGGTGACCGCGAGCGAGTCCGGCCTCTTTCGCGCGGCCGCCGACCTGGCTATCGGCGACGAGGTCGTCGAGGGGAAGTACGTCGGCGAAGTGTACGACCCGACGACCTACGAGGTGCTCCAGGAGGCGACCGCCGACCGTTCGGGCGTCGTCTACTCGGTCGCCCGCGAGGCGACCGTCACCGCGGGCCAGACGCTCGTCGGCATCGCGATCCGGTTGGACGACGAGGAGCGGGAGATCGAGTGACGCAGAACGCGGCGTCGGGGCCGCGTGACCGGCCGTGGCGGGTCAGCCGCCGACTGCGACCGGCTGCGCCTCGCCGTCGCCGCGCCTGAGCAGGACGAGCGTGACGCCGCCGGCGACGACGCCGAGCAGCGTCATATATCCGAGGAAGCCGACGTACCACTCCACGCCGAGCAGTCCGGGCGTCCAGCCGATGAGCGCCGGCAGCGACGCGCCGCCCGCCTGCGTGACGAGCGCGACGACGAGCGCGGCCATCCAGCCGCCGATGAGGAGGCGACACACCTCCCGCCACGGCGCCGGCGAACCCACCTTCGTGAGGAGTCCGCCGACGCCGACCGGAACGTAGAGAAACGCGAACCCGAGCGCGAGCGGGAGCGTCGCCGCCGACGCCGGCAGCCCGAAGCCCGCGCCGACGCCGGTGAAGATCGCGACCAGCGCGAGCATCGCACCGAGCGCACGGTCGTGGCCGATCAGCCTGCCGAGGACGTACGTCGAGAGCGCGAGCAGGACGACCACGGCGCTGGCCGCGAGGAAGAACAGCTGGTACAGGCTCGCCGGTCCCACGGCCATACTGGGTGAACGGGACGCGCGACCGATAATAAACCTCTGGCGCCGCGTCTCAGCGGTGAGAACCACGGCCGCGCCTCGTTCACGGGCGGGACGGTCCATGTGTCGCTCCGCTGTGTCCCGCGGTCTCGCTCGCTCACGGCCGCGCCGCTCGCCGTTCGCAACGAGGGCTCGCTATCACTCGCCCTCGCCCCGCTCGACCGCGCTTCTCAGAACTCGCGCAGAGCCGCCAGCACGTCGGCCGCAGAGCCGTCGTCGATCGCCTCGCGCGCGAGGTCGATCCCCTCGTCGATGCCGTCGGCGTCGCCGCGGGCGTAGATGCGCAACGCCGCATTCAGCGCGACCGCGTCACGCCAGTGGTCGTCGCGCTCGCCGGTGACGACCTCCTCGGTGAGCGTCGCGGAGTCGACCGCCACGTCGTCGACCTCCAGATCCGCCTCCTCGAAGTCCATGCCGTACTCGGGCGTCTCGATCTCGTAGTCGGTGAACGAGTCGCTCTCGCTGCCGCCGTCGCCGTCCGCGTCGCCTCCCGCGTTCCACTCGGCGACCTTTGTGTAGCCGGGGCGAATGTCGTCGTACCCTTCCATCCCCTGGAACATGATGACCCGGTCGAGGTCGTGGAACTCGCTGTCGACGAACGTGTCGACGACCTTCTTCGCGAACGCGAGGTGGTAGAACGAGCCGAGGTGCGTGGAGGCGCCCGCGGGGTTCGCGAGCGTCTCGATCGTGTTCACGAACGAGCGCACGCCCATCATGTC
Source organism: Halobaculum gomorrense (assembly GCF_900129775.1). Lineage (GTDB taxonomy): Archaea > Halobacteriota > Halobacteria > Halobacteriales > Haloferacaceae > Halobaculum > Halobaculum gomorrense. The sequence goes on along the minus strand of NZ_FQWV01000002.1, from coordinate 258,865 downwards.
GCGGCGCTCCCACAGGTCGTCGATCGCGGGGTTGAACGCCGGCTGGTAGTAGAAGCCGAACCCGGTCTCGTCAACCATCTCCGCGGAGTCGCGCGGCGTCAGCTCGGTCGCGATCCCCAGCTCGTCGAGGACGTGCTTGTAGGCGTCCTGCTTCTGCGTCGGGACGCGGTCACCGGAGTGGACGACGACGGGCGTGCCGGCGCCGGCGGCGACGATGCCCGCGGCGGCGCCGAGGATCGCCGTTTCGCCTTTCCCGTCGTAGTTGGCGCCGCAGTCGATGGGGTCGGCGTCGGGCTCGACGTACTCGACGCGCGCGCACATCTCGTCGACGTACGCGGCCAGCTCCTCGGGATTGTTGCGCTTCCAGCGGTTGGCCAGCCAGAAGGCACCCAGCGTCGTGTGGTCGGGCTCGCCCGCGAAGATCCGGCGCATGGCCTCGGTCGCCTGTGCGCGGGTCATGTCGTCGGCCGACTTGGGGCCGGAGCCGCAGACCTCAGTCATCAGCCGCTTGAGCGGCCACTCGCCGAACGTCTCATCCTCCTCGGTGGTCGCCTTCGCCATACCCGATCCCAGGTGCGTGCGGCGCAAAAACCACCCGATCCCCCGAACGTCGCGGGCGGGGTTGCGGGCGCGAGTACGAGCGAAACCGGTAGGTGCCGCCGGTCCCTACGACGGTTAATGAGTGGCGCCGAGGGCGATGGCGCGGACGCGAACACGAACGCGGTCGACGACTGGCGGGCCGGCCTCGACGACGTCGACGCGCGACTGATCGACGACTACCAGAGCGGCTTCCCCGTCGCCGAGCGACCGTTCCGGGTCGTCGCCGACGATCTCGGGGTCGGCGAGGACGAGGCGCTCGAGCGGGTGGAACGCCTGCGCGAGCGCGGCGTGTTCCGGCGGTTCGGCGCGGTGCTCAACCCGCCGGTGATCGGGTCGTCGACGCTGGCGGCCGTCTCGGCGCCGGAGGACCGCTTCGAGGAGGTCGCGGCGGTGATCAACGGCTACCGACAGGTGAACCACAACTACCGCCGCGACCACGAGTGGAACCAGTGGTTCGTCGTCACCGCCGCCAGTCGCGAGACCCGCGATCGGATCCTCGCGGAGATCGAGGAACAGACCGGCTGCGGGGTGCTGAACCTCCCGATGTTGACGGACTACTACATCGATCTCGAGTTCCCCGTCTGGAACGACGACGCCTTCGCCAGAGAGTCGCTCGACTCGACGGACGCCGGGGCGACTCGCATCTCCGAGAACGCGACCGGCGATCTCTCCGGGTTGGAGCGGGCGCTGCTGGTCGAGATCCAGGACGGCTTCCCCCTCACCGCGACGCCGTACCGCGACATCGCCGACGCCGTCGGCGCCGACGTGGACGACGTGCTCGCGGCCGTCGAGCACCTGCTCGCGGACGGCTGCATCAAGCGGATCGGCTGCGTCGTCAACCACATCGTCACCGGCTTCCGGAACAACTGCATGGTCGTGTGGGACGTGCCCGACGACCGCCTCGACGAGTTGGGTGAGTCGGTGGGCGAACTCCCGTACGTGACACTGTGTTACCACCGGCCGCGCCGACGTGAGCAGGACTGGGAGTACAACCTCTTCACGATGGTCCACGGCCGGGAGGCCGAGGCCGTCGACGCGAAGATCGACGAGTTGGCCGCCGACTACCTCCCGTTCGAACACGAGCGGCTGTACTCGACGGCGACGCTGAAGCAGACCGGCGCGCAGTACGAGGAACTGGTCGGGGAGTAGTCGCGGCCGACGGACGGTCCGTTCGTCGTCGCGGTCCCAGATCCGTTCGACCGCCCGCTCCGTTCGCTCGCGGGTCGCTTCGCTCCCCGCTCGCATCGAGGGCTCGCTATCGCTCGCCCTCGTCTCGCTCAACCGCGCCCGTCCCGGGTCGGTCGACCGCCGCCACGTCGATCCGTCCCTCGTCCATCGGCACGCCCTCGAAGGGGTCCGCCTCCTCGGCGAGCAGCAGGCTTCCGTCGAGGTCGGCGTAGTCGAGAAACGGCGCCAGCTGACAGCCCGCGGCGATGGCGGCGTTCGATTCGACCATGCAGCCGAGCATGACTTCGAGCCCGTGTGCGCGGGCCGCGTGGACCATCCGCTTCGCCTCCAGCAGGCCGCCGCACTTCATCAGCTTCAGGTTCGCGATGTCGCAGCGGTCGGCGATCTGTGGGACGTCGTCCAGCGTGACGCACGACTCGTCGGCCGCGATCGGGAGGACCGAGCGTTCAAAAGCGTCTCTCAGCCCCCCCGGGTCGCCCGCGGGGACCGGCTGTTCGATGAACTCGACGCCCAGATCCGCCAGCCACTCGCTCTTGCGGGCGGTCTCGCGGGGGGTCCACGCCTCGTTGGCGTCGACACGGAGGGTGGCGTCGGGCGCCTCCTCGCGGACCGCCTCGACGACCTCGCGGTCGCGGTCGGTGCCCAGCTTCAGCTTCAGCGTGCCGTAGCCCGCCTCGACGGCCGCGCGGGTCTTCCCGCGCATGGTCTCGGTGTCGTCGATCCCGATGGTGTAGGAAGTGTCGGGTGCGTCCGCCGGGTTCAGCCCCCACAGTCGGTAGAGAGGAACGCCGAGTCGCTTCGCCGCCAGATCGTGAACCGCGATGCTCGCCGCACAGCGAGCGGCGGGGTTGTCGGCGACGACCGCCCCCATGCGCTTCTCGATCTCCGCGAGCGCGTGCGGGTCGCCGATGGTCTCGACCTCGGCGAGCAGGTCTGGCAGCACCGCGACGACCGTGTCGACGGTCTCGCCGTAGTGGGCGGAGGGTGCGGCAGCGCCGACGCCGACCGTGCCGTCCTCGTTCTCGATACGCACGATCACGTTCTCGGCGGCGACAGTGGTGCCCCGGGAGATGGTGAAGTCGTGTTCCAGCGGGAGCGAGACGCGCTCGAACGAGGCCGAAAGCGAGGGCCCCGGCATCACCGGATCGCCTCCACGATCGCCTCGGCGCCGAAGCGGATGAGGTCCGTCGCGGGCGCATCGATCTCGTCGGCGAACTCGTCGACCGCCTCCCGGGCGGCCGCGTCGTCCGCGATGCCGGCGGTGTTGAGCGCGCCGGCGACGACCTCGGCCTCGTGGACGGGCGCCGCGAGCGACTCGTAGAGGTCGACGTACTCCTCGATCGGCGGGAGCGCGGTGTCCTCGTAGCCGTGGATCGCCTCCCTGCCGGCGGCGTGACACAGGACCAGTTCGTCCGCCATCGCGCCGTGGAGGATGCCGCAGGTGACCGCCGAGTAGGCGGGATGGACGATGCTGCCCTGTCCCTCGACGACGAGCAGGTCGTACTCGTCGCCCCGCTCCAGGATCATCTCCTCGACGGCGCCGGCGGTGAAATCCGAGACGACGCGGTCGACGGGGTTCCCCCACCCCTCGATCATGATCCCGGTCTGGCCGGTCGGGATCGCGCACGCGTCGATCCCGGCCTCACGGGCGGCCTCGACGATCTCCATCGTCGCCGTCATCTTCCCCACCGAGCAGTCCGTGCCAACCGTCAGCACCACGTCGGCGCTCACCTCGTCCGAACGACCCTGTGCGACGGTGAGGCCGTCGTGTGGCTCGCGCACGTCGCGCAGTTCGACGCCGTGTTCGGCCGCGAGCGCGGCGAACTCCTCGTCGTCGTTCAAGAAGTAGTGGAGACCCGAGACCACGTCGCAGCCGGCCTCGATGGCCGCGCGCACGTCGGGGCGCCACGACTCGTCGAAGCCGCCGCCGATGGGCGCGATCCCGACGATCAGCGCGTCCACCTCCCCGGGCACGTCCGCGAACGACTCCACGATCGGCGCGTCGGGCACGTCGGGAAGCTGGTCGGCGACACGCTCGCCAGGCCGGTCGCGGTCGAGGACGGCGGCGACCTCGTAGTCTGCGTACCGGAGCACGCCGTTGGCGGTCTTCGAGCGGTCGGGGAACTTCTCGTGGGCGAGGACGGCGACGCGGTCGGGCATGGACGTAGGTGCGTGAGGGCTTGGCTTAAATCGGACCCACCCGGTCGGTTCGGCCGGATACTTCGACTGTGCGGTCGGTGTGGCCGGGTGACCACAGTTTCGGTAGCGACAACCGTGGAGATGACCGCGACTGCGACGACGGTCACGACGACCGTGGTGACGACCGCGAAAGCCCCCGCGGCCCCTTTCAGTCCCGCCCCGTCAGTTGGACGAGCCGAGCGACGTACCCGTCCGCACGGTGTACACGTACCGTGGTGGCGCGCGCGGGCCGACCTCCGTGTCGGCCGGGTGCGCGCGAGGGACGAGTGAGGAGCGAAGCGACGAACGAGTCGGCTGGGGAGGACGAGGCTGCGGTGCGGTTGGGTGGGACTGAAAGGGGCCGGGCGGGTCGTGAGCCGAGACGTTCACGAGAGCTTTGCTCTCGTGAGCCAATCAGAACGCGTCGCGTTCTGATGACGACGTAAGCACCACAGCGAGCGAAGCGAGCGAGGAGCGCAGCGAGTCGCAGGCTGGGCGGGACCGAAGGTCCCGCTTGCAGACGGGCGGCTCTGCCGCCCGTCGACCACGACCCGCCCGGGGGCTTTCGCGGTCGTGTTCTCCGCCGAACCCACAGCGTCCACACCACACGATCAACGAACGATCCGAATACAGGCACAGTCGGCCGATTCCACCGCCTCTTACCCCGCTACCACTCCAGGACCAACCCAATGAGCGACGGGATCCACCTCAACCTCTTCACGATGAACTCCGTGGAGCACGTCTCGCCGGGCTCGTGGCGACACCCGGCGGACCGCTCCGCCGAGTACAGGGACAGGGAGTACTGGACCGACGTGGCCAGGACCGCCGAGCGCGGCGGCTTCGCGGCGGTGTTCTTCGCGGACGTGCGCGGCGTCTACGACGTGTACGGCGGCGACCGCTCCACGGCGATCGAGAAGGCCGTCCAGACCCCCTCGAACGACCCCGGGTATCTCGTGCCCGCGATGGCGGAGGTGACGGACTCGCTCGGGTTCGCGGTGACGAAGTCGACCACCTACACCCACCCGTACCAGCTCGCGCGGGAGTTCTCCACGCTCGACCACCTCACGGACGGCCGCATCGCGTTCAACGTCGTCACCTCCTACCTGGAGTCGGCGGCGGCGAACCTCGGCCTCGACGAGCGGATGGACAAGAAGACCAGATACGACCGCGCGGACGAGTTCATGGACGTCTGCTACGCGCTGTGGGAGGACTCGTGGGAGGAGGGCGCCGTCGTCCGCGACCGCGAGTCAGGCGTCTTCACCGATCCCGCGAAGGTCCACGACATCGACCACGAGGGCGCGTTCTTCGACGTGCCCGGCCCGCACGGCTGCGAGCCGTCGCCGCAGCGGAGTCCCGTGATCTTCCAGGCGGGCTCCTCCGACCGCGGGCGCGACTTCGCCGCCGCCAACGCCGAGGCGGTGTTCTGCTCGCAGCCCACCGAGCGCGGCGTCCGCGAGTACATGGACGACCTGCGCGACCGGGCCGCCGACCTCGGCAGGGACCCCGACGACCTCGCGTTCTTCCCCGGCATCGTCCCCATCGTCGCCGAGACGGAGGAGGCCGCACAGGCGAAGTACGAGCGCCTGCTGGAGACGGTCGACGTGGAGGCGACGCTCGCGCTGCTGTCGGGCTTTCTCGACATGGACCTCTCGGAACTCGACCCCGATCAGAAGATCGAGCACATCGAGACCGGCGCGATCCAGGGGACGATGAACGCCTTCACGAAGTCCGACCCGGACCGCGAGTGGACCGTCCGGGAGGTCGCACAGTTCTCCGGGCTGGGCACCACCTCGCCGGTCGTCGTCGGGACGCCCGAGCAGGTGGCCGACGAACTCCAGTACTGGCACGAGGCGGTCGGCGTCGACGGCTTCAACGTGAAGGAGGTCCTGCGGACGGGGAGCCTCGACGACGTGGTCGACCTCCTCGTGCCGGAACTGCGCGCGCGAGACCTGCTCGTGGAGCCGACACCCGGAGAGACCCTCCGCGAGCGCCTCATCGGCGACGGCTCCAGGCTGTCCGCGACCCACCCCGCGCGACAGCAGCTAAAATGAACGCTTCCCCGTCCGAAACGATCGCGGATCCCCCTCGCTGTGGCGTCTGTCGCGCACGACCGACAGTTACGGTCGGGGACGGTACGGCCGGCGCCAACATGGTTAAGTAGTCGGACCCGTTTGGGATAGGTGACGCTTCGTCTGGAGGGCCGAAGCGTCAGCGGGGACCAATTCAGGGCGGAACGCGCGCCGCTCTTTTCACCGGCGCGCGTTCGGCCCACGTTTCACAGTTCTGAGCCGCCGCTATCGCGGTCGGGATGAATCAGAAATTCGGGAGCGATCGATACCGGTTCTCGTCGATCCGTCGGACTGGTCCGCCAACGATCGCGCCCTGAGCGCGCCGAGTGGTCACCCGTCGGTGGGTGGGTTTCGGAACACGCCGTCGGCGATGGCGACCGCGCCGATAACTGAACCGGCGGCGCCTGTCACCCGAAACGGCATGCCGAACGCCACGGTCGCGAGTGTCGCCGCGACGAGCGCCACCCCCACGACGGCCAGCAGCGCGTCCGGCCGCGACGGCGCGTCGGTCGGAAGCATGCTAATTACATCTCATTACAGCCTCAAAGGCGTTCCGGACGCTGTCACGGCCAGGGGGACCCCGGCGGCGCATGTACCGCATCGCCAGTGCGTGTGCCGCACCGCCAGTCCGACACCAGCGCCGACCGCGAGCGCCGCGACGATGCGAACCGCGAGAGAGGGGATCCGAACCACGCCGTCGAATCGCGGTGCTCGGCGCCGTCGACTGCAACTCGCTCAGACCGATATTCACCGCCCTCGCGTCCGTTCGATCCGGAATACGAGAGGAGGGATGTGAACCACGGTCGCAGCGAGCTGCTCCCTGCTTCAGATCCGTCCTTGCGTGCAGCTTGCTCGGTTCCCGAGGGACCTCGCTGCGATGCGAGGGACAGGATTTGAACCACGGTCGGACGTGCTCGGCTCGCTCGCGCTCGCCTGCGCGCGACCTCTCCGGTTCAGAATCTCTTCCTTCTCAGCACTTCTCGCTTCGCTCGTCGCGACTGCGAGGGAAGGGATTTGAACCCTTGAACCCCTGAGGGAGCGGATCTTAAGTCCGCCGCCTTTGGCCAAGCTCAGCCACCCTCGCGCGTCCGGTCGTAGCGCGGTGGGGCGGTTGGTGTTTTCGGTTCCTACCAGTCGACGCTCAGCGTGCCGTCGCCGTGCGGGTCCGGCGACAGCTCCTCGTCGGTTCGTCGGTCGACGACGTGGATACAGCCCACGTCCTTCTTCGCGGGGCACACCTCGGCCGCGCGGATGTTCTCCGCCAACTCGTCTTCGCCGATGTAGTACGACGTCGGCTTCGCCATACCGCTGGCGATGTCCATCTCCCAGTTGTCCGCGACCTCCGCGCACTTACCCGCACCGAAGCAGGCGTTCGCCTCGAAGATGATCTTGTAGGGTTTCTCCTCCACCGGCGGCCCGTCGCCGCCGACATCGCTGGCGGTCTGTACCTCCGCGTCGAGGTCGCTCATACCCGTCCTTCCGCCCGGGGCGACTTTCGTCTGTCGGTGCCACCACGAGAGCCCGTCGGTCGCCCGGATGTCATCCCTCCCACTCGATCTCCGACACCTCGTCGGTCTCCCGGAGGATGAATGGTCCGATCGACAGCGTGTGCTTCGTCACGGTCGCGATCCGGAGAATGTACGCGATCAACACGAGAAACGGGAGCGTCGCGACGGTCGCGGCGGTCGCGACCACGGGCACCAGCGTCTCCACGCCGAACGGCGTGTACGAGTAGGTGGCGTCGTTGAAGAACGCAATCATGAACACCGACACCAGCAGTGCGGGGATCGCCCACGTGAGGATAGACCGCGAGAGGTTGATCAGCTCCCACTGGAAGTACAGCGTCTTGAAGTGCTCACGCGCCGGTCCGAACAGCTCGAGCGTCTCGGTGAGCCGGTCGAGCGCCTCCCGCCCCTCCTCGTCGAGCACGTCGCCGTATTCAGCGCGGATCCGGTTCCCCGCGAACACCTTCCACGAGTAGTTGAAGTTCAGCGCCGAGGAGATCACGTCGAACTCGCCGAAGCGCGCGTCGTCCAGGCCGGCCGAGACCGTCTCTGCGTTTCCGACGAGGCTCGCCGTCAGGTCATCGACCGCCTCGGTCGCCGCGTCGTCGCCGGTGCGGGCGGCGGCCTCGCGCACCTCGCGGGCGCGGTCGGCCGACACCTGCACGAGCGCGCGGAGGAGCTGTGCCGGCCGCGCAGGGCTGACCGGCGCGTCGATCAGGTCGGCGACGTCCTCCCGGAACTCCATGGCCCCGCGCATCCGCTCGCGCTGGTCGCCGACGGCCCCCAGCTCCTGGGAGAGCACGAGCTGGTTCAGCGTGAGCACGAGCGTCACGCCGGTGATCGTCGCCGTGAGGAACCCCTGAAACACCGTGTCGATGGAGTCGCTCGTTCGGATCGAGCCCTCGGCCGGCGGGTACAACAGCCCCGAGGCGAGCACCACGGCGAACACCGCGGCCACGAACCCGGCGACGACGAGCCGCCGGTCCGCCTCCAACAGGAGCCATAGCTTCCAGCGGCTCTCCTCTGCCCGCTCGCGCAGCCGGTCGCTCGGCTGGTCAGAGTCGTCGGTCATGGGGCGACGGTCGAGACGGTCGGTAAAAAGCGGGGCGGCCGACCCTTCGGCGGCGAGTCACGGCGGGGGCGGGGCGTCGGCGCTACTTCGAGGCGTCGGCGTCCTCCTCCTCGCGGAGCTCCTCCAGTTCGGCCTCGACCTCCTCGTCTGGGACGGGCTCAGCCTCCACGTCCACGTCGGCGTCCGCGCCTGCGCCCGCCTCGCCGTCGTCCTCGGCCGATCCCTTCCCCAGCTCGGCGCGCAGCGTCTCCAACTCGGCGTCGACCTCGCGGTCGGTTCGCCCGGACTCCAGTTCCCGGTCGATCTCGTCCTCGTCGGAGAGCGCGTCGTCGAACGCGCCAGAGTCTTGCAGTTCGTCCATCGCCTGCGAGCGCGCCTCCATCTCCTCGGTGCGGTCCTCGGCGCGCTCGATCGCGCGCCCGACGTCTTCCATCTCGTCGCCGACGCCCGACATCGCCTCCGACACCCTCGTCGACGCCTCGGCGGCCTCGTAGCGCGCCTTCATCGTCTCCTTTTTTGTCTTGAACTCCTCGATGCGACCCTGGAGCTCATCTTTCTTATCGACGAGCTGATCCTGGGTGTTCTGCAGCTCGGCGATCTGCGACTCCAAGTCCTCGATCTGGTTCATCTTCGACTTCTTCTTTTCCAGCGCCTTTCGCGCGAGGTCGTCGCGGTCCTGCTGGACGGCCTCTCGCGCCTGCTCGTTGTGCTTCTCGACGTTCTCTTCCAGTCGGCGCTTCTGGATCTCGAGGCGCTTCTTCTGGGTCGTCAGGTCGGCGATGCCCTGCTTGACATCCTGCAGCTCGTCGCGCATCTGTTCGTAGCTGTAGTCGAGCGTCTCCGTCGGGTCCTCCGCTCGGTTGAGGATCAAATTGATCTTCGAGCGGATGACGTAGGAGGTGCGCGAGAGGATACCCATAACCCGAAGTAGGTGAACTGGCCGTATAAATCTCACCCGGCCGAGAAGACGCCACCCGCTACCATTTTCACCCGCGCGAGCGAGGGCGACGGCGTGACCGACGTACTCGTCCCCGGCGGCCGCGACGTTCGGGGGTCGCTGGACCGTACGAGCGAGGCCAAGCGAGGCGCGGCCTCGACGGCGAGCGACGCCGACGCCTGCGTCGTCGCGTGCCCGCCACATCCGCAGCACCGCGGCCACCGCGGCGACGAGCGGCTCCGCGCGGTCTCGTCGGCACTCACCGCCGGCGGCGTCGACTGCTTCCGGTTCGACTACGGCGACTGGGACGGAGGGTACGGCGAGCGCGCCGACGCACGCAACGCCGTCGCATGGGCGCGCGAACGGTACGACCGCGTCGGCCTGTTCGGCTTCAGCTTCGGGGGGACGCTCGCGCTGCTCGTCGCCAGCGAGAGCGGAGCGAGCGAGGGCGACGTGGACGCCGTTTCGGCGCTCGCGCCCACGGCACGGATCGCCTCCGATCTGGACGCCGTCGCGGCGCTGGAGGACATCGACTGTCCCACGCAGGTGGTGTACGCGACCCGCGACGACACTGCCGACTGGAAGCCCGTCGTCGAACGCGCGCGGGAACTGGGGGTCGAGACGGTGGAGTGGTCTGCCGACCACTTCTTCGTCGGCCAGGCGGGGAAGGTCGGCGACGCGGTCGGAGCGTGGCTGTCGGACGCGCTGTGAGCCGGTCCCGCTAGACCATCAGTTGTATTCTCTCCAGCGGTAGCCGCACTCCTTGCACTTGAAGAAGCGCGTCGGCGGCTCGTCGGCGGCGCCGGTCTGTTTGATCGTGTACCAGGCGACGGTGTGACCGCACTCGTCGCAGATCACGTCGTCGGAGGTAGGCTTCCCCTCGAAGTTCGCGCCTTCCTCGGTCTCAATCACGTCATCGTCGGTTTGCTCCTCGGTGGAGACGTACCGCGCGGCCAGATCCTCGTCGCGGTCGGCGGTCGCGCCGCAGGAGGCGCACACCATCACCCCGTCTTCGGTGCGCATCATCGAGCCGCAGTCGTCGCAAAACTGCATACCCCGCGCTACTCGGGCCGCACCGGTATGTGTTACGCGTCGTCGCCCGGCGGCGGCCCGCCCTCGGCCTCCTCGGCGGCGGCGAAGTTCGGCTTCACCTCGGTCGTCACCATTGGACAGCCGCGAACCCGGAAGCGCTCGGCGTCGACGACCTCGATGATGTCGGTGCCGTCGCGGCCGCACACGACGTTCGGAGGGTCCGAGAGGTACGGGCAGCGCTGACAGTACTTCCGCTTGTCGACCACGTGCTCGGGTCGGGAGTCCTTCGGGTCGATCGGTTCCTCGACGGACTCGGCGACGCCCGGCGCGGCGCCGTGGCCGTGATCGTGGTCGGCGGGGCTGGCGGCGGAACCGCCGGCGCCGGCGTCGGACGCTGTCGACTCAGTAGCCGCGAGCGACGCCCACAGCGCCTCCGTGTCCACGTCGCCCACGTCGACCTCCTCGAACAGGTCCGAGCGCCCGCGCGAGTCGCGGTCGTGACCGCTGGATCGCTCGCCGACCCGCCGGGCGAGGTCGTCGAGCGGGGCGTCGCGACGGGAGCCGTCGGCGTCCTCGTCGGCGTCACCCCGGTCGCCCGCGCCGCTTCCGTCGCCTCCGTCGCCCGTGCCGCCTCCGCCGCGAGCTGCCTCCGCTCCGGCGAACGGGTTCTGCACCCGCGGCGCGTCGTCTCCGTCTCCGCCGTCGGGGCTGTCCTCGCCGTCGGGGCTGTCCTCGCCGTCGGGTCCGTCGCCGCGTTCGGCCCCGCCGTCCGGACCGCCGGCGTCGTCCCCCGACATCTATCCCTCGTCGAAGATCGCGTCCGGGTCGTCGTCGTCGACCGTCTCACCCTCCAGCGCGGGTTGTGCGCCGACCGTGAGCGACGGCGACCCGAAAAATCCCGACGCCGGCTCGACCGCCTCGAAGATGCTCCCGCAGTGCGGGCACTCCGGAGTCGACAGCAGCCCGAGCCGGATGGTCGAGCCGCAGCCCTCGCAGTCGGCCGTCGTCACCCCCAGACGGTTGGCCTCGGCTTTCAGGTCCGCCGCCGCGCGGCGGCGCGCCTCGCGCGCCTCTAGCGTCGACACTCGAGCGCGAACGTCCGCGAGCACGGTCGCGACCGTGGAGAGCTTCGCGTCGTGGTCGTCGGCGGTGTCTGTGAGGTACTCCAGCACCTCCTCGTAGTTCGCGAAGCCGTCCTCGACGGCCTCGTCGAGCTCCGCCAGCCGGTCGCGCAACTCGTCGACATCGGCGGCGATATCCGGTGCCAACTCGGCCGTCTCGCGCAGGTCCGGGTGATCGTGACCCGCCTCCGCCTTCGCGTCGGTCTCGCGTTTGACCTGGATCACCCGGGAGCGAACGTCGTCGATCTTCTCGTCGAGTTCCTCGTTCAACTCGTCGACGCGCGCCTCGATCACATCGAGCCGGGAAGCGACCGCGTCGGCCTCGTCGAGCACCGCCGGATCGGGAAGCGAGTCGCCGTCGTCCTCGAGCAGTCGATCGACCGCGACGGCGCGAGCCAACAGCTCGTCGCGGGAGCGACCGGTCTCGTCCGCGCGGGTCTCGATCCAGTCACGAAGGACGCTCGGCAGCCCCTCGACCTGCTCACCGTCCATCTACCGTCATGTAGGTGGTGTGCATATAAATACTACCGGCCCGGCTATCGGTAGTGGTATCGTACTGTGTGAACCGCGAGTCGTCGACCCCGCTCGGGCGGTCCCGAACGGCTCCCACGCGGCGCGGTCCCCCGCCCGTGCGTTCGTCACCGGATCTTCCGCACATCGCTGATGTCGAGCCCGCCGTCGTGGATTTCCGTCTCGAAGCGGACGATGTTCTCCGACTCCAGTTGGGAGAGCACACCGCGGAACTCCCGGACGACCATCGTCCGTGCCCGCTTGGAGCCGCCGGACTCCCAGCTGAACTGGAGGGTCCCGCCGCTGCCGTCGACGAGTTGGCCGAGCTGCCGGTCGGAGATCGTGTCGATGTTGACGAGCGCGAGCAGCAGCCCGCCCCACGAGTGGACTGCCTTCGCGAGCCCGCGCACCAGCATCGCCACGTCCGCCCACTCCACCTCGCCGCCGGAGGCGCCGACGAGGTCGGTGACGGCGTCGACGACGACGAGATTGCCCGCGGCGTTCGCCGAGAGATACTCCCCCAGCGCCGAGAGGACGCCGTCGCGGTTGCCGGCGCTACCGAGGTCGTGAATGCTGCTCGTCGCCCCCATGTACCACTCGCGCGGGATGGGCGACAGCTGGAAGTACTCCGGCGAGAGGTCGGCGAACTCGATCCCCTCGACGGCGGCGTCGACGATCTCGTCGGCCATCGTGTAGCGCAGTTCGCGCTCGATGTAGTCGGCGTCGGTGGTGAACGAGAGGTAGTGGACCGCCGGCGGGACGGCGGCGGAGTCGGCCACGTCGCCGTAGTAGAGGTCGAACGTCTCCGCGTCGACGCGGGCGAGAGCGTTCATCGCGGCGCTCGTGTAGGCGAACTCCCGGGCGCCGGCGCCGGACTCGCCGGCGACGAGCACGACGCTGCCCTCGGGGGCGCCGCCGCCGAGCACCGAGTCGAGCTCGGCGACGCCGAACGGGATCCGATCCATGCCACTGCTCGCTCGGGCGCGCGCTTAGGCGTTGTGCCGATCGGCGCCGATCTCGGCGCCGCGGTTGCGCGGCCGGACGACCCGCACCTCCCCGTCGACGCCCGCGGCCGCGAGCGCGTCGGCGCCGGCCTCGCGCGCCCCGTCGGCCCGGTTGGCATCGGTGACGCCGTACACGACCGGCCCCCACGAGGACTGTCCGGCGCCGTAGACGGCCGGGTCGTCGCCGATTTCAGCCACGATGTCGCCGACGGGCGGGCGGTAGACGCCGCCCTGCTCGTCGGCGAACCACGCGCCGTTGAGCCGGCCGACCTCCTCGACGGCGGCGCCGAAGCGCTCGGCCGAGCCCTCCGCGACCGCAGGGAGCAGACGGCGCTGGATCACGCCCGCGACGCGGTCGGCGACGGCGGGGTCGGCGTCCTCGACCGCACGGCGGATGGCGGAGTCCTCGTCGTCGCCGGCGCGTCCCGGGTCCGCCTCCGGGATCACGAGCAGGAACCGCCAGTGGTCGGGCACGCGGTGACGGGCGGCGACGGCGGGGACGGTCCAGTCGCCGTCGGCGGGGCGGTCCGTGGTGAACCGCCCGGTCGGGTGGCCGGCGTCGAGGACGAAGCCGCCGTTCTCGAACGTCGCGACGCCGACGCCCGAGCGTCCACCGCGGCCGAGTTCCGGCGCGCGATCGCGAACCGTCGGGTCGAGGTCGTGCGCGCGGGCGACGCCCGCGAGCGTCGCGAGCGCCAGTTGCGTCCCGCTCCCCAGCCCCATGTGGCGGGGGAGCTCCGCCTCGACGGCGACGCGGGCGCCGTCGACGCCCAGCAGGTCGCACGCGCGCGCGGTGTACTCGCGGGCGGTGCCGTGGTCGCTCTCGACTGCGTCGGCGGGCGCGACCCGGAGCCTGACCCGGGGCGCGTCGAGGCCGACCCCGACGGCGCCGTACAGGCGCTCGTGCGCCAGCGAGAGGGTGCCGAAGCCGAAGTGGAGGCGCGCGCCGGACTCGACCGTGACGGCGGGCGCGTCCGTTCGGCGGGCGTGGGTGTCGTCCGACATCGCGTCTCTGATCCGTCTCCGGGCGACGCCGGGGAGTCGGTTTCGACAGCGGACAATACGGACGCCGTCGTCGCCGGCGGTCTCTCTCGGTCGTCTTCGACCGTCTCGGCCCCCTCAGCCGCCTCGGCCGTCTCAGCGGCCCGACAGGCGCTCGGCGATCGACTCGCCGGCGTCGATCCCGTTCCACAGCGCCGCGGCGGCGCGCCCCCGCCCGGCGACCCAGTCGCCGGCGAGGTACAACCCCGCCTCGCGGGCGGCCGCGACCGCGCCGGCGGCGGCGTCGGGTCCGCCGTCGCCGACCAGCCCCTCGTTCGGGAGCGCGTAGCGCCAGCCCTGGTCGTCCGCCCAGTCGGGATCCGCGAGTCGGTCGTCCCCGACCAGGTCGGCCGCGAGCGTCGCCGCCTCGGCGGCGGCCGCCTCCAGCGAGTCGTCGTAGTGGGCGGTCGACCACTCGGGGCTCAGCTGGACGATCAGTAGCCCCTCGCCGTCGGGGACGTGTCCGCGCTTGCACTCCTCGCGCGAGAGCCACCCGATCTCGTGGGTCTTCTCCACGTCGACCAGGCCGTACCACGGCACGTCGAGTTCAAACGGGTAGTGCAACGCGAGGGTCCGGACTGTGCGGAACTCGGTCGCCTCGACGGCCGCGCGCAGGTCAGCGAGCGCGCCGCCGTCGTCGGGCCACTCCGTCGCCGCGAGCAGGTCGGCCGTCTGGGGCGCCGGCGGCGTGAGCACGAGCGCGTCGAACGGGCCGTGGTCGTCGCCGTCGGCGTCGGTGACCGTCCAGGCGCCCCCGCGGTCGCCGCCCGGACCGGTGTCGCCGTCGGCCGTCCCGTCCCGGGCGCCCCCGCCGTCGCGAACGATCGACTCGGCGCGCGTCGTCTTGCGCACCTCGGCGTCCGTCTCCGCGAGCAGTCGCTTGGCGAACTGGGTGATCCCTGCCTCCCAGGTGTACTTGTGCTCGTCGTCGCCGTCGCCGGGGGCGATCTCTCCGTCAGCGCCGAACGTCCACACCGGTTCCGCGATGTCGACGAGCCCATCGTCGCCGAGGTCGCGGATCAGGTCACCGGTCCGCTCGTCGGGGAGCTTCACGTAGTTGGCGCCGTGGTCGTAGCGGCAGCCGTCCCGTCGCCTGGTCGCCGCGCGACCGCCGACGCCGCGGGACTTCTCAAGGATCGTCGCGTCGTGGTCGGTGTCGCGGAGCGCGTACGCCGCGCCTGCGCCCGCGAGGCCGGCGCCGACGATGCCGAGGTGTGCCATCACCGTGATCACGGACGGCGGCTCCGTATCGCTTGCGGGCGGTCGACCGAGCGAGCAGTGCCGAGGAGGCAGCGACGAGCGGGCGGGGCCGAGGTACGAGCGGCGCCAACGGGCGACCGTCGTGAGTGGCGTTCCCGTGGAACGCTCTCGACACCCGGGTGAAACGCTTATCCGCAATGACGCGCCAGTAACCGGCATGTACGACGCGATCGTCTTCGACAACGACGGGGTACTCGTGGGGCGCACCCACTACGACGTGCTCCACGAGGCCGCCTGGGACGCCTTCGAGGCGCTCTCGGTGGCCGACCCGGACCCCGAGCACGTCGAGTCGATGGTCGTCGGCGTCTCCCCCGGGCAGGTCGAGGAGGTGTGCGACACCTACGACCTCACGCCCCGGGAGTTCTGGGCCATGCGCGACCGGACCGCCTTCGAGGCCCAGCGCCGCGAGGTCCGCGCGGGCAACAAGCGCCTGTACGACGACATCGACGTGCTCCGCGACCTCTCGGCGCCGCTCGGGATCGTCTCCTCGAACCAACACGAGACGGTGGAGTTCCTCCTCGACCACTTCGGTGTCGCCGACCTCTTCGACACCGCCTACGGCCGCGAGCCGACCGTCGAGAGCCTCCGGCGCAAGAAGCCCAACAGCCACTACATCGACCGGGCGCTCGCGGACCTGAACGCCGACACAGCGCTGTTCGTCGGCGACAACGAGTCCGACATCGAGGCCGCAGACAACGCCGGCATCGACTCGGCGTTCATCCGCCGCCCGCACCGCGAGGACTGGACCCTCTCGGTCACGCCGACGTACGACATCGACGGGTTCGCCGACCTCCGGGCGATCTGTGCCTGACCGCCGACTCCGCCCCACGACCGGCGACACTTTCTCGCCGCCCCCCGATCACCGCATATGAACACGGACCTCGATCTCCCGCCTGTCGGCCTCGGCACGATGGGCCTCGACGGCGACGAGGGTGCCGCCGCAGTCGAGACGGCGCTGCGAGCGGGCTACCGCCACTTCGACACCGCCCAGGTGTACGAGAACGAGGCGACCGTCGGCGCCGGCCTTGCCGCGGCCCTCGACGGCGGCGGCGGCGACCGCGACGCGGTCACCGTCGCGACGAAGACCTGGATCGACCGCCTCGCGCCCGAGGATGTCCGCCCGTCGACGGAAGCGAGCCTGGACCGGCTCGGCCTCGACGCGGTCGATCTGCTGTATGTCCACCGACCGAAGGGCGGCTACGACCCCGCCGGCACGCTCGCGGCGTTCGACGCGCTCGTCGACGACGGCCTCGCGGGCCACGTCGGCGTCTCGAACTTCGACCTCGACGAGCTCGACGAGGCGATCGACCTGCTCGACGCTCCACTGGCGGCCCACCAGACAGAGTACCACCCGCTGTTCCGGCGCCCCGCCCTCCGCGAGCACGCCGTCGACCACGGCTACCCGCTGGTCGCGTACTCGCCGCTGGCCGGCGGTCGCGTCCGCGAGGTCGATGCGGTCCGCGCGGTCGCGACCAAGCACGACGCGACGCCGGAGGCGGTGAGCATCGCGTGGCTCACCGGCAAGGAGGGCGTCGTCACCGTCCCGAAGGCCTCCAGCGAGGCGCACCTCCGCGCGAACCTCCCGGCGGCCGACCTCGACCTCGAACCCGAGGACGAGGCCCGCATCGACGCCGTCGAGCGCGAGGCGGAGCTGTTCCCGGAGTGAGTCGGCGCGGGGCGCGTGCCCGCCGCGAGGCACCCGGGGGCGTCGCCCCCGTGTGCGGGGCCGCCGGCGACCGGGGGTTCATGCCGCTGTAGCCCCCACTGCGGGTATGAGCGATTTCGCCGAGCAGGCACCGGAGGACCTCCCGGAGACCGATGAGGAGTGGCGCGATCGACTGACCGACGAGGAGTACGAGATCCTCCGCGAGCGCGGGACGGAGGCGCGGTTCTCCGGCGAGCACGTCGACCGCGACGACGACGGCGTCTACGAGTGCGCCGGCTGCGGCACCGTCATCTTCGAGTCGGAGACGAAGTACGACTCCGGCTGCGGGTGGCCCAGCTTCTACGCCGCCGACGAGTCGAAGGTCACTCTGGAGGACGACGACCGCCACGGGATGTCCCGGGTCGAGGTGAAGTGCGCCGTCTGCGACGGCCACCTCGGGCACGTCTTCCAAGACGGCCCCGAGCCCACCGGCGAGCGCTTCTGCATCAACTCCGCCGCGCTCGACTTCGAGCCCGACGAGTAGGCGCGCCACCGCCGATCCTGGACCACGGCGGAGCCACCGCCGAGCGGGGCGTCCGTGGAGGCACCGGAACGGGGGCTACCGGGGCGTTCTTTCCCGCGATCGACCGGCGCGAGCGGGGACGAGCGCGCCGCTCAGTGGGTCAACACGAGCAGTCGTTCGTCGGTTCGGGCCAGGCAGATCGGTCCGTTCGGCGCCGACGCGAACCTCACCGTCTCGTCGTCGCTGACGAACAGGCGCTCGAAGGGGTCGCCGCAGGCGGGGCAGCCCAGCCCCTCGCGGTTCGCGAGCGTCATCGACCCGGCGTCCTGCGTGATGAGCTTCAGCTTGCTCCGGTAGTCGTGTACGTCGAAACCGTCGGCAATGTCGAGCCGCGCCATACCGCGGGACCGCGATCGGGAGGAAAGTAGGTTGTGTCCCGACTGTCAACGCCGAGAACCGGAGGGCCCGCTCAGTCGTCGTCCCCGCCCGCTTCGTCGCGGTGGTCGGGCGCGCCCGGGGCGCCGTAGTCGGCGCGGAGCTGCTCGACGGGGCTGCGGTCGCTGGCTGCGGCGCGCTCTCTGATCTCCGTGGCCGTCTTCGCCGGCCCGTGCCCCGTCTCTCGCATCTCGCGGCGGAGGGTCCGCGAGAGCGCCACTCGGGGGTCACCGACTGGCTCCTCGTCGGCGCCGTCGTCGGTCAGCTCGGCGAGCAGCGATTCGAGCGTCTCTTCGCCCGATTCGAGCCGAGCGCGCAGTGCGTCAAACAGCTCGTCTGCGTCTGTCTCGGGGTCAGACACAGACGGGTGTCTGGGACGCTCGTCGGAAGTGCGTGACGGCCGCCGCGGTCGGGGCGCTTCGGCGCTTACGTCGGACGCGCGAACGCGAGGTTGCCGGAGACGTTGTGGACGTACGCCTGGACCGTCTGTCCCTCCTGGGCGCCGGAGACGAACACGGTGAACTTGCCCTTCTCGGCGACGCCGTCGCCCTTGCGGCCGGTTCCGGTGATCTCCAGTTCGTACGTCTTCCCCTCCTCGATGTCGGGACCCTGCGACTGCTGACTCGCGGCCGACGACCGCTTCTGGACCGGACGGAACGCACCGCACGCCTGACAGCGGAGCATCCGGACGCCGTCCTCGGTCTTGAGGACGGTGTCGGGGAGGCCGCACTCCGAGCAGGTGACGAACTCGGCGACGTACTCGTCGATGGCGGCGTCGAAGTCGGCGATGGAGAACGACCCGTTGTAGCGGGCAACGCCGTCCTCGAACTGACCGTTGGTCCCAAGCTGTCGCTGGATGGCGCTGTGGAGGTGCTCGGGGTCACGAGAGAGCGCATCGGCGATGTCCGAGAGGTTCGTCAGGCGAGTGAACGCCCCGTCGGTCTGTCCCTCGGGGTCGGGGACTTGCAGGCGTTCGCCGGCGTCGGCGGGCGTGTCGGGCAGCTCGTCGTAAGCGCGGTCGAGCGCGTCGGCGTAGTTCATAGGCGATGGAGGGCAGTTTCACGTATAGGGCTTCCGAGAGAGTCCGTACCGTGGCTCCAGCGGGATTAGAGGACTGCGGCCGAGTGGCGCCGGTCGAGCCGGAGGCCGCCGCGACGACAGACGCGTCCGACATCGCGTGCGGGCCGCGGACTCCACTCGAAACGCTCCCGTGTAGTCCCCATGTGAACGGGCGTCACGGGCGCCCTGCGGTAGAAACGCGTTTCAGTCGCGGCTGCCCAGCGCTCGTAATGAGCTACAAGATCGGTCTCGTCGGGAAGCCGTCCGTCGGGAAGTCGAGCTTCTTCAACGCCGCGACGATGAACGACGTGCCCGAGGGCGCGTACCCCTTCACGACGATCGACCCCAGCGTCGGCGAGGCGTACGTTGGCGTCGACTGCCCCGCGCCGGAGTTCGACGAGACGTGCGAGCCGAACCACGGCTTCTGCCGCGACGACACCCGGTTCGTCCCCGTGAAACTCGTCGACGTGGCGGGCCTCATCCCCGGCGCCCACGAGGGGAAGGGGCTTGGAAACCAGTTCCTCTCAGACCTCAACGAGGCGGACGTGCTCGTCCACGTCGTCGATTTCTCGGGCGAGACAGACATCGAGGGGGAACCGACCGAGGGCCACGACCCCCGCGAGGACATCGACTTCCTCGAGGCGGAGCTCGATCAGTGGTACCTCGACATCTTGGAGAAGGGGATCGAGAAGTTCGAGTCGATGTATCAAGGGCCGAACCCCGGCGACGAGGTCGGCGTCGAGGAGGTACTCGCCGAGCAGCTGAGCGCGTTCCGGACGAACAAGGACGAGATCAAGCAGGTCGTCCTGTCGCTGGACCTAGAGCTGGACCCCGAGACGTGGGACGACGACGATCGCTTCGAGCTCGCCCGCGAGATCCGCAAGCGAACGAAGCCGATGGTGATCGCGGCGAACAAGATGGACACGCCCGCCGCCCGCGATAACTACGAGTCAATCACGAGCGATCCCGAGTACGAACACCTGACGATCGTCCCCGCGAGCGCCCACGCGGAGGGGTCGCTGAAGACGGCCGACGAGGCGGGCGTCGTCGAGTACACGCAGGGCGACGCTGACTTCGACATCGTCGGCGACGTGAGCGACGAGCAGGAGGCCGGGCTGGAGGTCATCCGCGAGTTCGTCACCGAGTACGGCGGCACCGGCGTGCAGTCGGTGATCGAGGCGGCGCTGTTCGACGAGCTCGACGCGAAGGCGGTGTTCCCCGGCAGCGCCAGCGGCAGTTGGAGCAAGGGTCCGTTCCGCGACTGCTTCGTCCTCCCGGACTACGCGACCGCCGAGGACTTCGCGTACACGCTGCACTCGGACATCGGCGACGGCTTCCTCCACGGGATCGACTGTCGGAGCGGACGGCAGGTCGGCGCCGACACCGTCCTCGACCACCGCGACGTGGTCGAGATCGTCACGACCGGCTAACGTCGAGCGGACGAGCGCGCATACGAGCGGCTTACTCAGGAGCCGCCGTGCTCGGTCGAGCCTACCGAACGAACGCGAGCGCGCCGCAGAAAGAAATCGCCTCGGTCGAGTCCGAGCGTGTCCCGCGCGTAATCCGTGCGTGTGTAGTTCCCGCCGCTTCATAACAAAGCGACAGCCGCCGGACCTGTCTGCCTGCATGACTCGACGAACGGTGTCACGGCGACAGTTCGCGGCGGCGCTGGGCGCGGCGGCCGGCGTCGGCCTCGCGGGATGCGGCGCAGGGACGAACAACAGCACGAACGCGACGAACGCGACGGTCGGCACGGTCGAGGAGGTGACCGGCGAGGAGACCGCAGCGGAGGAAACCGAGACCGAAGGCGAAGCGACAGACGCGGAGACTGAAACGCCCGAGCCGCCCGAGGCAACCGACGATCCGGCCGCTGCGGTCGAGGACGGCATGGTGGTCGTCCGCGTCGCACACCTCTCGCCGGACGCGCCGAACGTCGACGTGGCAGTCGGGGGGACAGAGATACTCACCGACATCGCGTACGGTTCGGTGAGCGGGTACTACGTGCTCGAACCGGGAACGTATGGGGTGACTATGACCGCCGCCGGCGAGGAGGAAGCGGTGTTCGAACAGGAGATCCAGTTCGACAACGGCGCGTTCACCGTCGCCGCCTTCGGCGAGGTGTCCGGGCAGAACCAGGCGTTCGCCGTGACGCCGCTGGAGGACCGCGTCGAGCCGCCCGCCGAGGAGACGGCAGCGGTGCGCGTGGTGCACGCCTCGCCCGACGCGCCGCCGGTGAGTGTCGGCGTCGCCGGCGGCGACGGCGATGAACCACACCGACGACGGTCCGTCGACACAGGAGACGGCGTACCTGCGGGTCCTGCACGCGTCGCCGGACGCGCCCGCGGTCAACGTGTCGTTGAACAACGAGACGGTCGTGACCAACCTCGAGTTCGGTACCACCACCGACTACCTCGCTGTCGCCAGCGGGGAGTACAACCTCACCGTCACGACCGCGGAGGGCGGCGATGTGGTGTACGCGGAGAACATCACCGTCGATCCCCGGAGCGTGACCACCGTCGCGGCCGCCGAGCAGGTGAGCGAGAACGCGAGCGAGCCGTTCGCGCCGGTGTTCATCAACGACGACGCGTACACACCGGCGGACAACGAGAGCGCCGTGGCCGTCGCGCACCTCTCGCCCGACGCGCCGACGGTCGACGTCACCGTGGCCGGCACTGACGTCGTCGTCGCCGACAACGTGTCTTACGGGAGCGTCACCGACTACGTGACTGTGCCCGCCGGCAACTACACGCTGGAGATCCGCGCGGCGACCGCCGAGAACAACGGCTCGGTCGTCGCCACCGTCGACGTCGAACTCGAGGAGGAGACGGCGTACACGGCGTACGCGATCGGGAGCTTCGCCGGCGCAGAGGACAACGAATCGTTCACTGTCGCGCTGACGCCGGACGCGACGACCGAGGTAATCCTCCCGGTCGAGGCCCCGCCAGAGGAAGCAGGCCCGCCCGAGGACGACAGGAGTGAAGCCGACGGCGAGACCGGGAACAAAGCTGAGACCGAAACCGCGACCGGAAACGAAACTGAGACCCCAGACCGGCAACGAGTAAGCCGCCGGCTCGGCAACGACCGTTTGTCCCCGTCGCGACGGACGGCACGCGTCGCTCGTCGTCAGCGGGTCCTGAAGAAACGGAATCAGTGTGTCGCCGTCAGGCGACCGTGTGAAACCGGATTATGCGCGGACGACGTTCGTCGCGCGCGGGCCCTTGGGGGCCTGTTCGATGTCGAACTCGATCTCGGTTCCCTCGGTCAGATCCTCGCCGCCGACATCCTCCATGTGGAAGAACACGTCGTCGTCGGAGTCCTCAGTCGTAATGAAACCGTAGCCGCCAGTGTCGTTGAAGAAATCAACCTTACCGTTTGCCATTGCAACTAAACAAATGACTGTCTACCCGATAAGGGTTCCGCATTCGTTTTTTTAACGAAATTCTTTCCGGACGAACATTCTGAGAGAACATCTTCTCGTGGTCATTCAACCATAGTCAGTCGGTTACGCGGGAGTAGGGTGCCTGATCAGTCACAACGATCCCTCGATCCCCGTGATCCGGAGGAATCAGCTCCGTGCGGGCCGATACCGCCCGATCCATGTGTTCATACCTCACCCGTTCGGTCGTGGGAGATTCGGGTCGAGCGCGCGGCGCCGGCGGGGCTGTACCCCGGGCGCCAGTCATCACGTCGACTCGTACACCTGGTGAACTGCTTCGTGGTCAAGTCCCGAGGCGCTCGGCCTGCTCTGCCTGTAGAATCGCACCCGCTTGCGGGACGCTCGCGGCGCACTCCCAGAGGGATGGCCGTTCATCTCACTGACTGCGACGCGGAAGGCTAACCCACGGAGTGTCATAGAACCGCTCTCGCCCCTGGTTTGAACGGTACGTACAGAGCATGGACAAGGATTCTGGCGTCCGACTGACTCTTATTGTGATCCGTTCGAACGATCTTGGTATGCAGAACGTTGTCGGGGCAAATTGTGGTTGTGGGTCTGAGACGACCGACGGCACTTCTGTTGACAGACAAGAAGAAAGCTGTGGCACCTGTGGAACGGAATTGGCGGAGAAGACATACTATGCTGGCGCTACGATTTCAGTTTGCCCCAATTGTAACTGAAACGAGATCGGATTGGTAGGTTCGTGATCTCACCGGCTATTTTATGAATCTCAGAAGAGTAACGAACACCTTGTTAAGACTTCTATGACACCTTCTAAAGCATCCAACTCGTCGGCGTCCGCGGGGGCCCCGCCGTCGACGGCAGCGGATCGGCCTCGGCACTCACGACTCGGGATCTGTCCATAGCGAACGTGGGTGGCGCCGCTGTCAAGGCGACTCAGTCTAAGTCTCCGCCGCAAGCCGAGCACGCGCGTGTCCGCGGTTGTCCGCTCTGTCGGCAGGCCCCGCCTACAGCTGCACGACGGACAAGTACGTAGAGACCCGACTCCCCCCGATACGGAGCGGACTGCCCTCGTACTGTTCGACCTCCAGGTGGAACGAGTCGCCGCTATCGACGTCGAGGACGGGACGGCTCGCCTGGAGCTGCCAGTCGTTTGGACCCTCTGCGAACGCCTGTGCCACCCCGACATTGCCGTTCCTCCTGACGGTGAACCAGTGGTTCGTTCCGGACGAGGGCTGGTCGCGCCAGAAGATACCGCCGGAGACCAGATAGTTCCCTGGCTCGGTGACCTCGATAGTGTAGTTCGAACTGCTCCATTGGCTTCGCTGGTCGACCTCGACGTTCTGGAACTCGATCGTCGTCGGGCTCCCAGACGGAACCGACTGGCCGTAGGCGTCCCAGACGGTCGTGCCGACGTCTGTCGCGACGACCGTATCGGCCTTCACGCGGGTGGCGCTGACCGTGTCCGGAGAGATGTCGTCGCCGGAGTGAGAGTGGACCAAATCGGCCTTATCAGAGAGTTCAGACTGCCGAACGACGTCGGTGTTCGAACTCGGCGCGCTTTCGACGCGCAGCGAATTGAACGTCGGGTCCTCCCCCGAAGTCGCCAGCCGGTTCCAGTTGCTTCCGTCGCCGATGTAGGTCGCCCCCGTGTCGGTCGCGAAAAACTTCGCACCGGCCTTGGCCAGGTAATCCCCCCGGTTAGCCTCGCGGTCGCGGACCTCGACGTCGCCGTCGAGCCGCTCGAAGTTATCATTCAGCGGTGCGTGCCAGTCTGTCGCCCCCTTCGCGGGTGTGTTGTAGCTGTGATTGTCGGTCATAGCACTGTCATCGTGTTCCCCCGTAGCCGTACTGTCCGTAGCCCTGCTCGCCGTAGTCGTCTTCCGGCACAGACGTCGCCGTTCGGGCCGCTGTGTCCGTACCGGCCTGCGTGTTGGTCCGCGTGGTCGTGGAAGTGGCTCCACCCGTTCGAGTCGCGGTAGCGATCGGCGTGGCGGTGGTCGCTGCCGTCGGACTTCCTCCGTAGCCGTAGGTGGACGTGGGACCCCCGGCGTCGTCGCCGTCAAGGAAGTCACCGAGCCGACTGCAGCCGGCGAGACTGGTTACCGTCGTCACCGAGACGAGACGCAGCAAGCCACGGCGGTCGAATACCGACCCTCGGGCCGGTCTGTCGCTCGCCGTCGAGGAGTCCGAACCCTCCACCAGTGATTTTTCAGACTGGTCAGGTGGCAGCATCACTCAGGCAATAACATATGTTATTATATAATAGTATCGGGAATTAATATACCCGCGAATTCGGCGTCTGTTTCGGACGATGCGGCTATTCCGATTCCTCGAAGATTCGCATCTGCCAGACAGCGAATACGACGAGGAGCCGGGCCACCGGCCCGAGATAGTTCGCCGAGCGAGTCGAGTTCGACTGGCTGACTCTTCATCGACGGGGACGAGGTCTCCCGTTTCCACGAACAGATACCCCCAGAGACGCCGTCGACCGTCGAAAGCGGTGGCCTCGGCACTCATAGGGCTCGTCGTCGCGCCGGAGCCACCCGGGCTCGGAGCGGTCACCTCGTCATCGGCCACCCGCACCTACCCCGTTGCGACTCAAGTGCGTTTCTCTTGTCGGACCCATACCCGCACCGCGCCCGTCGAACAGTTATGCCGCTCGGACGCGTGGCATCGGTGATGAGATCGACCCGCGCCGTCGACGCCCTCCGTCTGAACAGGCCGGAGATCGCCGTGTTCGTCTCGGGGGTCGCGAGCATGGGTCTCGATATCCTCGCCGGGCGGATGATCGCCCCGCAGTTCGGCAGCAGCATCTACACGTGGGGCACAATCATCGGGGTCTTCCTCGCGGCGCTCAGCTACGGCTACCACCGCGGCGGCAAGCTGGCCGCCGAGCGCGCGACGAACGGGCGGATGGCCCGCGTGTTCCTCCTGACCGCGGTGTACGTCGCGGGGCTGATCCTCGTTGGCGACGTGCTCCTCCGGGCTACCTCGGGCTTCTCGCTGCCGAGCCGGGTCGCGTCGCTGCCGGCGGTCGTCCTCCTCTTCGGCCCGCCGACGTACCTCCTCGGCTACGTCAGCCCGTACGCCGCCGAACTGTCCGCGAAAGAGGGGTTCGGCGAGGCGTCGGGCCACGTATACATGCTCGGCACCGTCGGGAGCATCGTCGGCGCGTTCGCGACCACGTACCTCCTGATCCCGTCGCTCGGCATCGACCGGATCGCGCTGGTGTTCGGCGCGCTCTCGATCGCGGCGGCGCTGGCTGTCGGGCGGCCGATCGGTCGCGAGCGGGTGGCAGTCACCGGCTTCCTGGCGCTGCTGCTCGTGCCGGCGGCGACGGGCGCCGCCGGCTACACCGTGCAGGGCAGGGCGAGGTCGTCTACGAGACGCAGACGCCGTACCAGCAGCTTCGGGTCGTGGACCTCGGCGACACCCGGAGGCGGTACCTCGGCGGACAGCGACACAGCGCGATAGATCTGGAGGAGCCGTACCGTCACGTCTTCGAGTACACCCGCTACTTCCACCTCCCGTACCTCTTCGCCGGCGACCCCGACGAGATCGACCGGGTGCTGTTCGTCGGCGGCGGCGGCTTCACCGGCCCGAGGCGGTTCGTCCACGAGTATAAGAACGTTACCGTCGACGTGGCCGAGATCGATCCCGAGGTGATCGCTGCCGCGACGGAGTACTTCGGCGTCGAGGAGTCGCCGCGGCTGAACATCTACAACCGGGGCGGTCGACAGTTCCTCCGAGAGACGAACCGGACGTACGACCTGGTCGTCCTCGACGCCTACCAGCGGGACAAAGTGCCGTTCGAGTTGACCACGCGGGAGTTCATGTCGCTCGCGAGCAGCCGCCTCGACGAGGACGGCATCCTCTTCGCGAACGTCATCTCGGCCGCGAGCGGGCCCGCCTCGCAGTTCTACCGGGCTGAGTATCGCACCATGTCGCGGGTGTGTCCGCAGGTGTACGGCTTCCCGACCGTCGGGGGCGGCGTCGTCCAGAACATCGAGATCGTCGCGACGAACAACGACACCCGGATCTCCGAGGCGGAGTTGCTCGCCCGAAACGAACGCCGGGACATCGGTATCGACCTACGCGCGGAGGTCTGGACGTATGCCCCGCCGCCGCCGACCGACGACGTGCCCGTGCTCCGCGACGACCGCGCGCCCGTCGACAGCCTTCTTGACCCGATGGTCGGCCAGCGGTACGTGATCCAAGAGTCGAACGGTACGGAGTCGACAACCGGGGAGGAGTCCGTCGATGGCGACGACTCGCGTGACAGAGGCGACTCGGGCGACGGGGACGACCGCCGAACGGAGTCGCAGGCGATCGACCCCGCCGCGGTCGGTTCCGCCCGCTCGGCGGTTGAGGCGGCGACGTAGTCCTCCCGTCGGTGTCGACCGAGGACAGACGGCCCGCGCTTGTCCCGTTATCCACATCGTACCGGTGACTGGCGACTCCATACTAATCGCCCGCCCCGTCGATCGGACCGACAACATGGCGGACACGACCCCCGAGAGAGATCGCGCGCTGATTCCGACGGGTCACGACGCGTCGAGTTACACCTGTGTCCGGTCGCTCGCCCGGCAGGGGGTCGGCACCGTCGTCGCCTCCGAGAAGGCGACCGCGCCGGCGGCGGCGTCCCGCTACTGCGACGAGGCCGTCTCGCTGCCGCCGCCGCGGGAGGGACTGCTGGCCTACCGCGACGCGCTGCTCGCGCTGGCCGAGCGTGAGGACGTTCGGACGGTCATCCCGGTCCGTCCGGAAGACAGCTATCTGCTGTCGCGCTACGAGGACGCGTTCGCAGAACACGTCTCGCTCGTCGTGCCGTCGATGTCGCAACTGGAGCGCGTGTACGACCGACTGCAGCTCGCGGCGGCGGCGGAGGCCGCTGGCGTCCCGGTTCCGGAAACGCGGCTCCTCTCGGAGGTGGATGACTGGACGCCGGAGCTGCTCGTGAAGTCGCGGTACAACGTCCTCGCGGACTCGTACCTCTCGCAGTGGGGACCGGACGACATTGACGTGGTGAAACACATCCACCACGTCGGCCGCGGCGAGACGCCCGACGCCGAGGAGATCCGGACGGCGATGCGCCACGATCCCATCATCCAGGAGTTCGTCCGCACCGACGGCGAGTTCATGTTCACCGGGCTGTACGACCGCGGCGAGCCGCTCGCGACGTTCCAGCACCGCCAGATCCGCGGCAACTCTTACACCGACGGCGGGGGCGTCTACCGGCGGTCGATCCGCGACCCGGAACTGGAGCGGGTCGGGCGGGCGTTGCTGTCGGAACTCGACTGGTACGGCCTCGCGTGCATCGAGTACATGCGCGACGCCGAGACGGGCGAGTACGTCCTCACGGAGATCAATCCTCGGATGTGGCAGTCGCTCCCGTCGACGGTCCACGCCGGCGCCGACTACCCGTGGTACTACTGGCTCGCGGCGACCGGGCGCGCCGACGAGATCGACGACGACTACCAAATCGGTGTCGGGACGCACATGCTCCACGGCGAAGTCGGCTACCTGACCAGCGTCTTCACCGAGGAGTCGCCCCACGTGGCGCGCCCGTCGATCCCCCGGACGCTCTGGGAGATCGGCTCCTCGATCGCCCGCGAGCCCCGATTCGATTACCTCCGGCTCGACGATCCCGGCCCGTTCCTCGCCGGCATGCGCAACGCCCTCCCGACCGGCGCGATCCCGGCGATGACGCTCCCCGGTCCAGTCGGCGATCGAACACGACGTGGCAACCGTTGACGGGAGCCGCCGGCTTCAAGAGCACCTCGATGGTATGCTACCGTTACGCATGAGCCTCACCGGATCCGACCGCGTCTTCTGTCACGACTGTGGCAGGGGGTTCGACTCCGCAGCGGAACTCGAACGACACGTACGCGAGAAGCAGATCGACGGGTAGCGGCTACCAGTCCTACTCGGCTTCGACCCGTTCGCGCGCCGCCGCGACCAACAGCGGCAGGAACACCGTCGCGTCCCCGTAGACGGAGGCGTTCTCCGCGTCCCGCTCTAGCTTCCCCCACGAGCGGGCCTCCTCCAGCGTCGCCCCCGACAGGCCGCCGGTCGCTTCGGGGTCCATCGTGATCTGGACAGCGTAGTCGTACGCGCGCGGCGTTACGAGCATCGTCTGGAGGGTGAAATTCTTCGGGACGCCGCCGCCGATCAGCAGACAGCCCGCGGTGTCCGCCTCGAACGCCTGGTCCGTCAGCGGCGTCATGTCCGCGAGCGCGTCGAGCGTCAGGTCGGAGGTTTGGCTGTACATCCACGCCTGTAACCCGAACACGGAGTCTTGCACTGCGGGGCAGTACACCGGCACGTCGTGTTCGTAGGCCGCGGCCGCGACCCCGGGATCCTCGGCGATCCCATCACGGTCGTTCACGTCGGCGTTCGCGCGGCCCAGTTCCGCACACAGCTCGGCGATAGAGACCGCGCCGTCGCGCTCGGCCAGCGGCGGGAACACCTCCTCGCGGAGGTGCGCCTCAAACGCCGCGAAGTGCTCTTGCGGGAGGTAGACGTTGTAGATGCGGTCGACCTCCTCGTCGCGCAACTGCTCGTCGTGCTCCCGCAACGTCTTCCCCTCCTGCCGTTCTGCTCCGTGATGGTGCTTCCCGCCGATCGCTTCGATCGCGTCGTGGGTGAGGTTCGCCCCCGTCGTTACGAGCGCGTCGACGTAGCCGTCGCGGATGAGGTCCGCGACGATCCGCCGCATCCCGGTCGGCACCATCGCGCCCGCCAGCGAGACGAACACGGTGCAGTCGTCGTCAGCCCACATCTCCGCGAGCACGTCCGCGGCGCCGTGGACCGACTCCGCCCCGATGCCGGCGTGGCCGTACTGCTCGACCAGTTCGCCGACGGTCATGCCGCCCCGGACCCGCGCGTGTCCGAGCGGGTCGTGGTCGAACGCCTCGCGGTGGGGCGTCTCGTACCCGTCCGCGTCGTGGTCTGTGTCGTCCGCGTGGTCGTCGTGACCCTCGTCGCTCATGGGCGTGGCTGCGGCGGCGGGGCGCTTGAACCGCGTGGTTCTGGGCCACGCCGCGCCCGGAGGAGTTCGAGAACGAGCCGGTTCAGTCGGCCGAGACGACGACCGACTCCTGTTCCTCCTCCGAACCGGCGTCGACGCCCTCAGCAGAACCGGTCGTGCCGGCGAGCCAGTTGACCGCGATGACGACGAAGCCGGCTTTCGCGACGACGTCGAGGTAGACGAACACCAGCACCTCCGTCGCCGGCACGAGCAGTCCGAGGCCGGCGGGGCCGAGCAGCCAGACGACGGGGTACAGCGTCCACAACACGACCGTGAGGTTGCGGAGTTTCTCGAACGTGGCGACCCGGCGAGCGTCGGTCGCCGTCGCCCGCGCCGGAAGCGTCACCACGAGGTCGCGAGCGAGGGCGAGGAACGCCACTCCGCCGGCCGTGAACACGACGAACCGCAACGGGTCGGGCAACACGACGGCTCCGACGCCGAGCAGGATGACCGCCGCGTCCAGTGCGAGCACGCGCACGAGAGCGCGTCGGCCGGCCCCCGTCAACAGCCAGAGGTAGCCGACCAGCAGCAGCGTCGTCAAGAACCAGTCGGCGTACCGCAGCGTGTACAGCGGCCGCCCGTCCACGGACAGCGTCCCGATTTCGAGCGCCATCCCGGCGTACGCGACGGCGGCGACGCCCGTGATGCCCGCGAGCACGAGGTAGTGTGTGCGTCGCTCGGCGTCGACGAGCAGTTGCCACAGCGGCGGCACCGTCCCGAGCGCCATCCCCGCGAACCCGAGCGTCAGCCACAGCGTCTTGGTGAACTCGATCATCAGTCGTCGGCCTCCACGACGCCGCGAGTACTCGCATCGAGTGTCGCATCCCTGGCGACGTCGAACTCCGTGAGCAATCCTCGGAGCCGTCTCGCGCGCGCGGCCAGGTCGGTCGCGGCGGCGTCGACGTCGGAGATGGCGGCGGTCTGCTGGTCGGTCGCGGCGGCGGCCCGCTCCGCCTCGGCGGTCGTCTGGTCGCCGATGGCGGCGACCTCCTCTGCCGTCTCGACGACGGACTCGACGGCCTCGGCTTGTTGGCCGGTCACGCGTTCGATCTCGCTCAGGTCGTCGTCGATGCCGTCGACGTGGCCCGCGACCGTCGACAGCGACTCGATAGCGCCCTCGACCGTCTCGACGCCCGCGCGGACGCGGTCGTCGGTCGCGCGCATCCCCTCGACCGTCTCGCCGGTGCGCGTCTGGACGCGGTCGATGCGCGCCTCGACGGCCTCGGCCGACTCCTTCGTCTCCTCTGCGAGCGACTTCACCTCGTCGGCGACGACGGCGAAGCCGTCGCCCTCTGCGCCGGTTCGGGCGGCCTCGATGGAGGCGTTGAGCGCCAGCAGGTTCGTCTGCTCGGCGATGTCGCCGATCACCTCGGCGATCTCTCCGATCTCTTCGACCTCCTCGTCGAGCGCATCCAGCTCGCTCATCGTCTTGGCCGTCCGCTCGCGGACAGCATCCATCTCGTCGAGCGCCTCCTCGGCGGTCTCTTGACCCGCGTCGCCCGCGGCGGCGGCGCGACTGGCCGTCTCCGACACGGACACCACGGTCGCGGCGACCTCCTCGGCGGACGCAGAGAGGTCAGCCATCTCCGATTCGACGGTGTGGAGATGGCGAGACTGCTCGTCCGCGCCGGCCGCTATCTCGTCGACCGAGACGGCGACGGACTCGCTCGCCTCGCGCACCTCGGCGGCGTTCTCGTCGGCCGTCTCCGCCTCGTCGACGACGTGGCCGGAGAAGCGCTTCACGTCGGCGAGGGTGTCTTCGATCGCCGACACCATCTCGTTGAACGCGTCGCCGACCGCGCGCATCGCCTCGCTGTCGGCGTCGGGGTCGACCCGGCGGGTGAGGTCGCCGTCCGCGACCGACCGCATCACCGCGCCGTACTCGTCGGCCGTCTCCTCCAGATCCGCTGCGGTCTCCTGGGCGCGCGCCTGCGCCGCCTCCGCCTCCGCACGGGCGGCCTCGGCGTCGGCGATGGTCGAGCGCAGCGAGTTGCGCATCGTGTCGAACGACGCGACGACGCGCCCGAGTTCGTCCTCGCGGGCGGTCGTCATCTCCACGTCGAGGTCGCCGCCGGCCATCGCGTCGGCCTTGTCGGCGACGCGCCGCAGCGAGATGACCGTGTTCGACCCGATGGTGACGCCCACGACCGCCAGTCCGATGACGGTCACCAAGATGAGGCCGATGACGTTCGAGGCGACGCTGTGGCCGAGCGCGTACGCCTGCGCCGTCGGCGTCCGCGTCACGACCGTCCAGTCGGTCTCCGAGAGCGACGCCGACGCCATCACGGCGTCGTCGCGCTGGAGGAGGTCGGTGTCGCCGAGCAGCGCGTCGGCGGCGGGGAACGCCTCGCCGATCCGGCTCGGGTCGGGGTGGACGACGTACTCGCCGTCGCCGTCGACGACGAGCGTCTCAGTTCCGGAGGTGCCCGCGAGCGCGGCGGAGTACGTCTTGATGTTGAGCATGTACACGACCGCCCGGTTCTCGGCGCCCGCAACCGGCGAGACGACGGCGACGACCGGGTGGTCGACGACCGCAACCTCGAACGGCTTCGTCACGTACGTGTCGTCGACGCCGTCGAACGTCGGCGGGTTCGTCGCGAACGGCGCGCCCTGCTCGGCGGGACTCACGCCGACGAGCTTGTCGCTCGTCGACGCGACGATCCGCTTGTCGGCCGTGTCGTAGTAGTGGACCGCCGCGACGCCCGCCGGGAGCGCCCCGCTGGCTTGTATCGTCGCCAGGTGGTCGTTCACCCGGCCGAGGTCGCCAGACGCCATGTCGGGGTGGCGCGAAGTCAACACGGTCTGTTTCTTGACGCCGCTGAGCCACGTGTCGAGCGTGTCCGCGCGCACGGACGCAGTCGTCGAGAGCTCTTCGTCCACGTCCTGTCGCAGTAGGGCGTTCATCTGCGCCTGCACGACCGCGCCGAACGCGACCGTGAGCACCACGACCACCAGCAACGCCACCGTCAGCTTCGCCGCGTAGCGCCGGCGAAGCCAGTCCGGGACCAGCCAGCCCCAGACGGTTGTGAATTGCATCGGACACAGACTCACGTGAGACACTCAAGAAAGCGCGTCTCTGAGTATCAACCTCGAATATTACGCGAGCGCGACGCGCAGGTCGCTACAGCCCGGTGGGGTGGTCGACGTAGTGCGTCTCCAGCCCCCAGTCGTCGACGAGGCGCTGGAGCGCACGAACGCCGAACGTCTCGGTGGCGTAGTGGCCCGCGAGGAACACCGAGACGCCGGCCTCGCGCGCCTCGTGGTACGCCTTCCCCTTCCCCTCGCCAGTGACGAGCGCGTCGAGGCCCAGCTCCTCGGCCTCGCGGAGCCAGTCGCTCCCGCTGCCCGTGACGATCCCGACAGTCTCGATCTCCTCGGGCCCGCAGTCGAGCACCTGCACCCCCTCGCCGCCGTGATCCAGGGCCGCCTCCAGCGTCCCGACGAGCTCGTCGGCGGCGTAGCCGTCGGGGGCGACCCCGCGCTGGCCGACGCACTCCGGCCCTATCTCGCCGAACGGCTCGCGGTCGACGAGCCCGAGCACGTCGGCGACGCCGGCGGCGTTCCCCACCGCCTGGTGGCCGTCGAGCGGGAGGTGCGAGACGTACAGCGCGATGTCGTTCGCGACGAGCGGCTCGATGCGGTCGTACTCGCGGCCGGTCACCCGGTCGAGGCCGCCCCAGATCAGCCCGTGGTGGGTGACGAGCGCGTCGGCGCCCAGATCGACGGCGGCCTCCGCGGTCGCCGCGACGGCGTCGACGGCGAACGCAACGGTCCCGATCTCTCCGGCGCGCGACCCGACCTGGAGGCCGTTGGGTGAGGCGTCGAGGTCGGCGTACGCGTCGGTGTCCAGTTCTGCGTCGAGTCGATCGACGAACTCCGAGCGCTGCATGTCCGGCCGGACGGGCGGCGACCGTTTGTAGCCACCGCGTCGGCAATATGGGTCGGTCCGGAACCGCGAGGAGCAGTCAGTTCGCGTCCGCGGGCGCCGCAGCGTCGGCGTGGCTGTACACCGCCTCGCGCAGCAGCTTCCCGGCCAGCGCCGCCGCCTGTCCGTCGTCGCGGTCGTTCACCTCCACCGCATCGACGCCGACGCAGTGGGGCGCGACCGCGCGCACGGCGTCGCGCATTTCCCGCGGGGAGAGCCCGAACGGCTCCATCGTCCCGGTTCCGGGCGCAAAGCCGGGGTCGGCGCCGTCGATGTCGATCGAGAGGTACGCGTCGCGGCCGTCGAACCCGTCGAACTCGCCCGTCCAGTCGGTCACGTCCTCGGGCGCGACGACGGTCACGTCGGGCGCGTCCGCGCGCTCCCACTCCTCCGGGGAGCCGGTTCGCGCGCCGAGGACCACGACCTCGTCGACGGTGGGGTAGTCGCCTCCCGAGCCATCGTCGGCGTCGTATCCGTCGAGACAGCGCCGGACGACACAGGCGTGGTTCAGCGGGTTGCCGTCGTAGGCGTCGCGGAGATCGAGGTGCGCGTCGACCGTGACGAGCACGTCAGGGTCGGTCGCGCGCACGCCCGCCCAGGTGACGGTGTGCTCGCCTCCCAGGAGGAGCGGGACGGCATCGTTGATGACGGCCGAGCGCAGTTCGGCAGTCAGGTGATCCAGGTATTCGTCGAGTGCGTCCCACGCGGGCACGTCGCCCGCGTCGTGGACGCGGAGATCGGAGAAGAACGAGTCGGTTCGTCGGTCGTAGTCGTCGTAGGTGGAAGCGAACTTTCGGACCCTGTCGGGTCCGAAGCGGGTCCCCGGCTGGAACGTCGTCGTCGCGTCGAGCGGGGCGCCCGTGAGGACGTACGCCGCCTCGTCGCGATCGACGGACGCGCCGGGGAACCGCATGGAACTATCCGACGACTTTCCGCTGTCCCTCGTACTCGAGGTACTCGATGTTCTGGTCGGGCGTGAAGTCCTCGCCCTCGGGGACGCGCATCGTGAACGTCTCGTAGGTGTCGAGGTCCATGACCTGCGCGTCCTCGCCGGAGATGGAGACGACCTGCCCCTGCTTTCGCTGGATGATCGGGACCCAGACCTTCGCGTCGACGGGCTGGGAGAGCGAGCGCTTCTTGTCGTCGAACACGCCCTTGCCCTCGATGCGAGCCTTCGCACTGCCGTGCTTGCCGGGTTTGGCGGTGCTGTAGGCGTTGATCTTGCAGGGAGAGTCCTCCATCATGACGTAGCTCCCCTCTTGCAGTTCGCGGACCTGCTTCTGCTCTCTCGGCATACCACGCGGTTCCCGTCCGGACGGTATAAACGGTTTGATAGCGCCGGAGGCGCGGGAGATCCGCCACGCGCTGCGGCGAGCGAGCACGGCTCACTACGTGATTATCTCCCGCCACGACGAACGGGGTATCATGACCGACGACACGGAGACGCCGACCGACGACGCACGTACCCGATCCGAAGACGGCGACGAGGTCGTCCGGGACGACACCGAGGCCGTTCCGGGAACGATCGGCGAGGCGAGCGCGGCGGCGTCCGACCCCGTGCCCGACGACGAAACGCCGGTGGCGAAGGTGTACTACGAGGACGGCGAGCCGGTGATGCTCGCGGCGGCGTTCGTCATCGAGGACTGGCCGTGGGTCGTCGGCTTCGACCAGGCCGGCACCGACGGCTACGACTACGTCTCGATCCCGATCGACCGGATCGTCGGCGTTCGCAGCCCGCGGTACACCGCCTTCTCGCACAACGGCAGGCGCGTCGCCGCCTACGGCGTCATGGACGGGGAGACACGGGAGTTCCGCGATCTGCTCCCGCTGTGAGGCGCGGCGGCAGAACCATCTGCGACGGCGCCGCCCTCCAGCGCCGCCCGCGACGCCAGAGCCGCCCGCGACGCCAGAGCCGCCCGCGCCGCCGTCACCAGTCGATGACCTCGCGGTCGCGCCAGAACCGCCCCCCGGGACCGTCGCGGAATCGCGCGAGCCACGTCGGCGTCTCGGCGCCCTGGGCGGGCGTGCGCGGTGCCTCTTCGCCGCCAAGCTCCGTGTGGACCCAGCCGGGACACACCGAGTTGGCGATCAGTCCCTCCTCGGCGTACTCGCCGTGGAGGTACTTCGTGAGGCCGTTTATCCCCGTCTTCGTCACGCGGTAGGCGGGCGACCCGCCGGACTGTTCCTCGCCGAGCGTGCCCATCCCCGAGGAGACGTTGACGATCCGCGGGGACTCGGTGTTCAGCATCGGCGGGAGCGCGTACTTACACAGCAGCATCGGCCCGCGGAGATTCACCGAGATGGAGTGGTCGAGGTGGTGCGTCTGCTCCTCGTGGAGCGCCGCCCCGAAGTGGCCGACGCCGGCGTTGTTGACGAGGATGTCGAGGCCGTCCTCGGACTCCCCGATCCGGTTGAGCGCGTCCTGAATGTCGCCCTCCTGACTCACGTCGAGGGTGACGCGCTCGTACTCGTCGGGGAGGTCGTAGGTGACGCTGCGCACGCCCGCGTAGACGGTCGCGCCCAGCTCGGCGAGGTTGCCCGCGATCTCGGCGCCGATGCCGCGGTTGGCGCCCGTGACGAGCGCGGCCTGGCCCGAGAGGTCGTCGTACAGGTCCGGCTCGGCGGAGAGATCGGCGCCGCGAGCGGCGGCGTCGGGGGCGCCCGCGTCGGCGTCGGCGTCGGTCATACCCGGTGTACGGAGTCACGACATTACGGCGTTTCGACCCGGAGCCGCCGGAACGCCTCGCGGGTCCAGCGGTACGCGACGACGGTCTCGGGCGCGACGATCGCGTAGACGTACCCCGTCCACGTCGCGCGGTCGCGGTCGGTCTCCGAGGGCGCGGCCGGGCCACGCGGGTGGCTGTGGTAGAAGCCGATCACGTCGAGTCCCCGGTCCTCGCCGTCCTCGATGGCGGCGACGGTCTCGGCGGGGTCGAGTTCGTAGAAGCGCTCGGGGTCGTCGGCGACGTTGTCGACGGGGACGGCCTCGGCGACGCGACCGGCGGCGGGTGTCTCCGCGGCCGCGCCCGCGTCGCCCGCGCGGTCGCCCAAGAGGACGCCGCACACCTCCGCGGGCGCGCCCGCGTCGCGGCGCTCGTGGAGCGCGTCGCGAACATCGGCCGGGAGGCGCAGTCGGTCCGCCGGCACGGAGGTCAGCTCCGCGGCCTCACTCGGAGTCGCGCCGCATGGCGATCTCGAACCACGGGCACAGGCGCAGTTGGCGGTACCACTCGGGGTGGTCGTGGAGGTGCTCGTAGTCGACCCACAGGAGGCCGGCGATCTCCTCCTCGTCGGGGGCGAGCGCGTCGTCTTCCAAGGTGACCTTCAGGACGGCGCAGACCTCCCACTCCAGGCCCGCGTTCTCGAAGTATCGCTTGTACTCGAAGCGGTCGGTGAGCGACACGTCGCCGTACTGGTCCGGGGTGATGCCGAGCTCCTCCTCCAGCCGCTGTCGGGTGGCCTCCTTCTGCGTCTGTCCCTCGACGGGGTGGGAGGCGACTGTGCCGTCCCAGTAGGTGCCCCACAGCCGCTTTCCGGGCGCGCGTTGGCCCAGCAGGAGCCGACCGTTCGAGTCGAAGACGAGGCAGGTGAACGCGCGGTGGCGGACGCCGTCGCCGGTGTGGGCGTCCAGTCGGTTCACCGTTCCCTGCGGCTCGTCGTCGCTGTCGACGGCGATCACCTCCTGCATCGCGTTCTCGTGTTCCGGTTCCTCACTCGCGGTCGCCGCGGCGTCGCTCGCGCCGGCGTCCTCGGTGCTCATAGCGCGTTCTGCGTCAGGGTAGACCATGACCGCTTCGGTCGACCGCGACGCGGGGGGCGGTCGGGCAGCGTCCGCGCGACCGGACGGGCGGCTCGACGTGTCAGGAGATGTCCGGCGGGTTCTCCTCCGGGTGGGTGTCGTACGCCTCGCCGACGGCGAACTGCATCGCGCGCGGTCGACACCCGAACTCGACGTGGCGGCGCTCGACGAGCTCGCCGTCGAGCGAGAACTGCCGCGGCCTGGCGGCATCGACGACGAGCGACGACGCCTTCACCCGCGTGAGGTGGGACGCGCCGCAGGAACCGGTCGGCTGCACCGCGGGCGAGGTAATCGATCGCGGGCGCGTCCTCGACCACGACGACGTTGAGCTTGCCGTCCTCCATGTTCGCCTGCCGGCGCTGCTCCCCCGGGAACCGTCGGCCGTTGCCGACGAGCAGCATCGCGGCCGTCCCCTCCCACGTCGGGTCGCGCTCGGACCCCACGCGGACCTCCAGTTCCAGTCCCTCGAAGCTCCGCGTGTGCGCCAGCGTCGTGAGGACGTACGCGAGCACGCCGAGTCGCCGCTTGGACGCCGGCTTCGTCCGCGCGCTCGACTCGGCGGTCAGCCCGCCGACACAGGAGTTGAGGAACGGTCGCGGCGGGAGCGGATCATCCCGGTCGATCTCCGGATCCCCCGGCAGGTCGACGCTCCCCAAGTCGATCCGGCGGCGCTCGCCCGACGCCAGCACCTCGAAGGCGTGGTCGACCCCGCGGATCCCGACGTTGTCGGCGAAGTCGTTGCCGGTGCCGGCGGGGACCACGCCGAGTTCGGTGTCGTCCAGGCGGTCGGCGTCGTCGACGCCGTGAACCACCTCGTTGAGCGTGCCGTCCCCGCCGCAGGCCGCGACGAGCTCGGCGCCCTCGGCGGCGGCCTCCCGTGCGAGGTCGTACGTCTCGCCGGCCCTCGTCGAGTCGCGGACGTCGAACCCGCGGTCGCGGGCGAGATCGGCGGCGCGGGCGCTTCGTTTTCCGTCGCCGCTGTTGGGGTTCCTGACGAGGACGCGCATGGACGTGTCGTCGGTGTCACAGACAAAGGCTCTGCCGGCAGCCGCAACACCGAAGCCCTCGGGGCGAGCATCGCCGGCGTGACCCGGTTCGCCGTCGACCTCCACAGCCACACCCGCTTCTTCCACGGCCGACGCGGCCGCCCGACCGCCTACGATCCGATCGGGCTGCGCCTCCAGACGGCGATGGCCCGCCGACGCGGCCTCGACGCCCTCGCCGTGACGAATCACGACTACGCCTACTCCGCGGAAACGACGTTCCCGACGGTGCCGGGGATCGAGGTGTCGACGACGCGGGGACACGTGCTGATCGTCGGGCCGAACCCACAGGCGCGGACGACGCCCGGGGAGCACACCCCCGCGGAGGCCGTCGCGCTCGCACACGAGCGTGACTGTGCGGCGATCCTCGCGCACCCGTTCCGCGGGAGCACGGCCCGCAAGAGCGGTGCGAGCTTCGACGCCATCGAAATTAACGGGAAGAACCCCGAGCACGCGGAGCGAACCCGCCGGCTCGCCGACCGACTCGACCTCCCGCTGGTCGGCGGGAGCGACGCGCACTACCCGATCGAGGTCGGGCGGGCGTACACGGTCGTCGAGGTCGACGGCGACGAACCGACGCCCCGGGCGGTCGCCGACGCGGTTCGGGCCGGTCGAACCGAACCGGTGCTCCGATACGACGGCCTCCAGCGCGTCGTCGATCGGGCGTACACCGCGATACACGCGAGAAGACGGCGCGTCGACGCCGAGTGGGAGTAGCGCCGACGGTCGGTCAGCCGAGCCGCTCGTCCAGAATGAGCCGCGTTTTCGTCCCCTCAATCTCTTCCAATTCACGGGCGCGCGTGATGAGTTCGTTCACCGCGCGGGTGTCCACGCAGTCGACAATGAGCACGATGTCCTCTTGCCCCGAGACCTGCCAGACGAAGTCGACCTCCTCCCAGTCTGCCAACCGGTCGGAGACGGCGCTCGTGTTGACGTTCATGTCGACGCTGATCTCCACCATCGCCTTCACGTTCCCCGTGCGCGTAGTGACGGTGAACCGCTCGATCACTCCCTCGTCGGTCATCCGATCGACGCGGTTGCGCACCGTCCCCTCGCTCGTGCCGACCTCCTCGGCGATCTCCGTGTACGGCGTCCGGGCGTCCCGTCGAAGGAGGTTCAGGATGCGCCGGTCCAGATCGTCCATGCACGCCCTTGCCGGAGGTGCGCCAAAGAGATTGCGAATTTCGTAACGAATCTTCGAACGACGCACTTATGTGCCGCCCAACGATGTGTATCTCGTAATGGCGGACGCCTACGTCGCCCTGGCCGACGGCCGTGTCTTCGAGGCACGCGCCCGCGCGCCGGGCCGGACACGTGGTGAATTGGTCTTTACGACCGCGTACACCGGGTACGAGGAGTCGCTGACGGACCCCTCCTACGAGGAGCAGGTCCTCACCTTCTCCTACCCGCTGATCGGCAACTACGGCGTCCGAGAAGAGCGATTTGAGTCCGATCGCGTCCACCCGAACGCTGCGATCGCCCGCGAGTTCACCGACGACGTGGCCGAGTGGCTCGAGTCGGAGGGCGTGCCCGCGGTCGACCACCTCGACACCCGCGACATCGTCACGAGCGTGCGCGAAGAGGGCGCGATGGCCTGCGGCATCGCCGCCGGCCCGGACGCGACTCCGGAAGCCGCGAAGGAGGAACTGGGGCAGTGCGTCGAGATGTCGGACCACCTCGACATCGGCAAGCAGGTATCGACCGACGAACCGTACACCGTCGAGGGCGACGGCGAGCACGACGTGGCGCTCGTCGACTGCGGCATGAAAGGCTCCATCCCGAGTTCGCTGACCGAGCGCGGCGCCGACGTGCACGTGCTCCCGTACGACGTGGACGCCGAGACCGTCGCGGAGCTGGACCCGGACGTGCTGTTCATCTCGAACGGCCCCGGCGACCCCGCGAACTTCGAATCGGCGCAGGCGCTCGTCGAGGAGTTCGCCGGGGAGATCCCGCTGGCCGGCATCTGCCTCGGCCAGCAGATCGTCGCCCGCGCGTTCGGCGGCGACACCGAGAAGATGGCGTTCGGCCACCACGGCGTCAACCAGCCCGTGCGCGACCTCGAGACGGGGCAGGTCGTCATGACGACGCAGAACCACGGCTACAGCGTCGCCGACCCCGGCGACCTCGAGGTGACGCAGGTGAACGTGAACGACGACACCGCCGAGGGGCTCGAGAGCGACGAGTGCGCGGTCGTCACCCGGCAGTACCACCCCGAGGCGAACCCCGGCCCGCACGACTCGCTCAGCTTCTTCGACGACGTGCTGGAGATGGCCGAGAACGGATCGCGGACCCCGGCCACCGCCGATTAGCGGGCGCCAAAAACGTTCTCATTCTTACATAACTTGGCTTCCGAGAAGCTACTTCCCAGCTGGCGTCGTCCCGTCAGCCATGGCAGTCGATGACACAGCAGAGGGCTTCACCGAGGCGGTCGACCTCGCGGACCTCCGCGAGGAGGGTCGGACGCTGACTGCCGTCGACGGGACGCCGATCGCGCTGTTCTACCACGAGGGCGAGGTGCGGGCGGTGAACAACCGCTGCCCCCACATGGGCTTCCCGCTCACCGAGGGGAGCGTCGAGGAGGGCGTACTCACCTGTCACTGGCACCACGCCCGATTCGAACTCTCCTGCGGCGACACGTTCGACCCCTGGGCCGACGACGTGGACACGTACCCGACGGAGGTGCGAGATGGGGTCGTCTACGTCTCGCCCGAACCGCAACGCGCTGAACCGCCCGAGATCCACTGGCGAGACCGCCTCGATGACGGTCTCGAACAGAACCTCCGGCTCGTGCTCGCGAAGTCGGCCGTCGCGCTCCTCGACAGCGGGGTCGATCCCGCCGAGATCGTCGAGCGGGGCGTCACGTTCGGCGTCCGAAACCGCGCCGACGGCTGGAGCTCCGGGCTCACGATCCTCACGGCGCTGGCGAACCGCCTCCCCGACCTGGACGAGCAGGATCGCAAGCGCGCGCTCTACCAGGGGCTCACGGAGGTCGCCGGCGACTGCGACGGAGAGGCGCCGAAGTTCGATCAGGAGGCGTTCGCCGCGACGGACGTGTCGGTCGAGCGCCTTCGCTCGTGGTTCCGCGAGAACGTCGAGGTGCGCGACGCCGACGGCGCCGAGCGCGTCCTCCGCACCGCCGTCGCCGCCGGGTATGACCCCGAGAAGCTCACCGAACTGCTCGTCGCCGCGGCCACCGACCACCGCTACCTCGACACGGGCCACGCGTTCGACTACGTGAACAAGGCGACCGAGGCGCTGGACCTGGTCGGCTGGGACGACGAGGAACGGACCGCCGAGGTGCTCTCCTCGCTCGTGCGCGGGCTCGCGACCGCCGACCGCGCCGAGGAGACCGCCTCGTGGCGCCAGCCGGACGACCTCGCGGCGATGTGCGCGGAGACGTTCGGCCGCCTCGACGACCTCGTCGCCGCCGGCGAGGGGGAGACGTGGACCGAGCCCGACGACTTCACCGAACGACTACACGCGGCCGACCCGGAGATGGTGTTCGACGCGCTGGAGGGGGCCATCCGCTCGGGAGCGACGGTCGAACAACTCGCGAGCGCGGTGTCGTTCGCGGCCGCCAAGCGGGTGGCGCTGTTCGCCACCAGCAACGAGTTCGCCGACTGGAACACGGTCCACCACACGTTCACGTTCGCGAACGCGGTCCACCGCGCGGCCGAGCGGACGGACGCGACGGCGCTGTACCGGGGCGTGTTCGACGCCGCGGTGAACGTCTACCTCGACCGCTTCCTCAACACGCCGCCGGCGCCCGAGGCGACGGGCGACCCCGACGCCGATCCCGAGGCGGCGCTGGAGTCGCTCCGGATGGCGTTCGAACAACAAGGGAGGGTGCAGCAGGCCGGCGACGCCGTCGCCGACTTCCTCGCCGCCGGCGGCGACCCCGACCGGCTGAAAGCCGAACTCGGGAACGCGCTGCTCGTCGAGGATACGAACTTCCACACGTTCCAGGCGTACGAGGCGGCGTGTCGGCAGTTCGACCGACGCGCGGCGGACGCCGGCAGCGCCGGCAGCGGTGAAGGCGTTACCGACGACCAACGCGACTGCCTCGTCGCCGCCGCGCGCTACATGGCCGCCAACTACCCGACGCGCCGCTCGCGCGAGCAGACGTTTTCCATCGCCGCGCGACTGTTGCGCGGGGAGCGGGTGGACGCCGCGGAGGACGCAGAGCCCTCGGACGCCGGGGTGAGCGCGGACGACTGACCGACGCCGCCGACGCTCCCGATCAGTCGGTCGCGTCGCCGTCGAATCCGGAGCCGTCCGCGCGGGCGGTGCTCGTCGCCCAGTCGGCGCCGGCGACGCCCGTCCGGGGGAGGTCGTCGAAGCTCCACACCCGGTGGTCGGCCCTGACGCAGCGCCCGCGCTGCTCGTGGCCGTGGCGCTCCACGTGGATGGCGTCGAGGCCGGCGTTCCAGGCGGCGCCCACGTCGCTCGCGCCGTCGCCGAGGTAGACCCCCCGCTGGGCCGCCGGGTCGACGCCGATGTCGTTTATCGCGGCGTGGAGGGGGTCGGGCGCGGGCTTCCACCCGGTGTCGTCGGAGCACGAGAGGAAGGTGTCGAAGTGGCCGGTCAGACTGAGGCGGTCGGCGACCGGGCGCGCGAGGAACTCCGCGCAGTGAGTGACGAGCCCCAGCGGCACGTCCCGCTCGTGGAGGTCGGCGAGCAGCCGCGCGGCGTCATCGTGGAGGTGCGTCGCCTCGGCGCGCGCCTGCGGGTCCTCGACGGCGTGGAACGCCGGCCAGAACGTCTCGGGGTCGAGCCCCCACTCGCGCAGGAGGGGGTCGCGCGCGCCGGAGAGGCCGTGCCACAGCACCTCGGCCTGCCGGTCGGAGAACTCGTAGCCGATGCGGGAGCCGACCCGGTCGAACACCTCGCGGATGTACGACCACTCGGCGTCGACGAGCGTGCCGTCGAGGTCGAACAGCCAGAAGTCGTACGTGTCGGGGACCATCAGCGGGGTCTGGAGTAGGTCGTTCCCGCTGTTATATCTTCGCACCCTACTCCCCGGTTTGTCACCGCCTAGCCCGACGCTGTCTGGCGAGTCCGGGCTCGGCGTCGCGAACGGACCCGCCCGCGGCGTCACTCCCCCTTCGACCCCCCGGCCGACGCCTCCTCGCCCGAGCCCACGCGGATCGAGGAGCCGAAGTACTTGTGCAGCGCCTCGCGCGCCGAGTCGGCGCGGAACGCCGCGGGGTCCTCGTCGATCGCCGCGCG
Organism: Halobaculum gomorrense; assembly: GCF_900129775.1. GTDB lineage: Archaea > Halobacteriota > Halobacteria > Halobacteriales > Haloferacaceae > Halobaculum > Halobaculum gomorrense. The sequence continues at coordinate 215,260 of NZ_FQWV01000002.1, read as the reverse complement.
CAGCGCCTCGAGATACGTCTCGTCGGTCTCGAACTCAGCGAACGTCGCTGACAGTACCTCGACGCCCGCCGGCAGCCGGTCGCCGCAGAGGCGCCGCGCGTGCTCCGCGTCGGAGGCCTCCCCGCGCCACAGGGCGTCGCGAAACAGCAGCCACCCCTCCTCGCCCGGCGGCGGCGCGGGGATCCGAACCACCGTTTCGAAGGCGTCCGGGTCGATCCGCGCGCGCCGCGGCGAGAGCGTGAACCGCACCCGAAACACGTACGACGCGTCCACCTGCCCGCCCCGCTCACTCCACGAGCCCGTTCAGCCGCTCGGCCAAGTCGATGTCCTTCGCGGTGACGCCGCCGGCGTCGTGGGTGGTGAGGCGCACCTCGACCTCGCGCCACTCGACGGTCATCGTCGGGTGGTGAAACGCCTCCTCCGCGAGGCCGCCCGCGCCGGCGGCGAAGCCGACGCCCTCGAGATAGGAGTCGAACTCGAAGGTGCGTGCGATCTCGTCGGCCTCGGCGTCGTGGTGCCAGCCGTCGGGCAGTTCTGCCGCGATCTCGTCGGCATCGAGTACGTCGCTCACGCGCACACGGACGGCCGCCCTGGGGAAAAACGTACCCCAGGGTGGCGGGGCGCGAGAACCGTCGCAGGTAACCGGGAGGCTGCTGTCGGGGGGAGCCGACGCTCAGCGCCCGCCCGCGGCCGACGCGAGCCGTCCTTTCGCCTCGTCGATCGTCGAGAGCGCGTCCGCACCGGCCGAGAGGACGGGGTACGTCGCCGGAAGCGAGCGATAGAGGTACTCGAACCAGTAGCGACTGTCGCCCTCCTCGTCGTGGATCCGACCCTGTCGGTCCGTCAGCAGTGTCTCGACGCGTCCCTCGTGCCACTCGAGGCGCTCGTACTCGCTGACGATGTCGGTGTAGCTCGCCGTCGAGAGGTCGCGGTCGACGATCCGCTCTCCGGCCTCCGCCGCCGGAGCGAGCGTCGATTCGGCGTCCGAAACCGCCGAGCGTTCCGTTTCGAGCCGGGAGAGCAGCTCCGTCCGATCCTCGCAGGCCCGCCGTGCGCCGTCCGCGAGCGTCGCCCGAAGCGACGGTGTCAGCGTCGCGCCGTCCTCGACGAGCGCGCTCGCGACCGGTCCGGAGAACTCCTCGGCGACGTTCACCGCGATGGGTTCGCCGTACTCCTCCTCGTAGTGGGGCGTCGACATTACGGTCTCCCGGTACGCCTGGCGGGCGCTCGCCAACGCGTCGTCAGAGCCGGCGCCGCTTCCGGCCGGCACCGTCAACACGTTCGTCCCCCCGCCGGTCGGCGACGGCCACGCGCGCTCGCCCGGTTCGAGCTTCGCGACCCGACGACGGAACCGTGCGAACGCGTCGCGCTCGGCGCGCGTTCGCGTCGCTTCGCGTGCGAGCGCCTCGCGCGCGCCGTCGAGCCGCGAGATCACCGCCCCCGCGACGAGCAGGAACGCGGCCGTCACACCCAGCACGGCGAGCCCGATGGCGAGGTCCGGATGATCGCACGCGGTCGCCCGGCACATCGCCTCCACTCCCAGTTCGACCGGCTCGATCGAGAGCCGACCGACGCCGTGACTCGCTCCACGCATACGCACACATGCGACGGCATCGCACATCACCATTTCCCCTATCGAGAGATCCGACGGAATTTTCAACATCGACCAACCGAAAACTACCGGACTGCGACTTAGTCTTCCGGGAGGTGTTCGAGCCCGCCGTCTGTGGCATCGGTGGCGTCGTCCGCCGAATGCGCCGAGTCGATCTCCGCCGGCGGACTGTCGAACCCGGGGTCGAACAGCTGCATCGCGGTGTGGATCGTCGTCCAGTCGTCTTCGGCGGCCGCCTCCCGGAGGCTCTTCGTCGGCGCCGCGAGGAGCTGGCCGACGAGCGCGTCCGCGAGGCCGGCGACCGTCTCGCGCTGGTCGTCGGTGAGGTCGCCCTGCGCCTCCAGCTTCGCCATCGCCTCGCGGAGTTCGCGCTGTTTCGTCCGCTCGGCGGACTCGTACATCGCGGAGACCGCGTCGTCGGCGCGCTTGCGCTTGAACTCCTCGAGGAGTCGGTCGAACTCCGCATCGATCATCTCTTCGACTGCCTCGGCGGCGCTCGAGCGACGCTCGCGCGCCTCGTCGGTGACGGTCTCGAGGTCGTCGATGTCGCGGACGGCGACGCGCTCGTCGCCGGCGTCGGGGACAACATCGCGCGGCTGTCCCAGGTCGATGCACAGCGTCTCGCCGGCGCCGGCGACCATCTCGTCGGTGACGGTGTGATCGACGGCGCCGGTGGCGGCGATGATGAGGTCCGCTGCGGCCGCCTCCGCCGACAGCGCGTCGAGGTTGATCGCTGCCGAGTCGGTGTCGAGATCCGAGGCGATGTGCTCGGCGGTTCGGAGGGTCCTGTTCGCGACGACGATCCGCGAGACCGGCGAGGCGTCCAAGGCTCGCGCCGAGAGCAGCCCCATCTCGCCGGCGCCGACGACCAGCGCGGAGGCGCCGGCGAGGTCGGTCTCGCGCTCGGCGAGTTCGACCGCCGCCGAGCCGAGCGACAGCGACCCCTCGTTAATCGCCGTCTCCGCGCGAGCGCGCTTGCCGACGTGCTGGGCCTTCGAGAGCGCGTCGTCGAGCACGCCGCCGCGAAGCCCGCCGACGCCGCGGGCCGCCTCGGCGGCGTCGCTCACCTGCCCGAGGATCTGATCCTCGCCGAGCACGAGCGACTCCAGCCCCGCGGCGACGCGCATGAGGTGCCGCAGGCTGGCCTCGTGGTCGAAGTGGACGATCGCTCCCTCGCGCACCTCGGGGGCGAACTCCTCGACGGCCGCGCGCGCGGCGGCGGCGTCGTCGGCCGCGACGAACGCCTCCGCCCGGTTGCACGTCTGGATGGCGAACGCCTCCTCGACCCCCTCGCGAGCGAGCAGGGCTGACACGAGCGTCGTCGAATCCGCGGTCTGGGCGGCTTCGATCTCCTCGACGGACGCGTTCGCGTGGCTGACGCTCACGCCCGCAATGACGCCGGTGTCAATCATCGGTCGCCTCCATGATTCGATCCGCTTCCTGTCGTGCCTTGGAGAGTCCCTCTTGTAAAGCCTTCCAAACCGCCGACGATCCGACCACCGCGCGAACCGCATCCCGTCGGTCGGTTGGATCGACGTTTGCCGCCTTCAGGTCGGCGCGGATCTCCGCCAGCAGGTCGGCCATCGGCCCCGCGCCATCGATCTCCGATTCGATCCGCCGACGCAGTTCCTTCGAGAGCGCGGGCGCGGCCCCGCCGGTCGCGACGGCCGCGACGACGGGATCGTCGCGAACCGTCGCCGGCACGACGACACTGCCGGCGTCGCGACCGCCCGAGCGGTCCGCCCGGTTGACGAGCGCGCCCGCCTCCCGCGCGGCCCGCTCGACCGCCTCGTTCACGGCCTCGTCGCTCGTCGCGGCGACGACCAGCGCCGGGTCGAGGCGGTCGACCCAGTCGGCCACCTCCCCGGGGCCGGGTGCCGCCCGCACCAGTTCTGCGTCGCCGAACTCTCGCTCGCCAAACGCGGGGCTGACGACGACGGTCCGCGACTCTCGCGCGAACGTGCGCGCCTTGCGCGCGCCGACTGGGCCGCCGCCGACGACGAGCACCGTTTCGTCCGTGAAGTCGTGCAGCAGCGGTATCACGGTACTCCCTCCGCATCGGTCGACGATTCCATCCGGGGGTGATAGTTCTTGGCCGCCGGACCACGATCCGTGGACCGTGAGCGAACGCGTTCGGGTCGGAGCAGCGGCCGCGCTCGCCGGTCGCCCGGCGCGCTCTGCGACCGCGTGCCGACCACGGTCACGCGTCCGTGGGACCCGCACCCTCGTGGCGCACCTGCGCGTCGGCGCGCTCGTCGAGCCGGATCCCGGTTTTCTTCAGGATGCGCGTGGAGAACAGCGAGTCCCACTCGTCGTCGCCCACGTCCCAGAACTCCGCCATCACCTCGCGCACCTGTTCGATGCGACGCTCGGACTCCGCCTCGTCGCGACCGTGGGTCATCGCGAAGAAGTTGTACGGCCACACGCCCTCGTGTCGCGGCCGGTGGTAGCAGTGGGTGACGAACCCCAGCGACGCCACGGCGGGGCCGACCTCACCGAGCAGCTCGTCGGGCACGTCCCAGACGGTCATCCCGTTCTCGGTGTAGCCGAGCGCGTAGTGGTTCGGGATGACGCCGACGCGGCGCACCTTCCCCTCCTCGTTGAAGCGCGTGAGCGTCTCGACGACCCACTCGACGGGCTGACCGACCGCGTCAGCCACATCCGCGTACGGCGTCTCCGTCACCGGGAGGCCGCCCTGGATCTCGACGACGAGGTCGCGCTCGCGGGCGGTGATGCCGCGCTCCTCGGCGGGCGTGACCTCGGGCCCGAGGTGTGAGAGGTCGAGGTCGCCGTCGCTCACAGGGCCGTCGAGCAGGAACGTCGCGCCGACGTGGAACTCCTCTTGCTTCGGGAGGTTGTACGTCTCCTGGCCGGTCGCCGCCTCGATGTCGCCGAGGACGCGCTCTACCTCGTCCTCGCTGGCGACCGAGACCACGAACCACATGTTGAGGTGCGGGTGTTCGCGCTCGTAGTTGTGCGCCACCTCGCGAAAGCCGTTGACCGTCTCGGCGATTTCGTCGTAGCGGTCCTCTGGGGCGTGCATCGCCACGAGCGTCGCGGTGCCGCCGATCTCCTCGGCGTTCACCAGCGCGCCGAACCGCGAGAGCACGCCGCGCTCGTCCAGGTCACGGACGGTCGCGAGCAGTTCGTCGGCGTCCACGTCGACCCCGCGCTCCGAGAGCGCCGCCGCAGCCGGCTCCCACGGCCGTTCGACGACAGGGAAGCCGCCCTGGAAGGCGTTGACGACGGCGCGTTCGAGCGTCGAGAGGTCGACATCCGTCCCGACTTGGTCCATACCGACGCTGCGAACGCCGCGAGGATAAGCGTCGCGTTCGTGGTGGGTTCTCACATACGGTGCCGGCGAGCTTGTCCGCGCGGTCAGGGGACGAGCGTCACGTCGCGGACGGCGTCGAGCGCGCGCACGTCATCGCCCAGGGACGCCTGGTCGACGCCGGCCTCGTAGTAGAACACGAGGTCGAAAGTACCCTCCCGCAGCAGCTGCTGGCACTCCCAGACGAACTCCTCGTCGTCGAGCGTGCGCCCCTGAAACTGGTTCGACGAGAAGTCCGTGTCCTCGTTGCCGGCGTGGATGTACGACTCGCCCTTGCCGGCGTGTTCGGCGATGACCTCGTTGAGGTCGACGGTCAGCTCCTGCATCTCCAGGTCTTCCTGACCGCCCAGGTCGGTGTGAACGACCATGCCGAGCAGTTCGATATCGCCGGGTTCCAACAGCGCCTTCGTCCGCTCGTAGAGGTCCGTGTCGATGGGGTCCGACATGTCGACTCGTCGGTCCAGCAGAGTGATACGGATGACGGTTTCCGCGTCGGCGTCGCGACGCTCCCCGTTCGCACGTTCGAGGCCCCCGCCGGTCAGCCGCGCGTCGCGTGGGCGACTCGCCCGCGAGCTCGTCGCCGTCGTGTCGAGACCGCACTCCGGTCGGCCTCACGCTCCCCGTGCACCTTTTTATCTGTCTCCACCCACATTCGATCATGGAGCTCACGCTGAAGTTCTTCGCCACGTTCCGGGAGGCGGTCGGCTCGAAGACCGTCGACCGATCGTTCCCCGACGCCAGCACCGTCGGAGACGTGCTGGAGGCACTGGAGGCCGAGTACGACGGCCTCGCGGGCAACCTCCTCCAGAACGGCGACCTCAAGCCGCAGATCAACGTCCTGCTCAACGGCCGCGAGGTCCTGCACATGGACGGAATCGAGACGGCGGTCGACGACGGCGACACGCTCGCGGTGTTCCCCCCCGTCGCCGGCGGCAGCGTCGACCGCGACCGACCGGCGTCGGCCGCCGTGCGGACCGACGGCGGAGACGCCGAAGCGGCGTCTGACGGCGATTGCGACGGCGAGGGCGACGACGGCGCGGCGACCGCAGTCTCCTCGGAGACCCGAACTGAGGCCTACCGCGGGATTTCCCGACGCCTCGCGGTTCACTACCTCCGGAACCTCGGCGGCGACGCGGACGGTCCCGACGAGGCGGTGACCGAGGTCGTCGGCGACGGCTGGCGCGCCTCCGTCGCCGCCGAGAAGGTCGCCGCCGCGGGCGCCATCACGCTCACCGAAGTGACGGTCACTTTCGAGGGCGACCCCGCCGTCCTCGACGACCTGATCGACCGGTTCGGACAGAAGGCGATGCGCGCCGGCGGGTGATGCCCGGGCGCGACCGCGAGGACGGGGACGGCACCGACCGCGAGGACGAGGACGGCACCGACCGCGAGGACGGGGACGGCACCGACCGCGCGGGCGACGCGGACCCGTCGTACGACCCCGAGACGCGGGCGATGGGCCACCCGATCGACCCGAACGCGCTCATGATCGCTGCGGCGAAGGCGAGCGTCGGCGCCGGCCGGCTCCCCGAACTCCTCCGGGCGGCCGACGAGCACCTCCGCGGGCACCTCGACGAGTACGAGCGGGCCTACGAGTGCGTCGATGAGGGCGCCGACCGCGGCGCCGTGACGTTCCTCGTGCCGGAGGGGCACTGGAAGGAGATCGGCGACGAACTCGGCGTGAACCGCCGCGAGGTCGACGCCCTCCGCCGCGCCCACGAGCAGCACCTCCTCCGGGTCGGGACGCAGCGGCGGCGACGCCGGGAATTCGAGTCCGCGCTCGAACTGCGCGAGGCGGTCGTCGTCGGGCGATAACTCTCCGACTCCCACGCCGCTGCCGAGATCGCTGCCGCCTTGAGTGCGCGCGCCGGCCGTGACCCATGGACAGCCGCTTCCCACCGGACCTGCGCGCTGGGGTCCGCGACACGCTCCCGCTGCTGCTCGGGATCGTGCCGTTCGCGCTCGTCGCCGGCGTCGCGGGCGTCGAGGCGGGCCTCACGCCGCTGCAGACCGCCGGCCTCTCCGTCGTCGTCTTCGCCGGCGCCTCCCAGCTCGCAGCCATCGAGCTGCTCGGACAGGACGCCGCACTCGGCGTCGTCGTGCTCACCGTCGTCGTCGTGAACCTCCGAATGCTGATGTACTCGGCGTCGATCGCGCCGTACTTCCGCGACCTCTCGGCGCGCGTGCGAGCCGGCTGTGCGTACCTGCTCACCGACCAGGCGTACGCGCTGGCGCTGGCCCGCTACGCGAGCGACCGCGACCGCGAGGGCACCACCCGCCGCCCCTACTACTACCTCGGCGTCGCGCTCACGCTGTGGGTCGTCTGGCAGGTCGGCACCGTCGTCGGCGTCGTCTTCGGCGCCGCCGTCCCCGACGGGTGGCGCCTCGGCTTCGCCGTGCCGCTCGTGTTCCTCGCGCTGCTCGTCCCCGCCGTCTCCGACGCCCCGAGTCTCGCGGCCGCCCTCGTCGCCGCCGCGGTCGCGGTGGCGGGCGCGGGACTCCCGTTCAACGCCGGGCTGATCGTCGGCGCCGTCGGCGGCGTCGCGACCGGGATCGCCGTCGACGAAGCGGGCCTCGGGGCTGCCGGCGAGGGCGACGACGACGGGATCGGTGGCGACGGGGTCGACGGCAACGACGGGGTCGACAGCGACGACACCGACGCCGACGGCGGGGGCGACCACGACGGCCAGAGCGACCGGGCGGGGGGACGCTGATGGCGACGAGCTACGGCCCGCTGTCGGTCTGGGCGGTCATCGTCGCCGGGGGGCTGGCCACGTTCGCCATCCGCCTGTCGTTCATCCACCTGTTCGGCCGCGTCGATGAGGTTCCCGGGTGGCTGGAGCGCGCGCTCGTGTACGTCCCCGCGGCGGTGCTGGCCGCGCTGGTCGTTCCGGACTTCACGCCGGCGGGCGCGACCATCGGGGCGCTCGTGTCCCCGGAGATCGTCGGCGGCGCCGCCGCGGTCGCGGCGGCGTGGCAGACCGAGGACGTGCTGTGGACGGTCGCCGCCGGAATGGCCGGGCTCCACCTCGCGCGCTTCCTCCTGTGATCGACCCGATGCCCACTGGTCGAAGTGACCGCACCCAGACCCGGAGGCGGCGGCGCTTGCCGACGCCCGCGAGCAGAGGAGCGACCGACCGGAGGATCGGACGATAACGGAGTCGCCGCTGGCCGCCGCGCGCCGCGCCCCCCGAGAGACGTGGGTCGTCGTGAGCGCCGTCTCGGCCTCGCAGTACCTCAACCACGCGTACCTCGTGTTGTTCCCGCCGATCCTCGCGGTGCTGTCCGGCGAGTTCGAAGTCGGGCTCGCCGCACTGGGCGTCGCGCTCGGCGTGCAAGGGGCGACCAACACGGCGTTTCAGCTCCCCTTCGGCCGACTCGCGGACCGCTACGACCGCACGCTCGCGTTCGGGCTCTCGTCGGTGGTCAGGGCCGTCGGCGTGCTCGCGGCCGCCGCGGCGCCCACCTACGAGTGGCTCCTCGTCGCGCAGGCGGTCATCGGGATCGGCGTCGCGGGGCATCACCCGGCGCACTACCCCCTCATCTCCGATTCCACGCCCGACGACCTGATGGGTCGCGCGTACAGCCTCTACGGCTTCGGGGGTCGCTCGGCTTCGCGACGCCGCCGGTGCTCATCGCGGGCGTCGTCGCCGCGGGCTACTCCTGGCGCGTCGGCGTCGGCCTCATCGGCGCCGGCGGCCTCGTCGCCTCCCCGAACCTCACGTGGCTGTTCGCCGCCCGCGTCGACGGCGCGGTGACGGCGCCGAACCGCGAGGGGAACGACGACGAGTCCGCCGCCGTCGGCGGCGACCTCTCCGACCGGATCAGCGCCGGGCCGGTGATGGTCGCCAGCTTCGCCGCGGTCGCCGGGCTCGTCGGTCTGTTCGCGCTCGGCACGGTCGGCCCGCTCGTCGCCGTCGTGCTCGTGCTGCTCGTCGGCGAGGCGCGGTCGATCGCCGGACCGGCGCGCTCGAAGCTCACCGACGCGTTCGCGCCCGACGGGACGACCGGAACCAGCTTCGCGATCACGACTATCGGGGTGATGCTGGGCAACGCCGTGGCGCCGCCGGCGTTCGGCTACCTCATCGAGACGGCCGGCCGACGGGCGGCGTTCCTCGCGGTCGCCGGCGTCTCACTCCTCGCGGTCGTCCTCACCGTCTGGCTGATCGCCCGGTTCAGCGACGCCTGAGGCGGGGCGGTCCACGCCGTCGGCGTCCGCCGGTGCCGTGTCGGCGGTCGCGTCGCCGGCGGTACCCGACCGGTCAACGTCGCCCGCACTGTCGTCGGTGGCGACCGCAGCGCGGCGTTCCTGCGCGACCGCGATGCGCTCGTGGGCGCGGACGAATCGAGACAGCAGCCACAGCAGGAACGCGACCGAGAGCAGGTACACGACCACCAGCACCTGCGCCTGAATCAGGACGGCATAGAGGGTGAACAGGACGACCAGGACGACGACCGCGATCCCGGTTCGGGAGCTCAGCGACTGTCGGAGGGTGAGCGGGGACTCGCTGGACACGGGCCGCCATCCTCACGGGGAGGTGAAAAATCTGGGCGGTAGGTGCGAACGGGAGACGAGAGAGCGATCGACGAAGCTGAGAATCCACTGATCACTAGCAGTTGTACCGCGAGCGAGCCAGCCGTGAGGCTGGCGAGCGAGCGGCCTTTTGATCATCGACGGATTTTTGCGGGTTCTGGCCGCAGCGCGCCGGAGTTCTCGTGAGCGGAGCGAACGAGAACACGGAAGACGAGCGGAGCGAGTCTTCCGGAGGCGCGCGAGGACATGCCCCCGCAAAAGTGGTCGTTCGTGGGCGGCTCGGGCCGTGCGGCCGACCTCCGGTCGGCCGCACACACCTCGCCGCCGTTCTGCCGAGACGCTCGCTACGCTCGCGTCTCGTCCTAGTCGTCAGCGGGCGCGACGCCCGAGTCGCCCGAGGAGACGCCCGTGCCCGGCCCGACGTCGATGTCGAGCTCGTCGAGGCGCTCGTCCGGGACGACGCCGTCGACCCAGCCGCGGGTCTCGTAGTACTCCGCTTTCATCTCGGGGAGCTCGCAATACTCACCCTCGGAGGCGCCCTGCCCGGGGATGCCGCCTTCGAGGAACCGCGCGGGCAGCGAGTCGTCCTCGCCGTCGAAGCCGTTGAGGTTGTTGTAGTAGCGCTCGAGGGTGTAGATCCGCTTGCCGGCCTCGATGAGGTCGTCCTCGGTCACGTCGAGGCCCGTCATGCCGCTGTACTGCATGACGTACTCCTCGATCCCCTCGGCGAAGGCGTTGAACTTGCAGATGTCGAACGAGTCCGAGATGGCGTGCAGGTCCTGGAAGGTGACCGTCAGCTCGCCTTTGCCCTCGTGCTCGTAGGGGTCGACCTTCTGCGGGATGCCGAGGATCTCAGCCGACGGCGTGTACGCGCGCAGGTGGCACGCGCCGCGGTTGGAGGTGGCGTACGCGATGCCCATTCCCTTCATGCAGCGCGGGTCGTACGCGGGGATCGTCTGGCCCTTGACCGCCAGGGAGTTGTCGTGCGCGTCGAAGCGCTCGGCGAGGCCGTTTGCGCCCTCCGCGAGCGCGTCGGGAAGCTCGCCGTCCCGGTGGGCGACCTCGTCGATGAGGTCGATCATGCGCTCGGTGTCGCCCCAGTCGAGCTGCTCGTCGAGGCCGTCGAGCTTACCCTCCTCGGACATCTCCATCGCCATGGCCATCATGTTGCCCATCTCGATGGTGTCGAGGCCCATGTCGTTGCAGCGCTCGATCATGACGGCGATCTCGTCGCGCTCGGTGTGCGCGGAGTTGGGGCCCAGCGCGTACGCCGACTCGTACTCGTACGACTCGGTGCGAACGTTCAGCTCCTCGCCCTTGTGCATCACCGACACCTCGACCTCCTTCTTGCAGGCGACCGGACAGGAGTGACACGTCGGCTCGTCGACGAGGATGTTCTCGCGGACGTTCTCGCCGGAGACGCGCTCGGCGTCGACATCGGCGCCCTCGGCGTCGCGCATCGCGGCCGTCGAGGTGTACTTCCCGTTCTTCGTCGGGAGGCCGTCCATCTCCTCGCCGGCGTTCATCAGGACGTTCGTCCCGTACAGCGAGAGGCCGCCCTCGTTGGGCGCGGTCACGTCGGACTCCTGGATGACTTCCATCGCCTGCTGGTACCCCTCCTGGAACACGTCGGGCTTCTCCGGCTTGGGCATCTTGGTGCCCGACTTGACGACGACCGCCTTGAGGTTCTTCGAGCCCATCACCGCGCCCGTGCCGCCGCGGCCGGAGGCCCGGTCGTCCTCGTTGACGATGCAGGCGTACTTCACGCCGTTCTCGCCGCCGGGGCCGATCGCCATCACGGAGACGTTGCGTCCGACGGTGCCGTCGACCTCCTCACCGAGGGCGTCGATGGTGTCGTGGACGCCCTTACCCGCGACGTGGGAGGCGTCGCGCAGTTCCACCTCGCCGTCCTCAACGAACGCGTACACCGGATCGTCGCTCGCGCCGTCGAACACCAGGCCGTCGAAGCCCGACCACTTCAGGCGCGCGCCCGACCAGCCGCCGTGGTGACTGTCGGTGACGGTGCCCGTAAGGGGCGACTTCGTCACCACCGCGATCCGGCCGCTCATCACGGTTTGGGTGCCCGTGAGCGGCCCGTTCATGAAGCACAGTCGGTTCTCCGGCTCCAGCGGCTCCACGTCCGGACCCGCGTCGAAGACGTACTTCACGCCGAGACCGCGCGCGCCGATGTATTTCTTGGCATCCTCGTCGTCGATGCCCGCGTACGATACGTCGCCCGCCGAGAGGTCCACGTGCGCGACGTGGTCCCGGAATCCGCCGAGGTCTGTCATGGTTAATCTACATTAGTTATATGGGTCTGAATTCTGTTAGCCGTTGTCACGCAGATGTAACCGTTTCCAGTTTCTCTTCCTGGGCGCTGGCCGCGGCTACAGGAGGAGAGCTTTTGCCGTGCAGTCACCGATTCCGATCGATGCACACCGACGCTCGACGGCTCGCGGTATTTGCCGCGGTGACGGTCATCGTCGTTACCTCGTCGCTCATCCCCGTCCCCGCGACGCCGGATCAGGCGTCTCCGACCGACGTGCTGCCGCCCGGGAGCGACAAGTCGGCCCACGCCGCCGGCTACGCCGCCGTCGCGTACACGATGGGGCGGGCGCTCCCGGCGCGGTGGCGGCGCGGCGGGGGAGCCCCGCCGCTCGTCGCGCTGGCGGGTGTCGCCGCCGCGGCGACGGCGCTGGGCGCGGGCGTCGAGGTGGCGCAGGGCGTCGTCCCCGGCCGCGATCCCTCGGCGCTGGACGGCGTCGTCAACGCGGTCGGCGCGGTCGTCGGCGCGCTCGCCTGGCGGTGGCGCGTCGACGGAGCCGCTCGCGCCGACGACGCGTGAGCGAAGCGGTTTTCCGCGGCTGTCGCCCAGAGGGGACAATGAGTCAGCCGAGCCCCGAGGTCTACGAGCGGGACCGCGGGATGGACGCCCACAACGCGGTGATGCGCGACATCCGAGCCGAGCGCGACGAGACGTACGACGCCCACGAGCCCACCCGCGTGTGGCTCGACGAGGACAACACGCCCGACGGCGTCAAGACGAGTCTTACGATCATCCTCAACACCGGCGGCTGCCGGTGGGCCCGCGCCGGCGGCTGCACAATGTGCGGCTACGTCGCCGAGTCCGTCGAGGGCGGCAGCGTCTCCCACGAGGCGCTCATGGACCAGATCGACGCCTGCCTGGAGCACGAGCGCGACAACGCCGACGAGCCGGCGGAGCTGATCAAGATCTACACCTCCGGCTCGTTCCTCGACGAGCGCGAGGTGCCCGCCGAGAGCCGGCGGGCGATCGCCGAGACGTTCGCCGACCGCGAGCGCATGGTCGTCGAGTCGCTCCCCGACTTCGTCTCCGCGGCGAAGCTCTCGGAGTTCACCGAGCGCGGCCTCGAAACCGACGTGGCGATCGGGCTGGAGACCGCCACCGACCGCGTCCGCCACGACTGCGTGAACAAGTACTTCGCCTTCTCTGACTTCGAGGACGCCTGCACAGAGGCCGCCGAGGCCGGCGCGGGGGTGAAGGCGTACCTCCTGATGAAGCCGCCGTTTCTCGCCGAATCCGAGGCCCTCGACGACATGGTCTCGTCGGTCGAGCGCTGTGCGGCCGTCGACAACTGCCACACGGTGTCGATGAACCCCTGCAACGTCCAGCGGTACACGATGGTGGACGAACTCCACTTCCGCGGGGGCTACCGCCCGCCGTGGCTCTGGTCGGTCGCGGCGGTCCTCGAACGCACCGTCGACGCCGACGCCATCGTCGTCTCCGACCCCGTCGGCCACGGGAGCGACCGCGGCCCGCACAACTGCGGCGAGTGCGACGACCGCGTCCAGACGGCGATCAAGGACTTCGACCTCCGGCAGGACCCCTCGGTGTTCGAGCAGGTGTCCTGTGAGTGCGAGCGGACCTGGGAGCTGGTACTGGCGGAGGAAACCGCGTTCAACCAACCGCTGGCTCGTTGAAGACCGACCCGTCGCCGCCGACCGCACGACTCTGACGATCGCTCCGTGTCGGCCGACTCCGCCGATTTCTGTCGATCCCGTCCCGTTGCGCACCGCACGCGTCCGTTCCGCTCGCGTCAGACGGCTGGCATACAGTTATGTATCTTGACACCGTTTGACATGTATATGGAGATAGTCGACCGAGCGGTCTTCACCTGCGACGACTGTGGCGCGTCGGCGCCGTCGTTCGGGATCGAGTACGACACCCTCGGGTACCCGGTGTGCCCGAGATGTGAGACCGCGGTCGGGCCGCTGGCGCGCCGGCGTCTCGGCGAGAAGTCGGCGACCGCGCGGTAGCCCGTCGTCGCGTCCGTCTGACCCGCGATCGGCGGACGCTGCTCGGGTCTCGTTCGAGGAGGGCCGGCAGTCGGTGGGAGCGTTGCCTCCCGCCTCGACTCACTGTGCCGTTCCTCCGGACGCCGGTGTCGCCGCACCACCCAGCGCCCGGTGGGGCGGACCGCCTCCGGGGCGACGCGGACCGTTACTCCGCGAACGCCCGCAGCACGCCCTGCCCGTCGGTGCCGCCGATGTCGGGCAGGGTCGCCCGCTCGGGGTGGGGCATCATCACGGCGACTGTCTCGCGCGCGCCGAGGATGCCCGCGACGTTCGCCGTCGAGCCGTTCGGGTTGGCCCCCTGGGTGGCGTCGCCGTCGGCGTCGCAGTAGCGGAAGAGGACGCGGTCCTCCGCCTCCAGCGTGTCGAGACGGTCCTCACGGATCTCGAAGCGGCCCTCGCCGTGGGCGATGGGCACCTCGATCACGTCGCCCTCGTCGTAGGCGGCGGTCCACGGCGTGTCCGCGCGCTCGATCCGGAGGTGGACGTGCTCGCACTGGAAGCGCGCCGAGCGGTTCGTCGTGAACGCGCCGTCGGTGAGGCCGGTTTCACAGCCGATCTGCGCGCCGTTACAGACGCCGAGCACTGGCGTGCCGTCCGCGGCCGCCTCACGCACCTCGCCCATGATCGGCTGGCGCGCGGCCATCGCGCCGGCGCGGAGGTAGTCGCCGTACGAGAAGCCGCCGGGGATCACGATCCCGTCGGTGTCTGTCGGGAGGCCGTCGGCGTGCCAGACGCGCTCGGCGTCGACGCCGAGGTGCGAGAGCGCCCGCACGGCGTCGCGGTCGCAGTTGGAGCCGCCGAACTGGATCACTGAAACGGTCATTCGCGCTCCGCGACCTCGACCTCGTAGTCGTGGATGGTCGGGTTCGCCAGCAGGCGGTCGGCCATCTCGCCGGCGCGCTCGCCCGCTTCGTCGGCGTCGGCGGCGTCAAGGTCGATCTCGAAGCGGTCTGCCGAGCGCAGATCGTCCAACTCGAAGCCGAGGCGTTCCAGCGCGCGCTGGGTCGTCTCTGCCTCCGGATCGAGCACGCCGTGTTTCAGGCGGACCGTCACCGTGGCGGTGTAGCCGGTCATCGTCGGACTCTGCGAGTTCATGCGCAAAATCCGTTTCGGGACCGATTCGATATCCACGTTCGTGGATGGCAGTCGTCGTGCGGAGCGACACCGGTTTACTCGCGGGTGAGCAAACGTGGGTATGGTAGCGGCCGACCGTCCGAATCCGAGGCGCTGGGACACCGAGATCGTCGTCGTCGGGGACGACGCGACCGGACTGGTCGCCCGCGTCACCTCGCTGTTGTTCGAGCGGGGATGCAACATCGAAGACCTCGACCAGGACGTGCGCGACGGCGTGTTCCGGATGCGCCTGCACGCCGACACCGACGGGATGGTGTGCAAGCCGGCGACGCTGGAGGAGGACCTCGCCGACCTCGGCGACGAGCTCGGCGTCGACATCCGGGTTCGCCTCGCCGACGCGGAGGCTGCGCGCAAGGCCGCGCTGCTCGTGACGAAAGAGGACCACGCCCCGCGCGCCGTGTTGGAGGCGTGCGAGGACGGCACGCTCGACGCGGAGGTGCCGGTGGTGATCGGCAACCACAGCACACTCTCGCCGCTGGCCGACGAGTACGACGTGCCGTTCGTCGACGTGGGCGATTCCGGCGGCTCCCACGACGAGCGCGAGCTGCTGCGCGTGCTCGACGAGTACGACGTGGACTGCCTCGTGCTCGCGCGGTTCATGCGCATCCTCTCGCCGGAGGTCGTCTTCCGCTACGAAGGCCGAATCATCAACGTCCACCCGTCGCTGCTGCCGGCGTACCCCGGCGCGGAGGCGTACCGACAGGCCGTCGAGGGCGGCGCGCGCGTCCACGGCGCGACGGCGCACTACGTGACGACCGACCTCGACCAGGGACCGATCATCGCCCAGCGGGCGTTCTCGGTCGCCCCCGACGACGATCCCGACGACCTGAAAGAGCGGGGCCAGCCGCTGGAGGCGGAGGCGCTCGTCGCCGGGCTTCGAGCGCACCTCGACGACGCGGTCGTCGTCCGCCGCGGACGCACGCACTTCCGCGAGGGCGTCGATCCCGAGGCGTACGATCTGGGCGGCGTCGTCGCGGGCGCGGACTAACACCCGCGAACCGGGAGGAGCGCGGTCGCGCACGGCGTCGACCGCGTCGGCGACGACCTACAGGTCGCGGACAGCGTCGACCGCGTCGGCGACGACCTACAGGTCGCGGACAGCGTCGACCGCGTCGGCGACCGGCGGGGCGTCGAACCAGTCGGCGCCGGTGTAGGCGTTCGTCCCCGCGGCGTACATGTCCGCCACCGTCTCCACGACCGCGAGGTCGAGCGACGGCGGCGACAGCTCACACAGCGGCCGCCAGTCAGCGACCCCCTCGGCGTCGGCGCGCGCCTTCGCGTCGCCGACCGCGTCGACCCACTCCGGCGCGACCCGCTTGTAGTGCTGGCGGACGACCTCCTTGGACACCTCCTGACCGTCGTAGGCGAAGCGGTTCTCGTCGAACGTGCCGACCACGTCGGCGACGCGGACCTCGCCGTCCGCGTACACGCACTCGATCTTTCCGTCCTCGTGGACGAACCCGGCCTCGGCGGCGCGCTCGGTGACGAGGTCGTTCACCTCGCGGGCGACCGACTCCAGCTCCGACAGCGGCGCCGCGCCGGCGATCCGGTCGGCTTCCGCCTCGTCGAGGTACCGATCCTGCTCCTCGTACTTCGTCGAGAACTCCACGATCGGCTCCGGGAGGTCGACGACCTCGTCGGGCCACTCGTCGCAGTCGAGCCCCACCTCTCGCGGCGCGGTCCGCGAGCGGAGGCTGGAGCCGACGGGGACGGTGTTGCGGAAGACGATCTCGAGGGGGACGACGAAGCCGGCCGCCTCGCGGGCCTCGGCGTGGAAGGCGTCGTAGTCGTACGCGCCGTCGGCGAACGGGAGGTCCGGCACCGTCGCCAGCTCGATGGCGAGTTCGCGCGGCGGCTCCGCGACCGCCGACAACGGCTCGGCGTCCGGCCCGACGCCGCGGTAGTGCGTGGGGACGCCGGATTCCTCCAGCAGCTCGAAGTTGTACGCGCCCATCGTGCACAACGACGCCCCCTTTCCCGGGATCGGGTCGGGCATCTTCCCCCAGTCGAAGACGGAGTAGTCGTCGGTGAAGGCGAACCGCCCCGCGCCGAGGTCGTCGGCGGTCGGCTCGCGCTCGACGACGAACTCCTTGACGCTCGTCATGGTCGTGGGGGCGTGCGCGGGGGGCAAGAATCCTTCCACTCACGTGCGTATCTCGGGGGTACCACACGCAGATTGATCCACGGTTGTGGGCTATCCGTGGCCGCTACTCCTCCGGCACGACGGTTCCGGGGTTGAGCGTCCCGTTCGGGTCGAGCGCCTCCTTGATCGCCCGCATCGCCCCGACGGCGGTCTCGCCGTGCTCCCGTTCGAGGTACGTCCGTTTCCCCGCGCCGATGCCGTGTTCGCCGGTGGCGGTGCCGCTCAACTCCAGGGCGCGCTCGACCAACTCGCCGTAGACCGCCTCCGCGCGCGCGACCTCCTCGGGGTCGTCCGGGTTCTGCAGGACGAAGTAGTGGAGATTCCCGTCGCCGGCGTGGCCAAAGCAGGGGACGAAGAGGTCGTACTCGTCGGCGACCTCCTTCACCGCCCGGATCATCTCGGGGTACGAGCCGATCGGGACGGTCACGTCGCCCGGCTGGCCCATCTCGCGCTGGGGGTCGTACGCCTCCGCCGCGTAGGTGATGTCCTTTCGCGCCCGCCACAGGTCGTCCATCCGGTCGCCGCTCGCAATCTCGAACTGTGCCACGTCGTGCGCCTCGAAGACGGCCCGACAGAAGTCGATCTCCTCGTCGATCCCGTGGTTCGCGTGGAACTCGACGAACACCATCGGGCGCTCGGGGAGGTCGGCGTCGCTGTAGTCGTTGGCGAGCATCGCCGTCTCGGCGTCGAACAGCTCGATCTTCGCCACGTCGACGCCGGCGGTGACGGCGTCGGAGATGGCGGCGGTCGCGTCGTCGAGCGTCGGGAACACGGCGCGGCCGCCGCGGATCTGCTCGGGTCTGCCAGCGAGTTCGAGCGTCGCGCGTGTGACGATGCCGAGCGTCCCCTCGCTGCCGACGATCAGTTCCTTCAGGTTGTAGCCGGAGGACGACTTCGCGGCCTTCGATCCCACGGTCGTCACGGAGCCGTCCGCGAGGACGACCTCCAGTTCGAGCACCCAGTCGGCCACCTCGCCGTACTTCACCGTCCCCATACCAGAGGCGTCGGTGGCGATCATCCCGCCGATCGTGGAGATATCGCCCGAGGAGGGGAGCGGCGGGAAAAAGAGACCGTGTTTCGCGACCGCCTCGTCCACGTCGGCGCCGATCGCGCCCGGCCCCACGTCGACCTGAAGGTCGTCCGGGCGGATCTCGCGGATGGCGTCCATCCGAGTCATATCGAGGCTGATCCCCGCGTGTGCCGGGACCGCGCCGTCCTCCAGCCCGGTACCGGCGGCGTAGGCGGTCACCGGAATCCCGCGCTCGTCCGCGGCGGCGACGACGGCCGACACGTCCGCGGTCGACGCCGGGTAGACGACGGCGTCGGGTCGCACCGCGTCGGCCTCGTCAGTGGTGTAGTCGGTCGCGTGCTCGTCGCGGTCGGACTCGCCGAGACTCACTTCGCCGTCCAAGCCGAGATCGGCCAGAAACGACACGTCGTGGCGCGGCGGATCCGCGTCGGCGCCGATCGAGGATGTCATTATCACACATACTCGTCGGCACGGTCATCAACGCACCGGTGAACGAGCGTGCCCGTCGACGGTTCGGAGTGAGAGCGACGGTTCGGAGTGAAAGCGACGGTTCGGGGATCCAGAGTCCCGGCCGTCGGTGGCCGCTACCGCCCAGTTTTTCACGTCGCACCGATACCTTCCGACGATGACGCGACCGTCTGCGGCGGACCTCGATCCGGACGACCTCGGGTTCGAGCACGTGCCCGAAACCGACCAGTCGTTCGAGAACGCGCTGGCGAAGGCGCGCGACGGGCGCAGGCTGACGGTCGACGACGCGGTCGAGCTGCTCACCACCGGCAGCGGCACCGCCGGTATCGACCGCAAGCGGAAGGAGCGGGTCCTCGTCGCCGCCGACCGTCGCCGCGCCGAGGTCGTCGGCGACGAGGTGACGTTCGTCGCCAACCTCAACAATAACGTCACCACCGCCTGCAACACGGGCTGTCTGTTCTGCAACTTCAAGGACACCGCCCACCAGTTCGAGGCCGACCACGACGGCGAGCACGCCGGCTTCACCAAGACGCCCGCCGAGTCGCGCGCAGCGGTCCGGGCGGCCGTCGAGCGCGGCGTCTACGAGGTCACGTCCGTCTCGGGACTGCACCCGGCGTTCGCGCTGAACGAGGAGCACCACGAGATCCTCCGCGGGATCGACGACGCCGCGAGCGTGGCGAACTACAAGCCGCCGGAGACGTACGCCACCGATCCGGGCACCTACGTCGAGCAGCTGCGGGCGATGAGCGTCGACGGCGTCCACCTCCACTCGATGACGCCCGAGGAGGCGTACCACGCCCGACGGGGCACCGACTGGAGCTACGAGGCGGTGTACCGGGAACTCGCAGACGCCGGCCTCGACTCCGCTCCCGGCACCGCCGCGGAGATCCTCGTCGACGAGGTCAGGGACGTGATCTGCCCCGGAAAGATCGACACCGACGGCTGGGTCGAGGCGATGGAGGGGGCGATGGCCGCCGGGCTCGACACCACCGCGACGATCATGTACGGCCACGTCGACAACGAGATGCACCGCGCGATGCACCTGAAGCGGGTGCGCGACCTCCAGGACCGCACCGGCGGCATCACCGAGTTCGTCCCCCTCTCGTTCGTCCACGAGCGCACACCGCTGTACGAGCACGGCGTCGTCTCGGGCGGCGCCACGGACGCCGAGGACGAACTGCTGATCGCCGTCTCCCGGCTCTTTCTCGACAACGTCGAGAACGTCCAGACCTCGTGGGTGAAGTACGGCGACGAGAAGGCCCTGAAGACGCTCTCGTGTGGCGCGAACGACTTCATGGGCACCATCCTCTCCGAGGAGATCACCAAGCGCGCGGGCGGCTCCTACGGCGAGTTCCGCAGCTTCGACGACTACGTCGAGTTGATCACCGCCGTGGGCCGGATCCCCGTCGAGCGGTCGACCGACTACCGCGAGCGCCGCCGGATCGACCCCGACGACGGCCCACCCTTTGGCCCGTCGCTCGGTCCGAAGGCCGACGGCACCCCGCTCTTGAGCGAGCGCGGAGGAGAGGGCGGCGCAACGGCGGACGACTGAGACGAGGGTGAACGGCGCGCGCCTTCGGCGAGCGCGACAACGTACCGAACTAGTCCTGCCCGAACCGGATCCCGTCGTCGACCAGCCGGTAGTTGCGTTCGCGGTCGATGCGCTCGGCCAGCCAGTCGACTTCGTGCACCTGCGCGGCCAACTCGATATACAGATCGCGCCACGCGATGGCGTAGATGGGCGACTGCCCCCACGCGCGCAGTTCGGGCACGAATTCGTCGTAGATGTCCGCGCGCTCCTCGGCGTATTCGAGGAAGTCGACCGCGACCGAGGCGGCCTCGGCCTCGTCGTCGGCGGCTGCGAAGCCCTCCTCCAGCGCCTGTCGGTAGCCGGCGACCGCGCGCCGGATGTCTTGCTCTGCGGCGCCGTCGTCGTCGGGGAGCGAGTCGAGCACACCGCGAGGGATACCGAGATCCAGATCCACGTCCATGCATCCGCGTTCGGCGGGCGCGAGTAAAGGCTTCCGTCGAGCGAACCGGGGTCGGGCGGGCGCTCCGGTCGCGGTGCGCACCGTGCGAGTCGGTCGCCCCGCGAGACGCCGACTCACTCCCCGTCGAGAAATCGAGACAGTCCAGCGGCACAGGAGACGCACAACAGCGCCCGGAGGTCGCCATCGGGCGTGATCCCGTCGATGGCGGCGTACTCCTCGCCCGGGCGGATCGGGTCGCCGCAGCGGTCGCAGGCATGTTCGCGTCGCAGCACCGTTTCACCACCGCCCGCGCGGGCGACGCCACCGCACGCTCCGGCTCAGAGATATCCCAGCGTGCTTGCGACGAGTCCGATGACGAACAACGCCACCGCGACCACCGTCAGCTCCATGCGCGTCGTTCCCTCGGGGTCCGCGCCGCTGGCCCTGAGAACGACCGCCAGGCCGCCGAGCGCGACGACCAGCACCAGGAGGCTGTACACCGTGTTCAGGAGCGTCGAAGCCATGTCCCCTCGGTGACGCCGACGCCTATTAAACCTCGGTGAGGAACCGGGGTGCCGCGGGGCGAATATATATCCCGTCGGGCCGCCGACGGCGGGGTATGCGAATGGAGCTACGCGTCTGCAAGCACTGTCTGGCGGGCGAACACGGCAACGCCTCGAAGACCGAGGTATCGAAGGATATGATCGAGTGCGCCGAGACCGTCCGCGAGTACAAGGACCTCATCGGCCTGGACAGCATCTACATCACGAAGGTGAGCGAGGGCGACAGCGGCGCCGCGCAGGCGCTGCCCGCGGTCGTCGCCAGCATCGAGGGCAACCAGATCCAGCTGTCGGACACGCAGCTCGTGATGGAGGACGACGACGGCAACATGCTAGTGTACCCCGAGCCGAAGGATATCCTCGAAGTGCTCACGCGCAACGTCCAGCAGATCAACACGCACACGAGCAACGACGTGACCGTCGAACTCAGCGACGAGGCGCTGAGTCTCGGCGTCGAAGCCTGACGGCGCGCCCGACCCGTGCCGTCGCGGGCGCCCGCGTGACTTCAGCGAACGCGTCCCGACAACAAACGAACGCCGGGCCGTGAGGCGCTCGGTCGCCTCAGTCGTCGGATTCGACGCGACCGCCGTCCGCGGCGGCCGTCGGCTCGGACGCCTCCTGCTCCAACTGCTTCTGCCAGCGGACGCGCAGGAGGTTGCCGTACATCTGGAGGACGAGTCCGAGCAGCAGCACGAACACGCCCATGTTGATACCGACAGTCAGCAGGACGTCGGTCGGCCCGCCGCCGATCGCGAGTTCGCGCGGCACGGGATAGCCTTCGTCGAACAGGCTCCCGAGCAGCACCGACACGATGCCGATGACCGCCATCGCGCCGACGACCGTCGAGGCCATGTTCCACGAGGGCGCGAGTTCGAGCCGCTCGATGCCGGTTCCCTCAGTCGAGTCGTCGTGCTCCTCCGGGATCATCGAGCGCGGGATGAACGCCTTCACTTCCACCGGGTACAGCGCCGGGTGGAAGCCGTGCTCGAAGATGTGGAAGATGACCCCCATCAGCATGATGACGCCCAGCAGACCGTGGAACGTGACGAACGCCGCCGCGGCGGTCTTCGTCGCCAGCAGCGAGATGACGCCGGTCTTCGACCAGATGAGGACCCCCGAGATCGACAGCAGCGTCAGTTCGGCGGCGAAGATGAACACGACGCCCTTCCCGATGTAGGTGAGCAGCGGGATCTCGTCGGCTGTGCCGCCGGCGAACTGACGGGCGTTCGGGTGTCGCTCGTCGACGTTGCCGAGGAGGAACTGCACGTCTTGGATGAACGCGTCGAAGTCCCCCTTCGACGGGAGGATCTCCCGGAAGTTCCCGCGGCCGGTGTCGGTCGTCACCATCATCAGCATCCAGAAGACGATGAGCGCCAGCAGGCCGCCGCCGGCGACGCGGTGGACCGCCGAAACGCCGCTTGCGCCGCCCATGAGGCCGACCATCCACCACAGCTCGTCGTTGAACATCAGGCTGTAGCCCGAGAAGAACAGGACGAACACGTCCAGCGCCAGCAGCGTGTGGAACGTGGTCGTCATCTTGCTGAACTTCCCGTGATCCAGTTGCGTCATGCGCGCTCACCTCCGTCTGCGGCGGTGTCGCCGTCGGTCCCGGCGCTTGCCTCGTCGTCGACGCGCCCGCCGTCGGCGGCGACCGCGCTGGAGCCCGAGTCGCCGGGCTGGCGCATCCGTGCGGCGAGCCGGCGGAACGCGCCCCAGTGCAGGAACATCATGAACAGGATGAACACGCCCATCAGCACGTCCGCCGCGTGCGTGATCGCGATCAGGAAGTCGAGCCAGGCGATCTGGTTGCCCGAGGTCCAGTCGGAGCCGACGCCCGCGTTGGCGCCCTCGGCGACGGGCTGGATGCGGAAGAGGTTCTCGTAGAAGACCGCGAACTCCGAGGCCCACCAGAGGATCAGCGCCGTCACCGCAATCGCGATGACCGCGTTGATCGCGATCGCCGCGCGCGGGTAGCCCTCGGTCTCTGGAAGGTGTTCGCGGTAACTCATGCGTTGCTCCCCTCGAACTGGTCAGCGTCGTCGCCGAAGATGATCCCCATGGCGACGTCGTTGAAGAACGATCCGGAGCCGCGCTTCTCCAGCTCGTCGGCGATCTCGTTCGCCTCGCCGACCAGCAGCGCGTCGGTCGCGCACTCCTCGGCGCAGGCCGGCCCCTTGCCGACGTCCTGGCGCTCCTCGCACATCGTACACTTGTCCATCGTGCCGCCGTTGCCGAACAGCCGCGCGGCGCCCTCGTCGGAGCCGGGGAACTGCGGCGCGCCGAACGGGCACGCGGACAGGCAGTACTGGCAGCCGACGCAGAGGTTGTCGCGCACGTCGACGAACCCGTTGTCTTTCTTGATCAGCGAGTCGGTCGGACACACCGAGACGCACGGCGCCTCCTCGCAGTGGTAACACTGCATCGGGATCGACGTCTCGCCGGGCGAGCCGTCGGTTCCGAGCGCGGCCGCGCTGTCGGTGTTGTACCGCTGCATCGGCTCGGCCGGCTGTCCCTCCAGCATCGTGGAGATGCTGATCCGTTGTTCGTCGCGGGGCACGTCCCACGTGCGCTTGCACGCGACGACGCAGCCGCCGCAGTCGATGCAGGCCTCCACGTCGGGGAAGATCCGAGTACCCTCGCCGGTACTCATCACCCCCTGACCCATGACCTGCTTGCTGGTGTCGTTAGTTGCCATTGGTTATTGCACCGTCGTGTTGTCGCGGACGTCGAAGTCCTTCTGCTGGCCGAAGCCGTTGCGGTCCTGCGGGAACTCGTAGCTGTCGAGGTCGATCGGCTCGTCGGAGAGCCCGCCCTCGTCGACGCCGCGCATCGAGAGCTCGTTGACGAGCGACTGCGTCGCCTTCTGGACCCGCACCATCGCGGGCTTCGTCTCCTGCATCTGGGTCTCCACGTCGTACCCCTTCGAGGTGATGATGTTCACGGAGTCGCCGATCGCGTACGGCACCGTTCCCTCAGGGTACTTCTCCTCGAGGGACTCGCCGCGGAAGATGCCGCCCCAGTGGAACGGGAGGAACGTCTCCTCTTCGTTCGGGCGGTACGTCACCCGCGCTTTGACCATGATCGAGCCGCGGTCGGTCGTCGAGATGACGAGCATGTCGCCGCCGTCGACGCCGAGGCGGTCGGCCATGTTCGGATGGATCTCCGCGTACATGTGCGGCTGCAGGTCCGCCGTGTACTCGATGGACCGCGATTCGGCCCCGCCGCCCTGGTGTTCGACCTGGCGCCCGGTGGTCATGATCGTCCAGTCGCTGTTCTGGTTGTCCAGCCCCTGGTCGACCAGCTTCTGCATCGCCTTCTCCTGTGTCACCGCGTTGTTCTGGTCGAGGCGGTAGAAGTTCCGCTGCTGGCCGTTCGCGGGCCACTGCTGGACCAGGTCCGAGCGCGGGCTCTCGATCGGCTCGCGGTGAACCGGCGTGGTGTCGAGGAACCCCCAGACGACGCCGCGCGCCCGGCCGCGTCCCGTCGGCGCGTCGGGCTGCTTGTAGTCGTACTGCTGGTAGAACTCCTCGTCGAAGCCGGCGTCGTACTGCTCGTTCATCGCGACGGCCGTGTCGTACACGGACGTGTCCTCCCGGAGCGCGTACTCGTACGGGAGCGTCAGCGCGTCCGGGTTCGTCTTGTCGTCCGGCATCGTCGTCGCGAAGCCTGGGTACTGGGGGACGCCGTTGATCTCGCCGGACCAGTCCGACTCCCAGTTATCCGGCGTGAACGGGTCCCGCAACATGTTGAGCGCCTCCTCGCCGCCCTGGTCGTAGGTCGCCTGCATCGGGTACGGCTTGTCGCTCATCTGTTCCCACTCCTCCGGCGTCGGCGCCTGCACGCCCCAGCGGGCGCGGAAGTCCTGTCCACCGTTTCGCGGGTCCTTGTCGTCGTTCCAGATGATCGGCGTGCCCGGGTGCCCCTCACCCCAGCACGGCCACGGGAGCATCCAGTAGTCGCCGTGGACCGGCGTGCCCGGCGAGTCGGCCTGCAGGTTCTCCGAGGAGAACGCGTAGTCGTACTCGAGGTGCTGCTGGAGCCGTTCGGGGTCCTGACAGTAGCCGATCGTCCGGACGCCGAGGTTCACCTCCCGCAGACACTCCTCGTACGTCGACTTCCCGTTGTACATCTCGGGGCCGCTGCCCCAGTCGAAGTGGTCGCCGAAGCCCAGGTAGTTCGCCAGCTCCTGCATGATCTGCATGTCGGGGCGGGTGTTGTGGCTCGGCGGGCGGACGGCCTCCGACCACTGCACCGAGCGGTGGGAGTTCGTCAGCGACCGGGGGTGCTCGTACTGGCTCGACGCCGACAGCAGCACGACTTCGGCGTCGATGTCGAGTTCGGGCAGCACCGACGCGGTCGACGGGAACACGTCGACGATGACGACCAAGTCGAGGTTCCCCATCGCGTCGCGCTGCTTCTGCATCTCCGAGATGGAGTTGACCGAGTGGCCCCAGATGATTGCCGCTTTCAGCCTGTTCGGCTGGTAGATCGGCGTCTGGTTGAGCCGTTCCTCCTGCGGGAGGCCCGCCTCGAACCACCGGGCCACGGTGAGGCCCTTCTGGAACATCATCGAGTTCTCCGCCGGGAACGACTCGTCGATGTCGTCGGCGTTCTCGGTGTTCGGCGACTGCCGGACGTACTTCTCGGACGGCATCTGGTCGTACTCTTGATACAGCTCCTCGAACTCGACGGTGCCCGAGGTGAACGGGCTCTCGGACCACACGTCACACCAGTACTGCCAGGAGCCGGGCGAACCGACCGAGTAGTACCCCGGCAGGATGTGGCTCGCGACCGCGAGGTCGGTCGCGCCCTGGACGTTGGCGTGCCCGCGCATGACCTGCAGACCGCCGCCGGACTGCGCGGCCGACCCGGAGGCCAGCGACAGCATCGCGTACGAGCGGATGTTCTGGGTCCCGTTGTTGTGCTGGGTCCCGCCCATCGCCCACTCGATCTGCATCTTGGGGCTGTGCTCGGCCACGAGGCCGGCCAGCTCCTCGATCTCCTCGACCGAGAGCCACGTGATGTCCGAGACCGTCTCCAGGTCGTAGTCGTCGAGGTCGTTCTCGACATCGGGCCACGCCTGGACGCGCTCGGTGAGCATCTCGTCGTCGAGCTCGCCGTTGTCTCGGAGCCACTTGATCACGCCCATCATCAGCGCCACGTCGGTGCCGGGGCGCAGGCGGTAGTAGTAGTCGGCGTGGGCCGCGGTCTTCGTGAACCGCGGGTCCACGACGACGATCTTCCCCCCGCGCTTTTGCCCCTCCAGGATGTGCTGCATCGCGATCGGGTGGGCTTCGGCCGGGTTCTGACCGATGATCAAGTCCATATCGAAGTTCCGATAGTCGTTGATCGTGTTGGTCATCGCCCCGTAGCCCCACGTGTTCGCGAGGCCGGCGACCGTCGTCGAGTGGCAGATGCGCGCCTGGTGGTCGACGTTGTTCGTCCCGTAGAACGACGCGAGCTTCCGGAACGCGTACGACTCCTCGTTGGAGTGGTGCGCGCTCCCGAGCCACATCGTCGAGTCGGCGCCGTACTCGTCTTTGATCCGCGCGAGTTCGCCGCCGACGATGTCGTAGGCATCGTTCCACGAGAGCTTCTCCCAGTTGCCGTCGGCCGTCCGTCGCATCGGCGACTTCAGGCGTTTCTCGGAGTGTTCGCTCCCGTAGATGGACGCGCCCTTCGAACAGAGTGACCCCTGATTGACCGGGTGATCGCTCCACGACTCCTGCCCGACGAACGCGTTGCCGTCGCGTTCGCCGTGGAATCCGCAGCCGACCGCACAGAAGTTGCAGATCGTCTTCGTCAACTCCGTGTGATCGGTGTCTGCTCCATCCGCCTCGCCGCCGCTTTGGGCGAGTGCTTGTCCCGCGCCACCGCCCCCGAGGGCGACCGCGCCGGCCAACGCGCTCGCCTTCAGGAACGACCGTCTGTCTAGGTCCAGTGAGACCGGTTCCGTGCTCATTGTGTTATGTTGACATTCACCACTGGTTGGTGGACTATCATACGCGCTAACGAAAGCATCTCCCTTTAATGTTCGGTGAAAGAGTAGTTGAAATTTTTTGGGCATCCTAAACCAACCGGAAAGATCACCCGCAATATCGCTGTCAGTTGGTTTCCCGACGCAAGGTATATACCCGTGACCGCGTTGACTCCGACGATGAACGTCGGGGCATTCGTCTGCTC
Organism: Halobaculum gomorrense; assembly: GCF_900129775.1. GTDB lineage: Archaea > Halobacteriota > Halobacteria > Halobacteriales > Haloferacaceae > Halobaculum > Halobaculum gomorrense. Next base: position 187,960 of record NZ_FQWV01000002.1, on the reverse strand, counting down.
GTGCGGCGGGACCTGCGACGTGGATCTCGAGGCGGTGCGCGACGGGGTCCGCGACGTCGAGGTCGTGGCATCCTCGGAGCTGCTGTGCCGGGACGCGCTGCCCGCCGTCGACGGGCTGATCGACGAGTACGACCTCGACCAGCTCGTCGTCGGCGCGTGCGACGACGGCTGTAAGGCGAAGTTCGACGACCTCGTCGAGTCGAAGGGGCTCCATCCGGAGGCCGCGGCGTTCGTGGACCACCGCGAGCGCGCCGGCTGGGTCCACGAGCGCGACGACGCCACCGACAAGACGGCGCGGCTGATAAACGCGCGCCGGACCGGTCTCGAACACGAGGCCGGCGAGCGGACCGTCGAGCGCGAGGCCGGCGAGCACGTGCTGGTCGTCGGCGACGCCGAGAGCGCGGCCGCGCTGGCCGATTCCGCCGAGGTGACACTGCTCGCCGACGGCGCCGAGTACGCCGATGCGGAAGCGGATCTCTCGGACGTGACCGTCGAGCGGGGTCGCCTCGTCGCCGTCGAGGGGCGCTTCGGCGAGTTCGAGGTGCAGGTCGAGGCCCGCGTCACCGAGGACTGCATCTCTTGCATGAAGTGCGTGCAGGAGGGTCCAGACGGGATGATCACCCGCCGCCCCGTCGACATCCACCCCGACGCCCCGGACGGGGAGTGGACCGAGTGCTGCCCGACGGACGCGATCGACCTGTCGGGCGTCACGCGAACCGTCGACGCCGACCAGGTGATCGACCCCGCCGGCACGTCGACGGCCCGCGGGGGGCGCATCGGCTACTACACCGGCCCGGTCGACGCCGGCACCGTCGCCGCCGTCGAGTCGCTGTTGGGCGGGGTCACGAAGCCGAAGTACCTCGATCTGGAGATGGACGTGTGCGCCGCGGGCGAGTCGGGCCAACAGGGCTGCACCGCCTGCGTCGACGCGTGTCCCCACGAGGCCGTCGAGCGCCCCGCCGTCGACGAGGTCGCGTTCGACCTCGCGGCCTGCAAGAACTGCGGGGCGTGCACCTCCTCGTGTCCCACGGGCGCGGTCTCGCTCCGGGAGCCCTCGAACGAGCGGATCGCCCGCGAGGTCGAGGCGCTGCTCAGCCGCGAGACCGACGACGGCGGCATCTGGCCGTTCACCGGCGGCGACGGCGGCATCGAGACGCCGGTGGTCGCGTTCACCTGCGACGAGCGCGCCGCGGCCGCGCTCGACGAGTACGGCCGCCGCGCCGCCGCCGGCGAGGACATCGCCTACCCGCCGGTGCTCCCCGTCGAGGTGAACTGCACCGACACCGTCGGCGAGGGGCACGTCATGCACGCCCTCGCCGCGGGCGCCGCCGGCGTCGCGATCGTCGGCTGCGGCGGCGACTGCCTCCACTCCGGTCCGGACCCGAAGGCCGAGCTGGTCGAGCGCCTCAACCGCGCGACGAGCGACCTGGGCCTCGGCGAGCGCGTCGCCTTCTTCGCGCCGGATCCGGACGACCCCGGCGCGTTCGCGGAGGAGCTGTCCCAGTTCACGGAGCTGACGCTCGACCCGAACCCGGTGCCGGAGGGCGAGCACCGCTCCACCGGCGTCGTCCGCGCGGACAAGCCCAACCCCGAGTACAACAGCCACGACTGGACGCTCGAATCGGTCCGGCGGATCGTCGAGTTCACCGATCCCGAGCGCGACGCGATCCGCGGGCTGAAGGACTTCGGCGTGATGTCGGTCTCGGACGCCTGCAACCTCACCCCGACATGTTCGACGCTGTGCCCGACCGACGCCATCCGTCGGACCGACGACGGAGACCTCCAGTTCGCCCACGAGGACTGCGTCAACTGCGGCCTCTGCGAGGAGGGGTGTCCCGAGACGGCGATCACGATGGATCGGGGGCTCGACCTCTCGCGGCTGCCAGAGAACCGGACCGCGGGCGAGGGCGCCGCCGCCGGCGACGATCCGCGCTGGGAGACGGTCCACGAGGGGGAGATGCTGAAGTGCGTCCGCTGCGGGACGCCTTTCACCTCCGCCGCCTCCGCCGAGCACATCGAGTCCGAGGTCGGCGACCTCGTCTCCGGGGTCGCCCCCGACTCCGAGCACAGCGTCTTCGAGTACTGCGGCGACTGCCGCGCCGCCCTGCTGTTCGACAACAGATAAGCGACCCGACGAGACACACCATGAGCACCGACGAACTCGCCGTCTACGACGCCCGGATCGAGCTGATCGACTTCCCCATCGAGGTCTTCCATGACACGCCGTCGCGGGAGTTCCTCGACCGGCTGCTGTCGGGCGACGTTCGGGTCCCGGAGGACCACGTGAACGACCACCTCGACGCCGGGTTCGACCACGTGCGCGCGTTCGTCGAGGCGAACGCGGACGCCGACCGCGACGAGCTGTACGCCGACGTGAAACAGAAGTACACCACCGTCTTCGTCGGCCCCCGCCCGCCCGTGCTGCTGCACGAGACGTACTACCGCGACGACACCGATTTCATCGGGCAGGGACTCGCGGAGGTGGAGTCGAGCTACTCCGCGGCCGGCTGGCAGCCCCCCGAGGAGTACGGCGAGGAGAACGACTTCGTCGCCGTCGAGTTGGCGTTCCTGCGGTGGCTCGTCGACAAGCAGCGGCAGGGGATGGAGGAGGCGTTCGGCTACGAGCGCGTGTTCCTCGACACCCACCTGACGACGTGGGTTGAGGCCGCCGTCGACGACGTGCACGAGGAGACGGACAACGACCTGTTCCTCGCGGCCGCGGAGATCCTGCTCGGGCTCGTCGAGTTCGAGGACGAGATCGTCGCACAGGTTGCCTGAACCGACCGGGAGCCTCCGCAGAGAGTAGTCAAGCCGTCGTCAATCGTCGACGGAATCCATCAATCGCTCCCCGTCGGCGGCGGTGTACACGACCGCGAAGCCGCCCAGCACCGACAGCCCCGCGAACGTCACCGCGACCGGCGTCCCAAGCGCCATTGCCTGTTCCATCGCGAAGTACGCGCCCCACGTCTTCCGCCCGATCGACTCCGCGGCGATCGCCACCGCGGCGACACCGGCGACGGTGACGAGGAGTCCGACGACCGACAGGGCCGCGAACGCCCGAGCGACCCACCGCGCGCTGGGTCGGTCGGACCCGGCTGCCTCAGACATCGTACACCACCCGCGCGGCCAGCGAGACGGCCAGCAGCGGCACCAGCAGCGCGAGCAGTCCGCCCGTGAAGACGCCCATGTAGCTGATCGTCGATTCGAGGTGGATCGCCCAGTGCCACGTCCCCTTGACCTCGGCGATGACGGCGACGGTGCCGACCATGAGGAGCGACAGCGCCACCAGCGACGCCAGCGAGTACGCCCCGACTCGAACCCAGTACAGCGTCCGAGCCAGTCCAGTCGGTCCCTCCTCGTCTCCCCCGGAACCGACCGAGTGGGCCGCGTCGTCCGCCTTCGCCGCGGGGCTACTCATCCATCTCACCCCCGGTCGCGCCGTACGACCGGTACGCATCGTACGTCGCTAGCGCGAGCACCACGAGCCCCACCCCGAGCAGCAGGAACGCGGGCTCCAGCGCGAGCGGGAGGTTGGCGTGGATTCCGCCCATGATAGGAGACGGGTCGGTCCGTGAACCCATAGCGTTTGTGCCGAGCCCGTGCAGGCGAGAGTCCGATCGCGATCGACCGCGGTTCTCGACCGACCGAACCCTTTTGCTCGCGTATCTCTTGTACATCCACGAATGCCGTCCAGACGGAGCATGCTCGGGAAGCTCGCCGCCACCGCGGGGGTCGGCGTCGCGGGCTGCGCCACCGGTTCTCCGCCGGGGCTCCCGCTCGATGCCAACCCGCACCCGGTTCCGAGCAGGCAGTACGCCCAGCACGATGTCCTCCGTCGCGACACCGACGGCAACGTGTTGCAGGCGCGCCATCGACGGCTCCTCCTGCTCGACCTCAAGGCGTCGCCGTCTCAGCGGGCCGCCGAGACGGTCGAGCGCGCCCTCCGCGGGGTCGAGCGCGCCTTCGACTGGGCGCCGGACGGGCTGTTCCACGCGCTCGCATGGGGGTCGAAGTACTTTGCGGACAACGACGCGCTCGGACGCGTCCCGATCGAGCACCCGACAGTGCTCACCCGCACCGACGACGAGGAGCTTCAGCGGTTCGATGCGCTGCTCGTGCTCGAATCCGACGTGCCCTCCCACCTCCCGGCCGCCGAGAGCGCGCTGTTCGGGGCGCGCAACGAGCTGAACGGCGAACCGGTCGACCACACCCTCGCTGACGTGTTCGTCCGCCGCGACCGCCGGACGGGCTTCCTCGGCGAGGGGCTTCCGGCCGAGCACGTCGACGTCGAGGGGTTGGAGGCGGACGCTCCGATGTTCTCGGGGTTCTTTTCCGGACGCGAGGGGAGCCAGGCGACTGAGGACGCGATCGCCATCCCCGACGGCCCGCTCGCGGGCGGCACGACCGCCCACCTCTCGCACATCAGTTTCGACCTCCCGACGTGGTTCGACTTCGACGAGGCCGACCGCGTGCACAAGATGTTCTCGTCGGAGTTCTCCCCCGAGGACGTGGCCGAGTTGACGACGGACGTTCCGTTCGCCGACGAGGTCCGCGAACACGCCCGCGAGCACGGCAGCGTCGGCCACCACGAAAAGGTCGCGCGCGTCCGCCGCGACGGGAAGCCGCTGCTGCTCCGACGCGACTTCAACACCGTCGACGGCGGCGTGACCGGCGTCCACTTCCTCAGCTACCAGCGGATCCTCGACCACTTCCGGCGGACGCGCAAGTCGATGAACGGCTGGTACCTACGCGACGACCACCCCAACATCACCGACCGCGAGAACAACGGCATCCTCAACGTCATCTCGACGACGAAGCGAGCGAACTTCGTCGTGCCGCCGCGCGAGAAACGGGCGTTTCCACTGACGGTCACCTGAGTCGGCGCGTCGGCCGCAGCGGGATACAGCGCGTCGTCGCGTTGTCCCGTCCGATACCGTTACTCGTCGTCGAGTCGCTCGGTGCCGTCAAGATCGACCTCGCCGTCGGTCTCGCCTTGGTTCTCCTCTTGGGGGCCGTGGTCGTACTCCCAGACCTCGTAGCCCTTGTACTGCTGCAGTCCGCCCGTCGGCCGCCAGCCGGTGTCCTCGGTCGCCATGCACTGACGATCAGAAGCCGAGAACTTAGCTGTTGTCCCGTCGCCGGCGTCGATGTACGTCCGTCGGTCACAGAAGCGCCGGGATCACGCCTGCGAGAAACGTGATCGCGGCGAGCGCGAGCGCCACGTGGCCGGCGACGCCGGCCAGCGCGAGCGCGGTCGCGAGCGCTTCTGCGGCGGTTCCGAGGCGATCCTGCCGGGCGATCGTCGCGGGTTTCGTCGGTGTCGCAGGCATCGGTTGTCACCCACGTGGACGTACGGGGTGGCGTGAAAAACCAGGGTGGGGCGGTTCCCGCAGTCGCGGAGTCGTTCCCGGACCGCGGGAACCGTCGAACCCGGCGAGGCAGTCACTCGTTCGGAATCCGGGGCCGCTACTCGGTCGGCGGCGCGTTGTCCGGGCGCTGGCCGTCCTCGTCGAGGAACACGTTCGCGAACAGGTCGACGTGGAGGCGGAGCAGACGTTCGGTCGACAGCCCCGACTCCTCGGCCTGGCGCGAGAGGAACGTCGCGAGGTCGTCGCTCGGGGCGAACCGGACCCGCTCGCCGCCGTCTTCCACCTCGAAGGTGACCTCGGTTCCTCCGGAGACCAGGTGCTCGATCTCCAGGAGCGCCTGCTCGAGTTTCACCTCCAGGGCCTCCTCGTCGTCCATCATGCGCTGGTCGGCCCACTCGCCGGCGGCCGCGACGAGGCGGTCGCTGGGCTCGAACGTGATCGCCATCAGAACGACACCCCCTCTCCCTCGAACGCGGGCTCCCAGGCCGTCACGGTCTCGCAGACGGGACATTCACGCTGTACCGTCCCCTCCGGGCAGCCGACGCGAGTCATCGTGCCGCAGTCGACGCACTCGTACTGCATGGACGGACGAACGGAATCAGGCCTGTTAGCCTTGTCCCTCGGCGGGGTCACTCGCCGGTTCGGGACACAGCGCCGAACGACGGACGAACGCGGCGCCGTTCGGGCGCAGCGTCACTCCTCGGGCGGCCACGTCTGCGGCGCCGGATCCGTCTGACCCAGCTCGCCGAAGAAGACGAGCAGCAGCGCGACGATGCCGGCGAGCACCGCGACGCCCGCGAGACCGCCGACGGCGTTTTGCCCCACGTACGACCCCGTGAACGTCCAGAGGCTCTCGATCGCTGCGAACGCCTGGACGGCGGTGTAGGCGCACCACAGGCCGATCCCGGTGGCCATCGCGGTCAGCACCCAGCTCTGTGAAACGGCGGTTCGAAGTCCCATAGCGACACCATCGCACGGGCATCGCAAAAAGTGTATCTCCGGATCGACCGCCGAGCGTCTCGGCCGCCGCGACCGTCAGTTCGCGGCGTCGCCGTCCTCGTCGTCGCCGCCGGTGGCGTCGGCCCCGCTCGCGCCCTCATCGTCGCCGACGGCGTCGTCGCCGGCCCCCGCCTCGGCGTCGTCTGCGAGCGCCCACCCCGACGCCTCCGCGGCCTCCGAGAGCGGAACGAACTCCCAGTCGGCCCGCTCGGCCCACGCGCGCTCGCCGGCGGCCTCGACGCCGACGAGCACCATCCGCTCGGCGTGGAACATCGAGTTCGGTCCGACCTCCTCCAGCCGCTCGCCCGGCCCGGTGCCGGTCCCGTTGAAGAAGTCGAGGTCGAGCCGGTTGTCGCGCTGGAACTTGTTGATCACGTGGGCGTCCACGTCGCCGACGATGCCGACGTAGTCGGTCCACGTCTCGGCGTCCGCGAGCGCGGCGTGGAGGTTCGCGAGCGAACGCACCGCGCGGTACGACAGCGCCATCGTCATCTCGCTTTTCGTCTCGCCGTGCGGACCGGTCGCCTCAGGTTGTTGTTGCGTCTCTTCCTCGCGCGCGTCCGCGGAGACGCCGCCGCCGCCCCCGCCCTCGCGGGGGATGCCGACGGGCCTGTCGTCGTCCGCGTACGGCACCCGCGGCGTCGACGACGAGAGGTCCGCGCCCAGGTCGTCGTCGTACTCCGTCGGCTCCGGCTCGTCGGCGCCCAACTCCTCCGCGCGGGCGGCGCCCGAGCGCCAGCCGCCAGTGCCGCCGCCGTCGCCGTCGTCGGTCCCTCCCGCGCCGCCCGCAGTCGGGGCGGCTGCCGGCGACGCGTCACCATCGCCGCCGCTGGGTTCGTCCTCCAGGTCGCTGGGTCCGTCCTCCGAGTCGCTCGGGTCCCCAGAGGCGTCACCGTCGTCGTCGCCCCAGAACCAGTCGCCGCGGTTGGGCCGCTCGTCGTCGTCGTCGGGCTGTACGTCGAGTTCGTCGAGGTCGATCTTGTCTGGCATCGCTGAGGTGTCTCAGTCGTCGGCTTGCGGGCGGTCGGCGGGGCGGTCGAGCGCGTCGGTCGGAAGGTCCAGCCTCGAACACCGGTCGGCCGTCGGGAGCCCGCGGTTGTCCCACCCGCGGGCGGCGTAGTAAGCGTTGAGCAGGCGCTCGAACGACTCGGGATCGACGGCGCGCCCCGCCGCCGGCGCCTCGCCCTCGGGCAGGGGCTCGGCGAACTGCGGCGGGAGCGTGTCGGCCGCGCGGTCGAACCCCTCGCGAGCGTTGAACAGGCGCACGAGCGTCCACACGCGGTCGCCGACGCGGCGGAGGTCGTCGTGCGGGACGCCGAGGGCGTCGAGCCATTCGGCGCCCAGATCGTCCCACAGCGTCTCGCCGGCGAAGTCGTCGACGACGAGGCTCCACAGCACCGCGCGGGCGTTCTGCGCGCCCACGACCGCCTCGACCCGGCGGGCGGTGTCCCAGTCCTCGCGGAACACCTCCTCCTCGATGGGGCGCGCGCGGCGGTGACAGCCCCCGCGGTCGGCGGTCGCGTACGCCAACGCCATCCCGAGCGCGCCGCGGGGGTCGTACGCGGGCAGCTCCATCGACTTCACCGTCGGCACGTAGTCGCCCGCGCCGTAGCGCTCGGCGGCGGCGTCGACGCCCTCCGCGAGCGCGTCCGCCAGCTCGTCGCCGTCCGGTCGTCGGGCGATCCGCCCGATCAGCCGCCGGGCGCCCTCCTCGTCGCCGAACTCGAAGTCGACCTCGCCCGCGCGGACCGCCCACGCGACGGCGTTGCCGGCGGTGATCACGTCGACGCCGAGGCGGTCGCACGCCTCACCCAGCGCCGCGACGGCGTCGAAGTCGTCCATCCCCAGCCCCGCGCCGAGCGTCATCGGCGCGGCCCCGCGGGGGACCGTCTCGCCGTCGTCGGTCTCGACGCGAAAGCCCCCGGGCACGTCGTCCTCTGGATGTTCGCGCTCGACTGCGGCCTCGGCGGCCGCCTCGATGCCGATGTCGCCGACCTCGTTCGCGGTGTCTCGCCAGCCGTTCGCGGGCAACACGCCCACCTCGGCGGCGAAGTCGATCGACTCCAGCGTCTCGCCGGCGGTCTGCCACTTGCCGGCGTCGTCGGCGGCGAACGCGTCGGCGTACTCGGCGTGCAGATCGGCGAGTTCGTCTGGCACCGCCGTCGCCTCGCCGTGCGCGACGACCGCCTTGAGGTGCTTCGAGCCCATCACCGCGCCGGCGCCGCCGCGGCCCGCGTGGTGGTCGCCGGCGTCGGACGCGATGGTCGCGTACGCCACCTCGCGCTCGCCGGCGGGGCCGACGCACGCGACCGCCGCGTCGGGGTACGCCTCGGCCGTCTCGACGGTGTCGGCGCCCGTGAGGTCGGCCGCCGACTCCAGTCGCGGCTCGCCGTCGCCGACGACCAGCGCCGTCGGCTCGTCGGCTGCGCCCGTCACCAGCACGCCGAGGCAGTCGGGAAGCGATCCGGCGAGGCGGTCGGGGAACGTCCCTCCGGAGTAGGAGTCGAGGAACGCGCCCGTCAGCGGCGACTTCGTCACCGCGGCGTAGCGCGACTCGCCGGGGAGTGCCCCCGAGAGCGGACCGAGCATGAACCCGAGCAGGTTCTCGGGGCCGCGCGGGTCCGCCCCGGGCGACAGCTCGTCGTACAGGTACCGGGCGCCGAGCCCCTTGCCGCCCAGGTAACGGCGGCGTCGTTCCTCGGGGACCGCCTCGAAGGCGAGCGCTCCCGCCGAGAGATCGACGCGAAGCACCCGGGTCCGTGTCATCGTCAGCGTGGAAACGGTCGACGCCGATAAGGGTTTGCCAGGGGGCGAGCCCCGCTGGCTCGCCGCCCGTCCCCCCGCAGGCCTTTTTACCCGGCGCGATGCAGGTGCACTCGTGATCCGCTACGCCGCCGTCATCGCCGGCGGGCGCTCGACCCGGTTCGGCGACCGCGACAAGGCCGTGACCGACCTCGCGGGCATCCCGATGATCCGGCGCGTCGCCGACCGGCTCGCGGACGCGACCGACCGGCTGGTCGTCAACTGCCGCGCGGACCAGCGCGCGGCGATCGCCGACGCCATGGAGGGATACCCGAACCCCGTCCGCTACGCCGAGGACCCCGAACCGGACGAGGGGCCCATGGCCGGCATCCGGACCGCTCTCCGCGGCGTCGAGGGGTGGGGCGGGACCGACGCCCCTGCGTTCGTCGTCGCCTGCGATATGCCGTTCGTCGACCCGTCGCTCGTCGACGCGCTGTTCGACCGGCTGGCGGGCGGCGCCGACGCCGAGCGCACCGGCGAGCGCGACGGGTTCGGACGCGGGAACGCCGACGGGGACCGCCTCAACGCCGTCGTCCCCCGCGTCGAAGACCAGTGGTTCCAGACGACCCACGCGGCGTACCGCGCGGGGCTGATGGCCGACGCCTGCGACGCCGCGCTCGAACGCGGCGACCGAAAGATCATCGCGCCGCTGTTCGAACTTGACTACGCCGAGGTGGGCGCCGACGACCTCGACGCGCTCGGCGTCGACGACCGGACCTTCGAGAACCTCAACACCGTCGAGGAGCTCGAGGCGGCCGCGGCGTCGCTGTCGTAGCCGGCCGATCCCTCGCGGGGCCGGACGGACGGCTCACGCCTCGATCACGTCGACGATTCGCCCCTCACCGAGCGCCGCGAGCACGACCCGGTCGAGTCGCCCCGCCGCGTCGGCGTCGAGCGACGCGGCGGCGATCTCGCGGGCGACGGCCTCGTCTTCCGCGTCGTCGACCTTGTTCACCAGCGCGACCGCCTCGGCACCGTCGGGGACGGCCTTCAGCCCGCCCGCTGGCGACGCGAGCACCGCTCCGACCGCTTCGGCCGTGACCTCGTCGCCCTCGTCGATTCCCGCGATCGCGGCGACCTGCTCGGGGCGGTGGACCCGCTCGTCCGTGAGGGGTTCGCCGACGACGTGCGCGGCGGCGATCGGCACGACCGCGTCGGCGCTCGCGGGGATCTGCGGCTCGCGGTCGCTGGGCGCTTTGAACTCGCGCATCCGCGCGCCGTCGGCCTTCACGAGGACGGGGCCGTCGTGGGTGGCCGCGAGGTCGGCGACGGCTCCCCGGTCGTACCCGAGGTAGCGGTCGTCGCGCTCGCGCTCGGGGACGAGCCCGAGCGGGAAGTCCGATGCCGCCGCCTCGTCGAGCGCGTCGAGCGGGTCCTCGCTCACCGCGACGCGCGCGACGTGATCGTCGAAGATCGGGATCCGGACCGTCGCGGTGACGACCGCGCGGTCGATCCGGTTCGCGAGCGCGTACAGGGTCGTCTTCTTGCCGCCGGCGCCGACGACGCAGACGAGGCCCTCAGTCGGGAGGGTGTCCTCGGGTGCGAGAGGCATACTAGTCAGTTCGGGTCGGGAACCGAGTAGCTTGCGCCACGGGCGAGAGTCGGCGAGACGCCGCCGGCGGCGACCTACTCGGCGGCCGCCGCGACCGCCCCCTCCACCTCGTCGGTGTCCGGGAACGTCAGCGGCTCGGTCGCCCGCCACGTGTACGTCACGGTTCCGTCGGGGGCGACCACGAACACCGCGCGGTCGGCGATTCCCGCCATGAGCCCGCTTTCCCGGCGCACCCCGAAGTCGGCGATCACCGAGTTGTTGAACCCCGAGACGAGCGGGTACGCGATGTCATACTCGTCGACGAACGCGAGCAGCGACCACGGGGTGTCGGCGCTGACGCCGTACACCGGCGCGTCGAGCGCCGAGAGGTCGGCCTTCCAATCTCGGAGCTGACACAGCTCTTTCGTGCAGGTGCGCGAGAACACGCCGGGATAGAACGCGAGGACGACCGGACCGTCGGCGAGGGCAGTCGCGAGGGAGAACTCGGCCACGTCGTCGCTGGTGTAACTGCCGCGGTCGGTGGTTGCGGCCGCCTCGGGGGTCGCCATCGGTGCGGTCACGTCGGGAGCGTCGTCGCCTACGTCGAGCATGTTCGCTTCCTCCAGCGCCGGCGGCTAAATCTCTTCGTGCCGCCGACGGTCCGATTCGGACCTGCCCCGTGCTGCCCGCGTGCACGGTGTGGGGATCGGCTCTCGGACGGTCCCGTCGCGGGCGCACAGGGTCTTCGCCCGTGTGGTGACGGTTGTCTGGGCACGCAGCCCTCGTAGGCAATCCAGCGTGAAACGACCGGCAGGTAGGAACGAAGGTGTGCAAACTGATCGGTGTTGCTCTTTTGTAATAGCCAGTAGCTGTCAGAAAATATTTAATCGTTCTCTCGGCTGTGTGGCTCGTGACGTCGCAAATTGGTTCCCTGATAGGAATTTCCCTGCTAATCGCCTGTGCTGGCTGTGCGGGGATTGGTAGTACCGACCCCGTTACTGACGAAGAAGCGAGAGAACGGGCGCTCAGCGCCGAAAAGGCGCGTGTGACTCAGACACTGGAGAACGCGAGCTACATCACCAGCAGTAGCGTCAGCACCTATGGGGAACCGGATGCGGTCGTTGTGAACGACAATAACTCGGGAGTCAACGTTCGAGTGAACATGCCGTATTCGTATGAGTACAGTTGCGATGGCGGTTCCAGCGGAGCGGTCGACGGTCTAGAAACAACCGTGGTCTACCAAGTGACGAACTCCAACGTCACAACAATGATAATTAAAGGGGACATACGAAACGCCTGCGCCTGAACAGATGTCGAAGTGCTGTGCATTTTTATTTATATCTCACCCCGTGGCAGAGTCCGGTAGCTGTCGCGACGATCGATAGCGCCGGTGCCTGCATCGATCGCGAAGGCCGTGCACGGGTGTCGGTGATGTACCCGTTACGCCGAGCCGGCGGGAGCGCGACACTCGTTCGGATGCACGGCTGGGAACGCGCTGGATGGAATACCATAACTTATGCATATAGAATTCATAGCTACCGTATGAACATATATCTGAAAACCGAGATATGAGTCTCGCAGCGCTTCCAGCGCAGGCCGAGACGATCCCGCCGGTTACGACGGGCATGCTCGTCGTGTTCGGTATCGTCCTGCTCGTGCTGTTTCTTTTCGTCACGGAACTCCTCCCGATCGACGTCACGGCGATATTCACCATCGTCTTGCTTACCCTCCTGTCTCCGTGGACGAACGTCTCCGTCACGGAGGGGATCTCCGGCTTCTCCAGCACTGCGACCGTCGCCGTACTGGCGATGCTCATCCTCAGCACCGGCATCAGTCAGACCGGCATCGTCCAGATCCTCGGGCGGAAGATGGCGACGTTCGCCGGGAACAGCCAGCGCAAGCAACTCGGGGCGACGATCGCCGTCGCCGGCCCGGTCTCGGGATTCATCAACAACACGCCGGTCGTCGCGATCCTCGTTCCCGTCATCTCCGATCTCGCACACAAGGGGAACACCTCTCCCTCCAAACTGCTCATCCCGCTCTCGTTTGCCTCCATGTTCGGCGGGATGCTCACGCTCATCGGAACGTCCACGAACCTTCTCGCCTCGAGCGTCTCCGAGCGGCTCATCGGTCGGTCGTTCTCGATGTTCACCTTCACCGGCCTCGGTGTCGTCGTGCTCGTCACCGGGTCAATCTACCTCATGACGATCGGCCATCGACTCCTCCCTGAACGCGTCCCCGCCAGAGAGGATTACATCGAGGAGTACGAACTCCAGAACTACGTCACCGAGGTCGTCGTCCGAGATGACGCCTCCATCGTGGGGAAGACGGTCGCAGACGCCATCGACGAGTCCCAGTTCGACGCGGACATCATGCAGATCCTCCGCGACGGCGAGACGTACTTCGAGGGGATCGGCGGCAAGCGGATCCGCGCCGGCGACATCCTCACGATCCGAACCGACCGCGAGACGCTCGGGTCCCTCCGCGAACTCGAAGGACTCAATCTCGTCGGCACTCCGCCCACCGACTCGGAACTCGAGACCGACGATGAGACACAGGCGCTCGTCGAGATCGTCATCCAGTCCGGCTCCTCGCTTCTCGGGGAGACGCTCACGACCTCCTCGTTCCGCGAGCGGTACGACGCGAGCGTCCTCGCGTTCCGCTCGGGCGGTGAGACGATCCGGAGTCGACTCGACAACGTCAAACTCCGCGTCGGCGACACCCTCCTCGTCCAGGCCCCGTCCGACAGCATCGACCGGCTCTCGTCGAACCCGGACTTCATCGTCGCACACGAATCGGAGACCGCGGACTACCGCACGGAGAAGATCCCGTGGGCCGTCGGGATCATCATCGCCGTCGTCGGCCTCGTCGGTATGCCCTGGGGGCCCCTCGCCTCGGCCACCGGGATCGACGCGTTCGCCGCTGTCGACGTGAGCATCGTCCAGACCGCACTCGCCGGCGTCGTCGCCATGGTCGTCACCGGCGTCATCAAGCCCGGAGAGATCTACGACGGGGTGGACTGGAGCGTCATTCTCCTCCTGGCGGGAGTCATCCCGCTCGGCATCGCGCTTGAACAGACGGGCGCAGCGACGTACATCGGGTCGATCATCGCCCTCACGGGAACATTCCTGCCCGTCATCGGCGTTCTGTGGGTGTTCTACATCGCGACCGGCCTCATCACGAGCGTCATCTCGAACAACGCCAGCGTCGTCCTCATGATCCCCGTCGCCGTCAAGACCGCACAGGAGGTCGGCGGCAATCCCTTCGCGTTCATCCTCGCGGTCACCTTCGCCGCGTCCACCGCGTTCATCACGCCCGTGGGCTACCAGACGAACCTCTTCGTCTACGGCCCCGGCGGCTACAAGTTCTCGGATTACGCCCGCGTCGGTGCCCCGCTACAACTCCTCCTTTCGGTCGTCACGATCCTCGGGATCGCGTTCTTCTGGGGACTCACCTGACCGAGCCGATCGAGCTCCGGCGAACCGGCTGTATACAACGTTCTCACTCCCAGTAGCCCTTATTTCGACTCACGCCGTCCGTCTCAGCCCACGCCGGAAGCCATCAGAAGGCGAGGGAGAGTTGATCCGCGGCAGGTCAGTCTCGGTCGTCCGTGTCACCGTCACGATCTCCGTCGACCTCGTACCCGTACCGCTCGCGCGCCGCCTCAGAGGTCAATTTCCCGAGGCGGAGGTCGCGCCGGATCGCGTCGGCGTCGCGCTCGGCGGGGTCACCGTAGCCGCCGCCGCCGGGCGTGCGCACGCTGACGACGGAGCCGGCGGGGAGGTCGCGGGTGTGCTTTGCGGGCAGCCGTTCGAGTTCGTCGCCCGCGCTGTCCACCAGGTACGCCGCGCCGTTCGCCCCCTCGCCGCCGCCGGCGAGGCCGTACGGGTGCGACTCGTGGCGCTCGGCGAGCAGGCTGAAGCGGGCGGTGTGGTCGCGGACGCGGATGTCGCGCCGGAGGCCGAGGCCGCCGCGGTGTGCGCCCGCGCCGGCGGAGTCGGTGCGGAGTTCGTAGCGCTCGATCCGGAGGGGGTAGGCCGTCTCCAGCACTTCGGCGGGCGTGTTCAGCGTGTTGCTCATGTGGACGTGGACGCCGTCCATCCCGTCCCCGCCCGCGCGACCGCCGAAGCCGCCGCCCTGCGTCTCGTAGAAGGCGTACGGCGTCGGGTCGTCGCCCCGCGGGTCGGTGCCGCCGAGCGTGACGTTGTTCATCGTGCCCTGGCAGGCGGCGACGACGCCCTCTGGGTCCGCCTTCGCGAGCGCGCCCAACACCACGTCGGTGACGCGCTGGCTCGTCTCCAGGTTGCCGCCGACGACCGCCGCGGGGAGCCTCGGGTTCACGATGGTCCCCTCGGGCGCGACGACCTCGATCGGGCGGTAACAGCCGTGGTTCGGCGGGATGTCCGGGTCCGTCACGCAGCGGACGGCGTAGTACGTCGCCGACGCGGTCACCGCGAGGACCGCGTTTATCGGTCCCTCGGTCTGGTCGGCCGTCCCGGTGAAGTCGACGGTCACCTCGTCGCCGGCGACGGTGAGTGTCACGTCGACGACCAGGTCCTCGTTGCCGCGGCCGTCGTCGTCGAGCGCGTCGGCGAACTCGTAGCTGCCGTCCGGCAGCTCTGAGAGTTCGGCGCGCATCCGGCGCTCGGAGTAGTCCTTGATCTCCGCCAGCGCGGGCGCGAGGTCGTCGCCGTGTTCGGCCGCCAACTCCCGGAATCGACGCCGCCCGGTCGCGTTGGCGGCCACCTGCGCGCGGAGGTCGCCGCGGCGCTCCTCGGGCGTCCTGACGTTCGCGAGGATCATCGACAACATGTCCTCGCGCACCTCGCCCTCGGGTGTTCCGTCCTCGGCGACCTCCCCGGTCCCCTCCTCGAACTTCACCGGCGGGATGCGTAGCCCCTCCTGGTAGATCTCCGTCGAGTCCGCGGCGACCGACCCGGCGGTCGACCCGCCGATGTCGGCGTGGTGTGCGCGGTTCGCGGCGAAGGCGATCACCTCGTTCGCCACCTCGCCGGCCCCTCCCTCGCCGGCCTCTCCCTCGCCGGTCGCCCCGTCGCCGAATATCGGCGTCACCAGCGTCAGGTCCGGGAGGTGCGCGCCGCCGCGGAACGGGTCGTTCAGCAGCACCGAGTCGCCCGGCGAGAGCGACTCCGGCGGGAACGCCTCGACCGCCGCAGCGACCGAGTACGGCATCGCGCCGAGGTGGACCGGCATCGTCTCCGCCTGCGCGATCATCTCGCCGTCGGCGTCGAACAGCGCCGTCGAGCAGTCCCGGCGCTCCTTGATGTTGGGCGAGTAGCCCGTCCGCACGAGCGTCGCGTTCATCTCCTCGGCGACCGCCTCACAGCCGTTGCGGATCACCTCGAGGGTGACCGAGTCGACGCCGCTGGCGTCGCCCGCGTCCGCGCCGTCGGCGGCGCCGCCGCCGGCTCCGTCGTCGCTCATGCGCCGTCACCCCCGGTCTCGACGACCAGGTTCGCGTCGCCGTCCACGCGCGCCCGCTGGCCGGGGTGGACGACGACGGTGCTCTCTTTCCCCTCGACGACGGCGGGCCCGTCGAACGCCGCGTCCGTCGGCAGGCGCCGGCGGTCGTACACCGGCGTGTCGCGGTCGCCGTCGCCGAAGCCGACCCGACGGGTCGTCCGGATCGCGTCGTCGGGGTCGCCGTCGCGCTCCTCGACCGCGAGTTCGGGCGGTTCGACGAGCCCACGGGCGCGGAGTCTGACGGTCACCAGTTCCACGGGCTCCTCGGGCGAGGCGTGGCCGTACCGGCGCTCGTGGGCCGCGTGGAAGCGCTCGGTGACCGCGTCGAGTTCGTCGCCCGCGAGGTCGCCCTCGACGGGCACCGACAGGTCGAACGACTGCCCGGCGTAGCGCAGGTCGAGCGTGCGCTCGAACGCCATCGCGTCGTCCGCGCGGCCGGCGTCGCGCAGTTCCGCCCGGCCCTCGGCCTCGAACTCGCCGTAGGCGTCGCGGAGGGCCGCCGGATCCACGTCGTCCCAGCGGCGCACCATCGACGTGGAGTAGTCGTACACCACGTCGCTGATGAGCAGCCCGAGCGCCGAGAGGACGCCCGCGGCCCGCGGGACGACGACCTCGGGAACCTCCAGCGCGTCCGCGAGCGCGGTCGCGTGTAGCGGCCCCGCGCCGCCGAAGGCGACGAGCGCGAACTCGCGGGGGTCGTAGCCGCGCTCGACGCTGACGACGCGCAGCGCCCGGCGCATGTTCGCGTTCGCCACGTCGAGCAGGCCGCGTGCGGCGGCCTCGGTCGCGTCGGAGTCGCCGGCGACGGCCTCCGCCAGCGGGGCGAAGGCGTCGCGGACGGCGTCGGCGTCGCGGCCGAGCGCGTCCGGGAGGAAGCCCGAGGGGTCGATCCGGCCGAGCACGAGGTGGGCGTCGGTGACGGTCGGCTCGGTGCCGCCGCGGTTGTAGCAGACGGGGCCGGGCTGTGCGCCCGCCGAGCGCGGGCCGACCCGCAGGGCGCCGCCCGCGTCGACGTGGCCGATCGAGCCGCCGCCGGCGCCGACGGTGTGGATGTCGACGGTCGGCACCGAGACGGGGTAGTCGCCGACCTCGGTGTCTGTCGTGACCAGCGGGTCGCCGTCGCGCACGAGGCTCACGTCACAGGAGGTGCCGCCCATGTCTATCGTGATCAGGTCGTCGACGCCGCGGCGCTCGGCGACGTGGGTGGCGCTGCGGACGCCCGCCGCGGGGCCCGAGAGGAGGGTGTCGACGGGGCGTTCGCGGGCGGCGTCGGCCGCCATCAGCCCGCCGTTCGACCCCATCACCCGGAGGGGCGCGTCGATCCCGAGGTCCGCGACCGCGTCCGCAAGCGACCCGAGGTACGCGTCAATCACGGGCTTGAGCGCGGCGTTCATCGCGGTCGTCAGGGTACGCTCGTACTCGCGGATCTCCGGGAGCACGTCAGAGGAGAGCGAGACGCTGGCGTCGACGCCCTCCTCGCGCAGGATCTCGCGGACGCGACGCTCGTGGGCGGGGTGCTCGAAGGAGAACAGCAGGGAGACGGCGACGGAGTCAACGCCCGACTCCCGGAGGTCGCGGGCGCGGTCGCGGACGGCGGCCTCGTCGAGGTGGCGGAGCACCTCGCCGCGCTCGTCGACCCGCTCTGGCACCTCGAACCGGCGGTCGCGCGGGACCACCGGGTCGGGCTTGGTCGCCTCGAAGTCGTAGATGTCCGGGCGCGTCTGGCGGCCGATCTCCAGGGCGTCGCGGAAGCCCTCGGTCGTGACCAGCGCGGTGTCGGCCCACTCGCCCTCCAGCACGGCGTTCGTCGCGACGGTCGTCCCGTGGCCGAGAAAGCCCACCTCCGAAAGCGGGGCGTCGACCCCGCGGAGGCCGGTCACCACGCCCTCGTCGGGTGCTGCGGGCGTCGACGGCGTCTTGTCGACGCGGACCCGGCCGTCCCGGACCGTCACGAGGTCCGTGAACGTGCCGCCCACGTCGACGCCGACGCGCGTTCCCGCCGTCGCGTCGTCGTCTGTCATACGCGAGGATTCGGGGGGAGCGTTGTATGCGTTCGCTTCGCGGGCGGGGCGGCCGGAGGCGACGCGGCAACGACAGGGGCGTGGGTGGTGCCGGACCGCCCGCCCTACAGCTCCTCGCTGTGGCGAACGTCGACGGCGACGCCGCGGGTCGACGACCGCATCTCCGCGCCGTGCATCTCCGCGCGGCCGACGGCGAACGCCGCCGGTCCCTCGACGACGACCTCGTCGCCGACGCGGATGCCGTCGTCCGCGTCGACGACGCCGGGCGCGAGTACGCTCCCCTGCGGGACGAACGCGTCGATCTCGACGGTCTTGGTCGGCGCGTCGCTGTCGACCCACCGGCGGGCGCCCGCGAGGGTGAACGCCAGCGCGCCGTAGGTGGGGACCATCGTCGCAAGCAGTTCCTCGTCGTCGTCGCGGACCTGAAGCTTGGGGTACCGCGAGCGCGTGTTCAGTTCGTCGAACAGGTCGTCGCCGGCGCCGTCGCCGAGCATGTAGTCGGCGATGGCCCGGACGGTGTTGTGCTGGCGCTCGCGTTTCGAGTACTTCAGTTCGCCGTCGAGCGTCGACATGAGGTTCCCGATGGACTCGGTCGTCGTCGGGTGGTCCTCGACGGTGTACTCGAAGGGCACGTCGACCGCTTTCTCGACGCGCTCGCAGATGTCGCGGTAGCCGTCCTCGGGGACGTGCGCGATGACGCGCGGGTACTCGTTGCGTTCGAGGTAGCGGCGCAGGACCTCGGCGACGAACTCCTTTTCGTCCTCGCTCCAGCGCCCCGTCACGACGGTGTCGTAGTGCTGGGCGGGGTAGGTGAGTTCGAGTTCCTGCGGGACGACGCCGATGGGCGAGGTCATCGACGCGAGATGTGCGCGGAACTGGATCGCGTCGTGGAACTGCCCGTGGCTCTGGCTCTCGGAGTACGGCTTCCTGGCCGAACACGGCACCAGCACGAGGGGGTTGCGGAAGCGGTTGACGTAGCGCTCGGAGACGCGCTGGGCGAACCGCTGGATCTCCGGCCGGCGGATGGTGTCGCCGGTGGCGGCCGTGAGTTCGTTGTTGCGGGCGACCGGCGCGCGCGCCTCGGTGTAGCCGTACTGCTGGTCGAACTCCCGGAACGTCGCCGTGAGCCACTGCTCGTGTCGGGCCTGCCCCTCGACGTAGTCGCGGAGGCGACCCTCGCGGATGCGTCGGCGGACGCGACGCAGTTCCGCCTCCAGCGCGTTCACGTTGTGTTCCTCGCAGGCGGCGCGGTCGAACTCCTCGCGGGGCACCTGACAGACGGGACACGAGCACGGCAGTTCGTCCAGGTCCTCCAGGAAGCGTTCGCCCTCGTCGGTGAGGTACTTCCCCTGGCTTCCCTTCACCCGCGCGCGCTTGGCGTCGACGAGGTCGACGCCGGCGTACGCGAGCGTGGCGACGTTCAGCGGCGTGGCGACCCCGGAGAGGTACAGCGCGGTGTCGGCGGGGACCGTCTCGCGCACGTCGACGACCGCGTCGACGAACGCCGAGGCGTGGCCGACGACGCCCTGTGCGTTCGAGAGTACGTAGGCGTCGACCCCCGCGTCGGCGGCGTCGCCGGCGGCGGGCGCGTCGCTCGTGATCACGGCGGCGGTCGGGCCGTCGACGGCGGCGGCCGAATCGGCGTAGTCGGGGGCGAACGCGTCTATGACCTCCTCGCGCGTGCCGGCCGGGTACGCGCGGTGCGGGAGGATCGTGAGCGCGGCGTCGTCCCCGTCCAGGAGGTCGCGCTCGCGGTTCCACAGCGACCCGGCGTCGCGGACCACGTCGTCCGCGAGCGCCGGGGTCCGCAGGGGCGAATCGAGGCGGAGTTCCCCGATTCGGGCGGCCCCGTCCCGCTCGTGGACCTCGAAGTAGTCGGTCATGGCCCGGTATCCGCGGTCGGGCCGTTATTCGCTTTCGCTTCGGGATTCGGCCGTACCCTCGCTCGCAGGCGCGTGCTCGCCGTCGGGGCCCGCGTGCAGGTCCTCCAGCGTCACCGACTCGGGAACGACCCCCAGCGCCTCGGCGCCCCAGTCGCGGTGAGCGAGGGTGATCTCGGCGTCGGGGTTCGCCGCCGCGAGCGCCGCGATGCCCTCGGCGGCGGCGCGTTCGGCGGCGGCGTCGGTGCGGTCGGGCACCTCTGCGGTGAGCGGGTACGTCTCCGAGAGCGCGCGCGGGAATGGGCCGAAGGGCGGGACGACCCGCCACACCGCGTCGTAGTCGTGCTCCGAGGGCTCGCCGTACTCCGAACACAGCAGCGAGTCGGGCACCGACAGGCGCGCGAGGCGGTCGTGGTGGCGACGGACCTCGGGTCGGTCGGCCGACTCGTGAGAGACGTCGAAGAACGTGCCCTTCGAGGCGCTGTCGATACGTTCCAGTTGGTCGGCGTGCGCCAGCAGCGCGCGGTAGCCGTCGAGCATCGCGGGGTGGCCGCGGGCGCGCTTCTCGACGAGCTCCAGCAGGTCGCCGTCGCGGATGGCCTGCTTCACGCGCCGGAGTTCCTCGAAGGTGACGTGGAGGTTGTGCTCGGCGAGCAGTCGCTCCTGCTTGTCACCCTCCGTATCACGGAGTTCATCGGGCGTATGCTCGTGGCAGATTGGACACGAACACGGGAGGTAGTCGAGGTCGTCCAACTGCTCCGTGCCGGACACCGTGAGGTAGCGCCCGTCGCGCGCCATCAGCGCGTACGCCGCGGAGTCGAACAGGTCACAGCCGAGCGCGACCGCCAGCGCGAACATCATCGGGTGGCCCGCGCCGAACAGGTGGACGGGGCAGTCCTCCGCGAGGCCGCGCTTCGCGGCGGCGACGGCGTCGACCATGGCGTCGTAGCGGTAGCCGTTCATCATCGGGACGACCGCGCCGACCGGGAACACGTCGAGGTCCGTCGCAGCGGCCTCCCGTCCGGCCCGCTCGCGGAGATCCGGGTACGTGCTGCCCTGCACCGGTGCGTTGACCAGCATGTCGCCGGCGTCGACGGCCTCGGCGTCCGCGAGCGCCCGACGGGTGACCTCGAGGTCGGACTCGGCCCGCTCGCGACTCGCGTCCGGCGGCGTGGGAATGTCGACGGGCGTGCCGATGTCGCTGCCGATGTCGCGCTGGAATTCCAGAATCTCCGTCGTCGTCGTGTCGATCTCGCCGTACTCGGCCAACTGGAAGCTTCCCGAGTCGGTCATGATCGCCCCGTCGAAGCCCAGCAGCTCGTGGAGCCCCTCCTCCAGCGCCTGTTCGCGCACGTCGTCGGTCGTGCGGATGATGTAGGAGTTGGTGATCAGCATGTCCGCGCCGAACTCCGAGCGGAGGCGGCCCGGGTCGATCGTCTCGATGTTGGGGTTGATCACCGGGAGGAGAGCGGGGGTCTCGACGGTGACGCCGGCGCGGGGGACGGTCAACTCCCCGATGCGGCCGGCGGCGTCGTGGTCCCGGATCTCGAAGTGGTCGCGCACGTCCGGGAGTGTCCGGGGACGCGAGTAAGGGTATCGCTCGACGGTCGCGACGACCGCGGCGGGATCGCGGTCCCGCGACCCGGAGACGCGTCACCCGCCGACGAGCCTCACACGAGCGGGACCACGGCGGCCGCGCCCGAGCCCGTCCCGTCGCCGAGCGCGACGCTCGCGTAGATGGAGAGGAAGACGAACGAGTTCCAGATCCCGTGGATCAGCGCTGGCACGACGAGGTTTCGCGTGTGCTCGTAGACGAGACCGAACACGAGGCTGGGGATGAACAAGATTACGATCGTCGTCGCGCGGGCGCCGAGCGACCCCGTGAGCGCGGTGACGTGGACCGCGGCGAACAGCGCGGCCGTCAACACGATCGCGGCCGGCGCCGGGAGCGTCTCGCGCAGGCGGTTCTGGACGGTGCCGCGGAACAGCGTCTCCTCGCTGGGGCCGATGACGAGCAGCGAGGCGAGGACGAGCACCGGCACCAGCGAGGGCACGTCCTGGGCGAGCTCGCCGGCGGAGTTGCTCGCCGGCGTCAGCCCGAGCACCTCGGTCACGACGATGGCGGTGCCGAGGGTGAGCGTGAGCACGGCGAGAAAGCCGACGACGACGAGTGCGAGTTCGCGCAGCGAGGGCACCTCGATCCCGAAGTACTCGCGGACGCCGGCCCAGTCGAAGCCGCGCCAGCGGAGGTACGCGAGGGGGAAGCCGATGAACGGGACGTACTGACCGAGCACCAGCAGCACGCCGAGCCGGGCCGGCAGCGACGCGACCCCCGCGAGCGTGAGCGCGAGGACGCCGACCAGCGAGAGCGCGAGCGCGAGCACCGCGCCGCCGATACCGAGGCCGTAGCCGCTCGCGACGGCGCGGACGTTCGCGGGAACTGTGACCATACCCCCGGTACGGCCGGGGGCGTCAAGACCCTTGCCGCTCGGGGGCCGCGCCCTCGCCGCTTCGATGCTCCCAACGCCGCCGGCGGGCGTCCCGGGCGCGGCCGCTCGGGGCGGCTACCCGTCCCCGTTCTCGTACGCCGACACGCCGATGACTGCCCGCCCGTCGCGGACCTCGCCGGCGAACACCGCGTCGCGGAAGCCCTCGTAGTCGGTCGTCACCGGCCGGATGCTCTCGTTGAAGTCGAGATCGAGGTCCGCCTCAGCGGCCTGGGTGCACTCGCGCGCGAGGAAGTAATGGTGAACGGAGTTGGCGAAGCCGTTCGCCGGCTCGACCGTCAGGAGTCGCTCGACCGACGCGGCCTCGTGGCCGGTCTCCTCGCGCAGCTCCCGCCGCGCCGCGGCCGCGAGGTCCGCGTCGTCGTCCTCGACGGTTCCGGCCGGGAGCCCGCGGTTCACCCGCCCGACGGCCTGTCGCCACTCCTCGACGAGCACCACGTCGCCGTCGGGTGTGAACGGGAGGATCACCACCGCCGGCGGCTCGTCGACGTAGTGGAAGTCGGTCTCGGTGCCGTCGGGCAGGCGAACGTCGTCGCGGCGCACGTCGAACCCGGGACACGAGTAGTCGGTGTCGCCGCCGAACGTCTCCCACGCGAGGTCGTCCCTAGCTCCGTCGCCGCCGGCGGCACCTCCGCGGCCGGCGTCGCTGTCGTCGGTCATCGGGGTCGGGTCGGTGCGCCGTCGGGAAAAGCGTGACAGAAGTCGCGCCGTCGCAGTCTCAGCCGCGCAGCCGGGCTCGAACCGCGGTGGCGCCGCCCGCGAGCACGAGCGCGAGCGACACGAGCGTGAGCCCGACCTGCGTCTCGCCGAACCAGACGGGCGCCCACGGCGCGGCCGCGCGGACGCCGACGACGAGCGTCGACAGCACGGGGACGCCAGACTCGCTCGCCTCCCCGCCGTCGAGGGTCACGCCGTCGCCGGTCGCCAGCGGGAGGTCGCGCTCGCTCCCCTGGTACTCTCGCGGGACGCGGTCGGCCTCGTACGGGATCCGCTCGGTCGGGTACGACCAGACGGCGGTGCCGTTCTCGTCGATCTCGACGATCCGCTTGTTCAGCGTGTCCGTGATCAGCGTGTGTCCGTTCGCGAGGCGGTCGGCATCGCGCGGCCAGTGGAGCGATCGGCCGTCGACGCTCCCGACGACCCACGCGACCTCCCAGTCGCCGTCGTCGCTCCGGTGGAGTTCGACCACGCGGTCGTTGTCGGAGTCCGCCACGAGCACCGCGCCGTCGCCCAGCCACTGCGGGTTGTGCTGGTGGTTCAAAATCGCCGGGTCGCCGCAGCGAACGTCGCCGTCGCCGTCGGTGTCGCGCAGCTGCCCGTTCCCGGTGCAGGAGTCGTCCGAGGAGCCCTCGGCGTCCTCGTTGATGATCTCGACGACCTCGCTGCCGCCGTCGTCGGTGCGCTCGACGATCGCCAACTGGTTCGCGTTGCGGACAGACACGAGGAACCGGTCCTCGCCGATGCGGTCGACGTCGTTGATGTGGAGCCAGTCGGTGCGCGTCGGGTCGGCGGGCGCGTCGTAGAGCGTGGAGGCGTTCCACGTCCACGTCACCGCGCTGTCCTCGACGACCAGGATCCGCTCGTGGTCCATGTCGGTCATGACGAACCGGCCGCCTGGGAGGGGCTCGGCGTCGTGGACCTCGCTGTTCGACTGTGAGCGCACGGGGAAGCTGTACTCCTCGACGACCCTCGGGCCGCCGTCGGCGTCGGGGTCGATGATCCGGAAGCCGGTTCGGGTACACGGCGCTTGGTAGGGGCCGCACTCCTCGTACCCCCCGTCCATGAACCCCGCGAGCACGCGGCCGTCGGGGAGGCGCTGCACGTCGAAGTAGCTGTTCGCGGAGCCCTCGCGCCACTCCACGTCGGTGCCGTTGAGGAGGTAGACGCTGCCGTACTCGTGCCAACCCGTCCCGCCGCCCTGCGACCCCACGAGCGTCGCGCGCTCGGTCCCGTCAGCGGCCGCGGGGGCGGTCGAGCGATCCGGCGCGGCCAGCGCGCTGCCGGCGACAGTGAGCCCGAACAGGAGGACGCCCGCGAGGACCAACTCGACCGCGCGTGTGCTCATCGGTGAACGCCAGCCGTGCACCGAGCAAAAGCCTTCGGTCTCGCGGTGTCGTCGACGGACTCCGGTCGATGATCCGGGTCGGTCCCGACGGCACCGTCCGGACTCAGAACAGCTCTCTGACGCGCGCGAGGGTCGCGTCGAGATCGCCCGAGTTGTCGACGACGAGCGGGTCGTCGATCGGTTCGAACTCCTCACTGAGGAGGTCGTACACCGCCACGTCGGCGTCGGAGGCGTCGCCCTCCCGCGATCCGATCCGGGTCTTCGTGGTCGGCTCGTCGCAGGCGACCCGGAGCAGGTCGAGCGGCGCGTCGGCGCCGGCGGCGCCGGCGGCGACCGAGCGCGCCCGGTCCCGCCGGGCCGCGTGGCGGAACGTCCTGTCAAGGACGAGCGACGTTCCGTCGGCGAGCGTCGACGACGCGCGATCGAACACTGCGTCGTAGGTCCGCTGCGATTCATCGCTCGTGTACTCGGGGTCGGAGAACAGGTCCTTTCGGACGATATCGGTCCGGATCATCGTCGCGTCGACGCGGTCGGTGACCGCCTCCGCGACCGTGGTCTTGCCCGCACCCAGAAGACCGCAGACGACGACGAGCCGCGTGGCGTCGGACATCTCGCTCGGGTCGGGGTGCGCCTAGGGGACACAACTGTCCGTCGATCCGACGTGCATCTCCGTACAGCATAAGTATCTATTCTAATAATTAGAGCAGTAGCGATTAATGTACGGTATCGGTACGCCGAGACACTCCGATACTGGGAGTGGACAACCAACCAATGTTCGAGTTCATTACGGACGAAGAAGAGCGCGGGCAGGTGGGCATCGGGACGCTCATCGTGTTCATCGCAATGGTGCTGGTGGCGGCGATCGCCGCCGGCGTCCTGATCAACACCGCCGGCTTCCTTCAGAGCAAGTCGCAGGAAACGGGCCAACAGAGCAGTAAACAGGTCAGCGACCGCGTGCAGGAGGTCGCGACCGTCGGGAACGTCAGCGGCGACACCGTCGACTTCGTCAACGTGACGGTCACGCCGGGTGCCGGCGCCGGGGAGATCGACCTGCAGAACACGACGGTGACGTGGATCGGTCCGAGCGGAACGTACCAGCTCATCGCCGCGAGCGACTTCGACAACACGTCGGCCGCCAGCGGTGACGTGTTCACCTACGATGTCGTCAAGGACAGCGACGCGAGCGCGCCCGTCCTCAACGACAACGACGACCGCCTGCAGTACATCTTCGACGTCAACGACTTCGCCGCGGGCAACCTCGAGGAGGGCTCCGAAGTGACGATCAAGATCAACACGATGGCTGGGGCGACGACCAGCATCCGGTTCACCGTGCCCGAGTCGCTCGGGAACAAGGAAGCCGTCGAGCTGTAAGCCGGCTCCTCTCTTCTCTCGGTTCGCTTCATCGGGAGTGGCGACGCCGGTCGGCGCTGAATGGGCGAGACACGTATCGCTGACCCATCGCCGCCCGCGGCCGCAGACGGCGCAGGCACTGGATAACGAACCGTCAGGTTCGCGTAGCGTCGCGGGTGATGAGAGAGGACGGCGAGGAACGCGATCGAGGATGGAGCAGGCGCCACGTGCTGACGGCGCTGGCAACGATCGGCGCGACGACCGCGCTCGGCCGGCGGTCGGCCGCCGCGGAGTCGGACGCGTCGTACGTCCTCGAACAGGGGTCGACGTGTGTCCCGCTGCGGCCGATCCGCGGGACGCTCACCGCCGAGCAGTTCTACGAGTATCAACTCCCGCCGGAGTACGTCTCCGAGGCGAACGGCGCGGTCGCCGGCGACGGGGATCGGTACAGCTCCGCTGGAACGAGCGACCTCCAGCGCGCCGACACCAGTATCGGATTCCTGTACGAGGGGCCGCACGGGGTGAGCCTGGTCCTCGTTCACGGCGGCGACGGCAGCCGGGACGGTGGGTCGGTCACGTTCGCGATCGGCGGACTGCCGGCCGACGGCGCGTGGGTCATCAAGGACGATCTGTACCAGGCCCCGTCTAACTACGACGAGTGGTCCCTCGGCGGCGATCCGCAGCGCGTCAGTTGGACCTGGGCGGCCGGCCGCACGGACGGCGGCGTCTTTCGGCCGCTCGAAAGCGACGCCGACGTGACGATCGATCCCGCGTTCAACGAGGCCGCCGACCTCTTCGGAGTCCACTACAACGGAAGCGTGACCGACTGGCAGTTCCTCTCGGCCACCGACCGCGGCGTCAAGCGCGTGTCGCTCGCACTCGGCGAGCCGATCCGCATCAGAAGCGGGAGATGCGGTGAACGCGCCAACGATATCGGCGGTTCCGGCGGAAACGACGGCGAGAGCGGCGGCGCCGATGGCGACGAGACCCCCTCCGAGGACGCCGGGCCGCCAGACGATGCCGGGCCGCCCGAAGACGCCGGGCCACCCGAAGATTCTGGGGCGCCAGAGGATGCTGGCCCGCTCGAAGACGCCGGGCCGTCCGGTGACGACGGACACGAGGGCGACCGTGAGGAGGACGGCGAGAGCGACGACGAAGACGAGGAGGAAGATGCGGAGAATGAGGAGACCGGAGACGGCGATGACGACGGGGCCAACGATCGGGAAGAAGATGATGAGGACGATGAGAAAGACGATGACGAGGATGACGACTGATCGGTGAGATCGAACTCGTCGGCGGCCGCCAGGAGATCGTCCAACTCGTCCTCGGTGAGGGGATCGCGTTTCCAACTCATGTCTCGCTGGAAAGCCGTTTGACATGGACGACCTAGAAACTGTCCCCAGCCGGGGTGCTGGCGGGCTGGATTTGACAGGCTTGTACCTCTGTGAAACTGCGGTCAGCGAAGAGTTGGTGTTAGATATAGGTCGTTCACCCACCGCGAGCGAGCGCAGCGAGCGAGCGGGCCAAGGAACCCTCGAAGCGCGGCTTCGCCGCGCTGAGGGGGTGACGCAGTGCTTTTGATCCACATTTTGCAAGCGAGGAGCCGGAGGCTCCGAGCGCAGCAAAAGGTGGGTGGGCAGGATCTATTCAACGCGTTCCGGTCTTGTACTCCGTGAAACGCTGCTCGTTACTCGCGCAGGTTCGTCACGGTGAGGTACGACTCCAGCACGTCCGTCTGGAAGTCGCTATCTGCGACGACGAGGTGGTCGCCGGTCGAGCGTGCTGTCGCGGCGATGAGAAGATCTCGGGCGGCCATGGGCTGTCCGTCGTCGAGGAGCTGATCCTGAAGCCGGGCCGCTTCGAGTGAGAGCGCCTCCGTCAGGTCGAGTGCGGTGACACCACCGAAGTCCTCGCGGGCGGCCGCCACGTCCGTCGATCCCGCACCGAGCTTCCCCTCCAGCACCTCGTACACACAGATAGTAGACGTGAGATACGGGCCGCCTTGGTCCTCGACGAACGCGACCGTCTCGTCGACGCCGGCGAGCATGTCGATGATGACCGAGGAGTCGAGGAACGTCACCGCTCGAAACTCTCCCGCGAGCGATCGACCGCGTCACGCGCACGCTCCGCTTCTTCGTCGGACCACGCACCGACGTTGATCGGCTCCTCGTTGTTCGCGAGCCGATCGAGGAACTCGTCCCATGTTTCGTCGTCCCGTTTCAACTTCGACAGCTTCCGCTTCGTCTCGTCGGTCACTCGGATGCTGGTACTCATGCGTATGCGTACTGCATACACGGTGGAGAACTTTTCGGGGGGCGTCCTACTGCTGGACCGTCGAGAGGAACTCATCCAGCGACAGCCCCGGCGGCAGGGACACCATCGCCCCGGTCGGCACGTGGACGACTGCCGTCACGTCTGTCTTGTGTCCGACGCCCGCCGCCCGCGCCCACGGCTGAGGCCACACCGTACGCACGCTCCCGTTGTAGTCCTGCGCGCTCGCGTCCTGCTCGTACCAGGTCATCCCGGTCTCCGTCGCCGCCTCGGCCGTGCGGTCGGTGTGCGCCGTCCGCTCGGCTCTATCATCACTACCCGATTGTGTCTCGCTCATCGCGAGCGGAAATAACGACCCCGAGATGATAACCTCCCGGTCGTTCGGTACGCTCGCGTACCGTCCACACCGGGGCGCTCTCCTACTGTCGCAAGACGCCGTTATCCCCCACGAGCGACCTTCACGAGCCGTATATGCGTTTCTACCCTACACCGGAAGGAATCGGACGGACAGCACACCTACCACATCGTCCCCGTCGAGGACGCGACCGGCGAGGCGTACCCGCACCCCTTCGAGGAGACCGCCGACGGGATCGAGTACCGCGGCGCGGGCGAACCGGGGAATCTCGAGGAGCACGACGACGTGCCCGCGTCGGCCGTCGAGGCGCTCGAAGCGTACACGGGCGAGTCGCTCGACAATGCCTGAACCCGACGAGCGGAACCCCCTGCGCGTCGGGGCCACCTGCCCGGACTGCGGTCGGTCGAACGCCGAGCACGAGCTGGTGTGCACCACCGACGCCGACGGGCGCGAGGTGTGCCGCTACCGCTGCCCAGGTGAAGCGTGAGCATCGGGATCGAGTTCGCCGAGAAGGCGACGGCCGACCGCTTCCGCGAGAACGGGGACGAGTACGTCTGCCCCGTCGACGACGACGCCCGGATGCGGACGGTCCACTTCGTGAGCGACGCGCCCGACCACCTGATCGAGCAGGCCCGCGCCGAATCGGACGAGGGGCTGGCGCTGCGCGAGGACGAGGCCGGCCAGGTGCCGCTCACTGACGCCGAGCGCGACCGGATCGATTTCTCGAAAGACGGCGTGAACGTGCCGTATGCGCGCTCGATCAAGGCGCTGGCACAGAAGCACGGCGTGAGCGACTGGACGGCGCACTTCGATCCGTCGCTCACCGTCGACGAACACCGCCAGGTGATGCGCGAGTCCGGACGCGAGGGCGGCGGCGCCCCATGCGAACCCGACGGGCGCGACGCCGAGCGACAGGCGAACGCGGCCGCTCGCGAGCAGAAAGAGGGCTGCAACCACGCGCACGACCACTGCGAGCACGGCGACCCAGACGCCTGCGAGTACCTCTAGAACGCCTGCGGCTACTCCGAGGACGAGGTCAGCGAGATCCTCGACGAGCCGGAGGAGTCCAGCGAGATAACCGGCGACGCGGCGGGAGCGCTCGCGCGGACCACCCCGCACAGCGGCGGCTACCTGTCAGGTAACTCTCCAAATAATATATAGGGGTAGTGGGCCGGCGCGAATTTGAATCGCGGTTACGGCCACCCGAAGGCCGAAGGATACCAAGCTACCCCACCGGCCCGCACACGAAGGGACGCGAGCCGCTCTGTTAAGGCTTCCGAACCCCGGGCAGCCGCCGGGTCTCGGCCCCGAGCGACGCAGGGAGGAGATCCGCCGTCGAGCCCTCAGTACCGCTCGTAGCCGTCGGTGTCCAGGTAGTTGTTCGCGACCGCGATCGCGTGGTCGGCGTGGATCGCCTCGGGCCCAAGGCGGACGCGTTCGTCCGCGCGCTCGGCGAGCAGATCCGCTTCGCCCGCTGTGAAGTCGGAGTGGTCCGAGAGGACGAACACGGCGCCCTCGGGCGGTTCGACCGACGCGACCGGGTCGCCGTCTTCATGTAGGTGAATAAGCGTGCCGTCGAGCGCACCGAGGATCTCCGAGAGGCCCATTCGGTACAGCTCCACACCGGGCGAGACCTCCGCGGGCATGTGGCCGATCGCGTCCTCGCGCGCGTCGAGCGCGTCACGGACCCGCGCAGCCGTCGTGCGCTCGTCGGGGTGGAGCCCCCGGGCCGTCGCGCCCTCGAAGCGGACGGTGTACTCGTCGGCGAGCACGAGGTGAACGCGGCTGTCCTCGCGGATGCCGTGCGAGAGGAACAGGCCGGCGTTCACGCACCGGCAGAGGAGATCGAGGCGGCCCGCGCCGCCCGCGAGGTCGTCGAGGCTGAAGTCGGGGGTCGTCGGCGCGTCGTGGCCGCAGACGACGAACTGGCGCATGGTCCAAGGGGCGGAGGCGGACGGCTTAGCTCCGCCGACTCGGCGAGGAAGGAGCGACGAGACCGTTCGATGAGCGACGGCAGCCGCGACGACGACAGCCGCGGCGACGGTAGCCGCGACGACGACAGCCGCGGCGACGGTAGCCGCGACGACGACAGCCACGGCGACGGCAGCCGCGACGACGACAGCCACGGCGACGGCAGCCGCGACGACGACAGCCGCGGCGACAACAGCCACGGCGACAACAGCCACGGTGACAGCGACGACCGCGCTCGCGGCGACGACGCACGCAACTGTCGACGCTCGCGACCGTCCGCGGGCTACCGCTCGACCGTGAACGTCTCCTCGGCGACGAGGTGGTCGGCCCCGTCGACGGCACCGATCCGCACCGTGATGGTGTGCTCGCCGGGGTCGGCGGCCCGCCACTCGTCCTCGCGCTCGCGGATCCGCTGGGGCCACCGGCGGTGGAACCGCTTGCGCTCGCTCCGGGCGAAATCGAACCGGGTCCGCTTCGGCTCCGGCGGCTCGTACACCTCGGACGCCTCCGGCAGGCCGTCCACGGTCCAGGTCCACCGAAGGGGCGTCTCCGTCACCAGCGAGACGGGCAGCGGCAGGCGGTTGCGGAAGGTCGCCTGGAACCGGACCGGCTCGTCGGGGGCGTACCGCGACTTGTCCGTCTCCACGTCGACGGCGATGGCGCGGGCTCGCAGGCTCGACGGGAACAGCGCGTGGCTCACGTTCGTCCAGTTGACGTGTGAGCCGTCAGCCGTGTCGCTCTCGTTGGGCGAGAAGGGGTCGTCGTCGTCCCGCCGGAGGGCCTCCGACTCGTAGATGCGCCGCATGACCGGCGAGAGGGGGCGCGCGGGATTAAATCCCGCGCCCGCGACGTCGCCACACCGCCGCAGCGACGTCGCCGCACCGCCGCCGCGACGTCGCCGCACTGCCGCCGCGACCGCGCCTGCGACTTCCAGAGATCCGCCGCGGTTCGACCGCCGAACGAACGGAGGAAAGCAGGCCGAACGGAACAGACGGGCGAAGGACGGGACAGGCAGACGAAGCGGCGGGCGCTCCGGCGCAACCGGCGACAGCGGTCAGTCCGGTCAGCCCTGCGGCGGTCATCGCGCGGAGGGCGTCGCGGCGTGTGAGCGGGTCTCGCATGGCCCGAGGTTGGCGGCGACGGCTGATAAACCCTCATTGCATCGGTGCGGCTCGCCGATGCGGGGCGCGCTCCGTTTCAGTACCCCTGCGCGTTGCCGTCCTTGCGGGGCTCCGTCGCCCCCGACAGGACGCCGTCCTCGTTCCGGACGATCTGCGCGCCGCCGAACAGCGCCGGCGGGAGCGTCTTCACGTCGTGGCCCTTGCGGACGAGTTTTGCGGCGACGTGCGAGTCGAACTGCGGTTCGAGCGCAAGGCTCCCCTCCTCCCGGTAGCGCCAGCGTGCGCCGTCGAGCGACGCCTGCAGCGGCATCCCGTAATCGACGATGTTGGAGACGACCTGGACGTGCCCCTGCGGTTGCATGTAGCCGCCCATGACGCCGAAGGCGGCCCAGTCGTCGCGGGCGTCCTCCGCCGGCGCGAAGTCGACGAGCCCCGGAATCAGCGTGTGGAACGGACGCTTGCCGGGCCGGAGCGCGTTCGGGTGCTCCTCGTCGAGCGAGAACGACGACCCGCGGTTCTGGAGCGCGATACCCGTGTCGCCCGCGACGAGTCCCGAGCCGAAACCGGCGAACCGGGAGTTGATGAACGAGACGACGTTGCCCTCGTCGTCGGCGACGCAAAGCAGCACCGTGTCCGCGTCCTCGGCGTTGGCGTCCGGGACGCCGAAGCTGACGTCGTCGTTGCACTCCTCACCGACCTCCTCGGCGCGCGTGGCGGCCCACTCCTTCGACGCCAGCGGCGGGTGCTCTTCGAACTCCGGATCGGTGATGTACCGGTGGCCGTCGTGGAACGCCAGCTTCAGCGCCTCCGAGAAGTAGTGGACGCGCTCCGGAGAGTCGTAGTCGTACTCGCCGGCCCCGAGCTCCTCGGCGATGTTGAGCGCCTCCAGCGCGATGAGCCCCTGGTTGTTCGGCGGCAGTTCGTACACCTCGGTGCCGTTGTACGTCGTCGAGACCGGGTCGGGGAACTCCGGCTCGAACTCGGCGAGGTCGTCGACGGTGAGGAGGCCGCCCTGCGCTTGCACCTCGGCGGCGATCTGTTCGGCGATCTCACCCTCGTACACCACGTCGGCGCCCTCCTGAGCGATCAGCTCCATCGACGCCCCCAGCTTCGGGAGCGTGACGTGTTGGCCCACGTCGGGCGCCTCGCCGTCGAAGAGAAACGCCTCGCGGGCGTTGTCGGTCTCGAAGAGGTCCTCGCCGTGGTGCCACTGCGCGGAGACGACCTCCGAGACGGGGTAGCCCTCTGTCGCGTAGCGGATCGCCGGTCGGAGCAGCTCGCCGAGCGACTTCTCGCCGAACCGCTCGGCAGTGACCTCCCACCCCCGGGCGGTTCCGGGCACCGTCACCGCGTGCGCTCCCGTGTCCGGCATCTCGGCGTCCGCCGGGGCGACGTCCTCCTCCGCCGCGACCGCCTCGCGCATGTTCTCGATTGTCGCCTCGGCGGGCGCCGGGCCACAGGAGCGCATCGCGCCGACCTCGCCGTCGGCCGTGCGGTACAGCGCGAACACGTCGCCGCCCAGCCCCGTGGATGTGGGTTCGACGACGTTCAGCGCCGCGGCGGTCGCGACGGCCGCGTCGAAGGCGTTGCCGCCGTCCTCGAGCACGGAGACGCCGGCTTGGGAGGCGAGCGGCTGGCTGGTCGCGACCACGCCTCGCTGCCCGTACACCGTCGAGCGTCGAGACGAAAACTGATCGATATCTGGGCCGTTCATACCGAAAGAATCCCCCGCGGTCCTGAAAGCGTGTTACCGAATACTTTCGGCGGTTCGCCTATCCGCCACCGGTCAGACTCCCGGATATGACGTTCTCAGTCTGCGTCCGCGCAGAAACACCAGAGGGGCCGGCGTTCGGCGTCGGCGTCGCGACCGACGCGCCCGCGGTGGGGGCGCTCGCACCGTACGTGAGTCACCGCGGGGCCGTCAGCACCCAGAGTTTCGTGAACGTCCGACTCGGCCGGCGCGGGATCGCCCTCCTCGACGACATCGGCGTCGAGGACGCGCTTCCCGGACTGCTGGCTCGCGACGAGGACAGCGACCTCCGACAACTCCACGGCGTCGACGCCGACGGCGGGGCCTTCGCGTTCACCGGCGACGGCTGCGAGGAGTGGTCCGGCGACCTCGTCCGTCGAGACGCGGGCGTCACGGCCGCCGGCAACATGCTCGCGAACGGGGAGACGCTCGACGCCGCCGCGGACGCGTTCCTCGACGGGGCCGAGGCGGCGTCGAACGACCCCGTCCCCGACGCCGATCTCGTCCCGCGGTTGCTCGACGCGCTCGACGCCGGGCGCGACGGCGGCGGCGACAAGCGCGGCCACTCCTCGGCGGCGGTCGCCGTGAAAGCGCCGAAGACGACGGCCTACCACGACCTCCGCGTCGACGAACACGGCGATCCGCTCGCGGAACTCCGGCGGGTCTACGAGGCCGCCGAAGCCGCGAGCGGCGAGTTCACCGAGGAGAAGAAGTCGCGGATCTTCGACTGACTGGAGCCGAGGCGGCGGCTCGAAGGCGGTGAGTCGACGGAAGTGAGTCGACGGAAGTGAGTCGACGGGAGTGAGGCGACGGCGACGAGTCGAAGCCGTCCACCACGAAAACGGAGTCGCGACCGGTCGCGCCTCGACCGGTCGCGTCGGTTCTGCCGTACAGGACTTCAGTCGTCCGCAGGCGGCGATCCCGGCGCGTCCGGGTCTGTGCGGTGACACGCCGCCGTCCGGTCCGGATCCGGTTCGACGACCGCCGGCGTCTCGTCTTGACACGGGGACGAGAGCACGGACGCGAGCCGATCGACCGCGTCCGCCTCGTCGCCGGCGACGAGCAGGTCGGCCGCCTCCTCGAGGGCCTCGCGGGTCGCCGACGGGAGGTCCGACGGCGATCCCGGGAGCGACGTCTCGAGGAGGTGCGCCGCGACCGCGTCGTCGTCGCTCGGTTCGCCCTCCGCCTCGAGGCGGCGGCGGGCGGCCTCGGGGTCGACCGCGCCCGACTCGACGCGGTTGCGGAAGGTGAACGCCCGTCGGAACGCCGCCTGGTCGGCCTCCCAGTCGGCCGGCGGGATCACCCGATGACACCGGGTGTGGAACCGACAGCCTTCGGGAGGGTTGATCGGCGAGGGAACGTTCCCTTCGAGCACGATACGCCCGCCGCGGGCGTCGGGGTCGATCCGCGGGACGGCAGACAGCAGCGCCTCCGAGTAGGGGTGGTGTTGCGTCTCGAACAGGGCGTCAGTCGGCGCGGTCTCGACGATCTCGCCGAGGTACATCACCGCGACCCGGTCGGCCACGTGCCGGACGACAGAGAGGTCGTGCGTGATGAACAGTAACGAGAGGTCGAACTCCGCCTGGAGGTCCTCCAGGAGTTGCAGGATCTGCGCCTGGACGCTCACGTCCAGCGCCGACACGGGCTCGTCGGCGACGATCACGTCGGGTTCGACCGCGAGCGCGCGGGCGATGCCGACGCGCTGCTGTTGCCCGCCGGAGAACTGCTGAGGATAGCGGTCGACGTGGCGGGCCTCCAGACCGACCCGCTCGAGCAGGTCGCGGGCGCGGTCGCGACGGTCCGCCTTCGAGTCGCCGATCCCGTGGACCTCCATGGGAGCGGTGAGGATCTCCCCGACCGTCTGGCGCGGATTGAGCGACGCCAACGGGTCCTGGAAGATCATCTGGATCTCCGCCCGATACGGCCGCATGTCGCGGCCGGAGAGGCCGGTGATGTCCTCGCCGCGGTAGCGGACGGCCCCGCCGGTCGGCTTGTGGAGGTTGAGCAGCGCCTGTCCAAGCGTCGACTTGCCGCAGCCGGACTCGCCGACGACGGCGAGCGTCTCTCCGGTTCGCAATTCGAGGTCGACGCCGTCGACCGCACGCACCTTCCCGCCGCCACCGAGGAGGCGGTCGAATATGCTGTCGGATTGGCTGAAGTACTTCTCCAGGCCGTCGGCCTCCAGCACCGTCTCCGCGTCTGCGAAGTCGCCGGTCGACGCGTTCGCCGACTTCCCGGTGGAGCCGGCCGCCGGAGCCTGGTCGCCGTCGGCGCTCATAGCCGATCACCCGGCGGACCGCGCCGCAGGCAGGCCGCTTCGTGGGACTCGCCCACCTCCCGGAAGTCCGGCTCCCGCTCGAAGCACTCGCGCTCTGACTCGGGACACCGGGGCGCGAAGTGGCACGCGTACGGGACGTCGATGAGGTCGGGGACGTTCCCCTGGATGGGTTCGATCTCGTCGTCCGGGTTCGAGACACGGGGCGTGCTCGCGATGAGGCCCTGCGTGTAGGGGTGTTGCGGGTTGGCGAACAGTTCGTCGGCCGGCGCGCGTTCGACGATCTCCCCCGCGTACATCACGTTCACGCGGTCGCACGTCTCCGCGACGACGGCGAGGTCGTGCGTGATGAGCAGGATCGACGTGTCGAACGCGTCCTTCAGCGCCGTGAGTTCGTCGAGGATCTGCGCCTGGATCGTCACGTCGAGCGCCGTCGTGGGCTCGTCCGCGATGAGCAGGTCCGGCTCACACGACAGCGCCATGGCGATCATGGCGCGCTGGCGCATCCCGCCCGAGAACTCGTGCGGGAAGTCGTCCGCTCGCGCCTCGGCCTCCGGGATCTCGACGGCCTCGAGCATCTCGATGGCGCGTCGCCACGCCTCGCCGTTCTTGGCGGCACCGACGATCTTCCGCTTGAGTTCCGCCGGCAGCGACACCGACTCGCCGACGTCCTGGTGGAGTCGGACGGTCTCTGCGATCTGCTCGCCGACGGTGAGCGTCGGGTTCATCGAGTTCATCGGGTCCTGGAACACCATCGAGATCCGACCGCCGCGGAGGCGCTGGAGCGCCGCCTCGGGCGCGCGGCGCACGTCGACGAAGCCCGCCTCGGGATCGCCGTCCGCGTCGCGCGATTCGACGAACACGAACTCGCCGGGGCCGGCGAGCGTCGCCGCCGCTTCCGCGTCGGAGGTGATCGCGGGTTCGTCCGCCCGAACCAGCGCGAGGTCCTCCTCGCTCACGTCGGTGACGGCGTCGGGGAACGCCGCGGCGAACTCGCGGACGAGGTCGCTGTCGCGGAGCGCGACGACGCCGCCGACGACCTCGCCGGGCGCTTCGACCATGCCCATGAGGCTTTGGGCGAGCACGGACTTGCCGGAGCCGGATTCGCCGACGAGTCCGACGATCTCACCGGGTTCGATCGAGAGGTCCGCAGTCGCGACCGCCTCGACGGTTCCCCGCTCGACGGGGAACTGGGTCTGCAGGCCGCCGACCTCGAGCAGCGGGTCGCGACCGCCCGCCCGATTCGGTCGTTCGACTGGCGGTTCGGTGGCCACGTCACTCCACCTCCGACTGGCTGATGTCGAACGCGTCGCGCAGGCCGTCCCCGAGCGTGTTGAACGCGAGCACGACGAGCATGATCGCCAGCCCGGGTATCACGGAGATCCACGGGGCTCGCGAGATGAACTGCCGCCCGTCGGAGATGAGCAGACCCCACGTCGGGGTCGTGGGCTTCACGCCCAGCCCCAGGAACGAGAGGCCCGCCTCCGCGAGGATGGCGAGCGGGATCATCAGCGTCGCCTGGACGATCAGGGGGGCGATCGCGTTCGGAACCATCTCCTTGAACATGATGCGGAGGTCGCCCATCCCGACGGCCCGGGCGGCGGTGATGTACTCTTCCTCGCGTATCGAGAGCACCTCCCCGCGAATTATCCGGGCGAAGTCGTCGATGAACGCGATACCGATTGCAAGCACCACGTTCACGACGCCGAGGCCGCCCATCACCGCGATGATGCCGACCCCGAGGATGATCTCCGGGAACGCCCACTGGAAGTCGACGTACCGCATGATCACGCTGTCGATCCAGCCCCCGTAGTAGCCGGCGACGATGCCGAGCGTCGTCCCGATGGAGAACGCGACTCCGACGGTCGCCAGCGCGACGAGAAGCGAGACGCGCGCCCCGTAGATGATCCGCGTGAGCAGGTCGTGGCCGAAGGAGTCGGTGCCGAGGTAGTGCGTCACCGTCTCGGTCTGCCCGTCGCCGTCGAAGTCGCCGACGGACTCGCTCAGCGGCGGCTTCATGAGCCCGAAGGTCTCCTCGGGGCCGTGCGGCGCGACGTACGGCGCGAACACGGCGACGACGACGAACAGGAGCACGAAGATAGCGCCCGCGAGCGCGAGCCGGTCTCGCCGGAGCGTCCGGACGATCCGCTCGAGCGTCGATCGGTGTTCTTCAACGGTCGATTCGGTCTCGTACTCCGGAGGGACCTCGCCGACGCCGAACTCTCCGCGGCGGGTGCCGAAGGTCGTGTCGGCGACGCCCCCGTCGGACGTCTCGGTCCCGCCGTCGGCGCGGGGCGGGTGGTCGGTCGGCTGTGCGGACGCGTCCGCCTCGGGACGGGCGTCGGCGTCGCGTTCGGTCACGCCGCCTCACCCCCGTAGCGGATGCGCGGGTCGATCGCGGTGTAGACGATGTCGACGAGCAGGTTCATGAAGACGAAGACCCCGGAGATCAGCAAGATAGTGACCTGCGTCACCGGGTAGTTGCGTTCGAGGATCGAGTTGACGAGCAACCGACCGAGCCCCTGGATACCGAAGACGATCTCGACGGTGACGCTCCCCCCGAGCACGAGCGCGAGTTGGATACCCGCGATCGTGACGACGGGGATGAGCGCGTTCTGCATCGCGTGCTTGTACAGTTGCGTCCGGGAAGAGACGCCCTTGGCGAGCGCGGTGCGCATGTACCCCTCGTCAAGCGTCTCGATGAGCGACGATCGCATCATCCGGGTGACCCCCGCGGCGTACGGCAGCCCAACGGCGATGCTTGGCAACAGCAGGTGTTCGAGCCAGGGGACGACGCCCTCCGAGATCGGGACGTATCCCAGGACCGGGAGCCACCCGAGCCAGACGCCGAAGACGATGGCCAGCAGGATCCCCACGAAGAACGCGGGCATCGAGATGCCGACGAACGCCGCGAGCGTCGCCGCGTAGTCCGCCAGCTCGTTGCGACGAGTCGCGCCGAGCACACCCGCGGGGATGGCGATTGCGAGCCCGAGCATGACGCCGATGAACGCGATTGAGAGCGTCTTTGGCGCGGCTTCGGCGATGAGCGCGGAAACCTTGGTGCTCGACGTGATGCTCCGACCGAGGTCGAGCACGACGAGGTCGGTCATCCAGTCGATGTATTGGACTGGGAGCGGACGGTCGAGCCCGAGTTCCGCGCGCAACGCCGCGACCGCTTCCGGGGTCGCCTCCTGTCCGAGCATCGCCCGTACCGGTCCGCCCGGCACGAACCGGAGCCCGAAGAACACCGTCGTCGCCACTAGCCACATCACGAAGACGGCATGGGCGACGCGCTTCGCGATGTACCGCCACATCACTCGTCGAGGTAGACGGTGTGGAAGTTACGCATGTAGGGGATGTGAGTGAACCCCTTCACCGTCGGCCGGCGGGCAGCGATGTCGTCGCGGTGCGAGAGGTACACGTGCGGGACGTCCGCGATGAGGCGGTCTTCGATCTTGTGGAGGATGTCAGCGCGCTTGTCCCGATCCAGCGCCCGGCGCTGGTCGGCGAGCCACTGGTTCACGTCCTCGTCCTCGTATGCGACCCAGTTCCAGGGGCCGTCCGACCGGTAGAAGTTCCACAGCGACTGGTCGGGGTCGGGGTCGCCGACGGAGCCGGAGATAGTCACGTCGTAGTCCAGTTTGGCGTAGCGGTCCCAGTACGTCGAGGAAGTGACCTGTTCGATGTCGACGTCCAGGCCGGCGCTGGTGAACTGCTGGCGCATCGCCTTCGCCGCGCGGAGGCTCCCCTTCGTCGTCAGGATGGAGAAGCTGGCACCGTCGGCACCCGCCTCCTCGAGGAGCTGTTTGCCCTCCTCCGGGGCGTACGCCTGGTCGTCCGGCTTGTCCTCGCGCCAGACCCAGCCGGTCGCCTTGTTGATCGGGCCCTTCGCCGGGAGCGCGTTGCCGAAGTAGGCGGTGTCGACGTAGGCCTCGTTGTCGATCACCTTCGCGATCCCCCGACGCGCTTTCTTCGAGGCGAACGGTTCGCGCTTCTGGTTCATCGCCAGTCCGAGCCAGTTGACACCGGGTGCCTGCAGCTTCTTCACCTCGTTCGCCTTCTCGACCTGCGAGACGTTCTGCAGGGGCACGAGGTTCGAGAAGTGGATGTCGCCCGCCTTCAGCGCGTTGACGACCTGGGCCGCCTCCGGGATCGGCGTGATGTCGACCCCGTCGAGGTAGGGGAGCTGCGTCCCCTCCTCGTCGGTGGCGAAGTAGTCGTCGTAGGCGTCGAGTTTCAGCTCCGACCCCACGTCGTGGTTGGCGACTTTGAACGGACCGGTGCCGACCGGGGAGGTCTTGTACGCCTCCGCGCCCATCTCTTCGATCGCCTCCTTGCAGACGATAGTCGCCGCACGGCCGGGACCCCGGGTGAGGTAGATGAGCGCCGGGGCCATCGCCTTCTCGAAGTTGAGCGTCACCGTGTAGTCGTCCTCGACGACGACGCCGCCCTCGTCGACGGGTTCCAGCGTCGACAGCTTCGGCGCGGCGGGCGTCTCCTTCGAGATGGTGCGGTTGATCGTGTAGCGCACGTCCTCGGCGGTGAACTCCGTCCCGTTGTGGAAGGTGACGCCCTCGCGCAGTTGGAAGGTGAACGTCTTCCCGCCGTTCGTGACCTCCCAGTCCTTGGCGAGGTCGCCGCGGACGGTGAGGTCCTTCTTCAGCGTGACGAGGCCGTTGAAGATGTTCGCCGCCACCTGGAAGTACTGGCCGACGCTGATGTACGGCGGGTCCAGCACGTCGATACTGCCCGTGAACCAGCCGGCCTTCAGGCGGCCGCCTTGCTTCGTCTCCGGCTTGGGCGTGTCCGTCTCTCCAGCGGTGCCGTCACCAGACCCGCTGGTAGTGGTCGACTGGCCCGAGTCACCGCTCGTACAGCCGGCCAGTGCTCCCAGCCCCGCCGCGCTCAGCAGGGCGGTGGTCGTGCGCCGGTCGACGACCGGCCCACTCAGTGCTTCGTCAGTGAACTCTTCTTCGTTTTCCGGTTCCGGATCCATGTGACACACAAGCACAGTCGACGGGTTCAAGATGACCCCGAATAGATTTGGGCCATGGCCGAGGAGACTGGAACCGAGCGGATGAGCGACCGAATGCGAGAGGTGACGCTGAAGGTCAAACACAACGGGCAACCGGAGTGCCGAGTGTCCGAGCGCTACCCCAGCGTGACGATGCGGTCGGTGTCGTCGATGACGGGCCGAACGACCGAACGCAAGCGGATAATCGAGGTGAGCGGCGACCCCGAGACCGTGCCGAAGTTCATCGACGACTTCCGCGACGGCGACCCGATCGTCGCCGCCGAGCCGGTGACTCCGTTAGGCGAGCCGACCGTCTTCGTCGCGCTGACGTTCAACGCCCGCGAGTGGGACAGCATCGCAGAGCAGTTCGCCGAACTCGGCGTGCACTACCGCACGGGAACGGTGATCACCGGCGGGTGGGAACGCTGGACGCTGTACCTGGAGGAAGGCGACGATCTCTCGACGATCATCGAGGCGCTCGAATCGCGCGGCAACGACGTGCGACTCGTCCGGCAGGTCGACACCCGCGAACTCGAACCCTCGTCGCGGTTCGAGCAGGTCGGGGCCCTCCACGACCTCACCCAACGCCAGCGCGAGGCGCTCGCGACGGCGATCAGGGCGGGGTATTACGGCCACGAGAAGGACGCCGGCGTGGAGGACGTCGCCGACGAACTCGGCGTCGGGACGACGACGGCGTGGGAGCACCTCGCGCGCGCCGAGGGGAAGGTGATGGACGACCTCGGCGAGTTTCTCGACGCCGGGCCGCAGTAGGGACGCGGCGACCGGAGCACGCGGCCCGAACGGGCCGCCAGTGTGGGCTATTCCAAGTCGTCGTACGGCCAGCGGCCGCCCATCCGCAGCTCCTGTTCGTACCCCTGGTCGATGGCGTCACGCAGTTCCTGACGGCTCTTGTGTTGCGTGTCAACATCGTCGGACGCGAACCGCGCGGCGGCCTCGGCGACTTGGACGGCCACGTCGCGCAGATCGCGGGAGTCGAGCTTATCCAGCGTGTCGGCGTGGGTGTGTCCCCAGCCGCGGCCGGACCGCTCGGACGTGGTCGAAGTGATCACGGCGGGGACGCCCTCCTGCACGAACGCCCACTGGTCGCCGTGCGGAGAGATCGTGTCGTCGGTCGAGAGCGTGGCGTCGAGGTCGTCGGTCACCGCCTCGAACACCGCGCCCATCGCCTCGAAGCCGTTCGTCCCCACCCTGAGGTTCCGGGAGCTACACGCGCCGTCGAGGTTGACGACGCACCGCAGGTCGTCGAGGTCGGTGGTCTCCGCGCAGTGGTACGCGCCCCACAGCCCGATCTCCTCGGAGCCGAAGGTGATGAGCCGCACGCGGGTGTCGAGGTCAACGTCCTCGCGCGAGAGGAGCCGAGCCACCTCCGCGACCAGCGCCGAGCCCGCGCCGTTGTCGTTGGCGCCGTCGGCGATGTCGTGGGCGTCGACGTGCGCGGTGACGAGCACGTGTTCGTCGGTGTCGGGGCCGACCTCCGCCTCGGCGTTGACCGAGGTCGTTGGCTCGTTGCGGCACTCGACCGAGACGGTCGCCTCGCAGTCCTCCTCGGCGTACCGGGCGAGCCGCTCGCCGACCTCCCGGGAGACGCCGACGGCGGGGATCGGCCCCGGGCGCTCGTGGTAGCCGACCTCGCCGGTCGGGGGGACCGACCCCTCGACGTGGTTGCGGAAGACGAACGCGACGGCGCCGTGGTCGGCGGCGTTGACGTACTTCTCCATCCGGTGGATCCACCGGTCCACCGACTCCGGCGTCGCCGAGGAGGCCATCGCGACGGCGCCGTCGAGCTCGTCGGCCTTCTCCTCGAACTCCTCGTAGGTGCCGTCGCCCACGTCGACGACGCGCCCCGTCGCCTCGCCCGCCGGGCAGCCGGGGAGCGCGAGCACGTCCTGCTGCCCGTCATGGGTTCGCTCGTGCGGGTCGTGGACCGTCAGCGACGAGGACCCGCGCCACCAGCCGGGGATCTCGAACACCTTGAGCCGGGTCTCGCGGGCGCCGGCGCGCTCGAAGGCGTCGCGCACGACCTCAGCGCCCCGTCGTTCGCCCGCCTGTCCGGCCATCCGGTTGCCCACGTCGACCAGATCGGTGAGCACGTCCCACGCGAACCCGCTCGTCTGTGCGTCTCCCACGGCCGCGTTCGACAGTCGCATTGGCCGTGAGTTCGCTGCGACCCCCTTGAGTCACCGGGTCCCGGCCCAACAGGCTGGCGATTCCGCAGGACCGTCCGGGACCGCCCCG
Organism: Halobaculum gomorrense; assembly: GCF_900129775.1. Lineage (GTDB taxonomy): Archaea > Halobacteriota > Halobacteria > Halobacteriales > Haloferacaceae > Halobaculum > Halobaculum gomorrense. Next base: position 144,939 of record NZ_FQWV01000002.1, on the reverse strand, counting down.
ACAGGTTCATGTATTGTGGTAACTAATACCATAGAGGATGCGAACACCGACGGATCTCTCCGACGCGGACGAGCGCGTGTTGCGCCACCTGCGGGACGGCGGCGTCGATTACCCCGCGCTCATCGCCGCGAACACCGGCCTTCACATCCCGCTCGTGGAGCGGCGGATCGCGACGCTGGAGCAGCGCGAATTCGTTGAGGCGGCGACCGCCGAGCGGATCTATCGGATCACCGACCGCGGAGCGCGCGCGCTCGCCGGCGACGCCGCGGCGTCGGCCGACGCGACGGGAGAGGCCGCGGCCGACGGCGGGTCGCCGATGAACGGCGAGTAGGGCAGGAACGGGAGCGTCTGCGCCGCCGTCAGAGCGTGCCGAGTTCGACGGCGTCCATCTGTTCTTTGTACCGGTTCCGGACCGTGACGACGGTCACGTCGGCCACGTCCGCGATCTCCGACTGGGTCCGCTTCTCGTCCGAGAGCATCGACGCGAGGTAGATCGCCGCCGCGGCGAACCCCGTCGGCGACTTCCCGGCGTGCAGCCCCTGCGCGGTCGTCTCGTCGACGATGCGGGTAGCGCGGCGCTTCACCTCCTCGGGCAGCGACAGCTCCGAGCAGAACCGCGGGACGTGCCCGGCGGGGTCGACCGGCTTCAGCGCGAGGCGGAGTTCGCCGGAGATGTAGCGGTATGCCCGGGCGATCTCCCGACGCTCGACGCGTGCGACGCCGACGAAGTCATCGAGCGAGCGGGGGATCCCCTCCTGCCGGCAGGCGGCGTAGAGGCTCGCCGTCGCCATCGCCTCGATCGACCGCCCGCGGATCAGATCCTCCTCCAGCGCGCGGCGGTAGATCATCGACGCGACCTCGCGGACCGACTTCGGCACGCCCTGCGCGGAGGACATCCGCTCGACCTCCGAGAGCGCGAACTGGAGGTTGCGCTCGCCGGCGTCCTGCGTGCGGATCCGCTCTTGCCACGTGCGGAGCCGCTCCATCTGGGAGCGCTTCTCCGCCGAGAGCTGTCGGCCGCTGGCGTCGCGGTTGCGCCAGTCGATGCTCGTCGTCAGCCCCTTGTCGTGCATCGTCTGGGTCATCGGCGAGCCGACCCGGCTCTTGCGGTCGCGCTCGGTGGCGTTGAACGCCCGCCACTCCGGCCCGCGGTCGACGGTGTCCTCGTCGACGATGAGTCCCGTTGGCTCATGCATCACCTCGCCGTCGTCGGTGCGAATGAGTTCGTCCTCGTCGACCTCGTCGGGGTCGACCGTCTCGAGATCGCGATCGGCTTGACGCTCGCGCTCGCGTCGCCTGGTCGTCACTGACTCGCTCGCGTCGAACCCGTTTCCGGGATCACGGCAGCCGCGTTCGACCGAGTTGTACCCCCGCGGTCTGCGGCGGGCGACTGGGTCTGATCGGTCCCGGACCGCTGCGTACGTGCCGGCATTTCGATTACTTTCAACGAGGTGTTTATGATAAACGTTCCGCCGAAAATCTCGCCCGCTGAGGCTCCCTTGCCAACAGCTGTCACTGCGGAGTAACTATTAATAATTACGCCCGCATCGGCGATGATACGACGAACCACGGAGGCTCCCGATGACCGACCACACCACCCTCACACCCCGTTCGCGACACGGTAGCGACGGGAGCGGGTGGTCGGTCGCCGGCGCCCCCGCCGCCGTCCGTGTCGCGTTCGCCGCGCCGAAGGCGAATGTGGCGGGGATCGGTGCGGGTGCAGCCGCGGGGAACATCGCCTCCGTGTACGGACCGTCCGTCTCCATCGCCGCGTGATCCGGCGACGCGTCTCGGGGCGCACCCGAGCGGAGGCGGACGCCGTTTTCCACCTACCGTTCAGACCCCCGTGACCCCGTCAGCCGGCTCGCGCGGCCGACCCGCTCCCCGGGAAGGCCCGCAGTCGCGTTCGAGCCGCGCAGGGAGTCTATGTCGGTCCACCGACATCGACTGGCCGACGCCAGCATGACCATCGCAGTGTCCAGAGCCGCACCCGGCAATCTCGCCGAGGGTGCCGAATCGAAGCTCCGCCGCGCCGACGCGGTCGACGCCGTCGAGTCCCTCGACATCCGCGGCCTCCAACCCGGCCTCAACGACCTCACCGTCGAGGCCGACGCCACCGTCGCGCTCGCCGGCGACGCCGGCGAGGACCGCGAGGCTGTCGCCGACGCGCTCGCCGAGCAGTTCGGCGTGACGGACGTCTCGGTGACGGCCGTCCGCTCGGTCCCGCCCGATGTTCGAGAATCGCGTGGCGATTCTCGGGCGGGCCGGAACGCGGAGCGTGCCGGCAACGGCACCGACGGCGCCGCCGTCGCCGGCGAATGACCGCACAGCCGGCTTAATCCGGATTCATTCCGTCGGAATCCGGGTTTTCGGCCGTGCGCGTTCTTGTCCGATCAGGACGTGGGATCGACCGTGATGAGACCGAACACGAGCGCCGTCCGGCTCCTGACCGCGCTGCTCGTCGTGGCGGGCCTCGCGCTCGCCCCGGCGGCGGCCGCGGCCCAGCCCGGCGGCACCGACAAACAGATCGACGACTGCGAGAACGCCGAGGCGGGCCCGAGCGGCGACGCCGGGCCGCCCGGGTTCGTCGGCGGCCTCCTCGACTCCGTCGTCCCCGACTTCGTCTCCGACCTGATCGGCTCGCTGCCCGTCCCCGACTTCCTGAAATCCCTGTTCGGCGCCCAGACCTGCTCGTAACCTCCGATCCGCGTGGCGGTTCGACTGTGATCGGCCGCCCGACCATCGGCGCCTCCGCTCGCGACCGAAAGGGCCTACCGCCCGCCGCAACGAGGGCGGGTATGACCGACTCCGACGCTCCCCCGGACGCGTCCGACCCCGACGCGGACGAAGCCGTCGACGCGGACCCCGACGCGGACGAAGCCGTCGACGCCGACGCCACCGGGGAGCGCGCAGCTTCCGACGTGCTCGACACCGCCCGAGCGCTCCTCGCGACGGGCCCGCTGTGTGACCACTGCCTCGGCCGCCCGTTCGCCGAGCGCTCGTTCGGCCTCGGCAACCACGAGCGCGGCCGCGGCCTCCGCGTCGCCGTCGCGCTCGCGGACGACACCGACTACGAGGGCGGCGCCGACGGCGACTGCTGGGTGTGCGAGGGGGTGTTCGAGCGCCTCGACGAATTCGCCGAGCGCGCCGCCGACGCGGTCGCAGACTACGAGTACGCCACCTACCAGGTCGGCACCCGCGTGCCGCCGCTGGCCGAGGAGAACGACCGACTGCTCCGCGAGGACGCCGGCATGGACCCCGACGCGGGCGAACCGCTCCGCAAGGAGCTCAACCGCGAGGTCGGCAAACGCGTCGGCCACGTCACCGACACCGAGGTCGACTTCGAGCGCCCGCACGTCCAGTTCCTCCTCGACGTGGACGCCGACCGCGTCGAGGCGACGGTCAACTCCGCGCACGTGTACGGCCGCTACCGCAAACTGGAGCGGGACATTCCCCAGACAGAGTGGCCCTGTTCTGACTGCCGCGGCTCCGGCCGCCAGGGGCGCGAACAGTGCGACACCTGCGGCGGCTCAGGCTACCTGTACGACGAGAGCGTCGAACAGCTCACTGCCCCCGTCGTCGAGGACGTAATGGAGGGCGTCGATTCGACGTTCCACGGCGCGGGCCGCGAGGACGTGGACGCCCTGATGCTCGGCACCGGGCGTCCGTTCGTGATCGAGGTGGACGAGCCACGGCGCCGCGAGATCGACGCGGATCGGCTGGAGGGCGACATCAACGCCTTCGCCGACGGGAACGTCGAGGTTGAGGGCCTGCGCCGCTGCACCCACGACATGGTCGAGCGCGTGAAGGAGCTCGACGCGACCAAGCGCTACCGCGCACAGGTGGAGTTCGGGGGCGACGTGACCGCCGGCGAGCTGGTCGACGCCGTCGACGACCTCGACGGGGAGACCATCGAGCAGTACACGCCGAACCGCGTCGACCACCGCCGCGCCGCGAAGACGCGGACCCGCGTCGCCCACGAGGTCACGGGCGAGTTGGAGGACGCCCGCCACGCGACCGTCGAGGTCCACGGCGCCGGCGGCCTCTACATCAAGGAGCTGATCTCCGGCGACGAGGGCCGGACCGAACCGAGCCTCGCGGGCCTGCTCGGCGTCGACGCCACGGTGACGGCGCTCGACGTGCTCGCCGTCGAAGGGGCCGAGGAGCCGTTCGAGCGCCCCGGCTTCTTTCTGGACGGCGAGGACGGGCATCCCGACACCGACGCCGACGGGGAGTGAGCCATGCTCGGCGCAGACGAGGCGGGGAAGGGACCGGTGCTGGGACCGATGGTCGCCGCGGCGGTCCGCGCCGATCCCACGGCGATCCCCGCGGACGTTGACGACTCCAAGCGCCTCTCGCCGGCGAGGCGCGAGGCACTCGACACCGCCCTCCGCGGCGACGACCGCGTTGCCGTCGCGGTCTCCGTGATCTCGGTCGACCGCATCGACGACCCCGCAGCGGACATGAACTCTCTCACCGTCGTGGGGCAGGCCGAGGCACTCGCGCGGGTCGCCCGGGGCGGCGACCGCGCGGTCGTCGACGCCGGCGACGTGCGCGAGTCGCGGTTCGCCGACCGCGTCGCCGACGCGGTCGCTGCCGGCGGAAGCGACGAGAACGCGCCCGACGAGGACGCCGTCGCCGATGCGGCCGCGGGAGCCGACATCGACGTGACGGCCGAACACGGCGCCGACGAGTCGTTCCCGGTCGTCGCCGCCGCGAGCGTGATCGCGAAGGTGGAACGCGACCGGATTGTCGCCGAGTTGGACGCCGCCTACCGCGACCGCGGCTACGACGGCATCGGCAGCGGCTACCCCTCCGATCCGACCACCCGCGAGTTCCTGCGGGAGTTCGTTGCCCGCGAGGGCGACCTGCCGGAGTGCGCGCGCCGGTCGTGGAGCACCTGCGAGGACGTGCTCGCCGCGAACGAGCAGTCAGCCCTCGACGAGTTCTGACTCGCGCGTGCGGTCGTCGGTCTCGCGCGATCGACCGTCGCGCTCTGAATCGCCCGACAGCGACGCGGATCGGAAGCGGCGGAATCAGCGAAACGGCGGCAGCCGCCAGCCGTAGGCGACGAGCGCGCCCGCGGCGAGCAACGACGCGACCGCGAGGACGGGAAGGGGGACGCCCGCGTCCGCCAGCGTCCCGAGGACGACCCCGGAGAGCGGAACCAGCACGAACAGGCCGGCGATCGCTCCGGCCAGGAGCGTCCACACGGAGCCGGGTCGGTCGGCGCGCGCGTCGAGTTCCTCGCGGACGACGCGGCGAACGACGCGCTCGAGTTCGTCCTCGGTCGGCGGGCCGTCGCCGCTGTCGGAGCGATCGGCTGGCTCGGAGGGCACAGGCGGCGAATCACGGCGGCGGATGAAAAGCGGTTCGCCGCGACGGTCGGGCCGGCCCGTGCCGGGCCGACCTCAGCGGTCGGTCAGCAGCGCCCGGAGGATGTCGCCGTAGGCCGGCCGGGTGACGAGCACGCCGACGAGCACGCCGAGGATCGTGAAGATGGCGAAGCCCTGGAGGTCGCCGAGCGAGAGGAACGCCAGCGGCGACATCGCGACGATCGTCGTCGCGGCGGCGGCGCCGATGACCCAGAACGCCTTGCGGAAGCGCGACTCGAAGACGCGCCGGGAGTTCACGGCGCCCTCCGCCATCACCTCGTCGGCGATGATCACGAGGTCGTCGACCCCGGTCCCGATGACGGCGATGAACCCGGCGATGACCGACAGGTCCAGCGGGTACTGGATGAATGCCGCGAACCCGAGGAGGATGACGACCTCCGAGAGCGCGGTGACGACCATCGGCGCGGCGACCTGCGGCCGGCTGTAGCGGGCGAAGACGACGCCCGCGACCGTGAGCACCGCGAGGAGGCCGATGATGAGCGAGTCGCGCTTGAAGTTCTCACCCTGTGCGGCGCTGATCGAGGAGGTGGTTCCCTCGTCAAGCGCCAGCGCCGCCGGGAGCGCACCGGCGCGGAGGTCGATGCTGACCGCCTGCGCCCGCTCGAACGAGCCGGTGACGAGGATGAACTGCGGGTCTTGAGCCCACTCGTCGTTGTGCATCGACTGCGCCAGCGAGGGGTTCATCCCGAACGAGGAGACGACGTTCCCGTCGCGGATGACGAGGATACACGGCTCCGTCGACTGCGGGCTCTGCCGGTAGCTGCAGTCGGTGCCGCCCTGTCCCGCGACGCCCGTCTGGACGAACAGCCGCTGGACGCGCTCGGCCTCGCTCGGCTTGATCGAGACCGGGACGTGCGGACCCGTCCCCTGCCCGCCCTGCTGGGCGGTCCCGACCGTCTGGAAGTCCTCCTGCGTGATGACGGTCGTGTTCACGTACCGGGTCGTGTTGTTGCGCGTGACCCGGTGGTACGCGGCGATCTGGACGGTCCCGCGAGAGTTCACGATGTCGACCACCTCGCTGCGGTCCTGGTTCGGCACCTCGATGAGCACGAAGTGCTCGTTGCTGATCGTCTCAACCGTCTGGACCGTCCCGCCGGAGAGCCCCGCGGCGTTGATCTTCGAGCGCAACACGGCGACCGTCTGCTCGCGGGTCGCCTCCGTGACGCCGTCGCGAACCGTCTCGTACTCGAAGCCTGCGGCGTCGAGCGCGTTCGCGAGCCGCTGTTGGGTCGCGTTGTCCGCGACGAGTTCGACCGTGCCGGTCGCGCTCCCGGCCGTCCGCCGCGCGATCACGTCGGCGCTGTCGGCGTTCGGGAGTTCGGCGGCGACGGCGCGTTCGACCTCGGCCGTCGACTGGTTGCCGAACTGGACGCCCTCCGCCGTGACGCCGACGAGCGGCGCGCGGATGCGCGTCCCGCCCGACAGCTGGAGGCCGTACTTCAGGTTCGTCGGGTTCTCCTGCGCCGCGGCCGCGTTCGCCGTGCTGTCGAACGCCGGCGCGAAGAGGAATACGGTCGAGAGCACCAGCATGAACACCAGCAGGACGACGCGCCAGTTGTCCTTGACCGTCTCCCACGCGCTCATCTCGCCACCCCCTCGAATTTGTACCAGCGAAGCAGCGACACGTTGAGCAGGTACGTGTTCATCAGGTCGGCGGCCAGCCCGAACACGAGGATGGTCCCGATGCTGGCGAGCAGGCCGATCCCGTACACGCCGGCGACCACGGCCATCACGGCCATCGCCGCCAGCGACGTGACCGTCATCGTGACGCCCGTGCGCATCGCGCGGTAGGTGGACTCGTAGAAATCGCCCGAGCGGCGGAGCACGCTGTTGTTCAGGAGGATGTCGGAGTCGACGGAGTAACCGATGAGCATGAGCAGCGCGGCGACGGTCCCGAGCGTGAGTTCGATACCGAGGAGGTTCATCAGCGCGACGGGGATCACGATGTCGGAGAACGCAGACACGACGACCGCGACGCTCGGCACGAACGTCCGGAACAGCGCGAACACCAACGCGGCCATCCCGGCGAACGCGACGCCGACGCCCAGCAGTGCGAGCCGCTGCGTGTCCGACCCGAAGCTCGCCGAGACCGAATCGATCGAGCGGATAGTGAAGCCGGCTTCCTCGGCTTGCGCCTCCAACTGGCCGGGCTCCGCCTCGGTCGACTCGAACGTGATGACGTACACGTCGCCGCCGCCGACCTGTTGGACGGAGTCGGGCGTCGCGGCGAACGCCTCGTCGATCCGTTCGCGTGCCTGTGCGTCGCTCGGAGCGTCGACGGCGACCCGCAGCTCCGTCCCGCCGGTGAAGTCGAGCCCGGGGTCGACCGGCGCGCCCGTCGTCGCGTACGCGCCGCCGATGACGAGGAGGGCCGCGGTCAACACCACGAGCGGTATCGCGGCGAGTTGCCGGTTGGAGTACCGGGTGTAATCGACTTCCGGTACCTCGAATCGAGCCATGCGTTTCGGTCCCCCCGCGCCCCGAATAAGCCTTCTTTTTCACGACTACCGCCGTTTCAGCCGGTTTCGAGCGGATTCCGCACCGATACCGAGGCTGCGGCGCGGCGACACTACCGCCACCCTCGCTCCCCGCTCGCCGCCGGCCGGGCGAGCCGTCGGTATCGCACCCAAATATACACCGTATCATACGATACGAAATCTGATTCGCGGCAGTCGGCCCGTCACGCGAGCGGCTCCCGACGACCGGCTCGACGGGCGGCCGTCGTTGTCGGCGGAGTGACGCCGGCCGAACACAGCGGCGACAGGTCGATGTAGACAGCGTGCCTCCAGTCCGTATGAACGACGCCGCGCGCGTGGTCCTCTCGTTTCCGGACGGCCTGAGCGAGTGGGGCCGCGACCAGATCCGGACGGACCGCTACCGGAACTACCTCCGGCGGATGCTCAACAAACCGAGCGTCGGCGACGAGCGCGAGGAGTTCGTCGACATCGGCTGTTGCGGCGACTCACTGGACCTCACCGTCCGCGTCGAGGCCGTCGAGGGCGGAACCCGCGTCGGCGACGAGACGGTCGTGGAGTTGGTCGAGCGCTCGGGGACGGTTGAAGGCGGGTGGCGCGTGCAGTCGGCGGCCGGCCCGACGGAGTGAGTCGACGCCGCGTCGACCGACGGGTGCGCTTTTTACACTCGCTCCGGATGTACGACCATGACATCCGGAGCGTGGGAATACGAGACGTTACAGCCGCCGCGCGGGGCGACCCAGAAGGAGGCGACAGATCCGAAGACCGAGCTGAACGAGCTCGGTGAGGAGGGATGGGAACTGGTCGACACCGTCGATTACGTCGGCGGTGGGACCAAGTACCTCGTGTTCAAGCGACCCACCGAGCGATGAGCGTCGATCCCGACGCCGGGGTCGACGCGGACGCCGGGGCCGACACGGAGATCGATACCGCGGGCGACACGGAGATTTCGACGGCGAACACGATGCGCGAACGGGCGAACGAACGGCGCGTCAAGCTGTGGGTGCTGCTCAAGGCGAACCGGCTGTTGATAACCGGCGCGCTCGCCGTCGGAGTGTTCGCCGCCTTCGTCGGGATCGGGACGGTCCTCGGCGTCTCGGCGAACCTCGGGACTGGCGACACGAAGGGGACCATGTTCTCGACGCTCCTCGGGGCGATCATCACGGGGACGACGCTCGTCGTCACGATCAGTCAGCTGGTCATCTCCCAGGAGAACGGCCCCCTCGGCGACCAGCACCGACGGATGAGCAACACGATGGATTTCCGCGCGTTCGTCAACGACGCGTACGACGGTCCGACGCCAGTGGATCCCTCCGCGTTCCTTCAGGGGCTGGTGGACGAGACCAAGCAGCTCGCGGAAGCGCTGCGTGACTCGGTATCCGACAGCGACGACGACGACCTACGCGAGGAGGTCGACGAGTTCACCGAGAGCCTCACCGGCAATGCCGACACCGTCGGAGACCGCCTCGACGGCGCGACCTTCGGGGAGTTCGACGTGCTGTTCGCCGCCCTCGATTTCAACTACGGCTGGAAGATCTTTCAGGTGGAACGGATCGCCGCCGACCACGCGGCAGCAATGGACGAGGACACCGACCGGCTCCTCACCGAGCTCCGGACTGCGCTGTCGATGTTCGGCCCCGCGCGCGAGCACATCAAGACGCTCTACTTCCAGTGGGCGCTGATCGACCTCTCGCAGCTCATCCTCTACGTCGCGATTCCCGCGCTCGTCGTCGCCGGGGGCACGCTCGCGTTCTTCGGGAGCGGACCCGTCCCCGGCGATACCCTGGGTGTCGCGAACGTGCTCTGGCTGGTCGCCGCCGCGTTCACCGTTTCGGTGCTCCCGTTCCTCCTGCTCGTGTCGTACATCGCGCGGATCGCCACCGTCGCCAAGCGCACGCTCGCGATCGGGCCGCTTATTCTCCGCGGGTCGCAGCGGTAGGCACGGTGCAGAGTTTCGGAGGATGGGATCTGATGCGTGGCTTATTTTTACGCTTTCTGCGGATGGGCGGGCTTGTGTCTGGCGATTAGTAGACAGTCACAGAATATACCACTCAGAAAAGTTTTCTTGCTGATATAAAATGAGAACCGCATGAAAGCTCTATTTTCACAGTATTTTTGCACGAATAGAAGGCACACATCAAAACCATCCTCCGAGGTTGTGGACGGTCAGAGTTTCGGAGTTTGGATTTTGATGCGTGCCTTATTTTCACGTGGTCTGTGGATGGATAGTCTTTCGTCCGGCGATTAGGCTGCAGTCGCGGAGTATGTCGCTCAGAAAAGTTTTCTGAGTGATAAAATTACGGAACCGCAAGACAGCTCCTGTTTCACAGGTCCTCCATATGAACAGAAGGCACACATCAAAGCCATCCTCCGAGGTTGTGGACGGTGGTGTGCAGTGGAATAGTTGAGACTGGCCATCTCAATGCATACGGCCGCATCGGGAGCAGTTTGGGCTCAAGAGTCACTGAGATATCTTATAACAGGCTACATTGTACACATTGCGTGAGTCTTCGGATGTCCGGTCAGCAGCGGATTTGCTAGGAGTGTCAGTATCCGGCACTTCTTTTGCTCAGTCCTTGCCACAGATGCGCGCAGAGACCTGGTTAAATCGTGGGTAACAATCGTACTGTCGACCGTTCAATTCTATTTGTTTGCGGATTGTTGCCGTGTCCGATGAAACCGGTTCGAGTACCGTCCAGTCCGTCTCTTTCGACATATTGAACCACCCGACCAGTTCCACTCCGTACTCGTTGAACAGTTCGAACGCGTCGACAAGCCACTGTGACTTTCGGAGCGGCCGGCGCTTGCTATTGTAGGCTGACGAGCATCCGGTCTCTGGGATCGCGAGTGGCAGGTTCGTCTCGGCATTCACCGCCGCTAACGTCTGCTCGAACACTGCTTCCGGTGATTGCCACGAGCTCCACGGCTGGCTGTCACCGAAATTGTACCCGTCGACCCCGATCCAGTCGACGTACTGCTCGCCCGGGAAATACTCGAACGGGGGTACACACGTTCCGTCGGTGACGTTGATACACCACATCCAATCAACCCGCTCTCTCGGCACACCGGCGTCCGCAAACGCCTCGAAGAGGCGACGCCACATTCGGGTATACTCCTCGGGGGTGGTGCCGTGACCGGCACTCCACGGATACCACGTACCGTTCATCTCGTGAGCGGGCCGAAAGATCACTGTACGGTCGGACGACTCGGAGAGCCACCTTCGTAGCAACTCCGCCCACTGATGTATCTCGTCGTCCACGCGGCCTTCGTTGATCGATCGAACAGGAGACGCGTCCGAACTGATCTCGAAACCGAAAGGCTCCCACGTGAGGAGTGGTACGAGTCCCGCATCAACGATGGCTGAGAGATACCGCGTGACGAACTCCCGTCGATACGACGCCGGGACGTCGGTCCTGATGAACGTCGTCACAACATCAAGTGGACGGCTGAGCCACGCCTGAAAGGCGCGAATCGTCCGAAGACGCTCCGATTCGCCGGGAAATACGCCGAGTAACACGTCACTATGATCCGACTGGCCGACGCGTTTAGTCATCGTTCGCGTCCCTGTAATGATGTCGTGGTGGGTGTTCGTCCGTGGTTGTGCGGTAGTGCTGCGGTGGCTGATTGGTCACCTCGTCAGCCTTCGTGGTCACGTCGAACGAGTCGGGAGGCGAGACGAGTCCCCACAACGCGCCAACCGAGTGGAGAACACTCGTAACAGGCGCCAGTACAAGGCTGAGGCCCGCAATAGCAGGCGTCGGACGCACCTGCCAGATACCGATACCAACCCAGACAAACACGAACGAGAGCAACACGACTGAAATCCCCTGATGTATCTGCCACGCGAACACGTCTACGCCAGGGAGATTTCCTAAGAACAAAAACAGCGGGACGGCTGCCGTAACCGACCACGACAGATCGCGTAGTCCGTACATAATGACCCGATCAAGCGAGAGGATCGTATTGTTCTCTCGGCTCCCACTGATCCACCGACGGCGCTGGCGTATCATATCAAAAAGGCTCGGGGGAGACTGACCCGATATCGTTTCGGACAACACACTGAACGACGGCTGCTCAGGTAGTTCGACGAACGCCCGCCACGTGAACACCGTATCCTCGATCAGCGTGGAATAGTCCCACGTCACCGCATCCTCGATGGAACTGCGAATGGCCACGCCACCACCCCACGTGTAAAGTGGGACAGTGGCCGACTGGAATCCTCGCTGTTCGATCTGGAACCCCATACGGTTTATCTCACAGAGGTGGGCAAGGAGGCTCGTCGTCCGCCGTGGCTGTTCGGTGAACTGTACGATGTCGCTGTCAGGGAGGCCACTAAACCCGTCCATATGGCTATCCTCATCCAGGTACAGGACGTATTCGCGCTGACACGGCACCGCTTGACGTGCCCACTCTAATGCTCTTCCCTTATTTACAGCCTTGGACTCAAACTCGTCGGGAACAACCAGCACTTCCGCTCCCGGAACCTCAATTGGCTCCTCGGAAATAACATATCGACGGTCCAACTCGGGCGGAAGGTTGCGAACCGTCTCGGTGACAGCCGACTCGTTGCCGATTGTCACAATCCGGACTTCAACCGCGTATCCGCCGTGCAATGGCGCCGGGGAGGTGTACGTTACAACCCCGGCCAACAACTGATAGACCCAGTACATGTTACCGGCGATATAGAAGCTGGTCACAACCCACAAAACGATCGAAACGACGGCGTCCAAGACCACCACTATGAGTGAATGATACGTTAGAAGTGTCACAGCCACGCGGTACGATACAGGAGACCGCGTAGTGTTACCCGCAGGTTACCTGGGTGGTAGCAAAGCGGAGTACAGTCCTACCGGACTGCCGCATGGACACGATCGGCGAAATCGAGTTGTCTGCCGATCAGTCGCCTGTCTCGGATACGTGTGGGTTTCCCCGGAGTCTTCGCCACAGGTCGGCGAGAACTAGTGTTCCAGTTACCAACAAGACGAGAAGTGAGAACCCTGTCCAGAGTCTTATATGTATCCCGCCAACGCCGGCCCACGATGGAACGTCGGGTCGCGAGACCGGATCGGCAAACGGCCACAGAAGATCCGGTCGAATCCGTGGGTGCGGCCCGAACAGTGGGCCGTAGTTGTCGGCCACAAGATGAGACACGTACGCGAAGGCAAAACCCACACTCAGGCGATTTCGCTCCGTCTGCCACCCGTAGATGACAGTACCAATCAAGAACGGCAGCGCGATCGGTAATGAGTGCATGAAGACGCGTCCGGACGGAATCAGGCCGAACTGATACGCAAGGGGTTTGTCGACCAGGTCGGGAAACTGACTCCCGATGAACGCAACGGCCACGAGACGAACAGTCGGGAGACGTCTGTCGATTACGAGGACATACATCAGGACGGGGAGGAAAGCGACGAGGAAGTGTTCTATCGGGAACATATCACTGACGTGGACGGCACGTACCGTACTCGCCGGGCGCGTGGCAGAGAGCTATCGAGATAGTGGTGACACCGACGACACACACAATCATTGACGATATTGGACTGACGGTCAGTACGCTCTTAGAGCTGTTCATCGGGACGTTCCCGAGTGTTCTCCCTTTACGAACTTCGAGCGGACGAACGTTCCACACTCCGGTGGCCCGGAGTTGTAGTTCGGTGATGCCTGCGTGTTCGATGCTTTCCCGGGGATGTACGGCTCGGTGTCAGCCCGCGTTAGCGAGACGCCTGTACTGTCAAAGACTACCGACACGTTCGACGGGCGAGCGTCACCAGTCTCCGGTCGCCACACGGTTAGAAGCGACTTACAGGCACCCTCACCGTGTACCGGGTTGCGATAGTTGTTGTCGTACGCGACCCAGAGACTCCGCTCGGCACCGAGCACCGCGCCGGAGTAGTGGCGCTCCGTCCACTGACTCGCCCCGAATTGGGCGCTCGTATGATGGCCCTCTCCGATCACCGTCTCGTCGGGGTTCGTGTAGAGGATATGTGGATCGAACGCAGCGACTTGGGTCAGGATCAGGGCGCTCACGATGAGAACTGCGACGACACTCCGAATGACAGAGAAAACGCGTCGTTCAGACGCCAATCGGGACAGTCTGGACGGTAGCTGGGCCCGCGAGATGACACTCAGCGTTGGCGGTGTAATAGTCGCCACGAGAAACAACAGAATCCGGATCGGATCGAGTGGGACGACCCGACCGCCGACGAGGGAGGCGAAGTACAGCATCGCGAAGATACCGGCTGCCCCGACCCATCCGACCTCCCAGTAGGCCGCATCGTACCGCGTCAGGACGCCGAATGCCGTCACCCCGGCCATCAGCGCGAACACCAAAATCGCCGCGCGAGAAACGAGTTGCCGCGGAGGAACCCCGCTCACCGAGAAGATACCGCCACCGCCGCTAGACTGGACCGGCGCTGCCGTCTGTTGTCCCTCGAAGAGTGCTCCGTAGGCCGTGTTCACCAGCTCTGTCGTCACCTGTGGGGCGAGAAAGAAGAACACGGCCCCGACGCCGAACGCCACGACGACGGTGCCGGTGATTCCGATGTCGATCGGTCTCCCCCGTCGTGGGTAGAGGCGGCGGGCAAGCACACCCGGAAGTGGCACCCGCTCGATGAGACTCGCACCGAGCATACACGCCAGCAGGATACCGAAGAAGGCCGAGGTGGCGTGGTGTGTCAGCGCCAGCGCGGCGATCACCACGGCCAGCCCGACGACTGCTCGCCGCTCGCGTGTGGCGAGTGCGAGGTAGAGGATGGCGGTAAAGAACAACAGCACCGCAATCGTCTCGTCGACGAACTTCACTTCGAACAGGACGAGTGTGCGGGTCGAGGCGACGGCCATCCCGGTGTAGAACGCGATGCGTCTGGATGCGAGGAGGTCGACCCCGGCATAGACGACGAACGGGATGGCGACGACGAACAGCGGGAAATACTTGGACAGGAACCCGGTATCGACGCCGGCGAGTTGCTGGAAGGCGAGGGCAACGGCATAGAACGCCGGCCAGTCACCGTCGGCGTTGACGAACGCCCCGATCGAGGTACCGTTCCGAAGGTACTCGAGCGCCGGGATGGTGAACGAGTACGCATCGTAGCCGAACAGTCCCGCCTCGAACGGGTCGATCACGACGAGGATAGGGAGCAGCGGCGTCGCAAACAGGAAGAACACCTCCCACGCCGGCGTGAGGTGGCCCCGCTCGGCCAGTCCGAGCGGGATGACAAACAGTGCCATCAAAAGTACGTATCCGGTACCCTCCGGAACGAACGAACCGGCACGAAAGACGACGACAGTGGTGAGTAGATACAGCCCGAGGTACAGCGCGACGGCTCCGAGTGAGGGGGGTACCGTCTCTGCCTCGGGCGGTCGCTCGTTCGTCATCAGCGGATCGACGCTGGTGGCCCGTTCTGCGGTACTGTGCGCTCGCTCCTGCCGTCCGTTGTGTCGGGCACGACTCTCGACTCATCGGAACAGGCCGCGTAGTGGGCAAGCAGGCGGTCGAGGTGGGTACTCAGCGTGTAGTCCTCGGCCCGTGCATATGCCGCCTGACTCTCGACGTGCGGCGCCGTCCGGCAGACCGATTCGATAGCGGTAGCCAACGCGACCGGGTCTTCGGGCGGAACGACGCGTCCCGTCGTTGATGCGTCGTCGCCTGGCGTGTCGATGAGTTCGGGAATCCCACCCATATCGCTGCCGACGACCGGTGTGGCCCGGGCCAGCGATTCATAGATAACCATCGGGGAGTTGTCGTTCCAGCGAGACGGGACGACGGTGACGGTTGCCTCCCGGTAGAACGCTGCGAGGTCGGTCTCGCTCACGAACCCGTGGAACGTCACCCGCTCGTCTCCGGCTGCCTGTGCTTCGAGTTGCTCTCTGGCCTCTCCACGCCCCACGATGTCCACCCGGATGTCCGAGTCGAGATGTGCCAGCGCATCAAGCAGCACATCCACACCTTTGGGGCGAGCGAGTTGGCCGACGAAGAGAATCCGCGGTGGGTCGGCCACGGCTCCGGGCGTCGTACGGTCGTCACGGGGCACCCCGAGGCGAAGCACGGCCGTCGGGGTGTCCGCAAAGAACCCCGCCTCCTCGTGTTGGTCGATCATAAACCGAGAAGGCGCCAACACCCGATCGAGATAGGGTTCGACAGTCCGACGGTTGTACGCCCGGAACGGGCGCATCAACACGTTGAGTTCCCGCTGTGCGCCACCCACGAACATCCCAGGATCGACGTGGAGCAGACGGTAGTCGTGGAGCGTCTGGACAACGGGGGCGTGAGCGGCTGCTGCGCTGAACACGGCTGGTGAGAGCCCACCGAAGTTGTGGACGTGGACGATATCGGGCGCAAGGTCACCGAGCAGGTGGTTCACTGTCCGGCTAGCCTGTGGGTTCCAGAGGTCGATCAGGTGCATCAGTGGCTTCTTCCAGCCGGGTTGCTCGCGGTACTCGAACGGCGTGTAGAGGTTCCATGGCGTGAACCGGTGGACGGAGACGCCGTTCTGTCGCTCACGGAACGACCCATCGCCGGCCCGAGCATCGTCGCTGGTAGCTGTCGTGATGACCGACACCTCGTAGTCCCGTTCGACGAGTGCTTCTGCGACCGTTCGGACGGAGGTTTCGGCCCCACCAATCGTCTCCGGTGGATAGAGGTTGGTAATGAAGCAGATGTGTTGGCCGTCGAACGTCGCCGCGTCGGTGTGGGGCTGGATTTCACTCATCGTGTGTCACCGGTAACCGAGTGCCCGCAGCCGAGTCTCGATGTCATCATCGGTCGGCTCCGCCGACGTGGGGTCCGATCGCACACGTCCGCTCGATGGGCGTTCTCCCGTGTCGATGGCGGTCGTCTCGAACCACGGAACCTCTCGCAGACAGTCGAACGGCATCGACTCGGGGTGACCGTACAGGCCGTACTCCCCGGTTGCATTGCCGTGATCCGAGGTGATGATCACCCGCTCGCTGTCGATGCCGTGCAGGAGTCGCTCAACCTCGACCAGCGCGAGGTCGAGGTTGGCCCGGTAGCCGTCCCGGACTTCATCGAGGCTCACCTCGCCTGCCTGTAACCGCGTCCAGACGTCACGCTCGGCCGCATCGGTGAAGCCGTCGGCCGCCTTCGGCGTCGCGATGTCCGGACTATCGATGAACGGACAGTGTGGCTGCATATAGTGGACGAGGAGCCGCTCTCCGGCGTCGAAGTCCACCTCGCGGCTGGCAGCGAGTGCCCGGTCCGTCACTGTTTCAGGCAGGAGCGTCCCGTGGTCGTCGTCCCACGCATCCTGCCAGACGGGGTCGAGCGATGCGAACCACGACTCATCGAGTTGCAGTGACGACCACGGGCTCCCGACGACGTAGTGCGTCTGTTCGACCCCCTCGACCCCGGGGCCGAACGTCCGGCGCATCCAGGGGCGAGTCGCACTCTCCACCGAGCGGGTTGCCGCGAGCGAGCCGCGGTCGACGAACGCAAAGTCCGTGTCGGGTGACGATACGGCGGCGGCGAAGAGGTCGTACCGACAGGCGTCGAGGACGACGAGTACGTCCCAGTCTTTCTCGTATATCGAGCGACCGGGAGGGGTGATTCGAGAGCCCTGCTGGAGGAGTTTGTGGTAGAATGCACGGGCCGGCACTGAGAGTCCGGCCACCCCCTCCCGACGAACCGTGGTAGCCGTCTCGCGAAGGAAGCCACCAATATCGGGAAGTCGACGTTGCGACCTGTTCATACACCTCCATGAGGAGGAATAGTAGTAGCCAAGGAGTTGGCTCGACCCTATCCGTGCGTGTTACCTCGAGGATACCTACTCGTTGGGATTGAGTGCGGTGTCACTACTGGTAGATGCTGAATCGAGGACGGAGCTCAGACGGCTACACGAGGTCACAGGAGTCGTTTCTGTTCGCTCAGTTCCTCGTGTCCGGGTGCGCGCTGCTCGCGTTAGCTGCAGTGGGCGTCGAGTCTCTCCCGGCGTATCTCCTCGTAGTGTACGTGCTGAGTGCAGTAGTGGCGGAACTCCATCTCCCGACGGAAACAGCGCGCGGGTGGGAGCGGCGCGTCTGGCGCGTGATACAGGGCGCAGGTATCGTTGTCGCCATCGTGTTGACAAGTGAGGTAGTGCGACTCGTCCGAGAGTCCGGAGTACTCGGATGAGTCGATACAGAACCGAGCGGTGGGTTGCACTGCTCGTCGTCGGGCTCGCCGTCGTCGTGCTCATATTACTCGTCGGAACACTGACCGCGACGGACGCACCGCTTGATCCGTACAACCACGGTGACGCAGGAACGAGTCGGCTCGTCGATGCCAGCCGTGCGGGCGTCATACTATCCTACACCAGTGTAGACGGCGGGGCGACGCCGGAAACCGTAATCGTCGTCGGAGGCGGTGGTGACGTGACGACCGCCGATGTGGCTGCGCTCACCCGTCATCTCGATAGCGGAGGACAGGTCGTGATACTCACCGAGGACGAGCGGTCGAACCAGTTGCTCGCGGCACTGGACGTGGAAACGCGAATCGCGGCTGGCTATCTCCTCGCGACCGAGCAAGAATCAGCGAGTCCCACACAGTTTGTCGTAGCAGATAGGGGTGACGACGCCCTCGGATTCACCAGTGTCCAAGTCAACGCTGCGAAGCCGCTCGGCGTCACCGACTCCAGCGACAGCACGACGAGACGGGTTCTCGCGTGGTCGGTTCCGGCCGGGCGTGACCTCAACGGCGACGGGCAACTCGGAGCGGCCGAGCCACGAGGGAGTTACCCGGTCGCGGTCGCGGAGCCGGTTGGAGTGGGGCAGGTAATTGTCGTGGGCGATGCGAGTTTGCTCACCAACGGCCAGTGGCAGGTCGAAGGCAACCGACAACTGGCTCGCACGTTGACCGAGGACGGCGCGATGCTCGTCTACCCGCAGACGGCCGGCTTTCCCCCTGTCACGCAACTCCGCCTCGGTCTGAACACACCGCGCGGGACGCTGTTCGGGTTATCGCTATTCTGCGGTGGAGGTGTCGTGCTCGTCTGGCTCGGTGCGTGGATCTCCACCCGGGACGGAGAGTCCGGTTCGGATAGTGCGGTGCTCAAGTTCACTTTGAGGTAACCTTCCGCACCCACCTGCGAGTGACGCAGGGTATACCACGTCACCTACTGTAAGCAGAGATACCCCTACCCGATGCCCGAGAACACCTCGCCTCGAACGTCTCGCCGCGACGTAGGCAGAGACCCGTTCGTCTACCCGATGTCCGAGGAGCGTGCGCTGTCACCTGCCTCCGCTGACCTCACACCAGCAACGCTCCACGAGCGGCTTCAACAAACTGTCGGCGAGGCAGTCGTGGGACAGGAGGCGGTCGTCACGCAGCTAACGACGGCGCTTCTCGCTGGCGGACACGTGCTACTCGAAGGGGCACCCGGTGTTGCAAAGACCACCATCGCCACGCGAGTTGCAACCGCGGCCGGACTCCCGGCCGCCCGTATTCAGCTCACACCGGATACCCTGCCTGCAGACATCACTGGCACGCAACTCTACAACGAGCAGGCGGGGGCGTTCGAGTTCCGCCGTGGACCCGTGTTCAGCAACGCCGTCATCGCTGACGAGATCAACCGGGCGATGCCGAAGGCACAGGCGGCCCTGCTTGAAGCGATGGAAGAAGGACACGTCTCAACCGACGGCGAGACGCGTTCGCTCCCGACTCCGTTTTTCATAGTAGCAACACGGAATCCGCTCGAGATGGCAGGAACGTATCCACTACCCGAGTCGCAACTCGACCGGTTTATGTTCCATCTCACCGTCTCGGCGCCGAGCAGTGACGACGCGCTGGTGGACATCCTAGCCACTGCCGACCAGCGCGGGCGGGGTGAGGAACGTCGCCGTCGCCAGGCATCAGAGTACCCGTTGACGCCGGCGGCGGTGCGCAGCGCGCAGCGACTCGTCGATGCGATTCACGTCTCTGCCCCGATCAAGCAGTATCTCGTCGCGCTCTTGCGGTCACTCGAGACGGACAGCCGCGTCACTGCGGCACCGTCGCCGCGTGCGCTCATCGGCGTCCAGCGAGCCGCCAAGGCACGGGCCGCGATCGAGCGGCGGTCGTACGTCCTCCCCGAGGATGTCGAGCAGGTGGCTGTCGACGCACTCTGTCACCGGATCACCGTCGAACAGGCCACAAACGGTGACACCGAGGCGGCACGGAACGTACTCAACGAGGTCGTAGACGCGACGACGCTCCCCACAACGCCGTCGACACCCGACGCATCGCTCGCTACTGACGGTGGTGAGTGAGGGTGGGCGGGACTCGTGCGCTGACATACGTGCAGGCCGGTGGCTTGGTACTGCTGAGTGTCGCGGCGGCAGTGACATTCCAGCCGTATTTATCCGGATCGTCGGTCCGCCTCGTTGCGGCGACACTACTGGTGTTCTTGCTTCCCGGCTACGCACTCCAGACGGTGCTGTTCCAGTCGACCGGCGACGAGAGCCTTTCGCCCCGGACGCGTCTCGCGGTGTCCATCGGTACGTCACCAGCTATCGTCGCCGTGGTCGCGCTGATTATCAACGAGTTCACGGGGCGGATCACGTTCGGTCGGCTGCTCACGGCGTTGGTGTTACTGACCGGCGCACTCCTCGGCATGTCGTTACTCCAGACCCTCAGCACAGGCCAGCAAGCGCCGAAGCCGACGGCTGACGGCGGATGGACTCCGAAGCGACGGGTTACCGACCGTCTACCGAGACCGACGCTTTCGACCGCTCTCAATCGGGATTCCCGGAAGCAGTGGGCGCTGGTCGGCGTGGTAACGATACTGTTTATCGGTCTACTGGCGGCACCGGCGCCGGAGCAGACCTACACGGAGCTGAGTCTGCTGTCGGAGACGGAGCAGGGGCGACTCACCGCCGACGACTATCCGGAGACGCTCACTCCGGGGACGTCTGCCACTGTCGTGGCGACGGTACACAACGAGGAGGACACGACACAAGCGTACACCCTCGTCGTGACGCGCGAGCAGGCGAACGGTGCGGGGGTGATCCTGGGGACAGAGCAGATCGAGCTTGCGGACGGTGAGACGAAGCGGCTTCGGACGACGCTCGTCGCCCCGAAGACTCCCGGTGAGGTGCGATTCACCTACCGCCTGTATCGGACAGAATCCATCGTATCGACGGACAACTTCGAAGAGCTTCCCAGTCCGTACCGTGAGACGCGGCTGTTGGTGACCGTCCAGTCGCCGGCTAGTGGTGACTCCCAATGACGAATCACGTGGTGCTTTCGGCGTATCCCTCGAAGTTGGTGCTGCGCGTTTCTCGACGCGGGTATCTTCTCTTGGGGGCGATGGGAGGTGCGTTCCTGTTGAGTGTCATCTCGAACAACGGATTCGTCCTCGCGCTTGGGGGAGCGCTCGGGTTGTTTCTGCTCGGCGAATTCTACACCGTCACTCTGCAGTTGCGCGAGTTTACCGAGCGTGCCGAGGTCACTGTGACTCCGAGATCTCGGGACACCACCACAGAGTCGGCTGTCCGCATCTCTCTCGGGTCCGTATCGGACTCCACAGATGTAGATCACGTCAGCCTCACCGGGCGGACAGCGACGAATGCTGACTCGTTCGATGGACCAACCCCGCAGACACTTTCGGTCCCCATCACACCACAAGACGACCGAGTCGAGATCACGCTCATGAGCTCCGTCAGCAGTCCGGGGCACACCTACGTGGCCGAACTCACCGTCGTTGATGCCGACGTGCCACTGGCGGAACTGTATGCCACGAGCAGGGAGGGCCACAGCGGCGTCGCGTCTCCCGAGCAGTATCGTTCCGAATCGGAATCGAGCGTATCCGGGGTCGAATACGACGGCCTCAGGGAGTACGTCGCCGGTGACCCGCTCTCACACATCGACTGGAAGGCCACCGCGCGGCAGGGCACACCCCACGTCCGGGAGTGGGCGCGTCAGCAGTCTATGCGACAGGTGATCGTGATCGATCTCCGCAGTCTGTCACGGTCGGCTTGGAATGCCGCGGTGAGCGTCTGTCGTGAGCAACTCGATCAAGACGACGGCCCCCATCGAGCAGCTGTCGCTATCGTCTCCCCGTCGGGAGAGCTGGTGTTCACCCAGCAGGAACATCAGACCGCGGAGGCAGAGATCGAACACGTTACTCGCACTGTCGAAGACGTGTCCGAGACTGCAACGGCTCTGCCTAGCAAGGAGGTCAACGATCCATCAGGTCGCCCGCTCCGGCAGACAACGCAGGTCGGCAAGACGGTCGCCGCGTTCCGACGTCACGCAGGTGTGGCGGATAACTCACTGCTGACGGCGCTCCAACGAGCGTACCGACAGACCGGTGGCACCACTCACATCTCACTCATCACCGGCTCCAGAACGACAGCCCGTACGATCGCTGGAGTTCGATCAGTAGCAAGCCGTGGGCGTATCGACGTGCACCTGCTGTCTCCCCCCGAGCAGAGCGATGCGAGCGAGTCGCTCGCCGCCACCCTTTCGGCTGAAACCGGTGTCTCGATCACCGAGCGTCGACTGTACCGGCGTGGCGCCGTTCGGAGCGGCAGGCAGCACCGACCGGAGTACGCACTGACCCGTCAGCTCAGGGGCTGATACCTATGAGTGGAACACACCAGCAGCGTCGCGGACTCACACGGCCATCACCGTACACGCTGAGCGTAGCGCTCGTAACCGGTGTTGCACTCTCCGGGTTCGGCATCGGTGGCCTTCTGATCGGTGTTGTGCTACTGGTCGGTGATCGACAGTTCTCGACGCCAGTGCTGGTCGGTATCTTGACCGGCATAGTGATACTGCTGGGAGGCTCCCGTCCGTCGGCACTCACGTCGATCGCAGGTATCGTTGTCGTCCTCTCGCCGCTGGTGTTGCCTTCGGAGGGCGGCTTCTCTCGGACCCACCGCTACCTGTTGGTTGGTGTGGTCAGTATCGTACTTCCGATACTGTTCATCGTGCTGACTACGGGTACCGTCTGGCCAGCCACCGTCGTCGTCCTCGTGATACTACTGGCTGCAGGGATTGCTGTCTACTGGTACACGGTGCCGATATGAGTCCCGACGTAGACGCTCGCACGATGGCGTCCCGTCGGGAGCGTCTGCTTGCGCAGGCGTCCAGCCTCCAAGTGGCTCTCGGATTCCTCACGGTGCTTTCGTTGCTCGCTGCCGTTGTGCTTGCGGAGCAACGGACGCTCTTGCTTGCCGTCGCCGCGGTCTGTCTGCTGTTCGTCGTCTTCGATTATGCAATGCGCGGCTCGGAACACTCGCTGTCTGCGGCAGCGATGACCGCCCAGGCCGACCTGATAGCCGACATCGAACGCGAACTGCATCTCGACAGCGACGGCTGGTACGTACCGACCGAGGGAGGCACGGTCCGGCGCTGGCATCCTTCGACCGAGGTAAGCGCCACGTATCCACCTGATCCGCTCCCGACAGGAGCGTTCCACGACGACGAGATAGCCGGTGTCTCGATGCCCACCATCGGATGGGCGCTCTTAGAGCAGACCGATGCGGAACTCCCGTCGGAGCAGGCCAGCACAGCGATTGAGGAGGCGCTCACCATCTGTCGACGAACCGGCCTCGTTACCGCGTGGGAGACGGAGGCCCGCACGACTGGACACCACTCGGAGTCCGTCTTCAATATCCGGTTGACGTGTTCCGGGTCTCTGCCCGGAGACGAGGGAAGCGACCCCGCGCTGTCGCTGCTCGGGACCGCGATAGCGGGTATCGCTGCGTCCCCGGTCCGGCTGACGGTCACTGACGCTGAACAGCGGAGACGAGTGGTGAGAATTCGCGTGTTGTCGGGTGAACGGACGGCTGCCTCCGCCTGATATCGGTAGTACTATCCAGCATCTCGTGGGAGATTTCGTAATGTCTGACTGTTCACATAGTATCGATATGAAGAGGCAGAATACAGGCTACGAGCGTGATAGTCCGTTCGACGGTCCTCAGTGGTAACCGGACACGGCTGAGGGTGGTTTAGCTGATAGCAGGCGCTAAGCCCCCGTCCTCAACGAGCATCACAGTGCGCGCAAGCGGACAAGAAGCGCAGTAGGGCGGGGATACAGCGCCGTCTTTATATTTCCTACATGCACTGGTAGCTGTCTCACAGGCCCACGCAAGCATTTTTATCGGGGAACGCCCAACCAGAGTGTAAGATGGGCGTTCCGACCTGTGGGCTTCGACTCACTCGCCGTGCCACGTGGAACGGCTCGTTCCTTGCGAAGTCTCCAGTCACGGACAGCGTTAGAACGCGACAAGAAGCGTGCGCTGTCCCACGGAACTACCCCGTCGAGCCACTAGGAGTGGGACACTCCGAAAGAACGCCTGTGGAGACTGCGCTCCCTACGGACACCTCTCCGGTGTCTGCAAAGCGCGTCGTAGAAGCAGGAAGCCCCACCCTCAGCGAGCGCGTCAGCGCGAGCAGGGTGGGGTAGTTCACTCGTCTGCAGCTGGATCCGCACTGGACGGGGGGCCCTGTACAGTTACGAACTCGACGTTCGTGATCTCGAAGCGCGCTCCGCCGTTGGTTCCGTCTGCAATACGAATCTGCCAGCCGTGGGCAGTGATAATCCGCTTGACGATACTCAGTCCGAACCCCGTTCCGTCCGTCGACTGAGAGTAGCCAGGCTCGAAGACGGTGTCGCGCTCGTCCGATGGAATTCCCGGACCATCATCCTCGATGTAGAACCCGTCATCTAGTCTTCCAACTGTCACAGTCACATCTGCCCTGCCGTGTTCCACACTGTTCCGAAACAGGTTCTCGAAGACCTGCTTGAGGCGATTCTTGTCGGCGTAGACGTTTCGGTCGATATCGGTTATCAAGCGTGCCTGGTTCGTCTCGACGTTCTCCCAGCATCCGTTGACCACCGTGGAGAGGTCGACCGGCTGAGCATCGGTTACGTCTTTGCCCTCCCGGGCTAACGTCAGGAGATCATCGATCAGCGTCTCCATCCTGTCGAGCGCCGCTTCGAGATCGCTGAGGTGGTCACTGTCACACTCCTCAGCTACCAACTCAAGTCGGCCGGTGGCGACGTTTAGCGGGTTCCGGAGATCATGTGAGACAACGCTCGCGAACTCCTCGAGCCGCTCGTTCGCGCGCTTGACCGACTCACGTTCGCTGATGTCGATATACATCGCTAGCGTTCCGATGATCTCGCCGTCGGCCCTCCGGCGCGGAACCGCACGCAGGAGCGTTTCGATACGCTCTCCATCCATAGTTAGTAGCTCGCGTTTTTCTCTGGTGAACTGTCCGTCGAGCGCCTGGCTGTACCCTTGTGACAGCATTCTTTCCGCCGCTTCGGGCGTGTAGAACTCGGCGAGGCCACGACCGATCATTGCCTCCGCATCGTATCCAAGGGTCTCGGCGAACTGGCTGTTACAGTCCTCGATGATCGGTTGGCCGTTCTCGGGGCGGGTGAGTGCGGTCATCACTGGAGCTTCCTCGAACAGCGTTCGGTACTGGCGTTCGTACTTGGTTGCCAGTTGGTCCAGCTTTGCAGTTTTTTCTTCCAGTTCCTGTTCGCGTTCTATCCGTTCGGTGATGTCCTGAAACGTGCCGCGGACGCCGACAATTTCACCATCCTCGTACCGAGGCTCGCCACGGGTAGAGACCCATCGCACCTCGTCGTCGGCCGTGACGATTCGCAGTTCCAAGTCGTACGGTTCGCCCGCAGTTGTCACTCGCTCGACGGCATCTCGGATTGCCGCCTGATCTTCGGGATGGTAAAACGCGAGTGCATCTTCGACCGTCGGTTCAAACTCCGGGCCAACACCGTGAATCCGATAGACTTCGTCGGTCCATCGGAGTGAGTCAGTGCGGAGGTCAAGCTCCCAGCCGCCGACGTCTGCGACGTTCTGGGTCTGTTCGAGGAACTCCTGTTTCCGTTCTAATTCGGCCTCCCGTTCCTTGCGGTCGGTAATATCGAAAAAGGACGCTATCACCCCGATTGGGTCACCGTCGCTGTCTGTTAGGTAGCTGTTCACCCCGCGGGCGTAGAACGTCGACCCGTCCGCCCGGAGGGCTTCGAGTTCGTCCTCCCGACGCCCCCGTTCTATGATCGTCTCCAGTACGGACTGCGCCTGCTCGGGATGCTTCCACATATTTACGGCCGGACGCCCGATTGCATCCTCTGTACTGTCGTACCCCCACATGTCAACGAACGCAGAGTTCACATCGATCAGTTCGCCGTCGAGATCAGTTATCGCAATTCCGCTGAGAGCCGACTCAAATGCATACTGGTACCGCCGAAGCATGTTTTCTCGCTCTTTACGCTCGGTAATATCCATCGAGATACCGAGCACGGCGTCGCCGGTCGTCTCGACCGGATCGTAGGGAATCTTCGTCGTCTCCA
This sequence comes from Halobaculum gomorrense, assembly GCF_900129775.1. GTDB lineage: Archaea > Halobacteriota > Halobacteria > Halobacteriales > Haloferacaceae > Halobaculum > Halobaculum gomorrense. The sequence continues at coordinate 118,770 of NZ_FQWV01000002.1, read as the reverse complement.
AAAGCCGTGTTTCACCGTCTTCGGTCGTCAACGACTCCTCGGGAACGTGTTTGGGCTCGCCGGACTCGATGACGGCCTGGTCATCGGCGCGGAACTGTTCGATTTCCGCCTCGGAGTCGGCGAAGTCGGCATCTGTGGCTCCTTCGAGGTCGCTGACGGTGGTCCCGTACGCCTCGGCAGTAGCCTCGTTTGCCAGCAGGAACTCGCCGCCCTCGTCTTTGACGAAGACGAGCTGTGGAAGCAAATCGATGATCTGGCGCAACCGGTCGCGAGTCGCCTGGGCACGCTCCTGTTGGCGGTATCTCTCGACAGCGTTGCGAATTTTGTTCGCGAGGACGGTATACTGGCTCGTCCCGGATTCTTTTTGCAGGTAGTCCGTCACACCAGCAGCGATCGCGTCGCTCGCAACCGCTTCGCTCCCTTTCCCAGTGTACAGTATAAACGGCAGGTTGGGATGCTTCTCGCGTACGGTTTCGAGGAACTCGATGCCGTTCTGGCCGGGCATATCGTAGTCGCTCACGATACAGTCGAAGCTACGTGTGGCAAGTCGATCTCTCCCCTCACTGGCGTTTGTTGCCGTCTCGACGGTGAACTGAGCCTTGTGTCCCGAGAGCATCTCAGCCGTCAGCTCCGCGAGGGCAGGGTCATCATCAACGTGCAGAACTGAGGTCCCGGGCGTCTCAGTCATGAATACGTCAGCCAACGCTCGCGTGCAGTATAGTAGTTATCATCAAATAGTCACGTGAGATACTGGGCCAACCTGCTTCCATCGGCTATGTGTTAGAGTCGATGCTCGTCCTGATACTGTCGGCTATACCTACGTGACGATTTTCCATACCCCGGGGTGTCGAAATCCGTCATGCGACGATAGCCGACAGTATCAGTCCAGCATATTTTTTAGCCGGGGGCATCGCGCCGAGTCGGCTGTAAGCATTCACACAGCGCGCTGCTTGGATCAAGCAGCCGGAATAAATCCGAGCTTGACGACCGTCCCACGGGGCGAGTTGTCCTCGATTCGAATCTCACCCTCGTACTGTTGCATAAACTTGTTTACAAGATACAACCCGATTCCTGTTCCGTCTGCATCGCCCGAATACGCTTTCTCCGTCACGCTTGCTTTCGTCTCAGCAGGGATGCCTGGGCCGTTATCCGCGATGTCGACCCATACGTACTCCTGCTCGGCACCCCCCTCGGCCGTTGTCGTTTCGGCATCGGTGTCACCAGCGGCTGGGAGGTGAATATCGATTTCGATGCTCGGAGTATCGGTGTCGTTGTGATCGACGGCGTTCAGCAGGACGTTCCGTACCACTGTTCCGAGGAACTGGTTGGCTTTCACCGACACGTCTGGTACACCGCCAGTGAGCGAGACGGACGCCGACTCGTAGTTTTCTCTGAAACGAGTGACTTCGGCGTCCAGTACCGCGCCGAGTCGAACGGCGTCGAGTTCCGTTCGCTCGTCTTCGAGTGTGCTGATTAGCTCTCCGACGGACTCGGTGAGGGTCACAATGTGATTGCTGGCGTCTTCGATACGGTCGAGTGAGCGCTGTTCGCTCGGAGAGTCCGCCTCCAGCGCACTCGCCCAGCCGAGGATGATCGAGGCGTCGTTTCTGATCTCGTGGCGGATGAGCCAGTTGAGGACGCTCAGCTCGTTTCGCTGCCTTTCGATTTGTTTCGTCTGGGCCTTCCGTGTCTGCGCGTAGGTAACGGTCTTGGCCAGCACCCGAGGCGTGACGTGGTCCTTGATCAGAAAGTCCTGTGCGCCCTTGTCGACGGCTTCGGTACCGAGGCGTTGATCACCGACGCTGGTGAGAACGACGATAGCGACGTCAGAGTCGGCGTCGACAACCCGGTCGACGGTTTCCAGCCCCGTCGAGTCGGGAAGGTTCAGGTCCAACAGGACGGCGTCGTAGGTCTGCTCCCGGTCGGCGAGTTCTGCAAGCCCGGGTTCGAGCGCTGTGACTCGCTCGACGTCCGTCGGAGTCGCAGTCGGATTGTCGACTGTGTCTGCCTGCAGCTCCTGTAACATTGCCGCGTACAACTGCGCGTCGCTGTCGTTATCCTCGACCAGCAGAACGCGTCTCGTACTCGGAGTCATTATCTTCAAAAGTTGAGACTGGTCGTCTCAATGCATACGGATCTGACACTGATTTCTTTGTACAGGATCTCTCGATCAGCCGAACCCGTGACTTAATTTAAGCGCGTCGTCGATCTCGGCCATTGTCGAGTCGTCGAGACTGCCAGCCACCGAATGGATTCGGTTCTCGAGAGACACGGCTCGAATTTGGTCAAGCCGCACGGAGGGGCTTTTTTCAAACAGTGAGTCCGACGCTTCCACAAGTAACGCCAATCAACCCGTCAAGAAGCGAGAACGATGATACCCGACCGAGGACTTCTTCCGTCCGACATACTACGGTCGGTAGCGGCCGAAGCTCACAATAGACACTGGATATTGAACGGAGCAAATAAAACGATATCAACACCCAGGAGTTTGCGTGATGAGAATAAACGGATCGCGCTCGCGATTGTAGTCGGCGACGTCTCCGGCGACCGCCTCGATGAGTCGGCGATGAACTTCTCTGGCTGCTCGTCCCTCGTCTGGGCTCAAGTAGTGGAGCCCGCCCAGCTCCGTCCAGAAATCATCGTCAAGCCAAAACAGTGTCTCATCGTTCGACTGGTGGACGATGTCGCCGTTATCGGTCAGTCCCTCGATGTCGAGTTGGCGACCCGAGAGCTGGGCGCGTGCCAGCACCGCCACAAGTTGCCGGCGTGAAATGGCTGCATGAACAGCAACATCGTCGATCAAACTCCCGAAGTAGTCTTCGACAGTATCAATCGTTTGGGAGAACTCATCAAGCGTAACGGAATCTAACGGTATTGTATCCCTTGGTATTTCTCGAGTTTCCCAAGATCGAGAGCCGCTAAGTAATACGTCAGATGCAAGGTTGAGTTCAATACTATCCGCCGTTCGACAGTACTGTGTTTTATCCCTGCTTTCGTCCGCAGTGACCTCTTCTAAATACAGATTCTCAGAGAGTTCCTTCACACGTCTGTAACAAGTGGCAATCGGAATATCTAGCTCTTGACTCAGCCAGCTGACTGATCGCGGTTCCCTTGCCGCCCGCAGTATATCTACGCTGTATTTCCGCCCGAGTACCGCAACTGCTTCCGTCGACATCTTGTTACCACAATTGATTCTCAAGGGTGAATAACTGTATCCTATATTTATCGAACCAATTCTATTGGGGCCGATATGAAATGGTTCTCTAAGCGAAAACATAATACAGCGGAACAACAACATCGGATGTATGAGCGATGGAGACGCGTACACGGAACATACCCCCGCAGGACTTCTCGAGTTGTCTTCGGAACTGAATCAAGCTGGTTCTATCGAGGACGTCTCTGTCGTTGCGGTCCGAATGTTGAATCTCAATTTTGATGCGCCTCTTTCGGCGATCTGGGAGTACGATGAAGAGGGAAACGAACTCCGCCCAATCGCCGAATCAACTGAGGCACAAGAGGTGATTGGCGATGCACCTATCCTTCCACTTGATTCTCTCGCCGGGCGTGTGTACAGACAGAATCGTCCGGAAGTGTTCGACGATGTCCACGAGGCCGACGGCACGTATAATTCAGACACCCCGATTCGGAGCGAAATTCTTGTGCCAATTTCAGATTTCGGCGTCTTGAGTGTCGGAGCTACTGAACTCGATGCCTTTACTCAGAAAGACGCAGAACTGGCGAAACTCGTCGCTTCGAATCTCGAACCTGCAATTTCACGAATCCGACACCTCGAGGAGTTACAGGCTGAGCGTGATTGGACACATAAGTTGTTTGAAGGCTCCAACGATGCCATTTTCATTAGTGATTCAGATGCGAATTTCGTCCAAGTGAATCAGGCTGCTTGCCAGTTAACTGGCTATGCGCGAGAGGAACTCCTCTCGATGCGTATTCCCGATCTTCACGAAGAGGTCGACTTACATGCCTATGAGGATTACCACGACCAAATTTTAGCCGGCGAACCAGCAACCACTGAAGCGAAACTACTTCGGAGCGACGACAGTAAAATCGATGTCGAGTTCTCGAACCGTCGGATCGAGCGCGATGGGGCGGCCTATATGCATACCGTTGCGAGAGATGTGACGGAACAGCGGGAACGCCGGCGTCGCCCAGAGTCATTTAAGTCGGCCATCGAGAACGCGAGTGATGGGATTGCTATTTTGGAGAACGAGGAGTACACGTACGTTGATCAAACGCATGCCGAAATGTACGGGTTCGAGGACCAAGATGAGTTACTCGGGCAGACTTGGCGTGATTTGTATACTGATCCCGTTGAAATCGAGCGAATGGAGGATGAGGCGCTTTCAGCGCTCCGATCTGATGGTGAGTGGAGAGGCACTGTAACTGCCTCTCCAGAAGGCAAGGAAGAATTTCCGACTGAACTATCGCTGACACGCTTGGAAGACGATCGAATTGTCTGTGTTGTCCGTGACGTGTCTGAAAAATATCGGCGTCAAGCGGAACTTCGGGAGAATGAGCGGCGTTTCGAGTCGGTGTTCGAAGACCCCGAAATGCTGGTGGCGTTATTAGAAACTGATGGTGAGACGATTGAGGTCAATGAAACAGCGCTAGACTACGTTTCGAACGACAAATCCGATATCTTGGGGGAACCGTTCTGGGAAGGAGACTGGTGGTCGCATTCCTCGGACCTACAAGAAGATCTTAAAGGCTGGATCGAACGAGCGGCTGCTGGCAAGTACGTCAGTTTCCAGGCGGAACATCCGGATCGGGACGGTAATATGCGGTTCGTTACGGGCACAATCCGTCCGGTTACAGGGGAATCAGGCGTCGAATCACTCGTTATTTCCAGTCGGGATATCACGCCCCGCGAGCAGCGCCGTCGCGAATTGGAGACGTTCCAACAAGCTGTCGAGGATGCGAAAGACGGCTTCGCCATCCTCGAAGATGGAGAATACACCTACATCGACGAGACACACGTGGATATGTATGGATTCGATGATACTGACCAACTCATCGGGAACTCTTGGCGGATGCTCTATGACGAAGATGAGGTAGAGCGCCTTGAGTCGGAAGCCTTCCCTGTTCTTGAGTCGGAGGGGCACTGGCGGGGCAAAGTAACCGGATCCCAACCAGACGGAACGACGTTCCCGGCAGAGATCTCTCTGACTATCATCGATGATGGTCCCCTTGTGTGTACTGTGCGCGATGAAACTGAAAGACAGCAACGGGAACGTGAACTCGAACTCAAGGAGCAAGCGATTGACTCCTCGAATGTTGGGGTTATGATCACCGACCCACAGCGAGAAGGCAACCCAATCGAGTACGTAAATAAAGGATTTACCGACATTACTGGCTACGAAGAGGACGACGCGTTGGGTCGTAATCCACGTTTCCTCCAGGGACCCGAGACAGACCCAGACGAAATATCGAAGCTCCGAGAGGCGATTGCGGCCGGTGAACCGGTGACAGTAGAATTGAAAAACTACCGAAAAGACGGGAGTGAATACTGGAATCGATTGTCCGTCACGCCAGTCACTGATGTAGATGGGACGCTTTCGAAGTTTATTGGCATACAGCAGGACGTAACAGGTCGGAGGCAACGGACTCGGAGCCTGGCAGAACAGAACCGGAAACTCGAATTGGTTCTTTCTGGAACGGACACTGGTATTGCAGAGTGGAGTCTTGAGACGGATCAGATATCATTCGACGACACGCTTGTCGATTTACTTGGCCATGATCCGGACAATTATGAAGAGTTCGTACAGATCGTCGCGCCGGAAGATCGGGACCGTGTTCGTGAGTCACTAGAACAAGTCGGCGAGACCAACGACTTGTCTGCGGATTTCAGAGTTATTGATGCCAACGAACAAACGCGATGGATACACACAGATGCTGTTCTGATACCCGATGACGAAACTGGAGAGAGACTTGTCGCGATTGCCACGGACATAACGGATCAAAAACGACGGATTCGGCAGATTCAACAGGAGCGGAAGCGATTCGATATCCTCTCGGAAAGTCTCGAGGAATACGCCTTTGTACTTCTCGATGACGATGGACAGATCGACAGCTGGAACGATGGAGCAGCCGACATCTTTGGATATGACGAAGAAGCTGCAATTGGTATGCCAGCAGCAGAGTTACACCCTGAACAGGATCAAAAACGTGGGATTGCTGATCGGTTACTAAAACAGGCATCACTCGCAGGAGAAAGTACTCACGAAGGACAGCGAGTCCGTCAGGATGGATCGTCGTTTCCTGCAGAAGTCTCATACGTCCCGCTTCAAACTGAAGATGGAGTGTTCCTGGGATACGGGATGGTCATCAGAGATCTTACTAACCAGCGTCAACAGCGGCGTAGAACAGAGCGGTTCGTTGAGGAATCAGTCGACGTCGTGTCTATCTTAGATCGCGACGGGTGTTTCACCTATCTTAGTGGCTCTGCTGAACGGGTTCTTGGATATGATCCAACTCAGCTAAATCAAGAGAGTGTCTTTGATATTATCCATCCTGAGGATCGGGAACGTGTAATGGAAGCGTTTTTCGCCGCCGTGGAGGATTCCGATTCAAGCGTTCAGCTAGAGTTCCAAGCAATGGATGCGGATGAGGAGTGGATTACTGTAGAGGCACGTGGACGGAATCTCTTTGACGATGAAGCAGTTGGTGGGTTTCTGTTATATATACGTGACATCAGTAATATAAGAGAACAGACGAAAAAATTCGAATCCGTATTCAATCAAACGTTCCAATTGACGGGACTGCTGACCCAGAGTGGTGAAATCCTCGAGCTAAACGACCCCCTCACGGAGTTCGGCGGCACAGGTGTCGAAGAGAGCAGAGGCACACCACTCTGGGAGTGTCCTCTGTTCGCGCATTCGTCTGAAGTGCAAACTCAAATCAGACAAGCAGTTACTGAAGCATCTTCGGGTTCATTCGTTCGGTTCAACGTGGAAGCAGAAGGCGTTGATGGACTCGCCAGCTTCGACTTCTCGGTCAAGCCGATCTCAAGCCAGCGCGGGGAGCTTAGCTTCCTGGTATTCGAGGCACGAGATGTTACAGCTCAGGAGCAGCGTCGGCGACACGTCCAGGTCTTACACCGGATTATGCGGCACAATATCCGAAATGATCTGACGAAACTGAGAGGGTATGTCGATCTGCTTGCGTCGGACACAGAGACAGACACTCGTGAACAGCGCGCTGCGACGATCCGAGACATTCTCGACAAGTGGGAAAGAATGGCAAACAAGACCCAAGAGCTCCAGAATATACTCACGAGCGAGAGCGCTCTCGCTTCCCACCAGAGTGCTCAGCAAATAGCTGAGGATATTCAAGCCAAAAAAGAAGACGAGCATGCTAATGCGAATATCACTATCACAGCCGACCACGATATAGAATCACAAATACCGAGTGACCTTGAGAAGGCGATTTCTGAGCTCGTTGAGAACGCCATCACAGCGAACGATACTGAGCATCCATCCGTACAGATCAGTGTCTCGCAACCCGATGAACGGTGGGTAGAGGTTTGTGTGTCCGATACTGGGCCTGGACTCCCGGAAATGGAGAAAAATCTCCTCGAAACTGGCGAAGAAACACCGCTAAGTCACGGTCAGGGGCTCGGATTGTGGATGGTGCGGGCACTGGTGACTCGTGCTGGGGGATCGATTTCAGTCGACACCTCGGGCGATGGGAGTGAGATCAGACTGGAAGTCCCCACCCAACCGGCTCGAGAGGACTCAGAAAAACCGGGCATCGTGTCGTAAACTATGACCCAAAACGGAAACACAAAAATCCTGGTCGTCGAGGATGACCAGAGTTTGGCTGAGCTGTATGCAGAGTGGCTCGCAGACCGTTATGTTGTCGAAACCGCGTACTCTGGCGAAGAAGCCTTAGAAGCGTTTGATGCGACTGTCGATATCGTCCTTCTGGATCGGATGATGCCTGGGTTATCCGGCGGAGAGGTTCTTACGCGACTCAGACAATATGAGTCGAACTGCCAGGTGGTTATCGTCTCTGCGGTGACACCGGACTTCGATATCGTCAAAATGGGATTCGATGCGTATCTCGAAAAGCCCGTTGAAGCTGACGACCTCGAAGACGTTATCTCCCAGATGCTTACTCGAGCCGAGTACAACGAAGATCTGCAAGAGCTGTTCTCGCTGATAGAACGCCAATCGACCTTGGAAGCGGTCATGGACCCAGATACCCTCGAAACGAGCCCGAAATACCAGGCACTCACGGACCAAATCACAGAACTCGAGGATAAAGTCGAACGGTACCTCCAGAACCTGCCAGACAGGGATTTTCGAGTGGCTATTGAGTGCCTGCAACGAACAGCAGCAGAGCGCAGGGAACAGCAGCAGTACCAGTCCCTCACTGAAGACGTCCTGGACACATCAGAGGAAGGGATCGTTGTAGTAGATCGCGACGGACTGGTGGTGTGGGCAAACGAAACTACGGAAGAATTACTCGGAGTTGACAGAGACGATATCCAAGGGGCTGACTACAGTCGCATTGCTTCTGAATCGTACAAGGAATATCTCTCAGGTGAGCAAACACTGTCTGACCTCGTAACTCATTCTCTAGAGAATATGAATTCCGAAGTCGAAGCCGTCGTCCGTATCCCTGAAACGGCTTCGAAAGAGCAGCAGTGGTTGGAGTACTGGAGCGGACCGATCGAAACTGGTCTTTATGCCGGTGGGCGGATTGAACACTACCACAATATTACTGAGAGGTACGCGTATGAACAACAGCTTGAGGATCTGCATGCGGTTTCTCGCGATCTAATGACAGCGGACTCGGAACGTAGCATCGGCGAGACCGTGACAACTGCCGCAGTCGGGGAACTCGGATTCGAGTTTGCTGCGATATATACACGAGAAGAGCACACGGGACGCTTGATCCCACTCGCACACGCATCCACGGAGGATATTACTGAAATCGAACTTCCTTCCATCTCTGAAGGAGACACACCAGTCTGGACAGCCTACGTGACCCGAACAGAACAGTTGTGTCCCGAAGACGAAGACGTTACAGATACCCAGTCGAGCCAGTGGTTGGCAGAGGAGTTCTCGTCGTGGCGACTCTACTCACTAGAATCAGAGGGGGTTCTGTTGGTGGGTATGACCACGACGCCAGAGATTCCCTCGAGAAAGAACAAATTGGCAAAGACGTTAGCAGCGAACGCAGCAAGCGCATTCGAACGAACAGCCCAAGAGGCGGCCCTTCGGGAACGTGACCAGCGATTAAACGAGCAAAACGAACGGCTGACACGACTGGATCGCATCAACACACTGATACGGTCGATAAGTGCCACGGTTATCAGTGCAAATACACGAGAAGAACTGGAGCAAGAGGTCTGTAATGCTTTAGCTCATCTGAATCTGATTAGCGGGGCGTGGATCGGTAAAAAAGATATTAATACGAATACGATCGAGGTCAGAGCCAAAACGGAGTCGCTCCAATATCAAAAAGTGGGGGCGAACGACACTCCAGCAGATGACAATACCCAACGGAATCACTCTAAATTGCCACCTGCTGAACGGGCATACAAGATTGAACATTCGGTCGTGGAGAACGACTTAATGACCGCTCGCTCCGAAACGGAGTGGGAACAAGACGCACTGAAAAATGGCACCAACTCGATTGTGGCTGTACCACTACAGAGCGAGGCTTCGATCCTTGGCGTATTAGAAGTCCACTCCAAACTGCCAAACGCCTTCGCTGAAGAAGAGGTGACAGCCCTCACAGAGCTCGGTCAAATAATAGGTCACGGGATATCAGCACTCCGGCAAAAGGCGGCGCTTCTATCCGGTGGGGGCACAATTCTCGAAATCCAGTTCGAGGACGATACTGGCCTTGCAACTCTTGTTTCGGATATGGAGACGGATCTCGAAGTGTTGAATGTAGTGACTGAGAGTCCAGATCACCTCCTGTTCGCGCGAGTGACCGGTGAAAACGTGACCCCCGAGGCGTTCGAAGCCGCTGGTTTCGATCCAGAGACGGTCATTTTGAGCGACTCTCGAAATGGTATCTACTGTAAAGTCCCGGTGCGGAACAGCAGCTTTTGCGAGAAACTGACCGACCAAGGAGTTGCGATAAATCAAATCACAAACGCTTCCGAGTCCAATGAGATCGTGGTTTCAGTAACCGTGCCATTCACCGTCGACGTCGGGGAATATCTGAGTTCACTCCGGGAAGACTACAGCGATCTCACCCTGTTATCCAAACTGGATAGTGAGCGAGGAGAAACTAATACCTCTCTCTCAGCACGTCTTGATGGAGCTCTTACCGCCCGGCAAGAAGAAGTCTTACAGACGGCGCTCTACGCAGGGTATTTTAATTGGCCGCGGGATGCCGATTCGACGTCGATTGCCAAGACTCTCGATATCGCACAGTCAACGTTCAACCAACATCTTCGAGCTGCTGAGTCTAATCTGCTGACGACTCTCTATCAGGATTCAACCGAGCCGTGACCTGCCTCAGTATCACGTTCTACAGTACTCGGGCTGTCCTGCTTATCGACATTCGGAAAACTGGCTCCAAATAGTGGGCCTTTCCATATAGGCATCAAATTTGGCAACCCGATATTAGAGGGTAGAAGACGTTTGATTGTAGAATAGATGTATTCTTTATGGCCCAAAACTCTCCGCACCGAGAGTCTGAACCTACGGGATGGAGTACAGATTCCCAAATAGTGCGTGAATTTGATAGACCTGTCCGTGTTTCGGATGCGGTCATTGAGACACTTATGGAAGCTGTCGAAGACTGGCCGGAACTCAGTAGATCACCTCCGGTGTTCGAATTTGTTGATGCAGACAAATTAGATGGCTTGTTCAAAACTCGTACAGTCGAGGAGACCAGTCATATGCCCTCTGTGGAGTTTCTCTTTCAGGACGCACTTGTGACGGTCATGTACGCATCAACGGTGCGTGTCATCGTCGAACGAGATGCGTGAGTGAGAATAGATGACCCATTCCAGTACCGTTCTGATCGTCGAAGACGAAGAGAATCTCGCTGACTTGTTTGGCATTTGGCTACAGGAGCAGTTCGAGGTTCATGTGGCCTATTCCGGGGAAGATGCACTGGAAATCTTCGCTGAGGAACCGATTGATATTGTCCTTTTAGATCGTCGAATGCCGGGCCTCTCTGGCACGGAGGTGCTACAATCAATTCGTGAAGGCGGCGATGCCCAGCAGGTGATCATGGTAACAGCTGTTCAGCCAACGGAAGACCTAGCTTCCATCGATGTGGATGACTATCTTCTCAAACCAATCGACCGGACGAAGCTTCTTCGAGCTGTGGAAGCTGCGGAGCTGGTTCTAACATACGAAGATTCACTCACAGAGCTTCTCTCACTCACCGCGAGGAAAGCCACGTTAGAAGCGAACCTCGACAAGACAGAGCTAGAAAAGGACGACCGATACGGCGATCTCCTCCAGAGAATACGAGAGTTGGAGGAAGAAGCTGATACGACACTCCAGCGTCTCGAGACAGATTATCAGATCGATATGCTGGTCAGAGACCAGCGTATCGGATCCCAACCTGTAGAGCAGTTCTGATATGGTGCGAGGAGCCGTGGCATCCACTAATTGTGCTACCAGCAGCAGTATCGAAGTACTCGCAGAAAATAAATATCCACTGCTCATCGGATTGGTCTTCGTACGAGCTATAGATGCGAGTCTCACGTACTATGGGCTAAGCATCGGACTGCGAGAAGCCAATCCGATTGTCGTACTTATTGTTGAGACTCTCGGAATCATCCCCGGCCTATTCTTTCTCTCGTCGGTGTCACTAGTGTTATTATTCTTTCTTGGTGAATACCTGCTTCCCTGGGTCGGACAATCGAGACATAATATCGATCTGTGGAGCAATGTAGCATACCTTTCAGCTTTGGTCGTATGGAGCGCTGTGTCGCTTCATAATATGGTACTCATTTGGATATGAGATTGATCGAGTTTGTCGGCGTATTATTATATGTTTCAATTGTGTTAATTATATCATTTGCTATGCTGCTTTCTCTGCTTTAATTTCTGCAATGAAGCTCCAAACCCTCACTTTATAAACGGTATAGGAGGATGGCTTAACCCTGCGGAAATTCACGGATTAAAACTGGATAGAGTATTGGCACCTATTAGCAGAGACAATCCACGAGTTACACTATACATAGCCCCGTTCACCCCTCAAAGCCGGATTATAGATAGTAAGGCCAATACTTAGACGTTGACAATATTGATCAGGTACATCTATTGGGTTCAGAATTATGTTCTTCCTCAATAATAATCGAACCGGATACCTCTCAAACTGGTATCCAGCGAAGCGTCAGAGGCACACCCACCCCACCCCCCCGTTTAATTAAATATAACACGCGTTTTGAGTTCGTTCTACTTTCTATAGACTGATGCCCTACACCAGTCAGTCCTGTCGGACTGTGTTTCGACGGATCGCCCAACGACAATATAGTGAGTGGCCGGCGTACAATTCGACACCACTGTACGATCGAACGTCGCTCGCTGGACTGGAATCAGATATCCGGACAGTCTCGGAGACGTGGTTCGATCACGATAGTCACGACTCTATCGAGGAGTTTGTCTGTGCACTCCCGCTAGCCTACTTTCGATTTAGCGCCCATGATCAGTATGCGGGGTCGACACGCTACCAGATGGCCACTCTCTTCCGGGTGTTCGTTCTGCAAGAATGCCACGGGTGGGAGCACGAAACCGCACTCGTTGGCTACCTCAGGAACCGCCCTGAACTCCGCGATAAACTGGGGTTCGAGACGATCCCGTACCAATCGACACTGTGGCGAAGCTGGCACGAGCGGTTCACCCCTGACCTCCGAGAGACTGTCGAGACAGCGGCTCGAACGATTCTCATCAAAGCACAGAATGCAGGTGTCGCGGTTCCGCGTGAGCCGGCACGAAAGCTCCGATACCACGGGAACGAGTCTGGTGAGTCAGACCCGAATGATCAAACTACGTTGGAGCAGGAAAAAAAAAAAAGATCACCGGACACGTCAGCCGCATCGTGTTCCCAGCGTTTTCGCTGGAACGTGGCGAGGGCTGTGAGATACACGAGAACGCCTACTGGGACTTACAGACGTATCTTGGACTTCGCGAGCGGCTGGCTGCGAACGAAGGGGCTCGCAGTTTTGTCTACGAATCGAGTCGGGATCGGACACCGCTGGGCCACGCCCATCGGGAACAGATCCGGGACCTCTCGGTTGATCAAGTGCGAGAGATGTACCGGCAGGCCATCACTCGTCTCCTAAACGAAGTTGCCGAGACAGAGCAGTTCTTTCGAGCCGGAATCGTCGCGATCGACATTACCGAAGCTGACCCCTTCACAGGCGATAGAACTGGCTACGAGGATGAGATCATCGGAACGAAGCAGAAGAACGACGAATACGCCTACCAGTGGGCGACAGTCCAGTTAGTCGGGAATGCCGTTCCGATCGTTCTAGACGCGCGGCCAGTTCGGAAGGGTGAGCCCCGCTTAGAAATTGTCGAGGACCTCTTGGATTCTGCCGAGGAGATGGTTCACGTCGATAACGTGCTGATGGACCGAGAGTTCGATAGCCAGCACGTCCTGGAGATGATCAGCCAGCGGGGGCTTTCCTACGTCGTGCCGAAGCGGATGCAGACGAGCGAGAAAGCCCAGGCAAAACGATTGCTCCAGCGCGATCAAGATCGGTACGAGACCGACCGGAAGCTCCATCTCGGGAAGAACGAGTGGCACGAGACGACGCTGATCTACCGACGCAAAGAGAACTCTGAACACGACGATCACCGGCAGTACTCGGTGTTCATGTCGAACCGAGGTGGCGGCTTTCTCAGTGAGTACGGCCATCGGTGGGAGATTGAGAGTGGCTATCGGTCGATTAAGCGATTCATGGCTGCGACGACGTCTACGGATTTCGGGTTGCGGTTCTTCTACTTCGCGTTCGCCTGTTTGTTGTACTCGATTTGGCGAGCGGTCGATCTACTCGTCCAAGTCGAGTTGACGGGTGAGTACGAACACGCACCGATGGTGACTGCCGATAATACGCTTACGCTGTTGAAGAAGGAGACAGGAATTGGGTAGTACGGTTCTCTACTCGTGTTAGAGCGTTGTCTGAGTGGCAACGCTACCAAAAGTTGCGGAAAATCGCCCATATGGTAGGAACTTCAAAAGAAGAGTCGTTTAGAGAGGGTTCTGAAGCGGTCTCTACTTATCGATTCGGTCGAAACCACGCATCACAGCCCCGCTAAACCCGGTGTAGTCTCAACTTTCAGTGCAGTGGATTCGATATCGCGTCAAGCAGTTTATCCGCGTCGGAGCTGGAGCCGGGTCGGATCGGAGGTTCACGCCGAAACGTCGTATGAGCGCCGTTTCAGGGCATGTACCGCACCACGACGACGCCGGGGGCCGAGCGGATCTCGACCCGGTTCACGCCGAGGCGGGCCGCGCGGGTCCGGCTGGTCTCGGCGTCGTCGAGCACGTCGGCGACGGCCTGGTCGGTGTCGTCCTCGGGGACGGAGATGACGTGGATCTCGCCGGTGCCGGCGCGCTCGGTCCGGGTGAGCTCGCCGACTGGCTGGTCGGCCGCGAGGTCGAGCGAGTGCTGAGTCGGGGGCTCCTCGCTCTCCTCGACGGCGATCTGGCGACGCTCGCGGACCTCGACGAGCTGCCAGGAGACGTTCATCGGCGGGTCCGGAGCGACGACCCCCTCGACCGCCTCACCCTCGGCGACGCCGGGGTTCGACGAGAGCGTGTGCACCTGCCCCGAGGCGGCGTCGCGGAGCACCGCCGAGCCGTCGTCTGCGTGGGTGACGAGGAACGTGCCGTCCGTCTCGCCGTCCGCGGCGTCCGCGGGGCCGGCGTCGCCGGCGGCCTGCGCGAGCGCGTCGCGGATGGCGTCCATCTCGGGTCCGTCGGAGTCGCGGTCGGTCATGGATCGGAGTACGAGAGCGAGGCTTTTCCCCGTGTCGCTTGGGCGATCGGCGGCGTCGGGGTTCGACGGCGGGGATCGCTATCGGCGACGGCGGGGATCGCTATCGGCGGACGTAGTGCGCGGCGACGATCAGCAGGCCGCCGGTGAGGGGGAACGCGAGGCCCGCCACCGGCGGGAGCGGCGTGGCCTCGGCGCCGACGACTGCGCCCGCATACAGCGAGGCGAGAAACGCGTAGCCAGCCAGCGCGAGGCCGGCCTCGTATCCCGGTTTTCGGGACTGCTTGCGGCGGCGCGACCGGGCGACAAGGAGGACCGGCACGATCGTCGGGCCGACGGCGCCGAGGCCGACCAGTACGTAGAACGCGCGGACGATCGAGAAGCGCGCCTGCGCCGTCGCACCGAACAGCGTCACCAGCGCGAGCCCGAACAGCAGCGTGAGCAGCAGCGCGGCGAGCCCGCCGAGCGCGACGTATGACTTACAAAGCAACGAGTCCGTCGCACGAAACGCGTACGGGAACGCCCCGAACACGCCGCCGTAGCCGTCGTCGCCGTCGGTCATCGCCCGCCGTTGGGCCGGGAGGGGGTTAAGCCTCGCGTCCGGCGGCGTGACGGCGCTGGCAGGTCGTCGCGGCCGGCGACCGCGACGGGCGGTCGGTCGCGGCGCCGCGCGGACGGCAGGGTTTTGCCGGCGGCGGACGGCGTCTCGGGCATGAACGTCGACATCGGAAACGCCCTCGACGGCGACCTCGGACTCGCGCGCGCGGACCTCGACGCCCTGGACGACCGCGTCGGCGACGCCCACGAACGCATCGAGCGCGGGCGCGCCGAGGCCGAACACGGCTACGCCGCGTTGAACCTCCCCGAGACATGCGACCCGGAGCCGATCCGGCGGGCGGCGTCCGGCTTCGACCCGGACCACCTCCTCACCGTCGGCATCGGCGGGAGCGCGCTGGGCGCCGCGACGCTCACCGACGCGCTCGGCTCGGGCGTCGACTGCCGCTACCTCGACAACGTCGACCCCGCGTGGGTCCGGGCGACGCTCGACGACGTGGCCCTCTCGAACACCGTCGTCAATGTCGTCTCGCGGTCGGGGACGACCGCGGAGACGCTCTCGAACTTCCTCGTCGTCCGCCGGGCGATGGAGTCGGCTGGCGTCGACTGGACCGAGCGGACCGTGGTGACGACCGGCGGGGAAGGGAACCTCCGGGCGATGGCCGACGAGCACGACCTCCCCGCGCTCGACGTGCCCGAGGGCGTCCCGGGTCGCTTCTCCGCGCTGTCGACGGTGGGGCTGTTCGCGGCCGCGGTCGCCGGCGTCGACCTCGACGAGCTGCTCGCGGGCGCGGCCGCCGAGGCCGACCGCCTCGCCGGGTCGCTGTTCGAGTCGCCCGCCTACGCCTACGGCGCGACGGCGTACGCGCTGGCCGAGCGCGGCGCGGCGACGAACGCGGTGATGCCGTACGCCGAGTCGCTGGAGCGGTTCGCCGAGTGGTTCGCCCAGCTGTGGGCCGAGTCGCTCGGGAAGGACGGCGGCGGGCAGACGCCGGCGCGGGCGCTGGGCGCGACCGACCAGCACAGCCAGCTCCAGCTGTACCGCGCCGGCCCCGCGGACAAGCTCGTCACCCTCGTTCGCCCCCGCGGGTCCGCCGACACCCCCATCCCGGAGACGGATCTGGAGGGACTGTCGTACCTCGGCGGCTCGTCGCTGGGGGAACTGCTGGACGCGGAGTTCCGCGCGACCGAGGCGAGCCTCGCGGCCGCCGGCCGCGAGAACGTCCGGATCGAGATCGATCGCGTCGACGAGCGAGGGATCGGCGAACTGCTGTACGGGATGGAGGCCGCCTGCGTCCTCTACGGCGAGCTGGCGGGCGTCTCGACGTTCACGCAGCCCGCCGTCGAGTGGGGGAAGAAGGCAGCCCGCGGGCTGCTCGGCGGCGGCGACTTCGCCGAGGCCGACGCCGTGAGCGAGAAGCGCCGGTTGGAGGTGGAGTGACGTGGCGACGGAACTCGGGCCCCCGGGCGGGCGGATCGAAGCCCGCGCGGTCGCGATCCGGACGGCGCAGGCGCTTTTGGCCGTCATCGCGGCCGTCGTCGCCGTCAGCGCGCTCGTGCCGGCGTTCGAGTCCGCGGCCGTGGCGCTGGGGTTCGGGTCGGAGTCGGCGGCGACAAGCGTGTTCGCGACCGTCGGCACGGCCGTCGCCTACGCCGGCGCGGCGCTGCTGTTCCTGGCGTACGCCGGCGACCTCGACGTGCTGCGGGTCCGGCGACCGACGGCCCGCGACGCCGCGATCGCCCTCGGCGGCTCGATCGGTCTCGTCGTCGCCGGCTACGGGATCCTGCTCGCGTTCGCCGCCGCGGGGCTGTCGCCGAGCACCAACCAGGCGCTCACGAACCCGCCGGGGTACTTCCTCGCGATGATCCCGCTGTCGTTTCTCACGGTCGCCGTCGGCGAGGAACTGCTCTTTCGGGGCGTCATCCAAGGGGAGTTGCGGCGGGCGCTCGGGCCGGCCGGCGCCGTCGGCGGCGCGTCGCTACTGTTCGGCCTGCTGCACTACGTCGCTGGGATCGGGACACCGGCGGAGAAGACGGTGTACGTCGTCGTCGCCGCGACGCTGGGGATCGGGCTCGGCGCCCTGTACGAGTACACGGACAACATCGTCGTCCCGATCGCGGTCCACGGCGCGTACAACGCCGTCCAGTACGTGCTGCAGTACCTCGAAGTGACCGGCGGGTAGCCGACCGGTCGGTCGACCGGCGATCGCTGGCGGGCGTCGGGAATCGGAGAGGACGGAAAGCGCAGGCCCGTGTGTCGACTACGCGGGGTTCTTACGGGTCAGATCGCTCCCGCAGATCGGACAGCGGTCGCGGTTCTCGTCGAAGGTGCGGCCGCAGCCGGCACACTGAAACTGCCAGTCGCGCTCCTCGGCGATGCCCTCGCGGGCGATGACGCGGACGCGAACGTCCATGCGCTCGGCGACGTTCTGCATCGCGTAGTCGTCGGTGACGAGCGTCGCGTCGAGTTCGAACGCCGCCGCGAGCAGTCGGAGGTCGGTGTCGGACAGCTCCGCGAGGTCGCCAGTCTCCTCGGCGGCGTTGCGGACGCGGTCGATAGCGCCCTCGCCCGGGACATGGATGTGCATCCCGGCGCCCTCCTCGGCGTCGAACCGGAGGGCGGTCTCGCCGGTGAGTTCGGCCTGGACCGCGGGGATGGAGGCGGTCCGGTCGTCGCTGTCGTAGCCGTGGATGAACGCGGACGAATCGAGGACTTCCATTACGTGCGAACGACAATGTAGTCTTTCACCGCCTGCACGTCCGCGACCGGGACGTGGAAGCGCCCCGACTCATCGCGGTCGAACGGCACCTGCGCCGGCGAGAGTTCCTCGTTCGGCGTGACGAGCAGGTCCGACAGCGAGCCCGTCTTCAGGTCCATCGTGATGTTGTACAGCATGCCCAGCTCGGTGCCGTCCGAGCCCATGACGGCCTTCCCCGAGAGGTTCTCGGCGAGGATGTCTGCCATACCTGCGCTCACTGACGCAACGGGCATAAACGCCACGCTGGCGTCCGACGCGGGGCGGACACGCCGCACGGGGCGGGATGTGCCCGGCGAGAGAAACCCGACGACAGCGGCGAGGATCGGAGCGCTCAACGTCACCGCCGCGAGCGGGCCGTGGCGGGAGTCGAAGCCCTTACCTCACGCCACCTGCCACTACTGACAAGACCCGTTCTTCGCCGCAGGGAGGATCTCAGCCATGTCAGACACGAATTCCGACGCCGACTCCGAGGGGACGCTCGACGCCGGCTCGCTCCGCACGCCCATCGTCGCGGTGCTTGGCCACGTCGACCACGGGAAGACGACGCTGCTCGACCGCATCCGCGGCTCCGCCGTCCAGGAGGGGGAGGCGGGCGCCATCACCCAGCACATCGGCGCGACCGCCGTGCCGCTGTCGACCATCTCCGAGATGGCGGGCGCGCTCGTCGACCCGACCGACTTCGACCTGCCGGGGCTGCTGTTCATCGACACGCCCGGCCACCACTCCTTCTCGACGCTGCGCTCGCGCGGCGGCGCGCTCGCCGACATCGCGGTGCTGGTCGTCGACGTGAACGACGGCTTCCAGCCGCAGACCGAAGAGGCGATCAACATCCTCAAGCGCACCGGCACGCCGTTCGTCGTCGCCGCCAACAAGGTCGACACGACGCCGGGGTGGAACCCGCAGGAGGGTCAGCCGATCCAGCAGTCGCTGGAGCAGCAGTCCGAGCGCGCGACCTCCCGCCTCAACGAGAACCTCTACGAGCTCATCGGCGACCTCTCGGATGAGGGGTTCTCGGCGGACTTCTACTGGCGCGTGCAAGACTTCCAGTCCAACATCGGCGTCGTCCCCCTCTCGGCGATGACCGGCGAGGGGATCCCCGACCTGCTCACCGTCCTCATGGGCCTATCCCAGCGCTACATGAAAGAAGAAATGTCCGTCGACGTGACCGGCCCCGGCGTCGGGACGGTGCTGGAGGTGAAAGACGAGCAGGGCTTCGGCGCGACGCTGGACGTGGTGCTGTACGACGGTGTCGTCCGCGAGGGCGACACCGTCGTCGTCGGCGGGCGCGACGAGCCGATCGTGACGGAGGTGCGCGCGCTACTCCAGCCGCGCCCGAACGCCGAGATCCGCGCCGAGAAGCAGTTCGAGCGCGTCGAAGAGGTCCGCGCGGCCGCGGGTGTGAAGATCGCGGCCCCGGACCTCGACGACGCGATGTCGGGCGCGCCGATCCGCGTCGTCCGCGGCGACGACGAAGCGGCGCTGGAGACGGTCACGCAGGAGGTACGCGAGGAGCTCGCCAAGATCGAGGTCGACACCGCCGAGGACGGCGTCGTCGTGAAGGCCGACACGCTCGGGAGCCTCGAGGCGATGGCGAACGCCCTCGACGAGGCGGAGATCCCGATCCTCCGCGCGGAGGTCGGCGACGTGGCCCCGCGCGACGTGACGGTCGCCCAGACCGCCAAGGAGGACGTCCACAAGGTCATCCTCGGGTTCAACGTCGACGTGCTCCCCGACGCCGAGGAGGCGATCGAACACACCGACGTGCGCCTGTTCGACGACGACGTGATCTACCAGCTCGTCGAGGAGTACGAGGCGTACGTCGAGGAGCTGGAGCGCGCCCAGCAGGAGACGGTGCTCGACAAGATCACCAAGCCCGCGCGCTTCCGCATCCTCCAGGACCACACCTTCCGCCAGAACGACCCCGCAGTCGTCGGCGTCGAGATCGTCTCGGGAACCGTCCAGAACAACCGATCGGTCGCGAAGTTCGAGGGCAGCGAGCCGAACCGCGTCGGCACCCTCTCGGGGATCCAGCACCAGGGCGACGACGTGGATACCGCACAGGCGGGCGAGCGCGTCTCCGTCGCCATCGACGGTCCGACCGTCGGCCGCCAGATCGAGGAGGGCGATGAGCTGTGGATCGAACTGCCCGAGAAGCACGCGAAGATTCTCGAACAGGAGTTGGCCTCGGAGATCCGCGCCGACGAGATCGAGGCGCTGAAGGCGTACCTGGAGAAGCGCCGGAAGACGGATCCCTTCTGGGGGAAGTAGCGCGGCGCTCGGACCCCGCGACACCGCCGGTTGAGTCGGTCGACGTGACTTCGTGGTCACTCGACGGCCAGATGAATCACACGCAGCTCCCACACGAAATATCGTCGTATTATTTCATCCGTAACAGATTTTACGGACCGAGGAGAATCGCTACGGTGGTGAGAGTAGATGAATGTCCGAGACCCTTCCAGCAACGATCTCGTTTCCGGGGCCGACCCCGCCCGCCTCCTATCGCCGTCGAAGTACGACCTGTTGCTCGCGGTCGTGCCGGCCCTGCTCGTCGCGGGCGCCGTCGCGGGCACGCGACTGGCGCTGCCGCCGTCAGTCGGAACGGGTCTCGGCTCGCTGCTGGCGGCGCTGCTCGTCGGCTACGGGCTGTTCGTCGAACCGCCGATGGGCGGACGCGGTGCCTGACCGCGGGGACGACGTGCCGACCGGATCGGCGCGAAGCGTCTTCTCCGATCCGAAGCTATCTCACGCGGTTTCATTATATACCGGCGACAGGAGAAATCCGAAGACTGCAGTACGAATCGGAGCGAATCCGCGGAGAGAACAAGCGGCGCACGACCGCGGGGTCGGCGACCGCGCTCTCGAGAACGCGGGCGGCAGCCAGCGCGGAGACGAGCGGTGCGCGCGCGGCTATCGCGCGGTCGGTTCGAGGTCGTCGCCGACGGCGGACATGACCTGGTCGGCCGCGCTGGCGGCGAGGCCCCGGGCGACCTCCTCGCGGTCCTCGTCGTCGAGGCCCGCCTCGATGTCTTCCAGGTCCGGCGAGAAGCCCGCGCTGACGGCGTGACCGATCGGCGGCTGGACCGCGACGGTCGCCTGCGGTCCGTTCGCGCCGTAGGAGAGTTCGGAGCCGACGGCGTAGCCGTCGGGGAGATACGACTCGGTTCGCGTGACGATGGTGGCGACCGCCTGTCGGAGCGCGTCCTTCTGGTCGGTGGTGAGGTCGACCTCCTCGGGACGGCCCGCCTCGACGACGCCAGGCGCCCCCGCATAGGGGTTGTTGCCGTTCATTAGGGTCGGCGGTAATATGCGCGGTCCGCGTAAAAAGGCGTCGGCGACCTGTCGGATGACCACACTACCGCGGCGGCCGGACGAGCGGTGCCGGGGCAGGCACCGCCGGGGATCACACGATCGGTTCGCTCTTGCCGTAGGCGGCGACGACGACCGCGGAGACGTACGCCGAGTCGTCCGTCTCGACGGTCGCACAGCGCGTCCGTTCGGTCTCGAACGTCCAGTCGCGCAGGTCGCGACCGGCGTCGAGGCCGGTCGTCACGGTCTCGCGGACCGCCGCGGCGTCGCTGCCGTCGCCCTCGTAGAACAGCCCCGGACCGGGGCCGGTGGCCCACCCGAGGCAGGCGGTGACGCTGTCGGTCTCGTGGGCGTCCTCCGGCGAGGCGGCCGCCTGCGCCTGCACGACCGTGAGGCGGTCTCCCGCGGGGCCGAGGTCCGGCGCGGTGTCGACGGCGCGGACGGTCGCGTCGGCGGGGACGACCGACGAGACGGTGACGAGGTTGAAGTCGCCGACGCCTGCGTCGGCGAGCGCGGCGTCGTAGGCGGCCAACTCGGTCGGCCCCCGGCCGACGCCATTGGCGACATGAATATCCATATCCGGTCTCGTGGTGTCGCGGAGAAGTGGGTGTCGAAAGCGAGGCGTGAGGGAGTGAGCGAAGCGACCAACCGACCGCCTCGGCAATCGGCGGCGCTGCCGGGTCGTCGTGTCGGTGCGTAAAACCGCCAGACTCGACCGCGGATCGGAGTCCGAGTCAGTACTGGTAGCGACCGAACTCGCCGTCGTTGAACACCGGCCCCTCGTTGCTCGTCTCGATCTTCTCGCGGGCGTCGTCGAAGTCCGCGCGGCGGACGGTCGTCCGCTCGTCGCGGATGGCGAACATCCCAGCCTCGGTGGTGAGTGCGGCGATGTCGGCGCCGGAGTAGTCGTCGAGGTCCTCGGCGAGGTCGGCGAACGACACGTCGTCGGCGACCGCCATATCCGCCGTGTGGATCTCGAGGATGCGCTCGCGACCCTCGGGCCCGGGCTTGGGCACCTCGATGAGGCGGTCGAAGCGGCCCGGGCGGAGGATAGCCTCGTCGAGCATGTCGAATCGGTTCGTCGCCGCGATGATCCGCACCTCGCCGCGGTCGTCGAAGCCGTCCATCTCGCTCAGGAGCTGCATCATCGTGCGCTGGACCTCGGCGTCGCCGGAGGTCTTCGAGTCCGTGCGCTTGGCGGCGACGGCGTCGATCTCGTCGATGAAGATGACCGCCGGCTCGCGCTCGCCCGCGAGGTCGAACAGGTCGCGCACGAGGCGCGCCCCCTCGCCGATGAACTTCCGGACCAGCTCGGAGCCGGCCATTTTGATGAAGGTGGCGTCAGTCTCGTTGGCGACGGCCTTCGCGAGCATCGTCTTCCCCGTGCCCGGCGGGCCGTGCAGCAGCACGCCGCTCGGCGGCGTGATGCCGACCTCGCGGAAGGCGTCGGCGTTGACGAGCGGGTCCTCGACGGCCTCGCGCACCTCGCGCACCTGCTCGTCGATGCCGCCGATGTCGTCGTAGGTGACCTCGGGATCGGCGTCGACCTCCATCGCCTGCGCGCGGGCGTCGGTCTCGTCGTCGAGCACCGTCTGCACGCTGAAGGAGTCGTTGATGGCGACGCGGTCGCCCGCCTCCAACTCGTCTTCGAGCTGTGGCGAGAGGTCGGTGAGCACCTCCTGGTTGTTGCCGTGCTGTTTGATCACTGCGCCGTCGTCGGTGAGCTCCTCGACGGTCGCGATGTACAGCGACGCCGTCTTCAGCGCCTCGTTGCGGCGCTTGAGCTCGTCGACTTCCTCACGGAGGTCGGCGCGGCGGCCCTGGGCTTCCTCGAGGCGGTCGTCTAGTTCGTCGTTGACCTGGACGATCCGCTCGAAGTGCTTGCGAAGCGCCTCCAGCCGTTCGGCCTCGTTCATGTCGGGATCCAGATCGAGGCGTGGCCGGTCGGGGAGGGACGGACTCCGAGACATTTCTCGCCCGTGCTTAGGTACCGCCCGTAAAGGGGCTTTGGGTGGCGGGAGCGTTCGCCTCCGCCGGAGATCGGCGCCCGCAGCACGGCGCGATCGAGCTGCGGCGCCGGCGGCGGGTCGGGTACGGCGGCGGCTTACAACTCCAGCAGCGCCTCGGCCTCGTCGAGGTAGTCGTCGTACACGCCGATGGCCGACTCGATCGGCTCGCTGTCGGTCATGTCGATCCCGGCGATGTCGAGCACGTCGATCGGGTACTCCGAGCCGCCCGCGCGCAGCGCCGTGCGGTACTCCCCGGCGGCGACCTCGCCCTCGCTCTCGATCCGGTCGACGATGGCGGCGGCCGCCGAGATGCCCGTCGAGTACTGGTAGACGTAGAAGTTGTAGTAGAAGTGCGGGATGCGCATCCACTCGCGGCGGATGTGGTCGTCGACGGTCGCGTCGGTGTGGGCGTAGAACTCCGCCTTCAGGTCGCCGTACAGCTCGTCGAAGACGTCGGGGGTGAGCGGCTTGCCGGCCTCGTCGTGCTCGTGGATCGCCTGCTCGAACGCCGCGAACATCGTCTGGCGGAAGAGGGTCGAGCGGAAGCGTTCGAGGTACTGGTCGAGCGCGTGGATCCGGAGTTCGTCGTCCTCGGCGTTCTCGAGCAGGTGCTTCGTGAGCAGCGTCTCGTTGACCGTGGAGGCGACCTCGGCGACGAAGATCTCGTAGTCGGCGTACTGCCACGGCTGGGCCTCCTTCGCCAGCTCGGAGTGCAGCGAGTGGCCCAGTTCGTGAGCCAGCGTGTACATCGAGGACACGTCGTCCTGGTAGTTCATCATGATGAACGGCTGGGTGTCGTACGTCCCCGCCGAGTAGGCACCCGAGCGCTTCCCGCGGTTCTCGTACACATCGACCCAGCGCGACTCCAGCCCCTCGGCCATCCGCCGCTGGTACTCCTTGCCCAGCGGCGCGACCGCCTCGACCACGTGCTCCTTGGCCTCCTCGTAGCTGATGTCAGGGCCCTCGTCGCCCGTCAGCGACATGTACAGGTCCCACATCTCCAGCGTGTCCACGTCGAGTGCCTTCCGCTTCAGGTCGGCGTGCCGGCCCAGCGAGTCGAGGTTGTCGCGGACGGTGTCGACGAGCGTGTCGTACACTTCGACCGGGACGTTCGGGCCGTCGAGCGCCGCCTCACGGGCGGTGTCGTAGTCGCGCGCCTCGGCCAGCTTCACGTCCTTCTTCACGCTCTTGGCGAGCGTCGTGCCGACGGTGTTTCGGACCGTCTCCCACTCGCCGTAGAACGCCTCGTGGACGCGCTGACGGAACTCGCGGTCCGGCTTCTGAAGGAGGGTGGTAAAGTTCCCCTGGGAAATCTCGATGTCGTCGCCGTCGGGGTCCTCGACGGTCGGGAACATCATATCGGCGTTCGACAGCATCGAGTACGCCTCGCCGGCGGCGCCGGTGACCTCGCTCAGGTCGGCGAGCAGTTCCTCGACCTCGGCCGAGCGTGTGTGCGGCTTCATCCGCAGCACGTCGTCGAGGTACTGCTCGTACTCCGCGAGCGCGGGCTCCTCGTCGATCAGCTCCTCCACGTCGCTCCAGTCCAGTTCCTGCAGTTCGGGTTCGAGGTAGCTCGACGCGCTGGACGCCTCCGCCGACAGCGCCTGCGCCTTCGAGGACATCGCCTGATACTCCTGATCGCGGGTGTCCTCGTTCGAGCGCAGTCGCGCGTAGGAGGTCACCTTCGCCACCTCGCGGAACACCTCCTCGTACGTGGCGAGCAGGTCGCGAAGGGTCGCCGCGCTCTCGGCGGCGCGGCCCTCGTACGCGCGGAGGTCGTCGAGCCGTTCCTCTACCTCCTCGTAGGCCGCCTCCCACTCCTCGTCGTCCGCGTAGATGGAGTCGATGCTCCATTTGTACTCCTCGTCGATCTCCGAGCGCTCGGGAACCGAACTCATGCTCTGTCCTCGCCCGTGCGCGGTGGTAAGTCTTGCCAACCAAAGCCGGCAGAATCGCCCGCAAGCGCTTCGCTCGAACGGCTCCTCCGTTCTACGGCCGACGCGCGTGGGCACGGTACGGTCGCTCGGCCAGCAGGAGCCGAACGCCGGGTGCGCGACGGAAGGAAGCCGTCTCGACCGTGGCCAGTCCGGCGTCGCCGAGCGAGCGGTTCACGGCGTCGGGCGTGAGCCACCGGTCGGTCGTCCGCGTCCGCCAGTACTCGTCGCCCGAGCGACCGAGGTAGCCGACGGCGACGGGCGCGTCGAGCAGGCTTCGCAGGCCCTCCGCGTCGCACCCGAAAGCGTCCGCCGTCGCCGCCAACGGGCGCGGCTCGTCGAGGGCGCCGAACACGCCGAGGTCGTCGGCGAGCGCGAGCGCGTGCAGCGACGCCGCGCCGTGAACGTCGAGGATCGCCGGCGGCGCGAGATTCGCGCGGAACGCGAGCCGCTCCAGCAAGCTGGGCGCGACTGGCATCAGCCGATCACCTGCGCGTGGACCGCCATGTCGGACGGTCGAGATCGGACGAGATAACCGCCGCGCAGATTTCATAAATCGGATAATGCGATAGCGAATCGGATCTGGCGACGGACGCCGTCACCGCTCTCGGTGTGAGCAGAGCCGCAAAACGGGAGGAGGGACCGCGAGTGAGACCGCAGACGAGCGTCGAGGGCGGGGCGCCCCACAGCGGCGCGTCAGGTGGCGGACCCGCCCGCCAGTATTGTTATTTTTGCTCGAGGTCGAAGCGGTCGTTGCGCATGACCGCGTGCCACGCGTCGACGAAGTCCTCGACGAGCTTCTCCTCGGCGTCGGCGGCGCCGTACACCTCGCTGATAGCGCGCAGGCGGGAGTGCGACCCGAAGATCAGGTCCGCGCGGGTGCCGGTCCACACGACCTCACCGGTGTCGCGGTCGCAGGCCTGGTACACCCCCTCCTCGTCGGCGGACTCCCACTCGGCGTCCATGCTGAGGAGATTCACGAAGAAGTCGTTCGTGAGGGTCCCCGGTTCCTCAGTGAAAACGCCCAGGTCCGAGCCGTCGTAGTTCGCGTCGAGCACGCGCATGCCGCCGACCAGCGCCGTCATCTCCGTCGGCGTCAGCCCGAGCAGGTCGGCCTTGTCGACCAGCGCCTCCTCGGCCGGCCGGTCGTCGTGGTCGGCCTGGTAGTTGCGGAAGCCGTCCGCACGCGGCTTGAGCGCCTCGAACGACTCGGCGTCGGTCTGCTCCTGGCTGGCGTCGGTCCGTCCGGGCTCGAACGGCACCTCGATGTCGTGGCCCGCGCGCCGTGCGGCCTCCTCGACGGCGGCGTTACCGGCCAGCACGATGGTGTCCGCGAGCGAGACACGGGTGTCGCCGGACTGGGCCTCGTTGAACGCCGTCTGGACCTCCTCGAGGGCGTCCAGCACGGTCGCCAGCTCCTCCGGGTTGTTCACCTCCCAGTCACGCTGCGGGCGGAGCCGGATCCGTGCGCCGTTGGCTCCCCCGCGCTTGTCGCTGTTGCGGTAGGTCGACGCCGACGCCCACGCGGTCTTGACGAGCTGCGGGACCGGCAGGTCCGCGTCGAGGATTTCCGCTTTGAGCTCGGCCGCCTGGTCGTCGTCGATCAGGTCGTAGTCGGCGTCCGGGACTGGGTCCTGCCAGATCATCACCTCGTCGGGCACCTCGGGGCCGTGGAAGCGCTCGGGCGGACCCATGTCGCGGTGCGTCAGCTTGTACCACGCCTTCGCGAACGTCATCCCGAACTCCATCGGGTTGTCCTGGAACCCCTCGATGATCTCGCGGTAGTCGGGGTCGCGCTTGAGCGCCACGTCCGTGGTCAGCATCATCGGCGTCGCCTCGCCCTCGTCGTGGGCCGGCTCCGCGGAGCCGTGGAGCGACTCGTCGGTCGGCTCCCACTGCCACGCGCCGCCGGGGCCCTTGTGGGGCTCCCACTCGTACTCGAGCAGATTGTTCAGGTAGCCCATGTCCCACTCGGTGGGCGATTGCGTCCACGGGCCCTCGATGCCGCTGGTGATGGTGTCGGCGCCCTTGCCGGACTCGTGGTCGTTCTCCCAGCCCAGCCCCTGGGATTCGATCGGCGCCGCCTCGGGCTCGGGGCCGAGGTTCTCCGGGTCGTCCGCGCCGTGGACCTTCCCGAAGGTGTGGCCGCCGGCGATGAGGGCGGCGGTCTCCTTGTCGTTCATCGCCATCCGACTGAACGTCGTGCGGATGCGTTCGGCCGACCACTCGGGGTCCGGCTCGCCCTCCGGGCCCTCAGGGTTGACATAAATGAGCCCCATGACGGAGGCGCCGAGGGGTTCGTTGAGCTCGTCGTTCTCGTCGAAGCGGTCCCACGTCTCCATCTCGTTTTCCGGCCCCCAGTCGACGGCGTGGTCCGGCTCGTACGCGTCCTCGCGGCCGCCGGCGAAGCCGAACGTCTCGAAGCCCATCGACTCCAGCGCCACGTTCCCGGTCAGGACCATCAGGTCCGCCCAGGAGAGCCTCTTGCCGTACTTCTGTTTGACCGGCCACAGCAGGCGGCGCGCCTTGTCGAGGTTCGCATTGTCGGGCCAGCTGTTGAGGGGGGCGAACCGCTGGCGGCCGCCGCCCGCGCCGCCGCGGCCGTCGACCGTCCGGTACGTCCCGGCGCTGTGCCACGCCATCCGGATCATCAGCGGACCGTAGTGGCCGTAGTCTGCGGGCCACCACTCCTGGGAGGTGGTCAACGCGTCCTCGATGTCCGCCTTGACCTCGTCGAGGTCGAGCGTCTCGAACGCCTCGGCGTAGTCGAACTCCTCGCCTATCGGGTCCGACGTGCGGGCGTTCTGGTCGAGGATATCCAAGCTCAGCTGTTCTGGCCACCAGTCCTGGTCGGACCTGTTCATCACCAAATGATCGCCGCCGTCGAGTGATAAGATTTCCTACTTTCGAGAGTACCGTTTACCACAGACAAATTCGTTTTTACAATACGTAAATTTCTCGCGGCTCGATCCGCGTTCCGATCGGACTACCGACGGCCCGCGGCACCCGCCAACACCCGCGGCTTTTAGCCCGCGGCCGGCGAGCGTCTCGTCTATGAACCTCGACGACGACCTCGCCGCGGCGGTCGGACGCGTCTGGACCGACACCGCGCCGTGGGAGTTCATCACTGAGCTGACCGCGCTGGGCGGCCGAATGGGCGCCAGCGCGGGGGAGGAACGCGCCGCCGACCTCGTCGCCGACGCGTTCGACGAGCGCGGACTGGAGCGCGTGCGCCGGCAGTCGTTTGACGCGCCCGCGTGGCGCCGCGGGGGGACCGAACTGCGCGTGACCGCCCCGGCCGAGCGCGCGTTCGACGCGATCGCGCTGCCGTACAGCCCCGCCGGCGACGCCGCCGGCGAGCTCGTCGACGTGGGGTACGGCACGCCCGAAGAGATCGACGCGGTCGACGTGGAAGGGAAAGTCGCCGTCGCGTCGACGACGACGCCCAGCGAGTCGCGGTTCATCCACCGGATGGAGAAGTTCGGGACTGCGGCGGAGGCGGGCGCGGACGCGTTCGTCTTCGTCAACCACGTGCCCGGCCAGTTACCGCCGACGGGGTCGCTCACCTTCGGCGAGGAGGCCGCGATCCCGGCGGTCGGGGTGAGCAAGGAGACGGGCGCGTGGCTCACCGAGTACGCGGACGAGGGCGGGGAAATCGACCTGTCGGTCGACGCCGAGACGGTCCCCGACGAGTCGCAGAACGTGCTCGCGCACACCGGCCCGCGGACCGACGAGTACGTGCTCGTCCTCGCGCACTACGACGGCCACGACATCGCCGAAGGGGCGCTGGACAACGGCTGCGGCGTCGCGACGCTGCTTGCGGCGGCGTCGGTGCTCTCGGCCGCCGACCTCGACATCGGCGTCCGGTTCGCCGCCGTCGGCTGCGAGGAGACGGGGCTGCTCGGCTCCGAGCACCTCGCGGCGACGACGGACCTGGACACGGTGAAGGCAGTCGTCAACCTCGACGGGGCGGGTCGCTTCCGCGATCTCGTCGCGATGACGCACACCTCCGAGGCGACCGCGCGGACGGCCCGGCGGGTGGCAGACCGGACCCGCCAGCCGATCGCGGTGCACGAGGAGCCGCACCCGTTCTCCGACCAGTGGCCGTTCGTCCGCCGGGGCGTCGCGTCGCTGCAGTTCCACTCCGACAGCGGCGAGCGCGGCCGGGGGTGGGGCCACACGCACGCCGACACGCGAGACAAGGTCGACGACCGCTGCATCCGCGAGCACGGCGTCCTCGCGGCGCTCCTCGTCCGAGAGCTGGCCGACGAGGCGACCGACGTGCCGGTGCTCGATCCCTACGAACTCGAGGAGGCGTTCCGGAACGCGGAGTTCGAACCGGGGATGAAGGCGGCTGGCCTCTGGCCCGAGGGGTGGGAGTGACCGCGGTCGCGCCGACCGACGATCACTCGACCGCGTCGCTCGCAGCCTCCGACGCGGCGTCGCTCGCGGCGTCGACGGCGTCCACCACGTCGCCGAGCGCTCGGCTCCGGGCGATCGCGGCGACCCGGCGCTCACCGAACACGGCCCGCAGCGCCGCGACCGCCTCGGGGTCCGGCACGAAGTCGAGGTCGGGGTAGGTAACGTCGGCGAGCACGAGGGGTTCGGGGGGCGCGGGCGCGACGCCGCGCGGTCCCGACAGCGCCTCGTCGCCGAGGAGCTCCTCGATCCGGTCGAGTCCGGTGTTGTCGACGGCGACGCCCCGGACGACCGCGGCGACCCGGCGGACGAACTCACGCGGGAAGCCCCCG
This sequence comes from Halobaculum gomorrense, assembly GCF_900129775.1. Lineage (GTDB taxonomy): Archaea > Halobacteriota > Halobacteria > Halobacteriales > Haloferacaceae > Halobaculum > Halobaculum gomorrense. Next base: position 88,512 of record NZ_FQWV01000002.1, on the reverse strand, counting down.
GCGGCGACGGTGAGGGTCAGGAAGTCGTCGCCGGCGTCGACGGGCTCCGGGTCGCCGACGGCGAGCGCCCCCTCGCCCCGCCCGGCATCGACCGACAGCGAGAGGTCTCGGCGGGTCTTCGGCCCGCGGGGGTCGCTGGTGAGGTTGTGCACGTCGTGCTCGCCCGACAGGGCTTCGGCCGCCGCGCGGGCGCGGGCGAGGTTGGCGCCCGGCGCGTGGAGGTGATAGCGGTACGTCCGGCGGACGGCGTCGTGGGTCGCGTGGAAGTCGACGGGCGCGTCGGCGGCAGCCCACACCCGCACGGCTGCGGGGAGTTCGCTGGAGAACGCCCGCGGAGTGAGCCACGCCGGGGCGTCGAAGGCGACGGTCTGGCGGACCGCCGAGACGCCGCGGTCGGTGCGGCCGGCGGCGGCGTACCCCGGCGGGGTGTCGGCGTCGTGCCCGAGGACATCGAGCGCCCGGAGCGCGTCCAGCAGCGCGTCCTCGACGGTCGGCACGTCGGGCTGGCGCTGGAAGCCGAAGAAGGGGCGGCCGTCGTAGGCGACGCGGTACGCCCGGCGGGTCGCCATTACGCGAAGTCGTCGAACGTCGGCCGGTCGAACCCGCCCGGGAACTCGTCGACCGGCGCGGTCGTCTGGTCGCCGGAGGCCATGTCCTTCAGCGTCACCTCGTCGTTCGCGAGGTCCTGCTCGCCGACGATGACGACCGTCTCAGCGTTGATCGAGTCGGCGTAGTTCAGTTGTGCGCCGAAGCTGCGGTCCGACACGTCCGACTCGACGACGTGGCCCCGGCTCCGGAGGTCGCGGGCGATCCGGGCGGCCGTCGCCCGGGTATCGCCGACCTGCAGCACGTAGTAGTCCGTCTCGATGGCCGCCTCCGGGGCGACGCCCGCACGTTCCAGAAGGAGCCCCATCGGCGCGTGCCCGGGGGCGACGCCGACCGCGGGCGTGGGCTGGCCGCCGAACTCTTCGATGAGGTCGTCGTAGCGGCCGCCGCCGAAGACGGAGCGACCGATCTCGCCGGTCGCGTCGAAGCACTCGAAGACCGCGCCGGTGTAGTAGTCGAGCCCGCGGGCGGTGCGCAGCGAGAGGTCGCAGTGCTCGCCGACGCCGAAGTCGTCGGCGGCCGCGAGGACCGCCCGGAGGTTGTCGACGGCGGCCGCGAGCTCCGCGGAGTCGGGCGCAAAGTCGGTGAGCCCGTCGAGGTCGGCGGGGTCGCCGACGCCGAGCAGGTCGTCGAACTCCCGCGCCTCGTCGAAGGCGAGGCCGGCGTCGTGGAGCAGGTCGAGGTACTCCGCCTCGTCGACCTTCTCGGACTTGTCGACCGCGCGGATGGCCGCGCGCACGTCCACGTCCGAGTCGAACGAGCGCAGCAGCGACCCGAGGATGTCGCGGTGGCTGACGCGGAACTCGAAGTCGTCGGCCGACAGGCCGAGCTCGGTGAGCGCGTCTGCCGCGGTCGCGAGCACCTCGGCGTCCGCCTCCGGCTCCGCCGAGCCGAAGATGTCGATGTTCGTCTGGGAGAACTCGCGAAACCGACCCTGCTGGACGGCCTCATAGCGCCAGAACGGACGCGTCGAGAACCACTTCACCGGCTTGGACAGCGCCTGGGCCTTCGCGGCGTACATCCGCGCGACAGTGGGCGTCAACTCCGGCGAGAGCGTGACGTGGCGGCCGCCGTGATCCTCGAAGGCGTACAGCTCGTCGACGATGTCGTCGCCGGACTTGTCGGTCCACATCTCCGCCGGCTCCAGCCGGGGCGTGTCGATCTCGCGGAAGCCGTAACCGCGCGCGACCGACTCCAGTGTGTCGGTCACCTCGCGACGGACGGCCATCTCGGGGGGATAGAAGTCGCGGAACCCCTTCAGGCGCTCGTACGTTGGCATTACCGGGTACCTCGCGCGTCCGGGAGTTTAACCCCGTGGTTCGCCGTCGCGGTCGGAGCGGTCCCCCGGCCGTTCCGCGCTCAAACCGCGAGCAGCCCGACGCCGACGACCGCAAGCGCGGCGGCGACGAGGCGGGCGCCGAGCCGGCGCTCCCCGAGGAACACGCCGCCGAGCACGACCGCGACGACCGCCTGCGTGTTGATCACCGGCGAGGCGATGCTCGCGGGGAGCGCGGCGAACGCGACGCTCGTGAGGTGTTCGGCCGTCGCGACGACCAGCCCCAGCGCGAGGAACGTCGGCGCAGGCGTCTCCCACGACCGGTCGGCCTCCCAATCGCGGACCGCAAGCGGGAACAAGAGGAGGAGCACCCCGCCGAGCACGACGACGACGAGCGCCTCCGGCGGGAGGCCGACCCGGTCGAGGACGGCGCGCTTGGCCACGTCGCCGACGGCGTACGCGACCGCCGACAGCAGCGCGAGCTGCGCGGGCTGAGCCGAGACCGCCCGCCGGAGGGGTTCAAGCGGGTCGCCGCCGCGGTAGTTGGCGACGTACACCGCCGCGGTGACGACGGCGACGCCGACGAACGCCAGCGGCGGGAGGTCGGCCCCCAACAAGAGCAGCTCCAGCGGGAGGACGAACACGGGGACGACCTTGTTGATCGGCGTGACGTACGACACCTCGCCGAGCGCGAGCGCGTTCACGAACAGGACGAAACCGACGCCGACACCGAGGACGGCTCCGGCGAGCGCGAGCACGGCGGGCGCGCCGAGAGTCGCGGGGTCGGGAAGCACGTCCGCCGATAGCCGGGTGACGGCAATCGGGGCGTACCACGTCAGCGCGCAGACGTTGACGAGCACCGTGAGCACGGTCGCGGGGACGCCGGCGACATAGCGCTTCAGCGCGAAGAGGTAGACCCCCCACAGCACCGCCGCGGCGACGGCGACGGCGATGCCGGGGGTGACGAGTGCGGACACGGCGCGGAGTCGGCTCGGCGGCCTGATAACCCCGCCGCTTGCCGGTCAGCGCGTCCCGCGCACGTACGTCTGCTCGTGGTCGGGGAACACCTCGGCGACCGCCGAGTCGCCGGCCTCCTCGCGCAAGAGCGCGCGCAGTTCGCCCTCGTAATCGGCCTTGGGTACCTCCTCGGATGGCCCCGATTCCACGTCAAGCGTGGCGTCGACGAGGCGGTCGACGGCGCCGCGGCCGAACCCCGAGAGGGGGGAGATGTAGTCGACGCCGTGGCGGTCCTCCAGGCTCTGGGCGAACGCCCGGGAGATCGAGGGGACGCGGTCGTCGCGGCGGGTGCCGTCGGCGACGGCGTCCACGTCGCGGCCGGCGACCGACTCCAGTGCGTGCTCGTGGACGCGCTGGATCCCGTTACGGGGGAAGCCGTCCGCGCGCATCCGGTCGACGGCCTCGCGGGCGACTTCGCGGTCGAGGTCGTGGGTCTCGAACGGAAAGCCGAGCGCCTCGGCGGCCCGGCGCGCGTGTTCGTGGTCATCGGTGACGCCGAAGTGGGCCGTGACCAACGTCACGTCATAGAAGCGGTCGAGGACGAGCGCGGCGAGCGAGGAGTCTTTCCCGCCGCTGTAGCAGAGCGCGAGGTCCACGCGTGCGTCAGCGGCGGCGGATGTCGAAGCTCTTCTGGTCCGGCTGCAGTTCGCGCAGCAGCTCCTTCATCTGGTCCTCGTCGATGCGGCCGTTCACTCGGCCGCTCTTCGCCAGCGCCGTGACCTGTTGTTTCACCTGCGCGGCGAAGTCGGGCTTGCTCATCTCGACTGCGTTGAGTCGCTGGCGCGCGCCGTCGGTGAGGTACTGCTTGAGCAGCGCCTCCTGCTGGCGCTCGGCCTGTTCCTGGGCTGCCTGTTGGGCCTCCTGGTCTTGTCCCTGTCCCTGCGCCTGCTCTTGGAGCTCCTGCATCTTCTGCTCGCGCAGCTCCTCCAGTCGCTCGTCGTCGGGGTTCTCGCTCATGTCGACGGAACGTTGCCGGTGCGCGGGCAAAACAATTGTGGGTACGCGGGCGACGGCGGCGTCCAGCGGACGCAGTGACCGCGACGAGGCGGTCGACGCCGGGTCGCGAATCGCTGGTGACACGGCCGGCGATCGAACACCTCGTGTGCGACCGTCGGCTTACGCGTAGCGTTCGAGCTCGGGGCGGTCGAGCTCCTCGAGCACGTCGCCGGCGGCCTCGTCGAGGAACGAGCGACCCTCGTCGGTGACGCGGCGGCCCTCGCCTTGCGCGGTCTCGACGAACTCCTCCTCTTCGAGCTGCTGGAGCGCGACGCGGATGATCTTCCGCGAGCCGCCCTCGTGGTTCGGCGGAGAGACGACGTAGCGGTTCGAGCCGCGCTTGGCGCCACCGTACTCGGTGGCGAGGCGCTCGACGCCGACGGGGCCGCGGTCGGCGACCTTGCGCAGCAGCGAGGCCGCGCGGCGGAACCAGAAGTCTTCCTGCTGGGGCGGGAGCTCGCGGTCCTGACCGGACTTGGTGAACTGCACCCACTCCGGCTGCTCGATGCGATCCTCCAGTCGAGCGGCGACCTCGTCGTTGAGGTCCGCCGTCGGGACGTCGTAGAGGGTAACCATACGGGCGATTTCACCGTCGTTCCGTTTAAAGCCGTCGTATCACCCGCCGCGTGTGAGGCGTCCACGAGGTCCGACCCGCGTCTCCGATCCCGATCGCGACCCGCTGATCGCACAGCCGGTGGGAGGACCCATCCGGTGCGGGGATCCCCAGCAACTACCAGCCAGTGCGGGGATCCCCAGCAACTACCGGGTACAACTGCGATGAGGATGTCATCCGATGCTGTCGGCGCCGATCACGCTCACGACGGTGCCGCCGATTATCACCGGCACCCAGTAGACGGCGGCCCGATAGATGACGACCGCGCCGAGGGCGGCCGTCGCGGAGACCGACACGGAGGGGAGCGCCACGAGCACGGCGACGAGCACCGCCTCGATGCCGCCAGCGCCGCCCGGCAGTGGCGTGATGCCCGCGATGGCACCCATGGGAACGACGAACAGCATCGCCGAGAACGGCACGGGCTGGTCGATCGCCTGAAACGCGAGGTACAGTCCGATCATCTGGAACACCCACCCGAGCGACGAGGCCGCCAGCGAGACCGCGATGCCGGTGCGGTCGGTTGCGACCCGCTCGATGGCGCCGAAGAAGTGGCCGATCCGCGACTCGATCGACTCCTCGGTCGGAGCGGAGATCACCGGCAGGACGTCCGTGACCCGACTGATCACCGGCACGACCGTGCTGACGACGCGCGATTCGAGCGCGTAGCGGTTTCGCCAGCCCAGATAGACGAGCCCCGGGACGAGCAGCGCCAGCGCGACGACGACCGCGGTCGCGAACCGGAGCCGCGCTCCGAAGGTCGTCTCGGTGGCGAAGTACGCCGCGCCGACGAGCGCAAGCGTGATGGAGGGAACGAAATTGAGGGTGTCCACGCTGGCGATGGCGGCGAGTCCGCGTTCGTACTCGGTGTCGGCGACCTTCGCGATGAGCAGCGCGGCGACGGGCTCGCCGCCGGCCTGGCCGAACGGCGTGATGTTGTTGGAGAACATCGCGCCGCTGAACACCAGAAACGAGCGGACGACTGACAGCCGGATCCCCAACACTCCGAGCACGGTCCTGAGCGCGACCGACCACGCGGTGAGCCAGCCAACGGTGACGACGACGACAAGCGCGACGATCTCGAGCGATGCGCTCTGAAGAACGTCCACGAGGTCACCGACACCGACGAGAGACAGGAGCGCACCGAGGACCGCAAACGCGCCGAGAAAGCCGACGACCGTGGCGCGGAGCTGGTCCGAATCCATGTCTCGATGGTCGCCGGGCGGCCGCTTCAAGCCTCCGAAACCGGGAGGCGCGACCGAGTGCCGATGTCGGCTGGCGTTCCGGGTTCGACGCGGTCACCGCGAAGGGAAACACCGTAGGAGTCGGGGCGAAAACGAACGCTCAATGGACGAACGCGAGGCGCTCGCTCGGCTGTCGGAGACCCTCCCGGGCGCGGGCGACGACTGCGCGGTCGTCGGCGACCGGGTGCTCACGACCGACATGCTCCACGAGACGACCGACTTCCCCACGGGTGTCGACCGCTACACGGCGGGCTGGCGGGCGGTCGGCGCCTCGCTGTCGGACGTGGCCGCGATGGGGGCCGACGCGGACGCGGCCGTGGCCGCCTACGGCGCGCCGCGGTTCGACCCCGACGATGTCGACGACTTCGTGCGCGGCGCCCGGGCGGTGTGCGAGGCGGTCGACGCCGAGTACGTCGGCGGCGACCTCGACCGCCACGACGAGTTCACCGTCGCCACGACCGCGCTCGGATCGACCGACGACCCGGTGGGCCGCGGCGGCGCCGAGCGCGGCGACGCGGTGTGCGTCACCGGTGCGTTCGGCCGCAGCGCCGCCGCCATCCGCGCGTTCGAGACGGGCGACGCGGAGCGCGGAACCGAGCTGTTTCGGTTCACCCCCCGCGTCGCCGCCGGGGTCGCGCTTCGGCCGTACGCGACGGCGATGATGGACTCCAGCGACGGGCTCGCGCGGTCGCTGCACCAGCTCGTGGAGGCGAGCGACGTGGCGGATCTCGGGATGGATATCATCGAGTCGTACGTCCCCGTCGACGATGCGGTCCGCGAGGCGTTCGACGACCCCGAGGAGCGGCGGTCGGCGGCGCTGTACTTCGGCGAGGACTTCGAGCTGGTGTTCACGCTCGCGAGCGATGATGTGGAGGCGGCGCGGGCGGCCTCACCGACGCTGATCACCGTGATCGGGAACGTGACCTGGGACGGGGTCCGGATGGACGGCGAACCGCTCCCCGATCGGGGGTACGGCCACGGCGAGGAGTGAGTCGGGTATCCACTGCCTGCTCCGGCCACGGCGCCGGCGACCGATCACGGGGTCACAGCGTCGTCACCTGGATCGGGACGAGCATGAAACACAGCAGTCCCAGCGCGAACGTGACCACGCCGATCGCCATCCGCGTCGGACCCAGCGCCGAGTCGTCGACGGGGTTCGCCGGGCCGCGATAGGCGATGAACGCCGAGAACAGCCCCCAGAACGCCCACAGTCCGACCGACTCGTTGAGCCCGAGGTCGCGGACGACATAGAGGTACGCCGAGAGCCCGAACAGCGCGACGGGCACGAGCGCGGCGACGGTCTCCTGGCGGCGGCCGACCATCGCGCGGACGATGTGGCCGCCGTCCAACTGCCCGACTGGCAAGAGGTTGAGCACGGTGAAGAACATCCCGACCCACGCCCCCATGATCACCGGGTGCGCCGTCTTCGTGGGGTCAGTGTAGCCGGTCGGCTGGTTCAGCGCCGCGGCGATCAGGTCCAGCAGCGGCGGGTTGTTGAACACGATCACCTGCCCGCCGCCGAGCACCGACTCGGGGACGGTGAACGGCCCCAGCGAGAGCCCGACGACAGTGACGACGATCGTGGCGGCGAGTCCCGCGAGCGGCCCCGCGACGCCGATGTCGAACAGCGCCTCGCGGTCGGGCATCTGCCCGCGCATCCGGATGATCGCGCCCATCGTTCCGAACGGGAGGATGAACGGGATGACGTACGGCAGCGACACGTCGACGCCGTGGTACCGGCCGAGCGCGTAGTGGCCGAGTTCGTGCGTTAGCAGGACCCCGAGGACGGCCGCGGTGAACGGCCACGCCTGCAGGACCGCGAGCGGGTTCTTCTGGATCGTGGAGAACGGAACGTAGTACCACGCGGTGGCGCCCACGAGCAGCGTCGACGCGATCGTCGTGACCAGCAACGCGACGTTCACCCACGGGACGCCGTCGATCCCGTCGGAGTACGGCCGGGCGACGACGACGTCGAGTCCCCCGTCGCCGGCGACGACCTGCACCTCGTAGCCGGCCTCGCGGAACGCGGGCCAGACGCGGCGAACCAACTCCCGCTCGCTCACGTCGCTGACCCCGTAGTAGAGCACCCGATCGCCGTCCCGCCGGATCTCCGAACAGTGGAAGACGGCGTCGAGTTCCGGAGGGCGGGGATAGTCGTCGGTGGCCGCCTCGCTCATCGGCGGCGGTTTGCGGCGAAAGGGGATAAGTCCTCGGCGCCCACCCGATAGACTGGAAGGACCACGTCCGAACGGACAGCGCCGAAAACACCGGTGCGGGGACCGCCCGTGCCTCGGAGGGGGACCGATCAGGGCGTGCGGATCGGTGCGTCGGGTCCGGGCGTCAGTTCGCGGGCTCGATCCGCCACGTGGTCGCGGACGTGTACGACCACTTCTCGATGGAGAAGCCGCACGCGGAGTCTTTGAGTTTCACCATCAGGGCGCCGATCTCCTTCGGCGAGAGGCCGACCTCGTCGGCGATGAACTTGCTCTTGAAGTAGAGTTCACCGTTCTCGGCCTTCTCGCGCAGGAACGCCGCGAGGCGTTCCTCCTTGGTGGGGCCGTCAGTCGAGGCGCGGTCGGTGTCGGAGGGTTGCACGGTTGCGCTCATTGTGTCACCTCGCTTCTCCCTACGGCCGTCGGAGGGTATATAAAGTCGAGTCCGTTGACCGCGATTCGGCTCCATTCAGGGGATTTCTGCCGTGAAACGTCGTTTGAAGGACGTTTTACGAATCTTTTAGAGACCCTTAGAAATTTTATTCTATCTTCTAAGCTCGCTATCTCGATTCGTTCAACTGGCATCCGAGTGCAGTCGTATGACGATTAATTCTCAGTTATTCTCGCGAATTTAACTGACAGCACGCCAGCGCGCGCCGCCGGCGGATCGTCACTGAATCGGACCGGGACGCTACTGCGACCGCTCGTGCACCCAGAATTCGTCGGCCTCGGTCGTCTCCTTCTTGAAAATCGGCACCTCGTCTTTGAGGCGGTTGATCCCGTCCTCGACGGTCCGGAACGCCTCGGTCCGGTGGCCCGCGAGCACGACGACGAAGACGATATCCTCGCCGTCGGCGACGACGCCGACTCGGTGGTGCATCCGCACGTCGAAGACGCCCTCGCGCGCCTCGAGCTCCCGCTCGATGCGGGCCATCCGGTCGGCCGCGACGCCCTCGTACTTCTCGAACTCCAGCACCTCCGTTCGCTCGTCGTCGGCGTCGTCTTTGGCGCGGACGCGGCCGGTGAACGTTGCGATCGCGCCCGATCGGTCGGCGTACTCGCTCGCTTTCGCCTCGTCGACGAGCGCTTCGAGGGTGACGTGCGGTTCGGCCGTCTCGACGGCGTCTACGAGGTCGTCGAGGGACAGGTCGCTCGCGTCGGCGGCGCGGCGGATCTCGTCGCCCGGAACCGCCTCGTCGCCGACGACGACGGTGGGGAGGCGGAGCCGGGAGAACCCCGTGACGAGCGCGTAGTCGTAGTCGGGGGCGAGCCGGTCGAGCACGTCGTCGAACGAGTCGTCCGTCCCGGCGGCGGTCCAGGCGCCGTCGTCGCCGAGCCGGTAGTCGGTGTCGGCCGCGTCTTCGCCGGTCTCGGTGCCGGTGGGGATCCCGTCGTCGCGTCGGACGGTCGCAACGCGACCGTCGAGGCGCGCGGCCAGCGGGTCGAGGAGGTCGGCCGTACCGGGGCCGACCAGCGAGAGCGTGCGCATGTCTCAGGGAGGGCCAGCGACCGGCTTAGTCCTTCGGTCCGGGCGCGTGGTTCGGGCGGTTCGGCGCCTGACAGTCGGTACCGAGCCGGGACCGCTCCGGGAGCCTTAAGAGCGAAACGGGGGTAGGCGGGAGCAATGAGAGTCGTTTTATCGCTCGGCGGGAGCGTCCTCGCGCCGGAGCTTGACGCCGGACGCGTGGCGGCGTACGCGAACGCCATCGAGCGGTTGGTCGACGAGGGCTGTGAGCTGGGGGTCGTCGTCGGCGGGGGCGGCGTCGCGCGCGACTACATCGGCGCGGCCCGCGATCTCGACGCCAACGAGGTCCAGCTCGACCAGCTCGGCATCGACGTGACGCGGGTGAACGCGCGCCTGCTCATCACGGCGCTGGGGTCGTCGGTCGACCCGTCGCCGGCACACGACTACGACGAGGCGGCCGACGCCATCCGCCGCGGCGACGTGTCGGTGATGGGTGGGGTGACGCCGGGGCAGACGACCGACGCCGTCGCGGCGGCGCTCGCGGAGTACGTCGACGCCGACCTCCTCGTGTACGCGACGGGCGCGAACGGTATCTACGACGCCGACCCGAACGTCGACGAGACGGCCGAGCAGTTCGCCGAGCTGACGCCCGAGGAACTCGTGGAGGTCATCGTGCCGATGAGCCGCGACGCCGGCGCCTCCGCCCCGGTCGACCTGCTGGCGGCGAAGCTCATCCAGCGGGCCGGAATGCGGGCGGTCGTGCTCGACGGCCACGATCCCGAAGCCGTCGAGAACGCGGTACTGCGCGGCGAGCACACCGGAACCGACGTGGTTCCCGCCGGCGGCGCAGAGCCGTCCTACTGGGCGCAACGATGAGCAGCAGGACCGGACGCGGCGACGACCCCGGCGTCGACCCGCACGCCGTCGGGAGTCGCGGCGGCGACGGCGACGACGACGACGGGGGCGAGCACCGCGCCTTCTGGGCCGACGAGGTCGCGGACGCCGTCGAGGCGCGCGACCCCGACGAGCCGATTGTGATCAAGGGCGGCGTCTCTCCCTCGGGCATCGCCCACATTGGGAACTTCAACGAGATCATCCGGGGCTACTTCGTCGCCGAGGTGCTGCGCGAGCGCGGCCACGAGGTCCGGCAGGTGTTCACCAGCGACGACAAGGACGCCCTCCGCAAGCTCCCCCGGAAGCTGGCCGACACCGACGGCAACGTCGTGGAACTGGGCGACGTGAACGCCGGCGCGCTCGGCCAGAACCTCGGGAAGCCGTACACGGACATCCCGGACCCCTTCGAGGACGGTCACGACTCCTACGCCGCGCACTTCGCGGCGCTGTTGGAGGCCGACGCCCAGGCGCTCGACATCCCCGTCGAGATGGTGTCAAACACGGATCTGTACGCCGACGGCACGTTCGACGACGTGGTCGAGCGCGTGCTCCGTAACGCCGACGCCGCACGCGAGACGCTCGGCACGTACCAGGACAAGGTCGACGAGGACTACGTCCCGTTCATGCCGCAGTGCTCCGAGTGCGGCATGCTGACGCAGGACGTGACCGAAGTCGACCTCGAGGCCCGCGAGGTCCACTACCGCTGTTCGGGAATCGAGGCCGGCGACCGCTTCATGGAGGGCTGTGGCCACGGGGGCGTCGCCTCGTTCCGCGAGGGGAAGCTCCCGTGGCGCTTCGAGTGGCCCGCCCAGTGGGAGGTGCTGGGCGTCGACTTCGAGCCGTTCGGGAAGGACCACGCCGAGGGGTCGTGGCCCAGCGGCGTCGACATTGCCCGGGAGGTGCTCGGGACCGAGCCGCCCGTCCCGATGGTGTACGAGTGGTTCACGCTCAACGGCGAATCGCTGTCCTCCTCGGAGGGCCACGTCGTCACCGTCCAGGAGGTGCTCGACCTGATCGAGCCGGAGGTGCTGCGCTACTTTTTCGTCCGGAACCCGAAGAAGGCGAAGGACTTCGACGTCGAGCGGCTGGACCAGTTGGTCAACGAGTTCGACCGCTTCGAGCGGGCGTACTTCGGAGAGGCTGATCCCGACGAGCGCTTCGCGGCGTTCGCCGAGCGGGCGTACCCGTTCGTCGTCGACGAGGTGCGCGAGGGACGCGTTCGCCTTCCGTACACCTTCGCGGCGGTGCTGGGGATGGTCGACGACCGCGAGTTCCGCATCCAGTTGGCCAAAGACGAGGGGCACTTCACCGAGGACACGCCCGAGTGGGCCATCGAGGACGCGCTCGACCGCGTCGAGCGCGCTCGCCGGTGGGCACAGCGCTGTGACAACGAGTACAACTACCGGCTCCAGTCGGCGCTTCCCGACCACGACTTCGAGCCGGCCGTCGAGGCCGCGCTCGACGACCTCGCGGCGTTCGTCGAACAGGGCCACGACGGCGAGGAGATCCAAGGCGAGATCTACGAGACCGCGCGCCGCCACGACGTGGCGGTCGGCGACTTCTTCGCCGCCGGCTACCGGCTGTTCTTCGACGAGACGCAGGGCCCGCGGCTGGGCGAGTTCCTCGGCGAGTTGGAGCGCGAGTTCGTCGTCGGGCGGCTGCGCCGCGAAGCGTAGCGGCGTCGCCCGCGGCGACCCCACGTGCGTTCGAAACGCGGTGAATCGCGATCGGCCGCGAGACGAACTGACCGGGGAGTGAGCGGCGGTTTCGGCGACCGAAACCCTTAGTGGACGACGCCGGAAACGTGAGGTGATGCGGAAGAGCGGCCCGCCGCGTGGCCTCATCTCGTACATCGTGCTAGAGCTCCTCGAAGAGAAGCCGCGCTACGGCTACGAGATCCTCAAGGAGATCACCGACATCAGCGGCGGCCACTGGGAGCCGTCCTACGGCTCCGTCTACCCGATCCTCTACAAGTTCGAGGAAGAGGGGTACGCAGAGCGGATCGAGCGCGAGGACGAACCGGATAGGAAGTACTTCGCACTCACCGACGAAGGACACGGGCACCTCGCGGAGAAGCGCAGCGAGGTGGGCGGGAAGGCGCGCGACTTCGCGGACGTGATCCTCGGCTTCTATCACATGTACGTCGCGTTCGCCACCGACGACCGCTTCCACGTCGACCCGTCCGACGACGACTGGTGTTTCGATGGCGAGTACTCCGGCTGGATCGCCGAGCAGGTGATCCGCCACCACGAGCGGGACTTCGGCGAGTTCGAGCGCGTCCCCGACACGCCCGAGGAGTTCCACGCGCGCCGGGGCGACGCGGACGCTCCCGGGAACGAGGACGAGGACGACCGGACGGAGGACGACGGCGTCGACGGAACGCGGGCCGAGGAGACGGCCGCCGACGGCGGAACAGACGCGTAGCGTCGCGGCGTCGGCGACGCGGCGCGCGTTCCATCGACTAGAGGAACTGCGGGGCGAACACGATGACCAGCAGCGCCGCCAGCATCGTGACGCCGATCGACGTGGTGAGCGTCGTCACCATCCGATTGCGGTTCGCGACCGGGAGCCGGGAGACGAGCCCCTCGGCGCCCATGCGGAGGATCCGCCCCCCGTCGAGCGGGTAGCCGGGGATGCAGTTGAAGATCCCCAGCTGGATGTTGATCCAGCCGGTCCAGAACAGCACGTTCGCGAGGAGGAACACCGGCCCCTCGCCGAGCGCGCCGAGCGGTCCGGTCACGTCGTAGAAGCCCGCGAACTCGCCGTAGAAGCCCGCGAAGTTGTACGGGAGCGCCGCGGAGACGGCGCTGGCGAGCGGGAGCAACAGCGCGGCGTACACCAGCCCGAGGGGCGTGCCGGCGAGCCCGCCAAGGCCGGGCGGGAGCTTGCCGTCGCCCCCGAGCAGGGCGAGGTACGCCTCGGCTGGGTAGCGCTGGATCCCGAGGTCGTCGACGACGACGCCGGAGACGCCGCGGGTGACGACGATCCCCACGCGCGGGTCGGCGTCGGTGCCGCCGAGCGTCACGTCGACCTCGCGGAACTGCCCGTCGGCGTACACCCGCAGCGTCACCGTGTCGCCGGCGTCGCGGGTGTCGCCCGAGAGGGCCCTGTCGAGGTCGCCGTAATCGAGGACCCGCTGCCCGTCGATCCGGGTGACGGTGAGCGGTCCCGAGAGGTTCGTCTGGTTGGCCAGCGGGCCGGTCTCGGAGACGTTCGTGACGTACGCCCCCAGCGGCGCGACAGCCTCGCCCTCGGAGGTGGCGACCCGCGCAATCTCGTGCTCGCGAGCGAGCTCGCGGAACTCGGCGATCGTCCGGACGCCAGTCCCGTTAATCGCGGTGATCGTCGTGGCGCCGTCCCCGGCGTCGACCGAGAGCCCGAGGGGGTTGCCCTCGACGGCGCCGACCACGGTGACCCGGCGCTTGAGGGAGACCGTCCGCTCGCCGTCGATCGTCACCTCGACGGTCGCCGGCGCCTCCGACAGCACCGCGCGGAACTCGTCGGGGCCCGACACCGGCGTCCCGCCGACGGCGGTGATGCGGTCACCGCCCTCGATGCCGGCCTCGGCCGCCGGCGCTCCCGCGTACGCGCCGCCGACCGCGAGGCCGGCTGCGGGGGTGATCGAGGCGATGACCGGACCGAACAGCAGCGCGAACGCGACGGCGGTGACGGCGAAGTTGTTCGTGACGCCGGCGGCGAACATCCGGCTTCTGGCGCCCCGGTCGGCGTTCGCCTGGCTCTCCTCGTCGGGCTCGACGAACGCGCCGACGGGGACAACAGTGAGGAGGACGAGCCCGAGCGAGTCGATGTCGATGTCCTCGACGCGGCACAACAGCCCGTGACCCCCCTCGTGGACGACGAGGGCGATCAGCAGGCCGAAGACGATCTCGGGCGCGACCGCCAGCGGGAGAAAGTCGTTGACGCCGGGGATGATGAGGAAGTTCGAGGGCTGGTTCGCCTGCGTCTGCACCGGGCTCTGGAGGGTGGCGAGCGCCGACCACACGAGGAAGGCGAACATCCCGACCATGACGACGACGGCGATGCCGACGCCGAGGTTGCTCCAGGCCCGCCAGAACCGCCGTGGACCCGAGAGCCAGTTGAGGAACGCGCGACCGCGTTGGGTGTGGATCGTCGTCAGCGGCCCCTGGACGCGCACGGCGTCCGGGAGATAGCCCCTCGTGTACAGCGCCATGAGGACGACGGAGTACGCGAGGGCTCCCACGAGGACCCACAGGAGCGTGTTCATTATCGGGGACAGGTCATCGGCGGCCAAAGGGGTTCGGGTCTCCCGCGCCGTCGGCACTTCGATCCCACCGTCGCGCGGATCGCGGACTCGGTCGCGGACGGGGACCCGGCCGAGTCGGACGAGAGCGGATGGCGATGGGGGCGCCGCCGCCGGCGATCGGTCGCGGCGACCGCGTCGCCGCCGCGGTGACGCAAGCCACAAGCCCCTTGCACTCGAACTGCGCGCATGGCGAAGCCCCCACGCACCGAAGAAGGTTGGTACGCGCTGCACGACTTCCGAACCGTCGACTGGGACGCGTGGCGCGCGGCGCCGGAGCGCGAGCGCGAGTTGGCCGTCGAGGAGGGCGTCGCGTACCTCGAGGAGCACGAGCGCGTCGTCGACGCCGAGGAGGGCGCCTCGGCCGTGTTCTCCGTGCTCGGCCACAAGGCCGACCTCATGGTCGTCCACTTCCGGCCGACGCTCGATGCGCTGTCGGCGGCCGAGCGCCGCTTCGAGTCGACGGCGTTGGCGGAGTTCACCGAGCAGCCGACCTCGTACGTGTCGGTGACTGAGGTGTCCGACTACGTCTCGGACAGCTACTTCGACGACGACGAGGAAGAGACCGACGAGGGGATCCGCCGGTACATCGAGGGGAAGCTGAAGCCGGACATCCCGGACACGGAGTACGTCTCCTTCTACCCGATGAACCGCAAGCGAGCGGCCGAGCAGAACTGGTACACCCTCGAGTACGAAGAGCGCGCGGACCTGCTGTCGGCCCACGGCGAGATCGGTCGCGAGTACGCCGGCAAGATCAAGCAAGTGATCGCCTCTTCGGTCGGCTTCGACGACTACGAGTGGGGCGTCACCCTGTTCGGCGGCGACCCCGCCGACATCAAGGATATCGTCTACGAGATGCGTTTCGACGATGCCTCGGCCGAGTACGGGGAGTTCGGCCCGTTCTACGTCGGCCGACGCTTCCCGCCGACAGACCTGGGGGCGTACCTCGACGGCGAGCGGGTGCCGACGAGCGAGCACGGGTCCGGCGGGCACCCCCACGACGACGCGGACGCCCACAGCGAGGGCGAACACCACCACGGCGGCCACGGCGACGGCGACGACGGCCATCACGGCGGCGAGGCCGGGCACCACGGCGGCGACGGGGACGGCGACGACGCGGGCGAAGACGCCACCGAGGAGGGGGAGAGCATCCGGTCGGAGCTGGAGGACCTCGACATCTACGCGGGCAAGCCCCACGGCGAGGACGTGTTCGCGACCGTCCTCTACTCCGAGGCGGACGCCGACGAGCTCTTCGAGGAGGTCGACGGCCTGCGGAAGAACTTCGAACACTACGGCACCCACGTGAAGACGGCCGTGTACGAGGGGAACGAGGTGGACCGCGCCGCGGTCGTGAGCATCTGGGAGACCGCCAGCGCCGCCGAGACGGCCGCCGGATTCCTCTCGGAGCTCCCGGGCATCGTCGAGCGCGCCGGCGAGGAGTCCGGCTTCGGAACGATGGGGATGTTCTACACCGTCAAACCCGAGCACCGCGGTGACTTCGTCGAAAAATTCGACGTCGTGGGGGACACCCTCGACGGGATGGACGGGCACTACGAGACGGACCTGATGGTGAACCGCGAGGACGAGAACGATATGTTCATCGCCAGCCAGTGGGCCTCCCGCGACGACGCGATGGCCTTCTTCCGGTCGGACGACTTCCGCGACACCGTCTCGTGGGGCCGCGACGTGCTCGCCGACCGCCCGCGCCACGTGTTCCTGGCCTGAACGCGGGTCGAAGGCACAGGCGCAGTGGCGCTCGCCGTCGGGGTCCAATCCTCGCCGGCGATTCCGTCCCCGTTCGCGGGCGAAGAACCGACAGACAGTGGTGGGTCTCGACG
The DNA here is from genome assembly GCF_900129775.1 of Halobaculum gomorrense. Lineage (GTDB taxonomy): Archaea > Halobacteriota > Halobacteria > Halobacteriales > Haloferacaceae > Halobaculum > Halobaculum gomorrense. The sequence continues at coordinate 72,071 of NZ_FQWV01000002.1, read as the reverse complement.
GCCGTCCGAATATCTGAGTTGATGCCTGCGGAGCGGGATTTATTTCACCCGTCTCGGAACCCGTCAGCAATGACGGCCGACGACGCCGCGGGCGCCGACAGCGACGACCGGCTCCGGTCGCTGTACGCGGCGACGCGGGAGATCATGACCGCGACGACCAGAGCGGAGCTGTGTCGCGTCGTCGTCGACGTGACCGATCGCGTGCTCGGCTACACGCTGACCGGCGTCCACCTCCAGGGCGGCGAGAGCGGCGACGGGCACGGGCTCGTCCCGATGGCGTACCCCCCGTCGGTCCGCGAGCGGTTCGAGGGCGACCCGCCGACGTATGCGCCCGACGACGAGGTGTACGACGTATACGAACAGGAGGATCCGCTCCGGTTGGGCGCGGTGGCCGATCGACCGTCCGCGAGCCACCGGGGGGTCGTGGTTCCGATCCCGGGTCACGGCGTGTTGATCGCGGGGACCGAGGCGTCGAACGACCCGGAGGGGGTCCCCCTCGACCTCGTGGAGACGCTGGGCGAGCACGCCGCCGTCGCGCTCGACAGGCTCGAACACGAGTCCCGGCTGAACGGCCTCCACGAGACGACGCGGGAGCTGATGGGGGCGCGCGACAGCGCCGCCGTCGCGGCCTCGGCGACGAACACCGCCCACGAGGTGCTCGGTCTCCGCCTGAACACCGTGTATCTCCGGGCGAGCGACGGGGACCGGCTCGTCCCCGTGAGCGTGACGAGCGAGGCCAGGGAGCTGTACGGTGACGTACCCGATATCACCCCCGGAACCGTCGGCTGGACGGCGTACGACGCCGACGAGCAGCGGGTGATCCCGGACGTTCGGCGGTCGTCGCACGCCGACCGCCGGACGTCGGCGATCCGAAGCCTGCTGGCGATGCCGCTGGGCGACCACGGCGTGTTTCTGGCCGCCAGCCAGCGCCCCGGCCGGTTCGACGACGCCGACGTGGCGTTGGCGCAGCTGTTCGCCGACACGGTCGAGGCGGCGCTCGACCGCGCGCAGCGGGAGGCGCTCGTCCGCAGCCGTGAGCAGGAACTGTCGAGACAGAACGAGCGCCTGGACGAGTTCGCGAGCGTCGTCTCCCACGACCTCCGCAATCCGCTCAACGTCGCGCAGGGCCGACTCGAGCTGCTCGGCGACGACTGCGACAGCCCGCATATCGGGCATCTTGAGACCGCTCACGAGCGGATGGAGGCGCTCATCGAGGATCTGCTCGCGCTCGCGCGCACCGGTCGGTCGGTGGGCGAGACCGAACCGGTGTCGGTCGAGCGGACGGTGGTGGACGTGTGGGGGACAATCGAGGGCGGCGCGTCGCTGTCGGTTGCCGACGAGATCGGGGCCGTGAACGCCGACCCCTCCAGGCTCCGGGAGCTGTTCGAGAACCTCTTCGGCAACGCGGTCGAGCACGCCGGCGACGACGTGTGCGTCACCGTCGGACCGCTCGACCGCGGCCGGAGCGACGACAGCGACCGCGGTGACGGTGGCGACGCACGCGGCGAACGGCCCCCCCGTATCGACGGCCGGATCCGCGGCGGGGTCGACCAAGGGGACGGTCCCGCGGGATTTTACGTCGCCGACGACGGCCCCGGCATCTCTCCGGAGGGCCGAGACGCGGTGTTCGAGCGCGGCCACACGACCGCGGAGGACGGCACCGGCTTCGGGCTCGCTATCGTCTCGGAGATCGCCGGCGCCCACGGCTGGTCAGTCCGGGCGACCGACGCCGCCGGCGGCGGTGCGCGGTTCGAGGTCGTCATCGACGGGTGATCGGCGCCGGCGAGCCCGGCGCTCGCGAGTGCGGAGTGAAAGTGAACGGACCCGGCGTCTTCGGGCGCGCAGTCTTGCGGTTTCGAGGCGAAAGAGAGGGGTAGACGATGGGGCCGTCGTCCCAGGACGCGCCCGGGCGCCGACGCCGGACGCGGGCGTCGCGTCAGCGCCGCCGGAGGTAGCCGGCCAGCCCGAACAGCCCCCCGACCAGCGTGAGCGCGGCCCACCGGGGACCCGACACGTCGCGGGCGGCGGCGTCGCGGTAGACGAGCCACGCGAGCACGGCGTGGACGACGGCGGTGACGCCGGCGAGTCTGGCGAGCCGGCGCGCGTACGTCCGAGTGCGGTCGTCTCTCACGGGAGCGCCCTCAGTCGGCCGGCTCCGACGGGAGCACGCCGGCGCCCCGGAGGTCGTCGCCGCCGACGGACGTGCGGAAGTCCTCGGGGGTCATCCCGTCGTCGCGGTCGATCCCGAAGTTCTCGGCGTACAGCTCGTCGACGCGGCGGCGCTCCTCGTCGCCGAGGCGGGGCGTGTCGGGGGTGGCGGCCCACTCGTCGATGTCGTCGACCGAGCGGAACGTGGGGACGACGCTCGCCACCTCCTCGTCGTCGAGGAGGTACTGGATCGACGCCTGCCCCATCGTCCGCTCGCCGTTCCGTTCGAGGAACTCGATGGCCTCGACCTTCTCCCAGCCGGTCTCGAACCACGCGTCCGGACGGTGCGCCCGGTGGTCGCCCGTGCCGAGTTCGGTGTCGGGGGTCACCTGCTTGTTGAGCAGCCCCGACGAGTGCGGGACGCGCGCGATGAGGCTCGTGTCGGCGCGCTCCTCGCGGATCGTGTCGAGGAAGTGGCGGCCGGGCGTCTGCTCGAAGAGGTTGTAGACGGTCTGGACCGCGTCGAAGTCGAGTTCGACCGCGCGGTCGCCCTCGGCGAGCCAGCCGATCGAGGGGCCCAGCGCCCAGCCGAGCGCGTCGTACAGCCCCTCCTCGCGCATGGCGTACAGCTCCTCCAGCGCCTCGTCGGTCACCTCGTCGACGTTGGCGTTGTGGAGGAACAGCACGTCAAGGTACTCCATGTCGAGGCGGTCGAGGCTCCCCTCGACGGCGTCGCGGAGGTACTCCGGCGAGAGGTCCTTCGGGATCTCGCCGTGGCCCGCCTGCGCGTTGTTGTAGAAGTCGTAGCCGACCTTCGTGGCGACGGTCACCTCGTCGCGATACTCGCCGAGTGCCTCCCCGATGAGCTCCTCCGAGCGGCCGTGCCCGTACACGTCGCCCGTATCAAAGAACGTGACGCCCTCGTTCAGCGCGTGCTGAACCATGTCGACGGCGTCTTCGTCAGAGCGGTCGCCCCACCAGTCAGTGCCGACGACCCACGCACCGAAGGCGACCTCGCTCACTTCGACGCCCGAGCTGCCGAGTTCTCGGTACTGCATAGCGCGCGCTTGGCGCCGCCGCCACTTATCGGACCCGGTTGCCGCGCCGATCGGCGGCGTCGCGAGCGGCCGCCGGCCGCGACGCGAACGCTTTTTCGCCGCCGAGTGAATTCACAGAGCATGCACACGGCCCCGGTTCACGTGGGGATGCTCGCTGCCGACGAGCGAAGCGCGGAGCGTCGGTCCGCCCGATCGGTCGCTGAGCGGGTCGTCGCGTCCGTCGAGTCGGTGTCGGTTTCGGCCGTCGCCGCCGGTGAAGTCGACCTCGACGCGTTCGACGCGCTCTGGTGGCACCGCGACGCCCCGTTCGACGACTGCGACGCCCCCGCCGCCGACGCGGGACCCGCGATCCGCGCGTACCTCGACGCCGGCGGCGGGCTCGTCCTCAGCGCACGGGCGCTCCCCGCGATCGTGCCGCTCGGAATCGACTCGGTCGCGCCGGACGCGACCGGCGCGACCCACTCGGACGATGTGGCCGGCTACCGCGTCCGGGAGATCCACCGCGACCACCCGCTGTTCGAGGGGGTCGGCGACGACGACGCCGGCCCGCCGCGGATCCCGCTGGTCGGCCCGGGCGGCGAGGCGGCGTACGCCCGGTACGACGACCTGTTGCCGGCGAACGGCGACGTGCTCGCGTGCGCCACCCACGGCGGCCACGACATCCACCCGGAGACAGCGGCGATCGAGTGGCGCGTCGGCGACGGCGCCGTCTTCGGCCTCGGCGGCACCCTCCGGTTCGACGGCCCCGACGACGGCCACGGCCACGAGCGCGAGCGGCTGCTCGGAAACGCCTTCGCGACGCTCGCCCGAGGGACGCTGCCGGCGTTCACCGGACGCCCGACGACGCCCGCGGGGTTCGCCGCGCTCCGGGAACGCCTCGCTGACGACCACCACCGCCCGGCGTACCACCTCTCGCCGCCGGCGAACTGGCTCAACGACCCGAACGGGCTGATCGCCTACGGCGGCGAGTATCACGTCTTCTACCAGTACAACCCCGGCGGGCCGTTCCACAACGCGATCCACTGGGGCCACGCCGTCAGCGACGACCTCGTCAACTGGACGGACAGGCCCGTCGCGCTCGCGCCCGACCCCGACGGCCCGGACCGCGACGGCTGCTGGTCCGGCTGCACCGTGATCGACGACGACGGCACGCCGACGCTGCTGTACACCGGCGGGCGCGGCCGCGACCAGCTCCCCTGCCTGGCGACGACCGACGACCCCCGGCTCGACTCGTGGAACAAACACGACGGCAACCCCGTGATCGAGTCGGCGCCCGAGGGGCTGGACGTGTACGAGACGGCCGACTGGGCCGCCGAGTTCCGAGACCACAACGTCTGGCGCGAGAACGGCGTCTGGTACCACCTGATCGGCTCCGGCGTCACCGGCGACGCCGGGGGCGCGAGCGCGGGCTCGGAGGGGGATCTGTCCGGCGCGGGCGACGACGCCCGCGAGGGCGACGGGGCCGCGCTGTTGTACCGCGGCGACACCCTCGACGAGTGGGAGTACGTCGGCGTGTTCCACGCGGGCGAGGGGCCCCGAGGCGAGCCGGTCTGGGAGTGTCCAGAGCTGCTGACGTTCGACGAGGGCGACACACGCCTGCTGCACGTCTCTGACGACGACCGCGTCGCGTACTACCTCGGCGACGCCGACCTGGGCGACCCCGACGCGCCCGCCGGCAGCGACGCCGCCGCGCCCGCGTTCGACGTGCGCGAGGCCGGGGTGCTCGACCACGGCGACTTCTACGCGCCGCAGTCGCTGTGGGACGACGAGCACGAGCGCTACCTCACGTGGGGGTGGCTCCCCGAGACGCGCGACGGGAGCGCCCAGTGGGACGCCGGCTGGTCCGGGACGATGTCGGTCCCGCGGGTGATCGACACCGACGACGAGGGGCGCCTCCGGCAGCGCCCCGCGCCGGAGGTGGCGGACGCCCGCGAGGAGCGGGCGCTGTCGACGAGGCTCGCGCTCGACTCGGCGGAGCGGCTGCTGGACGTTCGCGGCGCCGCGCTCGAACTCGACTGCACGCTTCGTCTCGGCGCCGCCGACGCGGTCGGGCTGTCGGTGCTGGAGTCGCCCGCCGCGACCGAGCGCACCGCGGTCCGCTACGACGGCGAGACGGTGACCATCGACCGGAGCGAGAGCGGCGGCGACGAGCGCGTGAACCGCGCGCCGCGCGGGATGCCGGTCGGCGACGCGGCCGGTGCGACCGGCGCGACCGCTCCTGATGACGGCGACGAGGCCGGTGACGACGCCGACGCCAATCTGTCGCTTCGAGTCTTCGTCGACGGGTCGACGCTGGAGCTGTTCGCGAACGAGCGCCGCTGTCTCACCACGCGCGTGTACCCGACCCGGCGGGACGCCGACCGCGTGTCGGCGTTCGCGGTCGGCGGCGACGCGGAGATCGCGATCGACGCGTGGACGATGGCGGGAACGTGGCCCACGTCGACCGGGCGGTAAACGGGCGCTGCGTCTCGCTCCCGGTTCTCAGTACGGGGAGCCGTAGCCGCCGCGACCGGCGTCCAGGTCGCGCATCGGGAGCGACGGCAACGGCTCGCTCGGGAGCGGGATGTGGCCGTGCGCGAGCTTCCCGAGCACCCGCGTGCGGTCGCCGTCGAGGTCGATCCGGATCGTCGGCGAGAGCGTGCCCCCGAAGCGGCGGAACTGCTCTGCGGGCGGGAGCTCCGCGACCTGATCGAGGGTGCGGCCCTCCAGGTTGTAGTAGTTGAAAAAGGAGGTGACGAGCAGCTCCTCCTCGTGGAGGAACGCGAGCCAGGAGTACGTCTGGAACGGCGCGTTCCCGGGGTTCGTGAGGACGAGACCCGTGTCGTTGAGCGGCCGATACTCGCCGTGCAGCGAGTCGGCGACGAAGCCGTACAGCGCGTCGAACCCCTCGATTCCGGGGGCGAAGGTGTGCTCGTGGCTGGAGACGAACAGGTAGTAGCGGCCGTCACGGACGACGACGTGCGGGCGTTCGAGCTCCTGGTTGACGCACGTGGAGTGTAACAGCGGATCGCGAAGCTCCCACTCGGTCGGATCGCCCGTCGGAGAGTCGGCGACGCCGACAGCGCCGTTGAACTCCTGGCCGACCGGGTCGCCGTCGCAGGCGTCGCTCCCCTCCGGGACGGGAAGGTTCGCCTCGAACAGCAGGTGCGTCTCGCCGGTCGCGGGGTCTTCGAAGAACCACGGGTCCCGGAAGGTGTAGATCATCCCCCGTGACTGGTCTTTGGTCTCGTAGCGGACGCCGTCGGGCCGCAACAGCGACTCGTGGGTGAAGGTGCCCTCGACGCTGAGGCCGCCTCCGTTCGAGGCGCTCTGCGCCTCGCCGGCGTCGCCGTCGACCGTCAGGGTGCCGCCGGTCGCGAGCGCGAGGTGCTGCGTGTAGCTCAGTTCCTCCTCGCCGGCCTCGCCGGCGGCGGTGTAGTAACAGTACAGGTCCGCGGGGCCGGTGCCGTCTGGGTCCCACAGCGCGCAGCCGGCCCACTGGCGCGAGCCGAGCGGCTCGCTTCCCTCGAACACCGGGCCGGCGCTCTCCCACGACTCGCCGTCGGCAGAGTAGAAACAGCGGATGGTCGCCACGTCGTGTCGCTTGCCGGGGAGCAGGTCGCGCGGGGCGGTGAGCGCAAAGGCGACGCGGTAGCCGCCCACGTCGGCGATGGAGCCGTCGCGCTCGCGCAGCAGCCAGGTGTCCCACAGGTACACCTCGTCGCTGACGGACTCTGCAGGCGGGTATATCACCGGCTTCACCGCGTCGTCGACGCGCGCGAGTCGATCCGCGCGCTCGGGCGTCCACGCCGGAGTCCGCGACCGGATCGCTTCCGCGTCGTGCCCCGTCCCGGGGTTGGTCGTGTTGTCGAGATCAGTCATTGTCGGTCGCAGGGAAGGCGGGGCCTAACCGCTGTCGCTTCGGCGTGCCGCGGCGGGAGGTGCCGCGAGCGCGGCGGAGTGGTGCCGACTTCGCATATCCGAACCCATTTGACTCGTCGCGGCGAATCGTGGCGGTATGACCAAGCGCCACGTGTCCCTCCCCGAAGAGGCGGACGAGGGGGTCACGGCCTTCATCGAGCAGGTGGACGACCGGCTGTCGTCGGACGAGGACACCTGCGAGGTGGTCCGCGACACGCTCGTGGACCTGTTTGGCGACCGCGACGCCTACGAGCGGTGGCGAGACGGCGGCGACGTGACGCCCGCCGAACGGGTCCGGCTCCAGGGGTACGACCCGTGCAACGCGACCCTGGAGTCGGAGTACTACGCCGAGAAGGACGAGGAGCGGTACACCCGATCGAAGCACCTCCAGTGGCTGTGGCGCCAGTTCGACGCGACGCCGATGGCCGACAACATCGCGTTCGCGCTGCGCTTCCGCCAGATGCTCGCAGACCACCTGTTCGCCGACGCCGGCGACGACCTCCGGCTGTTCAAGGGGATCACGTTCACCTACGGCCACAACATCGAGATGGGCGACAACACCGTCGTCCACGACGACGTGCACCTCGACGACCGCGGCAAGCTGACGATCGGCGACCGCGTCTCCATCTCCGACTCCGCACACCTGTACAGCCACGACCACGACGTGGTGGACCAGACGCACGTCGACAACTACCACACCGTCGTCGACGACGACGCGCGCGTCACCTACGACTCGATGGTCGCCGCCGGCTGCCGCGTCGGCAAGAACGCCGTCGTCGGCGCGAAGTCCACCGTCCAAGGCGACGTGCCCGACCACCACATCGCGGTCGGATCGCCCGCCCGCAGCATCCGCGTGAAACCCGGCTGGGAGTCGGTCGCCGACCCCGTCGAGGACAAACTGACGAACCGCGCCGAGGAGCGAGCGATCGAGTCCAATCTCCCCGACGACCTCGACGCCTTCGACGAGTTCCAGCGCGACCTCACGCCGCCGGACGGCGTCGACGCCCCCGACGCGGAGTAGTCCGCGCCCATACCCGGACGGCGACCCTGTGAGCGGTCACTCGAACGGATCTTCGGCCGTCGTGAGCCGCGTGATATCTTCTACCGCGTCGAGGTCGTCATCGAAGGAATAGAGGAACTCGATACCCTCGCGACGCATCGATGCGGCGATCACTGAATCGGTGAGCGAGAGCCCCTCGTGGCGCCGGAACAGCGATCGACCCGCGTCGAGATCCGCCTTCGGCGTGTACGCGAGTTCGAAGCCCTCGCTCTCGACGAGCGCGTCGAGCGTCGCCACCGCGGCATCCTGTGTGGCCTTCGCTCGGATGTAGTTACACACTTCGACGAGGATATCGCTCGGAACGTAGGCGGTCGGAAGCTCGCCGCGATCGACGGCGCCGACGATCGGAACCGCTCGGTCGTGGTTCTGATCGCGGGAGAGTCGTGCCGCGATGAGCACGTTCGAGTCGACGACGACGCGCGCCATCAGGAGTCGCCGGCGACGAGGTCGTGGTCCTCGGCCACGTCGGTTTCGGCTCCCGTGTCGATCGGGTCAAGCGACGAAAAGGCACCGTACCGCTGTTTGACGACTTCGATCGACAACTCGCCGTCGTCGCCGACGCGCCACCTGATCTTGTCGCCCGCCTCGATCCCGGCCTCGCGTCGAACCGCGGCCGGCACCGTCACGGAGAAGCTGTCGTTGACCGTCGTCTCGTCTTCGACACCCGACATACCTGATCTGAGGTCGGCGGAGGTAAAGTAATTTGGCTCCGAATTAGCGGACGGGTGTCACGCCCGCGGATCGCGATCCGGTCCCGGATACGCCCCCTCGGCGACCTCCGGGTACAGCCGCTCGGCGTCGAACAGCGCCGCGAACGCCCGCGGCTCGCGCACGCTCACGGGGAGGCGGTCGGTGAGGCCCGCTCCGACACCCGCCGCTGTCAGTCGCTCGTCGAACGACAGCACGTGCATCGCGCCGCCGCGGTAGGCCGACGCCAGCGCCGGGTGATCGCCAGCCGGCTGGACGACCGGTTCGCGCCACGCCCCCACGCGCTCGCGCCAGTCGGCCGCGAGGGCGGCGTCCGCGAGGGCGGCGATCACCGCCTCCGCGTCGGCGACGAGGTCGTCGCTGGCGACGAGTGTCGTCCACGAGTGCGAGCGAAGGCCGTCCAGGGCGTCGCGGGCGTCGCCGCCGACGAGCAGGTCCGCCGCGAGCACGTCCGCGTCGGCGACGACGCGGGCCGGCGAGGGGTCCGCGCGGTCGCTCGGCGGGTCCCGGTCCCCCGTGTCACCGGCGTCGCCGCGGTCCGTCGCCCGTCGCTCCGACAGCGCCGTCTCGATCCCGTCGGCGTCGACGCCGAACGCCTCCGCCCGGTCGAACAGCGTCGCCCACGTCTCCATGTCGTCGGGAAGGGGGCCGGCGCGCAAAAAGCCGGTCAGTTCGTCGCGTCGGCCGCGTCTGCCGCCAGCCGCTTGCGGACGCCGTCGACGGCGACGCCGACGAGGAACGCCGCGCCGACGTTCCACAGGAGGCCGACGACGCCGACGACGCCGACGAGCGCGAGCGCCCGGCGGCCGCCCACGTCGACCGCGCGGCGAGCGAGGTGGACCGCGACGACGACGAGCAGCACGCCGAGCACCGCCATCGGGAAGGCGGCGACGACGCCGGCGAACGGGACGGCCGCGAGATACAGGCCGCCGAGCACGAGGTTCGCGCCGCCGGTGCGCGCGCCGAAGGCGTGCTTGCCGGCGAGGCCCCCGGAGCCGTGACACATCGGCACGCCGCCGAGGGGGATCGCCGACAGGCACATCGCGCCCATGCTGCCCGAAAGCCGGTCGGGCGACACGTCGGCGTCGAACAGGTCCGACAGGAGGAGGCTCGTCGCGACCGCGGCGTTGCCGACGGTCATCGCGAGCTGTCCGGTCGTCGCCGACAGCGCGTTCGCCGTGAGCGCGGGGGCGCCGGCCGGGAAGGGCGCGAGCGCCGGGAGGTCGAAGGCGGGGACGCCAGCGTCGGCGAGCGCCAGCGCGAGGCCGACGCCCAGCACCGCGAGCGCCGCGCCCCGTCGGAACCCCGCCAACGCGGCGACGCCCGCGACGCCGGCGGCCGCCAGCGCGAGCGTCGGGTCAGCGGCGCCCAGGTCGATGCCCGCCTCGAGCAACAGCAGCGCGACCGCCAGTTGGATGCCGCGGATCACCGGCTCCCCGACGTACCGCTGCACGCGAGAGAGCGCGCCCGTCGCCGCGGCGACGACGAGCACGACGCCCGCGAGGAGACCCGCGGCCGCGTACTCGCCGGCGGTGAGCGTGCCCGCCAGCGCCAGTCCCGCCAACGCCTTCATCGGCTCCACGGAGAGGGGGAGACCGTAGACGAGGCCCCACACGACCTGAAAGACGCCGAAGAACAGCAGCGCGTGCGCCAGCGACACCGGCGTGAGCGCCGCGAGGCCGACGACGATCGGGAGTACCGTAACCGAATCCCCGATCGCGCCGGTGACCTCGCCGGCGGCGATCCGGACCGAGCGTGTCGACGCGAACTGTTCTGAAAACGCCACTACATCCGGATTCATCCGGTCACACTTGAGCGTGTCCAGAAACCGATCCCGATCCACCGACCGCCGGTGAGAAACCATTTTTAGTTACTCGGCGGCGGCGAACAGCGTCACGCGCTCGGGCGGCACCGACACGCCGACGCGCTCGCCCGGCGCCGGGGGATCGTCGGCGACGAACAGCGAGAGGCGGGCGTCGCCGCCGTCGGCGACGGCGCCCGTCGACAGCTCCGCTCGGGGATCGTCGGCGTCGAGGTCGACGGTGATCCGGTGAGCGGCGTCCTCGCGGACCGAGCGCGCGACCTCGCCAGTGAGGTCGCCGCCATCCCCGGTGCCGTCGACGAGCGCGACGTGCTCGGGGCGGACGGCCGCCGTCATCGCGTCAGCCGGCACGTCGACGACACCCCGGAGGGCGTCGGCGGCGATCACGTTGGAGCCGGTGAACGCCGCGACCATGGGAGAGGCAGGGCGCTCGAACACGGCCTCGGGCGTGCCGGTCTGCACGATCTGCCCGTCCCGCATCACGGCGATCCGGTCGGCGACGGCGCGCGCGGTCGTCCGGTTGTGCGTGACGTACACCGCCGTCACGTCGTCGAGGACCGCCGCGAGGTCGTCGCGCAGCGCCTGCCGGGTCGGCACGTCGAGGGCGGCGAGCGGTTCGTCCAGCAGCATGACCTTCGGGCGAACCGCGAGCGCCCGCGCCAGCGCGACGCGCTGCTTCTCCCCGCCCGACAGCGTCGGCGGGTAGCGGTCGCACAGGTCTGCGACGCCCAGCTCCGCGAGCAGGTCGTCGGGGTCACGGTGGTCGTCGCGGTAGCGGGTGCCGTAGGCGGCGTTCTCCGTGACGGTGAGGTGCGGGAACAGCGCGTAGTCCTGGAAGACGAAGCCGAAGCCGCGGTCCTCCGGGTCCAGGCCGTTGAGCGCCTCACCGTCGAGCGAGACGACTCCCTCGTGGTCGTGAAAGCCGGCGACCGTCTCCAGCAGGAGGGTCTTCCCGCTTCCGCTGGGGCCGAGCACGACGAGGCTCTCGCCGCGCTCGACCTCGACGGTGGCGTCGACGACGAACGCGTCGGCGCCGTCGGCGGTGAACGTGGCGGTCACGTCGGCCGAGAGCCCCATCAGACGACACCTCCGGTGGTCGCGGTGTCGCTGGTCAGGTACCGCACGATGAGGAAGATGACCGCAGACACCGCCAGCAGGAGAAAGGCGACCGCGCCGCTCTCCTCCAGCCCGCCCGTGAGGTAGGTGTTGTAGACGAACACGGGCGCGTGCTGGGCGCGGACCGACTCGCCCGCCGGCAGGTAGAAGAACTCGACGGTGTAGGCGACGACGGCGACGGCGCCGAACTCGGAGACGGCCCGCGCCCACGCGAGCACGCCGCCGGTGACGATCCCCCGCACGGCGAGGGGGGCGGTGACGCGGCGGAACGTCTGGAACCGCGAGGCGCCGTGGATCCGCGAGGCGTACTCCAGGCGGTCGTCGATCGACTCGAACGCCTCGCGGGCGGCGTTGACCGCGTACGGCGCGGAGACGAACGACATCGCCAGCACCATCCCCGTCATCGTGCCCAGCACCGACACCGACGGGAACGCGCCGCCCTGCCCGAACCCGAACAGGATGATGATCCCCGCGACCGAGTGCGGGACGACCAGCGGGAGGTCGACGAGGCTCTCGATCACCTGCTGGCCGGGGAAGCCGTCCGCGAGCAACCGCGCGAGCGGGACCCCGAACAGCAGGCTCGCGAGCGCCGCCAACAGCGGGCCGTACACTCCCAGGTACAGCACGCGGTGCACGTCCGGGTTCAACGCCTTCTGGACGATCAGGCCCGGCTGCTGTCGGGCGACGAACAGCGCGAGCGGGAGCCCGAGCGCGACCAGCAGGACGCTCCCGAGCGTCGCGGCGCCGACGACGAACGCGCTGCCGTCGAGCGCGTAGGCGGCGACGGCGACGCTGCCGACGACAAAGTACGCGTACAGCGTCGGGCTTCCGGACGCGTAGGCGGCCGCGAACGCTGCCAGCTGCACCGCTGCGAACGCGACGACTATCGGCGCGCGGCCGAGTCGCCCCGTTCGAACGTCGGTCTCAGTTCCGGTCGCCATGGAATCCCCTGTGGGTGTGAGTCATGAAATACGATGTCCTTCGCTGCGCCTACAGCTCCAGCGGGCCGAGCGTCTCCTGCGCGCTCGCGACCTGCATGACGTTCTCCGGCACGGCGTCCTCGCCGCTGGCGGGGACGACGATGGGATCCACCGGCTGAAGCCCCTGATCCCGGAGGATCTGTCGACCCGGCTCGGTGCCGAAGTACTCGACCCACTTGGCGCCCGCGTTGGGCGACGGCGCGACGCTCGGGACGGTGATCCCGTAGGCGATCGGCGCGCCCGTGAACGTCCCCGAGTCCGTCTCGACGGTCGCCTTCGCGTAGTGTTGGGCGTACTCGCTGGTCGCCCGCGAGAGGTCGACCGCCGGCTGGAGGTCGATGAACGGGAGCCCGGAGGTGCTGGAGATCGACTGGTAGTAGATCGCGTAGTCCAGTTCGCCGGATTCGAGCTGTCCCTCCAGGTTCGTCTCGGTGCCCGTCGGAACGACGGTGTTGCTCATGAGCGCCTCCCGGGTGGCGTCGTCGTACAGCCGCTCGCCCTGGAACTCCTCGGCGCCCAGTTGGAGCGACATCACCGCGCGGTAGCCGCCGGGGTCGATCGCGGGGTCCGAGTGGCCGATGGTGACCCCGTCGCGCGAGAGCACGTCCCACCAGTTATCCTTCGAGATCTCGTCGGCGCCGGGGGAGTCCTCGCGGTACTGGATCGACATTGCGTTCGTCGTGAAGATCGCGTACCAGTTCCCGTACTCCGGCAGCACCCGGTTGCGGATGAGGCGGAAGTCCGAGACGCCCAGCACCGACGCGACGCGACCCTGCTGGGTGATCTTCTGGGTCGAGGCGACCGACCCCTGCGCTTCGCGGGTCACGTCGACGCCGTACTCCTCCTCGAACTGGGGCTCGGCCGCCGAGAACGGCGGCGCGAGCGAGCCCGCGTGGAAGATCGTCATCGAGTCCTCCAGGTCCATCCCCGAGCCGGACGTGGTGGCGTCGCCGCCACCGGTGTTCATCCCCCCGGACGCCGACGTGGCCGTCGAGTCTCCGGATCCGCCACCGCCGCCGGTGCAGCCCGCGAGACCGACCGCCGCCGCCGTCGCGCCCGCGGTCGCCAGGAACGATCGCCTGTCGGTCGCACCGGTCCCGTCGCCGTTCCGTTGTTTCGACATGGGAACAACGATCGGCCACTGACGTATATAGTTGTGGGAATCGGTTACGCCCGGCGCGTGAGCGCGGTTTCGCGGAACCGGTTCTCGTTCCGCCGACGACGATGGACCGGGCAGGCGGCGGATAGCGGCGCGCAACTGATCGCGGCGCGCAACGGTTTTCCGGCGGGTCGTCGAACCCGAGACCGATGGGATCGCACGGGAACGCGGGATCGGGCGACGGCGAGGGCACCGCCGGGTTCGAGGCGAGCCTCACCGCCGGGGAGGCGACGTTCGACGGCCGCGACGCCGCCCTCCTGCGCGCCATCGCTGCCGCGGGGTCGGTCAGCGGCGCCGCGAGCGACCTTGGTCGCTCGCGGGCGCGGGCACTCTCGCGGCTGGAGGCGCTGGAGGCCGCCTTCGGCGACCTGGTCGAGCGGCGCCGCGGCGGCGCCGACGGCGGGGGGAGCCGACTCACCGGGAACGCCGAGGCGCTGTTGGCGCGGTTCGCGCGGCTGACAGCCGCGCTGGCGGGGACTGCCGGCGCCGCCGAGTCGGTGTTCGACGGGACCGTGACTGGGCGCGAGGGAGAACTCGCGGTCGTCGACACCGGCGCCGGGACGCTGCGGGCGCTCGCGGTGGGCGACTCGGAGCCGGGCTCCGGCGACGCGGTGCAGGTGAGCGTCCGCGCCGACGCCGTGACGCTGCACGACCCGAGCGAGACCCCCTCCCCGGACGCGACGAGCGCGCGCAACCGCTTCTCGGGCGTTGCCTCGGCGGTCGACCGCGGGGACGCCGTCGTCGATGTCCGGGTCGACGTGGGCGCGGGCGACCCGCTGGCGGCGCTGGTGACGGTCGACAGCGCCGACCGCCTCGGACTGCGCGAGGGGAGCGAGGTGGTCGCGTCATTCAAGGCGACGGCGACGCGGGCGACCCGCACGGGCGCCGGCGACGGAGCGGCCGCTCGGGAGCGGTAGCGACGGAACGACGGAACGGGGGAGCAGCGGGGGCGGACCGAGCCTCAGCGGTCGATGCGCAGGTCCGCGAGTTCGTCGAGCAGGTCGTCGAGCGCCGCCCGTGCGTCCTCGTCGACCGGGCGGTGCGGCGAGCGGGCGTGGCCCGCAGGCGCGCCGCGCTGGCGCATCGCGTACTTCAGCCCGGGGATGCCGTAGTCGGCGGTAACCGCGTGGTTCAACTCGACGCAGGCGGCGGTGAGCTCGCGGGCGTGCTCGTCGTCGCCCGCCTCGCTCGCCTCGTAGACCGCGGTCGTCGCCTCCGGCGCGACGTTGGCGAGCGCGAGCACGCCGCCGGTCCCGCCGGCCGCGAGCGCCTGCCCGAGGACGCCGCCGGCGCCGACCATGAGGTCGAAGTCGGCGTCGGCGGTGCGCTCGCGGATCCGCTGGAACGCCGCGATGTCGCCCGACGAGTCCTTCATGCCCGCGACGTTCGGATGCTCGGCGAGTCGGCCGACCGTCTCCGGTTCCAGCGTCACGTCGGTGAACACCGGCACCGAGTAGAGATACACCGGGATCGCCGCCGCGTCGGCGACCTCACGGTAGTACGCGGCCAGGGTCGACTGGTCGTGACCGTAGTAGAACGGCGTCACCACGAACGCGGCGTCGGCGCCGGCGTCGGCCGCGGCCTCCGTCGCCACGAGCGTCTCCCGCTTCCCGGGACTACCCGTGCCCGCGAGCACCGGCACCGACGCCTCCGCGGCGACGATCTCGATCGCGCGGGCCCGCTCTTCGGCGGTCATGAGTTCGGCCTCGCTGTTCGACCCGCAGGGGACGAGGAAGTCGACGCCGCGGGCTTCGACCCAGCCGACGAGGTCGCGCAGGGCGTCCTCATCGAGGTCGGCGTCGGCGTCGAACGGCGTGACGAGCGGCGGTCCGGTTCCGTGCATGGGGGGTGCGTCGACAGCCGGGGTCAAGAGCGTTCCCGTCGATCGCCGAGAGGAGGGAACGGCGAAGTGCGCGGCCACCGAAATCGGGTCGTCCGGGCGTCTGACGGACGGGTCCCGTCTGACGCGGCTTTATGAACCGAGACCCGAACCCGGCGAACGGGCGCGAGACCGTCCGTCGTTTCTCGACCGTCGACCGCGAGTCGGCTCGCGAGGACGCGTCGGCGTCGAGCGCCGCACACGCTCACCCGAAATCCGCGTCGCAGGCCCGCGGACCCGGATCCGCCTGCCAGGGCCTCGCCCTGTCTTTTTCCCCACCCTCACTCGCCGAGCAGCGCCGCGCGCACGTCGGAGACCCGCTCGGTCTCGGCGAGCACGGCGAGCCGGTCGCCCGCCTCGACAGTGATCCCGGGAAGCGGGATCGTGAGCGGCTCTCTGGCTCGACCGTGGGCGTACACACGACCGCCATCGACGGAGAGGTCGTTGACGTGCCCGCCGATCACGGGAGAGTCGTCTTCGACCGCGATCGTCACGAGTTGGAGTTGCTCGGTGAGGTCGCCGATGGCGTTGAAGTTCCCCCCGAGCATGGCGGTCTTCGCGCCCGCGGCGCCGAGACGCTCCGGGTAGATGATCTCGTCGACCGCGCCCTCGAACTCGTCGTAGATCTCCTCGTGGAAGTCCTCGGAGACGCGCATCACGGTCCGACAGTCGACCAGCTCCCTCGCCTCCATGCAGATCTCGAAGTTCAGCTTCGGGTCGCCCGTGATCGCGCCGACCGCGTCGGCCGCCGCCGCGTCCGCCTCGGCCAACACCGCCGGATTCGAGCCGTCACCCTCGACGACCCGCAGCCCGCGGTCCCGCGCGCGCTCGACTTTCGTGTGGTCGTTGTCGACGACGGTCACGTCGTGGCCCTCCTCGTCGAGCACTCGCGTGGTCCGGGCGCCGACCCGACCGTATCCCACAATGACGATGTTCATGCTGTGGTATGACACGTCATGGCACAAAGCGCTATCGCCGACGCCGCAGCCTCAGCTCGGGGACGACCCGGACGCAGCCGCGCACGTCGGTAGCATCGGCGCGCTAGCACGGAACACGTCCAGCTTTTCAGCCTCGGCCGCCTGATTTCGGCCATGATGGCAACGACCCACGCCCTCCTCGGCGTGGTCGTCGGGCTCGGGACGCTCGCGCTCGCGCCGGAGGCCGGACCCGTCGTGCTGGCGGGAGCGCTGGGCGGGATCGCGCCCGACCTCGACCTGCTCGGCGACCACCGGAAGGACCTCCACTTCCCGGGGTACGGCACGTTCGCGGCTGCGCTGGCGGTCGCCGTCGCCGCGGTCGCGCCGTCGCCGGCGACGCTGTCGCTCGCGGCGTTCCTCGTCGCGGCCGCGCTGCATGCGGTCTCGGACATCCTCGGCGGGGACCTCACGCTCCGGCCGTGGGAGGCGACGGGCGACCGGGCGGTGTACGAGCACCTCCGCGGGCGGTGGCACCCGCCCCGCCGATGGATCCGCTACGACGGCGCGCCGGAAGACTTCCTCGTCGGCCTCGCGCTCGCGCTCCCGGCGGCGGCGACCCTCGACGGCCCGGCGCGGGCGGCGATCGTCGGACTCGTCGTCGTCTCCGCGGTGTACACGCTCGCGCGCCGGTCGCTCGTGGACGCGGGAGAGCGCATCGTCGCGGCCGTGCCGGAGTCGGTGCTCACGGTCGTGCCGGAGACGCTCGTCGAGGACCTGCGATAGCGCGCGGCCGCCGAGATCCGACCGTCGCCGGCCGGGAAGCCGCCGCGCCGCCGACGCCTTTTCGCCCTCCGACGACGACGACCGGGTATGCAGACGGTGACCCTCACTGAGGGCTTCGACTCTTTCGAGGAACCGTGGTCCCCACGCCTCGCCGCCGAGTTGAACGGACAGGCGGTGAAGCTCGCCCGCCTCGACGGCGAGTTCGTCTGGCACAGCCACCCCGACGCGGACGAGTTGTTCTGGGTCGTCGAGGGCGGTCCGCTGGACGTTGAGTTCCGCGACGCCCCGACCGAGACCCTCGTGCCCGGCGAGCTGCTCGTCGTCCCCGCGGGCGTCGAACACCGCCCCGTGGCGCGCGAGGCGGCGAAGGTGGCGCTGTTCGAGCCGGCCGGCACCGAGAACACCGGCGACGCCGGCGACACCGGGGACGGTCGGACCAACGACGTGACCGAGTTGGCGACCGGCGTGAGCCGCGGGCGGGTCGCGAGCGGCGGCGCCGGCGCTCCCGACGGGACGGCCGACGACGGGGACGCAGAGGGGAGCCGGTGACACCGATGTCAGCGAGCGGCTAAGTGGCCGGCGACCGTAGCCGGAGTATGGCAACGGACGACAGCAACACCGAGGTACCCGCCGACCAGTCAGACGTCCCCGTGACCGCCGAGCGCCCCGACGACAGCGTGCTGCGGACCACGGGCACCGACCACATCACGCTCATCGGGAGCAACAAGGAGGAGACGGTGGCGTTCTACCGCGACGTGCTCGGGATGCCGCTGGTGATGCGCCAGCCGAATCTCGACGCGCCGGAGGTGACGCACCTGTTCTTCGACAGCGGCGACGGCCGCATCATCACGTTCTTCGTCGAGGAGGGGCGCGAGAACGCGCCCGGCCAGCGCCCCGGGATCGGCGCGGTTCACCACCTCGCGTTCAGCATCGAGGCCGAGGAGCTACCCGACATCAAGGAGGCGCTCTCCGAACACGGCCACCGCTTCAGCGAGTTCGACCGCGGCGCGTTCCACTCGTTGTACACCCGCGACCACAACGGTCTCACCATCGAGCTCGTCGTCGACAAGTACGAGCTCCCCGACGACCGCCGTGGCGAGGTGATGGCGCTCGCGCAGTCGAAGCGCGTCGCCGCCGGCGACGACTACGTCGACGACGAACACATGGCGGCCGCCATCGAGGAGCTGGGCCTCGACGTGGTGAAAAACGAGGTCCCCGACGCCGCGACCGGAACCGGCATCGACGGCTGACGCCGACGACCCTCACTTCGACCGGGCGACCGAGTATACGTACGTTGGGTATCGCCGAGGGTTTTTATATCCGTCCGAACCCGATTCAATTCAGTGTCACAAACACCAGAATTTTTATCAGAGTGCGAAGATGGTTCCTCCAGGGGTCTGCCGGCGGCACGACGGCCGGCGAGTCCAGCAATCACACATGTCTCAAGAACCCACCTACGCGTCGGACGAGCGCGGCGCGAACGGCCGGACCGAGCGGATCGTCGAACTGCTGACCAGTACGGGCGAGCGCGCCGGAACCGCGCTCGTGTACAGCTCCGCGTATCTGGCGGCGATCGCGACGGTCGAGGTGGCGATCGCGATGGCGTTGCTGTCGTTGTCGCCGAACCCGGCGCCCGTGGTCGTCGGGCTGGTGACGTTCGCGGTGTACACCAACGACCGCGTCGCCGACGCGGACACCGACGCCGTCTCCGACCCCGAGCGGGCGGCGTTCGTCCGCCGGCACCGCGACGCGCTGTATCTGCTGGCCTCGATCGCCTACGGGCTCGCGGTCGCGATATCGGTGCTCGGGGGACCGGTCGCGCTCGCGGTGACGCTGCTGCCGGGCGTATTTTGGGTCGCGTACGCCGCCGACTGGATCCCGAACGTCAGCCCCCACGTCCGCCGGCTAAAGGAGGTGCTCGTCGTCAACTCCCTCGTCGTCGCGCTCGCGTGGGCGACGACGCTGACCGCGCTCCCGGTCGCGTTCACCGACGCGGCGATCACGCCGGGGACGGCGGTCGTGTTCGCGTACTTCCTGCTGCGCTCGTTCGTGGACACGGAGATCCCGAACGTCGGCGACATCGAGGCCGACCGCGCGATCGGCGTTGCGACGCTCCCGGTCGCGTTCGGCGTCCCGGCGACGCGGCGGGCGCTGTACGCCGTCGACCTGCTCACGGTCGTGCTCGTCGCCGCTGCGGTAGTCACGGGCGTGCTGGCGACCGGCCCCGCGGTCGCGCTCGGCGCCGGGGTGGCGTACTCGCTGGTCGTCACGGGGCTGCTCGGCCGCGTCGACACCGACGCGCTCGAGCTGGCGTCGGAGTGTGAGTATCTCGTCGTCGCCGCCGCGCTGGTGGGACCGCTCCTGGTGGCGTAGGCGGGCCGTCGGTCGATCTGTCATATCGTCGCGCGCTGCGCGACGGCGGAATTTATTACGGTGCTCTCCACAGCAGAGGGTACGTGCTCCCGTCTGGAACGCTGACGGCAGTGATGCTGGTCGCCGTCGTCGTGGGGATGACCGCCGCGCTGCTTGCGTGGCGCGAGCGCCAGGAACCGGGAGCGGTGCCACTGACGGCCATGCTGGCCGGGCAGGTCTGGTGGTCGGTGTTCTTCATCTTCGAGTACCACGCGCCCACGCTCGCCGAGAAGGTGTTCTACTCGGACGTTCAGTGGGTCGGCGTCGTCGTCATCCCGGTCGCCTGGCTCCTGTTCGCCCTGGAGTACACGGGCCGCGATCGCTACGTCCGCCCGCGATACATCGCGCTCTTGTCGCTCGTTCCGGCCGTCACGGTCGTCCTCGCGGCGACGAACGACTACCACGACCTCCTGTACCTCGACACCCGGCTCGTCACCGAGGGCGGTCGGGTGGTGCTCGACCGCGTCGGCGGACCCTGGTACTGGGTGATCACCGGCTACACCTATCTCCTCGGGCTGCTCGGGTCGATCCCGCTGCTGGGGCTGGTGCGCAGCGACGCGGTCCCGTTCCGGGGGCAGAGCCTCGGCCTGCTTGTCGGGACGCTCGCGCCGTGGGCGAGCAACGTGCTGTTCCTGGTCGGGGCGGTTCCGGTGCCGAATCTCGACCCGACGCCGGTGTTCTTCGCGGTCTCCGGGGTGGCGTACCTCGGCGCCATCACCCGCTTTCGCCTGTTGGGAACGAGCCCGTCCGCGAACCACCGGGCGCGCCGGTTGGTGTTCGAGCGGATGCGCGAGGGCGCGGTCGTCGTCGACCGCCACGACTACGTCGTCGACATGAACGAGCAGGCCGCCGAGATCCTCGACATCGACCCACGGGACGTGCTGGGGGACCCGGCCACCGAGGTGATCCCCCGGTACGAGCACCTGCCGGAGGAGGGGCGCGCCTCCCGACACCTGACGCTCGGCGAGGGGATTCAGACCCGCCAGTACGACGCGACGGTGACCGCTGTCGACGACTTCCACGGCCGCTCGCTGGGGGGCGTCATCTCGTTTCACGACGTGAGCGACCACCTCCGCCGGCAGCAGCGCCTCGAGGTGCTCAACCGCGTGCTCCGACACAACATCCGCACGGAGACGAACCTCATCTACGGCAACGCGGACCTCATCGACGCGGAGGGCGACCACGTCGACGCGATCAAGGCGGGCGCGATGCGGATCGAGGAGATCAGCGACAAGGCCCGCGACGTGATCGATATCTTCGAGCGCGGCCGCCAGTCCGGCCGGTCGCTGACGCTGTCGGGCGTCCTCGAGGAGTGTGTCGCGACGCTGCGCGAGGAGTACCCGTCGGTCACGGTCGACCTCGAGATCGAGTCGGCGGTCGACTCCGTGGACGCCTCCGGCGCCGCGGTGTCTCCGGTGCTCACCTCCGTCGTGAAGAACGTCGTCGAGAACGCCGCCGAGCACAACGACGCGGCCGACCCGTGGGTCCGAATCCGGGCGACCTGCGCCGAGGAGACTGTCGAGATCAGCGTCGCCGACAACGGCCCCGGGATCAGCGACCACGAGCGGACCGCACTCGAACGGGGCAACGAGACCCCGCTCGATCACGGGAGCGGACTCGGACTGTGGCTCATCGCCTGGGGAGCTGAGATGGCCGACGGCGACCTGGAGATCGACGACCGGGAGGGCGGCGGCACCGTGGTGACGGTGCGCGTGCCGCGGCTGGCGCCGGTGGAGGAGTGACAACAGGAGTGACGAGGGAGGGACGGACGCGGTCGGTGTGAACGCAAAAAAAGCCTAGGCCGGGATTTGAACCCGGGCTCTCGTCCGCCGGGCGTTTCACGCCCTGTGTACCCGGACGACCCGTTTACGCAGGCTGTACCCAGATAGCCTATGAGCCTGAAACCGACGCCGCCGCACGAAGCCAAGAACCGATTCCTCAACGACAAGAAGCCGGGCGTCACGCGGAAGACGCTCAAGAACTACCGCACCTGTCTCCGGCAGTTCTGCGACTGGCTGGACGACCAGCAACTCACGAACCTGAACGACCTCGACAGCGAACTCATCCAGCGGTACAAGGAGTTCCGGCTATCCAAGGTCAAGGTCATCACGGCTCGTCAGGATATGATGACCATCAAGCAGTTCATCGAGTTCTGCGGGCATATCGCGGCTGTCCCACGGGGGATGGCTGATATGGTTCGGATACCCGCAGTCAGCGAGAACGACGAAATCTGTGACGACCTTCTCACGCGGGACGAAGCCTCCGAGTTGTTGAACTTCCTCGATAAGTTCGAGTACGCCAGCAATCGACACGTCACTCTACTACTCCTCTGGAAGACCGGGATGCGTCTCAGCGGTCTCCGGGCGCTCGACCTCGGAGACTTTGACGAAGGCCGCCCGGCGCTGGAACTCCGTCACCGTCCAACTGAGGGAACGCCGCTCAAAAACAAGGAGCGAAGCGAGCGGGACGTGCTGATAACCCCAGAGGTGGCCGAGGTCGTCCGTGACTACGTCGATATGAACCGGAAGGACGTCACCGACGATCACGGCAGAGAGCCGCTACTGACGTCCAAGAGCGGGCGCATCGTTGAGACGACCATACAGCGGTACGTCTACACGGCGACCCGTCCATGCTACTACAACGGCGGAAGCTGTCCGTTCGACCGAAATCCCGAAGAGTGTGAGGCTATGTCGTGGAACGCCTCTTGCAAATGTCCCGGTTCGGTCAGCCCTCACGCCCTTCGCCGGGGCTACGTCACGGCGGCGCGGAACGCAGGGCAACCCAAGGACGTTACCGGGGAACGGGTCAACATGAGCGGGAAAGTGCTTGATAAGCACTACGATAAGGGGTCGAGTGCGGAGAAAGCCGAGAGACGACGAAGCTACATAAGAGACATTTGAGTTCTAATCATAATAATTTTGGACTTTACTTAACTTTACCAATTGAAGTTATATTCTACCATATTATACTAATATTATTTAACTTTCTTCTAGTTCCACAGCCTCTTCTCCATCTTGTGATGATGTGCCAACGTCTTGGCTACTTTCCATAGTCGATTCTTGTTGAGATGTTTGACCTCTATCTTGAGCAGTTCTATGTGGTGTTTCTGCTATAAACACGCATATTGCTGCTAAACCTCCGAAAAGTCCAGATAGAATCAAATTTTCTAACATTAACAGGGTTAAAGAAGGGGAAACAATACCGATAACCTCGTATGTAAGGTAAAAAAGACCAGCAAACCCACCATTCACTAACCCCCAAATTCTCCAAGCCCGAGTAGATAACCCAAATAAACTCATCGAATCCCCTCATTTGATAGAAAGCTATAGAAAGATAACAAAGAAGAAGCAAGGGCGAAAAGTATGACAAGGTAAGAAAGATACATTCCCTTATATAAATTGAAGTAGAGGGATGTAACCAAAGCAGATGTCAGAAGTATCGTAGTGGCCCCTATCGCAATTGGAAGGAATCTTTTGATGGTAAGTCCCCGGGGCAGAGTGGTGTTCGAGAGATTGGCTGATCGTATATTGACCGCAGACAGGTTACTATTCGAGAGATCGATATTCTGTAAGATAGTGCTCTCGAAATTAGCACCTGAGAAATCAGAATTGGAAACATCTGCATCAGTGAGATCGGCATAGGACAGGTTAACCTCACGAATCTTAGTATTGTGAATAGTAGAGTTTATTAATTTACTCCTTGACAAATCGGCGTTTGTTAAATCTGCCTCAGAAAAATCAGCTGACGAGAAGTCTACTCCTGAAAAATTTCCTTCGATTAAATTAGATTGGCTGAAATCTGCGTTATTGAAGCTTGACCCGACAAAGTCAGAATCAGATAGATTGGCATTTGTGAATTTTGCACCACTAAGATCAGCTTTTCTCCCAGCAACGCCTTTTAATAACGCCTCAGAGAAATCAACTCTACCGAGTTCAGATTCAGAGATATTCCAATTACGTATATCGGATTCTGTGAGATCTTCCCATCCGCCCGTTGATCGAGAAAGGTCTGCACCTTGCAAATTTGCACGACTAAATTGAGCACCTCTGATGTTGGTATCGACAAGGTCGGCGAATGGTAATCGAGTATCACTGAAGTTAGCTCCCGAAATATCTGCTCCAGCCAGGTCAGCATGTATCAACTCAGACCCCGAAAAATCAGAAGTAGCTAAATTCGACATAGAAAGATCGGCGCTGTGTAAATCAGCTTGGTTTATGATTGCATCAGATAGATTAGCGCCTCTAAGATTGATGGAGGATAGCCCTGCTCTTGAGAGATTTGCCTCTACTAAGTTCGCATCGGCGAGGTTGGTATTATCTAGAACAGCTCTGTTCAGTATTGCCTTCGCTAATGAGCATTCATAAAACGAAATCCATGACAAGTCTGCACCGACTAATCGCGCTCCATCTAAGCGCTCAGGATACTCAGATCGGCTATCTTCTAGTTCTTCACTCGGCTTATCTTCAACATCTGCATGCCAGATACACTGATCTGTCTCCCTCCAGGTGGGGCGCCAGCAACAAAAACCGCCAAGTCCCTCAGGTAAGTCCTCTGAATCTAGAGAGAACCTGCATCGGTCGTCGGAATTATCCATTTGTTCGGGAGATTAACAGCGAGGTTTAAAAATTGTCTCGTTGGCTTCTATATTCATTAGTGCCGGTCTCCTCGTCGATACGCAGGAGGGGATTGCACAATTGATTATTTTGAGTCCCGGTAGTTAAAACACATTGAATAGAATAATTATCCATTAGTTGTTCTATGTCCACATGGAGATTAGTGACGTCCCCCTGAATCCCAATTTTACAGTGGGGAATCAGTACCTCCGAAAAGAACTCCACGATCAATTCAGGGGACAACGCCAGTATGGAATCTCAACCCCTTCTTCGGAGTCATTCATATTCGTCTTCACTGACCCAGACTCCGAGGAACATGGATATAGTGATCGATTCCTCGATAACGGACTCTTTGTCTATTCTGGTGAAGGGCGAGTCGGTGATATGACTCTAGACGGCGGGAACGGACGTATTCTCAATCACAAAGAGAATGGGGATTCTCTACTCGTCTTCGAAAAGGTAGGTGAGCAGAACGGAGCCGACGTAGTGACTTATGATGGAGAGTACGAGTACGTAGACCACTACTGGGAACGTGCCCCGGACGACAACGATGAGATGCGTGACGCTGTTCGATTCAAATTGAGTCCGAAAGGGGGTCTTGATACGGACTTAGACGAGTCAGAAGTGAATAATCTCTCTAAAGAAGAGTTGTTCAAACGGGCCAAAGAGAGCGCACCAGGGAAGTCAGTTTCATCCACAAGCGGTACAAGAACATCGTATACGCGGAGCGATCTTGTTCGAGACTTCGCTCTTCGTATGTCGGAAGGGGTTTGTCAAGCGTGTATGGAGGATGCACCATTTATTTCTAAGGCCGGTGAGCCGTTTCTGGAAGTTCATCACCTCTACCGGGTCAGCGATGGGGGAGTAGACGACCCTGAAAACGTAATTGCCATCTGCCCGAACTGCCATCGGGAAGTCCACAACGGACAGCACGGAGACGAATTAAATGACAGTCTCATCGAGAAAGCAGAAACCCGAAACCAGCGTCTTCAACCGTGAATTGTGGCTCTGTTGAAATCCTCTTCACGTCTTGCGATTTGCTGAGAGGCTAGTTTCCAACCGTACCGACGAAAACCGGTGGGGAGAGTCGCTCTTCCCAATGTCAACTCTGAAGGATTTCAACAGAGCCTGAATTGTCTAAGTTGGACTTCACTTTATCAATAGAGCCACAATTTGAAGACAACGAGGTACACTCGTCCTATTATGGACAGTCAAGATGAATTGAAGAAGCGGGTAAGAGGGTGCGTAGAGGATTTTGCCAAGACTGTCCGTGAGGAGCAGGATTTCGTTCCCAAACTCCGGATTGCCGCAGGAGATCGGATGGACAGAAAAGAGACGACTATCGATGAGCCCTCCCGGATTATTACGTTCTATTCCTCACGCCAGCAGGAGTTCTTCAAAGAGACCGCAGAGTGGATGCACACGACCGGGAACGGATTTGGTCTTAATGAGCCTGCTGACCACGACGAAGACGTAGTATTTCTTGGTGCACCGGAGGACTACGAGCCCCCGGAGGAACCTAATCTATTCCCCTACGTTAACGCACTTTTCAACTTCGCTGGCACAGTGATGGATTATTCAGGAGGTTACGTGGTCACAGATGAAGGGTTCAATCGGGCATACGAGGAGCACTGGCTTCCGAAGTATGAGACCGGGCTGGAAACATTCGAAATTATCATTCCACTCCACCTATTCAATATCCCAAGAGACGACGAGGCAGTTATCGAATTATCTCCAGAATTTGAACTCCGTCGAAGACGGCACAATTACTATCGAGTTGAGTCTCTTCGTATCTGCCCTATTACTGATTCGGAAAGGCGGGGAATCCATACGTCATCAGCAGGTGGAGGGGAGCAGTTCAATCTAAACCCTGTTGACGCCTGTGAGTACAAAATCCATGCAGAAATAGCGGCACGAGAACCTGAAGGAACACTCTATGACCCCGGTGAAGAAGTTGGAGAGCGATTAGCGACAGCACTTCGGCTCTTTGACCCTGACCCAGAAACAGGTGATCTAGTCGTTGGCACTACCTTCCGGCGAGAGCCAAACTGGCTAGAATTCAGAGAGGGTATTCCGGATTTCACGGTGATCGGAGACGCACATAAAGACCGAACACAACGGCAAGAAGCATACCTGTTGTATCCAGACTCGGTTGAAGAGTTTACTGAGTTCTGGGAGCGTCACTGCCAACGGATTCGTCTCGATAAGGACGGTCAGTTCACCCGTTCAATTCAGAGGTTCAACGAGATCTGGTCGAAGAGGTTCTACGAAGACCAACTCCTTGATTGTCTAATCGGGCTGGAAGGGCTCCTTCTCCAAGGAGTCGGGTCAGGGAGTTCAATCACCCTTCGACTCAAATTGCGTGGAGGTCAGATATTGCAGGATAGACTCCCCTACGAAAGAGAGTACATCCAGAAGTTCCTACAAGACATCTACTCGCTTAGGGGAGACATCGTTCACGAGAACCAGTATCTCGCAGATGTGTTAGACCAAAATAACCGTTTGAAGGTATTAGACGAGGAGTTTGACCATCCGAAAGACGTAGTGGCTGAAGCACGCCGATTCATGGGCGCATCCGTCGTCGCATACATGGATTTGGCCGAGAAGACAGGGTTGAGTATAGACAAGATTGGTGAGAAGATGGACGAAGCGGCTCTCGATGTGAACTCGGCAGAGTTGTTCGATTAGTCGTGAGGTCGCCACATACAGCAGGAACGCGCTACTCAACGGCGGTTATCACATCAATCCGGCCATTAGCAGAGGAAGTACGTAACTCCGTTCGAGAAAATGGGTCATTTTGCCGAGCGCGAAAGGGGCCTTATCCGAGCCAATAGACTGTCGCCTTTTCACCGTCGAGCTCGGGACAAACTGTCTCGCCCGTAGAATAGTGAGGCAGGCCGATAACGGCTTCATGAGAGTTGAGAGAGTCCCGCTTAACCGTGAAGCAGTTTCCTTCATCGTCATTCTCACCAGACTTTTTGAGATACGTCACGGTCACAACCTCGCCAGTGTCGTCAGCAGGAAGAATCGAGATGCCGGTAGAGTGGTATGGGAGGGTAAATCGCTCCCCGACACGAACTGTCTCACTTCGCCAACGGTAGTCCTCGGGAACGATTTGGATGGTCATTCGAGGATGAGTCAGCGACGAGAGTACTAATCTGTCTCGCCCTCTCGAATCCAAAACGGCGGGAAGCCCTGACTTTGATCGGGGCCTCCAAGCCGAAAGGCGCGTTCTTGCAGCCTTTGAACTTCCAATCCGGTGAATTTCCGATTGAAGGAGCGCGTTCTCGCAGATTTGGGCGTTACGTGAGAAGAAGTTTCGGGGGCTCCACCGACTTCCCCTTGTCCTCACCAAGAGGAATGGTCAAACCCATATATACCCCCTTCCCCGATGCCTGCTTCATCGTGGAAGGGGTCTTCGTCGATCAAGAGCATTGACTTAGGCTCGCGCTCGGCTTCCTCCGCAAAGTTGGGGATTCCGTTTCGGAGGTGGTGTTGTACCTTCCCGTATCGGCTTACGATGTCGCTCGGGTCACAGACGAACATCCGAGCATAGCGATTGGCCAGTGGAACGCCGTTTTCATCATGTTTCTGTGGATGGAAAGGCCGGCCTGCTTTGACAGCCACGTACAAGCAGACGGCCACAGCAGTCACATCCTTACGTTCCCCCTTGATTCGGTCGGGATGGACGTAGAAGTACCCAGACTTGGCACGGGACGCCTGTGCGGACGTGAGCCCGATTTGGAACGCGACGTTCTCGATGAGATCGACGTTGTCCGCGCGGGTAAAGTAGGGCTTGTTCGTCCGCTTGCCGTTTCGGATACCCCGATGAAGTTGCTCCATATAGGTGAGTTGTGCTTTCTTGTTCGAGAAGCGGAACGCATCGGGGTTCATCCACGTCTCATCGCCGTTCCAATACTCATCAACCCCTTTCTCCCACGGGTAGAACTTGGTCGCATAGTTTGTGTCGCAGTGGTGCAGATCGCTATACGTATGACTCGTGTCTGCTTCGCTCATAGGTAGTTACGAGGAGAACGAGTACCTCTCGTCCGTATCCCCCATCACGACTTATTCGGAGTATATACCTGTATCGCCGGTTCCGATGAAACCGTACTACGGCGGCGTCATGGGAGATGAGGAGGGGTCTACGTTTCTGCCACTCTGGAAGGGCCCTTACAAGTTCTACAAACCGCCCCCATAGGGGATACCCGAGAGTTATCGACCTCCCGGAATGAACGGGGCGTTCCCGCCGCGTTCGACTCGCCGCGCTCGGCGTCCTTTTGCAGAATCGCCGCACGCAGTCGCCGGACTGCGCTTGCGGGAGTCCTTCACTGGTGTTGTTTGCGGTGAAACACGCCGAGAAACGGGTGGCCTTCTCGCGCTAATCGGCGACAGAGTTATGCTAGAAGGGCGCTGTGTGCCAATTACAGCCTGCGACGAAGGAGCAAGCCTAGGCCGGGATTTGAACCCGGGCTCTCGTCCTTACCAAGGACGCGCTTTACCGCTAAGCTACCCAGGCGCGAATAGGGATAGCCGGGAGTCGTCTTTAGGCGTTACGATCAGGCGTCGCGAGAGACACGCGGTATCACGGGACGACGACCGGGTCGGCCCGGCCGGTCGTCCGGCGCGGGAGTCGTGCCGACGGCTCAGGTGTCCGCCGACGACGCCACGCGGTCCTCGTCGGCGAGGGCTGCGATCCGGTCGCCGGTGGAGTCCGGCAGCGACCCGACGGGGGGCATTCGGTCGTCGTCGCCGGCGGCCAGCTCCGCGGCGTACGACAGCAGGTCGGCGGGAGCGCTGGCGCCGACGGCGGCGGTGCCGGCGACGACCGCGAGTTCGAACACGTCCGCCTCGAGGTTGCGGTCCAGCGCCGCGGCGTCGGCGGGGGCCGCGTCGCGGCGGCGGGTCTGGTCGCGGCCGAACGCGCGGACCGTCTCGACGGCCTTCTCGGCGGCCGCCGTACGGGCGAGCAGGTAGAAGCCGCGCGAGACGGACACGTCGGCCGCGAGCACGTCGAGGTCGGCGTCGATGTCGCCGGCGGCGTCGAGGTCGGCAGTGGCCCACGGTTCCGTCTGTGAGAGTTCGCGGGTGAGCCGCAGGCCCTCGTAGATGAGCTGGACGCCGGCGGCGTGGTCCTCGACGCCGGCGAGATCAACGTTGGGGTCGAGCGCGCGGGCGGACAAGAGCGTGAGGGCTCCGGGCGTCATCTCCGCGTCGTCGAACCGATCGGTGAGCGCGCTCCGGAGCGCCGCCGGCTCGACATCGCCGACCGCCCGCTCCGCGGCGGTCCGAGTCCGGACGGCGTCATCCATCGACGTTCGGTAGGCCGGGCACACGCAAAGACCTTTGGAAACGGGGGGCTATCCCGTCGCGTGATTCGAACCGAACGGGCCGCCGACGGGGAGTACCGAACCGTGACGATCGACCGCCCCGAGGTCCGAAACGCGCTCACACCGTACGACCTCGACGCGCTGGAGGCCGCCGTCGCCGACGCCGACGAGCCGGTCGTGCTGCTTCGGGGCGCCGGCTCGGCGTTCTGCGCCGGCGCCGACCTCGACGCCGTCGAAGCCCTCGACGATCCCGCCGCGTTCGCCGGGCACGGCCAGCGCGTCGCCGACGCCATCGAGTCGGCGGACGCGGTCGTCGTCGCCGGGGTCGACGGCGCGGCCCGCGGCGGCGGCGTGGAACTGGCGCTCGCGTGCGACCTCCGGGTCGCGACCCTCGAGGCGACGTTCGCGGAATCCGGCGTCTCCTTTGGACTGTTCGGCGCGTGGGGCGGCACCGCCAGGCTCCCCCGGGTGGTCGGGGAGGGCGTCGCCCTCGACATCGCCTGCTCCGCGCGCGTCGTCGACGCCGAGGAGGCGCGAGCGGTCGGACTCGTCTCTCGAGTCGTCTCCGATCCGTCGACCGTCGCGCGGGAGGTCGCAGCCAACGATCCCGAGGCTCTCGCGACCGTGAAGCGGCTCGTCCGCGCGGGCGCCCGGGGCGCGCAGACCGAGCCCGACGAGCGGGAGGCGTTCGCCCGGCTTCACGGCGAGCGCTTCGGGGAGTGACCCGGCACCACAACAGTTGAATCCTCGCGGCCGTGTACTTCGGGTATGACCGACGGACACGACTTCGCGGATCGCCGCTCGCCCTCCCGCCGCCGCGCGCTCGCCGTCGTCGGTGCCGGCGCGGTCGGCGCACTCGCCGGCTGTCTCGGCGGCGGCGACACCTCGCTGCCCGAATCCGGCGATCCCGAACTCCTCGCGGACGTGCGGTCGTTCCCGAACCAGGGGACCGAGCACGTCCAGCGCGGCACCGACGTCGACTACAGCACCCGGCCGCCCACCTCCGGTCCGCACTACGGTGGCGTCGTCGAGGCGGGCTTCTACGAGGAGCCGCAGCCGCTCGGAGACGTGGTTCACACCCTCGAACACGGCGCCGTCGTCGCGTACTACGCGCCCGAGGCGCTGACCGAGAAGGCCCGGTCGAGCCTCCGATCGTGGGCGAACGCCCACACCGGGACGTGGCAGAGCTTCGTCGCGATGCCGTACCCCTACGAGCAGCCGGAAACCCCGTACGCGCTCACCGCGTGGCGCCACCTGCTCGGGATGAACGAGTACGACGCCGACGTCGTGCGAGCGTTCACGGCGGAGTACCTCGGGCGCGGTCCCGAGAACCCGGTTCGATAACGGGGTCGAGAGGGCGATTCGGCGACCCGACCGCTCACGCTGTGGGTCGACGCTCCGGGGTCGGCGCTCCCTGATCCGGCCTGACGCTGGCTCCGCCGAGGAGGTACAGCGGGACCGCCGCGACGACGAACGCGACGGCCGCGAGCGTCAGCAGGACGGGAACGATCAGGAACAGCGTCCCGCCCAGTGCCGTCAGCGGGGCGAGCGCGAGCAGCGCCACGAACAGCGCCGCAGCCAGCCCGACGACCGTTCGGGTGCCGTCGCCCCCGCCCGCGTCCGCACGACCGAGGGCCGCGACCGCCGGAAGGAGCGCCCCGCCCAGCGCGAGCACGGCGTGGACGTCGCCGTCGAGCGCGCGGGCGCCGGCCGCCGCGACAAGCGCGCCGAGGACGATGCTGACGCCGAGCAGCCGACGGACGGTGAGCGTCCGCCGTGCCGCGGGGACGGCAACGGCCGAGCCGAGTCCCAGCGCGACGGTTCCGACGGCGACGCCGAGGAGGAGAGTCCCGGTCGCACCGGGGAGTGTATCGCCCTCAGCGACGAGCGTCGCGACGACGATGACGGCCCCGGCGACGGCGACGCCCCAGCCGAGACGCCGCGGGTCGCGGTCGCGAGCGGGGTCGGCGACCCGGCGGAGCGCGGCCAGCCCCCCGACCACGACGCCGCCGGGGACGAGGACGAACGCGAGGAGGTTGCGGGCGACGACGCCGGCGAGTGTCCCCAGAACCGCGAGGCTCCTGACGAGTCCGGGACGGGCATTCCCGCGGGAGCGAGGACGACGAACGGGCCGTCGCGCACGTCCGGGAGCGCGGTCGCGGTCATCCGGTGGCCGTCGACCTCGCCGAAGCCGCAGGCGACGGTCGTTCTCTCGGGGCCGACGACGGTCAGTTCGTCCGCGCCCAGATCCGTGTAGACGTACGCGCCGAGGTCGTCGCGGAGTAGGTGAGCAGGCTCGTGCCGAGCGGCCCGTCCTCAACGACGCCGAGCGTGTGGTAGCGGATCACGAACGCGCCGTCGCGCACGTCGGCCGCCAGCAACCGGTGGTCGATCCCGTCGCCGTAGCGGACGCCGAAGCTGTCGCCGGCGACGGCGCGGGCGAGCGACGCGTTCTCGGCGAGACGGTCCAGCGCGGATTCGTTCGTCGGGACGACGCGGACCCGCCACGTCGCGGAGTCGTTGCGGTGGACGCGGACGGTCGCCTCGCTCTCGGCGACCCCGGTGTCGAGGCCGTGCTCGGCGGCTGCGTGGACAAAGCCCTCGTCACAAGGCGGACACGCGGAGACGGGTGCGGGGCTGGCGAGCGCTGGGAGGGCCGCGCCGCCGGCGACCAGGAGGATCGCCAGCGCGAGCGCAACGGCCGAACGGAGGGAGGAAGAACGGAAGCGAGACACACCAGACAGGTCCGCTCACGGCGGTAAATCCTTTCTCCCGGAAGACCGGCCAGTCGAGGCCCGGTGGGCGAGCAGAGACCGACGCGAGCCGGCCGCGTCGGGCGGCGCTACAGCGACAACTCGGCGGGTGCAGGCGGCATCGCGCGCTTGTGCTTCGAGGACTCGTACAGTTCCTCGACGCGGGCGACCTGCGCTTCGGTGACGCCGAGCGCGCGGACGGTCGCGGCCGTGGACAGCGGTCCGTCGACGTGGAGCGCGAGCACGGCGTCGAGCGTGTCGTAGTCGAGCCCCAGTTCCTCCTCGTCGGTCTGCCCGCGCCACATCTCGGCGGAGGGCGTCTTCATCACGAGGTCGCGCGGGACGCCGACGTGGGCGGCGAGCTGGCGAACCTGCTGTTTGTAGAGGGTCCCGATCGGGTTGCAGTCGACCGCCCCGTCGCCGTACTTCGTGAAGTAGCCGGTGAGCGCCTCGCTGCGGTTACCCGTGCCGAGGACGATCCGGTCGTCGGCGTTCGCCGCGAAGTAGTTGAGGACGGCCCGCACGCGCACGCGGACGTTGCTTTCGGCCATCCTGTCGTCGGCCGCCCCCGGGAGCGCGTCGTAGAACGCCTCGGCGACGGGTTCGATCTCGATCACGTCGTACTCGATCCCTACGTCCTCGGCGACGCGCTCGGCGTCGCTCATGTTCTCGTCGGTGTTGACCGACCCCGGCATCACCAATCCCCGCAGGCCGTCGGCGCCGAGGGCGTCGACCGCGAGGTGCGCGACTGTTGTCGAGTCGATCCCGCCGGAGAGTCCGATCACCGCCCCCTCGGCGCCCGCGGCGTCGACCTGCTCGGCGATGAAGTCGGTGACGTGGTCGTGCACCCGGTCGAGTTCGGCGTCGGAGAAGCGCAGATCCAGCGGCGTCGATCCCTCGTCCAACAGGACGGATTCGCTCATCGGACACACGTAGGGCGTCGACCGACAAATAGCTCCCTCGTGTCCGCGGATCGTGGACGCGCGTCCAGTTCCGCGGCGACGCCGGCGACCGATTAGTTGAAGTGTTGCGGTGGGATACGTTGAGGTGACTCCGGTCGAGTGCGCCGTTTGCGAGCGATTCTGCGGGAATCGCGAGCCATGGGGCGAACGCACGGAGTACGTGAGCGCCGTTGGTCCAGTGGTAGGACATTAGCTTCCCAAGCTAATAGCCCGGGTTCAATTCCCGGACGGCGCATGACTGTCTCGAACGCCAGTGAGAGACATCATCGCCGACAGGAATTGAAGTAGACTAGTCGCGCGCAGCACAGCGAGCACGTCTGGGCGTGGTTCAATTCCCGGACGGCGCATGACTGTCTCGAACGCCGGCGAGACCCGTCGCCGCCGGCGCACATCCCCCGACTTCGAACGAAACAGCCACGGCGCCGCCGACCGCGATACCCGGTATGCGAACCGTCTTCCACGTCTCCACGGTGGACCAGCTCTCGTACGTCGACGCGAAGGTCACCAACCTCCTCGCCGACGACGCCGTCGACGTGCGCGCCGTCGTGGTCGTCGTCGACAGCCCCGCGGTCGTCGACGCGGCGGCGGAGGGCGACGGGCGCGAGCGCGTCGAGGCCATCCTCGCCGCCGGCGACGGCGAGACCGCCGGCGACAGCGGGGCGGAGACCGCGTTCCGCGTCTGCTCGAACGCACTCCGGGGCGCGACGGCGACGCTCACCGACCTGCCGGCGAGGGTCGAGGCTGCCTCCTCCGGCGTCGGCGAACTCACCCGGCTTCAGGGGGGCGGCTGGGCGTACATCCGCCCGTAGACGCCCGGCCGCCGTCCGCATGGGCCGAGAGCGCCCGCGACGCCGACCGCCGGCGTCGTTCACCGGCGCCAACATATATCACCCCGACGCGACCACAGCGAGATATGCCCCACAAGACCGGTGCCTCCCACGCGATCGCCGCGCTTGCGGCGATGGTGTCGGCCTCGTATCTGAAAGATGTCCTGAAACACGTGGTGAGCGCGCGCGAACTCGTCGCGTACGCCAACGCGGCCGGCGTCCACCTCGTCGGTCAGGTCGGCGTTGCGAGCGCGACGGACACGATCGCCGGCGGTGCCGCAGCCGCGCTCCTCGTGGCCCTCACGTTCGTGTGGGGGTGGGCGTACCACCACAGCGTCATCGGGTGATCAGGTCGGACACCCGTCCGGGTCCGTGTCGATCCGATCGCGCAGCGTCGCGGTCGCGTCGGCGTCGTACCGGAGGACGCGGCGCCACCACGGCCCGTTCCCGGAGTCGTTCGAGAGCTCGGTGACCAGCCGGTTCGCGTCGGCGCCGGCGGCGGGCGTCGACAGCGGGACCGCGCGGTCGAACAGCCGAGAGCCGCCGGAGTCGCCGCGGACGAGCGCGGCGGCGTCGAACGAATCCCGACGGACGTGGGCGTTCGAGGCGAACCGCTCGCGTGTCGCCGCGTCAGCCTCGCGGTACTCGTCCCCGGTGAGCACTTCCGCGACCCGGAACTCGCCGATCAGGAAACACCCCCACTCGGGCGGGAGCCAGTCCGCGCGGTCGGCGCCGTCAGCACGGTGGCCGTCGGCGCGGTCGTCGTCGGCAATCCCGTGGTCGTCGTCGGCAATCCCGTGGTCGTCGTCACCGTCCCGGACGGTCAGCGTCGCGTAGAAGAGGAGCCAGTCGCCCGAGTCCAGCCGCGAGAGCGGTCCGGCCTTCACGCCGTGGGGGTCCCCGTACGTGTACGCCTCCCGGCCGAGCGTGCCCGCGAACTCGGGATCGAGGTGGACGGGCGAATCGACCGCGTCGTCGGGGACGTGCGCGGCGAGGTCGAGATCGGCGTAGGTGGGGATCGCCTCGGCGGTCGGCTCGCGCTCGGGAATCGGCACGTAGACGAACGAGCCGTCCGGGTACACCGGCCCGCGACGACCCGGGAGGTTCGTGTTAGCGGCGACGTTGATGGCGACCGCACGGGGCATACGACCGGGTTGCGGCGGCGACGGCTTAGCGGCGGCGACAGCGTAGCGGAGGCGACAGCGTAGCGGCGGCGACAGCGTAGCGGCGGTCCGAGGCGGCGGCACTACCGCTCGGCGACCCACTCGGCGAACTTCTCCAGCGCCCGTCCGCGGTGGGAGACCGCGTTCTTCTCGGCGGCGCCCATCTCGGCGAGGGTCGCGCCGTCGTACTCGAAGATCGGGTCGTAGCCGAAGCCGCCGTCGCCGCGCGGGTCGACGATCTCGCCGCGGACGACGCCATCGAACAGCTTCACGGGGAGCGGTTCGGTCTCCGCGTCGTCGCGGTCGGCGCCGGTGGCGGCCGCAGCGACGCGGTCGTCGCGGTCGACCGGGTCGGGAGAGGCGTCGAACGGCTCGCCGTCGCAGTACGCGAGCACGCAGCGGAACGACGCGCGAGGGTCGTCGAGTTCGGCGTCGACGAGCCGGCGGACCGCCTCGACGCCGAGCGTGTCCTCGACGTACGCGGAGTACGGGCCGGGAAACCCGTCGAACCCCCGCACGAACAGCCCGGCGTCGTCGACGAGCACCGGCTCGCCGGCGTGACGGTACGCCTCGCGGGCGCCGCGGGCGGCGATCGGTTCCAGGTCGTTGGCCTGGATCTCCGTGTAGTCGAAGTCGAGCTGGGACACCTCGTCGCCGAGGTACTCGCGGGCCTCGCGGACCTTCCCGGGGTTCGTCGTGACGTAGCGGAGCACACCCGCGCTCGGGGCGGCCCGGGCAAAGCCGCGTCGATACGCCGGGCGCGGGGTGCGACGCAGCCGGCGGCGACGCAATCGGCCGCAGATCGGTCGCGTCACAGATCACGGCGAGAAGGACCACCCCCGAGACGCTTTTGCCCCGCCGGGTCACATGGTTCTGTGATGAGTCACGAGCGGCCCGGCGACGACCGTGACGACCAACGCCGAGCGTCTCGCGGGGACCGCCGTCGCGCCGACCGGGAGGCCGAGGTCGGCGAGCCGGTCGTCCGCGGCGACCCGGCCGTCACCGGCGAGCGCGCCGAGCGCGCGGCCCGCTTCGACCCCGACGACCCCGAGAGTCTCGCCGAGGCCGCAGACACGGTCCGCCGGTTCGCCAGCGAGGCCGTCGCCGGCGACGACAACGTCGTCATGCTGCGCGGAGCGGCCGCCTGCGCCGCGCTCGTTCGCGGCCACGGCTCGTACAAGGCCGCCGCCGAGGCCGCCGGCGATGGCGTGCAGGTGTCGTTCATCCGCAAGTGGGCGCGCGTGCACGACCTTCCGGAGTCCATCCGCCGGCACGTCGCCCGCGGCCACATCGCGCCGACGGCCGCCAAGCACATCGCGCGCGTCGCCGGCGAGGCGCGCTTCGACCTCGCATGGGCGGTCCTCGACGCCGATCTCACCGTCCGCGAGGTCCGGCGCGCGGCCAGCGCGGTCAACGACGGCGCGTCCACCGAGGCCGCGCTCCGAGCCGAGGGCGTCACTCCCGGAACCCTCAGCGTTGCTCTCCCGCTGGACGTGTACCGGCGGCTTCGGGACCGCGCATCGCTGGAGAACAGGGAGCCCGGCGACGTAATCGCCGACGCGCTCGACGCGTCGCGAGACCGCTGACCGGATCCAGCGCTCGCCCCACGGCGCGGCCGCGTCGTCAGTCGATCGCGTCTCAGTCGGTCGTGTCGTCAGTCGATCGCATCGCCTGCGAGGAACTGCGCGGCGGCGTCGCGGATCACCTCGCGAGCCGTCTCCACCGCTCCCCAGCGGACCGTCTCGTCGGGGAAGTGCGCGCGGTCGATGCTGCCGGGACCGAACACGACCGTCGGAATCCCGGCGGCGACGTAGTGGCGGTTATCTGCGCCGTACGTCGCGCCCGTTGGATCAGTGTTCGACAGTCCCGCGTCGGACATCGCCGCCTGCAACGATCGGACGACCGGCTCGTCGGCGTCGACCTCGGCGGGTTCGAACAAGATCGAGAAGCGGTCGAACGCGGGCGGGTGCTCGCACAGCCAGTCGTCGTCCGCGACCACCTCGGCGAGGCGCTCCTCGAACTCGGCTTCGACCTCGTCGACCGTCTCGCCGGGCGCGACGCCGATCCGCCATTCGGCGGTCAGCGTCCCCGGCACGGTCGACGCCCACGACCCCGCCTCCACGCGGCCGCAGACGACCGGCCACGGCACCGCGAATTCGTCGTACATCGGATGGGTGACGCGCTCGCACCGCTCGGCCTCAAGATCGGTGAACGCTCGTCGGATCTCCTCGAACAGCGGGATCGTGTCGATACCCTCCAACCGCGTCGCGGCGTGGGCGCTCCGGCCCGCGATCTGCAGGCGCTTCATGACGGTCCCCTCGGTCGCCGTGACGGCGCGCAGTTCCGTCGGCTCCGCGATGAGCGCGGCGTCGCGGTCGAACGGGTACGGCGAGTCGAGCGCCGCCGCGGCCGCCCCGATGCCACCATCCTCCTCGCCGGCGACCGCCTCGACGACGACCCGGCCGTCGAGATCGAGGCCGCCGGACTCGACCGCCTCCCGGAGGTCCACGGCGGCGTGGACGCAGGCGGCGACGGCCGGTTTCATGTCGACGGCGCCCCGGCAGGTCAGCGTCTCGGCGCCGTCGTCGGCCTCGCCCCACACGGGGTCGAACGGGTCGCTCGTCCAGAGGTCGTCGTCCGCGGGCACCACGTCGAGGTGGCCGTTGAGCACGATCGTTCGGCCCGCGTCTGGGTCGCCCAGTTCGAGCACGCCCGCGATGCTGGGGCGACCCGCCGCGTCGATGTCGGCGGGGTCGTCCGGGAACGAGGGATGCTCGGCGAGTCGGTCGGGGTTCGCTTCCCAGGTGTACGTCTCGAAGCCCGCGTCGTCGAGGCGATCGCGGAGCCACTCCGCGGCGGCCGCCTCGTCGCCGTCGGTCGTGTCGAACGAACACAGCCTGGTCGCGAGGTCACGCAGGCCGGGAAGGGCCATGGGTAGTTGTCGCCGGGGAGGGGTAAGGCCGTGTGGGTGGCGGCGGTTGGAGTCGCCGCCGTCGTTCGTAAACGCTTATGCACGCACGTCGGTAAGATTGGATGAGGGCTGGTAGCTCAGTTAGGGAGAGCGTCCGGCTTTTAGCCCGTTCGGACGGCGTGTGCGTTCGGGGAAGTCACCGGACGGTCGGGGGTTCGAATCCCTCCCAGCCCGCTGTTCTCGCGAGCGAAGCGAGGGTGAACAGCGTTCGCTGGAGGGTTCGAATCAGGGAGTGAAGCGAGCGGGAGCGAGCGGAACGACCGTGGTTCGAATCCCTCCCAGCCCGCTTCTGTGCGCCGCACCGCGACGAGCGAAGCGAGGAGCCGCGGCGCACGAACGCTGTCCGAGGGATCCGAAGTAGACGGCGAGGAGCGAAGCGAGCCGTCGGCGTGGTTCGAATCCCTCCCAGCCCGCTTCTGCGTGATGTCGGGAACGCGGTACGGCGACGACGCTACCCCTCGCCGTGGTACGTCCCGTCGTAGTTCCCCTCGTGGTCGGCCTCGGCGAGGACGAACTGCGCGACGCGGGCGCCGGGTTCGATCTCGATCCGGTGTCCGACCTGCAACAGCCCCTCGCCGCGGCCCTCGTAGCCGGCGTCCCACACCGCGGTGTTCAGCATG
The DNA here is from genome assembly GCF_900129775.1 of Halobaculum gomorrense. Lineage (GTDB taxonomy): Archaea > Halobacteriota > Halobacteria > Halobacteriales > Haloferacaceae > Halobaculum > Halobaculum gomorrense. The sequence goes on along the minus strand of NZ_FQWV01000002.1, from coordinate 32,890 downwards.
CAGGAGTTGCGCAGCAGCGTCGACCGCGGGTAGACGAAGCCGACGTGCCCGTCGGGGATCCGGAGTCGCTCGCCGTACCGGAGGACGTACGCGCCCGGGTCGAGGCGGTAGAATCCGCCCTCGGGGTCGATCTCGATCCGGTCGCCCACGCGCTTGCCGTCGCGGGTGATCCGGCCCGGCTGCGCCTGTTCGTACAGCGCGTCGACGGTCAGGTCAACGCCGTTCGGCTGGATCTGCTCGTCGGTGACCGGCTCGACGTTGTCGGCGACGACGGCGCCCGATTCGAACATACCCGAGGGAGATACAGGCCGACCGAAAAGCCCGCCGGTCCGTAACCGACCGCGACGAGGCGGGGGAGACCGTCGAGGTATCTCCGCACTAGCAGATCATTCGCCCAGAATTGCGGGCAAGAATCGCATCGACCGTGCAAGAATTACCGGACGGAGCGGCGGTCTATCACGAACGTCGGGGTGGAAACTCGCCGGATTTATATCCGCTGAGCGAAGATACGCGGACGATATGGGACAGACGATTACGGAGCAGATTCTCGACGAGCATCTCGTCGAGGGCGAGCTGACACCCGGCGAGGAGATCGGGATCGAGATCGACCAGGTCCTCACGCAGGACACCACGGGGACGATGGTGTGGCTGCAGTTCGAGGCGCTCGACCTCGACGAGGTCCAGACCGAACTGGCCGCGCAGTACTGTGACCACCAGACGTACCAGTTCGACTTCAAGAACACGGACGACCACCGCTTTCTCCGCTCGGCGGCGGGCACCTTCGGCGCATACTTCTCCCGGCCCGGCAACGGCATCTGCCACCAGGTCCACAAGGAGAACTTCGCGGCCCCCGGCAAGACGCTGCTGGGCTCCGACTCGCACACGCCGACCCCCGGCGGCCTCGGCCAGCTGGCGATCGGCGCGGGCGGACTCGACATCGCGGTCGCCATGGGCGGCGGCCCCTACTACGTCGAGATGCCCGAGATCGTGAACGTCGAGCTGACCGGCGAGCTCCCCGAGTGGGCGACCGCGAAGGACGTCGCGCTCCATCTGCTGGGCGAGCTGACCGTCAAGGGCGGCGTCGGCAAGGTGCTGGAGTACACCGGCCCCGGCGTCGAGACGCTCACCATCCCCGAGCGGACGACCATCACGAACCTCGGCACCGAGCTGGGCGCCACGTCCTCAATCTTCGGCACCGACGAGAAGACCGAGGACTGGCTGGCGCGCCAGGACCGCGAGGAGGAGTACGTCGAGTTGTCGCCCGACGAGGACGCCGAGTACGCCGACACCATCGAGGTCGACCTCTCCGACCTCGAACCGCTCATCGCGACGCCGTCGATGCCTGACAACGTCGTGCCCGTCCGCGAGGTCGCGGGCGAGGACGTCGAGCAGGTCATCATCGGCTCCTGTACGAACGGCGCCTACGAGGACATCCTCCCTGGCGCGAAGATGCTGAAGGGCCGCGAGGTCGCCAAGAAGACCGAGATGATCGTCGCGCCCGGCTCAAAGCAGGCCTCCGAGATGCTGGCGCGCGAGGGCTGGACAGCCGAGATGATGGCCGCGGGCGTGAACTTCTCGGAGGCGACGTGTGGTGCCTGTATCGGCATCGGCCACGTGCCCGCCTCCGACTCCGTCTCGCTGCGCACCTTCAACCGCAACTTCGAGGGCCGCTCGGGCATCGAGGACGACTCGGTGTTCCTCTGCTCGCCCGAGGTCGCCACGGCGGCGGCCATCACCGGGGAGATCGTCGACCCGCGCGACCTGGCCGATGAGCTCGGCGACCTCGAGGCGCCCGGCCTCGAGATGGGCACGAAGTACGGCCCCGGCATGGGCGAGTCCGACCCCGACATCATCAGCCCCGACGAGGCCGTCGACGACGACCTCATCAAGGGCCCGAACATCGGCGACGTTCCCCTGAAGGACGAGCTCGCCTCCGACATCGAGGGCGAGGCGCTCCTCAAGATGGAGGACAACATCACGACCGACCACATCATCCCGGCGACAGCGGACATCCTCAAGTTCCGCTCGAACATCGAGAAGCTCTCGGAGTTCACGCTCTCGCGCGTCGACGACACGTTCGCACAGCGCGCGCTGGACGCCGACGGCGGCTTCCTCGTGGCCGGCGAGAACTACGGGCAGGGCTCCTCGCGTGAGCACGCGGCTCTGTGCCCGATGTTCCTCGGCGTGGAGGGCGTGCTCGCACAGAGCTTCGCCCGCATCCACAAGGCGAACCTGTTCAACTTCGGCCTCGTGCCCCTCACCATCGATGAGGAGACGTACGAGAACATCGACCAGGGCGACGACATCGAGATCGTCGACGACGTGGGCGAGGGCGTCCGAAACGGCGCCACCGAGTTCACCGTCCGCGTAAACGACGACTGGGAGGCCACGGCGCACCTCGACGCCTCCGAGCGCGAGCGCGAGATCCTCGCGGCCGGCGGGAAGCTCTCGTGGACGAAACAGCAGCACGAGTCGGACGGCAGCGGCGCGGCGCCCGCCGACGACTAAGGCGAGACCGAGCGAAGCGAGGTCAAGAAGAGCGAACCGTCCACGAGCGAATCGAGACGACCGCTCGCCGCTCGCGGCGGTACCGAGCCGCCACGGCCTCGACAGTTTCTCTCTTTCTCTCTTTCGACGCTCTTCGCCAGCCACGTGTCTGTCAACCGCGCGGCCGTCCGCCAGTTCATTTATCCCCGCGAACTCCAAAGAGCGAATCGTGACCACCTCGCGCGGCGCTGCCGCGGGCGATGACGAGACCGGCGAGGAACGGCTCCGTCCGGTCGCCCGGGCCGACCTGCTCGGCGTGTTCCGCATCGAGAAGGCCGTCTTCAGCCAGCCGTGGCCGTACGCCGCATTCGAGGGGCTGCTCGACGCGCCGGGCTTTCTCGTCGCCGAGGGTGACGGCTGGGCGGCGAACGGTACCGGTGTCGACGCCGGTGACGTGCTCGGCTACGTCGTCGGCGACGTGACGCCGAACCACGGCCGGGACATCGGCCACATCAAGGACCTCGCCGTCCGCCCGGACACCCAGGGACGGGGGCTCGGCCGGAGACTGCTCCGGGCGTCGCTGTCGGAGTTGGCGGCCGCGGGCGCGAGCGCGGTGAAGTTGGAGGTACGCGAGACCAATCACCGCGCGCAGTCGCTGTACGCCGACGAGGGGTTCCGGCCGGCGCGGCGGATCCCGCGGTACTACGGCGACGGCGAGGCGGCGTTCGTGATGCGCCTCGACGTGGGCGAGTGGGTCCGCGAGCGCAACGCGGACGGGTCGTAAGCCGGGGGTCGCGCCGGGCGGCGGGCGTGCAGCGGCGCTCCGGCGCGGCGCGACCGCGGACGACAGCAGTTTTCACCGCCGGTCCCTCAGTCGACGTATGGGATACGCGTGTCCGGTGTGCGAGACGCCCCAGCGCGACGGCGAGCACCTCGCGAACCACCTCGCGTTCACGGCGATGCTCCACGGCGACGAGCACGAGGACTGGCTGGACGAACACGTCGACGACTGGGGCGACCGCACCCCCGCAGAGCTGGCGTCGACGGTGACCGAGTTCGCCGAGGAGACCGAGTACGACGAGGTGTTCGAGGACACGACGGGCAGCGGGCACGGCTACCACGACCACGCGCACGGCGACCCCACACAGGCGGACGTGACCGGGGATCCGACGGGCGGCGCCGCGGAGGCGGTCGTCGACGACGCCGTCGAGTCGGTGCTGGAGGAGGCCCAAGAGTTGACCGAGGAGATGTACGGGCTGGACGACGGCGGCGACGACGCGACCGAGGAGTAGGTGTCTCGGGAGCCGGAAGGGAACGACTCTTTGACCGGACGCCCGCAGCCGCAGGTATGGACACCGAAGGGATGCTCGCGCCGGCGACGCCGGCGGAGGCCCGCGAGGAGTACGACACGCTCGTGCCCGCCGCGAAGGTCGCCGTCCGCGAGGCGGCAAAGGCGATGGCGTTCGACCGTGAGGAGTACGCCGAGCGCGTCACCGGCGAGGTGATCGAGACCGTCCGCGACGCGCTGTTCGCGTCGCTGCTGGCGGTCCACGTCGGGACGCGCGAGGAGTACGAGGCGTGGCTCGACGACCACCCCGAGTACGAGCCTGACGAGGCCGGCAGCGACAACGTCGACAACGTCGTCTGGCATCCGGTGACGTTCGCGCCCGACGGCGACGGTCCGAAGCCCGTCGTCGCGGCGACGTGGCAGGCCGAGCGCGAGGCCGCGATCGGGACGCTGCGCCGGCGCGCGTTCGGCCGGGCGTACCGACCGGTCGTCGACGGGGAGGGAGACGGCGACGGGGCGGGACAGCCGTAACGGGTTTTCGCCGTCGACCCCTACCCCGACCATGCGATCGGTCACCCGGACGTTCCTCGCGGGCATCCTCGCCGCGCTCGTCGCCCTCCTCGCGCTCGGGGCGGTCCCCTCGTCTCTCGGGGCCGGCGACCCGTACTACCTCACGGTCGAGCCGGCCGGGCCGACCGGCGGTCCCGCCTACACCCTGAACGCGACAGAGGGCGGCATCGCAGAGCAGCGCTTCCAGTACTTCCTCTCGGCGGTCGAGTCGACGGACGGCCGCTCGGAGGCGTACCGAAAGGGACCCTACGGGCTGAAAGAGGAGTTCACCCACTCGCCGTTCGACGAGGTGGCGACGTTCAGGGAGTTCGCGCCCGCGGGCGCCGTCGACGGCGACGCCGTCTTCGTCCGGTACAACGATACGCGCTACCGCGTAACCGTCGTGCAACCGTGAGCGACGACACACATGGCGGCGCGGACGATGCGAACTGCACGGACGGCGATAGCTGGACCGCCGACGAGCCCGACTTCGGCGACGGTCGCCGCCACGACTGGCCGGGCGAGCCCGAGTGGCCCGTCCTGGAGTCCGTCGTCGAGTACGAGACGGGGTGGCAGACCGCCGGCTACGACCTGGTGGAACACCCCGACGGCTCGACGAAGCGCTACTACTGGTCGGAGTTAGCGACGGCCGTGGTCGTCGTCGCCCGCGCCGGCGACGACCTCCTCATGGTCGAGCAGTACCGGCCGACGGTCCGCAACACGCAGCTGGAACTCCCCGCGGGCATCGTCGAGGGCGGGGAGTCGTACACCGAGGCGGGCCGCCGGGAGCTGCGCGAGGAGACGGGGTTCGAGGCCGCCGGCGTCTCGCTGCTCGGCGAGGTCCAGTGCACGACCGGACTGCTCCGGCACACCCGCGGGTTCGTGTTCGCGGAGGGGCTGGAGCCGGTCGGGCAGGCGCTCGACGACAACGAGTACCTCGTCCCGCGAACCGTCCCCGTCGACGAGGCCGTCGACGTGGTCCGGTCCCCGCCGACCAACGACGCGACCCTGGAGGGAGTCCTGCTCGCTCGCGAGGAGGGGCTGCTGTAGCCGTCGCGGCCCCGACCGCCGGACCGGCAGACCGAGGGCGGTCCGAGTCGCCGACGGCGGAGCGCTTTTCACCGGGCGACGGCACCTCACGGGCATGGACGGCGAGATCACCCCAGAGGAGGTCGAGCGGCTCCTCGCCGAGGACGCGGACATCCGCGTCGTCGACATCCGCTCGCCGGGGGCGTACGCGCGCGGCCACATCCCCGGCTCCGAGAACGTCCCGTTCAACCAGCTTCCGACCCGGGTCGAGTCGCTCACGGGGAGCGACCGCATCGTGACGGTGTGCCCGCACGGGAAGGCTAGCGTGCAAGCGGCGAACCTCATCAAGTCGTTCGAGGGCACGACCGACGCCCGCGTCGAGAGCATGGCCGGCGGGCTCGAGGAGTGGGGCGGCGACCTGGAAGCCGGCGACACCGAAGACGAGTCGGCCGCGGCCGACGACGGCCCGCAGTCACCCTTCTGAGCGGCGTCCCGCCAGGGCAGCCGCCGCGAGCGCCAGTGCCAGCGACGCCGCGGCCGCGCCGGCTCCGAACCCCGGCGCCGAGACGCCGATGTCGCCGGAGCCGTCGGCCGCGGGACTCACTTCTCCGTTCGCGCCGTCGGCCGGCTCGACGGTGAGCGACGCGCTCGCGTCGCCGACCGAGACGACGTGGTCACCCGGCTCGTCGACGCGGATCGCCACCCGGAGCGTCTCGGGAGCGTCGGGACCGACGCGAACGCGCTCGGTCGCGACGACCCGACCGCCAACGCGGACCGCGACATCGCCGGCGGCGGGGACCGCTCCATCGGCGACGACCTCGGCGGTGACGAGCACCGCGTCGCCGGCGACGACAGCCGTCCGGTTCAGCGAGACCGAGGCGGCTGTCGGCGCCGACGGCTCTTCGACGAACACCTCGTAGGTCCATCCCCGGACCGTCAGCGCGTACGCGCCGGGGGCGGTCGGCGTCCACGACAGCGGCACGGTGGCGTTCTCGCCGGCCGCGAGGGTTCCGTTGGCGACCGCGACCGTCCGGTCGTTCGCCGCGAGCGCGACTCGGTAGTCGCCGACGGCGCCGCCGACGTTCGAGACGGCGACGGGGACAGTCAGCGTCTCGCCGACGGCGACCGTCGCGGGCGTGTCGAGGCTCGCGTTGCGGTATGCGCCCTCGACGGCGACCGCCGAGGGCGGGTCGACCGCGATGCGGGCCACGGGCCTCCCGAACGCCGCCTCGTGGGCCGACGCGGACCACATGTCGGGCGCGGCGTCGGTCCGGACGAACCGCGCGGTCGCGTCGGCGGCCGACTCGTTGCCCGCGGCCGCGACGATTGCGTGGAAGCGGTCGGCGGTCACCGGTTCGGACTCGGCGTTCAGCCGCGTGAGCACCGTTGCGAGGGTGGCGCCGCCGTCGCTGGCCAGCCGGATCCGGCGGTCGGTCTCGCCGGCGACGAGCGAACCCTTCCGGTACGGCGTGCCCGTCGTCCACGTGCTCGGATCCGCGAGCACGTCGTCCGCGTACGGCGCCTCGGCGCCGCGTTCGAGGTGGTCGGCGAACGCCGAGAACCCCGTCAGTCCCTGTCGCAGCGCGAGCAGTGCAGCGTAGTAGTCCGCCGCCCCCTCAACCATCCAGCGCGTCTCGGCGGTCGTCGCGAAAGACTGGCGCGTGTGGACGTACTCGTGGAGCCACGCGCTCTGCGGGCCCGTGAGTGGCTCGTCGGCGCGCACCCACGCGTCGGCGTCGCCCGTCTGGAGCCCGCGCACCGCCCAGTCGACGCCCGCCGGCGCGGCGACGAGGAACACCGACTCGTCGCGGTCGCCGACGCGGAGCGCGCCCGACGCGGACGCCAGCGAGTCGAGCACCCGCTCCGGCTGTGGCGCCAGCTCGCCACCGGACGCCGCGGGGACGACCAGCCGGAACGTCTGGGCGTTGGCGGTCCGCTCGCGAGTCACGTGCTCGCCGAGGAAGGCGACGCGCCCGCCGACGGCGCCCGCCCCCTCGGTCGCCGCCCGCCGCGAGAGGCCCACCGTCTCCCCGCGATAGCGCCAGGAGACGCCCGTTCCGGGGAGCTGCACGAGCGCCCACGGGCCGGGGTCGACGAAGAGGTACCCCTCGTCCCCGGCGGCGGCGACGGCCGCGAGCGCGGCCGTGGCGACCGGGCCGGAGCCGTCGACCACACTCGATCCCGCAGATTGCGGACCGTCGGAGACGGACCGGCCGAGCCGCCCGGTCGACGCGGTCCGGTTCGCCGGCAGCCGGTAGCTGATCGTCGGCGTCGCGGTCTCTCCGTCCCACTCGTAGGTGTCGCCGTCGGTCGCAGCGAAGCCGTCGGTCCGCACCGCCGCGGCGTCGGCCGCGATCGTCGCCTCGACGGCGGTGACGCGGTCGGGAACCTCGAACCGGAGCGTGACGGCGACCGAGCCCGCCCGATCGGGCGTGAGCGCGAGCGTCGTCGTGAGCCGGATGTCGCCGCCGGTGGCGGTCGACGCGGCAGCCAGCGACGACGCAGAGGCGGCTCCCGACGACGACGGGCGCGTCGTGGCGGTCACCGGCGACGGCGTGGACGGTGCGAGCGTGTCGACGGTGCCGGCGCCCGCGCCGCCCACGGTCGGGGCCGCGACTGCGGGTGCGGCGAGCGACGAGACCAGACAGACGACCGCGAGCGCGACGAAGCCTCGCTGCTGCATTGGCTCCCGATACTGCGGGACGGCTAAAGCCGTTGGCGTCTCGGCGGCGGCGGCCGCGGGCGGCGCGAACGGGCGAACCAGCGCGGCGCGAACGGGCGAATCGCCACCGAACGACGGCGCCGGCGCTCGCGGCGTCGAAAACGAGAGAACGAAACGCGACTGCTCGAGTGCGGTGTCAGGTCGGTCCGGTGGTCACGCGACGTTGAACCCCTTGTCGCGGAGGAAGCCCTCGACGCGGCCGCTGTGGTTCCCCTGCAGTTCGATGGCGCCGTCCTCGACGGTGCCGCCGCAGGCGAACTTGGACTTCAGGTCGCTGGACAGCGAGTCCATGTCCACGTCTTTGGGGTCGAATCCTTCGATGACTGTTACCTCCTTGCCGTACCTGCGCTCGTCGATGCGGATCGAGATCTCCTGAGACTCCTTGGCCACGTCCTCGCAGACGCAGAGTTCCTCAGGCAGACCGCACGTCGAGCATACCTCAGACATTTCCGGTCCAATCTACAAGAGCGCCGTATTAAATCCTGTCGGGTGTTCGCACGCGAACCGCGGCGCCGCGAGTGTGGGGCCGTACCGCCGGTCACGCACGCGCGCCCGCCCCGCCCAGCCGGCGGAGGACGGGCGCGTGCTGGCGGACGAGGTCGTCGACGGCCTCGACCGCCTCGCGGGCGGCCGACTCGTCGACGCCGCCGCCGTAGCGGGCGCGCTCGTACACGTCGGCGACGGTACGGGCGGACTCGCCGAACCGATCGCGAGAGAGCGCCTCGACGTACTGCCGGGGCGTCTCGCCGGGGCGGCGCGAGCGGTAGACAACCGACGCGAGGTACTCCAGGCGCCGGAACGCCCGCTCGGCGTCCGTGTCGGGGTCGGCGCGCGACTGGTGGAGCAGCCAGGCCGTCCGCCTGACCCGACCCGTCAGGCCGACGCGGCGCGCGCCGGCGACGAGTCCGACCAGCGCCGCGGCGCCGACGGCGACGTCCTCGCGGGTGGGCGTCCACCCCTCTGGGCCGTCATCGCCCCCGCCGCCGGCGCCCGCGGGCGTGGCGTTCGCGGTGAGACCGCCCGCGAAGGTGACGGTCGCGTTGCCGAACTCGTCTGCCCCGGGTCGGATCGCACCGATGTCGGGCGTGCCGACCCCCGTCGTCGTTCCGGAGCCGGGGGCCGGGGTCGGCGTCGGTGTCTCGTAGGTCCCGTCGGCCGAACCCGCGGCGTCGACGCCCTCAGCGCCCGCCTCGCGGGCGGCCTCGACGCTGACCCGCTCGGCCTGCTCGCGTGGGCCCGACGGCGTCGGGTCGAAGCGGATCCACCCGTGGCCGGGGAAGTACACCTCGACCCACGCGTGCGAGTCGAGGCCGCGGACCACGTACGTGTCCTCGCTGACCTGCTGGCCGGACGTGTAGCCGGTGACGAATCGGGCGGGAACGCCCTGCGTGCGCAGCATCGCGACCATCGTCGTCGCGAAGTAGACGCAGTAGCCCGACTCCATCTCGAACAGGAACGCGTCGGCGGTGTTCCCTTGCGGGGTCGGCACTTGCAGCGAGTACTCTTTCGTCCGTTCGAGGTAGCGCTCGATGGCGACCGCCGCCTCGTAGGGGTTCGACGCCCCCGCCTGGTCGATCACCGCGGCGGTGCGCTCGCCGACCCGGTCGGGCGTGCTCTGTGGCAACTGGGTGTACCGCGAGGCGATCGCGGACGGGTAGTCCGTTCCCGCGCGGCGAAGTTCCCCTGGCGTGGCGGTCGGCCGCTGGCTGACGACGGTGTAGGTGTCGTTCGCCAGTAGCGTCGTCCCCGGATTGAGTCCGCCGTGATCGGTGACCTGCGCGGTGTCGGCGGCGCGCCCGCGGAGTTCGACCGGCTTCCACGCCGCCGGCAGCGCGTCGAGTTTCCCGCGCGCGGTCACCCGCTGGACGAGCCGCTCGCTCTCGCCGGGGGGCGCTCCCAGCGATCCGGAGCCGGTGTACGGACTGGCCTCGCCGGTCCGGACCCACCGACCGCCGGTGTAGCGGTCGTACGAGCCGACGCGCCAGTACGCCGACTCGTCGGCCTCGACCGTGAAGCGGACCGTCGGGGACAGGCGGATGCTGCCGAGCACGCCCACGGACTCGGTGTTCGCGACCAGGCTCGACTCGACGGTCGGCGAGGCGCCGCCGGGGAGCACCGGGTTCGCCGCGCTCCCGGGGACGACGGTGACGACGGAGGTGACGACGATCATCGCGGCGACGACCACCGCGATCGTGTCCCACTGCACGCCGGAGCGCCCGGCCGCGGCCAGCTCCGAGAAGCCGACCGCGAGCGTGAGGCCGACGGCGGCCGCGAGGCCGACGCCCACGCCGGCGTCGCCGGTGAGCAGAAAGAAGCCGGTCGTGCCGGCGGCGACAGTCGCCGCGAGGGCGTACCGCCGGCGCACGAGGAGGTACGTCGCGAGGAACGTCGGGACCGGGACGAGAAACAGCGCCCACGCGCCGGCGTTGAGCAGCCGCAGCACCGACAGCCCGGTGAGCAGCGCGAGCACGTCGGCGGCGACGCGGCCGACGGTGAACAGCGCGCGCGCCGACGGCGGCACCGACAGGAAGTAGCCGATCAGCGCGAGCGCGAAGCCGACGGCGGTGAGGCCGACGGCGGTCCGCTCGCGGAGGAAGCCGCCGAGCCACGCGGCCGCGGCGGCGACGAGCGCCACCTCCATGAGGAGGAACGTCGCGCCGCCGACCACGTCGACGACATGGTAGAACACCGTGAGAAACGACGCGACAGCGAGACCAACGCCGAGCGCAGCCGGGTTCCGGACCGCCCCGGACAGCGAGTAGCGGCCCGAACTGCGCCCGTCGCCTCCCTCGCCGCCGCGTCGGCCGGAGGACTCCCCGCGATCGGCGCTCCCATCCCCCATGGCGCCGAAGCGGTCGCCGACGGGCGTGCTCACGCGACCACCTCCCCGTCCTCGACGGTCCCGCGGCCCTCCCGCCCCGCGCGGTCGGCGTCGAGGCGCGGGTCGGGCCGCGAGACGCCGTACGTCGTGGGGCGGTCCGAGCGGAAGTCGGCGAAGTCGCGGTCCTCGCCGGGGACGGAGACGCGCACGCGGTCGGCCTCGCCGTAGACGGTGATGTCGGCGTCCGCGTCGGCGACGCGGCCGGGGCCGATCACCGCGAGCCGTTCGAGCAGGCGCACCTGGCTGCCGCGCTCGCCGGAGACGGTGAGCGTGCCGTCCGGGAGGCGCACGTCGACCGGGACGCCGTCCTCGACGAGCGCGAGCGTGAGGCTGGCGGTCGCCTCGGCCATGCCGTCGGCGGCGCCAGGGGCCGCGGCGGCGCCGGCGGCGAGGGAGACCGCCTCCGTCTCCGCCTCCGCGGAGAACTCCTTCACGATGAGGTCGTCGCGCTTGGCGGTCGACTTCCAGTGCACGTCGCGCAGCGAGTCGCCGCGGTCGTACTCGCGGAGGCGGTCGAACTCGCGGCGCTCCTCGTGAACGCCCGTCTCGTGGAGCGCGCGCAGGTCGCGCCGCGCCCAGCCGGCGATGGCGTGGACCTCGGGGTAGACGAGCACCTCGGTCGTCTCCGTCGTCGGGAGGTCGACCGCCGCGAGGCCGAGCGCGTCGCGGGCCGTCACCTCGGCGGGGCCGAGCCGGTGGCGCCCGCGCGCCTCGTAGGTCACCTCGTACTCGACGGGCGTCGCGCCGACGACCGTCTCGAAGGCGACCCGGTCGGTGTCGAGCCCGTCGCCCATCCGCTCCCGGACGGCGCCGGCGAACGGGCGGTCCATCCCCGACTCGGCGCTCGGGCGCGGGCCGTCGCGGTCGCCGAAGAACAGCCGGACGGGGTGCGTCCGCCCGACGTGGTCGTCGGGCGGGACGGCGCGGGCGACCGCGGGCGACTCGACCCAGCGCAGTTGGAGGTACGCGGCGCTCAACGCGACGACGGCGGGCACGACGACGGCGTTGAGCGAGCGGGGACCGAACGCGAGCCCCGAGGCGACGGCGACCGCGGCGACGCCGACGACCGCCTTCCCGCGGCGGGTGAGCCGCATTGCTACTCGACGGTCACCGACGAGAGGGCGTCCTCGACCACGTCGAGACCGGACTCGCTGCCCGTCCGGGGACGGACGCGGTGGGCGAACACCGACCGCGCCTCAGTCTGCACGTCGTCGGGGACGACGTAGTCGCGGCCGTCGATGACGGCGCGGGCCTGCGAGGCGCGAACGAGTGCGATGCTCCCGCGGGGGCTCACGCCGAGCTGGGCGTGCTCGCGGGTGTACGTCGCCAGGTCGGTGACGTACTCGCGCACCGGCTCGGAGACGCCCACCTCGCCGACAGTGGCGCGGGCGCGGCGCAGTTCTTCGGTGGTCGCGACCGGCTCCAGCGACTCGATCGGGTGTTCGCCCGCGGTTCGGCTGAGGATCTCCGTCTCGTCGGCCCGGTCGGGGTAGCCGAGCCGGAGCTTCTTCATGAAGCGGTCGATCTCCGCGAGCGGGAGCTCGTAGGTGCGCCCCGGCTCCACGTCGTTTTGCGTCGCGATGACCGTGAAGGGGTCCGGGAGCCGGCGGGTGACGCCGTCGACGGTCACCTGCCCCTCCTCCATCGCCTCCAGCAGCGCCGACTGCGTCTTCGGCGGCGCGCGGTTGATCTCGTCGCCGAGGACGATGTTCGCGAACACCGGCCCCGGGCGGAACTCGAACTCGCCGGTCTTCTGGTTGTACACGTTGATGCCGGTCACGTCCGACGGGAGGAGGTCGGGCGTGAACTGGACGCGTTTGAACTCGCAGTCGACCGAGGTCGCGAGCGCGCGAGCGAGCATCGTCTTGCCGACGCCGGGCACGTCCTCCAAGAGGAGGTGGCCCCGGCCGAGCACTGTCACGAGGATGTGTTCGACGGCGGCGTCGTTGCCGACGATGACCCGGGAGACGTTGTCGGCGACGCGCTCGACGAGGTCGGCCGCCTCCGTCACGGGCAGCGGTGCGAGGTCGTGGGACGCGCCGTCTCGGTCCGCGGCGTCGCGGTCGGTCTCTGGCTCCGCCTCTGCGTCGCTCACGCGGCGCACACCCCGGCGGAAGAATACACCCGGATGCGGGCCCTCTGGGTGCCGTTCACAGCCCATGACAAGAGCCGGACGGACCTAACTCTGCCGCATGTGGACGTGGGACACACCGAGCCGTCGACGAGGGCGATCCGGAGCGGTACCGAGCGCTCGGGAGCCGACCGGGGACGACCGGGCCGGCGGGAACCAAACCCGACCGTTTCGGGTGGAACTCGCCCGATGACCACACCGATCGCGGCCGGTCGACTGAGAAAGGATTACGTGGGTCCGATTTGGAGGGGTATCCGATTCGGGTGCGAGACATGTCAGGTGCCCCACACGGTTCGTACGGACAGGGCTTCGTAGAGCGCGTCGTCGAGGCGGCCGACCGGGCCGAGGCGACGCTTGGCGCCGACGCCGGCGCCGAGACCGTCGCGGCGACGCTGTGTGCGGCGCTGTTCGGCGACGTGCTCGGGTACGACCCGACCGCGTACGACCTCGACGGGCGCGTCGCGCGGGTCCGTGACGCCGACGGCGACGTGGCGGTGACGTTCGCCGCCGCCGGGCGCGACGCCGACGACGTGGGCGCCGCGGTGTTCGCGGCGTTCGAGGCCGCCAGCGCCGAGCCGACCGTGCGGTACGTCGCGGCCGGCGGCTTCGACCGGCTGCTCGTCTTCGAGCGCGTCGAGCCCGACGAGGCCAAGGGCGAGGGCGCGGACGAGCGCCGCACGGTCGCCGGCGTGACGGCTGTCACCCACACCGAGATCCCGCTGGCGCGGATCGTCGCCGCCGGCCGCAGCGGGCGCCTCTCGCAGACGCTCCGCCCGGCCCAGCAGCTTGCGGTTGCGAAGCTGACGGCGCTGCGGCCGGCGGAGGTGTCCGCCGTCGACGCCGACGGCGACGCCGGAACCGGGAACACCGGCGCGCCCGCGCGCCGCTCCGTCGCCGACGACGACGGGCTGAACACGCTCGTGGGGACGCTGCGCGACTGCCTGACCGACCTGCTCGCGCCAGCGGTCGAGGCGGCACAGGCGCGGCTCGTCGACGACATCGAGGGCTACGACGAGCGCGCGGCCGAGCTTCGGGACGCCGTCCGCGCGGCCCGGCGCGGCGACGGCGACGAGACCGCCGCCGGGCCCGCCCGGGCGCGACTGCTCGCTCACGAGCGCGCCCACGCCGACGCGCGGGCGCTGCGGGCCGCCTACGGCACGTGGGTCCGCGGCGCCGGGCGGACGGGCTTCACGCCCTCGGAGAACCGCCGCGCGTTCGCCCGGGTCGTCGCCTTCCAGGTGGTCGAGGAGGCGCTGCTCGACCGGGTGTTCGCCGGCGCGGACCTCGTCGCAGCGGCCGCGACGGGCGACGCGCTCGACCGCCTGACGGCGTTCGCCGAAGAGGCCGGCGTCGACCGCGACGCCGGCGACCTGCTGGCGCTGGCCCGGGAGCGACGGACCGCGGTGTACGACCGGCGCGCGCCGGACCTCGCCGGGTGGGCGCTCGACGACGACGGCGTCTGCGAGGCGCTCGCACGGACGGTCGGCTACCTCGATCACTTCTCGTTCGACGGCGACCACGGCCGCGCGGTCGCCGCGTACGACCGCCTGCTGTCGGTGGCGGGGCTGCACGGCGTCGACACCGACCCCGCCGCGCCGGACCCGCTGCCCGAGGCGCTGCTCGACGCCGCCGGCTACGGCGCCTCGGCGGCCGCGGACGCCGACGCCGGAGCGCGATCGGGCGGGAGTGCGGACGCGGACGCCGAGGCGACCCCGCTCGGCGGCGACCTGCTCGACCCCGCCGTCGGCGACGGCCGGTACCTGCTCGCGGCCGCCGACCGGCTCCGGTCCGGGCTCGCAGACGCCGAGCCGGTCGAGCGACTGCGGGCCGTCCGGGAGCGGCTGACGGGCGCCAGCCCGGACCCGCTGGCGTGTCGCGTGACCGAGACGCGGCTGCTGTTGCGGCTGCTCGGCGACTACCGGGCCGCGCGGTCTACGGACCCGGGTGTGGCCCTCGACCCGCTCCCGGTGTACTGCAGCGACCCGCTGATCCGGGAGGGCGACGCCGGCGACGGCGCGCCGGCCCCGCTGGCGCGCGAGGACTACGACTACGTGGTCGGGGCGCCCCCGGCGACGCTGCGGCGCGACGTGGCCGACGGCCCGGTCGCCGACGCGTACGCCGAGTACGAGGCGGCGTACTACACCTACGACACGTCCGCGCTGTACGTCGAGCGCGCGAGCGACTGGCTCGCGGAGAACGGCACGCTCGCGCTGCGCGTCGCCGGCCGCTTCCGCGACACCCGCTTCGGTGAGAAGCTCCGCGAGCGCGTCCCGCAGTGGTACCGACTGGAGCAACTCCGGGAGCTGTCGGGCGAGGCGGCCGGCGGCACGCCCGTCCTGTTGGTCGCGCGGCGGTTCCGCAGGAACGAGGCGTTCACCGACCCCAACGAGTACGAGCCGCCGACGTACGGCTTCACCGACGCCGAGGGACTCGACGACGCGGGCGTGCGGCGCTCGTCGGCCCGCCTGACCGGCGAACACTGGGAGTGGGACGCCGCCGGCGACGACGGGATCGGGATCTGAACGGCGACGCGGTCGCGCCGCGGCGCCACCACGCCGTCCCGGCAGAGCCAACGGAGAGCGGGACGGAGCAGACCGCCGCAAGGCGGACCGACCCGGTGCGAAACCCTTTCGCCGCTCGCCCGCCCGCTGGCAACCAACGACGATGATCACTGGAGCGCCGGCGACGATGCTCGACCGCCGGGAGGAGCTGACGCCGATGCTCGCGCAGTACGTCGAGGTCGCCGAGCGGTACGACGACGCGGTCGTCCTGTTTCGCGTCGGCGACTTCTACAAGGCGTTCTGCGAGGCGGCCGACGAGGTCGCGCGCGTCTGCGAGCTCACTCGGATCGAGCGCGAGGACTCCACCGGCACCTACACCGCCTGCGGCATCCCCGTCGACAACGCCCCGAAGTACCTGAAGCGCCTGCTCGACGCCGAGTACCGCGTCGCCGTCGCCGACCAGGTGGAGGACCCCGAGGAGGCCTCCGGGCTGGTCGAGCGAGCGGTCACGCAGGTGCTCACGCCCGGCACGGTCGTCGAGGAGGAATTGCTCGCGGAGGGGTCGAACACGTACGTCGCCTGCGTGGCGACCGCGGACGGGGGAAGCGATGACAGCGCCGCCGAGGCCGGCGGGGACGGCGCCCGCGACGGTCCGACCTACGGCGTCGCCCACGTCGACGTGTCGACCGGCGAGTGCGCCGTCACGGCCGGCGACGCCGCCGCCGTCGACGAGGAACTCGCGCGGATCGACCCCGCGGAACTCCTCGGCGGCCCCGGCGTCGACCCCGGCGTCGTCGACGGCGCCGACTGCATGGTCACCGAGCGAGACGCCGGCAAGTTCGCGCCCGACGCCGCCGGCGCGGTGCTCGACCGCTACGCCGACCCCGACCGCTTCGACGCCGCCGAGCGCGTCGCCGCCGGCGCGCTGCTGTCGTACGCCGAGTACACGCAGGGCGACGACGGCCCCCTCGAGTACGTCCGCCGCGTCCGCCGGTATGACCCGCGGCGGTCGCTGCGCCTCGACGCGACCGCCCTCAGGGGACTGGAACTGTTCGAGAACCACGTCGGCTCCGGACGGACGCTGTTCGACACACTCGACGAGACGCGCTCGGCGCTGGGTCGCCGGCGCCTCCGAGCGTGGCTGCGCCGGCCGCTCGTCGACCGCGAGGCCATCGAGGCGCGCCACGACGCCGTCGCGGCGTTCGCCGAGCGCACGCTCGTCCGCGAGGACGTCCGCGAGGCGCTCTCGGCGGCGTACGACCTCGAACGCCTCGCCGGTCGGGTCTCCCGCGGGCGGGCGAACGCCCGCGACCTCCGGTCGCTCCACGACACGCTCGCGGCGGTGCCAGCGGTCCGCGAGGCGCTCGCGGGCGTCGACGCGCTCGCGGACGTGCGCGCCGACCTCGACCCGCTTGACGACCTCCGCGAGCTGATCGACGCCGCCGTCGCCGAGGACCCGCCACAGGAGATCACCGACGGCGGCGTGATCCGCGCGGGCTACGACGACGAGCTCGACGAGATCCGGACGACCGCCCGCGAGGGGCGCGAGTGGATCGCGGAGCTGGAGGAGCGCGAGCGCGAGCGCACGGGGATCGACACCCTCGAGGTCGGCTACACCCAGGTCCACGGCTACTACATCGAGGTGACGAACGGCCAGCTCGACAAGGTGCCCGACGACTACACCCGCCGCCAGACGCTGAAGAACTCCGAGCGGTTCTACACGCCCGAGCTGAAACGCCGTGAGGACGAGATCCTCGGCGCCGACGAGCGCGCCGACGCGCTGGAGTACGAGCTGTTTGTCGACCTGCGCGAGGGGGTCGCCGTCGAGTCCGACCGGATCGGCGCACTCGCGGACGCCGTCGCCCGCGTCGACGCCCTCGCCGCCCTCGCGACCGCCGCCGTCGAGCGCGACTACGTCCGTCCCGAGGTCGGCGCGGACGTCGACGAGATCCGCCTGAAGCGCTCTCGACACCCGGTGGTCGAGGAGACTGCCGCGGAGTTCGTCCCGAACGACGCTGCCCTCCCGCGCGGGACCGTCGCGCTGATCACCGGGCCGAACATGAGCGGGAAGTCGACGTACATGCGGCAGGTGGCGCTCGCGGTCGTGCTCGCGCAGGCCGGCTCCTTCGTGCCCGCCGACGCCGCGCGCCTCCCCGTGGTCGACCGCGTGTTCACCCGCGTCGGCGCCAGCGACGACATCGCCGGCGGCGAGTCGACGTTCATGCGCGAGATGCGCGAGCTGACGGACGTGCTCCACGACGCGACCGCCGACTCGCTGGTCGTACTCGACGAGGTCGGCCGGGGCACGTCGACGACCGACGGCCGGGCAATCGCCCGCGCGGCCGTCGAGTTCCTCCACGACGAGACGGGCGCGACGACACTCTTTGCGACCCACTACCACGGACTGACGGACCTGGCCGACGAGTACGACCGCGTGGTGAACCGCCACTTCGCGGCGGCCGAGCGCGACGGCGAGGTGACGTTCCTCCACCGGGTCCGCGAGGGCGCCGCCTCCTCGTCGTACGGCGTCGAGGTCGCGGAGCTGGCGGGCGTTCCGGACCCGGTCGTCGCCCGCGCACACGACCTTGTCGCCGCCGACCGCGAGGGCGGCGGGGGCGACGGCGCCGAGTCACCGCCCGACCCCGCCGGCACCGACGACGGCGAGGCGGCCGGCGGCGACGGCCAACGGACGCTCGCCGAGGTGGCGACGAACGGGCACGATCGTGGCGACGGGGAGCGGGACGGCGACAAAGACGCCGGCCCGCCCGCCGTCCGCGACGACGCGGTCGCGGACCTCCTCGCTGACCTCCGTGACCTCCCACTCGCGGAGACGACGCCGCTGGAGGCACTGAACCGACTTCACGACCTCCAGCGGCGCGCCGCGGAGGCCGGCGACGGTGACCGCGACGACACTGACGACGACGCCACACTCGACGGTGGAAGACCGTGAGCCGCGACGCCGAGACCGACGCCCCCGCGGTCCGCGAACTGTCCGAGGCCACCGTCGAGCGCATCGCCGCCGGCGAGGTGATCACCCGCCCGGCCCGCGTGGTCGCCGAGCTCGTGGAGAACGCCCTCGACGCCGGCGCCGACCGGGTCGACGTGTCGGTCGACGGCGACGGCACCGAACGGGTCCGCGTCGCCGACGACGGCCGCGGGATGGCCCGCGAGGACGCCGCCCGCGCGGTCGAGCCGCACACGACGAGCAAGATCCGGGCGGCCGACGACCTCCGGGAGGCGACCACGATGGGCTTTCGCGGCGAGGCGCTGGCGGCGATCGCCGACGCGGGCGACATCGAACTCGTGACGAGCGACGGCTCGCCCGTTGGGACGCGCGTGACCATCACGGACGGGGACAAGCGGATCGAGGACGCCGGACGCGCCCGCGGCACCACGGTCGTCGTGACGGACCTGTTCGGCGACCGGCCCGCCCGCCGGGAGTCGCTGGCCTCGCCCGCCCGGGAGTTCGGCCGCGTGTCGGAACTGCTCACGGCGTATGCGCTCGCCCGGCCCGAGGTGGCGTTCTCGCTCGAACACGACGGTCGGGAGACGGCGTCGACGCCCGGAACCGGACTCAGGGACGCGCTCGTCGCGCTGTACGGCCGCGAGACCGGTGGCGAGTCGACGGCGGTCACCCACCGCTCCGGCGTCGACCTCGCAGACCGCGCGGCCAACCTCGCGGTCGAGGGACGGCTCTGTTACCCCTCCACGACCAGATCGACGCGCGATCACGTCCACGTCGCGGTGAACGGACGGCCGGTGCGCGACGACGCCCTCCGGCGCGCCGTCGCCCGCGGCTACGGAAGTCTCCTCCCGAGCGGCCGCGAACCGGTCGCCGTCGTCCGCATCGATCTGCCCGCGTGGGCGGTCGACCCGAACGTCCACCCCGCGAAGGCGCGGGTCGCGATCCGCGGTGCCGACGCCGTCGCCGACGCGGTCGAAACGGGCGTGTGCGAGGCACTGACAACCGCCGACCTCCGCCGGTCGGGCGAGGTGGCGATGGATCTGGACTCCTCGTTGGCGCCCGTCGAGGGAACCGACTCCGAGTTCGCCGACGCGACCGTGCTGGGCGTCTTCCGGGACCTGTACGTCGTCTGTGAGGCCGGCGATGACCTGCTCGTTGTCGACCAGCACGCCGCCCACGAGCGCGTCAACTTCGAGCGCCTCCGGACGGCGCTGTCGGACGAAGCGGTGCCGTCGGCCGCGTTGGACCCGGCGGAGACGGTGACGCTCGACCCGCCGACGGCGGCGGCCGTGGAGGAGCACCGCGAGGACCTCGCGACGCTCGGTTTCTCGGTCGACCCCTTCGGCGGAACCACCTACCGCGTCACGGCGGTGCCGGCGCCGCTGGGGCGCGTCGCCGACGCGGCGGCGCTGTGCGGGGTCGCCGCCGACCTCCGCGACTCGGGCGGGCGCGGCGGCACCGACGCCCTCCGGGAGGCCCTGCTCGCGGACCTGGCGTGTCACCCGTCGCTGAAGGCGGGCGACGCGCTCGATCGCGAGACGGCGGGACGGCTGGTCGAGCGGCTCGGCGAGTGCGACCAGCCGTACGCGTGTCCGCACGGGCGGCCGACGGTGCTGTCGGTCGAGGCGTCGACGCTGGCGGACGGATTCGAGCGCCACGGATCGCGGTGAGGCGGGAGGCGCGGCGGGCGCGGCGAGCGCACCGCGGTGTCGCCGGCGGCGGCGATGCGCCCCTCACCACTCCTTGCAGTCGGCGCAGACGTAGTCGCTGTCGTCGCGCCAGCGGCGCGTCACCGAGTCGCCGCAGGCGGCGCAGGCGGCGCCGTCCGGCGAGTGGTCGTAGGTCGGGGCCGCGGGGTTGACCGCGTCAGCGGTCGCGTCGGCGGCGGCGTCGGTGTCGGCGCCGTCGCCGTCCGCGTCGACGCGATCGACAGCGTCGTCGTTCGGCTCGGTCGAGTCGGTCGAACCGCCCGGGTCGGCCGACGCGAACTCCTCCAGCGAGTGGTCCTCCGGCACGGACGATACCTCTGCGGCCGCGGAGTTAACTCCGGCGAGCGCCCCGCGGCGGCGGGAGCGAGCGACGGGTCCCGGCCTCGCTGCGCGGACACATCAACGCTCAAGTCCCCGCGGGGCCGACCCCGAGGCATGGTAACCGTCATCGACTTCCTCGTCCGGCTGGTCACCAGCGTCGTCGACCTGATCGTCATCTTCGTGACCGAGGTGGCGCTCCGGGACCCGCTGTCGTTCGTCTCGTTCCTGTTCGGCGCCGCGTTCGTCGGCGGCGCGTCGCTGGTGCTGGGGTACCTCGCGCTCGGCGCGCTCGGCTACGAGTTCGGCATCGGCAACCTCGCGGCGAAGAGCCGGCGCGAGCGCGCCCGCAGCCAGCGCTGAACGGCGCGGCGTCGACACAGCTCGAACCGTCGGATCGACGCTACTTCTCGCGGATCACGTCGTCGCGCGGGCGGCCGCCTCGGCCGCCAGCTCGATCGCGGCGTCGAGATCCGGTCCCAGCGGCGACCCGACGACCAGCGAGTCGGCGTGGTCCAGCACGGCGGCCATCCGTTCGGCAACCGCCTCGGGGTCGCCGGCCATGCAGAAGGCGTCGACCATCGCGGGCGTGACCAGTTCGAACGCCTCAGAGAACTCTCCGGCGGCGATCAGGTCGCCGATGTCGCCCGCGAGGTCCGCGTCGACCCCGTGGCGCTCCAGCACCGGCGGGGCCGCGCCGGCGGCGATAAACGCCACGGGAGGGCGGGCGGCCTCCCGCGCGGCTGCCGCGTCTTCGGCGACGCTGACGGCCGCGTAGGCCGCGAGGTCGAAGCCCCCGCGCGAGTCCGGGCGGTCGGCCGTGCCCTGCTCGACTTGCTCTCTGGCCCACGCGAGGTCGTCGGGGTGCGAGCCGTTGAACAGCAGGCCGTCGGCGTGCTTGCCCGCCATCCGGCACATGTGCGGCCCCTCGCCGCCGACGTACACCGGGATGTCGGCGCCCTGCGGCGGCTCGTAATTCAGCCCCGCGTCGGCCGCGTCGAACGTGGACCCGCCGTCGACGCGCTCGCCGGCCCACAGCTTCTGCGCGGTCTTGAACGCCTCCAGCACCGGTCGGAGCCCGCGGTCGTCGGCGAGCCCGAGGTTCCGGAGGGTGGAGGGGTCGCCCGGACCGACGCCGAAGACGGCGCGGCCGCCGCTGGCCTCGTCGAGCGTCGCCACCTTCGAGGCGAGCGTCGCCGGGTGGAACTCCAGCGGGTTGACGACGCCGGGGCCGAGGCGGGCCGTCTCCGTCGCGGCCGCCAGCCGCGAGAGGACGGAGAACGCGTCGCGGTTGTTGTAGTGGTGGGAGACGAACAGCGAGTCGAAACCGGCATCCGCCGCGAGCGTCCCCAACTCGACCATGCGGTCGACCGAGTGTTCGGGCGCGAGTTCGACGCCGATCATCGGCGCGTCCGCGTCGGCGGCGTGAGCGCCGCCTCCGACCTCGTCACTCATCGAACTCCCACCCCCGAACCGCCTGCCGGATCAGGTCGCCGTCCACGTCCCGGAAGTGGGCGTCGTGCTCGCCGTGGTCGCCCCACTCGAAGTCGCGGACGACGACCACCGGGGTTCCCCCGTCGCCCTCGCCCGCGACGAGGTTAGCGGCGGCCGCGAGCTCGTCGGCGACGCTCTCAACGGTGACGCCGAGTTCGCGGCCGTCGCGGTCGGCCTCGCCGCGCCAGTCGCGGGCGGGGGCCATGCCGGCCCAGCCGATCGCGACGCCGCGCTGGCCGTGGCGGAACGGCCGCCCGCACGTGTCGGTGACGAGCACGCGGTCGGCGGAGAGCCCGGATCGGATGCGCTCGGCCGAGTCGGAGGGGCGCTCCGGGAGCAGAAGGAGGTCGTGGCCGGGGACGTTCGAGCGGTCGATGCCGGCGTTGACGCCGACGTGCCCGAAGCGCGACTCCGTGAGCAGGAACGGCGCGTCCATGATCACCTCTGTCGACTCTTCCAGCACTGCCTGCGCGAACCGGGGGTCCTTCTCGTCGCCCGAGATCTCCGAGAGGCGGGCGGCGATCTCTCTGGCACGCGGGCCGGCGGGGAAGTCGTCGAGGTCGAAGGCGCGGCCCTCGACCTTCGAGACGACCGTCGAGGCGACGCAGACCACGTCGTCGGGCCGGAGGTCGACCCGATCGTCGATCAGCGCCCCGAGGTCGTCCCCCTCCCGGATCTCGGGCAGGTCGGGGACGGCGAAGAGCTCCATACGCGTCCTGCGGCCGTCGCCCGCAAAAGCGCGCCGGTGGTGGTACACGTGGCCGGTGTTCGCGCCGCACCACCGCCGGTAGCTCGAAGTCGCAGGCGGCCGACACGCCGATATGGCACACGTCGTCACCGCGTTCCTCCGGAACCGCGGCGCGGTGCTACTCGTCCGACGAAGCGACGCCGTCAGCACGTACCGCGGTCGCTGGGGCGGCATCTCGGGCTACGTCGAGGGCGACGCCGACGATGCCCTGGACGACGCGCTCCGCGAGATCCGAGAGGAGACGGGGATCGCGGAGGGCGACCTCTCCCCCGTTCGCCGCGGCGACCCGATCGCCGTCGACGACGAACAGGACTCGTTCACCGTCCACCCGTTCCTGTTCGACTGCGCGACCCGTCGCGTGCGACCGAACGAGGAACTCGCCGAGACCGAGTGGATCCAGCCGATCGCGATGTTGGAGCGCGAGACGGTGCCGTCGCTGTGGGACGCCTACCGGGCGGTCGGCCCGACCGTCGCGACGGTCGCTGGCGACCGGACGCACGGCTCCGCGTCAATCTCGCTGCGGGCTCTGGAGGCGCTACGCGACGAGGCCGCGGAGGCGACGCTCGCGAACGACGACGGCGGCAGCACTGATGACGACGGCGACAACGCTGATGACGACGGCTGGGCGCGCGTCGCCGACACCGCCCGCGCCCTGCGGGACGCTCGGCCGGGGATGACCGCGCTGGCGACGCGGGTGAACCGGGTGATGAGCGAGGCCGACCGCAGGGAGGCCTCGACACGAACGGGGAACACAGTGACCCGTGAGCGAAGCGAGGCCGGTCGGACACCCACCGCGGTTCGCGACCGCGCGATCCGGGCGGTCGACGCGGCCGCCGACGCCGACGACCGCGCGGCGCGAGAGGCGACCGCGTTGCTGGCCGATCGCGGGGACGGCGACGACGGCGAGTCGGCGGCGGTGCTCACGCTGTCGCGTTCGGGCACCGTCGCCGCGGCGCTGGAACGCCTCAACGGTCCGGCCTTCGTCGCCGAATCGGAGCCGGGCGGCGAGGGACGCGAGGTGGCCGCGTCGCTGGCGGCGGACGCCGGGACGGACCGCGCGGCTCACGACGACCGCGGTGTCACCCTGCTCCCCGACTCGGCGGTCGCGTCGCTGCTCGCCGAGGGCCGCGTCGACGCCGCGCTCGTCGGCGCCGACGCGGTGTTGCCCGACGGCGGCGTCGCCAACAAGGTCGGCACGCGCGGACTGGCGCTGGCTGCCGCCCGCGAGGACGTGCCGGTGTACGCGGTGACCGCCTGCGACAAGATCGCTCCCGACGGTGCGGCGTTCCACCCCGAACGGGCCGACTTCGAGGCGCCCGAGGGCGTGGACCCCTACGCGCCGCTGTTCGACTGCGCCCCCGATGACACCGTGACGATCGTGACCGAGGACGGGGTGCTCGACGCCGACGCGGTCCGCGCGGCGGCCGAGCGGCACCGCGCGCTCGCGGCGTGGGACCGCGCCGACGACGCGGACGCTCGCGGCGACGATGGGAAGGAGTGATACGCGCCGGTCGGCTACGTCGGCCCGGGCGGCCGTGACGAGGGTTACCCCCACCGAGCCCCGTGTGACGAGGGATTCACCCGAGCCGCCCGATACCGACCCGCGAGCCGCGGCTGTGTGGCGTACACGGAGGGGCTCGTGTGGCGTTTACATCGCGAGTGACTGCCCCCATCTTCGGACAAAAACCTTCGCCGCCGGCGCCGCGTTCGCCGGCTACGCCGCCGCGTCGCGCTCGGACTCCTCCTCGCGCGACCTGAGGTGGCTCCGCAGGGTGTCCACGTCCTTGTTCCCGGCGCCCGTGTTGAGCAGGACGACCGTGTCGTCGGCGCCGAGATCGCCCCGCTCGGCGAGTTCGAACGCGCCCGACACCGCCGAGGCGCACGTCGCGCCGACCTCGATGCCCTCCGCCTGCGCGACCTCGATCGCGGCGTCGAGGATCGCCCCGTCGCTCGTGGCGACCGCGCCGCCGCCGGACGCCTCGATCGCGTCGAGGATCCACGACGACGCGCCGGGGTCGGGGACGGCGATGCCGTTACAGACGGTGGTGATCTCCTCCCAGGCGTCGTGAGCCTCCGCACCGTCTTCCCACGCGCGGACGACCGGCGCGCAGCCCTCCGCCTGCGCGGCGTACATCCCTGGCAGGTCGTCAGTGAACCCCAGCTCGCGAAGCTCCAGCGCCGCCTTGTGCATCCCGATCAGGCCGACGCCGCCGCCGGTCGGGTAGACGACCGCGTCGGGCACGTCCCAGTCCAACTGCTCGATCGTCTCGGAGGCCATCGTCTTCTTCACGTCGTGGCGGTACGGCGTCACGAACGTCTTCGTCGAGTACCAGCCCGCCTCGTCGCCCTCGTTTCCGGGCTCCATCGCGGCGGCGTACTCGGCGCCGGCGTCGGTAATCTCTCCCTCGGCGACCCGGAGGTCGCCGCCGTGGACCTCCGTCATCCCCTTCTGCGTGAAGCCGGCGCGGTTGGGGAGGAACACGTGCGAGTCGAGCCCTGCCCGGGCGGCGTAGGCGCTGGCGGCCTGCCCGGCGTTGCCGGCGCTGTTCAAGGCGATCTGGCTCGCTCCGTGCTCGACGGCGGCGGTGACGGCCCCCGTTTGCCCGCGGTCCTTGAACGTCCCCGTCGGGTTTCGGCCCTCGTCTTTGATGTAGACGGCGCCAACGCCCATCCGATCGGCCAGCGTCGGGCACTCGACCAGCGGCGTCGCGCCCTCGCCCAGCGAGACGGCGATTTCGCGGGGGAACGGGAGCAGCTCCTCGTAGCGCCACAGGGAGTCGAACGGGCGCGACTCCAGGTCCGCCCGAGTGAGGTCGACCGCGTCGAGGTCGTACTCAGGGTCGGTGATGCCGCCGCAGTCGGGGCAGCGGTGGGTGACTTCGCCGGGGTCGTGGCGCGCGTCGCAGTCGATACAGCGCAGCGCGACGAAGGCGTCGGTGGTTCGCATACCGGTCGCCTCGGCGGGGCGCGACTAACCGCTTGTGCATCCGGCGGTCCGCGGGGTGAAGCGAGAGCGATGGCGGGCCACGGGAGTCGAACCTACTCGACGTGCGTCACGATCCCGCGGACCTCATCGCGGTACGCGTCGGGGGTGAGCCCCAGATCCACGTCGACGGTGACGGTGATCGCCCCGGAGAGATCCTGCTCGACGGTCCGCGCGAAGCTCTCCGCGGGGTACGCCCCGCCCGCGATCAGGAGGCCGCCGTCGTGGATCCACGAGGCGAGCAACCCCTCGACGGCGGCGCTGCCGCCCTCGACGGTGACCGTCTCGCCGCGCACGTCGAACGACAGCGCGTCGAACGAGAAGGCGGCGCTGTACTCGGTGAGCGAGGCGTCCTCGCCCGTCTCGACGGTGAGCGTCCCGGCGTCGCTGGCCGAGATGTCGGTGAGCCCGGCCGACGAGAGCTGCGATTCGAACTGGTCGCGCGCGACCGCACCCGCGCGGGCGGCGAGTTCCTCCCGCGCCGACTCCAGCGGGATCTCCGCGAGGTTCGGCGAGAAGGCGATCCGGCTGGCGAAGACGTTCGACAGCGGCGCGTCGAGCGCGCCCAGCGTCTTCTCCGAGACCGCCGCGCGCAGCGCCGCGTCGTCGTACACGCGGGTGACCGCCGTCGCGGTCACGTCGACGCCGGCGACCGTCCGCGAGAGTACCTCCCGGGTGTCCGTGCGCGTCCGCTCCCAGCCCCCTTCGTCCAGTCGGTCCTCGGGGAGCGACGGCGGCCGAACCGTCCCCGACGCGGTTCCGCAGCCGGCCAGTCCCGCGACGCCGGCGGCGGCCGCGCCCGCGAGGAATCGTCGTCTGTCCATGCGATTGAGGCGTCGATCCGACACAAAAGCCCGTCGTCGCGCGTATCACCCCCGATAGCGGTCGGTCCCGCCGCGGCGCAGCGACGCGGCCGCGACCCGTCCCGCCGCCGCCGCGTGCGAGCGCTTTTGCCCGTCCGGTCCCGCGCCCCGGTATGGAGTTCGGCTTCGAGTTGGCGCTGTGTGCCCACCTCGAAGCGGCGACCGACTGGGTGCTCGCGCGCCAGCTCGGCGGCGCCGTCGCCGCCCCCGGAAGCCGCATCGTCGACATCGTCGGCCTCGTCCCCGGTCCGGCGTTCGACGAGCGCACGCGGATCACCGACCGAACGATCCCGCCGAAGGCCGTCGAGAGCGACGCGGGCGTCGGGGAGGCGGTTCCCGTTGCCGAGGCCGTCGACGCCCGCCCCGACCGCGCGCGCGGCATCGCCGACGCCGCCGTCGACCGCGGCTTCTTCACCGAGGAGCGCCACGGCGGGACGCGCTACGTCCGCAAGGCGACGCGCTACCCCGACGACTGGGTCGACGAACTGGTCGCCATCGAGAACAAGCCGGATCTCGGTCGCCCGGGCGACCTCCGGCGCCAGCTCCGAGTCGACGCCAGCCTCGCGCTGTTCGACCGCGTCGTGCTCGCGACCGAGAGCCACGTCACCGGCGCGCACCTGAACCGCATCCCCGAGTCGGTCGGCGTCTGGCGCTTCCGCCCCGCCGCCGGCGAGCACGAGGTGATCCGCGAGGCGACCCCGCTGGATACCGACGGTCCCGGCGTGGAACTGCTCGCTGAACACCCCGGACGGACGGACGTGGCCATCGTCAGCGCCGACGAGAAGGCCGAGAAGCGCCGCCGGATCGCCGAGCGCGCCTACGGGAAGGGGTGGCGGACGTACGCGTTCCCGGGTTGCGACAACTGCGGGGCGACCGCCGACGGGCGGCCACGCTGTGCCCACTTCGACCGCGTCGTCGACCCCGCGAGCGACTGCGGGGAGTCGTGTTCCGGGTGGCAGCCGGGAGACCCGGCCTCCGGCGACGACGACGCCGCGGCGCTTCGCGACGCGCGGACGCCGTGGGAGCGCGACCCGCCGGGCGTCGCGCGCCGGCAGGCGGGATTGGACCGGTTCGGGTAGCCCCGTCGGCGGTCGGCTCAGGGGCGACGCCGGACCGCCACCAGCGCCGCGAGCGCGACCGCCGCCGCGAGCGCCGTCAGCGCCGCCGGGACGCCGAGGCCGGGCGTCTCGACGATCGACTCGTCCGGGACGGTCGTCCACGCGCGGTCGGTGCCGGCGTCCCCGTCGTTGCCTGCGCTGTCGCCGTCCGCGCCGGCTCCGCCGGGCGTCACGGTCCCCGCATCGCCCAGCTCGCCGCCGGTGCCCCACAGTTCGTCCTCGGGGACGAGCCGGTCGCGCTCGACGCCGGTGAGGTACTCGTAGCACGCCTCGATCGCCGCGGTGTCGAAGCTCGTGCCGCCGGTCATCGTCTGGTCGCCCTCGGCGCCGACCTGCCGCATCGTCGGGCCGTCAGAGCCGCGGGCGGTGCCGACGCGCTCGGCGTCGTACGGCTGCCACGGGGTGTACACCTCCCAGACGACTTCCCCGCGGGGGGTGACCTCCAGCACGCGGTGGCCGCGGCGGTCGGTGACGAGCGTGTTGCCGTTGGGGAGGCGGTCGGCGTCGCGCGGCTCGTGGAGGCCGCCGCCCGACAGCGACCACGTGCGCTCCCACTCGCCGTCGGCGGTCCGGCTGTACTCGACGACGCGGTCGTTCTCGGAGTCGGCGACGAGGACCGTCGCGCGGCCGTCGGCGCCCTCGATGAAGTCGGGGTTGTGCTGCTCGTTCAGGACGTCGTGCTCGTCGTCGGCCCCGAGCGTCCACTTCACCGCCTTCGTCGAGCGGTCGATGGCGATCACCTGATCGAAGTTGCGCACGGAGACGAGCAGCGTGTCGTCGCCGATCTGGTCCACGTCGTTGACGTGGGTCCAGTCCTTGCCGTAGGGGCCGCCGCCGTCGCGGGGGAATCGGTCGGTGTGATTGCCGAAGCGCCACTGCCAGACGAGCTCGCCCGACTCGTCGTAGATCACGACGCGGTTGCGCTCGTCGCCCTTGTCGACGGTCGCGAACTCGCCGTCGCCGAGGTAGTCCACGTCGTGGGCGTCCTCGACGTGCTCCAGGCGGGTCACCTCGACGTGCTCGCCGGTGGCGGGGTCGACGCGCTCGACGACGGTGATGCCGGGCTCGGTCGTCGCCACGAGCAGGTCGCCGTTGGGGAGCGGGTCAACGTCGTACTGCCACCACCGGCCTGCTGCGGTGTCGTTGTGGACGCCGACGACCGAGCCGTTCGGCGCGAACCCGACCATGAGCGATGCGGTCTTCTCGCCGGCGCGCGCGCCCTGGATCGTGACCAGCGTCGTCGTCTCCGGGGCGCGGTCCTCGTCGATCGTGCCCACGCAGGTGGACATGGGTGTCAGGAGCGAACACGGCCGCAAGTGTCTTCGGGTCGGTCGCCGCCAGTCGGCGTCGACCGGCGACGACTCAGCCGCGCAGCGAATCGACCGGCGGCTCCCACGCCGCGCGGTACGCGGGGTAGAGGCCGCCCACGAGTGCGACCGTCGCGCCGAAGGCGAACGCCCCCAGCGCCACCAGCGCGTTCGCCGCCACGAGCACCGCGTCGATCGGGAGCTCGGTGTTGAGCGCCACGAGGACGACGCCGGCGGTTCCGAGCAGCACGCCGACGACGCCGCCGGCGACGCCGAGCAGCGTCGCCTCCACCAGCAGGGTCCGCAGCACCTGGTCGCGGTGGATGCCGACCGCGCGCAGGACGCCGATCTCCCCGCGGCGCTCGGAGACGGTCATCAGCATGACGTTGAAGATGGACACGCCCGCGACGACGAGCGAGACGCCCGCGACCGCGAGCAGGAAGCCGTTGAGCAGCGCGAAGAACTCCGTGATCCGGTCGAGCACGCTCGTCAGTGAGAACACCGACACCCGTCGCTCGCGGGCGTTGAGCCGCTCGCGCACCTCGCGAGCGACGGCGTCGGCGTCGCTCCCCGAGTCGGCCTGGACGACCACCTGCGAGAACTCCTCGGTCGCGAACTCGTCGGGCGGGAGGACGACGGCCGAGTCGGCTCGCAGCGGGGTGATGCTCGACTGCGGCGGGAGCACCGCGACGACGCGGTAGGTGTTCGACTCGATCGTGACCTGCGAGCCGGCGCGGAGGTCGAGCGCGTCGGCCACGTCGGCGCCGACGAGCGCGCCCTGACGGTGGTAGTCGGGGACGCCTGGCGCGTCGCCGAACAGCGGTCGGGGGTTCGTCGTGCCGTACACCTGTGCGACCGTCCGGCCGCCGCCGCCGCTGACGGTCGCGCCGGTCGACTTCAGCGGGATCACGGTCCCGCGACCGGCGGCGGCGCGCTCGATGGCCGCCAGGTCGCGGCTGTTCAGCGACTCCCGGCCGGACTCGGCGGCCGGGCTGACGATCACCTGGTTCCCCAGGCCGCCGAGTTCCTCGGTCGCGGCTGTCTGGAGCGCGGTGCCGAGCATCCCCAGGGCGACGACCGCGAACACGCCGATGACGATGCCCAGCGCGGCCAGCCCGGCGCGGAGGCGCTGACGTGAGAGGTTGCGCAGCGCGAGCGAGACCGCCGGGAAGCGACGACCGAGCGCGGCCGCCGTCCGACGGGTCCGGTCGACGACCGTCGACGGCGCGGCCGCGACCGCGGCGGCGACCGCCCCCGCGACCGCGTCGCTGACGCCACGGCGACCGCGGTCCGCACGCCGACGGGCGCCCCGGAGCCACGCCCGGAGCCGGGACCAGTCAGGCATCTCGAAGCACCCCGTCGACGAGTTCGACGGTGCGGTCGGCGTACTCGGTCACGAGGTCGTCGTGAGTGACGGCGACGACGCCGACGCCGCCGGCTGCGATCGCGCGGACCTCCTCCAGCACGGAGACGCCGGTGTCGCGGTCGAGGTTGCCGGTCGGCTCGTCGGCGAGCAGCACGTCGGGTTCGTTGATCAGCGAGCGCGCGATGGCGACGCGCTGTTTCTGCCCGCCGGACAGCTCGTCGGGGGTGTGCTCCAGCCGTTCCCCGAGGCCGACTCGTTCGAGCAGGTCGACCGCGCGGTCGGTGGCGTCCGCCGGAAGGAACGCCGTCGGGAGCCGGACGTTCTCGACCGCCGACAGCGTCGGGATCAGGTGGAAGTCCTGGAAGACGAACCCGATCGTCTCGCGGCGCACGTCGGTGCGCTCGCGCTCGGACCGGCCGGCGACGGGCTCGCCGTGGAGCTCGACGCGGCCCTCCGTGGGATCGTCGAGCAGGCCGAGGAGGTTCAGCATCGTCGATTTGCCCGACCCGGAGGGCCCGACGACGGCGACGACCTCGCCGGTGCCGACCGCGAAGTCCACGTCCGACAGGGCGGTCACGGTGCCGCCGCCGCCCTCGTAGCGCTTCGTCACCTCCGCCAGGCGCAGCGGCGGAACCACGTCCGACACGCCCGCGGCGCCCGCGTCGGCGTCCGCGTCCCCGGTCATACGTACCTGCGGACGGCGACGGCGACCGCGATCGGGACCGCGAACCCGACCGCGAGCAGGAGCCCGCCGACGGGGTCGATCGCCGCGAGCGCACCGAGCGGCCCGCTCGCGGACGGCTGGTCTGCGGGGAGCGGGACCTCGATCACCTCGGTGACGCGGTCGTCGCCGGTGGTGTACGCCACCCGGACAGGGATCGCCGTCGCGTTCGCGGCGTCGACGCGGCCGGTCACGCTGAACGGGGCGAACTCGCTGGCCCCGACGGTGCCCACGAAGTAGCTCCGCTGCGGATACGCGGGGGCGGCGACCTCGGCGGCGGCGACGCCGACGACGACGCCGGACACCTCGCCGCCGCCGACGTTGCCGAGGTTGCCGTCGATCGTGACGTACCCGTCGTCGGCGATGCTGACGTTCAGCCCGGTCAGCTCGACGGCGCCGCGCTTCGGCCTGAACTCGTAGCCGGCGACCGCCGATCGTCGCTCGTCGCCGAGGTCGTACCGCGCGACGAACGCCACCTCGCCGGCGGTCTCCACGTCCGAGAGGTCGACGGTCACGGTCGCCGCCTCGCCGGGCGCGAGCGCGTCCGCGACGGCGACGCGACCGATCGCGGAGACGGTCGTCCCGTCGTCGCCCCGGGGGACGAGGACGACCCGTTCGATCGCGGCGTTACCGAAGTTGGTCACGGTCACCGCGAGGCGGTCGCCGCTCGCGTCCCCGCCGCTCCCGCCGGTCGACTGCTGGAGGGCGCCGCCGCCCCCGACGCCGATGAGGCCCGCGAGGCCGGCCGCGCCGCCGCCGGCGGTGGCGGCGTCGCCCGCCCCGTCGGCGCTGGCGGCCGCGACCCGGACGCCCACGTCGGCCGTCAGGGGGTCGACCGTGACGCCGCGCTCTTGGGCGACGGTCGCGCGGGTGCCCGCGACGGTCGTGTAGTCGACCCGGACGCGGATCGTCCGCTCGCCCGGAGCGGCGGGCACCACAGAGAAGTTGAGCGTCCGGCTCGCGCCCGCCGGGAGGGTCGCGACGGCCCGGCGGAGCCGCTCGCCGTCGGGCGGCGAGACGACCGTGACCGCGAGGTCACGCAGGGCGGCGGCCGTCGGGTTCGAGACGGTGACCTCGACGGCGGAGTCGTCGCCGGCGACGGCCGCGGGCGCGGCGATCTCCACCAGCGGTGCGCCCCGTTCGACGACGAGCGAGAGCGGGCGGCTGGCCGTCGCCGTCTCGTCATCCGAATCGGAGACGGTGGCGACGACCGAGAGGTCGTACGCGCCGGGGTCGTCGACGGTGAACGTCACCGGGACCGTGAGCGTCTCGCCGGGCGAGAGCGTTCCGAGACCGGTCGCGACCCCGAGGACGGTGCCGTTGGCGTCGCGGACTGCGACCCTGTCGAGATCGGCCGCGGAGTCGCTGCCGGCCGAGAGGCGGACGGTGACATCGACGGTGATCGGCGCCCCCGCGGTCGGGGTGGCGGGCGCGACGGTCGCGTCGGTCACCGCGACGCGGGCGTCCGGCACCGCGCCGGCGACGCCGACGAACGGCGCGAGCGCCGAGGTGGCGATGAGGAGGGCGGCGACGAGCGCGGCCGCTCCGATCGAACGGTCGTTCAAGGTACCATCGTTATGGGATGGAGCCGCAAATACCTTCCTCGGCCGATCGGGGCGGTGTTCAGATAAGGATGAAGAGTGAGGCGGAACGATCTTTGAGTGATCTATGCTCGAAATCGCCCGCCTCAACGGAGGTAGCGACTGCTTC
>NZ_FQWV01000007.1 GCF_900129775.1 Halobaculum gomorrense | reverse complement strand
CTCAAACTGTTTCAGCCACGCCGAAGCAGAGACCGTTGAAAATTGGCTGCAAGCCTTCGCCTTCGCATGGAATCAGCTTATCTGAACACTACCCCGATCGGGGCCGGACACGTCGACCGAGCGGCGTCGCCCTCACAGCTCGTGCGTCTCGCCGTCGACAGCCAGCGGCTCGGCGAACGCCTCCTCGGGTGGGTAGTAGTGCGCGAGGTGGACGAGCCGGGTCTCGGCGGCGCCGAGGTCGTCAGCGAGCGCGAGCGCGCCCTCGCGGGTCATGTGCTTCGTGCCGAAGGTGTACGGGGTTCCGTCCGCCCCCTCGTCTTTCCCCCCGAGCGGGTGGTACTCGCAGAAGCGCGCGGGGACGATGGCGTCGGCCAACAGGAGGTCGGGCTCCGCGAGCGCCGCCCGCGACTCGGCGGGCACGTCGTAGCTCGTGTCCCCCGACAGCGACAGTTTCGCGCCCGTCTCGGGGTCCTCGACGCACAGCCCGTAGCAGACGAGCGGCGGGTGGTCGACGGGGACGAGCGTCACGTCGAGGCCGCACGTGCGGACCGGATCGAACGGCGTGGCGTCCTCGACGGTGACGCGGTCGAGGTAGTCGTACTTCGAGCGGATCGTGTCGGCGACCGACTCGCCGGTTGCGGGGTCGACCTCGTCGGCGGCGTACACCGGGAGGTCGTCGAACAGGCGGTAGGCGTTGCCGAGGCCGTCGAGGTGGTCGAAGTGGATGTGCGAGACGACCGCGGCGTCCGGCAGCGGCACGTCGCGGGTGAGGAACTGGTGTCTGAAGTCCGGCGAGCAGTCGATCAGGAGGCTCTCGCCGGTGCGCTCGTTCTCGACGTGGACCGAGAAGCGCGATCGCTCGACTCCGCGTTTGCGGGCCGCCTGACAGGTGTCGCAGTCGCAGCCGACGGTGGGCGTGCCGGTGGTATCGCCCGTGCCGAGGAGCGTGACGCGCATCCGGCGGGTCAGTGCTCGTGGTCGGAGTGGTCGTGATCGTCGCCGTGGTCGTGGCCGGCGCCCCCGTCGCCGACGACCTCCGCGCCCTCGCCGTCGATCATGTCCATGTTCTTGAGGTTGTCGCGCTCCTCGAAGTCCTGGACGGCGTCCATGATGTCCGCCTGGGTGATCTCCATGCGCTCCTCGGTGAGCGCCTCCAGCACGGCCTCGCGGAGCACGAGCCGCAGGTCGGAGCCGGTGAGGCCCTCGGTGCGGTCGGCGACCGCCTCCGGGTCGAACTCGGCGATCTCCATTTGCCGGGTGATGATGCGGAGGATGTCCGCGCGCATCTGCCGGTCCGGCTTGGGGAAGTTGACGATCTCGTCGAAGCGGCGCCACGCCGCGGCGTCGAGCTGGTCGGGGTGGTTCGTCGCCGAGATCAGGAGGACCTCGTCACGGACGAGCGAGATGTCGTCGATGCTCTTGAGGAGGGTGTTGACCGCGCGCTTGAGCGCGGCGTGCTCGTCGGACTTGCGCGTCTTGGCGACGGAGTCGAACTCGTCGATGAAGAGGATGCACGGCGCGAGCCGCTTGGCGACCTCGAACGTCTTCTCGACGTTCTTGGCCGTCTCGCCGAGGTACTGGCTCGTCACCATCGACAGCTTCACCTCGACGAACGGGAGGCCGAGTTCGTGCGCGAGCGCGCGGGCGGCGGTCGTCTTCCCCGTGCCGGGCGGGCCGACGAACAGGAGCTTGCCGATCTCGCGCAGGCCGATGGTGGCGAGGTATTCGCGGTGCTCGATCGCCTTCATCAGCTTGCGGATCTCGCCCTCCTGGTCCTCCGTGAGCACGAGGTCTTGCAGCGTCATCTCGATCTCCTCGGGCGCTTTCACCGTGACGAGATCGAGCATCTCGGCGTCCTCCTCCTCGTCGAAGTACTCGCCCAGCAGCGCGTCGATCCAGACACGGTCGGCGCGCACTGGGCGGTTCTCGTCGCGGGCCTCCTCGTGGGTCACCGAGAACTCGGCGTCGTGCTCGACCGCGGGGTCGTTCGCGATCGCCGCGAGCACCGGGTTCTCGCGGAGGTCCTCGTCGTCGACGCGCTCCAGCAGCCAGTCGACACCCATCTCGGGCTGCGAGAGCGAGACCTCGCCGGAGAACTCCGTTCGCTGGGTGAAGAGGAGATCCGAGATCGCCTCCCACGGACGTTCGACGCCCGTGGCGGTCTTCGCGGTCGATTCTGTCACGTGGAGCGGCTGCTCCACGCCGCCCGGCCCGTCCTCCGCTTCCGGGGACTCGCTCCAGAAGACCTGACGGTACCGCGGCGGTAGGTCGTCGGCGTCGAGGTCGCGGTCCTCGTTGTACCGGTGGACGGTCACGAGAAGCTCGACCACGTCCTCTGCCGGGTCACTCATCCCCAACGGCTTGCCCGCGGAGGCTGTTAAGCGCGTCGAAGGGTCGGAAACCCCGCATGAGAGGCGCACGCACGCCCCAATATAAACCCTCGACCACTCCCCACCGGTTCTCCCGGATTTATCAGGCAGGACCGCCGAGAGCGTGGCATGGCAACGCCCGTCATCGCGGCCGCGTACCGCACCCCGTTCGGCAGGCAGGACGGCGTCTTCGCGGACACGCGCAGTGAGGACCTGTCCGTCACGCTCATCGACCACATCCTCAAGGAACACGGTCTGGACGCCGACGACGTGGACGACCTCATGTGGGGGGTCGCCCAGCAGCGCGGCGAGCAGGACAACAACGTCGCCCGCGTCATTGCGCTCCTCTCGGAACTGGGCGAGGGGACGCCCGCGACGAGTATCAACCGCTGGTGCGCCTCGTCGATGCAGGCGATCATCTCGGCGTCCGACGCCGTCGCCGCCGGCAACCGCGAGTGCATCATCGCCGGCGGCGTCGAGAGCATGAGCCGCGTGCCGATGGACGGCGACTCCTACCAGCACCTCCACCCCGAACTGTCGGAGACGTACAACGTCTTCCAGCTCCAGATGGGGATGACCGCGGAGAAGGTCGCCGAGGAGTACGAGGTGTCCCGCGAAGCGCAAGACGAGTTCGCCGCGCGCTCGCACCACCGCGCCGCCGAGGCGACGGAGTCGGGCCGCTTCGACGACGAGATCGTCCCGATCGAGACCGACGACGGCGTCGTCACCGAGGACGAGGGGATCCGCCCCGATACGGACCCGGAGACGCTCGCGGAGTTGCCGCCGGCGTTCACCGGCGACGGCAGCGTCACCGCGGGCAACTCCTCGCAGATCACCGACGGCGCGGCCGCCACGCTCGTGTGCTCGGAGGCGTTCGCCGACGAACACGGGCTCGACGTGCTCGCGGAGGTCGGCACGAACAACGTCGCCGGGGTCGACCCGACCGTCATGGGCATCGGCCCGGTCCCGGCCACCCGCGGCCTGCTGGAGCGCGCCGGTACCGATATCGACGACTACGGGCTGGTCGAGGTGAACGAGGCGTTCGCCTCCCAGTGCGAGTACGCCCGGCGCGAACTGGGGATCGACGAGGACAGCTACAACGTCAACGGCGGCGCCATCGCGCTGGGGCACCCGCTCGGGGCCTCCGGCGCGCGCCTCCCCGTGACGCTCATCCACGAAATGATCAAGCGCGACGTGGATCGCGGGCTGGCCTCGCTGTGTGTCGGGTTCGGGCAGGGCGCGGCGATCGAATTCAGTCGATAAGTAGCGGTTCAGTCTGCGATTTTTTTTCGAGACGGCGAGCGAGTAGCTGCCGAAGTCGTGTCTGTCGCTGAGGGCACGCAGTTCTCGAAAGCCCCCGCTTCGCTCGGGGGCGGCGCGCTCGTCGCTCCCTGCGGTCGCTCCGGTGCTCACCGCTCCGCGCCGTCCCCGAGCGAAGCGGCCCATTTGAGTCCCAACCACAGCCTCGTCCCCCCCAGCCGCCTCACTCAGTCGCTCCGCTCCTTCGCTCGCCCCTCGCGCGGTCGGCGGGCACTACCCGGGACCTTCGGTCCCGTGAGGTCACACTCGCTCCGCTCGCGTGACCGGAGGCCCGCCGACGCGCGCCGACGGCGGTGCGTGCACACCGATCAACCGGGGTCGACGCTCGGCCCGTCCGAACCACGGGTGGGACTAAAAGAGGCCGGGCGTCTGCGGGAAGCACGGGACCGCAAGCACCGCAGGCGAGCGAAGCGAGCCGAGAAGCGTGGTTCGAAAGGCCGGCAAGCCGGCATTTCGTCATCACGAGAGAGCAGAGCTCTCTCGAACGACAGTGCGTTCCGCGCGACCGCAGACGCCCGGGGGCTTTCGGGAACTGCACCCGCGCGGTCGCTGTCTCGGACACTTATTCCCTCGAACCGACCATCGCACTCAACCCCAGCCCTACCTGCTGATCACTCACACAGACCCGACACGGTTTAGGCGGGACCGCCGGAATCCCCACCAAATGATTTCGAGGCAGTACCTCCGCGAGCACCCCGAGGAGGTTCGCGAGGGGATCGAGAACAAAGGGGTAGACGTGGACCTCGACCGGATCCTCGAACTTGACGAGGAGTGGCGCGACCTGAAAGGCCGGGGCGACACGCTCCGCCACGAGCGCAACGAAGTCTCGTCGGAAATTGGCCGGCTCAAACAGGAGGGCAAAGACGAGGAGGCGCAGGAGGCCATCGACAAGAGCCAAGACCTGAAAACCGAACTGCAGGAGATCGAGGATCGCGCCGACGACTTGGAGGAGGAACTGCACGAGGCGATGCTCCACCTCCCGCAGATCCCCGACGACGACGTGCCCGTCGGCGCCGACGAGTCGGAGAACGTCGAGCGCCGCCGCGAGGGGTTCGACGGCCTCCGGAACCTCCCCGAGGAGGTGATCCCGCACTACGATCTGGGCGAGGACTTGGATATTCTTGACTTCGACCGCGGCGCGAAGGTGTCGGGCGGCGGCTTCTACTTCGCGAAGGGCGAGGGCGCAATGTTAGAGCATGCGCTCATCCAGTTCTTCCTCGAGGTCCACCGCGAGCAGGGGTACACCGACGTGTTCCCGCCGATCCCCGTGAACTCGAAATCGATGGAGGGAACCGGCCAGTTCCCGAAGTTCGTCGAGGACGCCTACCGCGTCGGCGACGAGAACGCCGACGAGATCCACGACGACGACCTCTGGCTGCTGCCGACCGCGGAGGTCCCGGTGACGAACATGTACCGCGACGAGATCCTGCTCGACGACGACCTCCCGGTCAAACACCAGGCGTACTCGCCGAACTTCCGGCGCGAGGCGGGCGAACACGGCACCGAGACGCGTGGAATCGTCCGGGTCCACCAGTTCAACAAGGTGGAGCTGGTGAACTTCGTGCGCCCGGAGCACAGCGACGAGCGCTTCGAGCGCCTCGTCGCGGAGGCCGAAGAGGTGCTCGAGCGCCTGGGGCTGCCGTACCGCATCCTGGAGATGTGCACCGGCGACCTGGGCTTCACGCAGGCGAAAAAGTACGACATCGAGGTGTGGGCGCCCGGCGACGACATGGAGGACGGCCCCGAGCAGGGCGGTCGGTGGCTGGAGGTCTCGTCGGTGTCGAACTTCCGCGACTTCCAGGCCCGCCGCGCCGGCCTGCGCTTCCGCCCCGAGCGCCACGAGTCGGCAGAGTACCTCCACACGCTCAACGGGTCGGGCGTCGCCGTCCCGCGCGTCGTCGTCGCGATCCTGGAGTACTACCAGAACGACGACGGCACCGTCGACGTGCCCGAACCACTCCGGCCGTACATGGGCGGTCGCGAGGTCATCGAAGGCAGCGAGAAGGTCGGCGAGAGCGCCGTCGGTGCCGGCAAGAAGGAGTAGCCGGTGAGAAGGAGTCGAGTACCGAGCCGTCCGCGACGCCACTTCTCAGTCGGTGTACGTCGTGAGGTGCGCGACGGCCGCGTCCGGGTCCGCCGACGCGAACTCGAACGCGTCGACGAAGCCGAACAGTACCCCGTCCTCGTCGCCGAAGAGTCGCCCGCGAACCGCGATCTCGCCGGCGGCCGCGTCGGCGTCGAACCCGCCACCGTCGTCCCCGGCGGACTCAACGTACACGACGTCGATCCGGTGTTCGGTGTCCGTTCGCGGGCGCTCCTCGCGCATGAACCGCAGGAACGACTCGCGCCCCGAGAGCGTTCGGTCCGGTCGCTCGTGAACAAACTCGGGCGCGAGCAACGCCGCGAGATCGTCGTATGCAGCGTCGTCGATGGCGCGGTAGTACGCCCGCGCGGTCGCCTCGTGTGACACGGATCGAGAGGGGACTCCGATAGATTTGAATCGATCGTCTGCGACACCACTACCCGAACAGGATGGACACCGTCGAGACAACGAGAGCGACAAGCGAGATCGTCAGACCGAGCCTCGCTGCAGCGGCCTGTCGGCGCGCGGCGAGTTGTCTGCTGGAGCGATCGAGCAACCGTGTGAGACGGTCGATCTGTTCGTCGAACGTTCCATCGGTGACCCGCTCTCGAAACTCACGCGACTCCGGAGCGATGGGGTCTGCGATCGATTCGATCATCCCGAGGGACCGCTCCCGTCGTGCGGCTCGAACGGCGGAAACGGCCGCGGCGAGGTCACGGTAGGCCGAATCCTCATTCCGGAGCTCGATCAAGCCCCCGACTCCCGTGTGCCCGATCGGGATCTCGGAGAGCCGTCGTTCGAGCGCCGCCAGTTCCCGTTCGAGACTCGCCAGTCGGTCGGCGTACGCGAGCGTCGTCTCGTCCGCGGAGGGCGTATCGAGTATCCGGGTTGCAGGTCGTTCGTCGTCCATTCGGTTCACCGGTGGATATGTTCACTAGGGGTAATTTTTTTTTTTTTGATTGGAATTATACGTGGTATGAGAGACAAAAAGATGGAGCAGACGGCATGGAAGGTACTGAACGAATTGTATCGAGACGCGGATCAAACGATGGAACAGATCGCTTCCGAATGCAGGATCGACGGATCGGAGGCGACGGAGATTCGACGGCAATTGGAGGACCGTCAGGTGATCCAGGGCGAAACTCCGGTGATCAAACCCGGTGCACTCGGGTTCTCGGTTCCATCGTACCACTTCATCAAAACGGCCGAGAACTACGACGAGGTGCTTGAGGATGGCGTCGGTCCGTTCGATATGTGGAACGGGTCACAATTAGCCTCGGTCGTACTGGGGGAGCACGACCTCGTGTTGCGCAAAGTGAGCGAGAACGGCGAGCGGTTCAACAACTTTGCCAACAACCTGATCGACAGTCGAGACTTTCCGACGATCCGGGATTCATCGAGCTACCGGGTGACCGAGCGGATCAGATGGCACGGGCAGAACGTTCCCGGCGACCAGATATATGGGGTTGATCCGGTCGACCTCTCGCCGGTCGACCGGGACGTGTTGATCGAATTACAGCGGGACGGAGCGCTTCGCGACAAACCGGAACAGATTGCCCAATCTCTCGATCTGTCTGCGGGGACGGTAGTCGACGCCGTGCAACGTCTCGAAGAAAACGTGATACTCGGGTACTCAATCAACACAGATCTGGAGGCCGGTGGGTTGCACAGGGCGTACCTGACGCTCAAGACCGTTCGCGGCGGCTACGATGAGACGGTCGAGGCACTTCGAGAGGAGCCGCCACTGTCGGCGTCGTACGTCGTCTCGGGGACCGGACACGAGTGGTCCGATTTGGGAGTGGAGATCGTGTTCGATTCGATCGACCATCTCGACAGACAGACGGACCGAATCCGAACCGTCAGCGGGGCACGCGAGACCAGGACGTTCGCGTCGACCAAGACGCTGTACGATTCCGGAACGTACGATCTGAACTGAGGGCACCCAATCGCGCAATATTTTGCTGCTTCCGTACAACGCTATCCGTGGACCTGCACGTTCGGTACGAGGGCGACGACGACCCCGACAAGTGCACGGCGCGCAAGCTGGCGCGCTTCGACCTGGCCGAGCTGCACCGCTCGGACGCGGCGACGCCGTACGGCGTCGTGCTCAACCCCCACGCCGAGCGGGCGCTGTCGCCGGCCGACCGCGACGCCGCCGACGGGGAGACGCTCGTCGCGCTCGACTGCTCGTGGGAGTCGGCCGGCGAGGCGATGTTCTCGCTTCCGGGCGAACACCGCGCGCTCCCGTACCTCGTCGCCGCCAATCCCGTAAACTTCGGTCGCCCGATGCAGCTCACCACGGTCGAGGCGTTCGCCGCCGCCCTCCACATCCTCGGCGAACCCGAACAGGCCGAAGCGGTGCTCGCGAAGTTCACGTGGGGCGAGACGTTCCTCGAACTCAACGAGGAACCGCTCCGCCGCTACAGCGAGTGCGACGACTCCTCGGCGGTCGTGGCGGTCCAGCAGGAGTACCTCGACCGCTGAACGCGAACGCTACGGCGCGAGCACGGCGCCGATCGCGCCGGCGATCGCCGAGTCGATGGCGAACACGAGCGTGATCACGAACCCGAGGACGAACACGCCGGCGCCACCGAGGAGTCCCCCGAGCGGGCCGCCGCCCGCGAGCCCGAGCACTCCCCCGAGCAGTGCGAACAGCAGGGTGTATACGACGCCCGTCACCGACCCCGCGAGCAGGCCGTGGTACGCGCCGTTGCCGAGGCCGCCACCCGCGAGGTAGCCCGCGACGCCGCCGCCGACGAGCCCGGCGCCGAGCTGGCCGACGACGGGAACGGCGGTGCCGAACGCCGCGATCACGAGGAACACGAGCGCGCCCCACGCGACCGCACGCCAGTTGGTCATATCCTGACGGACGCGCGACGGCCGTATCTACCTGTCGTCGGCGTCGTCGTCCGGGTCGCGGCCCGAGCCGCGGTCGGTCGTCCGCTCGCGGGAGTCGCCGTCCCCGCGGTCGAACGCGGCCGCGCCGTCGATGTATCGGCCGTCGTCGTCCGCCGGCGGATCCGTGTCGTCGTCCGCCGGCGGATCCGTGTCGTCGTCGCCTCCCTGAACCGCGTACTCCGGGAGGTCGGCGGCCTCGATGTCGCCGGAGCGCAGATCGGCGGGGTCGATCTCCGCGAGCCTGTCCGGGTCCCGGTCCGGGCCCGGGTCCGAACCCGGATCCAGATCGGACGCCCGTTCCGACTCCGCCGACGCGTCCGCGTCGACCGTGTTCGCGTCGGCCCTGTCCGTGGCGCGTTCGGGGGCTCCCGCCTCGTCGACGGGGTCGACGCCGCGGCCCTCAACGTGGTCCGTTCCCTCGCCGCCGACACCCGCCCCCTCGCTGGCCTCCCGCGCGGCCGCGAGTTGGTCGGTCGTCGGGACGAACAGCCGGTCGGTCTCGGGGTCGTACGGGCCGTCCGGGACGCCGTCGCGCGCCTCCGCGCGCAGGC
Source organism: Halobaculum gomorrense (assembly GCF_900129775.1). Classification (GTDB taxonomy): domain Archaea; phylum Halobacteriota; class Halobacteria; order Halobacteriales; family Haloferacaceae; genus Halobaculum; species Halobaculum gomorrense. Next base: position 181,504 of record NZ_FQWV01000007.1, on the reverse strand, counting down.
CGTCGGCCGCCTCCGGGGCCGGGTCGGGCGCGCTCGCTGCGTTCGCCCGGACGCGGTCGGGGTCGACGCCGCGGACGGCGGCCCACTCGTCCGGGTCGGCGCCGGCCAGCGTGACGGCCCACGCGTCGAGGGCGGCCGCCGGCGACGACCCGGCCTCCAGCAGGCCGACCAGCGAGCGCAGCGCGCGGGTCTCGGCCTCGCGCCACCAGTCGGGCTTCGCGACGTAGACGGGGTAGAAGAACGGCGTGTCGCTGGCGCCCGCCAGGTCGCGAGGGAAGGAGACGGTGCGGTCGTGGAGTTCCTGGAACACGGTCATGTTCACCGCGGCGACCGCCGCCAGCAGGTCGGCGTCCATCTCGTAGCCGGCGGTCTCCAGTTCCGAGCGCAGGTCAGCGAAGGCGAACGCGAACCACGCCGCCTCGGCGGCGTCGGTCAGCAGGTGGTTCGGCGTCGCGTCGTCGCGGGCGCGGCGGTACTGCTCGACGATCCGGTCTTGGACCGCGTCGTGGAGGACGCGAAGGCCGATGCGCACGTCGTCGACGGCGAAGTCGGTGCGCTCGGCGACCTCCTCGATGTAGGCGTCGGGAACCGCCGGGCGGTGCATTGTGGGTGGGTGCGTCGGTTTCCGGGTTAAGAGTTCGTGTTCGGCCGATCGGGACGGCCCCGCTACAGCGACCCGGCGATGTCCTCGGCGAAGTAGGTGAGGATCAAGTCCGCGCCCGCGCGCTTCATCGAGAGGAGGGACTCGTGGGCCGTCTCCTCTAGGTCGAGCCAGCCGCGGTCGGCCGCCGCGTGCAACATCGCGTACTCGCCGGAGACGTTGTAGGCGGCGACCGGGACGTCGAAGTCCTCACGCACGTCGCGGACGATATCGAGGTACGGCAGACCGGGCTTCACCATCAACACGTCCGCCCCCTCCTCCACGTCGAGGCGAGCCTCCCGGAGCGCCTCCCGTCGGTTCGCGGGGTCCATCTGGTAGTGCCGGCGGTCGCCGAAGGCGGGCGCGCCGTCGGCGGCGTCGCGGAACGGGCCGTAGAAGGCCGACTCGTACTTCACCGCGTAGCTCATGATCGGCATCTCGCTGAACCCGGCGTCGTCCAGTCCCTCGCGGATGGCCCCGACCATTCCGTCGGTCATCGAAGAGGGCGCGACCATGTCCGCACCCGCCTGCGCGTGGGAGACGGCCGTCTCCGAGAGCAGATCGAGCGTCTCGTCGTTTCGCACCGTGAGACGCGGGTCGGCCTCGGCGTGGTCCTCCAGCACGCCGCAGTGGCCGTGAGCGGTGTACTCACAGAGGCACACGTCGGTGATCACGTACGCGTCTGTCTCGGCGACGATGTCGCGAACGGTGCGCTGGACGACGCCGTCGGCGGCGTATGCCCGCGAGCCGACCGCGTCCTTCGACTCCGGGATCCCGAACACCATCACCGCCTCGACGCCCGTCGCGAGCACCTCCTCGACGCGGTCGACCGCCTCGCGCACGGGCACGCGCTCGTGGCCGGGCATCGACTCGATGGCGACGCGCTCGTCGGTCGTCGCGTCGACGAACACCGGCGCGATGAGATCGGACGCCGAGAGGTCCGTCTCCGAGACGAGCGGTCGGACGCCGTCCGTTCGCAGTCGCCGCGGACGGTCGGTTGGGAACATGGGTAGAACGTCGCCGCGCACGGGAGGTAAAGCCCGCGCTCGCGGCGCGGTCGGCCGGAGTCCTCCCGGTCGATACGACGGCCGCTCCAGCCGAACGCCGAATCACACAAACCCTATATCCGGAGCCGGGCAACCCGCTCGCGTGACGCTGTCGCCCCTCCAAATCGGCGCGATGCCCCCGTGGCTGGAGTCGCTTCTGGCCTCGGAGTACGCCTACATCGTGCTGTTTGCCGTGTTCGTGCTGGAGGGGGCGATGCTGATGTACTTCATGCCGAGCGAGCTGATCGTCCCCGGCTCGCTCATCTTCGTGGGCCACTCGCCCGACACCGTGGTCGCCGTCATCGGTGTCGCCGTGGTCGGCGCGACCGTCGGGCAGGTCGCGCTGTTCACCGTCGCCCAGCGCGGCGGCCGCGAGTGGCTCCTCCGGAAGCGCTGGTTCCGCGTGAGCGAGGAGAGCCTCGACCGCTTCGACGGCTGGTTCGACCGCTGGGGACCGATCGTCGTGCCCGTCTCGAATTCGCTGCTGTTCACCCGGGGGATGCTCACCGTTCCCGCGGGACTGGCGGAGATGGAGCGCCGGCGGTTCGTCGTGCTCTCGGCGCTGGGCACGCTGGTGTTCGAGTCGGCGCTGGCGGGGCTGTACGTGTTCGGCGTCGACCTGCTGTGGTGAGAACGGACGAAGACCGCCGAGTCGATACTCGGTCCGGGCGGCCGGGTGGTCAGGACTCCCGGTCAGTCTGCGTCACGTCGACCTGCTCTCGGAGGGCTTCGAGGCCCTCGCTCTCGGTGAGTTCCTCGACGCGGTCGCGAAAGTGCGACTCGCACAGGCCGACCTTGACGCCGCCGCGCTCGGCGGCGTACGCCGCGTCCCGATCGCAGTAGTGACACTGCATACACCGAGTGAGGGCCTCGATGGTAGTTAAGTCCGCGCCTCCGGCAGGCGGTCACGGCGCCGGTAGGGGTCACGGCGCCGGCAGCCGGTCGCGCACCGCAGCCCACCGGTCGGCGTCGAGCCCGTCGACGGCGAGCTCCTCGCCGTGGGCGTCCGTCCCGCCCGTCAACAGGAGGTCGTGCTCGGCGGCCAGCGACTCCACGCGCCCGGGGTCGTCGTCGACCGCGTCGGCGTACGGGTAGAAGCGCTCGACCGTGTCGAGGTCGTGTTCGACGCAGAGGTCGAGGGCGGCCGCCGGGTCGTCGTACCGGAACGGGTGCGCGAGGCCGACGACGGCGCAGGCGCCCCGGAGGAGGTCGACGCCGCGGTCGGCGGGCGTGACCGAGCGGGGGACGTAACAGGGGCCGTCGTTGCCGATCAGGTGCCGGAAGGCGCCCTCGGCGTCGTAGTCGGCGTCGCTCTCGGCGATGGCGCGGGCGATGTGGGGCCGCCCGAGGCCGGCGCGCGGCTCAACGGCGAGGTCGACGCCGAGGCGCTCCTCCACGCGATCGATGATGCGGCGACCGCGCTCGCGGCGGTCCGCCTGGAGCCGGTCGCACTCGGCGCGCAGGTCGTCGTCGTCGTCGACGCCGTAGCCGAGGAGGTCGACGCGGTCGCCGCTCGGCAGCTCCACGCGCAGTTCGATCCCCCGGAGGACGGTCAGCCCGCCGTGGTCGACGACAGGCGCGTCGAGGTCGGGGTGGATCCGGTCGTGGTCGGTGACGGCGACCGCGTCGAGGCTGGCGTCCCGCGCCGTCGCGACCAGCGAATCGAGCGTGAACGTTCCGTCCGAAACGGTCGTGTGCGCGTGGAGGTCCGCGACTACCATTGCCGGATCGGGGCGCGCGGCGCGCAAGGGCGTTCCGGTCGGGCGCGCACGGCACCCCCGAGCGGGGCCGCGGCGACGACGGCCGCGGTGCGGCGGACGCGATGCGGCAGCGCGGCGACGGGAACCGATGCTGGGATGACAAACGGCGCGGCGACCGCGCATGAAAGGACATTATAATACGTTATACTCTACCGCCCTCACGAAGGTTGTACATGGACAATCGTTACATACTCGGCTCGCGTCGGCACAGTTGATGCGCCTGAACGGCACCGAAGACCAGTTAGCGACCCACGAGTACCCCGCGACGAGCGGCGAACTCATCGACGCGTACGGCGACGCCCGTATCGAGCTACAGAACGGGAGCGAGACGATCGGCGCGGTACTCGGTCGCCTGGGCTCGGAGACGTTCCACTCCGCGGACGACGTGTGGATGACCCTCCGCGGCGGCGTCGGCCACGAGGCCGTCGGTCGCCGCTTCTACAGCGATCGCGACGCGCCGGCGGTCGGCGAGGACGGACCCGAACAGGTCTCGTTCTGAATCGACGCGCGGCGGCCCGCCACCGCCGCGCTGACCGTCGTCACCGCAGACAGCGGTCGTCCCCTTCGGGAGCTGGCTCAGTCACCCCCCGGGGCGGGTTCTCCGTTCCTACACCCACTCCAGCGCCTCTTCCAACTCCAGCGGGACGCTCCCCTTCTTGTACGCCTCCGTCGACCCATCGGGGCGCGAGCGGAACACGACTGCCGGTCGGTGGCCCACCTCGGGTCGCTCGCCGCGGACGGCGAACCAGTCGTCGTCGGGGAACGACGAGCAGTCGACGAACAGCGTGATACCGCCGCCGTGGGCCTCCAGCTGCCCGCTCGTCTTCGTCTCGACGGTGTCGCGTACGGCCGCCGAGGGCGTGCCCGCAGCGCGCCTGTTGGGCGCGACCGGCCGAGTCACCTCGACGAGCGTCGAGGTGCCGTCCGCGCGCGCCGCGCGGAAGTCGATGACGTGGTCGGTCGACACCTCGATCTCCGGCTCGATGTCGTAGCCTGCGTTCACCAGGAGGCGCGCCACGTCGAACTCGCCCATCGTCGCGGTCATGCGGGTGAGGTCGAGGTACTCGCTGGTCCCGAGCTTGCTCGCCATCTCCTCGCGCTCGTCGTCGAGCACGCCCGTCGCGAGGAACTGCTCGTAGAAACCCAGCGCCTCGAAGCGGTCGGCGTCGGGGAACCCCGCCGCGTGCTCGCGGAAGAACTCGCGGGTCGTCTCGGCGCCGTCCTTCGAGCACAGCACCGGGAGGAAGTACCACGCGAGGTGCGGGAAGTCCTCGAACCACGGCTCCTCCTCGGAGAGGACGGCCGTGAGCTCGCGCTCGCCCCATCGCGTCACCTGAAACGGCGCGTCCGCGAGGGCGTACTTCTCGGTGCGCCACAACGTCGACGGCGTCTCCGTGTTCCCGATCCAGTAGGCGCCGGGGCCGCCCCCGACCCCCGCCGGACCGTCGCCGTCGTCCGTCCAACAGAACAGCGCGAGGCTCCCGTCGTCCATGTCGAACCGCCGGGCCTCGTAGCCGGCCGGCGGCGCGAACCACGGGTCGCGCTCGGTCGCTCCGAGATTCGAGTCGAGGGACCGATAGAGGTCGTCGCGGACGCGCGAGAGGGACCACGAACCAGGCGCGTATCTGAACCGTAAGGGGCGAGCCACACCGAGGATGCTCGGGCTGACGGTTTGAAGCCACCGCTCGCGACGCGAATCCGGCCAGCCGAGCGACGGTATCCCATGAACGACCGACACATATATTACACACAATTTGCTACGTGATGTCGTACCATGTCAATGGGTGCCTATGACGAGGACGAGCACGAGCGTCGCGAATCGAAGACCCGCGTCGACGGCAACTTCGCCGAGGAACGGAGCGAGTACCGAGGCAGGGTCACCTACGACTCCGGCGACTCCGCGGAGGCACTCCTCGATCAGTTCGAGTCGATCAAAGGCGACTGAGTCCGATCTGCGGCCGACCGTTGTCGGTCTCGCGCGCTACTGCGCCGCCAGCGACAGCGCTATCGCCGCCGCGGACACGACGGTGACGGCGACGACGTGGCCGAGGACCGCGGCCAGCAGCACCGGCCGGTCGGCGACGAACGGCACCAGCGCGAGTTGGACGAGCGCGAAGCCGACGTTGAGTGCGTCCAGTCGCCGGAAGCGCCGTCGCGTCCCGGGGCCGCACTCCAGGCAGAGCTCGCGGTACAGCGAGACGACCGCAGTCCACCAAGAGGTACCGATCCGGTAACACAGGTCCCACACGACGACGAGCGCGAGGAACACGGCCGGTGCCGGCGGCCGCTCGCCGAACAGGTCCGTGACGATTGGCTCTTCAGCCGGCGTCACCGCGACCGGGAGCAGGCGAGCGACGACCGCCGGTCCGCCGGCGGTTGCCGGATCGACGACGAACAGGTGCGTGACCACCGCCGCAAACGCCAGCACCGTGAGCACCACCTCGATGCTCGATCCGAACAGCAGCCGGTAGTACGTCGGCGACACGTCCAGCGTCCGGTTCTCGTCGCCGAGGGTGAGCATGAACAGGCTCCCGACGGCGGCGACGCCGACCGCGACGGTGCCCGGCAGGACGGCGTCCCAGAGGTCGTACGCCGCCGCGAGCACGAGGATCCCGGCCTCGAAGACGGCGACCTGGAGCCCGATAGCGACGGGGGTCGAAAGGGCAGCCCCCGGAACCGCGCCGACGATGCTCTCGTACACCCACGCGTCGCCGAAGTCGGCGCGCACGCGGCGGTCGTCTCCCGCCTCGACGCCGGCGCCGCGGTCCGCGGTGTCCTCGTCGCTCGCGATCCGTTCGCTCACGCGGAGCCCCCCGAGTCAGCCGGGTCTGCGTCCGTCGGATCGTCGACGGCCGTCCGCAGCCGCTCGGCGGCCTCGCCGCCCCCGTCGCGGCCGGCGTCCCCGCCAGACCCGGTCGTCCGGCTCACGGACGAGTCGGTCCGGTCGCCCCGGCGCGCGAGCGCGGTCGCGAGCGCCTCGTCGAACGGCGTCAGCTCGACCGAGACCAGCTCGCGGATCGCGACATCGTCCGCGACGACGGGCGTCCGGAGGCCGTCGACGAGCGGGGCGACGACGCCCCGCGGCACGTCGGTGACGAGCGTGACCCACCGCGCGGACAGTCGGGGGGTGAGCACCGGGGCCGGGATCACGACCAGCCGGCCCCCCAGCGCCTCCCGAGTCCGCCGGAGCAGCTCCTCGTAGGTGAGCACGTCCGGGCCGCCGATGTCGTAGGTGCCGCCCGCCGTCGCCGGGGCGTCCAGCACGCCGACCAGGTATGCGATCACGTCGTCGACGAAGATCGGCTGACACTCGGTCCGGACCCAGCGGGGGGTGACCATCACCGGGAGCCGCGCGGCGAGCTGGCGGATGATCTCGAAGCTCGCGGAGCCGTCTCCGACGATCACCGCCGCCCGGAGCGTCGTGAGGTCGAAGTCGCCCGCCCCGAGGATCCGGCCGACCTCGCGGCGCGACCGGAGGTGCTCGGAGAGCCGTTCCTCGCGCTCGTCGCCGAGGCCGCCGAGGTAGACCACGCGGTCGAGCCCGCCCTCGTCGGCGGCGTCGCGGAACGCCTCGGCCGCACGACGGTCGGTCGCCGCGAAGTCGTCGCTCTCGCCCATCGAGTGGACGAGGTAGTACGCCGCCTCGCAGTCGAGGGCAGCGAGCCACCGCCCCAGCGGCTGGGCGGTCGTCTCGCCGGGACCGGTGACGAGACAGACCCTGTCGGTGGCGAGCAGGTCGCCCTCGAGGACCCGAACGTCGCCGGCGGAGCCGTCGACTCCCCCGTATCGCTCAGCGTCGCGGACGAGGACGATCACCTCGTGTCCCGCCGCGAGGAGCGCGGGGACGAGGCGGCTTCCGACGAACCCGGTGGCGCCGGTCACGAGCACGCGCATACGATCCCCTCTCGGTCAGCGCCGATAACAGTTGGTCCGGTCCGGTACACCGATCCGGTCACCGGCCCCACTCGGTCGTCCGGGGTGCGCCGCGCTCGACCTCGACGTGGTCCGCCTCGGGTGCGCCGCCGACGCGGTCGCCGCGGGCGCCGGCTGCGGCCTCCCAGTCGGCCGCGGCGGCACGTACCCACGAGTCGGCCGCGAGGACGCGCTCGCGGGCCCGCTCGTAGCGGCCCTCGTTCACGGCGGCGGTGCCGGGCGCCGACGCGGCCGCGGCGGCGACGAACGCGGCGCGGTCGGCCGGCGTCGCCGCCCCGTCGACGAGGCGTCCGAGGGCGCCCGAATCGGCGAGCGCGTCGGGGTCGTGGTGGAGGAACACCGTCGAGCCGAGCGCCCCGCGGCTCAGCGGGGGCGGCGGGAGGTCGGCCGAGACCGCGTCGTCGACGAGGCGCTCTCGGGTCTCCCCGTGGACGCGCTCGACGCGCTCGCACTCCGTCTCCGCGTCGAGTTCGAGGTTGTGTCCGGGGTACGTCCGACAGCGCTCGGGGTAGCGGTCGGTGTCGTGGATCCGGCACTTGAGCGTGTCCGGATCGAGGAAGGCGCACGCGTCGAGCCAGACGCGTTCGCCGTCGAACGGCGCGACGGGCTTCGGGAGCTTGCGGATGCCGACGAGGAACGCGGGGCGGCCGTCGACACCCGCGACCTCGCGCCCGCCGACCGTCGCGGTGCGGTCGCCGTCGGCCGCAAACAGCCGCGGGACGAGCGCATCGCCGAGCCCCCCGTCGACGAACCCGCGGATCTCGTCGCGGGCGAGCGGGACGAGGTTGTACGCGTCGTCGAGCGCGCGGTAGCGGCCCTCGCGCTCGCGATCGTCGGGCGCGCCGAGCGGCCGCCAGTCGAGGCAGCAGCCGGCGCAGCCCTCGCAGTTCACCTCCATGCCTGTGAACGGGTGACGCTGCCGCGGCCCAAGAAGCTGTCCCCGGGTGGCGCCGGTGGAGCGGGTGGCTGCCGTCCGGGGCCGATCCCCGGGGTCGCCCCCGCGGAGCCGCGGGCTTATGTCCGCGCCGGACCGACCGTCGTCATGAGCAAACAGCGCTGTGACGGCTGCGACCGGCGCGTCCGTCTCGGCGGCGGGATCGGCGACCTCTGGTCGTTCGAGACCGGGAGCACCGACGGCCTGACGCTGGAGCTGGCGGACGGCTCCAAGCACTTCCTGTGTTACGACTGCATCGACGCGCTCCCTGACGACGAGGCGGTCACCCGCGCACACATCGAGGCGCTTCCGGCGGACGGCGACGAATGACCGCCTCCACCCGCGCGCCACTCGGGTCGCGATCGTCGCCGGATCGCCACGGTGTCACCATCCGACACGCTTACCCGCCGGCCGCCGATTCGGTCTGACGACCGTGGACCCCGACCGGATCGTCGCCGAGTTCCCCGCCCCCTCCTTCCGCGGCGCCCAAGAGCGGGCGCTGGCGGACATCGCGGACGCGTTCGCCGCCGGCAACCGCGTCGTGCTCGTGCGCGCGCCCACCGGCAGCGGGAAGTCCCTGCTCGCGCGCGCCATCGCGGGCGCGGCCCGCAGCGTCGAGGAGGCGAGCCCGTCGGAGGCGACGGGCGCGTACTACACCACCCCGCAGGTGTCCCAACTGGACGACGTGGCCGCGGACGACCTGCTCGACGACCTGAGCGTCATCCGCGGGAAGTCCAACTACACCTGCATCCTCCCCGGTGAGGAGGACACGCCGGTCAACCGCGCTCCGTGTGCCCGCCAGCGCGGCTACGACTGCTCGGTGCAGCACCGCTGTCCGTACTACTCCGACCGGGCCATCGCCTCAAACCGGCCCATCGCGGCGATGACGCTGGCGTACTTCATGCAGACCGCCGGCTCGGACGTTTTTCGGAAGCGGGACGTGGTCGTCGTCGACGAGGCGCACGGCCTCGCGGAGTGGGCGGAGATGTACGCGACCATCGAATTGTCGCCCGAGACCGTCCCCGTGTGGGACGACGTGGGCGTGCCGGACATCCACAACGACGAGGTCGGGCCGCTGGAGCGCACCGCGCGCTTCGCGAAGGCGCTGCTCGGCGTCTGCTCGGACGAGAAGGACGAACTGCTGGCGAAGGGCGATCTGACGCCCGAGGAGGCCGCCCGTCGCGACCGGCTCCAGGAGGTCATCTCGGAGCTGAAGTGGTTCCTCGAGGACTACCGCGACACAGAGTCGGCGACGACGTGGGTCGTCGACCAGCCCGACGGCGAGGGGGGCACGCTGACGATCAAGCCCCTGGACCCCGAGAAGTACCTCAAACACACCGTCTGGGACCGCGGTAATCGCTTCGCCCTACTCTCGGCGACCATCCTGAGCAAGGAGTCGTTCTGCCGCGGCGTCGGGCTCAACCCCGAGGAGGTCGCACTCGTCGACGTGGAGCACACCTTCCCCGTCGAGCACCGGCCGCTGTTCGATACGACGCAGGGGAAAATGACGTACGAACACCGCGAGGAGACGCTCCCGAAGGTCGCACGGCTGTGCCTGCGGCTGATGGCGCGCCACCCCGACGAGAAGGGACTGGTCCACGCCCACAGCTACGCCATCGCGCGGCAGCTCGCCGAGCGGTTCGACCAGTTCGGGGTCGGCGCGCGCGTCCGCCGCCACGACAGCGACGACCGCGACGCCCAACTGGAGGCGTGGAAAGCCAGCGACGACCCCGAGGTGTTCGTCTCCGTGAAGATGGAGGAGGCGCTCGACTTGCACGGGGACCTGTGCCGCTGGCAGGTGCTGTGTAAGGCGCCGTACCTCAACACCGGCGACTCCCGCGTCGCCGCCAGACTGGAGGACGGCCAGTGGCCGTGGTACCACCGCGCCGCCCTCCGCACCGTCATTCAGGCGTGCGGTCGGGTCGTCCGCGCGCCCGACGACCACGGCGCCACCTACCTCGCGGATTCGAGCCTGCTGGACCTGTTCGACCGCGCCGAGGCCGACACCCCGCCGTGGTTCCGCGATCAGATCGACCGGATGTCGACCCCCGACCTGCCCGAGTTCGACCCCGACGCGGCGATGGCCGGGATGGCCGCCGACCCGGGCCCCAGTTCCGGCGCGGGCCACGGCATCGGCCGGCGGCGCTCCGGGGGCGGGTCGTCGTCGGGGTCGCCCTCGCCGGGCGCCGGATCGGCCTCCTCGACCGCTTCGACCGCCTCGCGGCCCTCCGGTTCGTCGGGATCGTCGCGGTCGTCGCGGTCGTCGCGGACGCGCTCGGGCGACGGTCGAGCGGGTGACGGCGACGACGACGACCCGATGGCGGACCACCCGCTGTCGGACGTGTGGGGGGAATAGTCCTTCAGGACTGGCCGGAATCGAGGTACGACCGTATATCACGTGAGCCGCGAGCGCCGCGTCGCCGGATCTTCCGTGACATATTATCTCACGAAGGATTGTGTATTCCCTTGCACTGAAGCCGGGTATGACCACGCACGGCATCGAGGCGACGCTGACGCTGTTCGCCGCAGGAACGCTCACACGAACGCAGGCCGCCCGGAAGGCCGGCGGCGCCGAGGACCGATTCGCCGCGATCTGTGCCCGGCGCGGCGTCGAGACGGCGACCCCGACGGCCGACGCGACGGGGCCGTCGCCCGCGAACGCCGACTGAGTTCGGCCCGTCGCCTCGTTCACTCCCCGCCCGGTGTCGATTCCGGGTCGTAGGCCGCGTCCTCGATCACCGTCACGTCCGCCGGAAGCGACGACCGAAAGCGGACGGTCGCGCGGTAGCGGTCGGCGCTCATGTCCGCGGTACAGCCGAGGGTCGGAGCGACGCCGAAGCCGAACGCCCCCCGACTCTCGACGCCGACGCGCACGACGAGCGTGTCGTTTGCGACGTGGGCCGAATCGAGGACCGCCCGGTCGCACGACCCCGACCCGACGTACATGAACCCGTAGACCACGATCCGTCGCTCGTCGGGGTGTCGTTCGACCACCGGGTCGCCGCCGGCGTCGGGGACCTTCTCGGCACACTCGCCGTCGGCGTCGCAGATCTCGAACGACCGACGTGCGATCGGTCCCGAGAGACGGAACCCGCAACCGGCGGTCGTCGCCGCCGGGAGGGTCGCCAGCGCGGAGAGGAGGGCGCGTCGGTGCACGTCGGAGGCGACGCGGTCGGGGGAGAAAACGTTCGGGGCGAGGTGATCGTCGCCTACGCGTCGTCGCCGCCGTCGGCGACCTCGTCGTCCGCCACGTCCGCCACGTCCGCCCCGTCCGCCCGGTCCGCCCGGTCCGCCCCGTCCGCGTCCTCCGTCGGCGGGATCACGAACAGGCCAGCGTCGGTCTTCACGGCGTCTACGGTCGCGGCGTCGTCGGCGACGCCGGAGGGCCGGGCGACCGTCACGGCCTCGTACGTCTCGGGGTCGAGCACCTGCACCGCGTTGTCGTCCTCGACGGTGACGACGGTCGTCTCGACGGCGTCGTCGACGTGTCCGACCGTCTCGGCGTCTGGCGTCTCGCCCTCCTCGAATCCGGCCTCGTAGGGCTCGCCGGTGGCGAGACGGACGCCCTTCAGGTTCCCGCGGACCGAGCGCACGAGCACCGGCCCCTCGTCGTCGTCCGGGTCGATCACGTCGCCGGGGCGGAACTTCGGCAGGCGGACCGCGAAGGTGACGCGGTACACCTCGTTGCCGTCGCCGTCCTCGGTGACGAGCGTCGGCGCCTCCGAGTGGCTCCCGCCGAGTTCCTCGGTGATCTGGGTGGCGACAGCCTTGCCGAGTTTGTTGGTCGAGAGCTTCACGGTCTTGCCCTCTGGCTGGTCTGTCACCTCGGTGACGAACGACTCGCGGTCGCCGTCGGCCTCGCGCTCTGCGACGAGCGACTCGGCGATCTCGACGGCCCGTTCCTGCTCGGCCTGCTCGGGGACGCGGTCGCGGCCGCGGATCTGCACCTCCGCGGCGTAGCTCCCGCCGGAGATGCGCCCGCAGCGGTCGCAGGTGCCGCGGCTGATCTTCACCGGGACGACAACCGTCTCCTCGACGTGGGTGTCGCGGACGACGCCCGCGAACGTGCAGTGCATCCGGATCGTGTTCTGGTCGACCTGCTCGGGCTCGACGCCCCACTGGATCTGGTCGGCCTTCAGGTGCACCGCCAGCGCCTCCGACACCTCGTCGACGGCCACGTCGGTGTAGTCGCGCGCGCCCACGTCGACCCAGCGGTTGCCGTGGTGGACCGCGCCGCAGTGCGAACAGACGGTTACCTCGACGCGCTCGGGCGCATCGACCAGCTCGAAGTCCTCGAAGTAACAGGCGTCACAGAGCACGCGGTCGCGCTCGCGCGGCTCGCCGGGGAGCGGCTCCTCGCGCTCCGGAACCGAGTCGCCGCAGCGCGGGCAGAACTCCCGCGTGTCGCGTGTCTCGCTCATTGGCGCTTCGGTACACGACAGAGCCGGTTAAGCGGCGCGGCTGGTGGGCCGATCGGGTCGCCGCCGCGGGCGCGAACGGGCGCGGGCAGCCGGGGGCCTCTCCCGCCCGCGTCACTCCGCCTCGTAGGTCGACTCCCACTCGGGGGCCGCCTCCGCGCCGGTCTCGGCCTCCGAGTCGAGCAGCTCGGCGACGGCGTCCAGCCCGAGCAGCTCCCGGTCGTCGTCGTCGAGCGACAGGGAGTCCAGCGCCGCCGAGTCCCGCACGTCCGACCCCGAGAGCCGTTCGCCGTAGCGACCGAGCAGGCTCGTCAGCTCCTGCGGGATCACGAAGGTGGTGGACGCTCCCTGTCCGATGGCCGCGAGCGTCTCCATCCCCTTGTCGACGATGGCGCGCTCGCCCATCGACTCGGCCGCTCGCGCCCGCAGCACCGTCGAGACCGCGTCGCCCTGCGCCTCGAGGACGCTCGCGACCTTCTTCCCCTGCGCCGAGAGGACGTTCGCCGCGCGGTCGCCCTCGGCGGCCTCGACGGCCGACCGCCGCTTCCCCTGCGCTTCGAGGATCATCGCGCGCCGGCGGCGCTCGGCGGAGGTCTGCTCTTCCATCGCGTCGAGGACGCCGCGGGTCGGGAGCACCTCCTGCACCTCGACCAGCTCGACGTTCACGCCCCAGTCGTCGGTCGGTCCCTGCAGCCCCTCGCGGATGCGGCGGTTGATCTCATCGCGGCGGCTCAGCGTCTCGTCGAGTTCCATGTCGCCGATAGCCGCTCTGAGGGTCGTCTGCGCCAGCAGGGCGGTCGCGCGGCGGTAGTCGTCGACCCGGAGGAACGCCCGCTCGGCGTCGACGACGCGCACGTACACGACCGCGTCTGCGACGACGGGCGAGTTGTCCTCGGTGATCGCCTCCTGCGTCGGCACGTCGATGGTCTCGACGCGGGTGTCGAAGGGGTAGGTTCGCGAGACGAACGGGGGGATCAGGTGGAGACCGGGATCGAGCAGGCCCCAATTAGCACCGAACACCGTGAGCGCGCGCTTCTCGTACGCCTGCACGATCTCGACACCGGAGACGAGCGTCGCCAGCGCGAACACCAGGAGCGTGCCGGCGAGTGCGTACTCCATCGGGAGCAACGCCCACGCGGCCAGCGCCACCAGCGCGCCCAGCGCGAACCGGCGACGGCCGCTGTCGGGGAAGAGGTCGGACAGCCCGAAGTCGCCGGCGCTCAGGCGCCCCAACGAGCGGAAGAACCGCCTGCCGGCGTTGTCCATAACGATCGATTGGACGACACGCTACTTACAGGTTTCGCGGGAACCGGCCGACGACGGGGGGAACGACCCGACCGCCCCGCGGACGCACCAGCCTGACCGGGAACAGGGGGCGGCGAGCGGCACACGGTCGCGCGCGCCGATGCGTTACCGACTCCACGCCGGTGCCCGGATCGAATCGCCCGTCAGTCGGGGCGTGTCCGACTCGGTCGCGGTGGCGTCGTCGGACGTGTCGTCGCTCGAACCGTCGGCGTCGTCACCGGTGCCGTTCTCGCCGGCGGCGGCACCGGTACCGCGGCCGTCACCGCCATCGGCGGCACCGGTACCGCGGCCGTCACCGCCATCGGCGGCACCGGTACCGCGGCCGTCACCGCCATCGGCGGCACCGGTACCGCGGTCGCCGCCGTTGCGTCCGGCGTCGTCGCCGCGGCTGTCGTCGCTTCCCGCGGCGGACGACCCGTTCTCGTCGGTCCCGCCGCCCGCGGTTCGATTTTCAGTCTCGACGCCGTCGTCAGTGGTGGCCCCCGAGCCGCGCGTTCCGCTCGCGCCGGCGCCGGCGCTCCGGTTGGAGGCCGTGCGGTCGCCGGCGGCGCCCTCACCGGCCGACGCCGACGAGTTGGCGTTTCCCTCGCCACGCTCGTTGCGGCCGTCTGCGGCCTCACCGCGCTCGTCCGCCTCGCCGCGGTCGCCGGCGGACGCGTTCTCGCGATCCTCCGGCGGGCCGGGGTCACCGGTGAGCCCCGTACCCGTCCCCTTCCCACCGATTTCGCGCGCAGCCTCCGCGACCTCGCCGCCGCCCATCTTGGAGGCGTTCTGGCGTAACTCGACTATCCCCGAGGTGGTGACGCCGCGCTCGCGGAGCGCCGCAGCCGGGAGATCCTCGGCGACCGCGGCGGTGATGTTGAGGCGCCGTTCGAGCGTCCGCAGCTGTGCGGCGAAGCGCGCGAGCTTCGAGCGGTACTCGCCGCGAGTGATCTCGCCCGATTCGTAGCGCTCCCGTAGCGTCTCGCGACGCTCGCGGAGCACCGCCAACTGCTCGCGGGCGTCCTCGGTCTGCCCAGCGACGATCGCCGCCTTCGAAGCGTTCGTCTCCGCGGCGGCGAAGCGACGGTTGAGCGCGCGCTCAGCGACCTCGCCCTCGACTTCCGCGCCCTGCACTCCAACGACGCCGGCGAACGTCACCCCCGGTTGCTCTCCCGACGACTCCTGGGCGAACGCGGCCGTCGCGGGACCCCCCGCCACGACGAGCACCGCTACCATCAGGAGCACGGTCGTCCGACTCATAGCTGGAATAAGGTGACCCACCCACTAATACCGTCGACTCCCTCTCGTCGGATTCAGTCCGGTTAAGCGACGTTAAGTTGCCGCTGTCGTTCGATCTGTCAACGGTCCGTCCGTCTCTCGCCGATTCGGCGGGCCTCACTCCTCCGATCCGTCGCCGCGATCGATGTCCCCGGGGTGGGGTTCGTCGTCGGCCTCGGGGAGCCGAAGGACGTTCTCGCGGCCCAGTCGGAAGCTCTCGATGTCTCCGTCGTCCCGGAGGTCTCCGACGACCTGACTGGTACGGGCGGCGCTCCAGTCGAGCGCCGCGGTCACGTCCGCCTGCTTCATCCGCCCGCCGTTGTCCTCCACCAGGCGGACCACGCGCTCGTGCGGGCTGAGGAGTTCCTCCGGGGGGGCGGTGTCCGCGTCCGTACCGTCCCTCCCGTCGGTACTCTCGACCCCGCCGGCGTCAGCGGTCGACGCGCCGGCTCCGGATTCCGCGTTCGCTTCGGTGGTCGCGTCCGCGTCGGTGTCGGTGCCCGCCCCGTCTGCGTTCGATCCCGACGCGGACGCGGCGCTGTCCATCGGCGCCGTGGCCGCGTCGTTGCTTGCGATCGAGGCGTCGGTGCCGTCGCCCGTCTCGATCGGGAAGTCGCCGCGGCGACGGAGGAGGGCGGCGCCGGCGATGCCGAGCAGAAGCACCGCGGCGCCCGCGAGGTAGACCGGACGGACCGGCAGCGCGGACGCCGGCGCGATGGTGACCGACGGCTGGTCGGGCCCGAAGTTGCGTTCGCCGCGCCACGTCACCGCGGTCTCGGACCGCTGGTCGGCTGCCGGCGACACCGTTCGGGCGTCGTACTCCTCGGGCCACGCGAAGGTGAGGATGGTTCCCGAGTCGAGATACAGTCCGGCGAGCGCGTCGCCGGCGACGACGCGCCTGCCCTGCGTCTCAGCGAAGTTCTCCCAGTCGAAGCTGTAGGCGACGACGCCGTAGTCGGTGCTGGTCGGAAACGGATTTCGCTGGGCGGTGACCGAGACGTTCGAGAGGCTCATCTCGCGGCCGGTGGCGTTCTCGGCGGCCGCGACCGTCGTTTGCATCCGCGACTCGAAGCGCTCGGCGTACGCCGAGGTGTTCGCGCGGATGTCGGCCTGGAGGCTCTCAAAGGCCGCCGTCGTGTTCTCGTCGCTCAACTTGATCCGGTAGGCGATGCGCCAGTGCGCGTCGCCGTCGGGCTCGAGTTCCGCACGGAGGATGACGGTGTCCGCGGCGATGTCGCCCGTCTGTGCGAATCCATCGCCGAGATCCGCCGGTGTCGCGGCGTCGTCACCGGGCCCGACGATGTCGGCGGACCGAGACGCCGCGGCGGTCGGAGACGGCCCGTCGGCCGCCGTCGCGGCCGCGATCGCCGGAGTGAGACCGGCGATCGCGAGGAGAAGCGCCAGCGCGATGGCGGCGGCGGAGCGTCGCATACCCACTCACACCGCCGGGGTGCCCAAAACGGTTTTCGTCGCCGCCGAACCTACGCGTGGTATGGAACTCGACGTGGAGGATCTGCTGAAGATCGTGTTGGTGTTGGTGATCGTCTGGCTCGTCGTCGAGATCATCACCGGCGTGCTCGGGTTCGCGCTGGGGCTGATCGCCGGACCGCTGAAGGGGATCATCGGGGTCGTCATCGTCGTGCTCATCGTGCTGTGGCTGACTGACAACCTCTGAGCGACGTGTACAGCGTCAACGTCCCCGTTCCCTGGGCGGTCCAACGGCTCGCTGCCTCACTGGAGCCCGACCTCGCCGACTTCGCGTCGATCCGCGACCGGCACACGCTCGTGGTGAAGCGCCTCGACGGTCGCGACCTGAACGACCTTCACCGGATCCGCGAGCGACTGCGCCCCGTCCTCCGGGGCGTCGCGCCGTTCGAGGTGCGCGTGACCGGCGTCGGCGCCTTCGAGGACCCGCCCCTCGGCGATGCGCCCGTCGTCTACCTCGCGGTCGAGGCGGTCGCCCCGGGCGACCGCGACGCCGGCGACCGGAGCGGCGCCGCGGGCGTCGCGACCGACGACGCGACGGCCGCGGACCCGCTTCGCGCGCTCCACGACCGACTCGTCCGGGAATTCGGCGCCGTGTCCGGGCTGGAGGAGGCGGACTACGCGCCGCACGTCACGCTCGCCCGCGGGTGGGACGGGCCGGGAGATCCGGCGACCGCGGTCGCGCGCCTGCGCGAGCGCGACATCGACGGCGCGCGCTGGACGGTCGACGAGCTCGGCGTCTGGACGCGCGAGTACAAGGAGATCGCAGCGCGGGTGCCGCTGCGCGACTGAGTCGCCTCGCCGTCGACGGCCTGCTGCCCCCTCAGCGTGAGGAGAGCCGCAGCGGCATCGGGTGGTCGGGGTGCATCGTCAGCGACCCGCGCAGGTCCAGCTCGGGGCCTTCGTACTCGAAGTCGAACGCGCGGCCGACGGTGGCGAGGATGAGCTTCGCCTCCAGCAGCGAGAACTGCTTGCCGATGCAGTGGCGCGGGCCGGCGCCGAACGGGAAGTACGCGAACCGTGGGCGGTCGGCCCGGCGCCCGGGCGCCCAGCGGTCCGGGTCGAACGCGAGCGGGTCGTCGTACCAGCGGTCCGAGCGGTGGACGACCCACTGCGGGAGCATGATCAGCGAGCCTTCGGGGATCCGGTAGCCGGCGACGCGAGCGTCCACCTTCGACTCCCGGAACAGCGTGTACACGGGCGGGTACAGCCGCATCGCCTCCGAGAGCACGCGGTCGGTGAACGACAGATCACGGAGGTCGGCCGCCGTCGGGGTGCCGTCGAGGGCGTCGACCTCGCGCTGGAACCGCGCCTTCGCCTCCGGGTGCTTCGAGAGGAGGTAGAACGTGTACGTGAGCGCGAGCGCGGTCGTGTCGTGACCCGCCAGCAGCATCGTCATCAGCTCGTCGCGGAGGTCCCCCTCGGTCTGGTCACCCCGGTCGTGCGCGCGCAGGAGGATGGACAGGAGGTCCATCGGCATCGGCGAGTCGACGGCGTCGCCGGCGGGGTCGGGCGCCGTCTCCTCGGTGCCGCGGCGGCGCGCGACCAGGTCGTCGATGACTCCCTCCAGCGTCGCGACGGCGTCGTCGAACCGCCGGTTCTCCCGGGTGGGCGCCCAGTTCGGGATCACCGCGCGCATGGGGTTCGGCTCGAAGCGCTGCCCGAGCGGTTCGAGGTTCTCCTGCACCGCCCTCACCGTCTCCTCGTCGATGTCCGTCCCGAACATCGCGGTGACGATGATCCGGACGGTGAGCCGCGCGAGCTCCAGTTGCACGTCGATGCGGTCGCCGTCGGCCCAGGTCGCCAGCGCGTCCTCGGTGTGCCCGACGACGGCGTCGTCGAGCCCGGCGATGCGGCTGGCGTGGAACGCGGGGTTGGCGAGGTCACGCTGCTGGCGCCAGCGGTCGCCCTCGCTCATGAGGAGGCCGTCGCCGAGCAGGTCGTCGACCGCGTCGTCAAGGCTCGGCTTGCCGAACGCCGCCCAGTCGGAGACCAGCACGCGCTCGATGTCGCGGGGGTTCGTGAGCATGTACGTCTCCCGCGGGCCCAGATCGAGGCGGATCACGTCGCCGTAGGCGTCCGCCACGTCGGTCATGAACGAGAAGGGATCCCGGGAGTAGCGCCGGCCGTTCCCGAAGAGGGGTTCGCCGCGGGGGCCCGGCGGTCTCGTACTCATGAGAGAGTACACGGGCGGGAGGCGGAAATACCCTCGGGCGCGTGCGCGGGCGTGCGACGAGGGCGGACGGCGGACTCGTCACTCGGCCGAATGACGGCCCCGTCACTCGACCCAGCGCGGGCGCATCCCCAGCTTCAGTCGTCGTCCGTGGGCGCGACGATCGGCTCGTCGGCGTCCTCGTCCTCACCCGCCTGCCGCGCCCACAGGTCGGCGTAGTCGCCGTCGGCGTCGACCAGTTCGTCGTGGGAGCCCTGCTCGATGATCCGTCCCTCCTCCATGACGACGACGCGGTCGGCGTCGCGGATGGTCGACAGCCGGTGGGCGATGACGAACGCCGTCCGGTCGGCGATGAGCCGGCGGAGGCTCCGCTGGATCAGCTCCTCCGTCTCGGTGTCCACGTCTGAGGTCGCCTCGTCGAGGACGATGATCTCCGGGTCGTTGAGCAGGGCGCGCGCGATGGCGATGCGCTGGCGCTGGCCGCCCGAGAGCTTCACGCCGCGCTCGCCGATCTGGGTGTCGTAGCCCTCCGGGAGGTCCGTGATGAACTCGTGGGCCTCCGCAGCCTTCGCGGCCTCGACGATGCGCTCGCCGGGGCCGTCCGCTGCGCCGGTAGCGGCGGGGTCGACCGGGTCGTCGGCCGCTCCTCGGCTGTCTGCCGCGCCGGCCTCCAGCGCCGAGAGGTCGCCGTAGCCGATGTTCTCGGCGGCGGTGCCCGAGAACATGTAGGGGTTCTGCTCGACGATGCCGATGTGCTCGCGAAGCGCGTGCAGATCGTACTCGCGCACGTCGACGCCGTCGACCTCAACGGCGCCGGAATCAACGTCGTCAGACTGCGTCTGACTGGCTGACGAGCTTCGCTCGTCAACGTCGTAGAAGCGCGGGATGAGCTTCAACAGCGTCGACTTCCCGGCGCCCGTCGTCCCCGCGAGCCCGACCGTCTCACCCGGATCCACGTCGAGATCGATCCCGGAGATGACCTCCTCATCGTCGGTGTAGCCGAAGCGCACGCCGTCGAACGTCACCCGGCCGTCGACGGATTCTGGGACGTGCGGGTCCGCCGGCGAGGTGACCGCGGGGTCGTAGCCGAGCACGCCAAACACGCGCTCGGCGCTGGATTTGGCGAGTTGGTACTTGTTCGCCGTCTTCCCGACGCGGCGCATCGGCGAGTAGAGCCGGCGGAGGAGGAGGAAGAACAGCGCGACCGACCCGGCGGTCAGCGTCGCGGGGTCGGTGTTGCCGAGGCCGTAGCGGATGATGTCGCTGCCGGCGATCCAGAGGATGGCGACAAAAACGACGCCCGTGAGCAGCCGCAGCCCCGAGAAGAACGCCCGCCGCGCCCGGATGGCCTCCACCTTCTCGTCGTGGTACCGCTCGCTCTGGGCGGCGACGCGGTCCAGTTCGAACTCGTGGCGGTTGAACGCCTTGATCACGCGCGCGCCGCCGATATTGTTCTCCAGCCGAGAGTTCAGCCTGGAGACCGTCTCGCGGATGCTCCGGTACTTCGGTTCGATCCACGTGAGGAACCGCCCCGACGCGAGGCCGATGATGGGGACCGGCGCGAGCGCGACGAGGGCGAGCTTCGGCGAGTAGGTGTACATGATCGCCGCGATGCCCCCCACGGTCGCGACGACGCGGATCGCCTGCCGGATCTCGGTGTTGAGGAACTGCTCCAGTCGGTTCACGTCCTGGTTCAGCACCGACATCATCGCGCCCGTCTGGTGGTCGGCGAAAAAGCCCAGCGAGAGGTGCTGCATGTGGTCGTAGGTGTCGTTTCGGAGGTCGCGTTGCACCTTCTGTGCGGTCGACTGGAACAGGTACCGCGAGGCGAACCGCGTCACCGACCGGATCAGGTACGCCAGCGCCGCGATGACGACGAGTCGCTGGAGGAAGGCGATCCGGGCGGCCTCGCCGGTGATCGTCGCCGTCGGCAGCAGCCCCGCCTGCGCGAGCAGGCCGGGCTCGCCGCTCCCGAGGATGACGCGGTCGATGGCCGCCGCGACGAGCAGCGAGGGGAGCAGGCGGGCCAGTCGCGTCGTGATGGCGGCCACCAGCCCCACCGACAGCCGCGGCCAGTACGGCACGCAGTAGCGGAGCAACCCGGTCATCGGGTTGCCGTCGACGGACTCCCGGATCGAGGAGAAGTCGCCGTGGTCGTCCTCGGCGTCGCTCATTACGAATCGAAACACGCCGGCGGTACAAAGGCACACGGGAGTCGGAACGTCGCGTCCGGCGGTCGGAGCCGACGGTCCGAGCCGCAGTCGGCGCCGGGCGCCCGCCCTACCGGTTCAGCGTGTGGATCGCCCGTCCCATCGCGTTCTCGGCGGCCTCCATCGTCGCCTCGGCGAGCGTCGGGTGGGTGTGGATCGTCGCGGCCACGTCCTCCAAGGTCGCCCCCATCTCGACGGCGAGCACGAGCTCGGCGATCAGCTCGGAGGCGTCGGGGCCGACGATCTGGCCGCCGAGCACGAAGCCGGTCTCCTCGTCGGCGACGACCCGGACGAAGCCCTCGGTGTGGGTCGTCGTGAGCGCGCGGCCGGAGGCGTTGAACGGCATCTGTCCGACGGCGGGATCGAACCCCTCCTCAGCGGCCTCGGCCTCGGTGAGTCCGACGGTCGCGATCTCGGGCTCGGTGAAGACGGCCGCGGGCACGGCCTGATAGTCGAGCGCGGCGGGCTCGCCGGCGGCGGCCTCGGCGGCGACGATTCCCTCCTTGCTGGCCTTGTGCGCGAGCATCGGCTCGCCGGCCACGTCGCCGACGGCGAAGATCGAATCCACGTCGGTCCGTGCCTGGTGGTCCGTCTCGATGAAGCCGTCCTCGGTCGGTTCGAGGCCGGCGCTCCCCAGTTCGAGCGTGTCGGTGACCGGCGAGCGCCCGACGGCGACGAGCACCTTGTCCGCGAGGTACTCGGACGCTTCCCCCTCCTCGGTCTCGGTGGCGACGGCGACGCCGCCCTCGGCGGTCTCCTCCCAGCCGGCGGCGCCCTCGCCGAAGTGGAACTCGACGTCCAGCTCCTCGGCGCGCGAGCGGACGATCCGCTGCACGTCCTCCTCGTAGCCGGGGAGCACGTCGTCGAGCATCTCCACGACGGTTACGTCGGTGCCGAGCTTCGCGAGCATCGTCGACAGCTCCATCCCGATGTAGCCCGCGCCGACGACGACGAGGCTGTCCGGCAGCGACTCCATCTGGAGCAGATCCCGCGAGGAGAGCACGCGCTCGCCGTCGAACTCGAAGCCGGGGATCTGGATCGGCCGCGACCCGGTGGCGACGATGGCGTGCTCGAACTCGATGGACTCGCTGCCCTGGCCGGCCCCCTCGTGGGCGACGCGGAGCTTGTGCTCGTCGGCGAACGTCGCCGTCCCCTCGACGAGGTTGACGCCGTTGGCCGTACACAGCTTCTCGACGCCGCCGGTGAGGCGGTCGACGACGCCGCTCTTCCAGCGCTGCATGCGCTCCATGTCGACCGCGGGGTCGGCGTAGATGCCGAGCTCCTCGGCGTTGGCGGCCTCGTGGGCGACCCCCGCGCCGTGGATGAACGCCTTCGAGGGGATGCAGCCGTGGTTGAGGCAGGCGCCCCCGTAGGCGTCCCGCTCGATGAGGGTCGTGTCGAGCCCCAGCTGTGCCGCGCGGATGGCGGCGACGTAGCCCCCCGGGCCGGCCCCGATGACGGCCACGTCCGTTCCCGTCGAGATGTCTCCGACGACCATTACGCGGGGATTGTGAACCCCGGATGATAAACTGGCAGGAATTGCGGCCGAGAGGACGCCGCTACTCCGGGTGAAGCCGGCGCATCGCGGTCCGCACGTCCTCGCGGTCGCCGATGATGGTGACTCGATCCCCTCGCTGCAGGGTGAACTCCTGAGCGGGCACCTGTGTCTCCCCGTCGCGGGCGACGAGTGCGATCAGGCTGTTCCCGGGAAGCTCGGAGCCGAGCGTGCCGACCGTCTTGCCGTCCGTCTCCTCGGACGTGATCTCGATCTCCTGGACGTCGCCCGACCGACCGATCTCTCCCATCCAGTCTGCGAGCGCGGGTCGCTCGATGTAGTTGTCGAGCGCCTGCGCGGTCGCGAACACCGACGAAACGGTCCGAACGCCCAGATCCTCGAACGCGTCGACGTTGTTGGGCTGGTTCACCCGCGCGAGGACGGTCTCGGGGGAGAACTTCGATTCGGCCAGCTGGGCGACCAACAGGTTCGCGTCGTCGTCTCCGGTGGCGGCGACGACGATGCGGGCGTTCTCGGCGCCCGCCGAACGAAGCACGTCCGTGTCGGTCCCGTCGCCGATGTGGACCGAGTGGCCCTCGTTTCTGGCGATCTCTACCACCTCCTCGTTGTTCTCGATGAGGACCACGTCCTCACCGCGGTCCTCGAGGCGGTCGGCGAGCGTTCGGCCCACCGTCCCGCCGCCGATGATGAGTACTCTCATTGGAATCACGTCGAGCTTCTCCGCGATCTGCCTGGCGAATCCACCCTCGAGGACCACCGTCGCCATGATGACGAGGAAGACGGTCCCCACGAGCGCGTTCGCCGCCGGTTCCATCCCCTCGTTCGCCAGTTCGACGGCGAACAGCGTGGCGACGGACGCCGGGATGATGCCTCGTGGGCCGACGAACGACATGAACAGCCGCTCGTTGCGCCGGAAGCTGTCCCCGACCGTCGACAGCATGACGATCGCCGGACGGATGACGAACATCACCGCCACGACGACGGCGACGCCGCCGAGGCCCAGCCGGATCAGGTCCTCAAACTGGAGCAGCGCCGCCAACGCGATGAACACGAACGACAACACGAGCAGCGTGATGTCGCCCTTGAAGTTCGTGATCTCCTCCTCGTAGGGGACGTCGGCGTTGCCGAGCAGGACGCCCGCCACCGCGACGGCGGCGATCCCGGACTCGGTAGCGACGTAGTTCGCGCCGCCGTACGCGACGAGCGCACCCGCAAGCACGAGCAGGCGGGCGTTCTGTGGGGCATTGCTCGGCGAGAGGTTGACGTACCGCAGCGCGTAGTAGACCACCGCGGCAACGAGCGCGCCGACGACGACGCCCACGCCGAGACGTTCGGCGAACAGCGTCACGAGCGCGAACGCTTCCGTGGTCTCGGTGACGATCGCCTCGAAGATGACGACCGCGAGGATCGCGGCGGTCACGTCGTTGACGATCCCCTCGGTGTCGAGGGCGGTTGCGACGCGGTTGCGAACCGGCACCACCTCGAGGATGGGCGCGATGACGGTCGGCCCGGTCGCCACGAGCAGCGCGCCGATCAGCCCGGCGACGAGCCACTCGACGCCGAGCGCGACCCGGACGACCGCGGTCGTCGCGACGAACGCGATGGCCGCCCCGACGGTGACGAGCCGTACCGTCGCCGCCGGTGCCTCCCTGAGCTTGTCGATCCTGAGGTGGAACGCGCCCTCGAAGACGATGATCGCCACCGAGAGGCCGACGATGGTCGACAGCCCGGTCAGCCCGAACGTCTGCTGGGTGATGACACCCAGCCCCTCCGGCCCGAGCGCGATCCCGGCGGCGATGAGGAAGATGATGCTCGGGAGCTGAAACCGGTTCGACAGCAGCTGTGCGACGACGCCGACGGCGATGATGACGGCGACGATCGCGATCAGTTGTCCGGCGCCTGCCGACATCCCCTCACCTCCATGCGCTGTGGTCGAGGGGAACCGATAAAAAGGCGGCTACTGCGGCGAGGTCGGTTGCATCGGTCAGGCGGAGTGCGACTTCGTTCCGACAGGGGCAGTACAGTCCGATCGGTGCATGACGGACACCGGCGCCGCTCATGACTCCGCGTATATGCTCCCGATGTCGTCCGCGTACCGCTCGAGGATGTTGCGTCGTTTCTTCTTCATCGTGGGGGTGAGCAGGTCGTTCTCCTCGGAGAACTCCTCGGGGACGACCCGGAACTGCTTGATCGTCTCGTGGGCCTCGAACTCCTCGTTCACGCGGTCGACTTCCGCCTGGATGAGCCCTCGAACTCGATCGTCGCGACACAGCGCGTCGTCATCCGACGGGAGGTCGTGCCCCTGTTCGTCGCTCCACTTGCGCACCGCGGGGAGGTTCGGGACGATGATCGCGGAGACGAACCGCTTCGAGTCCCCGATCACCATCGCCTGCTCGACCAACTCGGAGGCGGCAAAGGAGTCCTCGATGGCGCCCGGCGGGACGTACTTGCCCGTCGAGAGCTTCATGAGCTGCTTCGCCCGCTCGCGGAACGTGATGTAGTCGTCCTCGCGGACCTCGACCACGTCGCCCGTGCGGAACCAGCGATCGCCGTCGATCTCGACGAACGCCTCCGCGGTCGCCTCCGGGAGGTTCCGGTAGCCGCCGAAGACGTTCGGTCCGCGGACGAGTAGCTCGCCCACCTCGCCGCCCTTCCCGGCGCCGGCGGCGGTGCCGTTGACGCCGCTCACCTCGTCGTCGATGCGGACGTCCACGTCGTGGACGGGCGGCCCGATGGTGCCGACCTTCGGTTCCTCGGGCGGATTCACCGCGACGACCGGCGCCGTCTCGGTGAGGCCGTACCCCTCCAGGATGGGGACGTCCATCCCGTGGTACAGCTCACAGAGGTCCGCCGACAGCGATCCGCCCCCGGAGATGAAGAAATCGACGTTGCCGCCAAGCGCCTCCTTCACGTTGGAGAAGACGAGGCGGTCGGCGAGCGCGTAGCGGGCCCGCAGAGAGACGCCGGGGTCGGCGGCCCGGTGGTGCTCGCGGCCGACGCCGGTCGCCCAGTTGAATATCCGCTCTTTCACGCTCGATTCGGACGCCTGCTCGCGGATCGCGGCGTACAGCTTCTCGTAGACGCGGGGGACGCTGGTCGCCGTCGTCGGAGACACGAGTCCGAAGTCGTCCCGGAGCGTGTCCGGCGACTCGGCATATGCCACCGTCGCGCCCGCCGCGTACATCATGAAGTGCCCGGCGAGGCGCTCGAACACGTGCGCGAGGGGGAGAAACGACAGGGTGACGCTCTCCTCGTCGACGACGGGCACGTCGTCGGGCTTGTCCGGGCGGTCGCCGAACCGTCGCATGCACTGGTCGACGTTGGCGAGGAAGTTCCGGTGGGTGAGCTCGGCACCCTTCGGCGTGCCGGTGGTGCCCGAGGTGTAGATGAGGCTCGCGAGGTCGTCGAGGTCGCGGTCGATCACCCAGCCGTCGCCGGGGTCGACCGCAGCGCCGAGGTCGTGGACTTCCCCGAGCGTGTACACGTCGTCGCGCTCGTGTGCCTCGCCGTCGAGGAGGATGACGAACTCCAGATCGAGGTCGTCCTCGATGGCGAACACGCGCTCCAGCAGGTCGCGGTTCTCGACGACGACGCCGGAGGCGCCGGGGTCGTCGAGGAGGTGCCGGACCTGATCCGACGACGACGATTTGTACACTGTCGTGACGACCGCGCCCGCGCCGAGCAGGGCGAAGTCGCTGTGGGCCCACTCCATGCGGGTGTTCGCGAAGATACCGACGCGGTCGCCGGCAGCGACGCCGAGCTCGCGGAAGCCGGCCGAGAGCCGGCGCACGAGGTCGTGCATCTCGGCGTACGTGAGGTCGGCGAACTCCCCGTCTGGGGCGGCGTCGACGACGCCCGCGCGGACGAGCGACCGGTCGTACACCCCGCCTTTGTACCGCTGTGCGATCCGGTCGGCGTGGTCGCGGGCGCTCGCGTCGAACGTCGCCGCCAGCGAGTCCCGGGTGATCCCCGGGTCGTACTCGCGTTCCGCCTGGCGCCAATCCATGCTACTTTTTGCCGCGCCACTCGTAATAAGTCGGTCCCCTCGCGACGCCCGTTGTTCGGCGTTTCTTCGCCTCAGTCGCGGCAGCCAGCCGCGCTGTCGACGGGCCCGGACGCGGTTCTCACCTCAGATCGTCTCGTCCCGTTTCTCCATGTAGTCGAGGTAGCCGAGCACGCCGCGGGTGTTCATCCGCTGTTCGTCCCGAGCCTTCCGCTCGCCCCACGTGTCGATGAGGTCCTGGGGCGCGTGTTCGGCGAAATGCTCGATGACGTCCTCGTCGGCCTCCAGCGCCTCGCGCCGCTGGCGCACCGCCTCGACCCACTCGGCGAGCGTGCGCTTGTAGCCGGCGAGCATGTCGTCGTCGAACTTCCGTGGGCCGAAATGGCCGAAACAGAGGTAGCGAGGGTCGATGTCGCGGATCATGTCGGCGTCGTCCTGACAGCCGTGGAGGTCGAACTGGGAGGGCGGGGAGGTCTGCTCGATGGCGTCCAGTTGCGGGACGTAGATGCCGGCGGCGTCGGCGGTGAACACCACGTCGTCGTCGCGGTCGTGGAAGATCACCTGGTGGGGGGCGTGCCCCGGGGCGTGGTGCACGTCGAGCTCCCGGTCGCCCAGATCGAGCGTCTCGCCGCCCGAGAGCGCCTCGATCCGGTCTTCTGGGATCGGTTCCGGCTCAACGTAGAAGCGCCACTGCTCGCCGACCGCGGCCTTCGTGCCCTCGACGAGCCGGCTCGGATCGACGAGGTGCTCGACGGCGGACTCGTGGATCAGCACCGTCGCGTCCGGGTAGCGCTTGGCGAGGAACCCCGCGCCGCCGGCGTGGTCGAGGTGAACGTGCGTGGGGAGGATGAACTCGGGCGTCATCCCGAGGTCGTCGAGCGCGTCGAAGAGGAACTCGCGGTTGTTACCGAGGCCGGTGTCGATCACCGCGGGACGCTCGGCGTCGAGGAGGTACACCGAGCCGTAGTTGGCGGTGTCGTACATGTCGGTGTCGAGGTAGTACAGGTCCGCACACCCGGGGACGGGGGCGTACTCCCCGGGGCCGATGTCGGTGTCCATACCTGAACCCCCGTCAGTCGGTATCAAAAGAATTCGGGAGGCGCCGAGCAGCCGTCGGAGCGACACGCACCCGCCGGGCGAGCCAAGGGCTGACGGGCGGTGCCACGCGGAGGGCGGGGCGGAGCGTGCGGGGTCGCGTGCGGCGGGAGGCGACGGCGGGCGCGAGCCGACGCCGACTCGCCGGCGCGTTCGGCGGCGGGCGAGCCTCAGGCGTTCACGTCGGGGCCGTCGTCGACGAACCGAACCGTGAACCGCTCGTAGCCGCCGTAGGCGGTTTCCAGCGATCCGAGCCACCAGTTCCACCGCTCGACGAGGTCGTGATCCTCGGGCGCGTCGGCCAGGTTCTCGATCACGTCCTCCACGGTGAGCTCGTGGCCGCGGTCGGCTTCGATCGCGCCGGAGTCGGCCAGGTCCCGCGCCTGGCGGGCGACGGTACGGCGTGCCGCCTCAGTTCCCCCGAACTCGCGCTCGAGGGCCGCCGTGAGTTCTCTGCTGTCCACACAGTCGGTTGGGTGTCCATCCGTTTTAGTTAGTCGGGTGCGTGTCAAACACTCGCACGACCGTCGTCCGACGGTAGCCGGTGGCCTACCGCCGCCGGCAGGCGTTCTGCCGGGCGGCGTGACGCCGTCGCTGGCTGGGGTGCGATCGGCTGAGGGGAGTAAGCCCCCTTCTGTTCGGCCCGACATTCGGCTGAGCGTCCGCGTCGGTCGCGGGGCGCATGCCCCGGTCGCTCGCGCGAGGCGAGCACCCGGACTACCATCGGGGCGACCGCCGCGTGGTGGCCGCCCGTCGACGCGGGCTTGCACCGGCGAGGATTCGCCGTTCCATCCGTTCCCGCCCGTCTCGCGGCGAAGCCGCGGCCCTCGGTGGGTTCACTCCCTTCCCTCTCGGGTCGGTTCGCGCGTCCGCGGCGGACCGCAGACGCCGGCGGCGACCGGAAGGTCGCCGTCGCACCTCATGGGTCGGGGCGGGGGGTCTCGTTGCTGTTCCAGAGCCAGCCGTCTCCGACTCCGGGCTTGCGCCCGGTCGCCCGTCCGGGGGTGGGGGGACTTTCCTCATGCGCCGTCGCCGCGAGGGTCGAGCGCACGGGGGTCGGGCTCCCTCTGCCGGTCCGAGCTACGTCGCTGTCCGGGATAAAACGTTCGAGGAACGGGTCGATCGAAGCGCGACGGACGTGAGGAAACCGCGATCGGACGGCTCGTCGCCCCTCGGACGCTAGCCTGAGAATAACTCGCATGAAGAGGGAAGACTTCAAGTTAGCACGGACCCCAGCAGGAGTATGTCCGAAGCGAAAACCGTGCGGCTCACCTACGACGACGGTGCACGCGCGGTCGAACTCGCTCGGGAGTCGGTCGAGGCGTTCGTACTCCAAGGCCAGCGCGAGCAGCCGGGGAGTATGCGCGACGCCTTCTATGCCCGGACGGGCGCGTTCGTCCGACTCCAGTCCACCCGCGGCCGCGGGCGGATGCGAGGCTGTGCCGGATCGTACCGAGGGAAAGACCAGCTCGGTCACGCGATCGTCGACGCGGCGATCAAGGCGGCCTCGGTCAACTCGGGCGGCTCCGAACTGGAGCCCAAGGAACTGGACTCCGTGCTCGTCTCGGCGTGTGTCGTCTCCGGCGTCACGCTCACCAACGACCCTGTCGAAGATCTGGAGCTCGGGCGACACGGCGTCGCCATCGACCACAACGGTAAGCACGGCTGGCTGTACCCGACGATCCCGGTCGAAAACGACTGGAGCAAGGGCAAGTTCCTCTCGCGCGCCTGCCGGAAGGCCGGCCTCTCCCCGATGGCCTGGCAGGACGACGACACGATGGTGACGCTTATCGACGGCCAGGTGTTCCGCGAGCGCCCCGACGGCGGCAGCGTCGAACAGCTGTAGGCGACGGGCGGCCGTGGCGGTTCTCAGCAGCTCCCTCGAAGAGCCGAGCGCTTGCGTCTCGTCGCGCCGCCGCGCCTCGACGAGTCGCGCTATTCTTCGCCGAACTCGACTCGCGTCGCGTCCGCGAGCGCCCGTCCGGCGGCGTCGTCGATGTCGAACGGCCGGACGACCTCGCCGTCGCGGATCAGCGGCTCCATGAGCGACTCGCCGCCCTCGGGCCCCTCGCGCCCGCGCAGCCCGACGTGGTGGCCGCCGTCGGGGGTGCGGTACACCGCCTTGATGCCCGAGAGCTTCCCCCGCTTTGCCGCGGGCTCGCCATCGACCTCGACGATGTCGAGCGCGAAGTCCACCGGGTCGGCGTTGGAGACGTAGCCGCCGACGCCGAAGCCGTCGGCGACATCCCGGAGGCGGCGGAGCTCCGCGGGGCCGAGACCGCCCGAGAGGAACACGTCCACGTCGGCGTGGCCGCGGGCGTCGAGCTCCCACTGTACCTCGCGGACGATGTGGCGGAAGTCGCCGCGCCGGGAGCCGGTGGTGTCGAGGCGGACGCCGTCGAGGCGGTCGCCGAGCGTCTCGACGGCCCGAATCACCTCCTCTTTCTCGTCGGAGTAGGTGTCACACAGCGCGATCCGGGGGACAGACTCGGGGACGGCCTCGTCGAAGGCGCGCCAGGCGTCCTCCTGATTGCCGCGACCGAAGCAGATGAGCAGCGCGTGGGGCATCGTCCCCGAGGGCTCGCGGCCGAGCACCTCGCCGGCGGCAACGTGCGAGAAGCCGTCGAGCCCGCCCACGAGCGCGCTGCGCTCGACCATCGCGGCGATCGAGGGATGGACGTGGCGCGCGCCGAACGAGAGGATGTTCGACTCGAGCGCGGCGCGGCGGCACTCAAGCGCGGCGGTAGCGACGCCGGACGCGTGCGAGAGGAAGCCCAACAGGGATGTCTCTAAGGCCGCAAACTCGAGGTACGTCCCCTCGATGCGCATGACCGGCCCGCCGTCGAATAGCGTCCCCTCCGGGAGCGCGTCCACGTCGATCCCGTGGCCGGCCAGCAGCGCGGCGGCGTCCTTCACGCCCGCAAGCAGCTCGAAGTCCCCGTCGGGGAACTGATCCGCGGTCACTTCCGCGACGACGCGCGGGTTCCGGTCCGCGTGGCGAAGCGTCTCGACGGTCCGGTCGAAGTACGCGTCCGTCGCCGTTCCGTCGCGGACGGCGTCGGCCCCGACGATGTCGAACTCGAGGGGCGGAGAACTCATGCGTGCGGATTCACCGCGGCGACGCAAAAAGTCACGCTATCGCGGGACGCGATCGCATGAGACGGCCGAGCGATCCGCAGAGCGCGGAGACGGGGGCGAGGCGTCAGCGGCGGCGTCGGGCGAGCAGCCCGGCGACCACGACGGCGGCGACGGCGACGCCGAACCCGAAGCCAGCGCCGGTCGTCTCCGTCGTCACCGCGGGGGTGCCCGCCGTGTCGCCGGCGGTGTCGTCGCCCGCAGGGGGCTCGGTTGGGCTGGCCCCGCCGTCGGTCGTCGTCTCCGCGTCGACCGGTTCGAGACCCGGACGGATGTTCTTCACGTCGTCGACGGTGGGGCCGTTGACGATCGTGACGCGGTCGCCGTCGAGGCGGACGAGGAATGCGTCGGCGAACGGCCCGTCGGGGACGACGTAGTACCCCTCGTCGGTCTGGCGCACGTCGTGGGCCTCCAGCATCCGGAGGTACGTGTCGCGGAACTCGTGCGCGTCGGCTTCGGTGTCCCACTCGGTGATCCACACGTAGCCGTACGTGGCGTCGTCGCCCTCGCCGTTACGGTACGGGAACAGTCGGTCGTTCGCCCAGCCGTTCGACGGTTCGGCGTCGTAGTTGTACATGTCGTACGGACTGCTCGTGTCGAACAGCCCGTTGGGGTTGATCGTGTCGGCGCGGTACTCGCGAGCCTGATACCAGAACATCGCGTAGATCGACGCCTCGCCGACCGTATCGGAGCCGTTCTGGCCGAGCCGCGGGTTGTCGCGCGAGAAGGTGCTCCAGCCGTTCGTCTCCCTGTCGGTGAACTCGATGGGACGGGGCGTCTCGTCGGTCCGGTGGATCACCTGCTCGGAGGAGACGGGCGGGTTCCGGAACCGATCCTCGAAGGCGTCCCAGCCGCCCTCCTGAACGATCTCGTGCACGTACACCGGACCGTCCGAGTACGGATTGAGCAGCGTGAGCAGGATGCCGAGGTTCGGACCGCCGCCGCCGCCGCCGCTCCCGCCGGCCTGCGGCGTGTCGACACACTCCCACTCCGTCCCGCAGCGCATGGAGTAGTTCGTCTCGACGTAGTTCGCCTCGCCCTCGACGACGCCGTCGACCGCGAGCGTCCCGTCCTGGGTGGGCGCCCGGTACGTCGCGTTGGTCAGGTCGTACCGCTGGTCCTGCAGCGCGTGGACCAGCTCGTGGATCAGCGTGGCGTTGTTGATCGTCGGTGCGTCAGTGGAGTCGGTGACGATCGTGATCGCGTCGTTCGTGGGCGAGTAGAACCCCGCAACCGACGAGCCGGTCGTCTGACCGATCGCGTCGCTCGAACCGGTCGACTCGCCGACGATGAACAGCCCCTCCCACACCTGGTCGTTCCACCGGTTGTACGCGGTGCGGTTCGCGCCGCCGCCGGCGCTCCGGTTGCGGTACTCCTCGCGGGTGATGATCGACACCGGCACCGTCGACTCGAATTCGGCCTCGCGGATGTACTCGACGCGGGCCATCCCGCGAGCCACGTACGCGTCCAGTTCCTCGTCGCTGAGCCCGTCGGACTGGTCGACTGCGATGCTCTCGTTATGCCAGTAGCCGCCCTCCCAGCCGATCCGGTCGGCGGCCGGGTCGGGCGGCGCCTCCTGTTGCATCGCGGGTGAACCGGCTGTCGCGACCGCGCCGGGTGACGCCGGCGTCGCGGCGAACGCCGGCGCCGCGGCGGTGGTCACCAGCACGACCGCGAACACGAGGGCGGTGAGGCGTACGCGCGAGCGCGGGGCCGATCGTCGCATATCCCCGCATCGTCCCGGGGGTAGAAGTACCTTGTCCGCGATCAGCGGCGGGCGAACCGGGGTGTCCCGGCGAGCAATTTTGTGACTCCGGCCCGAAGCGATACCCATGGACACGGACGCGACCGAGTTCGACCCCGACCGCACCGCTGTCGTCGTGGTCGACATGCAGAATGGGTTCTGTCACCCTGACGGGAGCCTCTACGCCGAGCCAAGCGAGGCGGCGATCGACCCCGTTCGGACGCTCGCCGAGCGCGCGGGCGATGCCGGCGCGCGCGTCGTGTACACGCGGGACGTGCACCCGCCCGAGCAGTTCGACGGCGCCCACTACTACGACGAGTTCGACCGCTGGGGCGAGCACGTCGTCGAGGGGAGCTGGGACGCCGAGCTGGTCGACAACCTCCCGACCGCGGAGGCCGACCACGTCGTCGAGAAACACACCTACGACGCGTTCCACGACACCGAGTTGGAGGGGTGGCTCGACGCCCGTGGCGTCGACGACCTGCTCGTCTGCGGGACGCTCGCGAACGTCTGCGTGCTCCACACGGCGGGGTCGGCGGGGCTGCGCGACTACCGGCCGGTCGTCGTCGAGGATGCGCTCGGCTACATCACCGAGGAGCACCGCGAGTACGCCGTCGAACACGCCGACTGGCTGTTCGGCGAGACCGCGACGCTGGCGGAGATCGAGTTCGCGTAGCGGTCGACGCTGTCGGCTACGGACCGGGTCCGGCGGCTACGGACCGGTCCCGTCAGCCACGAGAACGAGCGGTTCGTGTCACTCCGTTACTCCGCTGCCGGCGGTTCGTCCCCGTCTTCGGGAGACAGCGGCGCGGGGTCAGCCAGCGAGAACACGACGCGCTCGGAGTCGTCGAGCGGACGGAGGTACGCGCACAGTTCACCCGCGTCGTCGGCGCGGTCCAGCATCGGTCGCGCCTGCTGTTCGTCGTAGTACAGCGGGAACGCGACCGCCCGCCCGGCGGCCTCGGCTTTCATCACGACAACGAGAAACACCACGTCCGACTGCTGGGCGCGGTAGGCGTCGTACTCGTCGAACACGTCGCCGTCGCCGTCGGCCGCATCCGTCTCCGCGACGAGGTCTTGGGCCTCAGCGAACTCGTCGCCCGGAAGGAGCACGTCGAACCCGGTCCGATCCACCTCGATCCCGGTGCCGTCGGTGGAGACGTTGGGCAGGGGCGTCACGTCGCCCGGGTGGAGTTCGAGCACGTCCCAGCCCGCCTCGCGGTACTCCTCGGCGGTGGCCTCCATGTCGGCCATTACGTCGTCCCAGAACTCGGTGTATCCAGCGAGCGGGTGGCTGCCAGCCATACTTCACCGGCGGCGGCCCGAGGGGAAAACGGTTGTCGTGTCGGCTCGCGGGGCGGAGCGCTCCGAGACCGGTGCGGCGACGACCCCCGAGCACGCTTCGGCGGCGAGCGTCACCGAACCCGCCCGGAGATTACGCCCGAACGTTCCGGCCGACCGCGTCGCCGAACCGCTCGCCGTCGCCGCGGGCGTCGTAGGCGATGCTGCCGCGCACGAGCGTCAGTTCCGGGAAGACGCCCTGGCGGCCCTCGAACGGCGTCCACCCGCACTTCGAGTGGAGGTCGTCGCCGCGGATCTCGCGAGTGGCGTCGAGGTCGACGAGGACGAGATCGGCGTCGGCGCCCTCGGCGACTCGGCCTTTCCCGTCGACGCCGAAGACGTCGGCCGGGTTCGCGGCGACGAGGTCGCGCACGCGCTCCAGCGTGAGCCTGCCCTCGCGAACCTCCTGCAGGAGCAGCGGGAGCATCGTCTCGACGCCGGGGACGCCCGAGGGTGCGTCCCGGACGCTCGCGTCTTTCTCCGCGCGGGTGTGGGGCGCGTGGTCGGTGGCGACGATGTCGACGGCGCCGTCTGCGACGCGCTCGAGCACCGCCTCGCGGCGCTGCTCGCTTCGCAGCGGGGGGTTCATCCGGCCGAAGGTGCCGAGGTTGTCGAGGTCCTCACGAGAGAGCAGCAGGTGGTGGGGCGTCACCTCGCAGGTCGCACCCGCGTCGCTGGCGGCGTCGACGCCCTCCGGCGTCGAGGTGTGGGCGATGTGAATCGCGGCGTCGGAGTCGGCGCCGACCGCGAGCGCGCGCTCGACGGCGGCGGCCTCGGCCTCGGCGGTTCGGTAGGCGCTCCACGCGTCTGCATCGGCGTCGCGGCCGGTTCCGTCGTCGGCGCGCTCCAGGGCCGCCCGGTCGAACAGGGCGGCGTCCTCGGCGTGGACCGTGACGACCGTGTCCTCGGCGGCCGCGCGGGCGACGGCGTCGGCGAACAGGTCCGCCTCGATGCCCATGTCGCCGGTGGAGTCGGCGAGGAACACCTCCCCGAGCGCGAAGATCGGGTGTTCGAACAGCGAGTCGGGATCCCAGTCGCCGGTGACGCCGCCGTTGACCCCGAAATCGACGAGCGACTCCGCAGCGAGGGCGACCTTCCCGTCGACGGCCTCGCCCGTGACCGTCGGGGGGTCGGTGTTCGGCTGGTCGACGACGGTGGTGACGCCGCCAGCGGCGGCCGACCGCGACCCGGTGTGCCAGTCCTCCTTGTGGGTGAAGCCGGGTTCGCGGAAGTGGACGTGCGCGTCGATGGCACCGGGAAGGAGGTGCTTGCCGTCGCAGTCGACGACCTCGTCGACGGCGGCGTCCGCGGGGTCGAGCGTGCCGGCGTCGGCGACCCGCGCGATCGTCTCCCCCTCGACCAGCACGTCGCGGACGCGGCCGTCCGCGAGCGTGGCGGTGGTGAACAGCGTGCTCATTGCCGGAGGTGCGCGGGCGCACGGCGTAAGTTCGGCGGATCGTCCGTTCCGCGGATCAGTCGTCGCCCGCGTCGGCGGGGCGATCCGCCACGTCGCGGGTCTCGACCGCGCCCTCGCCGACGAACTCGGCTTCCAGCGCCTCCCGGACGGCCTCGGCGTCGTCGGGACCGCCAGCCTGAGTCACAGATCCGACCGTGTCGGGGTCGAATGGAACGCCGAGCGCGTCGTAGACGGGGCGCAGCACCGCGCGGATCGGGCCGCGCTCGGCGACCGTGACGCAGCCGGAGACGAGCGCGGCGTCCTGCCGGACG
Organism: Halobaculum gomorrense; assembly: GCF_900129775.1. GTDB lineage: Archaea > Halobacteriota > Halobacteria > Halobacteriales > Haloferacaceae > Halobaculum > Halobaculum gomorrense. Next base: position 145,778 of record NZ_FQWV01000007.1, on the reverse strand, counting down.
CGCTGGGCGATGCCGGCGACCTTGCCGCCGCCGGCGACGCGGACCGAGTAGTCGCCGGGGCAGTACGAGGCGGGCGGTTCGCCGCGCTCCACGCCGGCGCCGACACCGCGGAGCGCGTCCACGAGCGTCCCTACGGCAGTCTCGTAGCGGTCGTTCAGCCCGGTTCGGGCGTCGTCGAGCGGGACCGCGTGCGCGAACGCCAGCGTCGACTCGGCGTACGCGACCGCCCGTCCTCCGACGGAGCGCTCGACGGGTGGGAAGCCGTGCTCGCGGGCGGCCGCCGTCGCGCGCTCGTAGCCGTCCGCGCGGGCGTCGCGGCGCCCGAAGGCGAGCGAGCGGCCCGGCGCCCACACGCGCACCGCGGACACGCCCGAGTCCCCAGCCTCGACGAGCATCGCGGCGGTCGCGGCGCGGTCGGCCTCGCGGTCCGATCGGCGGCCGCGATACACGCGGACGCGACCCTCGCCGCCTCGTCGCTCGTCGGTCACGACCGGCGGTGGGAGTCGGGGCGCCTAAGCGCTTGCGTCGCCTGCGGCGGGTATGGACGAGTCGACGGGGACCGGGTCCCGGACCGAGGCGGCCGATCCCGTCGCCCTCCCCGAATCGTTGCTCGCTCGCTACCGGAAGTTCTCGCTGTACAACTCGCCGTACCCCGCGCACGACCGGGCGTGCGCCGTCGACCTGTACCCCGAGTCGAACGTCGGGATCTCGCCCGTCGCGGGCGAGGTGCTCGACGCCCGAACGGTCGGCTGCCCCGACCGCGAGTACGCCGTCGACCACGACCACCTGATCGTGATCGACGCCGGCGACCGCGTCGCGCGCGTGCTCCACGTCGACCCGGCCGTCGAGGCTGGCGACGAGGTGGCCGTCGGCGACTCCCTCGGGGAGATGGTTCGCTCGGGCTTCTTCGGCCGCTGGGTCGACAACCACGTCCACCTGGAGTTCCGCGAGCTCGAGCGGAACCCCTACCGGGCGTCCGGGTCGCTCCCGCTCGTTGCCGGCGTCGACGTGGCGCCGCTGTCGTGGGACGGCACCGGAACCGTCGTCGAGACGGGGCCGAGCCACGCGGTGCTGGACGCGCCGACGCGCGGGGACGCCGCACCCGGTGCCGGCGGTGCGACCGACACCGACGCCGCGCGGTTCACCGCGGTCGCAGACGACGACGGCCGCCCGCTCGACGGGGGGCTCGCGCACTACGCGGGCGGCGGCGTTCCCGGCGGCGCGCCCGGCGTCGACACCGAGCGCGGCGACGGCGATCCCGTCTCGCTGCTTGGAACGACCGTCGGCGCCCGCGTCGGCCGCCACGTCGACTGGGCGGACGTGGCCGTGCTCGCGAACGACGAGCGGATCACGGGGCTGTCGCTGTTCGCCGCCCGCGCCGACGCCGCCGCGGGCGCGAAGTTGGTGATGCGGCCGGAGGCGGGCGACCCGACGTTCGCCGTCGGCGACGAGGTCGAGGTGCGGATCGTCGAGAGTGACGACCCCATGCGGCTCGGGTGACGACCGGGCCGGCAACGGCCATCGACGCGTCGCCGCTACCCGTGGTCCTCGGCCCAGTGCTCGCGGGTCGCTCCGCTCCCCGCTCGTATCGAGGACTCACTACTCGCGGCTCACTACGTTCGCCGCTCGTCTCGTGACCTCATTACGTTCGGCCACGCAGCGCTCGTCCTCGCAGGCCTCGGACCACGCGTTCTCTGTGGGCGGCTCGGCACGAGGACCTCGCCGCACACGGCCGTGGCCTCGCTCGCTGCGCTCGCTCACAGGTCGCTTCGCTCCCCGTTCGCTTCGAGGACTCGCTACGCTCGTCCTCGCACTCCTCGGCCACGCTTTCGACGGTCTTTTCTCTCACCGCCGAGCATCCATCCGTAATGGCCGAATTCAAGATCGTCGTGGGCGACGACGCCGGCGACACGCGGCAGTTCGACGTGGACGGACAGGACGCCAACCGGTTCCTCGGTCGGGAAATCGGCGACGAGGTCGACGGCGCGGCCGTCGGCGTCGACGGCGTCGACCTGACGCTGACCGGCGGCTCCGACAAGGCCGGGCGCCCGATGCGCGAGGAGGTCCCCGGCGGCGAGCTGAAGGAACTCCTGCTGGAGGGCGGCGTCGGCTACAAGCCCTCGCGCGACGGCGAGCGCAAGCGCGTCACCGTCCGCGGTCGCCAGGTCTCCGAGGAGACCGTCCAGATCAACGCCCGCGTCGAGGGCTCCATCGCCGAGGCGCTCGGCGAGCAAGAGGCCGACGACGAGGAGTCTGAGAAAGCCGAGGCCGACGCGGACGACGACGAGGAGTAACGCAGTCCCCTCTTTCCAACGCTCATGAGCGACAGACTCGCCAGCGACGCCGCCGAGGTCACCAGTCACCGCGCGCGCCTCGCGCGCTCGGGCGGCACCAGGCTCCCCTGTCTGCGGATCCCAGAGGAGGCCGACCTCTCGGCGGGCGACGAGATCCGTCTCGTCCTCGACGGCGACCAGCGCCACGCGACGGTGACGAGCGACTCGAAGGGACTGCTCGTGCGCGGCGCGTACGACGACCGCAAGCGGATGCGCGAGGCCGGCACCGCCGGCGGCGACGCCGAGAATCGGCTCGTCGAGTGGGCGCGCGAGCACGACCGCGAACCCGGCGATGCGGTCGAGTTGGACGAGGTCGATCCGGGCTACCTCTACGGTCTGTGCGTCCCCGGCGAGCGCGCCGTCTACACCGTGACAAAGCGTCCCGATAAGGGCCTGCAGGACATCGCCAACTCGCTGTACGATAGCTGAGTCGGGACGGTCGTAGAACAGGACTGGTTGCGGGTCAACGACGGGCGGTCCGCGACGGACGACCTTATCCGACTCGCGCGCCGATTCCGGGGTATGACCGACGACGCCGACGACGACATCGCCGCCGACGCCGACGACGGGAAGCTCGCGGAGTTCCTCGCGGGCGAGCGCCTCGAGGACGTGGCGATCTACCTCACGCACGACCACCTCGACGAACAGGGAAAGATCGCCAACATGGGACAGGCCGTCGACGAGGGGGTCGTCCTCGTGCTCCCCGGCGAGGACGGACGCCAGGCGTTCGCCGCCGGCACCGGCATGGACCCGATGCAGTTCGCGAAGGGCGCGATGGACCGCGACGGGGTTATCTACCCCGACCTCGGCGGCGGGGAGTGCCCCGACGCTGCGGCGGAAGCCGAATCGGACCACCGCGCGGAGTTCGTCTTCGCGTTCGCCGAGGAGCAGAACGAGGGCGTCGGTGGCCTGTACGCCGAGGGCGACGTGATGCACGCGTACGCCCACTGCGCGTGCGGCACCGACTACTCGCACAAGTGGCTCATGGGCGAGTACAGCGAGGAGCCGGCGGTCGAGGAGTAGCTCTCGCGTCACGGGCGCGGGTTCGAGATCGCGTCCGGATCCGAGTCCGGGCTCGAATCCCACGACCGGTTCGGCGGACGGAATCAACCTCCCTGTCGAAATCCGCAGCTACGGACGAGACTAGTCCGGGAGTTGGTAAATATAGCTACGTCACATATCGGTTCAGGCAAAAGAAATAATCATCACGACCCTTCAGGGATAGGGACATAAAATAAGGGTCTTGCCCACTCTCTTCGACCAGACAGCAGTCAAACACAGTGATTCGATGACCAAACGCAACTTCACCACTACGGAAGATGAAAATCGATGACCCGAGACGGAGTCACAACCGGACGCTTCGAAGTTCGCCCGTGAAGATGAGACACCTCTCTCGATCTGTGCAGTTGCAGAGGCTCTCGAAACAGATCCGAAGGAGTTGCAGCCACTTTATGAAGCGATCGATCCCGATGCGCTTGATCAACTTTTTGAATCTCCCCACCAACTGCAAAAAGGCTGTATAATGTTTCGATATGAGGAGTGTAACGTCACCGTGGACGCAGGTGAAGGGATCACTGTTCGTCCCGGATGAACGATGAAGCGTGACATTTTGAGATCATATATAAAACAGACGGCTCCTCACGTCCAATTATCCACCGGTTATCATATGAAAAATTCGGTGTGAATAGGGGCATGAAGTGTTGAATCGACCCCTTCAATAGCCGCCGACACGACGAACGCAGGCGAGATATTCAGTATGTATCGAGAGAAGATCGACCTAGCTCCAGCAATGTGAGTTCGGGGAGCAATAGTCTCCGAGTACTGTTGAGAGCGCTTCAACGAGACTCTGCCTCTTTGCAGCAACTGATGTCGCGTAGGATTCCGGCTGAACCCTCAAAGCACTCCCCTTCGTACGGCAAGACACCCATGTGGTCCTCACAAGGAATTGGCCTCCCCTCCTTTGGCTGGATTTCGACTTCGAACTGTACGCTGTCGGGTCCATCCGATGAGAGAATCCGGGCGAGATTAACTTCTGCTCGTTCAACTGCTTCCTGTGATTTGATCAGTAATGGCGTGGCTCCGAGAACCGTCTCACGATCGTATCCGACCATCTCGAGAAACGCGTCGTTCACGTATTCGAACTCTCCCGTCTTATCGAGAACGTAGACTGGGTCGTTGATCGTCTCTACGAGCGTCCGAAACCGGATCAGTTCGGTCTGGCGTTCTTGTTCTTCAGAGCGATCTCGAACCGTGCAAATCAGCTCACCGGAGTCCGTCTGTGCAAGAGTGTGATCTTCGGGAAAGATAGTGCCGTCAGCCCGAAGTCCAGTTGTTTCACCGGTCCAGTAGCCCTCGCTAGTAACAGTTGGTATGATTTCAGCCCATACGACGGTGATCTCCTCATCAGGGTAGATCAGTTCCCAGTGTTGGCCTCTCATCTCGTCGGGGTCGTAGCCGTAGAGATCTGCGTATGCCTGGTTGACGTAGATGAACTCGCCATCCTGACTGAGGATACTAATCCCCTCTTTGGCAGTTTCGATGGCTTTTCGCTGCCGTTTACGGGCTTGTTCAGCGCGATCCCGTTCGACAGCGTTTCGCACCCGGTTCGCCAAGACAGCATATTGGTCAGTCCCATCTCCTTTCTGGAGGTAGTCAGTGACGCCCACGGAGATGGCCTCACTGGCGACTTCTTCAGAACCTTTGCCAGTGAATAATATGAACGGTAGATCTGGGGCCTCCTCTCGGACGGTATTGAGAAACTCGAGCCCGTTCCGACCAGGCATATCGTAGTCAGAAATAACACAGTCGAAGTCGTCGTGAGAGAACCGCTCCAGTCCCTCACTGGCGCTTGTTACGGTTTCGACGCTGAATCCATCATCCTCGCGTTCAAGAAACTCAGCAGTCATCTCGGCGAAATCGGGTTCATCATCGACGTGGAGAATGTGGACATCATCAATATCACCCATATGTGAGTCAGACTCATGAGTCTCAATAAGAGTGTGCCTCTCGTTTTTAGGAAGAATATTCGACAGACTTGTGCCTCTACTAGATAGGCAGCACCTTCCTAACAACGGTTTTCTACCAATATAGTGAAATAAATCGAGTTCGACAGACACAACTGTGTTTTGAAAGACGAGATGCAACAGAGCCGAGTCGATCGAGGGCGTGGCGAGCGCCGTCGCTCGCGAGTGTAGAGCGACGGGGTAGGTCAGTCGGCGATCACCGCGCGGGAAACCCACGCGGCTGAAAGGTGCCGCCTGACCGTGCCGTCCTCCTATCGGAGCGGCCGCGCGTACAAAGGGGCTCCGGTCGAGTCCCCCGTCGGCCTCGACCTACTCGGCCGCGTCCGCCGACGCGTCTTCCTCGGCGAGCGATTCGAACGCGCGGAGGATGACGCGCTTCGTCGTCGCGCCCTCGGTCGTCCAGTGGTGACCGTAATCGAGCATGTCGTCGTAGATGTCGGGCTTACAGCCGGCGGCCTTCGGATGCCCCCCGCCGTTCACCTGCCCGGCCACCTCGTGGCAGCGTTCGAAGTCGTCGGAGCCGCGGATCGACGCCGAGCCGGAGGGCTTGACGATCACCGCGGCGTCCATCCCCTGCTCGCGCAGGGCGTCGGCGACCTCGTTCTGTGAACACCGCCCGTAGGTGACGCCGACCGACCACTCGCCGACCTCGTGTTCGACGGCGCGGTCGACTGCCTTCTCGATGAGCAGCCCCTTCTCGACGCGACGCTGCTCCACGTACTCCACGGCGACCGGCGGCAGGTCGACGCCGTAGGCGCCGACGATCGCGGCGTACTCCTCGCCGCCGGTCCAGTAGGCGAAGTCGGCGAGGTCGTCGGAGCGCTCGTCCTCCTTCAGCCAGAGGTCGTGGTCGCGGGTGACGGCCGCGAGTTCGCGGAAGCGCTCGTCGAAGTCGTACGCCAGCGAGCGCAGCGTCACGTCCGTCGAGCACTCCTCGTCGCTCTCGCCGACGACCAGATCGATGCCCAGCTCGCGCACCGACGCCGCCAGCTCTTCGTCCCACTGGTGGTGGTCGAACCAGCGGACCGCACCAGCGCGGCGGGCGACCGCGCGGAGGTCCTCGGCGATGTATTCGAACGCGTCGGGACAGATGTCGCAGACGAACACGTCGGTTCCCTCCTCCAGAAACTCGGCGACGTACTCCAGGTCCTCCTCGAAAGAGTGGGGGCCGGAGGGCAGCAGCGCGACCGACGACTCCGCACGGTCGTCCTCTTCCCCCTCCTCTTCGTCCGCTTCCTCGCCGAACTGCTCTTTATAGGTGCCGTCGAGCTTCGCGCGGCGGCGCTCTTCGAACGGCGCCGGGTCGAGGGCGGCGTCGTACGCCTCGCGGATGAGCGCGATACAGCCGAGGCCGTCGGCGTCGGAGTCGGTGATCACGACCGCCTCGGCGCCCTCGACGGCCTCCTTCGCCCGCTTCTCGGATCGGTCCTCGTCCAGCGAGTCCGGGTAGAAGAAGCCCGTCCCGGGGAGTCGCGACTTGCGGTCCAGCGGGAGGGTGTCGCTCTCGAGGAGTTCGTCGTCCATACCCGGGGGTTGCGACGAGACGTAAAAACGGCGGTGGTGTGGTCGCTCGACCGGAGCGGCGGTCAGACCGGCGCGCCGCCGTAGCCGCCCTCGCCGCTCTCGCCGGCCAGTTGCCGAACCGTGAGCACAGGGACCGGGCAGGTGCGGACGACGCGCTCGGCGACCGAGCCGATGAGGAAGCGGTTCTCGCCGTGGCGGCCGCGGGTGCCGGTGGCGACCAGGTCGGCGTCGATCTCGCGGGCGTAGTCGGTGATCTCGTTGGCGGGGCGCCCCTCGCGGACGACGGCGGTCACGTCGCGGCCGGCGCGCTTTTGCACGTCGACGATGGCCTCGCCGCCGCGCTCCTGGAGGGCGTTGCGCATCTGCTCGCGCACCGCCTCCGGCGAGGAGTCGACCTCGCCGCTGTCGACCACGTACAGCGCGTGGACCGCCGCGTCGAACCGCTCGGCCAGATCGAGCGCGACCGCGACGGCGCGCGAGACGCTGTCGGAGCCGTCGGTGGCGACGACGATGGTGTCGAACCCGGGCATTACCCGGTTATTACCCGGGCGCGTTCTTAAAACGCTGCGCTCCCCGACGGGTCGACGGCGACGGTCGCCGCGGTCGGCCGACGACCACTGTTTAATATCCTCCGGCGTCTCTGCCGACAGAGACAGCCCACCATCATGGCCGACGCTCTCGACGCGATACGGGTGTTCCACATCGACGACGACCCGGAGTTCGCCGAACTGGTCGCGACGTTCCTCGAGCGCGAACACGACCGTATCGAGGTACGTAGTGCGACCGACGCCGAGGCAGGACTCGATGTGCTTGCCGAACGCGACGTGGACTGCATCGTGTCCGATCACGACATGCCGGGCAGGGACGGGATCGAGTTCCTCCGGGCGGTCCGCGAGGAGTATCCGGACCTCCCGTTCCTGTTGTTCACGGGGAAGGGGAGCGAGGAGATCGCGAGCGACGCGATCTCCGCGGGGGTGACCGACTACATCCAGAAGGGCGGCGGCACCGATCAGTACGCGCTGCTGGCCAACCGGGTCGTGAACGCCGTCGAGGCGGTTCAGTCGCGCCGGATGCTGACCGAGCGAACGCGACGGCTGGAGACGCTCATCGGAAACCTCCCGGGGATCGTCTACCGCTGTCGCAACGACCCGGGGTGGCCGATGAAGACCGTCGACGGGGAAGTCGAGCCGCTGACGGGGTACACCGCTGCGGAACTGGAGGCTGACCGAATCAGCTGGGGGAACGATATCGTCCATCCCGACGAGCGCGAGGCCGTGTGGGACGCCGTCCAGAACGGGCTCGCGACGGACAGCGCGTTCGAGGTCACCTACCGGATCCGGACGCGCGACGGGGACACGAAGTGGGTGTGGGAGCTCGACGAGCACGACCGCGCTCGTCGCCTCCGCGAGAGCCACGACGAGCTACGACGGCAAAACGAGCGACTGGAGGAGTTCGTCTCGGTCGTCAGCCACGATCTCCGGAACCCGCTGAACGTCGCGACCGGCCGGCTGGACCTCGCCCGCGACGACTGCGACAGCGAGCAGCTTGACGCGGTCAAGCACGCGCACGACCGAATGGAGGCGCTGATCGAGGACCTCCTCGCGCTCGCGCGAGAGGGCGAGGCGGCGACCGATCTCGACGCCGTCGACCCCGCGGCGATGGTGCGCGAGTGCTGGACGAACGTCGAGACGGTCGATGCGTCGCTCGCCGTCGAGTTCGACGGGGCGATCCTGGCCGACGAACGGCGGCTCAGACAGCTGTTCGAGAACCTCGTCCGCAACGCGGTCGAACACGGCGGCGACGGGGTGACCGTCACCATCGGGGAGCTGGACGGCGGGTTCTTCCTCGAGGACGACGGCGTCGGGATCCCCGCCGACCGCCGCGAGTCGGTGTTCGAGGCGGGCTACTCGACGAGCAGGGAGGGGACCGGCTTCGGCCTCCGGATCGTCAAGCAGGTGGTCGAGGCCCACGGCTGGGAGATCCGCGTCACGGAGAGTCGCGACGGCGGCGCCCGGTTTGAGGTGACCAACGTGGCCCCTGCCGACGAGTAGCGCCGGGCCCCTGCCGAGGGGGAGTGCCGGGCGTGTTCGGGGGGCCTCCCGGGGACCGATCGCCGACCCGCAACCACGACACCTAAGCCGTCGACCCACACAACACACGATACTCGTGCCCCGGTTCGCGTACCCCTGCCCCGGCTGTCGCACCACGAACAGCCTGCACGACGCCGACTGCGACTTCGAGGGGACCGAGTGGCACCACGTCGAGCAGGCGTACACGGACGTGCTCACCGTCCTCCTCGACGGCCCGGTCACCGAGTCCGCCCTTCAGCACGCCGTCCACGGAGAGTGGTCGGGACTGCACCGCGCCGCGCTCGACCTGCTTCGACGCGAGGGCCGCGTCGAGGAGACCGACGCCGGCCTCGACCTGCTCACCGCCGAGCGCTACCGCGAGGAGGTGTCCGAGCCGACGCGCGAGCCGATGGCGACCATCTACCGCGAGGGGAGCTACCCCGGCTGCCACGACAACGCCGTCTTCGCGCTCGTGGCCTGGTACGAGATGGTCGGGCTCTCGTGGGCGGAGACGCGCCAGAACGTCATCGAGTGGCTCCACCGCTCGGGGACGTGGGAGCGCGGCGGCTTCGAGGAGTCCAGTCCCGAACAGCTCGTCGACAAGAAGCGCCACGTGTACGAGGCCGGCTACGGCTGGAAGGAGAAGGCCCAGGCCGCAAAGCGCGTGATCGACCGACACGGGTGAGCCGGCGGCGGCGCGGTGGCGCTCGGCTTTCTCGCGGCGTACGCGTGGCTGCTGCTCCGGGAGTCGCCCGCAAGTGCCGGATCCTGCTGCCGGCCCACCCTGACGCCACCGTACCCGCTAAGTCCGCACGCGACGAGTTCCCGCCGTGACGACTCCCCGCTCCGGAACCGCCGCCGACGCCGAGGTGCCCCCGGCGTCCGATGACCCCGCCGGCGACGCTCCGCGAGGCTCCCGGCGCGCCGTCGCCGTCGTGGTCGGCGTCGTCTTCCTCGACCTCCTCGGCTTCGGCGTGGTCATCCCGATCCTCCCCTTTTACGTCCGCTCGTTCGGCGTCTCGGACGTGTTCATCGGGCTGATCGCCGCCTCCTACTCGCTGGCGCAGTTCCTCGCCGCGCCGACGCTCGGGCGGATCTCCGACGAGCGGGGGCGGCGACCCGTCATCGCCTTCTCGGTCGCGGTGGCCGGCGTCGCGTGGCTGGTGTTCGGCTTCGCGACCGAGATCGGCGAACTCGCCGGCACCGCCGCCGCCGTCGCGACCCTCCTCCTCTCGCGGACGCTCTCGGGTGCCGCCGGCGGCAACATCTCCGCCGCCCAGGCGTACATCGCCGACGTGACCCCTCGCGAGCGGCGGGCCGGCGCCCTGGGGCTCGTCGGAGCCGCGTTCTCGCTGGGGTTCGTGTTCGGGCCGGCGCTGGGCGGCGTCGCCGCCAGCGAGCGGGTCGTCTCGGCGGCCGCCGCGCTCTTGCCCGCGTTCGTCCCGACGACGCGGTTCACGCTCCCGAGCTTCCTCGCGGCCGGGCTGTCGTTCCTCGCGGCCGCCGCCGCGGTCCTCGTGTTGCAGGAGCCGGACCGGACTCGCTCGACCGGCGCCGACGCCCGGGGCTCGCTGATCGACCAGTTCCGCGCCGCGCTGTCGAACGACGCGCTCCGGCCGCTGGTGGCCTCCTACTTCGTCACGAGCGTCGCGTTCGCGGGCATCCAGGTGATGTTCATCCCCTTCGCCGCCGACTTCTACGGCTACGACGCGACGGCCGCCGCCGTCTTCCTCACCTACATCGGCGTCCTCGGGACGATCAACCAGGGGATCCTCGTCGGTCCGCTGGAACGCCGCCTCGGCGCGACCCGGCTGGCCGTGGTCGGCGGCACCGCGCTGGCGACGGCGCTCGCGCTCCTCCCGTTCACGCCGCAGATCGGCGCGCTCCTCCCCCTCCCGGCCGGCGCCGACGGGAGTCCCCTCGGCGGCCCGATCCTCACCGGCCCGACCGTCGCGCTGTTCGCCGTCGGCGCGCTGCTGTCGTTCGGCAACGGCTCGCTGAACGTCTCACTGTCGACGCTGGTGTCCGACCGCGCCGGCGACGAGACGCAGGGAGCGGCGTTCGGCGTCACGCAGGGCGCCGGCAGCCTCGGCCGCACCGTCGGGCCGCCCGCCGCCGCCGCGGCGTACGTGCTGGCGTACTGGTCGCCGTTCGTCGCCGGCGCGGTCCTGCTGGTGCCGGTCGTGTACGTGCTCGGTCGGGGGATCGCCTCGGGCGGCGACGCGACGGCCGCGGACGACTGACCCTCGCTGACGCCTCCGGAACCCCCGACAGCGGCCCGGAAAAACGACTCCGGGCGCACGCCGCGTTCGCCAGAAGCCATTATTCGGCTGACGTGCAACGGCTCCGTATGGTCTCCGACCCCTCCCCGCGCCACTCGCGCTCCCCGACCGCCCGCGACGCGCTGCCAGCCGCCTTCTCGGCGTTCTCGCCGCGATCGCGGCCACCGTCGCCGCCGTCGGCCTCCTGGCCCGGTTCCTCCCCGTCGACGTGTTCGTCGCGGCGTGGGGCGCCGACGGCGGACTCGCCGGGGTCGTCGGAGGCGTCGCCGCGTGGACCGGACGGCGGGGGACCCTGTGGCTCGCGGCGCTGTTCCTGTCGGCGCTCGTCGTCGCCGGTGCGATGTCCATCGGGCTATTGTTCGCCCCGGCCGCGGTCTGTCTGCTCTGTGCGGCGGTGCTGTCCGGGTGGGCGGGACCGCTCGTCGCCGACTCGTCGACACCGCCGACGCTTCGGTCCACCGCTTGGCACGCGCTGGTCGGCGCGCTCGCGGTCGGTCTCGGCGCGTGGCTGGTCGAGGTCGCCGTGTTCGACCGCGACCTGTTCGGCTCGTGCGCCAGCGAGACACCCGCCTGCGTGGCGGCGACGACGAACTGGCCCGCCGTCGCCGCGACGCTTGCGGGGCTGGTCGCCATCGCGGCCGGCGCGCGGTCCATCCTGCGCGGCGGGGGCGGCGCACTGGCGCTCGTTCGAGCGTCGATGGCGACGTAGCCGGCCGTGGAGCGACGACGACCGATCGCGGTGAGAGCCGGGTGTGAGTGCGACCGTCGACTGGCCCGCTGGTCCGGCTACCGAACGGACGCCACCGCGTCGGGTACGGCCGCCGGCCCCGTGACGTGGACCGCCTCCCAGCCGCAGTCGCGGGCACCCGCGACATCGGCGTCCTCGCTGTCGCCGATCATCACCCGACGGTCCCCCGAGAGCGCCGACTCCGCGCGCTCGAACGGCGCGGGGTCGGGCTTGTGCGCGCCCGCCTCGTAACTCACGACGGTCGCGTCGATCAGATCGGCGAGTCCGGCGTGTTCGAGTTTCTCGCGTTGCCAGTCGCCGACGCCGTTGGTACAGACGCCGACCCGGTAACCGGCTGTGTCTGAGAGCTCCGCGAGCGTCTCTCGAACGGCGTCGGGCGCGGGCATCGCGTCGTACTCGGCTGCTCTGAGAGCCGTCACGAACGTGTCCGGGGTGGTGTCGGCATCGATGGACGCGAGCGCTGTGGCGGCCGCCCGGCGGTACGGCTCGGGGTCAAGCGCGTCCAGTCGCTCGAAGAAGGCATCGTTGTACTCGGCGGTGAACGCGTCGACTGCGTCGACACCGGCCGTCTCACAGGCGCGTGAGATGACGGAGTCGTACTCGGGAAACGGGAGGAGCGTCCCATCGAGGTCGAACCAGATGGCAGTGGGCATACGCGTCGGTGCGGCTGGGGCTCCCGAGAAGGCACCGGGTGCGGGAGCCATGTTCACACGGAGCGAAAGAGTGACCGCGCGCTCGATGGGTCGAAAGAGAGCGCCGCTGGCGAGCGTGAAAACAGCGAAGAGTCGGCCGGTGGAGCGTCGTCAGTCGCTCTGAATACGAGGAGCTAACATATACGTTACCTGCCCCATCCCCTCGCCGAACTCGTAGTGGAGCTTCACCGGGAACTCCTCGCCGAGTTCGACCCGGACTTCGGCGTCCTTGGGGATCGCCTTGTTCATGTCCTTGAGGTAGTCGAGGCTGAACAGCGACTCGGCCGGGCCGGCCTGCAGGTCGATGAGGTCCTCCCGGTCGAGCCGGAGGTCCACGTCGTCGGTGTCGCCCTCGGCCTCGATGAAGAACGCCTCCTCGGCCTCGTCGACGCGGAGGCGGATGTGGTCCGACACCATGTCGGCGGCCGTGATCCCGCGGCCGATCTGGGCGCCCTCGACGACGATCTCCGCGGGGAGGTCGAGGTCCGGGATGTCGGGCTCCTGGCGGATGGAGTCGGGGTCGATGAGCGCGAGCGTGTAGCTCAGGCCGTCGATTTGGATGTGGAGCTTGCGGGTCTCCTCGTCGAGTTCGAGTTGGACGAGGTCGCCGGAGTTGGCCATCCCGGCGATGTCCTCCAGGCGGTTGAGGTTGACCCCGATGACCCCTCCGTCGGCCTCGTAGGACTCGAACGCGGCGGCCTCCAGCGTGAGGTCGACCATGCCGACGTTGGCCGGGTCGACAGCGCGGATCGCGAGTTCGTCCTCGTTGAGGCGGATCTTGCACTCGTCGACCAGCACGCTCACCGAATCGAGCGCGTCCCGGAGGGTGGAGGCGCTCACGATGGCCTTGAACATATATCGCGGGCTACGGGTGTGCCCATAAAAATACCCGCGGTTCGGGTCGCCGACGCGCTCGACCGCGCCGGTCGGCGTCTCACTCGAACGTCGAGAGCGTCGTCCGTCGCTGGCGCTCGGGCCGAACGTTCGTGATCAGCACCTCGGCGACCTCCCCGCGGTTGTCCGCGTCGCTGTTGATCGCCCGCGTCGCCTCGACGACGTGGACGGTGAACTGGTCGACCCCCTCGTACAACTCCGCGACCGGCGGCGAGTTCGAGAGGACGACCGAGACGCCCATCTCGTCGAGGTCGACGGCCAGATCGCGGAGGCGTCGCTGGTCGTCCCGGTCGAACCCCTCAGCGTGGTAGTCGGTGAAGTCCGCGGTCGTCGAGACGGGCTCGTACGGCGGGTCGAAGTAGACGAGGTCGCCCTCGGTCGCCACTCCGCGGACGTACTCGAAGTCCTCGTTGTGGATCGTCGTGTCCTGCAACGCGTCGTGGAGCGCGCGGACCCGGTCGGCCTGCACCCAGTCGGGGTTGGCGTAGCGGCCGACGGGGACGTTGAACTCGCCGCTGCTGTTCTCGCGGTACAGGCCGTTGAAACAGGTCCGGTTGAGGTAGACGAACAGCGACGCCTCACGGAGTCGTTCGTCCGCGGTCTTCTCGTCGAGTTCGTGCAGTTCGTTGAACTCGTCGCGGGCGTCGTAGTAGTACTCCTCGGAGTGCTCGTGGGTGCGGTTCTCCGCGATCAGGGCTTCGGGGTCGCGGTCGCGGATCACCTCATACAGCGTCACCAGGCGATCGTTGAGGTCGTTGATCGAGCCGTTCTCGGGTTCGAGGTGGAAGTAGACGGCGCCGCCCCCGACGAACGGTTCGTGATAGCGCTCGAACTCGGCGGGGAACCGGCCCGTGATCTCCGAAAGGAGTTGGCGCTTCCCGCCGGCCCACTTGAGGATCGGCGCTGCCATCGTGTTGATCTGTGGTCGCGCGTGCCCCCGGATAAACGCTCTCACCGACGCGCGGGACGGGACCGAGTCGTCCGCGGGAAAGAAGATGTTAATACCGTCACACTCACAGGGGGAGCGTGTGCCGCGAGATGAAACGTGAGCCGGCGTGGGTGGCGGCCATCCGGCTCGCGCTGTTGCGTGGACGCGTCGACGTTGAGTCGGTGATCGAGGAGGCGAACCTCATTCCCGGGCGCGAGCGAACCGTCCGCGACGTGCTCTCGACGATGGCCGAACGCGACCTGCTGGTGGAGCGCGACGGCGCGGACCACGTGTACGTGCCCGGCCCCACGCTGCTGGAGTCCGACCGCTTCGACCTCGACTTCTCGCGCGCCTCCGACGGCGGCGCCCACCGCTGGGAGACGAGCGCCCACGGCCGCGCCGGCGCGGAGTAGCCTCGACCGGCGGCGCACGGTGCAGTCATAGCGTAAACTACGTCTTTCCTAGGGACATACCGTCGCGCAATGGGAACGCTGACCGACACGAAGGTCTCCGAGAAGAACCTCACCACCATCCCGAAGCCGGTCCGGAACTTCCTCGACGTCGGCGCCGGCGACCGCGTCGAGTGGCACGTCCGCGACGGCCAGATTGTCGTCGAGAAACTCGTCCGCGACGACGGGGAGTGACGCCCGCGACGGCGCGGACGACCGCACCGCCGTCGGCGACCGTGGCGCGGACGTGACCGCGGGGAACCGTCGCTACAGGTCGCCGGGTTCGTCGACATCGCGGCGGACGCCGGGGTCGTCGACGGCGACGAGCGCGGCGTCGTTGCTCCCGAGCAGGACCGCCCGGCCGCCCACGTCGCCCTCCACGTCGTCGAGGGCCGCGAAGAACCGCCGGTCGAACAGCACCGGGTTGCCGCGTCGTCCCTCGTACGCCGGCGCGAGGGCGTCCCCGACGCCGGCGGCGTACGCGTCCACGAGCGCCCGCACGGGCGCGGGGTCGACGAACGGCATGTCGCCGAGCGCCACGACCGCCGCGTCGACCGGCGGGTCGCGGTCGGCGACCGCCCGGACGCCGGCCGCGACGGAGGTCGACTGCCCCGCAGCGAACGCCTCGTTCGTTACGGTCTCAACCCCGAGTCCGTCCACGGCGTCCGCGACCCGGTCCGCCTCGTGGCCCACGACGACGACGACCGGGTCGAGACCCGCCTCGACCGGCGTCCGCGCCGCCGCCCGGACCAGCGGGTCACCGTCCGGGTCCGGTTCGAGGAGCTTGTTCCGGTCGCCGTACCGAGAACTGGTCCCCGCCGCGAGCACGACGCCAGCGACGCGCGGGGCGTCCTCGGGGGTGGCGCCGTCGCGGGCGGTGGACTCCCCCGGCGGGACCGACCGGATCGGCGGGGGCTCGCCGCTCATCGCTCGACCGCCGCGTACGGGACGACCCGGACATCGTCGCCCGCCGCGAGCGCCGCGTCCGTGAGCACGAAGCCGTCCGCGCGGGTCGCCCGCGTGCTCGACGAGAGCACGCTCGGGTCGAACGTCTCGTCGTACACCGCCAGATCCGAGTCGGCGTGGCCCAGCGGCATCGCCGTCCCGTCGTCGAGGACGACCGGAACGGCGTAGTCGAAGCCGGGGACCCCGATCCCCACGTCGACCGCGAGCGTCGCCGGCACGGTCGGCAGGGCGGTCTCGCCGGTGAACAGCGGCCGGGCCACGAGCGTCGTCACCGCGTGGGCGCCGACCGGCTTACCCGGCACCGCGACCGCGACGGCGTCGTGATCGGGGAGGTCGGCGACGGCGATGGGCTTGCCCGGACGGAGGGCGACGCGGTGGAACAGCACGTCGCCGAGGGCGTCGAGCGCGCGGACGACGTGGTCCTTGTCGCCGACGCTGGTGCCGCCGGTGGTGACGACCACGTCGTGGTCGTCGGCGAGGGCGGCGATCCGCGACTCCACGCGGTCGTACTCGTCGGGGACGGTCCCCTCGTACGTCGGCTCGTGGCCCCACGCCGAGACGAGGTTCGCCAGCATCGGGGAGTCGAGGTCGGCGTGGCGGCCCTCGTGGATCTCGGTCCCCGTCGCCAGCAGGCCGACGGACAGGCGCTCGCGGACGGGCACCTCGTCGACGCCCAGATCGCCCAGCAGGATCGCGTCTCGCGGGGCGAGGCGCTCGCCGGCGGCGAACAGGCGCTCGCCCTCGGCGACGTTGCTGCCGCGCTCGTACACGTATGTGCCGGGATCGATCGCCGTGCCGGTGAGGTGGCTCGCCTCGACGGTCGCCTCCTCGCGCTTGAGCACCGCGTTCGCCGACGCCGGCAGCGGGGCGCCGGTGGCGATGCGGACCGCCTGTCCGGGATCGATATCCCCCGGGTCGTCCTCCGGGAAGACGTCCGCGTCGACCACCTCCAGCGGGTAGTCGTCGGTCGCGTCGAACGCGAACCCGTCCATCGTCGCGTGGCTCCGGTTTGGGACCGCCGTCGGCGCGTCGACCGCGCCGGCGAGCGTCCGGCCGGCGATCCCGTCGAGGGCGACCGATTCGGTCCCGACGCGGTCGAGGACGCGCTCGCGCAGCGCCGCCACCGTGTCGGCGCCCTCGCGCCGGTCGATCGGGGCGGCGTGACCGTGGTCGCCGCCGTCGGCCCGGCGGGCGGATCCGCCGCCGTCGTCGCGGTCGCGACCGTCGTGACGGTCGTCGACGGAGGTCGATTCGTCGTCGTGGTCCGAGCGGGTTGTGTCGGTCATCGTGTCGAGTTCGGGACCGTGAGGACGTGATACCTGCCCCGACGGCAACCTTCATCGTCAATACTTTTATTTAGGTGCTACCACATCTCACATCCCGAGGTAATAGTATGCACATAGTGAGGTACTATAAAAGATGACATCGGTTGCGCGGGGAACACGGTCGGTCGCGATCGGAGGGAGCCGATGAACTTCGAGGGGGAGTTCGAACTCGACGAGGTACCGCCGGAGAAGGCGTGGGTGGTCCTCTCAGACCCCATCGCCGTCCGGAACTCCCTGAAGGGGTGTCAGTACATCACCCCGATGGACGACGAGTTCGGGTGGGACACCTACGAGCTCGAGGAGGACGTCGAGACGCTCCCGGAGGCCGACGCCGAGGTCGTCGCCGCCCGAGCGTTCAGGGAGAGACAGGAGTACGCGGCGCTGATGCAGGTCGGCGTCGGCAGCGTGAAGCCGAAGTTCGAGACGACGGTGACCATCGACGAGCGCGACGAGGAGGAGTTCGTCATGACCGCCACCGGCTCCGGGTCGGCCAGCGGGAGCAGCTTCAGCATGGAGTCGGGGATGCACATCCACCCGCAGGAGGACGGCGACGGCTCCCGCATCGAGTGGTGGACCGAGGCCGACATCTCGGGCCGGATCGCACAGCTGGGCGGCCGCGTCATTAACCCGGTCGCCAACAAGATCGTGAACAACTTCTTCAGCGACATCGAGGCGCAGATGACCGACATCGAGGACACCGACTCGGGCGTCACCGACCGCATCCGGGGGATGTTCGGATGAAGGCCGCGCCGTTCGAACACCACGAGCCGACCAGCGTCGACGAGGCAGTCAGCCTGCTGGAGAGCCTTGACGGGCCGACCGTCCTCTCGGGCGGGCAGAGCCTCGTCCCGATGCTGCGCTTTCGGCTGGCGAACCCGGACGTCGTCGTCGACATCAACGGCATCGAGGAACTGGGCTACCTCCGCGAGGAGGACGGCTTCCTGAAACTGGGGGCGCTCGCGCGCCACGCCGACGTGGAGGGCTCCGAGTTGATCGCCGAGAAGTACGGCAGCTTCGCCGACGCGGCGCCGCTGGTCGCGGACCCGCAGATCCGCAACCGCGGCACGGTCGTCGGCTCCGTCGCGCAGGCGGACCCGAAGGGGGACTGGGGGAGCCTCCTCATCGCCCACGACGGCGAGGTCGTCGCGCGCGGCCCCGACGGCGAGCGCGTCATCCCCGCCGACGAGTTCTTTTTGCTGCCGTACGACACGGCGCTGGACGAGGACGAACTGATCACGGAGGTGCGCGTCCCCACGCCCAGCGACCGCGAGGGGAGCGCCTACCACAAGCTGAAGCGCAAGACCGGCGACTACGCCATGGCGGGCGTCGGCGTCCGGCTCCGGTTCGACGACGACGGCGTCATCGAGGCGGCCGGCATCGGGATGACGGCCGTCGACATCACCAACGCCCGCGCGAGCGACGCCGAGGACCACCTGGAGGGCGAGCGCCCGACCCCCGACCTGTTCGAGGCGGCGGGCGAGTCGGCCGCCGAGGAGTCCCACCCCGAGTCGGACGAACACGGCGACGCCGCGTACAAAGAGCGGATGGTGAAGGTACTGACCCAGCGCGCCCTCGGCGACGCCGCCGAGCGCGCCGGCGTCGTGAAACAGCGGAGGGTTTCCCGATGAGCGAGACACGCGAGATCACACTGACGGTCAACGGAACCGACCACACCATCGACGTCGAGCCGCGCAAGCTGCTGGTCCACGCGATCCGCGAGGACCTCGACATGACCGGCACGCACATCGGCTGCGACACCGGCAACTGCGGCGCGTGTACGGTGCTCGTCGACGGCGAGCCGCTGAAGTCGTGTCTCATGTTCACCGCGCAGGCCGACGGGAGCGAGGTGATGACCGTCGAGGGGATGGAGGACCTCCCCGAGTCCGACGGCGACCTCCACCCGCTGCAGGAGGGGTTCCACGAGGAACACGGCCTCCAGTGCGGCTACTGCACGCCCGGGATGATCATGTCGGGCAAGGCGCTGCTGGACGAGAACCCCGACCCCAGCGAGGAGGAGATCCGCGAGGCCATCAGCGGCAACCTCTGTCGGTGCACCGGCTACCAAAACATCGTGAAGTCGATCGAGTACGCCGCGGAGAAACTCGCCGCCCAGCCGGCGGCCGACGGCGGGCGGATCATCGCCGAGGAGTTGGCCGACGCCCAGACCGACGGCGGGGCGGACGCCGGCGGCGGCGGCGAGTTCACCGGCTACGACATCGACGACGGCGAGTTCACCTGCGGTGCGGAGAACTGCTGCGGCGGCCCGACGACCGACGCCGATCACACCGGCGGTGGTGACACATGAGCAGCGAGACGGACGACATTCCAGAGGCGGAGACGGAGTATCAACACGACGAGGACGGCGGCCCCGACCCCGAGAAGCACTGCGGCCACGGCCGCGGCGGCATGGGCGAGGGGGTCAAGCGCAAGGAGGACAAGCGCTTCATCACCGGCCGCGGGAACTACGTCGACGACATCAAGAAGCCGGGGATGCTCCACTGCGAGATCGTTCGCAGCCCCCACGCGCACGCCCGGATCAACGAGATCGACACCTCGCGGGCGATGGAGGTCGACGGCGTCGTCGCCGTGTTGACCGCCGAGGACCTGGCGGCGCACGAACTGGCGACGATGCCGACCCTGATGGACGACACGCAGGACGTGCTCGTCAACGACAAGGTCAAGTTCCAGTCCCAGGAGGTCGCGGCGGTCATCGCCGAGGACCGCTACGTCGCGAAGGACGGCGCCGAGAAGGTCGCCGTCGACTACGAGGTGCTCGACCCGGTCGTCACCGCGGAGGACGCCCTGGAGGCGGACGCGCCGCTCATCCGCGACGAGTTGGACGACCAAGAGGACAACCACATCTTCGACTGGGACGTCGGCGACAAGGAGGCCACCGACAAGGTGTTCGAGGCGGCGGACGTGACCGTCTCCGAGCAGATGGAGTACCAGCGGCTCCACCCCGCGCCCATCGAGACGTGCGGGTGCGTGACCGACTGGGACCCCGGCAAGGACAAGATCACCGTCCACCTGACCTCGCAGGCGCCCCACGCCCACCGGACGCTGTTCTCGCAGGTCTCGGGCATCCCCGAGCACAAGGTGCGCATCGTCAGCCCCGACATCGGCGGCGGCTTCGGCAACAAGGTGCCCATCTACCCGGGCTACGTCGTCGCGGCGGCCGCGTCGGTCGTGCTCGAGCGGCCCGTGAAGTGGATGGAGGAGCGCTCGGAGAATATCCAGACGACCGGCTTCGCCCGCGACTACGACATGACGGGCGAACTGGCCGCCACCGAGGACGGGATCATCAAGGGCGTCCGGACGGACGTGCTGGCGAACCACGGCGCGTACAACGCCGTCGCCCAGCCCTCGAAGTTCCCGGCGGGCTTCTTCAACATCTTCACCGGCTCCTACGACGTAGAGGCAGCGTACGGGTCGCTGACGGCGGCATTCACCAACACCGCCCCCGGCGGCGTCGCCTACCGCTGTTCGTTCCGCGTGACCGAGGCGGTGTACCTCATCGAGCGGATGGTGAAGGTGCTCGCCCAGGAACTCGACATGGACCCGGCGGAGATCCGCCGCCGGAACTTCATCCAGCCCGAACAGTTCCCCTACGAGAGCGCGACCGGGTGGAACTACGACTCCGGCGACTACGAGAAGGCGCTCGACAAGGCGCTGGAGATGGCCGACTACGACCACTACCGCGAGGAGCAGCGGCGCCGCATCGAGAACGACGCGGACAAACTCATCGGCATCGGCATCTCCTCGTTCACGGAGGTCGTCGGCGCCGGGCCGGGCAAGTCCTGTGACATCGCCGGCATCGAGATGTTCGACTCCGCGGACATCCGCGTCAACCCCACCGGCAACGCCGTCCTCCGGGTCGGCGTCCAGACGCAGGGGCAGGGGCACGAGACGACCTTCGCCCAGATCGTCGCCGAGGAACTCGGGATGGACGTGGAGAACATCACCGTCGAGCACGGCGACACCGACACCGACCCGTACGGGCTGGGCACGTACGGCTCGCGCTCGACGCCGGTCGCGGGGGCCGCGACGGCCGTCGCCGCCCGGAAGGTGCGCGACAAGGCCAAGTCGATCGCCGCCAACGAACTGGAGGCGGCCGAGGAGGACATCGAGTGGGACCGCGGGTCCGGCGAATTCCACGTCGCCGGCGCGCCCGACCGCTCGCTGACGATCACCGAGATCGCCGCCAGCGCGTACATGAACCACCCCGGCAGCGAGGAGCCCGGGCTGGAGGCGGTCAACTACTACGACCCGCCGGAGATGACGTACCCGTTCGGCTCGTACATCGTGGTCGTCGAGGTCGACCGCGAGACCGGCGAGGTCGACTTCGAGCGGTTCGTCGCCGTCGACGACTGCGGCAACCGCATCAACCCGATGGTCATCGAGGGACAGATCCACGGCGGCCTCGCGCAGGGCATCGGGACGGCGATGATGGAGCACGTCACCTACGACGAGAACGGCAACTGCACGGGCGGCGACTTCATGAACTACCTGCTGCCGACGGCTAACGAGATCCCCAACTTCGAGACGGGGTACACCGTCACGCCGTCGCCGCACCACCCGATCGGCGCGAAGGGGGTCGGCGAGTCGCCGACCGTCGGGTCGCCGCCGGCGATCGTGAACGCCGTCGTCGACGCGATGGCCCACGCCGGCACCACCCACGTGGAGATGCCGATGACGCCCGACCGCGTGTGGGAGAACCTCGCCGAGGCCGGCCTCGAGCGCGACCCGGCCGAGACCGTCGTCTTCGACCCCGTCGGCGGCGACGAGGGCGAACCGGCCGACGACTGATCCGACCGCGACACCCGCGACGGCCGCGACCGCCCGCTCGGGCGGGATCGCGACCGTTCGCCGGCTTCGTCCGCCCGGGACCGACCCGAACCGATACCCGTCCTCGTAGGCGTACGCGCGCGCGAGGACACCCGACTCGATCCGATGCGATCCGTCCCAGGAACGAACCCATGACACGCGACACCGACGAGGAACCGACCGTGACCGCCCGCCCCGCCGACGCCGACGGCGACGTGACCGCCGTGGAGCGCGACCTGGCCGCCGCCGGCGAGCCGTACGCCCGCGTGACGGTCGTCCGGCGCGAGCCGCCGGTGTCGGCCAACGTCGGCGACCGCGGCGTCGTCACCCGCGAGGGCGACCTCCACGGGTGGATCGGCGGCGCCGCCTGCGCCCAGACCATCGCCACGACGCAGGCCCGCGAGGCCATCGACGACGGGCGGCCGCGGCTGATCGGCATCGCGCCCGAGCCGGACACGGTCGACCGGCCGGGACTGGAGGCGTTCCCGATGACGTGCCACAGCGAGGGCGTGCTGGAACTGTTCATCGAGCCGGTGAACCCCCGACCCGAACTGGTGATCGTCGGCGGGTCGCCGGTGGCGCACGCCCTCGCGCGGTTGGCGGGCGAACTCGCCGTCGACGTGGTCGTCGTCGACCCCACGGGGGAAGCGGCGGCCCTCCCCGACGGCGTCGAACTCCTGACCGAGACCGACCCGGCGACCGTCGCGAGCGCGCTCGGCCACGACCCGCTGGTCGTCGTCGCGACGATGGGGTCGTTCGACGCCAGCGGCGTCGCCGCGGGCGTGCTCGCGGACGCGACGTACGTCGGCCTGATCGCCAGCGCCACGCGCGCCGAGGAGGTGGTCGACACCGCCGCGGCACTGGCCGAGCGCGACCCCGACGCCGTCGCCGCGGCGGTGACGAACCCCGCCGGCGTCGACGTCGAGGCGTACACGCCCGCCGAGATCGCCGTCAGCGTCCTCGCGGAGGTCGTCGACCAGCGCCGCGGCCGGGGCGACGCGCCCCGCGTCGCGGGCGGCGAGCGCGCGGACGAGGCGGCCGACCCGTCCGCGTCCGGCGACTCGACCGACGACGCCGGGGGGACCGCGGTCGACGCGGCCGCCCCCGAGGACGCCGCCGCGGAGGGCCCCGACGAGGCCCCCGAGGAGGCGATCGACCCGGTCTGCGGGATGACCGTCAACCCGACCGAGACGGCCCACAGCGTCGAGCACGACGGCGAGACGTACCACTTCTGCTGCGGCGGCTGTGCGGAGTCGTTCGCGGCGGAACCGTCGTCGTACCTCGACGCGGAGGGCGCGGCCACGAGATGACCCGGGACGCGGACGACCCGTTCGCCCGGGTCACCGATGCCGACCTCGCCGAGCGGTTCGAGGCGGCCGACTACGTCGCCGACGACCGCACGGTCACGACGGTCCACCTCGCCCTGCGGCTCGAGCGTCCGCTGCTGATCGAGGGGCCGCCCGGCAGCGGCAAGACCGAACTCGCGAAGGTGTTGGCGACGGCGTTCGACGCCGACCTCATCCGCCTGCAGTGTTACGAGGGGCTCACCGCCGAGAACGCCCTCTACGAGTGGAACTACACGAAGCAGTTGCTCGCGGTGCAGGCCGACGAGGGCAGCGTCGGGGCAAGCACACCGCCCGGCGACACGCCATCCCCGGCCGAGAACGGGGCGGCGGGCGAGTCCGCGACGGACCGGGAGGGGTCGGTGTTCGCGGAGGAGTACCTGCTGGAGCGGCCGCTGCTGCGGGCGCTGCGGACCGACGGCGAGACGCCGCCGGTGTTGCTCATCGACGAGATCGACCGCGCCGACGAGGAGTTCGAGGCGTTCCTGCTCGAACTGCTGTCGGACTTCCAGGTGTCGATCCCCGAACTGGGCACCGTCTCGGCCGACCGGACGCCGGTCGTTGTCCTCACCTCGAACCGGACGCGCGGGCTGAGCGACGCGCTCAAGCGGCGCTGTCTGTACCTCAACGTCCGGCCGCCGTCGTTCCGGACGGAGTACGAGATCGTCCGCCGGAAGGTGCCGGAGTTGGACGCCGCCGTCGCCGCGGAGGTGTGCGCCGTCGTCGCCCGCCTCCGCGAGGAGGCGTTCCTGAAGCGCCCTGGCGTCGCCGAGACGCTCGACTGGGCGCGGGCGGTCGCGCACCTCCGCCACGACGAGGACGACGGGGAGGAACACGACCCGCTGACCCCCGAGGAGATCGAACGCACCATCGGCTGCCTGCTCAAGGAGGTCGAGGACGTCGACCACGTCGACACCGACCTGCTGGAGGCGCTGCGGGCGGCCGCGGCCGACGCGGACCCCGACCAGGTCGCCGCCGAGCGACCGGCGGAGTGAGATGACCGACCGGACCGACGTGCCCGCGGCGGAGGAGCCCCCCGCCGAGACGGGCGCGCCCGCGGCGATCGGCGGCGACGGCGTCCCGGACTTTCGGGCCGCGCGGCGGCACGTCCTGATCGAACTGGTCAGGCTCGCGGCCGTGCTCCGCCGCGATGGCGTCGACGTGCCCCCAAGCGGGACGCTCGCGGCCGCCCGCGCGCTGTCGGTTGTCGGCCTCTCCGACCGCGACCGCGCGGCGGCCGCCCTGCGCGCGTCGCTGCTGTCCGCGGTCGACGACGGCGACGCCTTCGACGAGGCGTTCCCCACCTTCTGGCACCGCCTGCGCTCCGGGCTGTCCGCGGTCGCCACCGACCACGACGGACCGGAGGCGGACGCCGCCGACGGCGACGACGAGGACGACCCGCCAGACGCCGTCGAACCCAGCGACGGAGCCGACGCGGACACGCTCGAGGGCGCGGAGGCGCCGGACCTCTCCGGGGACGACGACGGCCCGCCGGCGGAGGTGCGCATCCCGACCGGCCGCCGCCGGGCGACGGGCGAGCGCGCCACCGACGACGGCGAGCACGACCGGCGTCGCGCCAGCGCCGTCTCCGGCGGGGAGGCCGTCGAGGGGCGACCGGCGACGACGCGCGACGGGCGGGCCGCAGTCGAGCGGTTCGTCGACGCGCTCGCCGCCCGATCCGGACGGCGGCGGCGGCCGTCGCCGACCGGCGCACAGGTCGACGCCCGGCGGGCGCTCCGGTCGAGTCTCGCCACCGGCGGGGCGCCGGTGGACCTGCCGGCGACGACCGCGACGGAGACGGAGTTGCGCTGTTGCCTGCTGGTCGACGTGAGCGGGTCGGTGCTGGACACGACCGACCGGAACGCCCTCCTGTCGGTCGCCGACGCGGTCTCGGCGGCCGCGCGGGACGCCCGGGTGTTCCTGTTCGACACCGAGTTGGCCGACGCGACCGCGGCGTTCGCCCGCGCCGGCGGCGACCCCGCCGCCGCGCTCCGAGAGGCGGAGATCCGATGGGGCGGCGGGACGGAGATCGGCGCCGCGCTGGAGACCCTCAGGCGCGAGCACCCCGACGCAGTCGACCGCCGAACCGTCGTCGTGGTCGTCAGCGACGGCCTCGACGTGGGCGACCCCGACCTGCTCGACCGCGGCATCACCTGGCTCGCCGAGCGCGCGGCCGCCGTCGTCTGGCTCAACCCCCTCGCGGTGTCGCCGTCGTTCGAACCGCGTTCGCGCGGGATGGCGGCGTGTGAACCGTACGTCGACGCGCTGTTCGGCTTCGCGGGCCCCGAGGACCTGGCGGCCGCCGCCCGCCAGATCGAACGCCGCGGACTGAGCGGACCGGTGGGCTATCGACACGACCCGCGCCGGCGGGCGAGCGACGGGGGTGATCGGGCGTGAGCGACGCGCTCGTGCGGGCGGTGGTCGACGCCCTCCGTCGGCGCGGTGCCGTCGACGGCGTCGCAGTCGACCGGGTCACCGTCGGGGAGGCGGCCGTCTTCGTCGAACTCAGCGACGACGGCCCCGACGGCGACGGGGGCGACGGGCCGACCGGGGACGTCGCGCGTCGCGCGGGGCTGGCGCACCGCCCGCGCGGCGCCGCGCCCGACGCCGACGGCGCCGACGTCGAGACGCTGGCGTCGTGGGCGACGGGGACGGCCCCCGCAGACGGCGACCCGACCGTCGCCCGCGCGGTCGGCGTGGCGACGCTGAACGCGCTGTCGGCGCCGTTCGTCGACTGGCGCGACGGCGACCCGATGGAGCGGCTCCCGGCGGCGGTCGACGCCATCGCGACGGTGGGGCTGTTCCGGCCGGCGTTCCGGAAGTTCGCGGACGTCGAGGTGCGCGTCGTCGAGCGCGACCCCGTCGACGCCGCGGGCGTCGAGACGCCGCCGGGCGTCACGGTGTCGGCGTATCCGCCCGAGGAGGTGGCGACGGCGATGGACGGCGCGGCGGTCGTGTTCGTCACCGGGTCGACGCTGGTGTACGGCGGGCTCGGCGACGCCCTCGCGGCCGCGCCGCCCGAGGCGACGGTGGTCGTCGTCGGGGCGACGGCGTCCGTCGTGCCCGACCCGCTGTTCGCGGCCGGCGCGGCCGTCGTCGCGGGCGCGGCCGTCGACGACCCGGCGAGCGTCCGGGCGGCCGTCCGCGCCGGCGCCTGCGGGACCGACCTCCACGACGCCGGCCTGCGGAAGGGGGTCGTCGCCGCCGCCGGCGACGAAGGCGCCGGCGCGGCCCTCGGCCTCGACCCCGAACCGACCCCGACGCGATCCGACGACCACGGCGACTGCGCCGACGTCCCCGACAGCGACGAGACACCCGAACCATGACAGGAAGCACCTGGAGCGTACCGGAGACGGAAGTCGTACAGTCGATCAGAGACAGCCTCGACGACCGCGCCGCGGGCGCGACGGACCCGCCGGACGTCCTCGCGACGGTCGTCGGCGTCGAGGGGAACGCCTACCGCCGACCCGGGGCGAAGATGCTGCTGTCGCCCGACGGCGAGGGCGTCGGCGCGATCACCGCGGGCTGTCTGGAGGAGGACCTCGCGAGCGTCGCCGAGCGCATCCGCGAGACCGGCACCCCTGAGGTCGTCACCTACGACCTCATGGACGACGACGAGGACATCTGGGGCCTCGGCGTGGGCTGCAACGGCGTCATCGACGTGCTGCTGGAACCGCTGACGGAGACGTACCGCCCCGCCGTCGACGCGTTCGCCGAGGGTCACGACGTGGCGGTGGCGACCGTCCTCGACGGCGGCGACGGTCCGCTGGCGCGCGGCGACCGGGCGTACTACCGACCGGACGACGGGACCCTCCGGACGCCCGCGGGCGACCCCGCGACCGACTGGCCCGCGGGGTTGACCGGCGCGGCGGGCGACCTCGCGGGGCGCGGCCGCGGCGACACGCTCGTGTTCGACGACGGGGAGACGACCGTCGAGGTGTTCGTCGACGGCATCGCGGCGCCGACGGACCTGGTCGTCTTCGGGACGGGCCACGACGTGGGCCCGGTGACCGAACTCGCCGCGCGCAACGACTTCCGGGTGACGGTGGTCGGCTTCCGCGGCGCGGTCGATCCGGCCGAGCGGTTCCCCGAGGCCGACCGGACGGTGACGACTTCCCCGGGACGGCTCGAGGAAGCCGACGGACTCCGCCTCGACGACCGCACTCACGCGGTGGTGATGACCCACAACTTCGTCGACGACCGCATCGTCGTGGAGACGCTGCTGGACGCCGGCGTCGCCTACGTCGGGCTGATGGGGCCGCGCGAGCGCTTCGAGGAGATGCTGGAGGCGTTCGCCGACGAGGGGCGGCGGTTCACCGAGGCGGAGTTGGACCCGCTGTACACGCCCGTGGGACTGGACCTCGGCGGCGGGTCGCCGTACCAGATCGC
Organism: Halobaculum gomorrense; assembly: GCF_900129775.1. Lineage (GTDB taxonomy): Archaea > Halobacteriota > Halobacteria > Halobacteriales > Haloferacaceae > Halobaculum > Halobaculum gomorrense. Next base: position 117,989 of record NZ_FQWV01000007.1, on the reverse strand, counting down.
ACACAGCATCGTCGCCGAGGTGCTCGCGGTCGCCAACGACCGGGAGCCGCGCCACCTGAAGACTCGCGAGGGGCCCATCCACGAGCGGGTCGACCTCGACGCGGGCGACGGGGACGGCGGCGCGGCCGGCGGGAGCCCCGACGCGCCGACGCAGTAGCGGGCGTCGATCGGGGGAACCGGGCGGGTCGATATCGGGGTGCCCGCGGCGAACGCGCGTTTTATCCGTTTCTGCCGGGTAGCTCCGGGCAACTGACCATGGCTCGCAAGGACGACTACTACAACCGGGCGAAACAGGAGGGCTATCGCGCCCGCTCGGCCTACAAGCTCCGGCAGATCGACGAGGAGGTCGACCTGTTCGACCGCGGCGACACCGTTGTCGACCTCGGCGCCGCCCCCGGCGGGTGGCTCCAAGTCGCCGCCGAGGAGGTGACCGAAGCGGGCACCGTCGTCGGCGTCGACCTCCAGCGCATCGACGAGTTGGAGCACCCGCACGTCGAGACGGTTCGCGGCGACATGACCGACGAGCGCACGCGCTATTACCTCCGGAAGGCGCTCGGCGTCGACCCGGATCCCGACGAGTCCGAGGGGACGCCCGACCGCCCCGTCGACGTGGTCGTCTCCGACATGGCTCCGAACATGACCGGCGAGTACCAGTTGGACCACGCCCGCTCGATCCACCTCTGCCGGCAGGCGTTCGACACCGCGCTGGAACTGCTCAAGCCCGGCGGCGACTTCGTCGTGAAGGTGTTCGACGGTCCCGATCTCGCGGACTTCCGCGACGACGTCGAAGCCCAGTTCCAGTACGTCCGGGCGTACACGCCGGAGGCGAGTCGCAAGCGCTCCTCCGAGCGCTACCTCCTCGCTCGCGGGCGCACCGACGCGCCGGTGTCGGCTGGCGACCGCCTCACGGTCGACGTGACGGACGTCGGCGAGGAGGGAGACGGCGTCGCGCGCGTCGACGGCTACACCCTGTTCGTCCCCGGCACGGAGGCTGGCGAAACCGTCGAGGTCGTCGTCGACGACGTGAAGCCGCGCTTCGGGTTCGCCGAGCGCGTCGAGTAACTCCGACGGGTCCGACACTCGAAGCTGGTGTCTTCACGAACCGCCGGTCGGCGAAGGGATCGAAGTCGTCTCGTCACCCGTCTCCTCCCGAGGCGAACAGTTGGTGTAGCAACCCGACGACGCTGGCGACACAGCCGGCGATCGTGAACGGAACCGGGTGAGCGAGAACGAACGACAGTATGCCGTCGGAGTCGGACCCACCAGCCGTGGCGGCTTCGGTCCCGTTCGCCGAATCCTCACGCGACCCGACAGCGAACACCTGCCCGCTCCCGGTTCCGACGACCACGGCGCTGTCAGCGAGCGCCGGGGACGAAGTCACGTATCCTGGGAGCAACCGGGTCCATCCGACCGTGCCGTCTTGCGCGTCGACGCCGAGGAGTCTCCCGGTGCCGTCGCAGACGAACAGCCGGCCGTCGGCCACCGCAGGCGGAGACGAGATCCACCGGTCGGCGTCGACGGTCCACGCCTCCTCACCGTCCGTGATTCGGATCGCCGAGAGCGTGGCATCGTCGTTGCCCACGTACACGTACTCACCGACGACCGCTGGTGCACACTTGTTGATCCTCGCGCCCGTGTTCACGGTCCACGCCGCCTCGCCGGTCGACTGGTCGACTGCGTGAACCACTCCCTCGCGATCGCCGACGTACACGAAGCCATTGACCACCGTCGGCGGAGACGTGATCGGGCCCGCCTCGTAGGTCCACTGCCGGGCCCCGTCGGCGACGTCGAACCCTGACAGCGTTCCGTTTCTCGACCCGATGCAGACTGTCGCTCCCTCGACGGCGGGTGCAGAGCGGTATACCGGTCCCACATCCGCGCTCCACAGTTCGCTCCCGTCGCGACTGCTGACGGCGTAGAGTGTACCGGCGCGGTCGGTCACGAACACGCGGTCGTCCGCGACGACCGGCGACCCCACCTCACCCTCCGTCTCGAACCGCCAGACGAGGTCGCCGGACGCCGGGGTGAGGGCGTACAACGTTCCGTCCGCCGATCCGACGTACACGCGGTTGTTCACGACCGCCGGCGACGAATGAACCGTCCCGTTAGTCGTAAACGACCAGCGTTCCGCACCCGTCCGAACGTCGACCGCGTGAACCGTTCCAGTGGTGGATCCGACGTACAGGCGATCGCCCGAAATGGCCGGGGAAGAGATCACCTCGCCACCCGCGTCGAATTCGAACCTGATATCGTCGTCCTCGGGCGGCGAAGGGGCCATGGCCGTCCCGGTGTTCGATGGGTTCTGCTGAAACATCGGCCAGTTCCTGTGGGCGGTCAGTTCCGTGTTTCGGCCAGCACTCGTCTGGGATCGCTCACCGCCGGCCGACCGGGTCTCACCGGATGCGAGTCCAACCCCCGTGAGTGCCGCCGTGAGAAACTCCCGTCGCCCGACTCCGCTGATCACTATTGACGGCCATGAAACATTTAGATATAAAACTTAGTGATACGACCGGCCCGTCGCCTGCGGCGGTCGTTCGCAGTGGGTCGCGTCGAACGGGGTGTGCACTCTCACGCACTCACGCCGCCAGCGTCGCCGTCGTCCCCCCGCACGACCGCCACGGCGGCGTACACGAGCGGCGTGTCGACGAGCGCGATGAGCAGTTTAACGATGTACTGCCCGACGATGAGCGACACGAGCACCGACGTGGGCAGGGCGGGACCGAGACCGAACACGGCGGGCGCGACGGCGAAGGCGACGAGGGTGAACACGATCGTGTCGATGAGCTGGCTGGTCGCCGTTGAGCCGACGTTGCGCAGCCAGAGCATGTCGCCGCCGGTGAACTCCCGGATGCGGTGGAACGCGATCACGTCCCAGTTCTGGCTGATCACGTAGGCGACCAGCGAGCCGAGCACGATGTTGCCCGAGAGGCCCAGCACCGTCTCGAACGCCGCGGGGTCAACCGAGCCCTGCGCGGCCGGCGTTGCGATGGTCGCGAACACCAGTGCCAGCAGGACGAAGTTCATCCCGAACGCGACGTTCACCACCTTCCGGGCGTACGCCTTGCCGTACAGCTCCGAGAGGCAGTCAGAGGCGAAGAATGTGACCGCGTACGCGAGCGTCCCGCCGGGCGCGGTGACGACGCCGAGCACCGGCAGCGAGACCGCCAACAGCTTCGCCGAGATGACCTGCGCGGTGACGAGCGCGGCGACGAACAGGGCGGTGAGGATGACCGCCGCGAGCGGCACGCGCAGCGGGCGCGGCTCCGCGGTGGCGGTCGCGGCGCCGTCGGCCGCGCTCATTCGACGTCCTCCCCTCCGGCGGACGCCGCGTCGAGCCGCCCGTGCCGTTCGTCGATCTCGTCGAGCACGTCCAGCGTCTTGCGCACCGACGCGCGGATCGCGTCGCTCCGGTTGACGAACTTGCCGTCGTCGCCGACGTGCTCGTCGAGGTCCGCGAGCAGCTCCCCGGGCATCTCGACGCTTATTTTGGGCATACTCTGAGGATCCCCTGAGAATAATTGAAGCTTCGGACTTCAGCGCGCCCGGGTCGCTGGGCAGCGGGTCAGCGTGTCAGATCGACCGTCGGTTCGGCGAGGTTGCGCCGGCCGCCGAGCGTCATCGCCCACAGGACGAGGAGGCCGACCCCGTACGCGGCCATCAGCGGAATCGTCACGAGGAACATCGTGAACACGTCCGCCGGCGTGAGCAGCGCCGCCAAGAGCATGATCGCGATCGTCACCTCGCGCCAGCGCGAGCGCATCGCCTGATACGAGACGCCGGCTGTGTTGAGCAACACCATCAGCACGGGGATATCCGCGAGGAAGCCGATCCCGACCGTGGTGAAGAACACCAGCCACGCGAAGTCGCTGATGCGGTAGCTGATCACCATCCCGGCCTGGAGCGCGTCGCTGACGAGCCACGAGATGACCGCCGGCGCGATGACGGTGTAGCCGAGCGCGAGCCCGCCGAACAGGCCGGCCAGGAGCGCGGCCACCCAGCCGAACACGACCTGTCGGCGGCCGCGGACGAAGCCGCGGTCGCGCAGCGCGGGCCACGCGTAGTACGCCACGAACGGAACGGTCGCGACGGCGCCGGCGATCGTCGAGATCTTCACCTCGAAGATGAGCGCCTCCACCGGGTGGAGGACGATCACGGCGAAGTTGGCGGCGTCGGGGCCGACGATCTGTTCGGGGATGCGGTTCACGAAGTTGTTCTTCACCGTCCCGATCCCGCCGAGATAGAGGAACGCGAACACGCCCGCGAGCGTGACGCCGAAGACGCTCACCAGGATGAACAGCCGCGAGCGCAGCGAACCGGCGATGAACGCGAGGTCGTCGTAGTAGCCGCCGATGTCGTCCTCGTCGCTCTCGCCGTCGGTGAGGCCCTCGAGGAAGGTTCCGGTGGCGCGGGAGGCGCGGTCGCCGGCGTCGCCGGACAGGCCGGGGATCGAGGGGCCTCCACCGGCGGAGTCGCCGGTCTCACTGCCGGCTGAACCGTCGGCTGTCGACGCGGCGGCGGCCTCGCGGACCGCCTGCACGTCGTCGAAGCGGTCGAGGATCGCCCGCGCCTTCTCGGAGTCGCCGGCGGCGGCCGCGCGGTCGGCGAGGTAGTTCGCGCGCCGCTCGGAGACGCTCGCGAACGTCGCGTCGGGAGCGCGGCGCACGTCCTCGGCCGTGAGCGCCTCCACGTCGACGGCGGCGGGATCGGTCCCCGCGGCATATGCGAAGTAGAGCGCCAAGAGCCCGGCGAGCAGCAGCGCCAGCGCGACCCCGCCTGCGACGAACGCGAGCAACGCGACGGTGCCGCTCACGCCGAGCGTGCCGAGGATCGCGTCCGCGTTCGTGCCGTACTCGACGAGGACTGAATCGGCGAGCGAGGGCCGCTCGACGAGCACGTACCCCGCGGCGGCGACGACGCCGGCGATACCGAGGAGGACGTTCCACAGCGAGCCGAACCGGCCGCGCCAGTCGACGAAGCCGGCGCCGCGGCGGAGCGCCCCGACGAGGCCGACATCATCGGCGAACAGGTCGCGGGCCGGACCGGTCGACGCGACGCCGGCGGAGTCGCTCGCGGGGGCGGCATCGGCGGCGTCGTCCCCAGCCGCGCCCGCGGTCGCGGCCTCGTCGAAGCGGTCGAGGATCGCCTGCGCCTTCCCCGGTTTGTCGGCGTCCATGGCCGTCGAGGCGGCTTCGAGCGCCTCGGACTCGGTCATCCCCTCGAACGCTTCCGGCGGCGCGGCGCGCACGCCCGTCTCGTCGAGCGCGAGCAGGTCGATGGCGTCGGGGTCTCCGGCCTCGCCGACGACGGCGGTCGCCGCGTCGAGTTCGGCGTACACAAAGTACGCGAGTGCGATGGCGACCGCGAGCACCCCGGCGAGGAGCGCGACGGCGGCGGCGACCGGGGTCGCGAACCCGACCGGCAGCCGGACGGTCGTCAGGCCCGAGACCGCCCCGTTGACTGCCTCGGGACCACCGCGAGCGAGGAAGAGGTACGTGGCCGCCGCGACGGCGACGCCGACGCCCGCGAGGACGTTCCAGCGGGTCCGGGCGACCGCCGCGACATCGATCCGCTCGGAGCCGCGGCGGGTGGTGACGACGATCTTCGCGAGGTACAGCGACGCGCCGTACAGCAGCAGCAGCGGCGCGGCCCACATGATCTGGGTAAACGGGTCCGGTGGGGAGAAGACGGCGCCGAAGACGAAGATCGCGACGGTCGCGTGGCGCCACTTGTCGCGGAACGTCTCGTAGGGGACGATCTCGGCGTACGACAGCGCCGTGATCGCCAGCGGCATCTGCGCGGCGAACCCGAACGAGAAGGTGAGCAGCGCAATGAACTGCGCCCACTTCACGATGGAGTACGTGGGCTCGATACCCGCCGAGAGGGCGTTGTTCGCGAGGAATGCGAACATGAACGGGAAGAACACGAGGTAGCCGTAGGCGACGCCGACGGCGAACAGGCCGACGGCGAGCACGAAGATGAGCGCGAGCTTCCAGCGGGCGACGGGGGCCTGTGGCCACGCCCCGCGCTCCCGGAGGGCGTCGCGCGAGAAGTACAACAGCGGGGGGATCCCGAAGATGATCCCGACGATCAGACCGATCTTCGCCTGGAGGAGGATCACGTCGAAGGGGGTCTGCGCGATGATCTCGACCTGCTGGCCGACCGTCTCGCTGAGCTGCGCGCGCGTGACGCCTTTGAGGAAGTCCCAGACGTATAACCGGAGGGCGTAGAACGTCCCCATGAACCCGACGAGGAAGACGAGGAACACCTTCTGGAGGTCCTTCTGTGCGGACCGAAGCATCGCGCCGGCGGTGGCTCTGCCATCCGCCAGCGTCTGTCGCGTGTCCTCGTCGAGCGCGCTCGACATACCGGATAAGAACGACTTGCCGGTTATCAACCTTTTCAACAACCGCGTCCCGCCGACGCCCGACCGGAGACCTGACAGCGACGGCCGCCGGGCTGGCCCGAGGGGTCGATAGCCGGGGTGACGCGATCAAAACGGGACGCAATCAGAAAAGGCCTATAACGCACGGGGGGCGAGTGGGTCCCATGACCGCGGACTCGGATCCGCCGGAGGAGCCGTCGGCGGACGCCGACGGTGACCGCGACACCGAGACTGCCGAGTCCGTCGACGACGCAACCGGAGCGGCCGACAACGGCGCCGACGACAGCGCCGACGACGCCGAGGGGTGGAACCTGGACCCGGACGACGGCACTGACGACGGTATCGGCGCGGCTGACGAGGGCGACGCGAGCGGAGGTGACGGACCGGGAGCGGGTTCCGGAGACGAATCGGAGCCGGTCGATCGCCTCGATGTCGTCGACGAGACGGCCGAGGCGCCGCCAGATATCGAGTACACCGACGACGACACCGGTGATGACGCCGGCGAGGAGTCGCCCGACATCGACCGGCGCAGCCCGTACGCGGACGACGGACGCGACGCCGTCGGAGGCGACAGCGCCGGCGACGAGTCCGACCAGCGCCGCGGCGACGACGACGCCGAGGGCGGGTACGAGCCTCCGGAACCGGGAGGCATCGACGGCGAGGAGGTCGCCGCGTCCGACGACCGACAGGCGGCGACCGCGACGCCGGGCGTGGCCGGCGAAGCCGCGACGAACGGCGCCGGCAGCGCGAGCGAGGGAGGCGGTGCCATGACGGCCGCCCAGAAGGGGATGGCCGCCGTCAACGAGGGCGTCGGGGCCCTCGGCGGCGAGGGCGGCGGCCCGGATTCCGACCAGGAGATGCCGCTGGCCGAGCACATCGAGGAGATGATGCGCCGCCTCGGCGTCGTATTCGGGATCGCCGGCGTCGTCGTCGTCGTGGTGCTGCTCGTCGGCACCGTGTCGCCGGTGGTGCCGAGCGCCGAGGAGATCATCGAGTTCCTCTGGGACGCTCACGCCGGCTTCGAGCAGAACCGCCCGCGGGTGTACGGCCCCCTGGAGTTCCTGCTCACCAAGCTGAAGGTCGCCTCGCTGGCGGGGCTGCTCGTCGGCCTCCCGGTGTTCGTCTACGAGACGTACCGCTTCATGCGCCCCGGGCTCTACCCCCACGAGCGCCGGTACTACCTCGCGGCGGTGCCCACGAGCCTGATCCTCGGGATCGTCGGCGTCGCGTTCGCGCACTTCATCGTCCTCCCAGTCATCTTCGACTACTTCATCAGCTACACCGAGGGGAGCGCGGTGCTGGCGTTCAGCCTCCAGGAGACGTTCAACCTCATCCTGCTGCTGATGGGCTACATGGCCATCGTCTTCCAGATCCCGCTGTTCATCCAGTTGGCCATCATGATGGGACTGGTGACCCGCGAGTGGATGGAGGACCGCCGGCTGCTGTTCTGGTCGGGGTTCGTCGGCCTGGCGTTCATTGTCTCGCCGGACCCGACCGGGATGGCGCCCATCATCGTCGGTGCGACGATGATCGGGCTGTTCGAGGGAACGCTGGCGCTGTTGCGCTGGACCGGGAACTAGCCGCCCACGCGGATCGCCGGACTCCTGTTCGCTCTCTCCGTTGCGGTCCTGTTCGCTCCCTCAACGGTCCGGCCGTCGAGCGCCTAGTCACGAGATCCGTCGCCGGAAGCGACCGAGCCAGTGGCGGCGCCGGTCGAGGGATCTCTCCTGGCGAGCGATCGATCCCGTGTTCCAGACTGCCAGCCGTCGCGTCCTCGGTGTCGATCGGTCTCGGAGAAACACATATGTCAGCATATTCTAATATTGCAAATACTGAGATGAGTAGCCAGAAGCCGGAATCCGAGACCGACAAGGGGCAGCGCGACCGAGCGTGTGACTGTCACCCATCTGAACATGGCCTTCGAGACGACGACATCGCCGCCGATGTCGAGACGCTCGCGGCGCTCGGAAACGACACGCGCTACGAGGCGCTTCGACTCATCGCGGGCGCCGAGGACGACATCTGTGTCTGCGAACTGGAGCCGTCACTCGGCGTGAGCCAGAGCGCAGTGAGCCAGGCGCTTTCGCGGCTGTTCGGCGCGGGGTTGGTCGAGCGCCGCAAGGAGGGCCGGTGGCGCTACTACGGCTCGACGCCGCGCGCCGAGCGACTCCTCCGCGTGCTCGACGAGACGAGGCGGACGGACGACGACTGACCGGACCGTCGCGACGACACCACCCATGCACAGACCACCCGACCCGAGCGATCGTACAGGAACCGAACAGCCCGGTTGGCAGGGGATACTCGCGGGCTACGCCCTGATCGGCGCCGCCCTCGCGTCCCTGTGGTCCATGAGCTACCCGGCCGCCGCGGCGTCGATCCTCGCGGCGGCCGCCGTCGTTCGCCTCGGCGCGCCCCGCGTCGCCGCCGCGGTCCGCTGTCTGCGCGTCTGCCGCGAGTTCACCGTCGACCTGGGCGGGAGACTTCGGATCACGGTAACGAGACCCCCCGTCGACGATGGCGCCGCCTGACCGACGGGTCGGCTGCGGGCCGGAACGCGACCGGAACCGCACCGACACGGACGCGTCGGCGAGGCCGTCGTCGACGGCCGCCCCCACGGAGACGCTGTCCGAAGCCGACGCCTGTGACCTCGACCGAGTCGAGGCGCTGCTGTCGGCGAACGACCTCCCGACGGAGGACGTACGAACGGGCCCGGGGCAGTTCTACCTCGCCCGCGACCGCGACGACGAGAGGGACGGCGGCGACGCAGTCGTCGGGGTCGGCGGCGTCGAGCGCCACGGCCCGACCGGGCTCCTCCGCTCGGTGGCGGTCGAGGAGTCGAGTCGTGGGGAGGGCTACGGGACGGCGCTGTGTGCCGCACTGGAGGACCGAGCCCGCCGGGAGGGCGTGGAGACCCTGTACCTCCTGACGACGACCGCAGCGGGCTTCTTTGGGCGACTCGGGTACGGGGCGGTCGACCGCGAGTCCGTCCCGCCGGCGATCCGATCGACCACCGAGTTCGCGGCGCTGTGTCCGGCGTCCGCGACCTGCATGCGCAAGCGGCTCCGGGGGCGGGCAACCGAGTAGCGGAGTCTCAAAGACGCCCGGGCGGCCCGGCGCGCAGCCACCCGAGGACACTTTTGGCGTCAACCTCCCACCCACGACCGATGGGAACGATCCTCCTGTGTCGCCACGGCGAGACGCCGTGGAACCGCGACCGCCGGGTGCAAGGCTGGGCGCCAACCAACCTCACCGAGCGGGGCCGAGAGCAGGCCGACGCACTGGCCGCGTTCCTCGCCGACGAATACGCCGTCGACCGGATCGTCGCCTCGAATCTGGAGCGCGCGGCCGCGACCGCCCGCGCCGTCTCGCGGGCGACGGGCGCGGCCGTGACGCTCGACTCGCGATGGCGCGAGCGGAGCTTCGGACGGCTACAGGGGCTCACCTACGACGACCTGTTCGGCGCCTACCCCGAGTACACGCTCTCGGAGATCGGCTACGCCGCCGCCGAGACGACGCCGGAGGGCGGCGAGTCGCTGTTGGACATGCGCGAGCGGGTGCTGACCGCGTTCGCAGAGCTTCGCGCCGCGGTCGGACCCGACGAGACCGTCGCCGTCGTCGCTCACGGGGGCCCGCTGTACGTCGTGACGGGCGAGTTGAAGCGTCTCGATCTGGTCGCCGCGGTGCTCGATCAGGACCAGGGGAACTGCGCGGTCAACGAGGTGCGCGTCGACGGCGACCCCGTCGGTGGCGGCGACGGCGACGCCGACCGCCCAGCGGCGCTGGTCCGCGAGAACGTCACCTCGTTCCTCCCGGAGTCGACGACGCAGGAGAACTACTAATCGACGGATCCGTCGTGGCGCCGGCGGCGCACTGCTCTGGCGCTACGACGTCGGGTAGTCGCGCGCGAACACGTCCTCGACAACCGGCTCGCCGTCGCGGTTCACGGTCGTCTCGTCGCCGGCATCGGCCTCGCCGGCCGGGCTGACACTGCCCGTCTCGTACCCCTGGAGGTCGAGCGTGACGTGGTCGAAGCCCAGATCGAGCATGTGGTTGCGCGCGGCGGCGACGAAATCGGGGTTCAGCGCCGTCTCCAGTTCGTCGGCGCCGACCTCGATGCGCGCGAGGCCGTCGTGGTCGCGGACGCGGAACTGCGAGAAGCCCCACGTGCGCAGCAGGCGCTCGGCCCGCTCGATCCGGGTGAGGCGCTCCTCTGTCACTTCGAGCCCGGTCGGGATGCGCGAGGAGAGGCACGCCATTGAGGGCTTGTCGGCAACGTCGAGGCCGTAGTGGTCGGCTATCTGGCGTACTTCCTCCTTCGTGATGCCCGCCTGCAGCAGCGGCGACACCACGTCGAGCTCCTCGACGGCCTGGAGGCCGGGGCGGTGGCCCTCGCCGGGGTCGGAGGCGTTCGTGCCGTCGCAGACGGTGCCGATGCCGCGCTCGCGTGCGGCGTCGTACATCCGCGAGAGGCGCATCGTCCGGCAGTGGTAACAGCGGTCGTCGCCGTTGGCAACGAAGTCCGGGTCGTCCAGTTCGGAGAACTCGACGATCGCGTGCTCGATGCCGATGTCGTCGGCGATCCGGCGGGCGTCGGCCAGCTCCTCGGCCGGGAGCGTCTCGCTCTTGGCGGTGCACGCGACCGCGTCGTCGCCGAGGGCGTCGCGCGCGAGGGCGGCGACCACCGACGAGTCGACGCCGCCGGAGAAGGCGACGAGCGCCCCGTCGCGCTCGGCGAGTCGCTCGCGCGCGGTCGCCGCCTTCGCCGCAACGTCGTCGTTCATGACCGGGACGACGGGACGGTCACGCAAAAGTCGTCCGACCCCGGCGCGCGCGGCGTCCGAGCGAGCTGACAGCCGCAACGCCTTCCTCGCCGGGGGCCGTCCGCCCGGACATGTCCCGCGCCGGCCCGGACGCGGTCGATCCGGAGGACGTGAGCGCGACTAACCACTCGGACGTACCGACGGATGTCGACGGCGCGTACCTGTTCGGCATCAGCCAGGAGGGCGCACCGTTCTACTACGACGCCGACCGGGGACGGGTCGTTGAGGGCGACCGTCACGGCGGCGTCGCCGACGACCGCGGCGTTGTCGAGGACGTCGAGTCGTTCATCGAGGAGATCGACGCCCGCGTCGGCTGGGACCTCCTCGGCGGCGACGGCGGCGACGACTGACGGCTCGCGCCGTTCTGGCGCTGGTCTGCGGGCTAGTCGCTCCGTTCGCGTTTTCGCGGTCTCCCGCTGGTCGACCGCGCACTCCCCGGCTCACGGCTCACTGCGCTCACCGTTCGCATCGTAGGGCTCACTTCGTTCGCCCTCGCCCCGCTCGCGAGTCACTCCGTTCCTCGCTCGCGTTTCCGAGGCGGTCGCGACGCTCCCGCCTCGCCCCCGGCACGGTTTTGACCCCCGCCGCGCTACCGGGTGCCGAATGGAGTTCACGTCGGTCCCGGGCGTCGGCGAGAAGACCGCCGACGCCCTCGCGGATCTGGACGGCGCGGAAACGGCGCTGCGTCGCGGCGACGTGGCGACGCTGGCCCGAGCCAGCGGACTCACCGAGGGACGGGCGGCCGCCATCGCCCGCGGCGCCATCCGGGAGCGCCACGACGACCCCGGCGGCTGGCTGGCGACCGACCGCGCCCGCGAGGTGTACGAGAACGCGCTCGGCCTCCTCCAAGAGCGCGCCGTCACCGACTACGCCGAGAAGCGCCTGCGGACCATCTACCCCTCGCCCACGGAGTCCCGTATCGAGGAAGTGCGAGAGTGGGCCGCCGGGGCGGTCGAGTGCGAGCCGAGCGACGACGTGCTCGACGCGCTCTCGGGGGTCGAACAGCCGTCGGAGCCGCGGGGGCTGCGGGTCCGCGAGCGGGCGCTCGCGACCGCCGACGCCGAGCGCTACGCGGCGGTGAAGGACGCGTTCCCGGAGCTGTCCGTCGAGGTCGTCGAGGACGCCCGCGACCTGTCGGAGCTGGCACGCTCGTACGCCACCGTCGTCGCGCTCGACGAGACGTTCGCCGGCGTCGACGTCGAGGGCGACGTGCGCGTCATCACCGACCCCAAGAACAACCCGGAGGAGGTCGTCCCCGAGCGCCTGCTCGCGTTCTTCGCGGAGAACCGTGCCGAGTTGCTCGCGGCGCTGGAGGTGCACGAGGCCGCCGGCATCGAGCCCGCGGTCGACCCGGCGGCGCTCCGGGACGCGCTCTCGCGGCTCGACGACGACGGCACCGTCCGCGGCGACGAGGAGCTGACGCGGCTGGCGAACGCCGTCGACGACCTCGACGCCGCCGTCTCGACGGCCGAGTCGGTCGCCAACGACCACCTCCGCGACGCGATCCGCGAGCAGGACGTGACCATCGAAGGGACCGACTTCCTCTCGCTGGTCGAGCAGGGCGCCCGCGTCGACAGCCTGCTCTCGCGGGAGTTGGCCGACGAGTACGACGCCGCGATCCGGAAGGCGCGCGAGCACCTCGCGGACGCGCTCCGACTGAACGAGAGCGAAGCGGAGTTCACCGGGCGGATCTTCGCCGGCGACCCGACCTTTCCGACCGAGCACAACGAGGAGCCGCTGAACCGGCTACGAACCGAGCTGAAGACCGCCCGCGACCGGCGGGCGGTGGCGCTCAAGTCGGAACTCGCAACGGATCTCGCCGCGCTGCGCGACCCCTCCGCCGACCTCGTCGCCGACGCGCTCGAACTCGACGTGGAGCTGGCGGTCGCGCGCTTCGCCCGCGACTTCGACTGCGTGGTTCCCGATATCGACGACGAGGGGGCCGGCTTCGACATCGAGGGCGGGCGCTCCCCGCTGTTGGACGTGCCGTTCGCGGAGGCCGAGCCCGTCGACTACGCGGTCTCGGGCGTCACGCTCCTGTCGGGCGTCAACTCCGGCGGAAAGACCTCGACGCTGGACCTCGTCGCGCTGATCGTGACACTCGCGCACATGGGGCTGCCCGTCCCCGCCGAGTCGGCGCGCGTGGGGCGCGTCTCGGAGCTGCACTACTACGCGAAGTCGCAGGGGACGCTCGACGCCGGCGCGTTCGAGTCGACGCTGCGGGACTTCGGCGACCTCGTATCGGGCGCGGCGGGACGGCTGGTGCTCGTCGACGAACTGGAGTCGATCACCGAGCCCGGCGCCTCCGCGAAGATCATCGCTGGCATCCTCGAGGCGCTCGACGAGCAGGGCGCCACCGGCGTGTTCGTCTCCCACCTCGCGCGACAGATCCGCGAGGCCGCCGCCGTCGAGGTCGCGGTCGACGGCATCGAGGCCGTGGGGCTGGAGGACGGCGAGCTCGTGGTGAACCGCTCGCCGCGGAAAGACCACCTTGCGCGCTCGACGCCGGAGCTGATCGTCGAGAAGCTGGCGCGGGAGGCGCGCGAGGACGCCGACGGTGAGAGGGGTGAGCCCGGGAGCGCGACGACCGGAAGCGACGCGACCGACGCCACCGACACGGACGCCGGCGGTCCGGCGTTCTACGAGGGGCTGTTGAAGAAGTTTTGAGGGGCCGAGCGGTCCCCTGTGGTCGGACGTTCGCGTGGGCGAGGGGAGCTCAGGCGTACAGGTCCGCGGGCGATTCGTGACCTGGCGTATCGAGATCGCGAAACAGGATCTCGTAGTCCTCTGGATCGAGCCGGGCGCGGAGGTCGTCGAGGCCGGCTTTCAGCGTCTCGCGACGGTGAGCGAGTTCTCCGTACTCGCCGTCGACCGGACCGACGCCGGCGTCTTCGAGCGCGGCCTGTTTCTGCATCACCGCGAAGTACTGACGGACGCGGTCGTCGTAGCGGGCGACGCGGACGAGTCGGTCGACGGTCTCGCGGAGGTCGTCGATGGCGACCGGTTTCTCGAGGTAGGCGTCGACCGCGAGCCCGACCACGTCGATGCCGGCGGCGACCCCGGTGACGGCGGCCACGCGGACGTCGACCGACGACGCGCGGATCCGGTCGAGCGTGTCGTCGCCGTGGAGGCCCGGCATCCGGCGATCGAGCAGGACGACATCGACCGAGTCGTCGAGCACGTCGAGCGCCTCGGGGCCGGAGGCAGCCGTCGACACGGCGTACTCGGCGGCGAGCAGGTCCGCGTACAGTTCCCGCACGTCGGCCTCGTCGTCGACGACGAGGACGTGCGGACGGTCCGCCCGGTCCGGACCGCCATCCCCCTCAGCGTCATCGATATCCTCTGTCATCGATCCGGACGACGATCGGGACCCTCCTCAACCCCGCCGACACGTTCGTCGGATTAAGCTGGATTCAGTGGACGAAACAGCCGTCGTGACAGTGTGGCGATAAGAATCGATCGCGACTGACCGCGGCTGAACGCGAGCGCGAGCGTGACCCGCGACTACTCCCATCCGACGGGCGGTCGACGACCCCGGCGATACTGAAATCGTATCGGGGCTGAGATCCGGGTATTCGGCGTACTCATCCTGATTTCACTTTCACTCCGGCTCCGGGGAACGATTAAGTGATCGGGCGAGGGAGGGTCCGGTATCATGACCGGGGACCCCGAAGACGGGATGCTGTCGTGGGACGAGTCCGTCTTCCGGGACGAGCACGTCTTCGAGATCGACTACGTTCCCGAGACGTTCCGCCACCGCGAGAGCCAACTGGAGTCGCTGAAGTACGCGCTCCGGCCGGCCGCGCGCGGGTCGCGGCCGCTCAACACCGTCGTCCGCGGGCCGCCGGGAACCGGGAAGACCACCTCCGTCCAGAAGCTGTTCTCGGAGCTCCGCGCGCAGACGGACGTGCGCACGGTGCGGGTCAACTGCCAGGTCGACTCCACCCGCTACGCGGTGTTCTCGCGCATCTTCGAGAGCGTCTTCGACTACGAGCCGCCCAGCTCCGGCATCTCGTTCAAGAAGCTGTTCGGCCAGATCGCCGACCGCCTCGTCGAGGAGGACGAGGTGCTCGCCGTCGCACTCGACGACGTGAACTATCTGTTTTACGAGAACGAGGCGTCGGACGCGCTGTACTCGCTGCTTCGGGCCCACGAGGCCCACGCCGGCGCGAAGGTCGGCGTCATCTGCGTCTCCTCGGACCTGTCGCTGTCGGTCATCGAGGAGCTGGACTCGCGGGTGCAGTCGGTGTTCCGGCCCGAGGAGGTGTACTTCCCGAAGTACGACGTGGACGAGGTGGTCGACATCCTCCGCGAGCGCGCCGAGCGCGGCTTCCACGACGGCGTGCTCGGCGCCGCAGAACTCGACCGGGTCGCGGAGCTGACGGCCGAGTCCGGCGACCTCCGCGTCGGCATCGACCTGCTGCGGCGGGCGGGACTGAACGCCGAGATGCGCGCCTCCCGGACGATCAGCGTCGACGACGTGGACGAAGCGTACGAGAAGTCGAAGTACGTCCACCTGTCGCGCAGTCTGCGCGGGCTCTCCGACTCCGAGACGGCGCTCGTGGCGGTGCTCGCGGAGCACGACGGCGAGCAGGCCGGCTCGGTGTACGAGGCGTTCCACGAGCGGACCGACCTCGGCTACACGCGGTACTCGGAGATCGTCAACAAGCTGGACCAACTCGGCCTCGTCGAGACGGAGTACGCCGAGGTCGAGGGGCGGGGGCGCTCGCGGTCGATCTCGCTGGCGTACGACCCCGAGCCGGTGCTGGAGCGGATCGAGGGGTAGCGATCGGGGACGTGGAGTAGCGACCGGGCAACGGGTCGCACACATCCGAAAGACATACTCGGCGCACGCGACACCCTCGCGTATGGACGCCTACGAGTTGATCACCCGGAATGCGACCGAGGTGGTCACCAACGACGAGGTGCGCGCGCTAGCCGAAGACCCCGAGGGCAAGCGGGTGTACGTCGGCTACGAGCCGTCGGGCGTCCTCCACATCGGGCACATGCTGACGGCGACGAAGCTCATCGACCTGCAGGAGGCGGGCTTCGAGGTCGTCGTCCTCCTCGCGGACGTGCACGCCTACCTCAACGACAAGGGGACGTTCGCCGAAATCCGCGAGACCGCCGAGCGCATGCGCGACCAGTTCCTCGCGTACGGCCTCGACGCCGAGTCGACGGAGTTCGTCTACGGTTCCGAGTTCCAACTCGACGAGGAGTACGTCCTCGACACCCACGAGCTGGAGGTGTCGACGACGCTCAACCGCGCACAGCGCGCGATGGCCGAGATCCAAGGCGGCGACACCGCGAAGGTGAGCCACCTCGTCTACCCGCTGATGCAGGCGCTCGACATCGTCTACCTCGATCTCGACCTCGCCGTCGGCGGGCTCGACCAGCGGAAGGTCCACATGCTCCACCGCGAGCAGATCCCGGCGATGGACGGCGAGAGCGACCACGACTACGAGGCGCGGCCGTGCCTCCACACGCCGATCCTCGCGGACCTGGACACCGGCGTCGGCAAGATGTCCTCCTCGTCGGGCACGACCATCTCGATGGAGGACTCGACCGCTGACATCGAGGAGAAGATCAACAGCGCGTTCTGTCCGCCGACACACGATCCCGAGCCGGACGACGAGGGCAACGAGCGCGAGAATCCCGTGCTCGAAATCTTCGAGTACTCCGTGTTCCCGCGGTTCGACACCGTCGTCGTCGAGCGCCCCGAGCAGTACGGCGGGGACCTCGCGTACGACGACTACGAGCCGCTGGCGGCGGATCTGGAAGCGGGCGAGCTCCACCCTGCGGACGCGAAGGGCGCGCTCGCGGACTACCTCGACGAGCTGATCGCGCCCGGCCGTGAGGTGCTGCGCGAGCTGGACAGGTCGTAGCGACGAAATACGGGAGTCGTCGGGTTCGCGGCCGCCAGGTCCCGGAAACCGGTGTTATGCGAATCCGAACTGCTTCAGCAGGCCGGTCGCGAGCCCCTTCACCACGAGGCCGGTACCCGCGAGCACGAGCGCCAAGCCGACCGCGACGATCGGCGCCGACCACGCGACGAGCGCGAGCCCCGCCAGCAGCATGAGGGCGCCGGCGATCCCGGCGGTGCCGAGTTTGTCGATCATACCCGGTCGTGGCGATCGGCGGTGAAAAGCGCGGCGAGTTCGTCGTGCCCGCTTACGGGTCGCCCTGCTGTCGGCGCACGGTGTTCGCGTTGTCGTGGTCTCACCTCCGTTCGGCCACGCA
Source organism: Halobaculum gomorrense (assembly GCF_900129775.1). GTDB lineage: Archaea > Halobacteriota > Halobacteria > Halobacteriales > Haloferacaceae > Halobaculum > Halobaculum gomorrense. Next base: position 100,547 of record NZ_FQWV01000007.1, on the reverse strand, counting down.
CCCACCGAGTTTAACTGTCGGACGTGAGAACACAAGAGTATGAGCGACGGCGACTCGACGGGTCGCAAGAACCTCCGAATGCCCGACGACGACGAAGTGTTCGCGGAGGTGACGGAGATGCTCGGCGCCAACCGCGTGAAGGTCCGGTGCAACGACGGCGTCGAACGCACCGCGCGCATCCCCGGCCGGATGCAAAAACGGACCTGGATCCGGGAGGGCGACCTCGTCCTCGTCAGCCCCTGGGACTGGCAGGACGAGAAGGCGGACATCGAACACCGCTACGAGAGCCAGGACGCCGATCAGTTGCGCGACGAGGGCCACATCGCCTGAGTCGACCCCGGTCGCGGCGACGCGACGGCGCCCTCGGGGTGCCGGTGCTTTTCACTCCCGAGCGCGTACAGAAGAGAAGATGACCGGAGAGTTCGGGTTCGTCGAACCCGACGAGGCGGACGCGCCGGGCGACGAGTGGGAGGACCTCGACCTCGAGGAGATCGCCCAGACCGAGGCCGACGAGATCGCCCGCAGACAGGACGACGAGTTCGACGAGTTCCGCAAGCGCGTCAAGAACACCGAGCAGTTCAAAGTCGAGGCGTCGGTGTTCGACGACGCCACCCTCGCGGCGCTGTACAAGCTCACCCGCGACGGCCATATCGTCGCGTTCGGCGGCCCGGTGTCCACGGGGAAGGAGGCAAACGTGTACGAGGCGCTGGGCGCCGACGAGCGCGAGGTGGCCGCGAAGGTGTACCGGATTAACACCTCGAACTTCCGGCACATGCGCGACTACCTCGAGGGCGACCCCCGCTTCGAGGGGATCGGCTCGGACAAGAAGCAGGTCGTCGTCGCGTGGGTGCGCAAGGAATTCTCGAACCTTTATCGCGCGCGGAAGGCGGGCGTGCGTGTGCCCCAGCCCATCGCGGTCCAGCGCAACGTCCTCGTGATGGAGCTGGTCGGCCACGCCGACGACCGCGCGCGCCGGCTCGCCGAGGTGTCGGTCGAGAACCCCGAGACCGCCTTCGAGGTCGTCCGCGAGTACATGCGCCGCCTGTACTCGGCGGGACTGATCCATGGCGACCTCTCGGAGTACAACCTCATCATCCACGACGGGGAGCTGGTCGTCATCGATCTCGGGCAGGCAGTGACGGTCCACCACCCGAACGCCGAGGAGTTCCTCCGACGCGACTGCCGCAACGTCGCCTCCTTCTTCTCCCGACAGGGGCTCGACACGGAGGCCGACGACCTCCACGAGTACGTCACCGACCCCGAGCCGGAGCCGGCCGCCGACCCCGAGCCCGACACCGATCCGAACCCGGCCGACCGCGCCGGCGACGGTGGTGCCGACGAATGACCCAGAGACTCCGCCGGCGTGTGATCGACAGTTCACGCGTGTGACCCGCTGACGCGGCGGGTTCCCGAAGGAACTCTTATCCGCGTCCGGCCGAAATTCGGGTGTATGCAGCACGTGAAGGTTCCGCAGGACCGTATCGGCGTGCTCATCGGCGAGGGCGGCGAGACGATGCGGGAGATCGAAGACCGCGCCGAGGTCCGACTCGACATCGACTCCGAGTCTGGCTCGGTCGCCATCGATGCCGTCGGCGACCCGGTCGCCGGCCTGGTCGCTCCCGACATCGTCCGCGCCATCGGCCGCGGGTTCACGCCCGAGTCGGCCCTCTCGCTGTTGGAGCACGACCTGCGACGGTTCGAGTTGGTCGACCTCGCATCGGAGACCCGCAACAAGAACGACCTCCAGCGCCAGAAGGGCCGCCTCATCGGCGAGAACGGCCGCACGCGCGAACTGATGGAGGACCTCTCCGGCGCGGAAGTCGTCATCAAGGGGACCACCCTCGGCGTCATCGGCCAACCCGAGGAGGTCGAAGCCATCCGCCGCGCGACGGGGATGATCCTCGACGGCGCACCCCACGGCGCCGTCTACTCGTTCCTGGAGCGCAAGCACAACGAGATCCACGGCGCGCCCGACCTGTCGACCCCCTCCGGCAACGCCGAGGAGCCGCGGTAGGGCGGCCGCCGCTGCGCTCGCCGTCAGCCCTCAGTCTCCGATTCTTCCTCGTATCCTTCCCGGAGCCAGCCGCGGGTCACCGACTGCTACCTCCAGACACCGAGGGGAATCGACGCCGACAGTCCCGTATATAAATAAACCATGAGAACGCATCACATGCGCACGCAACGGAGCCGTGCGAGCCGTTGACGAACTCTTGCCGAAAGGTTTTTATAGAATCGAAAACAATCACAGAGTGACTCATGTCTCAGCGCCAGCGGATGGGCAACCAGCCCATGATCGTACTCTCGGAGGACAGCCAGCGAACGTCGGGCAAGGACGCCCAGTCGATGAACATCACGGCCGGCAAGGCCGTCGCGGAGTCCGTCCGCACCACGCTCGGACCGAAAGGGATGGACAAGATGCTCGTCGACTCCTCGGGCGGGGTCGTCGTCACGAACGACGGCGTGACCATCCTGAAGGAGATGGACATCGACCACCCGGCGGCCAACATGATTGTCGAGGTCTCCGAGACCCAAGAAGACGAGGTCGGCGACGGCACGACGACGGCCGTTGTCATCGCCGGTGAGCTGCTCGATCAGGCCGAGGAGCTCATCGACTCGGAGGTCCACCCGACGACCATCGCGCAGGGGTACCGCCAGGCCGCCGAGAAGGCCAAGGAGGTCCTCGACGAGCAGGCCATCGATGTCACCGCGGACGACCGCGAGACGCTCGAGAAGATCGCCGCGACGGCGATGACGGGCAAGGGCGCCGAGTCCGCCCGCGACACGCTCGCCGAACTGGTCGTCGACGCCGTGCTCGCCGTCCGGGACGACGACGGTACCGTCGACACCGACAACGTCTCCGTCGAGACCGTCGTCGGCGGCGCCATCGGCAACTCCGAGCTCATCGAGGGCGTCATCGTCGACAAGGAGCGCGTCGACGAGAACATGCCCTACGCGGTCGAGGACGCCAACGTGGCGCTGTTCGACGGCGCCATCGAGGTCAAGGAGACCGAGATCGACGCCGAGGTCAACGTCACCGACCCCGACCAGCTCCAGCAGTTCCTCGATCAGGAGGAACAGCAGCTCAAAGAGATGGTCGACAAGCTGAGCGCCGTCGGCACGGATGTCGTCTTCGTCGGCGACGGCATCGACGACATGGCCCAGCACTACCTCGCGCAGGAGGGCATCCTCGCCGTCCGCCGCGCGAAAGAGTCCGACCTCCAGCGGCTGGCCCGCTCGACGGGCGGCCGCGTCGTCGCCAACCTCGACGACCTCGAGGAGAGCGACCTTGGCTTCGCCGGCTCCGTCGCCCAGAAGGACATCGGCGGCGACGAGCGTATCTTCGTCGAGGATGTCGAGGACGCCCGCTCGGTCACGCTCGTCCTCCGCGGCGGCACCGAGCACGTCGTCGACGAGGTCGAGCGCGCCATCGAGGACTCGCTGGGCGTCGTCCGCACGACGCTGCAGGACGGGCAGGTGCTCCCCGGCGGCGGCGCCCCTGAGACCGAGCTGGCGCTGCAGTTGCGTGACTTCGCCGACTCCGTCGGCGGCCGCGAGCAGCTGGCCGTCGAGGCGTTCGCCGACGCGCTGGAGATCATCCCGCGCACCCTCGCCGAGAACGCCGGTCTCGACCCGATCGACTCGCTGGTCGACCTGCGCGCCCGCCACGACGGCGGCGAGTTCGGCGCCGGCCTCGACGCCTACACGGGCGATGTGATCGACATGGAGGCCGAGGGCGTCGTCGAGCCGCTCCGCGTCAAGACGCAGGCCATCGAGTCCGCCACCGAGGCGGCGACGATGATCCTCCGCATCGACGACGTCATCGCCGCCGGCGACCTGAAGGGCGGCGGCACCGACGACGGCGGCGACGAGCCCGCCGGCGGCCCCGGCGGCGCCGGCGGCATGGGCGGTATGGGCGGCATGGGCGGCATGGGCGGCATGGGCGGCGCGATGTAAGCGCCGGTCAGGCACGCACCACCCCACCGTCGACGCCGACGCGCACCGCCTCCCGACCGACCACGATTCTTTCGACGCCTCGTCCGATAGCGGCGGCGTCGTCCGTCGCCACCGCGTCACGGTTTTGCTCGTCGCGACCGTCGATCCACGCCGTGCACGTCCGACCCGCCGACGGCGACGACCTGTCGTCGCTGATCCGTCTCGCCCGCGAGCACGGCGGGGGCGAAACCTCCCCCGGGACGATCCGCGATCGGTACGACGCCCATTCGGACCTGTTCGTCGTCGCCGACGACGACGGCGACCCCGTCGGCGAGGCACACGGGCGGCCGCGGCGACCCGAGGAGGACCCGACGGGCGAGGCGCCCGACGCGGTCGTGCTCGACCGGATCGCGGTGGTGCCGGAGCGACGCGGCGCGGGAATCGGCCGACGGCTCCTCGCCGCGTTCGAGGATCGCGCGGCCGAGCGGGCCCCCCGGGTCGAGGTCGCGGTCGCGGGCGACGTGGAGGGGTTCTACGCCGCGTGCGACTACGAACCGTGGGCGGTGCTGGTGCAGGGAGCCGGGCCCGACCCCGGCGAGGCCCGCCGCCGCGTTGACGCCGGCGACCGGGTCCTCGGGGGCCGCCGCGTCGACGGCGAGCCCTGGATCTACGTCGAGCCGTCGGCCTTCGACGGGGAGACGACCGAGAGGCTGGTCGACCGGCTCGACGCGCGCTCGGCAAACACGCTGTACCGGAAGCGCGTTCGGTAGGCCGGCCGCTCAGATCCCGGGCAAGACGCCGCCGAGCACCAGCACCAGCGCGGCGGTGAGCACGAACAGTCCCAGCGAGAACGCCCGTAGGCGCGCCCGACGGCTCCGGGCCACGTCCGGGAGGTCGGCGTCCCCGGCCCCACCGGGGCCGCCGCCGTTCCCGCCGAGCCCGAGGACCCCGCGCTGTTGCTCGCGCCCCCGATCCGCCTCCGGCGGGCGCATCCCCCCGGTCTCCGAGACGAGCAGTCCGGTCAGCGTCGCCGCAGCGGCCATCGACAGCGCGAGGATCGCGAGCCCGGGGTCCCACCCGAGGAGCCACGCGAGCCCCGCGGCGGCGGCGACGCTGGCGACGGGGTAGGCGACCCCGACCCGCGCGTACGCCACCGCCCGGCGTCGGTCCATACCGGGGGTCCGCGCGCCGGTCCGAAAGCCGTTGTGCTGTCGGCGTCGCCGGCGGTCCCGACGCGGCACGGGCGACCGCTGCCGCGACGGGTTTTTTCACCTCCGAGAGGTTGTACCCAGTGATATGATCGACGAATCGCAGCGGGCTGCGGCCGCGGCGGCCGACGCGGAGTTCAGTCGCGACGACGCCCGCGGGCTCGTCGAGGCGCACGCGGAGACGCTCGCGTCGCTGGCGGCGTCGCTGACCGGCGATGCGGCGCCGGTGGCGCGCGAGGCCGTCGGCGAGTGGCGGACGCTGTTTCCCGGGGCGGTCGTGATGCCCGACGACGATCGCTACGGCGACGCCCGCCGCGTCTGGAACGGGTACGTCTCCGGGTTCCCGGCGGCCGTCGCGTACCCCACGACGCCCGAGGGCGTCGCGCGCGTCGTCGACACCGCCCGGGAGACCGGACTCGGGATCGCGACGCGGTCGGGCGGCCACTCCTCGGTGGGCACCTCGACGGGCGACGGCGTGCTCGTGTGCGACGTGGGCGCGATGCGAGCGGTGACGGTCGACCCGGAGGCGGGGACCGCGACGGTCGAGCCGGGCGTCACTATCGGCGAACTCGACGCGGCGACGACCGAACACGGCCTCGCGACCCCGCAGGGCGTCGCCCCGGAGGTCGGCGTGGCCGGCCTGACGCTCGGCGGCGGCACCGGCTACCTCTCGCGGGCGCACGGGCTGGCGTGCGACCGCCTCCGCCGGGTCGACTTGGTGACCGCCGCCGGCGAGCGCGTCACGGCACGTCCGGACACCAACTCGGACCTGTTCCGCGCGGTCCGGGGCGCCGGCGGCGACTTCGGCGTCGCCGTCGAGTTGGCGTTCGACCTCGTGTCGGTCCCTGCGGAGGTGGCGATGTGCGACACGTGGTTCCCGGTCGATGACGCCGACGGGATCGCGGCGCTGCTGCGCGCGTACCGACGGCTGCTTCGGGACGCCTCTCGGGAGACGAACGTCTCGCCGTACGTCGCGCGGGTGCCCGACGAGCCGGGGTTCCCCGACGACCGCGCGGGCGATCTCGCGCTGTGCGTCATCGGTGCCCACGCCGGCCCGGCCGCCGAGGGCGAGCGCTCGCTCGCGCCGTTTCGTGACCTCGCTCGCGAGGCCGACCGGGAGAGCGAGGACATCGCGAGCCGCGGCAGCGACGCCGCGGAACCGCTGTTCGACCACGCCGAACGCGTTCCGTACCGGGAACTGCAGCGGTACCTCGGCGGCGACTCGGCCGCCGGCGAGCGCTACTACTGGAAGTCGGTCGCTGTCGAGTCGTTCACCGACGACCTCGTCGCCCTTGTCGCCGAGCGGATGGCCGCGCTCCCGGGCGCCCCGGACGGGGGGCCCGACAGCACCGTCGTCGTCTGGCCGATGGGCGGCGCGATCGCCGACCTCGGCCCCGGCGACACGGCGGTCCCCGAGCGCGACGCCGAGGTCGTCCTCAACTTCGAGGCCTGCTGGGGCCACCCCGACGCCGACGAGGAGCACGTCTCGTGGGCCCGCGAGTCGGCTGAACTGGTCCGAGACGTGGGAGACGTGTCCGGCGAACTGCCGAACTTCTCGGGCACCGAGCGCGGCGAGGACGCGGCGCGGGACGTGTACGGCGACAACTACGAGTGGCTCCGGGAGACCAAGCGGGAGTGGGACCCCAAGAGGGTGTTCTCGCCGAGCGGCCGATTATGACACGATCGAGGGTGAGAGACTCTCTCGTGTGAGAATTCCGGGGACGAGGTTATCCGTCCCGAGCGCGTATCGGGGGATATGGACGACCCCTCCACACCCAGCCCCCGACCGCCCCCGAAGAACACGCTGTTTTGCCCCGAGTGCGGCCACGCCGCGCCGGCCGACGGCGACTGGGTCGTGCGCGACCGCGACCGCGACGGCGTCGAGGCGCTGACGTGCCCCGACTGCGGCGCGACCCTGACGGTCCGCCGGTCGAAGCTGGCGCCGCCGGCCTGACGCCCGAGCGCGGCGAGCCGTCGATGGTCGAACGCGACGACACGGCGTCGGGAAGCGACACGCAACGCGGTGACCCCCGCGTTCGCCGACACGCTGGGGTTGAAGCCGCGGGCAACCGTGGAGATTCGTATGCGCGCAGCAGTGTTCCACGGCCCCGGCGACATCCGGGTCGAGGAGGTCGACAAGCCCGAGATCGAGGAGCCGACCGACGCCATCGTCCGCGTGACCCACACTGCGATCTGCGGGTCGGACCTGTGGTTCTACCGCGGGGAGAGCGACCGCGACGCCGGCACCGGCGTCGGTCACGAGCCGATGGGGGTCGTCGAGGCGGTCGGCGACGACGTGCGCTCGGTCGAGCCGGGCGACCGCGTGCTCGCGCCCTTCGCCATCTCCTGCGGCTCCTGTGAGTTCTGCCGCAAGGGGCTGCACACCTCCTGCGTGAACCGCGACTCCTGGGGCGGCGACAACGCCGGCGCCCAGGGCGAGTTCGTCCGCTCGACGCACGCCGACGGCACGCTCGTCCGGGTGCCCGACCGCTACGCCGACGACGAGGACGCCCTCCGGTCGCTGCTCCCGCTCACCGACGTGATGGGGACCGGCCACCACGCCGCCCTCTCGGCGGGCGTCGAAGCCGGCGAGGACGCGGTCGTCGTCGGCGACGGCGCGGTCGGCCTGTGCGGCGTCGCCGCCGCCCGCCGGCTGGGCGCCGAGCGGATCGTCGCCGTCGGCCACCACGAGGACCGCCTGGAGATCGCCGAGGAGTTCGGTGCCACCCACACGGTCGCCGAGCGCGGCGAGGCAGCCGTCGACGCGGTGCTCGACATCACGGACGGCGGCGCCAACCACGTGCTCGAGTGCGTCGGCGCGTCGTCGGCGATGGAGACCGCGGTGGAGGCCGCCCGCCCGGGCGGCACCGTCGGCTACGTCGGGGTCCCCCACGGGATGGAGGGCGGCGTCGACCTGTTCCCGTTCTTCGGCGACAACGTCGCGCTCCGCGGCGGCGTCGCGCCCGTCCGGGCGTACGCCGAGGAGCTGCTGGCCGACGTGCTCCAGGGGACGCTCGACCCCGCGCCGATCTTCACCGAGACCGTGGACCTCGACGGCGTCCCCGAGGGATACCGCATGATGGACGAACGGGAGGCCGTGAAGGTGCTCGTGAAGCCCTGGGAGTAGGTCGGTACCCCAGGTGCCACGTAGAATGGTACCACGTGCCAAACGCTAAACCTCAGGGCGCGAACGGTCCCGTATGGAGATCGCCGAGCGGCCAACGTTCGAATCCGAGGTGAGCAAGCGGATCTACGAGTACGTCGAGCGACACGGGACTGCGAACCGGCACATCGTCCAACAGACGGTGTCGGCGCCGGCCGAAGAGTTCGAGCGAGAACTGGATCGACTGGAGTCACGGGGGTATCTCGACGAGGACGGCGGGACGCTCCGCGTCGCGCTCGACGTTGGCGCCGTCGAGGAGTACGGGAGCGCGAACACGACGTTCACCATCCGACCGGCGCGACAGGACGACTTCGAGGGGCTGGTCGCGGCGATCCGCGCGGTCACCGACGAGGAGACGTACGTCGTCGCCGAGACCATCGCGGAGCAGTTGCTGTACGAGGACACCGTGACGAGACACAACTCGGTTGAGTCGCGGGTGTTCTTCGTCGCCGCGGTCGACGGCGACCTCGTCGGGTGGACGCACCTCGACCTGCCGCAGGTGTCGCGGGTGCGTGAGACCGCCCAGCAGACCGTGGGCGTCGTCCCTGAGCACCGCCGGTCCGGGATCGGTGGGAAGCTCCTCCGGCGCGGCCTCGATTGGGCGGAAGCCAACGGCTTCCGGAAGGTGTACAACAGCGTTCCGGTGACGAACGCCGCCGCACTGGAGTTCCTCGACGACCACGGCTGGGAGACCGAGGCGATCCGGAGAGACCACTACACCATCGACGGCGAGCACGTCGACGAGGCGATGATGACGTACGCGTTCTGAGACGGTCCCCCCGGTCCACACGCGCTACGCCGTGCTCGCGGTGCGCGCGGTGTGGTTCGCCGAAAAACGAGCGGCGAGGGATTTGAACGCGGTCGCTTCGCTCGCTGCCGCTCGCTTCCTCCCTGCGCACGGACTCGCGATGCTCGTCCGTGAACCACGCCTGGACGTGCTCGCTAGCGCTGCGCGCGTCCGGTCTACTTCAAATCCCTCTCGCAGAAGCGACACACGCGGCACGGTTCCTCACGGCACTCACTACGTTCGTGCCGTTCGTCACGGTGTGGTGCGAGAGATAGCGGGCGACGAGGGATTTGAACCCCCGACCTCTTGGTCCGGAACCAAGCGTTCTGTCCGCTGAACTAGCCGCCCTCACAGCCTCGTACCGCGCCCCGGCGAATAAGCCTTCGGAACCGGCGCGAGACGGACCGCATGGGCGACCACGCTCCGGCGGTCGATGCCGCCGCTGAAGGGTCGAGGTGGTGAAACGCTGCGAACTCGGAAGAACAGGTCGCGGGTCGCTGCGGCGCGTTAGGGCGCTTCGCCGGTCTCGATCGCGAAGTCGGCGCGGGGGTACGCGACGCAGGTGAGGGTGTACCCCTCGTCGAGTTCGGCGTCGTCGAGCATCTGCTGGTCGTCGTGTTCGACGTACTCCTCGGCGTTGCCGCCGGAGGTTATCTGCCCGGCACAGGAGACGCACTGGCCCTGCCGGCAGGCGTAGGGCATGTCCCAGCCCTCGTCTTCGCCGGCCTCTAAGACGGTCTCGTTGTTGGCGACCTCGATAGTGTCGCCCTCCTTGGCGAACTCGACCTCGAAGTACTCGATCTCGTCGTCGGGAATGTCGCCGGGACCGACCGAGTCCTCGGCCGCCGCGCCCTCCTCCAGCTCCCCATCCTCGCCGGCGGCGACCGCGCCCGCGGGGACGCTCCCGCCCCCGATGGCGCGGCTCCCCGGCTCAGGGAACTCCGTCTCCTCGACGGTGGAGGCCCGCCGCTCGATGACCTCCTCGGAGATGTCCGCGGTGGCCTCCCAGCCGGTGCCGCGGGCGACGTGCAGGGCGACGAAGACCAACACGAGGCCCGCGCCGAACCCGATAGCCACGGGGTCTACCATGCCCGCGGCTATGGAGCGGGGGGTAACAAGGGTTGTGATTATCCACCGACGGCGGGAACCACCGAAGTCGGCGACGGCGAACGTGTTCGCGGGAGCGACGGCGACTTATAGAAATTCGATTCCAACCGCAGGAACAAGTGGTAGACTGCAAACTCTAATATCCCAAACGCCGTCGGGATTCCTCCGCCTTCAGGCGGAGGAGGATGTCAATCGTCCCGCCGTGGGACCTCGTGCCGTCCGAAGCCGTACCGCAGCCGGCTGGCGAGCCGCCGCCCGAATCGTTCCTCGCGGGAGTCGAACCGCTCGGCCAGCGCCTGGTAGATGAGCGGCACGGGGACTTCCTGTTCGAGCGCCTCCTGCACGGTCCAGGTACCGGTGGAGCCGCCCTCGATGCGGTCGGCCACGTCGCCGAGGTCGTTGCCCTCCTCGCGGAACGCCTCCTCACACAGCTCCAGCAGCCACGAGCGGATGACCGCGCCGTTGTTCCACGTCCGCGCGACGGCCTCCAGATCGAGGTCGTACCGGCCGCGATGGAGCAGCTCGAACCCCTCCCCGTACGCCTGCATCAGCGCGTACTCGACGCCGTTGTGGACCATCTTCACGTAGTGGCCCGAGCCCGCCGGACCCATGCGGTCGTGACCGTCGGGGCCGGTGGCGACGGCGTCGAACACCGGAGAGAGCTCCTCGTAGGCCCACTCGGGGCCGCCGACCATCAGCGAGAAGCCCAACTCGGCGCCGGCGGGACCGCCGGAAGTACCGCAGTCGAGGTACGCCGCGTCGGTCGCCTCCGCGCGGCGGACGGAGTCCTCGAAGTAGGAGTTCCCGCCGTCGACGACCACGTCGTCGCCGTCGAGGTGCGGCTCCAGCTCGTCGAGGGTGGCGTCGACGGGGTCGCCGGCGGGGACCATCAGCCAGATGCGGGCGCCTGCGTCGGCTCCCTCGCCGTCGCCGCCGTCGCTGAGCCGCTCGTACAGGTCCGCCACCGAGTCGGCCGGCTCCGCGCCGGCCTCGGCGGCCGCGGCGGTTGCCTCCGCGTCCAGATCGAACGCGACCACGTTGTGACCGGCGTCGAGAACGCGGTCGACGACGATCTGCCCCATGCGACCGAGTCCGATCACGCCGAGTTGCATGCGCATACCGGCGCGTCGGCGAGGCAGGGCGTAGGCGTTGCGATGTGCGGGAGCGGCGCAGCGTGCGGGGGCGTCGTGGGCGCCGGGACCGCGGCCGGACCGCCCGGAAGCGTCGAACTTACGCGCGCACCCGCCGAGTCATCCCCCATGGACGACCGAGTGCGCGAGCACGCCGAGGTGCTGGTCGACTGGAGCGCCCGCGTTGAGGCGGGCGATCAGGTCGTGATGGACGTGGCCGAGGGCGCCCACGACCTGGCGGTCGCGGTGGCCGCGGAACTGGGGAAGCGCGAGGCGACGCTGTTGAGTACCTACGGCTCCAGCGAGGTGAGCCGCGCGTTCCTCCGCGCCGGCGACGACGACCGCGAGTTGGCCGGCAGCGACCCCGAACTGGCGATGCTTTCGGCCGCAGACGTGTATCTCCGCGTCGGCGGCGGACGAAACACCACAGCGCTGGCGGACGTGGACGGCGACCGCCGGACGGCCGCGCGCAAGGCGGGCACGGCCGCCCGCGAGGCGCGGATGGACACCGACTGGGTGTCGACCGTCCACCCGACACGCTCGCTCGCCCAGCAGGCCGGGATGGCCTACGAGGAGTATCAGGAGTTCGTCTACGACGCCGTCCTCCGCGACTGGGAGTCGCTGGCCGACGAGATGGCGAACATGAAGGAGGTCCTCGACGCCGGCAGCGAGGTCCGCATCGAGAAGGATCGGACGGATCTCACGATGTCCATCGAGGGGCGTACGGCGGTCAATTCCGCAGCCTCGGTCGCCTACGACTCCCACAATCTCCCGTCGGGAGAGGTGTTCACCGCCCCCCACGCCACCGAGGGCGAGGTGTTCTTCGAAGTTCCGATGACCATCGACGCCCGGCGCGTGCAGGGCGTCTCGCTCGCCTTCGAGGACGGCGAGGTGGTCGACTTCGCCGCCGAACAGGGCGAGGAGGCGATCGCGGACGTGCTCGACACCGACGAGGGGGCACGGAGACTCGGAGAACTCGGCATCGGGATGAATCGCGGGATCGACCGCTTCACCGACTCCATTCTCTTCGACGAGAAGATGGGCGACACCGTCCATCTCGCGGTCGGGCGTGCCTACGACGCCTGCCTCCCCGATGGCGAGGCGGGCAACGACTCGGCGGTCCACGTCGACCTGATCACGGATATGTCGGAGGACTCGCGGCTGTTCGTCGACGGTGAGGTGGTTCAACGGAACGGGACGTTCCGCTGGGAGGACGGCTTCGAGTCGGCGTGAGCCGCGTCGGTTCCCCCTAGACCGTCGCGCTTAACCCCCGGCCACCACCACCAACACGCGATCATGGAGCCGCAACACGCCCGGTATCCGTTCTTCGCGGCGGCCCGCGAGGCCGTCCGCGAGTCGGGCGTCGACCTCGCGGCGCTCGTCGCCGACGGCGACCCGGCAGTCGACCGCGGCCGCGAGCGGGTCGAGCGCGCGCTCACCGAGGGCACCGTCGAGGCGGACGACGACCGCGGGTGGGACGCCCGCGACGAACTCCTGTCGTATCCCATCGCGCGGATCCTCGTCTCACTGCTCGACTCCCGCGCGGCCGTCGAGAAGTACGCAGAGGCCGAGGCGGCCACCGCCTACCGCCGCTTCACCGAGGACGTCGAGCGCGACCGCGACGACGGCGCCCGCCGCGACCCCGCACGCGTCGATCGGGACGCGCTGCTACGGGAGTTCGACCTGAACGGTGCCGTCCGAGTCGAGGAGCCGAAACCCGGGCAGGTGGAGGGGACGTGGCTCTGGCTCGGCGTCGGCGCGTACCTCTCGTACGTCGACCCCGACTGGGGCGACGACTGGCGGCTCGTCAACCGCGAACTCGTCGCCGGGGAGGTGCGCACCGAGCGCGAGGAGCTGTATCGCCTGCTCCGCGAGGCCGTCGAGGACCGCGTCGGCGACGGGCTGCCGTTCGAGGGCGTCGGCGAGGAGCTGGCCGACGAACTGGAAGCCGAGATCAGCGACCTGCGCGACCTGCTCGCCGACCGGAGCGTCACGGCCGACCTCGACGTGGTCGCACCCGAGCACTTCCCGCCGTGCGTCGCGAAGCTGCTGGGTCGCGCGCAGGCGGGGGACGACCTGGACCCCCACGAGCGCTTCTCGCTGCTCGCGTTCCTTGCGGGGCTCAACCTCGACGCCGAGGAGGCCGTCGCCCTGTCGGGGCTAGACCCCGAACTCGTCGCCGATCGCTTCGCGTACCTCCGGGACGACTCCGGCGCGCAGTACCCCCCGCCTTCGTGCCGGACGCTCGGCGAGTACGGGATCTGCGAGAACGAGCACAACCACCGCAGCGTCGCGCCGCATCCGCTGGAGTACTACAGCCGGTCGCTTGGCGAGGCCGACGAGGTCGTCGACTGGCGCGACAGAGACGAGTCGGACGCCGGCGGCGCGGCCGCCTGAGCGGGACGACCCTACTCGCCGCGGTCGAGAAGCATGCCCGCGGCGGCCATCAGCACGATGAACAGTCCGATCGCGCCGACGAAGTAGTACGCGCCGATCTCGCTGAGGTCGTGTCCGTTGGTGTACTGGATCCCGATGAAAATCAAGAGCGCGATGAAGACGACGACTGCGCCGACGGAGACGGCGATCTTGCGGCGCATTTCGGCGTCGAGTTCCATGCTCCGGCGTACCCGTGGACCCGGCAAAAGGGCTTCGAAGCGACCGCCAGCCCCCGGATCGGCCGCGCAGCGGACGAGCGAACCCGTCCGGTCTGGAGCGGTCGACTCGGAGCGACCGAGGGCTTAGGTTCGCTCGACGCGTATCTCGGTCGTTCACATGGCACCCGCACTCACCACCGACGAGCGACCGAGCCGAAGTCGCGACGGCGTCCGGGACGACCGCGGCGCGCGCGGTCGAACTCCGATCCCCGGCGACGCACCCGAGGAACCGGACGGGCCCGACGGACCCGGCGGCCCGGACGGCGGCGGCGACGCCGAAGCCGGCGACGCCGCGCGAACCGTCCGCGCTCGCACGGAGCCGATGGCGGTGTACGCCCTCCGCGACGACGACCAGTATCTCGTCGATACCGAAGGAGGCACGTACGTCGTCGACCTCGGGAGCGAGACCTGCACCTGCCCGGACCACGCGATCCGCGGGAACCATTGTAAGCACCTCCGCCGGGTCGACATGGCGGTCGGCATCGGCCGCGTGCCCGCTCCGGGCGAGCGCGTCGCCGCCTGCGCGGTCTGCGGAAGCGGCGTGTTCGTCCCGGCCCGCGAGACGGGGGCGTTCCTCTGTGGCGACCACCGCCCCGCCGTCGGCTCGTTCGTCCGCGACCGCGAGACCGACGAGCTGCTCGTCGTCACCGGCATCAGGGCGACGCGGGCCGACGAGTACCGCACCAAGGACGGGAAGCGGATCAGCGACTACGAGACCAACGCCGACTACGGCGTCCACGAGCCGGTGATCGAGGCGGTGTACGTCGGGAACGCCCCCGCCAGCCCCGGCCCGCTTGACGTCTCCGGGCGCAAGCGGTACGGCTTCCCCGCCTCACGGCTCCGACGGCTCGACCCCGGCGAGCGGCCGGGGACGCCCGTGATCGGGATCTGAGGCGACGACAGCCCTTTTATCAAGGCGCGTCGTTTGACGCCCACGATGGCCGACGGGCCACGCTTCGAGAGCACGGCCACCCACTACGCCAGCCACCGGCCCGGCTACGGCGACGCGGTGGTCGAGCTTCTGTGCGACCGCTTCGACCTCCGCGCCGACGACCCTGGCGCGCGGGTCCTCGATGTGGGCTGTGGCACCGGCGAACTCGCCGTCCCGCTCGCGTCCCACGCGGCCGCCGTCGTCGGTGTCGACCCGAGTCCGGCGATGCTCGCGGCCGCCCGCGAGCGCGCCGGCGACGCGAGCGCAGAGTCGGTCCGGTTCGTCGAGGGCGACGACACCGATATCGGGAGCCTCGACGCCCTCTCGGGGGCGTTCCAGCTCACGACGATGGGCCGGTCGTTCCACTGGATGCACAGCGCGGCGACGCTCGAACGGATCCGCGGCGTGACGGACCCGGGCGGGGGCGTCGCGCTCGTCTCGGACACGGAGTGGCTCACGAAAGGAACCGAGGACTGGCAGGAGACAGTGCACGAGGTCGTCGCGGAGTACGTCGACGACGTCCCCGACCGCACCGGCCCCGTCGAGTACGACCGCACGTGGGGCGACCACCTCCGAGACGCCGGGTTCACGGCGGTCGAATCGGCGACGACGACGGAGCGGCGTGTCCTCGATGCCGACGCGGTCGTCGGCTACGTCCTGTCGCTGTCGTTCTGCTCGCCGGAGACGCTGGGCGACCGGCGGCGCGCGTTCGAGTCGGCGCTTCACGAGCGACTATCCGACCTCGGCGGGCCGTTTCCGTACGAGCGTGCGGTCGAGGTCGTGAGCGGCTACGTGTAGCGAACCGACCCGGCAGCCGCAACCAACCGACTTACAGCATCTCCTCCGCCTCCTCGGCCGAGAGTACGCCCTGCTCGACGGCGTTGAGCACCTCACTCACGCTGGTGTCGGACTCGGTGTCCTCGCTGGCCGCCAGCAGGTCGTCGATGGTCTCGCCGTCGGCCAGCGCCGCCTCCTTCTTCACGCGGTAGTTGCCGCCGTTGGTGACGTGCAGGTCGCCCGGGTGGAAGAAGTACCAGTCCTCGCGGTCGAAGCGGACGCCGATCTTCGGGGCGGCGCCGAAGTTGCGCGCAAAGTAAATGAGCGCCTCGACCTCCTCGCCGCGGAGGTAGATTGGGTCCCCCGAGGAGGACTTCGCCTCGACGGCGTAGAAGACGCGGCCGTCGCCCGCGAGCACGTCCGGGAGCTCGCGGTCGGTGGAGGAGCCGCTGGCGGGCGCGCGCATCACCGCGAAGCCGGCGTCGTGGAGCCTGTTGACGAGTTCGCGCTCCCGGCGGTCGCCCTTCGGATTCCCCGGCATGGCAGAAGGTGGCTCGGTGGTGCGGATAACCCACACGGTCGCGAGGGAGTGCGGAGTGTAAGTGAACAGCGGGGGCAGATTCGGGTCCAGTCAGTCGCGGCGCGCGATGACCGACTCGCCCGCTCTGACTTTCTCTCCCCGGCGTACGCGCACGTCTGCGGCGTCGTACCCCTCGGGGAGCACGACGTCGGCGCGCGATCCGAACGCGATGTAGCCGAGTCGCTCGCCGCGTGTGAGCGCGTCTCCACGCGAAACGTAGGGGGTGATCCGGCGCGCGAACCAGCCCGCGATGAGCGCGCCGTCGGTGCGGTCGGCGTCCGTACTCGGTTGGTCGTCCGCATCGCCATCGTCGGCGGTCCCGCCCTCGCCGTCGGTGTCACCCTCCCTGTCGATGAGGCTGTACTCGAAGCGCTCGTTGCGCTCGGACTCCTTGGCGAACGCCGGCTTGTGGGCCGCGCCGCGGTGGTCGAGGCGCGTCACCGCCCCGTCGGCGGGCGCCCGACACACGTGGACGTCGAGCGGGCTCATGAACACGCCGACGCGGACGCGGTCGCCGTCCTCGCGGATCACCGAGACGTGACCGTCGGCCGGCGAGACGATCCCCTCGCCCGCCGGGTCGCGCTCGGGGTCGCGGTAGAAGTACACCGAGAAGGCGCCGACCGCGAGCAGCAGCAGGCCCACCGGCGGGACGAGTACCAGAAACGGGAGCGCGAGCGCGAATGGGGCGACGACGCGGCGCCCGCTCCCGTGTGCGATGTCTGGAAGCGGGTCGGGCAGCGACCGCGGCTCGATCGAGGCGGATCGGGCTGCCGGGGCCGTCGAGTCAGGTGCCGCGCTCATGCGTCGGCGGGGTCGCGGACGGCCGCCTCGGTCGTCGACCGCCCGGCACCCCACGCGGCGAGCAGGTGGGTGAGGTGGATGCGATCGTCGCTCCCCTCGACGAGGTCGAGGTCGACCTCTCCCGCGAGCGCGTGCAGTCGGGCGACCGCCTCGGGCGAGGCGTCAGACTTCGAGCGGGCGACGCGGAGGATCTCCCGCAGGAGGTCGCCGCCCCCGTACCCGTCGTCGTGGAGCAGGTCGTCGAGGGCGGATCGAGCCTCCGTCAGCTCCCCTGCCTGGGCGGCCGACAACGCCGCGAGCACCGCGTCGTCGGTGCCGACCTCGCCGAGGGTCTCGTAGGCGGCCGTCATCGTCACCTCGTCGTGCTCGACGGCGGTGGTCTGGGCCGAGAGGATCGCCTTCCGGAGGTCCCCAGCGGCCGCGCTGGCGACGAACTCCAGGCCGTCGTCGTCGTGGGGGACGCCCTCCGCCTCGCAGATGTCCGCGAGCACGTCGATCGTCTCGTCGGTCGTCGGCGCGCGCACGGGCACCGGGAAGCAGCGCGAGCGGATCGGCGGGATGAGCTTCGCGGGCTGGCGCGTCGCGATGACGAACTGGGTGGTGCGGTGGTACTGCTCCATCACGCGCCGCAGCGCCTGCTGGAAGTCCTCGCGGATCGCCTCGGCGTTGTCCAGCAGGACCGTCTTGTACGACCCCGACATCGGCGCGTTCGCCGCCGACTCCTTGAGCACGCGGTTGATCATGTCGCGTTTCGCCATCCGCGACCGCCCCGTCAGGAACGACTCGAAGCGGGGGTCCTCGCGGATTTCTTTTTTCGTGCGGCCGAAGAAGTCCGCGACGTTGATCTCGATGAGGTCGTTGTCGGGGTCGCCGTGGGCCGCCGCCGCGAGCGCGCGCACGGCGGCGGTCTTGCCCGACCCTGGCGGACCCTGGACCACGAGGTTCATCGGCTCGTCCACCGCCCGCGAGAGCCGCTCGCGAACGTCGTCTTGCGGGAGGTCCGCGAGCGCGGGGGCGTGCGTGTCCGTCCACAGCGGGCCGTCCATTACCGCGTGGTAGCCGCCCGGACGGCTTGAACCCTGCCGTTCGGCGCTGCCGTGGCAGGGCAGTGATGGGCCGGTGGTGGGGCAGTGATAGCCCGGTTCGAGGCGCGGACGAAGCGGCGGGTGGCTACCGCGGCGGCACCGCTGTCGGGTCGGGTGCACCGCGAAAATAGCGGTCGAACTCGGGTTCGACCCGTGCGGTCGGATCGGCGGTCGGCTCCCGGTGCTCGCTCAGTCCGCCGTCACTTCGCGGCGGGCGTCGCCCTCGGCGGGCTCGGTCGAGGCCATCCGGTAGAGGCCCCACACCGCGAGGACCAGCAGGCCGAGGATGACCAGGCCGGTCCGCAGCGTCGGGTCGACGGCGGGAGTCGCGATGACCTCGCCCGCCTCGTTCGTCAGCGGGGCCGCCCCGTAGGGCTTCCCCGCGATGATCTCGACGATGCCGAGCCCCACGATGCCGACGAGCATCAGGGCCGCGCTGAACGCCATTGCCACCTTGTCGATGATATCTGGTTGTTTCATGGGTGTCACCTCCTTAGCCGAGCAGGTAGCGGAGTTTTGGGTACGCCTCCACCAGTCGCGTCTTCTCGAGGATCGCGTCCAGCCCGTAGTAGCGGCCCGCGCCGAAGACGATCATGGTGCCGAACAGCAGCAGGCCCATGAGGTCGCCGTTGACGAGGCCGTGACCGAAGCCGGCGTTCCCGACCCAAAACAGGGTCATAAAGAACCCGCCGGCGAGCGCGGCCAGCCGGACCATCGCGCCGACCATCAGGCCGAGACCGATGAGCGTCTCCCCGAGGGGAACGCCCGCCTCGATGACCGGAGCGAGGTTGTTCCCCATCCACACCGGGATCGGTCCGAGTGCGGTGCCGGTCATCCCCTTCAGGTACATCGGGCCGTAGGTGAAGTTCAGCCCGCTCTCGATGAGCTTGGTCACGCCGGCGTGGAAGAACCACCAGCCGGTAATGACCCGGAGCAGGGCGATCCAGTAGGCGGCGAGCGGTCCGCCGATGTCGAAGCCGAAGTCCGCGGCCAACGGGTTTGTTTCCGAGTATGCCATGGGTCTCACCTCACAGGTGTTGATTGCACGGCTATCCCGGTATAAACCGGAGGTGGTTCCCAGCGGTTGAAAGCCGTCGAAAGTCGTGCGAGCGTTGCCGTACCGCTCGATCGTCCATCCGCGATCGCCGATCAGACGGCGGCGGATCGCAGCGCCGCGCTGTCGTCGCCGCCGGCGCCGGCATCGTCGCTGCCGGCGCTCGTCTCAGTGGAACCGCCGGCCATCGCCTCACCCTCGAACTCGCGTTCGAGTTCGACTTCACCGTCGGCGTCCGTCACTTCGACGGTGAGCGTCGTCGCGTTCGCGTCGACCGCGAACGCGACCGTTCCGTTCGCGTCGGTGGTGTACGTCTCGCTCGTCTCGTTGCCGTCAGCCGTCTGCGTGACGACGACGGTCGCGTTCTCGACGGCGGAGCCGTTGCGCGTCACCTCGACGGTCGCGTTCGCGCCCGCGGAGACGTTCCCCACGAAGGAGGCGTTCAGCGCCGCGATCTCCGTCTCGGCGTCGCCTGAGCCGTTCTCGGAGGTGCCCTCGGTCTCGGACTCGGTTTCACGCTCGTCGATATCCTCGATGGCGACCTCCTCGCCGGTGCCGGACTCGCTGACGACGGGCTTGAGGATGTACTTCCCCGACTTGCCAGCCTTGAACACCGACATGTCGTAGACGAAGTCGATCTCCTCGCCGTCGCCGACGGTGAACTCCGTGTGCAACTGGAGCTTGCTCGACGGCAGCTTCACGTTCGCGGAGTCGCCGTTCTCCAGCGTCGCGTCGATCCCGTCGACGTAGACGAACACCTTGTCATAGGTGTCGTTCTCGACGCCGAAGGTGCCGAGCTTCGTCGCGTTCGCGCCCTGCAGCGTCGTCAGGTCGACGCTCTGATCGGCGACATCCTTCTCGATCCACGATCCGTTCGCCTCGTGGATCCCGACCTTCGTCACCGTGACGTTGAGGTGGGCGAAGTCCCCCATCGCGTTCTGCTCGTCGCTGAGGTAGAAGTCCATCGAGGACTGCCCCGACGCGCCGTCGGAGGCGTTGCCGCCGCGGTCGGACTCGCCGCCCGCGTCGTCACCGGACTCCTCGTTGTCGGCTCCGCCGTCGCCCGACTCGCCGCGGTCGCCGACGGCCCGGATCTCCACCTCGTCGCCAGTGCCGGACTCGCTGGCGACCGGCTTAAGGATGTAGCCGTTGGGGCCGCGCTCGAAGACGGTCACGTCGAAGACGAAGTCGACCGCCTCGCCGTTACTCACGGTGAAGTCCGTGTTCAGTTGGAGCTTGTTCGACGGCAGCTTCACGTCCGCCGAGGATCCGTCGGTGAGCGTCCCGTTCACCGACGAGACCTCGACGAACACTTTCGTGTACGTGCCGTTGGGCACCGGCACCGAGCCCAGCTTGGAGGCGTTGGCGCCCTGCAGCTCGGTCAGATCGACGGTGATGTTGTCGACCTGGTAGGTGACCTGTCCGCCATCGTCCGCGTCGTCCGACTCGGGCGTCGCGGTCTCCGTCGTCGTGTTCTCGGTGGACTCCGTCTCGGACTCGTCGTCACCGTCGGCCTGGACGAGCGTGACCTGGGTAATCGTGACGTTCAGGTGTTCGAACTGGTCGATCGCGTTCTGCTGGTCGCTGATGTAGAAGTTGACGGTTCCCCCGTCGTCCCCGCTGGCTGTGGACGCGCCGCGCTCCGTTCCGGGAGCGGTGACGCCGCCAGCGCAGCCGGCGAGGACCAACATCAGGGCCGCGGCAGCGGCGGCCCAGCCGGTCGTGTGTCGGGTCATTGCAAGCGGTCGTTGCAGCGGCACCAATATATACCGGAGAGGCCACAAATCCGGATTCGACCAGGATTCAGCCGAATTAATCCGGAGCAGGCGTCGGATTCGGCCCCGACGCAGACGGGGGGCGTCCAACGCAGACGGGCGGCGTCCGACGGTCGACACCGGTGGTCGGCGGCGCGCTCCGACAGCGTTTCACCGGCGGCACCACCACTCCCGGGTATGATCCGGGTCACCTTCCTCGGGACGAGCGGCGCGGTGCCCACGGTGGCGCGCGCGCCGAGCGCGCTGCACCTGAACCGCGAGGGCGACGAGTTCCTCTTCGACTGCGGGGAGGGGACCCAGCGACAGATGATGCGCTACGGCACCGGCTTCGGCTTCTCGCATCTGTTCGTCACGCACCTCCACGGCGACCACGTGCTCGGCATCCCGGGACTGATCCAGAGCCTGAGCTTCAACGACCGAGAGGAGCCGCTCGCGATCCACGGCCCGCCGGGGTCGAAGCGGCACCTCAGGGACCTGGTCCACGCCGCCGGCCACGACCCGAGCTTCCCCGTGACGGTTCACGAGGAGCGCCCCGGCGGCGTCGCCCTCGACCGCGAGGAGTACGAGGTCCGGACGTTCGAGACGGAGCACCACACCTCCTCGCTCGGCTACGCGCTCGTCGAGGCCGACCGGAAGGGGCGGTTCGACCGCGAGACGGCCGAGCAGGAACTGAACATCCCCCCGGGACCCGCGTACGGCAAGCTCCACGACGGCCAGACGGTCGAGCTGGACGACGGCCGCGTGATCGAGCCCGAGCAGGTGGTCGGCCCGCCCCGCCCCGGCCGCCGGGTCGTCTACACGGGCGACACCCGCCCGGTCGACGCCACCGTCGAGGCCGCAGAAGGGGCGGACCTGCTCGTCCACGACGCGACGTTCCTCGACGAGGACGGCGACCGCGCGCGCCAGACCGCCCACTCCACGGCCGCCGAGGCCGCCCAGATCGCCGGCCGCGCGGGCGCCGAACGCCTCGCGCTTACCCACGTCTCCTCGCGGTATGCCGGCCGCGAGCGCGGACTGGAGCGGGAGGCCGAGCGCGCGTTCGACGGGGAGGTGTTCCTCCCGGACGACGGCGACGAGGTCGAGGTGCCGTACCCCGACGCCGACGACGCGGCCGACGGCGGGGCGGCGCCCGATGTCGAGTGAGCCGTCGGCTCGCACGGAGCGGACGGACGCGACTGATGACTCAATAGCCGTACGCAGCCGTACGCCGGGGTCATAGCACCCGTTAAGTCCCGAACCCGGCGTGGGTTCGGTAATGAGCGCGACCCGGAGGCCCGAGGAGGCGGCGCGTGAGACCGCGGCCCGAGAGGAGTCGCCGGCCGCGACCGATCGACTGTCAGTCCTGCTCGTCGACCCACACGCCGAGTTCCGGTCGGCCGCGTCGGCGCTGCTCGATCACCACGGCCTCGACGTGATCGGCGTCGGCGACGCCGCCGACGCGGCGACCGTCGAGGGGATTCCGGACTGCGTCGTCGTCGACCCCGGCGTCGGCGGCGAGGTGGAGATTCGACGCGCGGCGTGGCTCGGCCTGCGGTCGCCGGTCGTGCTTGTGACGGGCGCGCCACCGTGGGCGCTCCCGGACGCCGCCTGGACGGTCGCCGACGCGTACGTCGAGAAGGGTCGACAGGGAACGTTCTGCAGGCTCGCGAACCGGGTGCGAGCGGTGAGTCGTGCGACGCACGGGAGGTCGACGCCTCGCCGGTAGCTGGGGCCCCGATGGGGCGGAATCTCCCACCGCGTGCCGCGGCGGGTCACCCTCGGAGGGCCGGTCCCGGCGCGGAGCTTTTACGCGCCAGCCGCCAACATGCGGGCGTGAACGCCCGGACGAGCGCGCTCGACTCCCTCGTGTTCGGAGTCGACATCCAGAGCGGCGACATCCGGGGCGACGCCCCCTCCTACGCGCTCGTCGTCTTCGACGGCGAGTCGATCGAGCGGGACGTCGTCTCTCACCGAAAGCTCCGGCGGCGGATCGAAAGCGACGAGCCCGCCGTCGTCGCAACCGACAACGCCTACGAACTCGCCGCCGACAAGAGCGACCTCATCCGGTTCCTGCGGGCGCTCCCCCACGGGACGGCGCTCGTGCAGGTGACCGGCGACGAGCGGCCCGAGCCTCTCTCGCGGGTCGCCTCACGCCACGGCGTCCCCTACGGCAAGGAGCCGATGAAGGAGGCGGAGGCCAGCGCCCGCCTCGCCGCGGCGAACGTCGGCTACGAGGTGACCGCCTTCACTGATACGACGACGGTGAAAGTGTCGCGCGGGCGCTCGACGGGCAAGGGCGGCTGGAGTCAGGACCGCTACACCCGTCGGATCCACGGGAACGTGAAGCGACGCGCGCGTGAAGTCGAATCCGAGTTGGACGACGCAGGTCTCGACTACGAGGTCGACATCACCGAGAAATACGGCGGCTACCAGAACGCCGTCTTCTCCGTGTCGGCGCGGCCGCAGGACATTCCGGTGAGCGCCCACCGCTCGGGCGACACGCGCGTCGAGATCGAGCGCGAGCGCCGCGACGGAATCGAGTTCGAGCCGCTCGTCAAGCGCCGCGACCGCGTGATCGTCGGCATCGACCCCGGAACGACCACCGCGGCGGCCGTCGTCGGCCTCGACGGTACCGTCTTCGACGTGTTCTCGACCAGGACCGCCGACACCGCCGAGGTGATCGAGTGGCTGATCGAGCGCGGGCGGCCGGTCATCGTCGCCGCCGACGTGACGCCGATGCCAGAGACGGTCGAGACGTTCCGGCGAAGCTTCGACGCCGCCGGGTGGACGCCCGACAGCGACCTGCCGGTCGACGAGAAGCTCCACCGCACGCGCGAGGAGGCGTACGACAACGACCACGAGCGCGACGCGCTCGCGGCGGCGCTGTTCGCCGTCGACGACCACGCCGACCAGTTCGAGCGCGTCGGTCGCAAGACGCCGGCCGGGATCGACCGCGCGGAGGTGATCGCCCGCGTCGTCGCCGACGAGCAGTCCGTCGAGGGGGCGCTCGCCGACCTCCGCGACGACGACGGCGAGGAGCCCGAGGAGTCCGGACCGGAGCCGCGCGAACTCACCGACGAGGAGCGCCGCATCCGCGACCTCGAATCGCAGGTCGAGCGCCTCCAATCGCACGTCGATGACCTCAACGACGAGATCGACGAGAAGGACGACGAGATCGAGGATCTGGAGACGGAGCTGTCGGACGCCCGGCGCGAGGAGCGCCTCGAAGCCCGGCGTGACCGTGAGGTCACGCGGATCCGCCGCGAAAACAGTCGCCTGGAGCGCGAGCGCGACGAGGCCGAAGAGACCGTCGAAGAGTTGGAGGAGAAGCTCGCGCGCATGAAGACGCTGTGGAAGCTGGATCACGACAACTTCGCCGACGTCTCGAAGGGGCGCGATCTGGTCCCCGTGAAGGTGGTCGAGCAGTTCACGAAGCGCGCGATCGAGCGCGCCGACGAGCAGTACGGGCTCGCCGCCGGCGACGTGGTGTACCTCCGCGACGCCTCCGGGGCGGGGCGCGCGACGGCCGAGCGCCTCGCCGAGACGGAGCCGCGAGTGGTGCTGCGCTCGGGCGGGCTGTCGGACGCCGCCGACGACGTGCTGTTCGAGCACGATGTCCCAGTCGGCCCCGCCGACGACGTGGCGATACAGGAGGTGGACGAACTCGCGGTCGCGCGCGAGAGCGACGTGGAGGCGGTGATCGACGACTGGGAGGACCGGGCCGCGGAGCGCGAGCGTGAGCAGACGGAGGCGATGGTAGACGAGATCATCTCCGAACATCGGGCAAGCGGTGCGGAGTGAGCGGAGCGAACGACGCATCGTATCGAGCGGGAAGCGGAGTGACCCGCGAGACGGGCGAGGCCGAACGAACGTGAGGCCTCGGGACGCGAACGGCGAACGGAGTGAGCCGTGAGCAGCGGCACCGAGCGAGCGAACCCCCGCAGGCCACCCGCTCCCGAAACGTCGCGTCGACGGCGACGGGGCGAGAACCGACGTGTCGGCGGCGACGAACGAGTCCGTCGAGCGTGGGCCGTCCGCGAGCTTGGCGTCAGTCGTCTGTCAGACAACGAGGAACGAGATACTCGTTTGAAAATATCAGATTATTGTTAGACGCGACGGCGACGACCCCCTGGTTTCGACTGGAATGGTGATCGGTACCACGACGCGAGTGAACGCCCGTGAGCGGGCATGCGGCGGGCGGCACACGGGGGCGCTCGCGCGGCCGGCGGCGACCGGGGTCAGTTGACGCGGGCGACCTCGTAGCCGCGGTCGTGGCGGACGTGGCGGACGTTGGCGCCGCGGTCGGCGAGGACGGTCGAGAGCGTCGACAGTTCGCCGGGTTCGTCCTCGATGCGGACCCGCAAGCGGAGGAGCTGGTCGCGGTCGGTCATCGCGTGTTCGAGCACGGTGTCGAGCATCGACATGTCGATGTTGCCGCCGCACAGCAGCGGAACGACCGTCTCGTCGGTCACGTCGACGCGGCCCGACAGCAGGCCGGCGACGCTGGCGGCGCCGGCGCCCTCGACCAGTTGCTTGGCGCGCTGGAGCAGCGTGAGGATGGCGTGGGCGATCTTGTCGTCGCTGACGGTGACCACCTCGTCGACGTGCCGCTCGATCAGTTCGTAGGTGAGGTCGGCGACGCCGCCGGTCGCGATGCCGTCGGCGATGGTCCGCGTGTGCTCGCGGTCGACCGGCTCTCCCTTATCGAGGCTCTCGGGCACGGTCGCGGCGTCCTCCGCCTGGACGCCGACGACGCGGACCTCGGGGGCGACGGCCGCGAGCGCGGTGGCGATCCCCGCGATGAGGCCGCCGCCGCCGATGGGAACGATCACGGTGTCGAGATCGGGCACCTGTTCGGCGATCTCGAGGCCGAGGGTGCCCTGCCCGGCGACGATGTCGGGGTCGTCGTAGGCGTGGACGAAGACGGATCCGGGCTCCTCGGCGAGGTCGCGGGCGTGCCCGACCGCCTCCGGGAACTCGCGCCCGCGGAGGACGACCTCCGCGCCGTAGCCGCGGGTGGCGTCGACCTTCGCCTGCGGGGCATCCCCGGGCATGACGACTGTCGCGGCGATCCCGGCGTTCGCGGCCGCGAGCGCGACGCCTTGCGCGTGGTTGCCCGCGCTGGCGGCGACGACCCGTTCCGCGTCGCCGGCGGCCACGATCTCGTGGAGCTTGTTCGAGGCGCCGCGGGTCTTGAACGAGCCCGTCCGCTGGAGGTGCTCCATCTTGAGGCGCACGTGCGCGCCGCTCATCTCCGAGAGCGACCGGGACCGCTCGACGGGCGTCTCGCGGACGATGTCGGGGTCGAACCGCTCGCGCGCCCGCCGGACGTCGGTGATCGTGACGGAGGAAGTCATTCGTTGCTGGCGGTGTCACCAGCGCGGTGCAAAAGTTGCGCGGATCGGAAGCCGGTGTCTGGAGAACCGGACTACTCCAACAGCAGCAAGCTCGGGTTCTCCAGCCGTTCCATCACGAAGTTCGTGAACTGGCCCGCCTCCGCGCCGTCGATGACGCGGTGGTCGATCGACAGCGACAGCGGGAGGGTGTGGGCCGCGCGGACCTCGCCGTCCTCGGCGACGGGGCGCTCGTCGATGGCGCCCAGCCCCATGATCGCCGTCTCGGGGTAGTTGATGATCGGCGTGGCGTACTCGCCGCCGATGGCGCCGAAGTTGGTGATCGTGAAGGTGCCGCCCTGCATCTCCTCGCGGGAGACCTTCCGATCGCGGGCGCGGGCGGCCAGGTCGTTCACCTCCGCGGCGAGCTCGAGGATCGACTTCTCGTCGACGTGCTTCACGACGGGGACCATCAGCCCCGCGTCGGTGGCGACGGCGATCCCGAGGTTGTACTCCTTCTTCAGGAGGATCTCCTCGTCGTCCTCGCGCAGTTCGGAGTTGAGGGACGGGAACTCCTTCAGCCCGGCCACGAGCGCCTTCATTACGAACGGCATGTAGCTGAGTCTCACGTCGCGCTCAGCGGCGCGCTCCTTCAGGTCGGCGCGCACGTCGACCAGGTCGTCGACGACGGCGGTGTCGTGATGGGTGACGTGCGGCGCCGTGTACTTCGAGGTCTCCATCTGCTCGCCGATGGTGCGGCGGACGCCGCGGTACGGCACCGACTCCGGTTCGCGGGAGCCGGCGGCGGCGCCGTTGCCGGCCGCAGTGTCGGGATCGGCGGTGGACGCACCCGTCTCGTCGGCGCCGCCAGTCGCGCCGGTATCGGCGGCCTCCGCGGCCTTCGCCTCCGTCACGGTCTGGGCGTACTGAGTGACCTGATCGGCCGTCACGAACGCCTCGCCGTCGCGCGTCTCGTCGGTCGGCACGTCGTTCAGGTCGACGCCGGCGTCTCGGGCGGCCTTGCGGGTCGCGGGAACGGCGAGCGTGCGGTCGCGGCCGGCGGCCTCGACGGACGACGGGGTCGGCGACGGGGCGTCGTCGTCCGCGACGGCGCCGACGCCGGCGGTGCCAGCGTCTCCGGCCTTGGAGACGGCAGATCTGGTGCTCTCAATGTCGATGGGCTTCGGGCCGGACGACTCGGCGGCGTCGCCCGCGCCGTCGTCCCCGGCCCCGCCCGACTCCGCGTGCGCGCGGACGTCGCCCTCGGTGACCCGGCCGCCGGGACCGCTGCCGTCGACGGTAGCGATGTCGACGCCGAGTTCGCGCGCGAGGCGGCGCGCGGAGGGGGGCGCGAACACGCGGCCGGACGCCGGCTCAGGCGCCTCATCGGCGGGTTCGGCTTCGGTGGCCGCGCCCGCGTCCGCAGCCGGTTCGGATTCGGGCGCCGGTTCGGCCGCCTCGTCGGCGGCGGCCTTCGATGCGTCGGCATCGGACACGTCGTCGCCCGCCTCGGGCACGTCGTAGGTGACGATCACGTCGCCGACGGGGACCATCTGGCCCTCCTCGACGTGCAACTGCTTCACCGTCCCGTTGTACGGGGACGGCACCTCGACGAGCGCCTTGTCCGTCTCGACCTCGGCGACCGGCTGGTCCTCGGTGACCGTGTCGCCGGGCGCGACCAGCCAGTTGACGAGTTCCCCTTCGGCGACGCCCTCGCCGACGTCGGGGAGCTTAAACTCCTTTTCTGCCATGGGTCAGAACTCCGCGGCCTCCTTGATACCGTCGGCGACTCGCGCCGCGTTCGGGAGGTAGTAGTCCTCCAGCGCGTACAGCGGGTACGGCACGTCGTAGCCGGTGACGCGCGTGACCGGCGCCTCCTGGTACAACAGCGCCTCCTCCTGCAGCGTCGCGGTGATCTCGCCGGCGAGGCCGCCGGTCTTGGGCGCCTCGTGGACGACGCACGCGCGGCCGGTCTTCTTGAACGACTCGACGATCGCCTCCCGGTCCATCGGGGAGACGGTGCGCAGGTCGACGACCTCCGCGTCGATTCCCTCCCCGGCCAGTTCCTCGGCGGCCTCCATCGTCGGCCGGGTCATCGCGCCGTAGGTGAACACGGACACGTCCGACCCCTCACGGCGCGTGACGGCCTCGCCGATCGGCACCTCGTAGTCGCCCTCCGGCACGTCGCCCCGAAAGGCGCGGTAGATGAGCTTCGGCTCCATGAAGACGACCGGGTCGGGGTCGCGGATCGCCGAGATGAGCAGCCCCTTCGTGTCGTACGGCGTCGAGGGGATGACCACCTTCAGCCCGGCCTCGTGAGCGTAGAACGCCTCCTTCGACTCCGAGTGGTGCTCGGGCGCGCGGATGCCGCCGCCGTAGGGCATGCGCAGCACCATCGGGAGCGTGTAGCGGCTCCGCGAGCGCGTTCGCAGCCGGGCCATGTGACTCACGATCTGGTCGAAGCCGGGGTAGGCGAACCCGGAGAACTGGATCTCGGGAACCGGCTTCAGCCCCATCGCGGCCATGCCGACGGCCGTGCCGATGATGCCCGACTCCGCCAGCGGGGTGTCGATGACGCGGTCCTCGCCGAACTCGTCGTACAGGCCCTCGGTGGCGCGGAAGACGCCGCCGTTCTTGCCCACGTCCTCGCCCATGACGAGCACCTCGTCGTCCAGTTCCATCTCGGTCGCGAGCGCGTCGCGCACCGACTGTACCAGCGTCAGGTTCTGCGTGGCTGCTTGCTCTTGATCTTGCGTGCTCATGTCTCACTCCTCCACGAACGCTTCGTCTCCGTGTCTCTCGCGCAACTGCGCGAACTCCTCGGCCTGTCGGCGGATCTCCGGGGTCTGCTCGGCGAACACGTGCTCGAACATCGACTCGGGGTCCGGTCGCACCGTGGACTCGGCGGCGTCGATCGCGTCGGCGACCTCCTCGCGGACGGACTCCTCGACTTCGGCGACGCGGTCGTCGTCGAGGACGCCTTGCCCGCGGAGGAACCGCTCCAAGCGCGGGATCGGGTCCTTCGCCTTCCACTGCTCGACCTCGTCGTCCTCGCGGTAGACGCTCGGGTCGTCGGCGGTCGTGTGCGCGCCGAAACGGTACTGGACCGCCTCGATCAGCGTCGGTCGGCGCTCGCCCTCGTCGGGGTTCTTCGCCTTCTCCAGCGCCTCGGCGGTCGCCTTGTAGACGGCCAGCGGGTCCATGCCGTCGATCTGGACGCCCTCGAAGCCGTAGGCGACGGCCTTCTGCGCCAGCGTCTCGCTGGCGGTCTGGCGCTCGCGCGGGACCGAGATGGCCCACTGGTTGTTGTTGCAGAAGAACACGTTCGGCGTGTCGAACACGCCCGCGAAGTTCAACCCCTCGTGGAAGTCGCCCTCGCTCGTGGCGCCGTCGCCGAAGTAGCAGATGAACGCCCGGTCTGTCTCGCCGTCGTGTTTGAGCTTGTCCGCCCAGGCCATCCCCGTCGCGTGCGGGATCTGGCTCGCGATCGGGACGGCCGGCGTGAAAATGTTCGCGTCCTCGGGGATGTGGCTCCCGCGCTCGTCGCCCATCCAGTACAGCAGCGTCTCTTTCAACGGGAGGCCGCGAACCATCGCGGCGCCGTGCTCCCGGTAGGAGGGGACCATCCAGTCGTCCTCGGCCAGCGCCATCGCGGAGCCGACCTGCGCGCCCTCCTGTCCGGATAGCGGCGGGTACGTTCCCATCCGTCCCTGTCGCTGGAGGGAGACCGCCCGCTCGTCGAAGTGGCGGGCGAGTTTCATGTGGCGGTACATCGCGACGAACTCGTCCTCGGAGAGGTCCGGGACATCGCCGACGACGCCGCCCTCCTCGTCGATGACCTGAACCATCCCGTCGTCGGGGTCGCGCTCGAGCGTGCTCACGGTACCCACCTTCGCATACCAGAACGCTGTCCGTCCCGCCTGATAGTGTTTTCGTAAATAGTTTACTGTGGACAGAAATACTGCCAAGAATTGGCAGGGCGTCGAGCGAGATCGGATTGAATTCGACGATCATTCGAATAGTGCGGGAGATCTCCGAAGTAGCTGTGCGAACGAACGGAAAGGGAACCGTATTCTTGACAATCGTTAATGCAGGCTCCGGCGTGCCGGGCGCACGACGCGACGTTGCTGGCACGCGGCCGGGCGTCAGCCGAGCTCAGTCGGCCGCCTGCGCGGCCTCGCGTGCCTCCTCGACGCTGGCGCCGTCGCGGACGAGCGCCTCGACGAAGAACTCCCCAGCCTTGTACGACGAGCGGACCATGGGGCCGGAGGCGCAGTAGAGGAAGCCGAGTTCCTCCTCGGCGACGCGCGCCCAGGTGTCGAACGCGTCCGGGTGGACGTACTCGAACACGTCGAGGTGCGAGCGCGACGGCTGGAGGTACTGCCCGAGCGTGACGATGTCGACGCCGACGCCGCGCAGGTCCCGCAGCGTGCGGTACACCTCGTGGTCGTACTCGCCGAGGCCGAGCATGACGCTCGTCTTCGTGCGGATGTCGGAGCTACGGTCGATGCGTTCGAGCACGTCGAGCGTCTGCTGGTAGCCGGCACGGCGGTCGCGCACGGGCCACTGGAGGCGCTCGACCGTCTCGACGTTGTGGGCGATCACGTCCGGGTCGGCGTCGATGATCCGGTCGATTGCGTCGGGATCGCCGCCGAAGTCGGGGATGAGGACCTCGACGAGGATCGATGGGTCGCGCCGCTTGATCGCGCGGATCGTCTCCGCGAAGTGTCGCGACCCGCCGTCGGCGAGGTCGTCGCGGTCGACGGAGGTGAGCACGACGTAGTCTAGCCCGATCTCGGCGACCGCGTCGGCGACGTTGGCGGGCTCGTCGGGATCCAGCGGCTCCATCCCGCCGGTCTCGACGTCGCAGAAGTTACAGCCGCGCGAGCAGCGGTCGCCGAGCAGCATAAACGTCGCCGTGCCCGGCCCGTCGCCAGGACCGCTCCCGCCCGACCAGCACTCCCCGAGGTTCGGGCAGTTCGCCTCCTCGCAGACGGTGTGGAGGTCGCGGTCGCGGAGGACGGACTTGATCTCGGTGAAGCGCCGCCCCGACGGCGGTCGCATCTTTAGCCAGTCCGGCTTCCGCCGCCGACTACTCATACCTCGTCCTTGGTCGCGGGGGGCAAAAGCGTGCGGTATATCCCCTCGAACGTGCGCTGCGTCGGCGGAGCGAGCATGTCTCCACTCCGGAGGTGATAACATATTGAACCGATAACGATTTATTCTATCGGTTACGTCTTGCAATAGACTCAGCGATGTTCGACGTCTCGCCCGAAGAGATCACCGACGGGCGGCTGGGGAGAGCGCTCGCGTTCCTCTCGATCCCGATCGTCGCCCAGCAGCTCGCGGTCACTGCCCAGAGCATCGTCGACGTGCTCTGGCTCGGGCGGCTCAGCGGCGAGGCGGTCGCCGCCGTCGGGCTCGTCGCCCCGCTGATCGGGCTGATGACGGCGGCGGTCAGCGGCGTCTTCACCGGCGAACACGTGCTCGTCTCTCAGCGCGTGGGCGACGACGACGAGCGGGGGGCAAGCCGCGCGGTATTTCACGCGCTCGTCGCCGGCGTCACAGTGATGCTCGTGATGGTGCTCGTCACGAACACGGTCGGCCGTCAGTTGACCGCGCTGTTTGATCCCGGCGCGGAGGTCGCCCGGCTGGGCGCGGTCTACCTCGGGACGATGGCGGTGGCGTACACCGTCTCGACCGTCAGCGACGTGTTCGAGTACGGCTTCATCGGCGCCGGTGACTCCCGAACGCCGCTGCTGGTGAACCTCCTGTCGATCGGCGTCAGCATCGGCCTCGATCCGGTGCTCATCTTCGGCTACGGTCCGATCCCGGGGTACGGGATCGCGGGCGCCGCCTACGCGACGGCGATCGGCTTCGGCGTCGGCGGGCTCGTCATGATCGCCGCCGCACGCTCGGGACGGCGGGGCTTCACCTTCCACCTCGACGCCGTCTCGCTCGACCGCGGGGAGTTTCGCGAACTCCTCGCCGTCGGTGTCCCGAAGATCGGTCAGGGCGTCGCTCGACAGGTCGCCAGGCTCGTGGTCGTCGCGATCGTCTCCATCACCGGCGGCGCCGCCGCGCTCACCGCCTACACGATCGGCGCACGGGTCGCGACCGTCGTGTTCGTTCCCGCCGCCGCGATCGGCTCGGCCGGCACGACGCTCGTCGGCCAGAACCTCGGCGCCGACAACCCCGCCCGGGCGACGCGCGCGACGTGGCTCGCCGTCGGCATCGGTGCGATCGGCCTCGGCGCGATCGGCGTCGTCCAGTACCTGCTGCCCGAGGCCGTCGCCACGCTGTTCGTTCCCGGGATCGCCGGCGAGGCGCTCACGTTGACGGTCGCGTACCTCCAGATCCTCGCGTTCGGCTACTGGGCGCTCGGGACGATCTGGACGGTCGAGGCCGGCTTCAACGGCGCCGGCCGCACCGACGTGAGCATGTACGCGACGATCCTGCAGTACTGGGCGGTCCGGGTGCCCGTCGCGGCGATCGGCGCGTTCGTCCTCGGGTGGGGCGCGCTCGGGCCGTTCTGGGCGGTGACGGTCTCGAACGTCGTCGCCGCCCTCGGGCTGGTCGGCTACTTCCGCTACTCGACGGGCGAGGGGCTGCACGAACGGGCCGCTGAGGACGCCGGCGGGAGCGCCTCCACCGACTGAGTCGCCGGGAAACAGGCGAGCGGAGCGGACTCAGAACGCGTCGTCACCGGGGGGGATCCCCTCGTCGTCCTCGGCGGGCGGCTCGATCCCCACCTCCTCGGGGTCGACATCGAACTCCCGACGGAGGTCCTGCATGCGGTCGCGGATGTCCGCAGCCAACTCGAACTCCAGGTTGCTCGCGGCCTCCTCCATGCGCTCCTCCAGCGCCTGGATCCGCGCCTGCGCCTCCTCCTCGTCGGCCACGTCGCCGCCCGAGACGCCCGAGGTGTCGGTCTTCGACCCGGGGAGGTTCGTCTCGCCGATCTCCTTTTCGATCGTCTGGGGCTCGTAGCCGTGCTCCTCGTTGAACGTCCGCTGGATCTCGCGGCGGCGGTTCGTCTCCTCGATGGCCGCCTCCATCGCGCTCGTCGTCTCGTCGGCGTAGAGGATCACCTCGCCCTCGACGTTGCGGGCGGCCCGCCCCATCGTCTGCACGAGCGTCGTCTCCGAGCGGAGGAACCCCTCCTGGTCGGCGTCGAGGATCGCGACGAGAGAGACCTCGGGGATGTCCAGTCCCTCGCGCAGGAGGTTGATGCCGACGAGCACGTCGATCTCGCCGAGTCGGAGCGAGCGGATGATCTCGTGGCGTTCGAGGGTGTCGGTCTCGTCGTGCATGTACGCCACCTCGACGCCGGCCTCCTCCAGGTACTCCGTGAGGTCCTCGGCCATCCGCTTCGTCAGGGTGGTGACGAGCGTTCGCTCGCCGCGGTCGATCCGGTCGTCGATGCGGTCCATCAGGTCGTCCACCTGCCCTTGCGCCGGTTCGACGGTCACCTCGGGGTCGACGAGGTGCGTGGGGCGGACGATCTGTTCGACGATCCGCTCGGAGTGTTCGCGCTCGTAGTCGCCCGGCGTCGCCGAGACGTACAGCTTGCGGTCGGTCTTCTCCTCGAACTCCTCGAAGGTGAGCGGGCGGTTGTCGTAGGCGGTCGGGAGCCGGAATCCGTTGCCGACCAGCGAGTCCTTCCGGGACTTGTCGCCCTCGTACTGGCCTTTGATCTGCGGGAGCGTCTGGTGGGACTCGTCGATCACTGTGAGGAAGTCGTCGGGGAAGTAGTCGAGTAGGGTGTAGGGCGCGTCGCCGGACTCGCGATCCGAGAGGTGGACCGAGTAGTTCTCGATGCCCGAGCAGTAGCCCGTCTCCTGGAGCATCTCGATGTCGAAGGTGGTGCGCTCCTCGATGCGCTGGGCGGCGACGAGGTCACCCTGGCGCTCGAAGTGCGAGACGCGTCGCTCCATCAGCTCCCGGATCTCGGAGACGGCTTGATCGATCTGCTCCTCGGGGAGCGAGTAGTGCTCTGCGGGGTGGATGAGCGCGGCCGGCTCCTCGCTGACGACCTCGCCGTTCACCACGTCGACCTTGCGCATGCGGTCGATCTCGTCGCCCCACAGCTCCACCCGGACGGCGTGGCGGCCGTACATCGGGAACACCTCGACGGTGTCGCCGCGCACGCGGAAGGTGCCCTGCTGGAAGTCCACGTCGTTGCGCTCGTAGTTCAGGTCGACCAGTCGCTTCAGCAGCTCGTCGCGACCGATCTCCTGGCCGACCTCCAGCTCCAGCGCCATCCCGCGGTAGTTCGTGGGGTCGCCGAGCCCGTAGATAGCCGAGACGGAGGCGACGACGATCACGTCGTCCCGCGTCAGCAACGACCGCGTCGCGGAATGCCTGAGGCGGTCGATCTCGTCGTTGATGGACATCTCCTTGTCGATGTAGGTGTCCGTCTGCTCGACGTACGCCTCGGGCTGGTAGTAGTTGTAGTAGGAAACGAAGTACTCGACGGCGTTGTCGGGGAAGAGGTTCCGGAACTCCTCGTACAGCTGCGCCGCGAGCGTCTTGTTGTGGGCGATGACGAGCGTCGGGGTGTTCAGCTCCTCGACGACCCACGAGACGGTGTTCGTCTTCCCGGAGCCGGTGACGCCGAGGAGGGTCTGCTCGGTCATCCCGGATTCGAACCCGTCGACCAGCTGGCGGATCGCGTCGGGCTGGTCGCCCGCGGGGTCGAACGGGGCGTCGACGCGGAACGGCTTCTCGGCCTCGGGACGGTCCGGCGAGAGGGGTCCCTCGGATTCGCTCATTGGCGATTTGTGGGCGTGGAGGCACTTGACGGGCGCGGTCGAGCGAACGGAGCGACCGAGCGAACGAGACCACGGCCAACAGCGGAGCGGTCCCAGTGCCGCTCCGCCCACGGAGACCGCGACAGCGAACGGGGAGCGGAGCGACCCGTGAGCAGAGCGCGGCCGTCGCGGTGATCGAGATACGGGCGCCGACTGCACCCAGCGAAACGCATACAACCCGGAGCAGAGACGTACGATCCATGACCGCAGACCTACTCGCGGACGCGAGCGATCACCTCCGGCGGGCGGCCGACGCCGCCGAGGGCGACGTGGCGGATCGGTTCGATCGGGAAGCGGACGCGCTGGCGACCGCGGCGGCCGACGACAGCGGCGTCGACCACGGCTGGCTGGCGAAGCACACCCACACCATCCGCGACGCCGCGGACGACGCGGGCAAGGAGGCGCAGGGACACGCCGAGGCGGCCGTCGAATCCATCAACGAGTACCGCGAGGGCGTGTCGGGCGTCTGATCGGGGCCGCCGGGTCGACAGTCGCGACCGGTCGACCGCCTCAGCAGACGTTCTTCGGCTTGACGCCCATCGACTCCAGCGTCGCGACGTAGTCGTCGTAGGCGGCGTCGACGACCGCGTCGGCGGCGTCGCGGGCGGCATCCCAGTCGTCGCCGTCGTCACACACCTCCGCGAGCGCGTCGAGCGCGTCGTCGAGGCGCTCGTCGAGGTCGTCGCGGACGCCGCGGAAGTCCCTCGCCGAGGTGGGGTCCGCGTCGCCGACGAAGAACCCGACTGTCTGCTCGGCGCGGGTGTGCGCGACGACGAGCCGGCCGTACAGTCCGCCGACGCGCTCGACTGTACCCGTCAGGCCGTCCAGTGCGTCGTACTCGGGGTACTCGTGTGGGTCGTCCGTCTCGGCGTCGAACTCGGGGTCGGCGGTGTCGCGGTGCTCGCGCGCGTCCTCGGCGACGCCGCCGAACAGCGCCGCGGCGTCGCCGTTGGCCTCGTCGGCGCTCCACGCCTCGAAGGTTCGAGCCGCGAGCGCGAACTCGGCGGCGACGGCGGTGCGCACGGGACCGGCGTCCATTTCGCCGCCGGCGAGTGCGTACAGCGATTTCGAGGAGCCGAGCCGTGAGAGGGGCGTTTCGTTGTCGTCGCGGAACTCACTGGAGAAGGCGTCAGCGTCCATGCAGAGGCGTACGTCGGTGCGACGCTTGAACCCCTCGCCGGCGACACGCTTACCAACCGCGCCGGAGAGTCGGTGATGTGTCACGTCCCTCTCACGAGTCGCGCTCCGTCTCGACCGCCCTCGCGGCGGCGGGGCGGCTCCTTCGCGACCATCCAGCCGCCGTCCTCCCGGCGTATCTGCTGTCGATCGGCCTCACGACCGCCGCTCGGGTTCCCCTCACGGTCGGCGTCGGCGTCGCCGCCGCGTCGCTCGCGGCGACCGGGCGGCTCGAAGCGCTCGTTCGCGCCGTCGTCGACCTCCAGGAGGCCGTGCGCGGGGCGGGCGGACCGAGCGCGACCGAGCCCGGAAGCGTCCCCGCTGGCGTCGCCGAGGCGCTGGCAGACGCCGCGGCGAACGCGGTGACGCCGACGGTCGTGGCCGCGCTCGGGCTCGGCCTCGTGCTCGCGTTCCTCGTCGGCCTGCTCGCCGGGGCGCTCGGATCGGCGGTGACGTACGGCGCCGTCTGGGGCGGGATCGACGGGCGTGCCCCGCTCGTCGCGGGGGTGCGAGCCGCCGGTCGCTGGCGGACGTTCCTCGGGATCGCGGTGGTCCGTCTCGCCGCGGTCGGCGTCGCGGTCGCGGCGCCGCTGGCGGCCGCCTCGGCGCTCGCCGTCACGCCGTCGGTGATCGCCGGCGACCCGGCGACCGGCGCGGTCGCGATCCTCGCCACGCTGGGGCTGGCCGCGCTCGGGGCCGTCGTGGCGATCGGGGCGGTCTTTCTGCTCGCGTTCGCTGAGCCGGCGGCAATCGTCGACGGGACAGGGGCGCTCCCGTCGGTCCGCGCCAGCCTCGGGTTCGTCCGCGATCACCCGGCGCACGCGGTCGGGTTCGCGCTTGTCGCCGTCGGCGGCTACGTCGCCGCCGCGGTCGCCGTCGGCGTCGCCAACGCCGCGGGCGCGGGCAGCCTCGGGGGGATCGTCCTCCCGCTGCTCGTCAGCCCGTTACTGAACGCCGGGGCGACAGCACTGTACGCGGGCGGCCCCGGACCGACGCCCGTCGAGCACCCGGGGGTCCGCACACGCGTCCGACGGACGCTCGGACTGGGGTGGAGCGAGTTCGCGGGGTTCGTCCGCGGCCACGCGGTCGCGGTGCTTGCCGCCCTGGCGACGCTCGCCGGCGGCGTCGCGGCCGGGTACGCGACGACCGCACCCTACGGCGTGACCGCGTCCGGCCCGGCCGACGTGGCGGGCGTGTTCGGGACGGTGCCGATCGGACCGTTCGTCACCATCGCGGCGAACAACTGGCTCGTCAGCGCGGGGCTCGCCTACGGCGGCATCGCGTTCGGCGTCCCGGCAGTGTCGGGCCTGTTGTTCAACGGCGTCCTCGTCGGCGCGCTCGCGGGGGTGTTCGACCGGACGGCGTTCCTGGCGCTGGTGGCCCCTCACGGCGTGCTCGAACTCCCCGTGATCGCGGTCGCCGGGGGGCTCGGCCTGCACCTCGGCGGCGTCGGCTGGCGCGCGGTCAGGGATCGCGCGAGCGCGGAGACCGTCGCGGGCGAACTGCAGCGGGCGGCGTACGTGCTCGTGGGAGTCGGGGTCCTGCTGGTGGTCGCGGCGGCGATCGAGGCGTTCCTCACCCCTCGGATCGCGGCGGCGGTGCTTGCGTAGGCTGTCGCCGCCGACCCGGCGGGCCCTATCAGCGCTGAGAGAGCAACACACAGTTTTTTGAGACCTCCTGCCAGAGCGCGCCCATGGGCGATCTGTCCCTCGGCGAGATCCTCCTCGACCACGCTCAAGACAAGATCGCCGTACTCACCGAGAACGGCACGTTCACCTACGTCAATGACGCCGCCGAGTCGATCGTGGGATACGACGCGGACGACCTGGTCGGCGAGAACGCCTTCGAGTACGTCCACCCCGACGACGCGCCGATGGTGCGACGGGAGTTCGAGCGAACGGTGCGGTCGGATCCGTACGACGAGACGATCGTCACGTACAGGCACCGAACCAGGGACGGGGACTGGGTGTGGCTCGAGAGCCGGATGTCGAACCTGACGGACGAGGCGATCGACGGCTACGTCGTGAGCTCCCGGGATATCACCGACCAGGTGACCGCCGAGGAGATCCGGGAGGAGGCCGCCGCTCGGCTGAACACGATCGCGTCGGTGTCGAGCGACGGCCTCTGGCTGTTCACGGGCGACTGGTCCGAGACGCTGTTCGTGAACGACGCGGTACAGGACATCTACGGGATCAACCCGGAGCGACTGTACGACGACCCGGTAGCGTTCCTGGAGGCGATCCATCCGGACGACGTGTCGCCGGTGGTCGATGCGATGGAGCGACTGTCCGGCGGCGAGTCCGTCGACATCGAGTACCGGGTCAACGCCGACGAGGACTTCAGCCGGTGGGTGTGGGTGCAGGCGATGCCGATCGCCGAGGACGGGACCGTCACCCGGATCGCGGGGTTCAGCCGGGATGTCACCGAGCGCCACCGCCGAGAGCAGCACTTGGTCGTGATGGACAACCTCCTGCGACACAACCTCCGAAACGACCTCAACGTCATCCTTGGCTCGGCCGAGCAGATCGCCGCGGAGCACCCCGAAGCCGCGGCGCTGACCGAGCAGATCCGAACGACCGGCAGCCGACTCCTCCAGACAGCCAACAAGGAGCGGCAGATCATCGAACTGCTCGTTAATCCACAGTTCCAGGAGTGGATCGACCTCGTCGACGCCGTCGAGACCGCCGCCGAGCGCGCGCAGAAACGACACCCGTGTAGCGTCGTCGACTACTCGATGGAGTTCGACGGCGGCGAGTCGGCGGTCGTCCCCTCGCTGGCCAGGACGGCGGTGGTCGAGCTGGTCGAAAACGGCATTGTTCACTGCGACGACGAGCGGCCGCCCGTCGACATTGCGGTCCGGGGGGGAGACGAGACCGTGGAGATACAGATCACGGACAACGCCGCGGCGCTCCCGGACATCGAGGTGAACGTCCTGACCGGGGCCCACGAGTTCGGCAGGGACCCGATCCGGCACAGCGGGGGACTCGGCATCTGGCTCGTCTACTGGTGCGTCGAGCTTTCGAACGGCGAGATCGTCGTCGAAACCACCGAGAAGAACGGCAATCGGATCTGGATCAGTCTCCCGGCCCGCACGGACGAACCGCCGGTGCGGGTCTCTGAGCCGGGAGCGACGACGCGCGGACTCGACCGCGGTCCCGGCTGAGGGTGGGGGCGGTCGTCAGTCGGTTACTCGCCGCCCGGTTCGCTCCCCGTCACGATCGGGGCGCGCACGAGGTTCCCCCACTCCGTCCAGGAGCCGTCGTAGTTGACCGTCTGGTCGGCGCCGACGAGTTCGTGAAGCGCGAACCAGGCGACGGATGAACGCTCGCCGATTCGGCAGTACGCGACGATCTCGTCGTCGCCCTCAGAGAGCACGTCCTCGTACAGCTCCTCGAGCTCGTCTCTCGTCTTGAAGGTCCCGTCGTCGTTGGTAACGGCCGCCCACGAGATGTTGCGGGCGCCGGGGATGTGGCCGCCGCGCTGGGCAGTCTCCTGGAGTCCCGGCGGGGCGAGGATCTCGCCGCTGTACTCCTCGGGCGAGCGAACGTCGACGAGCGGAACGCCCGCGTCGATGGCCTCGTCCACGTCGCCGCGGTACGCGCGGATGGACTCGTCGGGCTCGTCG
Source organism: Halobaculum gomorrense (assembly GCF_900129775.1). Taxonomy (GTDB): domain Archaea; phylum Halobacteriota; class Halobacteria; order Halobacteriales; family Haloferacaceae; genus Halobaculum; species Halobaculum gomorrense. The sequence continues at coordinate 60,636 of NZ_FQWV01000007.1, read as the reverse complement.
GCGGTGTAGCTCGTCTCGGAGAACTCGGGGACCTCTTCGGTGAGTGGATAGTCGTTCTCGACCCAGTACTCGCGGCCGCCGTCGAGCAGCTTCACGTCGTCGTGGCCGTAGTACTTGTACTGCCAGTAGGTGTAGGCGGCGAACCAGTTCGAGTTGTCGCCGTAGAGGACGACCGTGGAGTCCTCGGAGATGCCGTGCGCCGCGTTCAGCGCCTCGAAGTCCTCTTTCGTGAGCACGTCGCGGTTCGTCTGATCCTGGAGGTCGGTCTCCCAGTTGAAGCCGATGGCGCCGGGCGCGTGGCCCGAGTCGTACGCCTCGGTGTCGACGTCGACCTCGACGAGTCGGTGTGCAGGGTCGTCGGACTGGAACTCGTCGAGCCGCTCTTCCACCCAGTCGGCGTCGACGAGTACGTCCTTCGCGTAATCTGACATTGCGACTCTGTCTACGGTCCCCCACCGTATAATACCCGCATCGTCGGCAGAGGCGGCCATTCGTTCGATTATCCGGAGTATGTTGCCTCTGTTTGTGGAGGAGATCTCGACCGGCTCGAACTGGCGGACCGCCACGTCGTGATCCCCGAGGCGCGGTGACCCGCGAACCTGCTAGTATTGCCGGTAGCTCTGACGGGTCGCCGACATCGCCGGCTCGGCCGGGCTTTTGCCCCCGGCTCGCGAACGGCGAGTATGAGCGACACGTTTGTCTCCGCGGCGTGGCTGGCCGACCGCCTCGACGACCCCGGGGTGCGACTCGTCGACGTGCGCGACGCCTGGGAGTACGACGGCATCGGCCATCTCCCGGGCGCTGTGTCGATCCCGTTCGACGAGTTCAGATCCGACGCCGGCGACGAGGGAATGCTCCCCGGGGCAGCCCGGTGGGCGGAGTCGTGTTCGACCGCCGGGGTCGGCGGTGCCGACGAGATCGTCGCCTACGACGACGAGCACGGCGTGTTCGCAGCGCGCTTTCTCGTCACCGCGGAGCTGTACGGCCACGACCCCGCGAGGCTGCACCTCCTCGACGGCGACTACAGCGCGTGGAGCCGGGAACGCCCGACAGAGCACGAGGCGCCCGACCCGGAGCCGACCGACTACGAACCGACCGAGCCCGTTCGCTCCCCGCTCGTCGGGTTCGAGGGGGTCGAGGAGCGACTCGGCGGCGACACGGTGATCGTCGACACCCGCGAGCCCGACGAGTACGCCGCGGGCCACCTCCCCGGCGCGGTCCAGCTCGACTGGCTCGAGCTCGTCGACCCCGACTCGCGCGGACTGAAGCCCCGCGAGGAGCTGGAGTCGATCCTCGCCGACGCGGGGATCACGCCCGACCGGGAGGTGCTGCTGTACTGCAACACCGCCCGTCGGATCAGCCACACGTACCTCGTGCTCCGCCATCTCGGCTACGACGACGTGCTGTTCTACGAGGGAAGCCTCACCGAGTGGGAGGAGCGCGGCGGCGACACCGTCACCGCGTAGCGTCCGGATCGCCGTCCGCATCGTCGGCCGAGTCACCGTCCCGATCGCCGTTTCACCTCGCCGTCCGGGTTGCCGACCGGTCGGCCATCGGCGTCACCGTCGGCGACAGCCGTCGCGCTGCCGGGTAGCCGCTGTTGGGTGGTCGCGCCGCCGTCCGAGAGCAGCCGCACCGTCTCGGCGAGCAGCGCGACGACGAGCGGGCCCACGACGAAGCCGATGGCGCCGAGGGTGAGCAGGCCGCCGACGAAGCCGACGAAGTACACCGAGACGGGGAGATCGGTGGCGCCGCCGGCGAGGCGCGGGCGGATCACCGCGTCGGGGACGAAGCCGACCAGCACCAGACCGACGACGAGGACGATCGTCGCGCGGAAGGTGTTGCCCGCGACCAGGTCGACGACCGCCAGCGCGACGACGACGACGCTCGGCCCGAGCACGGGGACGAACTGGAGCACGCCCGCGACGACCGCCAGCGCGAACGGCGACTGGTACCCCAGCGCCGCGAACGTCACGAGCGCCACGACGAACGTCGCAACCGCGGTTGCCCCCTGCAACACGTAGATCGCCCGCAGCGTCGATGCGGTTCGCCGGTGGAGCGCGAGCAACACGTCGTGATACTCGCCGGGACACAGCCGCAACAGCGCCACGCGCGGCGCCCGCGGCTTGAACAGCAGTCCGTACACGAGGGTGACGAACACGACGAGCTTCAACGCGATCACGGGCGCGGCCGACGCCAGCGAGATCGCGAGCCCCCGCAGCGTCGCCTGCGCGGTCACGAACACGATCGCCGTCTCGACGACGTAGGTGAACGGCCCCAGGTCGACGACGACCTCGTCGGGGATCGCTGCGATGAACGCGAGAAGGTCCCGGCGCCGCCGGTACAGCACGTACGCCAGCGGCGCCGCCAGCGCGACGACGCCGAGGAACCCCGCGACCGTCGCGGTCCCAGCGGCGACGCGGTCGGGGTAGCCGCGGTCGGTGACCCACTCCCGCAGCGGATACAGGACGTACGCGACCGTCACGGCGAACACGACCGTCGAGAGGACGCTCTCCAACACGACCGCAGCCACCACGAGGAGCCCGGCGAGCAACGCCGCGAGCGCGGTTCGGCGGCTGGGCTCCATGCGTCGATACCGCGTGCCCCGGTACAAAACCGTTGCCCGTCTGGCGGTCGGTGACCGCCGGGGTTAAATATCTCTGAGTGTGACCACCGAGTAATGACAGACGGAAACGGACGCAGCAGACGGCGGTTCCTCCGGACGGTCGGCGCCGCAGGCGTGGCCGGACTTGCCGGCTGCTCGGCGGAACCGACGGGCGAGGAGACGACGAGCGGCCCGACGGACACGAGCGAGGGGGGCGACCCGGGGACGGGGACAGCGACCGGCGAGCCGACCGAGTCGATGGCGGACACGCTCGTCGTCGCGACGTACCCGCCGTTCGTGAACGCGCCGTCGACGAGCCCCGGCGCGTGGCTGAAGCGGGAGTTCGAGTCCGAGTTCGACGCGACGCTGGTGTATCAGACGCCCGACTCGGAGCTGAACTACTACATCGAGCGCGCGATACAGGGCGTCGACTTCGAGGCGGACGTGTACGTCGGGCTCGACACCGGCCAGCTCATCGACGTGGACAGCAAGCGCGGGAGCGGGCAGTTCACCGACCCCATGTTCGCCGAGGCGGGCGACCTCGCCGGCGCTGACCGGATCAAACAGGGGCTCCGGTTCGACCCGCGAAACCGGGCGGTCCCGTTCGACACGGGCTACGTCTCGCTGGTGTGGAACGCGACGATGGAGGGCGGCGAGTTCGTCGCGCCCGAGACGTTCGAGGCGATGACCGACCCGGCGTTCGAGGGCGACCTCATCGCGCAGAACCCGACGACCTCGACGACCGGCGAGGCGTTCATGCTCCACACCGTCCACGCCTTCGGCGAGGACGGGTACCTCGATTACTGGGAGCGACTCCAGAACAACGGTGTCACCGTCCTCGGGAGCTGGTCGGACTCCTACTCGGCGTACCTCAGCGAAGAGGCGCCGATGATCGTCTCGTACTCCACCGACCAGGTGTACGCCTCCGCGGAGGGGCAAGACCTTCAGAAACACCAGATCCGCTTCCTCAACGACGAGGGGTACGCCAACCCCGAGGGGATGGCGCGGTTCGCAGACAGCGACGCCCCGCGGCTGGCGGAGACGTTCATGGAGTTCATGCTCCGGCCGGAGATCCAAGCCGGCATCGCCCAGCGCAACGTCTCCTTCCCGGCGATCACCGGCGCGCCGTTGCCCGAGGACTACGCGCAGTACGCCAAGGAGCCGCCGGAGTCGGTCACCTTCACGTACGACGAACTCGAAGCTAACCTCAACACATGGACCGACCAGTGGGCGCGGCGCTTCGCCAGCGGGTGAACGGGCTCCGGACGAGGAGTCCGACCGCCGTCGTCGAGCGGTACGCGCTGCCCCTGCTGGCGGCCGTCACGGCCCTCCTGCTTGCGGTGCTGTTCTACTACCCGGTCGCGACCGTGTTCGTCGACGCCGTCGTCGAGGGCGGCCGCCTCACGTTCGGCCCGCTCGTCGAGGTGCTCACCGACGAGTTCTACCTCGGCCGCGTGCTCGGCTTCACGGCCTACCAGGCGCTGCTGTCGACGCTGCTGAGCGTGCTCCTCGGGCTGCCGGGCGCGTGGGTGCTCGCCCGCTTCGAGTTCCGCGGCCGCGACACCCTCCGCTCGGTGACGATGGTCCCGTTCGTCGTTCCCTCGGTGCTGGTCGCGGCGGCGTTTTACGCCACGTTCGGCGCGAGCGGAACGCTCAACGCCGCGCTGTCGGCGGTGGGGCTCCCGCCGGTCGACCTGCTCCCGTCGCTGGGGGCGATCCTCGTCGCGCACGCCTTCTACAACGCCCCGCTGGTGACGCGCGTCGTCGCCGCCGCGTGGGAGTCCGTCGACGCCGGCGCCGTCGAGACGGCCCGCTCGCTCGGCGCCTCGCGGCGACGGGCGTTCCGCGACGTAGTGCTCCCGCAGCTGCTCCCGGCGATCCTGACGGGCGCGACGCTGACGTTCGTGTTCACGTTCGCGACGTTCGCCATCCCGCTGGCGCTCGGTGGCTCGCGGTACGCCACCATCGAGGTGTTCATCTACGCCGCCCGCCGGCAGCTGGAGTACGGGCGCGCCGCGTCGCTGGCGGCGCTCGAAACGGGCGTCTCGCTGTCGCTGATGGCGCTGTACCTCCGGTACGAGCGCGCGCAGGCGACCGAGCGCCGGGGCGTCCGGACGCTCGCGCGACGCGCGCTGTGGCCGGCGTCGTGGACTCGTGAGCGGATCGCCCCTCGCGCCGCGATCGCCGGCTACGCCGTCGTCGTCGCGCTCGTGTTCCTCGCACCGCTCGCGAGCATGCTCTACGCCAGCGTCAGCGCCGACGGTCGACTCACGCTCGACGCCTACCGATTCCTCATCGAGCGACAGACGACCGGGGCGGCGTTCCAGGTGAAACCGTTCCCCGCGATCGTCAACTCGCTGCTGTTCGGAGCGGCGACGCTCGCCGTCGCGCTCCCCATGGGCGTCGCGATGGGGGTGCTCACGACCCGGCGATTCCACGGACGCTGGCTCGTCGACGCGCTGTCGATGGCGCCGCTCGCCGTCTCGGGGATCGTCGTCGGACTCGGGCTGCTCCGCGGGCTGGTGTTCGGGTTCGAGGCGTTCGGCTATCGCTTCACCGTCACCGGCGCCGTCGCGATCGTCGCCGCCCACGCGGTCGCCGCGTACCCGTTCGTGGTCCGGACCGTGGCGCCGCCGCTGGACTCGCTGGACCGCGCGCTCGTGGAATCGGCGCGGGCGCTGGGCGCCTCCCGGGCCCGGGCCGTCCTCGACATCGAACTGCCGCTCGTGTGGCCGGGCGTCGTCGCCGGCGCCGCGTTCGCGTTCGCCATCTCCATCGGTGAGTTCGACGCTACGGTCATCCTCGCCGAGGGCGGCGGCACCTACACCATGCCCGTCGCCGTCGAGCGGTTCATCGGCCGCCGGCTCGGTCCCGCGACGGCAATGGGGACCGTGTTGCTCGCGGTGACGGCCGCCTCGTTCGTCGTCATCGAGCAGGTCGGGGGTGAGTTCCGTGGGTGACGACGCGAGAGTTCGAGTGGAGGATCTCCGCGTCGAATACGGGTCGACGGCCGCGCTCGACGGCGTCGACCTGGCGGTCGACGAGGGCGAGTTCTTCACGCTCGTCGGTCCCTCCGGGTGCGGCAAGACCACGACCCTCCGGTGTCTCGCGGGATTCGAGGAGCCGACGACGGGGTCGATCCGCGTCGGTGGCGAGTCGATGGCCGGAGTTCCACCCGAAGCGAGGGGGGTCGGCGTCGTGTTTCAGAGCTACGCGCTGTTCCCGCACATGAGCGTCGGCGAGAACGTCGCCTACGGCCTCCGCTTTACCGAGCCGCCCGCGGGAACCACCGAGTCCGAGCGGGTCGCGGAGCTGCTCGACCTCGTGGACCTGCCCGGCTTCGCCGACCGCGACCCGGACACGCTCTCGGGCGGCCAACAGCAGCGGGTGGCGCTCGCGCGCGCGCTGGCGCCAGAGCCGCGCCTGCTCCTGCTCGACGAGCCGATGTCGGCGCTGGACGCGCGCCTGCGCGAGCGGCTCCGCGTGCAGGTGCGGGCGATCCAACGAGAGCTCGACATCACGACGGTGTACGTCACTCACGACCAGGAGGAGGCGCTCGCGGTCTCCGACCGCGTCGCCGTGATCGACGACGGACGGATCGAGCAGGTCGGCCCGCCGCGTGAGCTGTACGACTCACCGCGAACGCGGTTCGTCGCGGAGTTCCTCGGCAACAACAACGTCCTCATCGGCGAGATCGAACGGAGCGACCCCCCGTCGCTTCGGGTGGAGGGGACCGACGACGGCACCGACACGATCCCGCTTCCGTTCGGAACCGCGGCGGCGACGCCGGTGGGAGACACGGCGAACGCGGGGGCCGACACCGACGGCGGCGCGTCGCATTCGGCGGGCGAACGGCTCGTCGTCTGTGTACGGCCCGGACGGGTTCGGGTTCGACGCGGCGCCCCGCGGGCCGGGCGCGGGGGCGACGACGGGAACGCGGCGCTGTCGGCGACCGTCGAGAGCACCGAGTTCCTCGGCGATGCGACGCGGTTGCACTGCGACTGGGGCGGGGTCGACCTGACTGCCCGGACCGACGGCCGGCGGTCGTTCGCGGTCGACGAGGCCGTGACGCTGGGCGTCGACCCCGAGGACGTGCGCGTGGTCGAGCGGGAGTGACCGACGGGCGTCGACCGACTCGTCCGACCCTCGCGATGGCCTCGACTCCGGTCGTTTTTCTGATCCCGCGAAGTCACGGCCCCCGTGAGCGAGACCGACGCGAGCGACGGTTGGGACAGATCGAGCCGGGACCTGGTGCTCGTCTGGCTGGTCACGGTCGTCTCAGCGGGCTTCCTGCTGCTCGCCGGCGTGCTCGAACCGGTGATGGTGCTGATCGTCGGCGGGAGCCTCCTCGGTGGGGTGGCGATCCTGCCGGGCCGCGGGCCCCTCACTGTCGACGAGTCGGCCCCGTCAGCCGACGACGCCGGTCGGGATACCGGGAGCGGCGGCGGCCAAGGCAGCAACGACGGCGACGGAGCGGCCGACCGGTGAGCCGGGGGTGCCGGCCGCCTACGGCGCGACGCCGACGGTGAGCAGCGTGCCCAGTTCGCGGTACCGCTCGACCATCGCCTCGCGGGTGTCCCACGAGTCCGTCGGGAACTCCGCCGCCGGCGGAATGTCGACCTCCGTGTCGGCGACGTTGTCCTGCTCGGCGACGTGCAGGCCGGCCTCGCGGAAGGCCGCGCGGTACTCGTCGGCGCCCCAGCGAGTCATGTCGACGGAGATGTGCTCCTGCCAGTCGTGGCTGTGGACGTTCTCCTCGTAGTAGTTGACTGCGCAGTAGAACGTCCCGCCCGACTTCAGCACGCGCGCGACCTCTCGAAGCGTCTCGTGGGGGTCGCCGCTGTAGTAGAACGCCTCCATGGTGAACGCGTGATCGAGGGAGTCGTCTGCGAACGGGAGGGAGCCGAAGTCGCCGACGACGAATCCCAGGTCCGCGTCCGGGTCCGCGGCTCGGGCGTACTCGCGGGCGTTGCGCGCCATCTCTGGGGCGCCGTCGAGGCCATAGCCGCGGTCCATCCCGGTCGAGTCGGCCAGCGCGCGCAGCGCGTAGCCGCTGCCGGTGCCGAGATCGAGCACGCGGTCGCCCTCCTCGACGGGCAGCCGCGCGAGCACGTGCTTTGCGGTGTTCCAGTGGCGCTCTTCCATCCCCTTGTCCCGGCCGTCCGCGGCCCAGGCGTCGAACTCGTCGCGAACGCTCATGCCGGCGGATTCAGCTGCGACACCTAATATCCCGCCGGTGTCGACGGGTGTGGGCGCCGGCGCGATCGCGGGTCGCGGAGTGCCCCGCGAGACCGCAGAGCGGGGTGAGGCTTTAGGGTGAACGGGGGCCAAGCAAGGGTATGCACGTCCGGGACGCGGTGGAGGCGGACGCCGAGGCGCTGGCGGCGATCGCCGACGCGCCGTCGGACGCGATGCGCGGGCTGGTCCACGACCGGACGGTTCGCGTCGCCGTCGAGGAGGCGGCGGCGACCGACCCGAACGAGGACGTCGACGCCGACCCCGACGACCTCCTCGGGTTCGTCAGCTTCGACGTCCGCGGCGACACGGTTCACGTCACGCAGTTCGGCGGGACTCGCGAGGCGGCAGAGCAGCTGCTCGCCGAGCCGCTGCGGTTCGCCGCGACCGAGGAGATGGCCGTCGAGCTGCTCGTGATCGACGGCGAGGACGGCCTCCGCGCGGCCGCCGAGCGCGCCGGGTTCGAGGCGGCCGGACCGGGGCCGCAGTTCGAGGGGAAGGCGACGACCCGCTATCGGGTGGAGGAAGCGTAGCGGGCCGCCCTGCCGGGCTCCGCCGCAAACGTAGCGGGCCCTCTCGCCGCCGCAAACGTAGCGGGCCCTCTCGCCGCCGCAAACGTAGCGGGCCGCCCCGCCGCCGCAAGCGTAGCCGAGCGACTCGGCTGCTTCAGTCGTCGCTCGGGGACGGCACTTCGGGATCGCTGAGCGACGCGTCGGGCTGGAAGACGACGGTCGGGTCGAGGTCGTCGAGCGACTCGCCCGCGCGAACGCGGTTCGGCCAGTCGTGGTTGGCGAGCGCGCCGGTACCGAGCGTGATCAGGTCCGCGCCGTCGGCCAGCGCCGCCCGCGCGGTCGCGGGGTCGCCGAGGCTGCCGTTGGCGATCACCGCGGCGTCGGCACCGGCGTGTTCGACGGCGAGCTGTGCGAGCGTTCGGTCCGTGTCGGGCACCTCCGGCGCGGTCGCGTCGCCGCCGGTCACGTGGACGTAGTCGGCGCCCGCCGCGGCCAGCGCGGTGAACAGCGCCTCCGCGGTCGCATCCCCGTCGGGCCAGACGCGCTCCTCGTCGACGACGGCCCCCTGAGAGGCCCGCACGCCCACGACGAAGTCTTCGGGCGTCGCCTCGTCGATCGCGTCGGTGACCTCCGCCGGGAACCGCGCGCGGTTCTCGGGCGAGCCGCCGTACTCGTCGTCGCGGTCGTTCACCGTCGGGTCGACGAACTCGTGAAGCAGGTAGCCGTTCGCCGCGTGCACCTCGATGCCGTCGAAGCCGGCGTCGACCGCCCGCTTGGCGGCCGCGACGAAGCCGTCGCGGACCTCGTCGAGGTCGGCGGCGTCGAGGGCTTGGGCTTCCGGGAACGGTCCGGAGCCGCCGTACAGTTCCGACTGCTCCCCCGGCGGGCGGTGGTCCGACGGCGCGACGGGACCGTAGCCGTAGCGGTTCCCCTGGGCTTGCGCGCCGGCGTGCATGAGCTGTGCGAATATGGCGCTGCCCTCCCCGTGGACGGCGTCGACGACCCGCTCCCACGCCGCCGCCTGTTCGTCGGTCGCGAGGCCCGGCTGATTGTCGTACCCCTGGCTGTGGGTCGCGTCGGGGTGCGTGCCCTCGGTGACGAGGAACGAGAAGCCGCCGCGGGCGAACGAGGCGTAGTACCGAGCCATCCGCTCGGTCGCGTGGCCCTCGTCGGTCGCACTCGTGCGGGTCATCGGCGCGAGGCCGACGCGATTGTCGAGCGTCAGGTCGTTCAATTTGAACTCGTCGAACAGCGGATCGTCAGTCATCGGAGTCACGTACTGCGGTTTCGGGGATAAGGGGCCGGCGGGAGTGCGCGTTCCAGCACACAACACGTGTGCTACCACTCGCCGTAGTCATGCGTCCGGCCGCGGTTGCGACGGCGTCGATCGGTGGACTCGAACCGATGGTGTCGACGGGGTACTACCGGTCCATACGGGAGATACGGACGCCGAGAGCGCCGTTCAGCGAGTTCGCTGGGAGGGTGTTGCTTCGGGTGGAACCGACCCGTCCGGTCGACACCTGGCTCCGTTCAGGGGGTCGCGTGCTCGACTCCGCAGACGACCGCCCGCTCCGACACTCAGGCGAACTTCCGCACCGTCATCTCCAGCGTGTCCAGATCGAGGATCGGCGCGAAGCCGGCGTCGGGGTCGATGTTGACGGACTTCTGGAAGTCGGTCTGCGCCTGCCAGCAGCCGGAGTTGACCGCGAGGACGTTGTGGTACTTCCCCCAGCCGAGCTTGTGCACGTGGCCGGTGTGGAACACATCTGGCACTTCGTCGATGGCGAGATAGTCGCGCTCCTCGGGGGCGACGCGGGTCTTCCCGCCGAACTGCGGAGCGACGTGGCGCTTCTTGAGGAGCTGATACATCGCCTTGTGCGGCTCATCGTAGCTTGCCTTCTCCTCGGGAAGCTCAGCGATCACCTCGTCGAGCGAGACCCCGTGGTACATGAGGATGGTCACGCCCTCCACGTCGACCATCGCGGGATTGCTCACGATCTGGGGGTCGTGGGCGCTCATGATCCCCCGAAGCTCCTCGTCGAAACCGGGTTGGGGCTCGGCCAGCCGGACGGCGTCGTGGTTCCCAGGGATCATGACGATCTCCATGTCGCTGGGGACTTGCTTGAGATGCTCGGAGAATGTCTCGTACTGCTCGTAGATGTCGATGATGTCCAGTTCGTCGTCCTGGTTCGGGTAGACTCCCACCCCCTCGACCATGTCGCCGGCGATAAGGAGGTACTCGACGGTCTCCGCCTCCTCAGTGTGGAGCCAGTCGGCGAAACGACCCCACGCGTCGGCGAGGAACTCCTGGGAGCCGACGTGCACGTCGGAGACGAGCGCCGCCTGGACGTGGCGGTCGGCGGTGTTCGGACGGTACGTCCGCGGCACGTCGGGGAAGTGGATCGCGTCGACGAAGATGATGCCCGCGTCGTCCGCGAGCGTCCCCGACACCGCGATGCACTCGTCTAAGAGCAGCTCGTCGACCAGGTCCGCGATGTCGCGGTCCTTCATCACGAGGCACGGAAACGTCCCCGTGGTGTCCTCCAGTTCGATGAGCCAGTGCCCCGACGCCGTCGAGCGGATGTCGTTGACGAGGCCGATCGTCTCCACGTCGGCGCCGCCGCCCATCGCCTCAATCGAGTCGGCGGGGCGATGGTTGACGCGCCCCCGAAGCTGCCCGGAGAGCCGCTCGTAGCGGTCGCGGAACACCCCGACGAACTCCTTGTACGCGCCGGTTCCGGTGGATTCGCCGGTCATGTCGTTCGCGACGGTCGGCGCGGGCGGGGATCGATCCCCGCCCGCGACCCCCTTCGTTTCGGGTGGAACCGACGAAGATCCATCAGGCGGTTTCGCGTCTGTCGTTCCAGTCGAAACGGGGGGGTCTTCGGCGGGGGAAGAGGGGGAGTCGGTTGCGGTCGGCGCCGGCGCGTGAGAGGAGTCGCTTTCTCCCCTGACCTGTTCCGGGTCCGGCACCGGGTCGCTCGCGAGCGCCTCGCGGACGTGGTCGGCAGTCACCACAAGGGCGTCCTCGGGCGCGGCCTCGATGGCCGCCTCCAGCGCGAGATCCGGCGTCTCCGACTCGGCGATCAGGGTGACGGCCTCCCGCTGGGCGTTGTACCCGCGGCGGGTGAGCGCCTGTACGACTCGGGAGGACGTCTCCAGCGGCACGACTGATGGTCGGCCGGGGGCGGTCAAAAGGATAGCGGATGTCGGAACAACACCCCCATCGGAACAATACCCGATGTCGGAATCTGCCGGGCGCGCGGGGTCGGTGTAGCGGTATTCTCCACGATCGCCCGTCATCCGTGAGATACCTAGCAGAAGCTTCAACACCGGTCGCCGGGTTCGAGTGAGTAATGAGCGACGACGGGAGCCGCCCCGACGACCCGCTGTCGCGGTTCCTTCATGCCGAAACCGGGGCGCTGCTATTCATCCGAGAGATACTCACGTCGGTGCTGGCGGTCGCGACGATCGGTCTCTTGCTGTTCGCCGTGTCGGGCGTGTGGCCGCCGATGGTCGCCGTCGAATCCGGCAGTATGGAGCCGCACATGGAGCGCGGCGACCTCGTGTTCATCACCGAGCCTGACCGATTCTCGCCGGAGTTCGCGTACGGCGACACCGGAATCGTCACCCACGAAACCGGTCTCGAACGGGGATACTCGACGTTCGGCGCGCCCGGGTCGGTGGTCGTCTACCGACCTCCGGACTCGGGCGGGCCGCCGATCATCCACCGCGCTCGCCTCCACGTCGAGGAGGGCGAAAACTGGGTCGACCGGGCGAACCCCGACTACCTCCCGTCGAACTCCTGCAAGCAGATCTCGGCCTGTCCCGCGCCGTACGATGGCTTCATCACGAAGGGCGACGCGAACGCGCAGTACGACCAGGTGAGCGGGATCGCGCCCGTCGTGCGATCCGAGTGGGTCCGCGGGATCGCGCGCGTCCGCATCCCCTATCTCGGGTACGTCCGCCTCGTCTTCTCGGAGGCCGTGCTCGTCCAGGCGGAGGGGCTCTCAAACGGCGTGGTGGCGGGATCGACCGACGGAGTCGAACGCGTGGACGCCGCCAACGGGACGGAGTCGCTGTCGGCGCCGGGATCGCTGTCGGCACCGGGATCACTGTCGATGGCGCCGGAAGCACCGTCCGTCACGGCGGCCGGCGGCGCGCCGACCGCCGCTGCCGCGTGAGGGCGTCACCGCACCGTACGCGGCGCTCCGTCGCCGCGAATCGACAGCCCGCGCCACGTACCGCGTGCCGACGAGGACGGTGTCTCGGACACACAGCCATGCGTTGGACACACAGCCATGTGTTGGACACGCATCCGCCATTTCAAGTAGAGCGAATTATTCCTCGAAAATCAGGTACTGCGAAGCGGTCGTGGAGTCGAAGCAAGGGGGTATACTGATTCACGAGCACAACGATTCGGGCTGACGTGAGGGGGCCGGAGCCAATCTGGATCAGACGAGCAGCGACGGGTGACTGGTGACCGATCGGAGATCTGGGATCGATCAGTTGTCGAAGCGAGCCTGCACGAACGGTTGGACGTCTTCGATGTCACCCAGGCGGGAGTCCGACAGGAGGACGGCTTCGGTCTCCTCGACGGGGACCGAGAGGCTGATCTCCTTCGTGCGACCGTAGCGACCCTTCGAGACCACGACGGCGTTCACGATCCCGAGCATGTCGAGCTCGGAGATGAGGTCGGTCACCCGTCGCTGGGTGAGCACGTCCGCATCGATCTCCTCACAGAGGCGCTTGTAGATGTTGAACACCTCGCCGGTGTTGACGTTGTGAACCCCGTTCTGTTCGAGGAGGATGATCGAAAAGAGGACGATCTTGCTTTGGGTCGGGAGGGTCCGCACGACCTCGACGACGCGGTCCAGTTCGATCTTGTCCTGGGCCTGGCGGACGTGCGCCTCCTCGACGAGATCCGCCTGCGAACGCTCGGCGAGTTCGCCGGCGGTGCGCAGCAGATCGAGTGCGCGGCGGGCGTCACCGTGCTCCTGGGCGGCGAAGGCAGCACACAGCGGAATCACGTCCTCGGTGAGCGCGTCGTTTTTAAACGCGATGTCCGAGCGGTGCTGGAGGATGTCCCGAAGCTGGTTCGCATCGTACGGCGGGAAGACGATCTCCTCCTCGCCGAGGCTCGACTTGACCCGGGGGTCGAGGAAGTCGGTGAACTTCAGGTCGTTCGAGATCCCCATGATGGAGATCCGGGAATTCTCCAGTTCGGAGTTCATCCGCGAGAGGTTGTACAGCGTATCGTCACCCGATTTCTCGACGAGCTTGTCGATCTCGTCGAGCATGATAACGACCACGCGCTCGTGATAATCGACGGCGTCGAAGAACGTGGAATACACCCGATCGGTCGGCCACCCCGTCATCGGCACCTCCTCCATCTCCTCGCGGTCGGCCTCTAGGTCGGCGATCCGGTCGTCCACGTCGGCGACGGCGTCGAACTCGGTGTCATCGAGCGCGTCGGAGCTGTCTGTCGATGCCGATCGGAGATCGCGAAGGTCGTCGAGCCGGTCGTCGATGACGGCCTCGTTCTTCTCGATGAACTTGTTTGCGAGCTGCGCGAGCACGCGGTACTGCGTGTCGGTCACCTCGCAGTTGATGTACTCGACCTCGCAGGGCACGTCGTACTTCTGGGACGTGGACTCGAGCTCCTGAGAGACGAACTTCGCGGAGGCGGTCTTTCCCGTCCCCGTCTTCCCGTAAATGAGGATGTTCGACGGCGTCTCTCCGCGCAGCGCGGACACGAGAATGGTCGCCATCTTGTTGATCTGGTCCTTCCGGTGGGGAAGTTCGTGCGGCGTGTACGAGGGACGGAGGACCTCCTTGTTCTCGAAGATCGGCTCTCCCGAGAGGAGATCGTCGAACAGACCCGTGCTAGCCTCGTCGTCATCAGCGAGCACCTCGTCGACGTCGAGGTCGACATCCGCGCGCGACCGCGACCCTGACCCGAACTCGAACGAGGCGCCGGTCGCGTCGTGGTCGGTCCGGTCCGCGTCTCCTGCGGCGCTCTCCTCGGAGTCCTCGCCGTCCTCGCCGTCACCGTCCGCGGAGAGGCTATCGCCGCCGGTGTCGCGATCGTCGGGCGACGACAGCCCCACGTTTCGAGTGGAGTCGTTGTCGGCGTTGCGATCGTCTGCCGGGGTTCGGTTCGCGTCGGTGCCGCCGGAGTTCGAGCTTCGATTCGGTTCGTCGTCCTGTGTCATCCGTGTGGTTCACCCCTTCGTTTCGACTGGAATCCGTACCCGGCACCCGCCAGATCGCGGCGGTTCGCCCCGTGTGCGGTAGGGTTTGTGTCCGCTTCGGTGACGGTCGGCGTCCAGGTGATGCAACCGAAATGGATGGACAGCCTGTAAAAAAACGTTACTGTTCCGCGGTGCAGTCCGACTAGATCGCCGCTGGTGCACAGTTCGATGAGAAATCGAGGGCATGGCGGGGCGATCGCGGCGTCCTACCGGCGGACGTTCGCGGACGGTTTGTTCAGTGTCGGTTCGTGGGGCTCCGATCGAGATTTGCGGTCGGAAGGAACTGACCTTCGCATGGATCGAGTAACCGATTTCGACTAGAAGCTGGGGGGATGTCTCGGGGTATGATCGGATTGATGACCCCGTACTGTAGTCGAGCTGTGACCCCCCCACCCCTTCGTTTCCAGTGGAACCGGCCACGACCGGGTGGGGGGTGGAGTCCGTCTAGACTGCGGTATATTTATTACACATGCTAGCTAACAATAACCGAACGACTAGCAAATTATTTTATTAGGTGTGCGTTGAGCACTGAAAAATACGTGGCGCGTGAACACCGCCCCGGTCTTTCGGCAGTTCCACTCGAAACGGAGGGGTGGGGGTGTGGAATATCTCGTTCTCACTAGCCTGTGACTCCAGGAAGCGACGCCTCGATCTCCGCGATCCCGTCTATCCGGAAGCCGACTCATACAGTCGGGCGCTACTCGCGACTCAGTGGCCGACGCTAGTATCTGAGCCTAGTCTCCGTCGGGGGCGCCCGTCGCCCGTATCTCTCACCACTCTCGTCTCAGTAGGGCGTCCGATACGGGCGGGGACGGTTGAGATCAGTCGGTTCTGCTCGGATCGCGAATTTCACGGGTCGAAGAGAAATTCCGCCCTGTCCCCTGGAAAGCCTCACGTACCCCGTCTGACGTAGTGCTTAAGTGGCACGGAGGGTTTGGGGCGATAACGCCCTCCACACGGGACGGAGGGGAAACGGAGGCCAGGATGGGTCTGCTCACCAATCTCAGGGACAGTATCACACGGGTCACCGATCGGCTGTTCGCCGACGACGAGCCCAAACGGATCGGGATCTACGGCCCGCCGAACGCCGGGAAGACCACGCTGGCGAACCGGATCGCCCGCGACTGGACCGGCGACGCGGTGGGACCGGAGAGTCACATCCCGCACGAGACGCGTCGCGCGCGTAGAAAGGAGAACGTCCAGATCGAACGGAACGGGAAGACCGTCACTATTGACATCGTGGACACGCCGGGCGTAACCACGAAGGTCGACTACAAGGAGTTCCTCGACCACGACATGGAGAAGGACGATGCCGTCAAGCGGTCGCGGGAGGCGACCGAGGGCGTCGCCGAGGCGATGCACTGGCTCCGCGAGGACGTCGACGGCGTCATCTACGTGCTAGACTCCTCAACGGACCCGTTCACGCAGGTCAACACGATGCTCATCGGGATCATCGAGAGCCAGGACCTACCGGTGCTCATCTTCGCCAACAAGGTTGACCTTGACGACGCCGACGTGAAGCGCATCTCCGACGCGTTCCCCCAGCACGAGACAGTACCGCTGTCGGCGCTGGAGGGAGACAACATGGACGAAGTGTACGAGAAGATCGCGGAGTACTTCGGATAATGCCCGAAGCGACCACCCCCAACGGCGGCGACGGTGACGGCGACGGCGTCCGTATCGACCTGATCAGCGGCGCGCGCATGGAGGGCCTCACCTCGATGGAAAAGATCCGGCTCATCCTCGATTCCGTCCGCGACGGCGACATCGTCGTTCTCGAGGCCGGGCTCTCCCCCGAGGAGGAGTCGAAGCTCATCGAGGTGACAATGACCGAGATCAGCCCCGACGACTTCTCCGGGATCGAGATCGAGACGTACCCGTCGAGCCAGCAGCCCAATCAGGGCCTCGTCGGTCGGCTCCTCGGCAAGGAGGAAGCCGCCAACAAGCTGACCGTGATCGGGCCGGCCAACCAGATCGAGACGCTGCACAAGGACGAAGACCTCATCAGCGCGCTCGTCTCCCGGAAGTAACCAATGCCCCACCAGTGTACCAACTGCGGGCAGACATTCGCGGACGGCTCCAAGGAGATGCTCTCGGGGTGTCCCGACTGCGGCGGCAACAAGTTCCAGTTCCGCCCCGCGGGGGCATCGGACTCACCTCCACCCGAAGCGGGGGGCGATACCGACGGGGACGCCGAGTCGACTCGCCCCGATCCCGGGGAGTCCGCCGCGAGGCGGACGGAACCACCGCAGCCCGATACCGACTCCAGCGACCACGCTCGATCGGGAGGGTCGGTCGGATCGACCGGCTCGTCCCAGCCGTCGTCGGACACCGAAGACGGCGCGCAGGCGAGCGCGCGCACCGATGTCGTCTCCCCGGACGAACTCGCCGCCGCCGCCGAGCCGACCGGACCCGCCTCGGAGCCGAGCGAGGACCCACCGGACGACGGGACGGCACAGTCTGATGAGGAGTCGGCCGATCCCAATCTCGACGCGCTCCGCCAGAAGCTCAACGACCAGTTCGAGTCCATTCGCATCGTCAGCCCGGGGAAGTACGAGCTGAACCTCATGGAGCTGTACGACCGCGAGGAGTACATCATCTCGCTGCGCGAGGACGGACGGTACGTCATCGAGATGCCAGAGGGCTGGGACGACCGCTGAACGTGGACACGAACGCCCTGTTCCACCCGAATCGGTCCCGTTCACGACCGGACAACTCGGTTGATTCGGCCCGCCTCACATCGATTTAGTCGAATCCATTTTCCACTCGAAACAGCCCTCTATTCGGAAGCGCACCCCGCCACTCGAACTATCCCTTCCTTCCGAACCATACCTCCCACTCGAACGACATCGTTCCCCCCGACCTATACGGTCCCACCTGAGTCGGTTTCTGGTTTCGATACTCCCTTGCTGTCGGGCTTTCCGATCGGAAGTGGATGCTCTCCGCGCTCCGCGAGCGCCTCCGATCGGCGCTGTTCGCTTTCCCCTCCGTGTTGGCCGCGTTCGGGCTGATCGATCCGAAGAAAGGCGAGGAGGCGTTCGACCTCGCGGTCCCGGTGATGGTGACCGGCGGTCTGCGGACGCTCCTGCGGGTCGCGGATTTCCTGATGGTCGGGATGTACGCGGGCGGCGCGGCGATCGCGGCGCTGGAGTTCGGGTTTCAGTACTACTTCGTCCCGTTCGGGCTGGCGCTCGCGCTCACCTCGGGAACGATCAGCGTCGTCTCTCGCCTTCAGGGCGCGGACGACCCGGCGGAGGCGAACCTCGCGATCAAGCAGTCGCTGTGGCTCGCGCTCGCGCTCGCGGTACCGATCACGGTCTTCACTCACTTCTACAGCGAGGAACTGATCGGCGTCCTCACCAACGACGCCGAGACCATCGCCCTCGGCGGGGCGTACCTGCGCGTGGTGATGTACTCGGTCGGGTTCCGCTTCTGGTCGATGATCGCCGCCCGCGCGCTCGCGGGGTCGGGCGACACCCGCACGCCGATGTACGTCCGCCTGCTCACGCTCCCGACGAACGTCGGTCTCAACGCCGCGCTCATCTTCGGGATCGGTCCGTTCCCAGAGTTGGGCGTCGTCGGGGCCGCGTGGGGCACCGTCGCCGCGACGACGCTCGCGGGCGTCGTGTTCGGGTGTGCGCTGCTGTCGGGTCGCTACTCGGTTCGCCTCCCAGTCGGCGGCAAGCAGTGGGACACCGGCGTCGCGCGCGAACTCGTCCGCGTGAGCCTTCCGCTCGCGGGCACCCGGCTCTCGCGCACGTTCGGGCGGTTCCCCTTCCTGTTCCTGCTGGGCGTCCTCGGAACGGATGTCGTCGCCGCCTACGCGATCGGCCGCCGGGTGATGCTGTTGGCGCTGATGCCCGCGTGGGGCTACTCAACGGCCGCCTCGAC
The DNA here is from genome assembly GCF_900129775.1 of Halobaculum gomorrense. Lineage (GTDB taxonomy): Archaea > Halobacteriota > Halobacteria > Halobacteriales > Haloferacaceae > Halobaculum > Halobaculum gomorrense. The sequence continues at coordinate 42,139 of NZ_FQWV01000007.1, read as the reverse complement.
GCTCGTCGGACAGGCGATCGGCGCCGGCGACGACGAGGAGGCCGACGGGTACGGCTGGCAGACCCTCCGCCTCGCGCTCGCCACCCAACTGCTCATCGGGGCGGTCATCGCGCTGGCCGCCCGCCCGATCGCCGCCGCGTTCGGCTCGGAGAACCTCGCGCTCACCGTCACGTTCGTCCGGGTGTTCGGTCTCGGTGTCGCCGGATTCGCCGTCTCGCGGACGATGCGGGGCGGGCTGCGCGGCGCCGGCGACACGCGCTGGCCGTTCTACGGCGGTCTGATCAGCACCTACCTCGTCCGCCTGCCGATCGCCGCGCTCGCGCTCCCCGCCGGCTACGCCGTGACGCTGTTCTCCGGCCCGCTCGCGGCGACCGTCGGGCTCGCGCCGCTCGCCGTCCCGCTCCCGGGAATGGGGCTCGGGCTCGCCGCGGTGTTCGCGGCCATCCTCGGCGACATGTACGCCCGTGCGGCCGTCAACCTCGTCCGTTACCACAGCGACGCCTGGAAGGCCGTGGCCCGCGAGTCCGGCGTCGGCGCGTCGGCGGACGCGGACTGAGCGGCCCGAGTACCGAGGCAGCGCTTCGCCTCGACCCGCGCGTTCCCCACCGGCTGACGGCGACGGAATGAAGCCTTTATACACCACGCCTCGCCACGTCGAGGCATGAGCAAGGCGACGAAGATCGTGCTCGGTACCGTCGGCGTGTCGGCCGTCCTCGCGGTCGGCATCATCCTCGTTCTCGCGTTCGGGTAGATGGCCGGCTTCGAGCGCCGAACGCTCCCACAGCCGGTCGCGGCCGTCCGCGAGGCGTACGCCCCCGACAGCGTCGTCCTCGACGCCGGAGCGGACTTCGAGACGCTCCCGCCGGAGGCCGCCGAGGAACTCGGACTGCTGGTCGACGCGCTCGACCCCGCGGCGTACCCGGCGGAGTGGCTCCCCGAGGATGCGCCGCCGCAACTGCGTCGGTACGCCGGATCGGATTTCACAATCGGGATGCCCGGAGACGGCACCGTCGTGTGGACGCGCCAGACGACGCCGCCGACGGTTATCGCAAAGAAGCGGGCGGAGGGAACGCCCGAGGAGTTCCTCGCGTTCCTGCTGGCGGAAGCGTTCGTCGAACTGTCGCTCGACGTTCCCGAGCACTTCCTCCCCTTCTTCGGCGAGTCGTACCGCGACCTCGCGGCGGCGACGCCGCTGGGGTCGAACGAGACGTACCAACTCGCGGCGGCGCTGTTCGACGCCTGGGTCGGCCTCCGGACCCGCGAGGTGTTCCGATCGTGGGCGGCGGACGGCGACGGCAGCGCGAACGCTGAAGGCGACACCGGCAGCGACATCGATCACTCCGACAGCGACGCAACCATCCACCCCGAGATCCACGCCGCGTGGCTCGACGCCGGGGACCGCCTTGTCAGACGACTGGAGAACCTCCCGTCGGAGGTCGCCCGTGGCGGCCTCTCGTTCACCGGGGCGACGGAGTACGCCTGTGCGGCGGTGAAACACGACCTGGACCTTCCGGCGCCGTTCTCGGCGCTCGACACCGCCGCATACCGCGACCACGGCGCCGACTACGCGGTCCGCTGGGCGAGCAAGACGTTCGAGACGCTCGACGAGTAGCCGCGCGACCGCCCGTCCGGTCCACCGGTGCGGTCCGTTCGTGGCGATCGGTTCCCAGCGGTCCGTTCGTGGCGGTCCGATCAGCTAGTCCTCGGACTGGCCCCCGGGAAGATCAACCGTCACCGACCCGTCGTCGGTGAGGTCGATCACCACGTCGAAGAGGTCGCGGAAGCGTGCGATCTCGTCGGCGTCGTGGACCTCTCGCGAGAGGTGGAACAAGCCGACGGCGTCGTATTCGACAAGCAGGTCGAGCATCCGGCTCGCGGCGTCGTGGACGCTGTCGATGTCGGCGTAGTAGGCCAACTCGGTGAGCGAATCGACGCTGACCCGGCGCTTTCCGGCGTGGGAGTCGAGAAACCGCTCGACCTGCTCGACGACGCCGTCGAGGTCGTCGGGCGCCGAGACGTAGTGGTAGTGGTCCGCGCTGCGGCGCGAGTACCCCCGCTCCACGGAGATGGTGTCGAGGATCTCCGCGCGCGACTCGTCGACGTCGTAGTGCTCCAGTTTCTGTTCGACCTCGCGGGCGGTGGTTCGGGTGGAGACGACGAGGAAATTATCCGTGTCGGTCTTCAGAAAGTCGGTGTCGATGCGGTCGGTCTCGCCGATGCTCGGGTGTAGCAGAAGCACTCCGAACCCGCCGGGTATCGTCGTGTCTACGTCGCCGACGGCGAGCGTGTAGTCCATGCCCGAGTCTCCGGCCGCGCGAACTTAAATCTCGTTGGGCGCCGCACGGCGCCACGCGGCCGGGTCGCCTGTCGCCCGAGCGCTGTCGCTTGAGCGCCGTCGCCCGAGCGCTGTCGCTTGAGCGCCGTCGCCCGAGCGGGGTCAGAACTCCGCCTGCACGATCTCGAGCACCTCCTCGCGGTCCTCCCACGAGACGAAGATCGCGACAGAGGTCGCGGAGGTGATGATGTCGTGGACGTTGATCCCGGCGTCGGCGATGGGGCCGACGATGCTGGAGACGACGCCGGGCCGGTTCGGCAGCTCCCCGCCCATGACGCGGATGACGGCGTAGTCGCCCTCGGTGCTGACCGACGACAGCGAGCCGTCGCCGACGACGACCTCGTCGTGGAGGGCCGCCTCCGCGCGGTCGGACGCGTCGGTGTCGATGTAGAACGTCACCGAGTCCATCCCCGAGGCGACGGCGTCGATGTTGATCTCCTCCGCTCGCAGCGCCTCCGACAGGTCCGCGAGGATGCCCGGTCGGTTGCGGATGGCGCGTCCGGCGACGGTGATGCACGCGAGCGGCTCCTCGCGCATGTCGATGAGGTTCTCGAAGCTCCCCTCGATGCGCGTGCCGCCCCCGAGGAGGTCGCCGTGCTGATAGTGGACGACGCGCACGTCGAGATCTTCGTCTTTGTAGACGAGTGCAGACGGGGCGATCACCTCGGCGCCGCGGAACGAGAGATTTCGGAGCTCGTCGACGGTGATGCTCGCGACGTTTCGCGCGCCCTCGACGACGTGCGGGTCGCCAGTCATGACGCCCTCCACGTCGGTAACGATGACGACCTCGTCGGCGTCCATGTACTTCCCGAGCATCACGGCGGTCGTGTCCGAGCCGCCGCGACCGAGCGTGGTGACGCCGCCGTCGAGCGTCTGCGCGAGAAAGCCCGTGATGACCGGGACGACCATGTCCATCTGTGCGGCCAGCGCGGCCGCGCGCTCGCTCGTCGCCTCAACGTCGACCTCGCCGACCTCGTTGGTGATGACGGGCCACTCGTCGCGCCCCGGTTCGAGGAACATCGCGTTCACGCCGCGGGCGGCCAGCGCCGCCTTCAGCATGCGGACGGAGGTGCGCTCGCCCATCGAGACGATCTCCGCGCGGTCCTTGTCGCCGACCTCGAAAGTGATCTCGTCGAGGAGGTCGTCGGTTGTCGACCCCATCGCGCTCGCGACGACGGCGATCTCGTGGCCGGCCTCCACGGCCGCGGCGATCGAGTCTGCGGCCCGCTCGACGCGGTCGCCCGAGCCGAGAGATGTGCCGCCGAACTTGGCGACGACCCGCATTACGGCCGCACCCCGCGCGTGATCGGTGAACGTACGTCAGATTCTCCGCGATTCATGCCGCCGGATAACACCGGTTCGCGTTTAACGCTGTCCTCTGTCGCAAGGGTCGCCGGTCGCGGTGGGCCCGCTGTGTCCGGTCACCGGCCGTCGCGCTCGCGGGGCATTTTTCAGCCCGCACCGCGAGGGAGCGACATGGTCGGACGCAGCCGGCGATTTGCGCTCGCGGACTCCGCCCAGCAGATCGTCGGCGGCTTCCTGCTCGCGGGGCCGTTCGTCGTCACCGACGAGGTGTGGGGGCTCGCCGTCGGGATGGCGTGGTATCAGACGGTCGTGACCATCGGGATCGTTCTCGCGGTCGGCTACGGCGCGCTGTACAAGGCCGACGACGACCGCGACCCCGACCGCGAGGCGGAGGTCGGCGGGGTGCCGCTGCGGTTCGTCTCGCTGATCCTCGTCTCGTACCTCTCGGTCGCGATCCTCGCACTGGCGTTCGACGCGCCCGCGACGCTCATCCCCAACCACATCGACCCACCCGTGTCGATGCGCGATCAGGTGTACATCACGCTGAAGGCGATGAGCGTCGGGTCCGTCTTTTCGGTCATCGGCGCGGCGACCGCCGACTCCGTGTTCTGAGTCTCCGGCGGTCGGCCGTCCCCCGACCGGTCAACTGAACCGCGCTTCAGTAACGCGAACTACTGAATTCGGCTTCCGAGAACGCCTTTTTGGGTACTTCGAGTAGATCCGATATGGTCTCGCTGGTCCGTCGCTACTACTTTTACCGGGCGTCGCTCTCGTCGGGGTTCTACATCCCCGTCTCCGTCATCTACATGGAATCGAGGGGTCTCGGGCTCCCGGAGATCGGGCTCGTCCAGGGGACGTTCCTGTTCTCGATGGTCGTCTGGGAGCTGCCGACGGGGTATCTCGGGGATCGGCTGGGCCGCCGGGCGGCGCTCGCGCTCGGGAGCGCCGTCACCGTCGCCGTGATGGCGGGGTTCGCGCTCGCGGAGTCGACGCTCGGGTTCGCCACCGTCTACGGACTGTGGGCGGTCGCCTGGACTTTCAAGACCGGAGCCGCCGACGCGTGGCTGTACGAACTGCTCGCGACCCGAGGCGAGGAGGAGGAGTTCTCCCGGATCAGCGGCCGCGCCGACTCGGTGCTGCGGCTGCTTTCGGGCGGGGCGGCGCTGTCGGTCGGTCTGCTGTACACGGTTGACTCGTCGCTTCCGTTTCTCGCCAACGCCGCGTTGGCTGGGATCGGGCTGCCGGTGTTGTTCACGCTCCCGCGGACGAACGGCGCCGGTTCCGGGGACGACGCTGCCGTCAAGGACGCCGCCGTCGAGGACGCTGCCGTCGACGACGCGGACCCGTCGCCGATCGGCGTTCGCGAGGTCGCTCGCGTCCTCCGTCGGGAGCTCTCGCGACCGTCGATCCGCTGGGTCGTCGCGTACGCGGCGCTGTTCAACCTCGCCTTCTCGGTGACGCGGGTGTTCGAGCAGCCGGCGATGCGGTCGGTCGGCGTCCCCGTCGCGGGGCTAGGCCTCCTCTATGCCGGGTTCAAACTGGTCTCGGCGATCGTGTCGAGCCTGACCGGAGCGGTCCACGACCGCCTCGGCACCCGCGGAGTGCTGTTCCTCCTCGTTCCCGCCGTCGGCGTCGCCTACGGCGCATTCGCCGTCGTTCCGGCGCTGCTGGTCCCCGCGCTGTTCCTCAGGCGAGGACTCCAGCGGATCACCCGACCGGTCCGGACGGAGTACGTGAACGACCGGGTCGAGGACGTGGGACGGGCGACGGTGCTGTCGGGCGTGTCGATGGCGCTTACGCTCGCCTCAGGCACCGCGAACGTCCTCGGCGGGCGGGTCGCCGAAGCGGTCGGTCCGCTCCGGTTCCTCTCAGCGACCGGCGTTGCCGTCTCGCTGGCGGCGGGGATCCTCTGGATCGCTGTGCGACCAGTCAGGAGCGCCGCGGGTGACCCCGCGCCGTCGTAGTCATCGGTGAATGTGACACGGCCCCGACTGGACTCCGTGGGCCGAGCCTCCTCACGCAGACGAGAGGAGCTGGTTTCGCGTCCGGATGTGGCGCACCGCAAGCCCCAGTAGGATCGCCGGGACGATCCCACCGACCGCGAGGCCGACCGACCCGCCGACGAACAGCGCGGCCGCCCCGAACACCTGGGTGAAGATCGGGAGGATGATCGCCGCGGCGATGTACAGCGTCCCGCTGAGCGGCCAGTCGGGCACGTGATAGCGGACGTACTTCATGTCGTAGTAGATCGCGATCCCGAACACCACCCACGCGAGGAACTGCGTGACGGGCAACACGGCCGCCAGGCCGAGCGACTGCAACAGCCCGCCGGCGTCGAAGTTCCCGCCGGTGGTGCTGCTGCGGAACGTCACAACCAGCAGAAGGAGGATGACGAGGTTGATCCCCCACAGCCCGCCGCCGACCAGCACGCCCGTGCTCCAGTCGGACGGCTCCGAAGCGGGTCCGGCGCTTCCGGCACCCCCGCCGCCGCTCACGCTCCCCTCGTTGGAGACGCCGCACTCGGGACAGATCGCAGCCTCCTGTTTGATCACCGCGCCGCAGCTACGGCAGTACTTCTCGCCGGCGCCGGCCTGTCGCGTTTCTTCCTCGCCGGACGCCTCGTCCTCGGACTCGTCGGCCTCGTCTGCACCACTCGCGGAGTGGTCGGCGTCGGCGCCACCAGCGGCCGGATCGTCGTCGCGCTCGGTCGCGGATCCGCCGCGGTCGTCCGCGACCCCGGCATCCCCGTCGCGTTCGTCGGACCCCGCCGAATCGGTTCCGCTCGCGTCCGCGCCGGCACCTCGGCCGTCGCCGGAGCCGCCCCGCCTCCGCGACGACGACCGATCGGCGCCCGTCGACGCGCTCGGTCGATCCGCCGAGTCGGCGTTCTCGGTTCGGGAGGCGTTCTCGGTTCGGGAGGCGTTCTCGGTTCGGCTCCGGTCCGAAGACGGACGACCTGCGCTGCCGTCGCCACCGCCACTGCTGTCGCTGCCGACACTGTCGTCGCTGCCGTCGCCACCGCCACTGCCGTCGGGGTCGTCGCCGCCGAACCCCCAGCCACTGTCGGCGGATGACCCCCCCGTAGAGGCCGAATCCGACGAGTCGCCGCCGCCGGCGTCGATCGGTCCGTCGGCCCCTGTTCCGGCCGCTCCGTCGTCGAACCCCCACGCGTCGCCGCTGGCAGCCGAATTCCCGTCGAACCCCCAGCCATCGTCGCCGCCGAAGTCGCTGGAGTCGCTCGTCTCCGCGGCCGCGAACGAATCGCCGCTTGCGCCACCGTCGGCGCCGTCGGTGCCGCCCCGCCTCCCTGCGGTCGAGAACGAGATCGACCCCGCGGCGATCGTCGCGGACACGCGACCGGACCCGTCACCGGGATCGAACCGCTCGGTCGCCTCCGCACCGCCTCTCACCTGCACGCCGACCTCGACGGCACCGGCGACCGACTCGGTCCACTCGCGGCGCTCCCCCGGATCGAGGACCACCCGATCGACGAACAGGACCTCGCCGTCGGTTCGACAGCCGACGTTCGCCGTCGTCCGCGACCCCGTCTCGTTGACGACGGCGATCGCGAGGTCGTCGGGGAGATTCTCGTCCATCCAATCCATTCGTAATTGCTGATCCGGTCGGACCGTCTTAATTCCCCGACACGAACCGGGCGACGGATCGGCGCGGGCCGGTGGCGACGGATCGGCGCGGGCCGTCGCGGCGGTCGAGCCGGTCGCCGTCGCGGGCGACCGCTCACCGCCCCTCGGCGAGCCGGCTTCCGATCCGCTCCGGGAGTCCGGCGTCCGCGACCGCCGCCGCGACCGCGTCGGTGTCGTACTCGACGCGGCGTTCTTCGACCGTCCGATCGTCGAGATCCACGACCGCGTAGGCAGCGCGGGGATCGCCGTCGCGCGGCTGCCCCACGCTACCGGGATTCACGACCACGCCCTCGGGGAACACGCCGTGGTGCTGGACGTGGGTGTGGCCGAGCACGAGTGCGTCGAGGTCCGCCTCGGCGACGCCGAGGCGGTCGGCGGCGCTGTCGATCAGCCCGCCGGCGAACTCCCGTCGGCGGGTGTAGTGATCTGGGTCGTCGGGGTGTCCGTGGACGACGGCGACGCGGCCGTCGGCGACCGCCCGGCGCTCGGGAAGCCCGTCGAGCCACGCGATCGCGTCGTCGTCGAGCGCGCTTCGGGCGTGGTCGACGCCCGCCCGCGCCATCGCGTTGAAGCCGGCCGCCGACCCCGCGGCGACCGCCCGGTCGTGGTTGCCCCGCACCGTCGGAATCGCCCGCTCGCGGACGGTCGCGACGCACTCGGCGGGCCAGGGGTTGTACCCGACCACGTCGCCCGCGCAGACGAGTCCGTCGACGGGCGGCATGTCGTCGAGCACCGCCTCCAGCGCGATCCGGTTGCCGTGAATGTCGGAGAGGAGACCCAGTCGCATACGGTCCACTACGGCGTCGGGATAGGTAGGTCCGGTGCCGCGGGTCAATCGCCCGAGGCGTCGGGCCAGATCCCGAACTGCCTCGGCGCGGCGAACGTCGTCCCGACCGACCCGCCCGCCGAACTCGGGGTCATCGAGCGCCTCCAGCGCCCGGATCGTTCGCTCGGTCCCCGGATCTCCGCCCTCGTCCGCGACGAACTGCCCACCTCGTTCGGCTCACTCCTCGCTCCCGTTCTGCACGGCCAAGGAGCTCCCCCCGTCGCCGACGTGGACGCCCGCGGCGCAGACGGCGTGCTCGTAGTCGAGTCCGTACGCCGTCCGCGCGGCCGCCACCGCGGTCCGCGGCTCGAACTCGAACGGCCGCGGCTCGTCCTCCTCGTACGTCGCCACGAGGTGCGGCTCGTCGACCTCGCGAACCAGCAGCGCGTCCCGGCGCACGATGCCGACGTAGCCGGCGTCGTCCTCGACGATGCCGGCGACGCGGGGGGTGTCGTAGTCGTCTTTCTCGTAGTCCATCGCGTGCAGCGCCTCGACAAGCGCGTCGCGGGCGGGGTAGCCGCGGTCGTACTTCTCGGCGATCGGATCGACGTGCGAGCCGTTGCCGATTACGGCGCCGTCGCCGGCCGCCCGCGCGCAGTTGTACGACACGTACGGGTTGTCCGTCTCCTCGGCGTCGGCCGTCGGAGCCACGGTGAGCATGTCGTCGCCGCGACGGACCACTTTCCGGTTCGGGAACGAGCGCGAGGAGACGCGGTACGCGCCGACGTCCGGGCCGACCACGACGAATCGTCCGATGTACATACACGACCGTGCATCACGAGGCGACAAGTAGGTGGTGGTCTATGCACGACCGAGGGAGTCATCGCGGACCGGCCGCGCAGCCGCTGAACGAACGTTCAGAATACTTATCCGACGGGGCGACGTGGAGGGATCGAGACCCGTGCGCACTCCCTCAGCATCTGTCGCCATCTGCGTCCTCCTCGTCGTCGTCGGGGTCGCGGGCGTCGCCGTGCCCGCCGCCGCCGACGCGTTCGTCACGATGACCACCGACGTCTCCACCGAGGATCCGGTCCCCGACGAGGCGTTCACCGTCACGACCACGCTGGCGAACGACGGCGACAGCGACGACACGTACCGTATCACCGACCTCTCGGTCGCGGCGGTGCCGGACCGCAACTACGACGAGGACGACGAGGAACTCGCCGCCCTCGACGTGTCCGACCCGCTCGGACCGGGCACCGAGCAGACGTACGACTTCTCGGTCGCCCTGGAAGACGCGGGCGAGCAGACCGTGTACGTCCACGCGACGCTGCTCAGCTCCCGCGGCGAGCGAACACACATCGTCCAGCCGGTGACCGTCGACGTCGACCGGCCGAACCCGCAGCTCGAACTCGACGTGAGCGAGGCGGTCGTCGGCGCCGAGCGGACGGTGAACGTCACCGTCGCGAACGGCCTCGACGCCGCGGTCAGCCAGATCGGCGTGCGCGTCTCCACGCCGGCGGACGCGCTCGCGTTCCGAACGAGCGGTCGCGTGCGCGCGACGCTCGCCGGCGGCGACACGGCCGTCTTCTCGTTCCCCGTCCGCACGACGGAGGCGGGACAGTTCCCCGTCGAGGTCGCGCTCACCTACTCGCTCAACGGCGACCGTCGGACCGTGACTCAGACGTTCGGCGCCGACTTCTCCGAGCCGCAGAACCCCGGCGAGATCCGCCTCACCGGCGTCAGCGTGACGCGCGGCCCCGGCGGCGTGCTCCAGATTGCCGGCACTGCGGCCAACGTCGGCGGCACCGACGTGCAGAGCGTCCTCGTCAGCGTCGTCGACGGCGCCGGCGTCAGACCCGCCGACCCGCAACCGGACTACTTCGTCGGCGGCGTGGAGGGCAGCGACTTCGCCTCGTTCGACCTTAACGCCGAACTCTCCGGCGACCGGACGACGGTCCCGGTCCGCGTCGAGTACGTCGTCGACGGCGTCCGCCGCTCGTACACGACCGACGTGCGCGTGAGCCAGTCGGCGCTCGCGACGCCCACGCCCGCACCGCAGACCGGCCCGCTCGGCGGGCTCCCGCTGCTTCCGACGGCGCTCGCGGTGCTCGTGATCGTGCTCGCCGGGGTGCTCGTGCTCCGCCGGTGATGACGGGACCCGACGACTCGGCGACCGTCGACGGCGCCGACGACGCAGCCGACCCGGACACGGGATCGACGCCCGGCTCCGCGGGCGAACCGGCAGCCGACGCGCAGCCGATCATCTCCGGCCGCAGCGTCGTCAAAGCGTACGTCACCGGCGGCGAGACCGTGCGCGCGCTGCGCGGCATCGATTTCCGCGTCGACCCCGGCGAGTTCGTCGCCATCGTCGGCCCCTCGGGGTCGGGCAAGTCGACCCTGTTGAACATGCTGGGCCTCCTCGACGTGCCAACCGGCGGCGTCGTCGAGTTGGAGGGCGTCGACGTGGAGACGTTCAGCGACGCCGAGCGCACCCGCAGGCGCAAGGAGACGATCGGCTTCGTCTTCCAGAGCTTCCACCTCATCCCGACGCTGACGGCCGTCGAGAACGTCGAGGTGCCGCGGCTGCTCGACCGGACCCCTGCCAGGACCCGGGAGGCCGCCACCGACCTCCTCGAACGCGTGGGGCTGGGCGACCGGCTCGGTCACTACCCCGACGAGCTGTCCGGCGGGCAAAAACAGCGCGTCGCCATCGCCCGCGCGCTCGTGAACGACCCGGGGCTCCTGCTGGCGGACGAGCCGACCGGGAACCTCGACCGCGAGACGGGCGACCAGATCCTCGCGGAGTTCGACGCGATCACCGACGAGGGCGTCGCCGTCGTCACCGTCACCCACGACGACTACGTCGCGCAGTTCGCCGACCGCGTCGTCAACCTCATCGACGGCACCGTGCGCGACGACGAGGAGGCGGTCACCGGATGAGGCTTCTCGATCGCCTCTGGGGGTCGTTCCCGGCGGTCCTCATGGCACGTCGAAACGTCGCCCGGGCGAAGACGCGCTCGGCGCTGGCGGTCGCGGTCATCCTCATCGGCGTCGTCGCCATCGGCGCCATCGGCGCCGGCGGCGTCGCCTTTCAGGAGTCGCAGTTCGAGACGCTCGGCTCCATCGGCGCCGACCTCCAGGTGTTCCCCGGCGAGGACAACGAGCACGGCTACCTCTCGGCCGCCGACGTGGGGCGGATCGACCGCGTTAGCGGGCAAGCGGAGATCGTCCCGCTGAACCGGGAGAACGCCGACGCGATCGAGGGCGGGTCGACCGTCGGGACCGCGACGCTGTACGGCGTCGACGACCCGGCGTCGCTGTACGAGGTGCGCGAGGGGTCGATCCCGGCGAACTGGCGCAGCGGCGTGCTCGTCGGGTCGACGCTCGCCGACCGCTACGACCTCCGGCCCGGGTCGAAGGTGACGCTCGGCCGCACGACCGTCGAGGACGGTCGCACCGTCCGGCGGACCGAGGAGTACCGCGTCAAGGCGGTGCTCGCGCAGGCCGGCCAGGCCGACATCGCCAACCCCAATCAGGCGTTCGTCCTCCCGCCGAGCGAGTTCGACGACGGCGCGTACGCCCAGGTGATCGTCCGCGCCGAGGACGCGACGGCGGCCAACGAGACGGCGATGGAAATCAAGCGGACGTTCAACGGCCGCCGCCAGATCGTCTCGGTGTTCGAGCGCGGCGACATCGCCGAGCAGATCGACGAGGCGTTCCGGCTCATCAACCTCTTCCTCGTCGGGATCGGCGCCATCTCGCTGGTCGTCGCGGGCGTCTCGATCGCCAATGTGATGCTCATGTCGGCGATCGAGCGCCGCGAGGAGATCGGCGTACTGCGCGCGGTCGGCTACCAGAAGCTCGACATCGTCCGGATCATGCTCGCGGAGGCGACCCTGCTCGGCGCTCTGGGTTCGCTGCTGGGCGGCGCGGTCACGCTCGCGGTCGTCGCGGCGATCAACGACGCGCTGCTGGGCGACCCGTTTGCGTTCCCGACCGGATCGCTGCGGTACGTCGCCGCCGGCATGGGCTTCGGCGTGATCGCGAGCCTGATCGCGGGGATCTACCCCGCCTGGGCGGCCGCCCGCGAGCGGCCCGTGGAGGCGCTGCGTGGCTGACCGCGGCGCGGTCCGGGTGTCGTTCCCGGCGCGTCGGCTCCGCCGGCTTCGGGGGGTTCATTACCGCGCGTCCGCGAGCGGAGGTGAGAGATGAGCGACGGCACGAACGGCGGACCCGACGCGAGCGACGAGGGCGACGAGTCGAACGTGGACGGGGGCGCCGACGTGAACACGCTCATCATGGAGGCGACGTACTGCGCACTCTGCGAGCACGGCTACGCCGAGTTGAGCGTCTCCCACATCGCCGCCGAGTTCGAGAAGAGCAAGTCGCTGCTGTACTACCACTACGACTCCAAGGACGACCTCATCGCGGGGTTCCTCCGGTTCGCCGGCGATCACTTCCTCGCGATGCTTGACGAGGCCGAGCGCGAGGCGGATTCCGCTGTCGGGCGGATCCACGCGTTCGTCGACATCTACCTCGGCGCGGAGGTGGACGACCGGATGGCAGAAGCCCAGCGCGCGATGATCGACCTCCGCGCGCAGGCTGTCTCGGAACCCCGCTTCCGCGAGGAGTTCACGCGCATCGACGACCACCTCCGCGAACGGCTCGAGACCGCGATAGCAGACGGCGTTGCGTCCGGGGCGATAGACGAGACGATCGATCCGGAGGAGGCGGCGACGTGGCTGCTGTCGACGCTCACCGGTGCGATGCTCCAGCGCCACACCGCCGACTACGATGTCGTCACGCCCGTCCGGAGAATGCTTCACGGGTACGTCGACGAGTTCGCCCGTGCGTCGGCCGCCACCGATACTGATGGCGACACGGTCGACCCCCGTGACCCCGGCGGTCTGGACGACGCTTCTCGCGAGTGACCGCCGAGCACAGCTTTTTCACGACGGCGGAAGTGTCACCAAACATGGTAGACGACTCGACTGCGGATTCGCCATCGGCCACGACTACGCGTCGCCTCTCCCGCCTCGGCCGCCTCCTGTTCGGGCTCGGGCTCGCGCTGCAGGCCTCCGAGGACTTCAGGGACATGGACGACTCGATCGAGTACGCCGAGTCGGCGGGCGTGCCGATGCCTGACCTCGCCGCGCCGTTCGCCTCGGGGATGATGCTCGTCGGCGGCCTCGGCGTCGCGCTCTGGCGGCTCCCCCGGATCGCGACCGGCGCGGTCGTCACGTTCCTCGCGGTGGTGACGCCGACCATGCACGACTTCTGGAATGAAGAGGGAGACGCCAGCGGGGAACGTCTCGCGTTCTTCGGCAACCTCGCGATGCTCGGCGCGGCGCTGGCGTTCCTGCGTGAGGCGTACCGGTCGTAACGGCCGCTGGCCGGTCTCGCCGCCGCCGGCAACGTACCCGGCCGCCACGTACGTGAGGTCGGTGGCGCAACGATCGGCCGAAGCGCTCCGACCACGGACGTGTTCGCGGAGGTCGACGAGTGCATGACCCGGTGTGTAAACCGTGTCCGACGAGAACACCGCACCGTTCGAGCAGAGGGGTCAGAGGGTGCAGAGCCGATTCGGCTTCGCAACACTCATAACTCCCAGTTGCCTACGCCGTAGTGTCGACGGCGCGCAGGCGGTCGGCGAACATGTCAGTCCATTGGGGTAGCTGGCCAATCCTGTTGCCTTCTGGGGGCAACGACCCTGGTTCGAATCCAGGATGGACTACTTCTCTTCGCGCGCTTCATGTAGAACCGGTTCCGGACGCAGTCTTGCCGTTTCCACACGAAACATGGGGGTCTGACCCGTTCTCGATTCGGCGCGTGCGCTCCGTGCGTGCGAGCGTCCTCGCCACACGGGTTACCGTCGGCTCGCCTTCGCTCCCGTCGCCGCGGCGTCCCCAGACCGATTTACGTCCCCGGCGTCACCTCCGCGCATGGTCGCCCTCGATCCCCTCTCGCTCCCGGTCGTCGGGGCGGGTGTCATTCTCGTGTTACTCGCGTGTTCGGCGTTCTTTTCCAGCAGCGAGATTGCGATGTTCAGCGTGGAGCGCTACCGCGTCGGCGTGCTCGCCGAGGGAGGCGGGAACGGCGCCGTGCTGGAGGCGCTGCGCTCGGACCCTCATCGGCTGCTCGTGACGATCCTCGTCGGGAACAACGTCGTCAACATCGCCATGTCGTCGGTGGCGACGGCGATCCTCGTGGCGGCGCTCCCCGCCGGTGTCGCCGTGACGCTGTCGACGGTTCTCCTCACGGTCGTCGTGCTCGTGTTCGGGGAGATCGTCCCCAAGTCCTACGGCGTGGCGAACGCGGAGCGGTGGGCGCTGCGGACGGCGCCGACCATCCGGCGCTTCCAGCGCCTCGCCGCCCCGGTCGTGACGGGCTTCGACCTCGTGACCCGTCGGCTGAGCGTCGTCTTCGGCGGCGAACCGGCGATCGAGGCGCCGTACGTCACCCGTGACGAACTGGCGACGCTGGTCCGTTCGGCCGAGCGAGGCGGCGAGATCGATGCCGACGAGCGCGAGATGGTGGAGTCCGTGCTGGGGCTCCACGAGATCACCGCCGGCGACGTGATGGTCCCACGCGAGAACGTCGTCGCCGTCGACGCGAGCACGTCGATCCGCGACGCGGCGACGCTGGCTGCCGACGAACGGGTGACCCGGCTCCCGGTGTTCGTCGGCTCCCTCGACGACCCTCGCGGGATCGTCGACCTCCGCGATCTGGAGCGGACGCTCGCGCTGGACGAGTCGGTGCCGATCGAGCGGCTCGCGACGCCGACGCTGTCGGTACCGGCCTCCGAGCCGATCGACACCCTGTTGACCCGGATGCAGGACGAACGTGTCCGGATGGCGTTGGTCGCCGACGACGCCGGCGCGGTCGTGGGGCTCGTGACGGTACAAGACGTGTTGGAAGAGGTCGTCGGCGACCTGTTCGACGTGGGTACCGAGGCGAGTATTCGCGCGGTCGCCGACGGCGTGATGATCCGCGGCGATGTGTTCCTCGACGGCCTCGATGCCGTCTTCGGGACGACGCTCTCGGCCGCCGCGCCCGTCGACGCGGGGACTCTCGCCGGCTACGTGTACCACCGGCTCGGGCGTGTCCCCCGCTCGGGCGAACGGATCGAACTCGACGGGATAGCGGTGACTGCCGAGCAGATCGACGGCGAGCGTATCCGTCGGATGTTCGTCGAGCCGGGGCACCCGTCCGACGCCGCGAGCGCCGACGATCCAGCCCGCTGAGTCGCCGCGGGCGTCTTCGGCCCTGCTTTCGCACCTACTTCCGCACGTCCAGCAGCGCGACGCGCTCGCGGACCACGTCCGCGAGCGTCCCCGCGGTCGCCGCCAACTCGGGATCGTCGATGATGAAGTACTCCCGCACGAGGTCCTCGTCGTAGTCGCCGAGCGCGTCCGCGGGCGTCAGTAGGTCGTCGACGGCCGCGGCGGCCGTGGCCTCGTCGCCGTCGCCTGAGCCGCCGCGGTCGGCTCCCCCGTCGGCGGCGACGAGTACCACGACGGGCCCCTCGCCCTCGGTCACTCCCATCGTCAGCGCGCGGTCGATCTGCCGGCGGCCGGCGGCGTACAGCATGACCTCGACGCCGCGGTCGCGCGCGACGTTCTCGCCGCGGTCGATGGCCCGGTCGGCCAGTTCGAGCGCCCGTTCGAGGTGCGCGCGGTCGACGACGTAGCGGGCGTCGAACGCCTGGACCGTGCAGCCGGTCTCCTCCCCGATCCGGGTCAACGCCGCGAGGAACGCGTCGAGGTCGTCGACGGTCGCGACCCCCTCGACGAGCCTCACGAGAAATCACCGAACGTTGCCTGCCCGCTTCCGTCGTCGTCTCCCGATTCACTCCCGGCGGTCGCGGCCGCCGACGCGCTCGCATCCGTCTCGACGCCCTCCATCGAGGGGTCCTGCCGGCCGACCGCCTTCAGGACGTTCTCGGCGGTCTGTTCACGCCCGCGCAGCGCGCCAAGCACCACGGACTTGTCGGCCTCGCGCAACTCCGCGCGGGTCTCGATGCCGGCCTCGAACAGCCGTCGGGCGCGCTTTCGACCGACGCCGCGCACGCCCACGAGGTCGAGCAGCTCCTCGTGGACGCCGTCCTCGACGCGCTTTCTCGCCTCGCGCACGTCGAGCACCACGTCGAGGTCGAGTTCGTTCGCGAGCTGCTCGGTCGCCCCGAGCAGCCACTCGGCGGTGTCGACCTTGCCGCGGATGTCGCCGGGGCCGACGCCGTAGCGCTCGGCGATGGTGTCCTCGTCCAACTCGCTGGCCCAGTCCTCCAGCAGGCGCGCGGTCTTCAGCGCCGCCAGCCAGTCCTCGAACGCCACGTCCTCGAACTCCGAGGGGGCGTGCCCGAGGAACTCCGCCTCGCGCTCGTAGAACTGCTCCTCGTACGTCGCGCGGTCGCCCGACTTCAGGTACAGTTGGTACATGTCGGGCGTCCGCGCGACGAGGTGGTACAGCCCGAGCGGAGACAGCGTGGGGCCGTCGTCGCCGTCCGCGGCCGCCGCGGACTCGACCGCCTCCTCGGCGTCGCCGCCAGCGTCGTCGGTGCGCTCGCCTCCGCCGTCGTCGAGGAGGTCGTTCCCGGTGACGAAGTCGGCGTCGGCGATGTCCTCGGGAACCTCGGCGTCACCCGCGGCCCGGCTCCGGCGGTTCGCCGTCGCGGCGGCGGCCGCGTCGTCGTCGTCGGACTCGACGCCCTCGCGGAGCCCGTCGATGATCTCCGCGGCCGACATCGGGTCGAGGTACAGGCGCGAGACGGTGTGGCCGATGCCGGTCGCGGTAAGGCTGCCGTCGTCCCGTTCGAGGAACTCGTTGGCCTCCAGGTACTCGAGCACGCGGTCGGTGACCGCCGCGAGGCGCGAGTCGTCGCCCGTCTGGCTCGCGTACAGGGTGCGGTCGAGGAACTCCAGGAGGCCGTCGCGCGTCGTGGCGAACCCGGAGGCGACGGTCGCGAGGACGTGCGTGCGGAGCGCGGGCTCGGCGGCGAGCTTCGAGCGGACGTCCTCCGGCTCGGCCCAGACGTAGCGCTCGAACAGCTCATCCATTGTGTCGCGGTCCGTCGCCAGCAGGAGGGCCTCGCCGTAGGGGTCGAGGCCGGGGCGGCCCGCGCGGCCCATCATCTGGTGGACTTCGAGCGTGTCCAGCGGCTGCATCCCGCCGAACTCGCCGTCGTAGCGCTTCCAGTCGCGGACGACGACGCGGCGAGCGGGCGTGTTCACCCCCGCCGCGAGCGTCGGCGTCGCGCAGATGCACTTCACGAGACGGTCGCGGAAGGCGTCCTCGACGAGCGAGCGCTGCGTCGCCGAGAGGCCGGCATGGTGGAAGGCCGCCCCGTCGCGAACGCAGTCGGCGAGGTCCTCGGAGGTGTCGGTGTCGGAGTCGTCGCGGATGTCTGCTGCCAGTTCCTCCAACGCCGCCTGCTCGTCGGGATCGAGCCGGCTCTCGGTGACGCCGGCGAGGCGCCTGGCCGCGCTTTCGGCGTTCCGACGGGAGCTGACGAACACCAGCGAGGAGCCGCGCTGGCCGTCGACCTCCTCGTCCAGGGCGTCGGCGACGAGCGCGGCCGTCTGTTTCTGCCCGTTGCCGACGGGCACCTCGCGCTGGCTCCCGTCGTCGAAGTTGACGGCGTTGCCGTAGTGGACACCCATCTTCAACTCGATGGGTCGCCAGTCGGACTCGACGAGCGCGGCGTCGAGCCAGTCGGCCACCTCGTCGGCGTTGCCGACCGTCGCCGAGAGCGCGACGACCTGCAGGTCGCGGTTGATCTTGCGGAGCTTCGCGAGCGTCACCTCCAGGGTCGGGCCGCGGCCGCCGTCGTCGACGAGGTGGACCTCGTCGGCGACGACGCAGGTGAGGTCGTTCACCCACGGCGCGCCGTTGCGGATGAGCGAGTCGACCTTCTCGCTCGTGGCGACGATGATGTCGCGGCTGGCGAGCCACTCCCCGTCGGACTGGTAGTTGCCGGTGGAGACGCCCACGTCGATCCCGAACCTCTCCCAGCGTTCGAACTCCGTCTTCTTCTCGCTGGCGAGCGCGCGCAGCGGGACGATGTACAGCGCCTTCCCGCCGCGCGCGACCGACGAGAGCATCGCCAACTCCGCGATGAGCGTCTTGCCGGAGGCGGTCGGCACCGAGGCGACGACGCTCTCGCCGTCGGCGACGCCCGCCTCCACGGCGGCCGTCTGCGGCGGATAGAACTCCTCGATCCCCTCCGCCTCCAGCGCCTCGGGGACGCCGTCGGGCAGGGTCGAGAGATCGGAGGGTCTCATTGCCCGTGGTAGCGGGGTTCTCGGATTTAAACTGTCGGAGAAGCGGTCGGGGCGCGAGGTCGGTCTGGCGGCCCTACGGTTCGTGGACGTGCCCGCACTCGGGGCACTTGACCTCCTCGCCGCGCACCTCCGCGCTCGCCTCGCGCACGTCGCGCATCACCGAGGAGATCTTGTCTTCGGCGGCCAGCTCCTCCTCGACGGTCAGGTCCGCCCCCTCGACCTCCAGCAGGAACTTCGCGATCTCCGTCGATTCGTACATCACGTCGTCGAGGTCCTCGGCGGTGAAGAACCCCGACATCGCGCCGTAGAGGAACGTCGCACCGGCCTTGCGCACCTTCTCCTCGAATGAGGCGCGCGCCTGGTTCACCGCCTGCGGCGTGTAGGTGTCCGTCATGAACGGGACGAGCCGCGGGAGGTTCTCGCCGATCTTCGTCATCTCGACGCCCGTCTCCGTCCGGAAGTCGGCGCACAGCCGGGCGATCGCCCACTCGCGGGCGGTCACGTAGGTGCGGTCGCGCAGGAACTCGTTGACGCGGTCGTACTCCGCGCGCTCCATCTTCTGGAAGCGGTCGTACTTCGCGACATCGTCGGGCACGTCCTCGGCGGCATCGTCGTCGGCTTCCTCGGCGGCGTCGGCGCCGACGGCCGGGCCGGGGACCGACTCCGACGCGTCGCCGTCGGTGGCCGCGCGTTCGTCGTCGGTGGCCGTGGGCTCGTCATTGCTCGCCGCCGATCCGGCGCCGGCGGATTCGGCGTCCCCAGCACCGCGTTCGTCCGCCGTTCCCTCGCCCGCCGGGGACGCGCCGCCGACCTCCTCGGCGGCGCCCTCGCCGCCGTCGGTGGCTCGTTCGTCGACTCCCTCGGCGGCGGCCGCGTCGTCGCCGCCGGCCTCGTTCCCCGCGTCGTCGGTCATGGCGCTCCGTAGCCGAGCGACCCTCAAAAAGCCGTCCCCCGCGCGTCCGCCGGCCGTCGGACGCTCGGCGGGTGCCCGCCGGCCGCCCGCGGCGCGACCGGCGGCACGCTTTTGTCCGGGCCTGCCGACCGTCGGCGCATGAACGTCCTGTTGGGCATCGGCGGGAGCGACGACTCCCTCCGGGCGCTCGAAGACACCGTCGAGCGGGCGAGGGCCGCCGGCGATGACCTTACGGTCGCGGTCGTCGAGAACCCCCGCTCGGACCGCACGCCCGAGGAGGTGGAAGACCGCGTCCGGGCGGTGCTCGCGGACGCGGGCCTCGACGCCGACGTGCGGCGCGTCGAGGGCGACGCCGGCAGCCGGCTCGTCGCCATCGCGGAGGACGAAGGGTTCGACATGATCGCGCTCGGGGGCGGCGAGACCAGCCCGATGGGGAAGATCAACCTCGGCAGCATCGCGCAGTTCGTCCTGCTGAACTCCCACGTCTCGGTGAAACTGGTCCGATGAGCGGCGACCGCGTCTACCCTGACGAGCCCGCGGGGCCGTTCGAGGCGCCGCCGCTGTCGTTCGAGGACCGCGAGGGCCGCGGCATCGAGATCCGGCCGTACCCCGCGGACGCCGACGGGGAGTCCGGCGAGGACGAGTTCGAGGCGCTCATCGAAATGTACACGGCGTTCGATCCCGAAGACCGCGCGCAGGGCATTCCGCCGAGCCGCGAGTCGGACGTGCGCTCGTGGCTGGAGACGATCCTCGGCGACGGCGGCTACAACGTCGTCGCGTGGGACGGCGAGACGGTCGCCGGCCACGCCACGCTCGTCCCCGACGGCGACGCCTACGAACTGGCCATCTTCGTGCTTCAGGCGTACCAGGGCGCCGGCATCGGCACGCACCTCATGGAGGCGCTGCTGGGCCACGGCGCCGTCAACGGGGTCGACAGGGTGTGGCTCACCGTCGAGCGGTGGAACCGCGCGGCGGTCGGCCTCTACAAGAAGGTCGGCTTCGAGACGAGCGACGCCGAGTCGTTCGAGCTGGAGATGACGGCGCAGTTGGCGGATCCGGCGTAGCGGTCCGCGCGTCGCGTCCGGGTGTAGCGCCCTTTCTCGAACGTCGATCAGGTCACACCGACAGCACGGGTTGGCTCGCGTACAGCAGCACGTACTCGGCGGCCTTCTCCAGCACCTCGCCGGGCTCGCCGGTCAGCGGCTCGCGCGGGATGACGATGAAGTCGGCGTCGATGTCCTTGGCGGTGTCGAGGATGACCGACCCGGGGTGGGTGGTCTTGCGTTTCGTCGAGAAGCCGTACGCGGTCGAACTCGACACCTCGACGCCCTCCGCGTGGGCGAGATCCCGAACCGTGTCGGTGAACGCCTCGGTGTCCTCGGCGATCTCCGACCGATCGACGACCGCCTCTTCGATGGCGCGGACGACCTCCTCGCCGAGCACGTACACGGCGTGGACCTGCGCGTCGTACCGCTCGGCGACGGCGACGGCGTACTCGACCGCCGTCAGTGACTCGTCGCTCCCGTCCACGGGGACCAGTACGCGTTCGACGGTCAGGCTCATACGGGAGCCTGCGGCGGATGACGTGAAAGGTGTTCCCCTCGCGCGCGTCGCGCTCGACCGCCGTCCGCTGGTTCGGGCGGCCCCACCCGGCGTCGCGACCGCCGCATCGCCGGACGGGTCGGCGCCGGGTGACTACTCCAGCGCCGACAGCGAGAACTCGAAGGCGGCGACGGGCACCTCCATGTCCCGGTCGACCAGCACCTCGGGGTGGAGTTCGCCGACGACGCCGACCGCGTCGCCGTCGATCGCGACCTCGGCGACCCGCCCGTCGAGGAAGCTCGGGTGCTCCGTCGCGGGGGTCTCCAGCTCCGCGTCGAAGTCGTCGCAGACGGCTTGGAGGCGCGCCTTCGCGTCCTCGTAGGTCGCGTCGGTGCGCGCGAAGACGCCGGCAACGCGGTGGTCCTCGGCGACGCGGGTGTTCACGTCGTCGTCGCGGTGGGCGACGAAGCCGACCTCCGCGAGGTCCTGCGGGTAGCTCCGGTGAGTGTTGTTCTCCAGTACCTGCACAAGCGAGGGGAGCGCCCACGTCCGAAGCTGCGTGTAGTCCTCGCTGTACGGGCTGGTGATCTCCGCGCGGGGCTCCGCCCCCAGCGGGGCGTCGGACAGATCGGCGCCGGGGTCGCGCTCGTCGAGGCGCAGCCGGTCGTAGTTCTCCGCGGCCGAGGTCATATGGAAGTTGAGCATGTCCTCGAAGCCGAGACCGATGAGGCTCGTGCGCACCGCCCGCTCCAGGCGCGAGCGCTCGTGGCGCCCGCCGATGGTTCCGATGTCGGGGTAGGTCGGCTCCAGCTCGTTGAAGCCGTACGCACGCCCCACGTCGTCGACCAGGTCCAGCGGGTGAAGCACGTCGACGCGATACGGCGGGATCGTCACGTCGTAGACGGTCTCATCCTCGCCCAGGCTGTAGGCGGCGTCCAGCCCCGAGCGCTCGAACAGGTCGACGACCGCCTCGCGCTCCAGTTCGACGCCGAGCATCGTCTCGATGCGGTCGTGCGTGACGGACTTCTCGTCGGTGTCGAAGTCCGGGCGAAGCAGCTCGGGCCCGTACTCGTCGGGGTATGTCGCGCCGTCTCGGTAGTCGACCTGCACCTCCTCGACAGTGCCGCCGCGCGCCGAGAGGGCGTAACAGAGGATAACGCACATCTTGTCGATGGTCCACTGGTCGGTCCCGGTGAGTTCGATGAACAGATCCCGGGAGGCGGCGTCGACCTCGGTGCGCGCGCCGTTGATCACCGGCGGGAACGAGAACAGGCCGAGTTCGTCGTAGATCGCAGGGTAGCGGTCCAGGTCCTCGACGAGGTCAGCGTACTGCTCGCCGGTCGCGTGCTCCGTCAGCACGTCCGCGGGCGTCACCTCGGCGTTCGAATCGAGCGGGACGAATCGGTCGCCCTCGGCGTCGACGCCGCGGTAGGTGATCGTCTTCTCGGTCGCGCCGAGGTCTGCGGTGGCTGCGTCGATGGTGCCGGACGGCTCGGACTCCTCCGTCAGGGCTTGGCCCTTCAGCATCGTGAGGTCGTGAACGCCGATGGCGCCCTTCGCTCGGCCGCGGCCCATCGTCGCGTGCAGCTTCTCCTGCAGCTGGATCAGCGAGTCGAGCCCGGATTCGCCCAACTCGACGCCGCGCACGACTGCGCCCGTGACGTACGGCCGCTCCTCCGGAACGGATGAGTCGACCTCGATGGTCCAGCGGGCGTCGTTCGTGTTCGGCACGTAGACGCCGCGGTCGGCGCCGTACTGGTAGCGTAGCGAGCGCGCCACCCCCTCCACGGAGAGGCGGTCGAGGCGGTCCGGTCCGAACTCGAACTGGAGGAGGCCGTCGTCTGTGTCGCCCTCGTACTCCAGGCCGAGCGCGAACAGGTCCTGCTTGAACTCCTCGTCGCTCTTGTCCGGTTCGCCGGTCAGCCCGCGCAGTTCGTCCGTGTCGATGTCGACGACTGGCATCAGTAGGTCACCTCCGCGTTCCGCAGGAACTCAAGATCAGCGAGCGTGCCGTGCAGGTCGCGGATGTCCTCCGCGCCCGTCGTGAGCATGGCGAGTCGCTCCAGGGCCAGCCCCCACGCCATCACGTCACACTCGATGCCCAGCGGCTCGAGCACCTCGTCGCGGAACATGCCCGAGTTCCCGATCTCGATCTCCTCGCCCGTCTCGGGGTGCTCGCCGAACAGTTCGAAGCTCGGCTCCGTGTAGGGGTTGTAGTGCGGCTTGAACCGGATCTCTTCGATGCCGAACTGCCGGTAGAACTCCTCGAAGGTGCCCATCAGGTCGCGCACCGAGAGGTCCTCGGCCATCACCCACCCCTCGATCTGGTAGAACTCCAGCAGGTGGGTCGCGTCGAGCGTGTCGTTGCGGTACGCCTTCTGCACGGAGAAGTAGCGCTGTGGCGGTTCCAAGTCGGCGTCGGCGTACCCCGAGAGGTAGCGCATCGACAGCGACGTGGTGTGTCCGCGCAGGGCGATCGCCCGCGCGAAGTCCTCCGACCACGGCGAGTGGTAGCCGTCGCCGTCCTCGCCGACGCCGTCGCGGTGGGCGGCCTCGACGCGGCCGACCAGACCGTCGGGGAGGTCCGCCACCGGCGGCACGTCCAGCGCGAAGCGGTCCCAGTGGGTGCGCGCCGGGTGGTCCTGCGGCATGAACAGGCAGTCGTTGATCCAGAAGTCCGCGTCGGCGTGGGGACCGTCCATCTCCTGGAAGCCCATGCCGACGAGCACGTCCTTCACGCGCTCGGACATGCCGCGGAGGACGTGCTCGTGGCCGCCCTCGACGGCCGGCGCGTCCGCCTCGACGTTGTACTCGGCGAACTCCACGTCCGCCCAGTCGCCGCTGGTCAGGAGGTCGGGCGTGAGGCGGTCGACCGTCTCGGCGGCCTCGACGCCCTCCATCAGCGCGGTAACGCCGTCGTCGGTGAGCGTCACCGAGCGGACGGTGCGCTCGTCGAGGTCGACGAGGCCGCGGCTCTCCAGTCGGTCGAGCAGGTCGGCGTCGTCGACGGACTCGCCCTCGGCGAGCGCGTCGAGCGCGGCGGCTTCCGGGTCGGTGTCAGGGTCGGCGTCTCCGTTCGCGCTGACCTCGCCGGCATCGACGACGCCGTACCCCTTTCGGGCGTAGTTGGCGAGCGCGATGTCGACCTCGGGGCCCTCCAGCCCGGCGGCGCCGACGGCCTCGCCCATTGGGACGGGGTCGCCCTCGCCCGCCTCGCGGGCGGCGCGGTGGAGACGGACTTCGGGCAGTCCGGCCTCGCGGTACGTCTCGCCCTCGTCGGTGAGCGTCGCCGACTCATCGACGCGCTCGCCGACGGCGACGAGCCCCTCGTCGCGGAGGTCGAAGGCGGCGCGGGTGACCGTCTCGGGCTTCAGGTCGGTCTCGTCTGCGAGCTGTTCGATGGTCTTCGCGTCGGTCGCGCTGGCTGCCTCCAGCAGCGCGACCTGCGCTTGTGGAAGTCGCATTCGGTTGTGTTCGTGTCGGTGTGGTCGGTGGTTAGTCGTGTCGTTCCGGAACCGCGCCGTTCGGTCGGGAACCGGTCAATGCCCGCGTGCGACAGCCCGCGTCGGTTTCGCGCGGCGGCGACCGAGCGGTCGCCGCCGCGCTCCGCCGGGGTCAGTGGCGCGGGAAAAAAAGGCCCGACCCGTCCCCGTCGGTGGTCGGGTGCGGTGCCTGCGTCGCCGTGGCGGGCCCGGACGCCATACCTCGGGGAGGGCTCCACGCCGACTAAAACGTTCGGCCGCCGCGCGTCGGCCCCAGATTCGGCGCTTCCCTGCGCAGTGGTATCCCTGCGCGCATCGCTGTTTATGATCTCGGCGGTCGAACTAGCGGCTATGTCATCCTCCGCTTCGACCACCCTGAAACACGCGACGATCGGCGCTGCGGTCTCGCTCGCGACGTTTTTCTTGCCGTTCTCGCCGATGATCGGCGGCGGCGTCGCCGGCTACCTCCACGGTCCCGACCGGGCGGCGGGCGCGAAGGTCGGCGGGCTCTCTGGCCTGCTCGCGGCGATCCCAGGCGCGGTGCTCGTGACCCTGTTCGCGTCGATCTTCGTCATTGTCGGCCCCGGCCAGCGCTCGTCGCTGCTCGTCGCGCTGCTGTTCACGGCGCTGTACGGCGTCGCCCTCGGCGCCGCCGCCGGCTTCGTCGGCGCGCTGCTCAACGAGGAGTTCGCCGGCCCGACCGAGACCGACCCCGTGCGGCTGCGTGGCGACCGCGACGCGACCGCCGGGTCGACGCCCGACTCCGGGGTGACGGAGTTCGAAGAGCCGGTCGACGGATTCGACGAGTCAGCGAGCGTCTGATCGACCGCCTCCCACCCTTCGACCGCTTCCGGCGCTTGCTCACGCCACGTTCCGCTCGACCCGCTCGTCCCCGCGGTCGAAGCGGCCGCTGTCGAGCCCGGACACGTCCACGGTCGACGCCTCGCCATCGAGCACCAGTTCGGACACCACCTTCGCAGTCGCCGGCGCGTGCTGGAACCCGTGCCCCGAGAACCCCGCGGCGGTGACGACGCCCGGAACCGATTCCTCGACGATCGCGTGGTGGTCGGGCGTCACGGCGTACAGCCCGGCCCACCCGCCCGCGAGGCGGCTCTCGGGACCGAAGTAGTCCGCGAGGTCGCCGACGCGCTCGACCGCCTCGACCGCCCAGTCGGTGTCGGGCGTCTCGGAGAAGCGGTCCGGGTCGCTCACGACCGGGTCGGTCTCCGCGAAGTGGCCGCCGACGAGCGCGCGGCCGTCGCGCTCGGGCCGGAAGTGCGCGGTCGTGTCGGCGTCGATGACCAGCGGGTCCGACTCCGGGACCGGCCGCTCGGGCTCGACGACGGCCGTCTGTCGTCGATGGGGGACGATGGGGAGGTCGTAGCCCGCGGCCTCCGCGAGCCGCGGCGCCCACGCGCCGGCGGCGTTGACCGCGGCGTCGACCGTGAGGGGCGTGGCGGCGTCGCCACGGCCGGCCAGTCGGACGCGAACGCCGGACTCGCGCGGATCGAGCCCAGCGACGGGCGTGTTCGTCCGGATATCGACCCCCTCGTCGCGCGCCGCGCGAGCGTACCCCTGGAGCGCGAGGTGCGGGTCGGCGAAGCTGTCGGCCGGGCAGTACGTGCCGGCGACGAACTCCTCGGGGCGGAGGCCGGAACACACCTCGGCAGCCTCCTCGAGGTCGACGAGCCGGCTCGGGACGCCGTGCTCGTGTTGCATCGCGACCTGGTCGGCGAACGCGTCGGCGGTGTCGTCGTCGCGCGTGAGAAACAGGTAGCCGGTCCGACGGCGGTCGATGTCGACCCCGAAGCGCTCCTCGAAGTCGTCCCACACCGCGATAGAGGCGATCGAGAGCGCGACGTTGACGCGGGTCGAGAACTGCGCGCGGATGCCGCCGAGCGCGCGGTCGGTGCTACCGGCGCCGAGGCTCCCGCGCTCGAACAGCGTCACGTCGGCGCCGCGGGCGGCGAGCTCGTACGCGCTCGCCGTCCCGACGATCCCGCCTCCGACGACCGCGACGTGCATGCCCAAACGCATGACACGGTATCACAAAGCGTTGCTGCCACCGTACCGGCGGGCCGTCCGACGGTGCCGTCGGGAACCCGGACCGAGGAAACACCGAAGTCCGTCGCCGTCGACCACTCGGTCATGCACGTCTTCGATGACGACGCGGTCGCAGCCCTCCTCGCGTTCGACGAGCTCCTCGGAGTCGTCGAACGGGCGTTCCTGAAGCAGGGCCGCGGCGAGGTCGAACGTCCGGATCGGCCGCACTTCTCGGTCGGCGAGGGGCTCGACGGGCGCGCGGAGCCGGCGGGCACCGGGCTCGCGATGCCGGCGTACGTCCACGGCGACCCGGCGTACGCGACGAAACTCGCGTCCGTGTTCCCCGGAAACGTCGACCCCGGCGTCGACCGTCCGACGGTGCAGGCGCAGGTGCTGCTCACCGACGCCGCGAACGGCGCACCGCTCGCGCTGTTCGCCGGCGAGCGAATCACGAACGCCCGGACGGGCTGCATCGGTGGGCTCGCGGCGCGCGAGTTGACCGCGGGGGCGGGACCCGTCGACCTCGCGGTGATCGGCGCCGGCCAGCAGGCGCGCTGGCAGACCCGCGCGATCGACGCGGCCCGCGGCGTCGACCGCGCTCGGATCTACTCGCCGACGCCCGAATCCCGAGCGGAGTGCGCGGCCGACCTCCGCGGGGAGGGGATCGCCGCCGAGGCCGTCGATTCGGCGGAGACGGCCGTCCGCGGCGCCGACGCGGTCGTCACGACGACGACGAGCGAGGTGCCGGTGTTCCCGGGCGAGGCCCTCGCCGACGGCGCGCTCGTGATCGCCGTGGGCGCCTACGAGGCGTCGATGCGGGAACTCGACCACGCGACGTTCGCGCGGGCCGACCGAGTGTTCGCGGACGTCCCCGAGGAGGTCGCGGCGATCGGCGACGTGGTGGACAACGATGTCGACCCGGCGCGGCTGACGCCGCTGTCTGCGGTGTTCGAAGGCGAGGCGGGGCGGGCGTCGGCCGAGGAAGTGATCGTCGTCGAGAGCGTCGGCTCGGCGGTGCTGGACACGGCGACGGCGAACTACCTCTGGGGAGAAGCGAGCGGGGAAGACAGGGCGGATATCGCGTTCTGAGCGGGGTGGACGGCCGAGAGAGACCGATCGAGAGCCTGTCGGCTACTCGCCGTCGCCGCTCTGGATCGTCGTGATGGTGAGCCCGTAGGTCGTGCCGCACTCCTCGCAGACCGCGACGGTGCTGATCTCCACGTCGCCCCCGCGCGTGAAGTCCGACACCTCTTCGCCGCACTCGCACTCGAACGTATACTCCATCTTATACACAGATCTCACGACGTGTCAATATGTCTTTCGGTCGACGAACCAGATCTGATTTCGCCGGTCGAAGTCAGCGGCAGCCCTCGCGTCGCTCCGAGGCGCTCGGTCGCGTCGGTCCCTCGCGCCTCGCTACTCCTCGTCGCCGGGGATCCCCCGCCGGGAGGCGTCGATGTCTAGGTCGATGTCCAGATCTGCGAGCAGTTCCTCCGCCTCCGCGCGCTTCTCCTGGTGGTCCGCGAGGAACTCCTTCAGCAGCGTCGCCGCCTGCTCTTTGCAGCCGCCGCAGAGGCGCTCGCCGCCGACGCACTCCTCGTACACCTCCTCGGCGAAGTCGTCGTCGTCGCCCGCGAGCAGGTACGCGTACAGCTCGTACACCGGACACTCGTCGGCCTCCCCGCCGAGTTCCCGCTGCTTCTCGGCGGTCTCCCGGCCGCCGGTCGTCGCCGACTTCACCTTGTCGTACCCCTCCTCGGGCTCGTCGAGCAGCGAGATGTGGCTCGCCTCGATCGACGAGGACATCTTCCCGCCCGTGAGGCCGGTCATGAAGCGGTGGTAGATGGACGACGGCGTGTGGAAGCCGAAGCCGCCGTTGTCGACTTCGACCTCGCGGGCCAGCTCTTCCGCCTCCTCGCGGTCCAACTCGAAGGAGTCGATGTGCGCGTCGAAGACGCGCTTCTCGCCGGGGACCGCCTCGATGAGCGACTCGAATGCCTCCTCGTCGGCGTTGCGGTCGAGGAAGCGCGTCCGGGGACGAAGCGGCTCCATCCCGGCGTTCTCCAACTTCTCGACGGCGCCGGCGCGGGCCGCCTCGAACTCGGAGTCGACCTCCGCGTCGGCGAGCCACGCGGCGGCGTCCTCACACCGCGGCGTCTCGGGGTCCTCGGCCCACGCCTCGCGCTTGTCGTGGGCCCGCCGGACGAGCACGCGCTCTGCGGCGTCGAACTCGGGGCTGGCGAACGCCTCGGTCACCTTGAAGTAGCGCGTCTTGCGCGCGATGTCTCGGGAGAAGCGGACGTGCGGGTCCTGATCGGGGCCGACCGGAATGACTGTTGGCTTCGGCTCGTCCAACTGCGGGTAGAGGATGTCGGCCATCTGGGTGACGACCGACTGCATGTGCGAGACGGAGGTGCCGCCGTCGAAGCCGTAGATGGACTCGAACTCCGCGAAGCGCGCATTCGACCCCAGCTCGAACGCGAGATCCTGCAGCCGTCGGTTCGTCGACTGGCGGTACAACTCTCCCTCCTCGGGGTCGAACCCGAGCGCCAACAGCGAGAGAAGGTAGTCGCGGGCGTGCTCGTCGATCTCCGCCCACGTCAGCCCGCGCGCCGAGTGGGCCTCCAGATCCGCAATGAGGCCGTAGGTGTCGGCGCCCTGCTGCTGGTGGTAGATCAGCTCATCGAAGACGAGCTTGTGCCCGATGTGCGGGTCGCCGGTGGGCATGAACCCCGAGAGGGCGGCGGCGGGTTCGTCGTTCGCGAGCGCGCGGGCGACGCGGTCGTAGTCGCGGTGGCCGAAGATGACGCCGCGACGCATGAGGTAGTGCGGCTCGGGCACCTCGTCGATGATCGCCTCGAACTCCTCGATGCCGAACTCTTCGAACAGCTCGCGGTAGTCGGCGACGGTCGCCGAGCCCCAGGGGTCGAGCGCGACGCCCCCGCCGCCGTCGGTTCGCGCTCGCTGCTTCTCGCCGTCGGCTCCGTCGGTGCCCCGTGCGGGGCTGGTGTCGTCGTCGCTCATGGGGTGAGTCGCTCGACCGTCAGGTAGTCGTTCGTGTCGTCGCCGGCGAGCGCAAAAACCATTCGCTTCCGCACGCCGCCGGCCAGTCGCACGTCCAACGCGAGCTCGCGCGGGTGAAATCGGTGGTCCGGCTCGACCACCCGGACGAGCCGCTCGGAGTGGGGCAGCTCCGCCACCGACTCCACGGCGTCGTATGTCCGGAAGTCGGCGCCGAACTTGTAGCCCGTCTTGGGGACGACGCCGCGGTCGCGAAGCTCGCGGTATACCGACAGTCGGCGGTCGAACCGCTCGCCCTCGACCGTCCGTCCGCGCTCGACTACCGCGTCGGCGTCGAGGTCGACGGCCCCGCGTGCGGCCAGATCAGCCGCCTCGACGAGCGACAGCTGGAGGGCGTCCACGTCGGCGTCGTCGCGGCCGGAGACCGGCTGCCCGTAGAACGCGCGCTCGTACAGGGCCGGCGGCGGCGACCAGCAGACGACGCGGTCGTCGAGCAGGTCCGCGTCGAGGCCGTCGGGGAGGTCGTACTCGGTCCGACCGTCGAACCCGCCGCCCGCCGCGCACGCGAAGTACGACACCTCGCTCTCCTCGTCGACGACCGCGAGCGTGCAGTCCGCGAGGTCGCCGGTCGCGAGTTCCTCGCGCTCGCCGACGACTCGGACGCGGTGGGCGACCGGGCCGCCGGGCTTCTCGCCGCGCTCGAACACGAGGATGTCCGCGTCGACGCCGGCGTCGCGGCTGCCGT
The DNA here is from genome assembly GCF_900129775.1 of Halobaculum gomorrense. GTDB lineage: Archaea > Halobacteriota > Halobacteria > Halobacteriales > Haloferacaceae > Halobaculum > Halobaculum gomorrense. The sequence goes on along the minus strand of NZ_FQWV01000007.1, from coordinate 12,060 downwards.
TGCCCTCGTCGGCCCCGTCCGCACGCGCTCCGCGCTCGTCGCTCCCCGGCCACCCCTCGCGGGCCGGCGCGAGGTAGAATCCCCGCTCGCGCAGGTCGGCGTACACGAGAAATCGGGCGGCGAAGCCGGCCTCGCTCGCGACGCTGTCGCAGAAGAACGACCGGAAGTCCATCCCCGAGACGGCGTCGAGGTCGCCGCGGTACAGCAGGTGGGCCGCCTCCACCCGCGCGAGGGTCACGTCGGGGCCGGACGCGCGCCCGTACCCCCTGGCGTCGTGGAAGCGCTGGCGGGCATCGCCCGCCGCGCGGACAACGTCGCCGTCGAGTGTCGCTCTCATTATGTGCATCGGCGGGTGGTTCGGGTATAGGGGCTGTGATCGTGTGCCTCGCCGTGGCACGTCGTGTCGAAGCCGTCGCCGGGGCCCGATCAGGGCTGTCGCTCCGGGTCGGCCGGCCGGTCCAACTCGCAGGTACCGTCGAGGCAGCGCACGTCGGTGGCGGTCTCGAACCGCGGGAGCCCGCAGGCGCACTCGCCCGCGAACACCCCCGCTGGCACCGAGAACGCCGCCTCGCAGTCCGAGTAGCCGTCGCAGCCGAGGAACGCCCGCCCGCGGTGCTCGCGGACCCGGAGGTCGCGCCCGCAGTCGGGGCAGTCGAACCGGCGGTCGAGCACGTCGCGGACAGCCGCGGTCAGCGAGTCGCACGCGTAGTCGATGCACAGCTCCAGCGACTCACCGCGCTCGACGGTCATCGTCGGAAGCCCGCAGTCGTCGCAGGTGTCGTCGTCGCGGACGGTCGCCCCCGAAGGGAGCCCGTAGCGGTCGCCGCAGCCGAGACAGACCACGTCGCCGCCGGCGCGAACCATCGCCGCGCCGCAGTCGGGACACTCGCCGACCGGGACGCCCGCGTCGCTGACCGGCAGTTCCGTCACCTCGCCGGCGTCGTGCGACCGGACCGAGAGCGTGCGGCCGGCGTCGCGGGCCGTCACCGCGAACCCGTCGTCGTCGGCCTCGACGGTCAGCGAGTCCGCGCGGGTCAGCCACGTGACCGGCTGGTACCCCGAGCGGTCGTGGATGAGGACGGTGCGGTCGGGCTTGGCGAGGACGACGACGCGCCCGCGCTGGGTGCGCTCGTCGCCCGTCGCCGTCTCGAATCGGGTGGTACAGTCGCCCGCGAGGACGGTTGCGGTCTCCGGCATGGGGTCGGTGGTGCCGTCTCCCTACTTGGACCCTCGCCCGGATGCGCCGGCGGCGATCGCAGGCGGCTCCGCCGCGGGGCCGGAACGCCCATCCCCACGCCCGAGTATCGTAGGACATGTCCGAGTCATCCGACAGCGACGCTCCGGAGGCGACGGACGGGACCGACTCCCCGCAGGCCACCGACTCGGCGGACACGACCGACTCCTCGACGGCCGACCGCCCCGACTCCGCGCCGGGGACCGTCCAGACGCAAGCGAGCGCCGACGCGTCGGTCGTCGTCTGCTTCGACATGGACGGCGTCCTCGTCGACTCCGAGGACTACTGGCACGCCGCCGAGCGCGAGGAGATCCTGCCGCGTGTGCTCACCGACGGCTCCCCGACCCCCGACCTCGACGAGGTGACAGGGATGTACTACGGCGAGATCTACGACTACCTCGCCGAGCACTATGAGGTGGCCGTGGACAAAGACGAGTTCATGGCGCTGTACGAGGAGACGGCGGAGTCGATCTACGGCGAGCGGGTTAACCTGCTCGACGGCGCGGCCGAGTTCGTCGACGAACTGCGCGACGCGGGGGTGCCGGTCGCGCTCGTCTCGTCGTCGCCGCGCGACTGGATCGAGGTGGTGCTCGACCGGTTCGACCTCGCCTTCGACCTCGTCGCGCCGGCCGAGGAGTTCGACGGGCCGGGCAAGCCCGAACCGGGCCTGTACGAGGAGGCGATCCGCGACCTCGGCGGGACGGTCACCAGCGCCGTCGCCGTCGAGGACTCCGAGAACGGGGTGCGCGCGGCCGCCCGATCGGGCGCGTACACGATCGCCGTCCGCGACGACCACAACGTCGACAGCGACCTCTCGGCGGCCGACGAGGTCGTCGTGCTCGACCGGGCGGACCCCGAGGCGCTGTTCCGGGCGGTGCGTCACTCCACGCGGACGATCCGCGAGTCCGTCTCCGGCAGCAGCGGCAACTCGGGGTAGACGACTTCCACCTCGTAGCGCAGCTCCGCCTCGTCGGGCGCGCCGAACACGGCCACCGGGACGGTCGTCTCCTCGGAGAGGTACAGCGTCTTCTCGGTCATCTCGACGCCGTTGGCGGTCACGCGGATCCCGGCGCGGGCGGCGCCCCCGACGTTGCGGACGGTCACCTCCAGCACCTCGTTCTCGCCGACGCCGATCGAGTCGGGGATCTCCCCCCACTCGACGACGGCGTTCGGGAGGTCCTCCGCCTGCCGGAGCACCCGCTCGGCGACCCCCTCCGAGAGCCCCGCGCGGGTGAGTCGTTCCGTCCCGGCGGCGATCACGTCTGCGGGGGTGGTGAGCCCGCCCGCCGACAGCGACTCCGCGCGTCCCTCGCCGACGCCCTCGATGGCGGTGAGGCCGACCGCCTCGCGCTTGACGCCGTGTTCGACGCGCGCCTCAACGCGGCGCACGAGGTTGGCGGCTCGGGGACCCGCGACCGCGTCGGCGAACTCTCGCAGCGCCGCGAGCAGGCGCAGCGCGTTCTGTTGGATGATCCACGCGTCAGACCGGAGATCGGAGGGCATTGATCCGCGGACCGCCGCGTGGAGGATCGCGAGCACCTTCCGATTTCCGCCCTCCAGGTCGGTGTTCACGTCCGAGAGCACGCGGTCGACGGCGTCGGCCTCCGACGAGCGCGAGGAGGCGGAGTCAAACTCGGCGGCGGCCGCGACCGTCCGGAGGACGCCGTGCTCGTCGATCGACTCCCGCTCGGCGAGAGTCGCGAACCGCTCGGCCGTCTCCATGCGGAGGTAGTACTTCGACGCGAGGCGGCCGATCGTGGTCGCCTCGATGCCGAGCCGGTCGTCGGTCTCGACAAAGCCGCGCTCGACCAGCGAGTCGAGCGTGTCGCGCACGCGGTCGCGGATCCCCTCGAATTCGTACGCCTCCGGCTCTGTCCCCGCGCGGACGTAGTAGAAAGTCGTCTCCAGCCACGACATCACGTCGTCGAGTCCCGAGATCGTCCCGAGCGCGATCTCGGCGTTCAGGTGGGAGTCGATGTCCTCGGCGAGTCGGGATTCGATCTCTTTGCCCTCCTGCAGCAGGCTCCGGTACTTGTCGGCGTCCGACCGGTCGCAGACGACCCAGCCGTAGCCCACGTCGTCGTAGCCGGGGCGCCCGGCGCGTCCGAGCATCTGGAGCACGTCGAGGGGGCTGATGTCGACCTCGCCCTCGAGGGGGTCGTGGTGTTTCGTGTCCCGGATGACGACGCAGCGGGCGGGGAGGTTGACGCCCCACGCGAGCGTCGAGGTCGAAAAGAGGAGCTGGATCTTCCCCTCCTTGAACCACCGTTCGACGCGGTCCTTGTCGTTCTTCGAGAGGCCGGCGTGGTGGAAGGCGACGCCGTCGACGACGGAGTGACGGAGGGTGTCGTTGTCCACCTCTTTCGCCGCGTTGTGGAAGTCGTAGTCGCCGCGCGCGCCCATCTCGAGGTCGCGCTCGGCGACCTCGTCGCGGGCCTTCTTGGCGGCCATCACGGTGTCCTGCCGGGAGGAGACGAACACGAGCGCCTGCCCCTCCTCGCGGATGTGCGGTTCCGCGAGGTCTAAGGCTCGATAGAGCCGGCGGTACTTGTCGGCGAAGGAGTTGTCGCCGTGGGTGTACGTCTTCACCCCAGTCTCCAGGTCGACGGGGCGGTACTCGTCGCCGAACTGGAAGGTGGTCTCGGGCGGCGCGTCGAGCCACTCGGCCACGTCGCCGACGTTGGGCATCGTCGCCGAGAGGGCGACGACGCGCGGGTCGCAGATCCGGCGCAGGCGCGAGACCGTGACCTCGAGCACCGCGCCGCGCTTGTCGGAGTCGAGCAGGTGGACCTCGTCGATGACGCAGCAGTCCACGTCGTTGATGAAGTCGTAGCGGGCGGACTCGTGTTTCCGCGTCGCCGAATCGGTCTTCTCCGGCGTCATCACGAGGATGTCGGCGCGCTCGGCGCGGCGGGGGTTGAGGTCGCGCTCACCGGTGACGACGTACACGGAGTAGCCCAGGTCCTCGAAGCGGTCCCACTCGGCCTCCTTCTCGTTCGTCAGGGCGCGAAGCGGGGCGATGAACAAGGCGGTGCCGCTGTCGCGAAGCGTCTCGCAGATCGCGAGTTCGGCCAGTGCGGTCTTGCCGGAGGCGGTCGGGGCCGCGGCGACGACGTTGTCGTCGCGCTCGAGGATCGCGGGGAGGGCCTCCCGCTGCATGCGGTTGAACTCCTCGAAGCCGAACGCGTCGGCGAACTCCGGGACGGCGTCTGCGACTTTCATTCGTTGGGTGTCGTCATGGGCGGTTGGATCTCGGGGTGGCGCGGTCCGCGTTGATCGGGGCCGGCAGGGTCGGATCGAGTCGCGTCGGGTCGGGTCGGCGGACCGCACCGGCAACTACGAGTAGGTCGGGGCGCTTCGGCGGATGAACCTTTCCCTCCGCGGTCGATCGGTCATTGTGTCCGAATCGTAACGATGGACCGCGAAAGCCTTCGCGGCTGTGCGCTCGGTGCGAGCGCTGTCGTTCGAGAGAGCGAAGCTCTCTCGTGATGATGAACGGCCGGCTTGCCGGCCGTTCGAACCACGCTCCTCGCTCGGCCTTCGGCCTCGCTGCGGTGCTTGCCGGTTCTGCGCCTTCGCGCACAGCCGCGACCCTTTTCAGTCCCACCCTACAGCACCGTTACGCCCACGTCCTCCCCAGCCGATTCGCCTCGCTACCGCCCGGCTCATCCCTCGCGCGCGGCGGCCGCGCACAGGGCGCGGCCGGTCGCGCGCCACAGCGGGTCACTACGTCTCGAACCGTGAGCGAGGCCGTAGGCCGAGCGAGCGGCCTTTTGATCATCGACGGGTTTTCGCGGGGCTCGAGCGCCCCGCAGGGGCGCGAGGCTCCCGTGAAAAGTGGTCGGTTAGAAGTCCTCGACGTGCGGCCGCAGGTCCAGTTCGAGCGTCCACGCGCTGCGGTCCTGCTGCACGAGATGCCAGTAGCTGTCGGCGATGGCGTCCGGGTCGAGGTACTCTTCGGGGGTGTCCGTCTCCACTCCCGGGGTGAGGATGCCGCCGTCGATCACCGCGTGCGCGACGTGGACGCCCTCCGGGCCGAGTTCCCGCGCCATCGACTCCGCGAGGCCGCGGGAGCCGAACTTCGCCATCGAGAACCCCACCGCGCCCTCGCGCCCGCGCACGGACGTGGTCGCGCCCGTGAAGATGATCGTCCCGCCCCGTTCGTCGGCCGGTCGGGCCTCGTCGAGCATGTCGCGGACGGCCGCCTGCGAGCACAGGAAATCCGCGCGCGGCCCGACCTCGTATGCCCGGTCGAACGCGTCGAGCGAGGTGTCCTGCAGCCCGGTCCACGAGGCCGCACTGGCGTGGTTCACGAGCACGTCGACCGGGCCGAGCCCGTCGCGGATGCGGTCGAAGGCGGCCGCGATGTCGGCCGGCTCCGCCAGGTTCGCGGGGGCGGCGACCGCTTCGGTTGGGAGGTCGGCAGCCAACTCGTCGAGGTAGTCGCCGCTGCGCGCGAGCAGGCCGATCTCGCACCCCTCTGCGGCGAAGCGCCGCGCAACCGATTCCCCAAGTCCCGGACCGACGCCCGCGATGACTGCCGTGGTCATGAGAGACGCGTCGGGCGGGCGGAGCATAACCGTTGGCCGGTCGCGCCCCGGCGGGGACCGAAAAGCGGGGTCGCCGCCGCGGTCGCGACTGTCGCCGGCGCGGCGACGCGACCGCCCGGAGGCCGTGGCACGCGCTCCCTGACAACCGAGGCGCTTAACAGGCGTTCCGGGGAAGTACGGATGTAATGCCCAGTGGGGACTACGACCCGGAGACCACAGAGCCCGAGTGGCAGCGGCGCTGGGTCGACCAGGAGACGTACGCGTACGACGAGGAGGCCGCGACCGATCCGAACACCGTCTTCTCCATCGACTCCCCGCCGCCGACGGTATCCGGGGACCTCCACATGGGTCACCTGTACGGGTTCACCCTGCAGGACTTCGTCGCCCGCTTCGAGCGCATGAACGGGGAGACGACGTTCTTCCCGTTCGGCTACGACGACAACGGCATCGCCTCCGAGCGGCTCACCGAGGACGAACTCGACATCCGCCATCAGGACTTCGAGCGCCGGGAGTTCCAGCGCAAGTGCCGCGAGGTGTGTGCCAACTACGAGGAGCAGTTCACCGAGAACATCCAGGGTCTGGGCGTCTCCGTCGACTGGAACCACACCTACCAGACGATCGAGCCGCGCGTCCAGCGTATCTCGCAGCTCTCGTTCATCGACCTGTACGAGCAGGGGCGAGAGTACCGAGAGAAGGCGCCCGCGATCTGGTGTCCCGAGTGCGAGACCGCCATCTCACAGGTAGAGACCGAGGACGACGAGCAGGACAGCCACTTCCACGACATCGCCTTCGGCGTGTCCGGAAGCGACGAGGCGTTCACCATCTCCACCACCCGCCCCGAACTTCTCCCGGCGTGTGTCGCGGTCTTCGTCCACCCCGACGACGACGAGAACCAACACCTCGTCGGCGAGTCCGCCGAGATCCCGCTGTTCGGTCACGAGGTGCCGATCCTCGCCGACGAGACCGTCGACATGGAGACCGGCTCGGGGATCGTCATGTGCTGTACGTTCGGCGATCAAAACGACATCGAGTGGTACCAGATCCACGATCTGGACCTGCGCGTCGCCATCGACGAGTCCGGCCACATGACCGAGGTCGCCGAGGAGTACGAGGGGATGCACTCGACGGAGGCCGGCGAGGCCATCGTCGAGGATCTCGACGACGCGGGCGCGCTGCTCGACCGCCGACCCATCACCCACACCGTCAACGTCCACGAGCGGTGCGGGACGAGCGTCGAGTTCCTCGTCACCGAGCAGTGGTACATCGAACTGCTCGACAAGGCCGACGAGTACCTGGAGGCGGGTCGGGAGATGGAGTGGTTCCCCGAGAAGATGTTCACCCGGTACAAACACTGGGTCGAGGGGCTGCAGTGGGACTGGCTCATCTCTCGCCAGCGCTCCTCGGGCATCCCGTTCCCCGTCTGGTACTGCGAGGACTGCGGCGAGGAGGTCATCGCCGCGAAGGCCGACCTCCCGGTCGATCCGCTGTCGGACGACCCGCCGGTCGACGCCTGCCCGGCGTGCGGGCACGGCGAGTTCGAGCCCGAGGAGGACGTGCTCGACACGTGGGCTACCTCCAGCCTGACGCCGCTGATCAACGCCGGCTGGGACTGGGACGAGGAGGCCGGGGAGTTCACGATGGAGCACCCGGAGCTGTACCGCTTCGACATGCGCCCGCAGGGCCACGACATCATCAGCTTCTGGCTGTTCCACACCGTCGTCAAGTGCTACGAGCACACCGGGGAGGTGCCGTTCGAGCAGACGCTCATCAACGGGATGGTGCTCGACGAGAACCGCGAGGCGATGTCCAAATCGAAGGGGAACGTCGTGCTCCCGCGGGAGGTGCTCGCCGAGTACCCCGTCGACGCCGCGCGCTTCTGGGCGGCCGGCTCCGCTATCGGCGACGACCTCCCGTACAACGAGAAGGGGCTGCGCGCCGGCGAGAAGCTGCTCCAGAAGCTGTGGAACGCCTCGAAGCTCGTCGAGTCGCTCGTCGGTGAGGGCGGCCGGAATGCCCGCCCAGCCCTCGACCACGACGACCTGCGGGAGCTCGACCGCTGGCTCCTCGCGGAACTGGACGACCTCACCGAGACGCTCACCGAGCACCTGGAGAACCGGGAGTTCTCGAAGGCCCGCGACGGCCTCCGCGGCTTCTTCTGGCACACCTTCTGTGACGACTACCTGGAGGTCGCAAAGACCCGCGTTCGAGAGGCCAACGACGACGATCCGGCCGCGCGGTACACGCTGTCGGTCGCTCACGAGCGCTTCCTGAAGCTGTTCGCGCCGATGCTCGCGCACGTCACCGAGGAACTGTGGCAGGACATGTACGCCGGGGACGCCGCGGGCGACGTGGACGACGACGGCGAGGCGTTCGACTCCGTCCACCTGTGCGAGTGGCCCGAGCCGCTCGGCGTCGAGGCCGATCACGCCGCCGGCACCGCCGCGATGTCCGTCGTCGGCGCGCTCCGCCGGTACAAGAGCGAGCGGGGGCTCCCGCTCAACGCCGAACTCGACCGCGTCGAGGTGTTCGGCGAGGGCGACCTGGCCGCCTTCGGCGACGACGTTCGCGGCGTCATGAACGTCGGCGACATGACCGTCCTCGACGAGGAGCCGGAAGTGGAGTCAGTGATCACCGGCATCGACCTCGACTACGCCCAGGTCGGCCCGCAGTACGGCGAGCAGGTCGGCGACATCGAGGCGGCGATCGCACAGGAGGAGTACGAGATCGTCGACGGCGAACTCCACGTCGCCGGGGAGACGCTCGGCGCGGACCTGTTCGAGGTCGAGCGCGAGCGACGCTACTCCGGCGAGGGAGAACTGCTCCAGCCGGAGGACGCCGTCGTCATCGTCCACGACGACGAGTAGGCGTCCCTGCCGGGCGTCCCACGTGTCGATCCCAACCGTCTTCTCGGCGCGACCGAACCTCAACTCGTGAACAGATGTGCCCTCTCGCTGGGCGGGTTCGCCGTCGCCGGCGTCTCGCAGGTCGTCCTCGGCGCGGCGATGTACGCGAGCGGCGACGCCCCCGCGAATCCGCTGTTCTCCGTGCTCGGGGGGCTGCTGGTCGCGGGCGTGTTCGGCCGCGCGCTCGTTCGCGGCGACGACCTGAACGGACTCGCGACTCGGCCGCTGTTCGTCGCCGTCGGCGTCGCATCGGGCGTGATATCGGCCGTACTCACCGTCGGGGTGCTGGTCGCGTGAGCGTGGACGTGCGCGTCCTCTCGCTGTGCGGCTTCGCGCTCTCGGGCGCGTGCCAGGTCGCGCTCGGCGCACTCGAGTTCGCGAACGGCGCGGTCGCCGAGGCCGGGCTGTCGGTCATCGTCGGCCTCGGCGTACTGTGGGTATTCGGCCGCCCCCTAGTTCGCGGGGACGATCTGAACGGGGTCGCCGCCCGGCCGGCGTTCGCGGCCGTCGGCGTCGGTCTCGGGGTCGTCTCGGTTGCGGTTCTGCTGTACACGCTCGGCGCTTGAGCCGGTGACGGCTACAGGTCGGCGCCGACCGCGTCGGCGACGGAGTCGAAGCCGTCGCGTTCCAGTCGGTCGAGCAGCCCCTCGTTGATGTCGCGCGCGAGGCTCGGCCCCTCGTAGACGAGCCCCGTGTAGAGCTGTACGAGGCTCGCGCCGGCACGGATCTTCGCGTACGCGCCCGCGGCGTCCGAGACGCCGCCGACACCGACGACCGGCACGTCGGTGCGCTCGGCGATGAAGCGGACCATGCCCGTGGCGCGCTCCTCGATGGGCTTACCCGAGAGCCCGCCGCGCTCGGCCCGCTGGGGGCTCCGGAGCGATTCCGGGCGATCGGTCGTGGTGTTGGTCGCGACGACGCCGTCCAGGTCGAGGTCGTCGACGACGGCCAGCGCCTCCTCGACGGCGGGCTCCGGGAGATCGGGGGAGAACTTCACGAGCAGCGGGTCGGCGCCGGCGTCCGAGAGGGTGCCGAGGATCCGCTCCAGCGACTCGCGGTTCTGGAGTGAGCGGAGCCCGGGCGTGTTCGGCGAGGAGACGTTGACCGCGACGTAGTCCGCGTGCGCGCCCACGCGCTCGTAGGTGTAGAGGTAGTCGTCGGCCGCCTCCGAAAGCGGCGTGGATTTCGACTTCCCGACGTTGACGCCGAGGGGAACCTCGGGTGCGGGCTCGCGGTCGAGCCTGTCGCCGACGCGGTCGGCGCCGTCGTTGTTGAAGCCCATTCGGTTGACGATGGCCTCGTCCTCGACGAGTCGGAACATCCGCGGGCGGGAGTTGCCGGGCTGCCGTTCGGCGGTGACGCCGCCGACCTCGACGTGTCCGAAGCCGAGCGCGGCGAGCGCGCGCGGGACGCGAGCGTTCTTGTCGAAGCCCGCTGCGACGCCGACGGGTGTCGGGAAGTCGAGGCCGAACGCCTCCGTGTGCAGTCGCTCGTCGCTGACGGCGTAGCGGTCGCGGAGGAGCGACTCGATCGGCGTTCCCTGCACCGCTCGTAGAAGCCGTTGGGTGGTCTCGTGTGCAGTCTCGGCGGGAAGTGCGTACAGCGCCGGCTTCGCGATATCGTAGGCCCTCATTGCGGTGCGTGCCGAGTTTCAGACCCGGCACGCCCTTGAACTGCGGGGATCACTCGGTGTTAGAAGTCGTGTTCTACCTCGTCGGGGTCCGCTTTTTGAATGATAATCTTGCCGTCACGGACGCGAACGAACACCTCGTCGCCGATATCCATGCCGGCGACGGCGAGTTCATCCTCGTGCAGATTCACGTGGACGTTGTGGTACTCGCCGTTCTCGTCCTTGGCGCCACTCGGGCTGAGCGTCTTCTTCCGGACCATCGCCTTCGGTACCCCGTCACTCCCCCGACGAGATACATAAGTGTTGTTTACGGCTGCTTGCTCCGGATTAGGGCCGGCCGTGTCGGAGTCGAGTCGTCTATCGTTCCTGCTGTGATTGGTTGCGGTGTCGGTCTGGTTGGCCGTTCTCGACTGATCGCCCGCGAAGTGTCGGGCCGAGCACAGCCCCATACATTATTCTTTCCCCGATTGCAGGGGTCATTCCCCCGATACGTTTATCATACAGTGTGTGTTCGCTTCACACGGAGGCGAAAAACCATGGTACGTGAGGACGGTAAGCGGAACTTCGCGCTACGCGAGGGTGACGGAACCGAGGAGAGCGTCTTCTCCGGCAACACGCCGCGGCAGGCCGCGCTGAAAGCCGCCCGGCGCCTTGAGCCGGCAAGCTCGGAGGACGCAGCCGATCGGATCGAACTCCGGCTTCGAGAGAAGGGTACCGACAAGGTTCACATCTACGAGGGGTGGTCCTGGCGGGAGTCCGCACCGGACAACAAGCCCGATTGGATGCCCGACGAAATCACCGAAGCGAACGTTGCGAAGAAAGGCATCGAACACCTCGAGAGCTGATCTCCACACGCGCCGACCGTTCTTTGTCGACCTCCGTGGCAGTCGCAACGCTACCCTCTACATCCGTCTTCGGGAGATCGTTCACGATCGTACCTCGTACCGAGGCGTGAAACCGCATGACGTGGCGGTCCCGAGACGACGGTCTTTTATGTTACCCTGCCATTCGAAGAAATGCGAAGGTCGCCCCGGGACGCCCCGGGAGACACGGCATGCCCTTCCGGGGTATGTCGGAGTTCGTTCCGATGCCCTTATGAACGGAACCGGCATTGGATACAATGCGAAGACACGATGCGAGTCGAGGCGGTTCAACCCCGTCGCGGTTCGCCTCGTCAACGGGCTTCGAAGGGGTTAAGTCCCCTGGCGAAGTACGTCGATATCCGCAAGAGATGAGGATTCCGCCCCTGCGGTCCGCCGCAAGACGGTATCTGATGTGAGCCTCGATAGTTCGGTGTCACCCGATTGGTGTCGCCGAACATGGACCACGCAATGGTGAGGTCACGCTTCGCGCGTGACTTCCCGCCACCCCCTCCCTTCACGGGGAGGAACATTCCGGTTGATCCTGCCGGAGGCCATTGCTATCGGAGTCCGATTTAGCCATGCTAGTCACACGGGTTTAGACCCGTGGCGAATAGCTCCGTAACACGTGGCCAATCTACCCTACGGACCGGTATAACCTCGGGAAACTGAGGCTAATCCCGGATACTGCTCCTACGCTGGAACGCCGGGAGCTGGAAACGTTCCGACGCCGTAGGATGAGGCTGCGGCCGATTAGGTAGACGGTGGGGTAACGGCCCACCGTGCCGATAATCGGTACGGGTTGTGAGAGCAAGAACCCGGAGACGGAATCTGAGACAAGATTCCGGGCCCTACGGGGCGCAGCAGGCGCGAAACCTTTACA
>NZ_FQWV01000006.1 GCF_900129775.1 Halobaculum gomorrense | reverse complement strand
TTCTCAAACTGTTTCAGCCACGCCGAAGCAGAGACCGTTGAAAATTGGCTGCAAGCCTTCGCCTTCGCATGGAATCAGCTTATCTGAACACTACCCCACGCTCCAATCCATACTCTCAAGTAAATCTGGTTACATAGGTTATGTATAGCAAATCGGGTTGTTACCCGAACCTACACTGCTTCCATTAGGAACCAGCAGCGGGTGTCTGACGACCTTGATTCGCTCGGGTTCGCGGCCTCGAAACTCTGGAACGTCGGACGGTGGGTCTGCGACCGAGTGTGGTCTGAAATCGGCCACATTCCCGGTCACAACGAACTCACCACCTACCTGAAGTCGCACGAACGCTACGATGACCTCTTCGTCTGCAAAGTCGAGATCGAGGTTTCTGAAGCCCCCGGTGAGAAGACCGTGGGTGTTGACCTCGGCATCAACAACTTCGCCGCACTCGCCTACGAAGACGGTCACAGCGAACTGTACCCGCTCAACTGCTTGAAGCAGGACGACTACTACTTCAGCAAGCGACTCGCACAGTGTGACGATTCTGACCCCGAGCAACCTACGCGGTTGAACCAGAAGAACTCGGCTCGTCGCACTCACTACTTCCACACGCTCTCGAAACACATCGTTCAGCGATGTGTGGACGAAGATGTTGGTACGATCGTGGTTGGCGACCTCTCCGGCATCCGCGAGGACGAGAAAACCGACGAGTCGAAAAACTGGGGGAAACACGGCAACCTTGACCTGCACTCGTGGGCGTTCGACCGCTTCACTTCGATGCTTGCGTACAAAGCCGAGATAGACGGCATCACGGTCAAGCAAGTGTCTGAGCGGGACACGTCGAAGTCGTGTTCGTGTTGTGGTCGGAAGCGGAAGGCGAACCGCGTGGAGCGTGGGTTGTACGTCTGTGATGAGTGTGAGACGGTGGCGAACGCGGATGTGAACGGTGCTGAGAACATTCGGCAGAAAGTATCTCCGAATCCTCACGGAGAAGATAGGAGTAACGGCTGGTTGGCACAGCCATCGACGTTCTTGTTTGACAAGGAAACTGGTGTGTTCGCACCTCAAGAACACGTAACGTCGTAAACCACAATATCCCAACGGCGGTCGGGAATCATCGCCCTTCAGGGCCGGGAGGATATCAATCGTCGTGGTCGGTGACGAAGTCGGGCTTCACCGTCTTCTTGTCGACCTCACCGCGGAGGTGCTCGACGAACGCGCTCGGGTCCACGTCGTTGCGCTCGTTCTCGAAGCGGTCGCGTACGGAGATGGTCTGTGCCTCCTCCTCGTCGCCGCCGACGACGACCATGTACGGCACGCGGTCGTCGTGGGCCGCGCGGATCTTCCGACCGATCGTCATGTCGCGGTCTTCGACCTCGACGCGGAACGCCGAGAGCTCGTTCTTCACGCGGTGGGCATACCCGAGATTGTCGTCGGAGATGGGAAGGATGCGGACCTGCTCGGGCGCCAGCCAGAACGGGAAATCGCCGCCGAAGTGCTCGATGAGCACCATGAAGAAGCGCTCGTAGCTCCCGTACAGCGCGCGGTGGATCATCACCGGGCGGTGCTCGGCGTTGTCCTCGCCCGTGTAGGTGAGGTCGAACCGCTCGGGCATGTTGAAATCGAGTTGGACCGTCGGGCCGTCCCACGACCGCCCGAGGGCGTCCTCGAACGAGAAGTCGATCTTCGGGCCGTAGAACGCGCCGTCGCCGGGTTCGATCCCCCACTCCAGCGCGGAGGACTCGAGTACCGACTCCAGTTGGCTCTCGGCTTGCTCCCACACCTCGTCGCTGCCGACGGACTTCTCCGGGCGCGTCGCGAGGTCGACGGAGACGTCCAGATCGAACGTGTCGAGCACCTGCTCGATGCCGTCCATCACCTGCCGCACCTCGGCTTCGATCTGGTCGGGCCGCACGAACAGGTGGCCGTCGTCGATGGTGAACGCCCACGTGCGCGACAGCCCCGACAGCTCACCGCGCTGTTCCTTGCGGTACACCTTCCCGTGTTCGGCGTAGCGGACCGGGAGGTCGCGGTACGACCACGAGCCCTGATCGAAGATGGTGGCGTGGCCGGGGCAGTTCATGGGCTTGAGGCCGTACTCCTCGTCGTTCACGTCGAACAGGAACATGTCGTCCTGATAGTTCTCGTAGTGACCCGACTCCTCCCACAGCTCCGTCCGGAACACGTGCGGCGTCTCCACCTCACCGTAGCCCGCGTCGTCGTTGAGGTCGTTGACGTACTCCTCCAACTCCGAGAGGATCGTCTTGCCCGCCGGGTGATACAGCGGGAGGCCCGGCCCCGTGATCGTCGGGATGGAGAACAGATCCATCTCGCGGGCGATCTTGCGGTGATCGCGCTCCTTGGCCTCCTCGCGCATGTTCAGGAACTCCTCCAGCTCCGACTCGGACTCGAAGGCGGTCCCGTACACGCGCGTCAGCTGGTCGTTCTCCTCGTCGCCCCGCCAGTAGACCGAGGAGATCGACAGCAGCTCGAAGGCGCCGATCTGTCCGGTCGACTCGACGTGCGGTCCCTTGCACAGGTCGCGCCAATCGTCCTGCTCGTAGACGGAGACGGGGTCCTCGCCGGCGGCCTCCTCGTCGAGGATCTCGGTTTTGTACTCGTTGTCCTCGTACTCCGCCAGCGCCTCCGCTCGGGACACCTCCAGGCGTCGAATGTCGTAGTCGGCCTCGACGATGTCGGCCATCTCGGCTTCGATGGCGGGGAAGTCGTCCTCGTCGATGTCGACGCCTGCGATGTCGTAGTAGAACCCCTCCTCGGTCGGCGGGCCGATCGCGAGCTTCGCATCCGGATACACCCGCTGGAGCGCCTGCGCGAACACGTGCGCCGCCGAGTGGCGCAGCACCCGGAGATACTCCTCGGACTGGTCGGTGACGATCTCGATGCGCGCGTCGTCGTGGACTGGCGCGGCCTTGTCGACGAGTTCGCCGTCGACGACGCCCGCGACGGTGTCGCTCCCGAGTCCCGGCCCGATCTCGTACGCCACGTCCTCGACGCAAGCACCCTCCGGGACGGACAGCTCCGAGCCGTCCGGCAAGGTGACGACGATGTCGCTCATACGCGTTCGGTGCCGGGGGGCGCGAATAAGTCTTGTCGAACCGTGCGAGAGCGCCACGGACGCGACCGCTCGCGGTCTCCGGACTCCGGCGTCCGACCCGACTCAGCCCGATCCAACTCGGCCCGGTCCGACCGATATCCGGGGAGATATCGGCGCCGGTCCGCCGAGGGTGCCGACCGCACCCCTACTTCGGAAAGACCCAACATCGTCGAGGCTGCATCCATATGCATGGACTTCACCGTCGACGCCGACCGCCTCCGCGACGACATCGAAGCGACCGCCGCCTTCGGCGACATTGACGCGGGCGAGGGCCGCGGCCGGACGGTCCTCGTCGGCACCGAGGCGAACCGCCGCGCCCGCGAGTACCTCGTCGACCGCATGGAGGCCGCCGACCTCGACGTGACCGTCGACGCCGTCGGCAACGTCGCGGGTACGTGGGTCCCTGACGGCGTCGACCCGGACGCGGCCCCCGTCGCGGTCGGGAGCCACCTCGACTCGGTGCCGGAGGGCGGCATTTTCGACGGCCCGCTCGGCGTCTACGCCGCGCTGGAAGCAGTCCGCGCGCTGCGGGACGCGGACGCGACGCCCGACCGCCCCGTCGCGGTCGTCTGCTTCACCGAGGAGGAGGGCCAGCGATTCGCCGACGGCCTGCTCGGGTCGTCGGTCGCCGTCGGCGAGCGCACCGTCGAGGAGGCGTTCGCGCTGACCGACGACGAGGGCGTCACCCTCGAGGAGGCGCTGGAGGAGATCGGCTTCCGCGGGGAGGGCCGCCTCGACGCGAGCGCGTGGGACGCGTGGTACGAACTGCACGTCGAGCAGGACACGACGCTCGAGGAAGCTGGCGTCCCGGTCGGCGTCGTCACGACGATCACCGGGATCACCCACTGCGAGGTGGAGATCGCGGGCGAGGCGAACCACGCGGGCGCGACCCACATGCACGACCGGACGGACGCGCTCGCGGCGGCCGCCGAACTCGTCCTCGACGTGGAGGCGGCCGCAAACGAGGTCGTCGACGCCAGCAGCGACTCCGCCGTCGGGACGGTCGGCTCGCTCGATGTGTCGCCGAACGCGACGAACGTCGTCCCCGGCCGCGTCGAGGCCGGCGTCGACGTGCGCGACGTGGAGTACGAGTCGATGGAGGCGATCGTGGGCGCCGTGCGCGACACCCTCGACCGGATCGAGGCGGAGCGCGGCGTCGAGACCGAGTTCGCCCGACCGTTCGACCTCCGGCCGACGCCGATGACCGAGCGACTGCGCGAGGCGGCCCACCGCGCCGGCGACGCGGCCGGGATCGAGACGACGGACCTCCACTCGGGCGCCGCCCACGACACGATGCACGTCGCGGACGTGACCGACGCGGCGCTGCTGTTCGCGCCCTCGCGCGAGGGGATCAGTCACAACCCCCGCGAGTGGACCGACTGGGACGACTGCGCGGCCGCGACGCGAGTGCTTGCGGGCGCGATCGCCGAGACCGCTGGCGCCGACGAATAGGCATCCCTCGCCTCGGCGACCGCTGCGGCGTCGTCTATCGTGCCCCGCAGCTCACGCCGCCAGCGCGACGTCCAGATACAGCATCACGAGGACGCCGAGCATCGTCCCCAGCGTCGCGACCCGCTCGTGGCCCCGGGAGTGCGTCTCGGGGAGGATCTCGTCGGAGATGACGAACAGCATGCCCCCGGCGGCGAAGCCCATCGCGTACGGGAGCACCGGCGCGGCGAGCGCGACGGCGACCGCGCCGACCACGGTGAGCGGGATCTCCACGAGCCCCGATCGCACGCCCGTGAGGACGGCGTACGTCCGGCGGTCGAAGCCGGCGTTGATCGCGGCGACCGACACCGCGAGCCCTTCCGGGATGTTCTGGAGCCCGATCGCGAGCATGAGCGAGAGGCCGTTGGCGACGTTCCCGGAGCCGAAGCCGACGCCCACGGCGAGCCCCTCCGGCATGTTGTGGATGGTGATGGCGACGATGAACAGGATCACTGAGGCGACCTTCGCGTCCATGACGGTCTGATCCGGGCGCTCCCGGCCGGTGATCAGGACGTGGACGTGGGGGACCCAGTGGTCGGCCTGGTCGAGCACGAGCACGCCGAGGGCGATACCCGCGAGCACGGGGATCGGCGTGAGTAGCCCGGTCGCGGGGACGCCGGGGACGACGATCTCCGTCAGGTCGATTCCGGGGACGATAAGCGACGTGAACGACGCCGCGAGCATCACGCCCGCGGCGAACCCGAGGGCGCCGTCGAGCAGTCGCTCGGACGGGTCGCGGACCACGAGCACCAGCAAGGCGCCGACCATGTTCATGCCCGCGATGACGAACCCGCCGGCGAGCGCCTGCACGACGGGGTCCGTTCCCACGAGATCGACAAAGAGTCCCTCGAACACGTTCGCACCACCGCCTGGCGGTCATCAAAAGCTACCGATCGGGACGCCGCCGTCGACCGTCCCGACGCCGCGGTCCGCCCGGCGGCGGCGACACGCGGATCAGTTTTCGGCTCCCGGCGCCGCGGCACCGGGCGGCTCCCCGCGCCCCTCGGCGACACGGAACCCTCCGGTCTCCTCGCGGCCCGTGACCTCCCGCTGCGGGTACGGGATCTTGATTCCCGCGTCGTCGAGCGCCGTCTTCACCGCCCGAACCACCGACGCGGTCGCGAGCGCCCGCTTGGGCGCGCTGGGACGGTCGATCCAGAAGCGACACTCCAGCACGACCGCCGAGTCGCCCAGCGACTTCGGGATCACCTGCGGCGGGGGGTTGTCCTCGATCTCGCTCACGCCCGCGAGCGCATCGCTCACGACTGCCTCCGCGGTCGCGAGGTCGGCGTCGTAGTCGACGCCCACGTCGACCGAGAGGCGCAGTTGCCCGAGGCGCGTCAGGTTGGTGACGACCGCGTTGGCGACCCGGTCGTTCGGGATGACGACCACCTCGCCGCCGGCGGTTCGGATCCGGGTGTTGATCACGGTGATGTCGGAGACGATGCCCTCCTCGCCGTCGATCGCGACCCAGTCGCCCAGCTCGAACGGCCGGGAGAACATGAGCACGAAGCCGGCGATGAGCGAGCCGATCGTGCTCCGGGCGGCCGTGCCGATAACGATGCCGAGAAAGCCCGCGCCGACGAGCAGGCCGCCGAGGTTGATTCCCCACACCGTCAGTCCGCCGACGACCGCCGCCGCCAGCACGGCCAACTGGAGCAGCCGGAAGACGATCCCCTTCTGGTGTTGGTTGATCGCGTCGGACTCGGCGGCGTAGTCGTCGAGGCGCGCTTCGAGCACGTCGATCGCGATCAGCGCGCCCGCGACGATGGCGGCCGTCGTGAGTACCTTCGCGAACGCCGGCAGCGTCGCGGCCATCGCCGCCACGGCCGCAAACGCCACCTCGACGTACCCCCAGACGACCAGCGTCGCAAGCCCGCCGCCGAGCACCACCGCGAACTGGAGCGTCCGCACGATCGCATTGACGGGAAACCGCCAGTCCAACTCCGACATTTCGACGGGAACGCGCTCGTTCGCGAGCACCCGGTCGCGGACGAGTCGGTGTGCGCCCCGCACCGCACGGGGCGTGAACAGCAGGGCCGTCACGGCCGCCGCTGTGAGGAGCACGACCGTCGCCGCGAGGCGCGCTTCGGTCGTCACGAACCCCTCAAGGGTCTCTCGGAGCGTCACGAGGAAGGCGAGTCGCATACACGCTGAAACGAAACGGGAACTAAAAGCGCGGCGGTGCGACTATCGGACGCGATTCCCTCGTCGGCGTCCGTGTCGGATGCGTGGCGGGTCGCGAGGCGCGATGGCGTCTCTGATCCGGTCGACCCTCGGCTACAGCCGCTTGCTCACGTACGGGCCGTCCTGGTGATAGCCGAGCTTGTCGCGGTAGTAGCCGCGAACGCCGACGCCGGAGATGACCGACAGCTTCGGGAACCCGGCGTCGGCGGAGATGTCCTCGGCCCGCCGGAGCAGCCGTCGGCCGTAGCCGCGGTGCTGCCAGTCGCCGTCGCGTCCGTCCCCGTCGCCGTCTGTGCCGGCGCCGTCGAACGTCGCCGGCGACCCGTACACGTGGAGTTCGCGCACGAGCGCGGCGTCAGCGAGCTCCCGTCGGACGCCGTCGCCGTCGGCGGCTGGCCCGGCCCCCGGCGCGGCGTGGGAGTAGGAGGGAAATCGGAGCCGGCAGAACCCGACGAGCAGGTCCCGTTCGGTGTCTTCATAAGAGATGAAGTGCTCCAACCCGCCGCCGGAATCGTAGGTCATCACGTCCAACTCGACGTCCTCGGGGCGCGGGTCGGCCTCGTTGTGCCCGACCTCGCGGGCGCGGATGTCCCGGAGCTCGTAGCCCTTCTCCTCGGCCCGCCGCTCGGCCAGCTGCCGGAGGTTCGACTTCCACACGCCAGCGTCGATGAAGTCGGCGGGGATGTCACGCTGGACCCGCTGGAGCCGGCAGTACTTCGGGACTTGGTCCATCGCTTCCGCGACGAGGTCGGCGGCCTCCTCGTTCGAGAGCGGTTCGAACTCGTCGCGGTGCCACGCGTCGTACACCCGCGTGCCGCGGACGACCAGCGTCGGGTAGATCTTCAGGTAGTCCGGCCGCCAGTCCGGGTTCTCGAACAGCTGGCGGAAGTCCTCGCGGCACATCTCCTTCGTCATCCCCGGCTGCCCCGGCATCATGTGGAAGCCGACCTTGAACGCCGCATCGCGCAGTCGCCGGTTGGCGTCGATCGACGCCTGGTTGCCATGGCCGCGGTGCATCTCCCGGTTGACACGCTCGTAGGTCGTCTGGACGCCCACCTCGACCTTCGTCCCGCCGAGCTTCAGCATCCGATCGATCTGCTCGGGATCACACCAGTCGGGCTTGGTCTCGAAGGTGATCCCGATGCAGCGCACGTCGGCCTCCTCGTTGCGCGATTTCACATCCTCCAGGTACGTGAAGTCGTACTCGCCCGAGTCCTGTGCGAAGCTGCGTCCCTCCGCGGGGTTCGGCCGCGCGTCGGTGTCGTACTCGTTCATCGCCTGCAGCGCCCGCTTGACGAACCACTCCTGGTAGTCGTGGCTCCGGGCGGTCATCGTCCCGCCCATGAGTATCAGCTCGGCCTTGTCGACGGGGTGGCCGATGTGGCGGAGCTGCTCGAGCCGGAGGGTGACCTGCCCGTACGGGTCGTAGTCATTCTGCTGCCCGCGGGCGGCCGCGGGCTCGTGGCCGGTGTAGCTCTGGGAGGAGTCGAACTCCGAGGCCGGCCCGCCGGGGCAGTAGAGACACTTCCCGTGCGGGCACGTGTGCGGCGAGGTCATGATTGCGACCGGGGAGACGCCCGATGCGGTGCGCACGGGCTTGCGCCGGACGACCTCGCGGACCTCCTCGCGGCGGCCCTCAGGGGCGCGCTGCAGCAGGTCGGTGTTCTGTGGCACCTTCGGGGAGGAGAACTCCGAGCAGGCGTCGAGCTTGGCCGATTCGAGGTCGTCGCGGCCGATCTCGCCGTCGAGGATCCGCTCGACGAGGCGGGCGCACGCACGCTCGAACGCCGCCGGCTCGTCGGACTCCTCGGCGTACTCGGTGAGTTCGGGGTCCGTCCCCGCGGTACCGCTCATTGGGTGTGTGTGGCCGGGGTTCGGGCCTAAGAGTTTCGTTCGTGCCGATCGGCATCGGCCGGCTCGGTCCGGCGGCGTCGAGACTGCCCCGCTCAGAACGGACGTCAAGAAGTCGCTTGGACTGCGACGGCTCGGGTTACTGCAACTGGCCCGCGACCGCGTCGACGACGGCGTCGGTCACCTCGTCGCGGCGGCCGGCGAGGTACTCGATGCGACCCTGACGCACGCCGACGGCGGTGACGCTCGCGTCCGGAACCGCCATCGCGGCGTCGCCGGCGGCCTCGCGTACGTCCACGTCGCCGTCGGCGCGGACGTACAGCTCGTCGGTGCCGTACACGACCGTCGCGTCGCGGTCGCCGCGGCGCTGGAGTTCGTCGGCCAGCAGCGTCGTCGACGGGAAGTCGAAGCGGTGACTGTACGCGTCGGCGTCCAGCGTCGCGAACGTGCGGCCGTCGACTTCGCGCTCTTCGATGTTCGCTTCGGCCGTGTCCACTTCCGTCTCCAGCTTCTCGCGGAACTGCCCCGCGATGTGGCCCGCGAGGTCGCCGCCCTCGCTGTCAAAGAGGATGTCGGCGATGAGCTCGCGCTTGTCCTGATAGCTCTGGTAGTACGCCTCCAGCGCGACCGCCTCACGGAGTTCGCTCACGCGCTCGGCGTCGACGCCGGCGTCCGCCGCGAGGTCCGCGTACGTCTCCGGCGTCCCCTCCCAGTAGCTCACCGCGGGGAGATGGGCCACGTCGTCGGTCACGTCGCCGTTCACTGTCGCCGCCAACACGGAACCGAGCGCGCCCGTGGTCAGATCGCCCGTCTCGGCACCGGCGAGCCCGGGGTTGACGAGCGTCGCGACGGTGTCGGCGATCTCCGGGTCGGCGGTCGCGGCGTCGACGACGACGCGCTCGGCGCCGTACACGCCGAGCAGGTCGAGGCCGTCTTGGGACTCGACCGTCGAGCCCGTCCCGAGGAGGAGGACGAGCGGGAGCTGCTCGCCGTGGCGGTCACGGTCCTGCAGCATCCGGGTGGCGTCTTTCGTCGCCGCGTCCATGTCGTACACCGGTTCGTCGAGTGGTCGGCGGGTGAAGTAGTGGTACTCGGCGTCGCTCTTGGCGTGTTCCTCGCGGATCAGCGGGAGCACGGCGCGCTCGACGGCCGCGCCGGCGACGTAGCCGTCGGCGGTGGCGGCGTGCCGGACCACGATGGGGCGCGACTCGATGACCGCGCGGCGGACCGACTCGGCGGCATCGAGCAACTCGTCGCCGACGGTGTCGATCGCGGGGTGATCGCCGAGCACGCTGACGCCGTCGGGGCGCGCTTCGTCGGTCAGCGCGTCTGCGAGCCGACGCTCGACGGCGGCGGCCTCGTCGCCCGCAAGCGCCGCCAGCGCCTCGGTCTCGACTTGGACCTCGTTTCGGCGGACCTCCACGTCGCCTTCCAGTCGGACGATATCGCCCACGTCGATCTCGGGGTACGCGCGGACGCCGGCCTGCACGAACGCCGCGCAGTCGACGACGCCCGTCTCATCGCGGAGTTCGAACACCGTCGGCCCGCCCGTCTGTCGCGCGCTGACGACCTCGCCTTCGATGCGGATCGACTCGCCGACGCGGTCCGACAGCGTGCCGATGTCGACGCGCTCGCCGGCGCCCTCGGGAGTCGCCTGCTTCCGTTCGCGGACGGCGTCGATGTCGTCTGTCGATCCCTCCTGGCCTGTAGATCCCTCTTGGCTCGTCGCCTCCGCGTGCGCGGGGCCACGCTCGTTCTCGTCGTCGCGGTCCGTGCGCTCGACATCGTCTCCGGTGTCGGATTCGGCTGCCTCGGCGTCGTTTCCGGCGTCGGGTTCAGCAGCCTCGGCGTTGTCGGGGCGGTCGGGCGACGGCTTGTGCGTCACGGTGCCGGTGTCGCCGGTGCCACCGGTGTCGCTGCCGCCGCTGCCGCCGTCGCTATTTCCCTCGTCGTCGTCCTCGTCCGGCTCCACCTCGGTGGTGCCCTCCTGGATGAGCACGCCGCGGAACTCCCGCTCGGCCTGTCGGATCGACCACGCGAGGTCGACATCGCCGTTCTCGCGCACGTTCTTCACCTGGACGAACACCTCGTCTCCGGGCTCCCAGTCGAGCGATTCGAGCCGGCGGTCGAGCTCCGACCGGTGGAGGAGGCCCGTGACATTCGGGGACAGATCGATGAACACGCCGAAGTCGGCGTAGCCGTCGACGATCCCGGTGTAGAATCGGTTCGACCGGAGCTGGTTGGGGTCGTTGCCGCGGAACTCGAAGACGACGTCTTCCTCGTGGGAGGAGCAGATGCGTCCGTCCACGGACGCACCACAGATGATACACTTACCCATTTGTGTGGAACCTGTGGCCCCTGCCTAAAACGGTTGTCGAAACGCCGATGCACGCACGCGCCGGACGCTCCCCGCGCCGCCACCGGAAATGACCGGTCGGCCCGGCCGATCCCCGGTGGCCGATCCGGAGCGTACGACGGCCTTTGATCAGATGATGTACCACCGGGTGAGCAGCGCCGCGATCGCGTCGAGGCCGCGGAACCCGTAGCCGAACACCACCGTTGCCGGCGCGGCCGCCGCCGCAGCGGCGCGGAGCGTGCTCGTCTCGTGGACCTCGCGGATCCCGAGCAACAACAGTCCGGCGCCGTAGAGGCCACACGCGGCCCGAAGTTCGGGGATGGGCGCTCCCGCAAGCGCGCACGGCGCGCTCGCGTACGCGAGAATCTGAACCGTCTCGCTGATCCCGGCGCGGTCGCGAACGAACAGGATCAACAGCACGGTCTGCAGTGCCGCAGTCAGGTGCAGCCCGGCGGGCGCGATGAAGACGGCGACGAACAGCAGCGAGACGCTCGCGGAGACGGCCGGTCCGCCGAACGCGGTCGGGATCGTCGCGGGCTCGAAGAGGAACCGGCCGCCGGCAAACGCCACGGCGACGCAGACCGCGAACACGAGTCCGGGCGCCTGGTCACCGGGCGCGACACCGGTCCGAAAGAACCGCGAGGGGCGGACCAGTATCTCCACCCACGCTCGGGCGACCGCCGCCGGCCCGCGCGCCCGTCCGTTCCGGGGATTCTTGACCCACGTCGTCACACCCTGCATAGCGACGGCGCGGTCATGACAGTTCCGATGAGCGTCAATCGCGCCGGAGCACGTGACAGCTCCGGCACCGCGCCTGATAGCTCTCCTCGGCGCCAACGAGGATCGTCGGGTCGTCCGCGTGAGCGGGTTCCCCCTCGATGAGCCGCTGGTTCCGGGTCGCCGGCTCGCCGCAGACCGCGCAGATCGCCTGGAGCTTATCGACGTACTCGGCGACGGCCATCAGGTCGGGGAGGGGATCGAACGGCTCGCCGCGGTACGTCTGGTCCGTGCCCGAGACGATGACGCGGCGGTCGTCCTCCGCGAGCGCTTGACACGCGTCGACGAGCGCGTCCGAAAAGAAGTTTGCCTCGTCGATCGCGACGACCATCTCGCCGTTCAGATCGTCCAGGATGTCCCATGGTCTCTCCCCCTCGTTACCGACGACGCTCGCCTCCCACGAGCGCCCGTTGTGGGTCCCGATCGTCGTCTCGCCGTAGCGGTCGTCGAGCGCGGGCGTGAAGACGGCGATCTCCTGGCCCGCGATCTCCGCACGGCGGAGGCGTCGGAGGAGCTCCTCCGTCTTTCCGGAGAACATCGACCCGGAGATGACCTCGATCCACCCGGAGCCGGTGATCGCGTGCATACCAGATGCGGGCGGTTGCTCCCCGGAAAACCGTTACTCTCTGCGGCGCAGCGACGGCTTCGGGGCAGGCGCCGAAGCCGCGGCTGGCCGGTGTAGCGTCCGGAAGGATTGGGCGTGGGTGCTGTCTGTAGGGCGCCCCGAAGGGCGCACAGCACCTGCATCCCGCGATGCGTCCGCACCGCGTAAGATGCGTGGGACCAGATTTGAACTACGGTCGCGCGTTCCGCGCTCCCTGCTTCAAATCCGCCCGTGTACGCATCCGTAAGATGCGTGGGACCGGATTTGAACCGGCGGACCTCTACAGGACAGCGCCCTCAACGCTGCGCCGTTGGCCTGGCTTGGCTACCCACGCATCGTGCGTCAGTACGCACTCAAACGTATCCCGGTTACCGATAAAGGGCTTTCCATTCGGACGAGTCTCCAGTGCGGGATCGCACACGTCGGGGACCGTTAAAGCGGCCCGTTCGCTCGGCGATCGGACAACGGCTTTGATGCTCCCGGTCGTTCCCCCGATAATGAGTACGGACGTTCCGTCGTCTGGCGGTGGTGTCTCCGGGTTCGCACGCGAGCACACGCTCGGCGTCGCCGGCGCCCTCTCCGCTGTCGCACTCGGGCTCGTCTTCGCGGTGGTCGGTGGTCTCGTCCCTAGTTCGGTGCTCCCGCGCGCCCCGACCGCGGTGCTCGACGCGATCCCGACGATCAACGCCCTCGTCTCGCTCGCGGCGATCGCCACGATCGCGCTCGGCGTCCGGGCGGCCCGCGCTCGCGACTTCGAGGCCCACAGACGCTTCATGCTCGCCTCGACTGGGTTGTTCGCGGCGTTCCTCGCGATGTACCTCTACCGTATCACACTCGTCGGAACGACCGACTTCGGGGGCCCCGCGGTCGTCGAGGGGTTCGTCTACCTCCCGCTGCTCGCCGTCCACATCCTCCTCGCGATCGTCTGCGTTCCGCTCGTGGTGTACGCGCTGACGCTCGCGGCGACGCGCCCGATCACGGACCTGTCCGACACCGCACACAAGCGGGTCGGCCGGGTCGCCGCCTCGCTGTGGATCGTCTCGTTCGCTCTCGGCGTCGTCGTGTACGCGCTGCTGTATCTCGTCTACTGACTGCCTGGACTCTGCGGGCGCGCTCGACCCGCCCGGGCGCCCGTGCCGCCGCACGCAAGCGTTGAAATACGATCCCGAATCAGAATCACCGATGCGGTGATCGTCGCCGCGGGCCGCGAGCGGGTGCGCGACACGGCGGCCTGCGGGCGGTGCGGGTGTCGCCTGTTCGCCCCCTCCCAGACTGAGTCACGTATCGGTTCTGAAGTCTCCTTCGCGGTGCCGACGCTGCTCGGTCACCAGACCTCGCCGTGGATGGCCGAGGGCTCCCTACGGTCGCCCTCGCGTTAGTCGTCGGCGGGCGACGCTTCCCCGACGACCGGCCGGCTCACGTCGCGGTCGGTCGGCTCGCCGTCGATGTCGTACGGGTACTCGCCGGTGACACAGCCGAGACAGAGGTCTGCGGTCGTCGACGACAGCGCGCCGGCGACGGCGTCGACCGACAGGTATGACAGTGAGTCGGCGCCGATCTCCTCGCGGACCTCATTGACCGAGCGGTCGGCGGCGATCAGCTCCTCGCGGGTCGCCATGTCGATGCCCATGTAACACGGGGCGACGATCGCCGGCGCCCCGATTCGAACGTGCACAGCTTCGGCACCGGCGTCGCGGAGCAGCTGCACCAACTGCGTCGAGGTCGTCCCCCGAACGATCGAGTCGTCGATGAGCGTGACCGTCCGTCCCTCGACGGTCGACCGGATCGGGTTCAGCTTGAGTCGCACCGCCCGCTCGCGCTCGTCTTGCGTGGGCATGATGAACGTCCGGCCGACGTACCGGTTCTTCATTAGCCCCTCGGCGAACTCCACGTCGGCGCCGTCCTCGGCGGCGGCGTCGGCGTATCCCGATGCGAACGCGCGTCCGGAGTCGGGGACGGGCATCACCACGTCGGAGTCGACGCCGGCTTCCTCCCACAGCGCCCGACCGAGGTCGCGCCGTGCCTCGTACACGAGCGTGTCGTCAATAACGGAGTCTGGTCGCGCGAAGTAGACGTGCTCGAAGAAGCAGTGAGCGGTGTTCTCTTCCTCGAACAGTTGGTAGGAGTCGAAGCCGCTGCCGTCTCTGTCGAGGACGACCAGCTCGCCGGGCTTCACGTCGCGGACGAGATCGCCGTCGAGCGTGTCGACAGCGGCCGATTCGCTGGCGATCACGTAGCCGTCGTCGAGTTCGCCGATGCACAGCGGACGGTTCCCCTGTGGATCGCGCACGCCGACGACGGTGTCGTCGTGCATCACCGTCAGCGAGTAGGAGCCGTGGACGCGGTCCATCGTTCGCTTGACCGCGCGGATGAGGTCGGACTCGAGGAGGTTGCGCGCGAGGTCGTGGGCGATGACCTCCGTGTCCCCTTGCGAGGTGAACGCGTGCCCCGAGGACGCGAGTTCCTCGCGGATCTCGTCGGCGTTGACGAGGTTCCCGTTGTGGGCGAGCCCGAGCGCGCCGGACTTGAACGACACCGAGAACGGCTGGGCACAGCAGGCGTTGATGCCGCCGGCGGTGGGGTATCGAACGTGTCCGATCCCCGCCGAGCCCGCGAGGCTATCCAGATCAGACTGCGAGAAGGCGTCGCCGACGAGCCCCATCTCGACGTGACTGTGCTGCTGGAACCCGTCGTGGGTGGCGATCCCGGCGGAGTCCTGCCCGCGGTGCTGGAGCGCGTACAGCGAGTAGTACAGCGGCCGGGCAACGTCGCGCTCGGCCAGCGAGACGCCGACGACGCCGCACTTCTCGGTCGGCCCGTCGACGGGGGCCGGATCGCGCGAGCCGTCGCCGAGCGGTTCGGTGAGCGATGTAACCGTCGCCGACGCACGGTCCCCGGAATCGCCGTGTGACATGGTCGTTACTGGAAGCCGATTCCACAAAAACCCTCGTTATCGTGCGTAGGTCACCGGGAGAAACCGAACAGATATTCACTCATGTGTATATTTTGGTGGGCACGCGGGTCCCGACGCTTCGTCTCTCGGGTTGTGAGACTCAAGGCTCTCTCGGGCGCTCCGCCGTCGGCTGGCACGGAACCGGGCGCGCCGCGTGTCGGCGTTCGCCGACCCACTCGGTGGTGTGTACGGCGACGCAGTCGCTCAGTGGTGGGTCGAACGAGTGAAGGAGAGAAGACGCCGCTCAGTTGTCGCCGGACTTTGACTGCCACTCGTAGCTCCGACGCTTGGCGGACTTGCCGAAGCCGCAGGAGGAGCACTGCTTCTTTTTCACGTGGTAGGACTTCTCGCCGCAGCGTCGGCACTTGACGTGCGTCGTCTTGTTCTTCTTCCCCTGAGACGGCGTTCCGGCTCCGGTCATGTATTGATGGAAACGACGTTGTCGCCACGGATAATCGTTGTGTCTTCGACTTCGTCGTCCGCCGACCCCTCCAATTCGGTGGGGTCAAGCACGACGTTCATGTGCTGATCGTAGCCGGCGAGGACTCCGAAGTGGGCGGTGTCGTCTTTGAGGTGGACGGTTACCGGCGTGTCCAGTGCCTCCTCCAGCACGTCGAGCGGGCGGCCAGTCATGTTCGTGCGGTCGTTCGATTCGTGTTTAAACGTACCGGACGCCGGACGGGGCGCCACCGCGTCGCTGTCCGACGATCGAACGATCTCCGAGCCCGAGGCAGAGGGGGGATCCGTCGGGCCGCCGAACCCGAGCAGTTTTAACAGCGGGCCTGTTGAATACAGATACCAGAGCCCGCGGGTAAGTACGGGGATCGACCCCGTATAGCGGGATTGCGGACCGACGCGCTGTAAGACGCCGGGGTCCACAGCGACCCGTACCGGGGCTTTCCGTACGAGCATCGGCCGCGCGCGACGCGCGGGATTCACGCTCGCAACGCAGACACCGAAACACAATGGAAGTCGAAATCGCAACAATCGGCGGCTACGAGGAAGTCGGTCGCCAGATGACGGCAGTTCGCGCAGGGGACGACATCGTCGTGTTCGACATGGGCCTCAACCTGAGTCAGGTCCTGATTCACGACAACGTCGAGACAGAGAAGATGCACAGCCTGGACCTCATCGACATGGGAGCCATTCCGGACGACCGGGTCATGAGCGACATGGAGGGCGACGTGAAGGCGATCGTGCCGACGCACGGTCACCTCGACCACATCGGCGCCATCTCCAAGCTCGCACACCGCTACGACGCGCCGGTCGTCGCCGCGCCGTTCACGATCGAGCTGGTCAAACAGCAGGTGAAAAGCGAGAACAAGTTCAACGTCGACAACGACCTCGTCAAGATGGAGGCGGGCGAGACGATGTCCATCGGCGACTCCGGCAACGTCGAGATGGAGTTCGTCCACGTCACCCACTCCATCATCGACGCGGTCAACCCGGTCCTCCACACGCCCGAGGGCGCGGTCGTCTACGGCCTCGACAAGCGCATGGACCACTCGCCGGTTCTCGAGGACCCGATCGACATGGAGCGATTCCGCGAGATCGGCCGCGAGGGCAACGGCGTCCTCTGTTACATCGAGGACTGTACGAACGCCGGCCGGAAGGGCCGCACGCCCTCCGAGTCGCACGCGCGAAACCACCTCAAGGACACGCTGATGAGCATCGAGGACTACGACGGCGGCATCGTCGCCACCACGTTCTCCTCGCACGTCTCGCGCGTCTCCTCGCTCGTCGAGTTCGCCCAAGAGATCGGCCGCGAGCCGGTGCTTCTGGGTCGCTCGATGGAGAAGTACAGCGGCACCGCCGAGCGACTGGACTTCGTCGACTTCCCGGACGACCTCGGGATGTACGGTCACCGGAAGTCCGTCGACCGGACGTTCAAACGGATCATGCAGGAGGGCAAAGAGAAGTACCTCCCCATCGTCACGGGCCACCAGGGCGAACCGCGCGCGATGCTCACCCGGATGGGTCGCGGCGAGACCCCGTACGAACTGGACGACGGCGACAAGGTCGTCTTTTCTGCGCGGGTCATCCCGGAGCCGACGAACGAGGGCCAGCGCTACCAGTCCGAGCGCCTCCTGAAGATGCAGGGCGCGCGCATCTACGACGACATCCACGTCTCGGGCCACCTCCGCGAGGAGGGCCACTACCAGATGCTCGACGCGCTAGAGCCCCAGCACGTCATCCCGGCCCACCAGGACATGAAAGGCTTCTCGCCGTACGTCGACCTCGCGGGCCGAAAGGGGTACAAACTCGGGCGTGACCTCCACGTCACGCAGAACGGGAACATGATCCAGCTGACCGAGTAACGATGGCTCAGGACGCGACGGCCGAACGGGTGCTCGCGGCGGTGAAACAGCGCCGCGACCGCGTCAACGACGCACTCGATGAGGACCTCCCGATGGCCGAGCCGGAGCGGCTCTACGAGGCCACGCGGTACATCCTCGAGGCCGGCGGCAAGCGCCTCCGGCCGACGGCGGCGCTCCTCGTGGGCGAGGCGCTCGCGGAGGTCGACGCCGACGCGGCCACCGACTACCGGTCGTTCCCGGCGCTCGACGGCGAGCGGTTCGACCTGATGCGCGCGGCGGTCAGCGTCGAGGTCATCCAGTCGTTCACCCTCATCCACGACGACATCATGGACGAGGACGACCTCCGGCGGGGCGAGCCGGCGGTCCACCGCGCGTACGATACGGAGACGGCGATCCTCGCCGGCGACACGCTGTACGCGAAGGCGTTCGAGCTGCTCTCGGACACGGACGCGGCGCCGGCGAACACCGTCGAGGCGGTCAACCGCCTCGCCTCCGCCTGCACCCGGATCTGCGAGGGGCAGTCGCTCGACGTGGAGTTTGAGAACCGCGACGACGTGAGGCCCGAGGAGTATCTGGAGATGGTCGAGTTGAAGACGGCCGTGCTGTACGGCGCCTCGGCGGCCATCCCGGCGGTGCTCATGGGGGCCGACGACGAGACCGTGCAGGCGTTGTACCAGTACGGCGTCGACTCCGGGCGCGCTTTCCAGATCCAAGACGACGTGCTCGATCTCACGGTGCCGTCCGAACAGCTCGGCAAGCAGCGCGGCTCCGATCTCGTCGAGGACAAGGAGACGCTCATCACGCTCCACGCGCGCCAGCAGGGCGTCGACGTGGACGGGCTGGTGACCGCCGAGACGCCCGCAGACGTGACCGAGGCCGAGATCGACGCCGCCGTGTCGACGCTCGAAGACGCCGGCTCGATCGACTACGCCCGCGAAATGGCCGAGGACCTCACCGAGCGCTCGAAGGAGCGTCTGACGGTGCTCCCCGAGGGGCCGGCCCGCGACCTGCTGGCGGATCTAGCGGACTACCTCATCGCCCGCGGCTACTGACCCGCGGCGGCTGCCGACCGCGGTCGGCGCCTCCGTGCGTCGGCGTGAGCGGACCGAAACGGAAACGCCGAAGTCGGTTCCGCCCGCCGTGTGGAACGTGAGTCTCCTGTGAGTTCGCTCCGTAACGCCGCCCTCTTTCTCGCCCTCGGGATCTGTTGGGGCGGGAGCTTCCCGGCAATCGAGATCGCACTCGTCGAGTTGCGTCCGTTGCTCTTGGGCGCGTACCGGTTCGACGTGGGCGCGCTCGTCGCGCTGGCGTACGTGTTCTGGCGCGCGGACGACCCGTACCCTCGCGGCCGATCCGACTGGGGTGCGGTCGCCGTCGCGGCACTGCTGTTCGTCGTCGCGAACATCGCGTTCCTCGCGTACGGCCAGCGGTACACCACCGGCGGCGTCGCGGCGATCGTCTACAGCCTCAACCCCATCCTCACCACGTTCTTCACCGTGTGGCTGCTGGGGGAGGGAAGCCTCGACTTCCGCGGTTACGTCGGGGTTGTCCTCGGCGTCGTCGGCGTCGGCCTCGTCGCGCAGCCGTCGCCCTCGGACCTGGCCGGCGACACGACCATCGGCGTCGCGCTGGTGTTCGTCGCGGCCGTCGCCGTCTCCTTCGGGAGCGTCGCCACCCGCTGGCTCGACCCGCAGTCGGACGCACTCCCCCGGACCGCGTGGGAGATGGGGTTCGGCGCCATCGTGCTCCACGTGCTCAGCGTCGCGGCCGGCGAACCGCAGCCGCTCCCGACGGCGCTGTCGGCGGAGGTGCTGGGGTCGCTGCTGTTCCTCGGGGTGTTCGGGTCGGCCGTCGGCTTCGGCATCTACTTCGGCCTGCTGGACCTGCTCGGCCCGTTCGAGATCAACCTCGTGAGCTACGTCGTCCCGGTCGTCGCGACGGTCGCTGGCGTCGTCATCCTCTCGGAGCCGGTGACGCCGCTCACCGTCGGCGGCTTCCTCGTGGTGGTCGCCGGCTTCGCGCTCGTGAAGCGCGAGGCGATCCGCCGGGCGGTGGACGGGTCCTCGTGGTGAGTGAGTCGACTAGTCGCGATCGGTCGACGGACGGCGGTCGGCCGGCTACGACTCCTCGTCGCGGAGGTCGCCGATGTCGGCGAGCAGTTCCTCGGCGTGGTCCTCCGGTGAGACGCCCTCGTAGGTCCGCTCGATCCGCCCGTCGGGACCGATGAGGTACGTGTTGCGGAAAACGCCCTCGACGACGTTGCCGAAGACGTTCTTTTCGCCGTAGGAGTCGTAGGCGCTCGCGACTGCCCCGTCCTCGTCCGACAACAGCGGGAACGGGAGGTCGTGCTTGCGGGCGAACGCCTCTAGGTCGTCGACGGGGTCGTCACTCACGCCCAAGACCGCCGCATCGCGCTCCTCGAACTCGTCGTAGGCGTCGCGGAAGCCGCACGCCTCGGTCGTACAGCCGGGGGTGTCCGCCCGCGGGTAGAAGTAGAGGACGACGCGCCGGCCCTCGAACTCGTCGAGCGAGACCACGCGGCCGACGTGGTCGGGGAGCGAGAACGCGGGCGCTTCGGTGCCGGTGTCGAGCATGGACGAGTGTGCGGCGGCGGCGCGAAAAGGCGTATCGGTGCCGGTGGGGCCTGCTCCCCGTCGTTCGTCGAGCGGGAGGCCGTGGTCACTCGATCGGCTCGGCGGCGTCCCGCTCGACGAGCGGGTCCGCGTTCGCGGTCGGCAGCGAGACCACGTCGTCGCTCGCAAGTTCGTACTCCCGCTCGTCGACGCCGAGGATCTGTCCCACGTCGCGGGTGATCCGGACGGTTCGGCGCTCGGTGTCGGCGCCGGCGTCGGTGTCGGCGTCGCCCCCGCCGGTGTCAGTGGACGATGCCGGCGGGACCGCGTCGCCCGATCGGTCGGGCTCTGACCCCGGAACGAACTCCTCGGAGGGTCCGCCGGCGTCTGCGGCTTCGACGGGTGGACCGGCCTCCTCGACGCCCGCTGCGCCCGCGTCACCGGGTCCGGGCCTGTCGCCGTCGGCCGCGTCGATTTCCCTGGCGGCCTCGGCGCCGGTGTCGGCGTCGGTGTCGACGGAGGCCGCGGGTACGGTCGACTCGCCGTCGCCAGCCTCGCCGCCCATCGCCTCGGCAAGGACACCGCCAGATTGCGGCTGTGCGCTCTCGTCTTCCGGTGTGCCAGCGGCGGACTCCGCGGTCGCGGGCGCGCCGGGCGTTCCGACGCCAGCGTGCCGTCCGTCGTCGGCGGTCGCCGCGGGCGCATCGATGTCGATGTCGATGTCGGCGCCGTTGTCCAACACGTCGAGGACGCGGCTTTTGTTCTGTTCGATACGGACGACGAGGTCTTCGAACAGCTCCGCCTCTTGGACGGTCATCCCCTCGGTGTCGGTAGGAGCGCCGGCGGCGGCGAACGACGAGAGCTTCACGACCTTGCCGACGCGGCGCTCGTACAGCGACTCTACGACCTCTTCGGCGGTCTCGATTTCGTCGGAGAGCTTGCGAACCTGCTCGTCGGAGAACGGGTTCTCGACGGTGGTCGCGCGCTCGTCGCGCTGGCGCTTGCGCTCGGCGAGGTACGCGGCGACGTCCTCGTAGAAGGAATCGCGCAGGTGCTGGAGGCTGTCCTTCGTGCGCTCCTTCGACTGGACCGAGCGTAGTTCGTCTAAATCCATCGTATCTGCTCTCTCGACTGCTACTCTCGCGCCTTCTCGGCGCGCCCTCTGGCCATGAGGAATACGCCGACGTACTCTGGGACTGAGACGATTCCCTCTTCCACCTTATCTCTGTCGTCGCCAACGTCGACCGACCCGGGATCGTGCACGTCGACGAGGATGTCGCGGCCGCGGAAGCGGTCGGGAACGGCGTCCGTCAGCGGGTCGAAGTCGTCGACGGCGTCGTGTTCCAGCGGACGCACGACGAGGCCGCTCCCGCCGTGGATGCTGCCGGGCAGCCGGATGAGCCGGCGAACGTCGGTCGTCACCGGCTCGTCGATTGGCGCGGTCTGTTCGGCGGCGACGCGCTCTGCGATCGCGCGCACGAGCGTCGAGGCGCCGGGGCCTAACTCGACGTTGCCCGACTTCACGCCGTCGGGATTGCGCTCCAGCACGCCGTAGATCGTCCGGGCAGTCTTCTCGCCGACGCCGTCGAGCTCCTGCAGCTCCGCGAGGGCGTCGTCCTCGTCCATCGCGCGGAGGTCCTCCGCGTAGGCAACGAGCTCCTCGTGGACCCGTCGGCCCCACCCGCCCTCTCGGCGGAGTTGCTTCTGGAGGGTCGTCCCGCGCTCGTTCGGGCGGCGCTCGATGAGGCCGTCGTAGTTCAGATCGACCGCGCGGACGTAGTCGACCACCTCGCGGCGCGCAGTCGAGTCGAGGTCGGCGACGGCGTCGTCGCGGACGTGGACGTGGTAGCCGCGCCCGCCCGAGAAGACGACCTGCAAGTCCGTGTCCGCGAAGCCGAAGTCGGTCTCGAGGATGTCCAGCAGCGCGAGCAGTTCGTCCTTGCAGGCCGCGAGCATGTCGCCGTAGCTCGTCTCCTCCGGGTCGACGCCGGGGAGGTGGTCGGCGTCGAGGTCGAACACCAGGTCGGCTGTGCGCCACCCCTTCTCGCTCATCCGCTTGTTCGCCGGGTCGTCGTAGCGGGCCGCCGAGAAGTAGGCGTGGCGCGGCGTCTCGCGCGCGAGGAACTCGCTCACCTCGCCGATGTCGAGCAGCGACTGGTGGCGGACCATCGTGGTGCCGTCGCCCGCGGTGAAGGGGATGTGGCCCCACTCGCGCTCGTTGGCCTCGGGCGGCGGGGAGACGGAGGCGCTCCGGTAGTAGTCGCCAAAGCGGCCCCTCAGGTACTCGCGGGTGCGGCGGTTCATCTAACGAGGCTTGGGTAATGGGGACGCCGGTATGAGTGTTGCCGTCTGGCTCCGACGGCGAGGCTCGCGGGCGGGGCGGGCCGCGGAGAAAGTCCCGGAACACCTAACCCGCAAAGCCACGACGGCGAAGCCATGATAGACGAGACGGTCGCCGAGATCCGAGAGATGCAGACGCACTCCTCGTCGGTCGTCGCGGTGAAGGCGGCGCGCTCGCTGCGCGACCTGCTCGACCGCGAGTACGCCACGCTCGACGAGTTCGAGCGCGACCTCGATCACAACGCTGGCGCCCTCCGCCGGGCGAACCCCTCTCACGCCAGCCTCCACCGCGCGATGCGGGCGGTCACCGACGCGGTGCTGGACAACGCCGAGACGGTGGATGGAGCGAAGGACCTTCTGGAAACGGCGATCGAACAGGAGACCGAGCGGGTCGAGACCGGCAAGCGCGAGGCGGCCGAAAACGCCGCACGGACCTTCGCGGACGGCGAGACGTTCCTCACGCACGACTACTCCTCGACGGTTCTGGAGGCCGTCGAGTCGGCCACAGGCCGCGGCGCCCGCATGACAGCGTACGTCACCGAGGCGCGCCCGCGGTATCTCGGGCGGAAGATGGCGCGCACGCTCGCGGAACTGGACCGGGTCGAACCGCACCTCGCGGTCGACGCCGCAGCCGGCTACCTCCTCCGGGAGGTGGACCCGGATCGCGTCGTCGTCGGCATGGACTGCATCGTCGGCGACACCCTCTACAACCGCATCGGGACGTTCCCGATCGCGGCCGCCGCCGCCAAGGTCGGCGTTCCCGTCGTCGTGGTCGGCTCGGGCACGAAGATCATCGACGACGAGTTCCGCTTCGAGAACGAGTTGCGTCCCCCGAGCGAGGTGATGCTCGAACCTGTCGACGGCATCACGCTGGAGAACCCCGCCTACGACGCGACGCCGATCTCGCTGGTCGACGAGGTGATCACCGACGAGGGCGTCCGGGAGTTCTGAGGTCTCGCCCGGATCGATGCCAAACGATTAGCAGCGCGCGCCCGAACGCCCCCATCGATGTACGACGACATCCTCTTTCCGTACGACGGGAGTGACGGCGCGAGCGACGCGCTCGACCACGTCGCCGCGATCGCGTCGTGGTGTGACGCGACCGTCCACGTATTGTACGTCGCGGACACCAACCGCGACTCCGTAACGGTCGTCGGGGGCGAGGCGGTCGACTCGCTCGTCACCCGCGGCGAGGAGACGGTCGACGAGGCGCGCGCCGCGCTCACCGCTCGCGGAGTCGACCACGAGGCCGAGGTCGCGCAGGGAGGACCGGCGCGAACGATCGTCGACTATGCCGAACGGTACGGCCTCGATCTAATCGCGATGCCGACGAACGGCCGAAAGGGGCTCTCGCGACGGATACTCGGCAGCGTGACCGAGAAAGTCGTCCGCCTCTCGCCGGTGCCGGTGCTGGCCGTTCGGATGGCCGACGACGAGCGGCTATCGTTTCCGTACGAGGACGTCCTCGTCCCGACGGACGGGAGTCGGCGCGCGTCGGCGGCCGTCGACCACGGCATCGCGCTCGCGGGGGCGCTGGATGCGCGGGTGCACGCGCTGTCGGTCGTCGACGACTCGCTGCTCGGCGGGCTCGGCCTCGAAAACGATCCGGACGCTGACGGCGCCGACGATGCGGAGGCCGCGGCGACGGACGTGGTGGACGCCGTCGCCGCCGACGCCGAGGCGGCCGGCGTTCGCGAGGCGACCGCGAGCGTCGTCCGCGGCGACCTGGCCGAGGAGATCCGCGCGTACGTGGAGGCGAACGGCGTGGACGCGGTCGTCATGGGGACGACCGGCCGTCGGGGGACCGAGCGGATCCTGCTGGGCAGCGTCGCCGAGAAGACCGTCCGGACCGCGCCGGTTCCGGTCCTCACCGTCGGCGCAGGCACGGACGAGGAGTGAGCGCGGCCAGCGCCGCCCCGTCCGGTTTCAGTCGTCGATCGCGGCCGTCGATCCCGTTTCCTCGCCGCCGTCCGGCCGGCGCTGCTTGGCCGATCCGTCCGGTCCGCGCTCGTCGTTCTTCTCGCTCGCGTTGAGGCGCTCGACCCGAACGCTCGACAGCTTGTACTCGGGGATACCGCTCGTCGGGTCGACGTGATCGCCGGTGAGTCGATTCACGGCGCCGTCCGCGAAGTGCATCGGGACGAACACCACGCCGTCGCCCGGGCGGTCGCTGATCTCGGCGCGAACCTCGATCGCGCCGCGGGGTGACTCGACGCGGACACGCTCGCCGTCGACGATCCCGAGGCGGTCGGCGGTCGCCGGGTTCACCTCGACGAACGCCTGCACGACGACGACGACGTCTTCCGCCCCGACCGCGCTGGCGGCGACGACGGCGACGGCGACGACCCGGCCGGTGAGGCTCGCGAGCAGCAGCCGATCGCCGTCGACCTTCGGGTCCGCGTCGAGGCCGTTGATCACGACGACCGGGTCGCCGTCGGTGTTGCGGGCCTCGCGCCACCCCTCAACGACCGGCTCGTCCCGCCGGGCGTCACCCCAGCCGCGACCGCGCACGCCGAGGTGGGCCACCGCGTCGAGCGCATCGACGCCGAGGACCGCCGGCGACTCGAACGCGGTCGGGTCGGCCCACCCGGCGCCCCGAAGCGTCCGCCGCGTCCCGGCCGACAGCGGCCCGTCGCCGACGGGGAAGTCGTCCGGGTCGGGACCGTGGTCGACGACGGCTGCCGCGCCGTCGACGGGGATGTCGCCGTCGGCGAGCAGGCTCACCAGGCTCGCCGTGCCGTTCGGGTCGACTGCGCGGTGGACGGCGGTCCGACCGCCCCGGGTCACGGTGACCAGTGGGAGGTGGACCGTCCCGGGCGAGCCGACGGCGAGGGTCTCGATCGGGGGCCGTCCGGGTCGCTCGCGGCGTCGGCGGCCCGCCGTGCCGCCTCCAGCACCGCGCCCCTCAGGGGCGTCGAACGCGACCCGAACCGTCGTCGCGGCCGCGTCGGCTGTCATCATGGGTCACGCTTTCGCGGATTCCATCAAAAACGTTCGCACGGACGCCGACGACCGCCGCGACCGACGGCCTCGGCGGGTCGGGCGTGGCCGCCGCGCCGTCGCCGCGCCGTCGCCGCGTCGGTCAGTTGAGGTCGACGCGGGCGCCTTCGGCGTCCGAGCGCTCGACACCGTCGATCACGCGCTGGACCTCGTAGGCGTCGTCGAAGCTCGGGCTGAAGTCATCTCCCTCCGCGACGGCCGTGAGGAATTCGTAGTTTTCGTGGACGAAGGTGTGCTCCCAGCCGATGACGTGGCCCGGGGGCCACCAGTGGTCGATGTACGGGTCGTCCTCGTCGGTGACGAGCACCGTCTCGTAGCCGCGCGCGTCCCCGGTCATCACCCGCAACTCGTTGAGGCGCTCCAGTGAGAACTCGAGGCTCCCCGCGCTCCCGTGGACGGCGATGGTGTGGTCGTTTTTGTGACCCTCGGTCACGCGTGAGGCCTCGAAGGTGGCAATCGCGCCGGAGTCGTACTCGATCTGCGCGGAGTAGGCGTCGTCCACGGTGACGGGCCGCGTCTCGCCGTCCTCACCCTCGACGGGCCGCTCGTCGGTGAACGTCTTCAGATGGCCGGAGACGCTCGCCGCCTCGCCGACGCGGTCGCCGACGAGGAAGCGCGCGAGGTCGATCGTATGCGCGCCGAGGTCGCCGAGCGCGCCCGAGCCGGCCAGCTCTTCGTCGTTGCGCCAGCTCCACGGCGCCTCGGGGTCCGACAGCCAGTCCTGGAGATATCGACCGCGGACCTGTCGGATCTCGCCGAGTTCGCCGGCGTCGATCAGGCGCTTCGCGTAGCGGATCGCGGGGACGAAGCGGTAGTTGAACGCGCAGGCGGCGGGCACCTCGGCCGCGGCGGCAGCCTCCCGCATCTCCTCGGCGCCCGCCAGCGTCGGCGCCAGCGGCTTCTCACACAGCACGGGCGTGCCGGCCTCCAGTGCGGCGACCGAGGGCTCGACGTGGAGGTGGTTCGGCCCGAGGTTGTAGAAGGCGTCCACCTCCTCGACCACGTCGCGCCAGTCCGTCGCGGTGTGCTCGAAGCCGAGCGTCTCCGCGGCGTCGGCCAGCGCCGCCTCGTCGCGACCGATCACGGTGTGGCGGTTCCTCTCGGGCGCGTCCTCGAAGAACATGGGCAGGCGGTCGAGCGCGTTCGCGTGCGCCTTCCCCATGAAGCGGTACCCCAGAACGCCGATGTCGATTGGTTCGTCGGTCATGGTCGGTTACTCTGCCCAGTAGGCCTCGCCGGGGGTCGTCTCGAAGCGCGCGCGCTTCAGCAGGTCGACGGCCTTCTCCAGCCCCTCCCGGGAGGAGGTGAGCGCGTCCTCGTGTTCGATCGAGAGCGCGCCGTCGTAGCCGACCATCCGGAGCGTGCTGACCACGTCCTTCCAGTGCTCCTCGCCGTGACCGTAGCCGACCGACCGGAACAGCCACGAGCGATTCTCGCTGTCCGCGTAGTCGGTCGTGTCGAGCACGCCCTTCTCGCGCGCTTGCGACTCGTACACCTTCGTGTCTTTCGCGTGGACGTGGTGGATCGCGTCGTGGTCGCCGAGCAGGCGGATCGCCTCGGTCACGTCGATCCCCTGCCAGTAGAGGTGCGAGGGGTCGAAGTTGGCACCGATCCGCTCGTTCGTCGCCTCGCGCAGCTTCAGCATGCCGTGCGGCTCGTACACGAGCATGTTCGGGTGCATCTCGATGGCCACGTCGACGCCGTGGTAGTCGGCGTGGGCGGCGAGATCGGACCAGTAGTCCTCGGCCACGTCCCACTGGTACGCCTCGGCCTCGGCGTGCTCGGTCGGCCACGGCGCCGTGATCCAGTTGGGGACCTCGTCGTTCGGCCCGCCGGCTGGCAGCCCCGAGAAACAGGTGACCGCGTCGACGCCGAACTCGTCGGCGAGTTCGACCGCCTCGCGGAGTTCGCGGTCGGCCTCGGCGGCCGTCTCCTCGTCGGGGTGTAGGGGGTTGTTGTGCGTCGCGAACGCGCTCACCCGGAGGTCGTGCTCGTCCAGGTCGGCCCGCAGCGCTTCGCGGGCGGACTCCTCGGAGCGCAGCGCCTCGCGGTCGGTGTGGTCGGACCCCGGGAAGCCACCGACGCCGAGTTCGACCGCCTCGACGCCGATACCGGAGAGATACTCGAACGCGTCCGATCGCGATTCACCGCCCAACGGCACGGTCAGTACACCGATGTCCATGCTCGCGGTTTGTACAACAGACCGAATAAATCTGTGTGTCGACGGAACGACGCCTGCCGACGGACTGCTCCCGACGATCCCCGGTGACGGCGTCCCGACGGCGCCGCGATCGAGCTACGGAGCGCCGGCGGACCGCTCGCTCGCCTCCCTGTCCATCGGGTCCTCCAGTTCGCCCATCACCTCCTCGAACGCGTCCGTCGCGGTGAGCAGCCCGCGGATCTCCCCCTCAGAGACGACGAGTGCGAGCTCTTGTCCCTCGATCTGGAAGCGGTCGATCGCGTCGGCGACGGTCGTGTCGGGCGACAGCGTCATCGGCGGGGCCGCGACCTTTCGGAGGTCGTGGTCGGGGTTCGCGAGGCTGTCCACCTCGCGTAGGAACGCGGGGACGTACACGATGCCGAGGAACTCCTCGCCGTCGTCGCCCAACAGCGGATAGCGCGTGTGGGGCGTCTCGCGTATCCGCGCGAGGTTCTCCGCCCAGGCGTCGCCGGTCGAGAGCGGCACGATGTCCTCGGCGGGCACCATGATCTCCGCGACGGTTCGCTCGCCGACGACTAGCGCGTTGACGATCTCCTCGCGCCGCTCCTCGGCGATATCGCCCTCTTCGAGGGTCGAGTCGAGGCTCCTGCGCAGATCCGCCCGGCTCTCGATGGCGTCCGCTTCGGTCTCCAGCCAGGCGCCGGTCATCTCGACGCCGAACAGCTTCAGCGTCGCCTTCGCGACCCAGTCGCCGAACGTGATGATCGGCGAGATCACCACGTGGAAGTAGTACAGCGGGGTCGCGCCGTACCGCGACACCTGCCGTGAGCGCTCCACGCCCAGGTACGTCGGCGTCTGCTCGCCGTGCGTGAGATGGAGGAGGTTGATGATGACGAACGCGATGACGGCGCCCGCTCCGGCGGAGGCGAGCGCGGTGTTCGCGAACACGGGCGCGAACAGCGCCGCCAGTGCCGGCTCGGCGACGATTCCGACAGCGATGCTCGACGCCGTGATCCCGACCTGGCAGGTCGTCAGGTAGATCTCGAGCTGTTGGGTCATCTCCCAGGCGCGCTCCAGCGCCGGGGTGTCGCCGACGAACTCCTCCTCGGAGAACTGGCGCGCCCGCGTCAACGCGAACTCGATCGCGACGAAGAAGCCGTTCGTGAGGATCAGGCCGGCCCCCGCGAGGAGTCTGATCAGGATCTCCGGCGTGCTCATCGCTGTGGTGACCATCGCCCTCGCGTTGCGACCGACGGGAGAAAAACGGGACGGCTCGCACGGAGCCCGGGTCGGGTGTGAAGTCGGGTTCGGAGCCCGCGTCCCAGAGCCCGCGTTACTCGTCGAGGCGGACCGCCCGCCCGGTTTCAGTGCAGCGGTAGATCCCGTCGATGACGCGCTGGACCGTCAGCGCCTGTTCGACGGTGTTGCGCGTGGGTGCCTCGCCAGTCTCCACCGCTTGGAGGAAGGCCGCCTGCTCGGCGCGGTGGGTGTCGATGTCGCGGGTGTCGACGTCGGTGTCGGTGAGGTGGTGGCCGCCGCCGACGCCGTTCTCGAAGAGCGTGAGGTCGCCGCTGCCGCGGTCGAAGTGCGCGCCCGCCTCCGTCCCGCGGACGAAGAAGTCGTTGTTCTCGGGGCGGTTCGTCGCCCACGCGGCCTCCAGCGAGACGGTGGCGCCGTCTGCGGTCCGGATGAACGCCGAGACGGAGTCGTCCACGTCGAAGTCCTCGGGGCCGGAGTCGTCGCCCCACATGTCGATGTAGGTGTAGTCGTCGCGGCCGCCGAACTCCGAGCGCGCGACGCCGGAGACCTCCACGACGTCCGGGAAGTCGAGGAAGTACAGCGCGAGGTCGATCGCGTGGACGCCGATGTCGATGAGGCTGCCGCCGCCGGAGACGTCCTTCGTCGTGAACCACGATCCGCGGCCGGGCACCCCCCGGCGGCGCACGTAGTTCGCCTCAACGTGGCGAACGTCCCCGAAACGGCCCTCGCCCTGGTAGTGTTTCAGCACCTCTACCGGCGCAGCGAAGCGGTTGTTGAAGCCGACCATGCAGATCCCGTCGGCCTCGCGAGCGGCGTCGGCGATGCGTTCGGCCGACTCCAGCGTGTGCGCCAGCGGCTTCTCGAGGAGCACGTCGAGCCCCCACTCCAGCGCGGAGACGGCGTACTCTTCGTGGAACCGGTTCGGCGTCGTGAGGAGCACGGCGTCGACCATGTCGTACAGCTCGCCGGCGTCCTCGAACGCGTGCGCGTCGAACTCGTGGACGAAGCGCTCGCGGGCGCCGGCGTCGACGTCCATCCCCCCGACCAGGTCCGCGCCGAGTGATTCGAGGCGCTCTGCGTGGTGGTGGCCGATGCCGCCGAGCCCCACGATGCCGACGCGAACGCCGGATGGATCGAACCCGTCGACGAGCGTCATCGTCGCACCTCGGGGATACTACTCGGGATCGAGTAACACGTCATGGTCGGACGGAAGAGGGGGGAGTCAGTATAGTTGTCGTTCCTGTTCCTCGCGCTCGGCATCCGCCTCCGACTGTCGCTTGAGCCGGCGGCGGCCGCGGAGGTACCGGCGCGCGAGCGGAAGCAGACGGTTCTTGCCGTCGCGCGCCAGCGCGTACAGCCCGTACGCCCACGGGATGAACAGCAGCGCCACCGCGAGGAGGTACAGGGTCTCGACCATCCTACTCGGCCTCCTCTCCGGTCGCGTCGGCGGACGCGCCCGTGGCCCGTGCGACCCCGTGGACGAGCGCCTCTCCGGTGTCGTCGTCGAAGAGGTGGATCTTCGCGCGGTCGAGCGCCACGTTGATGAGATCCCCCTCCTCGAGCGTGCTGTCGGGCGAGACGCTCATCAGGAGGGTGTCGTCGCCGCTCACGTCGCCGCCCATGCCGGACTCGGTGTCCTCCGCGAGCATGAGGTAGACGAAGATCTCGTCGCCCATCGGCTCGAGGACGTCGACCTCGGCGTCGATCAGCTCCGTCGGATCCGCGGCGTCGTCGAGAGTCTCCTCCGGGTAGACGTCTTCCGGCCGGACGCCGAGCGTCACCGGCGTCCCGGGGGAGATCCCGACGCCCTCCGTCGGGAAAGTGACGTCGTAGTGGGCCGAGGAGAACCCCGACCCGGTCAGGTCCCCGTTCGTGAAGTTCATTGCCGGGGATCCGATGAACCCGGCGACGAACTCGTTCCTGGGCTCGTTGTAGCAAGTCAGCGGCGCGGCGAACTGCTGGAGTTCGCCCTCGTTGAGGACGGCGATCCGGTCGGACATCGTCATCGCCTCCGCCTGGTCGTGTGTGACGTAGATGATGGTCGTCTCCAGCTCCTTGTGGAGCCGCTGGAGCTCGGTGCGCATGTGGACGCGCAGCTTCGCGTCGAGGTTCGCCAGCGGCTCGTCCATCAGGAACACCTCGGGCTCGCGGACGATGGCGCGGGCGATGGCGATGCGTTGTCGCTGCCCGCCCGACATCTCGTCGGGCATGCGGTCGAGCATCCCCTCCATCTGGACGATGCCGGCGGCGTCGTCGACGCGGCGGTCGATCTCCGCTTTCTCGTAGTCCCGCAGGCGCAGCCCGAAGGAGATGTTGTCGTACACGTCCATGTGCGGGAACAGGGCGATGTTCTGGAACACCATCGAGATGCCCCGGTCCTTCGGAGGAAGCGTCGTCACGTCCCGATCGCCGATCATCACCGTCCCGTCGCTGGGAGAGGTCAGGCCGGCGATCATCTCCATCGTCGTGGACTTCCCGCACCCGGACGGACCGACGAGCGTGATGAACTCGCCGTCCTTGATGTCGAGGTTCATCTCCTCGACAGCGGTCACGTCCTCGTACCGTTTCGTCACGTCTGTGAGTTGAACTCGTGCCATTGTCTTACTCCTTGAGTGCGCCCGCAGTCAGCCCGCTCACGATCTTCTCTTGCGCGACGACCACGAGGATCGCCACCGGCACCACGGCGATGATGCTGCCCGCGGCCATGATGCCGTAGGTGACCTGGAACTGCCCCGCACGCTGCAGTTGGAGCAGTCCGCCCACGATGGGTGCCCAGTTCTCGGGCTGGCCGTTGTTCATCAGCTGGCTGAAGAAGAACTCGTTGTACACCGCGATGAACGTCAGCACGCCCGCTGTCGCCACTCCCGGCGCCGACAGGGGAACGATGACCCGGAACAGCGCACCGAGTCTGGTCGTCCCTTCGACCCGCGCGGCGTCCTCCAGCCCGTCTGGGATCTGTCCGTAGAAGGTGGTGAGAATGAAGATCGACAGGGGCATGAACAGCGAGCTGAACGGGAGGATCATCGCTCCCGGCGTGTTGTACAGCACCAGCCCCTGGATCACGTTCCCTGTGAACAGCTGGTACAGCGGGACGAAGAACGCCGCCGGCGGGAAGTAGCTGATCGCGAGCACGAGCAACATCAGCGGCGTCCGGCCGGGGAACTCCAGCCGACCGAACACGTATCCAGCGAGGCTCGACAGCAGCAACACGATCGCCGTCGTCGTCAGCGCCAGCACGAGGCTGTTGAACATGTACCGCAGGAAGTTGATCTGGCGGAACACGTCCAGGAAGACGCCGAAGTCAAATGCGGCCGGGACCAACTGAAGCCCCGCAGCCTCCGGCG
This sequence comes from Halobaculum gomorrense, assembly GCF_900129775.1. Taxonomy (GTDB): domain Archaea; phylum Halobacteriota; class Halobacteria; order Halobacteriales; family Haloferacaceae; genus Halobaculum; species Halobaculum gomorrense. The sequence goes on along the minus strand of NZ_FQWV01000006.1, from coordinate 174,383 downwards.
TCACTGCCAGCACCAGTAGGAAGTAGAACGGGAACAGCGTCGTGACCAGGAAGAACCCGGTCGCGACGTAGAACATCGCGCGGTACGCCCGCTCGGGGTCGTCGATCGACCTGTTGATCCACCGCTGGAACGGCCCTCGTTTCAGTTCGGGCTCGGTCTGGACGCCGCCGTCCGGGCGCGTCGTGTCGTCGTTCATACGTCACCACGGGCGTAGCCAACGATGTACACCGAGACGATCGCGGCGATGATGGCCGCGGTGATGAACGCGACCGTCGCCGACGAACCGAGCATCCGGTTGTTGAACGTCGTGATCACGAGACACGACAGCGAAGGCACCGTCGTACACCCCGCTACGGTCTCGATGAGTCCGTAGATGCGCATCGCCTGGATCGTCCGGAACAGCATCGCCACCATCACCGTCGGCAGGATGATCGGGAAGGTGATGTACTTGAACCGCTGCCACGGCGAGGCGCCCGCGACCTTCGCCACGTCGTAGAGGCTCCGGTCGATCGACTGCATCCCCGCGAGGATGAGCAGCGCCATGAACGCCGTCGTCTTCCACACGTCGGCGACGATCACGATCATCGTGGCGTCCTGGGCGTTCGCCAGCGGCGTCGTCGTCAGCAGCCCGATCTGGTTCAGGAACGCGGGGTTGTCGGAGGTGCCGACGAGGAAGCCGAGGTTCGGCTGGAACATCAAGAAGAAGATCATCCCCTGGACGACGATCGGGATCGCCCACGGCAGGATGATCGCTACGCGGACCCACCGGCGTCCGCGGAAGTTCTGGTCGAGCACCAGCGCCTGCACGAACCCGATGATCGTCTCGAAGAACACGCTGATGACCGTGAACACCACCGTCACGGCGAGCGCGCTGTTGAACATCGCGCCCACCGTGAGCGACTGCGGCAGGAACGGCGACGGCAACAGCGCCGTCCGTTCGCCGGTGAGGATCGCGACGTAGTTGCCCAGGCCGATGAACTCCCCGACGCTCGCCTGTCCGAGGCTGTCGGCGAACAGCGAGAGCTGGAACGTCGACACCAGTGGCCAGAACGCGATCGCCCCCAGCAACAGGAACGCCGGCGTCAAGAGGAGATACGCGTACTGGGTCTCCGAGAGGTTCTCCATCCACCGGACGACGGCCACGTACGGCCCCGACCGCTCGCGCCGAGGAGCGCTTCCCGTCGGTTGTTCAGTGCTCATGACACTTGGTAACGATTGTACATTGAATATATAATTCTGTCGTGCCGCCGTCTCAGACCTGGCTCTCGATCGACTCCAGCGACTTCTTCAGGTCGGTCATCGCCTTCTTCGGGGTCTTCTGCTGGCGGATGCTGGCGTTGACCTCGCTTGCGATCTGCGTCGACTCCTGGGGCCAGACGACCGTGACCGGCCGCGGGAGCGCGTTCTCGCCGGCGACCTTGAGCGAGTCGACGTACCGGCCGATGGGCTTGAGCTGGCGCGTGCGTTCGGTGGCGATGAGGTCCGGGATCGGGGGGATCCACCCGCCGATCTCGAACATCTTGATGCGAACCTCGTCGGTCTGGAGCGCTTTGAACAGCTGGACGGCGGCCTGCTTGCGCGTGTCCGTCGCGTTCGGGTTGAGGGTGAGGTGCCACCCGCCCAGCGCCGACGTGCTCCCGCCGATGGTCTCGTACTCGGAGTCGCTCTGGCTCACGGCGTACGGGATCGGCATCACGCCAAGGTCCTCTCCGAAGACGTCCTCGGCGGCGTTGATGTTGATCGAGTACGGCCAGTTGCGCAGGGCGATCACGTCGCCGTTTGTGAACGGCTTGCGCGAGGACTCCTCTTTGTACTGGACGACCGCGTCCGGCGAGATGTCCTTGATCCCGTCGAGCGCCGCGGGGTCGTTGCCCGGTCCGTAGATGAACGAGCGCATCATTCGGACCGCGTTGATCACGTTCTCGCTGTCGACCGTGACCGGCCGCTCGCCGATGGGGCCGAAGTAGTTGTCGAACGTGCCGAAGTACGACCCGCCGTGCGAGCCCATGAACTCGATGAAGTCACAGCAGGACAGGCCCTCGTAGGCGGCGCCCTGCCAGTTGAATCCGGTCTTACCGGTGGCGTCCATGGTCTTCTTCACGACCTCCGAGAACCGAGTCCACGTCATCGGCTCGGTCGCCCACTTGTCGAACTCGGCGTCCGAGTAACCGGCCTGCCGCATCAGGTCCTTGCGGTACTGGATGGTCGGGAAGTCCGCGAACAGCGGGATACCGTAGAGGTCGCCGTTCTGCCCCTGTGCGGTGGCGACCATGTTGTCGAGGTAGTCCTGTTTCACTGTCTCCGTGATCGACCCGGGCAGTACCTTGCTGAGGTTCGCGAGCTGCCCCCGGGCGATGAACGGGATCGTCCACCCGTTGTCCATCATGAAGACGGTGGGCTTCTGCTGCCCCGCCGAGAGGATCTGCTGGTACTTCGAGCGGCGGTCGCCCGTCGTGAACGACCCCGCGAGGAACTCGACGGTGATATTGTCCGGGAGGCCGCCGTCCTCCCGGAGCGTCTTCATGATCGCCTCCTGAGAGTTGGCGAAGTTCGAGTCCGCCGCCACCTGGATCGTGATCTCCTCCTCGGGCGCGGCCGTGTCGATCGGCGTCCCGGTCGCGGTGTCCGCTCCGCTACCGTCGCCGTTTCCACTGCCTCCCCCCATGCAGCCCGCCAGCCCCAGAGTCGCACCGGCGCCGCCAGCTGCGGCGAGGTACTCGCGCCGCGCCACGCCGTTCCGTGTGTTGTCGTCAGACATCACGCTGGCATAGGGAACAATCATTAATATAGGCTATGGGTTTTACAACGGCTGTTGTTAATTATATTGGGTCCGTCCTGTCAGTCAACATTTGAGAATCCTTCCCCTCTGTCGGGCGAATGACGGGCGATCAATCGAGCGGCGGCGCGTCGACGATCGTGAGTCTCGTTCCCTCGATATCCTCGACAATCGCGCCCCACCCGCCGACGCTGACGTGTTCGCCGTCGACGTCGAGGTCGACGGTCACCTGCCCGGCCAGCTCGTACCCGGTGTCTGATTCGGAGGCGAACGGGACGCGTACGTCGACGACGGTTCCCACGACGGTGGACTCCTCCCCGGTCTTGGTGTCGTATCCCTCGACTCGGAGCGTGATAGGGGCGTCCTCCCAGCCGATCGCCCGAAGGTCGCGGACGAGGTGGCGTACGTCGAAGTACTCGATCGGGAGCCCCTCGCCGGTGGCGTCGTACACCGTCTCCCACGGCTCCCACAGCGTGGTGAGGAAGTACCAGTAGAACACGTACGTGTGCGTCCGGTCGTTGACGAGCACGCCGTAGCGGTCGTAGGAGTCGGGGTGATGGGCGAACGACGCCTGCCGACGGTCCGCGAGCGCGACGAACGGCGCGGCCAGCGGTCGGTGGCGCGCCTCGATGCACGTGCCCTCGAAGAGGTCGAGGTCAGGCGGCGCCTCGTCCTCGTCGGTGTGGACCGACACGCGCACGGAGACGCCACGGTCGACGGCGTCCCGGAGGGACGGCGCGAGCCGACGGAGGTTCCCCGTCGTCGTCGACAGCAGGATCTGGTGGTTCGCATCCGTGATGAACGCCTCTGCGCGCTCGATGACGGTCCGAAAGCGCGTGACGATGCTCGCGCCGCCGGCCTCCAACTCCGGCTGCTCCCACCGCTGTTCTACCTCCTCGGCGGCCGATTCGAGTCGCTCGGCTCGATTCCGTAGGTCGTCGAGCACCACCGACGGGCTGTGGGCGCGAGCCCGCAGCGACTCCGCCTCGTAGGTCTCGATATAGTCTAACTCCTCCAGCGTCCGTAACACGTCGTAGATGCGCGGCGCGGGCACGCCGCTCGCGTCCGCCACGTCGGTCGCCGACGCCGTCCCCAACTCCAACAGCGCGACGTACGCCTCGGCCTGATACGGTGAGAGCCCCGCCGCCTCCAGCGTCTCGACGAGCGACTCGGTCTCCATGGCGGGTGGCCGTCGTGCTCGGGGAAAACCGTACCGCCTGCGGGCGCTCGGCGCGCCGACGCGTGCTCGCGCGGCGTCGGACCGGCCTCGGGACGGCTCAGTCCTTCCCGGGTGCGGGCCATCGGGGCGTCTTCGGCGCCGCGATGCGGGCCGCCTCCTCGTCGGTCAACTCGACCGAGAGCGCGCCGACGTTCTCGCGGAGGTGGTCGCTCGACCGTGGGCCGACGATCGGCGCGTCGACCACGTCTCGGTCGAGCAGCCAGGCCAGCGACACCTGCGCCGGCGTCGCGTCCCTCGCCTCGGCGACCGCGCGGATCTCCTCCAGCACGGCCCAATTCTCATCGGTGAAGCGGTTCTGGGTGTACTCATCGGCGGCCGCGCGCAGCCCGGACTCGGGGTCGGCGTCACGCTCGTACTTGCCGGTGAGGAAGCCGCCGGCGAGCGGTGACCACGGGATCACGCCGACACCCTCGCCGGCGCACACCTCCAGCAGGTTCGCCTCCTCGTGGCGGTCGACGGCGTTGTACTCCGGCTGCATGCAGGCGAACCGCTCGTAATCCTCGACGTCGGAGGTGTACAGCGCCTTGGTGAACTGGTAGGCAGTCATCGTCGAGGCGCCGATGTAGCGGACCCGTCCCGTCTCGACGAGCCGGTCGAGGGCGGCGAGCGTCTCCTCGATGGGAGTGTCGTCGTCCCAGCGGTGGATCTGATAGAGGTCGATGTAGTCCGTGCCGAGGCGGTCGAGGCTGGCCTCGACCTGATCGAGGATGTGCTTCCGAGAGAGCCCTGACCCGTTCGGTCCCTCGAACATGTCCCCGTACACCTTGGTGGCGAGAACGAGCTCGTCGCGGTTCGCCGAGGCGACCGCGTCGCCGACGATCTCCTCGGACTCTCCGGTCGAGTAGACGTTCGCCGTGTCGAGGAAGTTGATGCCAAGGTCGAGCGCCTCGTGGATCAGGTCGATGCTCGCGTCGCGGTCGTTCATCATCCACGGCAGCTCGCTCCCGAAATTCATGCAGCCGAGACACAGCTGCGACACGTCCAGCCCCGTGTCGCCCAGTGTCGTGTACATCATCGAGTCTGACTCAGTCATTGGTTGGACGGCGTCGCCGTGGGGGATAAGGCCCTGTGATCCCGAACCGGACCGTGACCCCAAACCGGGTTGCGAGCCGATCACACGCACGCAACCGCCGGGATCGGTCGCAAAGACAATCCTTAAACGACGCGACGGGGAATCCGAAAGCATGGCTGGAACCATCGAAGTGCTCGTTCCCGGCGGCCAGGCCAATCCCGGCCCGCCGCTCGGTCCCGAGCTCGGTCCGACGCCGGTCGACGTGCAGGCGGTCGTCTCGGAGATCAACGACCAGACCGCCGCCTTCGACGGCATGGAAGTGCCCGTCACAGTCGAGTACGACGACGACGGCTCCTTCAGCATCGAGGTCGGCGTCCCGCCGACGGCGGAGCTGATCAAAGACGAGGTCGGCTTCGAGACGGGCTCGGGCGAGCCCCAGAATGACTTCGTCGCCGACATGTCCGTCGAACAGGTGAAGAAAGTCGCCGAGCAGAAGCTGTCCGACCTGCTCGCGTACGACGTGAAGGCCGCCGCCAAGGAGGTCGGCGGCACCTGTGCGTCGCTGGGCGTCACCATCGACGGCGAGGACGCCCGCACGTTCGACGACCGCGTCGACGCCGGCGAGTACGACGACGTGCTTGCCGACGAAGCCGCGGCGTAACCACCGGTTCCACTTCTCGCACGCCGGCCGCCGATACTCGCCGGCCGGCGCGACGCCTCGACCGCCCAGCCGCAGTGACCGCGTGGGGGCAGCGACCGCGTGAGGATCGTCGACAGCGTGGGTACGGTTCTCCGTCGGCGAGCGGCGCGCCGTGTCACTCCCAACCGTGGGGGACGGCCCTTCGACGGTCTTAAGTGTCGCGTGGGCGGATTCAACGGTGAGACAGGCGTACGCCTGTTTCACTGACCCGTAGGAGCATTCCTGCGTACTACGGAGGTGAAAAATGGCAGATTCAATCGAGGACGCAGTATCCCAAGCACTGGAGACCGCCCCCGCTCGCAACTTCCGCGAGACCGTGGATTTGGCGATCAATCTCCGGGACTTGGACCTCAACGACCCGTCGAATCGAGTTGACGACGAAGTCGTGCTCCCGGCCGGCACCGGCCAGGAGACACAGATCGTCGTCATTGCGGAGGGCGAGACCGCCCTCCGCGCGGAAGACGTCGCAGACGACGTCCTGTCAGGCGACGACCTCTCGGATCTCGCATCCGAAGAGAACGACGCCAAGGACCTCGCCGATGAGACCGACTTCTTCATCGCCGAGGCCGATATGATGCAGGACGTCGCGTCCAACCTCGGACGCATCCTGGGGCCGCGCGGCAAGATGCCGACGCCGCTCCAGCCCGACGACGACGTCGTCGAAACCGTCAACCGCATGAAAAACACCGTCCAGATTCGCTCGCGCGACCGCCGCACGTTCCACACGCGCGTCGGCGCCGAGGATATGACGGCCGACGAGATCGCCGACAACATCGACGTGATCGTCCGCCGACTGGAGGCGGACCTCGAGAAGGGGCCGCTCAACATCGACGGCATCTACGTCAAGACGACGATGGGGCCGTCCGTGGAGGTGCCCGTATGAGCAGTTCCGCACAGGAGCGCAAGACCGAGACGATCCCCGAGTGGAAGCGCGAGGAGGTCGACGAGCTGACGGAGTTCGTCGGCTCCTACGACGCCGTCGGCGTCGTCGACCTCACCGGCATCCCGAGCCGGCAGCTCCAGGACATGCGCCGCGACCTGTACGGGGAGGCCGAGCTGCGGATGTCCCGCAACACGCTCATCGAGCGCGCGCTCGACGAGGTAGACGAGGGCGTCGAAGGCCTCTCCGCGTTCGTCTCGGGCCACGTCGGCCTCATCGGGACGAACGACAACCCCTTCGGGCTGTTCAAGCGGCTCGAGGCGTCGAAGACCTCCGCGCCCATCGGCGCGGGTGAGGTCGCCCCGAACGACATCGTCATCCCCGAGGGTGACACGGGAGTCGACCCCGGTCCGTTCGTCGGCGAGCTGCAGCAGGTCGGCGCGGACGCCCGGATCGACGGCGGGTCGATCAAGGTCATGTCCGACTCGCACGTGCTCGACGCGGGCGAGGAGGTCTCCAACGATCTCGCTAACGTGCTCGGCGAGCTCGGCATCGAGCCGAAGGAGGTCGGCCTCGACCTGCGCGCCGTCTTCGCCGACGACGTGCTGTTCGAGCCCGAGGAGCTCGCCATCGACGTGGACGAGTACCGCGCGGATGTCGAATCCGCCGCGGCGGCGGCGCGGAACCTCTCGGTCAACGCCGCCTACCCGACCGCCCGCACCGCGGGCACCCTGCTCGGCAAGGCCGCCGGCGAGGCGAAGGCCGTCGGCCTGTTCGCCGCCATCGAGGACGAGGAGCTGATGCCCGACCTCGTGGCCCGTGCGGACGCCCAGCTGCGCTCGCTCGCGGCCGCCATCAACGACGACGAGGCGCTCCCCGAGGAGCTCCGCGGCGTCGAGGCGCCCGCGGCCGAGCCTGCCGTCGAGGAGGAGCCGGATGAATCGAGCGACGACGAGGACACGGAAGCCGAGCCTGCCGACGCTGACGCCGACGCCGCCGATGACGATGACGACGACGGCGACGGCGCGGAAGGCCTCGGCGCGATGTTCGGATAAGCGATCAACACACTACACAGGACCATGGAATACGTTTACGCTGCACTCATCCTGAACGAGACGGGCGAGGAGATCAACGAGGACAACGTCACGGCGGTGCTCGAAGCCGCCGACGTCGACGTCGAGGAATCCCGCGTGAAGGCCCTCGTGGCCGCGCTGGAGGACGTCGACATCGAGGACGCCATCGAGACGGCCGCCGCCGCGCCCGCCGCGGGCGCCGCCGGTGGCTCGGCTGGCGGCTCCGCCGACGAGGCGGACGCCGACGAGGGCGCCGCAGACGACGGCGACGAGGCCGACGAGGCCGAAGCCGAGGAGGACGACGACGAGGACGACGACGAGGGCTCGGGCGAGGGCCTGGGCGAGCTCTTCGGCTAACGCCGGCGACGCGCACCTCGTCTCGACCGACTCGACACGCGATCACAGTTCTTTCGACGCCGCCCTGGTAGCCGTCGAGCCGTCGATTCGACCGTCGACCAGCCGTCCCCGGGGGAGTGTTGAAGTCCGATGACGGGTCCACTGCCCCCGGTGCTTCCGCTTCCCGTCGCCCCGCCGGCCGCGATCTCCCTGCTCGCGTACACGCTCGCGGGCTGTGCGCTCGGCTGTTGCAGCGGGCTCGTTCCCGGTTTGCACGCCAACAACTTCGCGTTCCTCCTGGCGGCCGTGGCGCCCGCGCTCGACGCGCCGCCGGTCCCGCTGGGCTGTGCGATGCTCGCCGCCGGCGTCGTCCACACGTTCCTCGACGTGGTGCCGTCGCTGGCGCTGGGCGTCCCCGACGCGGCGATGGCCGCCGCCGCACTCCCCGGTCATCAGTTGGTCGCCGAGGGTCGGGGCCGCGAGGCGCTCCGGCTCTCGGCTGTCGGGTCGGGACTGGCGCTCGCGATCGCGGTTCCGGCTGCAGTCGCCGTCACCGCGGGGATGCGCGTCGCATACCCCCACCTCCGGGCGTGGCTCCCGGTCGTGCTCGGCGGCGTGGCGCTGCTGCTCGTGCTCACGGAGCCGACGGCCCGGCGCAGGCTCGCCGGGGGGTTCACGTTCGCGCTCGCGACGGCGCTGGGGCTCGCCGCGCTCGCCGCGCCGACGGAGCCGCTCGTCGCCGCCGGCGGCGTCCTGGCCCCGCTGTTCGCGGGGCTGTTCGGCGTCCCGGTGCTCGTCGACGCACTCGGCGGCACGGGGGTTCCGCCGCAGGCTGACGCTAGGATCGGGCTGTCGCGGCGCGAACTCGCCGGGGCTGCGGCCGCGGGCGCCGGCGGCGGCGCCGCCGTCGGCTACCTTCCGGGCGTCTCCGCCGGCGTCGCGGCTGTGCTCGCGCTCCCGGCGACTGCCGGCCGGGATCCCACGCGAGAGTACGTCGTCGCGACCAGCGGGGCGAACACGGCGACGGCCGTGTTCGCGCTGTTCGCCTACTGGGCGTTCGACGCGACGCGCTCGGGGGTGCTCGTCGCGATGGGAGACGCCGGCGTCCCCGCCGCGCTCCCGACGCTGGTTACCGCGGTGGCGATCGCGGCTGGTGCCGGAACGGTCGGCGTGATTGTTCTCGGTGACGCCGCGCTCCGGGTCGTCGGCGCGCTGCCCCACGCGCCGCTCGTCGCTGGGGTGCTCGTCGGGCTGGCGCTCCTGTCGGTCGCGTTCGTCGGGGCGGTCGGGCTGGTCGTGTTCGCTGCCGCCGCGGCGGTCGGATTCGTTCCCGTCAGGTTCGGTTGTCGGCGGGTCCATCTGATGGGCGTCCTCCTCGGGCCGCTCGCGCTCGCGTGACTCACCCCCGGTGCCCGTGCCATGTCTGTCTCCTCGTCGGAAAGACAATCGTTAAAAGCCGCGCGCCGGTCTTTAGCCGTATGAGCCAGTCAGAGTCAGAGCAGCGTTCCGAGCGACGCTGCGTCTCCTGCGGCATCAACGTCGCGGGCACGGCCGCGGCGACGTTCAAGTGCCCCGACTGCGGCACGCAGATCAGCCGGTGCGCCAAGTGCCGCAAGCAGAGCAACCTCTTCGAGTGTCCCGACTGCGGCTTCCGGGGGCCCTGACGATGGGGAAGGTCGCCGCGAAGATGAAGGTCATGCCGAACAGCCCCGAGATCGACCTCGACGATCTCCAGCAGAAGCTGGAGGAGTCGCTCCCGCAGGGCGCCGAGATCCGCAACGTCGAGCGCGACGACGTCGCGTTCGGTCTCGTCGCGCTCCTCCCGATGGTGGTCGTCCCCGACGACGCGGGCGGCACCGAGGCCGTCGAGGAGGCGTTCTCGGGCGTCGAGGGCGTCGAGAGCGTGAAGGTCGAGGAAGTCGGCCGACTGTAGTCGCGGACGCAGGTTCTCGGGCCGGCTTCGGCCCCCGTTTCTGTGTTCCACTCCTCCGCCAGCGACGGCCCGGAGCGCCGGAGGGGTCCCATTCGCGTTACGAATCGAAACACGAAACCGCGAGACGCCGACCCGATCGTGCGAAGGCTTAATGCGACCCCGGCGTCTGGGTACGTCAGACAGTCACATGGGGATGTACGATCGGATCCTCGTTCCGACGGACGGCTCCGACGGCGTCGAGCGTGCGGTCCGCCACGCGGTCGACCTCGCGGTCCAGCACGGGGCGACCGTCCACGCGCTGTATGTCGTCAACTCCGCCTCCTACGCCGGGATGCCGATGGAGTCGAGTTGGGAGGGGATCGACGAGATGCTCCGGGGCGACGCCGAGGACGCCGTCTCGCTGGTCGAAGCGCTCGGCGACGACTACGAGGTGCCCGTCGAGACGGCGGTGATCGACGGCTCGCCGAGCGCCGAGATCGTCCGCTACGCGGAGGCGAACGACTGCGACCTGATCGTGATGGGCACCCACGGCCGCGGCGGTATCGACCGCCTGCTGCTCGGGAGCGTCGCCGAAAAGGTCGTCCGCGGATCGAGCGTGCCGGTGCTCACGGTTCGGGTCACCGACGCGACGTAGCACGCACCCGCTGCGTCGGCGCCGCGGCTGCGGAGACGGCCGCGGGGTGACGACTGCGACGCCTCAGCGGGTGACCGGCCGCAGGTGTTCGCAGTCGCCCGCGGTCACTCGTGTGGTCTCCTCACCCGTGTCAACGAGGAGCGCGCCGGGGAACTCGATCCCGATCGCCTCGCCCTCGACGACGCCGCTGGGCGTCTCCACTCTGACGCGCTGGCCGACGGTGTCGGCGTGCTCCTCCCACGCCGACACCGCCCCGCGGAGGTCGTCGCGGAGGTCGTCGAACTCCTCGAGGACCCGCTGGACGAGCAGGCGACGGTCGACCGGCTCGCCGCGCTCGGCGAGGAGGCTCGTCGCGTCGGCCGACGGGGGGAGGTCGTCGGGGCGGATGTTCGCGTTGAGGCCGGTGCCGATCGCGAGCCACGAGACGCGGTCGGCCTCCCCCTCCATCTCGGTGAGGATCCCGCAGAGCTTCCGGCCGCCGCGCTCGGTATCTTCGGCGCTGTCGGGCGCGTCGCCGCCGACGAGCACGTCGTTGGGCCACTTGATCCGCGCGTCGACGCCGGCCTCTCGACAGGCTTGCGTCACCGCGACCGCCATCGCGAGCGTGTACGCCGGCGCGTGCGCCGGCGGCACGTCGGGACGCACGAGCAGCGACAGCCAGATCCCGCCCGGCGGCGAACACCACTCGCGGTCGAGCCGGCCGCGCCCGCTCGTCTGCTCGTCGGCGACGACCGCGATGTCGTCGGCGCCCGCGGCCGCGAGGTCGCGAGCGCGGTCGTTCGTAGACGCCACGCTGTCGTGGTACTCGACGGCGAACGGGGCGTCGAGACCGAACGCGATCGCCTCGGCGGAGTACCCGGACGCGTCGGCCAAGACGTAGCCGTCGTCGGTGCTCTCGACGACGAGGCCGGCATCGCGCAGCGCCTCGACGTGGTTCCAGACGGCCGCGCGCGAGACGCCGAGCCGTTCGGCCAACGCCGGCCCGGAGACCGGCCCGTCGGCAAGCGCGTCGAGGAGCGCGCGGCGGGTCGTCGGAACGCCGACTGAGCCGCCGTCCCGGTCGCGGTCCTCCCCCGTCACGGCTCGGTGCGTCCGCCGTCCGCGGACGCGAGTTCGGTCGATGTCCCGTTCGCTCGAACCGTGATGACCGTCGCGTTGAGCTTGCCCTTCAGGTACGTCTCGATGTCGGGATCGGAGAACAGCTTCTGGAGCGTTCGCCGCCAGCGGCTTGCCTGCTTGGCGCCGATGACGACCACGTCGGCCTCCTCGGCGGCGACTTCGTCGAGGATCGTCTCCTCGACGAGAAAGCCCCGGCGGACGACGTACCGGACGCTCGGCAGTCGGCCGAACTCGCGCTGGACCGCGCGCTTGAGATCGGTTCGGGTGACTTCCCGGCCGTCCTGGTACAGATCGACGTGGAGGACGGTCAACTCGGCGTCGCGCTCGTCGGCGATGCGGATCGCCTCCGATAGCGTCGCCTTCGAGTGTTTCGAGAGCGGGTATCGCACCGGCACGACGACCAACGTCATTGTCGTCGGGACGCGCCGGCGCGTGTAAACACTTCCTCTTGGCGCGCCGCTGGTCGCCGCGGCGATTACTCGTCGCCGACGGGGTCGCCGGCGCCGGCCGTCGCGTCGGTTGGGGCGTTCTCGGAGGAGTCGCCGGGCGTCGCTTCCCGAGCGTCGCCGGTGGCGACGCGCCGGATCCGTCCGTCGATCTCGGGGGCGACCCCGTGTTCGCGCACGTACTCGGCCAGCACCTCGTGTTGGATCCCGTGCTCGCCGGCGCGGTGGCGCTCCTCGATAGTCGGGAACTCGTGGTCGGAGTGGAGCAGGTACCCCGGCGTCGCGACGCGGTACAGCCGGTCCGGATCGATCGCGTCGCCGCCGACGCTCGCGTCGACGAGCTCCTCGCGCTCGTCGTCCCAGACGACGCGCGCGCCGCTGAGGTGGCCGTGCCACCAGTCGTCCTCGCCGAAGTCGACCACGGAGGCGGACATCTCGGCGAACGCCGCGCGGAGCTCCGCCCCCGTGAGCTCGACGACGACGACCGGCTCCTCGAACGGCAGCACCGACAGCAGGTCCGCGAGCGTTACGTCGCCGACCAGGTCGTCGCCCAGCCGGAGCCCGCCGGCGTTCTGCAGGCCCACGTCGGCGTCCGCGGCCCACCGGTAGGCGTCGGCGACGAGGTTGCCGAGGCGACACTCGCCGCCGTGGACCGTCTCGTCGGTGCGGACGATCGGCTCGTCGACGCGGCCGACGACCTCGTCGAGGCCCGCCGCAGTGATGCGCTCGCGCAGTCCGTCCGCGAGGCGATCGTCGACCGGCGCGTCGGCGGGGCTGTGACGCCGCACGCTCGCGCCGTCGTCGTCGAGTGTCACCTCAAGCACGGTCTCGCCGTTGACGCCCGGGCGGGTGCACAGCACCCCGTCCACTTCCTCTGCGCGCTCGCTGTGGATATGCCCGCCGAGCACGAGGTCGACGCCGTCGACGCGCGCGAGGTCGTCGTCGCCGCCGCCGAGGTGGGAGACGGCGACGACGTAGTCGATACCCTCGCCGTCGGCGCCGTCGCCCCCGACCGAGGCTTCCATCGCGGCGACCGCATCGCGGGCGGCCTCGTACGGGTCGGTGAACGTCATCTCGGCGGCCGAGGGGTTCAGCGAGTCCGTGTTCGGGTCGGTGACGCCGAGGAAGCCGACGCGGTCGCCGTCGACGCGCTCGACGGTCCACGGGACGACGCCCTCGGCCTCGCCGAACGGCTCGCCCGACTCGTCGCGGACGTTCGCCGAGACCCACGTCTGCGGGGAGTCGGCGACGATCGCGCGGGTCGCGTCGGTGCCGAAATCGAAGTCGTGGTTGCCGAACGTCTCCACGTCGGTGCCGACGGCGCCGAAGAAGTCGACCGCCTGCCGGCCCTTCGACACCGTCGCCGCGACCCCCGGTGAGGTGTTGTCGCCGGACCCGACGACCGCGGCGTCGGCGCCGTCGAGGTCGGAGATCAGGCCAGCGAGTCGACCCGCCCGCTCGGGGTCGTCGTAGACGTTCTCAATGTCGGAGTAGTGGACGAACCGGGGCATTCGAGTGGGTGAGTGGTGTGCGGTGGCAGGCAAGAACGCTCCGGGTTGGGTCGACCGTCGCGGGAGGCTGGCGGCTCGCCGTCCCCTCGCTACGGGAATGGGTGGTACGCCTTCTCCGGCTCCGGTTCAAAGCCCATCGACGACGAGACCGCCGCCAGCCGGTCGCCGAAGAACGGCTCGCCGGTGAACAGCGGCTGCGCCTCCGGGACGAGCACGCGCACGCCCTCGAAACCGAGCGCGGCCACGTCGCGGGTGGTGAGGCGCGCGGCGTACGCGTTGAGGCCGGCGGTCGAGAGCCGGTCGACGAGGGCCTCGACCTCGGTGACGCCGTCGAGTTCCGCGTCGTCGTCGGTCACGTCGGCCGCGGGGAGCGTCACCTCGGGGGAGACGAACTCCCGGACGCGCTCGGGGAAGTCGGCGTACGAGCCGATGGCGCCCTCCTCGTCGCTCGCCCGCTCGGGCCCCATCGCTCGCAGCTCCATCCAGTTTTGCAGCGCCTCAGCGAGCGCGCTCCGGGCGGCCGCCGCGGCGTCGAGGTCGGCGGCCGACCCCATCGCGAACCGCGGCCACTCGCCCGTCTCGGCGTCGCGGTGGACCGCAGCGCCGACGACCGGCACGTCCACGTCCTGCGTGAGCAGCAGCGTCGTCACGGAGAGGTCCTCGGCGTGCGCCCGCTTGTGCAGCGTCTCGAACCGCTCGTCGTCGACGGTCAGCCCCATCGGATCGAACGTCGAGTACCACGACAGCATCGAGGCGTCGCGCTCGACCGCCTCGTACAGCCCCGACAGCAATGCCTCGGCCGTCGAGTTTCCCAGCCCGAGCCCCGTCGTGATCGCCGGTGCGAACCGCTCCTCGGGGGGCGGGAACACGACGAACGCCGCCGGCAGCGACGCCGACTCGCGGGTCGCCAGATCGATCCCGGGGACCCACGAGATGTGGTCGTCCGGCTCGGGCGTCTCGGCGCCGTCGGGGCGCACGAACCGGTCAACCGGCACCGCGTCGACGACGCCGGCGGTCGGCGCCGACCTGAACGACGACGCGCGGTAGGTGCCCGCGCAGTAGCGTTCGAGCCCCTCGCCGATCGCCTTCGCGTACGCGGCGTCCCAGTCGGCGGCGACGCCGGCGGCGAACTCGGCGCAGCGGGCGTCGGCGAACGCCGCGGTGTCGGTCGTCCGCGCGATGTAGTACGGCGCCGGCATCGACTCGCGCTCGCCCACGTCGGTGACGACTCCGAGCCGATCGTCGACCGCGCGGTCCATCCGGTCGACGGCGTCGTCGAGGTCGACCGGCTCCGCGGGCGCGCAGATCTCGAACCCCGTCGGCGCGGCGCCGCAGTCGCACCCCGGCGATGGCAGGAACGTCCGCTCGGGCCCGTCCACCTCGGTGACGGTGCCGGCCACGTCGGCGCCGGAGAGGTGTTGGATGGCGCGCCGGCCCGCCAGGGCTCCTGCGAACCGGACGGCGCTGCGGGTGCCCTGCGGCGTCGCATCCGTCGAGGGGACGTTGGCCCGCACCCGGTCGCGCAGGCAGTCGTAACAGCCGCTGTCGGCGGAGAAGACGGTGACCGCGGCGTCGAGCCCCTCGATCGCGCGCCCGCCGATCCCGCCGACCTCGACGGCGACCCAGTCGTCGACGAGCCGCGTGGCGGTGCGGAAGGCGTCGTCGCCGGTGGTGCCCACGACGACGGCGAAGTCGAAGCCGTCCAGGAGGCCGGCCTCCACCTCCATCACGTTCGCCTCGATGTCGGCGAAGGCGCCCCGAAGCGGCTCGACCGCGGGGTCGGGACCGACGATGGCGATGTCCATGCCCCGCTCGTGGAGTGAGTCGCACAAAAAGGTGGCCGGTCGCCGCGGCGTGGCCCGGAGTGCGGCTCGTACGACGGCGCCGGATGCGGGGGTCCGGAGTCGGCGCTCAGTTCAGCAGCCGGTGGGCGACGCTGGCGAGTTCGTCGATGTCGGCCTCGCGCAGGCGGTCGTCGCCCAGCTTCAGGCGCAGGCGCGGGCGGCCAACGTCGATCGGTACCTTCTCGGTGTCGATGAGGCCCAGATCCTCCAGGTGGGTCTTCGTCCGCGAGAACGTCGCCTTGGAGGCGATCCCGATGTCCTCTCCCCACTTGCTGATGTCGTACAACAGCACGTCGTTTTTCGCGGCGACGAGCAGCGAGATCGTCACCTCGTCGAGGCCGTCGCCGTCCCCGCGGGCGGTCTCCAGCGACGCGAGCACGGCGTCGAAGTCGGCGCGGACCGGCTCGCCGATGTCCTCATCGAGCGTCGAGCGGACCCGAGACAGCGCCGGCGTGCGGAGGTTGAACGCCGTCGCGTCCGCCCACCGGCCGTGGTATGTCTCGTAGGCGTCTGCGGCGAAGGAGTCGTCGTCGGCCGCGAGCGCAGCGACATGCTCGTCTGCGGTGACGATCGCATACAGCTCGTCTTCCCCGACCACGAGCGTGTTGTCCGCGCTGGCTTCGATCTCCCGCAGGGTCATCGTCCCGGCGTCGATCAGGTCCGCGGCCTCGCCGGCGATGAGGAAGTCGTCCATCACGTCTTTGAGGAGGCGGCCGTCGGCGAGGACGTTGAGCGTCGGAAGCTCCCCCTCGTAGTCGGCGCCGACATCGATCAGCGACTCGACGACCGCCGCGTTGGGGTCGACAATTACCAGCTCGCCGGTCGACCGTTCGAACAACGCCCGGAGTACGTCATCCACGGATCGCTTGAACACATTTGTGGTCATGACTAGTTACTGCATCGCCAGAGAGCTATTTAATACTAACGGGAAAATCGGGGAATCAAGCCTGCTACGGAAAGAATACGGGAAAATATAGAGCATATAAAAGACGGGGTGGATGTTAACTTCTGACATGGATATAATCGTAATATGTCACGAATCGCGAACCTGAGTCGCACGGTGGGGTCGGTGGTGACGACCGCTCTCACCCGTCACCCGCGGACGGTGGTGACCGCCGGGCTGGCGGTTGTGCTATTCTTGTCGTCGGATACCGCGGGGGCCGCCGAAATCGGCGCGGGATCCACGTCGGTCGGCGACGTGTCGGGCGGTCCCTGACGGTCGCTCCCGGCTCCCGTTTCAGGCAGCGCCGACTTATCGGTCACCGAATTCGGCCGCGAGCGCGTCCGACCAGCGGAGCGACCCGTCGAACAACACGGGGTTGTCCGCGTACGAGAGGAACTCGGCCAGCTCCGCGCGATCGACGGTGAACGCCGTCGTCGCCCCGAGCAGGTGCGTCTCGTCGCTGTCCTGGAGATACGGGCGGAAGAATCCTCCGGTCATCCAGGGCGCGCCCATTGAAACGGTCACGTCGAAGCGACCGTCGTTGCGGCGCGTCACCGCCACGTCGGTGCCGACGATGTCCTCCGACTGCGTCAGGACGTGCGTCCCGTCGCCGACCACGGCGTAGTCCTTCCCGGTCATGATCTGCCGCCGCGATTTGTCGAGCGCGCGCTCCATGCAGTAGCCGTTGACGAGCAGTCGGGCGAACATCGTCCCCACGGTGGCCGCCTGACTGTCGAGCACCTCGTTGAATGTGACCGCGCCCGCGACGCTCCCCTTTCGGATGAGTTCGATCCCCTCGTGAAAGGAGCCGCAGGCGTTCAGGAAGAACGTCTGCGCGTTCGACGCCGAGAGGCTCGACGCCGAGAGGTAGCCGTCGGCACACCGGAGTCCCTCGCGCTCGCAGTGACCGATGTAATGGACGAGGTCCGTCCGCGACTCGAACACGGTCGCGAGTTCGTCGACGGTGAGGTGCTCTTCGAGCGTGACGTCTAGATAGAGTGCGGCGGCGCGCTCGCGGTAGTGGTCGGCGACCTCGTCGTGCTCCTCGCGCATGTCGCCGTCGTTCAGAATGGCGACGATCGAGATCGGCTCTCCAGGGGCGTCGAGGTACAGCGACCGGTTCTCGTACGCCTCGGGGACGGTCTTGAACGCGTCGATAGGCACGCCGTCGGCGAGCCAGCCGTGGGTACGTGCGGGTCCGAGCGACGGCTGTACCAACTCGACCGACGCCACGTCGCCGGCGTCGCGCCGGTAGAACGCAGACAGCGAAGTGTCCAGCCACTCGGTCTCGTCCAGTCCGGTCGACTCCGCGACCCGAACGTGCGGGACGTTCGCGAGGAGGTACGACAGCGTCGGCGCGTGCTCGTACCGCGGGTCGATCGACATCGACAGGTGCCACTCGGGGAATCGGTCGGCGACGGCGTCGAACGGCGCCGCGAGGTAGGCGTCCACCCGCTCGGCCGGCGGTGCGGTGTACAGCGCCTCCGCGTCGAGTCCGAGGTCGTCGATCGCCGACGCGACAGAGAGGCCTGACCCGTGGGGACCCGCTTCCCGCACGACGCAGTCCAGATAGAACACCCGTTCGAGCAGCGAGGTCACCTCGTCTTGCAACGTTGGAAGCCGGTCGAGCGTACGCGTCGTCTCGGGGGTCTCGATCCGCGGCGGCCCGTCGGCACTCACAGCGACCTCGGCGCCGACGTAGTGTGCCAGCGGCGACACCACGAACAGGGAGGCGAGATCGGGGGGTACGACGACGCGCGCGTCGGAGTCGCCGCGGGCGTCGCGCACCGACTCCGGGATCGACACGGACTCGCCGAACGCGATGCGCGGCGGCCGACCGCGCATGCTGTTGAACGACCGGTCTGCGGTCGCGGTACGGTGGCCCGCGGGGAACGCCGACAGCGCGGCGGCGACGCCCGTCGGCGTCCGCGGCACCGTCACGGTCCCGGGGTCGTCGCGGACGCCGCCGCCGAACCCGATCTCGACCGCCGTCTCGCCAGGGAAGCGAACGCGGAGTCGCTCGTACCCTGGCTTTTCGATCGCCGCCGGGCCGTCGAAGCGGACGTACGCGTCGACGCGGCTGTCGACGCGGAGGACGTACGAGCCCTGCGGGAGCGACAACGGGCCGGTCCCGCTGCCGAGGTCGAACAACTCGCCGGTGTCGATGTCGCGCGCCGGGGCGTAGACGGGCGGGAACCCGAGCGACCGCGCCGACCCGGCCACCGTCGCGTCCGGCTCCCACGTGTCGCCGAGCCCGAGCGCGCCGATCCCGGCGTCCAGCGACGGGGCCGCCGCGCAGTCGGCCCACTCCTCCGCGCGGACGGTCAAAGACTGCTTGGCGGCGTCGACCGCGCGGAGCCCATCATCGGTTCGTTCTACCTGCATTCGAACTGCTCGCACGTCGGAAGTGGCCCCATTTAGCCTTATCGTCGCCGTCGCTGTCGTCATCCCCGTCTCCGTGCCGTCGGCGGCGGCGGTCCATGCGCGTACGCATGGCTTTTTGTGACCGCTGACCGGACCCAAGGTATGGAGTATTCCGAGGTCCGCGAGACCGACCCCGCGGTCGCAGACGCCCTGGAGGGCGAGGTTCGCCGCCAGCAGGACACCCTGGCCATGATCGCCTCCGAAAACCACGTCTCCGAGGCCGTACTGGAGGCGCAAGGTAGCGCGCTCACGAACAAGTACGCCGAGGGCTACCCCGGCAAGCGCTACTACGCGGGCTGTGAGTTCGCGGACGACGTGGAGGAACTCGCCATCGAGCGTGCGACGGAACTGTGGGGGGCCGAGCACGTCAACGTCCAGCCCCACTCGGGCACGCAGGCGAACATGGCGGTCTACCTCGCGACGCTGGAGCCGGGCGATAAGATCCTCTCGCTGGAGTTGGAGCACGGGGGGCACCTCAGCCACGGCCACCCGGCGAACTTCACGGGCCAGCTGTTCGAGGTCGAGCAGTACGACGTCGACACCGAGACAGGCTACATCGACTACGAGGCGCTCGCCGAACAGGCCGACGAGTTCGACCCCGACATCATCGTCTCCGGGTACTCGGCGTACCCGCGGGAGGTCGAGTGGGAGCGCATCCAGGCGGTCGCCGATGCGGTCGACGCCTACCACCTCGCTGACATCGCCCACATCACCGGGCTCGTCGCCGCCGGTGTCCACGACTCGCCCGTCGGCGTCGCCGACTTCGTCACCGGCTCGACGCACAAGACGATCCGCGCGGGCCGCGGCGGGATCGTCATGTGCGGCGAGGAGCACGCCGGCGACATCGACGCGGCGGTCTTCCCCGGCGGGCAGGGCGGCCCCCTCATGCACAACATCGCGGGCAAGGCCGTTGGCTTCGGAGAGGCGCTGGACCCGGCGTTCGACGAGTACGCACAGCAGGTGGTCGACAACGCCGAGGCGCTCGCGGAGTCGTTCGCGGACAACGGGCTGGAGGTCGTCTCCGGCGGTACCGACACCCACCTCGTCCTCGTCGACCTGCGCGAATCCCACCCCGACACCTCCGGCGGCGACGCCGAGGAGGCGCTCGCCGAGGCCGGCATCGTCCTCAACGCGAACACCGTCCCCGGCGAGACGCGCTCGCCGTTCGACCCCTCGGGTATCCGCGCGGGCACCCCGGCGCTCACCACCCGCGGCTTCGACGAGGCGGCCCTCCGGGAGGTCGGCGACCTCATCTACCGCGTCGTCGACAACGTCGGTGACGAATCGGTGATCGCGGAGGTCCGAGAGCGCGTCGGCGAACTCACCGACGCGCACCCGCTGTACGAGTAGGTCCCGCCGTCGATCCGGCCGGCCTTCGAATATCCACGTTTGTGCTGTTTTCTAGCACTAGAACGCGGCTGTTGTGCACGAATCCGAGGATACTTACGCCTCGCCGTTCCCTCATCGACCATGACCGATATCGACGGGAACGCCGTCGCCGCGGAGATCCGGTCCGGCGTCGCAGACTGCGTGGAGACGCTGCAGGCCGAGGGCGTCGACCCCGCGCTCGCGACCGTGCTGATGAGCGACGACCCGGCCAGCGAGACGTACGTCTCGATGAAGCAGAACGACTGCGAGGAGGTCGGGATGCGGGGCATCCACGTCGACGTCGACAACGACGCACCCGCCGAGGAGCTGTACGACACCATCGACGACCTCAACGCCGACGACGGGGTCCACGGCATCCTCGTCCAGATGCCCGTCGTCGACCACGTCGACACCCGACGTGTCCTCCGTTCGGTCAACCCCGCGAAGGACGTGGACGGCTTCCACCCGGAGAACGTGGGTCGCCTCGTCGCCGGCAACCCGCGATTCAAGCCCTGCACGCCTCACGGCATCCAGCGCCTGCTCGCGTCGGCGGACGTGGACCCTGAGGGGAAGGAGGCGGTCGTCGTTGGGCGCTCCGACATCGTCGGCAAGCCCATGGCGAACCTCCTGTTCGGCCGCGGCGAGGGCGGCAACGCCACGACCACGGTGTGTCACTCCCGGACCGACGACCTCGCCAGCCACACCCGGCGCGCGGACATCGTCGTCGCCGCCGCCGGCATCCCGGAGTTCATCACCGCCGACATGGTGAGCGAGGGCGCGACCGTCATCGACGTGGGGATCAACCGCATCGAGCGCGACGGGGAGTCGACCCTCGTCGGAGACGTGGACTACGACGAGGTGCACGAGAAGGCCGGCGCGATCACTCCCGTTCCCGGCGGGGTCGGCCCGATGACACGCGCGATGCTGCTGTACAACACGGTGAAGGCCGCGAGCGAACAGCACGGCGTCGAGATCGAACTGCCCTGATCGGGGCTCGGTCGCGCTCCGTTCTCGCCGTTTCCGACCGATCTCCGGCAACCGATTTATTCTCCGGTCCTCGGTACCGTCCCACATGGACCGCGACGAGGATCTCGACCCCGAGGCGAGGGAGCTGTTGGAGACGATGGACGACGCGGACGTCCCGGACCTGCACGACCTCTCTCCGCGGGAGGCCCGCGAGTTCTTCTCCGACTGGCGCGGCGAGCCGACGAACGTCCCGAATCTGGCGACGGTCACGGACCGCACAGTTGCCGGGTATGGCGACGGGCCGGAGGTCCCGATCAGGGTGTACACGCCCGAGGGCGAGGGGCCGTTCCCGGTGCTCGTCTACTTCCACGGCGGCGGCTGGGTGATCGGCTCGCTCGACACGGTCGACGGGATCTGCCGGGTGCTCGTCGATGAGGCGGACTGCGTCGTCGTCTCGGTCGACTACCGGCTCGCTCCGGAACACCCGTTTCCCGCGGGGTTGGAGGGCGCGATCGCGGCGACCGAGTGGGTCGCGGACGATCCCGAGGCGGTGGACGGGGACGGTAGACTCGCCGTCGGCGGCGACAGCGCGGGCGGCAACCTCGCGGCGGCGGTCGCCCTGCACGCCCGTGAGACGGGCGGCCCGGTCATCGACCACCAGACGCTCCTCTATCCGGTCGTGGACCCGACCGGCGACTGGCCGTCCTACGAGGAGAACGTTGAGGGCTACTACCTCGAACGGGAGGACATCGACTACTTCCGGCGACACTACTGGCGGAGCGACCTCGAACTCGCGAACTCGTACGCGTGCCCGTTGGCGGCGTGCAGCCACGCCGATCTCCCGTCGGCAACGGTCGTCACTTGCGGGTTCGACCCGCTGCGCGACGAGGGGGTCGCCTACGCCGAGGCGCTCGCGGACGCCGGCGTCCCCGTCGACCACCTCCACTACCCGTCGCTGATCCACGGCGTCGCAGGGATGCTCGGCGAACTCGGTGTGAGTGCGGCCCGCGAGGTACTGGCGGACACGGCCGCGGCGCTCCGCGAGGGGTTCGACCGGAGCGACGGGTGAGGCGAGCGGTCGGCCCCGCAGTGCGGCCTCACTCGGTGTCTTCGAGGCGTTCTCGGGCGCTCGCCAGCGCCTCCGGGTCGTCGGCGATGAGGTACCGACCCAACTCCACAGCGGCGGCGACGAGCGCGTCCGCCTCCGCGGGTGCCACGTCGCCATCCAGCGCATCCACCCGCTTCGCGCGGTCGCGGATCGCGCCGAGCGTCCGGCTCGCCTCGGGATCTGGGTGCTCATCGAGGTACGTCGACACGTCGGTTCGATACTCGAGCACCGCCTCGACGGCGGCGAGGCCGCGCGCCTCGTGCATCCGCGGGGGCACCTCGCTCGCGTCCGGGCGCTCGCCCGTGTCGGCCGCCCGCAGGAGGCTGGTGAGGTACCACTCCTCGTCGTCGGTGACGCCGGGGCTTGCACCCTCTGGGGAGCGGTCTCCGTCGCGGATCGTCGCGTCCGCGCGGCCGCCGCCGGGACCGGCGAGGCGACCGTACACGTCGGCGGCGTGGCGCAGCTCGGCGGCCGCGAGGTACGCGTCGTCCAGCGGCGCGAGGTCGCCGCCGCGGATGAATCCCCGCTTGCGGAGGTAGCTGCGGCACTCGGCTTTGATCTCGTCGACGAGGTCCGCGAGCGGGGTGTCGTCGAGGCGGACGAGCACCGGATTCAGATCCAACTCCGCGGGCGCGTCGGTGTGTCTGCGGCGCTCGCCGGTCCCGACGCTCCGGAGACTTCCGCAGTCGGGGCAGGCGACGCTGCCCGTCTCGAAGTACGACCAGCGAGTCCCGCACTCCGTGCACTCTCGTTCGCCGCGGACTTCCATGGCCCCACGTATCGGGGGTACAGTGAAAAACGCCTCGTCGCCGCCGGGGCGGGCACGTCGCCACCCCGGATCGGCCTCGGGGTCTCGGGACCGAACTCGGGCAGCCGGTACAGCCTTGGTCGGGGGCGACGACGGGCCGGTCGTGACTCCGAATTCGTTCTTCCACGTGGCGCTGAAGGCCGACGACGTCGACGCGACGGCGGCGTTCTACGAGGAGGCGCTCGACGGGACCGTCATCGAGCGCGGCCACGCCGACGACGGAGAGGGCGCGACCGCGGTCGAACACGTCGCCCTCGAGGTGGCCGACAAGCGCGTGTACGTCTTCGACCGGGCGCCCTACGAGGCGACCGGCGACGTGGAGTCGATGCCGAACGGGCTGCTCCACTTCGGCTTCGTCGTCGACGACGTGGATGCCGCCCGCGAGGCGATAGACGCCGTCGGTGCCGGCGTCGACTGGGTGATGGGTCCCGAGCGCTTCGGCGACCTCCGGATCGCGTTCCTCGCCGATCCCGCCGGGACCATCGTCGAGCTGATCGAACACGTGTCATGAGCGTCTCTCCGCCGCTTCGCGCGTGGAACTCCCCCCAGTGGGAGACGCAACCGTCCTCGGATATGCCCTCGTCTGGGGCACCCCGGCATGCTTTTGCCGTCGCCGCCGCAGGTGCCATCGAATGACGTTCTCCATTGCAGCGCGCGACCCCGAGACGGACGCGGTCGGGGTCGCGGTCCAGTCGAAGTTCGTCTCCGTCGGCGCCGTCGTGCCGTTCGTCGCTGCGGACGCGGGCGCGGTCGCAACCCAGAGCTTCGCCAACGTGGCGTACGGCCCGGACGGGCTCGATCTCCTCCGGGAGGGGCACACCGCCGCCGAGGCGATCGAGGCGCTCACCGACGCCGACGACGAGGCCCCACAGCGACAGATCGGGGTCATCGGGCTCGACGGCGAGCCGGCGGCGTTCACCGGCGAGGAGTGTTTCGAGGTCGCCGGCGACCGGCAGGGGACGGACTACACGGTTCAGGGGAACATCCTCGAGAACGAGGCGACGCTTGACGCGATGGCCGAGGCGTTCGAGGTGAGTGAGGGAGGACTCCCGGACCGGCTCATCGCGGCGCTGCACGCGGGTAACGACGCCGGCGGCGACTCCCGCGGCGAACAGTCGGCCGCCCTGTACGTCGCCAAGCCGGAGGGCGGCTACGGCGATCGCACCGACCGCTGGGTCGACGTTCGCGTCGACGACCACGAGTGTCCCATCGACGAGCTAGAGCGGGTGTTCAAACTGTACGACGTGACGCTGCTCGCCCGCGAGGAGCCCGACGATCCCGCGGCGCTGTCCGGCGACGCGGCACTGGCGGTGTCGGGGACGCTCGCGGATCTGGGGTTCCTCGACGCGGAGCCGGGCACCTCGTTCGGGGAGGACGAGCGGGCCGCGCTCGAGGACTTCCGCGGCATGAACAACTTCGAGAACCACTCGCTGACGGTCATCGAGGACGCCCTCGCGCGGGGGTGGGAGGAGGCGGCCGCGGACGACCGCGGTGCCGCCGGGAACGATGAGGACGGCGAATCACGGATGGTCGACGCCATCTGGTACGGACTTCAGCGCTACGACCGCCTGTAATCCCCGTGTCCGTCCCCGTTCTCGTCGCCGTGGACGCCGTCGCTGTCGCGGTCGCCCCGAACGCGCAGCTTCCGGCGTTCCAGCTGCTCACCGTCGTGCTCGCGTTCGTCGGCGCCGGCGTCGCGCTCGCGGCGGGGGTCGGTCTCGTCGCCGTCTACGTCCGCCTCGGCGACGGCGTCGACGCCGCGGTCACGCGGCGGGCGTTCGGACTGTGGGCCGCGGGCGCGCTCCTCCTCGCCGCTGGCACCCCGGCCGTGTTCCGTGCGTCGCTGTCGGCGGCGCCGACGCTGCGCGCGCTCGCGCTCGTTGCCGTCGCGGTCGGCGCCCTCGCCGTCGGCGCCGCGCCGATGTACCTCTGGCAGGCGACGCTCTCGGACGCCTGAAATCGCCGGTCTCGGCGTCGGCTTCCTTCGGATTTCTCCGGTTCGGCCGGCGTTGCCCGCGCCGCTGGCGGGACTTCTCCGGGTCCGAACTATTCCGGTCCAGAGTGCGACCGCCGCCCGCGCTCGCGCAGCAGTTTGTCGATGATATCGCCCGTCGAGAGGAGTTCTCCCTCGTAGCGCGGCTCGCGGGCGGTCGCGCGCGTCACCTCGGCGTCGATGCCCTCGGCCGCGAGCGCGTCGGCGATGGCGGACTCGTCGTGGTGCTGGTCGAACCCAAGGACGATCACGTCCGGTCCGATCTCGCGGACCGGCACGAACAGGTCCTCCGGGTGCCCGAGGTGCGCCTCGTCGACGACCTCCAGCGCGCCGATCATGTCCCGACGCTGTCGGTCGGGGCACACGGGCTTCGACTTGTGGGTGACGTTGTCCCGGCGAGCCACGATGACGTGGAGCTCGTCGCCGCGTGCGGCCGCGTCCTTGAGGTAATGGAGGTGTCCGGGGTGGAGGATGTCGAAGGTGCCCTGCGCGAGCGCGATCCGCGGGGAGTCGGCGCCGTCCTCGCCGTCGTGCCGGCTCCCGTTGGTCCCCTCACTCATCGTACAACTCCGCGTCGATGTCCGTCTGGTCGAAGTCGAAGAACGCCTCGTCCTCGGGCAGCGCCACGTCGATCACATCGAGGTCGCGGGGGTCTCCGTCGGAGTCGAACGCCCGCCAGCAGTCGCGCTCGTAGGGCGCACCGACGATGATGTGCACGTCGCCGGCGTGAAACGTCGCACGGTCCGCGTCGGAGGGTCGGAGGACGCCGTTGGGGTGGGAGTGGATCGAGCCGACGGCCCGCGAGGAGTTCGGCTTCATGTGTTCGCGGACGGTCGCGGACTCCGGCGTCGAGGTCGTGCCGGGGATGACGAGCACGTCGGTGATGACCTGTCCCGACCGGTTGAGGCCGAGGTCGCGCGCGTCGGTCGCTCGGAGGAAGCCCATGTACTCGTTCGGATGGGTGTCCCGGGAGGCCTCGAGCGCGAACGCGAGGGTGTCGGCCGCGATGCCGAGCAGTTCGCTCGACCGGAACAGTCGCATTGTCAGATCTCCGGTCGGGCGTCAACTAAGCGTGTCGATGGGAGCGCCGTGGCGGGCGACTCAGGGCTGCCGTCGTCGGATGCCCGCCGCTGGAGCGATACTACAACCCTTAACACCCGCCGTCACCCACCTGTCGGTATGAGTGATTCCGCCGCCGGTGACTCCGGCGAGAACGGGGAGGGGGATTCTCGACCCGTGGTCTACGATCTTGATCCCGCCTGTACGCTCGCCGACGTGGACGTGGGCGCGCGCTACCGCGCGGAGGTCAACGGCGTGGTCGACTACGGTGTCTTCGTCGACATCTCCGAGAACGTGTCAGGCCTGCTCCACGAGTCGAATCTCGACGGCGAGGCGTTCGCTGTCGGCGACGAGGTGGTGGTCGTGCTCGAAGAACTGAAGGAGAACAGAGACGTGTCGTTCGACCTCGCGGCCGTCGGTCTCGCCGATGCGAACGTTCTTTCGGTCGAACACGAGCCCGAGATCACCACGATCGCTGACGCCACGGTCGGCGACGCCGTGACCATCGAAGGGACGATCACCCAGATCAAACAGACCGGCGGCCCGACGATCTTCCACGTCGCCGACGAGTCGGCCGTGCTCGCGGCGGCGGCCTTCGCGGAGGCCGGCGTGCGCGCGCACCCCGCGGTCGAGATCGGCGATGTCGTCCGCGTCTCCGGCACCGTCGAAACCCACGACGGCGCCAATCAGCTCGAAGTCGACGATATCGCCGTGCTCGACGGGGAAACCGCGGCCGCGGCGCGCGAACGCCTCGACGAGGCGATGCGCGAGCGCGCCGAGCCCGAGGCGGTCGAGCCGCTCGTCGACTGGCCGGCGTTCGAGAAACTCCGTCCCGGACTCGAGGACCTCGCGCGCACGCTCCGCCGGACGGTGCTCGAGGGCCGACCGATCCGCATCCGACACCACGCTGACGGCGACGGCATGTGCGCGGCGATCCCGGTCCAACTGGCGCTCGAGAACTACATCGAGGAGGTCCACGAGGGCGACGACGCCGCGCGCCACACGCTCAAGCGCCTCCCGAGCAAGGCCCCCTTCTACGAGATGGAAGACGTGACTCGGGACCTCAACTTCGCGCTTGAGGCGCGCGCCCGTCACGGGCAGAAGCTCCCGTTCCTCCTCATGCTCGACAACGGGTCGACCGAAGAGGACGTGCCCGCCTACAAGAACCTCGCACACTACGACGTGCCGATAGCAGTCGTCGACCACCACCACCCGGATCCCGACGCGGTGAACGACCTGCTCGACGCCCACGTCAACCCCTACCTCCACGACGAAGACTACCGAATCACGACGGGCATGATGTGCGTCGAACTCGCGCGGCTCATCGATCCGACCATTACCGACGAGCTCCGGCACGTCCCTGCGGTCGCGGGGCTGTCAGATCGCTCGAAGGCGGAGGTCATGGACGAGTTCGTCGACCTCGCGGAGACCGCCGGGTACGACCGCACGGACATCGAAGACATCGGCGAGGCGCTCGACTACGCCGCCCACTGGCTGCGCTACAGCGAGGGGAAGACCCTCGTGAGCGACGTGCTCAACGTCGGCAGCGACGACGACAGTCGCCACCGCGAGCTCGTCGAGTTCCTCTCGACGCGCGCCGAGCGCGACGTTGCGGAACAACTTGACGCCGTCGAACCGCACGTCGAACACGAGCGACTCCACTCCGACGCACACCTCTACCGCATCGACCTGGAGAACTTCGCAAAGCGCTTCACCTACCCCGCCCCAGGGAAGACGACCGGTGAACTCCACGACCGGAAGGTACGCGCGACCGGCGAGCCGGTCATCACGATCGGGTACGGCCCGGACTTCGCCGTCCTGCGCTCGGACGGCGTTCGCCTCGACATCCCGCAGATGGTCACCGAGCTGAACGAGGAGGTCGGCGGCGGCGGCGTCTCCGGCGGCGGACACCTCGTCGTCGGCTCCATCAAATTCGTCGAGGGGCGCCGCGAGGACGTGATCGACGCGCTCGTCGAGAAGATGGCCGACGCCGAACTTGACGAGGAGCTGTCGACGACGGTCGAACTCGACGACTGACGACGCGAGGCGGACCGGCTTCAGCCGCCGCGTCGATCCTCACCCGATCGGTCCGCGTCGACCCTCCGAGGCGTCGTCGAACGACAGTCGCCGTCGGACGAACAGCACCGCGCCGGCCACCGCACCGACGGCGCCGATGGCGAAGCCGGGCGGGAGGTCGCCCGAACCGCCGGTTCCCGCGCGCCAGTCGGCCGCGAAGGTCCCGCGGTAGTAGTCGGCGACGTCCTCCCCCTCCAGGGCGATGACGACCTCGCGGTTCTCGCGCGCACTCGTCGGGTTCCAGTTGAGCGACCCGACCAGCGCCACGTCGTCAGCGACGACACCCTTCGCGTGGATCTTCCCGTAACGGCCGGCCGGTTCGGCGACGCGCGCCTCTAGGGGGACGCCGGCGTCGGCCGCCCAGCTGTTCAGCGAGGCCGCCAGCGCGGCGTTCTCGTCGGCGACGTACCAGGCGTTCGAGAGAAGCAGCCGCACGCGAACGCCGCGGCGGGCGGCGCGGCGAAGCGACGCCACCATCGGTCCTCGTTCGACGGTGGGCTGAATCACGTCGACGGTCGCCTCGGCGTCGTCGACGACCTCCACGACCGCCGCCCGCGCGTTCCCCGGCGCGGTGAGCAGGCGGACGCGCTTGACGTGAACGTCCGCGGGTGCGTGACGGGCGGGGTACGACCCGGTCGCCGGGTCGACCTCCTCGAACGGCCTCCCGGTTCGGTACCGGCTCCACGGGACGGCGTCACGCCACCCTGCGTCCGCGCGAAACAGGTCGGCGAGGGCGTCGGCCGCCCGCGGCGAGCGAAGCTCCACACCCCACCCACGGCTGTCGGCGCCGCCGGTACCGCTCGGCTTCCAGTTCTCAGTGAGCACGACCGCAGTGTCGTCGGCGACCGCGTACTTCGCGTGGTGATACCGGAACCGCGCGTGCGGCCCCGCCAGCACGCGAACGTCGATGCCCGCCGCGGCCAGCGAGTCGAGCAGTGCTGCTTGACGCGCGGAGACCCCGCCGACGGGACCGCCTTCGAGGAGCACGCGGACCGTGGCGCCGCGCTCGCGAGCGGCGATCAACTCGCGAGCGACGCGCCGTGAGCCGAACGTGTACCCGGCCAGAAGGACCCGCTCGTCGGCGCTTCGGATCGTCGTGAGCGGCGCCGCCGGCGTGTCGGGCAGCACGAACGCCGTCGCGTCCGCCGATCCGAGCGCCAACGGGTCGCGGTGAGCGAGTCCGACCGGGCGCCACCGCGATCCCCCCACGTCGTCGCCGCCGGCGGCTCGCTCCCACCGCTCGCCTTCGGGCGCGCGGCCGTACTCGACGGCGTCGACGACCGACCCGTTCTCCCCGCCGCGCCTGAGTACGACCCGCTCGCCGGCGTTCGACAGCCGGAGGCCGCGGGGGACGACGCGCCCCGCCGGCGGTGCGACCAGCGCCTCGGGGTCGGCGGTCGCGACGACCGGGCCGGCCCGCCGCTGTTCGATCGCAACGGCGCCTTCCCCGTCGCCGACGCTCCAATTCCCCGGCGGAAGCGACAGGAGGAGGTACTCGCCGGCGTCGTCCGTGGCGACCGGGTTCGCGAGGAGCGCGACGATCCGCGGTGCGGTGGCCCCGGTGGCTTCCCTCGCCGTGTCCGCGGTTGCCCCGGTGTCCGTGTCCGCGGTGGCCCCCGCTCGCGTCGCGTTCGTCGCCGGCTTCGGGTCCTCGACGGCCGCCGTAGCCACCGCCGCGGGCGTCGCCGCCGCGACGAGCACGAGAACGGACGCGACGACACCCAGGAACCGTTGCACGTGGGGCGCTGGTGCCGGTATCGCACTTCAATTCTCGCCTCATCGAGGCGCGCCCGCGGACGGCATTCGGTGCGTTTTTGCTCCGACGACGGCGGGTGACGGTATGGTCACCATCGCCGAGGGAGTCAGGCTCACAGGCGCCGCACTTGGGGCCGTCGGCGGCGCACTCGTTGCACTGGAGTTCTTCCAGGTTCCGTCGTACGTCACCTACGAGGAGGAGTGGGACAGCTACGATATCGACATCGCGCCCGCGACGGTCACCGAACATACGAACCTCGGGCGCGTCGGCGGGCTGCTCGTCTCGCTGGGATTCACGCTGCTGTTCATCGGGGAACTGTTGTAGCAGTCGGCTGCGAAACGCGCCAGCGGCACCGTGGCGAGCGCGCCTACGCGGCGACTTCCTCGCCATCGTCGGCGACGGCGAGCGCGTCTCGGGCCTTTTGTGCCTCCGTCTGCACGATGAACGCCCGGTCGTCGTCGAACTCGGCAGCCGCCTCCAGGGCAGCCTCGGTGCCGATCTGGCGCAGCGCCCACAGGGCGGCCGCGCGGACGTTGTCGCTGTCGTCGTCGGCCGCGGCGTCAGCCAGCGGGTCGACGGCGCGGGCGTCGCCGATGAGCCCGAGCGCGCGGGCGGCGTACGGCCGGACCTCGTCGTTCTCCATGGCGAGCTTGTTCGCGAGCGGCTGGACGGCGTCCTCGTGACCGATCTCGCCGAGCGCCTTGAACGTCACCTTCTGGAGGGTTGGATTCGAGTCGGAGTCGACGTACTCGACGAGCGTCTCGACGGCGTCCGTTGCTGCCATCTTGCCGAGCGCGCGGATCGCGGGCTGGTCGCGTTTCTGTGCGCGCTGATGCATCGCCTCGAAGGCGCCCCGGTCACCCATGCGCGTGAGCGCGTCCAGGCAGTGCTCTTCCATGAACTCCGACTGCAGCGAGTCCAACGCGAGCAGCACCATCTCGACGTTCCCCCGCTGTTCGTGCTCTTTCAGCGCCGACAGCTCCGGCGGGAAGTCCTTGTAGTGCCCGAGCACGTCGTAGAAGCCCTGCGCCTGGAGCTGTTCGTGGGTCTCGAGGTCGTCCCACTCTTCTGCGTCGTCGACGCCCGTCTCCAGCGCGTCGGTCGCCTCCAGCAGCGCGGCGATCGTCTCGGCATCCTCGTCGGGGTCGAGACCCGCGTCCTCGATGGCCGCGACCGCATCGTCGAGCGCGTCGGCGAGGCTCTCGGGGTCGTCGTCGCCTGCGCGGTTCAGGTCGGTATCGAGCGTGTCGGTCACCGCGGCGAAGAAGTCGTCGACGACGCCGGGGAGGGTAGCCTCGCCCGAGTCGGTCCACCGCGTGTCGGCGATTCTCGCCCGCGCGGACTCGATGTCGTCGACCGTGTCGGAGGCGTACGGGCCGCGCTGCTCCTCGAGGTCGTCGCGCTGATCGGACAGGCGCGACTCCACCTCCTCGCGCGGGTCCACCGCGTCCTCGTCGTCCTCGTCCGGTTCCGGGAGGTCGGCCCGCTCCAGGTCCGCCTCGATCCCGTCAAGATCTGCTTCGACCTCGTCGAGGTCGCCCTCGGTCTCGGCGGCATCGAGCGCCTCGGCGGTCTCGTCCAGCCTGGCGTCCAGGTCCTCGGCGGACACCTCGGGGACGAGTTCCGTCTCCTCGGCGTCCTCGGGGTCGCCTGACTCCTCGGCCGGGTCGTCGTCGCTCATGGCCGACGATGGGTGTGTCGGCTACAAGGGCGTTTCCATATTCCGGGCCGGACCGGACGCGGGCGGAACGCGGACGGCCCGTGGGAGGAGGACCGCCGTCGTTTTGCGGCCGGGGGACGAGTGGTTCGGCGTGCCAACCGTCGCCGTCCCCCAGCTGTCGGTCGCCGATCTGGACCCCGCGACGAACCTCGACGCCGTCACCGAGCGCGTCGCCGCCCTGCCGGACCGCGTCGATGTCGCGGTGTTCCCGGAGTACGCGCTGACGGGCTTCGTCGCCGACGAGCGCGCCTGCGATGCCGCGCTTGAGCGCGACGGGCCGGAACTCGACCGGGTCCGGTCGGTCGCGGCCGCACACGACCTCGCGGTCGTCGCGGGCTACCTCGAACGCGGTGCGGGCGACGACCGGCTGTACAACGCCCTCGCGTACGTCGCCCCCGACAGCGACACGACTGTCTATCGAAAGCGACACCTCTGGGCTGGCGAGGCCGACGTGGTGACCGCCGGCGACGAGCGGGTCGTCGTCGAGACGCCCGCGGGGTCGACTGGGCTCGTCACCTGCTACGACCTGAACTTCGTCGGCGACAGCGCAGCGTTCGCCGCCGAGCGGGTCGACGCGCTGTTCGTCGCCGGCGCGTGGCCGGCGGCCCACTCCGAGAACTGGCGGCTCCTCCTGCGTGCCCGCGCGCTCGACGGCGTTCGCTGGGTCGTCGGTGCGGGTCGGACCGGCGCGCGCAACGTGCCGGACGCCCCGCTGACGGAGTACGCTGGGCGGTCCGCGGTGGTCCGCCCCGACGGGCACGTCGCGGCGGCGCTCAGCCGCGGCGAGCGCGACCTCGTCGCCGATCTGGACCCCGCGGTGCTCGCCGAGCAACGGGAGTTCATCCCGGTCCTCGAAGCGACCGAGAACGACGGTTCGACCCGTCGGAACTCCCGTCCCGGTTCGAGAAACAAGAACGGTGTTTAGGTATTCCAAAAGAAATCTTGTCGTGAGGTGGGGTTTTATGTGTCTGGCGAGCGTACGTTTGGGTACAGTATGAGTACGCAAAAGCGTGTGCTGAAGTCCGCGGGCGATGTCGAGGGAAGCGAAGCGCTTCGGATGGACGCCGACAAGGCAGCGCAGATCATCGACGCGCTCAACACAGACCTCGCGGCGACGTACGTCCTGTACCACCAGCTCCGCAAGCACCACTGGAACGTGGAGGG
Source organism: Halobaculum gomorrense (assembly GCF_900129775.1). Taxonomy (GTDB): domain Archaea; phylum Halobacteriota; class Halobacteria; order Halobacteriales; family Haloferacaceae; genus Halobaculum; species Halobaculum gomorrense. The sequence goes on along the minus strand of NZ_FQWV01000006.1, from coordinate 141,494 downwards.
CGCCGAGTTCCGCGACCTGCACCTCTTCCTCGGCGACGCGGCAGAGAACGCGGAAGCGTTCGCCGACGAGCTCGCCGAACGCGTGCAGGCGCTCGGCGGCGTCCCGCACGCGTCCATGACGACGCTGCAGGCAGAGGCGCCCATCGAGCCCGAAGACGAGGACGTCTACGACATCCGCACGTCGCTGGCGAATGACATGGAGCTGTACGGCGAGATCATCGAGACGCTGCGCGAGCACGTCGAACTCGCCGACGGTCTCGGTGACCCCGCGACCGGCGAGATCCTCCGCGAGAACATCGTGCAGGTCGAGGAGGACGCCCACCACATCGAGCACTACCTCGAGGACGACACCCTCGTCACCGAGGGAACGATGCAGTAAGCCGGGACGCGACGGACACCAAGGTCGATTCACGGTCGATCCGTTCTTTTCGAACCGCCGCGTCAATAGCTGCGGGTATCGATCAGAGACCCCCAGAACCCGCACCGACCCCAGTGCTCACCGCTCCAGATCGACCGTCAGGTCCGTCGAGATCCACCCGTCCGCGTTGCCGTTCTCGGTGAAGACCGTTCGGTCGGGACACGTCCGGAGGGCGGCCACCGGGGCTTCCGAAGTGAAATCGGGCTCGGACGACGCCTCGTCGTTCCGCTCCGCGAGCACATCGTGAGTCATTACCGTTCTCTCGTGGACCCGTCGACATATAGGTTTTGGATGGCCTAAACAGTAGGCCGACCTAAACCGCCGGCGCGGTCGGTCACTCGTCGCGACCGATCCCGCACCCGGATATGGTGTCGCACTCGACGCCGCGCTCCTCCAGTGCGTCGACGACTGCATTCATCCCGATCGCGTCGCTGGCGATGTGACCGGTGACGACGAGAGTCTTCCCCGTGTCGCCGAACTCCTCGCGCAGGTCGGCGGTGTCGCCGGCGCCGACGTGGATGTAGAGGACGGTGTCGACGCCGTGCTCGAAGTACGCGCGGGCGACCGAGGCGCCCCCGTTCGTCCCGCCGGCGTGGTGGACCGCCACCTCGCCGAGGTCGTTGTCCGGGTCGCCGACACGGAGGCGCACGTCGGTCTCGGCGGCGTGGAGCTCCGGGATGTCGCTCAGGGCGTCGACGAACTCGCCGGCGGTCGCGTCGTCCGCGAGCCCGTCGGCGACCTCGCGGAACACCCGGCGGCCGTACTCGTCGGGCGCGAGGTGGGTGTTGAGGTACGGCTGGTCGAGCAGCTCCGCGACGCTGGGGTCATGTCGGTAGTTGCTGGAGTGGCCGCCGTGGTCCATCCGCGAGCGCAGGTCCGCGACCGCCTCCTCGGCGACCGACTCGGGGACGCCGTGGTCCGTCATGAACTCGACTTGCGTGTCGAGCACCTCGGGGAAGTCGAGGCGGGCGCTCATCCCCGTCGGGTGGTGCGCGAGCGCCAGGTCGTACCCGCGGTCGTGGGCCAACTGGATCTCGGGCGATTCGAGGTCGATGCCCACGAGCGCGGACTCGATGTCCTCGCCGGGGACATAGACGGTGCTGTCGGCGGGGGGCTCGTCCCAGTCGACGAGGTCGAGACTGATCTGCATGATCTCCTCGGTCGAGAGTCCCATACGCGCCCCTGTCGAAGCAGGGGTGAAAAGCCGCAGGAACCGGAAGCCTGCGCGGGGCCTCATGTCCGCATGCGGGGACCCGGACCGCCGTCGGCATCGGTCGACGCCGCCCCGTCGCCGACCGGTAGTGGCAATCCCCGCTGTCGCCGCCAGCCGTTTGTACCGCCCCGGTCGTACCGAGGACATGGTCGATCACCTGTTCTCCCCGCTCACGCTGCGCGACACGGAGGTTCCGAACCGCGCGTTCGTCTCGCCGATGTGCCAGTACTCGGCGACCGAGGGGCTGCCCTCGGACTGGCACCTCGTCCACCTCGGCTCGCGCGCCGTCGGCGGGGCGGGCCTCGTGATGGCCGAGGCGACCGCCGTCTCGCCCGAAGGCCGCATCACGCCGCAGGACACCGGGATCTGGACCGACGAACAGGCCGACGAGTGGGCTCGGATCGCCGAGTTCGTCGCCTCGCAGGGGTCGGTCCCGGCGATCCAGTTGGCCCACGCCGGCCGGAAGGCCTCGACGCATCGCCCCTGGGACGGTGGCGACCCTGTCTCCCTCGAGGAGGGGGGCTGGGAGGTGGACGCGCCGTCGGGACCGTACCCTCGCGACGGCGACGAACACCCGACGAACAGCCTCTCGTCGGCGGAGATCGACGGCGTGATCGAGGACTTCCGGGTGGCCGCCGAGCGCGCGCTCGACGCCGGCTTCGAGGTCGCCGAAGTGCACGCCGCTCACGGCTACCTGCTGCACGAGTTCTGCTCGCCGGTCGCGAACGACCGCGACGACGAGTACGGTGGCTCCTTCGAGAACCGCACGCGCCTCGTGCGCGAGGTGACCGAGGCGGTCCGCGAGGTGTGGCCCGACGACAAGCCCGTGTTCGTGCGCATCTCCGCGACCGACTGGATCGACAACCGCGAGTCGTGGGACGTGGAGCAGTCGGCGCGGCTCGCCCCGCTGCTGGCCGAGGCCGGCGCCGACCTCCTCGACGTGAGTTCGGGCGGCATCTCGCCCGCACAGGAGGTGCCGTACGCCGGGCCGAGCTACCAGCTCCCGTACGCGGAGACTATCCGCGAGCACGTCGCCGAGGTCGGCGCCGACCTCGCCGTCGCCGCCGTCGGCGGCATCACGGAGCCCACGCAGGCCGAGGAGATCGTCGCCAATGGCCGCGCCGACGCCGTGCTCATGGCACGCGAGTTCCTCCGCTCGCCGTACTGGCCGCTGCACGCGGCCGACGAACTCGACGAGGAGGTCGAGTGGCCGGTGCAGTACCGGCGCGCGAAGCCGCGCTGAGCGGCCGCGATACCCAGTCGTTCCCGACCGCGTCCGTCAGCGTGTGAACTCTTTTGCCGGGACGCAACAAAGAGCTCCGCTATGAGCCAGTCCTCCCGCGGTCGCGACGACGACGACCTCGAGACGCTCGTCTCCGAGTTGGAGGCGACGCTCTCGGACCTCCGCGCCGAACTCGTCGAGCGCGAGCGCGCGGAGCGACGCACGGACGAGCGGGGCGAATCGGGCGAACGGTCGACCGCCACCCGCTGGGAGCGCCGTGATCGCGGTCGGCGCCCGCCGCGTCCCCCGTCTCCGGGGGAGCTGTTCCGGTTCACGAGCGACTACACCATCCCGACGGTCGTGGCGCTCCTCGAAGCGACGATCGAGGCGCTGGAGCTCCTCCGGGGCGTGATCGACCTCGCCGCGCCCGGCGAGGCGACGGATCGTCGTCGCCCGCGCGGCTCTCGACGCGGGCGTCGTGACCCTCGCGACCTCGCCCGCTCCGTGTTGTCGGACGCGGTCGCCGGGGGCGTCAGCTCCGCGACCGACCGGGCGGCCACCGACGCGGCGGACGCGCTGGAGCGCCTCCGCGAGACGCTCTCGGAGGCGGACATTCCCGAGGACGAGGAGAGTCGCGATCTGGTCGCCGACGCGCGCGAGTTGAGCGCGGAGTTGGAGCGTTGGGTCCGCCAGTCCCGCGAAGCGGTCGACCGGGAGCGCGCGCGGGAACGACGCGCGGACCGCGGAGACGACGATGGAGCCGCGCTCGACGATGGAACCGCGGTCGACGACGGTCCCGTCAGCATCGAGGTCGGCGAGCCCGGCGAGCCCGGCGACCCCCGAGGGGGCGGCGACCGCCCCGCTGCCGACCACGAGACGAGCGCCGCGACCGAACCGGCCGCCGAAGACGAGGGCGCCGCCCCCGAGGTCGACGTGGACGCGGAGTTGGAGTCGATCAAGCGGGAGGTCGGGAGGCAAAACGAGGGGGACGGAGACGACACCAACGGTACCGAAGCCGCCGGCGACGGCGACGGTGACGACGCGGGCGACGGCCGGGCGGTCTGATTCGTCCCGGTCAGGCGTCGTCGGGCCGGTTCGCGTACAGTTCGACTACACCACCGGCGAGGCCGAGGAGGACGACCGCCGGCCAGCCGAGCAGCAGCCATCCGAGCGGGGTCGGACCGACCGGACTCGGCGTCGTCGCAGGCGCAACGTACCGTAGCCAGGTCGCAAGCGCGGCGCCCAGGAACGCGACCGTGGGTACCGCCGTCGGCGCGACGAGCCCGCGGGCCGCGCGCGCCCACCCGGCGACGGCGCCCGTGACGACCGCGCCGACGACCAAGTACGCGGCGGTCCCCGGGGCCGGGTCGGTCACGTCGAACAGCGCCAGCGCGCCCCTGACAGCGAGCAGCGAGACGGTGGCCCCGACGCCGACGGCGGTTCGCGTGCCGAGTCGCGAGGCCTCGGACACGGGCCGCTACTCCACCGGGCGGAACCGGAAGCCGTCCCACTCCTGGCTGTCCGGGTGGCGGATGCCCGCCTCGGGGTCCCGGAGCTTTTCGCAGTACACCGGTTCGACCTCGTCGCCGATGTCGATGTCGCCGGTCGTCGCCTGGCCGATGGCGCGGACGGGCTCGCCGTCCACGTCGAACTCGACGACCGCGACGTGGTTCGGCTCGCGCACACCCGGCGGCGTCGCCGTCGACGTGGTCCAGGTGATCACCTCGGCGGTGTGCTCGCTGAGATCGACCGTCCCGACCGGCGCCTCGCCGCCCGGGCCGACCGGGTGGGCCGGATAGGTGATCGAGCCGTCCGGGTAGCGAGCGGCCTCGAAGGCCGGGGCGTCGTCGCCGGCAGTGCCGACGGCGTCCTCGTCGAGAGTCGCGTCGTCGCTCATGCGTCCACCTCCTCGAGGATCGCGGTGGTAACGCAGTTCCCGAACCCGCCCACGTTGCACGCGAGCCCCACGTCGGCCTCGACCTGCCGCTTTCCGGCCTCGCCGCGCAGCTGCTGAACGATTTCGTACGCCTGCGCGACGCCGGAGGCGCCCAGCGGGTGCCCCTTCGACTTCAGGCCCCCGGAGGTGTTGATCGGCAGCTCGCCGTCGCGCTCGGTGCGGCCCTCCTCGACGGCCTTCCAGCCCTCGCCCTTCTCGGCGAACCCGAGGTCCTCGAACTGGAGGAACTCGAGGATCGTGAACATGTCGTGGAGCTCTGCCACGTCTACGTCGTCCGGGGACAGGTTGGCCATCTCGTACGCTTGCTCGCTCGATGCGACGACGCCACGCATCGTCGTCGGGTCCGCGCGCTCGTGGACGACGTGGGTATCGGTCGCTCCGCCGATGCCCGAGACGCGGATGTACTCGTCGGCGTGCTCCTCGGCGACGGAGACGGGACAGAACATGAGCGCCGCCGAGCCGTCCGTGATCGGACAGAAGTCGTACAGCCGCAGCGGGTCCGCCACGATCGGGGAGTCGAGCACGGTGTCGAGGTCGACCTCCTTGCGGAACTGGGCGTGTGGGTTGTCGACGCCGTTCTTGTGGTTCTTCACGGCGACTCTCCCGAGGCTCTCGCGCGGTGCGTCGTACGTGTCGAGGTACAGGCGCGCGGTGAGGCCGGCGAAGCTGGGGAGCGTGAGGCCGTGTTTGTACTCGCAGGGGTGGGTGAGCGAGGCGATCACATCGGTCGCCTCCGCGGTCGTCTTGTGGGTCATCTTCTCGCCGCCGACGAGCAGCGTCATGTCGGAGGCGCCCGAGGCGACGGATTGCCACGCGGCGTAGATGCCCGCGCCGCCCGAGGAGGAGGTCTGGTCGATGCGGGCGGTGTAGGCCGGTACCGCCTGCAGGTCGTGCGCGAGCGCGTTCGGCACGCCCGTCTGTCCCTCGAATTCGCCGCTGGCCATGTTCGAGACGTACAGGTGCTCGACGGCGTCCGCAGCGACGCTGGCGTCGTCGAGACACGCCTGTCCGGCCTCCGCCAGCAGCTCTCGTATCCACGCGTCGCGCTGCCCGAACTGGGTCATAGACGCGCCGATGATCGCAACGTCTTCCATACTGGTCCGTCCGCGGGGGAGCACTTCGGCGTTCCCCTTCGGCCGACACGGCGCGGAGCCCGCACTCGTCGCGGCTTCCCGGCCGCCGGCAACCTCACCCACGCGGCGGCCGGAACGCTGGCCGTTAAGTACGGCCCGGCCGGTATCCGACCGTATGAACCTCGCCGAGTCCGCGCCGGTCACGGGCGTCGCCGCCTGCATCGCGCTGCTTCTCGTGTTGGCCGCGCCGTTCGTCCTCATCGCCGACACCGGAACGGGGCTGAACGTCTACTACGCTTCGGGCAGCGTCGGCGCCGCGGGCGTGGCGTTCCTCGCGGTGCTGCTGGTCGTCGTCTTCCTCTCCGGGCGACAGAAGCGGCGCCCCGCCGACACCGTCGCCGGCGTCGCGCTCGTCGCCGGCGTCGGGCTGCTCGCGCTCGCGCTCGCGTGGGCGCTCGCGGTCGACGTGCAGAACCTCTACTCGTTCCCGCAGTCGGCGACGTGGATCCTCTGGCACCGCTGGCTCGTCGTCGGCGTCGCCGCGCTCGTCCCGCTCAGTGCGGGCGCGTTCGCCAGAGCCGTCGTGTAACCGCCGGCTGTCGATTCCGACCGCCCGACGGCGGACCGGACCGCAAGGCCCTTAAGTCACACCGAGCTATCTCGGAATGGACTAGGTCGGGCAGTTAGGCCCTGCTCGTCTCCCGCAATAGAGTCTTCAGCGGGGACCGAACGCCGGAGGCGTCCGGGGCGCCCACCGCGGGCCTCGGAAGCTGACGGAGAAGCCTCGTCCGCCGGGGACGACGGTCCGCCGGGACGCACCCGCAGGGGTGCACTCCCACGGTTCGCCGGTGGCACCGGGCCAGGCGCGGAAGCGAGCAGCCCACCGCCGGACGTCCGTCGCTCGTCGGGTCGCGGGGCGGAGTCAGCGACCGGGATTCCCCTCGGTGGAACTCCCGGGCAACTCCGGCCCGTCCGCTATTCATCTCGTATTTCGACCTCGCGAGCGACACCGCTCACAGTCGGGCCGTCGGAGACGGCGTCGCGGGCCGGGACCGCAACCACCGAGTACCTCCCGTCCGATGGTCACGCATGAGCAGCGGAGAGGCCGACGGCACCACCGCGATGTACGAGGAGACGGAAACCGAGCGCCTGCTGACGTTCGAGCGCGACGGCCGCCGCGCGGCGGTGGCGCAGAATTTGGAGGGGTACGCGATGTTGAAGTTGCGCGACGGCGGCGCCGCCGGCGACGAACTGGAGCGCTACTACGGCTTCGACATGGCGCTGGACCACGTCGCGGAGCTGCTGGGCGTCGCGGTCACCGACCTCCCGGTGCCCGAGGACGCCGAGGACATGGGGATGTAGGCCGGTCCGGAACAGCGGCGCAGCCGCGGCGAGCGACGCCGTCCGCGGCTCAATAGGCGTACTTGTCTTCGGTCAGCTGGACGTACTGGCCGTCGCGGTTCCGCCATTTGATCCACTGGTACCGCAAGAGGAGTTTCGTCGCGCCCCAGCCGGCGCCGAACGTCTGCTCGAACATCCCGAACCCCTTCTCGGGGGCGAGCATCTCCCGGCCGATCCGGAACGTGTCGTCCCAGTCGTCCGGGCCGTAGTCGCGACACAGCTCCGCGAGCGCGACGTTGCGCAGCACCTCGTCGCCGATCGCCTCCTTCCAGCGGTCGTTGTATGCGGACACGTCTCCCGCGGCGGCCAGCTCGCCGGCGATGGCGCCGGTTCGGACGGCGACGTGGTCGCCCCCCTCGTGGAACGCGCTGGTGGTACCCATCGCCCCACCGGTCACGCAGACGCCGGCGTCGACGGGGCTGTCGATCGGGTTCGTCGAGGAGATGGGGTACGTCTCCGTGCCGTTCGTCTTGCCGGCGTCCTCAACGATTGGGAAGTCCGCCTCGATGTCGTACTCGTCGCCCCACTCGCGCTCGAGGATCCGCCGGACGTACTCGCCTCCGGAGGGGACGCGCTCGTCGTCCTCGCGGATGAGCGCGTACTCGTCGCGGTCGTCCACCTCGTCGAGGTCCATCCCGATGGGCATCGTCAGCCCGACGCGACAGACCCGGTCGGCGTTGGGGAACACCCACGGGTAGGCCGTGTGACCGGGCATGACACCCCACCAGAACGTGATGGCGCCGTCGACTTCGTCGTACACCTCCCGCGGGAACTTCCGGTACTCCTGGTAGGCAATGTGGTTGGTCTCCGTCGAGGCGAGCAGCTCGGAGGCCTTCCGTCCGTCGGGAAGGAACCGGTCGAGCACGCGGTTCGTCACCGTGCGCTGGGGGCCGTCCGCGAGCACGAGGAAGTCCGCGCCGATCTGCTCGCCGCCGGCCACCGAGAGCACGTGGCGGGCGTCGTCGCCGCCCGCGGAGCGGTCGGTGTCGACGTCCCGCACGGAGGCCCCGACGCGGTACTCGGCGCCGGCCTCCTCCGCCCGGTCGCGCATGAAGTCGTCGAAGCGCGCGCGGTGCATCGTGTAGCCGAACCCGTCGTAGCTCGATTCGATCCCGGTCGAGCGGAGCGTACAGGCTTCGTTCGGGCCGACGAACTCGGCGCGGTCCAGTTCGTCTTGGAGGACGCCCTCGGGGAACTCGTCGGGGTGGATCCCCATGATGTCCACCCAGTAGTCCAAGATCCCGGCGGCGTCCGTCGAGTCCGGGCCGAGCCCCTCCCGGTCCGCGCGGGGGACGCCCTTCTCTAGGACGACGGCGTCGGCCCCGCGGGAGGCGGCGGCGTGGGCGGCGGCCGACCCCGCCGGTCCGCCGCCGACGATGGCGACGTCGACTCGTTGCATGCTCCGATCGGGCCGCGGATCGCTCTTAAATCGTCCGAACCGGACCAGCGAGGGATCGTCTCCGCCGGACCGGTGGGGGATCGTCCCCGACCCCGTCGCGGGCGCGTCCGGGACCGGGGGAAGGCCTATGCCGTCGGCTGGCCGAGTATCGGTATGGATCTCTCACGGAGCGTCCGCGCGATCGCCGACGCGGCGGACGCCCCGGGCGGCGTCATCGACTGGGACGCCGTCGCGGAGGCGGCGAAAGGTGGCTGCGAACCGGGCGACCTGCGGATGGAGCCCGCCGAACGCGCGGCGTTCGCGGACGACGTTCGCGCGGCCCGCGACGGGCTGCGGGCGGCCTCGGGCGTCGAGTTCGATCTCCCCGACAGCATCGAAGTACAGCACCGACATCACTGGATCGACGCGAACGTCGAGACCTTCTGTCGGGTGCTCCGCCCGTTGGAGGAGACCGCGACCGGCGAGGGCGTCGTTCCAGGCGTCGCTCGGTCGCTGAACACGGGGACCATGGCAGTGACGATGGCGTTTCTCGCGCGGAACGTCCTCGGGCAGTACGACCCCCTCCTCCTGGCGGAGGCCGACGCCGACGATCACGGCCTGTACTTCGTTCGGCCGAACATCCGGCAGGCGGCGGTCGACCTGAGCGTCGGCTACCCCCGCTTTCGCCGCTGGATCGCCTTCCACGAAGTCGCCCACGCCGCCGAGTTCGCGGCCGCGCCGTGGCTACCGGGATACCTCGAAGGCCGACTCGAAGCCGGGATCGAAGATGGGGTCGGGTCGCTCTCCGACGACTCGTCACTTCTCGATCTGGCCCGCGGCGGGGGCGCCGGGGAAATCTCCACCGCCAGCGACGCGTTCGCCGACCTCAACACGGCGATGACGGCCGTCGAGGGGTACGCCGAACTCCTGATGGACCGGGCGTTCGACGACGAGTACGACGACCTGCGGGCCAAACTCGACGCGCGTCGCCAGGACGGCGACCCGATCACCGATCTGTTCAAGCGACTGCTCGGCTTCGGGATGAAGCGCCGACAGTACGAGCGGGGCGCGGCGTTCTTCAGGGCGGTCGCCGACCGGAGGGACCTCCGCACCGCCTCGCTGGTGTGGGAGTCCCCCGAGCACCTCCCGCGCAACGCGGAACTCGACGATCCCGACGCGTGGATCCGACGGGTGGTGTGACACCGGGCGCCGCGATCCGGCCGATCTTACCGCTTCGGCGAGAACTCCCCCAGCGTCCGCACGACGAACCACGTCAACGCCGCTCCAATGACGAGCGAGGCGCCGACGGCCGCCGCGATCTGTACCGGCGTCGGGTCCGCCTGCAACGACACCAGCCCCCCAGAGACGCCGATGAGGAGGACCATCCCGATCTTGAGCCGACGGTTCGTCTCATCGCGCTCCTCCTTCGTGATGCTCGGACCGACCATCAGCGATCGGCGTCCCCTGCGAGGTCGCTCGCGGCCGAGACGTGCAGGCCTGCGAACGCCCACCCGTCGTCGGTCGGGAGGAGCGTTCCACTCCAGCGCGTCTCGAATGAGTGCTCGGCGAACGCCTCGGCGTCGTACCACGTGAGCGACACCGCGTCGCTGACGGCGGCGGCTTCATCGCGCTTGACGACCCGGAGGTCGTGGCTCTCGACAGTCCACTCCTCGGTCGTCCGGGTCTGCTCGCGGAGGCCCTTCGCGACCTCGGCGTACCCCACCAGACGCTCGCTGATTCCTACCTTCACAGTCGCGGGCGATTCGACAAAAAACGGCGCGAGCGCCTCGCCCGCGCGGAGGGCGTCGTAGTACGCCCCGACCGTCTCCTCGGGTGACATCGACTACCGACTCGGGGGCCGGGGGCTTGAAATCCGCGTTCGGTCGTCGACGAACGCCCCGGTCGCCGACGGAGGCAAGTGCCGTCGCCCCGTCGGTCGAGTATGGGTTACCCGGTCACGTACTACTGTCCGCACTGCGGCACGCTCGTCGAGTTGGAGCGCGACGGCTACCTCTCGGACAAGGCGGTCACGCCGTATCCATTCGAGGGCTGGGAGTACGTCGACCCGGACGAGGCGTTCGAGGACGGCGCCGCCGACGGCGTCGCGTTCGTCTGCGGCGAGTCGCCGCCGGTGGTTCCGGACACCGATGCCGTCGAGAGCGACGATGAGGGCTGCGGCGAGCGATTCTACCTCTCGTTCGTGCGCTTCGAGGACGGGCGCGAGATCGACCCGCGCCGAGCCGATACCGACGGCGAGCGCGTCGAACTGGCCGAGGGGGGCGGGGCCAGGGGACCGCGCGGTCCCGACGGTCCCTCCGGGCCGACGGGCGGGTTCTACTGAGCGGCCGTCGCACCCGTCCACGGTCGCCGCCGCGGGGGCAACACGAACGTTCTTCAGCGATGACGGGACCACTCTCGCCGTGTCCTGACGACGGACGCGGCGCGTCCGCGGGTGTGCGACGCAGCGCGCCGCGAGCGGACGCCGCGTCGCCTGTTCGCCAGAACCACCTCACAGCGGCAGCAGCGGCGCCCGCTCACCCCTTGATGTTGCAGACGGGGAAGGTCCGCGCCACCTTGTCCCCGATGCCGAGCGCGTCGCTCACGCGGACGACCTCGTCGATGTCCTTGTACACGCCGGGCGCCTCCTCGGCGACCGTCGCGCCGGACTGCGCCTTCACGTAGATGTGGTCCTGATCGCGGAGTTCGTTCTGGACTGTCTCCCCCCAGTACTCCTGTTTCGCGGCGGTTCGGCTCATCACGCGCCCGGCGCCGTGGGCCGTCGAGCCGAAGGTCTGCGAGAGCGACTCGTCGCCGCCAACGAGCACGTAGCTGCCGGCGCCCATGCTCCCGGGAATGATGACCGGCTGTCCCACGTCGCGGTAGGCGGCCGGGACCTCCTCGCGGCCGGCCGGGAACGCGCGCGTGGCGCCCTTGCGGTGGACGTACAGCTCTCGCGCCTCGTGAGCGATAGCGTCCTCCGCCGGGACCGCGTCGCCGTCGGCGTCGACGCCGACCTCGTGGACCTCCTTTTTGGCGATGTTGTGGGCCACGTCGTAGAGCAGTTCCATCTCCAGCTCGTCGGCGTCCGCGCGGAACACCCGCTCGAACACGCGGCGCGTCCGGTGGGTGATGAGCTGTCGGTTCACCCACGCGAAGTTGATCGCCGCACACATCGCGCCGTAGTACTCGTCGGCCAGCTCCGAGCCGGCGGGCGCCGCCGCGAGCTCCTTGTCGGGGAGCCGATCGAGCAGATCGCCGTGCCGCTGTTCGATCTTCCGGAGATAGTCGGTGCACACCTGGTGGCCGAGCCCGCGCGAGCCGCAGTGGATCAACACGACGATCTGGTCCTCCTTCAGGCCGAACGAGTCGGCGACGGCCTCGTCGAACACGTCCGTGACGCGCTGGACCTCGAGGAAGTGGTTCCCCGAGCCGAGGCTCCCGAGCTGGTTCCGGCCTCGGTCCTTCGCCTTCTGGGAGACGAACTCGGGGCGCGCGTCGGGCCGACGACCCTCGTCCTCGCAGTGTGCGAGGTCGTCCTCGGTGGCGTACCCCTCCTCGAGCGCCCACTCCATCCCGCGTTCGAGTACCGCCTCGACGGTGTCGGCGTCGCCCTCGACGATCCCGCCGCCGCCGAGCCCCGAGGGGACGTTCGCGAAGAGGCTCTCGACGAGTTCCTCCTCGCTGCCCCGAAGGTCATCGTACGTGAGGTTCGTCCGCAACATCCGGACGCCGCAGTTGATGTCGTAGCCGACCGCTCCCGGCGAGATACAGCCGTCCCCCGCGTCGGTCGCGCCGACGCCGCCGACCGGGAAGCCGTACCCTTGGTGACCGTCGGGCATGCACGCGGCGTACGTCGTGATCCCCGGGAGGTGTGTCGCGTTTCGGAGCTGTTGGAGCGTCTTATCGTCGCTGATCTGTTCGAGGAGCGCGTCGCTCGCGAGCACGCGAGCGGGGGCGTTCATTCCCCCCTCTTTCGGGATCTCCCAGACGAACTCGCGGACCTTCCGGAGCTCGATGCCGTCGTACTCGCGGGTCTCTGGCGTGTCGGTCATGTGCGTAGCTCCCGTTGGCGGACGGAATAGCGTTACTACCGGTCGGTGTCGCCGGCAGTCGACGGACCGACGGGTCCGAGCTACCGGCGGTTGGCGTCCCCCGGGCTGCCGCCGGACGCACCGGAGGGGTTGGATGCGGCGCTTCGAACCGCGTCTGCACCCATCTCGGGCGCTCCGAGTTCGTTCGGGGTCCTGAACACCGCGGTGTCGATCGAGAACGGTCCGGCCCCGGTGACGAGCAGCACCGACACGAGCCCGAACAGCGAGATGTGCGCGAGCACCGGGTCGTCGGGCAAGCCGAACAGCGTCGTGGTGAACACGACGAACGCCGCCGCGGAGCTCGCGCGCGTGAATAGTCCGACCACGAGCAGGCCCCCAAGGAACAGCTCGGTCGCCGCGGCGCCGAGCACCCACAGCTCCGGGGGTACCGGCACCAGCGTCGACAGCCCGTACTGCTCGACGACCGCCAGCGCCTGCTTCGGCGCGAGCAGCTTCTCGGCGAGCGCGAGGTACATGAAGACGATTCCCATGCCGACACGAACAATCGTCGGGACGAACTGCCGATACGGGTCGAGGCGCTCCCCGACCGGAACGGCGATTCGTCGGTAAAACGGGTCGAACTGAGAGTACACCGTCTCGTCGTTCGCGGCCAGTCTCGCGATGACGTGATCGGCGCTCGGGCGACCGCCGCCGACAAGGACGATCGCGAGCAGGCCGGCGACGTACTCGAACGCGAAAAACAGCGACGGGTGCACCGGGAGCAACGCGACGTACGACACCAGGGCGATCCCGGCGACGAACCGCGTCGCCAGCCCGAACAGCAGCGCGAAGCCGACGGCGACGCCGAACAGTCTGATCGGGACCGCAGTATCGGCCGCTGTCACGAGCGGCGTGAACAGATAGCCCGCGAACCCCGCACCGACCATCGGGAGGCCAATACTGAGACGGAGCAGCCACGGCAACAAGTCGGTATAATCGGCAAGCGCGCGACGGATCGCGGCCACGTCGGATCGGAGCGGGCGGAGCCAGAGGTATCCGGCCATCGTCCCGATGACCGCGACGCCGCCGCCGCCCAGCGCGGCGACGACGACGGGCTCGGACAGCGCGGCCGTCAGGAAGGCGATCGGATCGCCACCGTTCGTGTCCGTGACGTACTCCACGTGTGCGGCGCCGACCTCCGAGAACCCCACGATGAGTCCGATGAGGGCGGCGACGTGTCCGACGACGGTGTACCGAGAGTGTAGTCGCATCGCCGTGTGTAGCAAGCGCCGGCTGGTAAGTCCTGTGACCAATTCACACGCTCCGGACGATCACGCGTCGGCGATCACACGTCGAACACGACGTACGCGCGCCAGCCGCCGTCCGTCTCCGCGAGCTCCATCTCGGAGTACGTTACGGCCTTCACGTCCCGGGCAACGACATCCGCCAGTGGGATGCCGCGAGCGCTCGCTTCGACGAGCCACCCGTCGCCGTCGGATCGGACGGTCGCGCGGTGGTCGGAAGGTAACACGGCGCGCACGTCCCGCTCGTAGATGCACTGGTCGAGGTAGTCGAACAACGCGGCCTCGGGCGACTCCGCCCGGACGCGCAGGTCGAACCGGTCGCCTCCGTCGGGTATCTCCTCGCACATGGCCGCCGTCAGCCCGTCCGCGACGGCGGCGAAGACGCCGCCCAGCGAGTCGGCGGTCGCGGCGACGGCCACGTCGGCGGTGTGGTCGCGCAGTTCGAAGCGACCGCTCGCGTCGGAGTCGGCGGTATCGGGCGCATCCCGCTGTGTGTCGTCGCTCACGGCTCGGATCGCGGTTCGCGCTCCCGGCTGTTAACCTACTCGGCGTCGTCGTTCTCTTGGCGGCCGTCTCGTGGGCCGCCGGCGCCCGCGCGCTCGGCACTATCGGGCACGTCGGACCCGCCGTCGTCTCGCCCCGGTCGCCCGACCGAGGATCGTCCCTCGGTCCCCTCGCGCGCGTCGGCCGGTCGGTCGGCGTCGCGTTCCGGCACACGCTCAGTCTCGTCCGATTCGACCTCGTAGCGACCGGCCTCGCATGCCGGCGTCGACGTTGCCTCCGTGCCGCCGTACAGCGAGTACGGTTGGCGGTCGTCCGCACCCGGCCCGTCGGCGACTTCGTCGTCGGGCGGGTCGCGCTGCGCGCGCGTCCGCCGGGCCACGTCCGTCGGCGTCTCCGACCGCGCCGGGTCGACTTGTCGGTCCCACGCCTCGTCTCGCTCGGCCTCGACCGGGTCGTCGCGGCGGACGTCGGGCGAGTTGGCCTCGGGGTCGAGCTGTTGGTCCGCGTACTCGACTCGCGAGAGGCTCCGGAGCTGTTCCTCCGAGAGGCCGCCGCCGTCGGCATCGGCGCCGTCCGCCACCGCGACGCCGCTGGTGACGACCGCGCGGATCCCCTCCTCGACGGTCATCTCCACGTCCATCACCCGGTCTGTCGGCACGTGAACGAGGTGTCCGCCCATCACCGGGTTGGGCGCTAACGGCAGGAACAGCGTCTGCATCCGATCGTGGCCGGTGGGTTCGCGGAGCGCCTCGGGCGTCTCAGTCGTGAGGAACCCGAGCGTGTACGCCCCCTCGTGGGGGAACTCGACCAGCTTCACGTCGCGGAAGTTCTGGGCGTCCTCGTTGAGCATCACGTCCGACATCTGCCGGAACGACTCGTAGACGGACCCGATCCCGGGGACGTGCGCGACGGCGGCGTCGAAGTAGTCGACGGCGATTGCCCCGTACCGCGTCGCGTTGATCAGCAACCCGACCGCTAGGATGGTCGACGCGAGCACGACCGGCGTGAGCAGTTCGATCAGCGCCTCCTTCGTGACCGAGAGCCTGACGCCCGACAGGGTGAACGCGTACCGAGCCTCGGGACTGAGATCGAGCACCAGCGTGGAGAACAGGTCGAGATACTCGTAGACGTAGCGACCGGCGACCGCGAGCACGATGAGCGAGAGCAACAACGGGACGACGACGGCCACTCCGGTGACGAACGCGCTTCGGAACGCCCTGACGACCGACCCGGTCAGCTCGTCGGGCGACCACTTCGACATTGCACATTCGAACGAACGTGGGAAGTAAAATGGTGCGGGATCCCGGTGAGCGCCCGTCGAGAACGACTGTGCGGCGACGAGCGCCGCCGACGGTGGAATTAAATGCGCTTCAGCAGTAGAGACATCAGCGTGAGTGTCAACGTCGAAAAGCGCATGGATCCCCCGGGGAACGCCGACAACGCGGCGGCCGCCTGGGCGCTGAAAGAGGAGATACGCGAGCGCGAGGGCGTCCTCAAGCAGCGGCGCGGCTTCTTCATGAACGCTTACAAGCGCGCCGCCTGCCACCTGCTTTTCGAGGACGACGAGCTCGTCGGCTTCGCCGCCACGCGACGCGACGGCTACATCCTGTTTCTGGCCGTCGCACCGTGGGTTCGGGGACGCGGCTACGGTGAGCGGCTCGTCGCCGAGGTCGCCGAGGAGAACCGTTCGGTGTCGTGTCACGCGCGGACGACGAACGAGGCGGCGCTGGCGTTCTACGAGCATATCGGCTTTCAGACCGTCCGCCGGATCGAGAACTACTACGAGGACGGCGGCGACGCGTTCTACCTGAAGCTGGGCGACGATTCCTCGCTCACCGACCGGCTCTCGAAGTTCCTCCGGTAGCGGTTTGTACCGCCGGGCGCTAGCTGCGGGTGCGCGCCTTCAGTCCCCGCCCCAGTAGACCCGCTAGGGTGCGATGACGGTGCGGAGAACCCGGGCGCGCGACACACGGCCCGCCGCGAGCCGCGATCGCGGACGCCCGGCACGAGGGTTTACCGGCCGACGCGGCACGCCGCCACGGGATGACGCCGGCTCGTTAGTGTTCCGGGCGACACGTCGCCAATCGATGAGCCGGACGGCCGTCCGGACCTACAGCCCGGCCACGTCCTCGATGGCGTCGGTCAGCGCCCGGATTGACTCCACGTCGTGCTCGCCCATGTGGCCGATGCGGAACGTCTCCTCGCCGAGTTGCGAGCCGTAGCCGTTCGAGAACACCATGTCGTACTCCTCGCTCACCTGCTCGATTGTCCCGGCCACGTCGATGCCCTGCGTGTTCTCAATGCACGCGACCGTCTGCGACTCGTACCCCTTCTCGGGGAACATGCCGAAGTGTTCGTCCGCCCACTCGCGGGTGTACTCGGCCATCTCTCGGTGTCGGGCGTTGCGCCCCTCGTGGCCCTCCTCCAGCATGTACTTCATCTGCTTTCGGTACGCGAGCATGATCGGTATCGCTGGCGTCGAGTGGGTCTGCCCCTTCCGGTCGTAGTAGTCGAGCGCGCGCTGGAAGCCGCCGTACCACGACGCCGACTCCTTCCCCACCTCGCGCTCATACGCCTCGTCGCTGACGATGCACACCGCCAGCCCGGGCGGCATCGCGAACGCCTTCTGCGTCGACGCGAAGATCACGTCGATGCCGTGGGCGTCGATGTCGACGTAGTCGCCGCCCAGCGCCGACACCGCGTCGACGACGAAGTACGTGTCCGGGTACTCGGCGGTCACGTCGCCGATCTCCTCGATCGGGTTGCGCACGCCGGTCGAACTCTCGTTCATCACAGTCGCGACCACGTCGTAGTGTTTGTCGGTCGCTTCGAGGTGCTCGCGGATGTCCTCGGGCTTGATCGCCTCCCCCCACTCGTACTCCAGTCGGTCCACGTTCTTGCCGAGTCGCTCGGCGACGTTGGCGTGGCGCTCGCTGAAGCTCCCGCACGTCGGCACGAGGATGTTCTCGTCGACGAGGTTCAGCGTTGAGGCCTCCCAGAACTCGGTCCCGGAGCCGGTGAGGATCATCACCTCGTTGTCGGTGCCGAGAAACTCCTTCGTGTCCTCGACGATGGTCGTGTACAGATCCGTCATCCGGTCCATCCGGTGGCCGAACATCGGCTGGGCCATCTCCTCGATCACGTCCTCGCAGACCTCGGTCGGGCCGGGGATGTACAGCGTCTTCTCGGGGTAATCGTTCGTGTACTCGCGTTTCTCGGTCACGAAATCACCTGATATCGATTCCTCCGGGACCGGGCGGCAAGGTGTTTGTGATTCCCCCAACGGTGGTGCCCGCCGCGGCCGGCAGCCGACGGAGCGAACAGAGGTGGGGAACGCCGGCACTCTCCGCCCGAATGGCAAGAATCACACCGACCGGTACCGTCGAGCCGGGTATGACCGACCGCAGCGACCACGGCGACGGCGACCCCGACGCGACCGACACCGACGCGGACGGACCGCAGTTCCGCATCGAGACGACCGCGATCCACGCCGGCCAGCAGCCGGAACCCGAGACCGGCGCGCTGATGACTCCCATCTACGCCAACTCCACGTACGAGCAGGACGGCCCCGGCGACCACCGCGGCTACGAGTACAGCCGCACCGGCAACCCAACGCGCACCGATCTAGAGGCGAACCTCGCGGCGCTGGAGGACGGCGAGTTCGGCCGCGCGTTCTCCTCGGGCATGGGCGCGATCAACACCGTGCTGAATCTGCTCTCCGCGGGCGACCACGTCGTGACCGGCGACGACGTGTACGGCGGCACCCACCGGATCTTCACGCAGGTGTACGAGGAGTACGATCTGGAGTTCGACTTCGTCGACACCACCGACCACGACGCCGTCCGCGACGCGATGCGCGAGGAGACTGAACTCCTGTGGGTCGAGACGCCGACGAACCCCCTCATGCGGGTGAACGACATTGCGGCCCTCGCGGACATCGCCCACGAGCACGGCGCGCTGTGTGCCGTCGACAACACGTTCGCGACGCCGTACCTCCAGCGCCCATTGGAACACGGCGCCGACATCGTGAGCCACTCGCTGACGAAGTACCTCGGCGGTCACTCGGACGTGGTCGGCGGCGCGCTGGTCACCGACGACGCCGACCTCGATGAGCGCATCGGCTTCTACCAGAACTCCGTGGGCGCGACGCCGTCGCCGTTCGACTGCTTCCTCGTCCTCCGGGGGACGAAGACGCTGCCCGTGCGGATGGACCGACACTGCGACAACGCCCGCGACCTGGCGGCGTGGCTCGACGACCACGACGCCGTCTCGCGGGTGTACTACCCCGGTCTCGACTCCCACCCGCAGCACGACCTGGCGAGCGATCAGATGGACGACTTCGGCGGCATGCTCTCGTTCGAGTTCGACGGCACGCTGGAGCAGGCGAGCACCGTCGTCGAGGAGACGGCGGTGTTCACGCTCGCGGAGAGCCTCGGCGGTGTCGAGAGCCTCATCGAGCAACCCGCAGCGATGACGCACGCCGCGATCCCGAAGGCGGAGCGCGAGGCCGCCGGCCTCACCGACGGGCTCATCCGCGTCTCCGTCGGCGTGGAGCACATCGACGACATGACGGCGGACCTCCAAGCGGCGTTCGACGCGGCGCTGGAGTAGTCGCGCTCGCAGCACCGACCCGCGGTTTCGGGCCCCCGTCCGTACCGGCCGGACGGGTCGCCGCGGACGGGCGACGATCCGTTGGCGACGAAGGCCGCGCGTCGACGGACTCTCGGCGACCCCCGGGTGTTCCCGACGGACCGCGACCGCGGCAACTCTCGCCGCTCCCACCCGTATCCGAAGCGTCTTATTCGCCTGTGACACAGGGGCACACAATGACGCATCGAGTCGGCATCCTCGGCGCCACCGGCGCTGTGGGCCAACGGTTCATCCAACTGCTCGACGGCCACCCGCAGTTCGAGATCGCCTGTCTGACCGCCAGCGAGTCGTCCGCCGGCAAGCCGTACCGCGAGGCGGCCAAGTGGCGCCTGGACTCGGCCATTCCGGAGGCCGTCCGCGACACCACCGTCCGCTCAACCGACCCCGCGGCGATCCCCGACGACGTGGATCTGCTGTTCTCGTCGCTCCCCTCGGGGGTCGCCGCCGAGATCGAGCCGGACCTGTGTGAGGCGGGCTACGTCGTCTCCTCGAACTCCTCGAACGATCGGATGGCCGAGGACGTGCCGCTCACAATCCCCGAGATCAACCCCGACCACCTCGACCTGATCGAGGTCCAGCGCGACGAACGCGGCTGGGACGGCGCGCTGGTGAAGAATCCGAACTGCTCGACGATCACGATGGTGCCGACGCTTTCGGCGCTCGACGAGTTCGGCCTGGAGCGGGCGCAGGTATCGACGCTGCAGGCGGTGTCGGGCGCGGGCTACTCGGGCGTCACCTCGATGGAGATCATCGACAACGCGATCCCCCACATCGGCGGCGAGGAGGAGAAGATGGAGACCGAGAGCAGGAAGCTCCTCGGGTCGTTTGACGGCGCCGAACTCAGCCTCCATCCCGCGGAGGTCGCCGCCTCGTGCAACCGGATCCCGACGATCGACGGCCACCTGGAGAACGTCTTCGCCGAACTCGCCGACGACCCGTGCTCCGAGGAGGTCGCCGCGGCGATGGAGTCGTTCCCGAGCGCCGACCTCCCCTCCGCTCCGGACCAGCTCATCCACGTGTTCGGTGACGACCAACCCGAGCGCCCGCAGCCCCGGATGGACCGCATGCGCGGCGACGGAATGCAGATCGTCGCCGGCGGCGTCCAGTCGACGCCCGCGGGTGTGAAGTACAATTGCCTCGCGCACAACACGATCCGCGGCGCCGCCGGTGCGTCGCTGCTCAACGGCGAGCTGCTCGCGAACGACGGCTGGATCTGAGTCGGGCCGCGAGGAGCAGGCGGAAGAGAGCGGGGGACCGGTTTGGGTCCGTCTCCGTCGGGCTCAGCGGAGCACCGCCCGATCGGAGAGGCGAATGTACGCGAACACCGCGAGCGGGACGAGCAGCGCGATTGCCGGGATGTAGACGCCCGCGGCGACGAACTTCATCACGACCAGCACCGCGGCGACGAGGATCGTCCGGTGGAGCACCGTTCCGAGGATCTGGTTCACCGGGTCGCCCATGGATCGACTTCGGCACGTAGTCGGGTAAGCGCGTCGGCGTATCGGTCGCGTCGACGGTCGAGCCGTGAGATACCGACCGAAGCGCCGTCGCGCTATTCCCGCCAGGCGACCGTGAGCCCGACGGCGATCAGGACGGCGCCGACGCCGACGAGCACGAGCTCGACGCCGCCGGACGGGTCCGCAGCCCCCGCAGCCCCCGACGCGCCTGTCGCGGCGTCGGCGGTCCGGGGGTCGGTGAGGAGCAACAGCGCCTTGTCCTGCGGGAGGACCCCAGGATAGGTGGCGTCGGCGGGCGCCTGGAAGAACCGGATCAGCGACGGGCTCGATTCGGCCGAGCCCGCAACCGCCCCGAGCGACAGCCCGAGGCCGGCGGCGATCACCCCAAGGAGGGCGATATCGAGCCCGTTGCCGATGAACGTCTCACGGACGCGCACGGCCGTACTGTCGGTCGCGTCATAGATACGTCTTGTCCCCGATCGGTGCCCGGACACGGCGACTCGGACCGTACGAGCCCCGACCCGTCGCCGAGCCGTTCACCGCGTCCGCGTCACTGCATGAGCCACGCGTCGGTGAATGTGAGGTACGCGAGGAACGCCAGCGGGAGCAACAGGCCCCCGGCGGCGACGAAGAGCCCCTCCACGAGCAGCTTCAGGACGATTGCGACCACCGAGGCCACGATGGTCGTGTTGAGGATATTCGCGCTCAGGACATCCGTGTACACGTTCACGGGCCGGCTAGACAGCCGATACCGAAAAAGAGCGCGTGAGAACCGCTGTGACGGGAGATTTTTCATGAGGGATGCGGAAGCGTGGGGCATGACAGACCGGACGGTCGACGACGGGTCGGACGGCCCGCATCCGGAGGCCGAGCAGGCGGTGGGCGACGGCCGAACGAAGTACGTCGAGGTGGTGACGGTCGGCGGCGACCGCCACGAGCACGGCGACTCGTACGTCCGCGAGGACGCGGGGGCGTTCTACGTCTCGGCGGACTCGGGATTCCCGCCGGCGAGGACGGAGGTGTATCATAAAAAGGACCTCGCGCGCGTGAGCATCGAACAGCACCACAGCGCCTGCTTCGTCACGACCGCGGTCGCAGGCGAGGAGGAGACGCTCGCGGCGCTGCGTGGGTTCCGCGACGGGTCGCTCCGGCCGTCACCGGTCGGTCGGCCGCTCGTCGCGGTGTACGAGGCAGTGAGCCCGCCGATCGCCGACACACTGGCGGCCCACCCCGACGCCCGCACCGCGCGGGTCGTTCGCCGGCTCGTCCGTGCGTGTGCGGCGCTCGCGCGCCGCCGCGAACGGGCCGGCCCGGTCGTCACCGCCGCGCTTTCCGTGCTGCTCACGGCGCTGTACGTCGTCGGGGTCGCGATCGCCGCGGCCGGCCACCTCGCGACGGCGGTCGCGGAATGCGTGGGGAACTGACCGCCCCGCTCAGTCGAAGAACCGCTTGAGGCTCTCGCGGGGACGGTAGCCGAGGCCGGCCTCCAGTTCGACGGCGAACCCCCGCTCGTCCCCGAGCGCTCCGAGTTCGCGGACGAACTCGTCGGGGTCGAACTCCTCGTCGTGGATCCGGTAGGCGTTGTTTGTCCCGTCGACGGCGTACACGCCGACGCGCGGGTTGCCGAGCCGGCCGCCGTCGTTCACGACGACCCGCTCGATCGAGTCGTACGAGAGCCACGTCACCGAGCGGGAGCGCGCGAGCACCTCGTCGACGCCGTACCGATCGAACAGATCCCGCATCGCCGTCGCCTCCCGCTTGTGCTTCTTCGCGCCGAGGCCGAACAGCGGCGTGATGAGCCCGTACTCCGCGAGGTGAACTCCGTCGGACGCGAAGAACAGCTCCGCGAGCTGCAGGGGGAACGAGCCGGTCATCCCGAAGTGGACGTGCACGTCTACCTCGATCCCCGACTCCATCTCCGGCGCCCCGTCGGGCGCCGCCGCGTCGGGGCTCCCGTCCGTCCCCGCGTCCGAGTCGGGGTCGACCGGCTCCCCGGGGGCGCTCATTGCGCACCCCCGTCGGTCTCGGGCCCGCCGCCGGCCGCGCCGTCGCGATCGTACGCGAGGTACGCGAACAGGTACGAGCCGCCGACGAACAGCAGCCCGCCGAGTACCGACATCTCGAGTGCGACGTAGACGCCTGCTGCCAGCCCGATGACGGCCGCCGCGACCGCCACCCGGGTTCGCAGCGGATACCCGGCGGAGTCGCCGGATCCAGAGGTGCTCCCTCCGGTATCGCCGCCCGTACCGCCCCCGTCGCCGCCGTCGGTCTCGACGAGGAGTTCGGAGACGTACGTCGCGACCATGAACGAGACGACCGAGACGGTGAGGGCCGCCCGCACGGACTCAGGGAGCGTCACCCCCGCGAGTTCGCGCAGCGCGAGCGGGAACCCGATCACTGCGAGGCCGCCGAGGTAGATCGCCATTCGGTACGCCACGAGCATGCCCCCAAGCTCCTCAAGCGGGCTGTCCACGGTGTGGGTGTCGTCGGTCATCGATATGTGATGTCGGGTGTCTGGTTCGGGATCGCCGGCGTTCGGCGCGTCGGGACGGGGTGCCGTGTCGGTCGTCCGCGTGTGGTGCGAAAAAACGGTCGGTCGATCGGTCGACGCGAGCGGCGGGCTCAGGCGAGCAGGCCGTTCGCCTCGTCCGCGTTGTCGACGGTGTCGCTCGACTCCATCTTCCCCTGCGCCGAGCGGTACATGGTGTACACCTGTACCACGAGCGCGAGCAGCCAGAGCACGTAGCCGCCGGCGCCGCTGCCGACAACTCCGACGGTCGTCTCGAACGTCGTCAGGCCGAACCGGCTGACAAGCTGGCTGCTGATCAGCAGGACGCTGAAGAAGCCGAAGAAACCCGTCGCCCACCACATCGCGACGACGCGCGCCCACCCGGGCTGGGTGTGCTCGGGGAGCCGCGTCGTGTTGAGGATGGTCGTGAGGGCGTTGTACGGCCACATCATCACGCCGGCGATCGCCGCGCCGAGCACGAGCAGGATCCACGGCTGCGAGAGCTGCAGCGCGATGATCCCGATCCCCCACAGGGTGAACAGCGTGAGGAGGCCGACGAAGACCCGGTTGAGGTCCCAGCCCGCCTTCCGTCCGTACATCTCGAAGATGATGTCGACGCTGTTGCGGACGAACGCCTCGAGGATCGCGTACTGTGTCGAGAACAGCGCGATGAAGATGACCACGTACAGCAACGCCGCGCTGAACGGGCCGACCGCCGGGATCACGTCCATGAGCCACATGTTGATAGCCCCGTTCTCCGTGCCGGCAGCGAACTCGGCGGTGATGGTCATCGCGATCGTCGCGACAACGAGCAGCCCGACGACGAACGTCAGGAAGTGCTCCTGCTGGGTGATCTTCCACCACGCCTTCCAGCGGCGCAGGTTCGTCCGGGTCGGCTCGAAGGTGTACCCGTCTTTGTGGACGGTCTCGATTTCGCCCTCGCCGGTCTGCAGCGGATTGAGGATGCGCCCCTGGTAGGTCGACATCCCGTACCCTTTCTCTCGTGACCAGACGCCCTGTGCGAGGTTGATGTACCCGCCGGCACCGGCGTACGCCAGCCCGCCGAGGAACACCGCGATGTCCATGTCCTGCGGGAGCGCGCCGAAGTTGAGCGCGCCGCCGGGGACGTTCGCCAGCTGGCCGGCCGAGCCGACGATGAAGATGAGCAGCACCGCGCCGACGATGGCGAGCACCATCAGCGCGAGCTGTGCCTTCTCGATGATGTTGTAGATGATCGGGCCCGCCTGGTAGGACAGCCAGATCAGGACCATCAGCCCGATGCCGATCATCGCCCAGTTATCCGTGCCCAAGCCGAGCCCCGCGGCCACGACCTTCGCCGAGCCCGCGGCCCATCCCGGCCAGCCGAGGTGGATGAACCCCGCCACGAGGAAGAACCACGGCCAGAAGGAGTGGATCCGCTCGTAGGCGCGGAAGATGCTCTCCCCGGTTGCCATCGTCCACCGCTGCAGTTCCGTGTTGATGAAGAACTGGGTGATAACCCCGACCCAGAAGGCCCAGTAGAGCCCCCAGCCGTTCTGGGCGATCAGGGTCGGCCAGAACATCGTCTCCCCGCTGCCGAGGGAGGCGCCGAGCATGATCGCGCTCGGCCCCACGATGTGTGATACCTTCGGAACCTTCGGGAGATCGGTGACCCGGTAGTTCCCGCCCTTGTCGGTCTTCGGGTACTCCGACGTCTCTGGCGCCTCGGGAAGACTCTCGTAGTCGATGTCTCGATACACCGTATCGCGGTACTCTTCGCCCTCCTCCGCCGACGCGTACACCTCATCGCTGGCGTCGGCGACACCGCCGTCCGTGCGTGGTTCGTCAGGATCCATGGTGTGCGTTGTGCTTCTTTGCTACGTGTTTTCGCATGTCACGATCCGTGGTACCGTGCCACATCTTACACGAACCGACATGTTCGATTATGTAATATAAGGTTAACGGCCAAAATGGCCGGTATCGGCGGCTCCGATTCCGCCCTAGTCGGCCAGCGCCTCAGCCACCTTCTCGATCGGGTGCGGCGGCTGTTCGCTGTCGGCGTCGCGGTCGCCTAGCTGCGACCGACAGGAGGCGCCGGGTGCGGTGACGGCTTCCGCGGGACTCTCGTCGACCGCGTCGAACAGCAGCGATCCGATCGCCTTCGAGAGCTCGTAGTGTTCGGCCTCGTAGCCGAAACTCCCGGCCATTCCACAGCAGGTGGTGTCCAGCGGGTCGACCGCGTAGCCCGCGCGCCGGAGTACGCCGACCGCGTGGTGGTCTTTGTTCAGCGACTTCTGGTTGCAGTGACCGTGGTAGGCGATCGCCTCGCCGGCTTCGGGCGGCTCCCTGAACTCGATCGCCTCATCGAGTCGGGCCGTGTCGACGTACTCTAACACGCCGTAGCTGGCCGCCGACACGGCCTCGACGGCGTCGCCGTCGAGGAGGTCGAGGTACTCGTCTTGGAACATCACGGCATCGGACGGCTCGACGAACACGACGCTGTACCCCTCCTTGACGAGGGGTTCGAGCCGCTCGACGTTCTCGGCGGCGCGCTCGCGCGCCTTCCCCAGGAACCCGCTCGAGAAGGCGGCTCGACCCGACGCGGCGAGGTCGTCGGGGACGCGAACGTGGACGCTCGCCGCCTCCAGCACCTCGACGGCGGCCATCCCCGCGCCTGGCATGCTGTAGTTCGTGTAGGTGTCCGGGAACAGGACGACCCGCGCGTCAGCCTCCGCGGCGCTCACCGCGGCGCCGCCGCGACGCTCCCACCGTTTCCGGAACGTGTCGCGCGTGAAGGTGGGAAGCTCGCGGTCGCTGGCGATCCCGAGCGTCTTCTCCATCACCGTCCGCGCGCCGGGCAGCTTCGTCGCCGCGTTGGCGACGGGCGCGAGCGCACTGCCGATCCGGCTGGCCGCGTCGATGTCCGCGAAGACGCGCTCGCGGATGCCCGCACCTTCCTCCTCGTGGTGCTCGTGTTTCACCTCCGCTTTCAGCTTCGCCAGGTCGACGCCGGTCGGGCAGTCCGACATGCAGCCCTTGCAGCCGACGCACAGCCCCAGAACCTCCTCTTGAAACCGGTCGGAGTGGATCTCGTCTTCGGACAGCTCCCCCGAGATGGCCGCCCGGAGCATGTTGGCTCGGCCGCGGGTTGCTTGGATCTCCTCTCCCGACGCGCGGTACGTCGGGCACATCACGTCGCCCTCGGTCTCCCGGCAGGTGCCGCAGCCGTTGCACAGTTCGACGAGGTGCGAGAAGCCGCCCTCGTCGTCGAAGTCGATCGCGGTCTGCGGCTCGATCGACCGGTAGTCGGCGCCGTAGCGGAGGTTCTCGCGCATGTCCGTGTCGGCTGCGGACTCAGGATAGCCGCGCTCCTCGGCGGTCTCGCCGTCGACGTAGACCACCTTTCCGGGGTTCATCCGCCACTCGGGGTCGAACGCCGACTTCAGTTCCTGGAACGCGCTCCACAGGGCTTCCCCGTACATTTTGGGGTTAAATTCGGTTCGCGCGAGCCCGTCGCCGTGCTCGCCGGAGAACGCCCCGAAGTGGTCGAGGACGAGGTCGGTCACGTCGTCGGTGATCGAGTGCATCTTCTCGATCCCCTCGCCCTCCTTCAGATTCAGGATCGGCCGGATGTGCAGCGTTCCCGACCCCGCGTGCGCGAAGTACGCCGCGGACGTGTCGTGGTCGTCGAGCACATCCTCGAACTCTTGGACGTACTCGGCTAGCTCCTCGGGCGGCACCGTCGCGTCCTCGATGAACGGGTACGGCTTCGGGTCGCCCTCCAGGCTCATCAGCAGGGGGATGGCCGCCTTCCGGAGCTTCCAGAGCTGCTCCTGTTCCTCCTCGCTGTACGCCTCCAGCACGTCGAAGGCGGCGCCGTCGGTCACGAACTCCTCGGTCGTGTCAGCCATCGCGCCCTCGAAGTCGTCCACCAACTCAGAGTCCCACTCCAGCATCAGCGCGGCCGACGCGCCGTCGGGGATCGGCTCCTCGTACTGGGCGTACTCCGTCGACTCGCGGGCGAGCCGGAACACCTCGTCGTCCATCAACTCCACCGCGCTCACGGGGTACTCCAGTGCGACGGGCACCGCCTCCATCGCGTCGACGAGGTCGTCGAAACAGTACAGCGCCAGCGCGGTCTCCTCGGGCTTCGTCACGAGCGAGACGGTCGCCTCGACGATGGTGCCGAGCGTGCCCTCGGCGCCGACGAACAGCTTCGAGAGGTTGATGACCTCCTCCCCGTCGTCGGTCTCGTAGATCACCTTGTGGAGGTTGTACCCCGACACCGACCGCTTCAGGCTCGGGTACTTCTCGTCGATCTCCTCGCGGTTCTCGTCCACGAGCCCCTCGACGGTGCGGTACAGTTCGGCCTCGATACCCCCGCCGTCGAGTATCTCCTCGTGCTCGTCGGAGCCGAGAACGACCTCACGGGTGTGGATCCGGGTTCCGTCCGCGAGCACGACGTCCAACTCCTCGGTGTAGGCGTCGGTGATCCCGTATCGCACCGAGTGGGCGCCCGTGGAGTTGTTCCCGATGCCGCCGACGACGGTCGCGCGCCCGGACGATGCCGGATCGGGCGCGAACTTCAGACCGTCCTCCGCCAGCCGCGCGTCGAGGTGGTCCTGCACGACGCCCGGCTGAACGGTCGCCTCCTGCGCCGCCGGGTCGACATCGACGATGTCGTTCATGTGTTTCGTGGTGTCGAGAACGACACACCCCGGCCCGACGGTCTGGCCCGCCAGCGACGATCCCGTCCCGCGCGGGATCACCGGGACCCCGTGCTCGGCGGCGACCTCGTGAGCCGCGATCACGTCGTCGGCGTCGCGCGGGCAGACGACGCCCGCGGGTCTCGCGCTGTAGATGGAGCCGTCGGTCGCGTACAGCACCTGCGCGTACTCGTCGAACTGGACCTCGCCGTCGACGCGGTCCCGCAGATCGGACGCCAGATCGGCGTACTCCTGCACGTCCGGCCGATCGTGTCCCAGCGAGGCGGCGGATGTCTCCCATCGGTCGTTGGCCCCCGGGTCGTGCGTTGCCATAGGAGAACTCAAGGAACAATCGTGTAAAAGATCTTTGTCAACATTTGCCACCCGGCGGTGCGACTCGGTCGTCGAACGGCCGGCCGTTCAGATCCAGCGACGCTCGGCTTGCACCGACGCCCGGGTTGCGCCGACGCGAACGATTATGTCCGTGGGTGCGCGGGTGTCGCTCATGGCGTTCATTCACGTCTGTCTCAACGTCGCCGACGCCGAGCGCGCGGCCGACTGGTACGCAGAGAACCTCGGGTTCGAGCGCTCGTGGGAGTTCACGACGCCCGACGGCGACACGAGAAACCTCTACGTCGCCGACGAGAACGGGATCGAGCTCCAGCTGTCCGACACCGAGGGCGACGACGAGTTCGAGGAGGGAACCGCTTACGACCACTTCGCGGTGAAGGTGGACGATGTCGACGCCGCGTTCGAGCGCATCGACGACCACGGCGTCGTCTCGGAGCCGGCCGACCAGCCCGCCGCGGGCGCGAGAACGGCGTTCCTGAAGGATCCGGACGGGCACACCGTCGAACTGGTTCAGCCGCTGGAGTGAGGTGACTCGGGCACCCTCGGGGGAGTCCTCCGTGGGCAATACTGTGTCTGGGACTAACGTTTATCACACTACCACGAGAGGGTGAGACCTGCATACATGAGCGTACAACGGAATTACGAACGAGAGTTCGTTCGAACGTTCTTTACGTCGCCGACGGCCGTTCAAGACGAGGACGACTCCGCCAAGATGATCCGCAGCGCCGCACAGCTCCGCGGCATCCAGGCGCCCGACGTGTGGGTGCCGGACAACGAGGACGCGACCGCGCCCTCGATGCGCGACGAGGGCGTCCAGAACATCATCGAGGTGGTCAGCGAGCACGGCGCCGACTTCCCCGGCGAGGTCCACCCCCGGGTCGTCTGGCACCGCGACGACGCCGAGAAGCGGCTGACCGGCTTCGAGTACATGCGCGAGATCGCCGACCCTGAAAACGGCGCAGTCGGCGACATCGACGGCTTCGTTATCCCGGAGGTCGGCGACATCGACGACTGGAAGAAGGCCGACGAGGCCTTCCAGCAGATCGAGGCGGAGCACGGACTGGAGGAGGGAAGCCTCTCGATGTCGGTGATCGTCGAGTCCGGCGAGGCCGAGATCGCACTGAACCGCATCCGCGACGAGATGGGCAAGCCCTCGAACACGCTGGAGCGCATGTTCATGCTCGTCGACGGCGAGGTCGACTACACGAAGGACATGCGCGCGATGACGCCGACGGGCGAGCTGCCGGAGTGGCCCGAACTCCGCCACAACACCTCAAAGGGCGCAAGCGCCGCGGGCCTGATCGCCGTCGACGGTCCGTACGACAACATCCGCGACGTGGAGGGGTACAGAGACCGGATGGAGGCGAACCGCGCGAAGGGGATGACCGGCATCTGGTCGCTCACCCCGAAGCAGGTCGAGGTCGCGAACAAGGCCCCGCTCCCGCCGAAGACCGGCACGTGGCTGTTGGAGGTCGGGGGCGATGAGGTCGAACTCGCCAGCAAGGACGGCCGTGAGGTGTACGACGGCGACGACGTGGCGTTGTCGGAGTCGGGCGGCTCGTACGTGCTCGCGATCGACGGCGACGAGCACGAGCTGACCGAGGACGAGCTCCGCGAGGAGCTGCTCGATCGCACTTCCTACGTGCCGAGCATGGACGACATCGTCGAGTCGATGGAGGAGTTCGAGGCCGCCAAGGAGGCCGGCAAGGGCGCCATCGCGATGACGCAGTCGGCGACGCTCGCCATCGACGGCGTCGAGGTCGACCTCAGCAAGGACCGCATGTGGGACGAGGCGACCTACCAGGCCGCACAGACGCCGATCACGCTGTTCCAGGACGTGCACGAGCACCGGCCTGACCAGCACGAGGCGCTCGAAGAGATCTACGGCGCCGACGTGGTCGAGCGCGCGACGCAGGTCGGGAACTGAGCGGCGCGACCGCCCCGAAGCGTGGCCCTCGCGGCCTCGTCGAACCGCCGTTGGCCGTCGGTGACCCCGCCGTCGCCGCGACGACAACGCTTTTTCGCCGTCCGCCGCCCACTCGACGCATGCGACTCGCACGTGCCCGCACCGACGACGGAGTCCGTGAGGGAGAGTACCGCGACGGAGCGCTCGTCACCGACGACGCCGAGTACAAGCTTGAGGAGGCGGACCTGCTCGCGCCCTGCGACCCGGACGCCCTGTTTTGCGTCGGCCGGAACTTCGCTGCGACGCTCGACCAGATGGACTACGAACGCCCCGAGGAGCCGGACTTCTTCATCAAGCCGCCTCACTCGGTCGTCGGCCACCACGACCCGATCCCGTATCCCGAGTGGACCGAGGAACTCACCTACGCGGGCGAGCTCGTCGCCGTCATCGACGAGCCGTGTTCCGACCTCGCGCCCGCGGAGGTCCCCGATGCCGTCCGCGGGTACACGGTCATGAACGACGTGGACGCACTCGACCAGCAGGGGCGGACCGCGCGCAAGGCGTTCACCGCCTCCGGGCCGCTGGGACCGTGGATCGAGACCGATGCGGACCCGACGGACATGGACATGTACACTGATGTTGCCGGCGAGCGGCGTCAGGAGGCGAACACCGAGCTGATGCTGTTCGACCCCCACGAGGTGGTCTCGTATCTCTCGAAGCGCTTCGAGTTCCGCGCGGGCGACTGCGTCGCGTTCGGCTCGCCGGCGAACCCCGGACTCGTCGAGCCGGGCGACACCGTCGAGATCACCTACGAGGGCGTCGGAACGCTCGTCAACGAGGTCGTCGCCGGCGACTGATCCCCGTTCTTTCGGTTCCCACGGTCGCCGCGCGGGCGGTCCGCTGTCGGCGCGATTAAGTCGGGGCCGGTCGTGGCGGCGCGCATGCGCATCGTCGTCACCCGACAGAAGATCCACGGGCACCCGGCGTCGGAGTACGTTGACCTACTCCGTGAGCGGCTCCCCGACCACGAGGTCGTTCTCGCGGACACGCCCCAGGAGGAACGCGAACAGATCCGAACCGCAGATGTGGTTACCGGCGAGGGCGCCGCCGTGGAGGAGCACCTCGACGAGGCGGCGTCGCTTCGCCTCTTTGCGGGCGTGTACGCCGGCGTCGGGCATCTCGATCTCGACGCCTTCGAGGAGGCCGGCGTCGCCGTCACGAACGCCTCGGGCGTCCACGCGCCGAACATCTCGGAGTACGTGATCGGCGCGCTCGTCTCGCTCGCGCGCGACTTCCGCCGGGCGACCCGCCAGCAGGACCGCCGCGAGTGGCGCGCGTACCCCACGCACGAGCTGTACGACTCCACGGTGACGGTCGTCGGACTGGGCGCAATCGGGACCGCCGTCGTCGAGCGACTGGAGCCGTTCGGCGTCGAGACCCTGGGCGTTCGATACACGCCCGAGAAAGGCGGCCCCGCGGACGAGGTGGTCGGCTTCGACGACCTCCACGAGGTGCTGGCGCGCACCGACCACCTCGCGCTCGCGTGCCCACTGACCGACACGACCGAGGGTCTGATCGAC
Source organism: Halobaculum gomorrense (assembly GCF_900129775.1). GTDB lineage: Archaea > Halobacteriota > Halobacteria > Halobacteriales > Haloferacaceae > Halobaculum > Halobaculum gomorrense. The sequence goes on along the minus strand of NZ_FQWV01000006.1, from coordinate 109,855 downwards.
CGCGAGGCGCTGCGGACGCTCCCGCCGCACGCGACGCTCGTGAATATCGCCCGCGGGCCCGTCGTCGACACCGACGACCTGGTGTACGCGCTGCGGTGGAACCAGATCCGCGGGGCGTTCCTCGACGTGACTGACCCCGAGCCGCTCCCCGAGGACCACCCGCTGTGGGGACTCGACGACGCCCGGATCACCCCGCACAACGCGGGACATACGCCGCGGTACTTCGAACGGGTCGCAGACATCCTCGCGGGCAACGTCGAGCGAATCGCGGATGTCGAGGCCGCCGACGGCGACGGTCCCGAGTTGGAGAACCGCGTCGTCTGATCCGGGTTCCCGTCGTTCGCAGACGGAACACGGTTTTATCCCTCGGCGGACGTAGCAGGGGGCATGGCGAAGTACTCCACCGGCAGCGGCGGTGGCGGCGGCTCCGGCGACGCGTGCGAACTGTGCGGCCGCGAGGACACCAGCCTGTCCGAAGCGAACGTCGCCGGCGCGCGGCTGTCGGTCTGTTCCGACTGTGCGCCCCACGACGACAGTGCCCGCAGTGGCGGCTCCAGTCGAACCGGCGGGAGCGGCGGCGGCCGCGGCGGCGGCGACGAGCCGAACCGGAAAAAGCGCGCGGCCCAGAACGTCGCGAAGGCCATGGACGCCTCCACCGGCGACTCGCGTCACTGGGAGGAGGAGGGAACCGACTACGAGGAGGACCGGCTCCCGTACCTCGTGAAGGGATACGGCGAGACCGTCACTGAGGCGCGTCAGGACGCGGGAATGACCGCCGAGGACCTCGCGGCCGAGGTCGGCGTCGACGCCGAGCAGATCCATGCCGTCGAGGACGGACGGGCGGCCCGCGGCGGCGTCGGCGGGTCGACGGTTCGCGGTATCGAGCAGGCGCTCGACGTGACCCTCGTCGACGAGTAGAGCGAGGCCGACCGCAGGGAGGCCTCGGACCACGGCGGAGCGGCCCTGTGCCGCTCCGCCCACGAAGGGAGCAGGACCCCGGATCACATCAGTCGCGAACCGAGCAGTGATCGATGCTGCCGCGGGCACATGCTTTTTCGCCCCCGGCGGCGACCACCGGCCATGAGCGACTCGCTCGCGCCGGCCCAGCCCGAGGTTCGGGAGTTCAAGACGACGGTCGAATCGATCGACGGACGCGACGTGACGTTGCCCGAGACGTACTTCTACCCCGAAGGCGGCGGCCAGCCCGCCGACCGCGGCACGCTCGGCGGCGTCACGCTCGACGACGTACAGTCCCGGGGGGAGGCGGTCGTCCACACCCTCGCGGAATCGCCCGCGTTCGAGGCCGGCGACACGGTCGCGGGCGTCGTCGACGACGACTTCCGGACGTACTGCATGCGCGCCCACACTGCGAGCCACGTGCTCTACGGAGCGGGGAGGAGACTCCTCGAGGACCTGGGTTACGGGGGGTTCGGAATAACCGACGAGAAGGTCCGCGTCGACTTCGAGACCTCCACCGACATCGACGACGACGTGCTCGTCGATCTCGAACGGCTCGTGAACCGCGCCGTCTGGGACTCCCGTCCGGTCTCGTGGGAGACACGCGCAGTCGAGGACGCCCGCGCCGACGGTGCAGTCGCGTTCAACGACAAGACCGAGGCGGACGTGATGGCGGACGCCGATTCGGTCCGCGTCGTCACCGTCGAGGGCTGGGACGAGGCCGCCTGCGGCGGAACCCACGTCTCGGACACCCGCGAGATCGGGCCGGTGACGGTGCTCGACCGCTCGAACCCCGGCGAGGGCCTCACACGCGTCGAGTTCGCCGTCGGCCCCGTCGCTATCGACCGGCGATCCGAGACGCACCGCGAACTCCGTGCCGCCGCCCGGGAGGCGGGCGTCGGCGTCGACGGCGTCGCCGACGCGGTGTCGCGGCTTGCCGGCGAGCGCGACGACCTCGCGGACGACCTCGCGTCGCTCCGGGAGGAGGTGCTCGTGGGGCGCGTCCGCGAGCTCCCGGCGGTCGAGCGCGACGGCAATGAGTGGCGGATCGGCGTCATCGAGGGGTTCAACGCGAACGCGGTCGGCGAGGCCGCGCAGTCGACCGTCGGCGACGCGGCGGACGCGCCCGACGCGCCCGACGTGGTCGCCGCGGTCGGCGGGGGGCCGGCGCCGTTCGTCGTCGTCGCCGCCGCCGGCGCCGTCGACGCCGGCGAGGTGGTCGACCGCGTCACGGACGAGTTCGGCGGCGGTGGTGGCGGCGCGCCGGCGTTCGCGCAGGGTGGTGGACTCGACGCGGAGCCCGGAACGGTCGTCGAGTTCCTCGGATCGACGGACGGGTAGCCCGCCGGCCTCGGCTGTCGGGGGGCGAACCTCCGCCTCCGTCCAGGTCGCCCGCTCCGTTCCGGTCGCCTCGCCGAACCATCAGTCAGACACGCTTAACCCCCGTGCGCCGAAGCCACGGACATGGCACACGCGAACGCGGACGCGTACGCGCACTCCCCGTCGATGCTGGACGACGAGGAGCGTGCGATCCGCGAGGTGGTGCGCGAGTTCGCGGTCGAGGAGCTGCGTCCCGGCGCCCGGGAGGCAGACGAGACCGAGACCTTCCCCGAGGCGGCGTGGGACGAGCTGGCCGACCTCGATCTGACCGGGTTGACGGTGCCCGAGGCGTACGGCGGCTTCGACGCAGACCGGTCGACGTACGCGGTCGTGAACGAGGAACTCGCGTACGGCCACCTCGCGGTCGCGACCGCCCTCTCGGTCCACTGCCTCGCGACCTCCTGCATCGCGACCTTCGGCTCGAAAGCGGTGAAAGACGAATGGCTCCCCGAGATGGTCGACGGCCGTCCGGTCGGCGCCTTCTGTCTCTCGGAACCCGGCGCGGGGTCGAACCCGGCGGAGCTGACCACGACCGCCGAACGGGACGGCGACGAGTACGTCCTGAACGGCGAGAAGCAGTGGATCACGAACGGAGCCCGCGCGGGCGTCTACATCGTCTTCGCGAAGACTGACCCCGACGACGACGGCTCGATCACGCAGTTCCTTGTCCCCGCGGACTTCGACGGGGTCGAGGTCGGCAAGAAGGAGGAGAAGCTCGGCCTGCGCGCCTCCGACACGGTCGGGATGCAGTTCTCGGACGTTCGCGTCCCCGAGAAGTATCGACTCACCGAGGAAGGGAAGGGCCTCTCTGCGGCCTTCGAGACGCTCACCGGCGGTCGGATCGCGATCGCCGCGCAGGCGGTCGGGCTCGCGCAGGCCGCCTTCGACGAGGCCCGCGAGTACGCCCACGACCGCGAGCAGTTCGACGCGCCGATCGCCGAGATCGAGGCGGTCCGCAACACGTTCGCGGAGATGGGGACGAAGATCCAGGCCTCGCGCCTGCTCGTCCGCGAGGCCGCTCGCCAGTCCGACGCCGGGGAGGACCCGCGGCTCGCGGCGTCGATGGCGAAGTACTTCGCCAGCGAGTCGGCCGTCGACGTGACCAACGAGGCGGTACAGATCCACGGCGGCTACGGCTACATGAGTGAGTTCGACGTAGAGCGATTCTACCGCGATTCGAAGATCACGACCATCTACGAGGGGACGACCGAGATCCAGAAGACGATCATCGCCCGGGAGCTGCTGTAGGCCGATGACCGACGACTACGCCGAGTACGACGCCGTCGTCTTCGACCTCGACGGCACGCTCGTCAACCTCGCGGTCGACTGGGACGCCGCCGCCAGCGACGCGATCGAACTGTTCGAGCGCAACGGCCACGACGCCGCCGGGGCGGACCTGTGGGGGCTGTTGGAGCGCGCGGACGAGGCCGGCCTCCGGCCGGAGCTGGAGGCGCTGCTCGCGGACCACGAGACGCGCGGCGCCGCGGCGTCGACGCGACTCCCGCACGCCGACCACCTCCCGCTGTCGGTGCCGACGGGCGTCTGTTCGCTCAACTGCGAGGCGGCGTGCCGAACGGCGCTGGACCGCCACGACCTGGCCGGGCACGTCGGCGCGGTCGTCGGTCGCGACTCCGTCGGGACGTACAAGCCCGACCCCGACCCCCTGGTCGCGACGCTGCGGAACCTGGGCGCGGAGACGGAGCGAGCGCTGTTCGTCGGCGACTCCGACCGAGATGCAGTGACCGCCGACCGGGCTAGCGTCGACTTTCGGTGGGTCTGACTTGGGCGGATATGGGTTTCCGGTGGGTCTGACCCCCCGGTCGGGCCGCGCGGGGCCGTCGACGCGACTATTCAGCCCGGACGTTCTTTTCGTAGTAGTAGGCCGCCAGCGCCGTCAGGATCCAGATCACGGCGCCGACGCGGACGGCGAAGCCGGCGCGCGCACCCCACGTGGGAAGCGTCACGAACACGGAGAGCGAAGCGACGAGCGCGGATCCGGCGGTCACCGTGAGGACGAACGTCATCTGCATCACCCAGCCGTAGTCGACGCCTTCCGGGTCGGTGGTTTCGACGCGCTCGGGCACGCCGGAACGTTCGTGGCGAGTCGGTAAGCCGTGTCGATTCCCGCAGCGGTCTGTCGACGCTCCCCGAGGAAGCCCGCACGGGTCGAGACCACACGCATTAATCGGGGCGCCATCGATCCTCCGGGCATGGTAACCACGCGGGACATCAGAGACCGGGCAGACGACGAGCCCATCACGATGCTGACGGCGTACGACGCGCCGACCGCGGCCGTCGTCGACGAGGCCGGAATCGACGTGGTGCTCGTCGGCGACTCGATGGGTAACGCCGTGCTCGGGCACGACTCGACGCTTCCGGTCACGCTCGAGGAGGTGCAAAGCCGGACCGCAGCCGTCGCTCGCGCGACCGACGACGCGCTCGTCGTGGCCGACATGCCGTTCCTCTCGTTCGGCGTCGACGAGGCGGAAGGCATCGAGAACGCGGGCCGCATGCTGAAAGAGGCGGACGCCGACGCCGTGAAGATCGAATCCGGACCGCACACGGTCGAGCTGACGCGGCGGCTCACCGAACTCGGTATCCCCGTGATGGCACACCTAGGGCTGACGCCTCAACACGTGAACCAACTCGGCGGCTATCAGCGACAGGGAACCGACCCAGCGGCTGCAGAGCAGATGCTGGAACTGGCGCGCGAGCACGAGGACGCCGGCGCGTTCTCGCTCGTGCTCGAGCACGTACCCGCGAACCTCGCCGCGCAGGTGACCGAGGCGCTCGACATCCCGACGATCGGCATCGGCGCCGGCCCGGACACGAACGGGCAGGTGCTCGTGATCACGGACGTGCTCGGGCTCGACGAGTGGTCGCCGCCGTTCTCGAAACAGTACGCGGACCTGCGCGGAGAGATGGCGTCGGCCGTCGAGGCGTACAAACGGGAGGTCGAGCGCGGCGACTTCCCGGCCGACGAGCACAGCCACGTCGAGGACGACGTGGACGGCGTGTACTGATGGGCACCGCTCGGCGTTGTGAGGGCTGACAGGCGACTCGCGCCGCTCCCGGGTCGGTGAGTCGCGCACCCGCTGGGCGACCCGGGCTGCTCAGTTGACCACGGCGTCACTGGTATCGGCTTCGGCTGTGAACGTTCGCACGGTACTCGGGACGAGCGAACGGCGACGGCGCCTACAGGTCGTCGAGAAACGCCTCGACGGCATCGTTGAACGCGGCCGACTGTTCGACCATCGCCAAATGCGCGGCGCCGTCGAGTACCGTCAGGTCGCACACGGGGATCTCCTCGGCGAGGTACTCGTGGTAGCGCGGCGGCGTGAGTCCGTCGTGTTCGCCGACCACGGCGAGCGCTGGTGCAGGTATCTCGTCGAGCCGGTCTCGCACGTCGAACTCATGGCAGGTTCGGAAGTCCCGCTCGACGACCGCGCGACCGGCGTCGCGCATCGCCGCGCGAGACCGGTCGAGCACGTCCTTGTCGGCGTCGTGGAACAGTCGGTCTGGCTGGTGCAGGAACTCGATAGCGCGCTCGAAGTCGTCGCCCAGCCACACGAGCAGGTCGTCGAGCACGGTCAGCTTCGCGCCCGTTCCAGTCAGGACAAGCCCGTCGAGCGGGAGGTCGCGTTCGAGTGCGACCCACATCGCGACGGCGCCGCCGAGGGAGTTCCCGACGAGGACAGATGCGTCGGTCGCCTCGGCGACTGCGACGATGTCGTCCGCGTAGGCTTCGAGCGCCTCCGGACCGGGCTCAGCGTTGATGTCGTCGCTGGCGCCGTGCCCGCTGAGATCGAGCGACGTGACGGGTGTCCGTCGCGCGAGGTTCGACTGTGCTGACCACACGTCGCCCGTTCCACCGCTGCCGTGGACGCACAAGAGTCCGGGGCCGGTTGCCCCCCCGCCACGGGTCCGATACGCAGTCTCCCGGCCGTGATGATAGACGGTGTTCACGTCCGAACGTCCCTCGTTCATACCCGAACGTCTCTCGGGCGTGGTGATAAATCGGGCGGGGCGACGCCGCGCTATCCGACGGCCGAAACGATGACCCACAATCCAACCACATCCTCACGTCCCCGACGCAGTACTCCGATCCATCGGCGAAATCTTTTAATATCTTGAACGATTACATAGAGTTAGGATATATGAACCAACGCAACTCCGTCGACCGGCGCGAACGGTTCCTCCGCCGGTACGACTACGACGACGAGACCGTCATCGCGGCAGATCTGAACGCTGCCGACGAGGACGTGACCGTCGACACGGTCGACGGGACCGCGATCGTCGTGATCGGCCGCGATGGCGACCGCGATAACGAGGAGTTCGAGTTCGAGCTCCCCGGCCCGGCCGCAAGTGTTGACATCGAGAACGGCGTACTCACGATCGGGATCAGCGCATGAAGCTCACGGTCAAACCCCTGAAACAGAAGGACGCCGGACGGCGCCTAGCGGCGATCGACCGCGTTGCCGCCGACGAGCTCGGACTCTCCGGCGGCGACTACATCCGCATCGACGGTGACTCGACCGGCATCGCACGCGTGTGGCCGGGATACCCCGAGGACGACGACACGGGCGTCATCCGCATCGACGGCCAGCTCCGCCAAGAGGCCGGCGTCGGTATCGACGACCGCGTGACCGTCGAGCCCGCGGATGTCGAGCCCGCCGATCGGATCACGATCGCCCTCCCACAGCAGTTCGGAGTCCGCGGCAACATCGGCTCGATCATCCGCGACAAGCTCTCGGGCCAGCCGGTCACCCAAGGACAGACGATCCGATTCCCGCTGGGGCTGGGGCTGATGGGCGGCGGCTCGCAGGCCGTCCCGCTCAAGATCGCCTCCACCGAGCCCGCCGGAACGGTCGTCATCACTGACTCCACGGAGGTCGAGATCTCCGAGAAGCCGGCCGAACAGATCACCGAGGATGCGGCCGCGGCCGGCGCCGAGACGCCGGACGTGGCATACGAAGACATCGGAGGGCTCGATGACGAACTGGAACAGGTCCGCGAGATGATCGAGCTGCCGATGCGCCACCCGGAGCTGTTCAAGCGCCTCGGCATCGAGCCGCCGAAGGGCGTGCTCCTCCACGGCCCGCCGGGGACTGGCAAGACGCTGATCGCGAAGGCCGTCGCCAACGAGATCGACGCCCACTTTCAGACGCTCTCGGGCCCCGAGATCATGTCGAAGTACTACGGGGAGTCCGAAGAGCAGCTCCGCGAGGTGTTCGAGGAGGCCGCCGAGAACGCCCCCGCGATCATCTTCATGGACGAGCTGGACTCCATCGCCCCCAAGCGCGAGGAGGCCGGCGGCGACGTGGAGCGCCGGGTCGTGGCCCAACTCCTCTCGCTGATGGACGGGCTCGAAGAGCGCGGCGAGGTCGTCGTCATCGGCGCGACCAACCGCGTCGACGCCATCGACCCGGCGCTGCGCCGCGGGGGACGCTTCGACCGCGAGATCGAAGTCGGCGTCCCGGACCGCGACGGGCGCAAGGAGATCCTCCAGGTCCACACGCGGAACATGCCGCTGTCGGACGATGTCGACATCGACGAGTACGCCGAGACGACCCACGGATTCGTCGGCGCCGACCTCGAGAGCCTCGCGAAGGAGGCCGGGATGAACGCGCTCCGGCGCATCCGCCCGCAGATTGACTTGGAGGAAGACGAGATCGACGCCGAGGTGCTGGAGTCGATCCAGGTCACCGGGACCGACATGAAGGAGGCGTTGAAGGGGATCGAACCCTCGGCGCTTCGGGAGGTGTTCGTCGAGGTCCCGGACGTAACCTGGGACGACGTGGGTGGTCTCGAGGGCACCAAGGACCGCCTCCGCGAGACGATCCAGTGGCCCCTCGACTACCCCGAGGTGTTCGAGGCCATGGACATGGAGTCCGCGAAGGGCGTGCTCATGTACGGTCCGCCCGGAACGGGCAAGACCCTGCTCGCGAAGGCCGTCGCCAACGAGTCCGAGTCCAACTTCATCTCGGTGAAGGGGCCGGAGCTGTTGAACAAGTTCGTCGGGGAGTCCGAGAAGGGCGTCCGCGAGGTGTTCAGCAAGGCCCGCGAGAACGCGCCGACCATCATCTTCTTCGATGAGATCGACGCGATCGCGACCGAGCGCGGCCGTAACTCGGGCGACTCCGGCGTCTCCGAACGCGTCGTCTCCCAGCTGCTGACGGAGCTCGACGGCCTGGAGACGCTGGAGGACGTTGTCGTCATCGCGACGACGAACCGTCCGGACCTGATCGACAGCGCGCTGCTGCGGCCGGGGCGTCTGGACCGTCACGTCCACGTACCCGTCCCCGACGAGGGAGGCCGCCGCCGGATCTTCGAGGTCCACACCCAGCACAAGCCGCTGGCCGACGACGTGGATCTCGACACCCTCGCGCGCAGGACCGACGGCTACGTCGGCGCCGACATCGAGGCCGTCTGCCGCGAGGCGTCGATGAACGCCTCCCGGGAGTTCATCCAGTCGGTGTCGCCGGAGGAGGTCGACGACTCCGTCGGCAACGTCCGCGTCACGATGGCGCACTTCGAGCAGGCGCTCGACGAGGTGAACCCCTCGGTCACCGCCGAGACGAAAGAGCGCTACGAGGAGATCGAACAGCGGTTCCAGAGCAGCGAGCCCCGCGAAGAGGGCGAAGGCGAGTTGGGTCGCACGTTCCAATAGAACCGCTTTTCTGACGGGGGGTTTCCTCGCTCGCCCCGCTCGCTGCGGGAACTCCCCGTTGAAAACCCGTTCATGCCAAAACCGCCGCTTGCTCTGGCCTCACGGCCCTCGCTCGCGGTACTGACGCTAGTGACTTCAGCACTGCCCCGCTGCGTTAGGGTACTTTTCGCACCACTGCCGGAACTGCGGCCTACATCGGAACGACATCGCTCGTCGCGCCCACAGGACTCACCAAGGGAGCGATCTCTGATAGATATAGGTGAAGCCCTCATCGATCGGTGCGGACCTACCAAAGAGTAAGTAACCAGCCGACAGAGAAGTCGACATATGAGCGACGGCGACTCGATACCGGATGATCTCTCCTCCGAGTTTTTCCAGCAGATAGTCGAGGCAGTCGGCGTCGGCGTCGGGATATACGGACAAGACGGTCGGTATCTCTACGTGAACGACTCTTACGCTGAGCTGTTCTCAGTCACGCCGGCCGATCTGGTCGGAGTACCGATTTGGGAGGTCGCACCCGAGGTCGACCCCGACACGTTCGACGCGTACTGGGGCTCATTCGCTGACGGTGACACACGGCAGGCGGAGACTATCCATGAGTACAGTGGGAACCGCGTGCCCGTGGCAACGGTCACGACGCAGCGAACGATTGACGGGGTGCCGTACCACTTTGGGACGATCAAAGACAGTACTGAACGCAAGGCGCAGGAGCGTGAAATTCAACAGCAGAACGAACGTCTGGAGAATTTCGCCGGGCTCGTCTCGCACGACCTTCGGAATCCGCTCAACGTCGCGCAGGGCTATGTCGATATGCTACAGGCAGACGCCAACTGCGATGAGCTAACTCTCGTTGACAACGCGCTTGAGCGGATGGATTCGCTGGTGTCTGAGCTGTTACAGCTCGCACGGACGAACACACTGGTCGGGGAGACAGACCCAGTGTCGTTGTTCGACACCGTGACGAAAGCCTGGGACTCAGTCGCAACGATCGACGCCGACCTGCGGTTGGCAGGCTCCGATACGCAGATACTTGCGGATGAGTCCCGATTACGGGAATTGTTCGAGAACTTATTTCGAAATGCTATCGAACACGCCGGGGCAGATGTAGAGGTAACCGTCGAAGCACAGTCGGACGGCTTCTCAGTCGTCGATGATGGACCTGGAATTCCACCCGAAGAGCGTGATCGAGTTTTTGAGACCGGGTTCACGACGAACCCGGGCGGGACGGGATTGGGGTTGAATATTGTTCAGCAGATTGTTACCGGCCACGATTGGGAGATACAGGTTACCGAGAGTATCTCGGGGGGCGCACGATTTGCGATTACCGGCGTCAAGAGGGTAGATTAGTACGTGGTAGTGCTACATGCGCGACTCGGCTCTTCCACGGTGTTCGAAACGGGATCCGAATCGCCAGAGTTCAGTCCGGTCAATTCGTAGCAGAATCCTATCAGAAGTTCCGTCTCGACTACGCTGTTGAATGACGTCCCCTACTCCCGCTTCAATCCGCCCCGCTCCTTGATCTGCATGATACGCCGGACGTTCAGATAGATCTCCTCGGGAGAGGTGTCCTCGTCGGGATCGTACAGATCCGAGACGCGATAGAGGATCGCCGAGAGCTGTTTCGATTCACCGGAGTCGCCGTAGACGTCCTCGGCGATCGTGCGGAGAAACTCCCTCGTCTCCGCGTCGGCGACGAACTCCTCCTTAGAGTCCGGGGCGAGCTGCCAGTCGGGGTCGTCCTCCTGAATGGCCTCCGGGAGTTCGTCGGCGTCCGCGTCTCCGTCCTCGTCGCTCATACCCCGGGTTCGGCGGGCCCGCGGCTAATCACTTTCCGACTCCGTCAGACACTCCGGAAAACTGGTGTGGTCGCCACGGGGCCGTCGAGGGTCACCGCGGGGTTGCCGTCCCGAATTACTGCGTCGGAGAGTTCTGCTGTGCGCGCCGGCTCACTTTCCGGCGCTGGACGACGCCGACGTTGTTGGCCACGTTCTCGGTGACGATCTTGAACGCGTCGCCGACCTCGCCGGGTTCGTCGCTGAGGACGACCGGCTCGCCGCCGTCGCCGCCGGCGCGAACCGACGGGTCGAGCGGGATCCCCCCGAGGAACGGGAGGTCGTTGTCCGCGGCGAACTGCTTGCCGCCGCCCTTGCCGAAGATCTCGTGCTCGGAGCCGCAGTCCGGGCAGACGAACCCGGACATGTTCTCGACGATGCCGAGCACGTTCGTGTCGTGCTTGCCGAACATGCGCAGCCCCTTGTTGGCGTCGTCGAGCGCGACCTCCTCGGGCGTCGTGACGATGACTGCGCCCGTGAGCGGCAGCGTTTGGAGGATCGTGAGCTGCGTGTCGCCGGTGCCCGGCGGGAGGTCAAGCACGAGGTAGTCGAGCGCGCCCCACTCCACGTCCTCGACCAGTTGGGTGAGCAGCTTGTGGACCATCGGCCCGCGCCAGATAACGGGGTCATCCTCGCCGACGAGGAACGCCATGCTCATCAGCTTCATCCCGTACTTCTGGGGCGGGATGATCGTGTCCTGGTCGGTCGCGTGGGGCGCCTCGTCGGCGTCGACCATCCGCGGCACGTTCGGCCCGTAGATGTCCGCGTCGAACAGGCCGACGCGCGCGCCGAGCTGTGAGAGTCCGGCCGCGAGGTTCACCGCGACCGTCGACTTCCCGACGCCGCCCTTCCCGGAGGCGACGGCGATGACGTTCTTCACGTTCGGGAGCACCTCCTCGCTCGCCGAGAGGTCCGACTCGACGTTCGCGGAGATGTCGAGCGCGTAGTCGGTGTCCGCGAGCGCGTCGCGAACCCCCTCAGCGATCTCGGTCTCGTGGGGGGCGTACGGTGCGCCGAGCGCCAGCGACACCCGGATCACGCCGTCCTCGTCGTCGACCTGTACTGCGTTCACCAGGCCGAGCGAGACGATGTCATCCCCGAGGTCGGGATCCTCGACGCCCTCGAGACGCTCGCGTACGGCGGCTTCATCCATGGCTTGCCGTCGGCGAGCGCTCCGAATAAGGGTTTCCCACGGGGAAGTCCGTCGGCCGCCGAGTGCGATCGTTGTCTCTAATCGGATACGTCGGAAGTAACTATAATTAGTTACTATTCCTCCCGATCGTCCCATACGTTCAAGTACGCGCGAACGAAGGATGCTAACATAATGCCGACACCGCTGGTCGACGACTTCGGGCGGGAGGTGACCGGGGTGCGCGTCTCGCTCACGGACCGCTGTAACTTCGACTGCGTCTACTGCCACAACGAGGGGCTGGGGGACACGCGCGGCCCCATGGACCCGCAGGACGACGAGATGTCCACCGACGACGTGGTCCGCTTCCTGGAGGTCGCCGCCGACTTCGGCGTCGACGCAGTGAAGTTCACCGGGGGAGAGCCGATGCTTCGCGACGATCTCGAGGAGATCATCCGGCGCACGCCCGACTCGATGGAGACCTCGATGACGACGAACGGGACGTTCCTGCCCGGCCGCGCGGAGGATCTCGTTGACGCGGGGCTCGATCGCGTCAACGTCTCGCAGGACGCGCTCGACCCCGAGGCGTTCGCCGAGATCACCAAATCTGGCGCCTACGAGCAGGTCTTGGAGGGGGTCCGCTGCGCGGTCGACGCGGGACTCGCTCCGGTGAAGCTGAACATGGTCGTGTTCGAGCACACCGCCGGCTACGTCGAGGGGATGGTCGAGCACGTCGCCGAAAACGACGGCCTCCAGCTCCAGCTCATCGAGTACATGCCCGAGCTGACCGGCCGTCCGGAGTGGAACATCGACATCCAGCGGGTCCACGACTGGCTGTCGGAGATCGCCGTCCGCGTCGAGCACCGCGAGATGCACGACCGCAAGCGCTACTACGTGGGCGACGCTGACGCAGCGTCCGCGGCGTCGCCGGACGCCGCGGGCCTCGGCATGGTGGAGATCGTCGACCCGGTGGAGAACGACGACTTCTGCGCCAACTGCGGGCGCGTCCGCGTCACCCACGAGGGGTACCTCAAGGGCTGTCTCAACCGCAACGACGACCTCAAGTCGATGGGCGAGATGACGACCCCCGAGATCCGCGAGGCGTTCCGCGAGGTCGTCTCCGACCGCGTCCCGTACTACGGCGAGTACCTCGTCGAGAACGACCGCGGCGAGTGGGAGATCAACGAAGAGTACATCGGCGCCTGAGCGCGGCCTTCGCGGGAACCGGCATCGCTTTTTCCGCCACCGTCCTCGCTGTCACCGTGCTTTCCACCGCGTTGCTCGTCGGCGGCGCCTTCGGCGTCCGCCACGCGTTCGAGGCCGATCACGTCGCCGCCGTCGCCGCACTCGTCGGCGAAACCGACCAGCCGGGATCGACCGGCGTCGCGTGGGGGCTTGGCCACGCTGTGCCGGTCGTCGCCCTCGGGGGTGGGTTTCTCGCGCTCGGCGTGGGCGTTCCTGAGCGCGTCGCCCTCGCGTTCGAAGCGGTCGTCGCGCTCGTGCTCGTGGTGCTCGGCCTCCGGGCGGTCGTCGGGGCGCCGTCACTGGGACGCGCACTCGTCGGGCACGTTCACGGCGGCGAGAGCGACGACGGCGGTTCGACAGCCCGCCACGGTCACCTCCACGTGTTCGGCCGGGCGGTCGGCCTGACCCACTCGCACGCCGATCGCGAATCGTTCAGCGTCGGGGTGATCCACGGATTCGCGGGCAGCGGCGGCGTGGTCGTCGCCCTCGCGACGAGCGCCGAGTCCACGATCGACGGCGCGGGATTCCTCGCCGGATTCGCCGTCTCGACGATCATGGCGATGGGAGTCGCCTCGTGGGGACTCGACCGCGCGGCGGGGTACGCCGACGCCGTGCGCGTGGTCGGCGGCCTCGCGAGCGTCACCGTCGGCGTGCTCCTGTTCGCTGAGGTCACGGGGGTCGGCGTCTTCGTGTAGTCCACGGCGGCGGAGGGCCCGCCGTGTGACTCCGCCGCATCCGAGCCGCGGAACGCACCATTTATACCCGCGACAAGAGAAGACGTGTGCACGACTATGCCGAGTTCGAACGGACCCCTTCACAGCACGCGCGGAAAGCTCTCGAACGACCCCCGTGACCGCGGTACCTCACCGCCCCAGCGCGCGATCGCCGAGTTCGATGACGGCCAGAAGGTCCACCTCAAGCTGGACCCCTCGGTCACCGACGGCCGCTTCCACCCGCGCTTCAACGGACACACCGGCACCGTCATCGGCAAGCAGGGTGCCGCGTTCAAAGTCGAGATCGTCGACGGCGGCAAGGCCAAGACGATTCTCGCCAAGCCCGCCCACCTGAAGGCCCAGACCGAGTAGACCCGATGACGATCTTCAAGGAGAAGCTGAGCGAGGAGTACCTCACCGTCTCCCAGGCAAAGGAGCTGCTCAGCGCAGTCGAGGCCGATCGCGCCACCGACGAGGACCGCGAGATGCGCTACGAGCTGGCGCGCGCGGTCGACCACGTCAATCGGTTCGCGTTCCTCGACGCCGACGATTCGCTCGAACTCGTCGAGGAGCTGCTGGAGTTGGAGAAGGTCGACGAGGCCCAGGCGTACAAGCTCGCCGACCTCCTCCCGCGCGACCGGACGGAGGTCCGCGCGGTGTACGCACAGGAGCGGTACGCGCTCGACGGCGACGAACTCGACGAGATCCTCAACGTCGTCGCGAAGTACGCGTAACTCTTCGCGACGCCCCGTCACGTCGACTCGGCGGCTCGCTCGGTTTTCTTGTCGCCCCGCAGTCGTCGGCACGCGGCGACGACCTTTTATCACCTCCGCCGACCTATCGGCGGGCATGAACGACGATCGCGACTCGGGAGCCGCGAGTGACCCCCCCGGCAGCGCGGCGGAGGCCGACGACAGCGCCGCCGATTCGGACGCACAGCGCGACGACTCCGCGGACGCCGCCGCCGACGAAGGGGTGTACGCGTTCGTCCTCGAGTACCTCCCGCACGGGCGCGCGGACGACGACCGCCCGCAGCACCGGCGGCCGGCGGTGGCGTACGGGCTTGGCGAGCGCGACTTCCGGCTGTTCGAGTTCGAGCTGACCGACGACGCCGAGTTCACCATCGACGACCGCGTCGAGATCGAACCCGAGACGGCCGCCGGGATCAAGCGCGCCCGTCAGGTCGACTACGACGACCTCAACCGCGGCGCCCGCCAGGAACTGGAGTACGTGGTCGCGGACATTGTCGAGGAGAACGAGCGGCGGTTCGTCGACTTCTACAACGACGCCGAGCCGATCACCCTCCGGCTCCACCAGCTCAATCTCCTCCCAGGGATCGGCAAGAAGCTGCGCAACAACATCCTGGAGGCTCGCAAGCGCGGGCCGTTCGAGTCGTTCGCGGACCTGAGCGAGCGCGTCTCCGGGCTCCACGACCCGAAGGAGACACTCGTTGAGCGCGTGATGGAGGAACTGCGCGACGACGATCTGAAGTACCGGATCTTCGTCGGCGTCGACGCGCCGACGGCGAACAAGTCCTGAGCCGGTCGCTCGTCTCGACCGGTCGGATCGAATGGACGGATTTACCGCCCGCGACGGTCAACGGGGGGCAATGACCGACGCTACCCCGGAGTTCCGCGACCCCGACGACCTCCGGCGGCGCGCCGGGGTCCGCGGCGACCCCGACCGTGACCAGCACTTCCTCGTGGACGACCGCGTGCTCGACAGGCTCCCGTCGTACCTTCCCGAGGAGGCCGACCGCTCGCACGTCCTCGAGATCGGCGGCGGTACGGGCGCGCTCACCGACCGCTTGCTGGCCGCAGCCGACCGGGTGACGGTCGTCGAGCGCGACCGCGACCTCGCGGCGTTCCTCCGCGAGGAGTTCGCCGACGAGATCGAGGGGGGCCGACTCGAGATCCTCGCTGGTGACGCCCTCGAAGTCGACCTCCCGCCGTTCACCGCCTCCGTCTCGAACCTGCCGTACGGCGTCTCCTCGGAGATTTCGTTCCGGCTGCTCCCGCTCGGGCGGCCGCTCGTGTTGATGTTCCAGGCTGAGTTCGCCGACCGGATGGTCGCCGAGTCGGGGACCGCCGAGTACGGTCGGCTCTCGGTCTCGGCCCGGCACTACGCCGACGTGCAGGTCGTCGAGCGGATCCCGCCCGAGGCGTTCGACCCGCAGCCGCGCGTCGAGAGCGCGGTCGTCCGCTGCGCGCCGCGCGCGCCCGACTACGAGGTCGACGACGAGGCGTTCTTCCTGCGGTTCGTGAAGGCGCTGTTCACGCAACGCCGGAAGACGGTGCGCAACGCGATCCGCAACACGGCCCACATCTCGGGGATCGCGGACGCCGACGCGGTCGTGGCAGCGACTGACGAGGACGTGCTCTCGCGGCGTCCGGGAGAGCTTTCCCCTGCATCGTTTGCGGCGCTGGCGCAGGTGGCGCGAGGCGCGAGCGACATCGGCCCGGGACAGTGACGCAACACGGAACGACAACGCCGGTGGGCGGCACCGAAACTGCGAGCGTCCCCGGCGGCGACGCCGCGGCGTCGGCCGCGACCGACCTCGTCTCGTGGATCCAGTCGGCGGTCCCGACGACCGGCGCACAGATCGCGGCCACGGTGTTCGCGATGGCGGCGCTGGTCGCGCTCCTCGTCGGGATCCGGCGGATGGGCCCTCTCCTCAAGGATCGATTCGACAACAGGGACCTCGCGATCGAATCGCTCCAAGCCGCCGCGGTCGCCACGGCGGTCATCGGGTTCGGGCTGTTCGTGGTGGTCGTCTGGCGGGGCGTGTCGCTGCTCGACACCGCGGTCCCCGCCGAGGTGTTCTCCGGCCGGAACGTCGCTCGGGCGGTGTTGACAATCGGCGTTCTGGGGGGCGCCACGCTGATCACCCGCCTGACGAAGCGGACGATCCGGAAGGTCGGAACGGAGCGAAGCGCGCTGTCGGACCACCAAAGCGAGATCGCCCACCACATCGTTCAGGTCGCGGTGTACGCGGTCTCGCTGGTCGTCGTGTTCGCCGTCTGGGGGGTCAACCCCGGCAGTCTCCTCGTCGGCGCCGGCTTCGCGGGCATCGTTCTCGGGCTCGCCGCGCGCCAGACGCTCGGGGCGGTGCTGGCCGGGTTCGTCGTCCTGTTCTCCCGGCCGTTCGAGCTGGGCGACTGGGTCGTCATCGGCGATCAGGAGGGGATCGTCACCGACATCACGATCGTCAACACCCGGATCCGGACGTTCGACGACGAGTACGTGATGATCCCGAACGACATCGTCACCAACACCGACGTGCTCAACCGGTCCCGAAAGGGCCGCCTCCGCCTGAACGTCGATGTCGGCGTCGACTACGACGCCGACTTGGAGGAGGCGATCGAGATCGCCGAGGAGGCGATGCGCGATCACAACCTCGTGTTGTCGCCGCCGGAGCCCCACGCTGTGCTCACGGGCTTCGACGACTCCGCGATCGGGATGCGCCTGCGGTTTTACATCAGCAACCCAAGCGCCCGGAAGATGTGGAAGGCCCGCACTCGGGTGACGCTGGCGGTGAAGCAGGCGTTCGATGACGCCGGCATCAAGATCCCGTTCCCGCAGCGGGAGCTGTCCGGGCGCCCCGACAGCGACGAACTCGGGGCCGCCGACGGCGAGACCCCCCGTGGGGAGACGAGCGACGGCGCTCCGTCGGGCGCGGGGGACGACGGCGCATCCGCCCGAGGCGACGATGCCTGAGGCGCCCGAGGGCGGCGACGCTCACGAGGCGGACACGACGGAGACCCGCGACGCGCTCGCCGAGCGGAGGGGGCTGGACGCGCCCGTGTACGCTCCCGCGGAGGACTCCGGGCTGCTCGCCGGGGCGGCCGTCGAGCACGCCCGCGGCGTCACGCTCGAAGTCGGCACCGGCTCGGGCTGGGTCGCCGACCGCGTCCGGACGGAGGGTGACGCGACGCGCGTGATCGGGAGCGACGTGAACCCGCACGCGTGCGAGCGAGCGCACGACCGCGGCGTCGAGGCCATCCGGGGCGACCTCCTCGGGCCGTTCCGCGACGGCGCGCTCGACACCGTCCTGTTCAATCCGCCGTACCTCCCGACCGACCCCGACAACGAGTGGGACGACTGGCAGGAGGTGGCGCTGTCGGGCGGCGAGTCCGGCCGCGACCTCATCGAGCCGTTCCTCGACGACCTGGCGCGCGCGCTCGCGCCGGACGGCGTCGCGCTCCTGCTCGTCTCCTCGCTTGCGGGGTTCGCGGACGTAGTTGAGTACGCCGTCGCTCGCGGCCTCCACGCGGAGACCGTTGCCGAGGAGTCGTACCCCTTCGAGACGCTCTCGATCCTCGCGTTGCGACACCGAACCGACAGAGAATAACTCTCAGACATTCATCTGAACAAGAAGTATTATGGGTCGGAATTTCGTAGCTACTGTCGATGATCGATGTAGTCGCCACCACGCCGGGGCTGTATCCGCTCCCGGACTGGGCGAAAGACGACCTCTCCGACCTGAAGGGCCACCAGAAACACGACCTCATCGACGGCGACGAGGACGCCGCCGTCGCGGATGCGTACGCCGACGTGCGCGCCGATTTCGTCGCCGACCAGCGCGACGCCGGCCTCGACCGTATCGTCGAGGGCCAGGGCCGCTGGGACGACATGCTCGCGCACCCGCTGACGGTTCAAGAGGCCGTCGAGACGGGTGGCATCGTCCGCTACTACGACAACAACAACTTCTACCGCGACCCGCGCGTCGTCGCCGACCTCGACGCCTCCGGCGACGTGGCCGCGGAGCTGGACGCCGCCGCGGACCTGCTCGACGACGGCGACGCGCTGCAGGCGGTCCTGCCAGGGCCGTACACGCTCGCCGACCTGGCGACCGACGATCACTACGGCGACGAGGCCGAGTTCCTCGACGCCGTCGGCGACTTCCTCGCGGGCGAGGTCGAGGCGTTCCCCGCCCATGAGACGCTGTTCCTGCTGGAGCCCTCCTACGTGACGAACGCACCGGGTGAAGACCTGAACGAACTCGCGAGCAAGGCGATCGACCGCGTCGCCGGCGCGACGGACGCCGACGTGGTCGTCCAGACGTACTGGGAGGCGTTCGAGGAGACGGCGTACGCCCACCTCATGGACGCGGACGTCGACGCCGTCGGCTTCGACTTCGTCGCCGCCGACCGCGAGGCGAACCTGGAGTGCATCAACGAGCTCGGCACGGCAGACGACATCGCGCTCGGCCTCGTCGACGGGCAGAACACGCTCGTGGAGGACCCCGAGACGGTCGCCGAGCGTGTCGAGTGGGTCCACGACCAGATCCCCGCCCAGGCGTTCGACACCACCTACGTGACGCCCAACACCGAGACGTTCTACCTGCCTGTGAACAAGCACCAGGCGAAGCTCTCTGTGCTCGCTGAGGCGGCCGAGATCGCCGCTGCCGACGCCGCGGAGACGGAGGTGGAGGCATGAGCCGGAACCCCGAGAACCGCGAGCAGTTCCGCCCGGAGAGTCACGAGAGCGATCACTTCCTGCTGACGACCGTCGTCGGCTCGTACCCGAAGCCCAAGTGGCTGAACCGTGCGCGCGATCACTTCGAGGACGACGAGCACTCCTTCGGCGAGACGGAATGGGCCGAGGCGACCGACGACGCCTGTCGCGTCATCACCCACGAGCACGAGCGCGCCGGCCTCGACACCGTCGTCGACGGCGAGATGCGCCGCGAGGAGATGGTCGAGTTCTTCGCCGAGCGCATCGACGGCTACGAGTTCAACGGCCCGGTGAAAGTGTGGGGCCACAACTACTTCGACAAGCCGTCGGTCGTCGAGGGCGTCGAGTACGACGAGCCGTGGCTCGTCGACGAGTTCGAGTTCGTCGACGACGTCGCCGAGCGACCCGTGAAGGTGCCGATCACGGGCCCGTACACGCTCGCGAACTGGGCGTTCAACGAGGCGTACGACGACGACGAGGCGCTGGCGTACGACCTCGCGGACCTCGTCAACGAGGAGATCGAGAAGCTCGTCGAGGCGGGCGCCCGCTACATCCAGATCGACGAGCCCGCGCTGGCGACGACGCCGGACGACCACGCCATCGTCGGCGAGTGCCTGGAGCGCATCGTCAGCGATATCGACGACGAGGTCCGCATCGGCCTCCACGTCTGCTACGGCGACTACTCGCGCGTCTACCCCGAGATCAACGACTACCCGATCGACGAGTTCGACGTGGAGCTGTGCAACGACGACTACGAGCAGATCGACACGTTCGCCGACGGGAACTTCGCGCCGGACCTCGCGCTCGGGGTCGTCGACGCCCATGTCGCCGAGGTGGAGCCCGTCGCGGAGATCAAGGAGAACATTTTGCAGGGGCTGAAGGTGGTCCCGCCCGAGAAGCTCACGATCAGCCCCGACTGCGGGCTGAAGCTCCTGCCCCGGGAGGCCGCCTACACGAAGATGGAGAACATGGTGCAGGCCGCCCGGGAAGTCGAGGCGGAACTGGACGCCGGCGAGATCGACGTGCCGGCGGTCGAGGACGCCGCGCCCGCCGACGACTGAGGCGAGCCGGCGAAGCCGGCTCGGCGGGCCGACGGCGAAGTCCTCTGGCCGAGCCGCCACGTACGGGGCGAGACGCGAGCGAAGCGAGCGTCTCGGTGGACCGCCGCCCCGCTCGCGGGCGAGCCGCCCAGGAACGACGCGTCGCCGCCGCGCTCTTGCCCCCGGCGGCACAACCGACGTGCATGACGCTCGCCGACAGGCTCGACGGGATCGTCCACGAGGAGACGCAGGTCCGCGGGGACGGCGACCGGGTCGACCTGACGCTCGCCGGCGTCCACGAGGTCGACGTTCCCGGCGCCGTCGACTTCAGCGGGGGCGAACTCGTCGACGCCTCGCTCGCGGCGATCGACCCCGAGAAGCGCGACCAGGACGACGACTACGGCTGGTGGGACCTCGCGGCCGGCACGTACGTGATCACGCTGAACGAGTCGCTGGCGGGGGACGACCCGGTCACGCTACAGCCGAGAACCGGACTCGTCGCGCGCGGCGCCACCCATCCGTCTCTCCGGACGGCGTCGCTCCCGGCGCTCCCCCTCACGGTGAGCCGAACCGTCGACGGCGACGGCGTCGGGATCCGGCTCAAGGAGAACGCGCGCGTCTCGACGGTCCGGACGGAGTGAGTCGCGGCGACGGCGCGGGACCCGCTCGGCCCGCTCGTTTATCATCTCCCTGGCGGAACGCGACGGCGTGATCCGCTACGACCTGACGGGTGAGGTGGCGACGGTGACGTTCGACCGCCCGGAGAAACGGAACGCGCTGACGCTGGAGGGCCTCGCCGAGTTCCGCGACGCGCTCGACCGCGGCGCCGAGGAGGCGCGCGCCGTCGTGCTCCGCGGGGCCGGCGACGCCTTCTGCGCGGGCGACGACATCGCCTCGGTCGCGGGGCTCGGCGACGAGGTGGCGCCGGCGACGCTGGCGACCCGGCTGTACGACGCGCTGTTCGGCCCCGAGCGGGTCGAGGTCCCGGTGATCGCGGCCGTGGACGGCCCGGCGTACGGCGGCGGGTTCGAGATCGTCGCCGCCGCCGACCTCGCGGTCGCGACCGCGGACGCGACGTTCGCGCTCCCGGAGGCGAGCATCGGCGCCTACCCGCCGTACGCCGTCGCGCGCGTCGGCGAGGCGTGCGGCCGCAAGCGGCTGCTCGAACTCGCGCTCACCGGCGATCCGGTCGACGCCGGGACCGCCGCGGAGTGGGGGCTGTTGAACCGGGTCGTCGGCGAGGGGGACTTCGACGACGCCGTCTCGGACCTGACGGAGGCGGTCTGTGCGGCGCCCGCGCCGGCGGTCGCGCTGGTGAAGCGCTACGTCCGCGCCGCCGCCGCCGACCCCGACGAGCGCGCGCGGCTGGTCGAGGGGTTCTCCGCGGTCGCCGACGAGCCCGAGTGCCTCGCGGCCGCCGAGCGCTTCCTCTCGGGGTCGACCTGAGCGGGGCGGGAGCGCGGTCGGGGCGGCGGATCGCCGGCCGGCCGCGTGCCTGCCGGCGCGTTCCGGGCAGGGCGGCGCACGACGACCCCGACAACTGATAACCCGGCGCCCCGAACGGGGCGGTCATGACGGACGACCCCCCGCTGGCGGACGCGGTCGACGACACCGCCGCCGACATCGCGACGATGGAGATCCGGGGCGCCGCCACCATCGCGGCCGCGGCCGCGGACGCGCTCGCCGCGCAGGCGCGCGAGACGGCCGCCGACACGCCCGCCGCGTACCGGCGCGCGATGCGCCACGCGGGCCGCCGGCTGTACGACACCCGCCCGACGGCCGTGTCGCTCCCGAACGCCCTCCGCTACACCCTCGGGCGGATGGAGGGCGACGACGTGGAGGCGCTCCGCGAGTCGGTGCTGGCGGCGACGACCGCGTTCACCGACCGACTGGACCGGGCCCAGAACGACCTCGGTCGCGTGGGCGCCAACCGGCTCCGCGACGGCGACACGGTGATGACCCACTGCCACTCGACGGACGCACTCGCGTGCGTCGAGCACGCCGTCGACCAGGGGAAGGAGGTCTCGGCGATCGTCAAGGAGACGCGCCCGCGCAACCAGGGCCACATCACTGCGGCGGAACTGCGCGGGATGGGCGTCGACGTGACGCTCGTGGTCGACTCGGCGGCGCGGCGGTACCTCGACGACGCCGATCACGTGCTCGTGGGCGCCGACTCTATCGCCGCCGACGGCGGCGTCGTCAACAAGATCGGCACCTCCGGGCTCGCGGTCAACGCCCGCGAGCGGGGCGTCCCGATCATGGTCGCCGCCCAGACGATCAAGCTCCACCCCGACACGCTCACCGGCCACACCGTCGAGATCGAGATGCGCGACGAGGCGGAGGTGATCGACGCGAGCGCCCGCGAGGAGATCGGCGAGATCACCGTCGAGAACCCCGCTTTCGACGTGACGCCGCCGCGGTACGTCGACGCCATCGTCACCGAGTCAGGGCAATTCCCGCCCGAGAGCATCGTCACGCTGATGCGGGAGCTGTTCGGCGAGAGCGCCGACCGGCCGTGGGAGGCGCCCGACGGGACGAACGCGGACTCGGCGGACACGGACGCGACGGAGCCGACCACATGAGCGGGGGCGACGGCGACCGCGAGGCGAGCGGCCGCACGGGCGACGGCGACGCGCCGACCGGCGGTTCGAGCATGCTGTGCGTCGGCCACGTCAACTGGGACGTGACGCTGATCGTCGACCGGCTCCCGGCACCCGACGGCGAGGTAAAGATCCAGCGGCGCCACCAGGCCGGCGGCGGCAGCGCGGCCAACGTCGCGGCCGTCCTTGCGGGGCTCGAGTGCGACGCCTCCCTGTTCGGCTCCGTCGGCGACGATGGGTCCGGCGCGCTCGCGGGACGCGAGCTGTCGCGGGCGGGCGTCCGAACCCGCCTCGTGGAGGCGGACGGCGAGACGGCGGTGAAGTACCTGATCGTCGACGCCGACGGCGAGGTGATGGTGCTGTCGAACCGAGGAGCCAACGAGGCGTTCACCGCCGAAGATCTCCCGCCGGACGCGCTGACCGCAGACACCGATCACCTGCACCTGACGAACCAGCCGCCGGTGGTCGCGGCCGCGCTGGCCGAGCGCGCGCGCGAGGTCGACGCGACCGTGAGCGTCGCGCCGGGCCGGCAGTTCGCCGAGCGCGACTTCACCGACGCGCTCTCCCGTGCCGACCTGGTGTTCACCAACCGCCGGGAAGCGGCGGCGCTGCTGGCGGAGGACGACGACGGCGCGACGAGCTACGGCGCGCTCCGGGGGGACACGACGCTGGTCGTCACTCACGGGGGCGACGGCTCGGAGGTCCACGACCGCGCGACCGGGCGGACGCACACCCACGACGGCTTCGACGCGGACGTGGTCGACACGACAGGCGCGGGCGACGCCTTCGCCGCGGGCTTTCTCGCGGCGCGGCTCGGCGGAGCAGGGCTGGAGCGGGCGCTGGCGGTCGCGAACGCCTGCGGCGCGATCGCCGCGGGCGAGGTCGGTGCGCGCGTCGAGATCACGTGGGATCGGATCGGGGCGGTGCTCGACGACGCCGGTCGTGGCGACCCCGAGGGAGCGTAGCCTGTTACGGAACCCCTAAGGGCCGCCTCGCCGCACCCTCCACCCAACGAATGACCGCTGCGACTCGAGGTGACCGGCCGTGACGATGGAAGATCGCATCGACGAGCTCCGCGAGAAGCGCGCGAAGGCCGAGAAGGGCGGCGGCGAGGACCGGATCGAACGCCAACACGAGAAGGGGAAGATGACGGCGCGCGAGCGCATCGACTACTTCCTCGACGACGACACGTTCCACGAGTTCGACCAGTTCCGGACCCACGACACCCACGCGTTCGGGATGGAGGAAAAACAGATCCCGGGCGACGGCGTCGTCACCGGCTACGGCGAGGTGAACGGTCGCAAGACGTTCGTCTTCGCCCACGATTTCACCGTCTTCGGCGGCTCGCTCGGCGAGGTGTTCGCCGAGAAGGTGTGCAAGGTGATGGACAAGGCGATGGACGTGGGCGCGCCGGTCGTCGGCCTCAACGACTCCGCGGGCGCGCGGATCCAGGAGGGGGTGGGATCGCTCGCGGGGTACGCGGAGATCTTCCGGCGCAACACCGAAGCCTCCGGCGTCATCCCGCAGCTGTCGGGCATCATGGGCCCGTGTGCCGGCGGTGCGGTGTACTCGCCCGCGATCACCGACTTCGTCTTCATGGTGAAAGAGACGAGCCACATGTTCATCACCGGCCCGGAGGTCATCAAGACCGTCACGGGCGAGGAGGTGAGCTTCGAGGAGCTCGGCGGCGCCCAGACCCACGCCTCCACGTCGGGGGTCGCGCACTTCGCGGAAGACTCCGAGGAGGAGGCGCTCGACCACATGCGCCGCCTGCTGTCGTACCTCCCGCAGAACAACGTCGAGGACCCGCCCCGCGTCGATCCGTGGGACGACCCCGACCGCCGCGATGAGGAGCTGACCGAGATCGTCCCCGACGAGCCGCGCAAGCCGTACGACATCACGAACGTCGTCGACCGCGTCGTCGACGAGGGCTCGTTCTTCGAGACGCACGCGGACTTCGCGAAGAACATCGTCACCGGGTTCGCCCGCCTTGACGGCCACTCGATCGGCGTCGTCGCGAACCAGCCGCGCGTGAACGCCGGGACGCTCGACATCGAGTCCTCCGAGAAGGGCGCGCGCTTCGTCCGCTTCTGTGACGCGTTCAACGTCCCGATCGTCACGTTCGTCGACGTGCCCGGCTTCATGCCCGGCACCGACCAGGAGCACAACGGGATCATCCGCCACGGCGCGAAGCTGCTGTACGCCTACTCGGAGGCGACGGTTCCCCTCTTGACCGTCATCACGCGGAAGGCCTACGGCGGCGCCTACGACGTGATGGCCTCCAAGCACATCGGCGGCGACGTGAACTACGCGTGGCCGACTGCCGAGATCGCCGTGATGGGGCCGAAGGGCGCGGTGAGTATCCTCTACGACGACGAACTGGAGGACGCCGACGACCCCGAACAGAAGCGCCAGGAGTTGATCGACGAGTACCGCGAGGAGTTCGCCAACCCCTACACGGCCGCCGACAAGGGCTTCCTCGACGACGTGCTCGAACCGACGGAGACGCGCCCGCGGCTCATCGACGACCTGGAGATGCTGCTGTCGAAGCGCGAGTCGCTCCCGGACAAGAAGCACGGCAACATCCCGATCTGAGATGGCCGACGACGAACCCCCGGTCGCCGAGCGACTGACGCTCCCGGACGACGCCGACGACGAGGAGGCCGCGGCGATCCTCGCGGCCGTCGGCGCGCACGTCCGCGACTCGGAGGCGGTCGCGGCGGCCGCCGCCGCGGACGGCGAGGAGACGTGGGACGGCAAGCGCTGGGCGTTCGCGGGCCGCCTCGACGCCCTGGGCGGTCGCGGCGCGCGCGTGCCCCGCGAGGCTCCCACCGACGAATGGACGGCCAGCGGACGGACCAAGCGGTTCTGAACCGGCGACGATCCGTCTAGATACCGCCCGGTGTGCCACGCCTCGCGCCCCCACGCTCGTACTCGGATTCGAGTAGCCGTTTCGCGAGCAACGGCCGCTCTCACCCAGCGGCGATCCCGAACCGACGGTTTGAGTAGACGGCCTGCGGAAGCACCTCGCAAGAATGACCGAAACTCAGGCGTTCGACAAGGTGCTCGTCGCCAACCGCGGGGAGATCGCGGTGCGCGTGATGCGCGCCTGTGCGGAGCTCGGCATCGACACCGTCGCGGTGTACTCGGAGGCCGACAAACACGGCGGCCACGTCCGCTACGCCGACGAGGCGTACAACGTCGGCCCCGCCCGCGCGGCCGACTCCTATCTCGACCAGGACGCGATCGTCGAGGCCGCCCGGAAGGCCGGCGCCGACGCGATCCACCCCGGCTACGGCTTCCTCGCGGAGAACGCCGACTTCGCCGCGAAGGTCGGCGACGCCGAGGGCATCACGTGGGTCGGCCCGGACGCCGAGGCGATGGAGTCGCTCGGCGAGAAGACGAAGGCCCGGACGATCATGTCCGATGCCGACGTGCCTATCGTCCCCGGAACGACTGACCCCGTCACCGACCCCGAGGAGGTCACCGACTTCGGCGACGAGCACGGCTATCCCGTCGCAATCAAGGCAGAAGGCGGCGGCGGCGGCCGCGGGATGAAAGTCGTCGAGTCGGCCGACGAGGCCGCCGACCAGCTCGAATCGGCGAAACGCGAGGGCGAGGCGTACTTCTCGAACGACTCCGTCTACCTCGAGCGCTATCTGGAGAATCCCCGCCACATCGAGGTGCAGATCGTCGCCGACCACCACGGCAACGTCCGGCACCTCGGCGAGCGCGACTGCTCGCTCCAGCGGCGCCACCAGAAGGTCATCGAGGAGGGGCCGTCGCCGGCGCTGTCGGACGACCTCCGCGAGCAGATCGGCGAGGCGGCCCGCCGCGGCGTCCGCGCGGCCGACTACACGAACGCCGGCACCGTCGAGTTCCTCGTCGAGGAGGATATCGACCGCGAGGGCGGCGAGCCGCTCGGCCCGGACGCGAACTTCTACTTCCTCGAAGTCAACACCCGGATCCAGGTCGAACACACCGTCACCGAGGAGCTGACGGGCATCGACATCGTGAAAGCGCAGCTGCGCGTCGCGATGGGCGAGGAGATCGGGTTCTCACAGGACGATGTGGAATTGGAGGGGCACGCCATGGAGTTCCGCATCAACGCCGAGAACGCCGCCAACGACTTCGCGCCCGCCAACCAGGGCAGCCTGGAGACGTACGACCCGCCGGGCGGCATCGGCGTCCGCATGGACGACGCGCTCCGCCAAGGCGACGACATCGTGACGGACTACGACTCGATGATCGCGAAGCTGATCGTCCACGGGAGCGACCGTACGGAGTGTCTCGCCCGCTCGCGGCGCGCGCTCGCCGAGTACGACATCGAGGGAGTCGTCACGATCGTCCCGTTCCACCGGCTGATGCTCACCGACGAGACGTTCGTCGATGGTAAACACACCACCAAGTACCTCGACGAAGAGATCGACCGTTCGCGCTTCGCCGAGGCACAAGAGCGGTGGGGAACCGGCGACGCGGACCTGGACGGCGCCGACGACGATGAGGAGTCGACCGAGCGCGAGTTCACCGTCGAGGTGAACGGCAAGCGCTTCGAGGTGAGCCTGGAGGAGCGCGGTGCGCCCGCCATCTCGACCCCCAACGCTGGGGGCGGTGGCTCCGGCCGGATGGAGCGCCCCGACGTGGCCGAGGCGGACGACGGCGGCGAGGAGGTCGTCGTCGAGGGCGACGGCGAGGCGGTCGCCGCCGAGATGCAGGGGACCATCCTCTCGGTCGACGTGAGCGAGGGCGACGAGGTCGCCGCCGGCGACGTGGTGTGCGTGCTGGAAGCGATGAAGATGGAGAACGACGTGGTCGCCGACAAGGGCGGCGTCGTGAGCCAGGTGCTCGTTGACGAGGGCGATTCCGTCGACATGGGCGACGTGCTCGTCGTCCTGGAGTAGTCGGCGGAGTCCGCGGCGCCTCGTTCGATCCGTCGACTCGCCGCGCGCCGCCGAGGCCGTTTTGAGTTCCTGACAACCAACCGGCGATTTTCTGACGATACGAAATTCCCCGTCGCTGTCGATCGGTGATCTGATCCCGCATGGCTTCCACCAGTCTATCGGCCACCACCGAGTCAGTGCTCGACCACCATCTGGACGCGTTCATGGACCAGAACATGGACGAGATGCTGGCGGATTACACGGACGACTCCGTCGTCATCACGAACACGAGCGGAACGTTCCGCGGCCTCGACGAGATCCGGACGCTGTTCGAGGGCCTGTTCGCGGAGTTCGGACAGGGCGACGTCGAGTTCCAGTTGGACACGCGGGTCGTCGAGGGCGACATCGCGTACATCGTCTGGCACGCCGAGACGCCGGACAACAGCTACGAGTTCGCGACCGACACGTTCCACGTCCACGACGGGGCAATCTCGACGCAGACGCTCGGGGCGGTCGTGACCTCGAAGCGCTGACCGGCCGCGTCGGAGCGACCCCCTCGCGTTCGTGTTCGCCCGCGCTCAGATACCGAACGTCGCGCGCAGCATGTCGCGCGTCCCTGGCCCCATCCCCACGGCCGTCACCGCGATGAGCAGCAGCACGGCATACCGCGGGGACTCGGCGAACAGCTCTTCCTCGAAGACGGCGAGCACGAACACGGCGGCGACGAGCTTCACGACGAGGAACGGCCACGCGGCGCCGGCGGCGTCGACGATGAACTGGTTCACCGGGTGCTTGGGGACGAGATTCGGCCCTGCGCCGAGCGCGATCATGTAGTCGAGGCCGACAACGTTCGCAACGCCGTCGAGGGCGTGGGCCGCGAGGACGACGACCCCCGCGGTCCCGGTGCCCGAGTGGACCCACGGGATCCACGCCTTCGTCGCGTACCACGTCGCCGCCGTCGAGATCGCGGTTCCGGCGAGAATGACGGCGATCACCTGCGGGTAGAAGGTGACCGGATTCCCCGGCGTCGCCGCGAGCGCGACGAGGAACCCGACGGTGACGACGTTGAACGCGATCCCGGCGAGGAGGATCGGGCGCTCTATCCCGTCGAGCGTCCCGCGGCGGCTCAGCCAGACCACTGCGACCACGACCACGAGCGTGAGCGCGAAGACGGTGAAGTAGATTATCGGACTGATGAGCAGCGTATTCCACGGATATGGGAACAGCGCATCCGCCATCGCGTTGTCGGCGTCCTCGACGACGCGCAGCGCCCCCCCGAAGACGAAAAACGGGACGAGCGCGAGGAAGAAGTCGGTCGTCCGCGCGATATCGAGGCGCCGGAGCAGCAGCACGACGCCTGCGAGCGCGACCAGGAGGATCGCGACGTAGCCGGCCTCCGACACGAGCGTGTAGCCGGGGTAGGCGACGGGTTCGGCCGCGGCCGCACACTCCGTACTCGAGTAGAGGTACTCGACGGTGCTCCCGGGTCGGATCGCACACACCGCGGAGTTGGCGTCCGCCTGCACCGGGCCCCAGAAGTAGTGCCAGATGAACCCGTCGTACACCGCCTCCGGGAACGCGAGCGCGGCCGCGACGATCGCGAGCGTGGCCGCCAAGACGGCCGCGAGGTACGCCCGCTCGGGGGACGTACCGAGCCGCTCAGCGAGCGAGGAACTCGACATACCCGCACGCGACGGCCCGCGTCGTTCAAGCTGTCGGTTGCGGGCGCCGGCGCGACCGCTCGCGGGGTGCGGCTCGCGCGAGAATCGAGGTCCCGATTACGCCGAGGCCGCGCTGCTGGCCTTCTTGCGGGTGATGTAGCCGGCGATGCGGTTGCGGACGCCCTTCGACTCGACGTTCGTCAGCTGCTCGACGTGCTCCTTGTTCGTCTCGAAGTCGGTGTTGAACGACTGCGGGTACTTCTCCAAGAGCAGCGTCGCCAGCTGCTTGACGTACTTCGGTTTGATCGCCATGCCCAACGGTACAGGAAACGCGAACTAAAAGCGTTCGTTCCGGGGCGACGGCGTCGCTGGGCCGCTAGTCGCCGACGCGCGCGTCGCCGTCCTTGCCCCCGTCCCCGTTGCCGTCGCTGTCCCCATCGCCGTCGCTGTCCCCACCGCCGTCGCCGTTGCTATCGCCGTCCCCGTCCCGGTCCTCCCACGCGCTCGCCTCGCGCAGTCGCTGGAACGCCTCGCGCTCGGCGGGGCCGCCGCAGCGGTCGACCACGTCCGCGAAGTACCGCAGCCGCGCGAGCAACGCCTCGGTGTCGTACGCCGGCACGTCCACCCGAGAGGCGGCGACCGTGGCGTCGATCACGGCGCCGAACCCGCGGTTGATCGTCCGCACCGCCGTCCGCTCGACGGCGGCGTCGCTCACGTGTAGGTGCCAGTCGACCCACTCGGTGCCGCCGCGCTCGCCGGCGTTGACGCGCTCGGCGGTC
Source organism: Halobaculum gomorrense (assembly GCF_900129775.1). GTDB lineage: Archaea > Halobacteriota > Halobacteria > Halobacteriales > Haloferacaceae > Halobaculum > Halobaculum gomorrense. The sequence goes on along the minus strand of NZ_FQWV01000006.1, from coordinate 79,512 downwards.
ACCTCCGCCCACGCGTCCGCCGAGTCGAGCATCGGCTCCGGCTCCTCGCGGACCGTCGCCGCGGCGTCGACGAAGTCCCGCGGGTCGGCGACGAACTGGACGACGCCGCCGCCGCGTTCGGCGAAGTTCCGTCGGGTTCGCGTGCGCCCCCACGTCCGCGCCCGCACCGGCGCGTCGGCGGGTCGACTGTCGTGCTCGGGAGCGTGGAGACCGAGCGCGGCGAGGTTCCACAGCCCGTTCGGGCCGAGCGTCGCGACCACCGACTCGGTGACGCCCGCGAGGTCGACGGGCCAGTCGGTCGCCGCGTCACCGTCGCCGTCGCCCCCGAAGGAGGTGTCGCCCCCGTCGACTGCGTCGCGGTCGGGGTCGCTCACACCGCCACCCCGCGTTCGAGCGCGACGAACAGCGCCGCGGCGGTGATGTCGGCCGTGGTTCCGGGGTTGACCCCGCGCTCGGCCAGTTCGTCGGCCCATGCTGCCGCCTCGTCGAGCGAGTCAATCTCCGCCGCGCGCTCGCGGACTTCGCGGGCGACTTCGGGGCCGTGTTGCGTCCGCACGAGCGTGTCGTCGGCCTCTGCGAGCAGGTCGAGGAACGCCCGGGCCGCGCGGTCGGCGATCGGCCCGTCGTCGCGGGCGATCGCCTCGGCCGCGCGGAACGTCCGCGGGAACCCCTCGACCCACTCGCGGGCGTTCGCGTCGCCGGGGGTTCCCCGCTCGTCGATCGGTTCGGCCGACTCCGCCATCACGTCGAACAGCGTCGCCTCGCGCTCGCGCAGCGCCGGCACCGCGTCGGCGCCGCGGCGCACGTCGAGCGCGTCCATCCCCGCCGGCGGGTCCGCGACCGCCACGTCGACGTGTTCGAACGCGCGGTAGAAGCCGGCGGCGTCGGCGACGGTCGTCGCCTCGCAGACCGCGGCGACGCCCTCCGGCGCGAGCGGACGGTCGTCTGCGGCGGCCGCGCGCACGAGCGGCGTCAAGAGGAGAAGACAGCCGAACTGCGTGTTTCCGCCCGACTGCTCGCTCATGCCGGCGACGGCCGTCTCGAACGCCTCCCCGATCGGGTCGCCCGCGGCCGCGCGCTCCAGCCCCGGCCGGGCGCCGACCGCGCCCGCGAGGAAGTGCTCGAACCGGAGGTCCGCGAGGTCGCGCGCGCGGTCGACGTTGCCGGGCTTCGGCGTCCCCGCCACCTCCAACAGCAGGGCGAGTTCGGCGTCGGCCGCGGGGCCGCGCCGCGAGGCGTCCGCGGCGCTCGGTCGGTCGGTCACCGCGGCACCTCCGGCCGTTCGGCATTGGTCCCGGCGGCCGCCGCGTCTGCAGTCCACTCGTCGACCGCCGCCCGCACCCGCCGGAGCACGCGCTCGTCGTCGCTCGGGCGGCCGACGCTCACCGCGTCGGCGCCCGACGCGAGGTACTCGCGGACGGTTTCTCGGTCGCGGACGCCGTTGTTCGCGATCACGACGAGTTCGGGCGCCGCGTCCTTGACCGCTCCCACGACGGCCTCCGAGTCCATCGCGTCCACGTGGACGGCGTCCGCACCGGCGTCGGCGACCGCGCGAGCCGTGTCGGCGAGGTCGACGCCGTCGACTTCCGCCCGGACCTTCACGCTCACGTCGGCGCCCGCCCGCGCCGCCGCGGCGACGTACGTCGCGAGGCGGTCGGTGTCGGCCAAGAGGGCCTCGCCGCAGCCGGCGGCACACAGTTCCGCCTGCCGGCAGTGGGCGTTCACCTCAAGGATCGCGTTTCGCTCGGCGCACACCGCGGCCGCCTCGCGGATCGCCGCCGCGCTCGTCGCGCGGACGTTCACGCCGGCGCGGAGGTCGGCGTCCGACTCGGCGAGCACATCGAGCTGCTCGGCGATCCACGCCAGCGGGTCCGCCGGACGGAACTCCGCGCGATCCCGATCGGCGACCATCCTCCGGACGGCCGCGCGGCTCTCGGCGTCGAGTGCGATGCCGCCGAGGAACGCCGCGCCGACGGACGGGGCGCCGGCGAGCGCCCAGTCGGCGTCCGACTCCCCGGACAGGCTCGCGAGCGCGAGCGGCGGGTCGACCCCGAGGTCGGCCGCTGTCGCCGGGCTCCCGTCCGCCCGCGTCACTGCTCGGTCGCTCACCCGACCACCTCCAGCGCCTCCCGACAGGCTTCGGCGACGCGCTCGGCGTCGTTCGCGCCGTCGATCCGCGTGTCGGTTCGGACGACCGGTCGGTCGAGGTCGGTGCCGTCCGCGTCGTCGAGCACGAACGCGTCGGCGAACGGGTAGGACTCGGCGACGCCGGCGGTGCTGGGCTCGCGGCCGACGCCGCGCATGAGGTCGGCAGCGGGGCCGGAGAACACCCGGTCCTCGACGAAGGGAGAGACGGCGACGACGGTCGTCTCTGCCAGCGCCTCGCGGACGCCGTCGAGCGCGAGCATCGGCCCGATGCTCGTGACCGGGTTCGAGGGACCGATGATCACCCCGTCGCGCATCGCCGCGCGGACCGCATCGGTCGCGGTCGCGGCGTCGCTCCCGCGGAACTCCACGCCCTCGACCGCGGGACCGCCGCGGTTCGCAACCCAGTACTCCTGGAAGTGCATCGACCCGTCCTCCGTGTGGACGATCGTGGCGACGGGATCGTCGCTCATCGGGACCAGATCGACGCCGAGGCCGAAGGCGTCCGCGAGCGTCCGGGTCACCTCGGTGAGGGACTGGCCTTCGTCGATGAGCGAGGTGCGGGTGACGTGGACCGCCCGGTCACGGTCGCCGATCTCCATGAACTCCGCGACGCCGGAGAATCGGCGCCAGCGAGCGATATCGCGGCCGGCGGTCTGCGCCTCGTCCGAGAGGTAGCGCGGGCCGTCATCGAGTCCGGCGGCGTCGGCGAGGCGCGCGAGTTCCGCGTGCGTCTCGGTCGTGTCGTCTTCGATCCCCCACCACCGCTCGCGGTCGAGGACGCCGCCAGCGGAGAAGAGAACGGTGTCCACGTCGGGACAGACGAGGTGGCCGCCGATCTCCACGTCGTCACCGGTGTTGCCGACGACGGTGGTGGACTCGGGGGCGAAGACGTCGGCGGCACCGTCGAGGAGCTTCGGCGTGCCGGTGCCGCCTGCGAGGAACGTGACCATGTGCGCGCTTGCACGCCGGCGGGCTTGTATGCTGTCGTTACAGCCGGGGCAGGGCGTTCACGACCGCCGACGCCACAGATTCAAGCGCCGGGGGGCCGCATCGACTCGTATGATCAGATCGTTCGACGGAATCGAGCCGACGATCGCCGACTCGGCGTACGTCGACGAGGCGTCCGTCGTCATCGGCGACGTGGAACTGGCCGACGGCGCAAGCGTCTGGCCGAACGCGACGCTTCGGGGCGACCACGGGCGCATCGTCGTCGGGCGCGAGTCGAACGTCCAAGATGGCGCGGTGCTCCACGAGGACGCCGTTTTGGAGCCGGAAGTGACCGTCGGCCACAACGCCATCGTGCACGCCGCCACGGTCGCCGAGGCTGCCCTCGTCGGCATGAACGCGGTCGTCCTCGACGACGCCCACGTCGGCGAGGAGGCGGTCGTCGCCGCCGGCGCCGTCGTCACCGAGGGGACCGAGGTGCCGCCGCGAACGCTGGTCGCCGGCGTCCCGGCCGAGCCGAAGACGGAACTCGAGGAATCGCCGACGCGGGCGGCCGCTGCACACTACACGGCGCTGGCCGACCGATACGAGGAGACCGACGAACGGATCGACTGACGAGCGCCGGACGACTACTCGTCGTCGGCTCTCGCGCCCGGCTCTCGCCTCTCGATGCGCGCGTCACGACGGCCGGCGAGGAACTCCAGCGGCGCCCCCACGACGACGAGGAGCGACACCCACCGCGTCAGCGAGACGTGCCAGTCGCTGGCCTCCAGATCCTCTGAATTCTCGAACCCCGCGAGCAAGTCGGTCCGCGTAGTCGAGAGTGCGTTCCGGGAAGACAAACCCGGCGAGAGCGAACACGACCGTCGTGAGTGAGGACGCAGTACGTTTCACGGGGATGTACGTGTCTGCCTCCGAAACCGGCGTGGTCACGTCGAGACGCGTTGCTCACGAACCGCGGCATCAAAAGAATCGACTCGCAGAAGACGAAGACGACGGGTCGCGCTCAGTTGGCGTCCTCGTACACCCACTCGGCGGTGTCGAGGTCCCAGTCGACGAGCTCCTCGTCGTCGAAGAACAGCGCGATCTCTCGCTCGTTGGCGCCCTCGTCCTCGTGGTCGGAGCCGTGGATGACGTTGTGGCCGAGGTCGAGCCCGAAGTCGCCGCGGATCGTGCCCGGGGCGGAGTCGGCGGGGTCGGTCTCGCCCATCATCTTCCGAACCTGGCGGGTGGCGTCCGCGCCCTCCCAGACCATCGCGAAGACCGGTCCGGAGGTGATGAACTCGACAAGCCCCTCGAAGAAGGGCTTGCCCTCGTGCTCGCCGTAGTGCTCGTGGGCCAGCTCCTCGTCGATCTGCATGAACTTCGCGCCGACGAGCTTCAGGCCGCGCTGCTCGAACCGGGAGACGACATCCCCGATGAGGCCGCGCTGGACGCCGTCGGGCTTGACCATCACGAACGTGCGCTCGTCTCGGTCGCTCATTCCTGGCCCTCCGCCGTCCACTCGAGGTCGCGGGCCTCGCGACCCAGGTCCGCGTTCTTTTCGCACTTCGCCGAACAGAAGTGCGTGACGCTGCCGTCGACGCCCACGAACATCGTGCCCGTACCGGGCTCGATGTCGGCGCCGCAGTAGTCGCAGTCTCGTTGCTGGGGCATTGGCTTACTGACCTCCGATGGAGTCGGCGTCGCGCTGAGTCTCGCGCAGCTGGAGGATGTCCCCCATCCGAACGGGACCCAGGACGTTCCGCGTGATGATGCGGCCCTGGTTTTCGCCCTCCTGGATGCGGCACTTGACCTGCATGGCCTCGCCGTGCATCCCGGTCTTGCCGACGATCTCGACGACCTCGGCAGACGTGGAGCCGCTCTCTTGCTCTTCAGCGGACATGGTGGGTTACCGCAGTTCCTCGACCTTACCCGCGATGTCCTCGACGTCCTCCTCGGCGTCGCCGGCTTCGGTGACGGCGGCGGCCGCGGAGCCGACTTCGAGGCCGGCGGCGTGGCCGACATCGTCCTGCGTCTCGATGAAGACGTAGGCGATGCCCTTCTCCTCGCAGAGTTCGGGGAGGTGCATGACGATCTCTTCGGGCTCGACGTCCTCGGCGATGTACACGAGCTTGGCGTTGCCGCGCTCGACCGCCTTGGTCGTCTCGTTGGTTCCTTTCTTCACGATGCCGGTGTCGCGGGCGACCTCGAGCGCGTCGAGGCTTCGCTCCGCGAGATCCGCAGGGGTCTCGTAGTCGACGTAGACTGACATTGTTGTGTGGCTTCCCGCTCGGTGGCTCGACACCTCCGCCGGTCATAAGTCCCTGACGACGGAGCGGGTCACGACCCCGAGCAGGTCGTACTGACTGTGTACTCGGGACGGCTGTATAAACGTGTTCAATGCTTCGCGCCCGTGTGAGGGCCAACCACGACACCTCCCTGCATGTGCGATCGGGGGACAGCGGCGGCCTCGATGTCCGCTCGATGCCCCCGAGCCGGTTACTCGGCGACCGCCCGCACGGGCGCGCCGTCGCCGTCGACGCGGAGCGGATACGCGCGGAGCGTGAACCGTTCGGGGAGGTCCCCAGAGAGGTCCAGATTCTCGACGATGAACGCCCCGGCCCCGAGGAGTTCGTGATGCGCGGGCGTCCCCTCGGGCTCGTCGTCTTCCGCCCGCTCCGTCGGCGTCGGGTCGGGGTTGATTGTGTCGAGTCCGACGGCGCAGTCGAGGTCGGCGACGTGGCGCGCGGCCTCGGGCGTGAGGTATGGGTGATCGAAGTAGCGTTCGTCGCCCCAGTGGTCACCCCATCCGGTTCGAAAGACGAGCATGTCCGCGTCCGGGGCGTCGTCCGGGAGCATCCTCGGTTCGATGGCCTCTCGCGTGTCGAGCCCGCGACCCTGATCTCGGTCGCGGTCGGTGGTTCCGTCCGTGAAGTCGACGAGCCGCGCGTCGAAGCGGAAGGCCGCGATCTCGTACTCGTCGAGCGTCGCCCCCTCGGGCTCCATGTGCGCCGGCGCGTCGATGTGCGTCCCGACGTGTGTCGTGAACGAGAGATGCGTGACGCGGTAGCCGTCGGACGCCATCGTCGCGCTCGCCTCGGCGGAGACGCCCGGATCACCCGGATACACCGGCATCCCGGGCTCGATTCGGCGCGAAAGGTCTACGGGCTCCATGCTGGAAGGCCGGGGGCCGAGTCCCTGAACGTGGCGAACTCGATCGCCGGTAGAGTAAATCCGTAGGAGGACCGATCCGGATCGAGATGGGCGAGTGCGCCGAGGACGACTGTGAGAGCGCGTCAGCGGTTCGCCTCCACGTGCCGTGGGCCGCAGACCGCGAGGTGTGCGTCGCTCACGCGCGGACGCTCGTCCAGCGCGACGGCGTCGTCGCGGAGCCGTTACCCGAGCACGAGGCCGAGTGGCCCTGATTCAGACGAGCGCCTTGGCCATCAGCAGTTCGTCCACGTACTCCCCGTCGATCTTGTAGTGGTCCTCGCGGACGGCCTCCTGCTCCCAGCCGTGTGCCACGAGGAACTCGGCGGCGTCCCCGTTTGTCGCGGGCACACTGTTGTACAGTTTCTCGAAGCCGTTGTCCGCCGCCCACGACTCGCCGCGCTCCAACAGCGTCGACCCGATCCCCTTGCCCCGGTACTCCGGGAGCAGCCCGACGGTCAAGACCGCCGTGTGGCTCAGCTTCTCCGCCTCCGGGAGGTCGAGGTGAACCCACCCGATGACTTCCTCCTCGACGGTCGCGACGAAGAACAGCCGCGACTGGAGTTCGTTGTGTCGCAAGACGACCTGGTCGTGCTCGATGATGTCCGCGACCGTCTCCGCCTCGATGTACACTCCCTCGCCCGCAACCTCACGGATCGCTCCGACCAGTCCGCCGAGGTCTCGCTGGGCGGCCATGCGAACGGTGTACTGGAACCCGTTCGCCCGGTGGTCGCTCGCGTCGGCCTCCTCGTAGGCGACGCTCAAGCGGTCCTCCTCCCAGGTGAGGTATCCGTCCCGGACCAGCACCGTCGCGTGGTGCCCCGCTCCAGGTGGCCGTCCTCGTCGAACGAGACCTTCCCCTCGCGGAAGTCGGGAACCCCCTTCGTCAGTACAATCGTGTTCATTGGTACCACTCACCGACATAATGTCATCCGTACGGGATATAACGTTTCCTCCCGCCGACGGCCCGGATCGGGTGGTCGCTGGAGGGTTCAGGCAGCCGCGGCGCTCACCGTGGTCCGGTGTCGTCCGGACCCGTCGTCGTCGTCAGTCGGACCGGACACCTCGCTCGATCCCGGTCGTACAGGCGCTCAGGCTCAGAGGCGACCCGCCCGGCCGGCGTCCACGTCGATAGCGTCCACGGGACAGACGTCGACGCAGATCATACAGTCGATGCACTGGTCCTCGTTGGCCGGATCGGCTTTAAGTTCGCTCTCCGGGTGACCGGGGGCGTCGACCCACTCGAACACGTCGACCGGACAGTCCTCCAGACACGCGCCGTCGGCCAGACAGATGTCGAAGTCGACGGCAACGTGCGTGCCGTGGATGCCCAGTTTCTCGGGCTCCTCGACTGGTCCCCACACCGCGTGGCCCTCGTGGTCGTCGACCTGCTCGCGGTTCTCCTCGAAGCTCGGATCAATGGGCATTGCTACCGATTGACATTATTGCATGAGAACTTAAACGTGGGTGTCGGCACCGACGCCGCCGACGGAAAGACCCAATCCCGGCCGCCGGAAATCGGGGGGTATGAACCTCGCGGCCCTCGCAGCGCGCCTCCGCGCGGAGGCGAACCGGACGAACCAGCGACGTCTGCTCGTGCTCCACGGCGAGCGCGTCGACTGCCTTGACGCCGCCTTCACCGCTATCGAAGCCGCCGGGATCGCCGACGACGAGACGACGCTGCTGTCGACGCGCGAGGGGTTCCGGTTCGAGCGCCACCGTCCCAAACACGCCTCGCGACTGCTCGGGACGACCTGTGAGGCCGTGATCCTCGACGCGTTCGCGGAGTTCTCGCCCAACGCCGTCGGCCAGTCCGTCGGCGCCGTCGACGGCGGCGGTTTGTACGTCCTGCTCGCGCCGCCGCTCGACGAGTGGCCGGACCGCCGTGACGGCTTCGACGAGTCGCTCGCGGTGCCGCCGTTCGGCCTCGACGACGTGTCGGGACGCTTCCGGACTCGACTCGTCGACACGCTCCGAACCCACCCGGGCGTCGCGATCGTTGCGGTCAGCCCCGACAACGATGACGACGACACCAGCCGCAGCGACGGCGACACCAGCCGCAGCGACGGCGACGCCGACGCGGCCCCGGAGGACGACACCACCGACGAGATCGAACGCCACGGGCTGACCGGCGACGAGGCGCCGCCGCCAGAGCCGGAACCGACAACGCCCACGAGCCCCGGGTTCCCCGCCGCCGCCTACGAGTCGTGTCTCACTCGCGACCAGTCGCGCGCGCTCTCGTCGCTGGAGCGGCTTCGCACGCCGGGCTCGGCCGTTGTCGTCGAGGCGGACCGCGGACGAGGGAAGTCGAGCGCTGCCGGCCTCGCCGCGGCGTCGTTCGCGGCCGCCGGCCGCGACGTACTCGTCACTGCCCCATCGTTCGCCGGCGCGAGCGCGCTGTTCGAGCGTGCCCGCGCCCTGCTCGCGAAGGTCGACGTGCCGCTGACGGTCGACGAGGAACGACGGATCGAGGTCGGGTCGTCGGAGATCGGATCGTCCGAGGACACGACCGGCCGAGGGCGGATCCGCTATCTCCCGCCGGCGGAGGCGGCCGACGCCGCCGGCGACGTGGACGTCGCGATCGCTGACGAGGCCGCCGCACTTCCGGTGCGCCTGCTCGCGGATCTGCTCGACGCCCCGGCGGCGGCGTTCGTCACGACCGTCCACGGCTACGAGGGCGCCGGGCGCGGGTTCTCCGTTCGCTTCCGCGACCGTCTCCACGAGTCGGACCGGCGCGTGACCGACGTGCGGATGGACGACCCGATCCGCTACGCCCGCGGCGACCCGGTCGAGGGCTGGGCGTTTCGCGCGCTCATGCTCGACGCCCGCCCGCCAGTCGAGGCAGCGATCGCCGACGCGAACCCCGAGACCGTCGACTACCGCGCCGTCGGCTCGGACGACCTGCTCGCGGACGAGCACCTGCTCTCGGAGGCGTTCGGGCTGCTCGTGCTCGCGCACTACCGAACCGAGCCGGACGACCTCGCTCGCCTGCTCGACGCGCCGAACCTCTCGCTGCGGGCGCTGACACGTGACGGACACGTCGTCTCGGTCGCGCTGCTCGCCCGCGAGGGGGGGCTCGACGCGGCGACTCGGGAGGCGATGTACGACGGGGAGCGCGTCCGGGGCAACATGCTCCCGGACGTGCTGACGAGTCAACTTCGTGACCCCGAGGCGGCCGCGCCGACGGGGCTGCGGGTCATGCGCATCGCGACTCACCACGCCGTGCGGCGTCGCGGGCTCGGCTCGAAGCTGCTCGGCGAGATCGCCGAGGAGGTCGACAACGACGTGGACTACCTCGGCACCGGGTTCGGCGCGACGCCCGAACTGCTCGACTTCTGGCGGGAGAGCTGCTACCGGACGGTTCACCTCGCAACCACGCGAAACGCCGCCAGCGGCGAGCACTCGGCGCTCATGGTGAATCCGACGAGCGACGACGGACGGGCGCTCGCGCGTCGACACGCCCGTTGGTTCCGCGAGCGTATCGGTGCCGTCCTCTCGGATGCGCTGCGGGATCTCGACCCGGACGTCGTCCGCGCCGCGCTGTCCGCCTGCGCGGCGGGCGGCGACGCGGTCGTGGACATCTCCGAGTACGAGTGGCGCCTGACTGTCGCCGCGGCGTACGGGCCCGGCCTCGCGGACGCGGCGCCGCGGCCGTTCCGACGGCTCGCGCTCGCACACCTGATCGATCGCGAGGCGGATCTCGGCGCCCGCGAGGAGCGCCTGCTGGTCCGGAAGGTGCTGCAGGCGCGCCAGTGGGAGCGCGTCGCCGACGAACTCGGCTACGTCTCGACCGCCGAGTGCATGCGGAGCCTCGGCCGGGCGCTCCAGCCCCTGGTGGACCGCTACGGCGACGAAGCGGCGTTCGCCGAGCGAGACCGGTACAAGTAGTGCGACCGGTACGACCAGCGCAGGGCGGTCGAGGGCTTGCGGGAACTTATCCCCGCCGACCGCCAGTCATGATCCATGGTCGACCTCGTCACGCTCGTCGCCGTCGCGCTGCTCGTCGCCGGCGTCGCCGGGAGCGTCGTGCCGCTGGTGCCGGCGGGGCCGCTCTCGGTCGCCGGGGTCCTCGTCTACTACTTCCTCGCGCCGGCGTCGGCGCCCTCGGTGGGGCTCGGCTGGGTCATCGTGTTCGCGCTCGTCGGGCTGGTCGCGTTCGCCGTCGAGCACCTCGGCGGCGCGCTCGCCTCGAAGGCCGGGGGAGCCGAGACGACGACGATGGTGCTCGCGGGCGTCGCATCGCTCGCGCTGTTGTTCGTGCTCGGTCCGCTCGGCATCGTCGTCGGCACCGCCGTCGCCGTGTTGGGCGCCGAACTGTACGCCGGCAAGGAGCCGGCGGCAGCCGTCCGAGCCGCCGGCTACACGGTCGCCGGCTTGCTCGCCTCGTCGGTCGCCCAACTCGTGTTGACGCTGTCGATCCTCGTCGGGTTCGTCGCGGTCGTGTTTGTCATCTGATCTGTCATTCCCTTACGTCTCGCCCCTCCCTTCCCAGTCAGCGTCGCGACTCGACGCCGAGCATGTCGCGCGCTTGTGCCGGCGACGCGATTGGGCGACCGAGTTCGTTGGCGATCCGGACCGCCCGCGCGACGAGCGCCTCGTTGGTCGCCAGCTCGCCTTTTCGAAGGTAGCTGTTGTCCTCGAGTCCGACACGGACGTGTCCGCCGAGGATCAGCGACTGCGTCGTGAGCGGGAGCTGATGCGGCCCGAACCCGATGACGTTGAACTCCCCGCTCGCCGGAAGCTGGTCGACCATCCGCTGGAGGTTCGCGGGCGAGGGCGGCGCGAGCGTCCCCGGCCCGAAGATGAGGTTCAGGTACGGCGGCTCGTCGAGGTCGTCGAAGATCCGGAACGCCTCGTTGAGATGGCCGTTGTTGAACACTTCCAGCTCCGGCTTGATCCCCCGTTCGCGCATCTCGGTGTGCAGGCCGTTGATGGTGTCGCGGGTGTTCTCGCTCGTGAGCCGTCGCCCCCGGTTCATCGGCCCCATGTCGAGGCTCGCCATCTCGGGAGCCGGATCCGTCCGCAGCGGCTCCGCGCGCAGGGCGTCGGGCGCGGCGGTGCCGCCCGTCGAGTGTTGGACGATCACGTCCTCGGTCGCGTCGCGGACGGCGTCGGTGACTTCCTGAAATCGCTCGGTGGAGAACGCGCGCTCGCCGTTGTCGCGGCGGGCGTGCAGGTGGACGACCGCCGCGCCGGCCTCCTCGACCGCCGCGGCCGCCTCGGCGATCTCTGTCGGAGTCTCCGGGAGGTCTGGGTGCGCCTCCTTCCCCTGAATGCCGCCCGTGAGCGCCGCCGTGATCACGACCGGTTTGCCGTCGAGGTACTCCTCGTAGGTCATTCGTCCCAGTCCAGTCCCGCGTGCTCGCGGAAGATCTCGCAGTCGGATTCCGGGTCCAGTCCGTAGCGCTCGTTGCAGATGTCGGCGTGCACCGGCTGGACGAACTCGTCGGCGACCGTACAGAAGGCGCGGGCGGTGTCGAACGCCCGATCGCCGTCCGACTCGCGGTACTCGAGGTGTGGACAGGCCATACGCGATGCACGGCGCCCGGTGTCATCAAAGCGAGCGTCGGTGACGCCGGCGTAACCGGGCAGCCCCCCACGACTCGAACCGGTATCGGCCCGGTCGCTCAGCCCAACACGACGCCCTCGAATCCGCCGGTGAGCACGACCTCGTCGCCGTCGCAGTGACAGACGACGTCCGCCTCGACGGCCGCGCGGTCCCCGTCACCGTCGCCGTCGCGGTCGACGGTCTCGACGGTGACCTCGCAGACGATCCGCTGGCCGGTGTAGACGGGTCGGTGGAAGTCGAACGTCATCGTCCGCGCGAGCACGTCGAGGTCGCCGCCGATCTTCGTCGGCATCGTCGCCGTCAACAGTCCGTGGACGAGCAGATGGCCGTCCTCGTCCGGCATCTCGTGGTGCTCGCCGCGGTCCTCCGAGAGGTCGGCGAACGCCTCCACCTCCTCGACGGTGAACGTTCGCTCGTATCGCAGCGTCGCCCCCGGTGACGGCAGGTCGTCGAGATCCATGCTCGCCGCATCGGCGCCCCAGGGTTTGGGCGTGTCGCTGCGTTCACCGAGTCGCCGCGATCTCCGAGTCGCCCGCGCCTGCCGACGGTGGAGGCTGCGTGCGTCGGCGCTACGGCACGACCGTCTTCACGTCCCCCTCGCCGGCGCGACGCACGACCGCGCGGACGGGGTCGCGGACGCCGGCGAGGTTGTCGGTGTCGCCGTCGAGCACCAGCAGGCGTGCGGGGCGACCCTCCGCCAGCACGCCGCAGTCGAGCCCGGCGACCGCAGCCCCGTTAACGGTCGCCATCCGCAGCACCTCGACGGCCGAGGCGTCGGTGAGCTTCGCCGCGAACGCCATTTCGCGGAACATCGAGGGGCTGTTGAGCATCACGTTGTCCGTCCCGAGCGCGACGGTGGTCCGGTCGAGCAGTTTCCGAAGCGGCGCCACGCCGACGCCGGTGACGAGGTTCGAGCGCGGACAGACGACGACCGGCCACTCGGCGTCCGCGAGTCGGTCGAGGTGGGTCTCCTCGGGGTGAACCATGTGGACGAGATGGTCGGGGTCGAGGTCCATCGCGGCGTCGATGTCCAGCGGGTCCCGCTCGCCGGCGTGGATGCCGAACAGCTTGCCAGCCCGGCGGGTGGCGTTGCGCTCGGCCTCGAAGTCGGCGTCGCGGGCGCCGCTGGCACCGAAGCCGGCGGCGAACGGGTGCTCCATCGCGTCGACCGTCTCGCGGCCGAGCACGACCGACTCGATCGCGAGTTCGTCGACTGCGGCCTCGATTGCCTCGACGCCGTCGACGCCGCCCTCGCGGAACTCCACGTGGGCGGTCGTCCCCGTCGCGTGCATGTACTGCAGCGAGCGGCGCATCGCGGCCACCTTCTCGTCCGTGTCCGTACTCCGCAGAATGCGGTGCTTCAGGCCGTCCGGCGGCGCGACGAGCTCGTCGAGGTCGAGGCCCCGGCCGGCCTCCTTCGCGACCGAGTCGCCGAGGTGCGTGTGGGCGTTGACGAACGCCGGGCAGACGATGTCGTCGCTTGCGACCGACGTTTCCTCGACCGCCGCGATCGTTCCGTCCTCGACGACGAGTCGTCCCTCGACGGCCTCGAAGTCGCGACCGACGAGGATCGTTCCCTCGTAGGTGGCGGTTTCCGCGTCGCCTCCGGCTTCGGCTCCGCTCATTCGCCTGCCCCCGCGGGGTCCGCCCCGAACTCGTCGAGCGTCGCGTGGACGCGCTGGCGCACGTCAGACACCAGTGTCCCATCGATGTCCAATCCGAGCACGTCGACGGCGGCCGTTCCCACCCGGTCGGTCGCGTCGGCGACGGTGTACACGCCCATGCGCCACTGCTGTTTCCGGGCGGTGCGCAGTGCGGTCACGAGCGGGGAGTGGTCGCCCAAGCGTCGGACTTCGGCGCCGACGAGCACCTCTGAGGTCGACTCCGTCATCGACGGTTCGGCCGGCACGTCGAGCACCACGTCCGCGGGCGACACCTCCGCGCGTGCGGCGATATCTGCCTCGAGCTCGCGGATCGCCTCGTGGTCCGCCTCGCGTAGCGATTCCGGCGTGTCGTCGTACTCGGCCCAGACGGCGCGCTTGAACAGGTCGCGCCGATCGTAGCGGTCGGCGAAGGTCTCGGTCTCCGGGGTCATCCGCAGTGCGGCGATCAGGTCGTGGTCGTCCATCCGACGGACGCGCTCGGCGGAGATGTCGGGCGTCGCGAGCAGCCGCTCGGTCGCCCGCCGGAGCATCGCCTTCGAGATGCGCGCGACGGGATGGGCGTACACGGTCGGGGTCATCAGCGCGCGCGCCATCAACAGCGACTCGGCGGTCTGGACGTTCCCCTCGTCGAGCACGAGGTCGCCGTCGGCGAACGTCAGCTCGCGGACGAGGCGCTCGTGGTCGATGGTGCCGTAGGGGACGCCGGTGTGGTGGGCGTCGCGCACCAGGTAGTCCATCCGGTCAACGTCGAGTTCGCCGGAAACAAGCTGGCCGTACTGCCCCTTGCCAGCGATGAGGCCCGCGATCCGCTCGGGGTCGAGGTCGTGGTCGAGGAGGACCTCGCCGACCTCGGTGTCGACGAGCAGGTCCGTCACGTCGTCGTGGTACAGTCCGGTGTGGCGGTGGATCAACTCCTCAACGTTGTGCGAGAACGGCGCGTGGCCGATGTCGTGCAGCAGCGCGGCAGCGCGGACGCGCTCCGCCTCGACGCCCTCGACGCCCAGCGAATCGAGCGCGCGGTCGGCGAGGTGGTAGACGCCCAGCGAGTGCTCGAATCGGGTGTGGTTCGCAGAAGGGTACACCAGCTTCACGGTCCCGAGTTGGGCGACCCGCCGGAGCCGCTGGACCGGCCCCGTATCGAGGAGGTCCTCGGCGACACCGTCCACGGAGATGTGATCGTGGACCGAGTCCTTGATCGTCGTCATTGCGCCGAGGTTCGCCGGCATCGTTCATAAACTGTGGGCGATGACGGACGGCGCCACTGGAGCGGGACTGGCCCGAAGTTTCGACTGGTCGGGGTCGGCGTCAGTCCCGGATCGACCCGGCCCGCACGCCGAGCACGTCCTCGGCAGCGGCGGCGACGGCGTCGGTATGCTCGGCGGGCGCGTACACGCCCATGCGCCAGCCGGCGCGCTGGGCCGCCCGCAGCCCTGAGACCAACTCGGACGCGTCCTCCAGCCGCTGCGGGACCCCGTCGACGACGACGCGGCTGCCGGCCTCGGTGAACGTCGGTCGGCCGGGCACCTCGACGATCACCTCGCGGTCGTCGACGCCGGCGAGGGCAGCGATCTCGCGCTCGGCGTCGCGCTCGCCCTCGTGGTCGAGGTCGACAACGTCAGCCGGCGTCGCCGCCAGGTCCGCCCAGATCGCCCGCTTGTAGAGGTTGCGGTACTCGATGCGCTCCCCGAGGTCGGGAACGTGCTCGCGAAGCGCGACCAGCAGGTCGTGGTCTGCCATCCGGCGGAACCGCTCCACGTCGATGCCGGCGTCTGATTCGAGCAGGCGCTCGGAGGCGCGCTCTAACATCGCGCCGGCGACGCGCGAGACGTGGTGGCGGTAGACGGTCGCGTCCATGAGTGCCCGCGCGAGCAGCAGGGACTCGGCGGTCTGGACGTTCCCTTCCGCGAGCACGAGCGTGCCGTCCTGGTACTGGAGCTCGCGAACGAGCCGCTCGTGGTCGATCGTGCCGTACGGAACGCCGGTGTGGTGGGCGTCGCGCACGAGGTAGTCCATCCGGTCCACATCGAGTTCCCCTGAGACCAGTTGGCCCAACTCCCCTTCCCCCCGAACGATCGCGGCGACGCGGTCGACCGAGAGCCCGTGATCGCGGAGCACGGCGCCGGCATCGGTGTCGCCGAGGAAGTCGCCGAGTTCGTCGTGGTCGACGCCTGTGCGCCGCCGGATCACTTCCTCCGTCTGGTGACCGTACGGCCCGTGTCCGGTGTCGTGGAGCAGCGCGGCCGCCGTGAGGTGTCGTGCGCGATCGCCGTCGACGCCGAGGTACTCCAGCGCTCGCGAGGCGAGGTGGTAGACGCCCAGCGAGTGCTCGAAGCGGGTGTGGGAGGCGGAGGGGTAGACGAGGCGAACGGTGGAGAGCTGCTTGATGTGGCGAAGTCGCTGGAGGGTCCGCGTGTCGAGGAGATCCCCGGCGACGGGGTCGAGGGTGATGTAGTCGTGGACGCTGTCCTTGATCGCCTTCATCATGGATCGATGGCGCGGGTGGCTCGTGTAGTGCTGTCGGTGTGGGTCTGCGGCGGCGCCGGGCGACCCGGACCCGCTCAGATCGGCACGCCGGCCTCTTCGTAGTCGGTCCCGAGGATCACCATCGTCTGCGACCTGTCGAAGCCGTCCATCGTCGCGATCTGGCCGAACATTAGATCGCGCAGGTCGTCGGTCGACTCGGCGTACACGCGCATCATCACGTCGTACTCGCCGGTGGTCAGGTGGACCTCGCGGACGCCCTCGACCGCGCGAAGCGTCTCCAGCGCCTCTTCCTCGTGGCCCTGCTGCACCCGCAGGCCGACGAACGCCGAGACGCCGTAGCCGAGCGCCTTCGGGTCGACCTCCGCGCGGTAGCCTCGCAGCACGCCAGCCTCCTCCATGCGCGAGACGCGGTCGTGGACCGTCGCGCTCGACATGTCGATCCGGCGCGCGACCTCGCTGAACGGCGTCCGCGCGTCCTCCTGTAAGATCCGGAGGATCTCGCGGTCGGTGTCGTCGAGCTCCATAGCGGCTTCTGCCGCCTCGGCACCTTTGCGGTTTGGGTTCCCGTGACGCGCGCCGTCGGACCGACTCCCTACTCCTCGGCGACCGAGCGAACAGCCCGCGCGGCCGCGAGCGCCTCCCCGTGAACGCCGCCGTTCGAGGCGACCAGCCCGCTCGAATCGTGGCTCCAATGGTCGCCGTCGAGGTCGGTCACCGTGCCGCCGGCGACGCGGACCATGTGGACGCCGGCGACGGTGTCCCAGGGGTTGCAGTCGACGTTCGTGATCGTCGCGTCGAGCGCGCCCTCCGCGACCATCGCGAGCGTCACCTGCGCCGAGCCGAACCGGCGCATGTCGCCGAAACGCTCGACGATCTCGGCGCACGCGCGGGCGTACTCGTCGCGGGCGTCGAAGTCCCACCAGACGGTCGGCGTCGCCGCCGCAGTCTCGGGGTCCGCCCGATCGCTGACCGACACCCGCGTTCCGTTCCGGGAGGTCGCCTCCCCGTCAGCGGCGTACACGTCGTCCATCGCGGGCAGGACGGTGGCGGCCGCCACCGGCTCACCGTCGACGACGGCGGCCACGGCCGTCGCGAACGCGCGGATGTCGCGGACGTAGTTGTTCGTCCCGTCGATGGGATCGATCACCCACGCGGCGCCCGACTCCGGCACCGCCTTCAGTTCGTCCTCCTCCTCGCCGACGATCGCGTCGTCGGGGAAGTCCTCGCGGACCCGTTCGATGACGGCGCGCTGGCCCGCCCGGTCGGCCTCCGTCACTACGTCCGTCTTGCCGTCCTTGTGCTCGATGTCGATGCCGTCGCGGAACCAGTCGCCCGCGACGGCCGCGCCCGCCCGCGCGGCCGCCTCGGCGACCGCCGCCCGGTCGGCGCCGTCGCGTTCCTGCGCTGTCATGCGCCACCGCTCGACATCCAGCCCCGAATAGCCGTCGGTTCCTGGCGGCGTTGGCCCGGCGCCGTCGTCCGCGCAGACGGCCCGGCTCCGACACTCGCGCGCGCCACGAGTGCCGCGAGTGCCGCGGGTGCCCGTCGGCTCCCGCGGGAGTTTACTCCCCGGGGCAACAACGCCCCGTCCGTGCCCGACGACGAGGACGACGCCACCGACCCCACCGGCCTTCCGGCGCCAGCGGCGCCCGACGACCACCCCGCAGACGTCGAGTCGGCGCTGACGCACCTGGTCAAATCGGCCCGCGACGCCGTCCGCGAGGGGCGTCCAGACGAGGCCGTCGCCGCCGTCGACACGGCCCGGACGGTCGCCCGGAATAAGCTCCCCGACGGCGCCTGGGCGGAACGGATCGTCCACGGCTGTGATCGCGTCGCCGACCTCGCGGCCGACGACCCGCCGGTCGCCATCGAGTACCTCGACGCGATGCGGCGTCGGCTGCCGTAATCGACTACTCGAACTCGAGTAGCTCGATCGCTCGATCCGTCGATATCGGCCTGGAGCGCCCGCGAAGACTGTTTACTCGAATTCGACTCAGGCCGGATTTAAGTCGGAGTGTGTACACCATTCATCCATGCGCCCAGGCGAGGCGGTCAGACAGATCGAGTACGTCATCGACGCGACGACGACCGACGGCGGCCGACGCTGTGCGGCCGGCTACCGCCCGGCGTTCGAACGCGTCCACGCCGCCGGCACCGGCGACGATGTCGCCGACCTCGCGACCGTGCTCGGTGACGAGGTCCGCGACGGCGCGCGCCCGGACCCCGCGGAGGCCGGCCGCGTCGCAGACGAACTGCTCGGCGTCGCGACCGACGGCGGGGAGTAACGACACCCTCCTCGCCGCGACGGCCGTCGATCGGCCGACGAAACTCGATCCATCCGTTCCTCCACCGCGTCCGCCCACCCCGAGCCGTGCGGCAGCCAGGCTCGATCATCGTCACCGTCGCGCCCGAACCGGGTTCTCGGCGCTGATGAACGGCTCGTCTCCGTCCTCGGCGACGAACGACAGACGCTCACCGTTTCGGCTGACTTCCCACTCCGGCAACTTCGGAACCCCGTGATCGGCGGGGTCGCCGTAGCTGCCCGCGATCACCCACGTCCGCGCAAGCATCGTCGAATGTTCCGCTATCGGTCCATCTTCCGGATCGTTGCGACCACTCTCGCCGCTCGATACCGAGCGTTCGTCTCGGCTCGCTTCCCTCGACATAGAATTTAGGCCAACCTAATCGAATAAGTCGGTTTCGAAGTTTAGGAAGGCCAAAATCAACGGGAGATTCGTCGGTCGGTCCGATCGTCATCCCCCATCTCGTCGCTGTCCTCACGAGACCTCTACAGGAGTGGATCTTGAGCCCGCAGCGAACCCTGCGGCTGTTCGATGTTCTGAATGAGTGTTGCGAGCGAAGAGCGCTCCGAGAGCGTCTTCCGCATCACGGGGCGTAACCCCAGCGATGCGAGGGAAGAGATTTGAACCACGGTCGCAGCGAGTTGCTCCCTGCTTCAAATCCTTCCTCGTGTGCATCTCGCTCGGTCCCCGAGGGACCTCGCTGCGATGCGAGGGAAGGGATTTGAACCCTTGGACCTCTACAGGAGCGGATCTTGAGTCCGCCGCCGTTTCCAGGCTTGGCTACCCTCGCACGCGGATCAGAGGACGGTATCCCAGTGGGTTAATGCTCCGATTTTCGACGGTCGTCGGGGCGTTCTCCGGAGCGCCGTCGACGCCTCACTGGCCGCGCCGGGGTGCGCTCCCGGCCTGCTGCAGTGACATGTACAACACGGTGCTGAACGAGCCCATCAACAGGCCGAACTCGACCCTGTCCGGAGTCCCGCCGTCGCCCGAGAGGAACAACAGGAAACTCGCCGCCGCGGCGGCGAGCGCGACCGCGTACAACACGGCCGGGCGCGCACCCGGGTCGCTCACGACGCTCCACGTCCGGACGAGGTCGCGTCGGCTCCGCCGGCCGACCGCCCGGACCACAGCCACCACTCGTCGCAGTAGTGCCATCGGCTATCGACGCTTCGGCGGCGACGACAGTAAAACCGTTCGCCGGTTCCCGACGGCCGCTCGCAGAGAGCCCCCGTCGCTGGCGATGGTGTTAGGCCGGTCGCGTGCGGACGCGTCGATATGGACGACCACACGCGCGACCTGAGCGTCGCGCCGCCGCTCGGCGACCCGACCGGGTGGCGCGCCGACGAGCGCGTCTGGGAGCACGCTACGCTCCGCCGGGCCACCGAACACGGCGTCCGGCTGTTCAACGCCGGCGACTACCACGAGTCACACGACTGCTTCGAAGACGAGTGGTACAACTACGGCGGCGGCTCCGTCGAGAGCGCCTTCCTCCACGGGATGGTGCAGGTCGCCGCGGGCGCGTACAAGCATGTCGACTTCGAGGACGACGGCGGCATGCGCAGCCTCTTTGAGACCGCGCTGCAGTACCTCCGCGGCATTCCGGGCGACTTCTACGGCGTGAACGTCGACGACGTGCGCGAGACGCTCCGACTCGCGCTCGAGGACCCCGCCGTACTCGACAGCTGGCGGATCGAACTCGACGGCCAGCGGGTGACCGCATACGAGGCGGATTACGAGTACGTCGAGTCGCTGGAGCACTGATCGGGCGCTGCGGTCACGTCACACGTCGTGACCGGCCCGGACCGCCGCGATCCCCGCGTTTTTCGCTTCGCGGACGGATCGGCGACCATGGACGGATTCGACCTTCTCTGCGGACTCACCGAGTCTCACGGCCCCGTCGGCCACGAGACGGAACCGCGCGAACTCGTCGTCCGCGAGCTTCAGCGCACCGCCGACCGCGTCCGGACCGACGCGATGGGAACCGTCGTCGGCACCCTCGAGGGCGACGACGACGCGCCGGAGCTACTCATCGCCGCGCACATGGACGAGATCGGGTTCATCGTGCGCCACGTCGACGAAGAGGGCATCCTCCACGTCAGTTCACTCGGCGGCTGGAACCCGGAGATCCTGCGCTCCGCGCGCGTCCGGATCCACGCGACCGGCGGCGACGGGAGTGAGGGCGAGCGACGCGAGCCCTCGGAGCGAACGGGGAGCGAAGCGACCCGTGGGGGTCCAGTCGACGGCGTCATCGGTGCGATTCCGGCTCACGTCCGTGACACCGAGACCGAGCAGAACATCGATGACGTTGCGATCGACGTGGGTCTCGACGCCGAGGCGGCGCGCGAACGCATCTCCGTCGGCGACACGGTGACGATGCGCGCGCCGACCGAGCGCATGGGCGAGTGCGTGAGCCGAAAGGCGCTCGACGACCGCGCGGGCGTGTGGGCGGTGCTGCGGGCGGCCGAGCGAGCCGACCCCGACGCGACGGTCCACTACGTCGCGACCACCCAGGAGGAGGTCGGCCTC
Organism: Halobaculum gomorrense; assembly: GCF_900129775.1. Taxonomy (GTDB): domain Archaea; phylum Halobacteriota; class Halobacteria; order Halobacteriales; family Haloferacaceae; genus Halobaculum; species Halobaculum gomorrense. Next base: position 58,678 of record NZ_FQWV01000006.1, on the reverse strand, counting down.
CGCGGGGCAGAGGCGGTCGGCGTCGACCTCGATCCGGACGTCGCCCTCGCGGTCGACGGGACGCTCGAACGGAGCGTCCCAGGCATCGACGCGGCCGACCGCGTAACGACGCTCGGCGCCGGCGTCGCGGTCAAGCGCACGGACGCGACGGTCGTGTCGACGCCCGCGGTCGCCGACCGGCTGGAGGCGCTGGCCGACGATCGCGGCGTCCCGTTCCAGCGCGAGGTCGCCGCGAACATCGGCACCGACGCGGGCGCGCTCCAGACGGCCGTGGGGTCGACGCCGGTCGGCGCCGTCTCGATCCCGGTCCGGTACCATCACTCGACGGTCGAGACGGCCCACGTCGACGACCTTGCGGCGACCGTCGATCTGCTCGTCGCGGCCGCCGAGGCGGGCGCGGGGGGACTGGCACACGAGGGCGACGCGGTCGGAGAGCCGTCTCCACGGTCCGACCCCTGATGCGACGGTGCCGGAACCGCGCCGCTCAAATGCGTCCCCGTTCCAGTGTCGGTATGCAAGTCCACCAGCTCGGAGACGGCGTTCCCGAGGTGGCTGTCGTCGCTGGCATCCACGGCGACGAGCCGTGCGGCCCGCGGGCAGTCGGCCGGCTGCTCGCGGCCGCCCCCGACGTGGTGCGACCCGTGAAGCTGATCGTCGCGAACGAGGAGGCGCTAGAGGCGGGCGTTCGCTACACCGAGGAGGACCTGAACCGCGCGTTCCCCGGCGACCCGAACGGCGACACCCACGAAGCACAGCTCGCACACCACCTCATGAGCGAACTGGAGGGGTGCACGGTGCTCGCGCTCCACTCGACGCAGTCGACGGCCGAGCCGTTCGCCGTCGCCGAGACCGTCGACGAGATCGCCCGTGCCGTCGTGCCGCACCTGTCGGTGACGAAGCTCCTCGAAACGGAGGAGCTCGCGGAGGGACGGCTCATTCAGCACCCCCACACGATCGAGGTCGAGTGCGGGCTCCAGGGGAGCGACGAGGCCGCCGAAAACGGCTACCGGCTGGTCCGTGAGTTCCTCGCGGCGACGGGGTCGCTTCCGACGGCCTCGCCGGCGGCGCTGTCGCCCGAGCGCGCGGCTGACGGCGCGTTCGACGGGGGAGCAAACGCCGCATCCGACGGCGGGACGCCCGCAGGAACGGACGCCGAGTCGGCCATTGAGGTGTTCAAACTCATCGATCCGGTGCCGAAGCCGCCCGCAGGGGAGTACGAGGTGTTCGTCGAGAACTTCTCGGCGGTGCGCGCCGGCGAGCGGTTCGCCGCCGCCGACGGCGAGGAGTTCACCGCCGATACGTCGTTTTACCCCGCCCTGATGTCGCCGTACGGCTACGCCGACCTGTTCGGCTACGCCGCCAACCGCGTCGGCGTTCTCGACGAGCGACGCGCGTAGGCGGCGCGGGCCGAGCGCCGTGAGCGCCGCGGGCTGCGAGACGGCTCAGATCTCGTCGTCTAGTTCCTCCAGCTCCTCGATCGGGTCGAGATCGTCGCTCAGCAGCTTCCTGACGCCGACGCCGAGAATCACGAGCAGCGCAACCGCCGCGAGCGCGCCGCCGACCTTCCCGGCGTTCGATCCGGACGATTCGTCCTCGTCGGTGGCGTCGGCTGCGTCGAGGGCGTCGGCATCGTCGTCGCCCACAGCGGCACCGATCGAGGAGGGGCCGACGTCGATCCCGTCGTGAAAGTGCAACTCGAACAGTGTGATGTCTGCCATGCCAAAGCGATCGCCCGGCGACCTGTTATTGGTTTGGATCGTGGCGCTTCGTCACTGGGTGTCCCGTCGGCTGGGCGTGTCGCTCCGTGCGCGTGCCCGGCGGCGACGACGAAGGTCCGCGCGACCGGCGGGTTCATTTGTGCCCGCGCGCCCCTCTGGGTATGGAATCCGTTCGCAGAGCGTTCCTCGACGACCTGCTCACCACCCCGTCGCCGTCCGGCTTCGAGACCGACGGGCAGCGCGTCTGGGTCGAGTACGTGCGCCGGTTCGCGGACGACGTGTGGACCGACGCCTACGGCAACGCGGTCGCCGTCCACGAGGGCGGCGGCGACGGCCCGGAGATCGCCTTCGCGGGCCACGCCGACGAGATCGGCTTCATGATCCGGCGGATCACCGACGAGGGCTTCGTTCGGCTCACCCGCGTCGGCGGCTCCGACCGGACCGTCTCGAAGGGGCAACACGTCACTGTCCACGCCGCCGAGGGCCCCGTTCAGGGCGTGATCGGTCAGACGGCGATCCACCTCCGCGACCCCGAGAACGACGACATCGAGGATGTCTCCGAGCAGTTCGTCGATATCGGCGCCGACGACGAGGCAGCGGCCAGCGAGTTGGTAGAAGTCGGCGACCCCGTGACGTTCTCCTCGACGGTCCACGACCTCCACGGCGACCGGATCGCAGCCCGGGGGATGGACAACCGCGTCGGCACGTGGGCGGTCGCCGAGGGGCTCCGCCGGGCCGTCGATGCGGACGCCGACGCGACGGTGTACGCCGTCTCGACGGTCCAAGAGGAGATCGGTCTCAACGGCGCGGAGATGGTCGGCTTCGATCTGGACCCGGACGTGGCCGTCGCCGCCGACGTGACGCACGCGACGGATAACCCCGACATGACCGACGCCAACCGCGGCCCCGTCGAGCTGGGCGCCGGCCCCGTCGTCGCCCGCGGCTCGGCCAACCACCCGCGCGTCGTCGAGCTGGCCCGCCGAGCGGCTGACGCCGGCGGGATCGACTACCAGCTGCAGGCGGCGGGAATCCGGACGGGCACCGACGCGGACGCCTTCTTCACCAGCCGCGGCGGGACCCCGTCGCTGAACGTCGGCATCCCGAACCGCTACATGCACACCCCCGTCGAGGTGATCGACGCGGCCGATCTCGTCGCGGTCGCGGACCTGTTCGGCTCGATGGCCGCTCGCGCGCCCGAGTTCGTCCCGTTCGCGGTCGACATCTGAGCCGACCACTCGACCGACTCACAGCCGGTCCCACTCATAAAACCACCACGCCGCGCCGAGCAACAACAGTCCGGCGCCCAACGCCGAGGTCGCCGGCTCCGGGAACACGAACAGCAGGAAGCCGACGATCAGGACGGTCGACGGGGCGATATCGTCCGCCAGCGATGACCAGGAGAGTTCCATCGGTCGACACGTCTCCGGAAGGTCACTTGGTCGTTTCTGCCGGCGCCGCCCGCAGGGGCCACACTGAGGGGCGCGGGCGTCCCGTCCGATCAGCGCCGCCGGAGCTCGATTTCTTGCCCCTCGATGTCCTCGAAGGCGGCGACGAGGCCGCCGACGGTGACGCGCCCGCCGTCCGGGTCGTCGACAGTGAAGGAGGCGACCTGCTCGGAGGCGTCGTACTCGTAGTCGACCACGCTCCCCTCCACGCGGACCTCGTTGCCGGTCTCCACGTCGCGGCCGGTGACGACCGCCTCGAAGTCGCCGCTGACCTCGTGGATGTCCTTCACTGCACGGCGGATGGACGCGTAGGTCCGGGGGAACGGCCGCTTCTCGCCGTCGGTCGAGAGCGTCTCGGCGGTCGACCAGAGAACGGTCCCGAAGAACCCGCTCACGAGGAACCCTAGCGCCGAGCGGTTGAAGATGACGCCGTAGCGGTCGCGGTCGTCGCGGAGCGCGTCCTGGGTCGCGTACACCGAGTACTCGCCGTCGGCGACCGCGATGACGGGTGTGGTGATGCCGCGCCGGCTGCGCGCCTCGGTCGCGACCGCGTCGTAGTCGAATTCGGCGGGTGCGGGCGCCCGGGACGCCGGCGTGACGAGTAGCTCCACGGCGACGCCGTCCTCGATGCGCTGTTGCAGGATCTCGCGGAACCGGCGCAGCAGGTCGGGCGTCAGCGAGACGGCGAGTTCGTACTCGGCCGACTGGATCACCTCTTCGAGATACCGGAGTATCGTCGAGCGCGACTTCACCAGGGACACCGCCTCGGTGTCTCGCGTCGGCGCGGTGTAGCGCGCCTCCAGTTCGTCGACCATCTCCGACAGCGACGAGCGAATGTCCCCGAACGCCTCGTCGGGGTCGACCGCGACGATCTTCATCGGGCGCGACTCCCGAAGCTCCACCTGCCCGCGGTCTGAGAGGCTCCGCACGGTGTCGTACACGCGCGGCTGTGGGATATCCGTCTCCGTCGCGATCTCCGAAGCGGTGAGCTCGCCGTGCTCTAACACCGCGAGGTAGGCGTCGATCTCATACTCCCCGAGGTTGAAGCGCTCGCCGACCCGCTCCATCGTCGTCCTGAGGTCGTCGGTCATACCTCCCTGTTTGCACCCGCACCTAAGGGTTTTACTGAAATCCGAGTAGTACCCGTTTTCGAAAGCGCGTATTCGGGCGGTCGGAGACTGACGGGACTGTGCGGTGCTACATGTACATCCGGTCGGTCGGCTGTTCCTCATCGGCGTGCGCTTCGAGCCGCTCGGCGAGCGTGCGGTAGTACTGGCCGACCTGGGCGGCGAACTCCTCCAGCGGGGCGGTGTCGACCCCGAGGTCGTACACGTGGTCGACGGCGGCGACGAGCCGGACCGCCGCGTCGACGTCCGGGACCTGCGCGTGGACCGGCGTGACGAACACGCATCCCCCGAGGTCAGACTCCATCGCCCGCGCTATCAGCGCCGCGTTGGTCCCGTCGAGGAAGCCGTTCGTCATCGGACGCGCCCCGCCCGGCTCGCCATCGGGTACTGCGTCCGCCTCGGCGGTCGTCGGCTGTCCGCCGTGCTCCTCGTCGTCCCCGCTCGCGGCAGGCGAGCCACTGTCAGGCGCCGACGACACCGGCGCCGCGTCAGGGTCGTGATCGGGAAAGTGCAGCTCCCGGTAGTCGTCGCTGGCGACGTAGAACGCGCGGTGTTCGGTGGGACCGTGCGGGAACGGCGCCCCGGAGAGGACAGCGATCTCTTCGACGGCAGCCTCCTCGGTCCAGCCGAGGATCGCGCGAGAGAACGGCTCGGCCAGCCCGTACGGAACGAACAGCTCGCCCACGAGCACCGTCACATCGAGGTCGTCGCGCGAGAACAGCCGCGTCGGATAGCGCGGTCGACCGTTCTCGAACGGCGTGATCGTCGGCAGCCCCTCGGCGCGAATGTGGCCCGTCTGTTCGAGTTCGAGGTGGTCGACGAGGTAATCGGCCGCGGTCAAGCCGGCCAGTCCGAACTGCGAAAAGCCAGCGATGACGGCGCTGGCGGGTTCGTCCACGGTCGTCACGTGGAAGGTCGTCCCCTCGGCGAACGCGCTCATGTCGCTGGATACGGCCGACACCGTGTTAGCAGTGTCGAGCGCTTCCCCCTTGCGGGTGCGGGACCGTCGCGCCCGCCGAGCGCGTGAGGGGAACGCTTTTTCGGACCGCCGCCGACGCCCGCGGTATGCAGACGGGGACAACGGGACCGCCGGTCGTCCAGTCGCTGCCCGCGGCGCCCGCGCAGATCGGCGGGAACCTGTTGAGCCGCATCGCCGCCAGCTACGAGGCGTTGCTGGCGGTTCCCGGCGTCCAGATCGTGGTCGTCCTCCTGTTTCTCCTCGTGGGGGTGGTCGTCGCGACCTACGTTGTCCGCCTGTTCGCGCGGCCGATCGCACGGCGGTTCGCCCGCGAGTCGGTCGCGCAGGTCGTGCTCCGGGGCGTTCGCTCGGGCGTCGTCCTCCTGTTCGGGTTCGCCGGCCTCAACGCTGCGGGCGTCGAGATCGGGAGCATCGTCCTCTCGGTCGGCGTGTTCTCGGCGGTCGTGGGTATCATCCTCGCGCCGATCGTCGGCTCGATCATCAGCGGCGTGTTCGTGCTCGCAGACCAACCGTTCGAGATCGGCGACATGGTCGAACTTCCCGACGGAACACGCGGGTTCGTGGAGGCGATCACGCTGCGGTACACGAAGGTATTCACCGTCAACAACACCTTCGAGGTGATCCCCAACTCCTACATCCGCGATCACCGCGTGACGAACCTCTCGGCCGAGGACGAACGCACGCGGCTCTCGCTGTCGACGGTCGTGACCTACGAGTCCGACATCGCCCGCGCGCGGAGCCTGATCGAGCGCGCGGCCGCCACCTGCGAGACGGTCATCGAGGGCGGACCGGACATCCGGATCGGCGTCGCGCGCTACCCCGCGAGACCGACCTGCTACATCGACGCATACGGAGACCACGGGGTCGAACTCACGCTGCGCTACTGGGCGAAGAACCCGTACAAGCCGCTCACCGTTCGGTCACAGGTCCAGACTGCAGTCTGGGAGATCCTCGAAGAAGACGGCTCCATCGACGTGGAGTTCGCGTACCCACACAGCCACCTCGTGTTCGATGACACCAGCGGCGTTGCGCAGGTGACGATGCGGGACGGCACCGACACAGACGGGGACCGCTCGGCGCCGGCGACGCCCGGCAAACGACCCGACGGCGGCGACGCTGGCGATGTCGACGCTCGCGGCGACAAGTCCGACGGGGAGGAAGGGGCCGACGCGACGACCGAGACGGCGTGAACGACTCGGGCGCCGCCCGCCCGACGGTCACTCCTGTTGTTCTGCCCGCTGCAACTCGAACGCCACCTCGACTTCCGCTTGGTACTCTCGCCCCTCGACGGCGGCGACCTCGACGCCGAATTCGGTCACCTCGACCCAATGGACCTCGTCGAGCGTCTCTTCCGCGCGGTCGATCGCGTCGTCAGTCGCCTCGTCGAACCCCTCAGTGCTCCGGCCGACGAGCGTGATCTTCTTGAATACCACTCGTCTGTTACCACGTTGTTACAACAGATTGCAGGCTGTCGTACCCTGTGTTTAGTGTTGACATTGCACGCTTCTAGTCGCCGTGTCGTCTAATAAAAATGAGTGCTACTGGTCTTAGGCTCGTTCAATAATTACCAACAGTGTCACGAATTACTCGTCACCTTTTTCGAAGTCGTCGCAGTTGTCGAGGTGTAACAACAAATCGCTCTTAGCCACGTCTCCGTAGGAGTATTTTGACTGACAGCCTCTACACCTCCAAAATCCAGGGTCGTCTTCACATTCGATGAACTGTTCTCGGATTTTTTCTTCTACATTTTTCATACATAAAAGAATGTATTAGAATCCTAAGGGAACTGTGCTGAAATCTAGTCAGTCGTACTTATCCTAATCGTGTGTATTGTGTTCCATGTCGCAGCAGGATTCAGACCCCGATGAAATCGACATGGAGCAACTCTCAGATGAAGCCGTAGAGGAAATTACCAACAGGGTGAGCCGAGAACTGGAGTCGAGGGACAAAGAGCGCGTATCGGCTTCGTTGGGAATGTTCTCGATGCGTATCGACAGCCATGAGTCGCTTACAGAAACCGTAGAAGCGTTTGAGCGTATCTGGGAAGGGCGAATCGAAGAGATGGAACAGTCGAAGCAGGACACGCTGCGTAACAAGCTGGACGAAGACAACTTCGTACTCTTCGGAGGTCAGTGATGTCGGGTGAGCACTGTCAGCAGTGTGGCGAGCAGGTCGAAACTCACTGGCTGCATCAGAATCCTGACGCTGAACCTGCTCAATGCCCTGAGTGTGAAGGATGGGTTTGTGGTGAGTGCTATCCTGAGCTCCCGACGAAGAGCAAGGGTTGGCTCGGTGGTCGTACACTGAGATGGTGCCCCAATTGTAGAGAGCATCGTAATTTTTGATAGAGTGTTCGGGTGGGTCTTCTGGGGGCTGTTGGTAATTTTGGGGTTGGTTGGTGGCGCGCTCTGGCTCGCGTGGTGCCATATCTCGTTGTTTGCCCTACTCTCGCATGAGTTCACACACAAGACATGTGCGCGCGCCCTGGGTATCGAGTATACAGATTTAGGTTGGAACACATCTGGTACTGCGTATCAGCTGAGGCTCGATGAGAGGACCCCGTTGCAGTCGTTGGTGATTTGTTGTGCACCCGTCGCTTTGAGTATCCCATCCGGGCTGTTGCTCTCTTCTGCTGTAAGGTACTTCTCGTGGTCTCTCTCTGGTTTTCTATTGAGTCTGGCACTGCTGGTGTTTGGGTATGAACTCTCCTTGCACAGTCTACCTTCTCACGCTGACTGTCGCTGCGTAACTGATTCCCTGAGCTATTCTAATCCAATTTCTTCTATCATCGCTCTCGCCCTGGTCTCGCCTTTTCTAATCGCTAGTTTACCGGCGCGCTGGGGTCGCTCTTACATATTTTTCGCTGTTCGTCTCTGTTGGATGGGTCTGGTGTTTCTTTTATTTTATAGAGTGGTTTCGTAGTCAGTGGGGGTCCCTTGAGAGGTGTCGCTAAGGGGTTTAGCACTGTCAAAAACGTTAATCTGGTATGTGAATTGAGAGTGTCTAATCTACCAGAGAGTGTTAAATTGGCTTTGTGAAAACTGTAAATTTCAAAACTTAGCCGAGCATCCCGAGTGACTGCATCATCGAGGCAGCCATCTCGTCGCTTTCCCTGCCCAAGTAATTCTGTGTGAACACATCGCGCGAGTCCCATCCTCCCCATCTCATTATGAGGTCGACAGCGTGGTGCGAGTCGAGCGCGTAATAGGTCCGAGTCGCCCACGTACGCCGTAGGTCGTGTGCAGTCAAGTACTGCCAATCGTCGTTGTGTGTCTCTGCGAGGTCTTGCGCGATGTTTCGCACCCAACGCTGCACCGAGCCTTTGTGCACAGATATGAGCTCTTCATCAGCGTGCGCGCTTCTCACGTTCTTCAACATCTTCATACGCTGCACCAGTTCTGTAGAAACAGGAACTTCTCTCCAACCAGTTTTTCCACTTCGCACTCGAAGTTTGTACGCCGAATCTTCGCTGTCGAGTTCTCTTAGATTGTCTGTACAAACATGTTCCAATTCGTCGGCGCGCAGACCGTGTAGCATGGAACGGAGTGCGAGGTCTTTTTCAGGTTCTTCTTCGACTTGTTCAAGTAGTAGTGCTTCTTCACTAGGATTTAACCAGCATCTGAATCCATCTTTGCTAGGATATGGTTCTATTTGCATTGTAAATACTATGTTTGTTTTACTCTAGTATAAGATTAATCCCGACATTCGTTTGTCTGTGAGGACGTTTACCCCCACACTCACGGCTATAAAATTCGATTTAGACGACTCTATGGAACTAAACTGTGCAAGAATAGGTTATTCTCGGACAACAAATCCGAGTTGGAGCTTACAGCTTTATCGTTCGCTCGAATTCTGAGTCCTCAAATACGAGTGAGTCATTACGTTTGACGATACGACCCACTTCTCCCCTGCGATTTTCAACATCCAATTCACGACTCAGCTTCTTCGAAATGTCTCCAGGCATTTCATCTAACTTTTCAAACTTCGCAGAATAGCTAATTGTGCCTGACTCATCGTCCCACGGAGCTTCGTTTATTGAAACAATAATCCCTTCTCCGTCTGATTCCATGAGTTCTTCAATATCAATTCCCATACTGTTCAAATGTGGGAGCAAATAACATAAGTATATGCTTTTAATTATATTTCAGCCTCAATCAGCAGCTAGTCAAACAACACGGGCGCGACACCGTTCAAGAAAATGTAGAAGGGGTCCAACTGCTGGAGTCCACAATTGCACCAGAAAGAGATAAACGGCAGATAGCACATGGTGGCAGTATGGCTTCTAAAGACGAGAGCCTCCTCCAGTATACCGAGGCCGGGGAGACTCTCGAACTCGACACGCTGGAATCTCACCTCTGGGAGGCGGCGGATATTCTCCGTGGAAGTATCGACGCGGCGGACTACAAGAACTACATCTTCGGGCTGCTCTTCCTGAAGCGAATCAACGACCGATTCGAAGAGGAAACGTGGGAAATCGCCGAGGAACTCACCGGCGACGACGAGGAGCCGGACGAAGACCTTCTCGAACAGATTCGAGGCGACCGCGACCTCCACGAGGAGTTCTGGGTTCCCGAGCGTGCTCGCTGGGGACACATCGCCGCGCAGAGCAGCGACATCGGAGCGACGCTGAACAAGGCCCTCGAAGCGGTCGAGGACGAGAACGACGCCATCGCCGACCGCGTTCTCACCTCTGTCGACTTCAACGACAAGGACCGACTCTCGGACGCGACGCTGGAAGAGCTCGTCACGCACTTCTCGAAGCACCGCTACCGGAACGCGGACCTCGATGACCCCGATATCTTCGGGCGGGCGTACGAGTACCTCATTCGGCAGTTCGCCGACGACGCCGGCAAGAAGGGCGGAGAGTTCTACACGCCCCGCGAGGTCGTCCAGCTTCTCGTCGAGTGCGTTGACCCCGAGCCCGGCGACCGCGTGTACGACCCCGCCTGTGGGTCCGGTGGAATGCTCGTCTACTCCGCCCAGCACGTTGAGGACGAAGGTGGCAACCGAGACGATATCTCGCTCTACGGGCAGGAGAAGAATCTGAATACGTGGGCCATCGGTCAGATGAACGTTCTCCTGCACGAGCTGCAGGACGCGACTATCGCAAAGGGAGACACCATTACAGAGACGAAGTTCGTTACCGAGCATGACGAGCTGGAAGTGTTCGACCGCGTCGTCGCCAACCCCCCTTGGAACGACAAGAAGTGGGCGAAAGACTGGGTTCAGGAAAACGAGCCATATAATCGATTCCCCTATGGCCTCCCACCGTCGAACCGTGGCGATTGGGCGTGGATTCAGCTGATGGTCGCCTCATTGTCTGAGCAGGGAAAGGCCGGTATCGTCATGGACAACGGCACATTGTTCCGCTCACGGTCTGAAAAGAAGATTCGCAAACCGTTCCTTGAAGACGACCTTATCGAGGCGGTAATCGCTCTCCCGGAGAATTTGTTTTATAATACCTCCTCGCCGGGATGCCTCCTCATATTCAATAAGAATAAGCCAGAAGAACGCAAGAACAAGGTTCTATTCATATATGCAGAAGACCAGAAACTCCGGAAATCCGGGGCTCAGGTATTTGAAGAACTGTCGAGTCAAAACCAGTTGACCAGTGAGGGTGTTGAATACATCGCGGAGACGTTTCTGACAGGACGCGAGGAGCCACATCATAGTCGACTTGTTGAGATGGACGAAATTGCGGAGAACGACTGGAATCTCAACGTCCCTCGATACGTGGACACGACAGAACCAGAAGAGGAAATCAACGTCAGTGAGAAGCTAGCTGAGTTGGATAGACTCGCAGAGAAGCGTGAGAAGACAGAAGCAGAGTTGGCAGAATACATGGAAGAGCTGAATTATCGATGAAGGAGACACTGGGAACCACGGATAGCCCCGGTGGTTACCGAGAGGTAGAGTTCGGCCCGAAGACGCTTGTCGTCCCAAACGACTGGAGTGTAAGACAATTCGGTGAGGTGTTCCACAGAAGGAGTGAATCCATTAGCGATGAGGAAGGGGAGCCGGTCAAGTACATCGGGCTCAAACATATCAATAGTGGTGAATTAGATATTGCGGGCTATGACGAAGACGGTAGAGGCCGGAGCAGTTCACGCGTGTTCAGGGAAAGCGATGTACTGTTCGGTAAGCTCCGGCCAAACCTAAACAAGGCAGCGGTTGCCCCATTTGATGGAATTTGCTCTTCAGATATTATACCAATATACGCTGAAGACAGTACGCTAAACAACTACTTACCGTATCTGATGCACTCGAAGATTATTCGTGATAGAGTTGTCTCCACGATGGAAGGTACGAACCTCCCCCGAACCTCATGGGATGATTTGGAGTCCACGCCGGTTCCGATTCCACCCGAAGGTGAGCGACGCCGTATCGCGGACGTGCTCTCGACAGTGGAAAACGACATTCAAGAGGCGGACGAAGCGATTGAGCAGGCTAAGAAACTAAAATACGGATTAATGCAAGACCTTCTGATTAAGGGCATTAATCACGACACGTACGAGCAAAAGTATCTCGGGCCTCTGGAGCTCGAAGTCCCAGCCGAGTGGCGAAAGGCACGGCTGAGTGAAGTGAGTGAAATCATCACCCGGGGAAAACAGCCGACGTACGTTGAGGAGGGCGGTGTTCCCGTGCTAAATCAATCGTGTATATACTGGGACGGGTTTCATCTGGGGGCACTGAAGCGTCTTGATAGTGAGGTCGCGTCTGGTTGGAAGGACAAATACTGGGTGAAGAATGGTGACGTGCTAATCAACTCGACGGGAAAAGGAACTCTCGGTCGCGCATTGGAGTGGACCAAGGAGTCCGACACTCACGCGCTTGACTCACATATCACTCGTGTCCACCCTGATGAATCCGTGCTTGACCCAACGTACCTTCGATTCTATCTTGAGTCGAACCACGGCCAAAAGATGTTGTACGCGTTCTGTGTTGCCGGGTCCACTGGACAGATTGAACTTTCGAAAACGGACCTTCAGACGATGCCGATTCTCCTCCCACCAATTGACGAGCAGAGAGAAATCTCTGAAGCATTCTATCGTGCCAATAAACTGACTAACGTGGCGCAGGACGAGAAAAGCGAGCTTCAAGAACTCAAACAGGGGATTATGCAGGACCTCCTTACTGGGACTCGTCGACTCGAAGTAGAGACATAATCTATGAGCGACGAGTACACCGAGACCGAAGGGCCAGCACTCGAATCGCTTCAGACTCTTGGTTGGGAGATTTCCGACCAGCAAGACGCCAGCTGGCAAGACCCACGGGACACCAAGTCCTCGGCTGTACTCGAACCCCGGCTGGGTAATGCTGTCTCTCGTCTAAATCCGTTGCTTTCAGATAACAACCTGAATGCAGTCGTCCGTGAAATTCAGCAGGTTGCCGGGACGAGTCCGATGGACGAGAACGAGCAGATACACGAGAAGCTCGTTCGCCACACGTCAGTAAAACAGGACCGGGGTCACGGCACGAAACACCAGACGGTCAAGTACATTGACTTCGAGAACCCGGAGAACAACGACTTCTTCGCGCTCAGCCAGTTCGACGTAGCAGGCGACATCGAGATTATCAAGCCCGACATCACGCTCTTCGTCAATGGCATCCCGCTCGGTGTCATTGAGTGCAAGGCTCCAACTATCGCGGAACCGAAAAGCGAGGCTCTCGAACAGCTCCAACGATACCAGAACGAACGTACCGAGACCGGGAGCGAAGGGGCGACCGAGCTCTTCCGCTACAATCAGTTCTCGGTCGCGACGTGGTACGAAGGCGCGGTGATGGGAACGTACGGGACACCCAAGAGCCAGTACAAACCGTGGCGCGACACGTACCCGGCGGATGACGACGAGCTCGCCGAGCTCTTCGATATCGACTACGTGTCTCCACAGCATCGGATGCTCTACGCACTCTTCGAGCCTGAGCGTCTCCTCGACCAACTCCGTCACTTCACGGTCTTCGAGACCAAGCAGAGCGGGACCGTGAAGATGGTCGCTCGGTATCAGCAGTACCGAGCGGTTCAGAAGGCCTTGGAGCGTATTGACCATCGGAGCCGTCGGGAAGCACAGGGCGGAGTCGTCTGGCACACGCAGGGCTCTGGCAAGTCGCTCACGATGCTCTTTCTCGGGCTAAAGCTCCGCCGTGAGAAACCTGACCCGACACTGCTGCTCGTTACTGACCGAACGGCTCTCGACAGCCAGATACACGCCACGTTCCAGCGGTGCGGCTTCCCGAACCCGAAGCGGGCGCAGGACAAAGAGGACCTTCGTGAGAAACTGAGCAGCCACGCCGGGGAGACCATCACGACTCTCATCCAGAAGTTCCAGCTTGACGATGACGAGGAGGGTGACTTCCCGGTCCTCTCCAGTGATGACGACATCTTCGTGATGGTCGACGAGGCCCACCGGACGCAGTACGCGACGCTCGCGAACAATATGCGGACCGCACTCCCCAACGCCTACTACATCGGGTTCACGGGGACACCTATCGAGAAAGAGGAACGCGACACCCGTCGGGCGTTCGGGAACTACATCGACACGTACACCATCGACCAGTCGCTCGACGACGACACCACGGTCGAAATCCTCTATCAGGGCCGCCTCGCGGACATCCACCTCGAAGGAGCGAATCTCGACCGCATCTTCGACCGCGTGTTCGCCGACTACTCCGACGAGGAGAAGGCAGAAATCAAGAAGCGGTATGCCCGCGAGCAGGACCTTGCCGAAGCTGAGACACGTGTCGAGGAAGTCGCTCTCGACATCATCGAGCACTACGAGGACGAAATCGCCGACCAGTTCAAGGGGATGGTCGTCACGACCAGCAAGGAGGCCGCCGTCCGCTACAAGAAGAAGCTCGACGAGCTGAACGGCCCTGAATCGCGGGTCGTCATCTCGAAGGGTCACAACGACCCGGAGCACATCAAGGAGTGGACGCCGACGGACAGCGAGATTTCGGAGTACAAGGACTCGTTCGTCGACCCAGAGGGTGAGGTCGAACTGCTCGTTGTCTGTGATATGCTCCTCACGGGGTTCGACGCACCGGTGGCGCAGGTGATGTACCTCGACAAACCGCTGAAAGAGCATAGTCTTCTACAAGCTATCGCCCGTGTCAATCGGCCGTTCCCGGAGAAAAATCACGGCCTCATCGTCGACTACTACGGTGTCTCTGACGACCTCCGCGAGGCGTTGGCGATGTTTAGCGAGGACGACGTGAAGCACGCGATGGTCCCGCTGGAGGACAAGAAGCCTGAGCTCGAAGCTGCCCATCGGAAGGCGAAGTCGTTCTTCGACGACCTCGACGATATGGAGGCGTGTCTGCAGACGCTCGAAGACGAGGACACGCGTATCGAGTTCAAGAACGCCTACAAGCGGTTCTCCAAGCTGATGGACATCGTGCTGCCTAATCCGATGGCGAACCCATACAAGGGCGACCTCGACCGCCTGAGCGAGATTTACGCGAGGGCGAAGCAACGCTATCGTGACGACTCGATGAATCTGGAGGGCACCGGCGAGAAGGTGCGCGAGCTCATCCAGAAGCACATCCGCTCGAAGGGCATCGACGTACTCAACGACGACCCGGTGTCGATAATGGAGGGCGACGAGTTCGATGCTGAACTTGAAGGCCTAGAGAGCGACGAAGCCCGTGCGAGCGAGATGCAACACGCAATCAAGCACGAGATATCCGTCCGGTACGACGAGGACCCCGTTCAGTACGAGTCGTTACAGGAGCGCGTTGAGGAACTCATTGAGAAGTACAAACAGAAACGGCTGAACGACCGCGAAATCATCGAAGAGCTTCGTGAGGTACTTGATGAGATGCGGACACGCGACCAGCAGGCCAAGGCGAAGGGTCTGGAGGACGCCACCGAACTGTCGTTCTACCACGCGCTCGAAGAGGTCCTTCTCACTGAGGACCACGACACCGACCAGCAGGAACTCGTCGAGTTGACGGGCGATATCATTGCCGAGGTGGAGGATGTCGCCGATGTGGTCGAATGGCAGGAGAAGGTCACTGTCCAACAAAAGCTCCGGAAGCGGGTGAAGCTGCGACTGATGAAGGCCGACATACAGATGTCGGGGGAGGAGCGAACCGAGCTCACGAACCGCATCGTCGAACTGGCGCGTGCCCACTACCAGCCATGAGAGAGTATCATATCGGGCAGACGGTGGTCCCGTATGAAGTCGAGTGGAGCCCGGACCGCTCGACTATCGGACTCTCGATGGACTCCTCGATGGAGCTCGTAGTCCGTGCGCCCGTGGAGGCTTCCATTGAGGACGTGGGAGACGTGTTGGAGGAGAAGAAGCAGTGGATACTGGAGACCCTCTACGGCCTCGCCGAGCAGGAAGACCCACCTCTCGACAAGGAGTACCTGAGTGGGGAGAAGCTCCTCTACAACGGGCGGCGGTATCGGCTCAAAGTGTATGAAGACGACGTGCCGGAGCCGAAACTCGACTTCGATGGAACGCGGTTTGAGCTCCGGGTTCCGAACGACTCGCCGGTCAGCGTCAGGCGCAAACGCCAAGCGGTCACTGACTGGTACGTAGAGAAAGCGACTGAAACACTCCCCTCACGTGCAGACCGGTATATCGACAAGTTAGGACTAGCCGACGTAGACATCAGGGTACAGGCACTCCAGCGCCGATGGGGTGAGTATCGACCGGGAGAAGTGGTGCTTCACTGGCGTCTCATACTTGCCCCTCGGAAAATACAGGACTACGTCGTCGCCCACGAACTCGCCCATTTCAGGCACGAAGAACACTCTGACGCGTTCTGGAACACGGTCGGTACGCTCGTCCCGGATTATCGCGACAGGCGAGAGTGGCTTCGGGTGAATGGCAACACGCTTGCTGTCTAATTTCTGACTATAGTGGCAGAAACATACCCAAAGTTTCGATGGCGAACGTTGGAGTTCCTTCCGACGATGAAATAGTTCTAGGTGCTGAGTGTCACAAAGGAGAACATATTCTTGAATCAGTAGTCTATCCTGCTTATTTTGGGTTCTTGTTTGTCTGCGCTACTCAGAAAACACTTAAATTTATATTACACTATTTACTATCATTAATTGATGAATTCGATAGAATACATCTATGACGAGCTGAATAGTACGGGTATATCTGAGAGCGGTTGGCTAATTAACGAGCCAAAATCTGAAAGTGACCGGATAGTACTGTGTGGTATGTCAAGCGATTCGGCTTTCCAAATTCGGATTATCGCTCAGGATTCTGGGGGTATTGTTGTGGAGGGCTCAGAGGGTTCTTACGGGCATTACGGTTTCGTCGACGGCCCGAGTCTGGTTCAGGAACATACGGATTCGCCAGAGGAAGCTTTCAGAACTGCCATGTCTGTTATGTCCGAAATAGAATCAGAGCGGCCACCATATTCCCTCCAACAGACAATAAAAATGCTGAGCGATTGTGGTGCATCTCTAATCACAGTTTACCCAATTTCAGATAGTATCTTACTCGGGACTATCCATACATCAAAGCCACAAAATGAACTCTTACAATTTTCTCAGGAATTGGATGTCGTGGAGATATGTGGAAATGCAATTGACGCTGACTGGTCTGTGACTAATGATTTGAGCCCCGCCCTGAATGCGATTGTCTGCTATAATCCCACCTCAATTGAGGCAGGTCCAGGTCGTATAACGGCGAAAGTCGGGGCTGAGAAGGTAACTCAAATGTATACAGGAAATCAAAGCGTTAGCCCGGTCGACATGTGACGAGGTAGAATTGCTGAACATGCTGAATGAGTTCTGATTGCCGAGTATTTACGCCCATGCTGATGGTTGCTTGGCATCTGGCATGCTGCCGAACGACTCTTGGGTATTAAGACAGATTCACGCTCCGTTGTCGGTACGAGTTCAAGAATATGTTTCTCGGTAGAAATTTCAATGGTGCCAAGCTACTCTTTTTCAACATCCTGCATAATGTTGTGAGCAGTATGTAACGCCAGCCAAAGGTCTGCGTGGTCGTGCGTCTGCGTAGTACTCTCAGTGTGGTCGTGTAGAGTGACTGTCCACTGGCCACCGACTCCTCCCACAACCACTCCTGCATCGACCTCTTCGGGAGGTACTGCTCTTCTGTGGGTGAACACGATACGTACGAATTCAGAATCCTCGCTAATGCGTTCGAGATGCCACGATTTCTCTTTGGGGTTGTACGAGTCACGCGCCGGAGGAAAAGCGAGTACAGACGATGCTACGAGCTTGTGTAAGGTGCGTCTGGTCAGTTCCATGCAGACATATCTACGTAGACAAGTCTACATGAACGACTGACTAGATTTGCAAAAATAAACGGAGAATAGAACTAGGCTTCAGCGTCCCACCAGAAGACCCCCGAATTGTGTTCGAGGGCCAACCGAGCGCGAGTATCCTCACTCGGCTCTGAGGGTCCTGAATCGCCGGATGCGAGTTGGTCTAAGCGCCGTGCAATCTCATCGAGTTCTTCCTGGTTTATGTGTGCCACCATACCCAACAATAACCACCGCTCCCTTATATACTTTCAGGTACAATAGACGCGAAAATAACTAAGAAGATTTCTTAACCAACCAAGTAGCGCATCGGGACTTCGACCACGCTTCCAATTCGACTTCTTGAGACTCCCAATCAATTTGACCAATCTCTGCTCCCACTTTGTGAGGACTCATCCCGAGTTCAGAACCGATATATTTACTTCGCGTAAAGAACTCGCCTTCACGGTCGAGTTTATTGATTAAATACTGTACTATCTCTCGTCTATCTGCTTCGGTACCAACCATATGTTAGAATACGAACTAAAACAACTAAAATGTTTGCGAGGTCTGTAGTGGAATTCATATACAGTATCGAAATCAGTAATCCCTCTCCTTGACATCAGCCCAATCAAACTCATCCACGTTCTGTTCGAGCAACCCAACATCGAACCTGTCACACCTGTTTAGAACGCCGTCTTTGATGCTCCCTAGAGCGTAAGGGTGTGTCCCCTGTTCGTCCCGAGCGCGCTGCTTGTAGGCATTGTGAGAGTCCAAGAGGTCAATATCAGCAACATCGTATTCAACAACGAATTTGCGTAGGATAGGGAAGACCTCGGAGAACTTGAGTCGAATCTCATCTCCATCACCCATTGTCCTCCAGCCTTGTTCTGAACCTATGAACCCTTGCTGTCGTGCTCTTGCGAACAACGTGAAGAATTCATCTAAGTGAGAAATTCGTTGACTGGAACCCATCGAGTTAACGACATCATCCCACGAATTTCTCCATTCATCGTCGGTCGGAGTATCTACAGTAAGTCCAGTGACCGGCAGCGCCACCGATTACGACACCCTCACTGAATTCGATATCGGGTATAGCAGTGCGCTTGTTGAACACGATGCGTAACGTGTCTGAATCTTCGCTAACCCTCTCCAGATGCCATGAGTGTTCAGATACGTCGTAGGTGTCACGGTCGACAGGGAAAGGGAGCACAGACAATCCTACGAGCTTGTAGAGTGTTCTACGAGTGAGGTCCATACAGACAAATAGCGATTGACTGAAAAATAAGAACGACTAGATTTCAATAACAAAACAGAGTATAGAACTAGTCCCAGTCAGACTCCTCAACGAACGCCCCGAGCTCGAATCCATCCACTTGGTCTGCAGCATCATGAGCATCGAAGCAATACGAATTTCCGATAACGTGGTCTGGTGTAGCTTTTTGTGTAGCGTAGTGGTCATCGTCGTCGAATGCGTCACGCAGTCGGTTTTTGTAGTCTCTCGGTGAGTTCAGTAGGTCGTAGCTGTCCAAGTCGTAGTCCTTGACGTAACGAGAGAGCTCGTGGTGCACATCATCAATCCGAAGACGAACTTCACCCGAATCCATCACCCGGTACTCTTCATCTTCTACAAGCCGACCCTTTCGTACGAGCGTGGAAGTGAGGCTAACAAACTCATCGAGGTGTGACGTACGACTCTCCTGACCCATCTTCGAACCGATGTACACCAGTGCGTCTTCAACGTCGTTCTCACCCACGCACAAGTCTGCATTGAACTTCGCGCCTAGTTTGAAGTACATATTCATCCCGAACTGAATCATCGTCAGAGCAGTAAGCTCCAAGTCATCAACACCAGCTATGTTGTGCTCTTCGAGGACGGTGTAGACAGCACTCTGAGCATCTTGCCATGCTTCGTTAGTCGTGCAAGGAGGATTGTCCACAATCCACTGCCAGAGAGCTGTCGCAGCGTCTTCGAAATCAGCTCCGTCTGAGTATGTGACTTGACCATGCTCTGTGTACGAACCACCGAGCAATCGAGCATACGCTTTATTAGTACCTTCAGGCTTCGTTAGCTGTGTCCGAATCATACGTCTCTCCTCGGCGCTACCCTGTATACTCTGTTCGCCACTGAATATCACAGGTGCAGTTAGCCTATAGTTCGTCGTCGTCTGGTCAGCATTTCCGCGTGTCTCACCCCCACAACGAGTGTTCTTTTTGAGGAGGTCCTGCAAGTTGTCGACTTGATATGCACGCATGTCAGATGGTTTGTACTCATCGAACCAGACGGGGACGTTATTCGTTGAGGCCATCCCTTTGATGAGAGCGAAACTAGTGTCTTTAGCTGACCCAGGAGAGCCATTCAAGCCGGTCAGCTTGCTTAGTGTCTGAAGGAACGACGACTTACCCACACCAGTGTCGCCAGACACCATGACCGAAGGTAACTCACCTTCCCATGCTCGGATACTCGGTGCGACCAGCGACGCCATCCACCACCCGAGAGCAGGGACGAAACGCTCCGTATCAGAACGACTCTCAACAATCAGTTCAAGCACTTCAGCGACGTTATGGAAGTCGAACTCACCGTCCGAACCATCGACATCAAGAGCCCACTTGTCATTGATATTTTGGCCAGTATCGAGGTACGTGTGACTGTTACGGAAATCCGTCCAGCAACTACCACCTATGACTCCCTCCGGTGTGACCATCACGCCGTCGTGCAGACCGACCGTAGTGTGGCCCTGGACGTGTTCAGCTGCTTGCTGACCAACGACCTGACGCAGTTCGTTCAAATCGTCAGGAGTCCCACTGAACGTTGTCGTGAGCCCGATACAAACTTCCTCACGGAACGAGCGAGGGTCGTTGAATACACGAGGTGAGACAGTTACACTGAACGACTCTTCACCAGAATCAGGAATCACTTCCATACGAATCTCCAGTTCGCCAGATTGTGTATTTTCGACAAACTCCTGCACATCTAGCACAAAGGATGTGACTGGCTCGAACTCTTTGATGCCACCAGGTAGCTCATCGTTGTCATAGTCGATTTCGATGACACCGTACGTGTTATCACGCACACGTAGGTCTGTGTCGAGACCGTCAGGGATATAGTCAGTGTACGACGCATTCAACCAGCTCATGTTATCTTTCTCGCTCTCAATGAGGTCAGTCCATGTGTCCGCAAGCTCATCGTCATCATATGAGTCAACAGCATCAACAGAGACGAACATCTCTCGCGCCTCATCGAGCGAAGCACCGTGTTCCTCAGCGTAGTCCTTAGCATCGTTAGCCCACTGCTCTAAATCTGAAACTCCGTCTCTGTGCGAAGGACGTAGCTCACCTCTCTCGATAATCATAGTCGAGAGGTAACCTTCATCTTCCGCTAGCGTTTCTACAAGACTTCCCGAATCTTTATTTAACTGCGATACATCATTACTAGTGTCACCTTCTGCAGACATATTTTAATCACCTTTGTTAATCTCTTCTGCCAATTGTTCGATAGCTGCATCTGCTAGACTCCTGAAGCTCGGTTCTCCAGGCGTGGTTTCTTGAATTGCTTGCAGCGTTTCTATACTACTCTCAGATATTCGTACATGTTTTGTTTGGTTACTACTCATCTGTATACATATGTTAACATCGAAGGGTAATAAGTGTTAGGCAACCTTTACATACTAGATTGCAATACCTATTTAATACCCATTTAGGGGGTAAGAATCGCAGTACGGCGAAGTGATTTAATACTTTTAATAGGTTTTCCCAACCACAGCAAGCTATGTATAGAGCTTGAGATGTAATCAGCTCTGACTCTCTCTATAATACACCCTCTATGAAAAAAGTATTAAAAGTATTATAGAGTACTGCCGTACTGCGATTTTCACCCCCTAAACAACCCCCTAAACACCTATTAAATTTAGCACCCTAGCCTAATCAATATCGAGATATGTGCTCACACTTCCTGTGTTAGAATGACCGAGTGTTTCAGCTATCTCTTTCATACTCGCTCCCTGCTCATCAAGCCGTATGCCCAGTGCTTTTCGGAAGCTGTGAACAGCGATTCGGGCTCTCTGAGCACCGTTTTGCATCTCGTCATATTCCTGAATCCCTGCCTCGTCTGCAAGCTCACGAACCGACCTTGTGAGGTTGTGAGGCTGGGGTTTCTCGGAGCTATTGCTCACCCATAGGTATTTGCTTGATTTTCCATATTTAGGCCGTGTCACATCTAGATATTCATCTAACATGAAATAGAGTTCGTTATTAATGGACACAACTCTGGTGTGCTTTTTTCTTTTGGCAGTTTTGACTTTAATATTTTTACTAGTCAGGTTTATATCTGATATTTTTATATTTGCGGCTTCTTTTGCTCGTAGACCTGTCTGCCAGAGTAATTCTGTTAGTAATTCATTTCGAGCCGAAGCGACTTCTCTCATGGCGTCCTTTTCTGACTCTGTGATGGGCCGTACTCCTTTCCCCAAGCGTCCTTTTTGTTCCTCATCATCAGTAAACGAATCTACGGTATCTGACCAATTCACATCTCGTATCAACGATGTGGATACTGCGGATAACCTATCATCGGAAAAGTTGACAATACTATAGTAATGAGATTTTAATGTGTTTTTAGCATATCCTTCTTCAACTTTATCTCTGATATACATTCTAATCTCGTGGTCGGAAACAGATTCTATGTTATTTTTAGCCATCCAGTCAATAAAGTGCTGGATGTTAGTAGAATCTCTGTTCCGTTTGCGATTACCTATACTGAGGAGATATCTGTCCATCTCGTCTCTGAGTTCTTCAGGGGTGAAGTGCGTGAGGTCGTCAATGATTTCATTTAAATCCTCGTCGTTTGCTGCGGCCATCACTTCGAGAGTTGCTTCATCCATCTTCTTCCTCACGTTCTTTGACACCTACAGCTTGCTTTACCACACTTAGCAGTTCGTCGGAATCTATTTGTTCCTGGTAGCTGCGCTCCACTTCTTCTCCGACTGTTTCTACTGCTCTCTGTATTTCTAACAGTAGGTCTACCAACTCTTGGTTGTCTTGCTGGGCCTCATCGTACCTCCCACTGATTTCTTTGGCCACGGCGCCTCTCACAAGTGTGGATAGTCCAGTGTGTTCTGGGTGGTCATCAACGTAGTCCTGCCAGGCTTTCTTTGTTCGTTTGTTGAGGCGTACACGTACCGAATCGTTCAGTTCGTGTTCTTCGTCCTTATCGTGGGCATATGGGACGTTGAGGTATGCCTCTTCACTGGACCACTCCGGAGGTCGCTGGTGTTCGTGTTCTTGGCCGTCGTCTCGGTCAGGCATACACCCACATTGGCTGACTAGTGTTATAACAATGTTGTAATCTTGCAGGTGTAATCTTCTTGAATACCATCCCACATAACTGCTCGTCGTCAGGTGTCAAAAGCGTATCCGTGGGTCCGCCTCGAAGCGTCGAATCCGGTCGCTGATCTGCGAGCTCACTCCGAGCGCGTCTCGCGCCGGCGGTCGAGCCGTTCGGTCACCGCGCCCACCACGTCAGTGAGGTGGGCCGTGCCCCAGACTGCGACGATCACGGCGCCGACAAGGTCGAATATCAGGTCGTAGATCGTGTCGTCGAGCCCGTACTGCGTGAGCACGCTACCGCTTCCCAGGGTCGCGGCCGCGCCGCCGATCGCGAACTCGATGACCTCCCAGAACACGCCGAAGGCGGCGACGAACAGGAGGATGAACGCGAACATGAACCGCGACGGAAGATACACTGCGTCGCTGTGCTCGTCGACGCCGCGGGCGACGGTGTATCCGACGGCGGCGACGACCGACGCCGACAGGGCGTGCGTGAGGTGGTCGTAAAACGGGATCGGGCTCGTCTCGCTGTAGAAGCTCTCGACCACCCCCGGGATGCCGACGACGCCGAGCGCGTGGAGGAAGACCGCCGACGTGACCCACAGCGTCAGGCCCGCGTCCATCGGGAGGTCGAACTCACGTTCGAGCGCGGCCGGGACAAACGTGATCGCGAACGCGACGGCGCCGTTGACGACGACGCCGGTGTTCCCCTTCCACAGCCCGACCGCAACGAACACCGGAAGCAGCAACTGCATCGCGCGTGTCGCCTGCTGCTGGCGGTTTGCAGAAATCCCCACGCCGTCGCGGACTCTCACGCCTCCGGCACCTCCACGACGACCCGCTCGTCGGCGCCGGCACGGCGGCGGAAGTAGTACTCGAACAGTAGCCCCGCCGCGATGCCGGCGACGGTGGCGGCAACGAAGTCCCACATCAGCGCCGTCTCCACGGCGTGTTCTGCCCGTCCGTCCAGGAGGTACGACGTTCCCATGAGGGTGTCGGCGAGGTACCGAACCACCGCCCACACCCCCGCGGCGGCCATGGTGGTCACGGTCACGAAGACGACGGCGAACGCGTAGTTCATACGAACCGGGGTGAACACGTCGAACTCGACGGCGACGACCAGCGCGACCGTCGCGACCGCCAAGTACGTCGTGACGCGCCCCGTGAAAGTGATCCCGCCCACCGTCTCGCCCAGGACGAGCGTGCGGCCGACCGCCGGCAGCGACGCGAGCGCGAGCACTTCCCACGGTAGCATCGCCGTCGCGTCGCGGAAGGCGACCGGTGGGACCACAGCGATTGCGACGGCCCCGAGAACGAGTGCCCCCCACAGCTGTTCACCGACGGCGATCTCCCGGAGCGCGACCGCCGTGATGAACGCCAACACCGTCCATCCGAGGACCGCGTTCGGCCGCCGACTGTCGACGGCTCGACGAAGCCCCGTGTGCCGCTGCATGCCAGCGAGTACGCCGGGGGTGAACCTAAAAACCGCCGGCCGACGGGGACCGTCGGTGCCGGCCGCGACGGGTCAGGGGACCCCCGCGAGGTACGCGACTAGGTACGCGCCCGCCGCGAGCGACACGGCCGTCAGCGCGGTGACGACCGCCCGTTCGGTGCCCGGCGCCGAAAGCTCGGGCGCCAGTGCCGCACGCCCGCGCTCGCGCCAGCGTCCGAGACGGCGGATCCGGATCGGAACCACGGCGACCGCGCCGACCGCCAGCACGGAGAACACGAACGGATACGACAGCTCCAGCGTCGGCGCGGGGATGACGAACGCGCTCGCGGCGTAGCCGGCGCCCGCGAGCGCTCGCGGGTCGAGCCGGTCGCGCAGCCACGCCGGAGCCGCAACACGACCGGCGCGGTCGGCGGCCGCGAGGCGCCCGTCTCGCTGTGCACGGAGTCGGATCCAGACGATCGCTGCGGCCCAGATCGTCGCGAGTTCGATCGCGAAGGCGCCCAGGAGATGGAGCGTCGGGTCCGCCGACAGCGCGACGCGCGCGGAGAGCACCTCGGCGGCGACGGGGTACAACAGCGCCGGCGGCTCGCCCGTGAACACGTCGCCGAACGGATGCGAGACCAGCCCGACGAGCGCGAGCGCGAACGTCGCGCGCGCCGAAAGTTCCGTGCGGGACCGGACTGCCGCCGCCAGCGCCAGCGCGGTCGCGACGAACGCCAGCGTCACCAGCGCGGCCAGCGGACCGCCGACTGCGGCGACGACCGCGACGAGTCCCGCCGCCAGCCCGAGCGCGATCGCCCGGGCGTCCGCCCGCCCGTGAACCCACGCCGCGGCGACGGCGGCGACGACGGGCGCGACCACCAGCGAGTGGGTGACTGCGCGGTGGACGACGTTCCCGGTCGACCAGAACGACTCGGCGAGCCCGAGCGGGCCGGCGCCCCCGCTCGCGCCTGCGGCGACGCCGACGAGGGCGTACCCGATGTCGACATCCGGCGCAGCGGCGAACGCCCCCGCGACGGCGCCGAACGTGAGCGCACGTGCCGGGCGCTCGCCGAGGCGCCGGGCGACGACCGCGACGAGTGCGAACGCCGCCAACGCGTGTCCCACGAACATAACGAACACTACCACCTCATCGGAGTTAAACTCGCGGCAGAACGTGTGTCATGATATTCGGTGACAGTCTATCCGGGGACGGTCGGTCCGAACCGACGATTGGCCCCCCAGTCACGCCGCGTCCAGAATCCGTCCGTTCAGTCGCCCGCGGGTGACGGAGTCTCCTGATCCGCTACGGCGTCCCCGACCTTCGTCCACTTCTTCTCGATCTCGGCGTTCCCGCGGACGACGGTGTCGTCGTCGACCGCGAGGCGAGTCTTGCGCAGTTCGATCGACTTCACGACGCCGACCGTGCCGCCGATGTCGACGGTGTCGCCGGGGTTGAAGTCCTCGTCACGCAGGAGATAGACGCCGGCGACTGCGTCGGCGATCATCCCCGAGGTGGCGTAGGAGATACCGAGCGCAACGAACCCCGCGGCCGTGCCCAGTGAGGTGGCGATGCCGTCGAGCCCGACGATAGAGAGAAACGAGAGACCGACGCCGAACCACAGGAACACCGCGACGATGGTGGCGACGAACTGCCGGTAGACGGGAGATTCGCCGGCGATGGTCCGCTTCAGTGCTTCCCGAAGGGCGGTCATGAACACCTTCATCGCGATGCCCGCGATGAGCAGGAAGACGACGCCGGCGATGACGTTTGGCAGGGCGTCGGCGACATCGGTGAGGAACCGTTCGATCGCCTCCCGTACGAGTGCAGTTCCCGACTGAGCGAGAGGGAGTTCGAGCACGGCCCCGAGTGTGACCGGCCGCCACTTATCTCCCGTGTTCGTTTCCGTTAGTACTGGCTCGCTCGCTTCGCTCCCTCAGCAACACTATTCGTGGGCGGCGTCCCACTCGTCGGGCTTGCGCATGTTGCCGCACTCGTTGCACTCGATGCGGCCCATCGAGTCCATCGCGTTGTTCACCGTCTCGCAGTTCCCGCAGAAGTAGCCCCAGCGGGTCTCGCCCGCTTCGTCCGCGTACACGTGATAGAAGGGCGCTTTCGACCCGCGCTCGCCGCCCGCGCGGTCGACGTACAGCTCGCCGGCCGCCGTCTCGACGACTTCCAGATTCATACCAGACGGAGGCGACGCTGGCTGTTAAAGCGTCTGGGTCGGAGTGCCCCCTGTCGAGACGGACCGACCAGTCGTGAGAATCGGTGGCGTGCGGATCCGATCGTGTGGTCCGTCGGTCCGGCCTACGTTCGGAACGACTCGCCGCAGCCGCACTCGGCCTCGACGTTCGGGTTCTCGACGGTGAATCCCGCGGCCTGCAGCCCCGACTCGTAGTCGAGCGTCGACCCGCCGATGTAGTTCATCGACGCCGGGTCGACGAACACGCGCAGTCCGTGCTGTTGGGTCACGCGGTCGTCCTCCTCGGGTTCGGTGTCGAAGCGCATCCCGTACGACAGCCCCGCGCAGCCGCCCTGCTGGACGAACAGGCGCAGCCCGCCGATGTCCACGTCCATCCCCTCGCCCTCCATGAGCGAGAGCGCCTCCTCGGCCGCCGCCTGCGTGATCGTGACGGCGGAGTCGAGGTCGCCGCCTCCGGACGCGTTGGTACTCATGTATGATCGATTCGGATACTCGGGTAAAACCTTGACGCCGCCTCGCACGGGTCGCCGGTGCCGAGTCGAACGGACGCGCGCTCGAACGCGACGTGCTAGGACTCGTCCCCGAAGTGGGACTCGTCCTCGAAGCGGGCCCGGACGCTCTCGGCGTGCGCCTCCAGGCCCTCGGCCTCCGCGAGCGTCGTCACCGTCCCCGAGAGGTCGCGCAGGGCGTCCTCGGAGAGCCGCTGGACGGTCGACGACCGGAGGAAGGTGTCCGTCGAGAGCCCGCCGAACGCCTTCGCGCCGCCGTTTGTCGGGAGGACGTGGTTGGTCCCGGAGGCGTAGTCGCCGGCGGCGACCGGAGTGTACGGCCCGAGGAACGCCGAGCCGACGTTCGAGATGCGGTCGAGCAGCGCCTCGTCGTCCTCCGCCTGGATCGAGAGGTGCTCGGCGGCGTACTCCTCGGCGAACAGCACCGCCTCGGGCATCGAGCGCGCCACGAGCACGCCCGAGGCGCCGTTGTCGAGGGCGGCCTCGATCGTCTCCGCGCGCTCGCGGTCGGGCGCTCGCGCCTCGACCTCCGCGCAGACCGCCTCCGCCAGCGCCTCGTCGTCGGTCACCGCGACGACCGATGCGTTCGGGTCGTGCTCCGCCTGCGCGATCAGGTCGGCGGCGACGGCCGCCGGGTCGGCCGTCTCGTCGGCGAGCACCAGCACCTCTGAGGGTCCGGCGAGGAAGTCGATCTCCGCGTCGCCGCGGACCTCCGCTTTCGCGGCGGTCACCCACTTGTTTCCCGGGCCGACGATCTTGCGCACGCGCGTCACCGTCTCGGTGCCGTACGCCAGCGCGGCGATCCCCTGTGCGCCCCCGACGGAGTAGACGGCGTCGGCGCCGGCTTCGTGGACCGCCGCCAGCGTCGCCGGGTTGATCTCGTCGGCCGGCGGCGTCACGACCGCGACGTGCTCGACGCCCGCGACGGTGGCCGGGACGACCCCCATGATCGCCGACGAGGGGTACGCGGCGGTGCCGCCGGGGACGTACACGCCGACGCGGTCCAGCGGGCGGAATCGCTTGCCGAGCACGCGGCCATCGTCGAACTCGCGGGTCCAGTCGTCGGGCACCTGCGCCTCGTGGAACTCGCGGACGTTCGCGATCGACTCGCAGATCGCCGCGAGCACGTCGTCGTCGACGGCGTCGACGGCGCGCTCGGCCTCGTCGGTGATGTCGATGTTCGCCACCTCGACGCCGTCGAACTCGCGGGAGAACTTCCGGACCGCGGCGTCTCCCTCGTCGCGGACGCGCTCGACGATGTCGCGCACGTCGCCACGAACCGCGTCGACGCCGGCGTCGCGCTCGAAGAACGTCCGCCGCTCGTCCGGCGAGAGGTCTGCGACCTGTCTCAGCTCCATGTGCGACCACTGGCGGGCCGGGGGTAAACCGTTCCCGGAACGCGCATCGGGGTGGCCACGGGTGGGGGTCGTATGAGTGATGACGCCGCCGGGAGCGCGTCCCCAGACGAAGGCGACCGCGGCGACGAGGGCGACCGGCCCGCACGCGACCCGCGCCGGGAGCACGACGACGTGATCGCAACTCGCGTCGAGTCGACGCGATCGGCCGCGGAACTCCGCCGCCTCCGCGCGGCCGATCCCGCCGTCTCCGATGACCTCGCGGCGCTGGGCGACGACGACGAGACCGGCCGCGCGGTGGAGTGGCGCGAGCGCCTCCCCGACGGTATCTACGGCGGCGACTGGACGGCGCGGGTGTACGGGCGGATCGTCGGCTGAGTCGGCGGCCGAACGGCGGTTGTAGGCGACGAGTCGGGGCGTCGGGAGTCGAGAGATCAGGCGCCGAGTTCGCCGTCGTCCCCGCCGGGTGACTCCTCGGCGGCGTCACACGAGCCCCCCGGTTCGTCCACGCTCCGCCAGTAGAAGCGCGGGCCAAAGACCAGATAGCCGAGCGCGAGGAACAACAGCGCGAACGCGAACGACTCGCCGGCCATCCCCGTGAACGAGATCGCACACGCCTGCACGACCCCCATCACGAGCGCGTCCTGCGGGTGCAGGTCGGGGTACCGGACCGGCGTCACCATCAGCGGCGCCGACGCCGCCGCCAGCCCCAGCACCACCGCGGGCGAGTCCAGCCCCGCGAGCACCGAGGCGGCGATCACCGTCGCCGCGAGCGTCGTCGGGACGCCGTGGGTCGTCTTCGCGCCCTCGTCCTCGACGGTGTAGACGGCCAGCCGGATCACGGCGAACGCGACGTACGCGGCGGGGACGAGCAGCCCGGCGGCGAACGCGAGCGGGGCGGCATCGAGCGGGTACGCGGCCGTCACCGTCGCGGCGACGATCAGTGCAGGGGCGACACCGAAGGAGGCGACGTCCGCGAGGGAGTCCAGGTGGGGACCGACCGCGGTGCCGCCGTAGCGGCGCGCGAGCACGCCGTCGAGCCCGTCGGCGACCGCCCCGAGGAGGACGAGCCGCGCCGCCAGCGTCGGGCCGAACGCCACCGCGGCGGCGGCGAGCGTCCCGAGGGCGGCGTTGCCGGCGGTGACGGCGTCGGCCACTCCCAAGCGGGAGAGGAAGCGCGGCCGGTCGGTCATGTCCGGGGCGACGACGGCGCCGGCCGTATGGCTTTCCATCCCGTCCGACCCGCGCCGGAGGCGGGCGGACCGGCAACGGCAGTTCGCGTGCGCGCTCTTCTCCCGGATCGCGCCGCCTAAACGACTCGGAACCCAACGCGGGCGTATGAACAGACGCCGCTTCCTCGCGGCCGCCGGGGTCGGCGCCTCGATCGGACTCGCCGGCTGTTCGGCCGTCCTTCCCAGCTCGGCCGCAGACGACTACGACATCGGCATGACCGCCCAGGCGTTCCGTCCCTACGAGATCACGGTGTCCGTCGGCGACACCGTCGTCTGGGAGAACACGTCGACTCGCGCGCATTCGGTGACCGCCTACGAGGACCAGATCCCCGAGGGCGCCGACTACTTCGCGACCGGGGGGTACGACTCCGAGGCCGCCGCACGCGAGGCCTGGGACGGGAGCAAGGGCGCGATCTCCGCGAACCAGCGCTTCGAGCACACCTTCGAGGTCCCCGGCGACTACACGTACTTTTGCATCCCGCACGAGCAGGCGGGGATGGTCGGCGTCGTCCGCGTCGAGGAGTAGCCGTCGCTGACCGGCCGCGAGCACACAAAAAACGTCGGTCGTCGGGCGGTCGCTTACTCGTCGACGGCCACGTCGTCGTCGTCCACGTCGACGGCCGCCTCCTCCTCGGCGGCGATCTCCTCGGGCCGTGCCTCAAGCGAGAGCTTCTGGACCTCGACGCGGCGAAGCGGGTACACCGTCTTCGCCTCGCCGTAGATCGCCGACGAGAGGCGTCCCTCGACGACGGAGTCGATGAGCTCCGAGAAGGACCGTTCCTCGGCGGCCTGCTCGACCAGGTCGATCATGATCTGGCGGATGGCCTGCTCCTGCGAGCGGTCGGCCTTCTTCGTCGTGAACGCGACCGGGCTGACGCGGACGCGGTAGTCGTCGGTCGTGCGCACGGTGATGTGCAGGTCGATCTTCGAGGCGCCGCGGCGGACCATCGAGCGGAGGTAATCGCGGGTGAGCTCGTGCTGGATGAACTCGGTGTACGCGGCGTCCGACCCGACGTCCGTGATCTTGAACGTCAGCTTGACGTTGTCCTGTCCTTGGTCACCGGTGATCTCGCCGAGCGTGGTCTCGACCGTGCGGCCGACGACCTGCTCGGGCTCCTCGGCCATCGTGTCGCCGAGTTCGGCTCGGTCGAACTGCTCGGGCGCGAGGACGGTGTACCAGCGTTTCCCCTGTCGTTGTCGTGAGACTGATCGTTCGCTCATGTGTCGTGTGTGTCTGTGTCTGCGGTGTCGCGTGTGTCGTTCATGTCGCGGATACCCTCCGCGTCATTACTCTCGCGGAATCCCTCCGCGTCGTTCGTGTCGCCCTTGTCTCCCCGTCCCGTCGCGACCACGTCGTCGGCCACGTCGAGATTCACGAGATAGTCGTCCACCGAGGCGAGGACGCCGCCGGTCGTCGCCCGCGAGACGCGGGTCACGACCGTCGATCCGTCCGCCTCTGTCCGAATGTCAGCCGTGTTGTCCGGCGAGATGGCCGCGGCGATCGTCGCCGCAGCACCGGCGTCGGCGTGCGTCGTCTCGACCAGCGCGGTGCGCGCGAGGTCGCCAGCGTCGTCGCCGTCGGCGTTCGGGTCGCGGTCGTCGGCCTCGCGCCGTTCGGGCCCGCTCATCGCAGGGCCTCCCTGAACGCGCCGATGAACGCCTGTACGTCGCCGCCGGCGAAGCGCGCCTCGCCGAGGCGGTCGTCGCCGATCACCGCGGCGTGCTCGCCGTCTCGGTCCACGCCGGCGGGGTCGTCCCGGTCGCCTTCGTCGCTGTCCGTCGTGGCATCGACGCCGGCGCCCAGGGCGGCGGTCACGTCGCTCGACCCGTCGCTCGCGGCGGCGGCCGCGTCGTCGGAGACGACGAGTGCCACCGGCTCCGGCGACGCGTAGTCGTGGACGAGCCGCGCGGCGGCCGCGAGCGCCGGCGCGTCGGCCGGCGCCGCCTCGACGCGGGCGACGAACGCGCCGTCGTATCGGCCCGTCGTCGGGTCCGCGAGCGCCTCGTGGACGCGGGCGGCGTGGTCGCGCCACGTCGCCAGCGCCGCGTCGGCCACGTCTCCGCCGAGCGCCAGTGCCACCCCCAGTCCGGGACGCTCGCGGGCCAGCGCACTGAGCACGTCCGCGTGGCCGCCGAGCGTCGCGAACGGCCCGGTCGGCGTCGCGTACGGGCGCAGCGCCCGCTCGACGGCCGAAACGGCCCGCTCGGTCGCGTCGGCGGTCGCGTCGAGTGCGACCGCCGACGCGAGTCGACGGTGGTCGCCCTCGTCGAGGTCGTCGCCGTCGGAATCGGCGATCCCGAGGTCCGCGCACACCTCGCGCGCGGCCTCTGCGTCGCCGGAGTACGGCGTCCGGATGAGCGTCGAGTGCGCGAGTCCGTCGGCGAGGTCCGCCGTGGGGACCGCGACGCCGGGCCGTCGGTCGACGACGCCCCGGCGTTCGGCCTCCTCGAGCAGGCCCCCGCTCGCCCCGTCGCCGGAGACGGTGCCGGCGGCGACGACGCCGGCGAGCCCGACGAGCGGGTCCGGGTCGGCGCCGAGCGCGTCGGCGATCGCGGCCGCGACGGCCGACACCGGACGCGAACCGGGCGCGATCCCGGTGGCGTTCGGCGCGGGCCATCCCACCGCGAGCGCGCTCCCGTCGCCGTCTGGGACCGCGTCACCGCGCGTGGTCCGCACCTGGAACGGCGTGCCGCGCTCGTCGAGCGCGCGGGCGAGGACCCCCGCCGCGGCGAGCGCGTCGCCGGTCGGCCGGGGGTACATGCGGACGAACGCCGCTCCCGACAGCGCCGAGGCTACCCGTTCGGGGTCGGCCTCGGTCGGCGGATCGGCGGCGGTGGACATCTGTGGGTATCGTGGGTGTGGGTCGGGGTCGCTACCTGTCGTCCTCGAGGAGGTCGACGGCGACGTCGTAGCTGTACGTGAACTCCTCGTCGAGTTCGTCGCCGCGGTAGTAGTCGACCAGGCGACGGATCTTCGACTCGGTGTTCTGGAGCGCGCGCTTGTTCTGCGCGTCCTGCTGGTTCTCTTCCATGTGCTCGCGCAGGCGCACCGCGCGGGCCATCAGGTTCCGGAGGTCCTCGGGGAGGTCGTTGGCGGCGTCGTGCTCCTCGAGGATCTCGGTGACCTTCTTGCCGGTCGCGAGCTTCACGTTCGGAACGGGCGTGCCCTTCACGCCTTCGTCGCGCAGTTTCAGGCCGATGACGCTCGGGTCATGGCCCTGTTCGGCGAGTTCGACGACGCGTGCTTCGATGTCGTCGGCGTCCACGTCGCTCCACTCCGGGGGTTCGTCTGCCGCGGGGTTGTCCGAACCGGACGACCCTCGACGGCGGGTGTGCATTCGTGCCATTGTCTGAGGTTGGAACGTCGGCCGCAGAAGCGAGCCACCGCCGGCTGTCGCTCCCGAGCGCGCCGAACCGGCGCGGACCGGGCAACCGACGGGGGCACATCCGCAATCCCAAGCCCACCGCGGGCGAGTCAGAGTTGCGGCCGTGCTGTTCCCAGTACGTTGAACGCGGTCCCGCGCTTAATGGCTTTCCATCCGCGCCTCGACCGTGGTGATCCGTGGCGAGGACGGGCGCAGTCGAAGCTCTTAACTACCGAACCGCGATACTCGGTAGTGTAGGCGGGCTCGTAGATCAGTGGTAGATCGTTCCCTTGGCAGGGGAAAGGCCGTGGGTTCAAATCCCACCGAGTCCACTCCGCTTTTCCGTCGACTCGTCTCGAACAGAATTCGTTCTCTGCCCCCTCAATATCATATGTAATATTAGGGGCGGCACCATTATTACGGAGAACAGCCGTATCGTATCAATACAGTACCGCCGGGGGGCGACTCCCTTCGGGGAGGGCTGTGGAATTAGAGCAATGGACTTCAACGCACTCTTTGACGACGACCGCGCAGTCAGCCCGGTGATCGGCGTGATCCTGATGGTGGCGATCACGGTGATCCTCGCGGCTGTGATAGGCTCGTTCGTCCTGGGCCTGGGGAACAGCGTGCAACAGACGGCACCGAGCGCGAACTTCCAGTTCGATTTCGAAAGTGGAAATGTGACGGCTACTCACACTGGCGGGGATTCAATTCCCGGTGACCAACTGAACATCACTGATGGAACGAACAGCGAGGCATTCCCGCAAACATCTGTGACTGCGGGCGATACATCAGATAAGCTTACATACACCGGTGACACAGTCCGCGTCATCTGGACCTCCGAGAACGGCGACACCTCGCAGACGCTGGCCGAGGAATCGACACCGTAGTTCAGGCTTCAGTCGTACCGAGATTCGGCATTTTTCGACGCGCGTGACAGCTACGGAGAGGCGATTCCGTCTCACGGTCGGAAGCGAACGGACTCGATGTTGATACTCTGAGACGAACCCTTATTACGGTCGTTTGCGGATCCCTTCTTATGGCGTCTTGGGGGGGAGACGACCGCCGAGCGCAGGGTGACGTGATCAGCGTCGTGCTCCTGCTGGCGATCACCGTCGCGGGCGCGAGCGCGGTCGTCGCGCTCGGCGGCGACGCCATCGGCGGCATTCAGGAGTCCGCCACCATGGGCGCGGCCGAGCAGTCGATGACGCAGTTCGACTCGAAGGCGAGCCTCGTCGCGCACGGGGAAAGCGACGCACAGCGCGTACGACTCTCGGGCAGCCCTACCGCCGTCCGCAGCGTTCGCGCCGACCGGGGGTGGCTGAACGTTACCGTTCGGAACGTGACAGACGGGAGCGTCGAACGGGTGTTGACGAACACGACCCTCGGCGTGGTCGAGTACCGCGACGGCGACGCGACGATCGCGTACCAGGGCGGCGGCGTCTGGCGCAGCAGCGAGGGCGGGACGACGATGGTCTCCCCGCCGGAGTTCCACTACCAGGGGACGACGCTGACGCTTCCGCTGGTCACGGTCGCGGGTGACGAGCGCCTTGACGGCGACGTGATCGTGCGTCAGTCCGGCGAGTCCACCGGCGTGTACCCGAACGCGAGCGACGATCTGCGAAATCCACTCCAGAGCGGCGAGGTCGTCGTCACCGTCAAGAGCCGCTACTACGAGGCGTGGGGCCGATTCTTCGAGCAGCGGACCGGCGGCGACGTGACCATCGATCACGCGAACGGCACCGCGACGATCACGCTGCGAACGCCGCCGCAAGTCAGGCCCATCTCCAGCGCCGTCGCCGCGACCGCCGCCGGCGACGACCTCGACATGCAGGGCAGCGGATCCTTCCCCGCGTTCACCGACAGCTACAACTCTTCGAACGGGAACTACACCGAGACCGCCGCCTCAAACGGAACCGTCGTCACCGCGGGGACGGTGAAGCTGAGCGGGAACAGCCTCGTTGAAGGGAACGTTCGTGCCGGCGGCGCGGTCGAACTGAGCGGGACGGCGGAGCTCAACGGGTCGGCCGAGTGGACCACGGGGTTCAGCGCATCCGGCGGTGCGTCGTACGTCTCCGAACGACAGATCGACGGCGTCGAGGCAGCCGACCCGGTCGACAGCTTCACCAGGACCCGGATCTCCGAACTCCGCTCGTCGAACGACAACGACGACACGTCCGCGATCTCCGGTGACCGTCTCAACGATAGCGGGTCGACGGTCACGCTGTCGGCCGGTCAGTACTTCCTGTCGGGGATCGACATGAACGGAGAGACGCTCGTCGTCGACACCGCCGACGGGCTGGTGGAGATCGCCGTCGAAGAAGACCTCTCGCTTGACGACGCGAGCATCACCGTGCAAGGTGGCGGAACGGTCCGGTTCTACGTCGGGGACGACATCTCGGTCGCAAGCGGCTCGAACGTTTCCGTGCCGGGCGAACGATCGACCGGCGCCTGGTTCTACGGAACCGATGACACGGGGACCGTTATCTCCGGGAGCCAGGGGGACACCACCAGGTTCGTCGGCGTGTTGTACGCTCCGTCGGCGAGCAACGACGTGTCGGTACGCCACGCCGACGTGTACGGTGGACTCGTCGCCGGCGAAGTCGATATCGAGACCGGCGGCGCCGTCCACTACGACCAGTCGCTGTCGACGCGCACGCCGCTCCCGGCGGACGCGAACGTCCCGCGGATCACCTACCTCCACATTTCCGTGACCGAGATCTCTGTCTCGGAAGACTGATCCGGTCCGGACTACCGTCGGAGCTCCACGGCGACCGACGTTCGAGTGACGGTGAGCCGGTCGACCTCGAACTGATAGGTGATCTGGCCGTCGTCGGTGTCCCCCTCTAGTTCGGTCAGTCCGGCTGACTCCAGATAGCGCTTCCACGCCTCGACGCGCGGGGATGTCACAGTGAGATTGACGCGGGCCTGGCTCCCCGCGCCGGTGTCGAAGTCGGTGACGAGGCGCCTGGCCCGGACGGTTCCCGCGACAAGCACCGTCGAGCGCCCGCCGAGCGCCGTCGTGTCGCCGCTGTGTGTCGTCACCACCAGCGGTACCAACGCGTGGTCGTCGTCGATCGCCCACCCCGGGTCCGAGCGCATCACCGCGGCGTCCCCGTCCTCGCGGAGAACGGCCCCGAACGACAGCGCGACGGTCGAGCTATCGTGCGTGTACGAGATCGGTCGGGTCGTCGCGCTGACGGTCGCGTTATCCGCCGAATTCGAGGTGTTCACCGCTCGCATCGTAATGGTCGTCGCCCCGTCGACCGCGAGGGTCCCCCCCGTGAGCTTGATTTCGGTTGCCCGACTGGGTGCGCCCTCGTGCGCCATCTCGTCGACGTTGTCGGCGAGCACGTCGAACGCACGCTCCATGTTGTCGAGCTGCTCGTCGGATCGGAGATCCTGAAGTGCCCCGAACCCGGTGGCGTACACCGTTCCCACGGTCAGGATGATGATCGAGAAGACGAGCACGAATCCGATCGCGTCGCTTTGGGCGCGGGTCACCGCGATCGCACCTCCAACGCCCCGCCGGCGTACACGATCGCGACATCGCCGCCCGAGACGGTTCCGGCGGCGACCGTCGCGTTCGTCGCGACCGAGACGGTGACCGAGGCATCGACGCTCCGCGCAGTCAGCGTCAGCGTCGTCGGCGACCCCGGATCTATCTCGATCGCATACGACGAACCGGTGAGCGTCTCGGGGAAGGTCCCGCGGACCGTCACTTCCGTCGCGCCCGCAGCGACCAGCCTGTCGGCCGCGGCCAGCCGCGAACCGACCTGTTGGCCAACCACCTCCATGGCGTCCTGGGTCGTGGCGCGCCGTTGGTCTTCGACGAGTCCGCCGCCGGCGACGAGTAGTCCGCTCGCAAGGAGCGCGGTGATCGACAGCGTAAGCACGTACGAGAGAGCCGTCGTCGTCCCGCGGTCGCGCCGGGGCGACCGTGAGGGATTCGGATTCGAACTCGGTCTCCCGGAGCGGCACCGCCTCCACGGCGCGCTCTCACGCATCGGACTCACCCGGGGCCACCCGAATATCCGTCTCGTACTCCAGTTCGCTCGTCTCGTAGCGGATCGTCGCCTCGACGGCGTACACCGCGGGGACGAAGTACGGGGACTCGGGGTCGTCGCTGGCGGTGCCGTCGGCGATCGCCGCGTCGTTCACTGCGCCGACGCCGCCGCGGACGGTGAGATCGTACGTCCCCGCGGCGCTCGTTCCGTTCCGGAACCGAAGGTCGTAGGCGTCGTCGACGCCGCCGCGCCAGTCCAGTCCGGCACACGCCTCGCCGGCGAGCGTCCCGGTGGTGAACCCGACGGTCGCGCTCGAGGCGTCGACGGAGCACACCTCCGTCGCGCCCGCGGCTCCGACGGGGCTCACCGCGACCGCGATGTGGCCGGTCGTCGCGTTCTCGTACACGTACGCGGTCCACTCGTCGCTGCTGGCGTTCCCCTCGACGACGACGGCGAACGCGTCGTCGAGCGTCGCAGCCTCCGTTCGTGCCAGCGACGAACGATCGACCGTCGCCGCGAACGCCCGCGTTCGATTCACGTCGGTTGCGACCGTCCAGTCGGCCGATTCGGCGGCCGAGACGAACCCGCTGCTCTCGTTGCGGTGTCGGACGAGGACGCCGTCGACGTAGCTGAGCGACGACCGGTTCACGCGTGCGCTCGTGGCGCGGATCGCGGCTGTCCGTCCGATCGCGTCGTCGAACCGGACGACTCCGGCGGTGACGTTCGCGGTCAGCTCGTCGCGATCGGCGTACTCAGCGGCGTTCTCGCGCTCGACGATCCCGCCGACACCGTCGATCACGGTCGCACGGTAGCCGAGCGCCTCGGTGTCGCCGACGCCGCGGTCCCGGGTCGCGAGGTTGTCGGTGAAGATCGCGGTGTTCGTCACGAGCACCAGCGCGACCAGGACGACCGCCAGCGCGAGCCCCGTGATCAAGACGAGCTGTCCGCGATCGCCCCGGCCGCTCCCGTCGCCGCGGTCGTCGGGCGCGGGGTTCAGATCCGCCATACGACGATGCGCACCTCCATGACGTTGAACAGCGGACCGTCGGGATCCGCGTCGGATGCGTAGAACGACCCCGAGGCGGCGGCCGACGAGACGTTCCCCGAGCCGTCCCCGAGCGGGTCGTTGTCGAACACCGCGACCGTCCGGCTGGCGAACACGGCGTTGTCGCTCGGCGACCCCATTCGGATCACCTGTGTCGACTCCGACTCGCCCGTCGCGGTGCGGTAGCCGATCTCCACGTTGAACGCGACGCGGTCGGCTCCGAACGTTCGGTTCAGCGTCGCGCCGAACGGCGTCGGCGGACCTCCGTTCGCGAACACGCCGTCCGACCCGGAGCCGATGAACCGCTCCCCAGAACTGTTCCAGTGCAACAGCGTCGGCGCGAGCGTCCCGTTCGCCTCCGCGGCCGCGAGCGTCCCCTCCGCGACGGCCGCCTGCTGGTTCTCGATGTGTTGGTTGGAGGTGCTGGCCGTCAGCGGCGTCACCGCCGTCGCCTGCAGCGCGAAGACGACGCCGCTCAACACCACGATCGCCGCCGCGAACCCCTCCAGTGTGTGTGCTTGCGCCCTCATAATTACCAGACCCTGACCGCGAGCGAGTACGTTTCACCCGCCAGTAGCGTCGCCCGACGGGCCACTGATACCTCGGCGCCGGGGGGCGGCGATGCGCCAACTGCGAGCGTCGTTCCGTCGACCGTCGCGATCGTCTCACCCGATCTGACGGTCACGTTGAGCGACGGCGCCGACGAGCCGAGTCCGAGCGCCTTGACGAGGTCGCTCCCGTCGGTGTCGTACCGGCACCCGTCCGGCGGAGCGGCGCCGTCGGCGTCGAAGAACGCCGCCGTGCACGTCTCGTTCAACACGCTGGGGGCGGTCGGGTCGTCGACCAGCAAGTCGTTCGCGAGACGGTCGGCGGCGCGGTCGGCGACGACGACCGAGGCGGTGTCGTCGCTCGTGAACGGGCCGACGAGCGACGGGACGAACGCGAACACGAACGCGACGACGAGCAGGAACACGCTCACGCCGACGGCGTAATCGATCGTCGTCTGCCCGCGGTCGCCTTCGAGCCTCGTTCCCGTCACGCGCCCGCGGACGCTCACGCGACCACCACCCACACCCCGAGTGCGACGGTGAGCAGTACGACGACGAACTTCATCCCAGCGACGATGTCGGCGCTGCGGATGTACCCCGCGATGATGCCCGAGAGCACGGCCTGGATCGTCACCGCGTGGAAGAACAGCACCGAGAGGCGGTCGATGTTGACGCCGCCGGCGAAGCCGCCGGAGCCGAGCCCGCCCCCACCACCGCCACCCGTCTCTGCGCCGCCGGCCTGCGCGGTCAGCCCCGCGAGCACGTCGAGGAACCGGAGCTTCAGGATCGCCATCACCGCCAGCAGCGTGAGGTACGTCATCAGGATGATCGCCACCTGCATCCGGGTGCGCGACTTCCGCTCGCGCTCGATGTCGTCTTGATTCTCGGAGGCCTGCGCCGCCGTCGTCAACACGTCGGTGATCTGGCTCGACGCCTGCTGGGCCTCGGAAATGAGCTTCACCGTCCGTGCGAGCCGCGGGATGTGGTACTTGTTGTTGAACTCGACGAGCGCCTCCCGGAGGCTCATCCCGTAGTTCACCTTCGCGTACATCACCTCGAACTCCTCGGCGAGCTTTCCGCTCGACGTGTCGGCGGTCGTTCGGATAGACTCCAACAGCGTCTGCCCGGTGTCGTTGGCCGACGACAGCTTCCGGAGGTTGTCAGAGAGCTTGCCGGTGATCCCGCCACGGCGGAGCTGGTGCCACTCGTAGAAGACCACTAGCGGAATCAGCGTGACGTAGGCGGGGACGTACACCCACACGAACGTCGACCACACGGGGTTGTCGATGAACCCCTGGAACGACAGCGGCGCGTCGCCGGAGGCGATCGCGAACCCGACCAGCACGAGCGCGGCGGGACCGGTCAGCGCAAGCGTGAACAGGGGGTTGTCGCGGAAGAACAGGTGCGGCGCCTTCAGCAGTTGTCCGGTCTTGTAGGTCCCCTCGCGCGACCGGATCCGGTCGAACATCGAGTACTTCCCGGTGAACACCTCGACGAGTCCGAGGTGGAGTAGCCCCTCGCGCTGCTCCTCCGCGAAATGGTCGTCGATGCCGCCGGGGTCGAGGTAGCCGTCGCCGACCTCGTCCTGCTTGACCGTGGAGACGAGCACCAGGAAGCCGACGCCGATGAGCGGCGTGAGGAGGTAGACGGTCGCTGTCAGCAGGAAGTCCTTCCCCTGCCCGAGCATCGACATGATGACGAGGATGATGATGAGCAGGAGGGGAAACAGCGACAGCGTCATGTACATCTCGCCGAACAGCTCCAGCGTCTCCAGCGTCAGCTCCTGCTGCTGTTTCGCCGTGCGGAGGTGCTTTTCTTTTTTGTCGTAGAGGAACCGCTCCATGTCGCCGCCGGAATTGATGATCGACAGCATGTCCGTGAGGAACTGTGAGAACTCCTCGCTGGGCGTTTCGATGGACTGCTGGCGGACCGCGTTGCGGTAGTCCGTGCCGAAGTAGCTCGTCTCTTGGACGATGCTCTGGAACTCTTTTGCGACCTCCCCGTACGTGTCGTCGGCCTGCGCCATCGCCTCGAAGATCTCCAGTTGGTTCAGCCCGCCCACGGAGAGGGCGTACATGAACGAGACGGCGTCGGCCAGGAGCATGTTGATCTCACGCTTTCGGGCGTCGGCGCGCTGGTACGGGATCGCGAGCAGGGTGCCGAAGCCGAGCCCGAAGCCGACACCCCCGAAGACGACGCCGCTGACGAGCACGGCCGCGGGCTCGGTGAGCGACTCCAGCAGCGCCGCCTGCTCCGGGGAACTCGCCGGGATCCCGAGGCCGATCGACTCCGCCTGGATGATCCCGAACGCGAACAGTCCCCACCCCAACACCGTCCCGATCAGCCACAGCAGCAGCCCGACGAGGACGCCGACGCCGAGCGCGCGCGAGATGTACAGCTCGACGGGCTGGTTCATCCGCGCTTGCGTCAGCTTCTCACCGACCGTGGCGACGAAGTCACCCTCCTCGTCGAACAGGAGCCGAAACAGCGGATAGAAGGCGTCGGCGAACCCCCGCGCGCTCTCGAACCCCGCGTCTCTGTCCAGGCTCATCTCCCCGTCCTCCCATCTCCTGAGCCCTCGCCGTCGGTGTCGACGAGGTCGCTGTCGTCGGCGTTGCTGTCGCTGTTGTCGGCGTCGCTCCCGCCGTCGGCGTCGCTCTCATCGTTGTTGTTCCCGCCGTCGTCACTCTCGTCGGCGGACGCGACCTCGCCGAATCCCCAGTCGTCGATCGCCCCCTCGTCGACGGCGTCGGAGCCGTCGGTTCCGGTCGCCCCGGAGTCCGCGTCGGAGCGCGCTTCCCCGCCGTTCAGTTCGTAGTCGGCGTCGATCCGCTCGGCCGGCGCCGTGGACTCGCCGCCCTCGTCGAGGTCGGTCGGACCGTCGGCGTCGTCGAACTGGTCGATCGCATCGAACGCGTCGATCCCGTCGTCCCGGCCGGTGGCGTCGGTACCTCCGCCCACGTCGCCTTCGGCCGCGTCCGGGTCGCCCACGGAGCGGCCGATGTCGAGCGGCTCGGGACCGATGCCGTCGAACGGCGCGCCGGCGTCGTCCGCGAGGTCCGCGCCCGCACCGGGGTCGGCGGCGACATCGCCGGCGGGTTCGACGGCCCCGAGGGCCGCCGCGACG
This sequence comes from Halobaculum gomorrense, assembly GCF_900129775.1. GTDB lineage: Archaea > Halobacteriota > Halobacteria > Halobacteriales > Haloferacaceae > Halobaculum > Halobaculum gomorrense. The sequence continues at coordinate 17,029 of NZ_FQWV01000006.1, read as the reverse complement.
CCGTCGGAGCGATCACCGCGGAACTCCTCGAGGATCGACTCCGCCTCCTCGAGGATCGACTCCGCCTCCGCGGCCTGTTTCTCGGAGGGGTCGGGTCGAGGCACCATCTCCTCTTTGTCCTCGTCGACGTCGATCAGGACCGACTCCATCTCCCGGAGGTCGTCGAGGCTCGCCTCCAGCCGCTCGTTGGCCATCAGCGAGAGGATCGTCTCGGGGTCGTTGATGAACGCCTGCAGCGTCGCCGCGACCTGCGTGTACGTGTTGAGACCGCGGTCGATGAGGTACGCTATCACCGCGCGGCGCTTGAGCAGTTCATCTTCGAGCGTCTGGATATCCCACCCGCGGTCGAACATGATCTCCTCGAGGGTGTTCGAGTCCCCCATGTGGAGGAACTCGTCGGTCTCGGCCTGCCACTGGTACACGTCTTGGACGTTGATCTCGTCGTTCTCTGCGTCGTAGTGGTTGATCTCCGTGAGCGACTTGTTCCGGCGGACCTTGCTCCCCTGCACCCGCGTCGACGTCTGCACCGACACGAGATCCAGCGCCGTGAACATCGTCTTCGAGACGTTGATCGGCTCGGTCGTGAACCGCTTGAGCACCTCGCCGACGTTGTCCGCGTGGAAGGTGGTGTAGGTCGTGTGGCCGGTCGACATGACCTGAAACAGCGTGCGTCCCTCCTCGCCACGAATCTCGCCCATCACGATGTAGTCGGGGCGCTGGCGCAGCGCGGCCTCCAGCAGGTCGAATTCGTCCACGTCGCCGCCGTCGTCGTCCGCGAACGACGGCCGGGTGACGGAGGCGATCCAGTTGCGCTGGGGCAACTCCACCTCGCGGGTGTCCTCGATGGAGACGATCTTCGAGTTCGACGGAATGAACAGCGAGACCGCGTTCAGGCTCGTCGTCTTCCCGGAGGCGGTGCCGCCCGCGAAGATCAGGCTCTTGTGGTTCTCGATGCACAGCCACAGGAACGCCATCTCGTCGAGGCTGAACGTGTTCCAGTTGATGAGGTCGATCGGCGTGAACGGGACGTCCTTGAACTGCCGGATCGTGTAGTTCGTCCCGTGATCGGACACCTCTTTCCCGAGGGTCAACTGAGCGCGAGAGCCGTCAGGGAGCGTGGCGTCCACCTGCGGACGACGCTTGGAGATGCCCTTTCCGGAGCGCTGTGCGAGCTTGACGACGAAGTCGTCGAGCTCCTGTTCGCCGTGGTAGACGTTCGAGATGATCTGCTCGTAATCGGAGTGGTAGACGAAGACCGGCGAGTTGTACCCGTCGACGGAAATGTCCTCGACGTTGATGTCGTGTTTGAGGCCGTCGATGCGCTCGTAGCCGATGAAATCGCGCTCGAGGTAGTACAGCGCCTTCGTCACGGTGTACTCGGTGAGCGTGTCGGGGTCCTCCGCGAGGATCGCGGGTTCGGGTCGCGCGGCGATCCCGTCGATCTCGCCGTCCGTCTCCCGCGGTGCGACGCCGAGCGCACGGATCAGCCGCCCCGCAGTACCCTTGTCGTCGACGTCGACGCCGAACAGATCCGCGAGCCTGTCGCCGAGCCCCAGCCCCTCCTCGCGGGTGTAGAGGTCGTAGCGCTCGAGGAGGTCGTACGTCTCTTCGCGGATCGTCAGCTTGCGGTGATCGTCGTCGGCCGCGACCACACCCTCGTCGGCGTACTTGATCGCCGACCGGAGCTTCCCTTCGAGGAACTCGATCAGGTCCGTCTCGATGGCGTTGCGGTACGGCTCGACCACGTAGTACTTCTTTTCGTTCTCTTTCGTCGAGTGGAAGACGATCACGAACGAGTACGGCTCGTTCACCCAGTACCGCTCCACCTCGCGGAAGTGGCGCTTCTTCGGCATCGGCACCGCCTTCTCCAAGTCGTAGCGGTTCGCAATCGTCGTCGCGCCCGCGGCGTCGCTGAAGAACGCCTCCTCGTCGATGTCGTCGGCGATGTCGACGGTTCGCTCGTCGACCACCGCGTCGAGCTCTGGGGCCCGCTTCGAGAGGTGTCCCAGCGTCTCCTCGACGCGGTTCGGGTCGAAGCCGAGCGCCTCGGCTTTGTCGGCGTCAGTGAACTCCAGCGGTTCGTCTTCCTCGTCGGTCGGCGGATTCCCGTTCTCGTCGAGGAAGTACTCCTCGCGGTAGTCGTCCCACGTGTAGATGTCCTTCCACACGGGCGTCTCGTCGTACGCGAGGAGCGGGTGCCGGCCGGCGATGTCCGTACCGAGCGCGCCGGCCCTCCCGACGGTCCCGGGAACCTCGACGGGGTCGATCCCCAACGCGTCGGCTGCGATATCGGTGACACCCAGCGCGTCGAGGTCCGCTGCGGTCGCCGGGCGGACCTCGATCCGAACGACCTCCTCGCCGTCGTCGTCCTCCTCGACGACCTCGGTTCGGAGGCGGTCATCGAGGGCGTCGGCGACGTTCTCGTGTCCGTGTTCGCGCAGGAAATCCGGCCAGGTGTACTCCCCGACGACAGCCGCATCCCCCGCTTGCGACACCGGACCGATCCCGTCCTCGAACCCGGGGTCGGCGGTCGCATCACCGTCGTCGGTAGCCATTGGGGTGACTCAGCCCTGGCGCCACGTTAAATGCTTGCCCTCTGTATCACTGGTGAGAAAACCCGAATACCGACCCAAAGCGGCGATTTGCGCTGCAGATCTGGATCAGTCGTGTCCGATTATTAATCATTGTGCGAGATCGGAATGAATTGGGTTGTTCGGGTCCCAACACGCTGTCGGGTCTCACCCCACCGAGTGCACTCGCCTACTCCGAATCCACACGCTACGCTATCGGTTTCGCTACACTCGACACGACAGCAAGCGTGACGGGATTCGAACCACGGTCGGACGTGCTCGCTCCGCTGCGCGCGACCTCCCTGATTAGAATCCCGCCTGCCGGTTCGATCACTGCGTTCGCTGCACGGGCGTGACGGGAGTCACGCGAGCGAGGGGAGCGAACGAGTGTGACAACGTCGCGACCGTCGAGTGACCGAAGGAAATGAAGACGGGCGTGACGGGATTCGAACCCGCGATCTAGCGGTTAGGAACCGCTCGCCGTATCCGCTTGGCCACACGCCCCGCGACGGGGAGTGTTCGGCGCGCGCGTAAAAACGGTCCGGGACGGCGCCTCAGTTCTTCTCGGCGTCGGTCTCGACTTCGGCGTCGGTCGACTCCGTCGAGTCGGCCGCGATCTGCGCGTCTTCGTCGGCGGTCTCTCCCTCCTGCATCTCCTGAAGCTCCTCTTCGACTTGCTCGCGGCCTTTCTTGAACTCGCCCATCGCCTGCCCGGTCGAACGGGCCAGCTTGGGGATCTTGTTCGCGCCGAACAGCAGCACCAACACGAGCAGGATAATGAGCATCTCCGGACCGCCCGGGATGGCGCCGAACAGGGGTAGGGTGGTGAGCATCTCTACTCCCGGCTTACCCGGTGGCAATTATAGGCTTTTTGGACCGAACGGTATCACGATTACAGCCGTTCACTCACCCGAACAGCGGCAGAACCACGAACTGAGGAGGGCGATCATATTGGATCCGTAACACGACCCGCCGGTCCCGTGATCGGGAACCTGAACGCACGCAGCGGTCGTCCGATCGCCGTTCGGTCGTGACGGTTCGAACGAGCTGCATCCATCCCGAAGCGAGTGGACGGCGAACGACGGGTACCGTCCGACCCGGAATCCGCTACGCGAACATCAGCGCACCGAAGGCCATCCCCACGACGAGGCTGAGGCCCCCCCAGGCGATCAGCGCGATGCCGTGCGTCTCGTCGTGGTTCTGGTAGACCTGATATCCACAGTACACGGCGATCGGACCGAAGACGATGGGGAGAAGCACGAACCCGACCAGTCCGGAGACGATCCCGCCGACAGTGTACTTCGTCTTCCCCGAGGAGGATCCGCCGGTCGTCCCTCGTGCCGAAGACGTCCCCGTCGTCGAGACGCCGCCGGCCCCACCGTCGGTGGCGACGCCGCAGTCCGGACAGATCTCCGCCCGCTTCTTGATGACCGCCCCGCAGAACGAGCAGAACATCTCGTTGGGTCCCTTCTGGCGCGTCTCAGTCGAGGGGGACTCGACTGCTGCCTCGGCGGTCTCCGAGTCCTCGTGTTCTCCCACTGACTCGTCGACATCGGATTTCTCGACGGATTCCCCGTCGACGCTGTCGCTCGGGCTCCCGACGGATTCGGCGGACTCCTCCTTCTCGTCGGTCGGTTCGGCGGACATGGCTGGCGTGTCTCCGCGCCCAACTGTAAATGTTTCGTCATGATGAGTACCGGACCGACCCGTGCGTGACCCTGTTGGTCGTGCCGGCGGCCGACCGACGGTGGGCACCGGCGGTTCCGCTCACGGGGCCACAGGGCTCACGCGGCCGCAGGTGTGCGAGGGCTTTTGCGGGCGTCGCCCCTCCGCCGTGGTATGAGCGACGACGCCGGTTCGACGGAGAGGAGTTCCAAGGACGGACGAGCCGACGACCCCAACAAGATGAGCGTCCGCCAGTACCACCCCGACGCCGACCACGGCTTCCCCGACGACCGCGTGAACGAGGTGCTGGAGGCGATCGAGTCCGACCCCGAGATCCGGACGTACCTCCGCGCGCAGAACGTTAACGCCGTCACGCGCAAGGGATACAACGACCACGGCGCCAAGCACATCGAGATCGTCCGCAACCGCGCGCTGCGCCTGTACGACCTGCTCAAGCGCGGTGGAGTCGAGTTCAACGGCGCGAGCCAGCAGGGGCTCGACGAGGCCGACGAGCCGGTGATCGTGGCGCTCGCGGCGACGATCCACGACATCGGCCACGTCGTCCACCGCGACGACCACGCCTACTACTCGATCCCGCTCGCCGCCGATCTGCTGGACCGGTTCCTCCCGCAGTTCGACTACTACGGAACCGAGGAGGTCGTCCGCGTGAAAGCCGAGGTGCTGCACGCCATTCTCTGTCACCACACCGAGGAGACGCCGCTCACCCGCGAGGCCGGCGTCATCCGCGTCGCCGACGCGCTCGACATGGAGCGCGGTCGGTCGCGGATCCCCTACGAGAAGGGCGGACGCGGCATCAACACGCTCTCCTCGCAGGCGATCAGCAACGTCGAACTCAAGCAGGGCAGCGAAACCGACGGCGACGACGGCGACGCGATGCCCGTGCTCGTCGAGATCGAGATGGTGAACGCCGCCGGCGTCTACCAGGTCGACAACCTCCTGAAGGCGAAGCTGCGCGACTCGCTCATCGAGGATCTCGTGCGCATCGTCGCGATCAACACAAAAAGCGACGACCAGCTCGTCGAGCGGATCGAACTGTAAGGGCGACGAACGCGAAATTCCCGACCACCGCGGTCCGCCGCGGGCGCCGCGCGAGAACACCCCGTCGCCGGCCGCGATGAGGGCATTTAAGCGCCCGCTGCGTATTTCGGAACGTAACAGTGGTGCAGTTCGGCAACTCCGTCGCCCTCCTGCGCGACAAGGAGTTCTCGGCGCTGGCGGGCACGGCGTTCGCGCGGAGTCAGGCGTATTCGACGCTGCTCATCGCGCTGGCGCTGTACGCCGGAGACTTCGGCACAACCGGCACGGTCGAGGGGCTGTTCGGCACGGCCTTCGCCGTCGTCCAGCTGCTCATCGTCCTCCCGCTCGGGCGGAAGATCGACACGAGCAACGCGAAACACTGGCTGCTCCTCGGACTCGCGGTGAACGCCGTCGTCTTCTTCGGCTTCATGCTCGTCGAGAGCGCGACCCACGTCATCCTCGTCCGGGTGCTCCAAGGCGTCGGCGCGTCGATCCTCTGGATCACGGGGTCGACCGTCGTGGGGACCATCGCGCCCGACGACCAGAACGGGCGCTGGCTGGGGTCGTACAACCAGGTCGCGGCGCTCTCCAGCCTCGCGGGCGACGTGGTCGGCGGCTATCTCCTGTTCGCCGAAGGATACACCTTCACCTACGTGGTCCTCACCGCGGTCACGATCCTCGCGTTCGTCCTCGTGCTCGTCAACCTCCGCGACGACCCCGGGGGCGGAGCCGAGAACGACGCCGGCGGCGGCGTCGCGACGCTGAAGGCGCTGCTGGATCTCCCGATGATCCGCGCGCTCGTCGTCTTCCGACTCGCCTTCTCGGTCGGCAAGATGGCCGTGATCATTTTCCTCCCCATCCTCGCGCGCACCGAGTTCGGAACGACCGCGTTCGCCATCGGGTGGATCCTCGCGGGCGGGAAGCTCACGAAATCGGTCACCCAGGGGTACGTCGGCGACCTCTCCGACCGCGTCGGCAACAAGGAGTACTTCGTCGTCGCCGGCGCGCTCCTGTACGGCCTCGGGACGGCGCTCATCCCGTTCAGCTACTACTTCGAGGGGACGATCGACCCGGTCCGGTTCGCCGCGTTCGGCGGCGAGCAAGTGCTCGGCGGCGCGTTCTTCAGCCTCTTCACGGCGTACATGGTGCTGGGCGTCGCCGACTCGATCCGGCTGCCGGCGTCGATGTCGCTGTTCGTCGAGGAGGGCGAGCGCTACGACTCGGTCGCCTCGGCGATGAGCCTTCGGTCGATCTCCTGGAAAGTCGGGCAGGTCGCCGGGCCGGTCGGGATCGGCGCGATCAAGCAGTACGTCTCCACGAGCGCCGCATTCTACACCGCCGCGGGGTTCATCATCGTCGCCTCCGGCGTCTTCTGGGTCGTCTTCCGGCGGGCGTCGGCGCGCGATGCGGCGCTGGCGGACCTCGAAGACGCGGATCCGGCGGACGACTGACCGCAGCGCCGTCGCTGCGGGCTCGAGGTCGACGAGAAGATGCGCCGGCGGGGATTTGAACCCCGGTCGTTGGCTTGGAAGGCCAAAGTCATACCAGCTAGACCACCGGCGCGCATCGCTCGCTCCGCTCGTGCGCCGTGCCTCGCGACCATTCGGGGTCGCTCATCGTCGGCGCGCCGGAGCTACCCCGTGCTTTCCGGTCCAAGGATAAGGGGTTTACCGTTTGCGTCGGCCGGTGGTCGGGGCTGCCCCGATCAGTCGTCGGCCGCCGCTTCGCCGTCCACGGTCTCTGCCTCTGATCGCGGCCCCGCGGCGTGTCCTTCGTGGGCGACGGCGGTCGCCATGAGTTCCGGAGAGATCGCGGGGACCTCGCTGTCGTTGACGGGACCCAGCTCGCCGATCTCCTCGGTCGAGCGCGGGAACGCGCGCATGTCCATGTGGATCGCGATGCCGCACTTGGCGCCCTCGCCCATCGCGACGGGGATCTGGTTGTGGCCGGGCGTCAGGTCGCCGACGGCGTACACCCCTTCGACGGAGGTGCGGCCGTGATCGTCGACGGCGACCTCGCCGGAGTCCTCGCGCTCCAGGCCGAGCGCGTCCGCCAGTTCCGCGTTGTAGTCCGAGCCGTACATGGGGAATCCGCCTTTGTACTCGCGGACGGTGCCGTCCTCGAACTCGAAGCTCTCCAGCCAGCCGTCGTCGTCCTTGCTCATCTCCGCGATCTCCTCGGAAACAACGTCGATCGGATGGTTCTCCACCATCTCTGCGGTGTCCTCGGACCACGTCGGCTCCTCGTCGCGCAGGAGGACGTCGACCTCGTCGGTGAAGTTGAGCATGATCATGGCAACGTGGGCGGCGGAGTCACCCGTGCCCATCACGTACACCGGCTCGTCGACGAACATGTACGCGTCGCAGTGGAGGCAGTAGTGCAGCCCCATGCCGGTCCGCGGGAGCGGTGGGTCGGGCCGCTCGTCAGAGAACCCCGTCGCGAGCACCACCCGGCGCGTCGTCAGTTCGTCGTCGCCGGTGTCGACGTGGAAGCCGTCTGGACCCCCGTCGCCGTCGTCGTCTCCGTCGCCGCCGCCGAGGGCCTCGATGTCCTCGACGAAGCCGCGGCGATACTCGCCGCCGTAGCTTTGGACCTGTTCTTGGGCGGTCTGGAGGAACTCGTTGCCGGAGGTCTCCTCGGTGACGCCGATGACGTTGTGGGTGTCGCGCATCATCGCCGCGCGGCCGCCGCCGCGGTTCACGACGAGCGTGTCCAGCCCCAATCGGGTCGCGTACAGCGCGCTCGTCAACCCCGCCGGACCGCCGCCGACAACCGTCACGTCGAAGTCGAACTCATCGTCGGGTGTCATCTACACGTCCGTTGCGGCGGCGGCCGTATAAAAACGCGTCCGGTCGTGCGGCGGGGGCATCCACCCGCGAACGGCTCACACAGTGAGACGTTCACACGACATACAGTGAGACGTTTACACGACATACAGTGAGACGTTCACACGACATACAGTGAGACGTTTACACGGATCGCGATCGGCGTCGGCACCGGTCGGTCGCGGCCTCACTCGGACGCGACGACCGCGTAGCAGTTGCCACTGGAGACGACCGACTCGACGATCCGGAGGTCGCTCGCGGTCAGGTCCGCGTCGAACTCTGCCGGCGCGTAGACGTGATAGAAGCGCGGGACCGTCTCCCCGCCAGGCAGCGTCCAGTCGACCGTCGTGTCGAATCCCTCGTCGGCGCCGGCGTCGGCGTCGAACCGGTCGTGGGCGGTGCTCCACGCGCTCACCAGCGCGCGTCCGCCCGGCGCGAGCACCCGCGACAGCTCAGACAGCGAGGCGACCCGGCGCTCGCGCGGGCGGAGGTGATGCAGCGCGGCGACGTACGCCGCTAGATCCACGCGGTCGCTGTCGATGGGGAGCGCGGCGGCGTCGCCGCGGACGAAGGAGACGCCCGCTGCGTAGCCCCGCTCGCGCGCCCGTGATCGCGCCTCGCCGAGCAGTCGTCGGCTCACGTCGACGCCGACGACGCGGTCGGTCCGTTCGCACAGCGGTTCGCAGTGGCGACCGTTGCCGCAGCCGACATCCAGCCCGACCGCGCCCGAGCGGTCGTCGAGAAACGACGCCACCTCCGGCCAGGCGTGTTCGCGCGTCTTCGAGAAGTGGGCCGCGATCCGGTCGTACGTGGCCGCGGTCTCCGCGACCGGAGTCGGCCGGGTCATCCGACGACCACGAACGTGAGGTACGCGAGCAGGAGCATGACCGTCGCGTGTTTTGCTCCGTCGCTGACGCTTCCCTCCCCCAACTGGCCGGCGATGAGCCCGGATGCGACCCCCTGGATCGCCGCGGCGTGGTAAAACAGCAACACGTACCGGCTCGTGTTGACGCTGCCGAGCCCACCGAACACGCCCGTGGAGACGCCGGTGACGCCTCCGGGCGCCGAGAGCTGTGCTCCCTCGACGGCCGGGATGAACGCGACCGTCAGGGCGGCGATGATCCCGAGGAACACGGCGAAGGAGACGTAGATGACGAGCAGGTACGTCAGCATGACCTGCCGACGCTCGCGGCGGAGTCGCCGCGTCGCGCGCGCCTCGTCGGCGGCGATCTCGAGGACCGGCGCCACGTCGCCGCTCACCTCGACGGCGTTCGTGACGAGCGCGACCGCCCGCGACACCATCGGGGATCGAACCCGGTCCCGGAGGCGACCTAGCGCCGTCGTGACGGTTGCGCCCCACTGCACGTCGCGCCACGCCCGCTGCACCTCCGCGGAGAAGTCGTCCAGATTGGAGCGTGCCAGGCGGCCGAGCGCTTCGACGACGCTCACGCCGGCGTCGTTGACGCTGGCCATCCGGTCGAGGAAGTTCGGGACCGCACGCTCGACCGCCCGCGTCCGTCGCTTCTCGATCTCGTAGGCGAGTCCGTACGCCCCGAGCACCAACAGCGCCGCTTCGATCACCGGCGAGTCAATCGCCCGCGCGAACGCGAGGGGGGACGGGCGGAACGACGGCGCGCGTATCCACACCCACACCGCTCCGACCGGGAGGGTGACGAGCGCCGTCAGACCCGGGCGGTCGAGCACGATCTCGCCCGGTCGCTTCGCGGCGTCGAGCAGCGATTCGATCCGGTCGTACGCGGCCAGCCGCTGCCTGCTGGCGGCCCAGCTCTCCGTCGACGCCGCCTCCATCCCCCGCGACCCCGCCGGCGCGCTCGCCGCGCCGCCGTCGGCTCGGGCGACGGGGGCTCCGCTTGAGTCGGCGGCGTTCGACGCGGCGAGAGCCACGACGCGCGGGTCGCGGACCGGGTCGGCGTCCGGGCTCACGTCCCCGGTCGATCGGGTGATCGAGTCGATGTACACCGCGAACCCGACGCTCGCCAGCGGGATCGCGAGGTACACGACCGCACGCAACAGCGCGAGCGTGTCCGAGAGGACGATCCCGATGACGACCAGGATCGTGATGAAAAACAGCGGCCCGGCGACCAGCACCGTCACGTACGCCTCGGCGAACGTCGAGACGAGTTCGAGGTACTGTTCCTGTTGGGACTCGGCCTCCTCCTGGTAGCGTTCGTACTGGTCGCGGAGGAACGAGGAGAGCTCCTGGCCGCTGCCGAGCACGGACGCGAGGTTCTCGCCGAACTCGGCCATGTTTTGTGAGGGCGTGCGCGCGGACATCCGCTCGAGGGCAGTGATCACGTCCGTCCCGAAGGTGTCCATGTCGCGAACGGCGACGCCGAGCTCGCGAGCGGCCTCACCGTACACCGCCTCGTTGTGCGACAGCGTGGACAACACCGCCGGCAGCGACATGCCCGAGCGCGACAGCGCGTACACGAACGCGACCGTCCGCGGAAGCGTCGCTTCGATCCGGCCGGCCCGAGCCTGTGCGCGCTGATCCAATATCTCCCACCGGAGGAGGTACGTTCCGGCGGCCGACCCGATTCCCACCGTCGCCGAGGAGAACAAAAGCAGCGGGAACAGCTCCGCGGCGGTCAACTCGCCGAGCCGGGTGATGTTCGCGAGGAACGCCAGCCCCGCCGGCAGCGACGCCCGGACCGCCTCTCCGCCGATCCGGAGCAGCGCCAGCGCCGCAGCGGCGACGTAGACGCCGAGAACGCTCCCCGAGAGACCCGCGACGGCCGCGTACATGATCGTCTTCGACGCATACGACCGGTGGGTGACGCCGACGTGCGCCGCCCGAAGCCGGTCTTGCTGTCGATGCCTCCGGGGCCGATCGGTGGCGACGTAGTCGCCGAAGGCGTGGACAGCGACCCGCGTCACCGCGAGGTTCGCCGACCTGCTGACGGGCGCCGCCGCGACGGGCGACAGGAGCACGAGCGCGCCGACGAGCGGGAGGAACGACAGCACCATCGGTCACTCCCCGCCGTCGGCGCCCGGTTCCCCCTCACCCCCGTCCGGGCCACCATCGGCGGTGGTCGATCCTCCGGCGGACCCGCCCGTCGGCTCCGCCGCCGTCGCGTCGTCGCCCCCGCGGTCGGTCCGCGCGGCGCCGTACGCCAACTCCTCGCCATCGGCGCCGGCGTCGATCCGGTCCATCACGCGGCTCGGGTCGGCGTAGTACTCGTTGACGAGGGCGGTGAAGCGGCGGTAGTCGGTGACGCCGTTGTCCCGGAGGTGCCCGAGGAAGCGCTGGCGGTCGCGAAGCTCCGAGAGCAACTCCGAGCGGTTCCAGCCCCGCTCCGACTGGATCTCGTCGAGCAGCGACGAGTCCCGCTGGCGGAAGCTGTCGGAGTTGGCCTCCCACTCGAACACCGACGAGTAGTCCAACTCGCCGGTGCGCTGGTCGATCCCGCCGATCTCGCCGACGGTCTTCGCGCGGCGCACGCGCTCGCCCTCGAAGCGGGTGAGCGTCTGCACCGACAGCAGGTCCAGCGAGCGGACCATGGCCCGTGGAACGTTGATCGGCTCGTTCTCCAGGCGGTTGATCACCGTCTCGATGGAGTCGGCGTGCATCGTCGAGAAGGTCGTGTGTCCGGTGTTCATTGCTTGAAACAGCGTGAGCGCCTCCTCGCCGCGCACCTCCCCGACGACGATGTACTCCGGGCGGTGGCGCAGCGCAGAGCGTAGCAGGTCGTACATGTCGATGTCCTCGCCGTCGCCCATCCGTTCGCGGGTGACCGACGAGAGCCAATTGTCGTGATACAGCGACAGCTCGCGGGTGTCCTCGATGGTAAGCACCTTCGACCGCGGCGGGATGAACATCGACACCGCGTTCATCGAGGTGGTCTTCCCGGAGGCGGTGCCGCCCGCGAAGATGAGGCTCTTGTTGTGCTCGATGCACAGCCAGAAGTACGCCATCTGCTCGATCGAGAACGTCCCGTAGTTGATCAGGTCGATCGGCGTGAAGGGCTCCTCTGCGTACTGCCGGATCGTGAACGCCGAGCCGCGCGGCGTGACCTCCTCGCCGAGCGCCAATTCCGCGCGCGAGCCGTCCGGGAGCGTGGTCTCGACGATGGGGTCGCCGACGGAGATGTGACGCCCGGACTGCTGGGCGAGCTTGATCACGTAGTTGTCGAGCTCTTCGGGTCCGAAGGCAACGTTCGTCTCGATGTCGGTGTACGTGTCGTGGTAGACGAAGATCGGGAGGTCGTAGCCGTCGCAGGAGATGTCCTCGATGTGGCGGTCCGACAGGAGCGCGTCGACCTTCCCGAAGCCCCGGAAGTCCCGCCGGAGGTAGTACAGGAGAGTGTGAAAGGTCCGCATCGACGCGTCGACGCCGTACTGTTCGAGCAGCACCGTCAGCTCCGTCCGGAGCGTCTCGTCGTCCGCCTCGCCGACGTCGTCGCGGTACAACAGCGGGTCGCGGATGTCGTTGACGACGCGTTGGAGGAGGTCGAACTCGAAGTCGTCGAGCTCGGGCTCGACGACGTGATACACGTGGTTGTCGGACTCGGTGTCGTAGGTGACGACGACGTAGGCGTAGGGCGCGTTCACCCAGTAGCGCTCCACCTCGTCGTGTCCGGTCGGCGGGTCGAACGACGAAAGCGGGCCGTCCTCGCCGGGGAGGAACGGCCGAACGTCGAAATCGGCGCCTCTGAGGACCTCGAGCGTCCGTTCGAGGCGGCGCCTGAGCGTCGACAGAGGGCGGTCGTCGGCCGGCGAGTCAGCGGCGTTCCCCGACATCGGTGATTGCAGGGCGTAGGGAAGTCCGGTACTTAACTTCACCACCACAGGTCACAGCAGTGATTCTTGGGGCCCCTCACCGGACACGGTCGGCCCGAAGCAGGACGGCGCCGAGCGCGAGCTGCAGCACGGCGCCCACCGGGATCGACACGCCGGGGAATCCGCCGCCGACGCCGAAGCCGATCCCCAAGAATTGCTCGGGAAAGAGCACGGAGGCGACAAAAAACAGCACCGCCGCGGCGACGAGCAGGCCGCCGAGCACGTCGACGGGATCGGTCGCCCAGGCGTCGGCGCGCTCCTCCTCGCGGTAGTAGTACAGCGAGACGGCGAGCGCGAGGAGGTACACGAGCGCGCCGACGAGCCAGAGGCCGTAGGCGACCTGGACCGAGGTTCCCGACTGGAGGAGGTACGCCGACACCGGGGAGGAGACGCTCGTCGCGCGGACGAACGGGACCCCGAACGCGTAGCGGATCTGAAACAGCGGGAAGCGGACGAACAGCACCGTCCCGCCGGCGACGGCGCCGTAGAACACGTTCCACGGGAGCAGCGCGGCGACCCACGTCGAGAGGACGGCCAGTTCCCCCGCGTACTCCGACCGGACCCAGACCATACTCCCCGGAGCAGTCCGCGTCGGGATAAATCGATTGGACCGTCGACCTGACAGGCCGACGCCCGAGCATGCGTGCGTTCCCGGGGGCGTTACGTACTTACACACAGATACCCTACGTCGTCGTACGGAATGAGGCGCGATTACTTCGAGCTGGCTGTGGAGCACGTGGACTGGGTCGATACCGACGCGGACCCCGCCAAGCCGCACGTGTATATCGACTTTCGCGGCCCCGAGGATCTCCTTCGGGAGCGCCTCACTCGGACGGACGGCGACCTGCTCGACGCCGAGGAGACCGACGTGGCGTTCAGGCTCCAGTCCGACCACGAGCGCGACCCCGACGCGACCGGTGTCGTCGGCGTGACGAACCGCCACACGGGAGACTTCGTCCTCGAACTCAACGAGTCCGCCGACGACGTGCTCCGGTTCATCCGGGCGGCCCGCGAGTACGGCCGCGCGAGCGACGGCGACGGTCGCTACCGCGTCGAGATCGAGGTCGACGGCGACCCCCTGGTGGCCTACGAGAAGGAGACGTTCCTCGTGTACGACGCCGAGGGGAACCTCCTGCGTCGCGAGAGCCTGATCCCGTCGGGCGTGGAACTGTAGTCCGGCCCGTCGGCCCGATCCGCATCCGAATCCACCCGCTCGGTCGGCGCGGACCGAAACCGGTTTGCAGCGCTCGCTTCCTACACGGTGTCGTGAAGAACGTCACCGATCGCGTGTCGAACCCGTTCGGACTGTCGCCCGAGTGCGATCGGTTCGTCCCCGGCTACGGCGACGCGAACGCCGACTTCCACGTCATCGGCGACCACCCCGGCGTCCACGGCGGTCTGGAACACGGCGTCCCGTTCACCGGTACGGCTGGCGGCGAGCGGCTCCTCAACGCGCTCGTCCGTGCCGGCCTGCTTGCGGAGGCCGGCGACGCACCGGCCGTCGACTCGACGTACCTCTCGTACCTCCACATGTGCGAGGCCACGGGCGACCGCCGCGGCGGCGACGGCGCGCCGACGCCGTCGTCCTACGGGGACATGGAGCGGTTCTTCGACGCGGAGGTTCGCGCCATCGCCGCCCACGTGCTGCTCCCGGTGGGCGAGCGCGCGACCCGACACGTGCTGGAGCAGTACACCACCCAGGCGCACAAGACGGCGATCGAGATGGACGAGCTTCACGGCCGCGAGATCCGCGGCTCCGGGTGGCTCGTGCTCCCTATCAAAGACCCCGGGGCGTGGACCGACGGCGACGCCGAACCGGAGCCGAACGGCGGAGCCGACGCCGACCGCGCGGGCGATGCCGACCGGCTCGTCGAGGCACTCGACACGCTCCAGGCGACCGACTACCGTCGGGAGTCCGACCTCGGACGCTTCATCGCCGGCTCGGAGCCGTACATGGTCCGGTGATCGGTCGGGAGAGCCGTCCCGACACCGCAGGGAGACGGTTCCGTGAGAGTCGTCGCTCGGCCGCTCACCGTGGCGGGTCGGCGGCCGGCAGCCGTACCGTGACAGCCGTTCCCGTCTCGTCGATGTCGAATTCGACGCTCCCGCCGGACTCCTCGACGAGCCAGACGACGAGCCACAGCCCGAACCCCGACGAGTGGGTGAGCTGCGTCTCCCTGCCAGCGCGGAACGTCGCCAGTTCCTGGTCCGGAATCCCGGGTCCGTCGTCAGCGACGACGATCTCGACGTGTTCGTCCGCCTCGCGGACGGTCACCTCGACGGTCGGGTGCTCGCGATGGCTGTGGACGACGGCGTTCTCGAGGAGGTTGTCGAACGCCGAATCGACGATGTCGACCGCCGAGACCCACGCGGTTCCCGGGCAGTTGAGCGTCACGTCCGCTTCGGGGTGTTGCAACTCCAGCGAGTCCGTCAACGCAGTCAGAAGCCCCACAACATCCAGCGTGGTCCGGGCGGACTCCGTCGCGTCGACCGTCGCCTCCACCTCGCGGACCTGATCGGCCAGATCGAGCAGGGTCGTCCCCACCTCATGGATCCGATCGACGGGAGACGGTCCGTCGTCGTCTTCGGTCGTGTGTTCCCCGCTGATGCCGTCGGCTGACCGGCTCTGGTCGGTCCGGTTTGAGGGCCGCGTACTGTCCGGTCTGCTCCGTCCGCGTTCGGTGTCTGTCACGGGGGAGCCTCCACTCAGCGGGTCGCCCAACGGGGCTTGATCCGCTCGACGGTCCGCTCGGCCTTGCAGCCGCTCTTCCAGCACCTCGGCGTAGCCGAGGATTACGTTCATCTTGTTGCGCAGGTCGTGACGAAGGACGCGATTGAGGACGCCGAGCCGTCGACGGTGTCGCTGTCTGTCGGTAACGTCTCGAAGCGAGAGGATCCGCCCCGAGCGACTCTCGGCCTCGAACGACGAGACTGCGACCTCGTATTGTCGGTTCTCCCCATCTCCGCTCCCGAGGATAGTTCCGACCACCGCTCTTTCCGAAGACGCGTCCCCGACGGGGTCATCGCGTGTCGTGTCTCGGTCGGTACGCCGACTCTGACCGGTCGGCCGTGAGTCCGGTTCGAGGTCCGCCTCGTCGACGACCGAAGCGAGGTCCGGGGCGACCGATTCGAGCGGTTCACCGATCGCCCGATCGGAACTGAGACCTAACGTCCGTCTGGCCGCGGGGTTGCAGTCCAGCACCGCTTCGTCCTCGTTGACGACGACGATCCCGTCGCTCAGCGTTTCGACGACGAGCCCCCGGATCGGGTCGCTGTTCACGGGGATCTCTCCCAGCGGTTCTCGGACCGCGGAGACGGAGCTGTGTCGCGGATGCTCGGTTCCACTCTGAAGTAGCAAGTGATACAACGATTATAAAGTTGTCCGACTGATCGCTGACGCTCGTCGGGCGCCGGATGGCCACCCGGTCTCGTACCGAAGACTCCTCGCGTGAGAGCGCCACACATCTCGCGCCACCGGACGACCCCGCGGCCTCCGGATCGCGCCGGCGTGGCCGACCGACGGTGACCGGGGGCGCGCACTACGGGAATTGCCGGAATCGGCGTACAGCGTTCTATTCGGCGAAGACCATCGCCGTCGTCGGTCACAAGATGAGCAGCCCGACTCCGTGCACGAGCGACGCACCGAGCAGGGCAGTCCCCCCGGCGTACGCGTGGATCCGCAGCGCGCGCCGCCGGTCGGCTCGCCGCGCGTCGGGATCGGTGACGGGCGTTCGATCGCCTCCCTCGTCGGCCACGTTGTACACGCCCAGAAGCGCGTAGCCCGCGCAGAACTGATAGCGACCCTGATAGTACCCCTCCGCCGCGCCGAACAGCGGCAGGAAGGTGGCGAGCGCGAGCGTCTTGGGAAGGTTCGCCGCGTAGATGGCGAACAGGAGCCCCAGCGTCGCCGCGAACGAGACCGCACCGAGCGCGTACCGTCGCCGCTGTTCTCCGGCGCCGATGTTGCAGACGCCCGGTTCGTACTCGGCCATGTACTGGTGTATTGGTCCCGTCGAATATGCCTGTTGTGCCCGATGGCGGTGTTCAGATAAGGATGAAGAGTGAGGCGGAACGATCTTTGAGTGATCTATGCTCGAAATCGCCCGCCTCAACGGAGGTAGCGACTGCTTC
>NZ_FQWV01000001.1:207779-703175 GCF_900129775.1 Halobaculum gomorrense | reverse complement strand
TACACGTCAGAGAGGCCGTCCCACCACTTCTTGAGGTCGGGTAGCTCCGACCGTAGAGTGGTCATGGACGGCAGTTCACCGTGTTCGTCTTGGTATTCGTTGAGACGGTAGCGCGTGTGGTTGTAGAGTTGCCTACAAATGTCTCGGTGGCGGTCCAACTCCTCGCGGTGGGCGTTGGACGGCTTGAGACGGTACTTGTAGGCGTAGTACATCCGTTACTCTCGTTCCTCAATGAGTTCGTCCAACTGCTCTCGGACGAACGACGAGAGGTTGAGGTGTTGACCCTCAATCCACTCGTCTTGGTCCTCTCGAATGGTGATTGTCTTCCGTTTCACGTAATGCACGCTATGCACGATACACGTATAATAGTTCGGTGAGGCGTTGGCCTGTGGGCCGAGCGTCGGATAGTGTATGAGAACCGTGCGGCGTTCACGAGAGCAAAGCTCCCGTGTGCGGACGAGACGCTCCGCGTCTCGTCAACGCTGTATCCCCTCCCTGCTCGCGCCTTCCATTCGGTCGGCGCTCGCTGAGGAAGGGGGCTTAGCGCCTACCTTCAGCTAAGCCGGCGGCGGCGACGGCTGGTCCCTGTCCCTGTCTCCCTCCCCGTCCTCGTCGGACGCCGCCTCCGCCCCCACGTCGGGGGCGCCCGTGCCCGCGGGGTTCGTACCGTCGCCCCCCGCGCCGGGATCGTCGGGCGAGACGCGCGCAAGTCGGCTCGCGTTCGCCGTGACGCCGACGGTCATGCCCGCGTCGCCCGCGAGGACGGCGAACCAGATCGGGACGAGCCCGAACGGCACCGCCGCCGCGAGCGCAGCCTTCGCCGCGAGGCTGGTCCAGACGTTCTGCCGGATGACGGCGTTGGCGCGCTCGGCCAGCGTCCGGAGGTACGGCAGCGTCGAGAGGTCGTCCGCGAGCAGCGCCACGTCGGCCGTTTCGAGCGCGGTGTCGGTGCCGGCGGCGCCCATCGCGATCCCCACCGTGGCGGTCGCCAGCGCGGGCGCGTCGTTGACGCCGTCGCCGACCATCGCAACGCCGTCGTGCTCGGCGAGCAGCTCCTCGACGGCCTCGACCTTCTCGTCGGGGAGCAGTTCGGCGCGAACGTCGTCGACGCCCACCTCGCGGCCGACTGCGCGGGCGGTGCGCTCGTTGTCGCCGGTGAGCATCACCGTGTGAACGCCCGCCTCGCGCAGGCGCTCGACGGTCCGGCGCGCCTCGGGACGAACCTCGTCGGCGACGGCGACGACGCCCTCCAGATCCTCCTCCGTACCGACGAGCACCACCGTCTTGCCTTCGGCCTGCAGTTCGGGGACCGTGTCCGAGAGGAGGTCGAGGCAGTTGTTCCGCTCGCAGATGGCGCGGGAGGTCCGGGTGACGACGCCGCCGTCAGTGGCGGCGTGGACGTGCGAGAGGTCGAAGCCACGCTCCGAGAACAGCCCGGGCTTGCCCGCGTAGTGGGGCGTCCCGTCGAGCGTCGCCGTCACGCCCTTGCCCGTCACCGCCTCGAACTCGTCGACCGCGCGGTCGCCGACGCCGGCCTCGTCCGCGCGCTCGACGATGGCGTCGCCGATGGGATGTTCCGAACGGAGTTCCAAGCCGCGGGCGCAGCGGAGCACGTCCGCCTCGGAGTTGTCGCCCAGCGGGATCACGTCGGTGACGGTGAGTTCCCCCTTGGTGAGCGTCCCCGTCTTGTCGAACGCGACCGCGTCCACGTCTCCCATCGCCTCCAGGTGGGTGCCGCCCTTGATCAGGACGCCGTTGCGCGCGGCGGAGGTGATGCCGGAGACGACGGTCACCGGCGTGGAGATAACGAACGCACACGGGCACGCGAGCACGAGCAGCGTGAGGCCGTAGAGGACGTACGTCTCCCACGCCGCGCCGACGGCCAGCGGCGGGCCGACGGCGACGACCAGGGCGAACCCGACGACGACCGGCGTGTAGTAGCTCGCGAAGCGCTCGACGAACCGCTCGCGGTCAGAGCGCTCGCCCTGGGCGGCCTCGACCATGTCGACGACCTGCGAGAGCGTGTCCTCGCCGGCCTCCGCCGTCACCTCGACCTCCAAATAGCCGCCCTCGACGATGGTGCCCGCGAACACCTCGTCGCCGGGGGCCTTATCGACCGGGACCGATTCGCCGGTAACGGGCGCCTGGTTCACCGCGCTCGTCCCGTCGGTGACGGTCCCGTCGCGGGGGACGCGCTCGCCCGGGCGGACGACGACCGTCTCGCCGACGGCGACCGCGTCGGCCGGGACGACCGTTTCCTCACCCTCGCGGACCACCGTCGCCTCCGTCGGCGACAGCTCCATCAGTTCGCGCAGGGAGTCGCGCGCGCGGTCCATCGCCGCCCCCTCCAGCAGCTCTGAGACGGAGAACAGCGTCGTCAGCGTCGCCGCCTCGAAGAACAGCGGCTCGTCGAATCCGACCCCAGCGGCGACGGCGCCGAGGATGGCGACGGTCATCAATAGATCGATGTCGAGGCTGCGCTGGCGCAGCGAGTAGTAGCCGTTGCGGAAGACGCCGCCGCCGCCGACGGCGACCGCCGCGATGTACGCGAGGTCGCCGACGCGGACGGTCCGCCCGAACAGGTCGACAGCGGGGCCCGCGCCCGCGGGCGCCAGCGGGTTCGCGAGCACCAAGCCGATCCCCGTCAACACCGCCGCGAGGTACGTCGCGTACGCTCGTCGGCTTCGCCACACCGAACGCTCGTCGTCGCCGTCGCCGTCACCGCCGTCCTCGTCGAGCGACGTGGAGACGACCTCGTAGCCGGCGGACTCGACGGCGTCGGTGAGCGCCGCGAGCGTCGTGGCGTCGGGGTCGAACCGGAGGCGCACCGTCCCCGTCGTGGGGAGCGTGTCAAAGTCACGCACCCCGTTGACGGCCTCCAGCGCGCCCGAGACCTTCCGCGCGCAGGAGGCGCAGTCCATGTCCGGGACCGACAGCGCCACCGACTCCAGATCCTCCTCGACGGTGTAGCCGGCCGACTCGACGGCCGCGGCCACCGACTCCCGGTCGGTCGACCCGTCGGTCGCGACCGACAGCGTCCCCGTGGTCGGGTACGGGTCGATGTGGGTGACGCCGTCGACCCCGGAGACGCTCCGCTCGACTTTTGCGGCACAGGAGGCGCAGTCCATGTCCGGGACCGACAACGAAATATCCGCGTCGGCGGACTCCCCGTCGGAGCCGCCGTGCGCGCGTTCGTCGTCCCCGTCGTCGTACTCATGATCCCCGTCGTCGGAATCGTGGTGGTGCTCGTCGCCGCCGCGATCCTCGTCGACGGCCGCCGAGCGAGACCGATCGCTGTGAGAGACGGTATCGCCCGCAGCGTCATCGTGCGTCATATTCGTACTCGACGGTAGTCGCCGACCGATTATTAATTCTCCTGCCAATCTGGGGCACTTTTATGGTTATACTTAATAACGAACTCTGACTGAGATATTATTCCAGCCCGCTCCGAGCCGGTCGGCCGAGTTCGCGTTCGACGGCGTCGACCTTCTCGTCGGCGCGCTGGCTGCGCGTCCGCTTGTCGTCGATCTTCAAGAACGTGGAGACGCGGTCGCCGTCGACCGCGTTGTGCGCGGCTGTTGCGGCCGCCATCAGCTCCTCGAACTCCTCGGCTTCGATCACCGTGCCCATCGGGTTCGTCTCGTACGCCACGTCGAAGTCGTCAAGCGCGGCGACGGCCTTCGCGACTTCTCCCGCCATGCTTCCCTCAACGACCGGCGCGACGCTCAACAGCGCGATAACCGTCATACCGGACTCACGACCGCGGTCGGCAAATCGGTTGCGCCGTCGCGGGGGCGGTGTGGCGACAGTTCGAGTAGTCCGGGGAGATTCAGGGAAATGTGGGTCGCCAATCCGGCCACCCGACGACACTCAACGCACTCAGTCAACGCACTCACTTCGGCGCACCACGCGGACCGAACTCGGCGCCAAGCGACTCAGGCGCGGATGTTCGAGAGGTACGCGGTGAGGTCGGTCGTGGAGACGACGCCGACGACGCCGTCGTCGCCGTCGGTGACGGGCATGTGGTGGAAGCCGTGATCGAGCATGGTCGCGGCGACGCTCGCCAGCGAGTCGCCGGGGGCGGCGGTGACGAGGTCCGTGCTCATGTACTCCGAGACGGGCGTCTGATCCTTGGGCTGTCGCTCCGCGACGATCTGCACGAAGTCGGTGTTGGTGAGGATGCCGCGGAGCGTACCGTCGTCGTCGACGACGATCACCGAGCCGATCTGCCGCTGCATCATCTCGTTGGCCGCTTCCTCGACCAGCGTGTCGGGCGTCACGGTGTAGAGACTCTCGGACATCACCTGGGCGACGAACACGTCGTCTAAATCGTCCATGGTAGCGGGGTACGCGGGGCGTGAGAAAAGGGTTGGTGTCGCGAGCGACCGCGTGGCGTGAAGGTACGGTCGACCCGCGAGACTGCGTCTCGCTCGTCGAGTGGTCGCGACAGAACTGCACTGGCGGGGATTTGAACCCCGGTTGTGACCATGGCAAGGTCACGTGATACCACTACACTACCAGTGCGTACCTGCATCCGGGCGCCGTCTCCGGCTTTCTCCCGGTGCGCATTCACCACTAACGGCAGGGTTGTATATAAATCCGTTCCTCCGGCGGCGCCGTGCGGAACCATCTCGTGTGACTCGACCGCACACCGGATGACGCCACGTGGCACGTGAGTGGTTCACACGTGAAACGCCGGTTGACGGGTGTGTGAAGCCGTGACGCCGGGGGGCGCGATTCAACACCCTTTTACGCCGCGGCTGAGGATCATCGGAGTACAGTCCGGTGCAGCGACAATGAACGGAACGACACTCGACGTGATCGTTCCGTCGTCGCTCGTCCGGGAGGCCGAGGACGGCCGCGAGGCCACGCGAAAACTCGGCTACGTCGCCCGCGCGGCGACGATCTTCCGGGCGGACCGGTTGGTCGTCTTCCCAGACCGGGAAGGCGAACGCCGCAGAGGCGGCGAGTACGTTCGAACCGTGCTGGAGTACTGTGCGACCCCCTCCTACCTCCGTCGGGAGGTGTGGGGGAAACGCGAGGAACTCCGGCACGTCGGCGTGCTCCCGCCGATGCGGCCCGCTCGCTCCGGCCCCGACGGGTCGGAACTACGAGAGGGAATCGTGACCGAGGTCGGACCTGAAGGCCGCGTTCGGGTCAATTGCGGAACGCAACACCCGATCTCCCTGCACGCGTCTCCCGGACGGGAGTACGTGGAGGGGGAGCGCGTCACCGTCAGGGTCTCTTCGAGAGAACCGGTCCGTGCCCGCCTCACCGACGACCCCGCACCGGGGTTTCGGGTGACGGGCGCGGCCTTGGAGGACGCCCTCGCCGACGCCGAAACCGCGATCGCCACGTCGCGACACGGACGCGAACTGTCCGTGTCCGGCCTGGCGGACGTGCGTGCACGCATGCGCGACACACACGTCGCCGTCGCGTTCGGTTCGCCCGGCAGGGGGCTCCCGGCCATCCTCGGCGTGGACACCGAGGATGTCCCGGTCGACCCCGACGCCACGGACGGCTCGGGGTTCGATCTCTGGCTGAACGCGATTCCGCGACAGGGCAGCGAGGTGGTGCGGACCGAAGAAGCGATCTTCGCCGCGCTCTCGCCGCTCACACTCACGGAGTAAGCCAAACACAATGCCACAACCAAGCAGACCACGCAAGGGTTCGCTGGGCTTCGGCCCGCGCAAGCGCGCGAGCAGTGAAGTCCCCCGCATCCGCTCGTGGCCCGAGGACGACGGCGCGGCCGCAGTCCAGGGCTTCGCGGGCTACAAGGCGGGCATGACCCACGTCGTCATGGTGAACGACGAATCCGACTCCCCGCGCGAGGGGATGGAGGAGTCCGTTCCCGTGACGGTCGTGGAGGTGCCGCCGATGCGCGCGGTCGCCCTGCGAGCCTACGAGGACACGCCGTACGGACAGAAGCCGGTCACCGAGGTCTGGGCCACCGAGTTCCACGAGGAACTCGACCGCACCCTCGACCTGCCGGCGGAGAACACCTTCGAGGAGGACGCCGCGGAGCTGCGCGAACTGGTCGACGACGGCGTCGTTGACGACCTCCGGTTCATCACCCACACCGAGCCGGCCGCGCTCTCGAACATCCCCAAGAAGAAGCCCGACGTGATGGAGACGCGCGTCGGTGGCGCCTCGATGGACGAGCGCCTCGACTACGCACTCGACCTGGTCGAGGACGGCGGCGAACACGAGTTCGGCGACGTCTTCCGCGCCGGCGAGTACACGGATGTCTCGGGCGTCACGAAGGGCAAGGGCACCCAGGGCCCCGTCAAGCGCTGGGGCGTCCAGAAGCGGAAGGGCAAGCACGCCCGCCAGGGCTGGCGGCGCCGGATCGGTAACCTCGGCCCGTGGAACCCCTCGCGCGTGCGCTCGACCGTCCCTCAGCAGGGGCAGACCGGCTACCACCAGCGCACGGAGCTCAACAAGCGGCTCATCGACTTCGGCGAGGGCGACGACGCCTCCGTCGAGGGCGGCTTCAAGGGCTACGGCGAGGTGGACGGTCACTACGCGCTCGTGAAGGGCTCGCTGCCAGGTCCCTCCCAGCGCCTCCTGCGGTTCCGACCGGCCATCCGGCCGAACGACCAGCCGCGCCTCGACCCCGAGGTGCGCTACGTTTCCACCGAATCGAACCAAGGATAATGAAGGCAACAGTACGCGACCTGAACGGCGACGAGAGCGGGGAAATCGACCTCCCCGACGTCTTCGAGACGGAGTTCCGCTCGGACCTGATCCAGCGGGCAGTCGTCGCCGCGCAGGCAAACCGGAAACAGGCGTACGGCGCTGACGAGTTCGCCGGCCTCCGCACTCCCGCGGAGTCGTTCGGCTCCGGCCGCGGCATGGCCCACGTCCCCCGACAGAACGGGCAGGGTCGCCGCGTCCCGCAGACCGTCAAGGGCCGCAAGGCCCACCCGCCGAAAGCCGAGAAGGACCAGACCAAGAAGGTGAACGACAAGGAGCGCAAGCTCGCGACGCGGTCGGCCATCGCGGCCACCGCCGACACCGAGCTGGTCGCCGAGCGCGGCCACGCCTTCGACGAGGACACCGAGCTGCCGCTCGTCGTCTCCGACGAGTTCGAGGACCTCGTGAAGACGAAGGAGGTCGTCTCCTTCCTCGAGGCAGTCGGCGTCGCCGACGACATCGAGCGCGCCGACGAGGGGCGCTCGATCCGCGCCGGCCGCGGGACGACCCGCGGTCGCAAGACGCAGGAGCCGAAATCGGTCCTGTTCGTCACCAGCGAGGAGCCGTCGAAGGCGGCGCGCAACCTCGCCGGTGCCGACGTGGCCACCGGCCGCGAGGTCAACGTCGAGGACCTGGCGCCCGGCACGCACGCCGGCCGCCTGACCGTCTTCACCGAGAGCGCGCTGGAGGAGGTGGCCGAGCGATGAGCTCTGTCATCCACCACCCGCTCGTCACCGAGAAGGCGATGGACGAGATGGACTTCCAGAACAAGCTCCAGTTCATCGTCGACATCGACGCGGCCAAGCCCGAGATCGCAGACGCCGTCGGCGCGCAGTTCGACGTTGGCGTCGAGTCGGTCCGGACGCAGATCACGCCGCAGGGGAAAAAGAAGGCGACCGTCGAACTCGACGAGGACAGCGACGCGCAGGAAGTCGCTTCCCGGATCGGGGTGTTCTGATAATGGGACGCAGAATTCAGGGACAACGACGCGGTCGCGGCGGCTCGACGTTCCGAGCGCCGTCGCACCGGTACAAATCGGACAAACAGCACAAGAAGATCGCGGAGGACGAGGCGGACACCGTCCACGGCGAGATCGTCGGCATCGAACACGATCCCGCGCGGTCGGCGCCCATCGCGGACGTGAAGTTCGAGGACGGCGACCGCCGCCTCGTGCTCGCGCCCGAGGGCGTCACGGTCGGCGAGACGCTGTCGGTCGGCGTCTCCGCAGAGATCAAGCCCGGAAACACGCTTCCCATCTCGGAGATTCCTGAGGGCGTGCCGGTGTGCAACGTCGAGTCCAAGCCCGGCGACGGCGGCAAGTTCGCCCGCGCCTCGGGCGTCAACGCGACGCTGCTGACCCACGACCGCGATGTCGCGGTCGTCCAGCTCCCCTCCGGGGAGGTCAAGCGGCTCAACCCCGACTGCCGCGCCACCGTCGGCGTCGTCGCCGGCGGCGGCCGGACGGAGAAGCCGTTCGTGAAGGCCGGAAAGAAGTACCACAAAATGCGCTCGCGCGGGACGAAGTATCCGCGCGTGCGCGGGGTCGCGATGAACGCCGTCGACCACCCGTTCGGTGGCGGCGGCCGCCAGCACCCCGGACAGCCGAAGTCCGTCTCGCGGAACGCTCCGCCGGGCCGGAAGGTCGGCGACATCGCCTCCAAGCGGACGGGCCGCGGAGGGAACAACTAAATCATGAGTTCGGAATACCGCACCGGCCGCGAGGGTGAGTTCACCTACCGCGGCCACACGCTCGACGAGCTGCAGGCAATGGAGCTCGACGAGGTCAAAGCACTGCTTCCCGCCCGCGCGCGGCGAACCATCGACCGAGGACTCGGGATCCAGCAGCAGAAGCTGCTGGAGAGCGCAGAGGACGCCACGGAGGAGGAGACGGCCAACGACCCGATCCGGACGCACGTCCGGGACATGCCGATCCTCCCGTCGTTCGTCGGCCTCACGTTCGAGGTGTACGACGGAAGTCACTTCGAGCGCGTCAAGGTGGAGCCCGAGATGATCGGGCACTACCTGGGCGAGTTCAACCTGACCCGCAACTCCGTGGAGCACGGTCAGGCCGGTATCGGCGCGACCCGGTCCTCGAAGTTCGTGCCCCTCAAGTAACAATGGGAATCAGCTACAGCGTCGACGCCGACCCGGAGACCACCGCCAAGGGGATGCTCCGCGAGCGGCAGATCAGCTTCAAGCACAGCAAGGCCATCGCCCGCGAACTGAACGGCGAGACAGTCACCGACGCCGAAGAGTACCTGCAGGCGGTCATCGACGGGGAGCGCTCCGTCCCGTTCCGCAAGCACAACTCCGGCGTCGGTCACCGCTCGGACATCGACGGCTGGGACGCCGGCCGGTACCCCGAGAAGGCCTCCAAGGACTTCCTGAAGCTCCTTGAGAACGTCAAGCACAACGCCGACGAGCAGGGGTTCGACGGCGAGTCGATGACGATCAAACACGTCGCCGCCCACAAGGTCGGCGAGCAGCAGGGCCGCAAGCCACGCGCGATGGGTCGCGCGAGCGCCTGGAACACCCCGCAAGTAGACGTCGAAATGATCATCGAGGAGGACGCATAACATGGCGGACGAGCACCAGTTCATCGAGGACGGGCTCCAGCGGAGCCAGATCAACGAGTTCTTCGAGGACGAGCTCGGTCGCGCCGGCTACGGCGGGATGGAAGTCGCGAAGACGCCCATGGGCACCCAGATCGTGCTCAAGGCCGAGAAGCCCGGCATGGTGATCGGCAAGGGCGGGAAGAACATCCGCAAGGTGACCACCGAGCTCGAGGAGCGCTTCGACATGGACGACCCGCAGATCGACGTGCAGGAGGTCGACGAACCCGACCTCAACGCGAAGATCGTCGCGGACCGTCTCGCGAACGCTCTCGAGCGCGGCTGGTACTTCCGCCGCGCGGGCCACACCACGATCGACCGGATCATGGACGCGGGCGCGCTGGGCGCCGAGATCGTACTCTCCGGGAAGGTCACGGGCGCCCGCTCGCGCGTGGAGAAGTTCAACCGCGGCTACATCAAGCACAACGGCGAGCCCGCCGAGGAGGTCGTCGACGAGGGCCAGGGCGTCGCGGTCATGAAGCTCGGCACCATCGGCGTCACCGTGAAGATCATCCCGCCGGGCGCGGTGCTGCCCGACGACTTCGAGATCGCCGAGGACGCGGACGCGCCCGAGGTCGAGCAGGCGTCCGCGTCCGGCGAGGGCGTCGAGGACCTGCTGGCCGACGTGGACGACGAGGAGGTCCCGGAGACGGAGCCGGAGATCCCCGGCGACGAGCCCGACTTCGACGAGTCGGAGGTCGCCGGCGACGACGAGGACGTCATCGACGAGGAGGTCGTCGAGGAGGTCATCGAGGCCGACGAGACGGCCGACGGCGACGCCGCCGAGACCGCCGAGCCCGAGGAGGAAGCCGAAGAGCCCGAGCTCGACGAACTCGACGAGGAGGTCGAGTCCGAGGCCGAGGACCTCGTCGCGGAGATGGAAGCGGACGACGAAACCGACGCGGACGACGAGGAGGAGGAGTAACCGATGGCGATCCTCCACACCCAGGAGATCCGCGACATGACGCCCGCCGAGCGCGAGGCCGAACTGGAGGAGTTCGAGACCGAACTGCTCAACGCGAAGGCCGTGCAGGCGGCCGGCGGCGCCCCGGAGAACCCGGGGCGCGTCGGCGAGCTGAAGCGCACCATCGCGCGGATCAAGACGATCCAGCGCGAGGAAGGCGACCTGGACGACACCGACGAATAACATGGCACTGACCCCCGAGACGCTCACGCGACACGAACTTCGCGGCCTCCCCGTACGGGTGGCCGCCGCCGCCAGCGACGCCCACGTCGGGCTGGCTGGCGTCGTCGTGTCCGAGAGCATGCGCACCCTCACGGTGCGCACGTCTCGGGGAGACAAGCAGGTGCCGAAGGAGGGGACGACGTTCCGGTTCGTCCTCTCCGCGCAGGAATCGGGAGACGGCGTGGGCCGCCGTCACACCGAGCCCAGCACGGGCGCGCCTCGCGGACGCGAGTCTCCGCTCGACACAGATGAGTCTCGCGGACGCGAGTCTCCGCTCGACACAGATGAAGCCGCGGGGGACCGCAAGGCC
The DNA here is from genome assembly GCF_900129775.1 of Halobaculum gomorrense. Classification (GTDB taxonomy): domain Archaea; phylum Halobacteriota; class Halobacteria; order Halobacteriales; family Haloferacaceae; genus Halobaculum; species Halobaculum gomorrense. Next base: position 692,371 of record NZ_FQWV01000001.1, on the reverse strand, counting down.
CCCGGGTCCGCGTTCGAACTTCCGTCGTCGGCGCGCTCCACACTGGCCGGAGCGCGCGGACAGTACGATACTACCGGGGTCACAGCCGGTCAGTCGGACGGTTGCGAGGACGCGGTCTCCGTTACGGTGGATGGGGCCAGACTGCTCTCACGACCCGCCTTCCGCACGGAACGTGCGGGTGATCACTAATGGCAATCGGACTGAACGTAACAGAACCGGAGGAAGCCTGCTCCGACGAGAACTGCCCGTTTCACGGATCACTTTCCGTGCGCGGACAGACGCTCGAAGGAACGGTCGCCTCCACATCGATGGACAAGACGGTCGTCGTCGAGCGCGAATACGACGTATTCGTGCCGAAGTACGACCGGTACATGAAACGACGAAGCCGCGTTCCGGCGCACCTGTCTCCCTGCCTCGACGTCGAGGAGGGCGATCAGGTCCGCATCGCCGAGACGCGGCCGCTGTCGAAGACGAAGAGCCACGTCGTGGTCGAACAGCTCGACACGGACGGTGATGCCTGATGGAGGCCCTCAAGGCCGATGTCACGCAGGGCCTGGAAAAGGGCTCGCTGATTGCGTGCGCCGACAACACCGGCGCCCGTGAGCTGAAGGTCATCTCCGTGTCGGGCTACTCGGGCACGAAGAATCGCCACCCCAAAGCGGGCGTCGCCGACAAGGTCACCGTCTCGGTGACCAAGGGGACGCCAGAGATGCGGCGCCAGGTGCTGGAGGCCGTCGTGGTCCGCCAGCGCAAGCCCATCCGTCGACCCGACGGCACCCGCGTGAAGTTCGCGGACAACGCCGCCGTCGTGATCGACGACATGGAGGAGCCGCGCGGGACCGAGATCAAAGGTCCCGTCGCGCGCGAGGTCGCCGAACGCTTCGGGAGCATCGCATCCACCGCGACTCAGATCGTATGAGCGAACAACCGCACAAACAGCGCACCCGGACCCGAGACGCGCCGCTCCACGAGCGGCAGAAGCTCGTTCGCGCCACCCTCTCGGAGGATCTCCGTGAGGAGTACGGCCAGCGGAACGTCCGCGTCAACGCGGGCGACACCGTCGAGGTCATGCGCGGCGACTTCGCGGGCGAGGAGGGCGAGGTGCTCGAGGTGGATCTCCGCGAGTCGGTGATCCACGTCGAGGACATCGTCGTCGAGAAGGCCGACGGGGAGGAGACCCCGCGCCCGCTCGACGCCTCGAACGTGCGCGTCGTCGACCTCGACCTCGAGGACGACCGCCGGGAGGCGCGTCTGGAGTCCGACGAGGAGGCTGCATAACATGAGTAACCACCAGAAGCGACTGTCGGCCCCGAACTCGTGGCCGATCGAGCGAAAAGAAGAGACGTTCACCGTGAAGGCGGGCGCGGGCCCGCACGGCGAGTCGGGCGTGCCCCTGCTCATCGTCCTTCGGGACGTGCTGGGCTACGTCGACTCCCGGAAGGAAGCGCGCTACGCGCTCGATCACGGCTCCGTGCTCGTCAACGGCAAGGCGGTCTCCGATGAGGCCCGCCCGGTCGGGATGTTCGACATCCTGGCGTTCGCCGAGCGCGAGGAGTACTACCGCGTGTTCCCCGGCGAGGGCGGTCGGCTCTCGCTGACGCCCATCGACGAGGAGGCCGCCTCCTCGCGCCTGGGGAAGGTCGCGGGCAAGACGCAGGTCGCCGGCGGCGACTTCCAGTACACGCTCCACGACGGGACAACCCTCGTGAGCGAAGACGGGAGCTACGCCGGGGGCGACTCGCTGGTCGTCGACAACGAGACCAAGGAAGTCGTCGCGCACTTCCCGTACGAGGAGGGCGCGCTCGTCACCGCGGTCGCCGGCGCGCACGCCGGCGAGATCGGGACGATCGACGAGATCACCGTCACCGCCGGCTCCGGCGACAACGCCGTGAGCGTCGCACAGGAGGACGGAGACGACGCCGGCTTCGAGACGATCGAAGAGTACGTCGTCGTCATCGACGAGAACTTCGTGGGTGATGACGAATGAGCGAGGCTAAGGCGGACTTCCACGAGATGCGCGAACCGCGCATCGAGAAGGTCGTCGTCCACATGGGCGTCGGTCAGGGCGGCCGCGAACTCGCAAACGGCGAGGAGATCCTCGAGGAGATCACCGGACAGGAGACGGTTCGCACGACGGCGAAGCGCGCCATCGGCGAGTTCGACATCCGACCCGGCGACCCCATCGGGGCGAAGGTCACGCTCCGCGGCGAGGACGCCGACGAGTTCCTCGCGACCGCGCTGGAACTGGCCGACCTCTCGACTTCACAGTTCGACGACACGGGCAACGTGAGCTTCGGCGTCGCCGAGCACACCGAGTTCCCGAGTCAGGAGTACGACCCGCAGATCGGCATCTACGGACTCGACGTCACCGTGACGCTCACGCGGCCGGGCTACCGCGTCTCGAAGCGAGACAAGGTCACCCGATCGATCCCGAGCAAGCACCGGATGAGCGTCGACGACGCCGTCGCGTTCCTCGAACGCGAGTTCGACGTGGAGGTCAACGAATGAGCGACGCAGACATCGAAACGAGCGGACCCGAGGAGACGGGCGAGCACGCAGCCAAGCGCACCGGCCAGGAGGTCGAGTGCCGACGCTGCGAGCGCAAGCAGGGCCTTGTCGGCAAGTACGACATCAACCTCTGCCGCCAGTGTTTCCGCGAGGTCGCCCGGGACATGGGGTTCCGGAAGTACCGATAACAATGGCAGGAAACGACCCACTCTCCGACGCCCTCGCAGGCCTCGACAACGCCGAGGACGTCGGTCATCTGGAATACACGGTCCAGCCCGCCTCGAACATCATCGGCTCCACGCTCGAAGTGCTGTACGACAGCGGCTACGTCGGCGGCTTCGAGTTCGTAGACGACGGCAGAGCCGGAACGTTCGAGGTCGAACTGAAGGGCGCCATCAACGAGTGCGGCGCCGTCAAGCCGCGCTACTCCGTGGCCGCAGACGGCTACGAGAAGTGGGAGAAGCGGTTCCTCCCCGCCCGCGACTACGGCGCACTCATCGTGACCACGAGCCACGGCGTCATGAGCCACTACGAGGCCCGCGAGGCGGGCATCGGTGGCCAGGTAATCGCATACGTCTACTGATATGGAACGAGACATCGAACTACCCGAGGACGTCTCCGCCGACCTCGACCATCTCGATCTCACGATCGAGGGGCCGAACGGGTCGGTGACGCGTCGCCTGTGGTACCCGGACGTGAGCGTCTCCACGGAGGACGACGCCGTCGTCATCGCGTACCCGGACGACGCCGACCGCCAGACCCGCGCGACCGTCGGCACCTTCGAGAGCCACGTGGACAACATGGTCCACGGCGTCACGGAGGGATGGGAGTACGAGATGGAGGTCTTCTACGCCCACTTCCCGATGGACGTTGACGTGGAGGGCGACGAGGTCGTCATTACGAACTTCCTCGGGGAGACAGCACCCCGCCGCGCGGAGATCCGCGGCGACACCGACGTACAGATCGACGGCGAGGAGCTCGTCTTGACCGGCCCGTCCAAGGAGGACGTCGGCCAGACGGCCGCCAGCATCGAACAGCTCACCCGCGTGACGGACAAGGACACGCGCGTCTTCCAGGACGGCGTGTACATCACGCGAACCCCCACGGGTGATGTGTAAATGAGCGACGACATCGACTCGCTCGAGGACATCTCCGGGGTCGGTCCGTCGAAGGCCGACGCGCTGCGCGAGGCCAGCTACGAGACCGTCGAGGACGTGAAGGCGGCCTCGCAGTCCGAGCTCGCGGAGGTCGACGGCGTCGGGAACGCCCTCGCGGCCCGCATCAAGGCCGACGTGGGCGGACTCGAGGTCGAGTCCGAGACCGACGCAGAGATCGAAGAAGACGAGTCCGAAGCCGAGGCCGAGGCGGCCGAGGAAGAGGACGTCGAGACGGAGCTGCGTCCGCGCGGTCACGCGGACAAGACGCCCGACCTCGACGACGAGCGCGCCCGCGCGCTCGCCAAGAAGCACCGGGAGTCCACGCCGCAGTTCAACCGGCAGGACTACCACAAAAAGAAGCGGATCCCGACCTCGTGGCGGCGCCCGCGCGGCCAGCTGTCGAAGCAGCGCCGCAGCATCAAGGGCAAGGGCCCGAAGGTCGAGGCCGGCTACCGCTCGCCGACGGCCGCCCGCGGCCTGCACCCGAGCGGCTTCGAGGAGGTCCGCGTGTTCAACACGGACGATCTCGAAGGCGTCGACCCGGCGACCGAGGCCGTGCGCATCGCGTCCTCGGTCGGCGGGCGCAAGCGCGAGGCGATCGAGGACGTGTGCGAGGACCGCGAGATCCGCGTCCTCAATCCGACCTACGTCGAAGTGGAGGTGGAAGAATGAGCGACCTGGCAGCACAGCGCCGGCTCGCCGCCGACGAACTCGACATCGGCAAGAGCCGCGTCTGGCTCAACCCGGAAGCACAGGACGAGCTCGCGGATGCAATCACGCGTGAGGACATCCGCGAGCAGATCGAACAGGGCAACATCCGCGAGAAGGACGCCAAGGGGAACTCGCGTGGCCGTGCCCGCGAGCGCGACGAGAAGCGCTCGTACGGCCACCGCACGGGCGCCGGCTCCCGCAAAGGGAAAGCCGGCGGCCGGCAGAGCTCCAAGGACGACTGGATCGCGCGGATCCGCGCCCAGCGCGCGCGCCTCAAGGAGCTCCGCGACGACGGGCCCCTCGACAGTTCGCAGTACCGCGAGCTGTACAACAAGGCCTCGGGCGGGTCCTTCGAGGACGTGCGACGACTCGACTCGTACATCGTGAACAACTACGACGTAACACTGGAGGACGACTGATGGCGACCGGACCACGCTACAAGGTACCGATGCGTCGCCGCCGGGAAGTCCGGACGGACTACCACCAGAGGTTGCGCCTGCTGAAATCCGGCAAGCCGCGCCTCGTCGCGCGCCTGTCGAACAAGCACGTCAGGGCGCAGCTGGTTTCCCCCGGCTCCGACGGCGACGAGACACACGCGGCCGCGTCCAGCGAGGACCTCGAAGACTACGGCTGGGAGGCCCCGACGGCCAATCTCCCCAGCGCGTACCTGACGGGCTACCTCGCGGGACTGCGGGCGGTCGAGGCGGGCCTCGAAGAGGCCGTCCTCGACATCGGCCTGAACACCGCCACGCCCGGAAACAAGGCGTTCGCGGTGCAGGAAGGAGCGATCGACGCCGGGCTCGAGATCCCCCACAACGACAGCGTCCTCGCGGACTGGTCGCGTACTCGCGGCGAGCACATCGCCGAGTACGACGAGCAGCTCGACGAACCGCTGTACAGCGGGGAGTTCGACGCGGCGGACCTGCCCGAGCACTTCGACGAGCTTCGGGCGACCCTGACGGAGGAATTCGACAATGAGTAGAAACGGCGGATGGGAGCCGCGCACGCGGCTCGGCCGGAAGGTACAGGAGGGCGACATCACCTCGATGGAGCAAGCGCTCAACTCGGGGCTCCCGCTGAAGGAGTACCAGTTGGTCGACCAGCTCATCCCCGACCTGGAGGACGAAGTACTGGACATCAACATGGTCCAGCGCATGACCGACTCCGGACGCCGGGTGAAGTTCCGCTGCGTCGTCGCCATCGGCAACGGCGACGGCTACCTCGGCTACGCCGAGGGCCGCGACGACCAGGTCGGCGGCGCGATCGAGAAAGCCATCGAAGTGGCCAAGCTGAACATGATCAAGGTCGACCGCGGCTCGGGCTCGTGGGAGGACTCCGCCGGCGGGGTCAACTCCCTCACCCGGACGGCCACCGGCAAGGCCGGCTCCGTCGAGGTCGAAATCAAGCCCGCCCCGCAGGGGCTGGGCCTCGCGGCGGCGCCGACCGTCCGCAACATCCTCGAGCTGGCGGGCGTCCAGGACGCTTGGACCTCGTCGACGGGGAATACGCGGACGACGGTCAACCTCGCGAAGGCGACGTTCAACGCCCTGAAGAACGCATCGCAGGCGCGCACGCCCGATCGGGCGCGGCGCGTCCAGCGCGAAGCGGAGGGTGAGCGCTGATGCAGGCGGTCGTCCAACTGCGCGGCGAGATCGACATGTCCGCCGCCCAGCGCGACACCCTGCAGATGCTCAACATCCACGCGATCAACCACTGCGCGCTGGTGCCCGAGGAGGACACCTACCGCGGAATGATCGCGAAGGTGAACGACTTCGTGGCGTTCGGCGAGCCCGAAACCGAGACGGTCGAGCTGCTGCTCTCGCGCCGCGGCGAGCCCCTCGAGGGCGATGCCGACATCGACGATGAGTGGGTCGCCGACAACACCGACTACGACGACGTGTCCGCGCTCGCGGCGGCGCTGGTCGAGGAGGAGACGACCCTGCGCGAGCAGGGCCTCTCGCCGGTCCTCCGCCTGCACGCCCCGCGCGGCGGCCACGACGGCATCAAGCACGCCGTGAAGAACGGCGGTGCGCTCGGTCGTCACGACGACATCGACACCCTGCTGGAGGCGATGCGATAATGTCGAACAAGAAGCGACGCCAGCGCGGTTCGCGCACGCACGGCGGCGGCTCCCACAAGAACCGGCGCGGCGCCGGTCACCGGGGCGGTCGCGGTGCGGCCGGCCGCAAGAAGCACGAACGGCAGCTGTACGGTCCGCTGGGTAAGTACGGCTTCAAGCGCCCGCAGGGCGTCCAAGACGAGGTCGTCGAGGTCTCCGTCCAGAAGTTGGACGAGGACGCCGCCCTGCTGGCGGCGGAGGACCTCGCGGAGGCGGAGGGCGACGGCTACGCCCTCGACGCCCGCGACGTGGCCGAGGACGGCCACGAGGCCGACGTGGTGAAGGTGCTCGGCGGCGGACAGGTCCGCGGGGAACTGCACGTCACGGCCGACGCGTTCACCGCCGAGGCCCGTCGCCTCATCGAGGAGGCCGGCGGCTCCGCGGAACTGACCGAACGCGCCGAGCAGGCGCAGGCGGACAAGGAGGCGTCTGCGGAGCAGTCGGACGAGGACAGCGACGACGAGTAGTCGACGGTTCCCCGACCGAGCCCGCAGTCTGCGGTTCACTTCTTCGCGCGTCGCCCGCTGAGACGACTCCCCGCCCAGCCGCGGCGCCGTTCGCACTTGATGGGACGGTTGCGGCCGGCGCAGGCAGGTCGGCCGCGACCGCCGTCGGTCGGGATCGTCGTCCGCGACGGAGCGGCCGTTATCGGCCCTCGCCGGCGTCTCGTGGCCCGTCGCGCCCGCGGACCCAATCGAAGCGTTAAGGTGTGCCGGCCAACCAGGTGGAGGATATATGGGTTGGAAAGAGACCGCGGAACCCGTACTCACGCGGATGCCGTCGGTCGAGCGTCCGGAGGGGCACGTCCCCTTCAAGCGGAAGCTCGCCTGGACGGCCGGTATCCTCGTGATGTACTTCTTCCTCACCAACATCACGATGTTCGGACTCGCGACCGGCGGCGCCGGCGGCGACTTCTACGGTCGCTTCCGGTCGATACTCGCCGGGTCGTCCGGCTCGATCCTGCAGCTTGGTATCGGACCGATCGTGACGGCGTCCATCGTCCTCCAACTGCTCGGCGGCGCCGACCTGCTCGGGCTGGACACCGATGACCCCCGCGACCAGGTCCTGTACCAGGGGCTCCAGAAGCTGCTCGTCGTCGTGATGATCTGTCTGACGGGGCTACCGATGGTGTTCGCCGGAAACTACCTGCCGGTGAACAGCCAGCTTGCGAGCCAGCTCGGGATCGGCGTCTTCGGCCTGAAGACGGTCCTGTTCGCGCAGATGTTCGTCGGCGCCGTCCTCATCCTGTTCATGGACGAGGTCATCTCCAAGTGGGGCGTCGGCTCCGGGATCGGGCTGTTCATCATCGCGGGCGTGAGCCAGCAGCTCGTCGCCGGCCTGTTCGCCGTCCCCGCGCTCGGCACCCAGGTGACCGGATTCTTCCCCGCCTGGTACGGTATCATCACGGGGGGCATCCAGCTCGACCCGTTCATCCAGTCGCTGTTGTTTGACCCGGGGAACATCCTGGCGCTGTTCACGACGGTGCTCATCTTCTCCATCGTCGTGTACACCGAGTCCGTCCGCGTGGAGATCCCGCTGAGCCACGCCCGCGTGAAGGGCGCCCGCGGTCGATTCCCCGTGAAGCTCATCTACGCGTCCGTCCTGCCGATGATCCTCGTTCGCGCGCTGCAGGCGAACATCCAGTTCCTCGGGCAGATCCTCAACAACTACGTGAACCTCCCGGCGTTCATCGGCGTCTACTCGCAGGGACAGCCCGTGAGCGGGCTGTTCTACTACCTCGCGCCGATCCAGTCGCGCGCCGATTGGATGTGGTTCTCCGGAGCGTTCACCGTGAGCGCCGAGCCGTGGCAGATAATCATCCGGGTGCTCGTCGACCTCACGTTCATGATCATCGGCGGCGCCATCTTCGCCGTGTTCTGGGTCGAGACGACTGGGATGGGACCGGAGTCGACCGCCCAGCAGATCCAGAACTCGGGGATGCAGATCCCCGGCTTCCGGAAGAACCCGCAGGTCATCGAGAAGGTAATGGAGCGGTACATCCCGCAGGTGACCGTCATCGGCGGCGCGCTAGTGGGCGCGCTCGCGGTGCTAGCGAACATGCTCGGCACGCTCGGGGGCGTCTCCGGGACCGGGCTGCTGCTGACGGTGTCGATCACCTACAAGCTGTACGAGGAGATCGCCGAGGAGCAGCTCATGGAGATGCACCCCATGATGCGCCAGATGTTCGGCTCGGACTGACGCCGTTCGGGACGCGAGAGCGCAGACGCAGCGCGGACCGGAGACTAGTTTTGCGGGCGCGGCAGACCGCCGCGAGTTCGATACGTCGCCCCGGAGCCAGTGGTGTCCTGTTCGGGACCGCCGTCGCAGTGGTCCGGTGGCGTGCAGCGGCGTGTCGACACCGCATTCGTCGCGTAATTCGGTGTAAGCCCACTGTACTCGGTGTATAATTGGCATTCCATTCGGGAAGGTTCAAGCCCGATTCGTACGCTGGGACTACGCACGCGACCGCTGCGCGTAACAAACCGTCGGCACCCGAACGTCTCGTCTGTCGGACGCTTCTGACGTACCACGATGACAGTGAACGAACACAGCAATGACGAACGATCGGGCGGTATCGACGCGGCTGACAACGACAGCGGCGGCTCCCGGAGGCGGTTCCTCAGTCGGTCGGCGATAGCCGGCAGCGTGCTGCTGGCGCTGGGCGGCGGTGCCGGCCTCTTGCTGGCGCAGGAGGACGACGACGCCGAGGCCCAAGAAGGCCCGCTGTTCGACGACGAGGAGGGGACGGACGTGGACGTGCTGAACTACGCGCTCACGCTCAAACACTTGGAAAACGCGTTCTACCGGACCGGACTCGAGACCTTCGACCCGGCGGACTTCGTCGAGTCTAAGGCGACGATCGTCTCCACCGAGGCGGACGCGGCGGTGCTGTACGAGAACTTGGAGACGATCGGCGAACACGAGGTGGCCCACGTCGACCTCCTGAGGCGGGCGGTCGAGTTGCTCGGCGGGACGCCCGTCGAGGAGGCGAAGTACGACTTCAGGCTGGAGGACGTCGCCGGGTTCATGTCGCTCGCGTCGACGCTCGAGAACACGGGCGTCGCCGCGTACGCGGGCGCCGCTCCCGCGGTCGAGAGCCCGGACCTCCTGCGCACTGCGCTCGGCGTCCACAGCGTCGAGGCCCGACACGCGGCCGTCGTGACCGCCGCCGGCAACAGCGATCCGTACCCGGACGCGATCGACGCTCCGGCCGCCCGGCCCGACGTGCTTGCCGCCGTCGACCCGCTCATCGTCTACGACGCTGACGACGGGAAAAGCGGGGACAGCGAGGGGACCGAGGACGGAGCGGGCGACGGAAACGGAAGCGAGGACGGAGCGGGTGTCGAAGGGGAAGGTGAGGGAAGCAACGCCGGCGAAGGCGGCGGAAACGGCGGAAGCGGGGAGGGCGAAGAAGCCGAGTAATCGACCGCCGTCGCGACCGGTTCACCGAACAACCGGTGGTACCCTGGGGGGAGATCGCGCGGTTCGCTTCGTCCCCTCGTTCGCGGTCGCATCGAAGCTATCGGACGCCCCACCGGATCCGTGCCGGCGACGGCCGGGTGGCGAGCGACGAGCGAGTCGGCGCCGGTCGTCGCCCCATGCGGCACGTTCCCGGACCCGTCGGTTCCGTCGCGGCCGCGAGTCGGGCAGTGGGCGGGTCGGCCTCCGGCGCCGAGCACGGCGCACCCCTCCGATGATCAGCTCCGAATCTCGTCCCCGATAATCCGAACCGCATCCTCATATACCCGAACGCCCGACGTACGGGCATGCACGCGAGCGACGACCTGCCGAAGCTCCGGGACGCGGCCGTCCTCGACGACCTTCCCGAGTTCGAGCTCCGGTATCTCTTCGACGACGGGTCGGACCCGAGCTCGGTGACCGTCTACGACCCCGAGACGCTGGAGACGACGTGGATCACGGTCGACGCGGATGCGGCCGTCTCGCTGGACGACCTTCAGTGACCCTGCAGCCGCACCCGAACTGCCCGCGCGCGAGGGAGAGCGTTTAATCCCGCTCGGTTCGACGGGCGGAGTATGAACGAATCACGTATCAGCGGTGCGACCACTGCCGCCGCGAGACAGCGCTGTCGGAGACGGGGCCGGCGAGGTGAAGTCCGGTGACCGGACTCCTCTCGCGGGTCGTCGTTCCCGTGGCGTCCGCGGACGACGCAGCGGACACGGCCGCGGCGCTGAAGCGCTACGACGCCGAGGTGGGCGAGGTGACACTCGTGTACGTCGTCGAGAAGGCCGGCGGCGCCCCCGACAAGGCCGGCGTCGAGCAGCGCGAGGAGGCCGCCCGCGAGGCGTTCGACACCTTCGACGCCGCGCTGCCGGACGTGACCGTCGATCGGGAGGTCGTCTACGACACCGACATCCTCGACGGCATTCTGTCGGTCGCCCGCGGCGTGGACGCGACCGCGATCGCGTTCACGCCGCGCGACGGCGGCCGCTTCGTCCGGATGCTCACCGGCGACCTCGCGCTCCGACTGGTGACGGGCGCCGACCGGCCCGTCGTGAGCCTGCCGCGTCCGGCCGACGACGACGAGTCGACGGAAGAGGAATGAGCGGCGACGAGGAACTCGCGAAAGACCTGGGCCCGCTTGCGGCGCTGACCATCGGCGTCGGAACCATGATCGGCGCCGGGATCTTCGTCCTCCCGGGCGTTGCGATCAGCGAGGCCGGGTCGTTCGCCGTGATCTCGTTCGTGCTCGGCGGCGCCATCGCGATCCTCACGGCGTTTTCCGCCTCCGAACTGGGCACGGCGATGCCGGTGTCTGGCGGCGCGTACTACTACGTGAACCAGGCGTTGGGCCCGATGTTCGGCTCCGTCGCCGGCTGGGCCAACTGGATGGGGCTGGCGTTCGCCTCGGCGTTCTACATGGTCGGGTTCGGCGAGTACGTCGTCAACATCTCCGGCGGGTCGATCGGGATCCCGTTCGTCGGGATCGCGATCCCCGTCAGGGTGAAGGCCGTCGCGCTCTCGGGTGCGGCGCTGTTCGTCCTCATCAACTACGTGGGCGCAAAGGAGACCGGCCGGCTCCAGAACGTGATCGTGGTGCTCCTGGTCATCATTCTCACGGTGTTCACGATCGCGGGCACGCTGCGTGCGGACCCGGCGAACATCGCCGAGGGGACCGGCTTCGGACCGATGCTCACGACGACCGGGCTCATCTTCGTCTCCTATCTCGGGTTCGTCCAGATCACCTCCGTCGCCGAGGAGATCAAAGACCCCGGGAGGAACCTCCCGCGGGCGGTGATCGGCTCGGTCGTCATCGTGACCGTCATCTACGCGCTCGTGTTGATCGTGATGACTGCCGCCGTCGAGCAGGGGTTCATCGCGAAGATTCCGGACGGCCAGATCGCGGTCGTCGAGGTGGCGCGGATCGTCCTCGGCCCCGCCGGGGCGATCGCGATGCTGATCGGCGGGTTGTTGGCGACTGCCTCCAGTGCGAACGCTTCGATCCTCGCGTCCTCCCGGATCAACTTCGCGATGGGTCGGGACCGGATCGTCTCCCCGAACCTCAACGAGATCCACCCTCGGTTCGGGACGCCGTATCGCTCGATCGCCGTCACGGGCGCGCTCATCCTCCTGTTCATCGTCCTCGCGGACGTGAACACCCTCGCGACACTGGGATCGGTGCTCCACCTCGTCATCTACGCGCTGCTCAACGTCGCGCTGATCGTGTTCCGCGAGGCGAACGTCGACGGGTACGAACCGAGTTACACCGTCCCGCTGTACCCCGTCGTTCCGGTGTTGGGCGCGGTCGTCTCGCTCGCGCTCATCGTCTTCATCGAGCCGATGGTCGTCCTCATCGGCGGCGCGTTCGTCGCGTTCGCGCTGGTGTGGTACTTCGGGTACGCCCGCTCGCGCACGGAAAGCGAGGGCGCGCTCGCGGAGTACATCCGATCGCGCTCGGAGATGATGCCCGACGCCGCCGTCGACGCGGCGGACGCGGTCGCCCCTGACGGCGGGGAGTACCGCGTGATGGTACCGCTGGCGAACCCCGCGACGGAAGGGACGCTCATCGAACTCGCCGCGAACATCGCGCGCGAGCGCGGCGGGACCGTCGACGCCGTCCACATCGTTTCCGTCCCCGATCAGACCTCCCTCGAGTACGCCGCGGACAACGTCCGCAAGTTCGACGAGGGAAGCGGCGAACTCCTCGAACGTGCGCGCCTCGACGCCGAGGAACTCGGCGTCCCGGTCGAGACGAGCACAATCGTCTCTCACCGCTCGTTCGAGGAGGTGTTCGACGCGGCCCGAACCCACGAAGCCGACCTCGTCGTCATGGGCTGGGGGCCGGAGGGCCACGGCGCTCCCGGCCGTGTCGAGGGACGCATCGACGAACTCACGCGAAACCTCCCGTGTGACTTCCTCGTCCTGAAGGATCGCGGGCTCGACCCCGAGCGCGTGCTCGTCCCCACCGCCGGCGGGCCGGACTCGGACCTCTCGGCGGAGATCGCCGTCGCCCTCCGGGACTCCTTCGGCTCGGCGATCCGGCTGCTCCACGTCGCTGACGACGTCGGCGACGGCAAGGACTTTCTGGCCGCGTGGGCCAACGACCACGGCCTCGGCGACGCCGAGCTGCTGGTCGAATCGGGCGACGTCGAGGAGGCGATCGCGCACCACGCCGAGAACGCCTCGCTGGTCGTGATCGGCGCGAGCGAGCGCGGGATGCTCTCGCGACTCGTCGGCGGGGCGCTCGCGCTCGACGTCATCAACGACGTCGACTGCTCGGTGCTGCTGGCCGAGCGACCGACCGGCCGGAGCCTTCGCGACCGGCTGTTCGGCCGGTAGTCCGGTCCGGGATCGGTCGCCCTCCCGTCCCGGACGGTGCGAAGGCGGCAACTCGACCGCCGAACAGCAGCTACTTCCCGCGGGCGTCGGAGTACGGATCGATGACCGACAACGACTCGGGAGCCGAAGCCGCGGCCGGAACCGGCGACGGGGGCGACGGCCGAGGACAAGCGACGCCGCCCGAGACGCCGCGGCGACCCGTCACCGACGACCTCCACGGCGAGTCGATCACGGACCCGTACCGCTGGCTGGAGGGCGACGACGCCGAGGTCAGCGAGTGGACCGACGCGCAAAACCGGTACGCCGAAGCCGTCCTCGACACGTCCCACCGCGAGGCGCTCGCCGAGCGCTTCGAGTCGCTCGGGCGCGTCGGCCAGTACGGCCCCGTCACGCCCGCCGGCGACCGCCTGTTCCAGGAGGTGAAGCGCCCCGACGACGAACAGCCGGGGCTGTACGCCTACGACGACCCCGAAGCGATCGGCACCGACGAGGGGACCGCGCTGGTCGACCCGAACGGGTGGGCGGGCGACGGGACGGTCTCGATGGACTGGTTCGTTCCCGGCCCCGAGGGCGCGTACCTGGCGTACGGCGTCGCCGAGGGCGGCGACGAGCAGTACGACGTGCGGATCGTCGACGTGGCGACCGCGGAGGTCGTGGAGACAGTCGAGGGTGCCGGGCGGACCCAAGAGGGCGGGTTCGCGTGGGTAGAGGGCGATCCGACCGACGGCAGCGACACCACGGGCGACGCGACCGACCCGCGCGGCTTCTACTACGTCACCACCGGCGGCGCCGACGGCGACGAGGGCGCGGACGGCCAGCTCGACAAGGCGATCCGCTATCACGAGTTCGGGTCCGACTCGGTCCCCGCCGACGACCGCGTCGTCGCGGACGATGTCGGGGAGACCACGTGGCCGACGCTCGTGACCGACGGCGACGCGCTGATCGCCGGCTACGTCGAGGGGTGGGAGCGCTCCGACGTGTACGGCTACCGAGGCGACCCGGCCGCGGCGGATCTGGAGCCCGTCCTCACGGGCTACGACGCCGTGTTCACGCCGACGATCGACGGCGACCGCGGCCGGCTGCTGCTCGCGACCGACCACGGCGCCGACTTCTCGCGCGTGCTCGCCGCGCCGCTCGCGGACGCGCTCGCGGGCGAGGCGGCCGACCCAGCGGCGTACGATGAACTCGTCCCCGAGACGGACGCCGTCCTGCGGAGCGTCGAACTCGCGGGCGACCGGATCCTTGCGCACTACCACCGCGACGCCAGCAGCGAACTCGCCGTCCTCGACGCCGACGGCGAGCGCGAGCAGACCGTCGACCTGCCGGCGTTCCCGTCGGTCGCGGGCGTCCACGGCGCGAGCGACGACCCCGAGGCGTACCTGACCGTCCAGTCGTTCGCCGACCCGCCGTCGGTGCGACGGGTCGACCTCGGCGACGGGACGACCGAGACGCTGTGCCGGCAGTCGACCGCGGTCGAGGTCGATATCGAGGTGAGCCAGGAGCGCTTCGAGTCGGCCGACGGCACCGAAGTGCCGGCGTTTGTCGTCCGCCGGAGCGACGTGGAGCCAGACGGTGACAACCCCGCGCTGCTCACCGGCTACGGTGGCTTCCGGGTGAACCGTACGCCGACGTTCGACCGGTTCCGCCTGCCGTTTCTCGCCGCCGGCGGCGTGTTCGTCCTCGCGACGCTGCGCGGGGGAACCGAGTACGGCGAGCCGTGGCATGAGGCCGGACGCCGGGGGAACAAACAGCGCGTGTTCGACGACGCGCTCGCGGTCGCCGACGGCCTCGCCGAGACCGGGTGGGCCGACCCCGACCGCATCGGCGTCACCGGCGGCTCCAACGGCGGGCTGCTCGTCGGCGCGCTGATCACCCGGCAGCCCGAGCGCTTCGCGGTCGCGCTGTGTCACGTTCCGCTGCTCGACATGCTCCGGTTCCACCGCTTCCTGCTCGGGGCGTCGTGGACCACGGAGTACGGCCACCCCGAGGAGGACCCCGAGGCGTTCGCGTACCTCCGGAAGTACTCGCCGTACCACAACGCCCCCGAGGCCGACTACCCGCCGACGATGTTCACGACCGCGCTGGGCGACACGCGCGTCCACCCGAGCCACGCGCGGAAGATGACCGCGCTCGTCCAGGAACGGAACACCGGCGACGAGTCGATCGTCCTCCGCGTCGAGGACGACGCCGGCCACGGCGTCGGCAAGCCCACGTCGATGCAGGTGCGCGAGAACAGCGAGCGGTGGGGGTTCGTGTTCGAGCGGATGGGGATTGATCCGGAATCGAGATAGCTGACAGTCAGTCTCCGGGGTGGATCTCGTACTCAAGCATTCGGAGATTTTCGTCAAGCACGTACCTCAGCTCGTCTCCCGAGAGGCGGAAAACACCATCTACACGCTGTGGATCCCACCTGACAGAAGTCACCTCGTGGTCCACCGCCGCAGCCCAGACGTATTTGTCCCACACGTCGACACCGCGTTCTTTGATAAACGCGTACACCGGCGGTTCGAAGACCAGCAACGCGCCGACATTGGCATACAGGAACCACGCGCAATCGTCGCACGCCGCGTGGACGTTGACGGGGTGTGACACCATTGCAAGCTCGTCGTAATACTCTTCGGACTCTGCCAGCTGGACGGTCGAATTGCCGGCGCAGTACGGACAGACGTCGTTGAACATCAAAAAATAGTCCCGGGTCAGTTGTCGGTCCAGCGCATCAAGGAGCGTCGTCGGCTCAGTGGGATCGATCGTATCGGGTGCAACGGGATACCTGAGCTCCAAGTCGCTACACGACCGGCAGCCGATATGCCCCCTCGAATCTTCGTACCACGCCCTTCGCGTTGCACCACAGCTCGAACATGTGCCGTCGATGTCGAACGGGTCGACCGAAATCGTGTTTGGCTGGACGCGCGCCACGATCGCTTGGTACGCCCGGATCCCCGCGAGCGTCAGCGCGTACCCGCCGTCCCGCTTCTCGACGAACTCGCCGAGGAGCCGCTTCAGGTGATGACATCTTCCCCGGCGTGAACGCCGGGGTTTCCTCGCGTTGGGGTATCGCTTACCGACCCACGGAGGCAACTTGCGGGTTCGTGCGCTCCTCGTTGGAACAAGAGCGTGGTGACTCTGACCATTCGTGGTCGTTCCACTTGAGGCGCACAGGCCGTGCCATCGACCGTGTTACCGTCGTCTGCCGTCTCAGGAACGTCTCGGACGCCGTGAGGTCTGCGTGCCCCTCGAAGCCGCACGGACACGTCAGCGTGTCGCGGTGGCGCGTCGTCCGGTCGGTCGAACCGCACTGCGGACACTCTTGGCTTGTCCACGCTTCCGAACGGACTTCGACCGCTATGCCCAACTCCTCGGCGGTGCAGGCGAGTCGGTCGATGAACTGCCGGAACGCCCAGAAGTTGTGCGTCTTGGCGTTCGCTTCGACCGACCAGTGCGTCTCCAACACGTCCGTCAACGCACCGACGTACACCGTGGCGACGCCTTCGTCGTACAACCGTTCCACCAAGTCGCGCGCGAGCGCGTCTTGGGCGTGGTCGCGGCGTCTCGTTCGGCGTCGGTACAGCGAGCGTATCCGGTGACTGCTGTACTGCTCGTCGTCCAAGAGCGACCGCAACCGAGCGATTTCTCGCGTCGTCTCGCGGAAGCGGTCGAACAGGTCGCGTCCTTCGTACAGGAGTTGTTGGCCGGTCGTGGTCGTGCAGGCTACGAGGTTGTTCGCACCAATATCCAGCGCGGCGGTTTCGTCCGCCAGTGGTTGTGCCAGCCGAGAATTGTCGATAGTGACTGGCTGAAAGGCCCTGAATGTCTGTGCGTTCTCGTCCCAGAACAACTCTAACCGGCCCTGCTTGTCGTACTCGTTCCAGTTGGGGTCGCCCCGGACTTTGAGCCGGAGACGTTCGCGGTGTCCCAGTCCATACTCGTCTTTCAGGTCTTTGCCGACGAGGATTTCGAGCCGGGAGTATTCGCCCCACTCGACGGAGTACGACGTGTTGCGGATGTACGTCTGAAGGTCGCGGCCATCCTCGGCGTTGCCCCAGTATCCGGGTTTGCCGTTGGCTTCGCCCTTCTTTTGGAGCGCGAAGAACGACCGCCACGCTTCGCGGTTCTTCCGTTCGATTTGCTGAACGGTCGAAGCCCCGAGCGTGCCGCCGTACCGCCCGCGATACTCGCTGATGTCCCACACGTCGGCGTCGGGGTCAGCGTAGTTCTCGCGGCGCTCGTAGTTGATTTCGTTCCAGAGAGCGGCAGAAGCGTCCAACAGGTGTCGAAGCAACTCCTCGTCCTTCTTGGACTGAGGAACCACGTCGAACGTGTTGGTCCGCTTCATCAACTACTGTTTGGGTCGGTACATTGATAAAACTATGGTTTGTGAATGGTGGTATGGCAACCACGGTCCAGATTGAGATTGAGGACGACGACCAGTACGAACGCCTCCGGGCGATTAAGCGGCATAACGGGCTAACGTGGAAAGGGATGTTACTCCACGCGGCAGAGAACTTGGATACCCCGGACTGAACGGCGTCGGTGGTTGTTCGGCAGTTGTCGGATTCACGCCCGCCGTAAACGGCGGGACTCTCTCCTTGATTTAGGTAGCTCCGAAAACGCGAGCGTCGCGTAGCCGCCCTCGCCGCTCACCTCGCCAAGCGCCGAGATGATGCCGAGGCGCGTCTCGTTCGCCAACAGCTCGAACGTCCGCCGCGACGACTCGTCGTCGATCATCCGTCCGTACTCTCGTACGGTGACTGATATGTATTCCGGCCAGACATGTTATGAGTGCAGAATGTACTGCGATTCACCTCTTGTCCGGCGTCACACACGTGGTGAACAGTGGTTCACTAAATGGTTAAGTCGGTGTACGTCAGTCAATACATCGCGTTGGGGCGGCGGGACACAGTGCCTCTGACATGGACTCCCACCCTCCGCCCCAGCCGTCCCGTTCTACGGCGCCGAGTTGACGGTCGTCCGGTGCCCGCAACCAGTAAGTCGCCCGCGAGTGTAGCCGCCGGTATGACAACCGACGAGTCGGCGCTCGCCCGGGAACTGCGGGCCGACGGCATCGATGTCGCGGACGTGCGCGTCTCGCCGGAGCGCATCGCCGTCGCCTACACGACGACGCTGCCGGGCGCGCACCCGGATCACGGGGAGATGGGCCGCGTCTGCAACACGGTGATCGACCTCGTCGAGGACGGCGACCTCGACCCCCGGCGCGTGGACGCGACCGCGCTGCGGTTCGAAGACGACGTGCAGGCGACGTGGCACGTCGAGGCCGACTGGCTCGCTGCCGTGACCAGCTACCGGATCTCCGAGGAGGAGTTCTCCGCGGGCGTGCTCGACACCGTCGAGACCGAGGTCGGTGACGATGGCGACGCCGACACCCCACACGCGGCCGTCGATTGCGACGACGAGCCCCAGCGCGCGGCCGACGACGGGGGCTCGCAGTGAGCGCGCCGCTGGCGACGCCCGAGCGGTCGCCCGCGCGGCGCGTGCGCGGGGAGCGACCCTCCCGCGAGCGGTTTTCGACGCGCCGGCTCACGTTCTCCGTCGAGGGTGACGACTGCGTCGGGACGCTGTATCGCCCGCGGGACGTGGACGACCCCGACGTGGTCGTGCTCGGGCACGGCTTCGCCGCCGAAGCCGCCTTCGGGCTCGACCGGGTGGCCGAACACCTCGCGGAGGTTGGGTACGCGGCGTTCGCGTTCGACTACCGCGGCTTCGGGCCCTCCGAGGGCGAGCCGCTGGTGCTCCCGAGCCGACAGGTCGCCGACTGGGAGGCGGCCGTCGACCGCGTCCGCGGCGTCGACACGCTCGGCGACGGGATCGCGCTGTGGGGCGTCTCGCTGGGCGGCGGGCACGTCGTGAGCCTCGCCGCCGAGCGCGACGGCGTGGACGCGGTGATCGCGCGCACGCCGTTCGCGGACGGGCGAGCGCTGCTGCGGAGCAAGTCCCTGCGATACCTGGCGCGCGCGACGACCGCGGGGCTGCGCGACCGGCTTGCGGGGCTCGTCGGTCGGAGCCACGAGGTGAAGGTGTACGGCCGGCCCGACGAGTTCGCGGCGCTGAACGAGCCGGGGGCGCTCGACGGGTACGCGGCGTTGATCCCACGGGACTCCACGTGGCAGAACGGCACTCGCGCGCGGACGCTGCTGGCGCTCCCACGGTACCGCCCGGTCACCGACGCGTCGGCGGTGACGTGTCCCGCCCTCGTCGTCGCCGGCACGGACGATCGGATCGCCCCGTACAGGTACGCCGAGCGACTGGCCGCGGAGCTTCCCGACTCCTCGCTCGTCGCGCTTCCGATGGGCCACTTCGACGCCTGGGACGACCGCTTCACGGAGGTGCTCGCCCACGAGGTCGCGTTCCTCGACGCCGTCTTCGACGAGCCCTGACCGTCGGTCGCGACGACGGCGTCCGGAGCCGGCCGCAGACCTCGACCGACGATCCGGAGACGGCAGGGTCCACAGTATGTATTTAAGCCGTCAGCCAGCCTCTAGAGGCCATGTCTCAGAGAGTGCTCGTCCTCGCAGTCGCATCGCTCCTCGTCGCGTCGGTCGCAGTCGCGCCCGTCGCCGCACAGTCGGACCGACCGGCGTGGTCCGGCGAGGTGTTCGCGCAGTTGGAGGCGGGGTTCGAGCTGTACAACGGGGCCAGCGGCGGCGTCGACCTCGGCCCGCTGTCGGGACAGATCGAGAACAAGCGCGTGAACCTGTACGTCAGTGACGGCGGGGAAACCGCCGTCTACTCCTTCCGCATGACCGGCGACGGCCGAGTCGTCGACCTCCGCGAGTCGGCGCACGACGACGCGACGCTCCGGATGGAGACGGACCGCACCACGATGTCGCACATCGCCGACTCCGCCAGCGGCGAGCAGGCCGCGAACCGCTTCGCGGACGCCGTGCAGAACGACGACATCGTCATCAGAGGCGAGCGGGGGAACCTCGTCGCGCAGGTCACGTGGGGCGTCTTGAACGCGCTCAAGGGGTTCCTCTTGTAGGCGGAGCGAAGACGGATCCCGGGACGGCCGGGCGCAGCGGCCGTCGGTCGCGGCCGATACCGCGGTCTCGGGTAGCTTTTCACCGCCGCGGAGCAGAGTGACGGTATGACAGTTAGCGACGTGGTCGAACTGGAGGGCCACATCATCGACTCCGGCCTGATGGAGCGGGCCTTCACCGTCGTGATGGAGCTGGGCGGCGAGTTCGACATCGAGGAGTTCCGCGTGGGCACCAGCAAGGACGAGGAGTCGTACTGTCGGATGCGCGTCATCGCAGACGACGAGGGTGCGCTGCACCCGATCCTCCACGAGCTGCACCAGTCGGGCGCGACGCTGGCGGCGCCGACGGACGCGACGCTAACGCCCGCGCCCGCGGACAACGTCGTCCCGGACGGCTTCTACTCGACGACGAACCACCCGACTGACGTGCGCGTCGACGACGAGTGGGTGCCGGTGGGGAACATCGAGATGGACTGCGCGATCGTCGTGGATCGCGACGGCGAGGTTTCCGCCGAGACGAAGGTGCTCAACGGCATCGAAGCGGGCGACCTGGTCGTCACCGGCGACGCCGGGATCCGGGTGAAGCCGCCCGAGCGCCCCCGCGACGCATCGGGGCCGTTCGGCTTCATGCAGGGCGGCGTCTCCGCCGAGCGCCCCTCCGAGTCGCTGATCCGCGACATCGCCGAGGCGATCGCCGAGACGAAAGCCCAAGGCGGTACGGTCCTGTGCGTCGCCGGCCCCGCGGTCATCCACTCGGGCGGCGGCCCCGGTCTCGCGCGCCTCGTGCGCGAGGGGTACGTCGACGCGATCTCCGCGGGCAACGGCTTCGCCGTCCACGACATGGAGCGGTCGATGTACGGCACCAGCCTGGGGATGGACGTGGAGACGATGGAACACCCCCGGAAGGGCCACAAGCACCACATCTACACGATCAGCGAGGTGATCCGGGCGGGCGGCATCGAGGCCGCCGTCGAGGAGGGACTGATCACCGAGGGCGTCATGCACGAGTGCGTCGAGAACGACCGCGACTTCGTGCTCGCAGGCTCCATCCGCGACGACGGCCCGCTGCCGGACACGATCACAGACGCCGTCGAGGCGCAGAACGCCATCCGCGGGCAGGCCAGGGAGGCGGACCTCGTGCTCATGCTGTCGTCGCTGCTGCACTCCGTGGCCGTGGGGAACTGCCTCCCGTCGACGACGCGCACCGTCTGCGTCGATATCAACCCCGCCACCGTCACGCAGCTGCTCGACCGCGGCTCCGCGCAGGCGGTGGGGATGGTGACCGATGTGGGGACGTTCGTGCCGATGCTCGCGGAGGAGCTGCTGGAGTAGGCCCCCCTCCCCAGTTATGGGCGATCCTCCCACTCGTCGGCCGGCAGGCCGTACCGGACTATATCCACGCGCTCGCCGTCGACGAACGCCTCCCCGCGGAGGACTCCCTCCTCGACGAAGCCGGCCTTCTCCAGCACGCGCGCCGACGCGGGGTTCGTCTTGTAGACGGTCGCGAACAGTTTTGCGGCGCGGCGCTCGTCGAACGCGTACGCCGCCGTCTCGCGAAGCGCGTCGGTCGCGTAGCCGTTCCCCCACGCGTCTGGCACGAGCATGTAGCCGACGCCCCAGACGCCCCACGAGGGCTCGTGGCGACGGCGGAGGCCGATGGTTCCGACGGCGTCGCCGTCGACGCACACGAGGAAGTTCGCCTCGTCGTCGCCGCCCAGCGAGTCGACCCACTCGCGTTCGTCTGCAAGGTTCATCGGCGTCCGGTTGGCGATGCCGGCGCGGACCCGCGGCTCGTTGATGAGGTCTCGGAGGAACTCCGCGTCCGCCTCCTCGATCGTGCGCAGTTCGACCGTCTCGCCGCGTCTGAACACCGAACCGGGCATACTCGGGCGGTCACCCGCACGGTGCTTCAATCGCCCGGCGGCCTGTAAACCGATCGCACAGGCGTCTGCCCTCCGCCGTCCGCCCCCAGAGTGCCGTCGGATCCGCTCGCGCGGTGCTACCTCCCGGGAGGTTCACTCCAAGGAAGAGCTCCTGAGCGACGCCGCCGAAGACGACTTCGCGGCCGACGAGCGGTCGCAGGTCACGTGATCAACTCGGCGACACGTCACGACACAAAGGGTTTACCGCGCGACCGTGCACAGCCGGTCGCATGTCACGAGAACGGCGGCTGACCGCGGGCGCGGTCGCCGTCCTGCTCGTCGCCCTCCTCGGGGTCGCCGTGGTTCCTGGCGTCCTCGCTGACCCGTCCGCCGACGGTCCGGTCCGTCCCGGTCGGGTTTCCATCGCCGAGTCGCCGGCGATCGCACCCGAAGAGGTCGACGGCGCGACGGCGACGCTGAGGCTGCACACACGCATCGGTCACGCGGGCAACCCCACGGACAACGTCTCCGTGCGCTTTCGCGCGTACGACGCGGAGTCCGGGCTGTTGACGGCCGAACGAACGGTCGAACTGGAGGAACTGACCGGCGACCGAAGCGTGCCGGTGAACGCGACGATCGAGGTGCCCCGCGAGGGCGGCTACGTGATCGAGACGGTCGTCTTCCGCGACGGCCGGGTCGTCGACCGCGACCGGACGCGGGTCTCCGGGCTCGCGGCGCTCGGCACAGAGGTCCACTTCACCGAGAGCGAGGCGGTGCCGCCGCTTTCGGTGTCGGTGGCCTCGGTCGACGAGGAGGCGAACCGAACGACGCTGACGGTCGCGGCGTCGCTGACGAACGGCGGCGAGTCTGCCAGCGACCGGCTCCGCGTCGAGGTCGTCCTCCGGCAGGCGGAGTCGAACATCGTCGCGGCCCGCCAGTCGACCACCGTGAGCGGCATCGGTCCGGGTCGCACGGCGGACGCGACCGTCGAGGTGACGGTCCCGAGCGACTACAACTACTACGTCGACGCCGCGGTGTACCGTGACGGCGTGCTCGTCGACACCGCCCGTTCGGTCGCGAACCTCGACCCGACCGAGACCATCTCGGCCAACATGACCACCCGGGAGGTAGAGTTCGAAGTGAGCGACTTCGCCGGCGACGACGGGAGTCAGGAGGAACGAGCGACCGAGGCGGCGGCCCGAACGGAAACCGCGACGGCGACGCCCGGATTCGGTCCGGCGGTCGCGGTCGCGGCCCTCGCCGGCGCCGCGCTACTCGCACGGAGGCGAACACGACAATGAGCGACACTACCGACGACACTATCGACAACTCCGACGACACCATCGACAACTCCGACGACACTATCGACAATCCGAGATCACCGGCCGGAGAACCGACCGACCACGACCGGCCGGCCCCGCGTCCCGACGCGCCGGAGGCCGGCGCCGGAGCGGCAGACTCCGCCGGTGGTGTCGGCGGTCCCGGCCTCGGCGACAGGGTCGCCCGATACGTGAACTACCTCGTGCTCGTGGCGCTGGTGGTGCTCGCGCTCGTCGCGGGAATCCAGTTCTACGGCGCCGTCTCCCGGACGATCAACCAGTGGGTCGTCTACGAGTACCGCTCGCTGGTCCACGGCGCGTTCAACCTCGCGGTGCTGTTGATCGCCGGCGCCGGCATCTCCTGGCAGGTCCGTCGAGTCACCTCGTAGGTCGCTCATCGAACCGGCCGCGTCGAACCCCGCGTGCGGCCCCGTGTTCAGGCGACGACCGTCCAGCCGAGGAACACCGCCACGGCGCCGAGCGCGGTGCTCGCGACGGCGTGGACCCGGAGCCGGTCGAGCAGCGCGTGCGCGTCGCCCCCGTGGCTCAGCGAGTCGTGCACCTCGCTGCCGATCTCACACTCCGGGAGGAAGTCCATCGCGACGTGCAGGAAGACGCCGGTCGCGAATCCGAATACGACGCCGCGGATCGCCCCCGAGGCGGGCAGCGAGAGGAACGACGAGGCGATCGCGGCGACGCCGACCCCAGCGGCGGGCAGCAGGATCGCCGTCCAGTCGCCTCCGCGACCGGCGAACCGGTTGACGGCCGCGTACCCCGCCGGACCCTTGTGTGAGACGATCGAGAGCCCGAGCAGTAGCCCTAGCTCCGGCATGTTGCCGTAGATGATGCCGATGATCGCGCCCGCGCTGACGGCGTGGGCGGTCAGCTCCGCGAGCGAGCGGTCCAGCGGCAGGTCCATGTGCGACAGACGGTGCCCGAGCGTGTGCGCGCCGTAGCCGACGAGCAGGCCGAGCGCGACGCCGAAGCCGCCGAACGCGGGGTGCTGCCCCATCGCCTGTGGGAGGAGGAACACCGCCGCGCTTGTGATCATCGCGCCGGCGGCGAGCCCGTACCCCCACACCAGCGCCCGAGGGTTCGCGCCGACCGTCCGCGCCCCGACCCAGCCGGCGACGGTCATCGACGCGAACGCGATCCACGCGATCCCGAACAGCTTCGTCCGGCCCGTCGCGAACGCGAGCGCGGTTGCGCCCGCGAGCACCGCCGTGCTCGCACCACCGAGGAGTCTACTCCGGGAGAGGAGATGAACACCCGGGCCGCCGGTACTGATATCGGACATATTACTAAATTATGCGTTAAAGTTAATAACCTCTCCGATCGGGGGGACCGCGGGCGCAGCCGAGTTGTCAGGGACGGACGGTTCGGCTCGCGCGGCCCGACGCTCCGCTCGGGAAGGGGTCTCGCTCCGCGGCCGGCTGTACTGTGCCGTCGGCCTCGACGGCCCGGACGACGACCTCGTGCTCGTCGGTCGCCTCGTACTCGTGGCGCCAGCCGCGCCAGGCGTCGGTCGCCTCGCCGTCGACCGCCTCGGGGTCGTTAGGGGACGCGTCCGCGGGGGTCGCCTCCGGGAGTCGCTCGGTAAGCTCGGCCTCGGTCCACGTGTCGCCGCCGTCGGTCGACACCTCGACCGCCGAGACGCCGCGGGTTCCCGCGTACGCGTGGCCGCCGACCGAAACCGCGCCGTCGTCGACCTCGACGTGATGGAGCTTCGCGACCGTCGACACGGGGCCCGTGCCGTGCCAGCCGCGCACCTCCCAGTAGCCCGTCGCCTCCTCTTCCAGGACCTCGATCTCGGTGAGCCACTTCACGTTGATCTCTCCCCAGTGGCCCGGGATCAGCGCCCTCACGGGCGCGCCGTGCCCCTGCGGGAGCGGCCGCCCGTTCATCCGGTACGCGAGCAGGCCGCCGTCGAGCGCCGACAGCGGAAACTCCTCGTAGTAGCCGTCGGCCGCGCGCAGCATGACGCAGCAGCCGTCGCGGCGCACGCCCGCCTCGTCGAGCAGGTCGGCGACCGGGACACCCGTCCACACCGCCGTGTCGAGCTTCCGGCCGTTGACCGGGTCGCCGACGCACCGGAGCGTGACGAACCGGTGCTCGGCCGGCCTCGCCGTCACCGAGTCGAGGTCGATCTCGACCTCGTCGTTGACGGCGCCGGTGACCCGCAGCGACCACTCCTCCGGGTCGACCTCGGGGTCGGCCGCGTTCTTGTCGACGACGTAAAACGACTCGGAGACGAGCGGCTCCGCGCCCGCGAGATCGAACGAGCGCTCCGCGGCGACGGCGAGCAGTCGCTCGACGAGGGGGTCGAGATCGACCGCCTCCGAACCGCCGCTTTCGCCCGCACCGCCGTCGATCGCTCGAGCGATCGGTCCCGCGCCCGCCAGCCCCACGGCCGCCGCCGCGGCGCCCACAGACCGCAACAGCCCCCGACGCGCGCGCGAGACCTCCCCGGTCCCGGTCGCGGACGCGCCCGCCAGCCCGACGACGGCGGCCCCGAGCGCGCCGCCGATGACCGCTGCCGCGGGGGTCACCGCGAGCAGGAAGGCGGCCAGCGCCTGCAGCGCGCCCACCAGGAAGACGACCTCCGAACGCTCCCTGTCGGCGACGCGACCGATCCGAAGCGCGAGGAGCGCGAGCCCGCCGAACAGCGCCACCGCGAGGCCGGCCGCCCCGACGACGAGCAGCGGCTGAGCGGCGCTCCCGAGCCCCTGGATCCCGGCGGCCAACGCCGCGTCGGGGAGCGCGAGCAGCACGGTCTGCGCGATCGCGACGACGACCCACCGGGGAGAGAAGCCGGCGACGAGGAACGTGCCCGCGGCGACCGCGACGCCGGAGGCGGTCGCGACCGCGACGCGTCGGCGGAGAACACTCATTCACTACCTTACGGGCCGCCAGCGGTAAAATCCGTACGATGGGTGTGCCGGGCGCGTCGACCGCTCCGCGGCGACGCGTACCGGGTGGTCGCCCCCGGGGCCGAGGCGCGCCGCGCAGTCAGAACGCCTTTGTCGTCGCGGTCCGACGCCTCGGTCGTGAGCGAGCGCGAGGGGTCGGTGAAGCGAACCCGACCGTGTCCGTACTGCGGGGCCTCGATGGTTCACCGCCACTGCGAGTACGTCTGCCCGCAACACGGCGTCGTCTTCGACTGCTCGGACCCCTTCTACGGCTGAGCGACGGCCGCCGCGTCGGCCCGCGCTGTGGCTGATCGGCTTGATTCGCGTGGGGACCGTGGCCGCCCCGAGACCCCCGCGAAATCGCAGGCCCGAACGGGCACCAACTGTTATGGTGTCGGCCGCCGTACGAAATTCTACTCAAATGCGAGGACGGGACAGTGAACACAGCGCACGGGCGTTGTCGGGGTGGCGATGGTAGACGACGACCAGATCGCCCGGAGCAAGCGCATCCAACAGCGCACGGGAAAGACCTTCCACTTCGCGACTCGGGTGCTCCCCGAACGGGTCCGCGAGCCGACGTACGTGCTGTACGCCTTCTTTCGCGTCGCCGATGAGGTCGTTGACGGCGCGGAGACGGGCTCTCCCGAGGAACAGTGCCGAGAGCTGGATCACCTGCGTGAGGTCGCTCTCGGCCGCGAGGAGACGGACGACCCCGTCCTCGCGGCCTTCGCGGAGCTGTGCGATGAGCACGACATCGCCGACGAGGATGTCGAGACGTTCGTCGAAGCGATGCGCTCGGACATCGACACCGAGCGCTACGAGACCTACGCCGACCTCGAGGCGTACATGGACGGCTCCGCCTCCGCCGTCGGTCGGATGATGACGGCGGTGATGGATCCCGGCGAGCCCGAGGCCGCCCTCCCCCACGCGACGGCGCTGGGCGACGCGTTCCAACTGTCGAACTTCCTGCGCGACGTGCGCGAGGACATCGTCGAGCTGGACCGGGTGTACCTCCCGCAGGAGACGCTCCGCGAGTACGGCGTCACCGAGGTCCAACTGAAGCGCTTCGAGTTCGACGAGAACGTCGAGGCGGCGATGCGCCACGAGCTTCGTCGCGCGGAGTCGCTGTACAAGGAGGGCGTCGCTGGGATCAAGTACCTCCCCGAGGACTGCCAGTTCGCCGTGCTGCTCGCGTCGGTGCTGTATGCGGAGCACCACGCGCTCATCCGCGAGCGGGGATTCGACACACTCTCGGAGACGCCGGAGTTGAGTACGCTTCGCAAGCTGACGCTGTTCGCCAAGACGCGCTGGGCGTGGTTCCGGTGTAAGGACCCCGAGACCGTGTTCCGGCGTGTCTCCTGTATCCCGTACGGCGACAGCGAACCGAACCGCTCGGGCGCCGGCCACGCCGACCGGGTTCCCGCGCGCTGACGTCGCCGGTCGCCCCGCCGTCGGCGATCGCGGTCGCTCCTCGCCACGCGTTCGACGCGTCAGAACGCCCGTCTGAACAGCGACGCGTCGAACCGGTCCGCTCGGACCAGCCCGACGCCGATGGCGACCGCGACCGCGGCCGCGACGGGGTTCCAGAACCAGCAGTTCACCCCGCCCCACAGCAGCACGAAGCTCACCATGTCGTCGAGCATGAACTCGCAGTCCGCGAGGCGTTCACACAGCGCCGCGCGGTCGAACGCCGCGTCGAGCACGAGGACCGCGACGGTCGCGGAGACGACCCAGCCGGCGTAGTTCGACAGGGGGACGCCGTAGAAGCCCGCCCCCGAGAACACGCCGAGCGCGCCCGCATCGGCGACGCCCTCGTACGCCCAGAAGCCGAGCGCGACCGCGCCGGGGTCGAGCACCACGTCCATGACGAGCACGAGCGCGATGACCACGAGCAGCCGCACCGCCGCGCGTTCGGCGCGCTCGCCGAGCAGGAGTAGACACAGGAGGTAGGCGTTCGCCACCAGCGGAAGGAAGAAGACCGGTAGACCCAGCGGGACGCCGCCCAGTTCCGGGCCGAGCGCGACGAGATATTCGAACTCGCCGTAGGGCCACCCGGTGGTCACGCCGACGTACTCGATCGCGTAGGCGTACGCCGACAGCAGCCCGATCCCCGCCAGCTCTCGCCGGCCGACCAGCGGTGCGAGCCCGACGACCAGCGGCGAGCGCATCACGAGCGTTCCGAGCAGGATCATGCCGCCGTTGAACGCCAGCGGCGAAAGCGGCGTCCCCGCGAACACGCCCTCCGCGCTGGCGACGAGCAGCACCGCCCCCACGAGCGGAAACACGACCGAGATGGTGACGCGGTTCTCGCGCACGAGCGCGTCGAGCCTCGCCTCGGCCTCGCGGCGGTCCACCGGCATCGCCTCTCGGAACTCGCTCAGCCGATCCAGTCGCGTCTCCGGGCTCACGGCAGCACCGCCCCCGGCGGAACGATCCGGGAGAGCGCGCCCATGGTGAGCACCGCACCGACGGCGGTGTTGATCGCCGGGAACCACCAGTACGCTCTGTCGATCGCGACGCCCGCGACGCGAACGACCCCGACGAGGGCCGGATACGCGAGCAGCACCGCGCCGATCCGCGGATCGACCAGCGCGAACGCGCCCGCGGCCGCCAGCCAGCACGCCGCGCAGTACGTGAGCGTCCGCGACTCCCCGAGTGCGGTCGCGGTCGTCCGGATGCCGGCCGCACGGTCCGGCTCGATGTCGGGGATCGCGGAGAACGTGTGCATCCCCATCGCCCACAGCCACGCGCCCGCGAGCGCCGCGAGCGGGGGGGCCGATCCGGCGACCAGCGCGTACGCCGCGGCTCCCGGCAGGACGTACAGCCCGTTCGAGACCGAATCCAGCAGCGGCGTCGTCTTGAACCGCAGCGGCGGCGCCGAGTACTGCGCGCCGAGAAGGAAGAAGCCCGCGAGGAACGGCCACGCCGCCCGCGGCGTGATCGCGAACGTTCCCGCCCCCGCGAGCAGGGACGCGACGACGACGACGGGGACGAGGCGGTCGCCCCCGTAGCGCACCTCCCGCCCGGTTTTCTTCGGGTTCCCCTCGTCGATGTCACGGTCGAACACGTCGTTGACGCCGTAGAGGAACAGGTTCGCCGGGAGCAGGAAGTAGCCGAACAGCAGGACGTTGGGAGCGGCGAACAGCTCGGGGACGCTCGTCGCGCCGAAGGCGACGCCGACGACGATCGGTCCGGCGAGGTACAGCCAGAAGCGCGGGCGAGAGAGCTTCAGGAGGTAGCGGACGCCCGCGGCAGGGCCGGCGTGGTCTGACGAGTCGGCGGAGTCGGCGGCGGCTGGCATCGTCGCGCTCAGGAGGACCCGGCCATCGTCTCGGCCGTGAGCAGCCCCGAGATGAGGCACATCGGAACGCCGATGCCAGGCGTCGTCGTCGACCCCGTGAAAAAGAGGCCGTCGACCTCGCCGGACTCGTGGCCGGGGCGGAACGGCGCCGTCTGGCGCAGCGTGTGCGCGAGCCCCAGCGCCGACCCCTTCATGGAGTTGTAGCGCCCCGCGAAGTCGTCGACGCAGAACTCCTCCTCGAAGACGATACGGTCGCGCAGGTGGACGCCGGTGTTCTCGGCGATATCCTCCAGAACGAGGCTCCGGTACCGGCTCCGGAGTTCGGGCGTGTCCTCCAGTCCCGCCGCGATCGGGACGAGGACGAACAGGTTCGAGTGCCCCTCGGGAGCGACGGTGTCGTCGGTCTTCGAGGGGACACACAGGTAGTAGGCGGGGTCGTCGGGCCACGCGGGGTTCTCGAAGATCTGCTCGAAGTGCTCGTCCCAGTCGGTCGGGAGCACGAGCGTGTGGTGGGCCAACTCCTCCACGTCGCCTTCGACGCCCATGTACAGGAGGTACGCGGAGGGCGCGTACGTGCGCGACTCCCAGTAGTCGGCGTCGTACTGGCGCTTGCGCGGCGCGAGCAGTTCCTGCTCGGTGTGGGCGTAGTCGGCGTCGCTGACGACGAGATCCGGGAAGTAGCTCCGGCCGTCCCCGGACGTGATCGCCGCCTCGGCCGACGCGCCGCCGTCGGCGGCCGGGGTCGCCCCGCGGAGGCCGTCGGCGGGGTCCGCGGTCCTCGTCTCCAGCTTAAAACCGCCGCGCTGGCCCTTGATCGCGGTGACGGGCGCGTTCGTGACGTACTCGACCCCGAGCTCCGCGCCCAGCTCGACGATGCCGTCAACGACGGCGCCGAGGCCGCCGTCGGGGTAGTAGACGCCGAGGTTGAAATCGACGTGGCTCATGAGGTTGTACAGCGCCGGCGTGTTGTGCGGCGACCCGCCGAGGAACACCAGCGTGTACTGCATAACCTGCTGGAGTTTCGGGTGGTCGAAGTAGTTCTCGACGTGATCTTGCATCGATCCGATCAGCGACAGCCCCCACGAGTAGCGCAGCACGTCGGGGTCGATGAAGTCCGCGAGGTCGTCGCGGTGTTCGTACACGAAGTGCTCCATCCCGATCTCGTAGTTGCGCTCGGATTTGCGGAGGTAGTCGTCGAAGGCGGCGCCCGCGCCCGCCTCATACGACTCGAACGTCTCGCGGTTCGCCGCCAAGTCCGGGACCAGGTCCACCTGGTCGCCGTCCTTGAAGAAGATCCGGTAGTGCGGGTCGAGCCGCGACAGCGAGTAGTACTCCGACGGCTCGCGGTCGAAGTGGCCGAAGAACGTCTCGAACACGTCGGGCATCAGGTACCACGACGGCCCCATGTCGAAGCGGAAGCCCTCCGCCTCCAACACGGAGGCGCGGCCGCCGAGCTGTTCGTTCTTTTCCAGGAGAGTCACATCAGCGCCGGCGTCGGCCAGGTAGCAGGCGGTCGACAGCCCGCCGAAGCCGCCGCCGATCACGACCACTTCCTCGCCCGACAGCGAGGAACGGTCACGAGGTTCGCGCATTAACCGTTTTACGGCGGGGAGGTGTATAAATATAGGCGCACGGGCGTCGCCGCGATCAGTCACTCCGTGGAAAACGAGCGCTCATTGCGCACGTCGCCGCGACCCACAACCACTACCTCCCGGCGGCCCCTGGCGATCCCATGGACGGAACCACCGCGGTCGTCACCGGCGGAACGCGCGGCGTCGGCGGCGCCGTCGCCTCGGCGTTCGTCGACGCCGGCGCCCACGTCGTCGTCTGCTCGCGCGACGGAGATGCGGTCGACGAGACGGTCGACGCGCTCTCGCGCTCGGGATCCGCCTCTGGTCTCCGGGCGGACGTGCGCGACGAGTTCGACCTCGAACGCCTCATCGAGCATGCCGATCGCGCGGGCGAGCGCGACGGGGTCGACGTGGTCGTCGCCAACGCCGGCGTCAACCACGGCGCCCCCGGCGAGATGCCCCTCGACGGCGAGCCGTACAGTCGCTTCGACGACACGCTTCGCACGAACGTCCGCGGCGTGTTCGCGACGGTCCGAGAGGCAGTCCCATTCCTGCGCGACGGCGCGCGAATCCTCGTCCCCTCGGGATCGATCGCCCGCGACCCGAAGCCGGGGATGGGCGCGTATGCCATCTCGAAGGCCGGCGCCGAGGCGGTCGTCCGACAGGCGTACGCCGACCTCGACGCAACGGCGATGACGCTGGATCTCGGACTGGTCGACACCGCGCTCACGGGGAATCAGGGCGGCAGGGAGCCCGAGGACGTGGCGTCGATGTTCGTGTGGGCGGCGACCGACGCCGACGCCGACGAGCACGGCGGCGCGGTCGTCGGACTCAGGGAGTGGAAGGCGGCGACGCGATAGGACGCGCGTGGGCGACGAACGGATGGACGGTCGGGGGCGACGTAGGCGTACGGAACGATCGACGGGGAAGCCGGAGGATTCAATGCCGTGAGCGGTCGGTCTCCTCCGAGGTGGGTACCTCCGCCATCACGGGGATACCGTCCTCCGTGACCTCGATGGCGCGTTCGAGCGCGGGCCCCACCTCGGCGGGGCCCTCCACGCGTTCGCCGTGACCGTCGAGCGCCCCCGCGAGGTCGGCGTAGTTCCCCGGGAACGGCGTGTCGTACGAGGCCATGCCGAAGTCAACCGGAATCGTCAATTATTACCACGAACCGAATTGGAACGCCACGGGGAAATCAACACCGCCGGACGAGATGTCGGACATCGAGACGCTCGACCGGCTCTGCATCCACGGATCGGTCGAGAACAAGTTCCCGACGGAGTCGTTCCGTGCAGCCTTCGACGACCTCGATCTCCCCACGGAGGTCGTCGGTGACGGGGAGTCGTTAGGGCCGACCGACGCGGTCTCGTCGTTCAGGCCCCGCCCGGAGTTCCACGACGTTGCGTGGGTCCACTGTATCCGGGCGGGCTACGATGAGTTCGACACGGCGTCGTACGAGGCCGCGGGCGTGCCGCTGACGAACAGCACGGGCATCCACGACACCACCGTCGGCGAGATGGCCATCGGCTACATGCTCTCGCTCGCGCGCCTGCTGCACGTCTACCGCGACCGTCAGGTCAAGCGCGACTGGTACGCCCCGCCGTACGAGCGACCGTTCACCGTCGAGAACGAGCGGCTCTGCGTGATCGGTCTCGGCACCATCGGCGAGGGTATCGCCCGTCG
Organism: Halobaculum gomorrense; assembly: GCF_900129775.1. Lineage (GTDB taxonomy): Archaea > Halobacteriota > Halobacteria > Halobacteriales > Haloferacaceae > Halobaculum > Halobaculum gomorrense. The sequence goes on along the minus strand of NZ_FQWV01000001.1, from coordinate 659,439 downwards.
TGCGGACGCGCTGGGGATGGAGGTGGTCGGCGTCCGACGGTCGGACGAATCGGTGCCCGGTGTCTCCGAGCGCTACCACCCGGACGACCTCCACGACGCGATCGGCGACGCGCGGTTCGTCGCGGTCACGGTCCCGCTCACCCCCGAGACCGAGGGGCTGCTCGCGGGCCCGGAGTTCGAGGTTATGCGCGACGACGCCTACGTCATCAACGTTGCCCGGGGGCCCATCGTCGACGACGACGCGCTCGTGTCGGCGCTTGAGTCGGGCGACATCGCCGGCGCCGCGCTGGACGTGTTCGACGAGGAGCCCCTCTCGGAGGACCACCCGCTGTGGGGGTTCGAGGAGGTCATCATCTCCCCTCACCGAGGGTCGGCGACGAACCGGTACCATCTCGACATCGCCAACCTCGTGAAGGAGAACGTCCGGCGGATCAGGGACGGCGAGCCGCTCTGCAACCGAGTCGCCTGAGCACGTCGCCGAAGGGGTTCGAGGCGACCGAGCACGTCGCTACGAAAGGCGAGGAAACGAAACCGGAGACACCGGAAGGTCGCCGGATCTACGATGTCGACGGCGACATCGAGATGTTGAGCCCCTTCTGGATGATCTGGGTGAACGCCATCGAGCACAGGAAGTACCAGATGATCCAGGTGGGCATGACGAGGATGTTCTGGGTCCACCCGACCTCTCCCGCGATGGGGAGGACGACGGGCTGGAGGTCAGTCCAGACGCCCTCGGCGCCGCGGAAGCCGATCCCCCAGTACATCCACAGGAACGCGGGGATGGTCAGGACCATGATCCACACCATCGGGCGGAACTGCTCTTTGAACATGCCGAGCTGGTCGCCCATCGCCTCCATCTGCTCCTCCTGGATGGCGTCAAGCGCCGCGTCGTCGCCGCGCTCTTTCGCCTCCTTTCGCCGCTCCTGAATATCCTGCATCCGCTCCTGGTAGGCGGCCATGCGGTCCATGTCCATCAGGTTCGCGCGCAGGAGGGTGGAGTAGAGCCCGGTGAGCGTCGCGATAACCATGATGACCGCGTACAGCGGAAGGAGGTCCTGTAGGGGGCCGAAGATCACGTCGATCGATCTGCCGACGACGTTTCGGACCGGGCCGTAGGAGTAGCCAACGAAGAACAGCAGCGTCACGACGGCCGCCCCCTTGTCGTAGATGCTCCACGACGCGCCGTCGGAGTCGGGGATCTCGACGCCGCTTCCGCCGGTACTTCCGCCCGCATCCGACTCGACGGGCGACTCGAGCCCGGCCTCGATCGCGTCGCGGTCGGCGAGCGCGAAGCCCGCATCGCCGTCTTCGAGGACGCCGCGCTCGATGAGCCGACCCCACTGCCCGCTAGTGAGGTCCTCGCGGACGTCGACCCACTGGACCTCGCCGCCCTCCGCGCGTTCGAGGACGAGTTCGATCGCCTCGCGCATCTCGGGCTCGGAGGCGAGCTCCCGAACGCGCTTCTCGATTCGTGCCATTGGCAGCCGCTAAGCGACAGCCACGTAAGAAGGTTGTACTCTCGGCGCGCCGCGGCGCCCCCGCCGTGACCGTCGGTCGGATCAGCCCTCGATCACGTCGCGGAGCCGCTCGAACACGTCGTCGGGCGCGCCCTCGCCGGACACCTCGACGAGCGTCCCCTCCTCGCGGTAGTGCTCGACGACGGGCTCGGTGTTCTCCCGGTAGACGCGAAGGCGCTCGCGGACGGTGTCCTCGGTGTCGTCCTCGCGCTGCACCAGCTCGCCGCCGCACTCGTCGCACACGCCCGCCTCCTCGGGCCGATCGAACTCGACGTGGTAGGTGGCGCCGCAGTCGTCGCACACGCGACGACCGGTGAGCCGCTCGACGAGCACATCCTCCGGGACGTCCAGGAAGACGACGTGGTCGAGATCGGTCTCCTCGCTCAGGAACTCCGCCTGGTCGAGGTTGCGCGGGTAGCCGTCGAGCACGAAGCCGTCGGCGTCCTCCAGCGCGGCGACGACGATCTCGTTGACGACCGGGTCGGGGACGAGTTCGCCGGCGTCCATGTACTCGCCGGGCGTGCCGTACTCCGTCTCCATCTCCTTGTTCTGCCGGAGCGCGTCGCCGGTCGTGATGTGGTCGAGGTCGTACTCGGCAGTGAGTCGAGTCGCCTGGGTGCCCTTTCCGGCCCCCGGCGGACCGAGCAGCAGGATTCGGTGGTCGGCCATAGCAGGACGCTCCGGGGCCACCGTGAAAGGCGTGCTGAATCCGGCGCGGTTCGCGGGGACGGGCGCGCCGGTCGCCGTCGCCCGCGAGCGCTCGGGGCGACCCGGAGCGCCCGGTTTTTACCGCGCTTCGCCGTACGGACCGTATGACCCGCTTCGACGCCAACACGTCCGCCGACCGGCGGAAGCTGTTCGCTGACGCCGTCACGGCCCACCGCGAGCGCGGCAGCGCCTTCCTCACGATCGAGGTCGAACCGCCGCGCGAGCAGCTTCAGTTTGGGGACCCTGACGACGAGGACGACCGTTCGGACCCTGACGACGGGGAGCAGGAAGCGCCGCCGTGGATCCAGTTCGCCGAGAAGACGTTCAACCTCGACTGCACCGACGAGGAGCTGTCCCGCCTGCACGACGTGCTCGATGAGTACCCGGAGTTCCGGGTCGACGAGCAGGAGGCGCCCGACGAGGCTGAGGGGACGAACGTCCGGATCTCGGCGCGCTCAGACGCGAACCGGCTCGCCGGCTTCCTCGACCGCGCGTTCGTCGAGGTGTACGACCAGCCCGAGGACTATCGGGCGTGGGTCGTGCAGATCTGAGCGGGCGGGCGCCGCGGCGGTCGGGCGGTGGAGACCGGACCGCGCGGCCTACTCGCGTTCGATGAGGAGGTACAGAAGCACCACCGCGCCGGCGCCGAAGACGGAGACGAACAGGCCGGCGAGCACCGTCGCCAGCGCCCACAGCGCCTCGTCGGTGCCGCGCTGCCCCTTGGCGTCCTGGTACACCCAGTAGGCCATCCCGACAGGGAGCAACAGCGAGAAGATCAACAGGAAGATGAAGCCGATGATCAGCAACTCGACGCCGCCGGGCAGCGCACCGAACAGTGGGAGGGGGACCATACTCCGGCGTTGTGACGGGGTCGACAAAACCGCGTCGGTGCCGCGCGACGGGTCGCGTTCCCGCCCGTCCGTTCACTCGCGGATGACGACGGCGTAGTACACCGCGAACGCGAGGAGGAACCCCACGAGGTTCAACAGCAGCGACGCCAGCGCCAACGCGACGGCCCACAGTTTCGGGGAGTCTGTCCGGCGGCCTTTCGCGTCCTGATATGTGAAGTAGCCGACGACGACGGCGACGATCACGTTCAGCAGGCCGACGATCCCGGGGTCGAGCGGCCCGAGCTGAAGCGGCAGCGTCGCCGAAGCGGCCGCGCCGAGGTGGCGCATAAGCCGTCCACTCGCGCCGACGGGTGAAACCGGTTGCGGCTCAGTACAGCGACTCGTCAGTGAGGTCCGCCGCGAGTACGAAGTCGGGCTCGTCGGAGACGGGCGTGCGCGTCGTGGCCGCGTCCGACACCCAGCGTGCGCCCTCGGGGATCAGGATCCGCGTCTCGTCGATCCCGCGCTCGGCGGCGGCGCGTGCGACGGCGTCCGCGAGCGCGTCGAGCGCCTCGGCGTCGTCCCAGGCGGCGGCGTGGTAGACGCCCCACGTCTGTTCGACGCCCTCGTCGTTCTCGCGGTCGTAGGTGTACGCCAGTGCCGACATCGCCCGCGTCCCGCCGTCGACGACGGCGAACAGCCCGTCGCGGTCGGCCGCCGCCGCGAGGTCCGCGCGCGTCAGCTCCGAGCAGGCCCACGACTCCGCGTCGTCCATCGCCAGCCCGCGGAGGTGATCGCGCGCGTCGCTGTCCGTCCAGTACGCCCACGCGGCGTCGGGGTCGGCGACCACGTCGAGCGCGGGGGTGGCGTCGGGGTCCGGGTCGGGCCGGAGCCAGCGGAACTCCGTCGCTGGGGCGAACCCGACCGACCGCGACTGCCCGAGCCCGGCCATGTTCCACGAGAACACCATGTTGCGGACGACGACCGCGCCCCGGTCGCGCGCCCACCGGAACGCCGCCTGCGAGAGTGTCGGCGAGAGGCCGTTGCCGCGGTAGTCGGGGTTGACGCGCATCGCCTGCGCCCACGCCTCGGTGTCCGAGAGCATGACGCACTGGAGGACGCCGGCCACGTCATCGCCGTCGTCGACGTCGACGACCAGCGTGCGCTGGGTCGGGCCGTCGGAGGCGACCATGTCGCCGAACACGTCCGGGAGGTAGTCGCCGTGGCGGTCGCCCCAGGTGTCCCGCGTGAACTCGACGACGGCGTCGACGTCCGACTCCCGCGCCTGTCGGACCGCGAACTCGTGGCCGAGGGAGTCGCCCCCGCTCATACCCAGGGCTTCGACTCCTCGGTCAACTCGCCCGCGAGATCGCAGCCCATCGCCTCGGCGGAGTCGGCGACGTTCGCGAGCGCCCACATCAGCTTCACCTTCGCCGTGCCCGGCAGCGTATCGCCCGCCTCGACGACGCCGGCGTCCAGCAGGTCGCGTCCCGTGTCGTACACGCGGTCGCAGACGCGACCCTCTAGACACTGGCTCGTCATCACGACCGTCGTGCCGTCGTCGACGAGCGCCTCGAACCGCGGGATGAGGTCCGTGTGGACGTGCCCGAGCCCGGTGCCCTCGATCACGACGCCCGACTTCCCGTTGAGGTAGTCGAGCGCCGCGGGGTCCATCCCGGGCGTGAACTTCACCAGTTCCACGTCCTCCGCGAGGTCGGACGCGACCGCGAGGTCGGTGTCGCCGCGGCGGGCGTACGCCTTTCTTTCCCGGAAGGACACGTCGACGCGGTCCTCATGGGGGTCGTAGTCGACGCGGCCCAGCGGCTCGGCGCCGACGGTCTCGAAGGCGTCGCGGCGGGAGGTGTGGTTCTTTCGGACGCGCGTCCCGCGGTGGAGCGCGCAGTGGTCGTCCGACGGCGTCCCGTGCATGCAGACCAGCACCTCTGTGCAGTCGGATGTGGCGGCCTCGACGGCGCAGACGGCGTTCATCACGTTGTCCGAGGAGGGGCGGTCGGCCGAGCGCTGGCTGCCGGTGAACACGACCGGAACCGGCGTGTCGAGCATGAACGACAGCGCCGACGCGGAGTACTGCATCGTGTCGGTTCCGTGCATGACGACGACGCCGTCGGCGCCCGCCTCGATCTCCTCGCGGACCGCCTCGGCGAGGTCCGTCCACGTCTCGGGGTCCATGTTCTCCGAGAGGATGTTGGCGACGACGCGGCCGCGGTAGTTCGCGCGGCCCGCCAGGTCGGGGACGGCGCGCAGCACGTCCTCGGCGTCGAAGCGGGCGGTGACGGCGCCGGTGCGGTAGTCGACGGTGGAGGCGATCGTCCCGCCGGTGGAGATGAGCGCGACCGTCGGGAGATCGTCGTCGAACGCGACCACCGACGCGTCGCCCTCCTCGTCGGCGTCCTCGCCCACGTCTCTGGCGCCGCCTTCGAGCACCTCGACGGCGGCGTCGGCGCGGTCGACGCCGACGTTGTACCCGCCCTCCAGCTTGAGCACGAGGTGCTCCTCGTCGCTCGACGGCATCAACACGCCCTCGTCGGTGACGCCCGCGCGCTCGACGCGGACGCGGTCTCCGGGGCTTGGGGTCATACGCGCAGATAGCGGCCGGGGCGAACTTGAACCTGCCCGTCCGCGGTTCCCCGCGGGCGGCGCGTCGGGGGATTTCGTCCGGCCGGTAGCCGTAGCATGGCGGCCGCTCTGGGCGGGCGCGGCGCGACCGGCGCAAGACCCATGGCCGCGCGCCGCGCACACCCGGGCATGGGCAAGCGCCTGGCGGAGCTGCAGGAACTCGCCGAACGCGACGGCGCCGACGGCGGCGCCAGCGGCTCCACCGGCGAGAGCGACGACGCGGTCGCGGAGTCGACCGCGACCGACGACGCCGGGTCGACCGGCTCGCGATCGCTGCTCGGACGGACGCCGTTCTCGGCGAAGGGCTTCCTCCTCACGCTCGCCGCCCTCGTCGGCGGGCTGGTCGTCGGTTCTGCGGTGCCGCTGATCGGCGGGCTCACCCGCTACCTCGGTCTGTTCGCCGCCGCGTTCCTCCTCGGACTGGGGCGCTCGCGGCGGGCGTACCTGGAAACCGCGGTCGCCGGCGCGCTCGCGGCCGGCGGGGCGTTCCTCCTCGGGACGCTCACGAGCGGGAGCGTGCTCCTCAGGGCGAACCTGCTCGCCGAGTACGGCCTGTCGCCCGCAGGCGCCGGCGCGACCCTCGCGGGCGTGGGAGTCTCCGTCGGCGTCCTCCTGTCGGTCGCGGGCGTGTACTTCGGGCGCGACCTCCGGGCGGGTCTGACTCGCGCCGTCGAGTAGCTCCTGGTCGCGCGAGACGCGTCGGCCGACGTTACTCGACGAGCCGCCAGCGACCGGCCTCGCGCGCGAGCAGGTCCGCGTCTGCGAGCCGGCGCAGGCCGTCTTCGACGGCCTCCGAGTCGGCGTCGACCTCCTCGACGACGGCGCGGTGACTGCCGTCCGTCGAGGTGACCGCCGCGAGCAGCTTCGCGTAGAATCGGGAGTCGGCGTCGACGCCGAGGCGGTCGTTCACCCTGTCGAGCAGATCGGCCATCCGGCCGTGAACCCACCGCTGGGCGAGCGAAAGCTCGTTCTCCAGGTCCTGAAGCTCGTCGAACTCGGCGGCCAGCGCGGCTAGCTCGTCGGGTCGATCGTCGTCGCCGTCCTCCCGCCGGTCGTCGCGTTCGGCGTCGTCGGCAGCGTCGGCAGCGTCGGCAGCGTCGGCGTCGGCGTGACCGCCGCGACCGCTTCGGACGGCGCCGTCGTCGGTGTCACGGTCGTCGCCGGCGCCGTCCCCGGTCGACCGGAGCTCCAGGTCGATGTGCATGTGCGGGCACCGACCCTGGATGTCGAGGCTCGGGTTCGCGGGGTACGCGGACTTCGTGCCGAAGCCGTGGCGCGAGACGTTTACCTCCAGGCGCACGTCGCGAGCGATGTGGAAGTACTTGCGCCGGCGGTCGTCGGTGTGGCTCTCGATCAGTCCCGTCTCCTCCAGCTTCCGCAGGTGGTCGATGACCGCCTTCGGCGACACGCCGAGGTACTCGCTGATCTCGGTGACGTAACAGGGCTTATGCGAGAGCAGCCGGAGGATGCGCCGGCGGTTCTCGTTGCCCAAGAGATCGAGCAGCACCGCGGAGTCCATACACGTGAGGTAACCGCTCGGCGTATTTAAGCACCGCGTCGCCGGTCGGCGGCATCGCCCGACGGCAGGACGGCGGCGGCGACCGCGACCGCCGTGACCGTCGCCGCGAGGCTCCCGAGTGCGAGCGTCCAGCCCGGGTCGTACCGCACCGGCGGGTGGTTCGCGAGCGGGAGGCCGAGCAGGAAGCCGTAGTCGAAGAGGTCGTTCGCGACCGCGAGCAGCGCGACGCCGCCGAGGATCGGCCGGGAGGTCCGACCGACGCGGGCGAGGAGGAGCGCCTCCGCGAGGAACGCGGCGTGGGTGGCGAGGATGCCCCAGTAGGCCCACAGCGAGTCGGCGTCGAGGCCGACGTACAGGTCCGCGGGGAGGTCCGGCCTGACGAACGGGACGTTGAGCGCGAGGAACGTCCACAGGCCCATCTTGACCAGCCAGACGACCGCGAGCGTCGACAGCGCCGACAGCACTGCGGTCCGGGGCACCGCCGACAGACGGTAGCCGGCGAACGGCACCAGCGCCGCGAGCACGAGCGTCCCGAGCGCGATCGCCGTCGGCGAGTCGGCGTACAGCGGCCACAGGTACGTCGCCACCGCGGGCATCGTCTCGACGTAGTAGCGCACCCCGACGAGAAAGGCGAGCGCGTTGGCGACGAGCAGCAGCGCGAGCGTGGCGGGCGTCGTGAGGTAGAACTCGGCGAGCGTCTCGGGAACGGGGTTGCGGGTCCGTCGCGCCTCGGTGTCGTCGGCCACGGGCTTGGCGAACCGTCGGCCGGCTGCGGCTTAATCGGCGGTGGTTCGGCGGCATCCCCCGCGGCTGCCCCACGCCATCCCCGCGAGACGACCGCGGGCCGCCGCCGCACACCGCCACGGCTAAGCCGCGGACGCGCCACACACGCCACACCCGAATGAGCCCCCTCGCCGACCTGACCGACGACGACGGCCTCCCCGAGCGTCCGGACCTCCCGTGGTACGTCGCGCCGCTCCCCCGGACCCTGGAGAACGTCGGCCTCCGGCTCGCGACGCTCGTCGTGGCGGTCAACCTCGTCGGCACCGCCTTCGGCTTCTGGTACTACGGCGTCCACCCGCTGCCGCTGTCGGACCCGCTGATCACGTGGCAGCTCGGCGGCACGCCGCCTAGCATGTGGGTCTTCGTGCCGGATTCCCCGGTGGCGACGCTGTTCATCGCGCTCGCGCTCGGCCTGTGGAGGCTGGACCGGTCGAACGAGTACGTGAACGCGCTCGCCTTTTTCGGCTGCTGGAAGCTGGGGCTGTGGACGCCGTTCGTCCTGCTGGCGTTCGCCGACGGCTTCACGGCCGCGACCCCGCTGCCGATGTACCTGTTTCTCCTGTTCTCCCATCTTGCGATGACCGTCGAGGGCTTCCTCCTCTACCGCATCTCGGGGTTCCCCGTGCGGGCGGTCGCCGTCGCCGTCGCGTGGTACGGCCTCAACGACGTGGTCGACTACCTCCTCCCGATCGTCGGGACGCCCCACCACACGCTCATGCCCGGACAGGTGGTCTTGGAGTCGGGCGTCGGCTTCACCCATCCGTCGCCCACCCACGAGATCGCCGCCGCCGGGGCGGTCGTCCTCACGCTCACGGCGACGTTCCTGGCGCTGGCGACCAGAGTGAAGCTGTTCGAGGCCGGCGCACTTCGGCCCTGACCGCCGACGGTCGGGTCTCGGCGAGGCCACGCCGACCGCGGGGAAGGACTATCCCCCGCGGGAGAGAGGGTTCGACCGTGAGCACACCCACCCTCTTTCGCGCGATCGCCGACCTCCCGCTGACGATCGAGTCGGTGGCCCTCCGCCGACGCGCCCGCGACACCTCCTCGGGGTTCGAGCGCGTGAGCACGACGGTCCGCCTCCGCGGCGACGGCGAACTCGGTCGCGGCGAGGACGTGACCTACGACGCGCTGGACCACGACGCGCTGTTCGCGACCCCCGAGCGCGACCCGCGGACGACCGCCGACGGCGTCGACTTCGCGGACGCGTTCGCCGGCGAGTGGACGTTCCGAGAGTTCTCCCGCCGTCTCGACGACGTGGACCTGTTTCCGATGGGAGCGCCCGAGCGGAAGACGGGCCACGCCTACCGCCGCTGGGCGGTCGAGTCGGCCGCGATGGATCTGGCGCTCCGGCAGTCCGACACCGACCTCGCGAGCATCCTCGGGCGCGAGCGCGAGCCCGTCACGTTCGCGGCGTCGACGCGGCTGGGAGACCCGCCGAGCGCCGACCGCGTGACCGCCATCGCCGACCGCGTCCCCGGCATCGGGTTCAAGCTCGACCCGACAGACGACTGGACCGACGAGGTCGTCTCGGCCCTGCCGACCGAGCAGGTGCGCGTCCTCGATCTGAAAGGCCTGTACGAGGGAACCGATGTCGACCAGGAGCCGGACGCCACGTTCTACGAGTGGGTGCTGGAGTCGTTCCCGAACGCGGTCATCGAGGACCCGGCGATCACCGACGAGACGCGTCACGTCTTCGAGGGGCAAGAGCACCGCGTCTCGTGGGACTACCCGATCACGGACATCGAGAGCGTCGAGGCCCTGCCGTGGGAGCCCGCGTGGCTGAACATCAAGCCCTCGCGGTTCGGCACGCTGGAGGCGCTGTCGGACACGCTGGAGTGGGCGCGCGAACGCGACGTGAGGCTGTACGGCGGCGGGCAGTTCGAGTTGGGCGTCGGCCGGGACCAACTGCACGCGCTGGCGTCGGTGTGCTACCCCGACGGCCCGAACGACGTGGCGCCGCGAGCGTTCAACGACCCGGAGGTGCCCGACCGCCTCCCGGCGACGCCGCTGGCGCCCTCGGCGGCGCCGCGCGGCTTCGAGTTCTGAGTTCGACGCCCGGGCGGGTCGCGCCGGCGTCGGTGTCAGGTCGGCGTCGCTCCCGCCCCCGGCGACCTCGCCCGCGCGACCTACCGCTCGTAATCCGACGCGTCCTCGGCCGCGTGCGCGCGGACCCACAGCTCCCCGATCCGCGACAGGCGCGTCCGGTAGGACTTCCCGTGGGACTCCTGCTCGACGTACCCCTTTCCGCCGGGGCCGAGGCGGTCGACGTTGTAGATGACCTTCGAGCGGAACGAGTCGGTGTACTCCTCGTTCAGCTCCGCGGCCAGCGCCTTCGCGAGTTCGCTCACCGACTCGAACTCGCCGTCCTCCCCGAGCTTGTAGAGGATCACCTCCTCGAACGGCTTCACGTTCGAGAAGGAGGCGACCGGGAGCTCGATGATGTGGCGGCCGTCGACCTCCTTGGCGCCGATGGTCGTCCCGCGCTCGTCGAACTCCCCCAGTAAGTCGGTCGCCGCCGACAGGCGCTCGCGGAGCCGGTCGGCGTCGACGCCGGCCACCTGGTCGACCTCGTCGCCGACGCCGTCGAGCAGGTCCCCGAGCAGGTCGCGGCCCCTCCGAAGCTCCTCGGCCAGCTCGGTTTCGAGGTACTTCTCCGGTGCCGTGTAGTAGGTGTGGATGCGGTCGCGGTCGGCCTGTCGCTCCAGCGTGACCGAGTGGGCGGCGGTGGCGAACGCGAACGAGACGGGCCGCGGCATCGAGGAGACGTTCACCCACACCTCCCGGCCGGCGTCGAGCTCCTCGTTGATGAGGTCGTACGCCTGCTCGAAGGCGGCGTCGTAGTCGTACACGTCGGCGACGGGCACCCGCTCGGTCTCGGCGCCCAGCAGGTTCCGGAAGTCCGTCTCCAGCTTCTGCGAGAGGTTCCGGGAGTACTCGACGTTGGCCTCGCTGCCCACCGCGCCCTCCAGCAGCACGACGCGGTCCACGTCGAACTGGTCGCGGACCAGCGGCGCTATCAATCGGTCGTAGTCGAACCCGACCGGGACGACGTGCGTCTGCATTCCCGTCGGTGTGCGACCGGAACCGGGTTAAGCGTGCCGTGCCTCGGATGCCGAGAGCCACCTCACCCATCTCGAAGAACTCCCGTGTCCTTCGACGCCGTGTGAACCGCCTCGGGGTCAAGCGTCGAGGCTTCCCGCTTCGACGACGCAACTCACAGGAACCGAGAAAGGCCGACCTCAGCCAGTTCCCACGGCGGTCGCAGCCTCCCCGAGCGTGACTCCGGCCTGCCCCGGACCAGCGGATCCGGCTCTGTTGAACTCCTTCAGAGTTGACATCGAGAGGACCTTCCCTTCTCACCGGCCTTGTTGAAACCCTCATTCGATGATAGGTTTCAGCAGTCCTGCTGAATAGAGGGCGCGTATGCAGTACTCTTGAAAGATAATATAAATTGATTAGTGCCCCCGTCCAATAGTACACATACGGTTAGAATATCTTCGTCACGGGCCGTTTCACCAGTTATAGCTAACATTTTGATGGTTGCTATCGTAGTGATACTGGCCGCGACGATCTCGGTGTTAGCGCTTGGATTTACCGACGAAGCCAATCAACCCGGACCTATCGTTGGTCAATCAAGCAGTGAACTTGTCACACAAGAAGGAAATGATGGTGGAAAAGTCAATATCACGCATATCGCAGGAGACACTTTGTCAGCTGCTAACCTCGAAATTGCCGTCAATGCACAGGACGCCTGTGGGAAATCCGGTCGATTGGTGAACTTACCGGCAAGTGGAGGCGACCCGGTACCGACCAGCGAGTATGTTCGTGGCGACGATATTTTCGACAACTCATATAATTCAGTGAGCGGACCAATTGGTGAAGCAGGCGGTCAGTGGCAGGCAGGCGAAACAGCCACCTTCCGATTAGCTAGTTCCGAATGTGAACTCAATAGTGGCGAGAGTATTACAGTTCGCGTCGTGCACACGCCGACAAACTCGGTCGTAATTAAGCAAACACTGACCGCGACGTAGTCGGCCTCTGAATAGTTAGATCCCTATCATATGAGAACTTCATTCAGAAATTAAAAATTCAAAAAATAATGACTGTCGTGCTGACTACATCCTCTAAATCGGTCACGGCAATTCTGACAGGTGATAGAGAGATCAATATCGTCAGTGCAAGATAGACAGCGCGTATCGGTTACAGATGAAGAAGTACCACAGTTAAACTCACTGCCGCGTTACTGATCAGGTTCAGAGACATACTTTCGGGCGGTTAAGACAGCGTATCCACTGAACACCAGAACGGCGATGGTGTATCCGGACCAATAGGTTACCTCATCTACCGGGATACTATCCAGCACTGGATATAGCAAGCTGGCGAGTACGGTGACGACTGCGATGATAAGTACCACTCCACCGACCACTCGTGATAGTGCTTCTGTATCAGCGGCCATACCGCTCCGATACCCAGCAATAAGATGAACGTCGCCACGATAGCGAATGCGGTAGCTTAGCCACCCGGTGAATACGCCTGAGAGTGCCATCACTCCTATCACGACTGTGATATCAGTTCCGAGCGCAATGGCCATATGGAATTGTTCAACTACGGGATCAAAAAGCCAAAGCAGTATCTTCAGTATTCATTTTCTATCGTGCGATGAACACCCGGTCCTGCTGACTGCACGCTCTGTATTCAGCAGTCTATTCCTCTCAGCAGTAGGGACATTCGCACTATTCATGCGAAACAGCGAGGCTTCGTTCCACGTTGTGAACGACGCACTTGATGACGAGTTCGCGGATCTGCTTCCACCACCGGCGTGACCGCACGAACGCACCGAACTTCTGTTTGATCGCCGCGTTGACTGTCTCGTTCACGTTCCGTTGATGGTAGAGATCGCCATCCAGCCGTGCATTCCACGCTTTGTGGAGTGAGGTGAACTCACGATGCTTGATGAGTGGTCGAATATCGTGGTCGCGGGCGAGCCGGCGGAGCTTCTGGTCGTCGTATCCCTTATCACCGGTCAAGACCGCGATGGACGCTGCGTTCCGTTTCACTACCTGTGGCGCAATCTGCGTATCGTGTTTTCGTGTCGTCGTTACGTGGATGTCGAGAACGGCGTTGGTCGCCGTATCGACCAATAGCGTTGTCTTCAACTGCTGGATAGTGAGGTTCGTCCGCTTCGTGTAGTGTGTTGAGGCATCCGCCCGCTCGAACCCGGACGCATCGATGCCGGTGACACCGTTAAGCGGCAAGTCCTTGAGCGAGACGTTCAGCAGCACCCGCCAGACGGCCATTTCCAAGCGGTCGAACGCCTTGCAGAGTGTCGAGGGTGCGGGGATCGAATCGAGATCGAGGGCGTCACGAATGCGAGGCATCTCGATGAGTTCGTCAACAAGGTCACGGTATGTAGTCGTCTTTTTCACCTTGAGACAGAGCAGAACGACATGTTGGCGGAGCATGAACCGCTTCCGTGAATAGCGAGTCGAAAACCGTGCCACAGCACGGCGAGCCAGCATCATAGCCCTTTCAACGAATCGAAGAAGTCGTGACTTTGGGAGAGCATCCATCTTCCTCCAGCTACTCACCAGTCATGTTTGTCAGCAAGGGTTTCAACAAGGCCTTCCCACCGGGTTTCGGGGGGATTAGAAACTCGCCTCTCAGCGAATCGCAAGACGTGAAGGGCGTTTTAGCAGCCAACGAGGCGAGACACTACTCGGCGCTATGTCCGAGCCAGTCGGAACGACGTTCAGCTATCTCACGGAGTGGTATCGCATCTGATTGAACCTCTTCGTAGAGTTTGTCAGCCCACTCGAGAGCGCGCTCGTTTTTCGTCCGGATCATTCCACGAAGAATCCGTTGGTCATCATGGATTGGCATGATCAGTTCACGTCTTTCACTATCGGAGAACGTGAGATAGAATCCAAACGGAACGCTATCTGTCGACGAGATCGACAGCGATTCCATCTGTAACGTTTCGTCGAGGAGGTCGCCATAGGTCTCAAGCAGATGGCGTGCAAGAGAGTCTTCGGCGATCAACTCCAGAATGAATTCATCCTCACCGGTCACGCGGTCATAAAATCCTTCAATCATTTTTGGGTCGTTGTCAGCGAGACCGATTGCTCGAACTCGGTCAGCCGAGAGAATTTGCTCTCTCGGCTCTTGTGTGAGTGCGGTGACCGACGGGACATCAGTTGTCAGGATGTCGGCGTCAACGAAAAGACGAGGGTTCACTGGTGCTGAGTCTGGCAAGTTGTTCAACAATCCTTCCGTCTCACCGACGGTGTCTCCAATTGCGGTTATCTCCTGGACGGATTCAAGCAGTACCCGTCCAGTGTAGGTGAGTCGATATCCACGCGAACTTTGCTCCAGTAGATCCGCGTCGACGAGGTCAGGGATGACACGATTGACCGTCGACCGCGAATCGGAAAGTTCGTCGACAAAGTCCCGCTTCCACCGCGGCGAGGATGCGGCTAACTCCAAGTAGGTGCGTCGCTCGAGTGCCAACGACACTAGATCTGAGTCCATTAGGCAGTTGTTTTATTTGGTTAAGAGGCAATAACTGGTTGGCGTATACATTATTCTCTTCTAGCCAAGCGGTTATACGGATAAATCACAGGCTGGGCCAGTGTGTCAACCGTGGGACGACACTGGTGCGGTGAAGTATAGTCTGCCTGCGCAAACTGTCGGGCGAAGACCAAAGTCGGCGCTCTCGGCGTCTTATTCGCGTCTACCGTGGCCGGCCAGTGGTCGTCGAAAAACTATGCAGAGGAAAACTCGCGACCGTCGAACCGCACTGACCTGCGTGATCGCAGTATTGGTCGTCCTCGCCGCCGGAGTCGCCGGCGTCAGTGGACTAACAACGAGTGGCGGTACAGTTTCAGGAATCCCGTCATCAACTGGCGTTGTCGCTCCGGACACCGTAATAAACGGGAGTACTGACAGCGACATCGAGATCGGTTATAACGTCACGGCGTACATCGAAGACGGATCGCAGACTCTGTCAGATCTCACGCTTGGTGTTATCTGGCCAAACGGTTGGACATCGATCAACCTGACAGAATCAGATGGAATCATAACCGTCACCATTCCTGCTGGGACTGTAGCAGGAGGTGAGCACGTCTACTCCGCACTCGTGTATAATCGGTCGAGTGGTCAAGTTGTCGGGACGACCCCAGCGGTTGACGATGGTGCACTCACAGCAACCACGTCGGTGACTATCGACTCGTACACAGTTTCGAATACGACGGTGGAACCTGGCGAACAGTTCTGGGTGAATACCACCCTCAATAACACGGGCACAAACGAGGACCGGTTTACTGTCGCAGTGTACCAGTTCAATCAGGAACTTGCAAACCGGACAGTCTCCGTCGGTGGTGGTGAACGGCGAGTTATTAATTTGAGTCTCACCCTTGATAGAGAGGGGACGTCCGAAATTCGGGTTAATCAGGAGTCTGCGACGACAGTGACAGTCAACGATACCACAAGTGCCGATGAGACGACCTCCGCAGGAATCCAGGTCAAATCAGCGTCGGTCGTGTCAACCGAAGTGCCGACGGGTGAGCAGTTCAGTGTGAATGTCACCCTCAACAACACTGCGTCGACCGAGCAACAACAAAATATACGAGTCGATGGATTTGGAACCGTCTACACCGACGAGCGAATCTCCAACAGTACGACCGTCACTGTTCCGGGAGACACGGTGAAGACGGTCCAACTCAATGTTACCGCGCCGAACCCGAACCGCTTCGACCTGTTGCTCCCAGATGGAACACGGACGACCGGGTTCGCCCTCGCCGATGGGACACACATCGCCCTGACCAATGTGGGCACCAACGTGACTGCAGTCGTCGGTGAGGAGACGTTCCTCGCTGCGACGGCTCACAATCTCGGAGATGCGAAGGGATTTGCAAACCAGACGGTCGTCTGGAACGGGACTGTCCTCGGGAGCTGGAACCGGACCGTGAATTCGACCGAACAGAAATCCGTGGGTTGGCTCGTGCAGTTCCCCGAACGAGTTGATGCGGGGACAGTGATGCTTGGCGACCGAACGGCGAATCTGACTGTTCGTGAACCGGTTGTGGCGTCCTCGAACGTGACCTGTATCGCCGGTCCGTGTCCCGAGTCCGAGATCGTCGCAGACCTGGGGCTTGATGCAAACATGCTCCAAGGAAGCCTGAAAACGCAGGCTGGGAGCAGCCTTGATACGACGAACGCAACCACACAGACTCGGTTCCGTGTCGAGCTCGTGACACAGAACTTCTCGGCACCGGTGCTGATCGGGACAGGGCACAACGCGACGTGGAATCGGACGACGATCAACAGTACCCACACGCGGCACGTCGTGAAGGTGACCGCGTCGGAGTTCGATCTGGTTGAGGGTGCGCGCCTCGGTGCGTGGCCGACCGGCGCCGATGACACAGCGACCTTCCACCGAAACGCAACCGTTGACCTCGCGTTCGATCCGATGGATCAGTACGCCACGTCGACGGAGCCACGCGAGCGGTTCAACGGGACGATCATCATGACTGACGCACAGACCTTCGGCCAACTTGAGTACCAATCGGGTGGTGCCTTAACGGAGCCAAAGCTGTCCTTGCTCGTGGCTGGCCCGCACTTCAAACCGGATGGTGAAACAGTCAATGAGGGGTATTATGAGGCCTTTCTGCCAGGTTCGCTACTGTCCTCGTGGGGCGTCACCGATCCGGGGGCGCTGACAGCAGCATACGCTGGGAACTCAACCAGTATCTCGGCACAGAACGAAAGCGGTGGGATAGTGGTCGAGATACCGATCCACTACTCCGCGGGAACCGTGTCTATCCAGCCCGCTGTATCCGGAACGAGTGAGAATGAGACGACCGACAGTAGCGGTCCATCGGATACGTCGCCGAACACGGGCGACGACGTGAATACCGATAGTTCATCATCGAATACAGACTCGAGTAATGACTCCGACACATCTGGATCGCCGAGTGAGAGTGATGACTCCGACACATCTGGATCGCCGAGTGACACAGCGCCGAGCTCATCTACCAATACCTCGTCGAAATCAATCACAGAGAATCGGAGTGCGGTGACCGCAACCGTTACGCCTGAGACACCGAGGTCGACTGCTACGCCAGAGGCTACAACGACAAATGCAACGCCCACAGAGTCCCCATCGCCTTCGGAGACACCAACAGAACGACCCAGCACGGCTCAGTCCGAAACGGACACACGCACGACTTCGTCCGAGTCAGGTCGGAGTGAGACATCGACAGCCGGACCTGGATTCGGAGTGGTCGGGGCCGTGCTTGCGTTGCTGAGCGTGGCTGTACTCGCGACACGGAGGAGTTGAGAACGAAACGCAACGGAAGCATTTTCGGCACAGATTGTTATATTGACTCTTTCCGGGGCGACGGATGTGAGAACGTACTGAGGACGAGGAAGTCACAGAACAGTCGGTACTCCCCGTCTCGTGAGCTTCGAATTGGTCGCGACAGACCGTTGGCTTATCACCTGCTACAGTTTCCTGATGGTACATGAGCGAGGCAAGCGAGACAGAGTCGAGCGGGAAAGACACTGGGGCAGGGATAGCGATTGGACTTGCAATCGGCGTCGCTATCGGTTCTGCTACGGATGATCTCGGTCTGTGGCTCGTGATCGGAGTGGCAATTGGTGCTGCGATCGGATCTGGACTGAGTAACCGGGAATAGGGATATATGGATCTGTCGAAATCCTCTTCACGTCTTGCGATTTGCTGAGAGGCTAGTTTCCAACCGTACCGACGAAAACCGGTGGGGAGAGTAGCTGTTCCCAATGTCAACTCTGAAGGATTCCAACAGAGCCACTTCGTCTGTAAAGTCGAACTCGAAACAAACGACTCAGTAGGTGACGAAGTGGCCGGTATTGACCTCGGGATCACAAATTCGCTACGGTCGTGTTCCCAGACGAATACGTTCTCTACCCCGGTAACTCGCTCAAGCAGGACAAGCACTACTTCAAGCGTGCTGAGTACGACACGGAAGGTGAGAACGGCCCGTCTGAGAGGTCGATGTGGGCGCGTCAGAAACTCGCAGACCGTGAGACCCACTTCTACCACGCCCTCTCAGACACCATCATCACAGAGTGTGTCGAACGCGGTGTGGGCACACTCGCGGTGAGTTGGCCCGAAGACGTGCGAGAGTCCGACTGGGGAAAGACAGGCAATAAGAAACTCCATACGTGGGCCTTCGACCGCATCTACCAGTACCTCGAATACAAGGGTGAGATTCGTGGTGTCGAGGTACTGAAAGACAACGAGTGGAAAACACCTCGAAGACGTGTTCACAGTGTGGCGACGACACGAAAGCGAACCGTGTTGAGCGTGGGTTGTACGTCTGCCAGTCGTGTGGGTTGGTCGGGAACGCGGATTGCAACGGGGCGGAGAATATGAGGCAGAAGATAACTCCGAGTCCTCACGGCGAGGATAGAGTAACGCCTGTGTGGCACAGCCATCGACACACTTGTTCGACCACGAGAGCGGGACGTTCAAAACGAGAGAACAGGTCGTTTCGTAGACCAGCAAATACCCCACCTGCGGGACGGGAAGCCTCGCCGTGTACCGCGAGGAGGATGTCACCGTGTTGGTGGTCGTCTACGGTGGGGACCGCCTGGCGGATCGAGAGCCGCCAACTCCGCAAGACGCTGGGCTGCCTCCGGAAGCAGGGTAACTAACGGAGACAGACGGAGATCAGGAGCTTGTCCGTTCACGCCACGACAGTACTATGCCGATGAACAGAAACGCGGGTAGAACCGCGACAACCGGGGATGCGATACTGCCGACGAGGAACACCGCCCCAACAATGGTTACGATAGTAGTCGCAACGAGCCGGTACGATCCGCGATACAACAGATAGATCGCGGGGAGTGTCACGAGGAACGCTGCCGCGGTCACGACGAGGATGCCTCCGCCGAGAACGAGGCGCACGATGGTGCTCGCGTTCTCCGGCGTGCCGGTCATCTCCGAACCGAGCATCACACCACCGACCGCTAACTGGGCGAGGAACCCCAGAAACACGACCTGCCAGCTTCGCGGCATCAGAGCCCACGCTCCACGACAGTGCCGTCGGGTCCCGTCCGTTCGCGACCGGGCACAGCGTCCATCAACGGGAATGGTAGTCCGTTCATCCGTTCTCAATCCCGTCGCTCGGTGAGGCGAGGCACGACGACCTGCATCATCGCTCGGGCATCGAGATACCAATTTTTCCAGGAGATGATCGGGAACGGTATCGGCGGTTCCGTTTCTTCTCCGTCGGTGACCCCACCGGCAGATTCCAGCGGTGCCCGTTGCGTACCGATAGCCATCACGTGATCGCCCGGGGTCGCGCGTGCGATATGAATGCCGACGGCCCACTGTCCACTCCGGCCGCTGAGCACGCCCGCGTACGTCTCGATAGTCGTCGTCTCGTCGAAGATCGTCGGCTCCAATCCCGTCAGCGATTCAGGTACGTTGTCGGCAATCTCCGCATCGAGCGAGAGATAGCCCTCCGGGGAGAGTCGTTTCGGTCCGTCGACCCATCGAACGTCGTCCGCGTCAGAAACTCCCGCATTTCGGAGGAGCCGTCGAGTGGTGTCAGCGGTCAACAGCGTTTCCGAATCCATCGACA
Source organism: Halobaculum gomorrense (assembly GCF_900129775.1). GTDB lineage: Archaea > Halobacteriota > Halobacteria > Halobacteriales > Haloferacaceae > Halobaculum > Halobaculum gomorrense. The sequence continues at coordinate 639,818 of NZ_FQWV01000001.1, read as the reverse complement.
CGATCGGGTTTGCTTCGACACCCGCGATCGACGCCGACGGGGTGGAGAGGACGGCCAAGTCGAATACGGCACCCGCGAGCGCGGCTGGCCGGCCGTCTCTGAACAGCACTCCGTACTCGTCGGGGAATTCCCAACTGAAGAGCGCATTCCCGACGCTCGCGACGGTCAGAGTTTGCACGTCGAACGTTTCTCCGGGCTCGACGGAACGCCCGCCGACCGAGGCGAGGTCCACACCGAAGACCTCGGCGAACGACCGACCCTCCGGTAAGAATACGAGCGCCGGAGCCGGGACCGATTCCTGCTGGGAGGACGTCCCGGCGTCCGTTTCAGCACCCGCGTTCTGGGTGGGGGGGACCCAGGTCCGCCCCGGATACCAGCCAGTCTCTGCGATCCACATGCTCCCCGGATACCACATGCTCCCCGGATACCACATGCTCCCCGGATACAGTTCCTCGTCCGTCGTCCACATACTCCCCGGCAAGAAGTTTCGCCCCGGGACGACGTACGCGCTCACACCTCCCAGCTCGCCGAGTCGGATCGTCTCTCGCTCGATAGCGGCCCCACTGAACACCGAAATGGGGTCCCCGGTCGCGTCGGTGCGCAATCCTGCGGGTGCGAACAGGGCGATCGCTTCGGGGTCGATCTCGACGTCGGATCCGAAGACGGGGAGAGGTTGACTCTTCGAGACGAGGTCGGTCGCGGACGTGAGCGTCGCTCCGGCCCCGAGTCGCCCGCCGTTCAGGTCCGCCACGTACTGCCCGACCGCCGTTCGTACCGTGCCGTTGTCAGCGACTCCCTCCGCTCTGCTGTAGGACGCGAAGTGACTGGTGACGGTGATTTCGAGGTCACCGTTCGGGCCAGTTCGAGAAACACTCCTGGAGTCACTCGCGATTTCACTCAGTAGCAGCCCGTCCTGATCGGAACGCGGTAACTCGACTGGAGTCGATTCGAATCGCTGGTTCGTCACGTCTGAGCAGCCGGCAAGCGATGTCGCTCCGAGGACCGACAGGCCAGAAAGGAAGTCGCGTCTGCGGAATTCGCCTGGGTTGAACACGTCAAACAAGCGTTCAGGGGTCGGGTTGAATATTGACGCTACGTGGTTAGTATCTTGCTACTATTCGAGCCGACTCCCGAACGTGGTCGAGCTGTGCTCGGCAGTTGCGACACTAACCACGTAGCGTGGTGTACCAAGCGATACCTGTCACCACGTGATGGCGAGGGACACGTTAGATGTCAACTACTACTTCGCAACGTTCGACGCTCCGGGCGTCGACTGACCGACCCGTTCGAACGACTGTCAACGAGTGTGTTTGGCGAGCGACCGATCCCGAGCGATACATCACGACTGGAGGTACGCTCGATGCCTGCTGATGACCGGTCCCGGTCTTCGGTGGGGAGACGCCACTTCCTGTCGGTGATCGGTGCGTCCGCGGTCGCGACAGGGCTCGCAGGATGTACCGTCAGAACGACCGAGGACGGGGTCGAAGTCGACTTCGAAAACGACGACGGCGATTCACCGGCGGTGGAGACGACCGGCATGCCGATGCAGACGACGACACGGGACGACACGCCCGCGCCTTCGAACGCACCGTCGAATACCACGACATCGGCTGCCGCGACACCGACCTCGAAGCCCCAACAACGGATGGGGGGAACACTCCAGTTGACGAGCGGGACGCTCACGATGCTCGATCCCATCGCTGCGACTGACTCATCCTCGATGGCAGTCCTCGAGAATCTCTTCGACGGACTGACGACGTTCCCGAACGGGGAGACCACAGCGGAGCTCCAACTCGCGACAGATGTTACCATCTCGGCTGACGGACGAACCTACACGATATCGCTCCGGGAAGGGGCCACGTTCCACGACGGCTCGCAGGTTACCGCCTCGGACGTCGTCTACTCGTGGGAGCGGCTCGCGGCATCCGACAACTCCCGCAGGGCGTACTACCTTCTTGAGTATCTCAACGTAGCGCACGGCTTCACCGGTGGAGGGTACGTTCCGGGCTCGATGGCCGTGCGAGCGGTCGACGATACCACACTTCGCTTCAGGCTGGCCAAACCGAACTTTGCGGCGCTCGAGCTACTCGCGCATCCGGCGTTCGCAATCGTTCCAGAAGGCATCGTCGGGGACATCGATGGCTACGTCGGCCGGATGTCCTATCAGAGCTTCGCGGAAAGTCCAATCGGGAGCGGCCCGTTCGTCTTCGAGCACTGGAACAAGACCGAAGAGGTCACAGTCACGCGGTACGACGACTACCACGGGACCGCCCCGGACCTCGACGGCATCCGATGGCGGGTCCTCACAGACTCGACAGCCGCGTACAACTACGGGCAGAACCGGAACGCGGACTTCGTCACCGTGCCGGACGCGGAGTACGACCCGCGGCGGGTTCGCATCGCGCAAACGGACGATAGCGGCCGTCGGTTCGGCGAGTACGGCCCGATGGAGAACGGCGAGACGGTCTCGTACCTCTCTGCGCCGTTGGCGCAAACGTTCTACATCGGGTTCAACACGAACAGGGTCCACAAGCCCGTACGCGTGGCCATGGCCTACGGGCTGAATCAGCAGTGGGCCGTCAATCGAGCCCTGAATACGCGCGCCACACCCGCGGCCCACCTCACACCACCCCCGATCTATCCGCACGGCGGCTACCAGTCGCACGCGGACAGTGAATATCCGTACAGCTACGATGCAGCAGAGCTGCAAGCGGCCCGTCGTGTGATGGAAGATGCGGGCTACGGTCCGAGCAATCGGTACCAGTTCACGCTGACGTCCTACAGTTCATCGGTCAACAAGAAAATCGGCCAGCGGCTGCAGGACACACTCGCTGCCGCCCACATCGACTTGCGGTACGAGGAGACGCATTTCAGTTCCCTGATCAATCGAGGGTACAAGGGCAACGTCGACGCCTACTTCCTTGGCTGGGTTCCCGATTATCCCAATCCGGATAACTTCCTCGAGAACCTCAACCCGCCGGCGACCGAGACCGACGGGTCTCCCGAGGGGTTCTACCTCAACTGGGGCGGCACTGCGGCGAGTCAAACCGCTGCGCGGGCCTGGCAACGCGTCGAATCCTCCCTGGAACCGACAGAGCGAGCGCGCCAGAACCGTGAGGCGGCCTACGTCACGATGGAGGAGGCGAACTGGGAGGACGTCGCGCTCTTACCGCTGTATCACCCGATCGACGAGCGGTTCGCATACGATGACGTCACCGTCGACCCGTTCGGCGGCCTCGGGAGTACCTATCAGGAGTACAACACAGTCGTCAAGGGGGAGTAGCACTCGACCGGTGTGCTACCGGTGAGAGACCAGAGAGCGTCCAGTTTCATGTCTAATTCGGATCTGCGGTGGTGCTGAGTACGCCACTGATGTACGCGGTGGGTGGCTCATTCGGTCGTCTCTGGATCGAACAGGTCGGTGAGGATCTGTTCCTCGGCTTTCCTGAGATGACCGTGGAGGGTCGGGGCCGAGATGTCGAGGACCGCGGCGACGTCCTCTGCAGTGGAGTCCCGGGGCCACCTGAAGTAGCCGGCTCGATAGGCCGCCTCCAAAGCTTCCGCCTGGCGCTCGGTGAGATCCGCTAGGCTGTGCTCGGTAAGTGTGTCGGCACGTTCGACGGCGCGGGGGCGCTGGCGTTTCGAAACCAGCCGCGTGTCGGGAAACTGCTGTTCGACCGCGTCGATCAGTGCCCTGACGCTCGATCCGGCAGCGATCTCGAGAGTGTAACTGGCACGGCCATCCTCGACCGTGGCGTGCTGGACGTTCGCCCCGAAGTCGACGAGCATCCCGAGGAGCGCATCGCCGGTGACCTGCCATTCGAGCAGACCGCCAGTCTCGCCATCGCTGATCAACCGAACCTCGCCTGACGACTCGAGTTCGTCGGCAACTGCTGAGACGTCGCCATCTTCGAGGCGGACGTATGCGACGTGACCCGCTTTGCCCCCTGGAACGAGGCCTGCGAGTTCGAGGTCGCACTCTGTGAAGACCGACGCGGCGACCAGCGAGTCGCTGTCGTCGGTGCTCTCGAGTTCGACCTCGGTGACCGCCTCGGCTGAGAGGAGCTGACGCATTCCGACAGCATTGACGGCGTGGCCGACGATCTCGCCGAGTTCGCCAAGGACCGCTCGCTCGCGGTCGCTGATCTCCTCGCGGTCGGTGTAGAGGCCGAGTACGCCGTGAACAGTACGACCGTAGACGACCGGAACGATGGCCCAGGTACCGTCGCCAGTCGTCGGTTCGGGTGCGATAGTTTGAGTTCTCGCCTCCTCGCTACGTTCGAGCGCCCTGCTTTCGATGCCGTCGTCATCGAGTGCGGGTGGAGTAGACTCGACCTGGTCGCCCGCTACGAGCCATCGATCGGCGTCGCCGGTCCACGTGGTGACATCGGCTACACAGGCGGTCCGGTAGAGGTCGGAGTCGGCGAGACGCTCACAGACGGCGCGTTCGACGGCTTCCTGGCTGGTCGCCGAAACGAGCGCCTGGTTGACGCCTCGAATGACCGCGTTCAGTTCGTTGACGGTGGCGAGCTCATCACGTTGGGCAGCGAGTCCCCGTTCGCGCCGCTTTCGGGTGGTGACGTCGTGGATGACGAGGGTGTGGCCTATCTGGCGGTCGTGCTGGTCGGTGATCGGCGAGGTTCTGACCTCGTAGACGCTCTCGTCGATTTCGAGTTCCGCGAGGGCGTCCTCGGCCTCGAAGTCGATCACGTCGCTGTCAACGAGCGACCGGATCTCTCGACCGAGCGCGTCAGCAGGGTCACTGTCGATCACGTTGACAGCGGCCGAGTTGCAGTAGACGACGCGGCGGGCGTTGTCCACGATCACGACTCCGGTGTCGAGTTGACTGATAGCGGCGTTGCGGCCGAGCTGTCTGGTTGCGGGAACGAGATCGAACAGCTGTCGCCGGAAGAGCGCGTACCCGAACGTGATGCCGGTCACCGTGAACGCGTGGGGCGTCGGGTCGATGACGAGTTGGGACGTCCAGAAGAAGTTTTCCGCGACGTTCCCGAGGAACGGAGCGGCGATGCCTACGAGCAGGAGCGCCGACTGGTCTGTGTAGAGATAGTCAGACTGGAAGACCAGGCGGAGCAAGAGAGCCGTTGCGATGGCGATCAACGCGTAACCGTAGATGATGTCCACCCAAAAAATCGGTCCGTAGGTGAAATCGATCAGCGAGATGCCGTCCACAACCCTCACCTGAGCGGTACGCCAGAGGAGGTGGTGGAACGGATTCGTCCACGCGCCGATGATAGCCAGCATCGGAACGAGACAGAACCCGACGACGTTCCATCGAGTGACAAACTTGTCGTGACCGGTGTAGGACAGCGCGAACAGGAACAACCAGACGTAGATGGTCGCGACGCCGAACCACTGCACGCGCGCCCAGAACACACGCCAGGTTGGATCGGACGTGACGATGCCAACGCCGTAACAGCCGGACCAGACAGTCAACGACAGCATCAACATGCCGAACCAGGTGGCACCGGGTTCCTGTCGGTGACGGAAGGCATAGACCGCTAACACGGTCGTTGTCGCTGCCGAGAAGGTGAGCAGGCCGACGTGCGCGAGAGCAGCGCTACTTACCATGTCCATGCGCTTCGGCAGGGTCGACCGGTAGCGTAACCCATCACGCGCGTTCGGTTATGTGTCAATCACGCAGCTATCACTCGTCAGTGGTTAAATAGGTAGCTGGTCGAGGGCCCCATTTAGCTGAATTGAGGCGCTGTATCTCTTTCCTGCTCGCATCTTCGGGTCGGTCGGCGCTCGCTGAGGAAGGGGGCTTAGCGCCTCAATTCAGCTAAAGCCGTGGACTTCCTCCGTGAACTTTTGTGAACCGTCTCGGGTCAAGTACCGTGGCACTCAGTCCGATATGCATGTGGATCCGCATGGAGATCATGGTGCACAACTACGTCGCTGAGAAGGCCCGGACCGGTGACCACGTCCCCAGAAACCATCACGACCTCCCAATGGACTTCATGCAGTCGCTTCCCGGCCGGGTCCGTTCGACGACACGAGAGCCGATCGACGACGAAGCAGTCGATCGGGACATATCACGCGAAGAATATGAGGCCGCTGGCCGAAAGGCCGAGTCTGCACCAGACACGCTCGACGAGGCAGCGCCGACGAAAGAACGTGGGGTACTGCAATGTCAAAGCAGCGTCTGAAAGCTGAGTATGGGAAGGGGTTCCAGTGACCGCTGAGACTGTGGGGGCCTCAACACAGACCTAGAAGACCGCCTTGTGAACTGTGCGGACAATGTACTACGCAGATATAAGGGCCATTTTGAGGCCGCCGACACATACAGCGACCGTGGAAGGAAGATCAGTCGATCACATCGACAGCCGCGCAATCTCGTCTGATGGCGGTGAGTCAGATCGAACTGGTTGTGGAGCGTCTTCGAAGCGCTGGTGAGAGTTGATGGGGCAGGCAGCTCAGTGAGGTTGATCGCGTTCCGAATACGAGGTATTTCGATGAGTTCGTCGAGGAGTGTTCGATACGTTGTGTCCTTTCGAACTTTGAGACAGAGGAGAACGATGTGCTGATGGAGCGTGTAGCGTTGCTTCGAGAACTTCGAGGAGTATCGACCTACGGCACGGTGCGCTAACTGAAATGCGTCCTGGACAAATCGGAGCAACCGAGACTTCGGGAGGGTCTGCATCTTCTCAAACTACCGACTGAACCTGTAACTCACTAAGGATTTCAACAGAGCCAAATATATGACTTTGATCGGTCGGTAAGTGAACGGTCTGATCGCGACAGAATCGTAACTGCTGATTTAGATTTGAGCATCTGAAATGAATTCTTGAGAACTCTTCTACGACATCCCCGACTGTCTAGCTGCTCCGAATCGACCGCTGTCTCTTCGTTGTCTCGAAATCCGAGCGGGCGGAAGATCTGCCTGACAACGATAACGATCACGCAAAATCGGTAGACGTACCTTGGCGAAATAGCCAGATTCGACCGCGGTCTGGCGAAATTACAGAGCCGAAAAAAGATCCATGACTCCTTTTGTACTGTCTCTACTCGTTCGGCACTCTGTGAAAGCGAGTCGCTCGCGTTCGAAGCCGACTGTGAGGACGTACGTCTGCGTGCCCGGGTGGTGAGCGGGCGGCGGGAAACGCGTGCCGTGGCGCGGGTCAGTCGGCGCCGACGCCGAACTTCTCGGCGTTCTCGGCGGGCGCGCTCGCGGTCACCGTCGACACCGCGACGGTCACGACCAGCGACAGCAGCATGCACCACAGCGCGAAGTCCCAGGTCAGGTACGTCGTCGGCATCGGGAGGAACACGTGCGCGAGGTAGACCGCCTCCGCCGAGCCGACGCCGGCGATCATCCCCCACTCGGTCGTGCCCCCCCAGTACAGCGCGAGGAGCAACGGGATCGTGAGCTGCGCGTAGCCGCCGAAGGCCGTGTCGCCCAGCGTCACGAGCGTATCGAGGCCGCCGCCGCTGCCGACGAACAGCGACGCGAGGAACGTCGAGCCGGCGAAGACGGCGACGCCGACGCGGGCGACCCACCCCTCGCGGGCGTCGCTCGCGTCGGGGGCCACGAACGGCCGGTACAGGTCGCGCGTGAAGTACGACGACCCCGACAGCAGCATCGAGTCCGAGGAGGACATCATCGCCGCCAGCGCGCCGGCGATCACCAGCGCCGCGAACCACGCGGGCGTGTACTCGGTCAGCAGGACCGGGAGGACGTTGCTCCCGTCGGGCACCTCGATCCCGAGGCCGACCGCCCACGAGCCGAGCAGGAACGCGGGGACGAACAGCAGGAGGACGAGGACGGGCCACAGCGCGAACGAGCGCTTGAGCGTCTCGACGCGGTCGGCCATGAAGAATCGCTGGTTCACCTGCGGGAACGCCGCGACGCCGAAGGCGATGACGACCGCGGTGCCGATCATCCACTGCGGGGAGTACAGGCCCCCGCCGAGGGCGGCGAACCCCGGCGCGGCGTCGGTCATTCCGGCGGTCAGCGCCGAGACGCCGCCTCCGACGGTCGCGATCCACCCGACGGCCAGCCAGATCACGCCGAGCATGAACACGCCCTGGAGCGTGTCCGTCCAGGCGACGCCGCGCAGCCCCGACAGCCCCACGTACGCGACCATGAACACCGTGATCAGCGCCGCGCCCGCCCAGTACGGCACGGCGCCGTCGGTGAGCCCCACGAGCGCCTGCCCGGCGCCGATCTGCTGGAGCATCACGTACGGGAACAGCCACAGGAGGCTCACGCCGGCGACGAGTCCGCGCAGCGCCGTCGAGTCGAAGCGGTCGCCGAGCATCTCTCCGAGCGTCACGTAGCCGTTGGCCTTCCCGACCAGCCACTGCTTGTAGCCGATCGCGTACCACAGCAGCGCGAACAGGATGCCGTCCATCAGCCCCATCACGAGGATCCACTCCGGCCCCGCCGCGAACGCGAGGTTCGGCCCGCCGAAGAACGTGAACGCCGACAGCAGCGTCGCGAACGTCGTGAACAGCAGGACGACCGTTCCCACCGACCGCGACGCCAGGTAGTAGTCCTCCGCCGAGCGGTCGGTGAGCCGGTACGCGACCAGGCCGATCGCGAGCGCGACCACCAGGTAGCCGACGACGACGCCCAGCGAGATGCCGAGATCAGCCACGGCGGATCACCCCGGCGTCGACGCCGCGTTCCCACGCGCCTCCGCGGGCGAACGCGTAGAACGTCGCGCTCGCCAGGACCATCCACCCGATGTGCCACCACAGCCACAGCGGCAGCCCAGCGACGACCGTCGCGTTCCGCCAGAGGAACCACGGCACGGCGAACGCGACGAGCAACGCGAACGCCGCGATCCACACCGCGTCTGTTCGTGTTCGAATCATCACGCGGTGGTAGTCGTTCATGAACCATGAATGTTGTCGATTCGTCTCTTCGATCGCAATTTCGAAGAGAATATTTCTTCGTTGTGGAGATCGCGACGCCGTGTACCTTCACTCGTCCGCGGTCGGCGGCGAGAGCGGCCCCGCGGACCCGTCCCCGGCGGCCTCGTCGCCCCCGCAATCACCCGGCTTTATTCGCCGTCCGGCCCTGGGATCCGTCGATGGAGTACGTCCAGGAGCGCGTCGCCACGCTCCACGCGTTCGGCGACGGGTCGCCCGACGCCCCGACCGACCGCGCGGCGGTCGTCGTGCCGATGACCGAGCGCGAGTACGCCGGACTGGCGGCCGAGCGCGTCCTCTCGGAGCTGGAGGCGCTCGATCCCGCCCGGGTGGTCGTCCCGCTGCGGGCGCCGGCCGACCGCGTCGGCGCCTTCCGGGAGTGGCTCGACGGCTTCGAGCTGCCGCTGGAGACGGTGTGGTGCGACGGGCCCCGCGTGGCGGACCTGCTCGCGGACGCGGGGCTCGACGGCGAGCGCGGCAAGGGCCGGGACGTGTGGCTCGCGCTGGGGCGCGCGCTGGAGGAGGAGTACGTCGTCGTCCACGACGCGGACACGAAGTCGTACTCCCGGGAGTACGTCCGCCGGCTGCTGTTCCCGCTGGCGAACGGCTTCGACTTCTCGAAAGGGTACTACGCCCGCGTCGAGAACGGACAGCTGTATGGGCGCCTCTTCCGACTGTTCTACGCGCCGCTGGTGCGCGCGCTGCGCGACGGCCACCCCGAGTCGGAGTTCCTCGAGTACATGGCGGCGTTCCGCTACGCGCTCGCCGGCGAGTTCGCCGCCGCGAGCGACGTGGTCGCCTCGTTCCCGGTCCAGCGCACCTGGGGATTGGAAGTGGGGACGCTCGCGGCCGCCTACGACGCCGTCGGCGTCGACGGCGCCGCGCAGGTCGACCTCGGGAGCTACGAGCACGACCACCGCGCGGTCTCCGGGCCGACCGGGCTCTCGGACATGAGCCGCTCGGTCGGCGCGGCGCTATTGCGCGCGGCCGGCGAGCACGGCGTCGACCCGGAGTACGAGAGCCTCCCGGACACCTACCGCGCGGTCGCCGAGTCGTACGTCGACCGCTACGCCGTCGACGCCGAGTTCAACGGACTCTCGTACGACCGGAGCGGCGAGCGCGAGCAGGTGGACACCTACGCGGCGTCGATCGCCCCGCCGGGAGCGGACACCCGCTTGCCCCCGTGGAGCGAGGCGGACCTGTCGCCCGCGGCCGTCGCCGATGCCGCCCGGGCGGACGCGCGCGACGCGGCGAACGGCGAGGTTGCCGGGGACGAGTGAACGTGTTCGGCGTCCCCGGCGCAGTCGCCCTCGACACGACCGCACGGTTGAAGCCGGACCGGTGAGCATAGCGGGTATGGACTTCGAGCGCGTTCGTCGGCACGATCCCGTCGAGGTGACGGACGCCGAACGGCGCGCGGCGGTGTTGGCCCCGATAGTCGACCGCGGCGGCGCGCCGCACGTGCTGTTCACCAAGCGCGCCGACCACCTGGGGAGCCACCCCGGCCAGATGAGCTTCCCCGGCGGCGGCGTCGAGTCGGGCGACGCGGACCTGACCACGACGGCCCTCCGCGAGGCGCGCGAGGAGATCGGCCTGCGGTCGGAGGAGGTCGACGTCGTCGGGCGACTCGACGACATCCGGACCGTCTCGGAGTACGCCGTGTCGCCGTTCGTCGGCACCGCCCCGGACCGCGAGTACGTGCCCAGCGACGACGAGGTCGCCGAGATCGCGATTCTCCCCGTCTCGGAGCTCACCGCCCGCGCGAACTACGAGTCCGAGCGCCGCGACCACCCACACTACGGGGAGATCCGCCTCCACTTCTTCCACGTCGACGGCTACACTGTCTGGGGGGCGACCGGACGGATGCTCGTGCAGCTGCTCGAACTGCTCACCGACTGGGAGATGCCGGCAGAGGTCGACCGCGTCGTCGACCCCGACGCCGATCTCCCCGTCTGATCCCGACGCGACCCGCGCCGGCGGGCGCCTACGCGTAGCTGATGACGACGAGCGCGAGGAAGAACAGCGCGAGGAACCCCCCGAGGACCAGCGCGGCCGTCACCCACCCGTCGGCGCTCCCGAACCGGTCGGTGATCGAGCGCTCTCCGCTCGTGACGATCGGGCCGCGGTCGGCGCCGCCGGCGTCTGACATACCCCACCTGCGTCGGTCCGAGGGCAAGAATCCTCGGCCCTCGAGCGCCGATCCCCCGCGATCCGGTCGCCGATTCTGACGAGAACACCACGCTTATTCCCACGAGCGTGCTCACGAGAGGTATGGCCGCACAGGCGATGGATCGCGTTCCGCGACGGTCCTAGTTCTTTCCCGACGGCGTCAGCGACCCCCGGAACCGTTCGTTTCACACGACTGCAGTCGCCCGACTCGACTCCGACCGACCGGCCTCACCGCTCCTACCAATGACACTCACCGCATCCGAAACCGCCGACAGCGTCGCCGCGCGAACAGGACTCGACGGGATCGCGCTCAAGCCGACCGAGTGCGACGTGTTTGTCGCTGTCGACCTCCCGGTCGATCTCGTATGTCTCGACTACGAGGGACGTGAGGCGCTGCCGGACGCCGGGACGCTCGCGGACCTCGCGGCGGAGGTCGACCTGCGGGTGACGACGCCGGTTCGCGCCGACGGGTTCGATCCCCGCGGCGACGACTCGCTGGTCGCGACGCTTCCCGACGCCACCGAGCGCGTGCTCGTGGCGGGCCACGGCGCGTACCTCTCGGAGACGGAGCGCGGCCGCGCGGTCGCGCCCCGCCTCGGCGACGCCGCCGCTGCCGTCCGCGAGGCTGGCGGCGTCCCGTGGGTCGGCACCGAGGGCGTCGAGCGCATCGCGCTCGCCGCGGGCGGCGTCCAGTATGACCTGCTCTCGCGGTCGACCGAGCGCGACGTGCGCGCGCTTCGCGCGGCCGGCTTCGAGGGCGAGGTCGCCCTGTACGCGCCCGTCGTCCCGACCGACGACGAGGACGCCGTCCTCGACGCGGTCGGCGCGTATGCGGCGCGTCGAAAGCCCGTCCGCGAGGCGCTCCCCGAGGGCGCCGAGACCGACTCCGGGGCGACGGGGCGCGCCCGGGAAGTGCTCTCGGCGGCGGTTCGCGACTACGCGCTCGTGGGCGACCCCGAGACGGTCGGCGAGCGCGTGCGCGACCTGAAGTCGGTCGGCGTCGACCACGTCGTCGGCTACCCGGCGACCGGCGTCGAGGCGCTGCGGTAGGTCGCGACCACGTCGCCACGCGACCCGGCGACTCCGTTACCCCGCGACCCCCTGCCGTCGCCGAGTCGCCGTCGACGCGCCAGCCACCCGAACGCCTACGGTCTCTCACGCGGACCGGCCGGTATGCGACTGCTGCACGAGGAGACGGCGGCGAGCGCGGGCGAGGCGTTCGACGACGGCGTCGAGGTGGCGATCCTGCCGACCGGCTCGGTCGAACAGCACGGCCCGGCGCTCCCGCTGGGCACGGACTTCCTCGCGGCGGAGGCCGTCGCGCGCGGGATCGACCGCGACGACGCCGTCGTGTTGCCGACGGTGCCGGTCGGCGTCTCCGCGCACCACCGCCAGTTCGACGGCACGCTGTGGGCCGAGCCCGAGACCTTCGAGGACTACGTCGGCGAGATCGCGGCGTCCGTCGCCAGCCACGGCGTCCGCAAGCTCGTGTTCTGCAACGGCCACGGCGGCAACGGCGACGCCCTCCGGCGGGCGGCCCGCCGGCTCCGCGGGGACCAGATCGCCTACGCGGCGCCGTGGAACTGGTGGTCGAGCCTCGGCGGCCTCGACGAGGAGCTGTTCGACCAGTCGGGCATCGGCCACGCCGACGCGATGGAGACGAGCATGGTCGCGCACCTCGCGGACGACCTCGTCCGCGAGGCGCTGCTCTCGGAGGCGGAGGCCGGCGCGGCCGACTCGTGGGGGAAGACCATTCACGGCGCCGCCGTCGGCTTCGACACCGCCGACTTCTCGGAGTCGGGCGCGGTCGGGACACCGACCGAGGGGACCGCCGAGAAAGGCCGGAAGCTGTACGAGCAGGCGACGAGCGAACTCGACGCGCTCGTCGGCTGGCTGGCTGAACAGCCATTCGACGCGCTCGCGCCGGAGCCGCACCGCTGATGGGCGGCACCGACCCGGACGCCGGAACCGGCTCGGCGGCCGGCGCCGCGGGCGACGGACTGCGCGTCGCGGTCGTCGGCGGCGGCGCCGTCGGCGTCACCGCCGCTCACGACCTGGCGCGCGCCGGCGCGGACGTAACGCTGTTCGAGCGGGGCGACCTCGCGTCCGGGGCGTCCGGCCGCGCCGCGGGCGTCCTGTACGACGCCTACGCCGAGGACATCGACGCCGAAGTGGGCGCCCGCGCGCTGGAGCGCTTCCGACGACTCTCCGGAACGGGCGAGTTCTCGTTCACCGACTGTCCGTACGTGCTGCTGGCGCGCGATGGCGACGGCGACCTCGCGGAGGCGATCGAGGGCGCCGCCGAGCGCATGCGCGTCCACGGCCGCGACGTGGAGACGCTCGGGGGCGAGGAACTCCGGGGGCGCTTCCCGAGCCTCCGCGTCGACGACGTGACGGTCGCGGCCGTCGCCCGCAACGCCGGCTGGGCCGATCCGGGGAGCTACGTCGCTGCGGTCGCCGACCTCGCCGAGTCGGCGGGCGTCGAGATCCGAACCGACAGCCCCGTCGCGGTGTCGACGGCGCCCCCGGGCGTGGCCGTCGCGAGCGAGGCGCCCGTGACGCGGCGCTTCGACGCGGTCGTCGTCGCCGCGGGCGCGCACACGAAGCAGGTGCTCGCGGACGCCGGGATCGCGGTCCCGCTGAAGCCCTACCGCGTGCAGGCGCTCGTTTCGTCGCGCGAGTACGGGGGGCCGATGTGGTACGACGCCTCGGCGGGCGCGTACGCCCGCCCCCACCCGGCGGGCCTGCTCGCCGGCGACGGCACCGTCCCGGTCGAGGCCGACCCCGACGAGTGGGACCGCGACGCCGACGACTGGTTCGTCGAGGACGTGGGCGGGACGCTGCGCGAGCGCGCGGGGCACGACCCCGAGGTCGACCGCGCGTGGGCCGGCCTGTGCACGGCGACGCCCGACGGCGATCCGCTGCTCGGCGCGGTCGCCGACGGCGTCTTCGTCGCCGCCGGCTGGCAGGGGCACGGGTTCATGCGCGCGCCAGCGACCGGGGAGGCGGTCGCGAGGCAGGTACTCGGCGAGTCCGACGGGACCCCCCAGTTCGACCCGACCCGCTTCGACGGCGACGAGGCGTTCGAGATCAGCGAGGGGATGGCCGTCGACACAGAGTCCGACACCGATGCCGGCACCGACGACCGAACCGAAACCCGAAACTGATCGCGAACGAGAACAGTTACCGTTCGTCGTCGGCGTCGGCCTCGGCGTCCGAGTCGTCGGTCCCCTCGTCCGAACCGGCGGCGTCGGCTTCGCCGGCCGCCTCCGTCGGTTCTGCGTCGTCTTCTTCGCTGTCCAACTGTCCCGGCTTGTCGTCCCCGCCGTTGGCGTCGTCGGCTTCGGCGTCCGCCTCGCCCTCCTCGACGGCGACGGCACCCCCTTCGGCCTTGGGAACCCGGACGCGGAGCGTTCCGTGCTCGGTGAGCGTCGAGGTGGCGTCCTCGGGCTCGACAGCGGCGCCCGGGGGCAGCTCCGCGCGGCCGTCGAGCGCGAGCCCGCGGCCGGGGAAGCGCATCTCGAAGCCCTCGCGGAAGTCGCGGAATCGGTCGATCCGCACCTCGACGGCGCCCTCGTTGAACCGCACCTGCACGTCGCTGCGCTCGGCACCGGGAGCATCGAAGACGACGAGGTAGGCGTCCTCGGACTCCAGCAGGTCGTACGCGAGCGGCGACTTCTCCTGTACCGTCGCGACGCCGCGGCCGACGCGGTCGAGCACCGTGTTCACGGCGGACTCGCTCACTTCCCTGATCCGGTTGGCGCCCTCGGCGAACTGGTCGGGTTCCGGCATGGTTACAGCTCGATCTCCTCCAGGTCGCTGCCGCCGCACAGCGGGCACGACAGGTCGGCGACGGTGTGGTCGTCCGCGATGTCGTAGGTGTAGTGGTTCTCGAACATGTCGAGTTCGCAGTCGTCGCTGACGCACTTGACCTCCTTCGTAGCGGGCATACGCTCGGCTTGGACCGCGCGCGGCATAAACGACGTGGGGCTGGCCGGAGCTTCCGGTATCGCTCCCTCGCCCCTCCGAGCGCCGCCCGGTTCGCGCCCGCTCGGGGCGGCCGGAGCCGCCGCGGTTTTGCGCGTCGCGCTCCTCCCGAGATCTGTGTCTCGGCCCACCCGTCCGGACTCGGCGTACGGCGTCGACCTCAGCGCCGCGGCCGCGAGCGCGGGCACCGACACCTGGGTCGCCCGTTGCGTCGTCGACGAGGGCGCGGACGACGGACTCGTCGTCGCCGAGTTGGCCTCTGCCTCGGAGTTCCTGGACCTCGACTCGACCGCCCGCGACGACGTGCTACCGGCGTTGGCCGACCGCCTCGGCGGCGTCGAGGGGCCCGCCGTCGCGGGGATCGACGCGCCGTTCAGCCTCCCCGCGTGGGTGTTGGGCGACCGTACCTGGCGCGAGTTCGTCGAGGCGACGCCCGACCGATGGGGCGTACTCGACGGCGTCGACGACCCGAGCGACCTGTACGAGGCGGTTCGCGACGGCGCCGACGCCGACGCGGGCAGGTCGATCCGGCGGGCAACCGACGATGATCACGGCGGACAGGACCCCGCGGGGTTCCGGATCAAAACGCAGACCTACTACGGCATCTCGGTGCTCCTCCGGCGACTGATCGACCGTGACGACGTGTGCGTTCCGCCCGCGCTGCCGGCGTCCGCCGGCGCCGGCGATTCACAGCCTCGGCTCGCCGTGTTGGAGACGTACCCCGCGTCGGTATTCGACCGACTCGACGGCGCGGTCCGGACTGGCTACAAGAGCGACCAGCGTCGGCACGTCGAGGCGCGCCGTCAGAACGTCGCAGCGCTCACGGACGCCGGGGTTCGCTTTCGCGACGAGACCGCCCGCGACTGCGCCGTCGCGACCGACGACGCGCTCGACGCGGTCGCGGCCGCCGCCGCCGCCGCGCGGAACTACCGGGCTGCGCTCGGTCCGTACGACGCGGCGGACGACCGCGATCGGCGCGAGGCGCGGATATACGCCTGAAAGCCGCGTAAACGGTTCGAGAGCCCGATCTGTCGCAACACTGAATAGCTCGGCCACTCGATTCCTTGTGAGGTGCACACAATGCGCACGAGACGGCGGGAGCACGAGCGGGAACAGGAGGCCCGACGGGAGGCCGACCGAACCGAGCGCCGCGAGACCGCGGCGACCGTCGCAGAGCCGCCCAAGACGGCCGACGACCTCCTCGACATACTCGAGGGCGGGGACGGCCTCACCTACGAGGAGGCGGCGCTCGTTGGCGGCATCGAAGAGGTGGCCGCCGGGAGCGACGAGCGCGACCGCGGCGACCACGCGACGCCGACGCGCGGCGGCTGGTGAGCCGCGCCGGCGGTGACGTGAGCCGGTGACCGCCCCGCGAGCGAACGCGACGACCCCGGACTCCGGGGCGCGCGCGAGCGTCCGGTTCCGGACCGCACGCGTTTAGTCGCTCGGCCCGCCATCGACTGGTATGACCGCGCCGGACCCGACCGACTGCTCCGTCACCATCGTCGACGGCTACGTGGACGAGCCGGCGCACTTCGGCGTCCCACCGTACATCTCGACGTACCCCCGCTTCACCGCGGGCGCGCTCGTCGACGCGGGCGTCCCCGAGTCCAACGTCACCTACCACACCATCGACGAGCTCCGCGACGACCGACGCAAGTGGGGCGACGTGGCCGACGCCGACCTCATGATCTACGTCGGCGGGATGACCGTCCCCGGCAAGTACGTCGGCGGCACCCCGGCCGAGCCCGACGAGGTGCGCGAACTCGCGTGGACGGCCGACGGCGTCACCCTGCTGGGCGGGCCGGTCCGCTTCGGCGTCGGCGAGGAGAACGCGGGCGCCCAAGAGATGGAGCGCGACGACCTCGACTACGACTTCGTCGCCATGGGCGACGTGGAGGCGGCCGCCTTCGACATCGTCGAGAGCGGGCTGGAGGGCTTCGGCAACCGCATCCGCGACTACGACGAGGTGTCCCGGTGGTCGAGCATGGGCGCGTTCGTCGTCGAGCAGCACCCGAACCACCCCGACTACCTTATCGCCGAACTGGAGACCTCGCGCGGGTGCGCGTACCGGTGTTCGTTCTGCACGGAGCCGCTGTACGGCGACCCCGACTTCCGGACCGCGCCCGACGTGGTCTCGGAGGTCGACGCCCTCTCGGACCACGGCGTCCGGCACTTCCGGCTCGGCCGGCAGGCCGACATCCTCGCGTTCGGCGGCGACGGCGAGGCGCCGAACCCCGACGCGCTCCGGCAGCTGTACGGCGGCATCCGCGAGGTGGCTCCTGATCTGCGCACGCTCCACCTCGACAACATGAACCCCGTGACGATCACCGACTACCCGGAGGCGTCGCGGGAGGCCATCGAGGTGATCGCCCGGCACAACACGCCCGGCGACACGGCGGCGTTCGGGCTCGAATCGGCCGACCCCGAGGTCAGAGAAAAAAACAACCTCCTCGTCAGCGCCGAGGAGTGCCTGGAGGCCGTACGCGTCGTCAACGAGGCCGCGGGCTGGCGCCCCGGCGAGGACCCCGCGGACTCCCCCAGCTTCGGCGACTCGGCCCCGCGGCGGCTCCCGAAGCTCCTGCCCGGTATCAACCTCGTCCACGGGCTGGAGGGCGAGACCAGCGAGACGTTCGAGCACAACAAGGCGTTCCTCGACTCGGTGATGGACGAGGGGCTCATGCTGCGCCGGGTGAACGTCAGACAAGTGATGGCGTTCGAGGGCACCGAGATGGCCGAGACGGGCGCCGAACTCGCGCGCGAGCACAAAAAGGAGTTCCAGCGGTACAAGCGGGAGGTCCGCGAGACGGTCGACCGCCCGATGCTGGAGCGCGTGATGCCGACCGGGACCGTCCTTCCGGACGTGTACCTGGAGTACCACGAGGACGGCACCACCTTCGGCCGACAGCTCGGTACCTACCCGATCCTCGTCGGGGTCCCCGGCGAGCACGACCTCGGCCGCGCGATCGACATTGCGGTCGTCGACTGGGGGTACCGCTCGGTGACGGGCGTCCCGTACCCGCTGGACCTCAACGGCGCCTCGATGGACGAGCTGACGGCCATCCCCGGTATCGGGACGGGGACCGCGGGCGACCTGGTGGTGAACCGTCCGTACGCGAGCGCCGCCGAGGCCGCCGACGTGGCGGGAGCGAGCGTCGACCTGACGCGCTTCGCCGACGCCGGCGTCCCCGGCGTCGACGCCGACGCGGAGTACCCCGGCGCGCCGGCGCCGCGGAGCGCCGACTGATGCGAGGTTCGGCCGACGGCGGCGACCGCGCGCCCGACGCCGACACCCACGTCGACCGCTTCTCGGTCCCCGTCGACACCCGCGCGCCCGGCGGGACGACGAACGCCTACGTCGTCGGGACCGACGAGACGCTGCTCGTCGACCCGGCGGCCAGAACCGACACGCTGGACACCGTCGTCCGCGAGAAGGTGGCCGACCACGTCGCCGTCACGCACGCGCACCCGGACCACGTCGGCGCGGTCGCTGACTACGCCGCCGAGACGGGCGCGGCCGTGTGGGCGCGCCGGGGGTACGAGGACCGGTTCGCCGACGCGACCGGCGTCGAGCCCGACCGAAGCTTCGGACCCGGCGACCGCGTCGGCCCCGCGACCGTCCTCGACCTCCCCGGCCACGCCCCCGACGGCGTCGGCTTCGAGACCGGCAACGGCGTCGTCTGCGGCGACGTGGCCGTCGCCGAGGGGAGCGTCGTCGTCGCGGCGCCCGAGGGCGACATGCGCGCGTACCTGACGACGCTCCGCCGGCTCCACGCGCGCGATCCGCCGGCGCTGTTCCCTGGACACGGCCCCCGGATTGACGATCCCAAAGCGGTGTCCGCCCGGCTGGTCGACCACCGCCTCGACCGCGAACGGACGGTTCTCGCGGCGGTCGAGGCGGGCGCCGACGACCTCGACGCGATACTCGACCGCGCCTACGAGAAGGACCTCACGGGGGTGTGGGATCTGGCGCGCGCGACGGTTCGGGCGCACGTCGAGAAACTGGCCCGAGCGGGTCGCGTGCACTGGGACCCGACGGACGGGTCGGTTGGCGTCACCGACCGGTGACCCGGCTCGGGGCCCGTCGGCGAGGGCTGCCGGGAGGCACCTCATCCCCATGCCGGATCCACGGCACGCCGTCAGCGGACGTCGTGGAGTTCCACCAGGCAGTCGGCGTTGACCGAGAGCCACGTCGTCACGAGGTCGGCGTCGGCGGCGTCGTCGGGGTACAGCGTGCAGCGATCCGGCTCGCCGTCGTGGCGAACCACCGCGGCTCGGAGGCCGGAGGGGGCGGCAAAGCGTGGGTCGGGCGTGCGCACGTCCTCGGGTGACCGGTCGGATGCGGCCGACATGGTCGTGTCAACGCGAGGAAAACACATAAATGTCGCTAAGACCCGTCGCGACCGATCCAGAGGCCTCCGGAGGGGACCGGAACTCCGGGGACCGATCGAGAGTTCCGCTCCGTCGGAGCGCCGCGCACGTCCGAGGCGGCCCCGACGCCGTTTTGTGCGTGAGGCACCCACGCCCGCCCGTGCAGTCACTCGAAGCCGAACTGGAGCGCGCCCGCGCGCTCGACGTGAGAGAGTTGGCCGACGCCGTCGAGGCGATCGGCTTCGAGTGCACCCGCTGTGGCGCCTGCTGCAAGAGCGAGGCCGACGACCCCCACACCGCGACCGTCTTCCCCGACGAGGTGCGCCGGCTTCGGGCGGCGTCCGCGGCGGGCGACGCCGACGGGGGCAACGGCGGCGACGGCAGCGACGGGAGAGACGGCGGCGACCGCCCGGAGACGGGCGGTTCCGGAGACGCCGACGCCCGCGACTGGCGCGATATGGCGCGTCCGGTGCCCTACGGGCTGACCGAGGGCGAGGACGGACCGGAGGGCGAGACGTTCGAGTGGGCGCTACAGACCGACGCCTGCGGCGACTGCGTGTTCTACGAGGAGGGCGAGGACGGACTCGGCGCGTGCGCCGTCCACGAGGACCGACCGCTCATCTGCGAGACGTACCCGTTCTCGGTCGACCTCGACGGCACGAGTCAGCCGATGGGGGAGGTGGTCGACAGCATCGGGCTGAAGGGCCCATCGAGCGCCGATGATCCCGGCGACCCCGAGGGCGCGGTGCGCGCCCACGAGTGCGAGGGGCTCGGTCGCAACATCGACCGCGCGGACGCTGAGTCGCTGGCGGCCGCACTGAAGAGGCGCGCGGTTCGCGAGCTGGAGGAGGCAATCGGCGTCCGCGACGCCTACGAGCCGACGCCGACGGGGCCAGGCGAAGTCGTCGTTCACGACTCCGAAGGCGCCAAGCGCCCCGACGGCAACCGGATCGACGGTCGAGTCGAGCAGACCGGCGCCCCCGACGACGATCCCCCCGCGTGACGGGAGCGGCGCGGGTCGACCCCGTGCGGCGGTAGGTATATGTCACATCGCCCGAACGTGCCGGTGGAGGGATATCTCCGTGGAAATCTCCGACGAACTCATCTGTCTGTTCAGTGCCGAAGTCCGCGAGGACGGCGACCGTTACACGATCGAGATTCCGAAGCGCGAGGTCGACGCCGGATCGATCGACCTCGGCGACGTGTACCGCGTCGCGCTCATCGAGCGCGACGCGGTCGATAAGGAGGGGTCCGGTGCCGCCGCAACCGGATCGACCGCGACCACCGACGGCCCGCAGCCGCCGGTCGAGCGCGGCGAGATCCGATACGTCGAGATCGAGGACCTCGGGAAACAGGGCGACGGGATCGCCCGCGTCGAACGCGGGTACGTGATCATCGTCCCCGACACTGAGGTCGGCGAACGCGTGAAAATCGAGATCAGCGAAGTGAAGTCCAACTTCGCCGTCGGCGAGGTCATCGACGACGACGTCTGACGGCGCATTACCCCGTTTTTCGAGAAGATCGACGAGCGACGGCGTCGCCGTCTTGGTCGTGGTTGATCGCTGCCGCCGTCACCGTCTCGGCGATCGCTGTGTTACTCGGGCGCTGGCGACAGCGCCTTCGACCGTCCGAGTCTCAGACCTCGGCCGTCCAGTAAGAGACCGACGAGAGCTTCTCGCCGACCACGTTCGAGCCGATCGCCTGATCGAGCGACCAGAACGGGTCGGCGACGCTGTTGGGGACCTCGCGGTAGAAGCCGTACGGGAACACGAAGTCGTGATCGTCGCTGCGCAGGCGCAGGCCGGCGCCGTCGATAAGCCGCTCGACCTCGGTGCGGGCGTACAGCCGAGAGCCCATCGGGAGCGCCCAGTTGTATAGCACCCGCATCGAGGAGCCGCGGAAGGTGTCGAAGAAGACGACATCCTTCGAGACCCGGGCCATTTCCGCGAGGAACTTCGCGGGCGTGTCCGCGAGGTGGAAAAAGCGCATCGCGAACACGGCGTCGAAGTGGTCGTCCGGGAACGGCAGGCGCGCGGCGTCGCCGCGCATGAACTCGACGGTCGACGCCAGCCCCGCCCGCCGGGCCTTTTCGCGCCCCTGCGCGAGCATCGCGTCGGAGATGTCGAGGCCGACGATGTCGGCGCCCCGCTCGGCGAGCATCACGGTGAACCGTCCGGTGCCGCAGGCGATCTCGAGCACGCGCTCGTCCTCGACCGGCGCGAGCGCTTCGAGCACGGCACGCTTCTCGCGGCGGTCGATGAGTCGGCCGCCCTTCGAGAACCGCTTGTCGTCGTACTCCTCCGCGACCGAGTCGGCCTGGTACCACTCCTGGCCCTTCACACTACCCCCGACTGCTCGGGCGAGCGGTAAAACGATACTGATAGCCCGGCGGCGGGCACGCCGTCGCCCGGGTTGCTCACCCGCTGGTGACGATCTTCTCGGTGGGGATCCGGACGATGACGCGCGCCCCGGACTCCTCGCCGTGGTGGGGGTACTCGTCGGCGTCGAAGTAGCGCCGCGCCAGCTTGTCGATGTGCTCGACGGCCCCCTCCTCGTCGAGTTCGGCCTCCCCCATGACCGACACGTAGCGGTACGGGTCGTCGGGGTCGGTGACCGAGAGGCCGACCTTCGGATTCCGCCGGATGTTGCGCTCCTTGCGCCGCCCGCGGGCGGTGTTCACGAGCACGTACTCGCCGTTCTCGTGGTCCACCCACACCGGGGTGACCTGCGGCGTTCCGTCGGGCATCACCGTCGAGAGGTGTGCGAACGCTTCCGACTCGAAGATGTCGCGGTGGGACTCGGGTATCACGAGGGACTCCTCGCCCGCCGGTCACTTGGTCGTTCGCCCGGCCCGAAGAACGGCTTCGGCGTCCCGGATCGCCCGACAGACCACCCGAGGACCGCCGAGATCGACGGAGGTCGCCGAGTAATATAATACGTATAAGGGATATGCAGGGGTTGGACTTGTATTGAGGCAACCTTTACCAGCACCCTCGGGCTCCAGAGAGGTATGAGCACCAGTACCGCGGACCCCGATGCCGCAGACGCGCTCACCGACACCGAATATCGCGACCTCCTGAGCGACCTGCCTCCGAGCGCGAAGCTCGTGGCCAAGGTTCTCGAGAGCGACGCCCCGCTCTCGCAGGGCCAGCTGGCCGAGGAGTCGCTGCTTCCCGACCGCACCGTCCGCTACGCCCTCAATCGCTTGGAGGACCAGGGGCTCGTGGGCTCGCGCTACTCGTTCAAGGACGCGCGCAAGCAGGTCTACTACCTGAATCGGTAGGCAGCTGCTACCTGAGCCGGTCGTCAGCCGCGATCGCTGGCGACGACCCGGTCTCGACCCGTTTCCGATCGGAATCCCCCCTTTTAAGTCACAGACTTCCTACCCTGGGGTATGGAGCTCTCGGTGGTCGTCCCGACCCTGAACGGGCGGGACCGGCTGGCGGCCAGCCTCGATGCGCTGGCGGTCGCCGCGCCGGACGCGGAGGTACTCGTCGTGAACGGCCCCTCCGCCGACGGGACGACTGGGATGGTGCGCGACCGCGACGACGTGGACGTTCTCGTCGAGATCGCGGCGCGCAACGTGAACGTCGCTCGCAACGCGGGCATCGAGGTCGCCGATGGCGACGCGGTCGCCTTCGTCGGCTACGACCACGAGTTGGAGCCCGGCTGGCGCGAGGCGGTCGAGGACGCGTTCGCGGAGGGCGCGTCGGTCGTCACCGGCCCGCTGCGACGGACGGTGCGCGGCGGCGCGACCAGCGACGGGCTGGAGCGCCGGCGCATCGTCGACCGCGAGGTGTCGTACTTCAACGGTCGCAACGTCGTTTTCGCGCGAGCCGTACTGGAGGACCTGGACGGGTTCGACGAGTACCTCCGCACGGGCGGCGCCCGCGACGCCGCCCACCGGCTCGCCGGGATGGGCGTCGACGTGTCGTGGCGCGCGGACGCAGCCGCACGGCGGCGGTCGGAGGCGACCGACGGGGGGATCGAGAGCCGCGACCTGGGCTGGAAGTACCGCGCGCTGGCCTACCGGCTTGCGAAAAACTACGGAGTCCGGCCGTCGGTGGCCCGGCGGACGCTCCGCCACGCCGCCGGCGACGCCGCGGGCGCCTTCCGCGACGTGCTCGGGGGCGACGCGACGCCGACGACGTGGACCCGCAACGGCCGCGACGTGCTCACGGGGATCGCCAGCGGCGCTTCGGATGGGCTCGTCGCGCGCACCAGAGATCGGTCGCCGAAGCGGAATCCCAACGGCATCTCCGCCCGGGCCGACCGCGCGGTCGCGCGGTACGACCGACGGACGTAGCGAGCGGCGGGGCGGCGCGGATCCGGCGGTTCCGATTCAGGCGTGTTCCCCGGGCGCCAGCGCCTCGATGACACGCGCAGCGTTCTTCGAGAGCGCGCGATCGAGCAGATCTTCCGGCACGTCGAGAGTGAGCACCTCCATCACGCCCACGTCCGGGTGCGTATCCGGCGCACCCGAGCCGAACAGCACGCGGTCGGGGTGTTCCAGCAGCCCCCGTTCGAGCACGTCGCGAAAGCGCACGAACGCGGTGTCGAGGTACAGGTCGTCGTAGGAGTCCAGCAGCTCCAGCGCCTCGTCCATCAGCGCCCGGTCGAGGGGGTAGCCGCCGAACGACGAGAGGATGACCGGGAAGTCGTCCGACAGCACCGTCTCGGCGACGGCAGCCGGAGGATAGCCGCGTCCGGCGTGGACGAGGACGGGCTCGCCGGCGGCCGCGATCTGGTCGAGCGTGGCCTCCGTCGGCAGGCCGTCGTGCACCGGGTCGAGCACGAAGCCGTGGAGCCGGCTGTCGTAGGCGTACTGCTCCACGTCGCCCGGGTCGGTGTGGTGGTCGTCCGGGGCCGCCGCGAAGTTGCGCAGCCGAGCGACGGCGGTGTCGCGCGGATCGCGGGGACCGTCCAGGCGGGCCATCGCGCGGAACGGGCGGTCGACCGAGAGGCGCGCGACGGCGTTGTTCGCGCGGAGGTACCCCTCGCCCGCCGGCCGCGGCCCCGGCGCGACCGCCGACTGCACGACGCCCGCCTGGTGCATCTCGCGCTGGAGCCGCTCGGGTGAGATGTCGCGCCCGCGGGAGGCGACGACCGCCCCGTCGTCAGGGTCGAGGCGGGCGTGCACGTCGACCACGCGGAACCCGTGCTCCAGTTCCAGCATCTATCCTCCCCCAACGACGCTCTCAACTTGAGTGTTGCAGTCTCCGCGCGCCGGCCGCGGCGGCGTCGAACGGGCGGCATGCCGCGCCGGAATGAAAACGGACGCTGCCGCAGCCGTCGACAGCCGTGAGAGGTACTCTCCCGGCGAATTACAGTAGTTTCCACACCGACCCACTACGATATGTTCATAAAGAACCGCAACCATCCTACTGGGTGATCACTCCATGAGCTACATGCAGCAACCCCTCTACGTTCTCGCCGAGTCGACCCAGCGAACAAGCGGCGCCGACGCCAGACGCTCCAACGTCGCCGCCGGCCGCGCGGTCGCCAACGCGGTCCGAACGACGCTCGGGCCGCGCGGCATGGACAAGATGCTCGTCGACTCCTCGGGCGGGGTCGTCGTCACGAACGACGGCGCGACCATCCTGAAGGAGATGGACATCGAGCACCCCGCCGCGCAGATGCTCGTCGAGGTCGCCGAGTCCCAGGAGGCCGAGGTGGGCGACGGTACGACGACGGCGGCGGTGCTGGCGGGCGAGCTGCTCGCGCGCGCCGAGGACCTCCTCGACGACGACGTGCACGCGACCGCCGTGGTCGAGGGCTACCACGAGGCGCTCCGGCTCGCGCTCGACGCCGTCGACGGTATGCTGGTCGGAGGCGAAGTCGACCGCGAGGCGCTCTTGACGGTCGCGGAGTCCGCGATGACCGGGAAGGGGACCGGCGACATCGCGACCGGCGTCCTCGCGGGCATCGTCGTCGACGCGGTCCTCCAGGTGGCCGACGACGACGACCGCCGCGTCAACCGCGACGACATCCGGGTGTTCACCCGCACCGGCGCCTCCGCGGCCGCGGCGGAGCTCGTCCGCGGCGTCGTCTTCGAGGAGGAGCCCGCCAACGACAACATGCCCCGAAGCGTCGAGGAGGCGACCGTCGCGGTGTTGGACACGAAACTCGACGTCCGCTCGGGCGAGGTCGACACCGAGTACACGATCACCTCCGTCGACCAGCTCGACGCCGCGCTCTCGGCGGAGGACGCCGAACGCCGCACCATCGCCGAGACGCTCTCGGCAGCCGGCGTCGACGTGGTGTTCTGCTCGAAGAAGATATCCGACCCCGTCGCCGCGTACCTCGCGGACGCGGGCATCCTCGCGTTCTCGAACGTGAAGGCGTCGGAGGCGCGCGCGTTCGCCCGCTCGACCGGCGCGCGTCGCCTCGGGACCATCGACGACATCGAGGCGAGCGACCTCGGCACCGCCGCCTCGATCCGCGTCGAGAAGCACGCCGGCGACGACGTGACCTTCGTCGAGGGGAACGACGACTCCCGGACCGTGACGCTGTACGTGCGCGGCTCAACCGACCACGTGGTCGACGAGACCGAGCGCGCCGTCGACGACGCCCTCGGCGTCGTGGTCGCCGCCCACGAGGACGGCGAGATCGTTCCGGGCGCCGGCGCCGTCGAGGTCGCGATCGCCGACCGGCTCCGCTCGGGCGCAAACGCGGTCACCGGCCGCAAGGCGCTCGCGGTCGAGGCGTTCGCCGACGCGGTCGACGCCGTTCCGCGCACCCTCGCGGAGAACGCCGGGCTCGACCCCATCGACGCACTGGTCGACCTCCGCGCGCACCACGACAGCGAGGGCGTCGCCGGCATCGTGATCGACGGTCCGTCAGTCGCGATCACCGACCCCCGTGACGAGCACGTCGTCGATCCCGTGGCGGTCAAGCGCGAGGCGCTGGAGTCGGCCACCGAGGCGGCGACGATGATCCTCCGGATCGACGACGTGATCGCGGCGAACTGAGCGACGCGATCGACGGGCGGGCGGTTCGTCGCCGGCCGGACGAGTCGGTTCGTCGCCGGCCGGGCGACTCAGACCGGGGACGCCCGCGGGGGCGGCCGTGTGAGTTTAGTGCTCGAACCGAACACTGTCCGCCGTGACCGACGACAGATCGTTCGGCGTCGTTGAGGGCGTCTCGATGGCACTAGGCGGCATGATCGGGGGCGGGATCTACGCCGTCCTCGGGGTCGTGACGACGATCGCGGGGGCGACGACGTGGGCCGCGTTCCTCCTCGCGGGGGTCGTCGCCCTGTGTGCGGGCTACTCCTATACGGTCCTCAACTCGATCGCCGACCAGAACGGCGGGTCGGTGACGTTCGTCCAGTGTTTCACCGGCAACACGACGCTCGCGGGAATGACCGGCTGGACGCTGTTGTTCGGCTACATCGGCTCGATGGCGATGTACGCGTTCGCCTTCGGCGAGTTCGCGGTCGCGCTCCCGGTGGTCCCCGAGTCCGCGGTCGGACTGCCGCTTCGCCCGGTCGTGTCCATGCTCGCGGTGGCGGGGTTCACGGGGCTGATCCTGCTCGGGTCGCGCGTGACCGGTCAGGCAGAGAACGCCCTCGTCGCCGCGAAGGTCGCGATCCTGGTCGCCTTCGGCCTCGGCGGGATCGCCTACGTCTACCTCGTCTCGCCCGACCCCGCCCGGTACGGGATCGCCGGGATCACGTCGTTCGGGCCGGTGATGGCCGCCGGCGTCTCGTTCGTCGCGTTTCAGGGGTGGCAGCTCCTCTTTTACGACCAGGGGAACATGCGCGACCCCATCGAGACGACCCGGACGGCCGTTCTGGTCTCGATCCCCGTCGCGGTGTTCGTCTACGTGATCGTCGCCGTCGCCACGTACAACCTCGCTCCGGTCGCCCTCCAGAACCATCCGCACACCGCCCTGACGGACGCCGCTGCGAAGATCGCGGGCGTCGTCGGGCTCGCCGGGGTCGGGGCGGTTGTCATGTCGCTGTCGGCGCTGTTCTCGACCGGGAGCGCGGTCAACGCGACGCTGTTCTCGACGGGCCACTTCGCGAAGGGCCTGCTCTCGAAGGACCTGCTTCCCGACCGCGTCGGCGACGCTGACGCCGACGGCGTCCCCGAGCGGACGCTGCTTGCACTGGGCGCGATCACGGCCGTCCTGACTGCGGTCGGAACGCTCGGCGCGATCACGAACTTCGCGTCGATCGCGTTCATCGTCGTCTTCGCCGCGATGAGCACGCTCGCGTTCCGCCACCGCGACGCCGACGCCGTCCATCCCGTCCCGCCGGCGGTCGGAGCCGTCGGCGCCGGAGCCTTCCTCCCGCTCATGACGTGGCACCTCTACACGACGCAGCCGGGCACCTTCTACACCGTCGTCGCGCTGGCGGCCTTCGTCGTCGGCGTCGAACTGCTGTACTTCGAGCGGGAGGCACTTGTGGAGGAGGTCGAACCGGTCGAGGAGATCCTCGACGACGCGGCCGGATGACCCCCGACGGCCCGTCCTCGCGGCTCGCGCGCAACCTCGCCGCCGAGTCGGAGGCGTACGGCTTCTCGCTGGCGACGTGGGGGAGCGGCGCGGTCGTCGTTCACGCCGTCGGCGTCCCCGGCGTCGTCGGCGCGAGCGCGTTCGTCGGCGGCGCAGTCGCGGGGTTCGCGCTCCTCGCGGCGGTCGCGTTCGAGGGGCTGTTCGTCGAGACCGAGCGGGGCGATCGGTCCCTCGCGATCGTCTCGACGGTCCACGTGCTCGCCACGACCGGCACAGTGCTGGTGGTCCACGCGGTGGTGACCGTCGTTGACGGCCGGCTGCCCGAGCCGCCCGCGCTGTTCGCCGCCGGCGTCGCCGTCACCGTGAGCTACAACCTCCTGCTCACCACCGAGGACTTGCTCGGACGGGTCGCGGCCGAACGCGAGTGACGGCGGGCCGCCCGTCTGGAGCGACCGCCCGCCTGGCCTCGATCGCCGGGTCAGACGTTCGGCAGCGACCACCCGCGCCCCACCGCGAGCGCCCGGAGGAGGAACACGCCGAGTGCGACCCCGAGCGTCGCGGTCGCTCCCCGCACGCCGGCCGCCCCGGCGGCGACGTGGGCGACGCCGCCCGCGAGGGCGGGCGTCGCGTAGAAGTCCTCCCGGAGCACGACCGGGATCCGCGCGAGCAGCAGGTCCGAGAGGCTCCCGCCGCCCACCCCGGTGAGCGTCGCCGTGACGACGACGCCGAACGCCGACAGTCCCGCCTCCGTGCCGACGGCGGCGCCGGAGGCGGCGAAGGCGGCGAGACCGACCGCGTCGGCCGCGAGGAAGGCGGGGTGGTCGCGGACGCGACCCGCCGCGTCCGACAGCGCCGCCGCGACCGCGAGGCCGACGCCGACGCCCGCAAGCACCACCAGCACGTCCCCGGTCGAGCGCAGCGCGGCGGGCACGCGCCCGACCAGCACGTCGCGGATCGTTCCGCCGCCGAGCGCCGTCAGCACGCCGAGCGTCGCGACGCCAAAGGAGTCCAGCCCGGCGTCGGCGCCCTTGAGCGCGCCGGCGACGGCGAACGCGAGCAGGCCGACGAGGTTCATCGCGGCGACGGCGGCGGCCGCAGAGACGACCAGACCGGTCGCCACGGCCGCGGTCGGTCCGGCCATCAGGCGGTCGGCACCGCGGCCGCGACTGCCTCCTCGAACGAGAGCGTCACCGCCCGCCCGGGCGCCAGCTCAAACGCCTCGTCGCCGCGACCCTGGTTCACGTCGCACTCGATGTAGCCGTGACTGCCGACGGTGACCAGCGGATCGTGTTTCGCCACGTCCGCGAACGTCTCGACGACGGGCACCTGACGGACGCCGGCGGCCGTCTCGACGGCGATCGTCTCGCCGACGCGCCCGTCGAGGAAGCTTCCCGGGACGTTCGTGACCGCGTTGCCGAAGTCGTCGACGACGAGCACCTCGCCGGCGGCCGTCTCCGCTTCGACCCACGCGCTCGGGATCTCGTAGTCGTCGTAGCCGTCGACGCGGGCGAAGCCGTCGAGCGACTCGATCGCGTCGACGCCGGCCTCGTGGACGCGGGCGGCCGCGGGCGCGAACACGTCCCGACCGTGGAACGTACTGGACCGGGGGTCGGCGTCGTCGACGGCGAACACCTCGATATCGGCGGCGTCGCCGCCGTCGTCTTCCTCGCCGCTCGCCGCCAGCGCGCGAGCGGGCGGGAGGAGACAGCCGTTGTCGGGGCCGACGAGCGCGTGATCGCCGGCACGGACGCAGATCGCCGCGCGGTCGGTGCCGACGCCGGGGTCGACGACGACGAGGTGGACGCCGGGCGGGAACTCGGGGAGGACGAACCGGAGCCAGAAGGCTGCCGCGCGGGGGTCGTTTCGCGGCAGGTCGTGGGCAACATCGACCAGGTCGACGACGCCGTGCGAGCGGAGCACGCCCTTCATCGCGGCGGGGTACGGCGAGCCGAAGTCGGAGGCGAGGGTCAACATCGGCGGATCACGCCCGGTCGACGGTTGAGCCGTCGGGGCCGCTCTCGGGAAGGGCGCTCTCCGTTTCGGTGGCGTCGTCGCCGTCGACGCCGCGGTCGGCGCCGTTGGCGTCGGAGGACGCCACCTGTCGGATGCGGCTGACGCCGTCGATCTCAGTGATGGTCTCGGCGACCTCGTCGGGGACGAGGCGCTTCCAGCCGTCGCCGCGGATCATCCGCTGGCGGAGCTCGCTCCCTTCGAGCACCTCGCGGCGGAACATCGGCGACGAGCGAACCTCGACGCCCGCCTCCTCGAACAGGCGGACGACGAGCGGGTTGTTGGAGTAAGCCACGTCGAACTTCGGAGACATCGACTGCACGTGGCTCACCCACACGGAGTTGCGCTCCAGGTCTTCGATGGGGACGACGTAGGTGGTCAGGTCCAGGTCTGCCAGCGCCTTCGTCACCATCATGACACGCTCGCCGGCGGTGAAGGGATTTCGCCGGGTGTGGGAGTCGCCCGCCGACCCGATACCGAGGACGAGCTCGTCGACCTCGTCGGCTATCTCCTCGACCATGTGGTGGTGGCCGTTGTGGTAAGGCTGGAACCGCCCGATGTAGAACCCCCGCATACGTGCACGTAATTCGCGGCGAGTTTATAAGCCCGGCGAGTCCCCCGGAGGTACCCAAACCGATGCCTCGCGAGCGCTCCCGACAGTTCTCGCTCTGGCACGGATGACTCACGGGGGGAGAAAGTATATGAATCGACAGACCCTCCGTTTCAGTAGCGACGATTCTATGAGCAACGACCGAAACGACAGCCGAGACGGCGGCGATGTCCTGGATCCGGACGACGCCCCCGCGGGCGACGATCCCGGTTCCGGCGGGGTCGGCGGTACGACCGGCGGCCGGTCGGTTGGCGCCTCCAACGATCCCTCCGATCAGGAGGCCGACATCGACGACCTCGGGAGCGACGTCGAGATCGACGCCGAGATCGACGAGGAGATCGCCGAGGACCACTTGCTCGGCGGCCTCAAGATCGACTCGACCGACGACATCGAGGTCCCCGACCGACTCGTCGACCAGGTGATCGGACAGGAGCATGCCCGCGACGTAGTGATGAAGGCGGCCAAGCAGCGTCGCCACGTGATGATGATCGGCTCGCCCGGCACGGGTAAGTCGATGCTCGCGAAGGCGATGTCCGAGCTGCTCCCGAAAGAGGAGCTGCAGGACGTGCTCGTCTACCACAACCCCGACGACGGCAACAACCCCAAAGTCCGGACGGTGCCGGCAGGCAAGGGCGAGCAGATCGTCGAGGCCCACAAGGAGGAGGCCAGGAAGCGCAACCAGATGCGCTCGTTCCTCATGTGGATCATCATCGCGGTGGTGCTCGGCTACTCGCTGCTCGTCGTGAGCAACGTGCTGCTGGGTATCCTCGCGGCCGGGATCATCTACCTCGCGTTCCGCTACGGCTCGCGGGGCTCCGACTCGATGATCCCGAACCTCCTCGTCAACAACGCCGACGAGAAGTCGGCGCCCTTCGAGGACGCCACCGGCGCCCACGCAGGCGCGCTGCTGGGCGACGTACGCCACGACCCGTTCCAGTCCGGCGGGATGGAGACGCCGAGCCACGACCGTGTCGAGGCCGGCGCCATCCACAAGGCGAACAAGGGCGTCCTCTTCGTCGACGAGATCAACACCCTCGACATCCGCTCTCAGCAGAAGCTGATGACCGCGATCCAGGAAGGCGAGTTCTCCATCACCGGCCAGTCCGAGCGCTCCTCGGGCGCGATGGTCCAGACGGAGCCGGTGCCGACGGACTTCATCATGATCGCAGCGGGGAACCTCGACGCGATGGAGAACATGCACCCTGCGCTGCGCTCGCGCATCAAGGGGTACGGCTATGAGGTGTACATGGACGACACCATCGAGGACACCCCCGAGATGCGCCGCAAGTACGCTCGCTTCGTGGCCCAGGAGATCGCGAAGGACGGGCGGCTGCCCGCGTTCAGCGAGGAGGCCATCGAGGAGGTCATCCTCACCGCGCGCCGTCGCGCCGGCCGGAAGGGCCACCTCACCCTTGAGCTACGGAACCTCGGTGGGCTCGTCCGCGTCTCGGGCGACATCGCCCGCGGCGAGGACGCCGACATCGTCACCCGCGACCACGTGCTCCAGGCGAAGGGCCGTAGCCGCTCGATCGAACAGCAGCTCGCCGACGACTACATCGAGCGCCGCAAGGACTACGAGCTGCAGGTCGCCGACGGCTACCAGGTCGGCCGCGTGAACGGGCTCGCCGTCATGGGCGAGGACTCGGGCATCATGCTTCCGGTCATGGCCGAGGTCACGCCCTCGCAGGGGCCCGGCCAGGTGATCGCCACCGGGCAGCTGCAGGAGATGGCCGAGGAGGCCGTCCAGAACGTCTCGGCGATCATCAAGAAGTTCTCCGACGAGGACATCACCGAGAAGGACATTCACATCCAGTTCGTCCAGACGGGCCAGCAGGGCGTCGACGGCGATTCGGCGTCCATCACGGTCGCCACCGCCGTCATCTCCGCGCTGGAGAACGTCGGCGTCGACCAGAACCTCGCGATGACGGGCTCGCTGTCGGTCCGGGGAGACGTGCTCCCGGTCGGCGGCGTCACCCACAAGATCGAGGCGGCCGCCAAGTCCGGCTGCGACCGGGTCATCATCCCGAAGGCGAACGAGCAGGACGTGATGATCGAAGACGAGTACAAGGAGATGGTGGAGATCATTCCCGTCGAGCACATCTCCGAGGTGCTCGACATCGCGCTGGAGGGCGAGCCCGAGAAGGACTCGCTCGTCGACCGCCTCAAGAGCATCACCGGCTCGGCGCTGGAGAAGACCGGCGAGGGCGCCGGCCACGGACCGACCAGCCCCAGCCCGCAGTAGCGACCCGGCGTGACGCGCTGGACGGCGTTCGCGGGGCTGGCGAGCGTCGTTCTGCTTCTCCTCTTGGGTCTCGCGCGACTCTCCGAGGCCCGATTCGAACCGACCGGCGAGCCGTCGACCCGCGACGGCACCGACTCCGGCGACGGCTCAACCCCCGCGCCGGAGGACCCCGGGCCAGCGACAAGGCTCCCGTTCCACCCGGCGACCGAACCCGACGCCGAGCGGTCGCTCTCGACGCCCGAGCGGAGTCCCGTCGCCGCCGCCGAGCGAGAGGCGTCGCTGTCGGCGGGCGCGCTGCTGGCGAACGTGGCGCTCTCACAGGGCGTCTTCGGCGCGGCTCTCATCGCCGCCGCGGTGTGGGCCGACGTGCCGGCCGCGGCGCTCGGGCTCGTCCCCGTGGCGACGCTCTTGGATCTGGTCTCGGGCGTCGGCCTCGGCGTCGCACTGTGGCTCGCCAGCGAGGCAGGCGGTCAAGTCGCCGAGCGGGCCGGCGTGGAAGTGAATGAGGCGCTCCGCGGCGCGCTCGCGCCCGACACGCTCGGCGGGTGGGCGATCCTGCTCGTCGCCGTGCTGCCGACGGTCGCGCTGTTCGAGGAGTTCCTCTTTCGTGCCGTCCTCGTAGGCGCCTTCGCCGCGGGCGCGGCCGCGACCGGGGTCGCCGTCTCTCCGTGGCTGCTGGCGGCCGGCTCGTCGGTCGCGTTCGCGCTCGGGCACGGCGTGCAGGGACGCGCGGGCGTCGTCGCCACCGGCGCGCTCGGGTTCGTGCTCGCGGCCGCGTTCGTGCACACCGGGAGCTTCCTGCTGGTGGTCGTCGCTCACTACCTCGTGAACGCGCTCACGCTCGTCGCCCACGAGTTCGACGCCGACGCCCTCGGCGCCCGCCGGTAGCTCTTTGTCCCGCGCTCGCTCTCCTCGACCCATGGGCGACGTTACCAAGCACGCGTGGGACATGGCCGCCGAGGCCGAAGCCGACGTGGCGGTGCTGACCGTCGAGGAGGCTCGCGAGGAGTGGGCCGCACAGGAGAACGACGCCGTCGACGGCGCCGGAGCCGACGAGGACGGACACGACGGCCCCGCGGAGACGAAGTTCCTCGACGTGCGCGACGTGCGTGAGCGGTGGATCGAGGGCGCGATCCCCGGCGACACGCACGCCCCGCGCGGGATGCTGGAGTTCTGGGCGGACCCCGAGACGGCGTACTACCGCGACTACTTCGAGACGAACCGCCGGTTCGTCCTGTACTGCAACGAGGGCGGCCGCTCGGCGCTCGCCGCGAAGGCGCTACAGGAGATGGGCTACGCGAACGTCGCGCACCTCGAGGGCGGCTTCACCGCGTGGCAGGAGGCGGGATACGAGCAGGCCGACGTGGAACAGCCCGACTACGCAGAGCGGTAGGCGCGCGTCGGTCGTGACTCCCGATTCCCCCCGCTCCACTGGCGCCCGTGACTGCCCGCTGCCCTCGGCCGTCCGGCTCGCTGCCCTCGGCCGTCCGGCTCGCTGCCCTCGGCCGTCCGGCTCGCTGCGCCGCCGTTCGCAGCGGAGTCAAAGCGACTCGATCTCCCTGAGTCGACCGGCCACCGGCTCCGGCGTCGCTCCCTCCGCGCGCCGGACGCGGTGATCCGGAACGACGATCGGCACCGGGTTCGCACGAAGCGCCTGCCGGGCCGTCTGGAGATCGCTCTCGTCCTCGTGGTCGAGTCCCGCCGTCATCTTCGCCACGCGCGCGAGGTCGACCGACTCGCCGTACGGGACGTTTCGAACGGACTCCAACACCGACCGCTGGTCGGTCGGGACCGTGATCGCGACCGCGACGTCCGCGAAGTCGTCCTCGGCCCCGCCGAGGTACTCGTGGAGCCGGTCCAACAGCGCGTGCTCGCCGTCGGCGTCCGACGGAAGCGCCTCGGGGAAGGAGACGGAGATGAGCCGCCCGCTCGCGGTTCCGAGCTCGACCGCCCGATCGATCGCGTCGAAGCGGCGTCCGAACACGCCGGTGTCGCCCGGGCCGCCGCCGAGTGTGGCCGTCATACTCGACCGGACGTGACGACGACGCTTCAATCCCGTCCGTCGCGGTCGTCGCGTGCGGCCCGGATTGGCGGCGTCGGCGGGGGCAGTCGTCCCGGGGACGCCCGGTCGACGCAACACTTTTGTACGAAAGAGACCACCGATGTACATAGATGAACACACGATCGAAGGACCTCGCGCCGGCGGTGCGCTCGATCCTCGAGGCCGCGAGCGAGCGGTCCGGCGGCGACGAGCGCGTATCCGTCGAGGCGCGGTCGCTGCCAGAAGCGTTCGCGGCCGCGGAGGCCGACGGGCGCGTCCCGGTGATCGCGGAGGTGAAGCCGACGAGCCCGACGACCGACGGCGCGCGTCGCGACGATCCCGTCGCGCTGGCGGAGTCGATGGTCGAGGGCGGCGCCGCGGCGCTGTCGGTGCTGACCGAACCGGATCACTTCGACGGCTCCGTGGAGAGCCTCGAGCGGGTTCGCGAGGCAGTGGACGTGCCGGTCCTCCGGAAGGACTTCCTCGTGCGCGAGGACCAACTCGACGCCGTCGAGGCCGACGTGGTGCTGCTCATCGCGCGCTTCGTCGACGACGACCTCGCGGAGCTTGTCGAGGCGGCCCGCGACCGCGGGTTCCAGCCGCTCGTCGAGGTCCACACGCGCGAGGAACTCGCGGCGGCGTTGGCTGCGGGCGCGGATCTGATCGGCGTCAACAACCGCGACCTGGGGAAACTGGAGGTCGACCTCTCGACGTTCGAGTCGCTCGCGCCCGAGGTTCCCGACCGGGTGACGCTGATCGCGGAGTCGGGGATCGCGATGCCGGCGGACGCGCGGCGGATGCGCGAGGCAGGCGCCGACGCCCTGCTCATCGGCTCGGCGATCATGGACGCCGAGGGCGACGACGCGGCCGGGACCGGCGGCGACGTCTCTGCCAATACCCGGCGCTTTACGGCCGCGGAAACGGAGGAGGAGGTATGAGCAGTGACGCTGCCAGCGGCGATCGGAGCGGGGGCGACGGCGACGGGGAGTGGGTCCCGGCCGGCGACGGGAAGTTCGGACGCTACGGCGGCCAGTACGTCCCCGAGGCGCTGATGCCAGCTATCGAGGAACTGACCGACGCCTACGAGCGGTACGTCCTCAACAACGAGGACGGCTTCGTGGACGAGTTCCGTCGGCGCATCCGCGACTTCGGCGGCCGCCCCACGCCGCTCCAGCGCGCCGACCGGCTCTCCGAGCGCTACGACACCGAGGTGTACCTCAAGCGCGAGGACCTGCTCCACGGCGGCGCACACAAGCTGAACAACGCGCTCGGACAGGTGCTGCTCGCGACGTACATGGGCAAAGAGCGCATCATCGCCGAGACCGGCGCCGGTCAGCACGGCACCGCGACGGCGATGGCGGCCGCCCACCTCGACATGCCCTGCGAGGTGTACATGGGCGAGCGCGACATCAACCGCCAGCGGCCGAACGTCTTCCGGATGAAGATCAACGGCTCGGCGGTCACCCCGGTGACGACGGGCCGGGGGACGCTGAAGGAGGCGATCTCCGAGACGATGCGCGACTGGGCGACGAACGTCGAGGACACCCACTACGTCATCGGCTCGGTCGTCGGCCCGCACCCGTTCCCGAAGATGGTGCGTGACTTCCAGGCGCTGATATCCGAAGAGGCGCGCGAGCAGGTCGTCGACCGGACGGGCGGGCTGCCCGACTCGGTCGTCGCCTGCGCCGGCGGCGGCTCGAACACGATGGGGTCGTTCCACCACTTCGTCGACGACGAGTCCGTCGAGCTGCTGGCCGTCGAGGCGGGCGGTTCCTCGCTGGCGGTCGACGAGACGGAGGGCGTCGCCCCGAACTCCGCGTCGCTGTCGACCGGGACGGAGGGCGTGCTCCACGGCGCGCGCACGAAGCTCCTGCAGGACGGCGACGGCCAGATCGTCGAGAGCCACTCCGTCTCCTCGGGGCTGGACTACGCCGGGGTCGGACCGGAGCTCGCGCACCTCGTCGACGAGGATCGCGTGACGCCGGTGAACGTCGACGACGACGCCGCGATCGAGGGGTTCCACCGCCTCTCCCAGGAGGAGGGGATCATCCCCGCGCTGGAGACGGCCCACGCGTTCGGCTACCTCCACGAACACCACGACGAACTGGGCGACGTGACGGTGATCAACGTCTCCGGGCGCGGCGACAAGGACCTCGACACCGCCATCGAGGAGACCGCCAAACGCGACGTGTCGAACGCGCCGGACATGTCGATGTTCAACGGGGGACTGCGATGAGCGACGCCGGCGGGTCGGATCCCCTCGCCGCCGCGTTCGCCGACGGGCCGGCGTTCGTCCCGTACCTCGCGGTGGGCGATCCGGACTACGAGTCGTCGCTGGCGTACGTCGAGGCGCTCGCCGAGGGCGGCGCCGACGTGATCGAACTGGGCCTCCCCTTCTCCGAGCCCATCGCGGAGGGGCCGACGATCCAGAACGCCGTCGTGCGCGCGCTGGAGGCGGGCATGACGCCGACGCGCTTCTTCGAGTTCGTCGCGGACCTCGACGTGGACGTGCCGCTGGTGTGCATGACGTACTACAACCTCATCTACCAGTTCGGGTCCGAGCAGGGACCCCGCCCGTTCGTCGAGAGGGCGGCCTCGGTCGGCATCTCCGGGTTCGTGGTTCCCGACCTCCCGGCCGAGGAGGCGGGGGCGCTCCGGGAGGCGTGCGACGAGTTCGGGCTCGACCTGGTCTCCATCGTCGCGCCGACGACCGGCGAGGACCGCCTGGAGAAGCTCGTGGCCGTCTCCTCGGGCTACATCTACGTCCAGGCGCGGCTGGGCGTCACCGGCGCGTCGTCGTCGGTGTCCGACCGGACGACCGAGTCGCTGGCGCGCCTGGAGGGCGTCGACCTGCCCAAGGCGGTCGGCTTCGGCATCTCCTCGGGCGAGCAGGCCGCGACGGTGGTCGAGGCGGGCGCCGACGGCGTCATCGTCGGCTCGGCGCTCGTCGACATCGTCGCCGAGGGACACGAGTCGAACGAACCGACGGAGGCGACGGCCGATCGCCTCGAATCGAAGGCGCGCGAGCTGAAGGAGGGGGCCCTGGAGGGGTACGGGCGACGGACGCCGACACCCGAAGGTACTTCCGACTGAGTCGTTCGCAAGCCATTTACCCCCGATCACGCCATACCACACCAATGGAACACGCCGGACTCGCCGCACGACTGGATCGCATCTCCACGGACGACCGAATCCTCATGGTCCCGATGGACCACGGCATCACGCTCGGCGCCGTGAAGGGCCTCAAGGACATCGAGGGGACCATCGACGCCGTCACCCGCGGGGGCGCCGACGCGGTGCTGACCCAGAAGGGGATCGCCCCGCGCGTCCACGACAACCTCAACGGCGCGGGCTACGTCGTCCACCTGAACGCCTCCACCTCCGTCGGCCCCGAGAGCAACGACAAACGGCCCACCGGGACGGTGAAGGGCGCGATCCGCGCGGGCGCCGACGCCGTCTCGATGCACATCAACGTCGGCTCCGACTACGAGCCAGGGCAGATGACGTTCCTCTCGGAGCTGTGCGAGGAGGCCGGCGACTACGGCGTCCCCGTGCTCGCGATGGCGTACGCTCGCGGCGCCAACCTGGAGGGCGAGGACCCCGAACACGACGCCGAGTACCTCGGCCACGCGGTCCGGCTGGCCGAGGAGTGCGGCGCCGACGTGGTGAAGACGGCGTACTCCGGCGACGCCGCCAGCTTCGAGCACGTCTGCGAGTCGACGCGCCTGCCGGTGATCATCGCCGGCGGGTCGCCCTCGGGCGACCTCCAGACGCTGCGCGACGTCCGCGGCGCGATGGACGCCGGCGCCGCCGGCGTCTCGATGGGCCGCACCATCTTCCAGCACGACGACCCCGAGGCCATGACGCGGGCGGTGTCCGGCGTGGTCCACGACGATGCCGACGCCGAGGACGCGCTCTCCGCGTCGGGACTGTAGGGGGGAGGCGGTCCCCCGGGTTTCCGTTCCGGCCGCGACTCGGTCTCAGATCAGCGACGCGAACTCGGCCATCGAGTCGATCCGGTGGTCGGGCTCCGGGTCGTCCGGCCCGACCGTCGCGTCGTCCGTCGCCGGGCGCCAGACGCTCTCGATACCCAGCGCGTTCGCGCCGGCGACGTCGACGGCGAGGCGGTCCCCCACCTTGATCGCGTCAGTCGGGTCCGCGTCCAGCGCCGCGAGCGCCCGCTCGAACGGCTCCGGGTCCGGTTTCACGGGACGTCCCGGCTCCCCGAACACGCACGCGTCGAAGCGGTCGCGGATGCCGAGCGCCTCAAGCTTCGTCGTCTGCGTCTCCCGGCTCCCGTTCGTGACCAGCCCGACGGGCCGCCCGGATGCGACCGCCGCCTCCAGGGCCGCCTCGGCGCCGGGGACGAACGACACCGCCGTGTGGTCGCGCGCCTCGTCGTAGGCGCGCGCCACGGCGTCCAGCGCGGGCGAGTCGGGGTCGGGCGCGGCGGCGTCGCCGCCGGTCCGCTCCGCGACGATCCGGAGCTGTTCGCGGTAGAACTCGACGTCGCTGTCGACGTTGCCGACCTCGGTCCACGTCGACACGAACGTCTCGGCGTCGCAGAACCGCTCGACGCCGGCGCGGTCGAACGCCGCCGCGAGCGTCTCGGCCGGGTCTCCGTCGTCCGTACACAGGGTGTCGTCGAGGTCGAACAGGATCGCCATTACCGGCGCCTGTGCGTCCGGGGACAACGTCGTTTCGCCCGTGCCGGGATCCGTCCCGGCGTCACGCATCGCGGGTCCGACACCGGCGGTCCGCTTCCCACGTCGGCGTCGCGGTCCCGATATCGGCCTCGCCGTCACAGCGTCGCAGCCGTCTCCGTATCCGCCATATTAAAGCGCCGGCCGCGAGTGCGTCCGGTAATGACACGAACGCGGTCCGTCTGGATCCGCGCCGACGACGGCGTCGGCGACTGGGACGCGCGACGGCGACGGATCACCGCCGGCCTGGAGGCCGGCGTCGACTGGGTGCTCGTCGACGAGCGCGACGTGGCGAAGGTGCGCGAGTTGGGCGACGTGAACGTCGCGGCGTTCCGCTCGGACGCCGACGTGGACGTGATCGGCGACGCTGAGTCCGACGACGGCGAGGAGGCGGTTGCCGACGCCTACATCGTCGGCAAGGACGGCGAGGGCGACGGGACGGTCGAGCTCCCCTCGGACTTCTCAGGCTCCGCGGACCTGTCGACGCTGCGCCGCGGCGACAACCGCGCGCAGGGCGCGTTCATCCGCATCTTCGACGAGGACTACGAGTCGTTCGCGGAGGCGGCCGCCCGCGACGCCGAGTTCGTGATCGTCGCCAGCGAGAACTGGCAGATCATCCCGCTGGAGAACCTCATCGCCCGCATCGGCGACGACACGATGCTCGTGGCCGGCGCGACGACCGCCGAAGAGGCGCGCACCGCCTTCGAGACGCTCGAACTCGGCGCCGAGGGCGTCCTGCTCGACACGGACGACCCCGACGAGATCCGCAAGACCGTGGAGGTCAGAGACGAGGCCGACCGCGAGACGCTGGATCTCACCGCCGCGACGGTCACGGCCGTCGAACGAACCGGCTCTGCCGACCGCGTTTGCGTCGACACCGGGACGATGATGGACCACGACGAGGGGATGCTCGTGGGGTCGATGTCGCGGGGGCTGTTCTTCGTCCACGCCGAGACGGCCGACTCGCCGTACGTCGCCTCCCGGCCGTTCCGCGTCAACGCCGGCGCGGTCCACGCGTACGTCCGCACGCCCGACGGCGGCACGAAGTACCTGAGCGAACTCCGCTCGGGCGACGAGGTACAGGTGCTCGATACCGACGGGAAGACACGCGAGGCCGTCGTCGGTCGCGTAAAGATCGAGAAGCGCCCGATGTTCCGCGTGCAAGCGGAGATCGAGACCGACGACGGCGATGTCGACCGCATCGAGACGCTCATCCAGAACGCCGAGACGGTGAAGGTCGCGACGACCGAGGGCCGAACGGCGGTCACCGATCTCGCGGAGGGCGACGAGGTGCTCGTCTACTACGAGGACGTGGCCCGCCACTTCGGTGAGGCGGTCGAAGAATCGATCATCGAGAAGTAGTCCGCGCGTCGCCGCCGCGACCCGCCGCGTCGGCTACGACTCGTGGTGGACGTACTCGAACTCCACCGAGCAGTACCAACAGAACTCCAGCGAGAGGTCGACCTCGTGCCCGCATCGCGGACACGAGAGGACGCCCCGCCGGGCGTCGCGGCGGGCGAGCGCGTACGCATCCACGGCCGACAGCGTGAGCACGACCGCGACGGGAACGGCGAACTGCGCGACCGCGGGCGCCGCCCCCGTCCCGGACTGCGGCGTCGCGGCGTCGCCGATCCCGACGCCGAACAGCCCGGCGAACACGAGCCCAGAGCCGGCGAGCAGCGACAGCCACGCGAGCCCGCGGCCCCAGCGACGCAGGTACGCGTGTCCGAGCGCCGGCACCACCGCCAGCGCCGCCGCGACGACGGGTCGTCGTTGCATGCGCCCAACAGACCGCAGCGACCGATAAGAAGGTTCTCACGGCCCGTCAGACGCTCGTCCGCTTCGCGGCGGTCCCGCGTCCGCGGGTCGGGCGCGCGCCGTCCGCGGGCGAGCAACCGAGCGGCGCCTCGGTCGCGTCACGAGAGGTCGTCGACGAGGCGGCGCAGCGTCGCGAGGTCGTACTGCCCCGGCGCGGTCGCGTCGGCGGCGTCGACGGGAGCATAGCCGAGCCGCGAGCCGTACACCGGCGCGACGGCGCGGGTGTGGCTCCCGTGCTCGCCCATCGCCATCGCCGCCACGCGGTCGCCGCGGGTCGTCGCCCGGTGGGTCGCCGCGAGCAAGGCCAGCGCCTCGCCCTTCGTGCGGGCGGTGACCGCCAGCTTCCCAGCGTCGCCGGCGACAGCCGCCGCCCGGAGGAGCAGGTCGAGCGTCGCCGGGGCGGGCGTCCCGTCGAAGTCGTGAACGGACGCGACGACGACTACGCCGTGATCGCGGGCGTGCTCGACCAGCCCCCTCGCGTCGATATCGTTCGTCCCGGCGGGTCGTCCCCGGAGGGTCGCCAGTTCCACGTCCACGGCGGCGACCGCGTCGTGCTCGACCGCCTCGGCGAGGGCGTCGAGGCGACCGTACGGTGCCGTCTCGCCGCCCTCCCAGCGCGGGCGGTTCGTCACCAGCAGCGGGAGGTCGCCGTCGTACGTCGCCAGCGCGTCGAGCGGGTCGGCCGCCAGATCCATCCGGAACTCGACGAGGTCGGCGTGCTCGCGGGCGTCGGGTTCCTCGGTCAGGTCGCCGGTGCTCGCACACAGCGAGAACGAGTCGAGGTCGATCGTCGATTCCGTGGGCACGTGCGTTCGTGTGCGTCGGGGAAGCAAAAGCCCATCCGTGGGAGCCACGCCTGCCGTCGCAGGCTGGCGTCCCCCCGCTCACGGTGGGTACTGCTCGGCGGCGGCGACGACGGACGGCCGACGCTGGATCGTCGCGATGCCGACGGCGAAGACGAACACTCCGCCGAACACGATGGCCAGCCCCAGCAGTTCGCCGCCTCGCAGCTGACTCGTCCCGAGCAGCCCCATCGCGAGGCCGAGCGAACAGCCGGCCGCGCCGCGAAGCGTGAGGTG
Organism: Halobaculum gomorrense; assembly: GCF_900129775.1. GTDB lineage: Archaea > Halobacteriota > Halobacteria > Halobacteriales > Haloferacaceae > Halobaculum > Halobaculum gomorrense. The sequence continues at coordinate 597,433 of NZ_FQWV01000001.1, read as the reverse complement.
GTCGACCGCCTGGCCTGCGGCATCTCGTTCGACGCGGAGGCCAGCGAGGAGGGCGAACACCCCGCCGACGCCGAACAAGAGCGTCACCGTCGCCAGCACCGGGTCGTGCGGAACACCGATCAGCAGGAAGATGCCCGCAGTCACCGCGAGCAGGAAGACGCCTTGCAGGAGTTCGTAGCGCGGTCGCATCGCTGAGAGTGACGACGGAAGACGTCAAAAGCGGTGTGGTCGGTCGAGTCGCTTCAGGCGACGAGGCCGTCCTCGGCCTCGAGCAGCTCGTGGTAGCGGTTGCGGATGGTGACCTCAGAGATGTCAGCGACCTCAGAGACCGCCGCCTGCGTCGTCTTCTCGTTGGTGAGCAGCGCGGCGGCGTAGACGGCCGCGGCCGCGAGGCCGACCGGCGACTTGCCCGAGTGGACGCCCTTCTCTTTGGCATTCTTCAGCAGCTGCTTGGCGCGCATCTCCGACTCCTCGGACAGTTCCAGCGAGGAGGCGAAGCGCGGAACGTACTGCTCGGGGTCGGCGGGCTTCACTTCCAGCTTCAGCTCGCGAACGACGTAGCGGTACGTCCGCGCGACCTCGTCTTTCGAGACGCGCGACACGTCCGAGATCTCGTCGAGCGACCGCGGGACGCCGGCCATCCGGGCGGCGGCGTACACGCAGGCCGTCGAGACGCCCTCGATGGAGCGCCCCGGCAGGAGGTCCTCGTCCAGTGCACGGCGGTAGATGACCGAGGCGGTCTCGCGGACGTTGTCAGGCAGGCCAAGCGCGCTGGCCATGCGGTCGATCTCGCCGAGCGCCTGCTTGAGGTTGCGCTCCTTGGAGTCACGCGTGCGGAAGCGTTCGTTCCACTTGCGCAAGCGGCGCATCTTCTGGCGCTGGCGGGCGCCCAGCGAGCGGCCGTAGGCGTCCTGGTCGCGCCAGTCGATGTTGGTCGACAGCCCCTTGTCGTGCATCGTGTTCGTCGTGGGGGCGCCGACGCGGGACTTCTGGTCCTTCTCGGCGGCGTCGAATGCGCGCCACTCGGGGCCGCGGTCCACGGAGTCCTCCTCGACGACGAGGCCGCACTCCTCACAGACAGTCTCGCCGTGTTCCTCGTCCTGGATGACGTTGCCCGAGCACTCGGGGCAGACGAGCTCGTCGCCGGACTGCTTCTCCTGTTCGGATTCGTCTTCGTGTTCGTGTGCTGTTCGTCGGTCGCGCCCGGCGGGTCGGCGTCGGGTGTGTGTGTTCTCGCTCATTGCGTCTGAGTGGGCGTGAGCCCGAAAGGGGATACAAAAAACCCCGGGTGACTCTGTGCTCAAAGGATGCGTGATCAATATAAAAATCAAACGGTGTCGCGACGGCAGTGCGACGCCGTCACGTGATTGGATAACCGCAAGACGAGAGCTATTTGTGTGAGTGGCTCTCACGGCCGAACGATGGTGAAGATCTCGCGATGGTGACCGAGCGCGTCGTCTCGCTGGCACCGAGCGCGACGGCGACGGTCACGAGGCTCGACGCGGCCGACACGGTCGTGGGCCTCACGCGCGCCTGCGAGTGGCCGGTCGACGGGTCGCGACCGCCGGCCGTCGGCGGCTGGCCGAACCCGGACCTCGACGCGGTCGAGCGGCTGGACCCATCGGTCGTGCTGACGTGCGATCCGCTCCAGCGGGGGACGGCGGCCGCGCTGCGCGACCGTGGCGTCGCCGTCGCCCACGCGGAGCCGACGCGGCTCGTGGACGTGTTCTCGTCCGTCGCCGCCGTCGGGGCGGCGATCGGACGGCCCGCCGACGGTGAGCGGCTCGCGGCCGATCTGCGCGACCGGGCCGAGCGCGTTCGGGCGACCGTTCCCGACGACCCCGACGAGCGACCCGTGGTCTACGCCGAGGAGTGGGGCGATCCCCCGATGGCCGCCGGGAACTGGGTGCCCGACGCCGTCGCCGCGGCCGGAGGTCGGTGTCCGTTCGTCCCCCCGGGCGAACGCTCGCGCGAGGTCGACGCCGCGGCCGTCGAGCGCGCGGACCCCGACCACGCGGTGTTGCACTGGTGCGGCACGGACCAAGAGCCGGCAGACACGGCGCTCGCCGACCGCGGCTGGGCGGTCGACCCGACGGTCCACGTGCTCGACGACTCGCTGTTGAACCAGCCGAGCCCCCGGCTCGTCGAGGGGATCGAAACGCTCGCGGAACTGCTCCACGGCGTCGACGCGGCGGGGAAAGCGTCGGAGTGACGGGCGGTGCGGGGCGAGCGCCGTTCGGCGACTAACGATCCCCATATGCGGTGTGGCCTCGGCGGGTGGGACGGCCCCGGTTACAGTACCAGCGGTTACAGTGCCAGGGTGTACAGCCGCTTGCGCGCGTCGGTGAACGAGAAGCGCGACTCGACGGCGTCCGCCTCCTCCAGCCTGGTCAGCGCGTACCGAACGGTTCGCGGCGGGAGCAGCGTCTCCTCGGCGAGTTCGCTCTGGCTCAGCGTCTCCTCGTACTCCAGCACTTTTGCGACCAGCTTCGCGCTCGGCGGGAGGTCGCGGACGCGTTCCCACCGGTCGATCGACGGGTCGTCGTTGACTGCCTCGGCGTCGGATGCGCTCATGTATAGGGAACGTATCGATGCCGCCTGTTAATACTTTCCATATTTTCTATTACTTCTGTGTATTAGATTCTCATCACCATCACTCCTACCCGAAGTCTCTTAGTACTCACCGCCCTAGCCTCGCCGATGACTGACACCGTTGACGACGTTGACCTCCCGTACGAGGAGGAGGCGGCGTCGCAGCAGGAGAAGATCGAGGCCCTCCAGGAGCGCCTCGAGGTTCTCGAGGGGCAAAACGAGGAGATGCGCGACAAGCTCCTGGACGCGAACGCCGAGAACAACAAGTACCAACAGAAGCTCGAGCGGCTCACGCACGAGAACAAGAAACTCAAGCAGTCGCCGCTGTTCGTCGCGACGGTCCAAGAACTGACCGACGACGGCGTCGTGATCAAACAGCACGGAAACAATCAGGAGGCGCTGACGGAGGTCACCGACGAGATGCGCGAGGACCTCGATCCCGACGACCGCGTCGCCGTCAACAACTCCCTGTCGGTCGTGAAGAAGCTGGAGAAGGAGACGGACGTGCGCGCCCGCGTCATGCAGGTCGAGCACTCGCCGGACGTGACGTACGCGGACATCGGCGGGCTCGACGAGCAGATGAACGAGGTGCGCGAGACTGTCGAGATGCCGCTGAAGAACCCGGAGATGTTCACCGAGGTGGGCATCCAGCCGCCCAGCGGTGTCCTACTGCACGGCCCGCCGGGCACGGGGAAGACGATGCTCGCGAAGGCCGTCGCCAACCAGACCGACGCCACGTTCATCAAGATGGCCGGCTCCGAGCTGGTCCACAAGTTCATCGGCGAGGGCGCCAAGCTCGTTCGCGACCTGTTCGAGGTCGCCCGCGAGAACGAGCCGGCGGTCATCTTCATCGACGAGATCGACGCCATCGCCTCCAAGCGCACGGACTCGAAGACATCGGGCGACGCCGAGGTCCAGCGCACGATGATGCAGCTCCTGAGCGAGATGGACGGCTTCGACGAACGCGGCGAGATTCGGATCATCGCGGCGACGAACCGCTTCGACATGCTCGATCCGGCTATCCTCCGCCCGGGCCGCTTCGACCGCCTCATCGAGGTTCCCAAGCCCGAGGCCGAGGGGCGCAAGCTCATCTTCGAGATCCACACCCGCGACATGAACGTCGACGACGACGTGGACTTCGCCGAGCTGGCCGAGCTCACCGAGGGCGCCTCGGGCGCGGACGTGAAGGCCGTCTGCACCGAGGCCGGGATGTTCGCTATCCGCGAGGACCGCACCGAGATCACGATGGCGGACTTCCGCAGCGCCTGGGAGAAGGCCTCCCAGGCAGAGGAATCCGACGCCAACGACTCCCTGGCGTTCGCGTAGGTGACTCGCTGGCGTGCGCGCGACTGTGCACCCGCGGGGTCGGCCCACACGGGCGCCGCCCAACGAGCGGCTTTTGTTCCGGGCGGCGAACCGACCGGTATGACGCTGGAGGCCGCCGTCGCCGCGCCGTTCCGCGGCGCCGGCACCGACCGGATGGGCGAGGGAGAGTTCGTCGTCGCGCTCTCGCTCGACCGCGACTGGTTCTCGCCCGATCAGGCGAAGCGCCTCGTCGACATCGCGACCGGGCGAGGGCTGCTCGCCGAGGAGGACGGCGACCTCGTGACGCAGTTCGACCCCGCCGAGGTGCACGTCCCGGCCGACTTCGTCCCGGACGAGTCGATCCTGAGAGAGCAGTCGACGTTCGAACAGGCGATCGACGCGATCGTCGCCGACGGGATGGAGAAGCGCGACGCCGTCGCCGCGGCCAACAGGCGCCAGCGGGAAGCGGGAGTGACGCTGGAGACGGCCGCAGTGCTCGTCGCGCGCGAGCGCGGCGTCGACGTTGGGACCGTCGCCGAGGCGGCGCGCGAGGAGGTACTCGCGGCGGCTGACGGAGCGAACGGTGGCGACGAGCGGGACCCGGACGCCGCCGGCGACGACGCCGCGACGGGGGGCTCGTGATGGTCGACGACCAGACTACCGACGGCGTCCGCATCGCGCAGCTGCTGGCGTCGGAACTCATCGGCGACGGGGATGCCCTCGCCACGCTCCGCGTGCGCGACGCCGATCCCGACGCGGAGCCGACGACGCAGGGGACGCTCGCGTACCGGGTGTTACTCGGCGACGCCGGCGACGCCGACGATGACCGGGGTGGGAACGCGACCCGTCCGCTCGCCGAGGTGTTCGTCCATCCGGACCGCGCGCGCGTCGAGTTCGCCGCCGCCCCCGACGCCGCGGCGGCGGCCGCCGGCGAGGCCGGGCTCCGCGTGCGTCCGAAGGCGGTCACCCCCCCGCGAACGGTCGTCTTCGTCGAGGACGGCGCCCAAGTGAAGCGAGCGCTGTCGGCGTTCCGGGCCGTCGTGAACGCCGGCGCCGCGTGAGGCCGGCCGCCGGTAGCGCGTCGGCGTCGCCGCGCCAGCGTATCACAGCTCGCGGAGGATCCCCGGAAGGTCGCGCGCGAGACGGTCGCGCGCGACAGAGGCGTCCGCCTCCAGCGCCGGTTCGTCCCCCTCGCCGAGCACGTGGACGGTCCGCAGCCCCGCCGCCGCGGCGCCCCGCACGTCCTCGACCGGATGGTCGCCGACGAACGCCGTCTCCTTCGGCTCCGCCTCGAGCGCATCCAGCAGCGCCGCGAAGGCGCGCTCGTCGGGTTTGCCCGCGGGCAGGTCGCCGGAGATGCGGACCGCGTCGAACGCGTCCCACCAGTCGAGGTAGTCGAGCTTGGCCGACTGCGCACGCACCGGCCCGTTGGTGAGCAGGCCGACGCGGTACGCATCGCGAAGGGCGGTGACCAACTCGGGTGCGTCGGGTACCGGCACCAGTGCGGTCGTCACGGCCTCGCGGTACGCCGCGGCCACCTCGGCCGGGTCGGCCTCGGCGTCGTGCGGGCCGAGCAGCTCCGCGAAGACGGGCACCCTGCTGTCGGCCGTGCGGTGGTTGGCGTGGGCGTCGAGGTACGCCACGCGGTCGATGACGTCGGTCAGTTCCGGGGCACCGCCGGCGTCGAGCGCCTCCGCGAGCAGGCGCGTCCGCGAGCGTTCCGGAACGGCGAGCGTGTCGTCGAGGTCGAACCCGACCGCGCGTATCACGACCGGAAGAAGAGCCCGCGGGGGTATGAAGACAGCGGCGCGCCGGGCGGTGCTGCGGCGCGGCGACGGGCCCGATCGCCGCCGCCGACCACGCCGCCGACCGCACCGTTTTTGCGCCGTCGGCGCCCGCGTTCGGGCGTGACGCTGGACCCCGTACACGTCGACACCATCGCCTACCTCGCCTCGGCCATCGCCGACGGGGTCGACGACGCCGACCACGACGACCTCGCTGGAACGGCGTGGAGCGAGTGGCTCGATCCGCTCCGCGAGGACGGCCGGGTCGTGCTGGAGGGCCTCGGCGACCACGAGCTCCGGCAAACGCCAGTCGAGGACGCCGCGCTGGCGGAGCGCCCCTTCGAGACGAGCCGCGGCGTCGACTCCGGCACGCTGAACCCCACGTCGTTCAAGAACGGCCTCGTCCTCGACGTGGCGCAGGCGGCGATGGGCGCCGAGCCGACAGATCTGGACCTCCACCGCGCGCGCTCTATCGTCGTCACGGTCCACGCCAACGACGCGACGGTGTTCTTCCCCGACGTGCCCGACGGCTGGATGCCGTACGACGACGGCAACTCCGAGCGCCGGGTGCTGAAGGTGCCCCGGAGCCGGCGATTCGCCGACGAGATGGTCCACGAACTGGCGCTGTCGCTGGCGGAGTCGCACCACGCTCGCAAGCACCTCGAACGGGGCGAGGTGTCAGACCTGCTCGTGCTCGACGGCCCCCTGTACCCCAAGCGCCTGCTCAACTGGGCGACCCGCGACCGGGAGCTCCGCGAGGTCGCCCACGGCGAGACGGTACAGGAGGCGGTTCGGACGTACGTCCGACTCGTGGAGTCGTGCATCGAGCGCGGCGTACCCGTGCTCGGATTCGTGAAGAACCCCACCTCGGGGTTCATCACCCGGACGCTCGATCGGAAGGGCGTCGAGGCGCCGTGGCCCGACGACGCCGCGCTGTTCACGCGGCTGTTGGAGCGGCGCCCGGACGGCGAGCGCGACGATGACGCGATCACGTTCACCTCGTGGCTGCGCTCGCGCGGCGGGTCGGACGCCCCGCTGGCGAGCGACGGCGACGCCCTCGGCGTCGACCGCGACCTCGATCCGGCCGGCTACGAGGTGACGTACATGCACCTGTACGAGCCCCGTGAGGACGTGCTGTTCAAGGTCGAGGCCCCCGCCGCGTTCACGAGCGACCCGGAGACGCGCGACCGCCTCACGCGACAGGTGATCTCGGAGGTCGCCGCGGAGGCCGGCCCGCCGACGCCCGTGGCGAAGGCCGACGAGCTCGCGCGGATCGGCGTCGGCGAGAAGGAGGCGCTGCGCGGGAAGTTCGAGGAGCGGTTCGGCGCCGAGCATCTACGGACGTACGACGACGTGCGGTGGGAAAAAACGGAGTGACGCCAGGGCCGACACCGGGGGCGACGCCGCGGCTGCCGGTCACTCGGGGTCGCGCTTCTCGATCTCGACTTCCACGTCGGCCTCGGGAACGCCGACGCGGGCGAACTGCGTTCGGACGTGGTCTTTCGCGGCCGCGAGCGCCTGCTCGCGCGTGTCGAAGCCCCGGGGGGCCGGCGACTCGAAGGCGACCCGGATCGCCTCGCCGTCGACGACGAGCTCCGAGCCGCCGGACTCGACCTGATAAAAGGCGTCGCAGACCCACACGTACGGCGCGTCCTCGTCTGGCGCGCCCTTGAACGACGGGGCGCGCTCGCCGCGCTCGTAGACGGTGCCGGTGAGCGCGGTGCCGCCGCCGCGTCCGCGGACGAGTAGCATGGCGAACGCTACCCGTCGGAGTCGGAAAAGCGGTCGCATCGGGGTCGGAGGTCCGCCCCGTCGGCCGACGGATACGGTTTTCACCCCGCGCCCCACAGGGCGTCACATGACCGACGCCGGAGAGCCGAACCTCGGCGACTTCGAGGAGCCCGGCCAGTTCGACGACGCGAGCGGCGGCGAGGCGGGCGGCGGCGACGGGGAGGGCGTCGCCGACGAGACCGCCGTCCGCGACGACGCCAGTGGAACCGACGCCGGAACGGGCGCTGACGCGGACGCAGAGTCCGGATTCGCGCAGTACGCGATGGACGCCGCGGAGGCGGCGACCGCCAACGCCATCGGTACCGTCTCGGTCGCGCAGGGGCTTCGCGTGGCGGAGGACGACGACGAGACGAGCCTCAAGGCATTCGTCACCGTCGGCAACCGCGAGGACGTGCGTATCGGCACGTACCTGATCGTTCCGTACCCCGACGGCGAGCAGCTGTTCTGTCGGATCACGGCGCTCGAATACGCCCAGGAGTTCCGCACCGACGACGCCACCGAGCTGACCGCGCGCCGCCGGATGCAGACCGGGGGGGGCGAGTTCACCGAGGCCGACTACAAGTACATCGCCGAGCTGTCGCCCGTGGCGGTGCTCTTTTTACAGGGCGACGATCTCACGCGCCGGATGGTCGACCGCGTGCCCAAGCCGGGCGCACTCGTCCAGCAGGCCGGCGACGCCGAGCAGATCAAAACGGGGCTCGCGATCCCCGAGGATGGCGTCTTCCTCGGACACCTCTCGGTCGGCGGGGAGAAGGTGCGCACGGCGGCCGAGCCGCCGACGGTCGACTACCGTCTGAAGGACGACTACGCCGACGGCGACCCGCTCGTGTTCCGGCACACGCTCGTCGCCGGCGGCACCGGCTCCGGGAAGACTCACGGGGCAAAGAACGTCCTCCGGCAGTACCTCGGGCGCACGTACGAGACCGACGACGGGCGCGACGCCCGCGCGGCGGTCGTGATGTTCGACCCGCAAGACGAGTACGCGCAGATGCACGACGACAACCCCGCGCTCGACGACGAGTGGGCGCGCCGGCTCGAACGCGAGAACGTCGCGTACGGCGGCCACGACGACACCGTCGCGCTCGTGCCGAAGGAGGCCGGCGTTCGGTATCCGGGCCGGGGCCACCGCGCCGAGCAGGTCGAGTTCACGATCCCATTCTCCGTCGTCGACGAGTACGACATGCCGTGGCTCGTCGCCGGCGCGTCGCTCAACGAGAACCAGTACCCCGCGCTGCTCACCCTCATCAACCGCTTCTTCCGCAACCACGAGGACGGGACGTATCAGAAGTTCCTGCGCTTCCTCGACGACCCGGCGCTGAAAGAGGAGCTCGACGAGACCGGGCGCGTCCACGAGGCCACCTTCGACGCGGTGAAGCGGCGCGTGCGCGGCGTCCCCTCGGGCGTGTTCGACCAAGACGCCACGCCGATCACGGAGTTGGACACCACCCTCGTGCGCCCCGGCGGGCTGACGGTCGTGCCCACGTACCACCTCTCGTCGGCGCGAGCCAAGGAGATGTTCGTGCTCGCGGTGTCCGCGATGCTCGTCGACGACAAGCTCTCGAACTCCCCCCGGAGCGCCCGCATCGACGAGACGCCGCTCGTGCTCGGCATGGACGAGGCGCACAACTTCCTCTCGGGCGCGGACAACGTGCAGGCGCGGCAGGTGGTCAACACGTTCACCGAGGCGGCCAAGCAGGGCCGAAAGGAACGCCTCGGGCTGTTCCTCATCACGCAGGACCCACAGGACATCGCCGACCCCGTCTTCAAACAGGTGAACACCCGACTCGTGCTCAACCTCGGCGACGAGGAGGCGATCAAGTCGGTCAACATCCCGCCGTCGCTCGCGAAGAAAGTGCCGTACATGGAGAAGGGCCAGCAGGTCGTCTACTCGCCGGACAACTCCGAGCCCGTCGAGGTGACGGGGCTGCCCATCTGTCTGACTCGCCACGGGGAGTGAACCGCCGGCCCTCGGGTCGACGACACCGCGGGCGACGCTCGCGGCGGGCCGTCGGGAACCGACCTTTTTCTGGACGTGGGGGGATCGTTCGGCCATGACCGACCGGATCCTCATCGGCGTGGACGACTCGACGCAGGCCCGCGAGGCGCTGTCGTTCGCCGCGGACGAGTGGAGCGACGCCGATCTGGTCCTGCTGACGGTGATCGACCCCGCGGAGGCGGGCCACGCGCCGAGCGCGGGCATTCCCAGCGGCGCAGAGCAGTGGTACGAGCGCCGGAAATCCGAGGCCGACGCGCTGCTCGCGGAGGCGGCCGACTCACTCGAGGTCGGCGGCGCCGTCGAGACGGCGACGACCGTCGGCAAGCCCGCGGCCGCCATCGTGGAGTACGCGGCCGACCACGACGTCGACCACATCATCGTCGGGAGCCACGGGCGGAGCGGGATCTCTCGGATCGTGCTCGGTAGCGTCGCGGAAGCGGTCGTCCGCAACTCTCCGGTGCCCGTGACGGTCGTCAGGTGAGCTCGTCGGCGAGGCCGTCGCTCGCGGCGACCCGGCGGCCGCTCTCGTCCTCGGGGTTTCAACTTCGATAGCCGGGGGCGAGGCTTTAGGTCCGATCCGGAATCCGGTTCGGGTATGGGAGCGCGGAGCGCGGCCGTTCGCGGCGCAGTGGTACTGTTCATCGCGGCCCTGTTCGTGGGTCCGGCCGTCGGGGGGACGGCCGGCGCCCAGGCGTCGTCGTGTCAGGCGAACGGGAATCAACAGGTGTGTCTCACCGACGCGTCGCTCGGTTCGACCACCGTGACCGCCGGAGAATCGACGGAGCTGTCGCTGACCGTCGAGAACGTCGGCGACGAGCGGGCGACCGCGGTCGTGGTGTTGAACGTCGCCAGCCCCGACAACGAGACGAACTCCTACGAGCTTCGCAAGCGGTCGCTGGCGCCGGGCGAGACGCTGACCGTCACGCAGTCGATCGACGCGAGCACGCCCGGCACCCACGCCATGCAGGCGATCGTGTACGGCGACGGCTACGCCCACCGGTATGACGCCTCCGAGCCGATGCAGGTCACCGTCGAGCGCCAGGGGCTCGGAGGGAGCATCGACGCTCCCGAGTACGCACTCGCGGCGCTGTTCGGGTCGATCGCGGTCGTCACCGGGATGGCGTACCGGCGGCGATAGCGAGTTCGTCTCGGGTCCGTTGAGGACCGACGGGTTCGTGGAATTGGTACTCGCGATAGAGACGGACGGGCCGCTTTTCGTCACAGGGTTCCTCGATCGCCGGAGGCTGCCGAGGAACGCACCGACAGAAACATGATCCGTTAGAAGATATTGGCCTGCCGGTACACCGAGAGCCCTTCGCCCATGATCTCGTACGGCTTCGTCTCCCGCGAGTGGTTCGCGTCACGGATCTTCTGGATCTCGACGGCCAGGCGGGTCTCGCGGAAGTCCGAGGGACGTACGTACTGGAGGACAAACACGGCGTCGGTGAGGTACTCGACGATGCCGTGTCGGGAGGCATAGGGGTTCTCCTCGCTGGCCTCGCTCGTCAGCATCGTCGTTACGCCGGCCCCCTTGAGCGACCGTGCGAAGTCGAACACCTCCGAGCGGCGCCTGCTCGGGTGGTCGTACATCATCTCCAGCAGCGAGACGGAGTCGAGCACGAGCCGGTCCGCGCCGAACTCGGAGACGAGCCGCGAGATGTCGTCGCGGATCGAGTCCAGCGAGTTCGCCATTTCGATGGGATCCATCGAGATGACCGCGAGGCGGTCCTCCGCTTCGTATCGGCGGTACTCCCAGCCTTTCTCTTCTGCCGTCGAGATGATCGCCTCCTGCGACTCCTCGAGAGTGATGTACACCGCATGTCCGCCGTTCTCCAGCGCCTCGTTCAGGAACTGCAGCCCGAACGTGGTCTTGCCGGTCCCGGCGCTGCCGATGACGGTCATCAGCGACCGCTCCGGAACGCCGCCGAGGATCATCTCGTCGAGGCCCTCGATCCCGATGTCGATGCGGTCGATGTCGGAGTCGAACTCCTCCTCGTCGAAGTCGGGTGCGTCGCCGCCGAACCCCCCTTCGAAGTCTCCTCCGAATCCCCCGCCGGGGGCGTCGAACCCCGCCCCGCCCCCCGCGCCCTGACCGGCCGGCGCGTCCTGCATCGCCGCCGCGAAGTCCTCGCCGAACGGGTCGGCTCCGTCACCCTCGTCGGTCGCCGCGCCCGGAGGCTCCGCTGCGCCGTCGCCGGCGTCCGTATCGTCGCCCGAACCGGGACCTGCCCCACCGAATAGGTCGGCGGGGTCGTCCGTTCGGTCCGCGCGTGGCGGCGATTCCTCGCCGCCTCCGTCCACACCGCCGTGTCCGTCGAGACCGCCGAAGCCCTCGCCCTCGACCGCACCGCCGCCCCCCTCCGAGCGGTCGTCGTCGAACCCGTCGGCGAACGCCTCGTCGAACCCGTCGGCATCCGCGGCGTCGTCGAACCCGTCGACGGGTCCCTTGAGATCGCCTTCGATCGACTCCACGGCGTCGCGATCGCCGGAGTGCGCGGCGTCTGCGTCCGCTGTATCCACCGCGTCCGCCGCGTCGGACCCGGCTTCGGCTTCGGCGTCAGCGTCGGCTTCGGCGCCGGCGCTCCCCGCCGACTCCTCGTCCGTGTCATCTTCCTCGCGGAGCGCGCGCTCGAACCAGTCGTCCTCGTCGCTCACGTCCGACCCCCCCGGGACCACGGCCAACCTGGACACGGATCGCGCGCTGTGGAACTCGGCCGGCGCGAGAGCGCCCGTCGAGCACCCGTCGCCACCGACGACCGTTCGCTCATCGTCACCTCGGAGACGGTCCGCGGTCATGAATGTTCCCCAGCGACGAGGCGGGCGTCCGCCTCCCGACCGCGGGTCGACGCCGTCGCCCGCGGTCGGGTGACTTTTTGCCCGGGGACGGCGAGAGCCGCGTATGGAAGTCGGCATCGTCGCCCAGAAAGGGAACAACCGCGCGGCGTTCCTCGCGGAGGACCTGCGCGACAGGCTCCGCGAGGCCGACGTGCCCGTCGCCGTCGACGAGGCGACCGCGGACGCGCTCGACCTCGACGGCGTCCCCGTCTCGGCGATGGACCGCGTCGACTTGGTCGTCTCGATCGGCGGCGACGGGACGTTCCTCTTCGCCGCCCGCGGCGCCGGCGGCGTGCCGATCCTCGGGGTCAACCTCGGTGAGGTGGGCTTTCTCAACGCCGTCTCGCCGGACGACGCCGTCGACGCCGTGCTCGCGGAGGTGGACGCCTTCCGCGGGGAGGGAATGCGCGTCCGCGAGGCGCCTCGCCTCGCGGCCGCCTGCGACGGGTGGCGCTCGGAGCCGGCCGCAAACGAGGTCGTCGTGCAGGGCACCCGTCGGGGGCGCGGCGGCGGCGTCGGCTACGAGGTGCGCGTCGGCGGCTCGCTGTACTCCAGCGGACACGCCGACGGCGTGCTCGTGGCGACGCCGACCGGCTCGACCGCCTACAACCTCTCGGAGGGCGGCCCGCTGGTCCACCCGCGCGTCGACGGGCTCGTCGTCACCGAGATGTGCGCCGACGCCGGGATGCCCCCGCTGCTGGTCGGACCCGATGCCGCCGTGAGCGTCACCCTCACCGACGCCGACGAGGCGGTCGTGATCACCGACGGGCGAGGCCAGCGCACGCTCGACGTGCCCGCGGAGGTGACCGTGGCGACGACCGAACCCCCGGTCCGGATCGCCGGGCCCTCCGCGGACTTCTTCGAGGCGCTCGGAAAGTTGCAGTAGCGCGGCGACGGGGCGGTCGAACCCGGGGACCGAGTCACGTGTCGCGTGTCTCAGTCGTCGGCGCGACCCCACGCCTCCGTGCGGCGCGGGCGCTCGGACACGGCGAGCACGTCCAGGTCCTCGCCGCGGGAGGCGAGCGCCGAAAGCGACGCCTCGACGGATTCTGTCGTCGAGAGGTACGCGACCTCCTCGGTGACGGCCGCGCGCAGCGCGTCGACCTCGTCGGAGATCAGGAGGTCGATGTCACCGCGACGCAGCGCCTCCTCCACGTCGCCGACGAGCTCGATCTCGTAGTACTCTTCCAGGCCCGCGCGGAGGTGCTCGTACTCCTCGGTGCTCTTCAGTGGGAGGCTGTCGCCGACGATCTCGAAGGCGACCGTGCCGTTGTCGGGGAGCCGCTGTCCCGCGGCGTCGAGCGCCTTCCCGTAGGCGACGCCGAAGTCGCTCGCCGTGCCCATCACCTCGCCGGTCGACTTCATCTCGGGGCCGAGCCGGGGGTCAGAGTTGGGAAGGCGGTCGAACGGGAGGACAACCTCCTTCACCGAGAAGTGTTCGGGGACAGACTCCTCGACAGCGATGTCCGCCAGCGACTCGCCGGCCATCACGCGGGCGGCGAGCTTCGCGATGGGGACGCCCGTCGCCTTCGAGACGAACGGGACGGTGCGCGAGGAACGCGGATTAGCTTCGAGGACGTACACCTCGCCGTCCCTGACCGCGAGCTGGACGTTCAGCAGACCGACCGTGTCGAGGGCGTCGGCGATCTCCTCGGTCACCTCGCGCACGCGGGTCATCGTCTCGGCGTCGAGCGAGCGCGGCGGGATGACGCACGCGGAGTCGCCCGAGTGGACGCCCGCGGCCTCGACGTGCTCCATCACGCCGCCGATGAGCACGTCCTCGCCGTCGGCGACGGCGTCCACGTCGAGTTCGACCGCGTCGGCGAGGAACTCGTCGACGAGGATCGGCTTGTCCGGGGAGACGCGGACGGCCTCCTCGATGTACTTCCGCAGCTCCGAGTCGTCGTCGACGACCCGCATCGCGCGCCCGCCGAGGACGTAGCTCGGCCGGACCAGCACTGGGTAGCCGATGTCGCGCGCGAGTTCGAGCGCCTCCGCCTCGCTAGTCGCCGAGCCGCCCTCGGGCTGGGCGATACCGCGCTCGTCCATGAGGCGGTTGAAGCGGTCGCGGTCCTCCGCCAGGTCCATCGCCTCCACCGAGGTGCCCATGATGTCGCACTCGACGCCGCGGCGCTCCAGTTCGTCGCGCAGCGGCTCGCCGATGTCGACGGAGGTCTGCCCGCCGAACTGGATCATCACGCCGTCGGCGGCGGTCGCCTCGATCACGTCGGCGACCTCTTCGGCCGTGATGGGTTCGAAGAAGAGACCGTCGGAGGTGTCGTAGTCGGTCGAGACGGTCTCGGGGTTGTTGTTGACGACGTGGGCCTCGACGCCCTGCTCGCGCAGCGCGCGCACCGCGTGGACCGAACAGTAGTCGAACTCGACGCCCTGCCCGATGCGGATCGGGCCGCCGCCCACGACGACGACCGACTCGGCATCGCGGTCGACGCGGAGTTCACCGCCCGCGGCGTCGCCCTCGAACGGCCCGGAGAACCACTCGGGCTTGCGCGAGGAGTAGTAGTAGGGCGTCGACGCCTCGAACTCGCCGGCGCAGGTGTCGACCTGCTTGTACGTCCGGCCGGGGACGTTCGCCTCGACCTCGCCGACCCCCGCGCGGGCGGCCGAGACGGGGACGCCGTCGTCGGTGGTCTCGATGCCGGCGGCGCCGGCAGCGGCCGCCTCCGTCGCCTCCGCGGTGCGCCAGGCGCCGCGCGTCTCGGGGAGCCACGTGAGGCTGCTGTCCTCGAAGACGTTGCCCGCGAGCGCCGAGATCTCCGCGTTCGTGAAGCCGGCGATCGCCGCGGGCGTGAACTCGCCGTCGACGACCTCCTTGCTCGCCTCGACGATGCGAGCGAACCGCTCGACGTACCACTCGTAGATGCCCGTCGCCTCGACGACCTCCTCGAGCGAGAAGCCGCGCTCGAACGCCTCGAACATCGCGTACGGCCGGTCGGGGCTGGGGCGGACGAGGTACTCCTCGGTGAGCTCGTCGTCCTCCAGGTCGCCGAAGTCGACCGCAGGGTCGTACTCGGAGCTACGCAGGGCCTTCAGCAGGCTCTCCTCGAAGGTGCGGCCGATGGCCATCGCCTCTCCCGTGGACTTCATCGCCGTCGAGAGCGTGAAGTCGGTCTCGTCGAACTTGTCGATGGGCCAGCGCGGTACCTTCGTGACGACGTAGTCGATCGCGGGCTCGAACGCCGCGGTCGTCTCGCCGGTGATTTCGTTGGTGATCTCGTGGAGGCGCTTGCCGAGCGCGACCTTCGCGGTGACGCGAGCGATGGGGTAGCCGGTCGCCTTCGAGGCCAGCGCCGACGAGCGCGAGACGCGGGGGTTCACCTCGACGACGCGGTACTCGCCGCCGGGAGTGCCGTCGTCGCGCCACGCGAACTGGATGTTACAGCCGCCCTGAATACCGAGGTCGCGGATCACCTCGAGCGCCGCGTCGCGCATCTCCTGGTGGCCGTCGTCGGGGATGACCTGCGAGGGCGTGACGACGGTGGACTCGCCCGTGTGGATGCCCATCGGGTCGAGGTTCTCCATGTTGCAGATGATGACACAGGAGTTGTCCGCGTCGCGCATCACCTCGTACTCGAGTTCGACCCACCCGGAGATGGACTCGGTGATGAGCACCTCCGAGTTACGCGAGAGGCGCAGGCCCTTTCGCACGCGGTCGATCAGCTCTTCCATCTCGTCGACGACGCCCGACCCGCTCCCGCCGAGGGTGTAGGTGGTGCGCGCGATGACCGGGAGGCCGCCGACGGCGTCGACGGCGTCCTCGACGCGTTCGCGCAGGTCGGCCTCGGTCAGCTGGGCCACCTCCTCGCCCTCGTCCAGCGAGATGGTGATCGAGGCGGGGACCGGCTGGCCCAACTCCTCCATGCGCTGGCGGAACAGGTCGCGGTCCTCGGTCGCGTAGATCGTGTCGAGCGGCGTCCCCATGATCTCCACGTCGTGCTCCTCCAGCACGCCCTCTTCGGCCAGTTCGGCGGTGACGTTGAGACCCGTCTGACCACCGAGTCCGGCGATGACGCCGTCGGGGTTCTCCGTGGCGATGACCTCCGAGATCGCCTCGGTCGTGATCGGCTCGATGTACACCTTATCCGCCATCTCCGGGTCCGTCATGATCGTCGCCGGGTTCGAGTTGACGAGGACGACTCGCGCGCCCTCCTCCTGCAGCGCGCGACACGCTTGCGCGCCGGAGTAGTCGAACTCTGCCGCCTGTCCGATCTGGATGGGCCCGCTGCCGATGAGGAGGATAGTACGGGCCTCCTCGTCGGTGTCCTGACTCATTACCGTCTCCGAGTGCGCTCATCGTAATAAGGCCGACGACTTGTGCCGATTTTCGTAGCTACTTTACGAAATTCGTAATGGCACGGTGTCCCACACTGCGCTCCGGGACGCGGCGCCGGTCGCCGTCGGCGCTGCCGTCGCTATGGCTGGCGGATGTGCGATCGGAATCGCGGGGGAAACCGCTCCGCGCGGTCAGATGTACACGTCGTCGGCGTCCAGGTCCCGCTCGGCGCGGTACTGCTCGACGAACTCGTCCACGTCGAACTCGAGCATCTGCTCCTCGAAGTTCGTCATCGCCGCGGTGTCGTCAGCGTGGCTGATCGCGTGCTCCATCAACTCGATCACGAGTTCGACGATGATCTCGTGGAGGCGCCGCGAATCGAACTCCGTGACCCACAGCATCGAGTAGCCCATGTCGGGGTTCTCGCTGGCGTCGACGGCCGTCACCCGTTCGGGAAACTCCTCCAACACGATGCCCATCAGGTGCGGCGTGCCGAACTCGGGCATCTCCTCGCTGGTCGTCTCGACGGCCTCCCGCAGCGTCGCCACGAGGAACTCCGGGAGGAAGCGCTCGGGCGGGTTCACGTCGGTGACGACGCCGTGGGTCGCCCCGCACGCGCAGTCGTACTCGCGCATGCCCAGGTCGAACACCGACAGCGGCCGCGTCTCGCCGCAGGGTAGCTCCACGTCGTCGTCCCCGCCGCCGGGGACGCGTGGTTCGCTCATACCCGCCGTTGGCGGCCGCGTGGGTTAAAAAGCGCGTTCGTCGCCGGCGGCGGTGCGGTCGCGGGACTGCCGGTCGGGGGTCGTGTCCGGCCGTCGCCCTCGATCCCGACGCCGTCGCCCGCCGTCACTCGTCGTGCTCGTGTGTCGGTCCCCCCACGTCGGGGTCCGGCTTCCCGTGGCTCTCGTGATCGCGTTCCTCGGCGTCGCCGCCGTAGCGTTCGACCTCGACCTCGACTTCGATCTCCAGCCCGTCGGTCTCCAACTCCGCCTCGTACTCGGTCGCGTCGTCGACCTCGACCTCCAGCTCGTCGCTGTCGACCTCGACCTCCACCTCGACCTCCACCTCGATGTCGTCGTCCGTCATACGACCTCGTTCGGTCGCCAGCGGCTTCAGCGTTCCCGCCGGGCCGACGACCCTCCGCGGCGCTCGCGGCGACCATCCACAAGCGACTTGCCACGCCGTCGCGCACGCACCGACATGATCGCTATCGTCGGCGGCGGCATCGCGGGCCTGGCCGCCGCGCGTCGCCTGCGCGCGAACGGGCGCGAGGTGACGGTGTACGAGGCCGGCGGCGAGGACGCGCTGGGGGGGCTCGCGCGAACCTACGAGACCGGGGGCGACGACATCGAGCAGTTCTATCACCACCTCTCGAAGTCCGAGGAGACGATCGTCGAGTTGGCCGAGGAGTTGGGGGTCGGCGACCGGTTGGAGTGGCTCGTCGGGAAGAACGCCTACTACGTCGACGGCGTGGTCCACCCGCTGGACACCCCGTGGGAGATCCTCGCGTACCCGCACATGAGCGTGTACGACAAGTTCCGGCTGGGGATGCTCACCCTCGAGATCGACGTGCGCGGCGGAGTCCCCTCGTTCGACACGTACGACGACCTCGCGGAGTTCGAGGACGTGCCGATCAGGGAGTTCCTCCTGGAGCACACCTCCCGCGGCGTCTACGAGAACTTCTTCGAGCCGCTGCTCGACGCGAAGTTCGGCTCCCGCAAAGACGACGTTAGCGCGGCCTGGCTGCTGGGCCGGGTGAAGTTCCGCGGCGAGCGTGATCTCTTGCGCGGGGAGATCCTCGGCTACTTCGACGGCGGCTTCGCGCCCGTCATCGACGCCCTCGTCGACGACGTGGGCCGCGAGCACATCGAGACGAACGCCCGCGTGACCGACCTCGACACCCGCGACGGGGGCGTCTCCGAGATCGTCGTCCGACAGGACGGCGAGGAGCGCACCGAGACCGTCGACGGCGTCGTCGTCGCGACGATGCCGAACGTCCTGGAGGACCTCACGGGCTACGCATGCGACATCGACTTCCAGGGCGCCGTCTGTGCGGTGGTCACGATGGACGAGCCGCTGACGGACACCTACTGGCTCAACATCGGCCACGACGCACCCTTCGGCGCGCTCATCGAGCATACGAACTTCGTCCCGCCCGAGCGCTACGGCGGCGACCACCTGCTGTACGTCGCCAGCTACGTGCAACGCGAGGACGAGTGGCTCGCGACCGCGAGCGACACAGCGATCGAAGACCGGTGGCTCGATCACGTCGCGGAGATGTTCCCCGAGTTCTCGCGCGACTCGGTCTCGCGGTTCCGCCTCGCGCGCGCGCCGCGAGCGGCGCCCGTCTACGAGCGCGGCTATCTCGATCTGGTCGTCCCCTACGACCTCGCTGAGGAGGTCGCCGACGGCCTGTACTACGCGGGAATGGCCAGCGAGGCGCAGTACCCCGAACGGAGCCTGAACGGGGGCGTCGTCGCCGGCTACGAGTGCGCCGACCGGATCCTCGGGAAATGACATCCTCCCCGGCGTGAACGTCGGCGCGGCGTCGCTACGGGTCCGGTTCGTGAGTACGGGCCGGCCGGACAGGGTTCGACGGCCGTGTCCGAAACCGGGAGTTACACGAGCCTGAAGCCGCGGTCCGCGAGGAGGTCGCCGACGCGCTCCTCGTGGTCGCCCTGCACCTCGATAGCCCCGTCGTCGACGGTGCCGCCCGCGCCGACGGCGCGCTTCAGTTCCGAGGCCAACTCCTTGAGATCGGTCGCGTCGGGGTCGAACCCTTCGATCACGGTGACGGGCTTGTTGTACGTGCGCCGCTCGATGCGAACCGAGAGGGTCTGCTCGGAGCGGTCCAAATCAGCGGTCAGGTCGTCCGGGATCCCGTCGAAGGGATCCTCAGTGGTATCTCCCACGCTACTCGTACGTGGCGTGAAATAAAAAGCGGGAGTGTCGGTGTGGCGTATGGGCGACCGGCTTACGCGAGGTCGTGGATCCGCTCGACGACCTCCTCGGCGAACTCGGAGGTGGCGAGCTTCGTGGCGCCCTCGCGCTGCCGCTCCAGGTCGTAGGTGACGCGACCCTCGGAGATCTGCTGTTCGACGGCGTCGCGCACGAGGTCTGCGGCGTCGTCCCAGCCGAGGTAATCGAGCATCTCGCGGCCCGAGAGGATCATCGCGGTCGGGTTGACCTTATCTTGACCGGCGTACTTGGGCGCGGAGCCGTGGACGGGTTCCGCGAGCGCCTTGCCTTCGCCGTAGTTGACGCCGGGGGCGATGCCGAGCCCGCCGATCTGGGCGCCGGCGGCGTCGGACATGTAGTCGCCGTTGAGGTTCATCGTCGCGATGACGTTGTACTCGTCGGTCCGCGTCAGCAGCTGCTGGAGCATGTTGTCGGCGATGCGGTCGTTGACGACCACTGTGCCCTCGGGCTGCTCGCCGTCGTGCTCGTCCCACAGTTCGTCCTCGGTGATCACGTCCTCACCGTACTCCTCCTCGGCAACCTCGTAGCCCCAGTCGCGGAAGGCGGCCTCGGTGAACTTCATGATGTTCCCCTTGTGGACGAGCGTGACCGAGTCGCGGTCGTTGTTGATCGCGTAGTCGATGGCCTCGCGGATGAGGCGCTTGGAGCCGAACTCCGTGACCGGTTTGACGCCGATGCCGACCGGGCCGTCGTGGATGGTCGAATCGAAGCCCATCTCATCTTCGACGAACTCGCGAACCCGCTCGACATCGTCGGTGCCGGCCTCCCACTCGATGCCGGCGTACACGTCCTCGGTGTTCTCGCGGAACGTGATCATGTCCATCTCCTCGGGGTTCTTGACGGGGGAGGGAACGCCGTCGAGGTGGTAGGTGGGACGGACGTTCGCGTACAGGTCGAGCGTCTTTCGCAGCGCGACGTTGAGCGAGCGGAAGCCCGATCCGACGGGCGTCGTCAGCGGACCCTTGATGCCGACGCGGAACTCGCGGAACGCCTCGACCGTCTCGTCGGGGAGGTTCTCGTCGTACTTCTCGCGGGCGGACTCGCCGGCGAATACGCGCATCCAGGCGATGGAGCGGCCGGTCGCCTCTGCGGCGGCGTCGAGCACCTTCTGGGCCGCGGGGCCGACGTCAGTGCCGATCCCGTCGCCGTGGATAATCGGGATAATCGGGTTCTCGGGCACGTCGAGTTCGCCGGTCTCCTCGTCGACGAGCGTGATGGTCTCCCCGTCTTCGGGACGCTCGGCAATGTCGTAGCTCATAGCACGTTCGCCTTCCGACGGCGGGCGAAAAAGCCTGCCGTTATCCGTCTCGGGGCGACGAAACGCCCGTGCGAACCGGCCCCGCGCGTCCCCGTTCGACGCTGGCGACCCGGCGGCCGCGGCGGCGAACCGTCGGCCGGTTCCCGTGGATTGATGCCCGGTGCCGCCCCGGAAGGAGCCGTGCGAGTTATCTGTCACGGCGGCGCGGGCGGCGTCCCCGACGAACCGGAGCCCAGACAGGCGATCCTCGACGAGGCGGCCGATACCGGTGCGGACGCGACCGGCGTCGTCGACGCGGTCGTCTCCGCCATGGAGGACCTGGAGGAGTCCCCGCGCTTCAACGCCGGCTACGGCGGCGCTGTCCAGTCCGACGGCGTCGTCCGCACCGACGCGGGGATCATGACCGACGAGCGCGAGGCCGGCGCCGTCGCCTCGATGCCGGGCGTGGCCAATGCCGCGGCGGTCGCGCGCGTCGTCATGGAGGAGACGCCCCACGTGTTCGTCTCGGGCGTCCACGCGGTCGATCTGGCCGACGATTTCGGGGTCGAGGTCGAACGCGAGTTGGTGACCGACGACGGCCGCGACGCCTACGAGGGCGCCGACCCGCCCGAACCGGACGCCGGCCCGAGAAACCACCTCGCGTGGCTGGAGGGGACGTTCGGCGGGGGCGCATCGCGCAGCGACGCGGAGCAGTCGAGCGGGGACCACCCGCGAGACCACGACACGGTGGGTGCAGTCGCGCACGACCCCGAGACGGACACCTTCGCCGCCTGCACCTCCACGGGCGGACGGACGTTCGCGCTGGCTGGGCGCGTCGGCGACGTTCCCCAGATCGGGTCGGGTTTCTTTTGTGCGCCCGCGGGCGGCGCCAGCGCCACCGGCGCCGGCGAGGACATCGCGAAGGCGACGCTCACACGGCGAGCGGTGCGACACCTGGAGAACGGCCTCGACGCGCAGGCGGCGGCCGATCGCGCGATCGACGAGTTCGGCGAGCTCACCGGCTCCTCGGCCGGCGTCATCGTCCTCGACGAGGCGGGCGCCGGGTCGGCGTACAACTCCGAAGGGATGCAAACGAGCGTCGCCACGTCGGAGTAACTGGGGGACCGGCGGTCGTGGGCTGGGGCGGCGGGCCGGCGGAGCGGGGCGAGGCAGGGCGAGGCGGCGTCGGGGCGGTCCTACGCGACCTCGACCGCGAACAGCAGCGCGTTGTGGACGCCGGGGCCCAGCCCGACGGCCGTCACGAGCGCCAACAGCCCGTACCCGTAGCGCGGTTCCTCGCGCACCGTCGGCGCGACCGCGACGACGACGAGACACGCAACCGCGAGCTTCACGAGCACGAACAGCCAGCCGGCACCCAGCGCGTCGGCCGTCGGGAGGCCGGCCGCGAACTCGATGATCACCCGCGAGGCGGGCGTGCGCTCGCCGAACCCGAGCAGATCAATCCCGACGGCGGTCGTCACGCCGTCGACGCCGTGGGCGGCGACCGCGAGCAGCCCCGCCCGTCCCGCGACCGCGGCGCCCTCGCGCAGGCGGTACAGGAGCGCACCGACACCGACGCCGAGCGCGGCGCCGACGACGAGGCCGGCCGCCGGGAGCACCGGCGAGAGCGTCCCGTTCGCGATCCCGTACGCGACGACGCCGGCCACCGCCGGGAGGAGCGTGACCGCGCCGGCGAGGCCGAGCGCACGGGCGTCGTCGCGGCCGGCCGCGAGCGCGACGACCCACGCGGTCCCCGCGGCGGCCGCGGTCGTGAAGTAGGCGCTGGGGGTGCCGAAAAGCGGGGCGACCGCGGCGGGCAGCGCGCCGACGACCGAGAGGACGTGTCCGGCGGCGCCGACGCACATCCACGGCACCAGCGCGAGGACGTGACGGCCGCCGAACTCGGGGTCGCGCCGGCGCACCGCGAGCGCGACGCCCGCCAGCGCGAGCGCGAGACCCGCGAGGTACGGCAGCGGCGGCAGCCCGAACCCGGTCGGAAGCAGTTGCCCCGGGAGCGGGGCGACGGTCGGATACGAATCCATGCTCGTTCGGGCGGTCCGCCGGATGAAAGCGTTGGGGAATCCCCTGAGCGAACGCGCGGAGGGATCCGCCATCTTCTTGGTGAACGGGTAGGGATCCGCCAGCGAACGCGGGCTGTCGATGCTGGTGGCCGACTCCCGCTCGCTGCCGCTCCCACTCGGTAGCTTTTCCGGGCAGCGCGTCGGAGTGGCGAGCATGACCGACGACGCCCGGGATGGACGCGGCGCGCACGACGCCGTCGACGCCCGCGCGATCGACGACCCCGCCTCGCTGTCGCTCGCGGCGTTCGCGGCGACGATCGACCACACCGTGCTCGGCCCCGAGACGACGCTCGCCGACATGGAGGCGCTCCTCGACGAAGCGGCCGAACACGGGATGAACGCCTGCATTCCACCGTGCTACGTCGCCGAGGCGGCCGAGTACGCGCCCGACGTGACGCTGGCGACGGTGGTCGGCTTCCCGCACGGCCAGCACGCGCCCACCGTCAAGCGCGTCGAGGCCGAGGACGCGTGGGACGACGGTGCGGATGAACTCGACCTCGTGATCAACGTCGGCCGGCTGCGAGCCGGCGACGACGAGGCCGTCCGCGAGGAGATCGCCGAGGTCGTCGCCGCCGTCCCAGTCCCGGTGAAGGTGATCATCGAGACGGCGCTGCTGTCCGACGAGGAGAAGCGCCGAGCGTGTGCGGCCGCACGCGACGCCGACGCCGCGATGGTGAAGACGTCCACCGGGTTCGCGAGCCGCGGCGCCACCGTCGCCGACGTGGAGCTGATGAGCGAGTACCTGCCGGTGAAAGCCAGCGGCGGCGTCGGCAGCTACGACGAGGCGGTCGCGATGCTCGAGGCGGGCGCGGTTCGCATCGGCGCGTCCTCGGGCGTCGACATCGTCGTCGGCCACCCGGACGCCTGAGTCGATACCCCGGCACCTGAGGCGAACACCCCGGCACCTGAGCCGACGCCCCGTGCGACGCCGGAGTCGGCGGCGAGCCAACGGGTCTGACTGCCGGCTCACTCCAGCACGACGACGCCCGGCGAGCCGGCGAGGTCGTCGGAGGCGACAACGAGCGCGCCGTCGGCGACGACGACGTTCCTGACGGAGAGTTCCCGCCGCCACCGCTCGATATCGACGCGGTAGGGGCCGACGCCGATCCCGCCGCCGAGCGCGTACGCCCGGAGCGCGCCGCCGATGCCAACGTACAGCGTGTCGCCCGCGGCGACCGCCGGCGACACCGGGGCGACGCGGTCGACGCCGACGCGCCACCGCCGCCCGCCGTCGCCGTCGCCGAACGCCGAGACTCCCGTCGGGCCCGCGCCCGCAAGGAGGCCCCCGGCGTGAACGAGCGCGTCGGTCACGGTGGGCGCCCCGGCGGCATGCCACTCGGTTCGTCCGGCGGCGGCCCCGATCGCGAGGCGGAGGACGCCGCCGCCGAACGTCGCCGCGTACACCGCCTCGCGGGCGGCTGTCAGGGCGCGGACGGTCCCGGGGAGCTTCCGGCGCCACAGGGGAACGCCGCGCGGACTCCCGTCGTCGCCCTCGACGACGTGGAGTTCGTACGCCTCGCCGCCGGTCGTGCCCACGTAGACGCGGTCGCCGCGGGCCGCGAGCGAGTAGACGCCGGTGAACGTCCGGAACGCCCAGCGCGGCTCGCCCGTTCGGGGAGCGAGCGCCGCGACCCGGCCGTCAGTGTCGCCGACGACGACCGCGTCGCCGGCGGACACCGGCAGCGGCGCGGCCGCGAAGTCGGCGGCCGCTTCGGCGCGCCAGCGCTCCTCGCCCGTCCCGGCCTCGAAGGCGTACACCAGCGGCTCGTCGCGACTGACGGCGTACGCGACGCCGTCGGCGACGGCGACCCCGTACGGGCGGATCGGCGCCCGCCAGCGCTCCTCACCGTCGCGGAGCCGCAGCGCGTGGAGGGCGTCCTCAGCGGGGACGAACACGGTGTCGCCGGCGACCACGACCCGGCCGACCGCTCGGCCCACCTCGGCTCGCCAGCGCTCGGTCGGCGGCGTTCGCGGCGCGACGGCGTCGGGCGCGTAGTTCGTCGCCCGCGGGCCGCGCCCCGGGAGCGGCCACTCCGTCGTCGAGTCGCGGCCGGGCGAGAAACTCGTCGCGCCCGGTCCGTTCCCCAAGCAGCCGGCAAACCCCGCGGCTCCGGCGGCGGCGAACCCCGAGAGCAGGCGGCGGCGCGAGACCATCCGTTCGCCGGATCCTTCGACGGGCGGCGTATATCCGTTTCCCATCCGCGGGGTCGACCCGACTGACCCGACCGCGCGGCCGCGGTCGATCGCCGCTCGGGGCCGCGTCGACCTCCCGGGGGCCGTCACCCCGGACCGTACCTCTTAACCTCGCTCGCGGGTAGGATCGAGACACGCGAATGGCGACGTACCACATCGAGACCTACGGCTGCACGTCCAATCGGGGTGAGAGCCGGGAGATCGAACGTCGGCTCCGAGACGGCGGTCACCGCCCCGTCGACGGACCGGCCGAGGCGGACGTGGCCATCCTCAACACCTGCACGGTCGTCGAGAAGACCGAGCGCAACATGCTCCGCCGGGCGGAAGAACTCTCCGAGGAGACGGCCGACCTCATCGTCACGGGCTGCATGGCCTTGGCGCAGGGCGAGCGGTTCGCCGAGGCGGACGTGGACGCGCGGGTGCTCCACTGGGAAGACGTGCCGACCGCCGTGATGAACGGCGAGTGTCCGACGCCGACGGAGGGGACCGCGCCGGTCATCGACGGCCAGGTCGGCATCCTCCCCATCGCCCGGGGCTGCATGAGCAACTGCTCGTACTGTATCACGAAGTTCGCCACCGGCCGGATCGACTCGCCGCCCGTCGCCGAGAACGTCGAGAAGGCCCGCGCGCTCGTGCACGCCGGCGCGAGAGAGATCCGGGTCACCGGACAGGACACCGGCGTCTACGGCTGGGACGAGGGCGAGCGGAAGCTGCCCGAACTGCTCGACTGCATCTGCGACATCGACGGCGAGTTCCGCGTTCGCGTCGGGATGGCGAATCCCGGCGGTATCCACGGCATCCGCGAGGAGCTGGCCGACGTGTTCGCGCGCAACGAGAAACTGTACGACTTCATTCACCTCCCGGTGCAGTCCGGCAGCGATACGATCCTGGAGGACATGCGGCGCCAGCACCGCGTCGACGAGTTCTTGGAGATCGTCGAGACGTTCGACGAGCGTCTCGACGAGTGGACCCTCTCGACGGACTTCATTGCCGGCTTCCCCACCGAGACCGACCACGACCACGAGCAGTCGATGGCGCTGTTGCGGGAGGTCCGCCCCGAGAAGGTGAACGTCACGCGCTTCTCCAAGCGCCCGGGCACGGAGGCCGCAGAGATGAAGGGCTTGGGCGGGCAGACGAAGAAGGACCGCTCGAAGGAGATGAGCGCCGTCAAGCGCGAGATCGTCGGCGAGGCGTACGAGTCGATGGTCGGCAGCGAACGACGCGTCCTCGCCGTCGAGGAGGGCACCGGCGACTCCGTCAAGTGCCGCGACGGCGCCTACCGGCAGGTGATCGTCCAGCACGCGGACGAACACGGCGTCGAGCTCGGCGACTTCCTCGACGTGACGGTCATCGGACAGAACACGATGTACGCGTTCGGCGAGCCGATCTGAGGGGACTGGTGGCCGAGCGGACGCGACCCGAACACTGATTCTATCGGAGTCGCATCGTTCGCCGTGATCCACGCCCTCCGACAGGTCGTTCGCGACGCCGCGAGCACGGCAGTCGCGGTCGCGGTCGTCGCAGCGCTGCTGTTCGCCGTCACCGGCGTCTGGCCGCCGATGGTAGCCGTCGAGTCCGGCAGCATGGAGCCGCACATGGAGCGCGGCGACCTCGTCGTCGTCTCCGAGCCCGCGCGCTTCGGCGCCGACGGCGTCGCCGCGGGTGTCCGACCGGTCCACGGGGCGCCGGCGGACAGCCGGACGCTCGGCGCCCGCGGCGACGTGATCGTGTTCTCCTCGCCGGCGCTCCCGGGGACGCCGATCATCCACCGAGCGCACTTCTACGTCGAGGACGGCGAGAACTGGTACGGCGAGGCGAACCCCGCGTATCTCCCGTCGGGCGTCGACTCGTGTGCGGAGCTGACCGACTGTCCGGCCCCGTACGCGGGGTTCATCACGAAAGGCGACGCGAACGACCGGTACGATCAGGTGAACGGCAACTCGCCGATCGTCGCCCCCGACCGGATCCGGTCGGAGGCGCGCGTCGCGATCCCGCTGTTGGGTCACATTCGGCTCGCGCTGACCGGCGCCTGAGGCGCCGACCCGGCCCGGGGCGAGCCGACGCCGGCCGCGCGGCGGAAGCGACGGGCGTTCGTTCGGACGGCCGTCGGATTGATGCCCGGTGGCAACCTATTGACACGCATGCCTCCGACCCGCGGCGAGGACCGGCCGAACGGCTTGAGCGCCGCGCGGACTGAGCGGACGCTGCGCGACGTACTCCACGAGCTGCCGGTCGACGCACTCGTCCCCGCGGGCTGGCGCGTCGGCACCGAGGTGCTCCAGTTCGAGGACCGCCTCCCGGCCGACGGCGTCACCCTCCGCCACCCGGAGTACCCGCGGGACCTCGTGATCACCTCGGCGGGGACGGGGGACGCCGAAGCGCTCGCCGTCCACGAGCGCGACCGCGTCGCTGGCCGTCGAACCACGGTCGCGGGCGTGCCGGCGAGTGACGACGACCGCGCGACCGTGGAGGCCGCGCTCCGAGCGGCCGCCCGCGCGGCCGCTCGCATCGAAACCGGCGAGGCTCGCGGAGCGACGGTCGACGACGCGGACCCGACGGCGTCGCTGTCGACCGGAGACGACGACCGCCGGCTGCATTTCTACTGATCGGCGGAAATCCCGATAGCGACACCGCTGGCCGTGCTTACCGGTCGCTCGTGTTCGGCGGGCGGACGGGCTCGTCGCCGGCGACCCCCTCGTCGGCGGCGATGCGTGCGTCGTCGGCCTCCTTCCACTCGCCGAGTTCCTTCGGGTCGACGTGGACGAACACGTCGTCGACGGCGGGGATCGCCCGGATCGACTCGACCACCTCGGTCTCGATGTCGTGGGCCTCGAACAGCGAGCGTGCCCCCTCGACCTCGATGTGGAGGCTCACGTCCACCTCGGGGCCGACGTAGTGGGCGACCACGTCGTGTGCGCCCCGGACCTCCGGGTGCGAGAGCGCCCGATCGAGGATCTCTTCGCGCAGGTCCTCGGGAGGTGCCGCACCGACGAGGTAGCCGACGTTGTCGCGGACGATCTCATAGCCGGTGTAGAGGATGCCGAGAGAGACGGCCACCGCCGCCATCGCGTCCAGCGCCGAATAGCCGACCGCCGCTCCGATCACCCCTATCAGCGCCGCGGACGCGGTGAGCGTGTCGTTGCGGTTATCGAGCGCGGTCGCGACCAGCGCCGGGGAGTCCAGTCGCCGACCGACGCGGAGGCAGTAGCGGTACAGGAGCAACTTCACGGCCCCTGATCCCACGAGCACGCCGACGGCGAGGGGACTCCCGACGACGGCGCGCGCCGGTCCGGGCGCGAGCAGCGCGGACGCCCCCGAGTACGCGACGCCGATGCCGGCGATGAACACCCCCGCGGCGACGAACAGCGAGACGAACGGCTCGATGCGCTCGTGGCCGTGGGGGTGTTCGAAGTCCGGCGGCTGCGTCGTGAGATACAATCCCGCAACGACGACCGCGGAGTAAGCCACGTCGGCGATCGAGTTCACCGCCTCCGAACCCACCGCGAGACTCCCCGTCGCGTACCAGACGGCCGCCTTCGCAGCCGCCAGCAGCAGGTTCGCGACGAGGATGACCGCACCGACGCGACGGACGGTCGCCCTGCGGTCCATACCGTCAACTGGGTGCGGCGGCGATGAAAAGCGCTCCGCACTCGGGGGATCTCGAAGCGAGGGGTTCGAACGGGGGACTCACTGGCGGGCCGTCAGATCGACTACGCCGTCGACGATTCGCGCACCTGGTTGAGCGCGGGGATAAGCACCCAGAACGTCAGCGCTCCCAGGATGGCCGTCCAAAAGAACACGTCGTTGAGGAAGATGCCGACGGCGTCGAAGACGGTGTTCGGCTCGGGCGGTGCCGCGATCAGCTGCTTGGGGCTCTCGAACGACGGCGTCCGGTACCACCCCGCGAGCACCATCCACGCGAGCCCTGCGCCGGCGAACAACCCGAGGCCCTTGATGAACTCGTCTGCCATTGTCCTACTCTTTGGCGTCGCCGTCTTGAGCGTTTTCGTTCTCCGCGCCCATTCCGGCCGCGCGAAACCGCGATCCGAGTACGTACACGCCTGCACCGAACGCGATCAGCCCGAGCCCGATCACCGAGAACAACGCAGTGAGTGCCGTCTCCGGCAGAACGACGCCGAAAGCGCCCAACGTGCCGGTGACGAGGCGCCGCACGAGCGACACCTGTAGCGTCGCCGCATCCAGCATGATGAAGCCGAACACGACCGCCGCCACGGCCGCGAGCGTCGAGTACGCGGTGACCCGCTTGTACAACGCGATCGGGACGACCACGTCGCGAGCGCCGCCGTCGCTGATGGCGTGTCCGTCCGGTCCCGCCGGGCCGTCGTCCTCGGCTCCGTCGTCGCCCGCAGTTGACCCCGAACCGCCGTCCACCGTGCTGTCCCTGCCGGCCGAGGGGTCGGAGCCATTGGTCGCCGTGTCGCTCATACGTCCGAGAGGGTCCGAACGATACTATGTCCTGCGGGTCCGCCCGCCGGAGGCCGGTGTGGGAGCGAGGGGGAGACAGCGCCTCCGTGAGAAACCGAACGCGGCGAGAAAACGGTGGCGTGTGAGAGGCTGGACGGCCGACCGAGGAGGCGAGTCAGAGGACAGCAAAGAGGCGACCATCGAGGGATCGGCGCCTGCGACGGACGCCGTTATTTCGGCGGTCTGAGCCGGTAATACCGGCGGTTGAGGTCGTACATGTACCCCTCGCGCATCGTCTTCAGCACCGCGTAGGTGATCGCGCCGACGACCGGCGGGGCGAGGAACGTCAGGTCGAACAGCAGGTGAACGTTCATGGGCATGAGGTTCTTCACCGACAGCATCGACAGCGTGAACGCCAGCGTCACGCCGAACATGCCGACGGCCGCCCAGAACGGCTGCTCGACGGGCCGGCGCGCGCTCCCCTTGTTGATGAAGGGGACGACGGTGATCGCGCCGACGATGACGCCGTTCGCGAGCACGCCGTACGTGCGGTCGGCCATCAGCTTCTGCCCGCCGAGGATGGCGAGTTCGGGGTTGAGCGGGCCGAGCTTGAGCAGGCCAAACGACCAGTAGAGGTACCAGTCGGGCAGGATGATCGCCGGCGTCGAGTTCGGGTTCGCCGGGGCACCGATGTGCGGTGGCAGTGTCGCCGACAGGAAGATGATCATCCCGACGAAGAAACTGGTGAGCGCGAGGTTGCGCACCGTCTCGTGGGGCCACGTCGGGAACGCGAGCACGTCCCGCTCGACGTAGTCGGACTCCCGGCGCAGCGACTCGTCCTCGCTGCGCGCGCGCTCGAAGTACTCGTACGTTAGCCGGGAGAGCCCCTCGGTTCGCTCCTTCCGCTCGCGCCACGTCGGGGTCTCGTCGTCCGGCGCGACGATGCCCGTTCCTCCATCAGACCTGACGGTCTGATCTGCTTCCGAGCCGTCGGGCCCGGAACCGCCGTCCGTCTGCGGTTCGCCGTCCGTGTTGGTGGTGTCGTCGGTCATGGTCTTGTCTTAGTGCGGCTCCGCGATGCCCTGCACCCACACGATGCCGATGTGAATCGCGATGAGCGTCGTCACCACGAACGGGAGCAGGAACACGTGCAGGATGTACATGCGCTGTAGCGTCGCCTGACTCAGCGAGAACCCGCCGAACAGGAGCTGAGCGACCCACTCGCCGATGAGCGGGATCGAGAGGCTCATCTCGACGCCGATCTGGCCGGCCCAGAAGGCCAGTTGGTCCCACGGCAGGAGGTACCCGGAGTACCCGAACACCATCGTCAGCGAGATGAGCACGATGCCGAGCAGCCAGTTCAGCTCGCGTGGTTCCTTGTACGCGCCGGTGAAGTACACGCGCAGCATGTGCAGGAACACCGCGGCGGTCATCACCTGCGCGGACCAGCGGTGGATCGAGCGCAGCATGAAGCCGAACTGGAGGTCCTGCATGATGAACGCGATCTGGCTGTAGGCGATCGACGCCTCACCCGGTCCCGCAGAGCCGACCGCGGGAACGTAGTAGAAGCCCAGTAAGGCGCCGGATATCGCCGCCACGACGTATGCGAGGGTACTGAAGAAGCCCAGCGTGTACAGCGCGTACCAGTACCAGAACTTGTTGTCGAGGTCGTACTGCTCCGTGTGGGACTTCGGCATCTGGAGGTTCGACCGGTAGTACAGCGACTCCAGCAGTTCGAGGTAGTCGACGATGCGGAGGCGCTTGTCGACCCAGATGAGCGCGGTGAGGAACGTCGCCTCCACCGGCGTGAGGTCCTTGCTTTCCAGCCAGTTCTTGTGGTCGTACTCGTCTTTCTTTTCCAGACTCATCGTCTCACCGTTTGTAGTAGGGGTAGACGGCGCGTTTCACCTGTTCCCACGCGTCGCCGCCGAGTTCGGTTCCGTCCACGTCGTCCTCGCGGATGTAGAGGTCTTCCCACTTGCGACGCCGCTTCTTGACGATCACGACGTCCGGGAGGAACTCCTTGCGGTACAGCGCCAGGATGAACGCGAGGTCGATGAAGACTACCGCGAGGATGCCGCCGAGGAACATGTTCCCCGTGTCAGACAGCCCCCAGCCGCTGACGAGGCCGTAGGTGAACATGAACACGAACACGACCTCGATGACCGTCAGGAGGACGATCGCGATGGCCGCTGCGGTGCTCTCGCGAGCCGGTTCGTAGCGGTGGATGTCGCCGTAGGTGGATCCGGTACTGGACATGGGTTACCTCCCTGTCCCCGTGTGTGCGGATTCCCCGTACTTCACCAGGTAGAACGTGAATATCACGCTCATGATGATACCGAGGATGGTCGCGGCGCCGACCCAGTGGGCCTGGATCGCGACGCCGAGCTCGTGGAGCTCCTTCGGTCCGCCGCCGCCGCCGGTGGACACGGTCGGCACGCCGCTGCCGACCGCGATAGCCCCGAGCATCCCCAGGGACTTGTGGGGTTCGCAGTAGTACTTGTAGATCCCACCCGTCTCGAACGTGATGGAGAAGGTGAACCCCTCGCTCTCGATGGACTGGTGACCGGACACGCCGGCGTCGGACGGTGTCTCCTCGAACAGCACGTTGTGGCCGCCGGAGACCCACTCGAACGTGACGGTCGTTCCGGTGTCGATCCACAGTTCCGTCGGCAGGAACGCGAGGCCCCCGCCGCCGCCGACTTCGACGGTCACCTCGGAGCTGCCGCGGGCGTCCTGATACGTGCCACCCTTGGCGCCCTCGGTGTACCCGCCGAAGTCGGGCTTTTTCCCGCCGCCACCGCCCTCCTGGGCCGTGGCGGTGCCGGACGCCGCGGTGGCGCCGGCCCCGAGGGCGGCCGTCGCGCCGCCGGCCTGTCGCATAAAGTCCCGCCTCTTCATGGGTACGTACAGCTCGGGGTTGGGCGCGCATAAACCCACCGACCTTTGGCCCGGCACAGAGCCCGCAGAACGGCCCGCTATCCGTCGGTTTCGTCCGCCGCCGCGTCGGCGGACTCGCCGCCGTCTTCGCCGGTCGCGACGGTGGGCTCCGGTGGCTCCGGTTCCTCCCCGCGGGCGGCCGCGAGCGCCTCCTCGGCGACCTCCTCGAACGGCACGAACTCCGCGTGCTCGCCGCGGTCGGTGACCCCGGCCGCGCGGAGCCGGTCGCGATACTCCTCGGCGCGGAACCGGTCCGACAGCCTGGCGTTCGCGACCAGTCCGAACAGGAGCACGCCCGCCGCGAGAAAGAACCCGCCCATGACCGGTGCGACGATCGTCTCGACGCCCAAGAACAGCCACGCCACAAACAGCCCCAACCCGCCGAGGATCTGCATCCCCGCGACCACCTGAATCATCAGGTTTCCGAACTCCCCCGTTCCCCCCTCGACCTCGTCGGGTGTCGGTAGCTCGTACTCCTCGGGCGGCTCGCGAGCCTCGTAGGAGTCCATGGAGCACAGGGCGACGGTCGGCTTCACGTCCCTGAGCACGGTCCCCTCCCCCTCGACGCTCCCGTCCTCGTAGACGACGGCCCAGCCCTCATCGGAGTAGGCAACGACGGACGGCGGGTCGGTCCGGCGTTCGAGCACCGCGAACACCTCCCGAGCGGCGATCTGTGTGCGCAGATCGTCTTCGACGCGATCGAGCAGGTCCCCGCCGGTGATCCACGTGTCCGGGTCGAACGCCGCGTCCCACTCAGCGGCGGTCATCTCGGCCATGTCCGCCGGGCCGAAGTCGTCGAAGTCGTACTTCTCCTCGACTTCGGCGCGCAGCGCCTCGATGGACTCGTCATCGTCGGGCGCGTCGACGCCGGCCGACGCGTCGGCCGCCTGCGCGCCGTCAGCCTCGTCCGAGGCGTCGGTCATCTCTTCGATGTCGGAGCCGTAGGCGCATAAGCGCCGCGACGTGTGACGGCGTCTGCCGTCCGGGCTCCGGAGGGCTTAGGCGTCCCCCACCCGGAGGGGGGAACGGATGGTCTCCGAGGGGACGACGGCGACGGTGGCCGCGGCGATGGTGACGGCGAGCCTCCCGTTCTACCTGTACGGGGCGTGGATCATGGTCGGGCGCGACCAAGACCACGTCACCTGGGACCGGCTCGTGCGACACCTGCGCGTCATCCTCCCGGGACTGGTGCTCAACACGGTCCCCGTCGCGTTCTGGATGGCCCCGCGGCTGCTCGACCAGTTCGGCGGGGTCGCCGCGCTCCACGCCTTCCTCGGACTGCAGGCGTACGCGCTGCTGGCGTTCGGCCTCACCGGCATCGTCCGCATCTTCCAGGTGAAGCGCGACGCCGACATCTACGAGCTCGAGGACCCCGACACGAACCTCAACGACCTCCACGAGAACATGGCCGCGTGGCG
Source organism: Halobaculum gomorrense (assembly GCF_900129775.1). Lineage (GTDB taxonomy): Archaea > Halobacteriota > Halobacteria > Halobacteriales > Haloferacaceae > Halobaculum > Halobaculum gomorrense. The sequence continues at coordinate 563,563 of NZ_FQWV01000001.1, read as the reverse complement.
GGGTCGCCTCCGGATCGGCGTGTTCGGGTACGTGCTGTTCTGGGGGTTCGCCTACGTGGTCGGACTGTACCGCTACTACGGGCTGTACGTCGCGTGACCGGCAACGACGTGTCCGGCGGAACCCTCGGCCCCTACTGGTACGGCTCCTCGTCGCGGTGGGCGTCGGGGTTCTCCTGTTCGGCGGCCTCCTCCTCGCGCGCCTCCCCGTCCGTGTCGTCGCGTCCCGGCTCCTGATCCGGCATCGCCTCCTCCGGGGAATCCTCGTCGTCCTTCGAGGCCGTCGCGTCCTCGGCGGTTTCGAGGTCGGTGTCCGCTTCGACATCGGTGCCGTGTCCGTCATCGGACATGGGTTTGGATTGACCGCTCGGACGGGTAAGTCCGGTGGCCGAACGACCCCTGCGGTCGTCTCCGTCGATCTACCACTCCGCCCCGCTGGCGAGATCGGCCGACGAGTCGCCGCGCTCGGAGGGGCAGATGTCCGCGAGCACGCAGTCGGCACAGTCGGGGGATCTGGCGGTACACGTCGCTCGGCCGTGGCTGATGAACAGGTGGGTGAACATCCGCCAGTCATCCTCCGGGACGACGTCCATCAGGTCCTCCTCGATCGCCTCGGGGCGCTCTTCCTCGGTGAGGCCGAGCCGCCGGGAGATGCGCTGGACGTGGGTGTCGACGACGATTCCCTCGGTCACGTCGTGGGCGTGCTGAAGGACGACGTTCGCGGTCTTTCTCCCGACGCCGGGGAGGTCGGTCAGCTCGCTCATCGTGTCCGGCACCTCGCCGTCGTGCTCGTCGACGAGGATCTCGCCGATCCCCTTCAGGTAGCCGGCCTTATTGTTGTGGAAGGTGATCCCGTAGATGTCGTCTGCGAGTTCCTCCTCGCTCGCCGCGGCGTAGTCCTCCGGCGAACGGTACGTCTCGAAGAGGTCCTCGCAGATATCGTTGACCCGCTCGTCGGTGCACTGCGCCGAGAGGACGACGGCGACGAGCAGCTCCAGCTTCGTCGAGAAGTTCAGCGAGATGTCCGTGTCGGGGTACTCCTCGTAGAGCCGGTCGAGCACCTCAACCGCCTGCGCCTCGCGCGAGTCCAGCGGCGTTCCCATACCCGTCACTCCGTTGCAGCCGGCTTCAACCGTTCGGACCACGGGCCGGAGTTCGGGACCCGTCGATCGCCGTGAGCGCCCGCCACCGTGGGCGCAACGACTTAGTCGCAGCGCCCGAACCGACGGCTATGACCCTCAGTCTCGGCTACCTCGATCACGAGTCGTTCCGCGCGGCCATCGGCACCGCCGCCGGGTACGGCGCGATCGTCGCCGTCATGACGTTGCTGCTGTTCGGCGTTCCCTATCTCCTGTTCAGCCTGTAGCGACGCCGTTTTATGATCCTCGCTTGAGCCATCGATATGAACCGTCAACAGGTACTCGCGGTGCTTCTCGTCGGCTTGCTGGTGTTCTCGTCGTTCGCGTACGCCGTGTCGTTCCTTTGAGACAGCTCAGTACAGCGGCTCCGGCTCGTCGCCCTCGACGGGGTCGACGCCGAGCGCGTCGGCGATCGCGAGCAGTTCCGGCTTCGAGAACGGCCCCGTGTCCGCCTCGTCGGCCGCCTCGGTCACCCCGACGGCCACCCGCACCGCCGCGCGGATCGATTCGTTCGTCGACCGGTCCCGTTCGAGAACCCCGAGCGCGTCCGCGAGCGCCGCCAGCTCCTCTTTGGTGAACGTCGCGGTCGTCTCGCGTTTGAAGCGGCCGACACCCCCGCGGATGCCGTTCCGGATGTCGTGAACGGTGATCGTCACGGTTGGCTCTGAAGCGCGGGCGTTCAAAACGCCTCCGGCGGGGGCGTCGGCGAGGATCACAGGGCCCCCACATCCAGTAATTCTGTTATCGTCGGTCGAAAGTAGTCCCGGGCGGATTCGAACCGCGAGGACTCGAATTCGCTCGTCCTCTGGGCTCGAATCCACCGGAGGATATCTCTCGCTCACCTTTGTTCGCGAGAAATAGTCCCGGGCGGATTCGAACCGCCGTCGAAGGCTCCAAAGGCCCTCATGATTGGCCACTACACCACGGGACTGCGTGCTCGGCACTATCGCACCGACGTACAATAGGGTTACCTTCCGCGGTCGTCAGTCGGACCGCATCACTCCCGCCCGGTCAGATCCGTCGGATGTCGGAGCCGTCGCACTCGGCACACTGCTGGTTGTTCGCCCCGAACTCCCGCTCACGGCCGGCGAACTCGAAGTCGTGGTCGTCGCCCGCCCCAACGAGCGACTTGATCCGACTGGCCACACCAACACCCACGTGGGCGATCGTATACCGGGGCGTTCAGTTCCTATCGACGGCTCGCCGCCGATGGGGTGGTCGACGGTCCGACGGCGACCCTGCGAGTCAGTCGGCGGGACTCTCGGATTCGACCTCCGCGAGGTACTTACAGGCGTCCGTCTCGGCGTCGAAGCAGTCGGGACACTCCGAGGCGCGATCGATGATCGTGTCCAGGCGCTCGGCGACGGTGTCGTCGATGACCGCTTCGAGCGACCGTGCCTCCGCACGGAACTCCTCGACCTCGAGGACGTTCGCGAGGAACCGCTCGATGATGCAGTAGTTCGACAGCGCCTCGCGCGCGTCGACGATCCCCTCGTCGGTGAGCGAGACGCCCTTGTACTTCTCGTGTTCGGCGAGGCCGCGCGCTTCGAGCTTGCCGATCATCTCGTTGGCCGAGGCGGGGCTCACGTCGAGCGCGTCCGCGACCGCGCCCGTCGACGCCGGCCCGTCTTCCATCTCCTGTACGAGGTAGATCGCTTTCAGGTACTGGTCTGCCGTGTTCATCGTTATCGTCGCTCCATGATCGCCGTGACCTCCTCGACGCCCTCGGCCTCCTCCGCACGGATGTCACGGAGCGTGTCGAGCACCTGCTTGCGGTCGAGGGAGAACGACGAGTCGCTTTCCTCGATCGCCTCGATGAGGTCGTCGTAGAACTTGTACGCTGTCTCCTCGTTGCACAGCTGATCGTACAGCACGCCGTCGAAATCCTCGGGCTTCGTCCTCCCGTACTGCGCCTCGACGAGCGTCTCGATCTCGTCGTACGACACGGACTCCGCGTCGAGTTCCGCGATGAGCGTCTCGAGCCGCTCGCGGTGGCCGGCCGACTCCTCGGCCGCATGCTCCAAGAGGTCCGCGATCTCGTCGTCGAAATCGCCGTCCATCTCCTGGTGGTGCTGGGTCGACCGCGCTTCGACGACCTCTTCGAGCACCACGCCGATCTGTAGCAGCCGCGCGAGCTGGTGGTCGGAGGTGACCCGTTGACCGACGCTCACGGACGATCACCCGTCGGCTCGACGGCGGCTGATCGCTCGGCAACCGATTCCACGTTCATTGATCCAGCGTCGGGCGACGGCAACCGTAAGCCTTCCCCTCGCGCCGACTCGATCGGCGCGGGCCCGCGTTGTGATCCGCTGGCCCGTCCGACCGCGACGCCGAACGCTCAAGCAGTCCCGCGTCCAACGACCGTCGATGACCGGAGCGAGCGATGCGGAGACGACGGCCGCGGCGGGAGGCGGCGAGTTCCCCGGAAGCACCCGCCGGGACCGGGCTGCGCTCGCGCTCGTCGTGTACGCCGTGTTACTGGCGCAGACGCTCGTGTACCCCGGTATCGACCTGCTCACGGCCGCGTTCGGCGGCGACGGTGTCGCCGGACCGACGCTGTTTCTCGCCGTCGAGTTCGCCGCGTTCGCGCTGTTCGCCGGACCGTGGGGGACGCTCTCGGATCGACTCGGAGAGCGCCGCCGCCTCGTCGCGCTCGCGGCCGGGGGCGGCGCGGTCGGCTACCTCGCGCTCGGGAGCGTCGCCGGGGTCGGTCTCCCCTTCTGGGCGGTGCTCGGGCTGCGGGCGCTGCAGGGCGCGATGACCGTCGGCGCGCTCTCGCTGGCGATCTCCGCGCTGGCCGATCGCGCCGGCGGAAACGGGCGCAACATGGGCGTCGCGGGCATCGCTATCGGCCTCGGGACCGCCACGGGCGCGCCGCTGGGCGGGCAGCTGTTCGAGGTCGGCGCGACCGTCCCCCTGTACGCCGCAGCCGGACTGCTCGCCGTCGCCGCCGTCGGCTCGCTAAGCGTTCCAGATCGTCCGCCAGGAGCAGGCGGCGGAGGAGCCGCCGACGGGGCGACCGAGACCGACGCGACAGCCGGTCGCCGCCACGGGGGGCTCGCGACCCTGGTCGCCGGACTCCGAGACCGCCGCGAGCTCGCGATCCCGTACGCGTTCGCGTTCGCCGACCGCCTCGTCGCGGGCTTTTTCGCGCTCGTCGGGACGCTGTACTTCCGCGAGGCGTTCGGGCTCGGTCCGGGCGCGACGGGCCTGATGCTGGCGGCCTTCTTCGCGCCGTTCGCGCTGCTGCAGTACCCGTTCGGCCTCCTCTCGGACCGGATCGGCCGGGTAATCCCGGTCGCCGCCGGGTCGGCCGTCTTCGGCCTCGTCGTGATCGCGGTCGGCTTCGCGCCGTCGGTGCCGGCAGTCGCCGCGACGATGGTCCTCGTGGGCGTCCTCGGCGCGCTGATGGCGCCGGCGACGCTCGCGCTTGTGGTCGATCTCGCGGGCGACGGCGAACGCGGCGCGGCCGTCGCCGGCTTCAACGCCGCCGGGAGTCTCGGCTTCCTTGCCGGCTCGCTCGTAGGCGGCGCCGTCGCCGCGACGTTTGGCTACACGGCCGCGTTCGTCGTCGCTGGCGGCAGCGAGTTCCTGTTGGCGGTCGCGACGCTGCCGGCGCTGGTGCGGCTCGGTCGACGGAGCGGGCGGACGGCGGTGTTCAGCGGCGGAGACTGAGGGGGGAGGCCGGCGTCGGCGGAAGGGAGAGCATCGGCGGGCCGACGGGAATCGGCGGCCGGGCGGCGATCGAGCGGCGACGGTCAGGGGCGCTCGACGACCACGATCGAGCGGTCCGGATTTCTCGACCCCTGGGACCGCCGAGAGACATACAAGCGTCAAGTACCCAAATCCGTGCGTATCCTTGGGTATCGGTCACTTCGCTGTCGGGGCGACGGGAGCCATCGTGCTCTTACTCGCCACCGGTCTCTACCGGCGGACAACCCAGAACGGCGCAAACGCCATCCTCAGCGGGATGTGGGCGATGCTCCCGGACCTCGACATCATTCTGTCGGCGTTCGAGGACGCCGATCACTCGCCGTTCACGGATTTCTTCTGGTTCCACCACACGCTCGACTCGCACGCGGTCACCGACGGCCCGGCCGGCAGCGCGGCGTTCGTCGCGATGCTGTTCGGCGCCGTGCTGCTGTTGATCCTGGCGGAGTGGAACGAGAACCGCAGCGCCTCGTCGCCGCCGGCCGACCTGACGGTGGAGTAGCCCGCTGTTGAGCGGTCCGCCGTGAAGGGTCGACTCGAAGGAACCCTGAAGCGGTTCGGCGCACAACCGAGCCCGTGAGCTGTTCGTCCGATGACTGACGACGACCGGGCGCACGACGTCGTCCTCTGGGGAGCCACCGGCTTCACCGGGCGGCTCGTCGCTGAACACCTGGCGGAGCGGTACGGCGCGGGCGACCTCGAGTGGGCGATCGCCGGCCGCGACGAGGAGCGACTCGCCGCCGTTCGCGACGAGTTGATCGCCGACCACGACACGAACGACGGCGGCGAGAACGACAGCGACGGCGGGAACGACACTGGCGACGACGCGCTCGCCTCCCTCGATGTCCTCACGGGCGACGCGTTCGACCGGGAGAGTCTCGATCGGGTCGCGGCCCGCACGGCCGTGGTCTGCACGACCGTCGGTCCCTACGCGAGGTACGGCTCCGATCTCGTCGCCGCCTGCGTCGAACACGGGACGGACTACTGCGACCTCTCGGGCGAGGTCCACTGGATGCGCCGAACGATCGACGAGCACCACGAGCGAGCCCGCGAGACCGGCGCACGGATCGTCCACGGCTGTGGCTTCGACTCCGTGCCGAGCGACCTCGGCACGCTGCTGCTCCAGACGCACGCGGACGAGGAGTTCGAGACACCGTGCGACGAGGTGCGCGGACACGTCTCGATCCGCGGCGGCGCCTTCAGCGGCGGGACGGTCGCGAGCATGCTCGAGCTGTACGAGACCGCGGCTGAGGACCGCGAGGTCCGTCGGCTCCTCGCCGACCCGCGGGCGCTCGACCCGCCCGAGAGCCGCGGCGCGCCGGCCGAGCGTCCCCAGCGCGGGCCGGGCTACGACCGCGACGCCGACACGTGGACCGCCCCGTTCGTCATGGCGCGGATCAATGAGCCGGTCGTCAGCCGCTCGAACGCGCTCCTCGGTTATCCGTGGGGCCACACCTTCCGCTACAGCGAGGCGCTCCGGACCGGCGACGGCGTCGGCGGCCTCGCCCGCGCCGGCGCGCTCACCGCCGGCCAGAGACTGCTCGCGGGCGCGCTCTCGATCGGCCCCCTCCGCGAGACGCTCGACCGCTACGTCCTCCCCGACCCCGGCGAGGGGCCCGACGAGGGGACGATCGAGGGGAGTTCCTTCGAGGTCCGTCTCCGGGGAACGGGCGCCTCCGACGGACACCCCGGCGGTTTCGCCGTCGAAGCGACCGTCCGCGGCGACCGCGATCCCGGATACGGCTCGACATGCCGGATGCTCGGGGAATCGGCGGTGTGTCTCGCGAGGGGAGAGATCGAGTCGCCCCACGACGGCGGCGTGTTGACGCCGGCCTCGGGGATCGGGCTGCCGCTGCTCGACCGGCTGGAGGGAACCGGCGTGTCGTTCGAGGTGGAGACGGTCGAGGGCGGCGACTGACTCGACGGCGCAGTCGCTGGACGTTCGAGGCTGACGCCGAAAAATGGCAAAAACCGCGACAGTGAGTTCCGAACGCGGGTGCCGCGAACGCCTCAGTCGAGGCGCGCGACGATCAGGTCGTCGATGTCGTCGCGGAGCTCGTCGACCTCGACCTCCTCGAGGACGGGGACGAAGAAGCCCTCCACGAGCATGTTGCGGGCGGTGTTCGGCGAGATGGCGCGAGAGGTCATGTAGAACAGATCCTCCGCGTCCACCTGCCCGACGGTCGCCGAGTGCGAGGCCTCGGTGTCGTGGTTGTGGATGATGAGCTTCGGCGAGGCGTCGGCCTCGGAGTCGTCGCTCAACATCAGCGTGTTCTCGCGCTGGTAGGAGCTGGTGTCCCACGCCTCGCGGCCGACGTCCTGCACGCCCTCGTACACCGAGCGCGCCTCGTCGTCGAGGACGCCGCGCGTGACCAGGTCGGCGGTGGTGTGCTCGCCGTTGTGCCACACACGGGCGTTGATGTCGAAGTGCTGGTCGTCGTGGCCGAAGAACGCGCCGACGATCTTCGTCTCCGAGGAGTCGCCGTTCAGTTCCGTCTCGATGTCCGAGCGGGTGAGCCGGGAGCCGATGTTCCCCTCGATCCAGTCGATCGTGGCGTAGCGGTCCGCGTCGCCGCGCTTCAGCGTGAAGTCGTACACGTCCTCGTCGAGGTTCTGCAGCGAGCCGTACTGGACGTACGCGTTCTCGCCCGTGACGATCTCCACGAGGTTGCTGAAGTAGCGATCGCCGTCGACCGCGGAGCCGTTGGAGATTCGCTCGAGGATCGTCGCCGAAGAGTTGTCCTCGGCGACCACGAGCGTGTGGCTGAACAGCGAGGTGCTGTTCATCTCGGCGCGCACCTTCACGTCCTCGGCGTCGACGCCCTCGGGAACGTAGATGACCGTCCCCGTCGTGAACAGCGCCGTCGACAGCGCGGTGAGGTAGTTGGTCTGCGGGTCGGTGACCGAGCCGAAGTGCTCCTCGACGAGCTCGGGGTGCTCCTCGAGAGCGGTCTCGAAGTCGAGGACCTTCGCGCCCTCGGCGGAGACGCGTTCGGTCTCGTCGCGCTGGTCGAGGGGATCGACGATCGACTCGTAGTCGAGGTCCTCAAGGTTCGTCCAGCGGCGACCGGGCGTCTCGATGACGCTCGGCATCTCCAACTCCTCGAGCGCCGACAGCGCCTCGAGGCGCGTCTGAAGGAGCCAGTCCGGTTCGTCGCGCTCCGCGGAGATCTCGTTGACGGTCTCCTCGGAGATGCTTGCGGGTAGCTGTGTGCTCATTGTGTGTGGTGAGTGGATGGTGACGGAGCGCCGGGAGTTACCCGAGCGAGCCCTCCATCTCCAGTTCGACGAGCCGGTTGAGCTCGACGGCATACTCGATGGGCAGTTCCTCCGTGATCGGCTCGATGAAGCCCGAGACGATCATCTGCTTGGCGTCGTCGTCGTCGAGGCCGCGCGACTGCAGGTAGAACACGTCCTCGTCGCCGATCTTCCCGACGGTGGCCTCGTGAGCCACGTCGACTTTCGACTCGTTGATCTCCATGTACGGCATCGTGTCGGAGGTCGACTCGTTGTCGAACATCAGCGCGTCACACTCGACGGCCGTCGAGGAGTTCTCGGCGCCGTCGGCGATGTGGACGAGGCCACGGTAGTTCGTGCGACCGCCGTCCTTCGATATCGACTTCGACTCGATGGTCGACTTCGTGTTCGGCGCGTTGTGGTACACCTTCGCTCCGGTGTCGATGTTCTGGCCCTCGCCGGCGAAGGCGATGGTGATGTGGTTGTCCGAGGCGCCGCGGCCCTTGAGGATGGAGCTGGGGTACAGCATCGTCGCCTTCGACCCCATGGACCCGGATATCCACTCCATCCGGCCGTTCTTCTCGACGAGCGCGCGCTTGGTGTTGAGGTTGTACGTGTTCTTCGACCAGTTCTGGACGGTCGAGTACTGGACGTGGGCGTCCTCGCCGACGAACACCTCGACGCCGCCGGAGTGGAGGTTGATCGCCGAGTACTTCGGGGCCGAGCAGCCCTCGATGTAGTGGACCTCCGAGCCCTCCTCGGCGACGATGAGCGTGTGCTCGAACTGGCCCATCCCCTCGGAGTTCATCCGGAAGTACGCCTGCACGGGCATCTCCACGGTCACGTCCTCGGGAACGTACACGAACGAGCCGCCCGACCAGACGGCCCCGTGAAGCGCGGCGAACTTGTTGTCGCTCGGGGGAACGCACGTCGTCATGAAGTGCTCGCGGACGATCTCCTCGTGCTCCTGGACGGCCTCGTCCATGTTGCAGAAGATCACGCCCTTCTCCTCCCAGCGCTCTTGCATGTTCTGGTAGACGACCTCCGACTCGTACTGGGCGCCGACGCCCGAGAGGGCGTTCTTCTCGGCCTCCGGGATGCCCAGCTTGTCGAAGGTGTCCTTGATCTCGTCGGGGAGCTCCGTCCAGTCGTCGACGCCCGCGCGGACGTCCACGTCGGGGCGGATGTACGGGACGATCTCGTCGATGTCGACCTCGCTCAGGTCCGGCTGGCCGGGCCAGTCGGTCGGCATCGGCATCTCCTGGAACTGCTCGAGGGCGCGGAGGCGCCGCTCCAACATCCACTCGGGCTCGTCTTTGTCCTCGGAAATCGCGTGAACGGTCTCCTCGGTGAGCCCCTTCTCGGCCGCGAACGCCGCCTTCGACTCCTTCTTGAAGTCGAAGCGCTCCTCGGTGTCGGTCTTCTGCAGGTGGTCTTGGTCCGAACTCATGTGTTGATCGTGTTTACGGGTGTGTACGCATTAGGCTGTTCAGTAACCATTATCGATTACGCCGCCTCGTAGACTTCCTCGCGGACCCAGTCGTACCCCTCGTCCTCGAGCTCCTCGGCGAGCTCGGCGCCGCCGGACTTGGCGATCTTCCCGTCGAGCATCACGTGGACGTGGTCCGGTTCGACGTAGTCGAGGATGCGCTGGTAGTGGGTGATCTGGAGGATGCCGGTTCCCTGCTCGTCACGGAGGGCGTTGATGCCCTCCGAGACGTCCTGCAGGCGGTCGATGTCGAGCCCGGAGTCGATCTCGTCGAGCACGGCGATCGACGGCTCCAAGATCGCTGCCTGCAGCACCTCGTTCTGCTTCTTCTCGCCGCCGGAGAAGCCGGCGTTGAGGTAGCGCTCGGCGAACTTCTCGTCCATGTCGAGCAGCTCCATCTTCTCTTTCAGGAGCTGCTGGAACTCGGCGACGCCCACGTCGCCGTCGTCGGCGGGGCCCTCCATCGGGGACGTGTCGTACCCCGAGTCGTCCTCGGCGTCGGCCCCCTCCTCGTCCTCGTCCTCGAAGAGCTCCTCGCGCTCGTCGAGCTTCGCGTTGAGCGCCTGCCGGAGGAAGTTCACCATGGTCACGCCCTCGATCTCTGCGGGGTACTGGAACGCGAGGAAGATGCCGAGGGCGGCGCGCTCGTTCGGCTCCAGATCGAGCAGGTCCCACGTGAGATCCGCCTCGTCGATGTCCACGTCGATATCCGCGACGTCGGCCTCCGAGAGCGTCAGCCTCACCGAGCCGCCGGTGACCTCGTAGGCCGGGTGGCCCGCGATGACCTTCGCAGTCGTCGATTTCCCGGAACCGTTCGGACCCATCAGAGCGTGGATCTCGCCGTTGTTCACTTCGAGGTCGACGCCCCGGAGGATCTCTTCGCCCGTCTCTGCGACCTGCGCCTGGAGATTTTTGAGTTCGAGTGTCGCCATATTCGTGTATACGCCTCTAGAGATGAATGGGGTCGTTCGACGCATGAAGGTTTCGCATCCACACGAGTGCGCTTTTCGATGGAGAAAAATCCTTTTCAGGATATGAAATCTCGGGCGAGAAAGTCGTCGAAGCGCCTACATGAAGCTCCCGAGTCCCGTCTGTTCTTGCCCGCTTTTGACCTCCTCCCACGACATCCCCAGCGCCTCGATGATCCGCGCGATCGGTCCTTCAAGCGTCTTGTCGAGCATCTTGTCCCAGTCGACCTCGAACTCGTCGGGCACCTCGTCGGCGTACTCGAAGCAGATCACGTCTGGGTCGCGCTTGAACTCGCCGTACAGCGGGTCACGCTGCGGGTCGAACCCCTCCTCGTCCTCCATCCGGCGGAAGAAGTCCGGGTGGACCTTCTCCAGGTACAGGCGCTTCGGCTTCGACCCGCGTTGGAAGTTGGTGCCCAGCATGAGGTTCGCATACTTGGCGCCGCGGACCTGAGCGGTGTCGGTTTCGTAGCTCTCCAGCCGCTTGCCGATTCCGCCGGGGATCCCAACCTCGTCGAGGTCGGCGTCGCCGTCGAGGAAGCGCTGGATCTCCTCGTGCAAGTAGTCGGCGATGTCTTCGGTGTCCTCCCCGTGGACGATCATTTCGATGACCCGCTTCTGGACGCGCTTCGTGACGGGGGCGATGTCCGAGCGCTTGTACTCGAAGCCGGTGATGTCGATGTCGTCGACATCCTTCCCCTCCTTCCAGACGATGTGGCCGGCGTAGCGCTTCTTTTTGCCGGCCTGGAAGAACCGACGGTAGAGTTTCTCGAACTCGATCTCGAAGCGGTGTTCCTCCGCATCGAGTTCCTCGCGCGCGAAGTCGTCGTAGCGGCCGTTGATGTGCTCTTCTATCTCCTGTGAGAGCCGGATTACCGCCGCGAGCCTGAGGAGATCCTGATCGGACATCTCGGGGTGGACCTCGGCCATCTCCTCGGAGACAGTCGCGTCCTCGATCTCCTCCTCGGAAATATCAGATAAACTCAACATAACCGAATCCGTGTCACCGTATGTCACGTCACGGCCGAGTTCGTCGACTGCCTGCTCGGTGAACTCGATGACCCGACGACCCATCGCGGTGATCGCGGCAGCGTTCTCCTTGTCGTACAGTCGGAATCGTTCCCAGCCGGAGACGCCGTACAGCGACTGGCCGACGAACTGGAACTTGCCGTTCCGGCCGGCGAGGAGTGTGTGGTTGTCCGCGACCGTGACACAGTACACCCCCTCCTCGGCGGTGGACCGGCCGCCGCTCCGGTGCGTCCGAAGGGTGTTCTTCGAGTCCTCCGTGCAGTAGATGCGCCACGACCCGCTGTCGTGGTTGTAGTTCGCGGTGCGTCCGATGTGCGCACAGAGCCGGAGTACGTCGTCGCGGAGTCGGTCGCTCGACGTAGTGTAGCGCCACGAGTTTCCCGACTGTCGGTCCCCGTCCCCGGCGATGAGCGTGTCGAGGAACCGCCGTTTCTGTTCCTGACTTGCGTCGAACACGAGGTCCGGAATTCGTTTCTCGAAGCTGTTCGCGCCACAGAGTTCCCTGAACGCTTCGCCGAGGAGTTTGGACGTGAACTGGTACGCCCGGTCGTCGACGTACGTGTCGAACCCCATCCGGTCAAGGAGGTCGCCGATGGCGGCGTGGTGGGACATCCCGCCATCCGCGACGGCGTTCTGTGCGATCTTGACCGTCGTGGCGGACCCCCGGAGCTGATCGCCGAACCGCTTCTCCTCGGACGTGTACACGTTCCCCTCCGTGACGTACCACGCCAGGAGGTCGAGGAAATCGTCGCCGTCGTACGTTCGCGGGACCCACTTCCGGTTCGGCTCGCTGTGGACGTAGAACTCAGAGCAGACCGAGTCCAGATAGTCGCGGTGCTCCTCGAACTCCTCGGCCGAGAAGACGTAGCCAGTCGTCCCGATGTCGTTTTTGACGACCTTCTTCGGGTAGTACCCAAGTTCCGCGGCCAACGTGTGGCCGTGCACGTCGTTGTTCGCCCAGACCTCGTAGCCGTCGTCGAGCAGCCGGGTGAGGTCGACCTCATTGATCCGGTCCCCGTCCGGGCCGGACCAGTCGTGTGGGAGTTGGTAGTTCGTCGCCCGGTCAAGGCCGCCGGCCTCGACGAACCGGTAGTCGTCCTCCTCTCTCGAGACCCCGTTCGTCTCGTCCTTCCGGACGAGCATGCGGTGGTTCGGCGTGACGCGGAAGTCCATCTTGCTCGTCTCGATGTCGATCAGGTCCCCGCGGTAGTCGGGATACGCGTGCGTCTCGGTGACCGGCTTCGTCTCCATCTCCATCGTCTCCGGGTCGAGCGAGTACACCTCGTCGCCCACGTCGAGGTCCGTGATCGCTTTGACGCCGTCCGTCGTGACGACCTCCGTATCCGGCGTGAAGCAGTTCATGATCACCTTCGTCGCGGCCTGCTGCCGGTCGTACTGCTCGTAGGCGTCCGACCCGGGGTCGTGCTCGTTGCGTTCGCCCTTCAGGCGCTCGCGCTCGGTGAGCAGTTCGTCGACCATCTCGCGCATCATGCCGTCGGGCTCCTTCCGGAACCGGGTCCCGTTGGGCGCGCGGTACGTCTCCCCGTCGAAGGAGTCGGGGTCCTCGACGATGGTCTCGGGACTGGCGTTGATCGTCACCATGCACATCGGGTACAGGCTCTTCAAGTCCAGCACCGACACCATCTCCTCGACCCCGGAGATGGGCTCGAAGACAGCCCCGCCCTCGAAGTCCTCGCCCTCCTGTTGGCCCTTCGTCGGCAGGACGAAGTCGCCGAAGGCGTTGTGGAGGACGTACATGTCGACGGCGTCGCCGGGGGTGGGGGCGTCCTCCAGTTGACAGCCGACGAACTTCCGCGCGTCGTCCCAGAACGCCACGATGTTCTGCTTCCGGTCGATCTCGACGCACAGCTCCACGTCGCGGACGTTGTACTCCAACAGCCGCTCAGGGTCCCTCTCCCAGAGGTCGCCGATATCGCCGGTGTAGCGCTCCTTGCCCACGTTGAGTTCGAGCTCGCCGACCGCGTCGAGCCTGTACGACTCCAGCTCAGAGAACTGGGTGCGCTGGTAGGCGTACAGCAGGTCGAACACGACCCGGCCCTTCACGTCGGGGCCGCCCCAGCCCGAGCGCCACGTCTCGTTCACGCGCGAGAGCCGGTCCGGGGAGAGGTCGTAGTCGCTCCTCGGGTCGAGTTCCTCACAGCGGTCGAGGAAGTACGGCGCGTCGAAATCTTCGAAATTCCAACCAGTTAAAATATCTGGATCGGTGTTAGAGATATATTCGAGAAACGCGTCGAGCATGGCGTCCTCCTCGGCGAACGTCTCGACCCGCAGGTCGCCGTCGCGGTCGCCGATCTGCTCGTAGTCGTCGAGTGCCGCGGGGGCGTCGACGCCGCCGACGGGCGCGTCGTACAGCCAGGCGACGTACTCGTCGCGGTAGGAGTCGTGAGAGGTGAGACACACGACCGGCTCCTCGCCATCCTCCGGGAACCCGTTGCGGTCGTCGACCTCGATGTCGAAGGTGTTCACGCGGATGTCCGCGTCCACGTCAGTCGGTTCGAGGTGGTCTGGCGTGACCTGCAGCCGGCCGAGATTCTCGCCGTCGCGCGCGTCGAGTCGTCGCTCCTCGACGCGCAGCCCCGAGGTCACGCCGTGGTCGATGAGGAACCGGTTCGGGAACAGGATGTCCGCCTCGTACGTCCGCTCGAAGTCGTCGCGGATCTGGCCCACGTCGCGGGGCGTTCGGGCGACGACCTTCGTCACCGGCTCCCCTCGGATCGACTCGAACCGCCCGCCGTTCGGCCCCTCCTCACGCGTGTCGAGGATCACGTCGTACTCCTCGACGAGAGTCCGATCCTCGATGTCAGCCGTCGCGACGTAGAAGTACGGCTCGATACCGAGGACGCGGACGTGCTCGGGCTCGTTGTCGGCGGTCCGCCCGAACACGTGGACGACGGGGTACTCCTCGGCGCCAGTTCCCTCGACGGTGTAGTCGACGGCGGTGACCATGAACTCGACAGTACCCGTCGAGTCCGGCACGACGATGTCCTCGCGGTCGACGACCGCGCTCACTCGCCCCTGCCCCGCGCCGGCGACGTGTGCCGCCTCGGCGTCGGGGCGGTCCCCGTGGCCGTCCCCGGCGTCGGCGTCCCCGCCGCCGGCGAACTGGTCGAGGCCCGCCTGCGAATCGCTCATTGGCGGTTCTTTGCCGGTCGCCGGTAAAAACCTCCCTTTCGGAGGCGCCGTCAGGCGTTCGAACGCAACGGACACCGGCGGGTAGGATGTCCGTTCGCCGCGGTATCCCCGACGTACTCCGATCCAGGGGGCGTTCGAATACCGCGAGCAGATCGCCCGCCGAGGCGACGATGGCGAGGACAACCGCCACGGAAAGGCATATACCGTGCCATTACATACCACGGTTCAGCGATGACCCACGCATCCGATTCCCCGTTGGATCGCTCGGGCGCGAGCCCGGACGAGGCCGTCGAGACGGTCGAGGCGTACGAGGACGACGGGCGAACGGTGCTCTACGACGCCGAGAATCCCCTCGCGTGGGTGGAGGCGAGCACCGCGGTGACGCTCGCCGACCTCGCGTAGACGCGCGTCCGTCGACCGACGGCCGGTGGCCGCCGGTCTACCAACCCTTTTGCCGGTCGTCGGCCAAGCACCGCACGTGTTCGGCGAGGACGACGAAGACGGGGAGCTGTTCGACCTCGAACGGCAGGCCGGCGAGGCCGAGGAGCACGGCCCCCGCGTCGATATTCCGTCGGTAGACGACCCGTCGGCGTCGCTGCCGGACCCGTCGACGGTCGACCCGGCCGTCCAGCGGGCGTTCGTCGCCGCGGTCGTGTACGCCAACGTCGCGCTATTGGGGGTATCGCTCGGTCTGATGCTCGTCGGGTTCCGCGGCGACTGGCGGCTGGGCGGGGCGTCGATCGCGATCGGCCTGCTCGCGGGCGTCCGCGTGTATCAGACGGTCCGCGCGTTCAAACGGCGGGATCACGACGAGGACGACACGGACGGTTCGGACGCCGGGGACGACCCCGCCGGACCCGATTCCGACCCCGACGGGAGCTGACCCCGACCCCAACCGTGGGGGAGGCCGCCGGGTCGCCGCGACCGCCGGCATCGACACGCCTTTTCGCGCTCGTCCGCTCTCACCGACCATGCAGTCGGTTCGGGACGCTGACGGCACGCGGTACCTGCTCGTGAAGCGGTCGTCGGAGTCGAGTCTCGTGCGCGACCCGGCGACTGGCGAGGAGCGCTTCCTCCCGAACGCCGACCTCGAAGCGGACGGGGAGTCGCCGCTGTCGGCCGCATCCGGTGGTCTGCCGACCGACCTCCGTCGGGCGGTGTTGGCGTGTCGCGACGAGCGCGCGCTCGGCTTGCTCGTCGAGTTCGCCGACCGCGGGGCGCTGTCGGTGCGGTCGCTGCTGGACTCTTACGACCTGTGCGAGTCCGATCTCCACGGCCTGCTCGCGGAGTTCCGCGCCGCGGGGCTGATCGACGAGACGACCGTCGCCGGCGAGCGCGGCTACGAGCCGACAGACGCGACGACGGCGGTCGTCGAGCGCCTTCGCGGCTGACCGGCCGGCCCGGCCGGACCCGTCGCGGTCGGCGGTTCCCCGAGGAGTCAGTCGTCGGTGTGCTCGGCGTCGCCCGTCGGGATATCGACCGCCGAGAGCGACGGGTCAGCGACCCGTTCGACCGTCGATCGGTTCGAGGTGGGGTTCTTCTCCACGCGGATGAGTTCGTCCGCGGCGCCGACGAGTTCGTCGTCGTGGCTGACGATCAGGATCTGCCGGACGCCGAACCCGCGCATCTCCTCGATCAGGTCGGCCAGTCGGGAGACGTGCCCCGAGTCGAGGAACACCGTCGGCTCGTCGAGGATGAGCGGCGGCGTCGGCGACGCGCCTTCGATTCCCTCCGCGAGCAGGCGGTAGATAGCACACCGCAGCGATAGGTTGAACAGCGCCCGCTCGCCGCCGGAGAGCTGCTCGGGGTCCAGCGGTTCGCCGTCCTTCTGGTAGACCGTCAGCTCGTACTCGCCGTCCAGCTCGATGTGGGAGTAGGCGTCGTTGCCGTACACGAGCTCGAACGTCTCGTTGAGCATCCGTTCGAGGCTCTCGACGTTCGCCCGGCGGAGCTCCGCCCGGAGGTCGCCGTACATCGCCTCCAGGTCCTCGGTCTCGTCGTGGAGCGCGTCCAACTCGGCGACCCGGTCGGCCAGCGCGTCTCGGCGCTCGCGCAGCGCCTCCAGCTCGTCCAGTTCGTTCTCGACCGCGCCGATCCGGCTCGTGAGGTCGTCGCGGCGCGCGCGCAGGTCAGCCAACGCCTCGTCCACCTGTTCGATGTACTCCTCGGCGTTGTCGAGGCGCTCGCGAGCTGACTCCACTCGCTCGTCGTCGAACGCGTCCCGGAGGTCGTCGCGGCGCTCGCGCTTCGTCGCGAGGAACTCCCGTCGCTCGTCGTTGCGGTCTGCAATGTCGGCGCGCTTCTCGGTCAGCCGTTCGATCTCGGCTTCCGCGTCTACGATCTCCTCGCGCGCACGCTCGACGGCGTCCAGCCGGTCGCGGGCGGTTTCGATCGCGTCGAGGTCCGATTCGAGCGCCTCGGCGTCCGCGCTCGCCTCCTCGGCTTCCTCTGCCTTTTGATCGCCGACCTCGCGTTTCTCCTCGGCCTGCGACTCCAGATCCTCGGCCTCCTCGCGCAGGTCGGTCGCGCGCTTGCTCGCCTGTTCGATCTCCGCCTCTTTCTCGGCGATGCCGTCCTCGACCAGCCCGCGGGTGTCAGCGATCTGGCCGAGTCGGTTTTCCGCCTCGACGAGCTCCGCCGCCCGGTCGAGCGCCTCCTCCAACTCGGTCTCGCGCTCGGTGAGGTCGGCGAGGTCCGCTTCCAACTCCGCGACGCGCTCGCGCTCGCCGTCGAGCCCGTCGACGTGCGGAGAGCCGTCGACCGGCTGACCGCACTCCGGACACTTCCCCTCCTCCAGCAGCCGCTCGGCCTCCTCCACGCGCGAGCGCGCGGCACTCGCCTTGCTACTCATCTCGCGGATCTCCGCGCGCACCGCCTCCAGGTCCTCGCGGACCGACTCGCGGTGCGCCGTCGCGTCGCCAACCGAGACGGGAGCGTCCTCGAACGTCGCCCGTAGTTCCTCGCGCTCCGTTTTCAGCTCCGTGAGCGACTCCTCGCGCTCGGCGAGCGTCTCCGCCGCCGCCTCGGCCTCGTCGTCGAGCTCCGCGGCGCGGGCACGCTTCTCGTCTGCGCGATCGGCGGCCTCCTCGGCCGTCTCCGCGAGGTTCTCCGACTGGTTCGTCAGGGCGTTCACCCGCGAGCGCGTCTCGCGGAGCTCCTCGCGCACCTCGTCCTCGCGGTCGTCGAGGTCCTCGCGGCGCGCGTCGAGCGTCTCCGGGTCGGCGCCGTCGACGTCGACGGTCGAGAGCCGCGCGTCGAGCGTGACCTCGGCGTCGTCGACGCGGTCGCGGAGGTCGGCGATCCGGTCGCCGAGCCGCTCGCGCTCTGCCTCGTCCTCGCGGATCGTCGCCTCCAGGTCCTCGATGTCCGACTCCAAACCGGCCAGTTCCTCGCGGCGCTGCTCGTACTCGTCGAGCACGTCGCGGGCCTCATCGCGCGTGGACGCCGCCTTCTCGCGCTGCTGCTCGTAGTTCTCGATCTGCTCGTCGACATCCGCGAGCGTTGATTCCAGGGAATTGAGCCGGTCGTGCAGGTCTCGCTCCTCCTTCTCGGTCACCTGCTGTTCGACGCTCTCCAGCGCGCCCCGCGTGGCCGAGCGAACGTCCTCGACGCCGAGGCGCGCGTCGCCGGCGCGCTCGCGGTACTCCTCCAGCGTGCCGAGTTGGAGGAGGTCGTCGATCATGTCCTGCCGCTCGGTCGGCGTGGCGTTGATGAGCTTGTTCACCTCGCCCTGGCGGACGTACGCGCAGTTGACGAACGCCTCCGCGTCCATCCGGAGCAGGTCGGCGACGAACGATCGTACGTCCGTCGCGCCGTCGCGGTGGACGGCCTCGTCGTCGGATTCGAGCGTGCAGGTCGTCGTCTGGATCTGGTCGCCGTAGCGCTTCAGCTCCCGGCGCACGCGGTAGGACCGACCGTCGTGAGAGAACCACAACTCGACCTCGCTCTCCTCGGCGCCGTTGGTCACCACGTCCTCCAGCGTGCCGTCGAGCGCCTTCGACCCGTACAGCGCGAAGAAGCACGCCTCCAACAGCGAGGACTTCCCGCTGCCGTTGAGCCCGTGGATGACGGTCACGCCGTCTGACAGCCGCAGGTCGGTGTCGGCGTACGGCTTGAAGTTCCGCAGGCGCAAGCGGTCGAATATCACCGTGAATCACCCAGCGTGAGCTGCCCGTCGCCGTCCTGGTCGGTCGCGGGGGAGTCCTCCTCCGGGCCGGTATCGGGCGCGTTCGCCGCGACGCCATCGTCGCCGCCGACGTTCCCGTCGTCAGGGGCGTCGCCCGGTTCACCGTCGCCGTCCGCGGGGCCGACCCCGTCGGCGCCGTCCAGCCGGTCCTCGATCCGGCGTTTCACCTCCTCGCGGACGTTCGAGTCGGGGAGGTCGCCGCGGACCACGTCGTCCACGTCGCGGGCGGCCTCGGAGAGCCCGAGGTCGCCGATGCGCTCGCGGACCGCCTCGTCGGGGTCGGCGAAGCTCACCGACAGCTCCGTCTCCGCCTCCACCTCGCGGCGGTCTGTGACGCGGGCAACGAGCGCGCCGCGGTCGGCGGCGAACTCCTCGACGGCCGCGGGCGCGATCGGCTCGCCGTCGCCCGTGACCCGCACGATGACGACCGCGTCCGCCACGTCGCGCTCTCGGACGCGGTCGCGCACGCGGTCGAGTCCCTCTCCCTCGGCGAGCTCCACGTCGACGAAGACGAACGGGCGCGTCTCCAGCGCGCGACGGCGGATGTCGACCGCATCGTCGCCGGCCTCGGCGTCCGCGCCGAGGCGGACGAGGTTGTAGCCGCGGGGGTCGCGTTCGCTGGCTGAGGCGCGCTCCGTCGATCCACAGTACGTCACCCAGGCGCCCGACACCTGCGCGGTGTCCGGCGTGTGGTTATCGCCGAGCAGCACCGCGTCGAACGCGACCGTCGACTCCGCCAGCACCGTCTCGGTGTCCCAGTCGGCGTACGCGAACGGCTCGAACAGCCCGTGGCTCACCAGCACCGCGGCGTCGGCGTCGTGGGAGGCAAACTCATACTCCAGGGCGTCACGCCGGCTCTCTGGGACGTGATCGAGCCCGTAGAACGCCGTGTCGCCGATCACGGTCGGCTCGTCGTCCAGCCGGGTCGCCAGCCCCAGCGACTCGAACAGGTCAAGCCACTGCCCGCCGCGCGTGGACTCGTGGTTGCCGACGACCGCGAGGAACGGGATGTCGGCGCCGTCCAGCGTCCGGAGGGCCGAGAGCACGCCGAGCAGGTCGGGGAGGTCCGGCCGGCGGTCGTGAAACAGGTCGCCGGCGTGGACGACGGCGTCCACGCCATCGTCGACCGCGTCGGCGACGACCTGCTCGAAGGCGTCGAGGAAGTCCGCTCGCCGCTCTGGCGAGTGGTACTGGCGATACCCGATGTGGGTGTCGCCGGTGTGGATAACCCGCGTCATCAGTTGTCGTCCGGTTGTTCCGCCGTCGGCATATGCCTATCGCGAGCGGAGCGAACGTGGTCCGCGGCGTACCAGTCGAGTCCCGCGCCGCGTTCGCTCACGGGTCGTCCCTCCCCGTTCGTATCGAGGCCTCACTTCGCCCGGTACGTCCCGTGCTCGCTCGGTACGCCGCGCGGTACCGCTCGATCGTCTCGACGACCGCTCGGGCGCGGCGGGCGAGCGTCAGATCGGCGGCCGCCTCGGCGACCGTCCGCGTCCGCCGGAAGCCACCGTCGGCCGCGAACGCCGCCGCCCCCTCGACGGTCGTCAGCGCCTCCTCGGCCTCAGCGACGAGATCGCGCTGTGCGGGCGTCACCCGCGAGGTCGACCTCGGACCGTCGCTGTCGCCGTCGCGGCGGGGCGGGGCGACCGCGAGCGCTCGAAGCGCCTCGCGGATCTGGTCGGCGGAGGTGGACTGTCCGTGCATCGGCGGTGAATGGCCCCGGCATCCGGTATGAACTCTCGCCACGGGTCGCCGCCGCGGAAGGCAAGACACTCTTGCGGTCGCGCGAACTCCCGGCCATGCGGATCGGCGTCGGCTCAGGCAATCCGGTGAAGCGCGAAGCGACCGAACGAGCGGTTGCGGGCGCGGACGGCTTCGGCGACGGTACGTTCGTCGAGGCGTGTCCCGTCCCGTCGGGCGTGCCCGAGCAGCCGCACGGGCACGACGAGACCCGATCTGGGGCCCGAAACCGGGCGAACGCGGTGCTCGATGAGGGGTACGGCCTCGGCGTCGGGATCGAGGGCGGAGTCGCGGAGTTCACAGAGCGCGACGACCTCTTCCTCGTGATGTGGGCGGCGGTCGCCGACGGCGAGCGCGTCGGGGTCGCCGGCGGGCCGAGCCTCGCGCTCCCGCCGTCCATCGCCGGACGCGTCCGCGACGGCGAGGAGCTCGGCCCGGTGATGGACGACGTGCTCGGGGAGTCCGACGTGGCGAGCAACCAGGGCGCGGCGGGCGCGCTCACCGGCGGCCGCGTCGACCGGACCGACGCGCTGCGAACCGCCGTGGCGGGTGCGCTCGGGCCGTTCGTGACGGATCTATACTGAAGCCCGGCAGCGACACCTCGGCGGGCGCGTTCAGTCGTCGTCCGTCGCGAACTCCGAGCCCTCGCGCTCGGCGTCCTCGTCCAGATCGGCCGTCTCGTCGACGGCGTCGGTGAGCGAGACGTTGAACCCGATCATCGACGCGACGCCGCCGGCGACGGTGACGGCGTTCTTCACCGCGTGGTCCAGCACCGCCGCCGCGAACGCGACCGCCGCGGGGACCCCGCCGAGGCCGACCACGAGCGCGGTGAAGGCGGCCTCGTACAGCCCGATGCCGCCGGGCGACAGCGGGAGCACCTTCGCGAGGTTGCCGACGGAGACGGCGAAGAAGCCGACGACGACGAGCTGCGCGAACGTCATCGAGGCCGTCGCGGTCGGGAACGCCGACAGCACGAGCAGCGCGGTCACCACGTCGAGCGTCCACACGAGCACGGAAACGCCGCCGACGCGGGCGAACGAGCCGCGCGTGCCGGCGACCGTCTGGACGCCGGCGGCGAACTCCTCGACGACGCCGGCGACGTAGTCGACGTACGAGTCCGAGGAGAACCGCGAGACCACCTTCCGCACGTAGTTACGGTTGCTCCGTGCGGTCGCGACGATGAACAGGAGGCTGGCGACCGCGACCACCCCGATGGCGGCGGCGACCTGGATCGCACGCGAGACGGCGGCCGGCGGAACCCCCGGGACGTTCGCCGACACCGCCGTCGCGACCGCGCCGGCGCCGTCGGTGGCGAGCAGCCCCGCCAGCACCGCGCCCGCCATTGCGGTGATCGTGAGCAGGTCGAACACGCGCTCGGCCGCCAGCGAGGCGAATCCCGTCGGGTACGGAATCCCGCGGCGAGCCTTCACAACGTACGCGCGCACGGCGTCGCCGGCGCGCGCCGGGAAGACGAGGTTCCCCGTCTGGCTGATGAACACCGCGCCCGTGAGGAACCCGAGCGTCTCGCGATAGCCGAGTTCCGTGAGGATGTCGCGGTAGCGAAGCCCCCGGAGCGGCCACGAGACGAGGTACACGAGCGTCGCTGCCGCGACGGGCGCGGGGTCGGCGCCCTCGAACGCCGACACCACCGCCGACGGGTCGAGATACACCGTCATCAGCGCGAGCGCGGCGACAGTGAGGACGATGCCGGCGGCGACCGTCCTCGTGCGGGTGATCCGCGGCGACACCGACAGCTGCCACCACAGCCGGACGATCTGACTCCCCATGCCGAACACATCGCGCACGAGGTCGACCTTCGAGTCGCCCTTCGGCTCCCAGTCGACGGGGAACTCCGCGACCCGCAGCCCCCTGCGCTGGGCGCGCACCAGCAGCTCCGTGTCCCAGAACCAGTGCTCGTCCTCGACGGCGTCGCGGAGCTCCTCGAACGCCGCCCGGGAGAGCGCCTTGAATCCGCACTGGTGGTCCCGGACGCTCGACCGGAGGACGGTCCGCACGAGGAGGTTGAACCCCCGTGAGGGGACGCCGCGCTTGGCCGGTCGGTCCGCCTCGTCACCGGGCATCCAGCGCGACCCGGTGGCCACGTCGTACCCCTCCCGGTCGACCTTCGTCACCAGCTCTTCGAGGTGGCGCATGTCCGTCGCGAGATCGGTGTCGAAGTAGACGAGCGTGTCGCCGACCGCGCGGTCGAACGCGAACTCCAGGGCGCCGCCTCGGCCCAGCCGGCGGTCGCTGTGGAGGTGTCGCACCCGGTCGTCCTCCCGCGTGAGGCGGTCGGCGATCTCGGGCGTCCGGTCCTCGCAGCCGTCCTCGGCGACGATCACCTCGAAGGCGTCGGCCGGGAGGAACGCCGCCAGCGTCTCGACGGTCGTCCGAACGGTCCCCTCGATGGTCGCCGCCTCGTTGTACGCGGGGAGGACGACGCTGACGCGGATCCGATCGCCGTCGCCGTCGCCGACGGCGGAGCCGGAGGCGGACCCGGGGCGCTCGCTCGGACTGCTCATTACCCGCTTGGTGGCCGGCGCCCGGGTAAGAACCTTCTGTCATTCCAGCGGCGCGGCCGTGTTAGGCGACCGTACCGACGCGGCCAGTCCGGGGCGGCGATGCCGGTCGAGACGGGAGCACGATCGCCATACTGCGGCGTGTTAATCCCACGTACCAAACCCCCTTTGATGTGAGCGCATGTGTGCAAGGCTATGAGCGCGACGAGCACCGTCGAGTCGATCCAGACCGAGGAGACCGCGACCGTCGGGACGAACGCTGACCTCAGCGACAAGCAGCACCGGATCCTGGCGTACCTCCGCGAGCACGCCGCCGAGCAGACGTACTTCAAGTCCCGGCTCATCGCCGAGGAACTCGGCCTGTCGGCCAAGGAAGTCGGCGCGAACATGTCAGCTGTCGTCGACGCCGCCGTCGACATCGACGTGGAGAAGTGGGGCTACTCCTCGGGGACGACCTGGATGGTCACGCGGTAGGGGGGCGACGGCGAGCGATCGTTCACTCGGGACCGAGTTTTCTCCGCAGGCCTTTATACTGGCGCGCGTGATCTCCGGGTAAGACTATGCGACGAGCCAAGATCGTCTGTACGCTCGGTCCCGCCTCCGACGACCGACCGACGATACGGGCGCTCGCCGACGCCGGGATGTCCGTCGCCCGGCTCAACGCGAGCCACGGCGACACCGACCACCGCGGCGAGGTCATCGACCGCATTCGCGCGGTCGACGACGCGACCAACGAACCGCTCGCGGCGATGCTCGACCTGCAGGGCCCGGAGATCCGGACCGCCGAGATCGACGAGCCGATCGAGGTCGCGACCGACACCCAGGTGCTGTTCGTCGAGGACGACGCGGCGACGCCCGACCGGATCGGCGTGACGCACGCCCCCAGGGAGACCGAACCGGGCGACCGCGTGCTCTTGGACGACGGCCGGATCGAGACGACCGTGGTCGAAGTGAGCGACGAGGGCGTGCTCGCGCGCGTCGACTCCGGCGGCGAGCTCGGCTCGCGCAAGGGGGTCAACGTCCCCGGCGTCGACCTCGAGTTGCCCACGATCACCGCGGCCGACGAGCGCGAACTCGACCTCGTCACCGACCACGACGTGGACTTCGTCGCCGCGTCGTTCATCGGCGACGCGGGCGACGTGTACGCCGTCTCGGACGCGCTGGAGGAGCGCGGCGCGAGCGACGTGCCGGTCGTCGCGAAGATCGAGCGCGCCGACGCCGTCGAGAACCTCGATGGGATCGTCGACGCCGCGTACGGCGTGATGGTCGCCCGAGGCGACCTCGGCGTCGAGTGCCCGCTGGAGGACGTGCCGATGGTGCAAAAGCGCATCATCCGCACGTGCATGGAGACCGGCACGCCGGTCATCACGGCCACCGAGATGCTCGACTCGATGGTCCGCTCGCGGCGCCCGACACGCGCGGAGGCCTCCGACGTGGCGAACGCGGTGCTCGACGGCACCGACGCTGTGATGCTGTCGGGGGAGACGGCTGTCGGCGACCACCCGGTCCGTGTCGTCGAGACGATGGGCCGGATCGTCCGCAAGGTCGAGACCAGCGACGAGTACGCCGAGACGCGCGAGGACCGCGTCCCGCTGGCGCAGACGGAGTCGCGGACGGAGCCGCTGGCGCGCTCGGCGCGATTCCTCGCGCGCGACACCGACGCCGCCGCCGTCGTCGCCGCCTCGGAGTCCGGCTACACCGCCCGCAAGACGGCCAAGTTCCGGCCGGCGGTCCCCGTCGTCGCGACGACGCCGAACGACCGCGTCCGCCGCCAGCTCGCGCTCTCGTGGGGGGTACGCCCCATGTCAGCCGACTACCACTCCAGCGTCGAGGAGGTGATGGACTCGGCGGTCTCGGCCGCCCTGGACGCCGGCGCCGCCGAGTCCGGCGACACGCTCGTCGTGCTCTCGGGCATGATGACGGAGCTGGAGGGCACGAACACGACGAACACCCTGAAGCTCCACGTCGCCGCCGAGACCATCGCCACCGGCCGCCACGTCGTCGGCGGACGCGTCTCGGGCCCGCTCCGCCGGCTCCCCGACGGCGACCTCACGGGCGTGCCCGAGGGGACGATCGCGTACCTCCCGGCCGACTTCGACGCCGAGTTCACTGGCGACACGGGGAAGCTCGGGGGGATCATCGACGCCCGTCCGGGCATGACGGGCTACCCGGCGCTCGTCGCCCGCGAGCTCGGCGTCCCGATGGTGTCGGGCGCGCCCCTGGCGGACGCCGTCGCCGACGACACGACCGTGACGGTCGACGCCGAGCGCGGCGTCGTCTACGAAGGCGACGTGATCGGCCACGCGCGGCGGCGCTGAGCGCCCGGCGTCGCGGTCACCCGCGGCTAGGGGTCGCCGTCACCCCCGACACCTCTTTACCACGCCGACGGCTACTCTGGTCCATGTCGGACGACCCCCGCGCCGGCGCCGCCGCCGACTCAGATGTCGACTCGGACGGCGAGGAGTGGCGCTTCGCGATCGACGAGGTCGGCCCCGAAGCGGAGGCTGCGCGCGAGGCAGCGCGCAACCCGCCGATCGAACCGGAATCGATCGACGCCGAGAACGCGCTGTTCGTCGCCGCGGGCGTTCTCGGGACGCTCCTGTTGGTGTTCTCGGTGACGCTTTAATCCTGGCGTCCCCACCATCCGCTCATGCTGCTCCAGTCGGGGCTGGTCGGTCCCGAGACACTCCCGCTGCTGTTGATCGCGGCCGGACTCGTGCTCTCCATCGCCGAAGCGCTGGCCCCCGGTGCGCACTTCGTCGTGATCGGGGTCGCGCTGCTTTCGGCCGGACTCGTCGGACTCGCGCTCGGGCCGCTTGCCGGTCCGTTCGTGCTCGGGTTGCTCGTGCTCGTGTTCGGCGCGCTGGCGTTCTACGGCTACCGAGAGCTCGACCTGTACGGCGGGAAGGGGCAGGCGCAGACCTCCGACTCGGACTCGCTCCGGGGCGCCAGCGCGCGCGTCACCGAGGCCGTCACCCCGACCGGGGGCGAGGTGAAACTCGACGAGGGCGGCTTCAACCCCTACTACTCGGCCCGGTCGGTCGACGGCGAGATCCCTGTCGGCGCGGTGGTGCTGGTCGTCGACCCCGGCGGCGGCAACGTCCTCACCGTCGAGTCGCTTGAGGGGGGCCTCGACGCCATCGACCGGGAGTTGGCGAAGGGGCGCTCCCGCGAGGAGTTCGCGAGCGCGGACGCGAACGGAGACGGCGAGGCGAACGACAGGGACGGCGAGGCGAACGACGCCGACGGTCGGGAGACGGAACCCGAGCGGGAATGAGCCGCCGTCGGCGACTCGTGGAGTGACAGCGGGAGAACCCTTAAGCACCGACGGGCGAAGCGTTAGCCATGGTCCTCCCACTGCAGATCGCCGGGATCGGCCCCGCGGTGATCGGGCTGCTGTTCCTGGTGGTCGCGATCGTCGCCGTCTATCAGGCGATCGTCATCGTCGACGCATACGAAAAGAAGGCCCTCACCGTGTTCGGCGAGTACCGGAAGCTCCTCGAACCGGGCATCAACGTCGTCCCGCCGTTCGTCTCCCGGACGTACACCTTCGACATGCGCACGCAGACCCTCGACGTGCCGCGTCAGGAGGCGATCACCCGCGACAACTCCCCCGTGACCGCCGACGCCGTCGTCTACATCAAGGTGATGGACGCGAAGAAGGCGTTCCTGGAGGTCGAAGACTACAAGGTCGCCGTCTCCAACCTCGCGCAGACGACCCTCCGCGCGGTGCTGGGCGACATGGAACTTGACGACACGCTGAACAAACGCCAAGAGATCAACGCGCGCATCCGCAAGGAGCTCGACGAGCCCACCGACGAGTGGGGAATCCGCGTCGAATCCGTCGAGGTGCGCGAAGTCAACCCCTCGAAGGACGTTCAGCAGGCCATGGAGCAGCAGACCTCCGCCGAGCGCCGTCGCCGCGCGATGATCCTCGAGGCGCAGGGGGAGCGCCGCTCCGCCGTCGAGTCCGCCGAGGGTGAAAAGCAGTCGAACATCATCCGCGCGCAGGGTGAAAAGCAGAGCCAGATCCTGGAGGCGCAGGGTGACGCCATCTCCACCGTCCTCCGCGCGAAGTCCGCCGAGTCGATGGGCGAGCGCGCGATCATCGACAAGGGGATGGAGACGCTCGAACAGATCGGTCAGGGCGAGTCGACCACGTTCGTCCTCCCGCAGGAGCTCACCAGCCTCGTCGGCCGCTACGGCAAGCAGCTAACCGGCTCCGACGTGCAGGACAGTGAGGGGCTCGACTCGCTGGAGTTCGACGCCGAGACCCGCGAGATGCTCGGCCTCGACGACATCGAGGACATCCTCGGCGAGATCGACGAGGCCGCCCAGATGGACACCGAGGCACTCGAACAGGAGGCCGCAGCGGTGAAAGAAGGGGACATCGGCGGCTCGATCAAGTCGGCCGATGAAGTCGTCGCCGAAGCGGACGAGGAGGGAGAGCCGGTCGACCCCGCGGACGAGGTCGTCACCGACGACGGTGCCGGCGGCGAGGACGGCGACACCGCCGAACCCGAGACTGAGCCCGAGACCGAGTGACGGCGCAGTCGGCGGTGGCGCTCCGCTCCGCGGTACGCCTCGATCGCTGATCCGCTTGTTACAGAGTCGCTACCGGCCGTCTGTCCGCTTGTCACCGGCTGACACAACGACACCCTTTTGTTCGCAACTTCGCTACGATGGGGTGTGACACGCGAGGTCGACGCGGACAAGCGCGCCACGCTCCGGCGGTTCGCAGCGCTGGGGGCGGCGACGCCCTTGGCCGCCGGGGGTCGCACACGCGCCGCCGGCGGCGACGCGGACGAGTCGGCCGCCCGCGACGCCATCCGCGGCTACCTCGCGACGACGCCCGGCGCCCACTTCTCGAAGCTGCGCGACGACCTCTCGCTGGCGACCGGCGAGACCCAGCACCACCTCAAGCGGCTGGAGTCGGCG
This sequence comes from Halobaculum gomorrense, assembly GCF_900129775.1. Classification (GTDB taxonomy): domain Archaea; phylum Halobacteriota; class Halobacteria; order Halobacteriales; family Haloferacaceae; genus Halobaculum; species Halobaculum gomorrense. Next base: position 535,457 of record NZ_FQWV01000001.1, on the reverse strand, counting down.
GGCGAGGTGGTCTCCCAGAAAGACGGCGACTACCGTCGGTACTTCCCCGCGGGGCGGTTCACCCCGTTCGAGCGCCGCGCGCTCGGCTACCTCCGGCGCAACACCCCGCGGGGGATGGTCCTCGAACTGCTTCGCAACCCCGACGCCTCGGGCGCCGACCTGGCCCGCGCGCTCGACGTGACGCCGCCGACCATCTCGGCGTACGCGGGTGAGCTCGCCGACGCAGGGCTGCTCGACACCGACGACGGCTACCGCGTCGCCCGCCCGGAGGCGGTCATCGCGCTCGTCGTCCGCTATGCGGATTCGTTCGGTGCCGACGCGGTCGCCTTCGCTGATGACGCCGCGAGCTACATCAGCTACGACGGATAACCGCCGGTCGACCGAGCGCGCCGATCCCAACGCCTCCAGCGACGCCAGCGACTCGTGAGGAACTGCGACTCGTGAGCCGGGAAGAGAGACTGGCGCCACTCGCGGTCGGCGCGCGCTCGGCTATCGTCGCTTCGTCGCACAGCGCCTGTGGGTGGGCTTCGTTTGTGGGAGTGGAGCGGTGTGAGCGGAGGAGAGCCGAACCCCCGCGTCGCCCCGGACTCGTGGTCAGTTCATTTCGTCGGGGAACGACGACGGTTCTTTCGCGGCGGAACCGGCCGTCTGACGACAGGTATTTCTGCCGTGCAGTGCTTATATATGCGTCGGCGGAGCGCCGCCGTGACATCACCATCACACCCCACGGAAGGGACATCACATGGACGATTCAGCCAAATACCTCATCCACGCCAGAATCACGGCCGACGGCGTCGTCGAACGGAGCGACGTGGTCGGCGCCGTGTTCGGACAGACGGAAGGCCTGCTCGGCGACGAGTTGGACCTCCGCGACCTCCAACAGTCGTCGAAGATCGGGCGCATCGACGTGCAAATCGACAGCGAGAACGGTCAGAGTTTCGGGGAGATCACCATCGCCTCCGGACTCGACAAGGTCGAGACGTCGATCCTCGCGGCCAGCCTCGAAGCGATCACCCGCGTCGGCCCCTGCGAGGCCCGGGTCGAGGTGACCGAGATCGAGGACATGCGCTCGGCCAAGCGCCGCGAGGTCGTCGAGCGCGCGAAAGAACTGCTCGCTGACTCCTTCGACGAGTCGGTGATGGACTCCACCGAGATCCTCTCGGAGGTGCGCGAGTCCAATCGGGTCGAGCGCATCGACGAGTACGAGGGGCTCCCCGCGGGCCCGCGGGTCCACGACTCCGACGCCATCGTCGTCGTCGAGGGGCGCGCGGACGTGCTCACGCTGTTGAACTGCGGCATCAAGAACGGGATCGCCGTCGAGGGAACGAACGTCCCCGACGCGGTGGCTGGCCTCACCGCCGAGCGCACGGTCACGGCGTTTCTGGACGGCGACCGCGGCGGCGAACTCATCCTGCGGGAACTCGCGCAGGTCGGCGACGTGGACTACGTCGCGTTCGCGCCCGAGGGCCGCTCCGTCGAGGACCTCTCCCGGCACGAGCTGATGGCCGCACTGCGCGAGAAGGTGCCGTTCGAGTCGCTCGACCTCGACGGGGCGTCCGACGGACGCACCGACGCGTCCGCCGGCGCAGTCGCCGCCACCGACGGCAGCGCCTCGCCCGCGCCAGGCACCGACCCGTCTGCCGTGAGCGAATCGCCGGAGATTCCGACGACGCCTGCGACACCGGACGACGAGGTCGGCGACCGCGCGGACGACGAGGCGGGGACGGTCGGCGACGCAGAGGCGGTCGGCGACGAGGCCGGTGACGCGGCGAGCGATTCCGAAGCGAGCGACGGCGAGGCGGCCGACGCCGAGGGGGCCGCCGGCGGACCGGACGGCCCGAGGTCGCTGCGGGACCACGTCGCGGCGGTCGTCAGCGAGGGAACGAACCGCGCGCGGCTGCTGGACGCCGACTGCGGCGTCGTCGAGGAGGTACCGGCGGCGGACGTGGTCGACGCCATCTCCGCCGCCGACGGGGTGCCGGTGGCGCTCGTGCTCGACGGAGAGCTCTCCCAGCGCGTGCTCGACGTGGCCGCACAGCGCGGCGTCGACCAGATCGTCGCCGAGTCCGAGGGCGAGTACGTGAAGCGACCCGCGAGCGTCCGCGTCGTCACCGCCGACCGGATGCTGGCCGCGTAGCCGGTCGAGACCGCTGGACGGAGTTCGCCGCGCGGCTACTTCCCGTCGTTCGCCGCCTCGACCAGCAGCGACTCCCCCGTCATCGCCGCCGGTTTCTCGACGCCGACGAGCGCGAGCAGCGTCGGCGCGATGTCGATCAGCGATCCGCCGTCGCGGACCGCCATCCCCCCGTCGTCGCCGCCGGGCGTGACCGAGACGAACGGCACGGGCGCGAAGGTGTGGGCGGTGTGCGGGTCGTCGGGCGTCCCCATGTCGTCGGCGTTTCCGTGGTCGGCGGTGACGAGCAGGTGCCCGCCGGCGGCGCGGACCGCCCCCGCGAGGCGACCGAGCTGTTCGTCCACGGCCTCGACGGCCGCGACGGCGGCCTCGAAATCGCCGGTGTGGCCCACCATGTCCGGGTTCGCGTAGTTGCACACCAGCACGTCGGGGTCCTCGGTCCCGATCAGGTCGATCGCCGTGTCGGTCAACTCGACGGCGCTCATCGCTGGGGTCTCGTCGTAGGTGGGCACCTCCGGGCTCTCGACGATCCGGCGCAGCTCGCCCGGGAACTCCACCTCGCGGCCGCCGTTGAGGAAGTAGGTGACGTGGGCGTACTTCTCGGACTCGGCCATCCGCAGTTGCGTGAGGCCGGCCTCGGAGAGCACCTCCCCGAGCGTGTCCTCGGGCTGTGTCGGCGGGAACGCGACCGGGAGGTCGAACTCGGCGTCGTACTCGGTCATCGTCACGAACTCCACGTCCGGCGGACTGGTCTCGATGCCCCCGGCCTCCCAGTCCTCGGAGTCGATGTCGGCGAGCATGCGGGTGAGCTGCCGCGCGCGGTCCGACCGGAAGTTGAAGCAGACGACGCCGTCGCCGTCCTCGATTCCCGGCTCGCCGTCGACGGTCGTCGCCTCGACGAACTCGTCGGTGTCCCCGCGCTCGTAGCTCGCCTCGACGGCGTCGACGGCGGAAGCGGCCGTGTGGTCGGCCTTCCGGTTCACGATCGCGTCGTAGGCGCGCCTCGTCCGCTCCCAGTTCCGGTCGCGGTCCATCGCGTAGTACCGCCCGCAGACGGTCGCGGCGCCGCCGGTGCCGCGGTCGGCGGCGTGGGCTTCCAGCCGCGCGAGGAACTCGCGGCCGGACTTCGGGGCGGTGTCGCGGCCGTCGGTGAACGCGTGGGTGACGGCCTCGACGCCGCGATCGGCCGCGGCGTCGATCAGCGCGTGGAGGTGCGCCTGGTCGGCGTGGACGCCGCCGTCACTGACGAGGCCGAGGAGGTGGACGCGGCCGCCGCTCGCGTCGGCGTGGTCGAACGCGCGTTCGAGCGCGGTGCCCTCGACGAACTCGCCGGCCTCGATCGCGTCGTTGATCCGGGTGTACTCCTGGTAGACGGTCCGACCCGCGCCGATATTCATGTGGCCGACCTCGGAGTTGCCCATCTGGTCGTCCGGCAACCCCACCTCGCGGCCCCAGGCGGTGAGCGTCCCGAACGCGCCCGCCTCGCGGAGGCGGTCGAAGTTCGGAGCGTCGGCGGCCTTCACCGCGTCGCGTCGGTCGTGGTCGCCGAGGCCCCAGCCGTCGAGGATGACGAGCGCCGCTCTCATGATCGGTGCCCGGTGTTTCGGCGGGCGGCGTGTTGACTGCGTCGGTTCCCGTGATCATCGGACCGCAGTATCGTCGGAAAGCCGGTCGGGATCGACCCGTCACAGTTCCCGAAAGCCCCCGCGGCCCCGTTCATTCCCGCCCGTGGATCGGACGGGCCGAGCGTCGTAGCCCGTCGCACGGTGTGCACGAACCGCACCTGGCGGTGGCGCGCGCCGGCGTTGCGGTCGGGTGGGACTGAAAGGGGCTGCCGGCCTCGTGAGGCGAGGCGAAGTAAGCACCGCAGGTGAGCGACTGCAAGGAGCGAACCGAGGAGCGCAGCGAGCCACAGCCCACGAGACCGGCAGGGGCTTTCGAGGCCGTCGTGGGATCGGTTGTGACAATCACCGCCACGGTCCACGTTCCGACCACCGTCCAGTCAACCGATCCCGGTGATCGCCCGAAGGCAGATATACCCGGAGAGTTAATCCGCCGCACGGCAATGATCCTCGTCCTCCCCGTCGACCTCGACGACGACCTCGGCCGCAAGACCGGCGTGCGCACGCCGGTCATCGGTCGGGACGCCGTCGAGGAGGCAGCGGTGAAGCTCGCGACGGCCGACCCGGAGGACTCGGACGTGAACGTCCTCTTTCAGGCGATCAACGCCTACGAGGACCTGCTCGCGGACCCGACGCTCGACGAGGAGGTCGCCGTCGCGGCCGTCACCGGCGTCAACGAGAGCGACGTGAAGGCGAACCGCGCGGTGGGCGAGGAGATCGACACCGTGCTCGCGGCCCTCTCGACGGGTGAGGAGGTCCGTGCAATCGTGATCACCGACGGCGCACAGGACGAGTCCGTCCTCCCGGTGATCCGCTCGCGGGTGCCGCTGGACGGCGTCCGCCGCGTCGTCGTCCGGCAGGCGCAGGACCTGGAGTCGATCTACTACACGATGAAGCAGGTGCTGTCGGACCCGGAGACCCGCGGCACGATCCTCATCCCGCTGGGCGTGCTCCTGCTCGTGTACCCCTTCTCCGTGATCGCGGGGATGATGAATCTCCCCGGCGCGGTCGTGGTCGGCGCCATCTCCACGCTACTGGGACTCTACTCGCTGTGGCGCGGGCTCGGACTCGAGGAGGCGGTCGACGAGGTCGCCGAGCGCGCCCGCACGAGCCTATACGCCGGCCGCGTGACCATTGTGACGTACCTCGTCGCGGCGACCCTGCTTGTCATCGGCGGGGTCCAGGGGATCGAGACGCTCGGGGCCGCCGAGCGCGCCGCCGCCGCGGGTGCCGGTGGGGGCGCGGATGCCGCCCTCTCGGTTACTCAGCGGCTCGCGGTGTTCGTCCACGCGTCGGTGCGGTGGGCTGCCGCCGCGGGGATCACCTCCTCGCTGGGGCAGGTGACTGACGAGTACCTCGCCGGTCGGTTCCGCTGGCGGTATCTCAACGCCCCGTTCTACGTCGTTGCCATCGCGATCGTGTTGTACGGAGTGTCGGGGTACTTCCTCCCGGGGCTCCCGCCGATCGGGACGGCGCCGCTGTCGCTCACCAGGCTCGCGCTGGCACTCACCGCGGGAACGCTCCTGGGCGTGCTCTCGACGTTGACGTTCGCCGTGGCGGAGTCGCGGTTCCCGCAGGGCGGCGACGGCGACGGTGACCGCGAGGGCGAGGCCGGCGCCGTCTGAGAGACGCCCGTAGCCCCGGGTCACCGGGCCGGCGCACTCGCGGGTGCGGCCGCCGGTGACGACGGCAGTACCACGCGGGGGCCGACGGCGGGTCGCGTCCGTCGCGGCCGGATACGCGCCTTTTTTCAGGGACGATTCGGTAAAGAGGGCTATGTCTGCGGCATCGGACTCGTACGATATCGTCGTCATCGGCGCGGGCACGGCGGGCGCCTTCGCGGCGTCGACGGCCGCGAGCGAAGGGCTCGACGCCGTCATCCTCGAGCGGAAGCCCGAGGAGGAAGCCGGCCACATCGCCTGCGGCGACGCGATTAAAGGGAAGTCGACGTTCCCGGATGTCATCGACCTCGACTACCTCCGCGAGGAGTCGTTCACCAACCAGAACATCCGCCGTGCGGTGTTCGAGAACCCCCAGACCGGCGAGGAACTCGACGTTCCCTTCGGTCAGGCGGGAGCGGTGCTCGACCGGAAGCGCTACGGCGAGGTGATCCTCGAGGAGACCGAACGCGTCGGCGCCGACATCCACTACGACACCGTCGTTCAGGACGTGCTCCAGAACGACGACGGCACCGTGACCGGCGTCCGCGCGAAGCGCGGCGGGGACGTGATCACCTACGAAGCCGACCTCACCGTCGACGCCGCCGGGGCCCTGTCGATCCTCCAGGACAAAGGCGAGTTCGGCGACGCCAGCTTCGACACGAATGTCTCGTACTCGCAGTTCTGTTCGGCCTACCGCGAGGTCGTCGAGGTGCCCGAACCGGTCGACTACGAGGACGCCATCGTGTTCAAGCCGACCGAAGAGCTGGGGTACCTCTGGTATTTCCCGCGCACCGGAACCGAGATCAACGCCGGGCTCGGCTTCCAGATGACCGAGCCGCCGATGAAGCTCGTCGAGGTGCTCAAGCGCGACATGAGCCGGCGCCCGGAGTTCGAGGGCGCGACCGTGAAAGACAAGCTCGGCGCCGCGCTGCCCACCCGCCGCCCGTACGACTCGGCCGTCGCCGACGGCTTCGTCGCCGTGGGCGACGCCGCGGGCCACGTCAACCCCACCACCGGCGGCGGGATCCCCGGCGCCGCGAAGTCCGCCCACTGGGCGATCAAGCGCGCCGTCGACGCCGTCGTCGAGGGGGACGTGACCGAGGAGCGCCTGTGGCGCTACAACCACGACGTGATGACCGACTTCGGCAAGCGCTTCGCCGCGATGGACGTGTACAACATCTGGGGCACGGCCCACGAGGTCGACGAGCTGACCGACGTCATCACCGCCCTGCCCGGCCAGCAGCTCGTCGACGCCATGACGAAAGGCGAGACCTCGATGGGGCTGCGCCTGAAGCTGAAGACGCTGTTCGACACGTACGGTCACTGGGACACGCTGTGGGAGCTGTACAAGGTCCGCCGGATCGCCGGCGACCTGAAGGACCACTACGATCGCTACCCCGAGCGTCCCGGCGCCTTCGCGGGCTGGAAACAGCAGCGCGACTCGCTCATGGACGACCTGTACGCGGTCTCGGGCGCAGACCCGAAGTACTGAGTCGCCTTCCCGCGTTCCCCGCCGTTCTGTTCCCGCTTCTCGTCGCCTGCCCTCGGCCAGTTCCCCGGTTCCGTCGCCGCCGAAGCGCCGGCCGCGCGGTCACCGACCCCCAGGCGAGTGCGACTGGCTCGCACGCCGGGCAACTCCGTACCGTATGGGTTTTAAGCGCCGACGCTGAACAGTGTTACAAGAGGAGATTCCGCTATGGAGATGCCACGCCGGATGAACACGTACTGTCCGCACTGCAACGCCCATCACGAACACGAGGTCGAGAAGGTCCGAACCGGCCGACAGACCGGCATGAAGTGGACCGATCGCCAGCAGGCCCGCGGCACGTCCGTCATCGGGAACGCCGGCAAGTTCTCGAAGGTGCCCGGCGGCGACAAGCCCACCAAGAAGACCCACCTCAAGTACCGCTGCGGCGACTGCGGCAAGGCCCACATGCGCGAGGGATGGCGCGCGGGTCGGCTCACCTTCCAGGAGTAAGCATGGCAGGGAGCTTCTTCCGCGTCGCGTGTCAGGACTGCGAGAACGAACAGGTTGTCTTCGGCAAGGCTGCCAGCGAGGTCAACTGCGCCGTCTGCGGGACGACGATCGCGCGCCCCACCGGCGGCGACGCCGAGTTCACCGGCAGCGTGGTCGAGACGGTCGAAGCGCGGTAATTCGCGTTTCTCCCTTTCGGTTTGTACGTGGTGAGCGGTTGCGCTGTTTCGCGTCGACGGCCTGATCTCGTCGGTTCGCTGTTCGAGTCGGTTCGCTGTTCGAGTCGGTTCGCTGTTCGAGTCGGTTCGCTGTTCGAGTCGGTTCGCTGTTCGAGTCGGTTCGCTGTTCGAGTCGGTTCGCTGTTCGAGTCGGTTCGCTGTTCGAGTCGGTTCGCTGTTCGAGTCGGTTCGCTGTTCGAGTTGGGTGACGGGAACTAGTGGTTGTGTGGGAGGTGTCTGCGGTTGTGTCGGAGAGGGGGTGCCGCCGAAAGTCACTCCCGCCGCAGCCTCACCCTCCCCAGCCGGCTCACTCCCTCGCTCCGCTCGGTCGTTCGCCCCTCGCACGCTCCCGCGCCCGACACAGCGGGCGCGGCGCGCGCCACCGCGGTCGGAGTATCGCCGACGGTGAACGATCCACCTCGATCCCCCGTCGATTGGCAAACGGTATTAGGCTCGGTCGGGTACACTCGCGCATGAAATTCACCGGCTGGCCCGAGCAGGGCGAACTCGTCGTAGGCGAGGTCGACGAGATCGCCGACTTCGGCGTGTTCGTCGACTTGGACGAGTACGAGGACAAGCGCGGGCTGACGCACGTCTCGGAGGTCGCCTCCGGGTGGATCAAGAACATCCGCGACCACGTGAACGTCGGCGACCGCGTCGTCGCGAAAGTGCTCGACGTCGACGAGTCGAGCCAGCAGATCGACCTGTCGATCAAAGACGTCAACGATCACCAGCGCTCGGACAAGATCCAAGAGTGGAAAAACGAGCGCAAGGCCGACAACTGGATGAGTATCGCCTTCGGGGAGGACGTGGACGACGACAAGTACACCGCCGTCGCCGAGGCGCTGTACGCCGAGTTCGGTTCGATGTACGACGGCTTCGAGGCCGCCGCGATCCACGGCGCGGAGGCGCTCGAAGACACCGACCTCTCAGAGAGCGAAACCGAGGCGATCGTCGAGACCGCCCGCGAGAACGTCTCCGTCCCGTACGTGAACGTCACGGGCTACGTCGACCTCTCCTCGCCCGGCCACGACGGCGTCGACGACGTGCGCGACGCCCTGGAGGCCGCCGAGGGCAACGGCGAGGTGCCCGAGGAGATCGAACTCGACGTGTCGTACGTCGGCTCGCCGGAGTACCGCATCCGCGTCCGCGCACCCGACTACAAGACCGCCGAGACCGAACTGGAGGCGTCGGCCGAGCGCGCTCGCGAGGCGATCGAGGCCGCCGGCGGCACCGGCCGCTTCCACCGCGAGCGCGAGACCGAAGACGAGTAACCCGCAACCGACACGTGAAGTCCGACATCCGGGTGTGCGGCGACTGGGAGGCGACCCACGAGCGCCCCGTCTACACCCTCGGCGACGCCTGCCCTGAGTGCGGCGCAGCGGCGGTCAACTCCGCGCCCGCGCCGTTCAACCCCGAGGAACCGCACGGGGAGTACCGACGACGCGCCCGGGTGCGGAACCGCGACGGCAACAGCGACGACGAGTAGCGACCCACGCCACGGGTTCCACCGATTTCGACCCAGACCAGCCGCGGGCGTGCGTGCCGCGCGAACGGGTGCGACGACGCCCGTTCAAACCACGGGTGGGGCTTTCGCGGTCGTCTACTCGCGAACAGTCCCGTCCCACTCAGTCTCCGAGATGGCCCCCACAGGAGACCGAGGGATCGAGCCGACGCGTCTTTACCTTCCCCGCCCCGTCACCACGCACATGGACGACATCGACATCGAGGCCGTCGCCGACCCCGACCTCTCGAATCCCGTCTTCATCGAGGGGCTGCCCGGCGTCGGCCACGTCGGCAAGCTCGTCGCCGAGCACCTCGTCGAGGAGTTCGACGGCGAGCTCGTCAGGCGCGTCTACACGACCGACTTCCCCCCGCAGGTGACCGTCGACGAGGACGGCGTCGCCGAGTTGACGCACGCGGAGTTCCATCACGTCGACGCCGACGGGCAGGACCTACTGGTGCTCACCGGTGACCACCAGGCCGCGAGCAACGAGGGGCACTACACCCTGACGACGGCGTTTCTCAACATCGCCGAGGCGTTCGGCTGCGAACGCGCGTTCGCGCTCGGGGGTGTCCCCACGGGCGAACTCATCGAGGACGACGAGTACGACGTGCTCGGCGCCGGCTCCCCGGACACCGACCGCGAGGCGTTGGAGGATGCGGGCGTCGAGTTCCGCGAGAACGAGCCCGCCGGCGGCATCGTCGGCGTCTCCGGGCTGGTGCTCGGGCTGGGCGCCCGGCGCGGGCTCCCCGCGGCGTGTCTGATGGGCGAGACCTCCGGCTACCTCGTCGACCCCAAGAGCGCACAGGCGGTGCTCGAAGTCCTTCAGACCCTGCTCGACATCGAGGTCGACTGCTCCGATCTGGAGGAGCGCGCCGAGGAGATGGAAGAGGTCGTCGGTAAGATCCAGGAGATGCAGGGCGGCGGTGACGGCGGGATGCCCAGCGAGGACGAGCTGCGCTACATCGGCTGACGGCGTTCGGTTCGACCGCGGACGGCTTGGCCGCGTCCGAGTCGAGCGCCGTCGCGGCGACATCGTGACGCACCCGCATACCGGCAGCCCGCGCGCCTGCCACAACGCCTTTTCGCGCGAGCCGCCTTCGGTTGATCGATGACAGACCAGCAGTCGTTCGGTCACGACGACGCCCCGTCCGCCAACGGCATGCCCATGCCCGGGCTCGGCACGTGGGAGAACACCGACCCCGAGGCGTGCCGGAACGCAGTCGCGACCGCGCTGGAGATGGGCTATCGCCACGTCGACACCGCCCAGATCTACGGCAACGAGGCGGAAGTCGGCGACGGCATCGCCCGCGCCGACGTGGACCGCGAGGACATCTTCCTCGCGAGTAAGGTGTGGATCGACAACCTCGCGCCCGAGGATGTTCGCGCGACGACCGAGGAGAGCCTCGACCGCCTCGGCGTCGACGCCGTCGACCTCATGTACGTCCACTGGCCCGCGCGCGAGTACGACGCGGAGGAGACGCTCGCAGCGTTCAACGACCTGTACGACGACGGCCTGATCGACCGCATCGGGATCTCCAACTTCGAGCCCAGGCAGGTCGCCGAGGCCGTCGAGATCAGCGACGCGCCGGTCTTCGCGAACCAAGTCGAGCTGCACCCGCTGCTCCAGCAGGAGGAGCTGCGCGAGGCCTGTGCCGAACACGACGTAGAGGTCGTCGCCTACTCGCCGCTTGCCCGCGGCGGCGTGTTCGACGTGCCCGAATTGACCGAGATCGCCGAGAAACACGACGCGAGCGAGGCGCAGGTGAGCCTCGCGTGGCTGCGCGAGAAGGGAGTCACCGCGATCCCGAAGGCGACTGGCGAGGCCCACATCCGCGACAACTGGGAGTCGCTGGGTGTGACGCTCGACGACGAGGACGTGGCGACTATCGACGCCATCGACCGCGAGGACCGCCGGGTCGACCCCGGGTTCGCTCCCTGGAACTGACGGCACCGACGGCGGTTGAAAACAGCCGACGCTGGCGACTGCGGGGCCGCTCGTCCACGTCGACGGATCGGAGCGTTGATACGACGAACGGGCGAGCGAAACTTTCAATCGGCGGCCGGCGGATCCCTCGGTCGATGGAGCAACGTTCCGCGGGGCTGTTGGACGCCGTTCGGATCGACATCGCGAGGCTCCACGCCACGTGGATGGAGCTGGCGTTCCCCCGCCAGCTCGACCCCGGACGAGTCGTCGGAAAGTGGACGCCGGAGACGACCCCGCAGGTGATCGCGTACTACCTCTGGGCCGCCGTCGGCGTGCCGCTCGTCGTCGTCGGCTACCCCCTGCTGCTGTTCGGGTTCGCGGCGCGCTTGTACGCCACCACGATCGACTCCGCGGCCACGCGCCTGGGCGTCGTCGGCGTCGTACTCCTCTCGATCGTCGCGTGGGGCGGACTCACCGTCGCCGCCTGGGTCCGGAAGTTCTCCACGGGCGGCCTCATCGCGGTCGGCGCCGCCGGCGCGGTCGCGACCGTCGCCGCGGCGGTCGCCGTCGGCGCCTCGCGCGTCGGCGGACGGGGGACCAGCGTCCTGATCGCGTACCCCGCCGCCGTGACCGCGTTCCTGTTGCCGCCCGTAGTCGCGGCGCTGTACTCGCCGGCGCTCGCGAACGTGGTCTTCCCGAACACCACGTCGCTGGCGGTGTGGATCCTCGACGGCCCGCTCGCGATCGGCGGCCTCAACGAGGTCATCCGTGCGCGGCTCGACCTCCGCGGTACCGCCTACGTGCTCATGTGGATCGGCATCTCGGTGCCGGTGGGATGGCTGTTCGGCCTGCTCGTCGCGCTCGCTGACGTGGTTCGACCGAAGCAGGAGAGCCGAACGAGCGCGCGAATCTGACCGGTCGACCTCGCGGCCGGCGATCGGCTGACCCGCTTATCGGCGACCGCCGTCGCCGCGGTTTCCGCCGACGCCCCCGTCCCCGGTCGAGCCCGAACCGGTCTCGTCGATGACCTCGTCGAGCGTCTCGTGGGAGACGCTCGCGGCGATGCGAACGCCCACGAGCGCGAGTGCGATGCCGCCGACGATGAACAGCGCGAGCCGCTCGGTCGGCGCCAGCCGGTAGCCCAGCACCGCCAGGTTGTCCCAGTTCGCCTCGCGCTCGAGAAAGTAGCCGGCGAACCCGCGCAACAGCAGACCGACCGCGAGGACGCCGAACGGGAGGTTCAGGTACGGAGTTCTGACGCCCTCGTCGCGGATGAGCTCGTCGAGCAGCCGACCGAACGACGCCGTCAACGCGGCGAGCGCGAGCCACGGGACGGCGGCGTAGGTGAACTGCATCGTCGCGACGAACTCGCCGGCGGTGGGCGAGGCCGCGAGCGCGCCGAGGAAGACCCCGACGACGGACAGCCCCAGCGCCGCGACGTACGTCACGACCGACACCTGTCCGGAGTACAACGCCTCGCGGGCGCGCTCGGGTGCGGACTCGACCGCCTCGTCAATTCCGAGCCCGTAGTACAGCAGCGCCGCGCCCAGCAGCGTCGCCACAGCCGCGACGGCGATCGCCGGCGAGAAGTATACCAGCAGCGCCGGCAGGATGAGCAGGCCGATACCGATCGGCACGAGCACCGTCTCCCGGAGCTCCTCGTCGGCCATGAACTGCTTGAGGAGGTAGTACGTCGACTCCAGATCGCGCGCTTGCCGCACGACGACGCGGTCGACGGCGTCGACGGGCAGCCGCGACTCGACCATCGGCACCGCGCGCTCGTCGGCCGAGGAGTCGATGACGACGACCGCCGAGTCAAACTCGTCGGTCGCGAGCACGTCGTCAAGTTGGCGCGCGAGCGCGCGGTCGGCCCGGACCGCGGAGTCGCCCGCGCCGGAGACGACCGCGACGGAGACGTCTTCGCCCTCGTCAGAGAGGTCACGCGCGACTCGGAGCGATTCCAACATGGAGTTGACGCCGGCGTCTTCGGGGTCGGCCAGGCCGAGGTCCGTCACGAGCGACCGGACCGCTTCCCACCCCACGACGGGAGTGTCGACGCCGGCCTTCCGGCCCACGTCGTTCGAGCGGTCCACGCACAGGACCAGCGTCGTCACGTGCGGTGGGATGTCCCCCCGGGTAAAAAAGGCCACCATGGCGGGGGTTCACGCGGGTCGCCGGCGACGCCGTCGTGCTCGGCGCGTCTGGGAGCCGCCGCCTACCGCCTGAACCGCACGTCGCTCGCGCCGTCTGCCGTCCCGTCGCCGGCGACGGCGGCGGCGACGCCGGCGCCAAGGGCGTACGCGGTCGCGGTCGCGCCACCGCGGAGCCGTCCCATGAGCCCTCCCGTGGGCGTGAACTCCTCGACCACCGCCTCGGCACCGGTCAACTCCTCGACGCGGTCGAGGACGGCCTCGCGGTCGCCGAGGCCGTCGACGAGGCCGCGCTCGCGGGCCTCCCGACCGAGGAACACCCGCGCCTCTGTCTCGCGGATCGCCGCCTCCTCCATGTCGCGCCCCTCGGCGACCTGCGCGACGAACTGGTCGTAGTAGTCGTCGACGATTCCCTGGAGGTACGCGCGCTCGTCGGGCGTCACCTCCTTCAGCGGCAGCCCGGCGTCCTTGTACTCACCGGCGGTGAGCTGCTCGTAGCTGACCCCGAGGCGGTCGGCCAGCTCGTGGACGTTCGGCCGCGAGCCGATAACGCCGATGGAGCCGACGACGCTCCCCTCGCGCGCCCACAGCTCGTCGCAGCCGGCGGCGATCGCGTAGCCGCCGCTGGCGCAGGTGTCGGTCGCGTACCCGACGGTCGGGCCGTCGAAGCGCTCGGCCGCCAGCCGGATGTCCTCGCTGGGGACGATCTCACCGCCCGGCGTGTTCAGCTTGACAACCAGCGCCTCGGCGTTCGGATCCTCGTTCGCCCGCTCGATCTGGTCGACAATCTCGTCGGCGCCGGGGGTCCCCGGCGACGGCGGGAACGACGACGAGTCGCCATCGCGGGTGATCGGGCCCTCGACGGCGACCTCCGCGACCGTGTAGTTGGCGAAGCGCGCGGCGAGCGTCCCGGCGGCGATCTTGAGCGCGACCGCGACGACGACGAGCGTCAACACCACGCCGAGCAACTCCGCCAGGTCGCCGGGGAGGATCACGAACAGCGCGTAGCCGACGGCCGCCGCGAGCGCGCCGGCGGCGAGCAGGACGACCGCGCCGGTGAGGGATCTGCCTGTGGTATCTGGCATAGCCACGCTTCGACCGGGCGAGGAATAAGATCCGGTGACGTGCGTCGAGACGACGCGAGGACCGCGGCCGGAACCGTCGCCGGCGCCGTCGCTCGCGGGCGGTGAAACGCGGTCGCGCGTCGAACACGGAAGCGTGTCAAACGGCGGTTCGATCGGTAGAAACGTCGAACGTCCGAGTTACAGAAGCCCCGTCTTCTGGAGCTTCATCAGGTCTTCGGTGTCGAGGGTCTCGCCTTCCTTGAACTTCTGGTAGATCTCTTCGGCCTCCTCGCGCTCCTCTTCCATCTTGGCCTCGCGCTCCTCCTTCTTTTCTTCCTCCTCCTCCTTGTCCAGTTCGCGCAGGCGCTTCTGGACACGGACGAAGTCCTCGTGGTGCTGGTCGGCGGCCTCCTGCGCCTCCACGAACAGCTCGTGCATGGCGTCGGCCTCGTCGCGGATCTCGTCGGCCTCGCGGTAGGCCTCGATCATCTGGTTGTGGTGCTCTTGGGCCTCGTCGGCCAGCTCGGTCACCTTCTGGTGGTGGGTCGACGCCTCGGAGCGGACCTCCTCGGCTTCCTCGATGAGCTCCTCGAGCTCGTCGCTCTGGTCGACTTTCCCCTTCTTCTCCGCGAGCTTCTCGCGCTTGCTCTCGATCTTCTCGATGAGCTCGCGCTCCTCCTCGGTGCCCAAAACCTCGGTCTGCTGCTTGAACTCGAGGTCTTCGATCTCCTCTTTGAGCTCCTCGATAGACTTGCCCGAGCCGAGTTCGAGGTCCTGCTTCATCTCCTCGACCTCGTCGAACAGCTCGTTCGCCTGGGCGTTCAGCTCGTTTCGCGACTCCTTGTGCTCCTGGACCTGTTCGTTGAGCTCGTCCCGCGATTCGCGGTGTTCCTGCGCCTCGTCGACCTTCTCGCGTGTCTTCGCGTTCAGGTCGTCGCGCTTGGACGCGCGCTCGGACGCCATCTGATTGAGCTCGTTACGTCGGTCACGGAGCTGACCGGCCTTCTTGATCAGCTGACCCTTCGAATCGTTCTCCAGTTCCTCCTCGGAAAGGGAGACGTTTCGTGATTCATCCAACTGATCGAGACCGTACTCTTCGAGAACTTCCTCTTTCGTTACCATGGTTCGTTACCTCGACACCATACTGCTTCGGACTGAGCGGACGCTCTGCGACTGCGTGCGTCCGCCAATTAGGTGAGAACACCGTGTCATTCAGCGATCGATGCCACCACGCCCGAAGGCGTTCTGGTAGCTACATATATACGGGTTTCGTATATAACTCCTTCGCTGTTTCGTGCCGAAAACGCGTGATACGGACCCTCACGCCCCCGGAAACGTGTGATCCGCTCACACGCGGTCGGTGGCTTCGACGGTCGGTCAGATCGGACGCCCGCCGCGACCGTTCGTCCGGATCGCTCGGTCGGGTCGCGGTCGGACCCCTGGACGTGTCGATCGCTCGCGGAGCCCATCCTCGCGTGCCTCATACGACGCGGTAGTCCCCGAGCCGCGTCCCGTCGAGGAGGTACGCTTCGCCCGCGGCCAGCGCCTCGGGGAGGAACGGCGCGAGAAACCCCTGCGCGTCGACGTTCACCCACGTGCCGCCCGACCGGTCGTTGAACGCCGGGAACGCGACGAGTTCCGGCTCTCGCCACTCGATACCGGCGTCCGCGAGGTCCACCTCGCCCTCGAACGCCGCCCGCGAGAGCGGTCCGCGCAGCCACGCCTTCTCCGCGCGCGCGCCGCCGACGGCGTCCTCCAGCCTGACCGCCACGTGCTCGTGTCCCATGCAGACCACGTCGGCGCCGAGCACCTCCGGCGCCGGCCGCGTGTGACCGTGGAAGACGCCGACGTGGCCGATGCGGGCACCTCCGGGCGGCGTCACCTCGATCCGGTCGCCGAACGCCTCGGCGACCCCCGCGTCGTGGTTGCCGCGCGCGAGCGTCACGGGAACGTCGACCGCCGACAGCAGCGTCTCCAGTTCGTCGGCCTCGGCGTCGCCGACGCCGCCGATGCGGTGGCTCACGTCGCCCAAGACGACGAGCCGGTCGGCGTCCGTGCGCGCGAGCAGGTCGAGCACCCGCTCGCGGCGCTCGGCGGCGGCGCTGTCGAGTTCGACGCCGCGCTCGTAGCGGAGGCCGACCTCGATGCCGGCGTGGTAATCGGCCAGGAGCAGGCCGGTCTCGTCGCCGAGATCGGCGACCGCCGCGGGCGCGTCGGGCACCGGCTCGACGAGCGGCGGCCGGCGATCCGCTGGGCCCCTCTGACCCTGATCGGTTCCGCGGTCTGTGCCCGTACCCATCAGATCGGCTTGAGCGTCCCGTCGGCCGGCTCGTAGCACTTCCCGCTCATGAGCGCCTCCTGGATGGCGTCCTCCGCGTCGCCGGGGTCGGCGCCGTGGCGATCGACTGCGGCCGCGACGACGGCCTCGCGGTCGACGCCGTCGCCGTCGTCGAGGTCGCTCATCACGTCGACCACGGCGCTCTCGAGGTCGACATCTGCGGGGGCGTCGCTCGCGTCGGCCTCGTCGTCAGACCCGTCGTCGGAGCCGCCACCGGCGGGCTCCTCGCGTTCGGCGTCGGCCGGCTCGGAACTCGGGTCGCTCGTCGACTCGTCGCTCCCCGTGGTGTCGCCCGCCCCGGTGTCCGGGTCCGGCGTCTCGATCCCGGACTCCCCGGCGTCGGGAACCTCACTCCCCGTGGAGAACTCGACGCCGTGTTCCGCCTCGACCTCGCGGCGCTCCTCCTCGGAGAGCGCGTCCTCGAGGTCCTCCGGGTCGGCGTCCGCGTTGGCGGGATCGGCATCCGCGTCGGCGTCGAACTCGCCGAGGTCGTCCGCCTCCTCGGGCGCGCCCGCCTCGTCGGCCGCGTCGGCGGACGCCGGCTCGCCGCTTGCGTCGGCCGCTCCGCCCGCGTCGAACTCGCCCGGTCCGTCGTCCGGGTCCTCGAAGTCTCCGAGGTCGCCACCGCCGGCCGACTCGACGGGCTCCGGTTCCGCGTCCGCTCCGGGGTCGGCCTCCGCGACCGCGGCGTCGTCGTCAGCGCCGGCCGCTTCCGCGGGTTCCGCCGCCGCGGCCTCGCCACCGTCGCCGCCCGATTCGTCGGGGGCGTCGGTCAGCGACTCGGTCGATCCAGCCGCCGCGGTGCCGCCCGCGATCGGATCGTCGTCTTCGGGCTCGTCCGCTCGCGTCGCGTCCGCCGACTCGACGGGCTCGGGCTCGGCGCCCGCACCGGGATCTGCTTCCGCGACCGCGACATCGTCGCCGGTCGCGTCCGCTGCCTCGGCCGGTTCACCGGCTCGCTCCGTCTCGCCCGCGCTGGATTCGTCGACCGTCGACGCCGTCGACGCCGCGGCGTCCGTGCCCGCGGCCGCGGGCTCGACGGGATCGTCGAATTCCGCCTCGGGCGCCGTCGCGCCCGCGAAGTCGTACGGCACGTCGGGAAGCGACCCGAGGTCGGCGCCGCCGCGGTCGACGGGGGCGACGGTGAGCGCGCGCACCTCCTCGCGCTCGTCGGCGACGACGGCGAGCGAGTCGACCGCGAGCGTCCGGACGGCCTCGAGGTACCGGTGTCCGGTGTCGTAGTGGTCGATCGCCAGCGGAACCCCCGCGGCCAGCGCCGCGGGGACCCCCGCGTCCTCGAGGCGGGCGCGCAGGCGGTCGCCGCGCTCGTCCATCGCGAGCGCCTCGGCGAACACCGCGATCCGCCGGAGCGTCGCCTCCGCAGCGGAGACGACCCAGCGGTCGCGCGTGTCGGCGTCGACGGTCGCGAGGCTCTCCGGGCGCACGGAGGTGTACACCAGGTCAGAGTCCTCCGGCTGGAAGGTCCGCGCCTTCCCCGTGAGCGCGACGAACGCAGGCGGCGCCGTCCGGTCGAGGAACGCCGCCTCGTCAGGCTGGTACTGGCCCGCGTAGGTGACGAACGCGCCCGTCGGATCGACGACGCGCCCGCGGAGGGTCTGCTCGTTCACGGACTCCACCTCCGTGAGCACGCCCACCGCGAACAGGCGGTTGACGCGCAGCCCCGTCGGCGTGACGACGTAGTTGGGCGCGCGCTCCTCGTCGCTCTCGGAGTGATCGAGGTCCGCGTCGTCGAACTCCGCGGCGAAGATCCGGTGGGCCACCTCGCGGGTCCCCGGCCCGGCGTCACTCCCGTCGTCGCCGTCGCTGGAGCTCACGCGTCCACCTCCGCGAGGAGGTCGGCCGCACGCGCGGCCGGGTCGTCATCACTGGGTGCGAACTCCGTCGCGTCGAGGTTCGCGCCGTACTCGTCGACCGAGAGGTGCCCGCGCACGCGGTACTCGCGTCCCACAAGGGTCTCGGCGATGTCGTCGGCGACGACCTCGCGGCTCATCGCGTCGCGGGCGGCCTCGAGCGCCTCCGCCAGCGTGCCGCCGTAGATCTCCTCGGTCAGATCCCGGTCGAGGATCGCGGTGACGGTCGCGGTGCCGTCGTCGAGGATCGCCTTCACGCGGAGGTCGTCCTCGGGGTCGACCTGGCCGTGGCTGCGGCACTGCCCGTTCTGGACGAGGCGACCGCACTCGGGACACCGCTCGATGAGCCCGGAGCCGTCGCGCACTTCGAGCACGTTTCCGAGCACCTCCACGTCGTACATCCCCCCCGAGCCGACGGCCTCGCCGATGGTGACGCGCGGCGCCTCGTTGCTCACCGCGACGCTCGCGGGCGACACCTCGGTGAACTCGGTGAGGTTCACCGAGGGGACGCCGCGGAACTCCCGGACGTACACGTCCTCCAGCCGAAGCTCCGCGCCCTTCGTGACCGCCTCGCGGGCCTGCCAGTCGGTGAACGGGAGCCGGGCGGTCTCGTCGCCGATGACGCCCGAGTGGATCGTCGTCTCGCCGTCGCGGCCGTCGATGGTGCGCTGTTCGAGTTCGAGCACTTTCGCCTCGACCGTGCGGCCGCGGTCGCCCGCCTGCAGGTCGACGAGGTCGCGCTCGCCGCCCACCTCGGCGGGCACGTCGAGCGGGTCCTGCTCCATCGCCACGGAGGACGACTGCCCGATGTTGAGTTCGGGTTCGCCCTCCCACTCGCGGACGCCGGCGTTGCCGACGGTGACCGTGTCTCCCGGCTCGAAGCCGAAGTCCTGCCAGGCGGTGTAGGAGACTGTCCCCGACTCGTCGGCGAGTTCGCCCTCACGGATGACGGTGTCGTCGCCCTGATAGCGGATCGACCGCTTGCCGACCGTCAGCACGCGGACGGTGACGGTGACGTTGCCCGAATCCGGCGAGATGTCTGCGATGTCGACCGACGAGGGCGTCGCGTCGGCGCCGCCCGCGCCGCCGTACTTCCGACGGACGGACTGCTTGGCCTCGTCGATCGGCACGCTGTACTCCAAGAGATTCTCCAGATCGCGTTTGACCTCCGCTGTGTCTTCGCCGAGAGCGGAGGCGAGCTCCTCGGCGTGTGCGTCGATGTCCATGTGTTCCGTCGGAACCTACCTCCCGACAACTGTTAAACTCACCGCGCACTCGCGGCGGGGTCGCCGGCACCTCCGGCACGCACGACACTGCCGTCGCCCGCCGAGACCGCTCCGGTCGTGCGTCGCCGGCACCCACTCGAGTGAAGTTCCTTGTGTGCGGTGTCCACATAGCAGGTATGAACGTCACTCGGCGCGCGGCCCTCTCGACGCTCGGCGCCGCGGGCCTCGGCGCGCTCGCCGGCTGCACGGGCGGCGCGGGCAGCTCTGGAAACGGCGGATCCGGGGGTTCGGGGACCGGAACCCCCATCGCCGAACACCCTGCCGCCGCGGGTCTGGCCGACCAACCCTCCCTCGGCTCGGTCGACGCGGGCGCGACGGTAATCGCCTTCGAGGACCCCTCGTGTCCGACCTGCCGGAACTTCGAGCGGGACGCCGGCGCGCGGCTCAAGTCCGGCCCGGTCGCCGACGGCGACCTCCGGTTCGTCTCGCGTGTGTACCCGATCGTCTACCCGTGGGGCGATCCCGCGACCCAGGCGTTGGAGGCCGTGTACGCCCGCGACGACGGCACCGAGGCGTACTGGGACCTGTTCGACTACTACTTCGGCGCGCAGGGGCAGTTGAACGGCGACAACGTCCTCGACCGGACGGAGTCGTTCCTCTCGTCGAACACCGACCTCGATGCGGCCGGCGTCGTCGCCGACGCGGAGGCGAAGGCGTACGACGACGCCGTGCAAGCGGATCTCGACGCCGGCGAGGCCGCCGGGGCGAACCGGACCCCGACGCTGTTCCTCTATCGCGACGGCGCGTACGTAACCCGTGCGTCGGGCAGCGTGAGCTACGAAACGGTCGCCTCGGCGCTCCAGTTATGAGCGGCGCGACACGGCTCACCCGGATGCGTCGGCGACTGGGCCTCCCGCGGCTCCCGTCCTCGAAGCGGGACCTCCGGCTCGTCGGTCGAACGGTCAGGCTCGTGCTCGGCGTTCCCGGCTACGCGGTCGTCGCCGTCGCTGCCGCAGTGCTGGCGCTTTCGGGGTTCGCCCTCTCCCAGAACGTCGCGCTCGTCCGCGACACGGTAGTCGGCGGGAGCCTCCCGCTCGACGCCAGGCTCACGATCCTCGTCGAGCAGTACCCGTTCGTCGGGACCTCCTACGAACCGGCGGCGGGCGCGATGCTCGTCCTCGTCGCGCTGGTGACGGGCGCGAACCTCGCGGTCGCGGCCTACCACCTCCGCGAGAACGGCGTGTTCGGCGACGCGGGCGACGCGGACGAGGCGGAAGCGCGCGCGGGTGCCGCCGCCGGCAACGCCGTGGGCGGCGCGGGCAGCCTCGTCGGCGTCGTGCTCGGTGCGCTCGGCGCCGGCTGTGCCGCCTGCGGGTCGGCGGTGCTGGTCGGCCTGCTCTCGCTGGTCGGGGGCTCGGGGCTCCTGCTCGCGCTCCCGTTCGAGGGGTTGGAGTTCACGCTGATCGCGCTGCTCCCGCTGCTGTTGTCGCTGTTCTGGCTGGCCGACGGAATGCGCGGCACCGAAATCCGCGGCTGTCCGGTCGACAGCTAAAAAACGGGATCGGGCCGTGTCGGGGGCGCTCAGTCCCAGGTCACACGGACCAGCGCCACCAGCGCGACCGTCTCCAACAGGTGCAGCGTGAGCATCGCGCGCCACGCGACCGGCGGCACAGACGACGAGAACCACGCCGACAGCGTCGGGTCGGCGAGGTAGTAGTACAGCGCCACGGCGTTCTCGGCCGCCAGCAGGAGGGCGAACGTGCTCAAGCCGAGCGCGTGCGACGAGCGGAGACGGAGCGCGTTGCGTCCCCAGACGACCAGGAGCGCCGCCAGCAACACCAGATTGACCCCGGCGGCGACTCGGGCGACGGTCGCCCACAACGTGACCACGCGCTACCTCCTGACCCCCGCCCCGGTTCCCGGCCGCGTGCGGGCCGCCGGGAGCGACCCGCGGGGCGGCGGGAGTCGCGGGCGGTCGGTGCGTGTCGGGCGCGTCAGCGGGGGCGCGCGACCGGTCGACCGCCCGATCGCCGGACGCGACGACCGGAGACGGTCAGACACGCTCACTCCTCGACGATGAACTGGCCGGCGATCTCCGTGACCTCCTCCATCGTCCGCGGCTCGTCGACAGCCATCGGGAACGGCGACTCGACGTTCAGCTCGTTGAGGAACGACGCGTGGCGCGCCTCGACGGCGTGGATGCCGACGGCCGCGCCGAAGACGGCGTCCGCCGAGATCGTGCCGGCCTGTCCGGCGTACGCGGAGACGCCGACGTTCTCCAGCGCCCGCGCGACGCCGAGGAACTCGGAGGGGTTCGTGTAGCCGAAGTCGTAGCTCGCCTCCTCGACGGGCGTCCCGCCGAGTTGGTTCACGGTGTCGGTGATCGCGCTCACGTGGGCGGCCTCGTGGGCTCCGACGGTTTCGAGGTGGCCGGGGACCGCCATCCGCAGCTCCTCGCCGTAGTCGGAGAGCACGCTCGCGTTCATCAGCTCGTCGTCGGAGTACGTCTCCAGGCCCTCACGGTAGAAGGCGTTCTCCAGGTGTTCCAGCGTCAGCGCGTAGTTCAGCACCTCCACGTCACTGGTGTCGTCGTCGGCCTTCCTGTCGGCCGCGGGCTCGTTCTCGCCGTCGAGCGGCGCCGGCGAGGACACCTCGCTAGTGATGAACTGGCCGGCGATCTCCAGCACCTCCTCGACGGTGCTCGCGGTCTCGACGCCGTTCGGGAACGGCACCTCGCCGTTGATCAGGTTGAGGAACGACGCGTGGCGCGCCTCGACGCTCTGGATGCCCGCGGCCGCACCGAGCACCGCGTTCTGCTTGATCGCGGCCGCCGCGCCCGTGTAGGCGGCGACGCCGGTGTTCTCCAGCGCGCCCGCGGTCGCGAGGAACTCCGACGGCGTCGAGTAGCCGAAGTCGTACTCGGCCTCCCCGACCGGTGCGCCGCCGAGGTCCTCGATGGTCCCGGAGATAGCGCTCACGTGGGCGGCCTCATGGGCGCCGACGGTCGCGAGGTATTCGGGCACCTGCATGCGCAGCGTCTCGCTGAACGTCGACAGCGAGTCGGCCATCATCAGTTCGTCGTCAGAGAACTCGTCCAAGCCCTCGCGGTAGAAGGCGTTCTCCAGGTGTTCCAGCGTCAGCGCGTAGTTCAACACGTCGATGTCCGGGTTCGGCGGGGCCGCCTCAGTCGGCTCCTCCGTCTCCGTCTCCGTATCCATGGGCGTGTCCATCTCTGTCTCCGTGCCCCCGGTCGGCGTCCCGCCGCCGCCGGTGTTGCTCGAACAGCCGGCGAGACCGGCCGCGCCGACGGCCGCCAGCGCGCCGCCGAACCTGCGCCGCGAGAGCCGGTCGGTATTCGAGTTCGTCCCGTCCGTCGCGTCCGTCCCGTCCGTCGCGTCCGTGCCGCGTGGGGTATCGCTCATTGCTACACCGAGACCAATCACCTATCAGAATAAATACCATTTCCGAACTGCGACGGAACTGTCTCGGGATTCGGACCGGTCTGCGGGCGAACTCTCACCAAATTTCGTTCTGGTCGGTGGCGCGCGGCGGACGCGGAGGCCGACCGCCGACCGAGTCACTCGTCGTCGAGCCGGTCTTGCCACTCCTGCACCGTCGCCATCAGTTCCACCGGCGACATCTCAGTTAGGTCCGTCCCACGAAGCGCCGTGAGCACCTCTTCGACGGCCGGATCGCGTTCGGACTCTGCGACGGCGCTCGTCGCCGCGGCGCCGTTACCCGCGTGGGCCGCAAATGTACCCCCGGTCTCGTCGCGTCCGGTCTCGCCACCGTCGTCGCCCCGGTCCCCGTCCCCGCCGCCCGCGCCGGCGAACTGCCCCGCAGAGAGGTCGAAGACGGCCTGGGTCGTGCCGCCGGCATCTTCGTCGCCGCCACCGGATCCCTTCGCTTCGATGGCCTTCTCCTCGCGCAGGCGATCGAGCACGTCGTCCGCTCGGCCGACGACCGGGCCGGGGACGCCCGCGAGGTCCGCGACGTGGACGCCGTAGCTCCGGTCGGTCGGTCCCTCGCGCACCCGCCGGAGGAAGGTCACGTCGCCGTCGCGCTCCTCGGCCGCGACGTGGACGTTCGCGACCCGCGGGAGGTGCTCCGCGAGCGCGGTCAGCTCGTGGTAGTGGGTCGCAAACAGGGTCTTCGCGCGCACCTCGTTGTGCAGGTACTCCGTCGCCGCCCACGCGATGGAGATGCCGTCGTAGGTGGCGGTCCCGCGCCCCACCTCGTCGAGGATCACGAGGGAGTCCTCGGTCGCCGAGTGGAGGATGTTCGACAGCTCCTGCATCTCGACCATGAACGTCGAGCGACCCTGCGCCAGTTCGTCGAGCGCGCCCACCCGGGTGTAGATACCGTCGACGAGCGGGAGCGTCGCGGCGTCGGCGGGGACGAACGAGCCGGTCTGCGCGAGCAGCGCGATCAGCGCGCACTGGCGCATGTAGGTGGACTTGCCGCTCATGTTCGGCCCCGTCACGATGAGGAAGCCCCGCTCGCGGTCCATGTCCAGGTCGTTGGGCACGAAGTCGGTCGTCTGCTCGACGACCGGGTGGCGGCCCGCCTCGATCCGGAGCTCGTCGTCGTCGGTGAACTCGGGTCGGGTCCAGTCGTTGGTCGCCGCGTGGTGGCCCAGCGCCGCGAGCACGTCCAGTTCCGCGAGCGCCCGGCCCACGTCCTGGAGGAGTTCGGCCTCGCCCGCGACGCGCTCGCGGACCTCCTCGAAGATCCGCCGTTCGAGGTCCTCGCGGCGCTCCTCCATGCGCAACACCGCCCGCTCGCGCTCCTCAAGCTCCTCGGTGACGAACCGCTTGGAGTTCTTCAGCGTCTTGATCTCGCGGTAGTGCTCGGGCACCTGTCCCGCGACCGACTTGCCGACCTGGATGTAGTAGCCGTCCGTCTTGTTGCGGTCGACGGAGACGTGCGAGAGTCCGTGGCGGCGCTTCTCGCGCTCGGCGAGCGTGTCGAGCCACTCGACGGCCTCCTCGTACTCCGCCACCAGCTCGTCCAGCTCCTCGTTGTAGCCGCGGGCAATGACGCCGCCGTCGCCGGCGATGCTCCCCGGCGGCTCCTCGGCCAGCGCCTCGCGCAGTTCGTCGTGGAGGTCGCGGGCGGCCGCCTGGTCGGGGCGCGCGAGCACGTCGGGGACCGGAGAGTCCGCGAGGTCGGTGCCGTCGATGGCGGCGGCCAGCTCCGGGAGCCGCCCCAGCGCTGAGCGGACCGCGACCAGATCGCGCGGCCCCGCCGACCCGCTCGTCGCGCGCGCGGCGAGCCGTTCGAGGTCCGCGGTCCCGTCGAGCGCGTCGAGCAGGCGGTCGCGCGCCAGCGCCGCCCCGGCGAACGCCGCGACGGCGGCGCCGCGGCGCTCCAACTCCGCGCGGTCGCGCTGCGGCCGCGTGAGCCACTCGCGCAGCAGCCGCGTGCCGGCGGCCGTCTCGGTGTGGTCGAGCGTGGAAAGCAGGGTGCCGGTCGAGTCGCCCTGCATCGTCTCGATGAGTTCGAGGTTGCGCTGGGTCGTCGCGTCGAGCGCGACCCGACCGCCGGGATCGAGCCCCCCGAGCCGCGTCATCGACGCCAGCACGCCCGCGCCGGTCTCCTCGACGTAGTGGAGCACCGCGCCGGCGGCGGCGACCGCGGGGTCCGCGTCGAGGCCGACGGCCCCGAGCGCCTGCTGCCCGAAGTGGTCGCCGAGGCGGTGCCGGGCGCGACCGGGCGCGAACGCCTCCGCCTCGTGGAGGGTGAGTCTGGCGTCGGTCGAGTCCCGGAGGTCGGCGAGGCGCGCGTCGTCCTCGCGAACGCCCGGCCCGGGGAGCAGCTCGACCGGGGAGAACCGATGGAGCTCCGCGCGCACGTCGTCGAGGTCCGAGACGGCGGCGGCGTGGAACCGGCCGGTCGTCACCTCCGCGAAGGCGACGCCCCAGGGGTCGCCGTCGGCGTTCGCCTCGTGTTCGACGGCCGCGAGGTAGCGCGCCTCGGCGCCGTCGGGGTCGACGACGGTGCCGGGGGAGACGACGCGTTCGATCTCGCGGGCGTGGCCATCGTCGGTCTCGTACTGCTCGGCGACGGCGACGCGGTAGCCGCGCTCGACGAGCGCCGTCAGGTACGGCGTCAGCTCGGAGAGGGGGACGCCCGCCATCGGGTACGAGGAGCCGTGGCTCGACTTCTGCGACACCTTGAGGTCGAGCTCGTCGGCGACGAGCTCGGCGTCGTCGGCGAAGAACTCGTAGAAGTCGCCGCACTGCATCGCGAGCACGTCCGCGTCAGTCGACTCCTTCAGCGAGAGGAACTCGCCCACGATGCCGCCGGCGTCGGTCGTCATTGTCTGGTACCGAGTGGGGTCGTCTCGGGGTAAAGCGCTACGGGTCGCAGCCGCGGTCGGCCCGCTCGGACTGCGTGTCGCCGCCGCGACCCCGGAGCGACGCCCCTACCCGACGCCCGCGGGCCGACGGCGACGCTTGGAAGTGGGTTCCGGCGGGCGCTTCTACGTTTCGCCTCCGGGTCGGCCGAGCGCCGCGCGGGGCAGGCCGGCTCACGCGCCGGGGACCCCGAGCGCCGAGAACCCGCCGAGACCCGCCGCCGCCAACACGGACAACACGACCGTCGACGCGAGCCAGCCGACCAGCGCGATCCCCGCCGCCGTGAGCCAGCCGCCCGCGTAGCGCCACTTGATCACCGCGAGGTACGCGAGATACGTGAGGGCGGTCCCGAGGATCGGCAGCCAGCCGAACAGCGTCGAGACGACGACCCACGCCAGTGCGCCGATGAGCGCCGTCCAGACGGCGTGTCCGTAGCTCCGCGCGTCCGACAACACCGCCGCCCCGGCGAAGATGCCTGCGCCCCCCACCAGCGCGCTCACGACGAAAACGATGAGCGAGTCAATGACTGCGACCATACCCCATCTGCGACGGCAGGAGCCGAAAGTGTGGTGGCGATTTCGATCCGACCGGAGCGCCGGACGCGCTCGGCTCGCCCGCGGTCGACGCCCCGAGTGGAGCGTCGCGGGCGTCACCCCCCGCCGTCGCGACCACCGGCGCCGGCGCCAGCGCCGCGAGCGGCGGACTCGTCGGCGTCGATCCACTCCAACTCGGTCGTGCACCACGGGCAGAAGTCCAGATCGGCGTCGAGTTCCTTCCCGCAGTTGGGACACGACGGCGCCGACTCATCGGGTCGGTGACGACTCCCGACCGCGGCGGCACCGGCCTCGGCTCCGGCCGGGTCCACGGCGTCGGCGTGCGTTCGCCGGGCCAGCATGTACGCGTCGACCGCGCTGGCGACGACGACGAGCACCGGCGGGAGCGCCTCGACCGGATTTCCGATCGGACCGCCCGTGTTGAGCGCTTCCACCACGTCCGGGGGGACGAACAGCAGGATCGCCGCGAACGTCGCCGCGAACCAGCCGAACCCACGGAGCCAGCGGCGGAGGTACGCGTGGCCCAGACCGGTGACCACGAGCGCGAGCAGGCCCGCCAGCCAGGGCCGCTTGCGACCCGTCGCACCGCCGAGACGGGGGACATTCATACCACGACACGCGGGACGCACCCGTGAAAAACCCGCCGGTAGCGCGAGCGCTCCCGCGCGTCCCCGGCGTCCGCGAGACGGATCGGTCGTGCACCGAGAACGGCCGGGAGCGACGGAATCTAAAAGCCGGCGACCCTTCCGACGGCCGTGAGTGTTGACGATGCCGCCCCAACAGACGAACCGAACGATCGACGACCGGTCACGATCTACTCCGATTTCGTCTGCCCGTTCTGTTACCTCGGGCGGGCGTCGCTCCGGCAGTACCGCGACGACCGCGACGACCGCGGACTCCCGCCGGTCGAGGTCGACTGGCAGTTCTTCGACCTGCGCGGGCACAAGCGCGGGCCCGACGGCGAGATCCGCGACGACGTGGACGACGGGAAAGACGAGGACTACTACGACCAGGTGCGCGAGAACGTGCAGCGCCTGCGCGAGGAGTACGACGCCGACGAGATGCTCGCGTTCGACGAGGTCCATGACGCCGACTCGTGGGACGCCCAACAGGCCGCGCTGTACGTGAAGCAGTCGGCCGACTCCGAGACGTTCCGCAGCTTCTACGACGCCATCCTCGAAGCCCACTGGGAGGACGGCCGCGAAATCGACGACCTCGACACGCTCGTCGAGCTGGCCGAATCCGTCGGCGTCGACGGTGGGGAGATCCGCGACGCCGTCGACGACGAGACGCTGGCCGAGGAGCTTGAGTCGCAGTTCGACGCCGCGCGCGAGCGCGGGGTCACGGGCGTTCCCACCTTCGTCGCGGACGGCCACGCCGCCCGCGGCGCGGTTCCCCCCTCGCACCTCCAGCGGCTGCTCGAAGCGAACTGACCGCAGAGCGCAACTTCGTTTGTGGTCGATCGGCTCAGCGCCGCGATATCGGGCGGCGGACCGCAACCCTATTTGTTCCTGTGGCCGCTCCATCGACCGTGAGCGACGACGCCACGGACGGCGACGCCGGGCTCGGCGTCCTCCGACACAAGCGAGACGCGACGCGCTACCGGATCCTCGTCGAGATCGCCGAACGACAGCCCGCGGTGAGCCAGCGCGAGATCGCCGACGCCATCGGCGTCACCGCGCAGGCGGTCTCCGAACACCTCGGCGACCTCGCGGAGGGCGGGTTCGTCGACCGCGAGGGGCGCGGACGGTACCGCGTCACGAAGGAAGGGGTCGACTGGCTCATCTCCCGCACCGACGAGCTCAACGAGTACCTCGATCACGTCACCAGCGACGTGCTCGGCGACGTGGAAGTCGAGACAGCCCTCGCGGACGGCCCGGTCGAGGAGGGCGACCGCGTGGCCCTGTCGATGCGCGACGGGGTCCTCCACGCGCGCAGCGTCGCCGCCGCTGACTCCGGCTCCGCCGACGCCGGCGGCGCCACCGCGGCGGCCGTCACCTCGGCCGAGTCGGGGCGCGACGTGGGCGTCGCCGAGTTCGACGGCGTCGTCGACTACGAGCTGGGCGCCGTCACAGCCGTCGCCGTCCCCGCGGTCCGCGACGGAGGCAGCGGCGCGGTCGACCCTGCGCGCCTGCGCGACCTCGCGGCCGACGCGGACCTCGTCGTCGCCGCCGGAACCGAGGCGGTGGCCGCGGTCAGGCGGTTCGACCGCGAGCCGGACGTGCGCTTCGGCACGGTCGATGCCGTCCGCGAGGCCGCCATGCGCGGGCTCGACGTGGTGCTCGTCGTCGTCGCCGGGCAACTGTCCGCGCACGCCGACGGCCTCCGCGAGACTGCTGTCGGCTACGAGGTCGTCGACGCCTCTCGCGACGGGTAGCTGTTTTCGCCGCCGATAATCGGCGCCGTGGATTGAAATACCAGGTCGCGCATCTCCGCGTATGCGCACCGAGACCGCCGACCGGGTTCGGATCGGCCTCGCCACCGCGGCCGTGTTCGCGGTGACGGCGCTGGCCGCGCTCGGCCTCGCCAGCATCGCGTTGTGAGCGGCATCCCCCGACGGGTCAGGGAGCCGCCGCCGGCCGCAACCGACCGGACTCAGGCCTGCGGAAGCTCCTCGCCCTGCGGGACACCCTGCGCGGCGACCGTCTCACCCGTCATGTAGCTCGCCGCGTCGCTCGCGAGGAACCGAGCGATGTCGGCGATCTCTTCGCTCGTCCCGATCCTGCGGTCCACGTCGTCGCGGTCGACCTCGTCGGCGGAGACGCCCATCTGTTGCTCGACGCCCGGCGTCGCCACGAATCCCGGGGCGATGCAGTTGACGCGCACGTCACGGCCGGCCCACTCGAGCGCGAGCGTCTCGGTGAGGTTGATCACCCCCGCCTTCGCGGCGCCGTAGTGGCTCATGTACTCGGCGGCGCGCTGCCCGGCGACGCTCGCGAGGTTGACGACCGCACCGCCGCCGTCGGCGAGGTGCTCGCCCGCCGCCTGCGTGCAGTGGACCGTGCCGTGGAGGTTGATGTCGACGATGGTCTTCCAGCCGTTCGCGGAGATGTCCTCGAACGGCGCCATGAAAGAGGCGCCCGCGTTGTTCACGAGCACGTCGATCCCGCCGAACTCCTCGACGGTCGCCTCGACGAGCGCGTCGACGGCGTCGCGGTTGGTCACGTCGCACTCGACGGCGAGACAGCGGCCGCGGGCGGCGTCCGCGCCCGTCTCGGCGCCGCCGTCCGTGTCGGCGGCCGCCTCCTCGGTCTCGTTGATCTCCTCGGCGACGGGGTTGACGTTCCCCTGCTCGCGCGAGCAGACGACCACGTCGGCGCCGTCGGCCGCGAACTCCTCGGCGATCGCCCGACCGATGCCGCTGGAGGCGCCGGTGATCACCGCGGTGGAGTCCGAAATCGAGAAGCGCTCGGCGAGGCGGGCCGCGGCGTCGCTCATGCCGTCCACCCCGTGGCCTGCGTCCGGTTCGCGGGTGTCCGCGTGGCGTGCGTCGTCGAGCCGTCCCGAGGCGGGGATTCGAACATCGCCCGCGATTCGGGGAGCGCGTCACATCAATCCCGGGGGCTGCGGGGACCGCGACCCGCGGCGCCCTCACAACACCTGGTCGGAGATGATGTTCTTCTGGATCTCGGAGGTGCCCTCGTAGATCTTCGTGATGCGCGCGTCGCGGTAGAATCGCTCGGCGGGGTGGTCTGTGACGAAGCCGGCGCCGCCGTGGACCTGGATCCCCTCGTCGGCGACCTCAACGGCGCGCTCGGAGGCGAACAGCTTCGCCATCGACGCGAACTTCGCGGCCAGCTGGTCGTCCCCGCCCTCGTCGACGACCGACGCCGCGCGGTAGACGAGCGAGCGCGCCGCCTCCACGTCGGTGGCCATCTCGGCGATCTTGTGGGAGATGGCCTGGTACTCGTTGATCTTCTGGCCGCCCTGCTCGCGCTCGCCGGCGTACTCGACGGCCGCGTCAAGCGCGCCCTGCGCGGCGCCGACCGCCTGCGCCGCCACCGAGGTGCGGCCACCCGCGAAGAAGGCCATCAGCTGGTAGAACCCCTGATCGACTGCCCCGATCACGTTCTCCTCTGGGACGCGCACGTCGTCGAGCCGGATCTCG
This sequence comes from Halobaculum gomorrense, assembly GCF_900129775.1. Lineage (GTDB taxonomy): Archaea > Halobacteriota > Halobacteria > Halobacteriales > Haloferacaceae > Halobaculum > Halobaculum gomorrense. The sequence continues at coordinate 504,746 of NZ_FQWV01000001.1, read as the reverse complement.
GCCAGATCCGACGCGCGGATGCCGAGCTTGTTGTCGATCTTCGTCGGCTCGAACCCCTCGCGGTCGGCCTCGACGAGGAACGCGGTGATCCCCCGGTGGCGCTCGCCGGGGGCGGTCTTCGCCATCACGACCGCCACGTCGGCGATCGTCCCGTTCGTGATCCACATCTTGTCGCCGTTGAGCACCCACTCGCCGGCGTCCTCGTCGCGTTCGGCGCGGGTCTCGATGCCCGCCACGTCGGAGCCGTGGGCCGGCTCGGAGATGCACGAGCAGGTGGCCGCGTCGCCGGCGGCGACCGCCGGCAGCCACTCCTCTTTCATCCACTCGTCGCCGAACTGCTGGATCATCGAGGTGCCGAAGCCGCGCGAGCCGATCGCCGAGCCGATCCCTGGGTCCGCGCGCCACAGCTCCTCGGTGACGACCGCCGAGGTCAGCAGGTCCATGCCCGCGCCGCCGTACTCCTCGGGGATCGTCGGCGCAACGAGGTCGTACTGCGCGGCCTCCTCGACGAGGTCGTGCGGGTACTCGCGCGACTCGTCGTGTTCGCGCGCGACGGGTCGGATCTCGTTCTCGCCGAACTCCCGGACCACGTCGCGGATCGCCTCCTGCTCGCTCGACAGCTGGAACGACATGGCGGGGGGTTCGGTCCCACTGACATATAGCCACCGCCGGTTCCCGCCGCCCTCCGTCGCCCTCGAATCAGTTCGTCAGGAACGCCCGCAGCTCCTCGCGGTACGCCTCGGTCCGGTCGTGGGTGACCCAGTGGTAGGCGTCGTCGAGGCCGATGACGGTCGCGTCGCCGGCGACGGCGTCGGCGAGGCGATCGGCGTTGTCGATCGGCTGGAGCACGTCGTCGGCCCCCCACAGACACAGCGTCTCGGCGGTGATCGCGCCGTAGTCGATGCAGGTCGTGTGGTTCGTGTTCGTCGCGACCGCCGCCCGCGCGAGCGCCGTCCGGCCGCCCTCGCGCTCCCACGGCGCCTTCATCCCCGCGACGAACGCCGGGTCGGCCTCGCCGTGGGCACCCTCCTCGAAGAGGAACGCCATGTTCTCCTCGAACGCGGCGTCGTCCCAGCCCTCGACCACGCCGGGCACGCCGAGGGAGTTAATGTACTCCACCGGCCACGAGTCGAAGCAGGCGGCGTTCGACAGCGCGAGCGTCCTGACCTGCTGGGGACGGGCAGCCGCGTACCGGAGGGCGACGCCGCCCCCGATGTCGTGGGCGACGAGGTCCACCTCGGCGGCGGGCGCCTCCGCGATCAGGTCCGCCAGGACGCTCGTCTGGGCCCTGACCGACCGGTCGAAGTTGTCGCTTCGCTGGGAGTTGCCGTAGCCGACGAGGTCTGGGGCGATCACGTGGCGGTCCTCGGCGACCGCGGGGGCGACCCCGCGCCAGAGGAACGACCACGTGGGGATCCCGTGGAGGAAGAACACCGGCGGGCCGTCGTTGTCGCGCCCGGCCTCGTAGTACGCCACGTCGAGTTCACGCCCGTCGACAGCCACGGTCGTCTCCGATTGGGCGGCCGTCCACGCCTCGTGGTCCGCGTCGAGTCCCACCATGGACGTCCGGTCGCCCGCGGGGGACAAAAATCGGGGCGGCGGTTCGCCCGCGGCGGTCCCGCGCCCGGCGGGGCGGCGCGCCGACCGCGGGGTCACCGCGAGCCGGCTACTCGGTCGGCTCGCCGTACCGGGTGACGTTCGCCAGCTCCGACTCGTCGATGTCCGAGAAGGCGTCGCGGGCGATGACACGCCGGTGGACCTCGTCGGCGCCGTCGATGATGCGGAACTGCCGGACCGCCTCGTAGAAGTCGCCGATCGGGAGGTCCTTCCCGATCCCGTTGGCGCCGCACAGCTGGAGCGCGGCGTCGACGATCTCCTGGACCGTGTTGGCCGCGAAGTTCTTGCTCATCGCCACCTGCACGCGCGCCTCCTCGCCGCGGTCGATCCGGTCGGCCGCGTCGCGCACCATCGTCCGCACGGCGTGCAGCTCCGTCTCCGCGTCGGCGACCTCGTGACGGACGGCCTGCTTGTCGGCGATCGGCCCGCCGAACGCCTCGCGCTCGCTCGTGTACGCCTTCGCCACGTCGAGCGCGCGCTCGGCCATCCCCGCGAAGCGCATGCAGTGGGTCAGACGGGCAGGGCCGAGGCGCTGCTGTGCGTGGGCGAACCCCTCGTTCAGGGTCCCGAGGAGGTTCTCCTCGGGGACGCGAACGCCGTCGTACTCGATCTCGGCGTGGCCGACGCCGGTCACCTCGCCACCCACGTGGGGGATGTCGCGGACGACGTTCACCCCCGACGTATCCGCGGGCACGAGGAACAGCGACGTGCCCTCGTAGGGGTGCGCGTCTTGATCGGTACGGGCCATCACGATGAGCACGTCCGCCTCGCTTCCGCCGGTGGTCCACCACTTGTGACCGTCGATGACCCACTCGTCACCCTCCCGCTCGGCGCTCGTGCAGATCATCTTCGGATCGGAGCCGCCGCCCTGCATGGGCTCGGTCATCGAGAACCCCGAGGAGACCTCGCCGGCGACGAGCGGTCGGAGCCACCGCTCCCGCTGCTCGTCGGTGCCTAACAGCTCCAGCGTGTGCATATTGCCCTCGTCAGGGGCGTCGACGCGGCAGGCCGACGCGCCCAGCAGCGAGCGCCCCGCCTGCTCGAACATGGGAAGCACGTCGCGGAAGGCCATCCCCATGCCGCCGAACTCCTCGCCAATCTGCGGGCAGAACACGTCGTACTCGCGTGCGGTCTCCCGGAGCTCCGCGAGCCGCTCGTCGCTCACGGGGCCGTCCCCGAGCACCTCCCGCTCCACGGGGATCACCTCCTCGTCGACGAACTCGCGCGTCCGCTCGGCGAGCGCGCGCGCGGCCTCGCTGTCGTCGTACTCCATACCGTCGCCACCGACCGCGGCGCCAAAACACTACCCCCGGCGCTTTTGCCGGGGGGTGTGCAACCGACCCGCATGTCCGACGACTCCGAGGCGTACGTCCGGCGGCTCGTCGACCCCGAGCGCCTCCGCTCGTACCTCGCGACCGAGCTGGGGCCCGCCGACGCGTTCGACGTGCGCCGCCACCCGGCGGGCCACTCCAACGAGACGCTGTTCGTCACCTACGGCGACCGGGAGCTCGTGATCCGCCGGCCACCGCCGGGAGAGACCGCCGAGACCGCCCACGACGTGCTCCGCGAGTACCGGGTGATGGACGCGCTCCAGGACACCGCCGTCCCGCTGCCCGAGACGGTGCTCGCGTGCGACGACCGCGACGTGCTCGGCTCGGATTTCTACGTGATGGATCGAACTCCGGGCGACGTGCTCCGTGACGACGAGCCCGAGCGGTTCGCCGCGCCCGCACACCGCCGCCGCGTCGGCGAGAAGCTCGTCGACGGCCTCGCGGCGGTCCACGCGGTCGACCCCGAGGCGGTCGGCCTCGGCGACTTCGGCCGCCCCGCCGGCTTCACCGAGCGCCAGGTGGATCGCTGGGCGAAGCAGTTTCAGTGGGCGTTCGAGGTGACCGCTGAGGACCGCGAGGTGCCCGAGATCGCCGAGGTCACCGAGTGGCTGAAGGCGAACGTCCCCGCCGACCACGACCACGCGCTCGTCCACGGCGACTACAAGCTGGACAACGTCATGTTCGCGCCCGGAACGCCGCCCGAGTTGGTCGCCGTGCTCGACTGGGAGCTGTCGGCGCTGGGCGACCCCCTTACCGACCTCGGCTGGATGCTCTCCTTCTGGCGCGACCCGGGCGATCCTGCGCCCGCGACGCCGGAGCTCACCTCGACGTTCATGGAGCGCGACGGGTACCCGAGCCGACGGGGTCTGGTCGCGCGCTACGAGGAGGCGACCGGGATCGACTACGAGCGCGACCGCTTCTACCGGACGCTCGCGGTGTACAAGCTCGCGGCGCTCGGAGAGATGTTCTACCGGCGGTACCTGGAGGGCAACAGCGACGACCCGCTGTACCCGACGATGGAGACGCGGGTGCCGGCGCTCGCTCAGCGGTGTCTGCGGATCGTCGACGGCAAGGAACCGCTGTAGCGGGGCTGGAGGCGCCCTCGACACCCGAGCGCGGCGCCCGAGTGTCGCGGCAGCCGGGCGCCGCGGTACCGAACGCCGGTCGCTCTCGCCGCGGCACCGAACCCCCCTCATTCCCGCGGCGTATGACCGCGTGCCGATCGGTCGCCACGCGAACTAAGTTCTCCGCGGCCCTACGACGGCGCATGACACTTCGATCGACGCTCTCCTCGACGCTCAAATACGCCGCGCTCGGCGCCGGCTTCACCGTCGCCGCGACGCGCGCGCTTCGCGCGAAAGCGGGCGAACTCGAACCGCCGCTCGACGGCCGGAAACGCACCTCCCGCTGGCGCGGGATGGACATCGCCTACACGGAAGCCGGCGACGAGGACGACGAGACGGTCGTCCTGCTCCACGGGATCAACGCCGCGGGCTCGGCGGGCGAGTGGCGCGAGGTGTTCGCGGACCTCGCCGATGAGTACCACGTCGTCGCCCCCGATCTCCCCGGATTCGGCCGGTCAGACCGCCCGCCGCTGCGCTACTCGGCGGCGCTATACGAGGACTTCGTCCGCGACTTCCTCACGGGGTACGACGGACAGCGCGTCGTCGCGTCGTCGCTGACGGCGGCGTACGTCGTCGGCGTCGCCGACGGCCTCGACCTGGCGGACCTCACGCTCGTGTGTCCGACCGCGGTCGCCGGTCCCGACCCGCCCAAGCCGGCGGTCCGCGAACTGATCCGGGCGCCGATCGTCGGCGACGCGGTGTTCGGCCTCCTCGCGTCCAAGCCCTCGATCGCGTACTTCAACGCCGACCACGGCTACTGGGACCCCGAGAAGGCGGGCGACGACTGGCCCGACTACGAGTGGCGCACGACCCACCAAGAGAACGCCCGCTTCGCCCCCGCGTCGTTCGTCTCCGGGTTCCTCAACAGCGACGTGGACCTCGCGAACGCGCTCGCGGCCCTCGACGTGCCGACGACGATCGTGTGGGGTCGCGAGGCCGACCTCCCGCCGCTGGCCGAGGGACGCGACCTCGCGGACGCCGCCGGCTGCGAGTTGGTCGTGTTCGACGACGCGATGCTGCTTCCCCACGTCGAGTTCGGCGACCAGTTCGTCGGCGTCGTCGCCGGCGAACGACCCGACGCGACCGTGACCGTGGAGCAGGAGGACGGCGGGTAGTTCGGCGACGGAAACGGGATCGGCCGACCGCTCGCGACCGCCTCAGACCGGCCGGAACACGACCACCAGGTTCTCACTCGCGCCGTTCTCCTCGGCGTCCGGCCGGACGGCGGTGCCGATCTCGACCTCGTCGGCCGACAGATCGCGGACGATCCCGGTGACCCGAACCGGGCCGAAGTCGACGACGGCGGTGACGTACGGCGGCTCCTCGCCGAACCCGGAGGGCGCGACGTGAATCTCCGAGAACGTCGCGACCTCGCCGGTCTCCGGCAGCGACTCCTCCGAGAGGTCGACGCTGCCGCACTCGGGGCAGACGCGCCGCGGCGGGAGGCTCCCGTGGCCGTTCGCGCACTCGATGAAGTAGCCGCCCTCGGCGAGCGCGTCGACCCACTCGTCGTACCCGGTGTTTGCGGGTGCCTCGGGGTCGGCGTCGCTCATTCGGCCACCTCCAGCACGTGGACGACGGCGCTGGCGACCGTTCCGCCCGCGTTGTGGGTGAGCCCGACGGTCGCGTCGGGCACGGCGTCGCTGTTGGGGTGATCGCCGCGCAGCAGGCGCGTCATTTCGGCGATCTGCGACCCGCCGGTCGCGCCGACTGGGTGACCCTTCGCCTTCAGGCCGCCCGAGAGGTTCACCGGGAGGTCGCCGTCGCGGGTCGTGTCGCCGCGGCGGGCGGCGCCGACCGCCTCGCCGGGGTCGAAGAAGTCCAACGCCTCCAGCGCCAGCACCTCGGCGATGGTGAAGCAGTCGTGGACCTCCGCCACGTCCACGTCGTCACTGTCGACACCCGCGTCGGCGTACGCCTCGGCGGCCGCGTCGGCCGCGGCGGGCGTGCAGGCCATGTCCGCACGGTCCTGCAGGGCCGCGCGGTCGCCGCCCTGCCCGGTCCCCGTGACGGCGACGGGTGCGGCGATGTCGTGCGCCTCGGCGTACTCCTCGGAGACGAGCACGAGCGCGCTCGCGCCGTCGGTGATGGGGCAGGCGTCGAACAAGTGCAGCGGCGAGGCGACCGCCGGCGAGTCGAGCGCCTCCTCGACGGTGATCTCGCGCTGGTACTGGGCGTACTCGTTGGGGACGGCGTTCGCGTGGTTCTTCGCCGCGACGTGCGCCAGGTCCTCGCGGTCGCCGCCGTACTCGTCGAAGTACGCCCGCGCCATCAGCGCGTACGCGCCGGGGAAGGTGACGCCCGCGCGCACCTCGAACAGCTCGTCGGCGGCGACCGCCAGCGACTCGGTCACCTCCGCCGTCGAGAGGTTGGTCATGCGCTCCATCCCGCCTGCGAGCAGCACGTCGTTCTCGCCCGAGCGGACCGCGCGGACGGCCTCGCGGACCGCCACGCCGGCGGAGGCGCACGCCTCCTCGTAGCGCGTGCCCGCACACCGCAGGCCGGCCGCCTCGGCCATCAGCGGCGCCTGGTGGCCCTGTCGCTCCGCGAGCGCGCCCATGAAGTTGCCGTAGTTGAGGTGCTCCACGTCGTCGCCGGCGACGCCGGCGTCGTCGAGTGCCGCGAGCGCCGCCTCCGCGAACAGGTCGCGACCCGTCCGGCCCTCGTGCGCCCCGAAGGGGGTGAGACCGACGCCCGCGACTCGGACTCCTGTCATATACGACGGTCGACGCCCGGCGGGCAAAGGCTTGCCGGAGTTTCGCGTCGTCGGCGCCGCTGTCGTGCGGATTTACTCGATTCCGTGTTCAGATGCCGCCCGCGCTGCTAGACCGCCGGCGCAGTCGCTGACGGACGGCGGGCCTCGGAGAAGTTCGCGGTCGGTCGCCGTCTGGACTACCGGACGAGCAGGTCCTCGCCCTTCTCCACGACGACGCGGAACGGCGGGGACATCTTGTTGTACGCGCGGCGGAACGCCTCCTTCACGGCGTCGGCCTGGTCAACGTCGACGTACGCGGTGAAGACGGTCTCGCCGGCGTTCATGCGAGCGGCGGTGCCCACCGGCTTGCCGAACGCCTGGCGCATCCCGTCGGAGACGCGGTCTGCACCCGCGCCGGTTGCCTGCTTGTTCTCGCGCAGGATCTGGTGCGGGAACTTCCGCAGGACCATCTTGTAGTTACCCTCGCCCAGTTCGCGGATGAGGTGCCGGTTGGCCGACAGGCGCGCCGATTCGAGCGAGCCGTGGCGGATCTGGACATCCTCCTCGGTGACCAGCGAGATGTGGACGGGGTAGTCTTCGGGGTCCTTCGTGAGGTCGCCCATGTTGTGCTGTGCGATCTTCGAGCCCGGAATCCCGGTGACGTAATCCCGCCGCGTGTACGACGGCTTGTCGATCTTCCGGTACATGGAGGCCGGTTTGTCGGACATGGTTACTTGTCCGAGTCGACGGCGGTGGCGTGGTTAAAGCCTACGTTTCGCCCGTCCGAGGCGCGCCTCGACCGCGCCGGCGGGGGAGCCCTGCCGAGGCCCTCGCGCCGGCGGTTACGGGTCGCCGCCGGCGCCGGCATCGCCCTCGCCGCCGTCGGGCGGCTCTGCGGCGACGTGTTCGAGCCCCTCGTCGGCCAGCAGGGCGCGAGCGCGGTCGGTCACCGACGGCGCGAGCAGCACCCCCCGGACCTCGGTGCCGTCGGGCTCCTCGCGTTCGATGGCGCTGACGTAGCGCGCGAGCTGCCCAGCCGCGTCGGGACCGACGCGACGGCGCTTCAGCTCCACGACGACCGGGCGGCCCTCGGCGTCGCGACCGAACACGTCGATGGGGCCGGCGTCGGACTCGCGCTCGGTCGCCAGCGGCTCGAAGCCGGGCTCGACGACGCTCGGGTCGTCGAGCACGCGCCCCTTGAGATCCGCCTCGCTGCCAACGACCTCGACCGACCGGCCGCCGGTGACGCCGTAGGCGGCGAGCTGGTCGACGACCGAAAAGCGGACGTCGAGCGTCTCCGCGGGCTCGGTTCGGACGCTGCGCACGCGCAGGCGACCGTCGCGCACCGCCGCGCGGTGCTCGCTCCCCGGCGGCTGCCAGTTCACCGGCGTGCGCCCCTCGTCGGTGTGGACGAGCGCCGACCCGTCCGGTTTGAGCACGAGCAGGCGTGCCCCGGGACCGAGCGAGGACGCCGCGCGACCGTCGTACTCGACGGTGCAGGTGCCGAACAGCGTGATCAGGTCGCCGCGCTCGAACGCCGCCTCCAGCTCCCACAGCGCCTCGCGGTGGGATGGGTCGTGCAGCGTCGTCGCCGTCACCGCGACCACCGTCGGAGCGACCGGCGCCGAACCGTGTTCACGGCCGGGATTCGATCTGAGCGATAATAAACGACGCGAGGAAGCGAAGGCGACCGATCTCGGGCGACGGCGGTACGACGCGGCGCCGGGATGAACCCGGCGCCGTCGCTGGCGGCCGACCGCCCCCCGTCCGCGTCGGACGGACCCACCGGTGAGCGGTCGCTCGCTGTGGGGTGAAAAACGGTGAAAACTGCGGCACGGTCTTGCGACCGGTTCGTCGGAGCCTTACAGGCGCTGCAGGTTCTTCGCGCGGGGGCCCTTCTCGGCCTCCTCGATATCGAACTCAACCTCCTGCCCTTCCTCGAGGTCCGGACCGCCAACGTCCTCCATGTGGAAGAAAACGTCCTCGTCCGCGTCCTCAGTCTCGATGAATCCGTAGCCGCCGGTGTCGTTGAAGAAGTCGACCTTCCCAGTTGCCATACACGATATGAACGGAGGACCACTGATAACCCTTCCGAGTCGTCGGCGTGCGTGTGAACTGTCCACTCGCGGCGGTAGAATCGCACCGCTGCGGCCAGTGAACAGAAGAATATCGATCAGAACGCCGGTTCTGCGCCGCGCTCGGCCGACGACGACCTCCTCGTCGAGGACGACGCGCCCGGCGGCGTCCATGTCGGCGAACGCCTCGGCGTCAGCGGTCACCTCTCGGCCCAGTTCGGAGTCGAACGCCGCGGCTATGGCCTCGCCGTCGGGGAAGTGCAACTCCGCGAGCGCGTCGTACGACGCCGAGTCGGAGTCGGCGGGGAACGAGACGGTGTACCGCTCTAGTCCGGAAAGCTCGGCCGCGAGCGGCGCGTGCTCCTCCCGGTAGTACTCCCGGAACGCCTCGGCGGACGTGCCTTCTCGACGCTGCAGGGTGATCGCGATCTTCGTCAATAAATACCCCGACAGCCCGATCGATCACCGGGCCGTACCGGTCGGTTCGCGCCGACGCCACACCGGTCACGAGTCAGTCGTCGTCGCCCGCGCAAGCGTACGACCACGCCCACGCGATCAACGCCCCCTGCAGCGGGAGCCTGACCCACGCGGCCGCCGTCGCGGCGGGGCGCGCGCGCTCGGGCACCGCATCCAGCCCCGCACCGCGCGTTGCCATGGTGACGTTCGCGGGGAAGACGGCTAGCAACAGCAGTATCAGTCCCTTCGCGGCGGAGCGCCGGGTCCGCGGGAACAGCACGCCGACGCCGAGGAGGACCTCGGCGAGCCCGGAGAGATACACGAGCGCGCGCGGAGCCGGAAGCTCCTCTGGCACGATCCGCGCGAGCGGGCCCGGCGCGACGAAGTGCGCCACGCCCGCGGCGACGTAGAGCAGTCCCATCACGTACACCAGCGGGCCGTCGGACGTAGACCGCAGTCGAAAGGTATCCGAGTGCATCGATGGAGTGTCGGTCCGGGCCGACAAGACCGTTGCCCCGGGCGGCGAGAACGCCAGGCTCGCGAATCCAATCCGAGTAAAAAGCTGTACCGCCTCCCCGATTTGCACTCCTGAAGACGACCTCACTTCGCTTGACTGCAACCTCCCGTGTGCAAAGTGACTTCCGTGTGCAAATCGGCTCGGGGACGCAGTACCATCGGCCGACGGTTCATTCGCTACGCTCGTTCGCGGTGTCGCCCGGAAAAGTATGCCGCCTCCCCGATTTGAACGGGGGACAGCTCGATCTTCAGTCGAGTGCTCTCCCAGTCTGAGCTAAGGCGGCGCACCTCAAGGAACCCCGGCGGTATGAAAAAACGTTTCGAATCGCCCCGCGGGCGGGCGGTCACAGCACGTCGCGTCGCTGTTTGAACGTGATCGTCACGTCGTCCGACTCGACGGTCGTGAGGATCGTCACCCAGCCGTCCGCCTGCTTGACCTGGTACCCCTCGGAGTAGGAGAGTTGCACCCGGCTCGTCGCCGTAATGGACTCGCCCGCTTCGAGGGTGCCGACATCGCGCTTGCCCTCCCACACCTTGTCGCTCGAATCGGTGGAGTTGCCGGCGAAGATCCGCGTGTACATGGTGACGCCCGTCGCCGTCTCGTTGCGGTTGTTGTCGAGTCGGACGGTCACGTCGCGGCACGTCTGTCCGCACTCCTCGATCGACGTGACGGCGAAGGTGTACGGCGGGAGCGAGTTCGCGTCGCTCGATCCGCCCGACGCGGTGTTCGTCGCGCCGCCGCTGTCCCCCGACGATCCGCCCGCGTCGCCGTACACCGTCCCGGTCGACTCGGGCGTCTCGGTCACCGTGTCCGAGGCTCCGCCGCCGATGTCCCCCAAGGGGCCGACGCCGGCGATGAACGCCGCGGCGCCGCCGACGGCGACGACCGCGACGACCGCCAGCACCGCGAGTATCCGTCGCAGGCTCATCTCGGTTCCCCTCGTAAGATACGCTCGTACATCAGGTGGACGATGGGGGACGCCGATCATAAGCGGAGGTGGCCGTTCAGGCGGCTCCAGCCGGATTAACCGTCACGGGGCGCCCCGAACGTCGGCGCTGTCGGCGGGTCTTCGGAGATTCGTCACTCGCGAGAAAGAACAGGCGCAAAGAAGATGAGTTAATTGGCTTCAGAATCGCAGTGTAGGTAGCACTTCCCACAATGACCGATAAGTACGACCTCGTTATCGTCGGTGGCGGTATCAGTGGGGCGTCGCTGTTGTACACGACGGCGAAGTTCACTGACATCGAGTCGATCGCGCTGATCGAAAAAGAGCCCGCCGTCGCCGCGATCAACTCACACCACACGAACAACTCCCAGACCCTCCACTTCGGGGACATCGAGACCAACTACACCCTCGAGAAGGCCGAGGAGGTGAAAGAAGGCGCGGAGCTGCTCGCCGGCTACCTCGAGAACGAGGACCCCGACCGAGAGATGCACGCCAAGCGCAGCAAGATGGTGCTCGGCGTCGGCGACGAGGAGGTCGAAAAGCTGGAGCAGCGCTACCACGAGAACGGGTTCGGAGATCTCTTCGCGAAGCTCCGGCCGATCGGGCGCGACGAGATCGGCGAGATCGAGCCGAAGGTCGTCGAGGGACGCGACCCGGACACCGAGATGCTCGCGCTACAGACACCCGACGGCTACGTCGTCGACTACGGCGAGACGACGAAGTCGTTCGTCGAGCAGGCCCGCGAGGAGGCGACTGTCGACATCAAGACCGGGACCGCAGTCACGTCCGTCGAACCGACGCCCGACGGCTACACGTTCGAGACGTCCGGCGGACAGGTCGAGTCGCGGGCGGCCGTCGTCGCCGCGGGCTCACACAGCCTCCAGATGGCGAAGGAGCTCGGGTACGGCAAAAACAAGGTCCTGTTACCCGTCGCAGGCAGCTTCTTCCTCGCCGACGACCTCCTGAACGGCAAGGTGTACACGCTGCAAATGAAGAAGCTCCCCTTCGCGGCCGTCCACGGCGACGCGGACGTGCACGATCAAAGTGTGACGCGGTTCGGCCCGACCGCGAAGCTCGTTCCCGCCCTGGAACGCGGGCGCCTCTCAACGGTGTCCGACTTCTTCGACGTGTTCGGACTCAACGCGGCGTCGTTCCTCAGCTACGCCAACATCCTCGCGGACCCGATCCTCCTGCCGTACGTGGTCCGGAACCTCGTGTACGACCTCCCGGCGGTGGGGCCGAAGCAGTTCCTCCCGCACGTCCAGAAGGTCATCCCGAGCGTCGAACTCGACGACATCGAGCGCGCCAAGGGGTACGGCGGCGTCCGTCCACAGATCGTCGACACCGAGCAGCGCTCGCTCGACATGGGGGAAGCGAAGATCGTCGGCAAAGACATCATCTTCAACATCACGCCGTCGCCCGGGGCCTCGACGTGCCTCAAGAACGCGATGCGTGATACTCACACGCTGATGGACTTCTTCGACGGCGAGTACACCTTCGACGAAGCGGCGTTCCGCGAGGAGACGGTCGGGAACTTCCCGTACGCGGAGGAGGCCGTCCCCGCGAAGTAACTTCGCGTCGTGCCCCTCGTCGGCGACGTTCTAGACTGAAGAAGTGGGCTCGGGCGGAGTTGAACCGGAGCAAGACATGCTCACTCACTTCGCTCGTTGCGCGCGACTTGCAGGGCTCAACTCCCGACAGGCCAGACGCCGCCGACGCTCGTCGCTTCGCTCCTCGCCGTGTCGGCGGCAGAACTGGGCTCGGGCGGAGTTGAACCACCGATCTCTTCCTTGTAAGGGAAGCGTCATAACCACTAGACCACGAGCCCGTACCGGACAGACCGCCTGCGCTCGAATAACGCTTACCTTTTGCCCGATACCCTTTCCCGCTCCCCGCCCGACGGTGTCACAATGGCCGCCCGCCGCGTCGCCCCCGCGCTCCTCGCGCTGCTGGTCGTGCTCGCCGGCTGCATCGGAACCGTCGCGAACGTCGCGAACGACGGCGAGTACGAGCACACGACCGTCACCGTCGTCGACGGGAGCGGCACCGAACTCGGCAGCGTGGACGCGCGCGTCGCCGACACCTTCGACAAGCGCTACACCGGACTCTCCGACACCGAATCGCTCGGACCGGACGAGGGCATGCTGTTCGTCCACGACACCGAGGGCAGCCACGCGTACGTGATGCGCGACATGGCGTTCCCGATCGACATCGTGTTCGTCGCCGCTAACGGCACGATCGCCCGGATCCACCACGCCGAACTCCCGGCCGAGGGAACGAGCGGGTCCGACCTCACCCGCTACCGCGGAACCGGGAAGTACGTGCTCGAAGTGCCGTACGGCTGGACGAGCGATCACGACGTATGCGAGGGCGACACCGTGGAAATCGCCGGCGACTACTGAGCGTCGCCGCGGCGGAGAGTACCGGGGGTGACCGCACCGACATCGAGGCGTGTTTCGATTCGAAGCGAACTGTTTAGGATGCTGGTGTCGCTGAGAGTATGTAATGAGCCATCCCTCCGACGAGGACGATCCCTTCGAGGATATCCGTGAGAAAACGGATAACCCGATGAAGCGGTTGTTCTCGGAGTACGGTACCGCCAACGCCCGCTTCTTCGGGCTCGGATTCTTCGGTAGCGTCGCCGCGCGGTTGCTCGACCTGTTGCCTCCCCTGCTGCTCGGTCTCGCCATCGACGCGATCTTCCGTAACGACCGACCGTTCACCCTCCCGCTGGTCCCGCAGGGGCTGCTCCCGACGGAGCCGAACGGCCAACTCGTGTTCACCCTCGGCGTGATAGCGTTCGCGTTCTTCGGCGGATCGGTGTTCCACTGGATCCGCAACTACGGCTGGAACTCCTTCGCACAGAACATCCAGCACGCCATCCGGACGGACACCTACGACAAGATGCAGCGGCTGAACATGGACTTCTTCGCCGAGAAGCAGACCGGCGAGATGATGTCGGTCCTCTCGAACGACGTGAACCGACTGGAGCGGTTCCTCAATGACGGGATGAACTCCGCGTTCCGTCTGTCGGTGATGGTACTCGGGATCGCGGGGATCATGTTCTGGTTGAATCCCCGGCTCGCGGTCGTCTCGCTGCTTCCGGTGCCCATCATCGCCGCCGTGACCTGGAAGTTCATCGACGTGATCCAGCCGAAGTACGCCGAGGTCCGATCGACGGTCGGCCACCTCAACTCCCGGCTGGAGAACAACCTCGGCGGTATCAAGGTGATCAAGACGTTCAACACCGAGGGATTTGAGTCCGACCGCGTCGACGACGTCTCCGGGGAGTACTACGACGCCAACTGGGACGCGATCACCACCCGGATCAAGTTCTTCCCCGCCCTGCGGGTCATCGCCGGCATCGGCTTCGTCATCACCTTCGGCGTGGGCGGCTTTTGGGTGCTCGGGGTCGCACCGACGTGGATCACCGGTAGTGAGAGCCTCACGGTCGGGACGTTCACGACGTTTATTCTCTACACCCAGCGGTTCATCTGGCCGATGGCGCAGTTCGGCTCCATTATCAACATGTACCAGCGCGCTCGCGCGTCCAGCGCCCGCCTGTTCGGCCTGATGGACACGCCCTCGCGGATCGTCGAGGACCCCGCCGCGGAGGACCTCGTGGTCGAGGACGGTGAGGTCGTCTACGACGACGTGACGTTCAGCTATGACGACGAGGAGATCATCGTCGACGACATCTCCTTCGACGTCGACGGCGGCGAGACGCTCGCGCTTGTCGGGCCGACCGGCGCCGGGAAGTCAACCGTGCTGAAACTGCTGTTGCGGATGTACGATGTCGACGAGGGGAGCATCACGATCGACGGACAGGACATCCGCGACGTGACGATCCCGAGCCTGCGCCAGTCGCTCGGCTACGTGAGTCAGGACACGTTCATGTTCTACGGGACCGTCCGCGACAACATCGCTTACGGCACCTTCGACGCCGACGAGGACGCGATCCGCGAGGCGGCGAAGGCCGCCGAGGCCCACGAGTTCATCACGAACCTCCCGGAAGGCTACGACACCGAGATCGGCGAGCGCGGCGTGAAGCTCTCGGGCGGCCAGCGGCAGCGCCTCTCGATCGCCCGCGCGATCCTGAAGGACCCCGAGGTCCTCGTCCTCGACGAGGCGACCTCCGACGTCGACACGGAGACCGAGATGCTCATCCAGCGCTCTATCGACAAGTTGACCGAGGATCGCACCACCTTCGCCATCGCTCACCGGCTCTCGACGATCAAGGACGCCGACCAGATCGTCGTGCTGGAGGACGGCCGGATCGCCGAGCGCGGCTCCCACGAGGAACTGCTCGGCGAGGACGGTCTCTACGCCCACCTGTGGGGCGTGCAGGCCGGAGAGATCGACGAACTCCCGCAGGAGTTCATCGACCGCGCGGCCAAGCGCGCCTCCCGGACTGAGGCGGAAGCGAGCGACGACTGAGGCGGAAGCGAGCGACGACTGAGGCGGAAGCGAGCGACGACTGAGGCGGAAGCGAGCGACGTGTGGGTTCGCCCGTGCCTTCTTCACCGATACCGGACCAGCCACCACAATGCGCTAACTGCGACGGCGCGCCGGGACGCGGTTGCGTGGCCCGACGGCGCGCTCGAAAGCGAGCGGACGCGACTGCCGGTCCCCTCGCCCCGAGCACGGCCACCTGTTCGCCAATCTGGAACGGCTCCGAAGCGGCTGCGTCGGTCTGCGCCATCCGCGCCTTCTAAGTCGCGAAGCGCCGACCGTTCGCGTGATGCGTTCCTTCCGCACCCTCGACGACCTGCCGGCACAGCAGCGCGTGCTCGTCCGCCTGGACCTCAACTCCCCGGTCGAGGACGGCGTCGTGCAGGACAACCGCCGATTCTCGCGCCACGCCGAGACCGTCGCCGAACTCGCCGAGGCCGGCCACCGCGTCGCGCTCATGGCCCACCAGGGTCGCCCCGGCAGAGACACCTTCGTCTCGCTGGAGCAGCACGCCGACATCCTCGCGGAGCACGCCGGCGTCGACGTGGACTTCGTCCCGGACACCTTCGGCGACGACGCCCTCGCGGCCATCCGCGGCCTCGACGCGGGCGACGTGCTCCTGTTGGAGAACACCCGGATGACCGACGATGAACTGCCGGAAAAAGAGCCCGAGGGGCACGCCGCGAGCGACTTTGTCGAGACACTCGCGGCGGAGTTCGACGCGTACGTCAACGACGCCTACTCGGCCGCGCATCGCAAACACGCCTCGCTCGTCGGCTTCCCGCTCGCGCTCCCGAGCTACGCCGGCCGGGTGATGCAGACGGAGTACGAGGCCAACACCGCCATCGCCGAGCGGGAGTTCGACGGCGACGTGACGATGGTCATCGGCGGGACGAAGGCGACCGACGTGATCGGCGTGATGGAGGCGCTCGATGAGACCGTCGACCGGTTCCTGCTGGGCGGCGTCGCCGGCGAGTTGTTCCTCCGCGCGGCCGGCTACTCGGTCGGCGAGGACGTGGAGACTGACCTGTTCGACGATCAGTGGGACGCCAACGAGGAGGTCATCCGCTCGGTGCTCGACGAGCGACGCGATCAGGTGACGCTCGCGACCGACCTCGCCTACGAGGACGACGACGGCGAGCGCGCCGAGGTCGCCGTGGGCGACATCGAGGAGAAGTCGCAATCGTTCCTGGATATCGGCTCCGACACGGTCGCCGACTACGAGCCGGTGGTCCGCGACTCCGAGGCGGTGTTCGTGAAGGGCGCGCTCGGAGTCTTCGAGGACGAGCGCTTCAGCGTCGGCACGGTGGGCGTGCTGGAAGCCATCGCCGAGACGGACTGCTTCTCGGTCGTCGGCGGCGGCGACACCTCCCGCGCGATCACGATGTACGGGATGTCGGAGAGCGACTTCTCGCACGTCTCCATCGCCGGCGGCGCGTACATCCGCGCGCTCACGGGCGAGCCACTTCCCGCGGTCGAACTACTGGTCCAGAGCGCCGAGCGCGAGGCGTAACACGGCCCGCTCTGTGACCACGCGCGAGCGCGGGCGTCGCAGCGCAGGCGCATGGTTTGATTACTCGACGGCGCGACCCGCCGACCATGCTCGTCGGCGTCGTCTCCGACACCCACGACAACGCACAGTACGTCGACGCGGCGGTCGCCGCCTTCGCTGACGCGGGCGTCGACGCCGTGGTCCACTGCGGCGACATCGTCGCGCCGTTCTCCGTGACGCCGTTCGACCCGGACGCAGTCGACGGCTCGGACGCAGACTGGAAGCTTCACGCCGTCCGCGGCAACAACGACGGCGAGTGGGCGCTCGCTGACGCGGTCGAGTCGTTCGGCACCTACCACGGCGAGTTCGCGGAGCTGACGCTCGACGGCGCGGACTTCGCCGTCTACCACGGCACCAGCGAGCCGATCGTCGATGCCCTGATCGCCAGCGAGAACTACGACTACGTCTGTCGCGGTCACACCCACGAACGGGTGCACGAGGAGCGCGGGGGGACCGTCCACATCAACCCCGGCGGCGTTCCGATCCCGGGACGGGAGGAGGAGCCCGCCGCCGCAGTCGTCGATACCGCGTCCGACGAGGTGTCGTTCGTCGGGCTCGGATAGCGGGACCGACGGACCGTTCGGGAATCGCGTGAACCGGGGTCAGTCGTCGCTGTTGCTCTTCGGAACCACCCGCTGGCGCTGGCCATCGAACAGTGACTCCAGGCCGACGCCGAGCGTCTCGTCGGTCGTCGCCATGCTCGTCTCGCGGTCCTCCCAGTCGAGCAGCGCCCGGATCGCGTCGATGTTCTCCGGGATCACGTCGGACTCTTGGTGGATCGACTGGAACAGGTACAGGTCGCGCCCCTCCATCGAGACGGAGTGCTCCCAGATGCAGTTCTCCCAGAGGTCGCCGCGGGGGCGCCCGGTGTCCATCGCGAACTCTTTCAGCTTCCCCGTCCCGTCGATCCCCGTCTCCTCGGGGACGAGGAACAGCCGCGACTCCGCCGAGAGCAGATCGCGCACCTCGTCGGCGGAGGGCGCCTCCTCCAGCGTCACGTTCACCGAGTGGAGGTGCATCAGCGTTGCGGGCACCTTCACGCCGAGCGTGTCGATGTCCACGTCGGGGATGATCGTGTTCACGTCGGGGCCGTGGTGAGAGGGGATCGTGACCGGGTCCGGGAGGATGTCGTTGATCGGTCCGCGGGAGGTCTGTCCGGGGTCGCCGCCGCGGCGAACGAGCGTCACGCGGGACTTCTCGACGCCGTAGGTCTCGATCAGCGGGGTGAGCAGCCGCGAGAGCCCCGTCGTGTTGCAGGAGACGACGCGGGCGGCGTCGACATCGTCGGCTCGGGCCCGGTCGTAATTCGAGCGGGCGTTGAAGCTCACGTCGGCCATGTCTGCGTCCTCGCCTCCCTGGAAGATGGCCGGCGTGTCGTAGCGCTCGTACAGCTCGCGGTTGTCGGCGCCGATGCCGGAGGGCGTCGTGTCGACGACCACGTCCGCGGTCATCACCATGTCCTCGACCTCGCCGGCGAGGTCGATGCCCGCCTCGTGGAACAGGTCCGCGCGCTCCGGGATCGCGGCGTACAGCGGGTACCCCTTCCGGATCGCCGCCTCCGCCTCGTAGTTCGGGCGGGTCTTCGCCACGCCCGTCAGCGTCATGTCGGGCTGTGCGGCCACCGCGTCGGCGACGCGCTTTCCGATCGTGCCGTACCCGTTGACGCCCACCTGGATCATTGTCAGATGGTCCTTCGTGACCGGGGTTAATCGTTACGGGTTGTATAACCAGAAAGCAACTACGGACCGAGTAAGCTCCCCGAATTCGCCGGAATCGCCCACGCGCGATCGGGACGATCTCGGGAGTCGTCGACCCCGGTCTTGGGCGGCGCTCCGACAGGTCCAAACCGAATCGGCTCGCAGCGCCGGTATGGACGACGACCTCCGTGCCGCCGCGGAAACGGCGATCCACCAGTGTCTCGACCTCGGGGACGAGGAGTCGCTCGCAGTCGTCACCGACGACAAGCGCGCCGAGATCGGCGAGGCGCTGTACGCGGTCGCCGGCGAGGTGATGCTCGACGCGAGCGTGGTCCGGTATCCGTCCGCGAGCCAGCACGGTGAGGAACCGCCGGCGCCCGTCGCCGCCGCGATGCGGGAGGCCGACGCCTTCCTCGCGCCGACGACCAAGAGCCTGAGCCATACTCGCGCTCGCGGTGCCGCCTGCGAGGCGGGCTCGCGCGGCGCGACGCTCCCGGGAATCACCCGCGAAGTGTTCCTCACTGGACTCGACGCCGACTACGAGGCCATCGCCCGTCACTGCGCCGAGGTGCGCGAGCAGGTCGACGACGCCGAGGAGATCCGGGTGACTACGGAGGCCGGCACCGACCTCACCGTCGAGCCGGGGTCCCGGGAGTTCCTGTCGGACACCGGCGACGTGAGCGAGCCGGGGTCGTTCTCGAACCTCCCCGCGGGCGAGGTGTTCGTCAGCCCCGAGACCGCGAACGGGACGTACGTCGTCGACGGGACGATGATGCCACACGGGCTGCTGGAGGGCCGGGAACTCGCGTTCGAGGTCGAGGACGGCTACGTGACCCACATCTCCGACGACGAGGTGCGCGAGCAGGTGGAGGCCGCCGCCGAGGAGGTCGGCGAGGACGCCTACAACCTCGCGGAACTCGGGATCGGGACGAACGTCGGGGTCACGGACCTGGTCGGCTCGGTCCTGCTCGACGAGAAGGCCGCCGGCACCGTCCACGTCGCCATCGGCGACGACGCGGGCATCGGCGGCGACACGGACGCGCCCCTCCACCTCGACGGGATCGTGACCGAGCCGACCGTGTACGCGGACGGCGCGGAAGTGGAGCTTCCGCGGTGAGGGTGCGGTGCGTGGCCGACCGAACCCGCCGCTCCGGGCGGTCGCCGCCCTCCGACAGCGTCAGTCGACGCAACGCACGGCGTCGAACAGCCCCTGGAGCGTGGAGACGGTTCGATCGTCGTGGGCCCGCGGGTCGAGGTAGAACTGCCCGCGGGCGCCGGTCCGGTGAACGCCCGTGACCAGCGTGTGCAGGAACCGGTACGCCTCCCGCAGATCAACGTACTGGAGCAGCGCCGTCACGGAGTCGAACGCGACGAAGAGGCCGCCGTGGGTGCGCGCCTCCCCGAGGGCGTCCTGCCACTTCATGCACAGGCCGGTGAGGTCGTGCGGGTGGGCGGTCTCGGCGGCGAACGACCCCCCGTCGGCGGCGACCCCCGGGCCCGGGACCTCGCCGGTGCCCGAGGCGTCGACCACCATGTGACACGGCGGGGAGCCGACCTCCGCGCGCCAGCGCTCGTGGAGCGTCACCGGGTCCGTGTCGTAGGTGAACTCCACCACCGTTGGGTGCTCGACGTACCCCGTCACGGCCTGCCGCTTCAGCGTCGTCCGCCGCTCGGCACCCGGCGGCGTCAACGCCAGTTCCGCCTTCGATGTCCGTGTTCGCGGTTCGCCGGCGTCCTGCCTCTCGACGCCGTCGCCCTCGCCCGTCGCGTGTCCCGCCCTCCCGCGCCCGCTCATGGTGTCTACCCCCGCCGACGCGGGTGGTGTACGTAATCGATTCCCCCGGATTCTCACCGACGGTAATCAGGCGATCGCGACAACGACCTCAGTGGGCCGCGCCGCCGAGGAACAGGGTTCGGACGACGACGAACACGCCGACGAGGAAGTAGACGCCGATGAGCATCCGCATCACGGTCGACTCCGAGAGGCGGTTGTTGAGGTAGGCGCCGGCTTGTCCCCCGAACAGGCAGCCGGTCGCGACGAAGATCCCGACACCGAAGGGGACCGTGAACCCCTCGCCGGTGATCGAGGGGACGAACCGCAGGAGCGCGAGGTTGGCGAGCAGCGCCGCGACGATGGTGACGTGGAGCACGAGCGCGCTCGTCCCCGTCGAGAGCTTCAGCGGGACGCGCCGGCGGAGCGTGAGCATCGCCTGAGTGAGCTCCCCGATGGCGATACCCACCAGCCCCGCGAGCGTGCCCCCGAGCACGGTGACGAGGACGTCCGGCAGTTCGAGGTGGAAGTCGGCCGGGTCGCCGCCGTCGCCGACGACGGCGTCGCCGCTGCCCCGCTGGCTCGGGGAATCGGCCGCCCCGCCCATGTGGTCGCTCGGCGGCGTCTCGGCGGCGTCGTGCGTGTCCGAGAACACACGCGTCTGCGGCTCGTAGTCGGCGTCGAGGACGGCGAGCACGGACAGTTCCGGCTTCTCCGCGACCGCGTCGACGAGCGACGGGCCGTGCTCGTGTGCCTCGTAGAGGACGACCGCGAGCGTCACGAGCAGGCCGCCGAACCCGAGCATGAGCGCGTTCGAGGGGACGAAGTACGAGCCGACACGGGCGATGGCGGCGACCGGCACCGCGATCGCGAGCAGCCGCGCGGCGACGTTGAAATCGATCTGGTGGCGGTACCAGTACGCGGCGACGCTGGAGGAGTACCCGAACAGCTCGACGAACAGCGCCAGCCCGACGGCCGCGTTGACCGCGAGGTCCGGGAACCCAGGAACGAGCGCCGGGAATACGAACAGGAACGCGGGAACGAACAGCACGGCGGCCTCCATCGCGAAGGTGTTCACCGTCGTGGCGATGGTGAACCCGAGCACCACGAGCACGACGAGCCCGACGGCCGGGACCCCCGTTCCGAACACTACCTGACACCCCGGCTCGCGGGGATCGGTTTACGGGTCGCTGCTGCGGTCGTGTCCGGTGAAAATCGACGGGTCACTGTGAGTGTAGGGCCGTGGTGACCGAACGGATAAAAGTCCTGTCGCCGACGGGCGATTTGAGCATCGGTCAGGCACGATAGTCCAGAACACAGAGCACAGCGTGCGGACCGCCGAACACGGGATTGATACGGTTCGGTCGCCTCGATCGGAAGCATGACAAGGGAGATCCGCGCGCTCGACGACCGCACCGTCCGCGAGATCGCCGCGGGCGAGGTCGTCGAGCGACCCGCCTCCGTCGTGAAGGAACTCGTCGAGAACGCGCTCGACGCCGGCGCATCCAGGGTCGCCGTCGCCGTCGAGAACGGCGGCATCGACGGCATCCGTGTCCGCGACGACGGCGCCGGGATCCCCCCCGACGAGATCCCGATGGCCGTGGCGAAACACGCCACCAGCAAGCTCGACGGCATGGACGACCTCGATTCGGGCGTCGCCACGCTCGGCTTCCGGGGCGAGGCGCTCCACTCCGTCGGCGCGGTCGCGGAGCTGACGGTCCGCTCGCGCACCCCAGACGCCGACACCGGCGCGGAGCTGGTCGTCGACCACGGCGACGAGGGCGACGTGCAGCCGGCGGGGTGTCCCGTCGGCACCACCGTCGAGGTCCGGGACCTGTTCGGACGCACGCCAGCGCGCCGGAAGTTCCTCAAGACGCCCGCCACGGAGTTCGATCGCGTCAGCGGCGTCGTCTCCGCGTACGCGCTCGCGAACCCCGGGGTGGCCGTGTCGCTGGAGCACGACGGCCGGGAGGTGTTCGCCTCACCCGGCGACGGGAACCGTCGCTCGGCGGTGCTGGCGGTGTACGGCCGCGAGGTCGCGGAATCGATGATCGACGTGGACCACGAGTCCGACTCGGGCGAGGTCCGCGTCTCGGGGCTCGTCTCACACCCGGAGACGACCCGCGCGGGCCGGGAGTACCTCACCACCTACGTGAACGACCGCTGGGTGCGCGACGGCGACCTCCGCGGCGCCGTCGTCGACGCCTACGGCGGCCAACTCGCCACCGACCGCTACCCGTTCGCCGTCCTGTTCGTCGACGTGCCCGCCCGCGCGGTCGACGTGAACGTCCACCCGCGCAAGACGGAGGTGCGCTTCGACGACGACGCCGACGTGATCGAGACCGCCCGCGAGGCGGTCCGGGCGGCGCTGCTGGAGCACGGCCTCGTGCGCTCATCGGCGCCGCGGGGACGCTCGGCGCCCGAGGAGGCCGCCGTCGACCCCGAGGTCGTCGGCGGCGCCGGGACCGATCACGAACGCGCCGCGCGCGAGCGGCAGGGAGCGGGCGGCGGGGCCGTCGAGCATGACGACGGTGGCGGCGACAACGGCGACGACAGCGACACCAGCGGCGACGGGGAGACCGCCGACGCGACGAGCGCGGGCGCGGAGCCCACCTCCTCGGTGCTCGACGCCTGGGGTGAGTCCGCCGACGCGACGCCCGACGACCCCGCGGACGCGCCGGCGGACGGCGTGACACCGCCCGACGGCGACACGGGCACCCCGGAGTCTGAGCCGGCGGGCGAATCGGCCGACACGCCGGCGACCGACGCGACCGGCACGGACACCGCGACCGGCACGGACACCGCGACCGACACGGACACCGCGACCGACGACGGCGACGCGGCGTGGCGGGTCGACATCGGTGGGAGCGGCGACGCGACCGACCGACCGACGGACCACCCCGAGCGCGGGCGGACCGACGCGACCGCCGGCGGCGCGCCCTCGCCGCGAGCCTGGCAGTCGAACGGCGGCGAGGCGGCGGACGACGGCGAGACAGTGGTCGACGACGGAACGGCGGACGATGGCGAACTGCCGGCCGGGGACCGCACGTGGGGGACGCCCTCGCAGTCGACCCTCGCCGGCGGCACCACCGACGAGCGGACCGAACGCGACCGCCTCCCGCCGATGCGCATCCTGGGGCAGTACGACGACACCTACGTCGTCTGCGAGACCGACGACGGGTTGATGCTCGTCGATCAGCACGCCGCCGACGAGCGCGTCAACTACGAGCGGCTCCGCGACGCCGTCGGCGACGCCGCGCCGGCCCAGACGCTCGCGAGCCCCGTCGAGTTGGAGCTGACCGCCCGCGAGTCGGAGCTGTTCGAGACGTTCCGTGAGGCGCTGCGGGAGGTCTGCTTCCGCGCGGAGCGGGTGGAGCGAGGGAACGGTGATCGCAACGACGACAGCGAAGATCCCTCCACGGGCCACGCCGTCGCGGTGACGGCGGTTCCGGCGGTGTTCGACGCAACGCTTGACCCGGACCTGCTGCGGGACGTGCTCGCGGCGTTCGCCGACGAGGTGACCGCCGGCGACCGCCCCGTCTCGGAGGTGGCAGACGCCCTATTGGCGGACCTGGCGTGCTACCCGTCGGTCACTGGTAACACCTCGCTGACCGAGGGCAGCGTGGCGGAGCTGCTGGACGCGCTCGACGCCTGCGAGAACCCCTACGCGTGCCCGCACGGGCGCCCAGTGCTCGTGGAGTTCGGCCGCGGGGAGATCGAGGACCGCTTCGAACGCGACTACCCCGGTCACGGCGGGCGGCGCGAAGAGTAGGCGGCGTCGACTCGACCGGCGCGGCGCTTCCAGACCCTTCTTGGTGGCCCCTGCCGTCACCTCGCGCATGACCGACCTCGTCACGTTCGGGGAGACGATGCTTCGACTCTCTCCGCCGCAGGGGACCCGCCTGGAGACGACAGCCGAATTTGACGTGCGCGTCGGCGGCGCCGAGAGCAACGTCGCGGTCGCGGGGGCGTCGCTGGGGCTCGACTCAGTGTGGCTCTCGAAGCTCCCGCGCTCGCCGCTTGGCCGCCGCGTCGTGAGTGAGTTGCGCGCCCACGGCGTCCGGACCGGCGTCGCGTGGGACGACGGCGACGACGCGCGCCTCGGCACGTACTACCTCGAACACGGCGGCGAGCCGCGCGGCACGAACGTCATCTACGACCGCGCGGACTCGGCGGTGACGACGGTGTCGACCGAGGAGCTCCCGCTGGGCGTGCTCGACGATGCGACCGCGTTCCACACGACCGGAATCACCCCGGCGCTGTCGGACGCCGCCGCCGAGACGACGCGCGCGGTGCTCGAACGCGCGAGCGCCGCGGGCGCGACCACGAGTTTCGACCTGAACTACCGGAGCAAACTCTGGAGCCACGCGGAGGCACGCGAAACCCTGACAGCCCTGTTCGATCACGTCGACGCGCTGTTCGTCGCGAAGCGGGACGCGGAGGCGGTGCTCGAGCGCGAGGGCGAGGCGGTCGAGGTCGCCCACGGCCTCGCCACCGACTTCGGGTTCGAAACGGTCGTGATCACCCGTGGCGACCGCGGCGCGCTCGCGCTCCACGGCGGCGAGGTGTTCGAGCAGCCGGTGTACGAGGCCGACACGCTCGACGCCATCGGCACCGGCGACGCGTTCGTCGGCGGCTTCCTCGCGAAGCGGTGCGCCGGCGGCGACGTGGACGCCGCCCTGGAGTGGGGCGCCGCGACCGCGTCGCTCAAGCGGACGATATCGGGGGACCTAGCGGTCGTCACGCCCACAGAGGTCGAGCGCGTCGTCGCCGAGGGCGAGGGCGGGATCTCGCGGTAGCACGGCCGTCCGGTCAGACGCGGCCGCGTCCCCGGTCACGCTCGCGGCCCGCTTCCGGTGGCTCCTCGGTGTGATCGAGCGCGGTGGCGTACGCCTCGCGGACCTCGGTGAACGCCTCGCGGCTCCCCCCCTGATCCGGGTGCGTCTCCTTCACTTTCTCCCGGTAGGCCCGCTCGACGGACGCCTCGTCGGCGGTCGCGGGCAGGCCAAGCGTGTCGAACGCGGCGGTGACCGGGGGCGACGCCGCCGGGTCGGGGCCGAGGTGGACCTCGGGAACCTCGAACGGGAGCCGCCGTCCCAGGTGACGACCCGGCATCTCGTGTTCACAGAGCACGACGTGTTCGTCGCGCGAGTCGTCGTTCGTGATGCCGAAGTACGCGTGCACGTCGAAGGTGAGCGCGACCCGTCGGTCCGGGAGGTAGAAGGCGACGCGAACGCCGTCGATGTCGGCGTCTTCGACGAACCGCTCGTCGATACGCCGGAGGTAGTCGCGGATCTCCGCCTTCCGCCGGAGCGACCCCTGGTCGGGGCCGCCCGGGCGGGCGGGCGGATCGGGAAACAGGCGATTGGCCGCGAGGAAGACGCCGGCGACGCCGGCGGAGGCGAGGACGCCGGCGGCGACGCCCCACAAGAGCCATCCCGGCAGCGCGGCGAGCCACTCACCGAACACACCCGCGGTTGGCGACCGGCGCTATTGAACCCCTCGCCGGTCCGCCGGAGCCGCGTGCGGACGCGCCCGCATCGTCGTCCGGACAGCCGACGGCGTCTAGACGCTATATAGATGACGACGACCGTGATCTATATAGACAGCGGTGCACGGGCCCGCGGCGCAGTCGCTCGGGAGGTGGCGGTGAAGAGAGGAGGAAGAGGGTGGTGTCGCTGCCGCTCAGATCATTCCGTTGTCTTTCAGCCCCTGGATGACGTCGTCGACGAGCGAGTCGACGTTCTCGTAGGGGAAGTCTTGGCTGGAGCCCAGCTTGGCGGCCAGCTCCATCGCGGTGACGGAGAAGTCGCCGGACTCGAACTTCGTGCCGGGGCCCTGGGGGAGCGCGGGCACGAGATCCATCTGGCTCGACACCGGGAAGTCGGCGCCGGAGAACGCGTCTTCGAACTGCTTGCGGAGGTCGGCTTCCACGTCGTCAGACATACGCACACCGCCGGGCGACGGCCGCAAAAGCGTTCCGGAACCACGGTAAACACCGGGAGAGTTTCAGCACCCGGCGGACCGGGCCGGAATCCCCGCGATTAATCCTGGGCGGGCCGAACTGTGGGCTATGGCGTTCGATTTCGATTTCGACCTGCTGCGTGAGTTGACCGAGGCCAGCGGCGTCCCCGGCTACGAGGATCGCGTGCGCGACCGCGTGCGGACGGTGTTCGACGAAGCCGTCGACGAGGTGCGCACCGACGCGATGGGGAACGTGATCGGGACCGTCGAGGGCAGCGGCGACTACGAGGTCGCCGTCGCCGCGCACATGGACGAGATCGGCTTCATAGTGAAGCACGTCACCGACGACGGCTTCCTGAAGGTCGACGCGCTCGGCGGCTGGGACCCCCGCGTACTGCGCGCTCAGCGCGTGCGCGTCCACACGCAACAGGGCGACCTCACCGGCGTCATCGGCTCGGTGCCGCCGCACACGCTCTCGGAGGAGGACCGCGAGAAGGAGGACGCCGTCGAGGATGTTGTCATCGACCTCGGGCGCGACGCCGAAGAGGTCGACGACCTCGTCTCCGTCGGCGATCTCGTGACGATGGAGCAGTCCACCGTCCGGATGGGCGAGACGGTCACCGGAAAGGCGCTCGACGACCGCGTGTGCCTGTTCGCGATGCTCGAATCCGCCCGCGAACTGGAGGCCTCCGAGGCGACGATCCACTTCTGTGCGACCGTCCAAGAGGAGGTCGGCCTCCGCGGCGCGCAGGCGCTCGGCGTCGACGTCGACCCGGACCTCGCCGTCGCACTCGACGTGACCATCGCCTCCGACATAGACGGTGTTTCCGAGGACAAGCAGGTGACCCGCCTCGGCGACGGCGCGGCGATCAAGCTCAAGGACGGCTCGGTCATCACGAACCCGAAGGTGACCCGCCGCCTGCGCGACGTGGCCGAGTCCGAGGAGATCCCACACCAGCTGGAAGTGCTCCCGGCCGGCGGCACCGATACGGCCGGCTTCCAGAACACCAACGGCGCGAAGCCGGTGGGCGCGATTTCGATCCCGACGCGGTACCTCCACACGGTGACGGAGACGGCCCACCGCGAGGACATCCGCGCGACCATCGACCTGCTGACGGCGTTCCTCGACAGCGAGGACGGCAGCCACGACTACTCGCTGTAAGCGCTCGCGAAGAAACGGCCTCGCGTCAGCGGGTCCCCGGCCGCCTCGGGCGGAGACGGCCGCGGTGGGGCGGCCCCGTCGTGTGCCTCTGACATCGCGCTCCCGGGCACCCCGGGTGAGCGTTCTCGGATTTCCTTGTCAACTTATTGGATCTGGAATAAATTTGCCAGTTGCTCACAGATGCGTCTCACGTTGTGATCGCCCCCCGATCGAGTCGGTCGGTTCTGGCAACCTGTCGTGAGAACTGTGATCGCCCGTCGATGGAGCCGCGTGAGAGGCCCGCGTGGTGATGTGCCGGTCGTTACTCCTCGCGCGCCGCTTCGAGTGCCCGCAGGACACGGCCCCACGGGACCGGTGGCGACACCGCATCGAGGTCGTCATCGAGGGCTTCGAGGCGCTCCTCAAAGTGATCGTACCACTCCGGACTGGCGGCGTCGTCGAGTCGGCGGGCCGCCTCGTCGACCGCCGCGCCGAAGTCGTCGAGTCGCTCTACGGCGTCGGTCAGATCGTCGTGGTGACCGGCCGGGACGTTGTCCGCCCGGTCCGCGAGCGTCTCCAGGTCGCGAACCTCCGCTCGCAGGTCACGCACCTGGAGCTCGAGGACGCGCCGCCGGAGCGTACAGTCGAACCACAGGTCAGCGTCCCCGTTCGCGGCAGCCACCGCTTCCACGTCGTCGGCCAGCCGGTCGACCGCCGTCGCCAGTTCCTCCACGTCGGCGGTGAGTTCTTCCACACGTTCGCTGGGTGACGACAGCCACCGCTCGAACGCCTCGGCCTCCATCGCGAGTTCGTCCGCCGCGCCCTGTTGCTCGTTCGCCGCCGTCTGGAGTCGGTTCAGATCCTGCGCGAAGGCGTACACGTCGTCGGGAACATCGCCGTTCGCGCGCTCGCCCGCACGGGCGACCAACTGTTGGAGGTCGGTGTCGAGGTCGGCCACCCGCGAATCGATGGCGGCCAGTCGCTCGTCGAAGCCGTCGAGGCGAGCGGCGACCGCGTCGACGTCGTCCACGTCGCTGGCGGCATCGCGGGCATCCTCGATGTCGAGCGCGGCGAACTCGGCACGCGTAGCCGGCGTGGAGACGACCTTCGCCGCGTACGCCACGGCGTCGTGGATCGTCTCTATCGTTATTTCACCCTCGTCGCTGATCGACGAGAGCGTCACCCGCGCGGAGCCCTCGTCGACACTCTCACGCTGGTCGGCGACGCGTGCGGCCGCCTCGGCGAGCGTCGTTCCGACGAGTTCGTCGTCGCTGTCGGCGGCGTCGTCCATGGTGACTCGCTCGGGCGTCAGCAACCAATATAGCTTCGGTACGCAGTCATGTGAGCGCAGTCACTCGATCGCTACCGGTACCGCCAATAGATATATTGAACTATATACCTATACAACTGGCTAGGTTTGATACGTAACACAGTTCTTCACATGGTTAGCTACCCAACTTCACGGTACCTATCATATAAACCGCTTTTTACTCCAGAGACATCCACCCAGGTGATGACGCAGGATACTGCGGCCAGCACCAAACGTCTCTCGCGGAGAACGTTCCTCGCGGCCTCCGGCGCGGCGGGCGTCGCCGGACTCGCGGGTTGTTCGGCCTCGTCGACTGACAGCGGTTCGGGCGGCTCCGATAGCTCGGGCGGCTCCGATAGCTCGGGCGGCTCCGGAGGAAGCGACTCGGGGAGCTCCGGAGACAGTTCCTCGGCTCCGTCGATGCTGACGGCGGAGGGATCTTCGACCGTGTATCCGATCGCCAACAAGGGCTCCTCCTACTGGAACTCCAACCCGCCGTCCTCCGACGGTGAGTACTGGGGCAGCAACGAGGAGGAGGGTAACACCGTCCCCGGCTGGAACGAACTCGCGAGCAACGGCGCGTCGGACATGCGCCTCGCCGACTACTTCGCCAGCCTCTACGGATTCGAGCCGACCGGACAGCAGGCGACCCCGCCGTACCCGACGTCGATCGGCCTGAGCCACTCGGGCACCGGCTGTCAGTCCGTCGTCGACGGCCTCGTCGACATCGGCAACTCCTCGGGCCCCATCACGGCCGAACTCGGCTGGAGCCAGGAGAAAGCCAACGAGGAAGTCGTCGACCACGTCCTCGGTCGTGACGGCCAACCCGTCGTCGTCAGTTCCGACATCTACGAGGCCGGCGTCACGCAACTGACCGGCGAAGAGATCCGCAAGATCTACCAAGACGAGATCACCAACTGGAACGAGGTCGGCGGCCCAGACCAAGAGATCTACGTCATCGGCCGTGCCGAGGGCTCGGGGACGGACACCGCCTTCCGTCTGAATATGCTGGGCTCCGCAGACGCTCCGATGTCGGGCGTCGACACGCGCTTCGGCCAGAACCAGCAGGTCGCACAGGCCGTCCAGCAGAACGAGGGCGCAATCGCGTACATGGCGCTGGCGTTCACCAGCGAGTCGGTTCGTCCCATCGCGATCAATTTCAATGGCACCGTCTACAAGCCCGACAAGGACGCGAAGAACACCATCTTCGACTCCGCGTACCCACTCAACCGTGACCTTCACCAGTACACGAAGATCACGGAGGAGACGCCCTCGGGCACAGACATGCGCGAGGCCGCGTTCATGAACATGTTCCTGACGGACTTCGGACAGCAAGTCTTTGTCAAGGCGAACAACTACATCCCGCTGCCGACGAAAGACATCAAAAGCGAGTTCGAGAAGCTGCCAGACCAGGTCTAAGACGACCTGTCACGCTGCCGTTTCGTCTCGCCGTATCATCACGCCGTTTATTTCCATACGTCCGAACCACCGCAATACACGCACGATGGCACAAGCAACCAACAGAGTAGAATCGAGCGTCGAGACGGCAGCCAGAACCGTCCGTCGCGTTAGGGATTCCCTCGAGGACGAGGAACCCGAGGCCGTCGCCGTCGCCGGCGTCGTCGTCGCCTCGTTGTTGTTCGCCCTCGTCGGTTTCCTACTCGTCTCGTCGCTGACGATACTCCCGTTCGCGGTCTTCGTCATCTCCGCGGGCTACGGCTGGGTTCGACACCAGGAACTCACCGCCAAGGTCCTCGCGCTGGCGACGACCGTGTCGACGATCCTGATACTGTTGTTGATCACCGTCTTCATCATCGTTGAGGCAGTCCCCGTCGTCCGCTACGAGAGCGTGACCGTGTTCGGGGTGTCGATCCCCGGCGTCCGCATGTTCATCCAACCGAACTGGGACGCCGTCTCCCCGCCTATCCGCTTCTCGATGGTCCCGATGATCCACGGGACGGTCATGGTGACGATCATCGCGACGGCCGTCGCCGCGCCGCTGGGCGTCGCGGCCGCGCTGTTCCTCTCTGAGATCGCGCCCGCTCCCGTCCGCGAGGCGGTCAAGCCCGGCGTGGAGATTCTCGCCGGTATCCCGTCGATCGTCTACGGCTTCATCGGCTTCACCATCCTCAGCCCGTGGGCCTCAGACCAGTTCGACATCCTCGGACAGGGGACGTATCTGTTCGTGGGTATCGTCGTCGGCCTGATGGCGCTCCCGACGGTCGTCTCCGTCGCGGAGGACGCCCTCTCGTCGGTGCCGGAGTCGATGAAGAGTGGGTCGCTCGCCATGGGCACCACCGACTGGCAGACGATGATCTCGATCACGCTTCCCGCGGCGTTTTCCGGCGTCTCGGCGGCGGTCCTGCTGGGCGTCGGTCGGGCCATCGGCGAGACGATGGCGGCAACGGTGATGCTCCGGGGGGTCCCGAAGCTGACCGAACCGCTGTACAACGCCTTCTACGGACAGGAGACGCTCACGTCGCTCATCGCGCGCAACTACGGCGAGGCCGACGGCCTCCAGCTGAGTGCGTTGTTCATGGCTGGCGTCATTCTCTTCATCACTGTCATGTTCCTCTCGATCGGGTCGCAGTACGTCGAAGCTCGCATGCGGAGCAAGCTCGGAGGTGAGCAGTGATGTCGACCGAGACCGACACCCGAAACCCGCTCGTCCGCGACGGCGCAGAGAGCACCGGACTCGTCGCCGCGGGCGCGGTCGCCCTCGCGGCGCTGCTGTTCGCGCTCTCGCTCGCGGCGCTGTTCCAACAGCTATCGTTGACCGACACGCTCGCGGGCGTTCCCGTCTCGACGTTCCTCGGCGGTGCGCTGGTCGTGCTCGGCGGCGCGGTCGTCGTCTTCGGCGTCGGCTCGCGACTCGGCTACGTCGAGACCGAACCGCAGGCAAGCGCCGGCATGGTCGCCGGCATCGCGTTCGGATTCGTCTGGTTCGTCGCCGGCGGCCTCGTCGCCTCCCAGACGATCGGAGTCGGCACGATCGGGTGGCTGCTCTCGGCGATCTTCGTCGGCGGCGGCGTGTTCGCGGTGAGCGTCGTCACCCGCGAGGACATCGGGTCGACGCTTCCCGCGGGCGTGCTCACCGCGTTCGTGGGCCTCGTGTTCGTCACCGGCGTCATCGGTCCGTCGTGGGTGTGGAATCTCGGCTGGGAACAGCAGGCGTCGTTCACGGCCGGCTTCACCATCCCGACGTTGACGCTGTTCAGTTCGCTCCTCTCGGGGTGGGCCGCCGCGAAGGCGTACGGCGGCTTCGGCGCACGCGGCCGCCACACGGGCGCGTACACGCTCGTCTATCTCAACGCCGTCTCCATCGTCGGCGTCCTCTTCATTCTGCTCGCGTTCACCGTGTACAAGGGTATCGGCGGCGTGCTCAACGGCTTCGCGGTCGGTGCGGGCGTCGGCCCGACGTCGACGGTCGTGCTGTTTGGCATCGCGTTCTCGTTTGACTGGCCGGTGTACCTCCCGTTCGTGATGAACGGTGTTGGCCTGATGAACGAGTTCAACGGCGTCCTCCCGGCCATCGTGGGAACCATCTGGCTCGTCGTCGGCGCGGTGCTGTTCGCGGTGCCGCTGGGCGTCGGCGCGGCCATCTTCCTCACCGAGTACGCCGAGCGCGGCCGCTTCACGCAGGCGGTCGAGGTGGCGACGAACGGCCTCTGGTCGACGCCGAGTATCGTTTTCGGCCTGTTCGGGTTCGCGTTCCTCATCCCCCGCTTCGGCAACGGGAAGTCGCTGTTGGCGGGAATGCTCACGCTCGGATTCATGCTCCTCCCGCTTGTGGTCATCACCAGCCGTGAGGCGATGCTGTCGGTGCCCGACGAGTACCGGGACGCCAGCGCGGCGCTGGGCGTCACGAAGTGGCAGACCATCCGCAGCGTCGTCCTCCCGGCGGCGCTGCCGGGCGTCGTCACGGGCATCATCCTCGGCGTCGGCCGCATCGCCGGCGAAACGGCACCCATCCTGCTGACGATGGCGGGCGGCGTGTTCGTCCCCGGCAGCCAGACGCCCGACATCGTCGGCGGCTTCGCGTTCACCTCGTCGCCGCCGTTCGTCGAGAATCCGGTGCTGCTCGATGCGGCATCGGCGCTGCCGTACCAACTGTACGCCCTGATCACCGCCGGCGTTGGCGCGTCCGGCAACGTCGCCAACCCTGACGAGTTCAAGTGGGCGACCGCGCTCGTACTGCTCGTCGTCGTGTTGTCGTTCTACGCGATCGGCATCGCGGCGAGGTACTACTTCCGGAGGGAACTTAACCAATGAGCGAGACCACTCAGCGAACGACCGACATGGAGACCGAGAACCGCACCGACACGCAGACCGACCCCGAGACGACCACCGGCGAGACCGAAGAACAGGTCCAAGACGAGTGGCGCAACTACGAGTTCGCCGGCGAACCGAAACTCGCCGTCGACGATCTGGACGTGTACTACGGCGACGACCACGCGCTCAAGGGCGTCTCGATGGACATCCCCAAGAACAGCGTCACAGCGCTCATCGGACCGTCTGGCTGCGGGAAGTCGACGTTCCTCCGCTGTCTCAACCGGATGAACGACCGCGTCAAGAGCGCCCGCATCGACGGCTCGGTGAAACTCGACGGCCAAGAGATCTACCAGGAGGGCGTCAACCTCGTCGAACTCCGCAAGCGCGTCGGCATGGTGTTCCAGTCGCCGAACCCGTTCCCGAAGTCGATCGCCGAGAACATCTCTTACGGCCCACGCAAACACGGCGACATCGAGACGGGGCTGCTCGCGCGCCTCCTCGGGCGCGCGAACGAGGACGAGCGCGACGAACTCGTCGAGCGCTGTCTGCGCGACGCGGCGCTGTGGGACGAGGTGTCCGATCGTCTCGACGACAACGCGCTCGGCCTCTCCGGCGGGCAACAACAGCGCCTCTGTATCGCGCGCTGTCTCTCCGTCGACCCGGAGGTCATCCTGATGGACGAGCCAGCGTCCGCGCTGGACCCCATCGCGACCGCGAAGATCGAAGACCTGATCGACGACCTCTCCGAGCACTACACGGTGGTCATCGTGACGCACAACATGCAGCAGGCGGCGCGTATCTCCGACCAGACGGCCGTCTTCCTCACCGGCGGTGAACTCGTCGAGTACGACGACACCGACAAGATCTTCGAGAACCCGCAGTCCCAGCGCGTCGAGGAGTACATCAGCGGGAAGTTCGGATAACTCGACTCGCTCACTGGATTCCGCGGCTGGCCGTTCGATTTTGCGACGACGCTCCGCCCGCCAGCGACGGCGACCAGTAGCAACTGACAGCGACCAGTAGCGCGGTTGAGAGTGGGCACGTGTAGACACTGAGGCGGCTCTACACGGGGCAGACAGCCGTGCCATTAGTTGGATTACGTCGCCGAAAAAGCCGCCAACTACCGTCGCGTCGGCTATTCCTCGGGCGGTTCGTAGTCGCCGCCGTACTTCGTGAAGAAGAATGCCAGCCCGAGCGTCGACACCATCGCGATGAACGAGGCGATACCGAGGCTCTTCGCTGAGTCGGGCACCTCGGGCGGACCGGCAGCCGTTGCCGTCGGCGTCGGGAGCTGTTCGACGACCTCCAGCGTCCCGACCATCCCAAGCGACTGGTGGGGCTCGCAGTAGTACTCGTACACGCCGGTCGTCTCGAAGGTGAACTCCGTCGAGAAGCCCTCATCCTCGAGCGGCTCGTGGCCGCCCCAGGAGGCGCCATCGGGCTGGCTCTCCACGATGATGTTGTGGCCGCCCGTCACCCACTCGAACGTGACGGTGGTTCCGGGGGTCACGTACAGCGTCTGGTCGGTGCCGGGGACGTACTTGAGGCCCTGGGACCCGGCGCCAACCTCGACGGTGCCGGAGCCGTCGGCGGTGGCCTGCGCGGCGGCGTTCCCGGCGCCCGCTGCGACCGCGCCCGCGGCGGCGGTCGCGCCCGCCGCCCCCCGGAGGAAGCTCCGGCGGCTGAGCGTGTCGTCTTCCATGCCCGCGGCTTGGCGTGTCCCGAACCTATATCCGTCGATCGAATCCGTGGCGGGGGACGGTGCGGAGGCGGTACGGACGCGGGGGCGGTGCGGTCGCTGAAGCGGTGCGGACGCGGTCGTCGAAGCGGTGCGGGCGTGGTCGCTGAAGCGGTGCGGACGCGGTCGCTGAAGCGGTGTGGAAGTCACTAGTAGTTGTTCCGCGAGCGAGGCCGAAGGCCGAGCGAGCGGGAACTTTGGTATGAACGGGTTTTCGCCGAGCGGTTCCCGCAGCGCGCCGCGAAGCGGCGCGCGAGGAAACCCGAGGCGAAAAGAGGTTCTTTAGAACCAGCCGTGGTCGTCGATCGCGTCCTCGTACCAGTCGACCCACTCGGAGAGCACCTCGTCGTGGCCGAAGCCGGCGAACCCGTCGTTCGTCTCCCACTGGGGGAGGTCGCCGCAGGCGACGATCTCGTCGGCCAGCTCCTGGGGCGAGGTGACGAGCCGCCCGCGGTCGAGCCCCTCGACGAGTTCGTGCGCCGACGACCCCGCTTGGTACTCGACGATGCCGACGCAACCGCACGCCAGCGCCCACAGCAGCCCCGTCGCGAACGGCTCGTAGGTCGCCGTCTGGGCGAACACGTGCGAGCCCTTGAGCACGGGGACGAACTCCGCGGCGTCGAGGTCGCCGAGGAACCGCACCCGGTCGTCGATCCGCAGGTCCGCGGCCATGCGCTCGGCGTCGTCGCGGGCGGGGCCGTCGCCGACGACCGCCGCCCGCCAGTCGCGGTCGCGCAGCTCCGCCAGCGCGAGGAGGAACTCGCCGACGTTGGCGTCGCCGTCGAGATCGCGGCCCCACACCACGTCGAAGCGGTCGTCCGCGTCGGCCGAGCGGACCAGGTCGATGTCGATGCTCTCGGGGATCACGCGGACGTTCACGCCGCTGGCGCCGTGCTCGCGCACGGCCGTGCGGACCGTCTCGGAGGGCGCGACTACCCGGTCGGCGCGCGTCGCCGCCTTCCGGTACCGGCGGTCGGAGCCGCGGTCTGGATCGCGCTCCCACCAGTCGAGGACGACCGGGACCCGCAGCATCGCGGCGGTCGTCTTCGCGGTCGTCGCGTGTCCCGGCGGCACCGACACGGCGTGGACGATGTCCGGGTCGACGCGGCGGAGGGCGAAGGGGAGCTTCGATCGGAAGCGGGCGGCGGCGGGCCGCTCGGTCACCGCGTGGTACGCGATATCGTCCTGCTCGAACTGCCGGATCTCGCCGCCCCACCACTGCGCGCACAGCCAGTGGACATCGTGTCCGCGGGCGTCGAGCCCGGTGGCGACGCGGCGCGTCCGACGGACCGCGGGGGCGTCCCGCGTTGTTACCGTGTCCATCGAGACCACCGCGACGCGCATTGTGCGATCGGCTACCAGTGGGGGAATAAAAAGAGAGGCGATACTCCCCGGGGTGCGGTCGGCGCCGCGACGACGCCCGCCCCGAACGCGCGACGCGGGGAGCGAGCCCGTTCGCCGACCCGAACGCTTTCGACGCGCGACGGGGATTACAACGCTATGAGCGACCCGACGTACGACATCGAGCGGTACCTCAACGTCCGCTCGGCCCACAGCGCCGCGTTCGCCCCCGACGGCACCCTCGCGTTCCTGATGGACACCACCGGCACCCCGCAGGTGTGGAGCCTCGACGAGGCGGGGGCCTGGCCCGCACAGCACACCTTCTACGAGGAGCGCGTCACGTTCGTGGACTGGTCTCCCGAGCGCCGCGAACTCGCGTTCGGCATGGACGAGGGCGGCAACGAGCGGATGCAGCTGTACCGGCTCGATCCCGACGCCGGCGTCGTCACCGAGTGGACCGGAATGCCCGACGCGAAACACCGCTGGGGCGGCTGGTCCCACGACGGCGAGCAGTTCGCGTTCGCGTCGAACCGACGCGACGAGTCCGTCTTCGACGTGTACGTGCAGGGGCGTGACGAGACCGGCGACGAGGCCGAGTTGGTGTACGAAGGAGACGGCTGGCTGTCGGTGGCGGGCTGGTCGCCCGACGACACGCGGCTGCTCGTCCACGAGGCGCACGCGAGCTTCGACCACGACCTCCACGTGCTCGACGTGGAGACCGGCGACCTCATCCACCTCACGCCTCACACGAGCGAGGCGCGCTTCCAGAGCCCCGAGTGGGCGCCCGACGGCGACGGCGTGTACGTGTGCACCGACCACGCCTCCGACACTCTCCGGCTGGAGCGGATCGCCCCCGGTGGCAGCGATCGCGGCGGAGACGGACGGGGAGACGAGAGCGGTGGCGACGGGAACCGCGACGGCGATGCGGCGCTCGGCGACCTGTTCGTCGTCGAGGACGGCGGCGACTGGAACGTCGACGGCGTCGTCGTCGACGAGGACACCACCCGGGTCGCCTACTCGCGCAACGTCGACGGCTACACGGAGATCACCGTCGGCGAGTTCACCGCGGCCGACCGCATCGACCCGTTCGCCGAGGCGGAGCTCCCGAAGGGCGTCGCCGGCGGCGTCTCGTTCGGCCCCGACGCCGACCGACTGGCGGCCACCGTCACCGGCAGCACCGTCAACGCGAACGCGTACGTCGTGGACGTGAAGACCGGCGAGGCGTCGCGGTGGACCCACGCCGCGACCGCGGGCATTCCCGAGGAGACGTTCGTCGAGCCGGAGCTGGTCCACTACCCGACCTTCGACGGCCGCGAGATCCCCGCGTTCTTCTCGACGCCCGACGACGCGACCGATGGCGAGACGCCCGTCGTCGTCGACATCCACGGCGGTCCCGAAAGCCAGCGCCGGCCGTCGTTCAACGCCGTGAAGCAGTACTTCCTCAACAACGGCTACGGCGTGTTCGAGCCGAACGTGCGCGGCTCTTCGGGGTACGGGAAGGCGTACGCCCACCTCGACGACGTGGAACGCCGGATGGACTCGGTCGCCGACATCGAGGCGGCCGTCGAGTGGCTCCACGACCACCCCGCCGTCGACCCCGACCGGATCGTCGCCATGGGCGGCAGCTACGGCGGCTTCATGGTGCTCGCGGCGATGACGGAGTACCCCGACCTGTGGGCCGCCGGGGTCGACATCGTCGGCATCGCAAGCTTCGTCACGTTCCTCAAGAACACCGGCGACTGGCGCCGCGAACTGCGCGAGGCCGAGTACGGGAGCCTCGCGGACGACCGGGAGTTCCTGGAGTCCATCTCGCCGATCAACCACGTCGACGAGATCGCGGCGCCGCTGTTCGTCCTCCACGGCGCAAACGACCCCCGGGTTCCCGTCGACGAGGCCGAACAGATCGTCGAGGAGGCGAGCGAACACGTCCCGACGAAGAAGCTGATCTTCGAGGACGAAGGGCACGGCTTCTCGAAGCTGGAGAACCGCATCGAGGCGTACCGCGCGGTCGTCGAGTTCCTCCACGAACACGTGTGAGGGGTTGAGGCGGTCGGCGGAACCGGTCGTCGGCCGTGCACCCTCGGCCGCGACGCCGTCCCGTCACCGGCCGGACGAATGAATTATCTTCTTTGCGATCCATCAGGTCACACTGAACGACTGATGTCTTCTTCTCACGACGCCCGCGTCGTCGTTGCGGTGTCGAGCCGCACGCCCAGCGGATTCGGCGCGGATGTCGTGGACGCGATCGAATCGAGCCTCGACGCGACCGTCCTGCACAAACGCGGCTCCGTCGCGACCGAGTTCCTCCGCGAACTGGGACCGACACTCGACTGCGTCGTCGTCGTCTCCGTCCGGTCGAACTGCGTCGAGAACATCGCTTCCGCGGCGAGGGCGGTCCCGCTGATCGTCTACGGGGACGAAGTGCCGACG
Source organism: Halobaculum gomorrense (assembly GCF_900129775.1). GTDB lineage: Archaea > Halobacteriota > Halobacteria > Halobacteriales > Haloferacaceae > Halobaculum > Halobaculum gomorrense. The sequence goes on along the minus strand of NZ_FQWV01000001.1, from coordinate 466,318 downwards.
GTCCCCGTGGACGAGGTCATCGCCACCGACGGGGGGACGGATCTGCTCGCCCGCCGCGTCTCCGAGCGCGTCGAGCGCGAGCGCGAGCGCAACGCCCTCGCGGAGGCGAACGCGAAGCTGTCGGCGCTGAACGTGTACACCGAGGAGCTGACCGGCTGCCAGTCGGTCAAGGAGGTGAGCGACACGGTCGTCTCGGCGGTGACGAACGCGCTCGGACACGGTCAGTGCGCGCTCGCGCTGCGTGAGGGCGACGAGTTCTATCCGTACGGCCACACGTACGACGGCGAATTGAACGTCAGACTGGACACCGACGAGGGCATCGCCGGGCGGACCTACCAGACGGGCGAGACCCAGATCGTCAGCGACTACCGGACGGATCCGGACCACGTGCGGGACATCGACGGCCTTCGGTCCGTGGTGAGCGTCCCGGTCGGCGACATCGGGGTGTTGCAGGTGACGACCGACCGGCGGGCGGCGTTCGACCGACAAGACGCCGAGTTCATCGAGATCGTCGGGTCCCACGCCGCCGAGGCGCTCGCCCGACTCGAACGGGAGGCCGATCTCCGCGTCGAGCGCGATCGACTGCACTACTTTTTCGACGGGATCAAGTCGCCAGCGGTGTACGTCGAGTCGACCGACGGCGGCGAGCCCGTTCTGACGGAGATGAACTCGGCCTACGAGGCCATGTTCGGATCACAGGAGGTCGGTCGCCCCGTGTCGGAGGCGTTCCCGACCGACACGGAGCGAGCGCTGTTCGGCTCCGACGGCCCGGACGATGTGACCCACCGAGAGATCACTCGCGAGACCGACGACGGACCGGTCGGCCTCACCGTCGGCGTGGTCCCGATCCCGATTTCGGGGATCGAGACGGCGGCGTTCGGACTGTACGCCGCGAGCGTCGAGTTCCCGTAGGGCGCGATGGGCCTCGTACCGGCCACCGACGGCCCCGACCCGCCGCCGGCCGGCACATCATGGACGTCCGTTAAAGTCAACACCGGCGCCGTCCAACCGAGAGCCATGAGTACCCAAGAGCGCGAGGAGGGGCGGCAGATCCGCTGTCTCATCGCGAAGGTCGGTCTCGACGGTCACGACCGCGGCGCGCACGTCATCTCGCGGGCGTTTCGCGACGCCGGCTTCGAGGTCATCTACTCCGGTCTCCACCGCGCGCCCGACGAGATCGTCCAGGCGGCCGTCCAGGAGGACGTCGACGTCCTCGGCATCTCGATCCTCTCGGGGGCGCACAACACGCTCGTTCCGAAGATCGTCGACGGCCTGAAAGAGTACGACGCGTTCGAGGACACCTTGATCCTCGTCGGCGGGATCATTCCCGACGACGACCGCGACGACCTGCTGGAGATGGGTGTCGGCGCCGTCTTCGGCCCCGGGACGCCGATGGAGAAGACGATCGAGTTCGTCCGCGAGAACGTTCACGACCGCGAGTGATGACGGTCACAAGAACGGAGTCGGCGCTGGTCGACGACTTGCTGGACGGAAAACACCGGGCGCTCGCGCGCGTCATCACGAAGATCGAGAACCGCTCGCCGGGCTACCGCGAGATCGTCTCTGCGCTCCACGCCCACACCGGGGCCGCAGACGTGATCGGTATCACAGGCAGCCCTGGCGCCGGGAAGTCGACGCTGGTCGACAAACTGGCGAAGGCGTACCGCGACCGCGGCGACACCGTCGGCGTCATCGCGGTCGACCCGTCCTCGCCGTACACCGGCGGGGCGGTGCTGGGCGACCGGATCCGGATGGCCTCCAACGTCGGCGACATGGACGTGTTCTTCCGGTCGATGAGCGCGAGAGGCACGCTCGGCGGCCTCTCGACGGCCACGTCTGACACGGTGAAAGCGCTCGACGCCTTCGGCAAAGACACGGTGATCATCGAGACGGTCGGCGCCGGACAAAACGAGGTAGACATCGTGAAGACCGCCGACACGGTGTGCGTCCTCGTCCAGCCCGGCTCGGGCGACGACGTGCAGATGCTGAAGGCGGGGATCCTCGAGATCGGCGACGTGTTCGTCGTCAACAAGGCCGACATGGACGGCGCCGAGCGCACGGTCGCCGAGTTGGAGGAGATGATCCACATGCGCGAGAACCCCGCGGCGGGGCTGAACACCGGCCACCACGGCCCCGTCGACGAGGAGGAGATGGCGCAGGTCGCCATCGACGACGCGGACGAGGCGACGTGGGACCCTGAGGTCGTCGAGACGGTCGCCACCGACGCCACCGGCGTCGAGGAGCTGATCGACACGCTCGACGACCACGCCGCGTGGCTCCGCGAGACCGGCCGGATCGATAACAAGGCGCGCACGCGGTACGCCGAGGAGATCCGCCAGTTGGTCCGCAGCGACACCGCGGCCCTGCTGGAGGAGGTGATCGAGGCCCGCGGCGGGATCGACGCGCTCGCCGACGACGTGCTCGCGAAGGAAACGGATCCTTACACCGTGGCCGACGAGTTGGTCGCGCCCGTGCGCGAGTGCGTCGACGAGGAGTTGGAGCGGTAATCGGTCGATCGCGGCGACGAGGTCGCCGCCTCGGGACACGCCGTCCGCTGGTCGCTACGGGTCGAGAAGGACAAACCGTGCGCGGGTTCGATCACTAGACGTACGTGAACCACTCCTCGTGGTCGTCGGTGCGACGCTCCACGAGGTCGAAGAACGCGGTCTGGAGTTCCTCGGTGATCGGTCCGCGCGAGCCGTTGCCGATCTCGACGTTGTCGACCTGCCGGATCGGCGTGACCTCAGCCGCCGAGCCGGTGAAGAACAACTCGTCTGCGGTGTTCAGCTCGCCGCGCGAGATACTCACGTTGTCGTGGACGGTGTAGCCGCGCTCGCGGGCCAGTTCGATCACCGTGTTGCGAGTGATGCCGTCGAGGATCGATTCCGACAGGCCGGGCGTGAAGATCTCGCCGTCGCGCACGAGGAAGATGTTCTCGCCGGGACCCTCCGCGACGTTGCCCTCCTTGTTGAGGACGATGGCCTCCTTGTAGCCGTTGCGGCGGGCCTCCTCACCCGCGAGCAGGGAGTTGACGTACAGCCCCGTCGTCTTCGCGTTCGTCGGGATCTGCGAGGAGGAGTGTTTGCGCCACGAGGACACCATCGCCTTGATGCCGTTCTCCAGCGCCTCGTCGCCGAGGTACGTGCCCCACGGCCACGCCGCGATCGCCACGTCGGTCGGGCAGTCGCCCGGCGAGACGCCCAGCTGGTGGTAGCCGTAGTAGGCGATGGGGCGGACGTACGCCGAGTCGAGGTCGTTGCGGCGGATGACCTCCATCGTCGCCTCGGTCAGCTCCTCTCGGGAGTAGGGGATCTCCATGTCGTACGGCTTCGTCGACTCGAAGAAGCGGTCGAGGTGCTCTTCCCAGCGGAACACCGCCGTCCCCTCTCCGGTGTCGTACGCGCGCACGCCCTCGAAGACGCCCGTGCCGTAGTGCAGTCCGTGCGTGAGGACGTGCGTCGTCGCGTCGTCCCAGTCGACGTACTCGCCGTTTTGCCAGATGGTGTCGACGTCCATCTCCGCGAAGCCAGCCATACGCAGTCGCAGGATTTGCCGGACAATAAATACCACAGAAACGCCGGGGAGCCCACCCCCGTTCACCCCCCATTCGCGGCTCCCGCGCAGTCACCGCCGTCCCGCCACGTCGGCGTCGCTCACCGCCGGTCGGCACACGCCACCACGTCGAGATCTCCGGATCCGACTTCCATCTACGACTGTGAATAATAAAAACGTATATTTTAATTACTTCAGTGAATTACCGATCGGTGATGGATACGCAGACGCCACGCGCCGACGGAGCCCGCGGCGACGTGCGGCCGCCGACGTTCCGAGAGGCGCTCGTGCCGCTCGCGGTCGTCGTCGCCTCGCTGGGCGTCGGCTCGGGGCTGCTCGGGCTGTCGCCGCACGCGCCGCTGCTGTGGAGCATCGCCTTCGCCGGGCTGTTCGCGCGCTACCGGCTCGGCTACGACTGGGACGGTGTCTACGACGCCGCCGAGGGCGGCCTGCTGATGGGCATGCAGGCGGTCCTCATTCTGTTCGTCATCTACGGACTGATCGCGACGTGGACGGCGGCCGGGACCATCCCGGGGCTGATGTACTACGGGCTCGGCCTGCTGTCGCCGGCCGTGTTCCTCCCGGCGACCGCGCTGCTGTCGGCCGTCGTCGCGTTCGCCATCGGCTCCTCGTGGACGACCGTCGGGACGCTCGGGGTCGCGTTCATCGGCATCGGGAGCGGGCTGGACGTGTCGGCGCCGATGACCGCCGGGGCCATCGTCTCGGGGGCGTACGCCGGCGACAAGCAGAGCCCCCTGTCGGACACGACCAACCTCGCGGCCGCGGTGACGGACACTGACCTGTACGACCACATCAACGCCATGCGCCTCGGCACCGCCGTCGCGCTTGGCCTCTCGGTCGTCGGCTACGCCGTCCTCGGCATGTTCGCGGTGACTGGGTCCGGCGGCGACGCCGCCGCGATCACCGAGCCGCTCGCGTCGGCGTACGCGCTCGGTCCGCTCGTGTTCCTCCCGCTGGTGGTCACGTTCGGGCTGGCGATCAGCGGGTACCCGGCGCTCCCGTCGCTGATCGCGGGCGTGTTCGCCGGCGCCGGCACCGCCGTGCTCGCGCAGGGTCGGTCGTTCACCGCCGCCTGGGACGCGTTCCTCAACGGCACCGCGCCCGAGACGGGGAGCGAGCTCGTCAACGGGCTGTTGGCGACCGGCGGCGTCGCCGGATCGGGCTGGACCATCGCGGTCGTCGTCGCCGCCCTCGCGCTGGGCGGACTGCTGGAGGGCACCGGCGTACTCGCGGTGGTGGCCGATCGGCTGGCCGACGTTGTGTGGTCTCGCGGCTCTCTCGTGGTCGCCACGGGGGCCGCCGCGCTGCTCACGAACGCGTTCACCGCCCAGCAGTACATGAGCATCGTCGTCCCCGGGGTCAGCCTCCGGGAGCTGTACGACGAGTACGGCCTCGACTCGCGGGACCTCTCGCGAGCCGTCGAGGCCGCGGGTACCCCCACCGGGCCGCTGTTCCCGTGGCACGCCGGCGCCGTCTTCATGGCGGCGGCGCTCGGCTTCGAGTCGTCGTGGGCGTTCGTCCCGTACTACTTCTTCGGGCCGCTGTCGGTGCTGGCGCTCGTCGGGATGGCGCTGGCCGGGCGGGCGACGACGCCGACGGACGCGGAGAGGGGGGCCGCACCCGCGGACGACTAACGCGAGACGCAGGCGAAGCGAGGGAGCCCCTGACGGGTCGGCGATACTGTTCTCCAACTCGGTCGCTACCGGCGAAACCGCTCAGTCTCGTGTGTCCCGTCGAACAGGTCGATGACTCCCTCGCCGCACGGCCGGAATCCGAGCGACTCGTAGAAGCGTCGCCCGCAATGGTTGGCGGCCAGACACTCGACGTACACCGGCGTGTCGTCCCCGGTCGCGTCCGTGCCCCGCCCCACGAGCGCGGTTCCGACGCCGTCCCCCCAGTGGTCGGGGTCGACGTAGACCGCCCGGAGCTGCGCGGCGCCGTCTGGAACGAACGCGTGGGTGTGTTCAGGCCCCAGCGCGACGTTGCAGACGCCGACGACCCGGTCATCGACGACCGCCACGAGGAACAGGAGGCCGTCGGCCTCGCGCTTGCGCTCGAACCTCGCTCCCGGATAGAACTCGGCGGGGTCGGCCGTTGCCTCCGCCAGCGCGTCGCCGTCGAGGACGCCGTCGTAGCCGTGGCGCCACGACCGCGCCAGGGTCTCCTGTATCTCGCGGCGGTCGCGGGCGGCGGCGACGCGGACGGCGATGTCGGCGGACACGAGTCTCCGCTCGGCCGTCGTTCGAAAAGTCGTTTCGGCGGCGTGTGACCGCGAATCGGGGCGCGTCGTGAGCCCCGACGGCTACCGCAGCGCCTCGATCAGCTCCTCGCCCTCGACGTACGGGAAGCCGTGGCGGTCGGCGTACTCGCGGGCGGCCGCCGGCGACAGCGCGGCGCCGGTCTCGTCGTCGAGCATCTCGCAGACGACGACCGCGGGCGGCTGATCTGTCTCGGCCGCCATCGCGAGCCCCAGCTCCGTGTGACCCAGGCGGTCGTCGAGCCCGTTGGGCGCACCGCGGAGCACGTGGACGTGGCCGGGGGCGCGGAACTCCGCGGCGAACGCCTCCGGGTCGTAGTCGACGCCGCCCTCGACGGCGGCGGCCATCGACGCCAGCTCCGTGATCGTCCTGGCGCGGTCGTCGTCGGTGATCCCGGTGAACGTGTCGCGGTGGTTCACCGGCAGCGAGAACGACGAGCGGTCGTCGTACCCGAGGTCGTGGCTCGCGGCCGCCGGGTGGTCGATCCGATCTGCGAGGAACGGCAGCCCGACCGCGTCGGCGACGGCGTCAGAGACGGCGACGCAGATCAGCCCGCCGGCGTCGTTGCGCATGCGCGCCACGTCCGCCGGGGCGACGCTGCCCGCGGGGTACACGAGATCCGTCTCCCCCTCGCGGTCGTCGAAGTCGTGGACGAGCACCGGCCCGCCGGCGCGAAACGCCGCGAGCGCCCTGTCGAGGCGCCCCGCCTGCCGGCTCACGCCGACCCCCCGGCGCCGGACGCCTCGGTCGCTGGCGCCGACTCGTCGGCGCGCTCGGCGTCGGTGACGTACACCCGGACCTCGTCGTCGTCGTCCAGTCCCAGCTCGTCGCGCAGCCTCGCCGGCGCGATCAGTTCGAGTTGGTCCTCGTCGTGGTGGGTGCGCTCGGGCACGATGACGTGGACCGGCGCAAACGATTCGCCGTCGACGCGGACCTCCGCGGCGTAACACGTCGCCGGCCCGAACGTCCGCTCCTCGTCCTCCCAGCCGTCGATCGGCACGCCCTCGACGGAGTCCAACCCCGCGCGGGCGCGCACGGCGGCCTCCGACAGTTCGACGTTCAGCGTCCCCGGAAACGGCTCGTAGCCCAGGCGCTCGACGAACTGCTCGTGATAGCCCGACAGCTGGATGTAGTGGCGACCCTCGCCCATCCCGGAGGTGACCGTCCCCGACAGCGAGAGGCCGGCCTCGCCCTCGAACAGCCTTCGGTAGTCGGCGTACTCCGCGCGCAGGCGGCGCTCGCCGGCGTCCGTCACCGTCACCCACTGCCCGTCGCCGACGACGTCGCGGTCGAGCAAGCCGGCGGATTCGAGCCGCTGGAGTCGGCGAGAGGCCGTCTGGCTGGAGGCGTCGAGTCGCTCGCCCAGCGTCGAACAGGAGACCTTCACCGGCTCGCGGAGCCCGCCGTAGAGCGCGACCGTCTTCAGTGCGACCACCTCGTCGTGGCCGACGGTCGTCGTGGAAGCACTCATTGCCCTGTTCTCGGTGGGCGCGACGCAAAAGGGTACCGGATATGGTAGGCGTAACAGAACCGTTACGAACTGTGCCGCATTGAATATCTGTACCGGAACTGTGACTGCGACGTACCAAAAGCCGTCGGTGTCGGTGGCGAACGCGGCGGCGACCGACGAGGGTCCGGCATCGGCCGACGTGACCGACGCCGCCCCGCCTGCACCGTCGCCCCGCGGCCGGACGCATCGGAAACCCATTTATCGGCGGCGGGGAAAGCCTCGCGCATGTTCAGACAGTTCCGGTCGGCCGTGGCGGCGGCGCTCTCGGACGCGCTCGCCGACCTCGGCTACCCGACCGACGACCTCGGCATCGAGGACCCGCCCGACGGCGTCGACGCAACGCTGGCCTCAAGCGTCGCGTTCCGGCTGGCGAGCGAGGCGGGCGCGCCGCCGCCGGAGGTGTCCGTCGAGGTCGCCGAGGCGGTCGACGTGGCGGGCACCGAGTACCTCGCGCGCGTCGACACCAACGGGCCGTACGTGAACTTCTTCGTCGCCGACGCGTACCTCGCGGACACGCTCGACGCCGCACGCGACGCCGAGTACGGCCGTCTCCCGCCGAACGGCGAGTCGGTCGTCGTGGAGCACACCTCCGCGAATCCCACGGGCCCGGTCCACGTCGGCCGGGCGCGCAACCCCATCATCGGCGACGCTGTCGCCAACGCCATCGAGTACGCCGGCTACGACGTGGACCGGCACTACTACGTCAACGACGCCGGCCGGCAGATGGCGATCTTCACGTGGGCCTACGAGACGTTCGACGAGAGCGATCTCCCCGAGCCGGCCCGCGACAAGGCCGACTACGACCTCGTGCGCTACTACCGCAAGGGGAACGAGGTGCTGGAGGAGGGCGACGAGCAGACGGTGGAGGCGGCGGAGGCGGAGGTCTCGTCGATCCTGCAGGGACTGGAGTCGGGCGACGAGGAGACGTACGAACGCGTCGGCGAGGTCGTCGACACCGTGCTCGCGGGCATGGAGGCGTCGCTCGCCCGCCTCCCGGCCGCGTTCGACGAGTTCGTCAAGGAGACACGCTTCATCCGCGACGGCTCCTGTGATGAGGTCGCCGAGCGTCTGAAAGCTCTCGACGAGTCGGTGCTTGAGGAAGGCGCTTGGCAGGTCGACCTCTCGGAGTACGGCTACGAGAAGAAGCTCGTGTTCCTCCGCTCGGACGGCACCTCGCTGTACACCACCCGCGACCTCGCCCACCACGAGTGGAAGTTCGAGAACTACGACCGCGCGGTGACGGTGCTCGGCGAGGACCACAAGCTCCAGGCCGGGCAGCTGCAGGCCGCGCTCGACCTGCTGGGCAACGACACCGACCGCCTGCAGTCCACGTTCTACTCGTACGTGAACCTCCCCGAGGGGAAGATGTCCACGCGCGCGGGAACCGCCGTGAACCTCGACGACCTGCTCGACGAGGCGATCAACCGCGCCCGCGAGGAGGTGGAGTCCCGGATGGACGACCGCATCCGCGACGACGACCTGCGCGAAGAGGATGTCGACCGCATCGCCCGCCAGGTCGGCATCGGCGCGGTCCGTTACGACATCGTCAGCAAGCAGCCGACGAAGTCGATCACCTTCGAGTGGGACCGCGCGCTCGACTTCGAGGCGCAGTCGGCGCCATACGTCCAGTACGTCCACGCGCGCTGCTGTGGGATCGTTGACGAGGCGGGCGACGAGGAGATCGCGCCCGACGCCGCTGTCGATCCGGAGGCGCTGTCGACGCCCGAGGAACGCGACTTGCTGAAGGTCGTCGCGCGGTTCCCCGCCGTCGTCGAGCAGGCGGCCGAGGACCTGGAGCCGCACCGCGTCGCCACCTACACCCGCGAGTTCGCGGAGACGTTCAACGCCTTCTACCGGGAGTGCCCCGTGCTCACCGCCGACGACGAGGCGACCCGCGAGGCTCGCCTCGCGCTCGTCGCCGCCGCGCGACACACCGTCGCGAACGCACTCGACGTGCTCGGGGTCGAGGCGCCCGAGTCCATGTAAGGGAGAAGGAACGTGGTCGGGAGTGTCTCGGCTCTACACCGCCAGCGCCGGCCACAGCGCGCCCGCCGGCGTGATCAGGCTCCCGCCGACCGAGAGCACCACGATAGCGCCCAGCCCGAGCGCGAGGACGATGAAGACGAGGATCCACCAGACCGGCACGGAGTCGTTGCCTGCTTCGCTCATACTCCCGAGAGGCGGCGGCGACGAAAAGAAACTCCCGATTCGATTCCCGCGGCCGGTTACGACGACCGGAACAGCCGACCGAGGAAGCCGCCGTTGTCGCGGCCGTCTTCCTCGTCGTCCTCGTCGCCGTCGTCGCTCTCCTGTTTCGCCTGCTCGGTGCGCTCCTTGCTCTGCTGGGCGAAGGGGATCACGTCCTCGCCGATCTCCGCGGACTCGCCAGACTCGGCGTCCTCGACGGTCGGAGGATCATCGGGCTCCTCCCGGTAGCCCGCGTACTCGTCGCCTTCCAGTACCGTGGTCCGAGCCGCCACCGCGGCGTCGTCCTCCGCGTCGTCGCCGGCGCCGGCGGGGTCGTCGTCGAGGATGACCGCGTCGTCGACTTCCAGATCCGGGTCAGCCGCGGACTCAGAGTCAGATCCGGCATCGTCCGCGGTACCCGCGTCGGCGTCCGATTGGGTCTCGGCGTCCTGCTCTGGCTCCGTCTCGGTACCCGATTCGACCGCCGTGTCCGCCTCCGGATCGGCGGTCGCCTCCGCTGTCGAAGCCGCCTCGGTGGCTTCGGCGGCCTCGGCGGTGGCGTCGCCCGTCGAACCGCTCGTCGGGTCGGGGTCAGCGTCGGGATCGGGGAGGTCCAGCGCGGCCTCGGGCTGGTCGTCGGTCGCGGCTGCCGCGTCGTACTCGGGGTCGTCGGGTGTCGCCCCCGCGTTGTCGGGGGTGACCGCCGGGCGGATCGGCTCGCCGGTGAGCGACGACGCCAGCGATCGGTACGCCGCCGCGGGGTCGCTGTCGGGCGCGTGCGCCGACAGCGGGCTGCCCGCCGCCTGCGCCTCAGCGACCAGCGGGTCGTCCGGGATCGCACCGAGCACCGGCACGTCGACGGCGCCGGTGTCCTCGTCCCCCTCGGCTTCGTTGAGCGCGAGGCCGACCACGTCGCCGCCGAGCTTCTCGGTGAGCTCCTGGGTCTTGCGGGTGTTTGCGAGCCCGTCGCGCGTCGGCGTCGATACGAGGAGGACGCCGTCGGCGACCGACAGCGGGAGGGCCGTCTGGTGGGTCAAGCCGGCGCCCGTGTCGACGATCACGTAGTCGGCGCCCGTGATCGCCTCCAGCACGTCGACGATCTCCCCCGGCTCGGCCTTCCGGAAGTGGTCGAGGCTGTCGCCGCCCGGGAGCACCGCGAGCCCGTGGGGGCCCTCGCGGGTCGCCTCGGCGGGGTCGGCCTCGCCCGCGAGCACGTCGTGCAGCGTCATCTCCCCCGGGACGACGCCGAGCGACGGGCCGAGGCTGGCCGACCCGAGATCCGCGTCGACAGCGATCGTGTCGTAGCCGGCGGCCGCGAGCGTGGCCGCGAGGTTGGCGGTTGTCGTGGTCTTTCCCACCCCCCCTTTGACGCTCGCGACGGCGTAGATTGTCGGCATTTACCGTGGGTACGGCGGTCCCACGTGATAAATGTGGGTCCCCACACTCGGGTATTCAACAGGTACTTACCCCGCGGACGGCCTACTAGCCCGTAATGAGCAGCGACGCCGAGGAGGGCCAACCGAGCGAGGACCGACGGAAGTACGAGTTCCGGAAGGTCCTCGACGAGCTCGACGACTTCGAGGGCTCGGGGACCCAACTCGTCACGATCTACATCCCCGACGACAAGCAGATCTCCGACGTGGTCGCGCACGTCACCCAAGAGCACAGCGAGGCGTCCAACATCAAGTCCAAGCAGACGCGGACGGCCGTGCAGGACGCGCTGACGAGCATCAAGGACCGCCTCCGCTACTACGACACCTACCCGCCCGACAACGGGATCGTCATCTTCTCGGGCGCGGTCGACTCCGGCGGCGGCCAGACCGAGATGGTGACGAAGGTGCTGGAGTCGCCGCCCGAGCCGATCCAGTCGTTCCGCTACCACTGCGACTCGGACTTCCTCACCCAGCCGCTGGAGGACATGATGACCGACAAGGGCCTGTTCGGGCTCATCGTCCTCGACCGGCGGGAGGCGAACGTCGGCTGGCTCAAGGGCAAGCGCGTCGAACCCGTCAAGTCCGCCTCCTCGCTGGTGCCCGGCAAGCAGCGGAAGGGCGGCCAGTCGGCGCAGCGGTTCGCCCGCCTGCGCCTGGAGGCCATCGACAACTTCTATCAGGAGGTCGCGGGGATGGCGAACGACCTGATGGTCGACAAGCGCCACGACATCGAGGGGATCCTCGTGGGCGGCCCCTCGCCGACGAAAGACGAGTTCCTCGACGGCGACTACCTCCACCACGAGCTGCAGGACCACGTCATCGGGAAGTTCGACGTGGCCTACACCGACGAGTCGGGGCTGTACGACCTGGTCGACGCCGCGAGCGAGGTGCTCGCCGACCAGGAGGTGATGAAGGACAAACGGGAGATGGAGGAGTTCTTCGAGAACCTCCACACCGGCGACAAGGCGACCTACGGCTTCGAGCAGACCCGCCGCAACCTCATCATGGGTTCGGTCGAGCGCCTGCTCCTCTCTGAGGACCTCCAGGACGACGTGATCACCTACGAGTGTCCGAACGGCCACGAGGAGCGCGAGATCGTCGAACGCCGCCACTCCACGCCCGACCACGAGTGTGAGGAGTGCGACGAGGTCGTCGACGCGAGCGACGCCGGCGAGCGCGAGGACGTCGTCGAACACCTCATCGAGATCGCCGAGCAGCGCGGCACTGAGACGAAGTTCATCTCCACCGACTTCGAGAAGGGCGAACAGCTCATGGACGCCTTCGGCGGCGTCGCCGGCATCCTCCGCTACTCCACGGGCGTGTGAGCGCCGACGGCCGACCCGCCCCTTTTAACGATCGGCTGGTCCGCGGCGGTTCACTCGGCCGCAGTTTGTACCAGCACGACGCCGGCGACCACCAGCGCCCCGCCCGCGAGCATCGCGGGCGTCACCGGCTCGCCGAGGAACACGGCGCCGAGCCCGACCGCGACGGTCGGCTCCGCCGTCGAGAGCACGCCGGCCCGTCCCGCGTCGACGCGCGCTAGACCGGCGAAGAACGCGAAGATCGCGAACGCGGTGGCGACGACGCCGAGCGCGACGACCGCGCCCCAGCCGGTCGGCGTCGACGGCACCGTGACCGCGTTCGTCGCCGCCGCGACGAGTGCGAGTGACGCCGCGGCCGCCGGCGCGACGTAGGCGGTCAGCACGCGCTCGTCCGTCGACTCCAACGTCACGCGCGAGACGACGATGTAGGCGGCATACAGCACCGCAGCACCGACCGTCGCCGCCGCCCCGACGGGGTCGAACGCGCCCGGCCCGGTCCGCGAGATCACCACCACCCCGGCGAGCGTGAGCCCCGCGGCGACGACGGTCCGCGCGCCGACGCGCTCGTCGAGGAACACCGCCGCGAGCGCGACGACGAACAGCGGGTACGTGTAGAGAACGACGGCGGCCAATCCGGCGGTCATCCGTTCGACGCCGACGAAGAAGCCGTAGCTGACGCCCGCGTACCCCACCGCCCCCAGCGCCACCGCGGTGAGCGCCTCGCGGGGCGGCAGACCCAACGCCGGGTGCGGCCCGTCGGTCAGCGCGCGGTGGGCCAGAATCCCCGTCCAGACGACGAGGCTTCCGACGGCGAATCGGAGGGCCAGCGTCGAGGGGATGGACACGCCCGCGCCGAACGCGACCTCGCCGAGCACGCCGAGCGTGCCGAACGCGGCCGCCGAGGCGAGCACGAGCAGGCTCCCGGTCGTGTCGCCGTCCATCGGTTCGTGCTCGGGTGACGGAACGAGCCGGCATACGTCTTCGCTTCGTGCCGCGCCGCCACGCCGCCATGCGGGAGTTACGACCCGTCCAACAACGAGTCCAACTGCCTGACGCGTCGCCGAAGATCGAACTCGGGGACGATCTCCGCACCGTCGACCGCGTCGATCAGGCGGTCGAACGCCAGCGCCACGTCGACGCCCTCGCGCTCGGCGCGCTCACGCAGCGCCTGCGCGGACTCCTTGTTCAAGGCGATGGACGGCAGCGTGCCGATCAGCAGCGCGAACGCGACCCCGCCGTCGCCGTCGGGAAACGACTCGTGGACGCGGGAGAAGTCCGGGCCACCGTCGCCGGCTATCGCCTTGGGCCCGTCGGCGTCGACGGCCTCGACGGCGAGACAGTTCGGACAGAGGCTCGCGACCGCGGTTCGCTCGGGCGCGTGCGTACGGAGGGCGTCCGAGACCGCGAAGGCGACGACCTCGGTGTCACACTGGGGGCAGGTCATACCCGGCGTCGCAAGCGAGCGTACATAAACTTCGGGACAGCGGCGACGGCGCCCCGATGGGGGGCCTGCGCGACGCCGAACGCGGACTGCCGCGATCGCGGCGATCCCTCGAACGGCCCGGAGCTCCGGTCAGAGGATCGAACGCAGTGAGGACCGTCCGCCGACCACGGCGTCAGTCGTCGCTCTCGGCGACGCCGGTCTCGATCGCCTCGGCCTCGGCCTTCGCGGCGGCCTCGCGCTCTTCTTCCTCCTCTTTTTCTTCCTCTTCTTTTTTGGCCTTGATCTTCTTGAGCCGGAAGATCTCCTCGCGCTCCTGCTCCTCGAGCTTCTGCTCGATGTACTCTTTGTTCTCGTTGAGCTCGGGGAGCAGCTTGAACTCCAGGGCGTTGACGCGGCGCTTCGTCGTCTCGATCTCCTCGAGCATCTTCTTCATCGCCGTCTCGACTTCCGCGGCGAGGATGATCGACTCCAGCAGCTCCTCGTATGCGTCGGCCGCCTCGTCGATGCGAGCGGAGGAGCCGAGCACGCCGTAGCCCCGCTCGTCGAGGTTCTTCTTCACTTTCGAAGACTCGATCTGCGGGACAACCACGCCCATGATGTTCTTCGACTGGGTCGTGATCTCGGGGTGCTCTTTCAGCGCCGCGGCGGCGCCGCGGACGGCCACGTCGCCCTCCATCGCGCGGGCCTTGTTGATCTTGTCTTGGGCCGTGTCGTAGTCGGCCTCCAGCTGCTCGCGGACGTCCTGTGCCTGGTCGAGGATGTCCATGAACTCCATGATGAGGCCGTCGCGCTTCTGTTCGAGCGTGTCGTGGCCCCGCTCGGACAGATCGATCCGGTCTTCGATCTCCATGAGGTTCTTCCGGGTCGGTTTGACATCGTTCGCCATGGTCTTGTCCGGCGGTTGCGCGGCGAGGGTGTTAATCCTTGTTAGTCGGCGTGCGCGTGTGCGGCGGTCGGCCGACGACGTGGCCGAGGCTCGCGGTTCGAGCGGTCGAAAGAGGTGGATCCGTGACCGGCGTGCGCGAGACCGATTTCGCGCTCAGTCCGCGGAGACTTCCTCAGCCTCGGCGTCGACCGCCGAGGCGTCCTCGCGGTAGTGCTCCTCGATGAGCTCCTCGTCGACACGGTTGAGTTCCGTCTTCGGCAGCGTCGACAGCAGGTCCCAGCCGAGCTCGATCGTCTCGTCGATCGTCCGGTTAGTGTCGAATCCCTGCTGGACGAACTCCTCCTCGAAGGCGTCCGCGAAGTCAAGGTACTTATTGTCGCGCTCGGACAGCGCCTCCCGCCCGACGATGTTCACGAGGTCACGGAGGTCCTCACCTTCCGCGTACGCCGCGTACATCTGGTCGGACACGTCGGCGTGATCGGCGCGGGTGAGGCCCTCGCCGATACCGTCGTCCATCAGCCGCGAGAGGCTGGGCAGCACGTTCACCGGCGGCTTGATGCCCTGGCTGTGCAGCGGGCGGTCCATCATGATCTGCCCCTCGGTGATGTACCCCGTCAGGTCGGGGATCGGGTGGGTGTCGTCGTCACCCGGCATCGTGAGGATCGGGATCTGCGTGACCGAGCCCTCTCGGTCCTTGAGGCGACCCGCGCGCTCGTACAGCTGCGCCAGGTCGGTGTACATGTACCCGGGGTAGCCACGCCGGCCGGGCACCTCCTCGCGGGCGGCACCGATCTCACGGAGCGCCTCACAGTAGTTCGTCATGTCCGTCAGGACGACGAGCACGTGGTATCCCTTGTCGAAGGCGAGGTACTCCGCCGTCGTCAGCGCGAGTCGCGGCGTGACCGTCCGCTCGACCGCGGGGTCGTCCGCGAGGTTCATGAAGACGACCGAGCGCTCCAGCGCGCCCGTGCGCTCGAAGTCGTCCATGAACTCGTTGGCTTCCTCCTGCGTGATACCCATCGCGCCGAAGATCACCGCGAACTCCGACTCGTCGTCGTCGCCCTCGCCCTCCTCCTCCGGGACGGTCGCCTGGCGGGCGATCTGGAGCGCGAGGTCGTTGTGCGGCAGGCCCGAGCCCGAGAAGATCGGGAGCTTCTGACCGCGCACGAGCGTGTTCATCCCGTCGATGGCGGATACGCCCGTCTGGATGAAGTCCTCGGGGTACTCCCGACTGTACGGGTTGATCGCGGCGCCGACGATGTCGCGGCGCTCGTCCGGGACGATCTCCGGACCGCCGTCGATCGGGTTGCCGGAGCCGTCCATCACCCGACCGAGGAGGTCCTCGGTGACTGGCATCTTCAGCGTCTCGCCCAGGAAGCGGACGGACGCGTTGCGGTCGATGCCGGTCGTTCCCTCGAACACCTGGATGGCGACGATGCCGTCCTCGCTCTCGAGGACCTGGCCGCGCTTCGTCTCGCCGCTCGGCGTCTCGATCTCGACCATCTCGTCGCAGCCGATGGGCTCGTCGACCTCGGCGAACACCAGCGGGCCGCTGACTTCCGTGATTGTCTGGTACTCTTTCATGATTCAGTAGAGCGAGCGGATCTGCTCGGTGATATCCGATTTCAGTTCGTCGACGAACGTTTCCCAGTCCTCCTGGGTGGCGATCCGGTTGAGCTTCGGCGCCGCGTCGATGGACGTGATGTCCTCGATGGGGACTCCGGCGTCGAGCGCGTCGAACGCCTCGTCGTTGTACGTCTGGATCGTCGAGAGGATCGCGTACGTCTTCTCGGGCGGACAGTACATGTCCACGTCGATGAAGGCGTTCTGCTGGAGGTACCCCTCACGCAGGTACCGCGCCACCTCGAGGGTGAGCTGCTGGTCCTCCGGCAGCGCGTCCTTCCCGACGAGCTGGACGATCTCTTGGAGTTCGCCCTCCTCGTCGAGCACGTCGACCGCCCACTGCCGCTTGTCGGGCCAGTCCTCGGCGACGTTCTCCTCGAACCACGGGTCGAGCTGGTCCTGGTACAGCGAGTACGACTCGTTCCAGTTGATCGCCGGGAAGTGGCGGCGCTCCGCCAGGTCGGCGTCCAGCGCCCAGAACGTCTTCACGATACGCAGCGTGTTCTGGGTGACCGGCTCCGAGAAGTCGCCGCCGGGCGGGGAGACCGCACCGATGGCCGACACCGATCCCTCGGTGCCGTTGAGGTTCTCGAAGTAGCCGGCGCGCTCGTAGAACTCTGCCAGCCGGGCGGCGAGGTACGCGGGGTACCCCTCCTCACCGGGCATCTCCTCCAGTCGGGAGGAGATCTCGCGCATGGCCTCCGCCCACCGCGAGGTAGAGTCGGCCATCAGCGCCACGTCGTAGCCCATGTCGCGGTAGTACTCGGCGATGGTGATGCCGGTGTACACGCACGACTCGCGGGCGGCGACGGGCATGTTCGAGGTGTTCGCGATGAGCGAGGTGCGGGCCATCAGCGAGTTGCCCGTCTTCGGGTCCTCCAGCTCGGGGAAGTCCTCGATCACCTCGGTCATCTCGTTGCCGCGCTCGCCGCAGCCGACGTACACGACGATGTCGGCGTCGGCGAACTTGGCGAGGCTGTGCTGGGTGACGGTCTTCCCGGAGCCGAACGGCCCCGGAATCGCCGCGGTTCCGCCCTTGGCGATGGGGAAGAGGCCGTCGAGGATGCGCTGTCCCGACACCAGCGGCGTGCGCGGGGTGCGCTTCTCGACGGTCGGCCGCTGCTCGCGCACCGGCCACTCTTGACGCATCGCGATCTCCTCGCCGTTCTCGAGCGTGACGACGGGGTCGTCCACGGTGAACTTGCCCTCCTCGACGCTCTCGACGACGCCACCCTCGTACTCCGGCGGCACCATGACCTTGTGGTCGATGGTGACCGTCTCGGGGACGACGCCGACGATGTCGCCGGCCTCCACGGTGTCGCCGGCCTCGACCTCGGGAGTGAACTCCCACTCCTTCTCCAGGTCGATGCCGGGTGCGTCGACCCCGCGGTCGAGGAACGCGCTGTCCATCTTCTCCTCCAGTACGTCGAGCGGGCGCTGGACCCCGTCGTAGATGGCGTCCAGCATCCCCGGGCCCAGGTCGACGGAGAGGGGCTCGCCCGTGTTCTCGACGGGCTCTCCGGGGGCGACCCCGGAAGTCTCCTCGTACACCTGAATGGTCGTGACATCGCCCTCGATCTCGATTACCTCGCCCATCAGCCCTTCGTCGCCGACGTAGACGACGTCGTTCATCCGGGCGTCGAGGTCGACAGCTTTCACGACCGGGCCGCTCACGCTCTTGATGCGTCCGGTTCCTTCGGTCGTCTCGGTTTCGCTTGCCTGACTCATGTGTTCACTCATCCTCGTCCATCAGGTCGATCCCGATGGCTCGCTTGATCTGTTCGCGTAGGCCGCTCCCGGCGCCGCCGCCGAGGGTGACCAACACCGGTTCCACGCTCCCCTCCACGTCTCTGCGGACGGTCCGCGAGAGGTGATCGAGGTCCTCGTCGCGCATCACGACGATGCCGATGCCGTCGTCCGCGAGCGTCTCCTCGACCGCCTCGTCGAGGCGGTCGTCCTTTTCGTCTTCGGGGACGTTCTCGCACTTGCGGACGCCGGCGAGCCGGAACCCGGTGGTGAATTCGGGACTGCCGATGACTGCGATCTCCTGACTCATAAGACCACCAGCTCGGATTCGATCTCTTCGGGGCCGAGGCCGGCTTCCTTCCCGCGCGCGATCGCGCGGATGTTGTCCACCTCGCGCTCCTTCGTGAGCACGTACGACACGACCGGCGTCACTGACAGCGGGTGAACCAGCCCCAGCGAGTCCGCGTACTCCAGCAGGGCCACTTCGAGGGCGCGCTCGAATCCGATGAGGCTCTCGGCCGCCTCCAGTTCGGTCAGCGCCTCTGACAGCTCTTCGCCGTAGCGGGACTCGCGGATCCGCTGAATCAGTTCGTCGGTGTTAGACGCGAGCTGGCGCAGTCCGGCTGCCGAGAACAGCACGCCACCCTCGATAAAGTACTCCGAGGGGTCGATATCGGCACCTGAACGGGCCAGCCGCAGGGTGTTGATCGCGTTCCTGAAGTCAATCTCCGCCTCCAGGAACTCGCGGTACTCCGAGAGCGCCTCGCCGGTGAGGTCGTCCGTGCGGAGCAGTTTGTAGTACGCACGATCGACGGCGTTCTCCAGCGGCACCAGCACGCCCGTCGACTCGTAATCGTCGAGCGCATCGCCGAGCGCGCGACCGAACACGGTGCCCGACAGGAGCTCGACGATCTCTTCGATGGAATCGGCGTCGAGCAGCCGCTCCAGCAGGCGGTCGTCGAACTCGCCGGCGCGGATGAGGTCGTCGGAGACGGCTTCCCGGTCGGTGTCCGCGTAGACGCCGCGCAGCACGGTCTTGACGTTCCACGCGTCGAACTTACGGAGATAGCGGGCGACGTGTCCGTACAGCGCCCCCTCACACCAGCTGAGGATGTCCTCGAAGTCCTCGGCGAGGCTCGCGTTCAGCGCGTACTCGATGAGGTCGACGCCCGAGAACCGCGACCCGAGCGCGTTGATCTGCTCCTCGTAGGCCGGTGACTCCTCCATGAACCGGGCGATCTCCGCCGGACTCATCCTGGCCAGCTTCCGGTAGTCGTCCTCCTCGAACAGCGCAGCGCGCCGCGATCGAACGCGGGCGTTCACGTACTCGGGGTTCGACGTTCCGCCGTGGCTACTCATCGTCGAACAGTCGGTCGCTCAGCTCCTTGAGGTTGTCTTCCCAGACCTCCTCGAGGACCGAGTCGAACGTGTTGTTCACACGGACGCGCGACTCCTCGCTCTCGACGACCACGCCGCCGAGACACTCGCGCTCGCCGACGTACGACCACCCGTCGTAGTCCTCGAGGATCTCGGTCAGGAGCTTCTCATCGTCGGCGCGACCGCGGACCGCGACCGATTCGTCGTCCTCGAACTCGGGGGCGGCCGCGTCGAGCAGCGCTTTGGTCAGTTCCTTGCGCTCCTCGCCTTCGAGGGTGGTGATGGCCGCTTCGGTCTGCTCGCGCACGTCAGCGAGCACGTCTCGGCGCGCCTCGAGTCGCTGCTGTTTCGCCTCCAGCTTCGCCGCGGAGAGCGTCTGCTCGCGCTCCTGATCGATCTGCCGCTCGACCGCTTGTTCTCGTTCTTCGACGATACTCTCGGCCTCCTCCTCGGCCTCCGCGACGATCTCCTCGGCGCGCTCTTCGGCCTCTTCACGGATGTCCTCCGCACGCGCGTGGGCCTCGTCTCGGATGTCTTCGACGACTGTCTCCAGACTCATGGTGGAAAGGGAGGGGGCGGTTTAGACCAGGAAGATGGTGACCAGTGCGAGAATGACGAGGGTCTCGGGCAGGACCGTGAAGATCAGGCCCGTGACGAACAGGTCCTCGTCCTCGGCGACGGCGCCGACGGCGGCCGAGCCGATGCCGCGCTCGGCATAGCCGGCGCCGAAGGCTGCCAGACCGACCGCCAGCGCCGCGGCGGACGCGGACGGGATGGCCGGTGCGTTACTACCTTCCTGCAGTACAACGTTAGCGAGTTCGGGTGCGATTTCGAGCATGGTATTCGGTAGGCGGATGCCTAACTCCGGACAAGGCGTGGTTGCACCTGTGGAGTGCATAAAGCTTCCCAAAACGACCGGCGAGAAGCCCGTCTACGGCGGCCTCACGCGCCGCTGGCGTGTCAACAGTCCACACTTCGGGCCGTACTCGACACGGACCTGTCGTGATAGTTGACATCCTCTCCGCCCTAAAGGGCGAGGATTCCACGAAGTGGAGTTTGAAGTTCCGTGTATCCTCGGGGGTCAAAGACGCTTTCGCGTGCCTCGTCAGCGGTAGCCGTCCAATTGTGACCGAGGACGTGCATTGCAACGGATACAGCCCTGTCAACGGGACCTTCCCATCCAGACGCGCTGGACGCTTCAACGGGAATACCGATTCCCTCTACGGGAGGGTATCCAGCCTCTTGGGTACCGCCATTCGCGTCTCCATTACGAGGACGTGGCGGACTGGTGCTGGTTTTGTTACCCACCTCGGTCACTGGTCGAAGACCAGTAGACGGCGAAGCCGTCGTCCCGTGGGTGGGAAAGACCATCATCACGTAGCACGGTCGAACCCCACATGAGTGTTAAGAATCAAACTCGAACGGCTATCGGCGGTGTATTGCGTCAGCAATTGTCGGATTCATTCCCGCCCTGAAGGCGGGGCTTTCTCCTTGCACTTCCGTAACAGCGGTTCGGCCGCCCCGGGCGGGGCGGTCGGGAGCGGCTACTCGTCGCTCGTGAAGCGACGTTCGTGGCCGAACGGCGTGTACTCCGTCCCCCCGCCCTCGAAGAACTTCGAGAAGAACTCGTAGTACTCGAGACGGACCGCCTGCAGGCCGGCGGACGTGACTCCGAGCGCGAGCACGAGCAGGTGCCCCAGCACGAGGATCACGATGCCGCCGACGAGCGCAGCGATCCCGCCGTGGACGAGCCCGCCGAACATGATCGCCTCACGACCGTACTCTGCGGCGTAGTGCTCGGGCCCGTGAGAGAGCATGAAGTGGAACTCGCCGTCGTGCTGGTAGGCGCCGAAGAACAGAAGATTGACGACGAACGCCATCCCCGCCTTGGCGAGCAGCACCGCCGCGATCCGGGTGTAGCTCAGCACGTTCACGAGCACATCGAAGATCTCGAGGATCTCCGCGGGCGCGCCGACGGCCAGAAGCAGCGCGCCCAGGACGAACATCCCGAGCCCGAGGTAGCCGACGACCGGCGGGAAGCCGTTGAAGCCGAGGGCGAACGCCGTCGAGGCGAACTCGCCTTGGGCTTCGGGCGCGACGCCCGTGCCGTCGAACACCGAGAAGATGAACGACGGCTTCTTACCGGCGTACAGCCGGCTGAACACGAACAGCCAGAGGCCGTTCATGCCGAGGAGCCACGAGCCCTTCTCGGTGATGGCCGCCTTCGCCCCGTGGAACTCCAGTTCCTCGAGGAAGCCGAAGACGTAGCCGATGTCCAGGTGGATCAGCGCGACGACGGTCGAGACGACCAGCCACGCCTGTGCCCAGTAAATGTCGGCCGGCTGCAGTCCCTTGTGGATCGGCGGACCGTGCAGACCGAGTGCGCCCTCCCAGAGGTACGTCGAGATCAGGTGGAGCCCGAATATCTCACCGTACAACACGCCGAAGCCGGCGGTGAACAGTCCAGCGGCCATCGTGACGCCGCCCATGGACTTGAACGCCTGCGAGTCGAAGTTCGAGTAGAGGTAGTACCCGATGAGCCCGTAGAGGATCCCGTAGCCGAGGTCCCCGATCATGAACCCGAAGAACGCCGGGAACGTGAGGAACAGGACGACAGACGGGTCGAACTCGCGGTAGTTCGGGCGCCCGACCGCCTGCACGAGCACCTCGAACGGCGAGACGAGCCCGGGGTTGTCCTGCACGACCGGCGGGTCGTCGTTGCGCATGACGACCGAGCCGCCCGAACCGTCGGCGACGGCGCGTCGCTGCTCGGCCTCGTCTTCGTCGGTCGCCTCGACGCCCTCGTCGGGACCGGCGTCCTCGACCGCCGGGGGCACGTCCTCGCGGACCTGCACTTCACCGTCGGCGCCGAACGCCGCGCGCTCGACCTCTTCGATTTCGACGTGGCTTCCGACCGCGTCCTGCACCGCAGACTTGAATTGGGTGTAGCTATCGGTGGGGATCCATCCCTCGGCGACGAAGGCGTTCGCCGTCGTCGCGTACGACAGCGGCGCTTCCGTCTTCTGGACCTCGATTGCGAGCTTCTCCTCGGCCGCCAGCAGGAAGTCGGCGGCGTCGGCGCGCACCGCGTCGAGTTCCGACTCGACAGTCTCGAGGTCGGACTCGATCGACTGCCGCTCGCGCTCGAGTTCGTCGACGTACGCCTCCGGAGAGACGTTGTCGTCGTCGACCTCCGGAACGTCGAGCGCGGCGAACTCGGCGCTCACCAGCGCGTCGGCGAGCGCGCTCTCGTCGGCGTCGCCCTCGGGGTGGGCGAAGACGGCGAGCACGTCGTCGCCGAAGATCTGGTACTCGGTGAGCGCGGCCGCGTCGACGATGGCTCGTTCGACCGTCTCGCGGGCGCCCTCGCCGACCGCGACCTGCAGGGAGTCGTACCCCTGCAGCAGGTCGAGGTCGATGCCGAGCTCGGCGAACGGCTCGACCGCCTCGACGCGCTCCTCGATCGTTCGGAGCTGCGACCGAAGCTCGTCGCGGCGGTCGTCCAGCGCGTTGACCTCCTCGCGGAGATCTTCGAGCTCGGCCGCCAGCTCGTCGTCGTCGAACACGCGGGTCGGCCCCGCGTCGTCCTCGTCCACGTCGAGCATGGACTTCAGCGAGCGGACGGTGACCAGCTTCTCGGCGGCGTCTTCGGCCTCCGACTGCGGGTTCCCCTGAACGAACCCCTCCCAGCCGCCGCCGTAGTCGGTGACGTGTAGGAGATTCAGCTCGTGGACGGCCTCGACGACCGGGTCCAGATACGCCTTCGACCCGGTCACTGAGACCTTGCTCATCCGCTCAGGCCTGAGCATGTACCGCCTCCTCGAACCGTTCGACCGCGAACTCGACGACCTCGTCGATCCGGTCGCTCGCCTCGTCGACGAGTTCGTTCCGCTCGCGGCGGCCCGCCGCGATAGTCTCTTCGCGTTTCTCCTCGATCTGGTCGCGCGCTTCGTCGAGGCGCTCCTGCTCGATGCGATCGGCCTCGGCTTCAGCCTCGGCGACGATCTCGTCGGCCTCGGACCTGGCCTCCGAGATCCGCGCCTCGCGGTCGGCCTCGGCCTCGGCGACGATCTCCTCGGCATCGGCTTCGGCCTCCTTCACGCGTTCGAGAACTTCGGGTCTCGGCATGGATACTCGTCGTCTGTGGGTTTGCCCACGTCGATATAAGGTGTTTGCGGAACGCACGCGTCACGTGCGTCGCCGAGAGAGTGAGCGAAGCGAACGACCGAGGCGACGATTACGCGGCGGTGAGCTTGTGGGCGAACCGCCCCTCAACGGCGTCGCCGAGAGAGTGAGCGAAGCGAACGACCGAGGCGCCAGCTTCCGCCGCACCTGCCGTCCGATCAGCGCGCGCGAACCTGGCTCGCCGCCTTCCGCACGCCGCGTCGGATCGTCTCGCGCGCGGCGACGAACTCGACGAGTGCCCACCCGAGGGCGACGATCAGGCCGGCGACGGCGGCCGCGAACGCCCACGATCCCATCCAGACCGGGCGGACCCACGGCGTCACGCCCGACCAGGCGTCCGCGAACGCGATGGCGGGACCGGCGAACACCGTGCCGGCGAAGGTGTTGTGCACGGCGGTCGCGAACGTCAGCGAGTCGCCGGTCCCCTCGATGAGTCCCGCGGAGCCGTAGATCTGGTAGCTCCCGGTCACACCCAGATCGGCCATCGTCGGGCCGGTCGACTCGTCGCCGGTTCCGATCCGCTCGGCCTCGTACGGCCCCCACGTGGCGTAGTACTCCCAGACGATCTCCCCGCGCGGCGTCACCTCGATGACCCGGTGGTTCAGAGAGTCGGTGATGAGCGTGTTCCCGTTCGACAGTCGGTCCGCGTCGCGCGGCCAGTCGAGTTGGCCGGTGCCGACCGTCCACGTCTGCACCCACTCGCCGTCGCGGCGCTCGTACTCGACGACGCGGTCGTTCTCGGAGTCCGCGACGAGGATCGTCGGGTTGCCGTCTTCGCTGAGGAGCCAGTCCGGGTTGTGCTGCTCGTCGAGCACGTCGTGATTCCCGTCGCTGCCGAGTCGGTAGTCGATCGCCTTCGTGGAGCGGTTGATTACGATCGCCTGGTCGAAATTACGCGGGGAGACGAGATACTGGCCCTCGGCGATGCGGTCCACGTCGTTGATGTGGGTCCAGTCCTTGCTGAATCCGCCGTCGGTCGAGTTGGGGTAGTGCTTCCGGAACGTCCACTCCCAGACGACCTCCTCGGTGCTGCGGTTGTACACGAGCACGCGGTCGTCCGAGCGCTGGGCCGACTCGTTCCACTGTCGCATGTTCGCGAGGAGGAGGTTCCCGTTGGGGAGCATGTCCACGTCGTGGGTGTCGTGGAAGTCGAAGCGCTCCGTCCACACCGGCTCTCTGGTGGCCGGGTCCAGCTCGGTGACGACCGTCCCGTCGGGGTTCGTGCCGACCACGAGCAGGTTCCCGTTCGCGAGCGGGTCCACGTCGTAGAACCACCGCGCGTTCTGGTTCGACCCGTCGTACACCCACTCCGTCGAGCCGTTGCCCGCGACGCTCACGAGTCGCGCGGGCTTCTTTTTGGAGCCTTGCCCCTGGAAATGAAACCCCTGGATGGCGACGACCGTCGAGTCGTTCGCGGGCGACTCGATGGTGCCCGCCTCCAGGCCGACGGTCCCGGGCGTTCCGGTGCTGGTCGGCAGGAACGCCTGCGCGGCGGCGGGCGCGAAGAGCCCCACGACGGCGAGCGCGGCGAGCACGCGCGCTACCGTCGTTCGCGAGACGGGGAGGAAAATAGCCATACTGCCAGTCGCGGGATGTGTGGTGGAAACTCTTGTGCTCCGCACCGCAAGACTGCGTCGGTGCGAGATTCCAGACGGAACCGGATGCGAAAGACTCCGCATCCGGGACGACCGCGCTCAGACGGCGCTCGTGAGGATACCGCTGGTACGGACGACGAAGTAGACGACGAACGCCGCGGCGAGCGCCCAATGGCCGGGGCGGGTCTCGTCGCGGCGACCCGCGGCGACCTTCACGAGCGGGTAGGTGACGATGCCGGCGGCGATGCCGTACGCGATGGAGTAGGTGAACGGCATGATCAGGATGGTCATCCCGGCGGGGATGGCGACCGTCAGGTCGTCCCACGCGATCTCGACGACGTTGCGCAACATCACGATCCCGATGACGACCAGCGCGAGGTGGCTGGCGTACAGCGGGACGGCGGCCGCGAGCGGGACGAACGCCAGCGAGACAAGGAACAGGATCCCGACGACGAGCGCGGTCATACCCGAGCGACCGCCTTCCTCAACGCCGGCCGCAGACTCGATGTAGGTGGTCACCGTGGAGGTCCCGAGCATCCCGCCGACGGTGGTGCCGACGGCGTCGGCCATCAGCGGCTTGTCGATGTCGGGCAGATCGCCCTCCTCGTCGAGGAAGCCAGCGACCTGCGAGACGCCGACCAGCGTGCCGGCGGTGTCGAAGAAGTCGACGAAAAAGAATGTGAAGACGACCAGCGAAAAGGCGAGCGCGTCCACGTCCTGCAGACCAGTGACGAACGCGCCCGCGAGCGGCGAGATGTCGTACGTCGCCTGC
This sequence comes from Halobaculum gomorrense, assembly GCF_900129775.1. Classification (GTDB taxonomy): domain Archaea; phylum Halobacteriota; class Halobacteria; order Halobacteriales; family Haloferacaceae; genus Halobaculum; species Halobaculum gomorrense. The sequence goes on along the minus strand of NZ_FQWV01000001.1, from coordinate 440,407 downwards.
GCGGAGAGGTTCCCGAGCAGGGCGGCCTCGGGCGCGAGCCCGGCGACCTTCACCACGCCGCCCAGCAGCGCCGTGAACAGGATGCCGATCACGACCGAGCCCGTAACGCCACGCGCGTAGAGCCCGAACGTGACGAACAGGCCGACGATCGAGACGATCGCGACGGGGTCCGACGCGACGGGGCCGAGCGTGACGAGCGTCGCCGGGTCGTCGACGACGATGCGCATCGCGTCGAGTCCGATGATGGTGAGGAACAGCCCGATACCGGTCCCGACGGCGAGCTTCACCGGCGTCGGGAAGACGTTGATGACGTACTCGCGCGCGCCGACTGCCGTGAGGAGGATGAAGATGAGCCCCTCGACGACGACGGCGGCGAGCGCCGTCTGCCACGGAACGCCGAGCGCGCCGACCACGGTGAACGCGAAGAACGCGTTCAGTCCGAGGCCGGGCGCCTGGCCGAAGGGCCGCTTGGCGTACAGCGCCATGATCAGCGTCGCCACCGCGGCGGCGATGAGCGTCACGACCGCGACCATCTGAATGGTCTGGGCGTACGGCACGCCGTCGATGATGATGCCCGGCTTCTCGCCCTCGATGCCGACGAGGATACTCGGATTCACGAATACGATGTAGCTCATCGTCAAGAACGTTGACAACCCGGCGACGACCTCCGTCCGAAGGTCCGTACCGAGTTCCTCGAAGTCGAAGTACTCCGCCAACTGCTGTTGCAGCCCCATGGCGGCACACTTGTGCATACCTTACTTAACTATTCGGCTTTTTGCCGACTAGATGTACAAGATATTGTATATTCGTTGTCGCGGAGCAGTCAGTTAACTGAACGGTGCAGAACCTCTCACGACGAGGCCGCCGAACCGAACCGAACCGCCCGGACTGTTCGTCCGGCTCGCGTCGGCGGCGACGTGCAGTTCCCGAGGGTCGTCTCGCTCGCTTGACGACGCCCTACTCGAACTGGGTCAGGGCGCCGACCGGTGCGCCGGTGATCTCGGCGGCCCGCTCGGTGCCCTCGTCGCCGACGGCGATGAGCGCGAACACGCCCGCCACGTCGGCGTCGGCCTGCAAGGCGATGTCGAGCAGGAGCTCCTGGGTCTCGCCCGAGCGGATGAGGTCGTCCACGACGAGGACGGACTCGCCGGGGTCGATTGCACCCGCGGGGAGGTAGTACGTCAGTTCGATCCCGCTCGCGAGGCGCTGGCGCGACTCGATGAACTCCTCGACGGCCGTCTCCTTCGACTTCTTCGCGTAGGCGACGCGGGCGTCGAAGTGGCTCGCCATCGCTGCGCCGAGGGTGATCCCGTCGGTCGCGGCCGTGAGGACCACGTCCGGCGTCTCGAAGTCGAACGACTCGGCGGCGACGGGGGCGACCAGGTCGAGGAACGGCTGGTCGAACACGACGCCGGAGTTGTCGACGTACCCCTCGTCGTCGAAGCCGATGCGCGCCTCCAGCTCCGCGGCGAGCGTCTCGCGGCCGATGCCGCCGACGACCTCCTGCGCGCGCTCGGCACCCGGGAGGACGTGCCCGTTGACGTAGCGGTTCAGATCGCCCGCCGGCAGGCCGGTCACCTCGGCGAGTTCGTCGTACGTTCGCGTCTCCTTCAGCGTCCGCAACACGGCGACCGCCTGCAACTGCAGGGCGGCCTTCTCGGCCCTGTTCATGGATCTATGCTCGTTCGTGCAAGTATGAACACTTCGGATTTCGAACCGTGTCGAGTCGACAGACCTGCGCATGTGTGACTACACCACGGCCCGCGCCGCGAGAGCGCAGTGAAACGCGGGGCTGCCGGAGACCGCCGACAGAAGCAGCGCGAGTGGAGCGCGGGTGGAGGGCCCGTCGCGAGTCGTCGACCGGCCGACTACTCCGAGTCCAGCAGGCGCGTCGCCGTCAGCAGCGACTCCAACTCGAGACCGTGGTCGGCCAGCAGGTCCGCCGCGCCCTCCTCCCGGTCGACGACCACGAGCACCCGGTTCACGGTCGCGCCGGCCTCGCGCAGCGCCTCGGCGGCGTCGAGCGCGGACTGTCCCGTGGTGGCGATGTCCTCCAGCACGACGACCTCCTCGCCGGCATCCAGTTCGCCCTCGATACGGTTCCCCGTGCCGTACTCCTTTGCGGCCTTCCGGACGATGACGTACGGCGATCCCGTCTCGACGGCCGTCGCGGCGACGAGCGGGACGGCCCCGAGAGCGACGCCCGCGAGCGTCGCGTCGCCGACGCGCTCGGCGTACGCCTCGGCGATGAGCCGCAGGCACGTGGGGTCCGTCTCGAAGCGGTACTTGTCGACGTAGTAGTCGCTCGTCCCGCCGTGAGAGAGCTCGAACTCGCCGAACAGGACGGCCTCCGCGTCGCGCAGCGCGGCGATCAGCTCCGCGTCGGCGTCCTCGCCGGCGCCGTCGGTGGTGTCGCTCATACGCGAGGGAGGTGCGCGCCGCCGCGAAAGGCTATCGGTCCGCATCGGCGGCGACGACCGGCACGGCCGGGAACACGGCGTCGAGCGCCGCGGCTCAGTTCGCCGCCTGACACCGCTGGACGACGCTCGCGGGGACCGGCGCGTCGACCTCGTAGGCGCCGACCGTGTGGTCGGCCGCGCGGCCCTCGAACACGACGCGGTACGTCGCCCCCTGCGTGGGACACGCGAGCGCGCTGCGGCCGGTGATGCGCGCCTCGCCGACATCGGTTTGTAGGTCCGTCCACGGTACTTTCGTGCCCGTCTCGTCGACGACGACGACCCGCTTCGAGGAGGGGACGACCCCGTCCGGGTGGGTGATCACGATCGCCGTGTCGTCGCCGTCGGCGTCGACCGTGAACGAGAAGCCCTCGGGACGGTCGATCGGCTCGCCGCCGAGCCCCGTCGCGACGACGCCGCCGATGCCCGCGACGCTGGCGGCAGCGAGGAGCATAAACGCCAGCGCGAGCGTCGGGAACATGACCCGCACGTGCTGGCGCGGCGATAGCTCGTCCTCCTCCTCGACGCCTTCCGGAGGCTCGTTCGATGCGGCGGCGTCCGGTTCGCTCACGTCCGGACCACCGCGGGGCGACCTGAAAACCGCACCGTCCCAATTCTCACGCGTGAGTATCTAAATGTGGTCGCCCGTCGCATCCACCGCACCCGCCGCGTCCGCCTCGTCTACTGCCGAATCCGCCGCACCCGCCGAACCTACCGCTTACGGTGTCGTCACCACGGCTCGTTCTTCACGCCGATCAGGTAGGCGATGCCGTTCGTGAGCACGTGCAACAGCGGCGTCGCGACGACCACGACGGCGAGCCGTTCGAGCGAGAAGGTTTCGACCGTCCACGCGGGCGCCAGCGCCAGCGCGAGCAGCAGGGCGCCGACGACGAAGTCGAGTTGGTCGAGCCCCGGGAAGGCGGCGCCCCGCTCGCGCCCCGACCGGCGCTTGATGAACGAGGCCCCGATGTCGCCGAGCATCGCGCCGAGCGCGAGCCCCAGTGCCGCCAGCGGGGGGAACGACGGGAGGTCGACGCCCGCACCGGCGCCGACGGGGCCGGCGACCGCGTTGAGCGCGACGGCGAGCGCGACGCCCGCGATCGTGCCGACGGCGGTTCCCCGCCACGTCTTGCCGTCACCGAGAATCCGGCGGCCATCCCACGTTCGACCGCCGTCGATCGGCGCGCCCCCGCCAGCGAGCACGGCGGCGTTGTTCGGCACGTACGCCGGCAGCATCACCCACAGCGCGCCCGCGACGAGTTCGACGAGTCCGGCCATCGGCCGATGCTGGCTCGCGTTTGGTGTTAAGTTGGCGGGGTTCCGGGCGACGGCGCCCGCGCTCCGGCGACGACACCGGCGTCCCCCTCGTTGTCGGCGCAGATCCACGAGACTCAAGACACCTGACCGGCAAGCGTTGCCACCCACATGATCCCGCCCATCGCCAGCCGGTTCGTCGCGGGCGAGACGCCGGCCACGGCGTTCGACCACGTCCGCCGCGCCAACGAGGACGGCGTGAAGGTTATCTTCAACCTCCTCGGCGAGCACTACCACGAGCGCGCCGACGCCGACACCGACGCCGAGGCGTACGTCTCGCTTGTTCGCGATGTGGCCGACACGGACCTCGACGCGTGCCTCTCAGTGAAGCCCTCGCAACTCGGCATCGACATCGGCGACGACGTGTTCCGCGAGAACTTCCGCCGGATCGTCGAGGCCGCCGACGAGCACGGTGTGTTCGTCTGGTGCGACATGGAGGACGCCGACACGACCGACGTGACGCTCGACGCCTTCGAGGAGCTCGCCCGCGAGTTCGACGGCGGCGTCGGGCAGTGCGTCCAGGCGAACCTCCGCCGCACCCGCGAGGATCTGGATCGGCTCGCCGACGTACCCGGGAAGCTCCGGCTCGTGAAGGGCGCCTACGACGAGCCCGAGTCGATCGCCTACACCGAGAAGGCCGACGTGAACGAGGCGTACCGCGAGGACCTGGAGTTCCTGTTCGGCGAGCGCGACGGCGGGATCGCGGTCGGCAGCCACGACCCGGCGATGATCGCCTACGCCGAGGAACTCGCCGCCGAGTACGGCGCCGACTACGAGGTGCAGATGCTGATGGGCGTCCGCGAGGACGAACAGCGCCGCCTCGCGGCCGACGGGGTCGAGGTGTGGCAGTACGCCCCCTACGGCGACAAGTGGCTCTCGTACTTCTACCGCCGGGTGCGCGAGCGCAAGGAGAACGCGCTGTTCGCCCTCCGCGCGGTCGTCGGCGTCTGACCGCGATGGAGATCGGCGGCCCGGTGGTGGCCTGGCGGTGGCCAAACGGCGGCCCGGTGGTGGTCAAACGGCGAGCCGACGGTGGACCCCCGGTGCGGTCGACGACCGTGTAGAAGGGCTGATATGGCCCCAACCCGGACGAGCGAGTGAACTTCGAATGTCTACGTGGAAGCGCGACTTCGCGAGCGGGCTGGTCGTGGTCACCCCGATCCTCGTCATCCTCTTTGTCGCCAACTGGCTGTACAACCTCCTGTCGACGCTCCCGTTCGTCCCCACGATCACCCCGGAGAACCCGGACCCCGACCTCCTCGCGCTCTACGAGTTCGCGGAGGTGCTCATGGCGCTCGTGGTGTTCGTCCTGATCGTCTTTTCGGCGGGCTACCTCATGCGGACGACTGCGGGGCGGCTCGCGGAGGGGTTCCTCGACGACGCGATCAACCGTGTGCCGGGGCTACGCGTCATCTACAACGCCTCGAAGCTGGCCGTCGAGACGGCGCTCACGGGCACCGAGGACCTCCAGACGCCGGTGAAGATCGAACCGTGGAACGGGATGCGCATGACCGCGTTCAAGACCGGGAAGACGACCGACGACGGCCGCGAGGTCGTGTTCATGCCGACGGCGCCGAACATCACAACCGGGTTCGTCATCGAGATCGACCCCGACGACCTGACCGAGTCGGACGAGAAGGTCGAGGAGGCGCTCACGCGGATCCTCTCGGCCGGCTTCGGCGAGGGCGGCGGGGGTTCGGCGCCGGACGAGACGGACCTGAGCGACGTCCTCGACTCCGGCTCGAACGAGTAAGGCGAGCGGAACCCTCCCCGTCAGCGACCGAACCGAACGGTGAAGTGTCGGGGCGGCGCCACTCGGGACATGCGCGACGACCCCTCCCGAATCGACGCCGACCACGTCGACCTGCTGCAGGCGTTCATCGAGAGCCACGGCTTCCTCTCGTGGCTCGATCTCACCGTCGAGGAGCTCGATAGCGGCCGGATCGTTATGTCCGTCCCGTACCACGAGAAGCTCGTCAATCCCGGCTCGCCCGTGGGCTCAATCCACGGCGGCATCGCGGCGACCCTGGTCGACACCGCGTCCGGGTTCGCCCTCCGGTCGACGTTCGACGACCCGACGACCGGGTCGCTGGCGACGACGGACCTCAACGTCACCTACCTGCGGCCGGCGACCAACGACCTTCGGGTCGAGGCCGAGGTGCTGCGCGCGGGCGGCTCGATGGGGTTCACCGACACGCTCGTCTCCAGCGTCGCCCCCGACGGCGAGCAGAAGGACGTGGCCGTGGGACGCACGTCCTACCGCCTCTTTCGCGACGCCGACCGGGAGTAGCCGCCGGGTGCGACACCCGACGGAGCGACGGAACGACCGAAAAACGGACGGTCGGAGGGCCGGAACGCCGGACTGACGATCCGACATCCCGGCGGGCACGAGTGCCCGAGCAATCCTTTTGCACCAGCCCGCCGAACCGTTCGACAACCGGATGCACCGAGACGATCCCGTCGAGTACGAGCCGGTGAGCGTGAAGGCCGTGCTGGCCGAAATGAAAGACACCGCCGAACTGCTCATCGACCTGTCGTACTCGGCGGTGCTGCACGGTAGCCCCGACCTCGCGAAAGAGGTGCTCGCGCTGGAATCGCGAATGGACGTACTCCAGTTGCAGGCGCGGATGAGCGTGATGATGGCCGCGCGATCGCCCGAGGATGTGGAAGACCTGGCGCCGGTGCTGGGCGTCGTCGGCGCCGCCGAGAAGGTGAGCGACGCCGCCGGCGACATCGCGAAGGTCGTGCTGGAGGAGGTCGGGCTTCCCGAGGCGATGCGGGCGGCCCTGCCCGAGGCCGTGGAGTCGCTCGTGCGCGCCCCGGTCGCCGACGACTCGGCGTACGTCGGCCGAACGCTCGCGGGGATCAACATGGAGACCGAGACGGGCGTACGCGTCATCGCCGTCCGCCGCGATCAGGCGACGGGGAAGGCCCGCTGGATCACGAATCCGGGGCGCGACACGGAGTTTCGCGCGGGCGACACGCTGATCCTCCGCGGGTTCGAGGAGGGGCTGCGCGAGGTGTACGAGGCGGCCGCCGGCGAGCCGTACGAGGTTCCCACACCGCCCGACCCCGCCGTCGAGGACCTGGAGCGGGCCGTCGACTCCATCGTCCTGATGAAGAACATGAGCGAGCTTGCCGTCGACCTCGCCTACGGCGCCGTGCTGTTCGACAGCCGGGGCGTCGCCAAGGAGGTGGCCGAGCTGGAGGCGGAGGTCGACGCGCTCAAGTCGCGCTTCGAGGCGTGGACGCTGCGGGCGGCCGCGCGGGTCGACGACCCGGTCAGTCTCCGCGGGCTCGTTCACCTGGCGGCCGCGACCGAGGAGATCAGCGACGCCGCCCTCGAGATCAGCGAGGGCGTGCTCCGCGGGTTGGAGGCGCACCCGGTCGTCGCAGAGGCCGTCGAAGAGTCCGACGAGATCATCGTCCGGATCGTCGTCGGCGAGGACTCGGAGTTGACCGGCGCGACGCTTGGCGACCGCGAGGTGAAGACCGAGACGGGGATGCGCGTGATCGCGGTCCGGCGAGGAGGAACCGACGCGGACGGCGACGACGCCGAGACCGACGAAGGCGGGGACGACGCCGAGACCGACAAAGGCAAGGACGGAAGCGACGACGACGGGAGCGGGGAGTGGGTGGTCTCGCCCAGCGCGCGGACCCGGCTTCGCGCCGGCGACGTGCTCATCGCGAAGGGGACGCGCGCGGGCGCAGAGCGCCTCACCGCGCTCGCTGGTGCGCCCGAGGAGTTCGACGTGGACTGACGCGTGGTCGACGCGTACCGACCCCTAGACTGACGCGTCGGCTGCGGTGCGTCCCGTCGGCGCTGCGCCCCCGTCAGCGCTGTCCGGCGGTTCCCTCCGAGTCCTCCGCCGAGAGCGGTTCGCCGCACGTCGGACACGCGCCGGACCGCGACGGTCGCAGCATCGCGCAGGCCGCACACAGCACGAGCGTCCGGTCCCGTCGCAGGTCGTCCGACGCCGCCGACCGGGTCGAGTCGTCCGACCGCTCCGACCCGAGCACGACTGCGGGATCGAGCCTCGTTCCCGCGAGACGGCCCGTCCCGCTCTCCTCGGCGGCCATCCGAACCGTGTGCTCGATGAGTACGTCGTTCCGGAGTCGGTCGAGAAGCCGGAGCAGTCCGAGGAACGCGACCGTCGGGACGAGAGACAGTATCGCCGTGAGGACGAGGCGAACGACCGGTTCGGACTCGATCGCGGCCATGAGAACGGATCACGCACCACACCGACTTTGCGGTTCCGGCGATCCCTCGGGAGCCGCCGGTCGGCGGTCGGCCGACGACCGACCGACCGACGACAGGGGTGCGGTCTGTCGACCGCTCGGGGGGTCACTCCGCCGGCGTCCGGAGCACGCGAACCGCGGCGACGACGGTCAGTCCGGAAGCGACGAACAGCGTCGTCGCCGACGCGAGCACGAACGCGAGCAGCAGGAAGTAACCGTCCGGACCCAACACGGGGTACGTCCGAGTGCCGCCGACCGGCCCGAACAGTTCGAGCGCGCGGACCGCGTAGACGGCGACCGCAAGCGCGACGCCGACGGCCGCCCCGACCGTCACGTTGCGCTTCACCGACAGCGTCGCCAGCAGCCCGGCGATCGGCGGGCGATCCGGGCGCGACTCTGTGGGGGCCGACCGGTCGCCGGCGTCGCGTGACTCCTCGCTCACGGTTCGGTTTGGGGCCTCCACCTCAAATTCCCATCGCCTTCGCCATTCGACGCCGCAATCGCGCGCCGGGTGCGGCGGGCCTCACACGGTCGCGTACGCCTCGAACTCCCGCCCCCGCAGGAGAAAGAACGCGACGCCGACGAGTCCCACAACCGTCGCGAGACCGAACGCGACCTCGGGTGAGCGGCCGTAGATCCACCCGCCCACGAGGGCGCTCGGGATCGTGATCATATTGCGGACGAGGTAGTAGGTCCCGGTCACGCGCCCGCCGGCGTCCGCCTCGGCCGGCCCGACGATGAGCGCCTTGTGCGCGGGTAGCCCCGCGAACCGGACCCCTGAAAACGCGAACAGCGCGGCCAACACCGTCGCGTCCGGCGGCGCGAAGATCAACATCGCGGGGAACACGGCGTAAACCGCGAACCCGATCGCGACCACCGGCTTGAGGCCGACCGACCGCGCGAGGCGCGCGACGGGCACCATCGTGAGCAGCGCGACGGCCATCTCGACGCCCAGCAGGACGCCGAAGTACGCCTCCGGAGAGAGCGCGCCGACGACGGGGAGGGTCGCGCCCACGGCGAGCACGTCGACGACGACGCGCACGAAGAACACGTACACCATGCCATTGGCGAAGCGAACGAGCGAGTCGCCCACGAGCAACGGACGGAGCGGGTCCGGGAGCGACCGCAGGTCGTCGAGCACCGTCGCGACGCCCGCGAACGACTTGCCGATGGAGTCGTTGGAGGCGTCGTACAGGACGTACTGCGCGACGGTCGCGACCGCCCCGACGGCGGCCGCCCCCAGCAGTACGAGCCGGAACCCGTCGGTGAACGCGTACGCCGAGAGCACGGCGGCGACCAGCAGCGGCCCCAGCAGGAACGCGGTCCGGCGGAACGTCTCCGTCGCGGCGAACCCGGAGGCGAGCCGGTCCGGCGGCACCGACTGCTTCACGACGGCGAACGTCGCTCCGAGCCCGAACGACTTCCACGCCTGCGAGAGAAACAGCCCGAGGAAGACCATGACGACCGCGAGGTTCGTCGGCCCGACGGTCACGTCCCGAAACGGGTCCGCCGCCCACCACACGAGGAAGCCGAGCGTCGAGGCGAAGCCGAACAGCGTGAGCGACGTGCGCGAGCCGAGGCGGTCCGACAGCGCGCCGCCGGGGTACGGGAACACCGCGGAGATGAGGTTCCCGACCGAGCCGTACGCGCCGAGCGCGAGGCTGGAGGCGCCAAGCACCGCGAGGTACTGGGGCAGGTACCGCCCGGTCGCCTGGAAGCCGAGGCTGAACGCGAACATCGCCAGTGAGACCACGAGCACGTCGCCCGGGAGCGCGGTGAACTGCCGGAAGGAATCGAAGGGATCGGGCTCCGGCTCCGCATCGGTCGTCGCGCCGCCGCCCGGATCGGAGCGGTCTACCATCGGCGTACGCTGCGAACGGGGAACCCAAAACCGTACCGGGGGCGGCGAGCCGTCTCGACAGTCCCGACCCGGCGAGGATCGCCGGTGTCGATGACCGTCGGCACCGACCGACAGAACCTGAATTACTTTACGCGCCCCTGCAGATGACTCCCCTATGGGACTATTCGACCGGCTCCGCGGGGACGACGATCCCCGGGTCGCGTTCGTCGGTATCGACGGGGTGCCGCACTCGCTGTTGGAGGACCACCCCGACCGGTTTCCGAACTTCGCCGCGCTCGCCGACGAGGGGTCGGCCGCGGCCATCGACTCCATCGTGCCGCCGGAGTCGTCGGCGTGCTGGCCCGCGCTCACGACCGGCGTCAACCCCGGTGAGACGGGCGTGTACGGCTTCCAGGACCGCGAGATCGGGAGCTACGACACGTACGTTCCGATGGGCCGGGACGTGCAGGCGACGCGCATCTGGGACCGCATCGCGGACACCGGGCGCGACGCGAGCGTACTGAACGTCCCGGTGACGTTCCCGCCCCAGCGGAACGTCCAGCGGATGGTCTCGGGGTTCCTCTCGCCGGGCGTCGACAAGGCCGCCTACCCCGACGACCTGCGCGAGTACCTCGAGTCGATCGACTACCGCATCGACACGAACGCGAAGCTCGGCCACCAGGACGACAAATCGGAGTTCATCGAGGTCTCCCACGAGACCATCGACAAGCGCTTCGAGGCGTTCACCCACTACATCGAGCAGGACGACTGGGACCTGTTCTTCGGCGTCTTCATGACGACCGACCGGGTGAACCACTTCCTGTTCGAGGACTACGCCCGCGACGGCGAGTACTACGAGGAGTTCATGGAGTTCTACGAGAAGGTCGACGACTACGTCGGCCAGATTCGCGACATGCTCCCCGAGGACGTGACGCTCGTCGTCGCCTCCGACCACGGCTTCACCGTGCAGGACTACGAGGTCGAGATCAACCAGTGGCTCCAGGACGAGGGGTGGCTCTCGTTCGAGGACGACGACCACGAGGAACTGGGCGACATCGCCGACGATGCGCGCGCGTACTCGCTTATTCCCGGTCGGCTCTACATCAACCTCGATGGCCGCGAGCCCCGCGGATCGGTGTCCCAGTCGGACTACGAGGCCGTCCGCGACGAGCTGAAAGCCGACATCGAGGCGCTCGAGGGCCCCGACGGGACGCCCGTCGCCAAGCGCGTCGTCGAGAAGGAGGACGCGTTCCGGGGCGAGCACGACGACATCGCGCCTGACCTGACGATCATCCCGAACCACGGCTTCGACCTGAAGGCGAAGTTCAAGCCGCACGACGACGGGGTCTTTTCCACCGGGCCGCGAAACGGGATGCACAGCTTCGAGAATGCGACGCTGTTCGTCGACGACCCCGACGCGACCATCGTCGACGCGGACCTGCTCGACATCGCGCCGACAATCCTCGACCTGATGGACGTGGAGCACGCCCGCGCCGACTTCGACGGCGCCAGCCTGGTGTGAACTACCCCGATCGACCGCGTTACCCGAAGTTCTCGACTTTCGCGTCGCCCGCGTACCCCGCCGCCTCCAGCGCGGCGGTCGCCTTGTCGACGAAGTCTGCGAAGCCGTAGATGAACGCCTGTTCGCCATCGGCGCCCGTCACCGCCGCCGCGACCGCGTCGGTGAAGTCGCCGTCGGTGACGACGACGCTCGCGCCGCGCTCGCGCAGGTCGTCGAGCCGCGCCCCGTGCGCCGGCGCGTCGTCTCGATAGACGACCGCCGCCTCGTTGCCCGCGCCGAGCGCGGCTTCCGCGATAGCGACGGCGGGACCGACGCCCGGCCCGCCCGCCAGCACGACCGCGCGCGACTCGCCCTCGTAGTAGTCGTCGCCGAACGGACCGCTCACGTCGATCTCGTCGCACGCGGCGAGGTCGGCGAGGTACCGCGAGAAGTCGCCACCGTCGAGGCCGACGGTCGTCTCGAAGTCGCCGTCCGTATCCGGCGAGGAGATCGTGTAGAAGCGCGACACCTCCTCCCCATCGACGGCGGCGGTGAGCTTCACGAACTGTCCCGGCTTACCCTCGAACTCCGCAGGCGAGTCCAGCGTCACCGCGACCGTGTCGGGACCGACCTCCGCGACTGACCGCACCGCGACTGTTGCGTCCATGCGCGCCGATTGCGCGTCGGGGTACCCGAAGCTGTCGCTTTCGACGCCCCGCCGCGGCTCCCCGGGCGGCGGTCGACCCCCGACCGCCTCGATCGCGTCCCGACCACTTCGACCGTGACCGCGTCCCGATCACTTCGACCGTGACCGCGTCCCGATCACTTCGACCGTGACCGCGTCCCGATCGTCGTCGGCCGTCGAACCCGGCTAGTACGCCTGTCGTACCCGAGATCCGGTCCGTTCGGCAACCGATACAATTCCTGCCGTGAAACGGCGAGAACCGATCGATCGTCGGTCGCATTGCGGCCATTCGGACGTTCGAGCCCACAATTGTCGTTTCGTTCGGGAGGATGTCCGACGATCCGTCGGAAACCGGCCGTCCACCTATTCAGAAGGCTTTTCCACCGACCGTGGGAAGGTGTGACCAGTATGCCAGCGGACTTCAACTGGGCCATCGGCGGGGAGGCCGGCGATGGCATCGACTCCACCGGGAAAATCTTCGCGCAGGCGCTCTCCCGGGCGGGTCGACACGTCTTCACGTCGAAGGACTTCGCCTCCCGGATCCGGGGCGGCTACACCGCGTACAAGGTGCGCACGTCCACGGAGAAGGTCCGGTCCGTCGTCGACCGGCTGGACGTCCTCGTCGCGCTCACGCCCCGAACGATCGATGAGAACCTCGACGAGCTCCACGAGGGCTCGGTCATCATCTACGACGGCGAGCGGACGACGATGGCCGACGTCGAGATCCCCGACGGAATGATCGGGCTCGACGTGCCGCTCAAGAGCCTCGCGGAGGACGCCGGCGGGGCCATCATGCGCAACGTCGTCGCGCTGGGCGCCGCCTGCGAGGCGACGAACTTCGACATCGAGCACCTCGACTCCTCGCTGAAGAAGCGCTTCGGCGACAAGGGGCAGGCGCTCGTCGACAACAACAAGCAGGCGGCTCGACTCGGTCAGGAGTACGTTCAGGAGAACTACCCCGACTCCGACCTCGACTACGATCTCGAAACGACCGACAACGACTACGTCCTGCTCAACGGTGACGAGGCGATCGGCATGGGCGCCATTGCGGCCGGCTGCAAGTACTACGCCGGCTACCCGATCACGCCCGCGACGGACGTGATGACGTACCTGAAGGGCCGCATCGAGCACTTCGGCGGCCACGTCGTTCAGGCGGAGGACGAACTCGCCGCGATCAACCTCGCGCTCGGCGCCGCCCGCGCCGGCGCCCGCTCGATGACCGCGACCTCCGGTCCCGGCATCGACCTGATGACCGAGACGTTCGGCCTCGTGGCGACCTCCGAGACGCCGCTTGTCATCGTCGACGTGATGCGCTCGGGTCCCTCGACGGGGATGCCGACCAAGCAGGAGCAGGGCGACCTCAACATGATGCTGTACGGCGGGCACGGCGAGATCCCGCGGTTCGTCCTCGCGCCCACCACCGTCGACGAGTGCTTCTGGAAGACCGTCGAGGCGTTCAACCTCGCCGAAAAGTACCAGACCCCGGTGTATCTCGCGGCCGACCTCGCGATGGCGGTCACCGAGCAGACGTTCGAGCCGGAGGCGTTCGACATGGACGCCGTCGAGATCGACCGCGGCAAGGTCGTCGACGAGGACACCATCGAGGACCACCAGACCGACACGGGCGGGTTCAAGCCCCACGAGATCACCGACGACGGCGTCAGCCCGCGCGCGTTCCCCGGCACCGCCGGCGGCGCGCACATGTCCACCGGCTTAGAGCACGACGAGCAGGGCCGCCGGACCGAGGACACGGAGATGCGCGTCAAGCAGGTCGACAAGCGCACCCGGAAGGTCGAGACCGCCCGCGAGCGCGAGGACTTCTCGCCGCGGGAGTTCGGCGACCCCGACTCGGACAATCTCGTCGTCACGTGGGGGTCCAACGAGGGGACACTCGTCGAGGCGCTGGAGTTCCTCGAGGACGAGGACATCGACGTGCGGATCCTCTCGGTGCCGTACCTCTTCCCGCGGCCCGACCTCACGGAGGAGTTCGAGGCGGCCGACGAGGTCGTCGTCGTCGAGTGTAACGCGACGGGGCAGTTCGCCGACGTGGTCGAACACGACACGCTACAGCGCGTGAAGCGGGTCAACAAGTACAACGGCGTGCAGTTCAAGGCGGACGAGCTCGCCGACGACATCAAGGAGACCCTGGCCACCGACGAGGGCCAGGAGGTGGAAGCATGAGTTCCCAGGTCAGGTTCACCGATTTCAAATCCGACAAGCAGCCCACGTGGTGTCCCGGATGCGGCGACTTCGGGACGATGAACGGCATGATGAAGGCGCTCGCGGAGACGGGCAACGATCCCGACAACACCTTCGTGGTCGCCGGCATCGGCTGTTCAGGTAAGATCGGCACGTACATGCACAGCTACGCGATCCACGGCGTCCACGGTCGCGCGCTCCCGGTCGGCGCGGGCGTGAAGATGGCCAATCCCGATCTGGAAGTGATGGTCGCGGGCGGCGACGGCGACGGGTACTCCATCGGCGCGGGCCACTTCGTCCACGCCGTCCGCCGTAACGTCGACATGAGCTACGTTGTGATGGACAACCGCATCTACGGGCTGACGAAGGGCCAGGCCTCGCCCACCTCGCGCGAGGACTTCGAGACCTCGACGACGCCGGAGGGGCCCCAGCAGCCGCCCGTCAACCCCCTCGCGCTCGCGCTCGCCTCCGGCGCGACGTTCATCGCGCAGTCATTCTCCTCGGACGCCCTGCGTCACCAGGAGATCGTCCAGCAGGCCATCGAGCACGACGGCTTCGGCTTCGTGAACGTGTTCTCGCCGTGCGTCACGTTCAACGACGTGGACACGTACGACTACTTCCGCGACTCGCTGGTTGACCTGAAGGAGACCGACTACGACCCGAGCGACCGCGACGCGGCCAAGGAGAAGGTCCTCGACGCCGACAAGGAGTACATGGGCGTGCTCTACCAGGAGGAGGACTCGGTGTCGTACGAGCAGACCCACGGCCTCGACGCCAACATGAGCCAGATCGACCACGACGGCGCTCCCGAGGACGCGATGGATCTGGTCCGCGAGTTCTACTAGAACGAACCTCTTTTCGCCTTGGGTTTCCTCGCGCTCGCCGGAGGCGAGCACTGCGGGAACCCGAGGCGAAAACCCGTTCATGCTGTCGGATTCGAAGAATCCGACTGCTAATCAGACGCCGAAGGCGTCTGATGATGCCAAAAGGCCGCTCGCTCGCCAGCCGAAGGCCGGCTCGATCGCGGAACGGCGCGTGGGAGCCGGGGGCACGCTCGCGGCCATCGACGGGGACCCCCCGAGGTGACGCAGCCCCAAATCAAATACCTCGCGACGCCGAACCCGTCCGCACGATGACAGACAACGACGGCCCAGAGACGGAGGCGCCGTTCTCGGCGGACGTGATCGAGCGGATCGCCGAGCGAACGGGAGTATCCACAGACGACCTCGGGGCGGCGCTGACGGAACTGAACGCCTCGCTGATCGGACGGCACTCGGAACTGGAGCGAGAGGGGGAGTACGTCACCGTCGACGAACGGCGCGCGTACCGCGTCGACGCGTCGTGGTGGGACGACACGCTCGCGGCGTTCGACGTGGAGGAGGGCCTCGCGGACGCCGTCCGCGCGACACACACCGAACGGGCGCGGCTGGCGTTCGAGCACAGCGTCGAGGGCGACGAGCGCTTCGGCGACGACGAGGGCGTGGTTATCCGCGTGGACACCGCCGAACAGTTCTGACTCGTGAACCGCCTCGGGGTCAAGCCCCGAGGCACTCGGCCTGCTCAGCCCGTAGACGACAGGAACGCGGCGGCCGGAGCCTGCCGAGGCGGTGCAGGCGGGCCTACCGCTCGCGGACGACCACGAACTCCGCCAGATCCCGCAGATATCCCCTCGCGTCTGACTCGCCGATTCCGGCGGTCTCCAGCGCTTCCAGCGCCTGCTCCGACTGATCGCGGGCGCGCTGGTCCGCCTCCTCGGGGGTGAGATCCGTGACCTGTAGCAGTGAGGGGCGGTCGACGGCCTCGTCGACCCCCGTTGGCTTGCCCAGATCGTCGGCGTCGGCGGTCGCATCGAGCACGTCGTCGCGGATCTGGAAGGCGACGCCGACACGCTCGGCGTACTCGCCGAACGCCTCGATCGTGAAGCCGTCGGCGCCGGCGGCGACGGCGCCGAGTTCGGCGGCCGCGCGGAACAGCGCCCCAGTCTTGCGGCGCGCGAGCGTCATGTACTCCTCCTCGTTTGTCGGCTTCGCGACCAGCTCCGTGGCCTCTCCTTCGCCCAACTCGACCATCGCCTCGGCGACGACCTGCATCGCCTGCTCGTCGGCTGAGAACAGCGCGAACGCCTCGCCGAGCATCCCGTCGGAGCCGACGATCGCCGGCCCGTAGCCGAACTGCGCCCACGCGCTCGGCGTCCCGCGGCGCACGTCCGAGCGGTCGATGATGTCGTCGACGACCAGCGAGGCATTGTGGACCAGCTCGACGCCGACCGCGAAGTCGACGGCGTCCTCTGGGTCGCCGCCGGCGGCCTCGCACGCGAGGAGCGTCACGGTGGGGCGGACCCGCTTGCCGCCCGCCAGCACGACGTGTTCGATCTCCTCGGAGAGCTGCGGCGGGTCGACCGCCTCGGTCACCTCGGCGAGGCGCTCGTTCGCCATCGCGACCCGACGCTCCAGATACTCCATTGGTGCGTGTTCGGGTCCGGGCGGAAAAGAGGGTACCGGATGCGGGAGCCGCGACCGGAACCCGCTGCCCGTTCCGTCCGGCCGTGCCGGTGGGTCCCCGGCCGTCGAGGGAGGGAAACATCCATACTCCCCGTTTCCGTTTGTGTCGCCATGAGTTCCAACCAGAGGAAGACCGTCAGGGACGTCATGTCGTCGCCGCTGGAGACGATCGAGAGCGACGCGACGGTACAGGAGGCCGCCCGGAAGATGCGGGAGAAGGAGATCAGCGCGCTGGTCGTTCTGACCTCCCCGCGGGCAATCATCAGCAGCACCGACGTGATCGAGGCCGTCGCTGACGGCCGGAGCGTTTCCGAGCTGCGGGTGATGGACGTGATGACGACCGATGTCGAGACCGTCACCCCGGACCTCTACATGGAGGAAGTCGCCGAGATGATGACGACGTACGGCATCAAACACCTCCCCGTCGTCGACGACGACTACGTCGGGATGGTCTCCTCGACCGACGTCACCGCCTTTCTCTCGTGATCGTAGTGCGAGCGGAAGACCGCGAACGAGAGGGATTTCGCGCCCCGAACGGGAGGGGTCGGCGATAGCGCGCACGGCGAGTGCGAGCAACTGGACCGCCGCGAGCGGAACGAGAAAGGGGCTCGGTGAGCTACTCGAACTGTTCGATCAGCGCGGGAACCACGTCGAACAGGTCGCCGACGATCCCGTAGTCGGCGATGTCGAAGATCGGCGCGTTCGGGTCGGTGTTGATCGCAATGATCGTCTCGGCACTCTTCATTCCGGCGACGTGCTGGACCGCCCCGGAGATGCCGATCGCGAGGTACACGTCCGGGGTCACCTGCTTGCCGGACTGACCGACCTGCCGGTTCTTCGGGAGCCAGCCGTTGTCGACGATCGGACGCGACGACGACAGCGTCGCGCCGGTGACCTCGACGAGGTCCTCGATGAGCTCGAGGTTCTCCTCCTCCTCGATGCCGCGGCCGATCGAGACGAGGAACTCCGCGTCCGCGATGTCCACGTCGCCGGCGCCGACCTCCTCGAAGCCCTGCACGCGCGCGCCGGAGGCCGACTCGTCGAACTCGTAGTCGAACGCCTCGATTGGCACCTCGGCGGTCTCCTCGACGGCGGGCCACTCGCCGCCGCGGACGGTGACGGCGAACGGCTCCTCGCTCACCTCGATGGTCGTCTCGACCTTCGAGCCGTACATCTCGCGGGTCGCCTCTAGCCCGCCGTCGTACGCGAACTCGACCGCGTCTGCGACCAGCGGCACATCGAGGCGGTTCGCCACCGCCGGCGCGTAGTCGAGCCCGTTCACCGAGTTCGGCATGAGGACGGCCGTCGGCGCGAGCGACTCGAACAGCGCGGCGGTCGCGCCGGCGTACAGGTCGTGGTTAAACTCCTCGCCGTCCTCCACGGTGTGGATCGCATCGACGCCCGCAAGCGACAGGTCGACGGCGAAGGCGTCCACGTCGCCGGCGATCACCGCGAGGTGGAGGTCGCCGCCGAGGTCGTCCGCGAGGTCGCGGCCGGCGCGAACGAGCTCGAAGCTCACGTCCCGGAGCTCGCCGCGCCGGTGGTCGACGACCGCGAGCACGTCACTCATTCCGAAACCACCCCCTTCTCGCGAAGCACGTCGGCCAACTGCGCCGCCTGCTCGTCGGCCGCTCCGTCGAAGTACGTCGCGTCCGACTCCGTCTCGGGTTCGTACATCCCGGTGCGCGAGATGGGCGAGTCAACCGCGTCGGCGTCGAGACCGAGGTCGGCCAGCCCGAACGCCGCGATCTCCTTGCTCTGTGCCTGGCGGATGCCGCGCAGGCTGGCGTACCGCGGCTCGTTCAGGCCGGTCTGGATCGTGAGCACCGCCGGGAGATCCACGTCAGTGAGTTCCTCGATGCCGCCCTCCAGTTCGCGGTGGACGTGCGCCGTCGACAGGTCGTCCTCGGTGTCGAGGTGGTTGACGACGGCCGCCCAGTCGAAGCCGATCTCGTCGGCCACCGAGACGCCGGTGGCACCGAACCCGTCGTCGGCCGCC
Source organism: Halobaculum gomorrense (assembly GCF_900129775.1). Taxonomy (GTDB): domain Archaea; phylum Halobacteriota; class Halobacteria; order Halobacteriales; family Haloferacaceae; genus Halobaculum; species Halobaculum gomorrense. The sequence continues at coordinate 421,673 of NZ_FQWV01000001.1, read as the reverse complement.
TGCACGCCCGAGAGCACGAGGTCGGGCTCCTCCTCGTCGACGACGGCCGCGAACAGCCGCGTCTTCGCCGCCACGTCCAGATCCGCCGCCGCGATATCGTCGTCCCACACGCGGATCGCGCGGTCGACGCCCTTCGCGAGCGCCATTCGGATCGTCTCCTCGGAGCGCTCCGGGCCGATTGTGGCCGAGACGACCTCTATGTCGCCGTACGTCTCCGAGAGCTGGACGGCCGCCTCGATGGCGTAGTCGTCCCACTCGTTGAGGTCGTACTCGAGGTACTGCTCCCCGATGTCCGTCCCCTCGATCTCGAAGTCGTCGGCCGCCTCTGCGACCTCCTTGACCGTGACGAGGATCTTCATCGCGCAAGCGTTGCCGTGGTCGGGGGTAAACAGTTTCGGAACCGCCGGCAACGGGCGGCGCGCGGGTCCACGTTCGGCCCCGGCGCTTACAACTCGGCGTCGTCGTCGCTGTCGGCGTCAGCGGCGCTGTCAGCGTCGTCGGCGCTGTCGGCACCGTTCGGCTCGTCGTCTGCATCGTCGGCCAGCGAGATGAGGTTCTCGCGGCCGAGTCGGAGCTTCTCGACGCGGCCCTCGTCGGCCATCGCCGACAGCAACTGTGACACCTTCGCATCGGACCACCCGGTCTGGCTGACGATGTTGCCCTGACGCATCCGACCGCCATGCGTTTCGAGGATCCGCTCGACGCGCTCCTCGTCCGAGAGGAGCTCCAGATCCTCCTCCGTCTCCGGCTCGCCCCCGTTCACCTCTGCGCCGGTTGCGTCGGCAGCCGGGGCCGTCGACCCGTCACTGGCCCCGTCAACCGTCGATCCGTGCGGCGATCCGACCGTCGGCTCTGGCTCCGAATCCGCCGCCGATCCGGTCGAGTCGGGATCGCGATCCGACACCGCCCCCTCGCGGTCGGCATCGGCCGCCGCGTGGGCACCGTCCGCCGTATCCGCTGTCGCGCTGTCACCGCCGGCACCGGCCGAGACGCCACCGCGGCGATACGCGAACAAGGCGACGACGAACAGCAGTGCGACGGTCACACCGGCGATCAGTCGATACGGCGGCGGAGGCGACGTTTTGCCGGGTTCGTACTGGACCGTGATGTCGCCCGCCTCGAACGTCTGCGGTCCCTCGACGACGATCCGGCGATCGCTGATCGAGTAGCTGAACCCCTGCGACACGTCGCTCACCTCGTAGCCCGGGGGCGGTTCGATGACGAGCCGCTGAGACGCCGACAGCGAGCCGAACCACGTGCCGTTGTTCGGGGTTTCGAACGCGTCGCCGAGCGCGAGCACGCCGTCGGGACTGGGTTGGAGGAACCCGATCCAAGTGAACCGAAGCCGGAGGACGCCGGTCTCGTTCCGCAGCGTCGTCGTCCGATTCACTCGATCGATCGACATCTCCCGGCCGGTGGCCTCGCTCGCTGCCGCAGCGGCGTTGCGGAAAGGTTCCACGGTCGGTCCACCGACGGCGTCGCCGGATTCGTACGCCGCCGCGTACTCGTGGAACGCGGCCCGTTCCGCCTCGGTGTCCAGCGGGATCGTCGTCGCGACGGTCCACCGGGCTGAGCCGTCCTCGTGAAGCGAGACGGTGAAGTTAGTTCGAGGCGCGCCGACGGCCGACGCGAGTTGCGTGCGCGCGATCGAGTCGGAGGAGAACCCGAACGCCGAGGGTGCGCCGGGGTGCGCGGGCGAAGCGAGGGCTTCGGGTGAGTCAGGTTCCGCCTGCTGGTCGGCCGCCGCGACGGTCGCGCCTGCGGCGACCGAGACGAGAACGACGAACGCGGCGAGGAGGGCGACGTGCCGCATGCTGTGTATTCGGGTATTGGCGTTTTGGCAAAACCCTTTCCATCGGTGATCGCGATCCCGAGGCCAGCATCCAGTTCGCCCGACGGACCGTGTGTGCACGATGCTAGTCGTCTGTCGGGAGTCATCTGTCGGGGGCCGAGTCGTGGCAACGGTCCCCCCGTGTGGCCCGGTTTTTTATCCGATGACGGGGTATCCACCTCCCATGCGAGCCATCCCCGTCTTCCTCGCGCTCCTCCTCGTGGCCGCCGGCGGCGGCGCGCTCGCGGTCTCCGGCAGCCAGCCGCCGGCGATCGTCGACACCGATACGAGCCCCCCGACCGCCCCGTCTGTGGCGAACGGCTCGGCCGCCGCAGAGACCACAGCGACGATCAACGGCACCGCGCCCATCCGCGTTCTCTCGCTGGAAGAGAACGGGAGCGTCGCGTCGAACGTCGACGTGGTCACGCTCGATGCAGGAACCGCGACAGCGTTCAGCGCGAACGCCTCCGCCGAGCGGATCGAGACGATCGCGCTTCGCGAACGGATCACGAACGCGAACACCAGCGACCAGCGTCAGATCCGGATCCTCGACGGACTCAACGAGGTCGACAAGGACGTCATCACGCTCCACAGTCGGTACCGCGAGGCCATCGCGTCCTACCACGCCGGCGATCTCTCGGCGAAGGCGTTCCTGATCGAGCTGGCGCGGATCCGCGCTGAGGCCGCGGCGCTGGAAGAGCGGACCCTCATGCTCAACAGGCTCGCCGAGGAGACGGAGAACTTCGCCCTCGACGACAGCCGCGTGTTCTCGATCGTGTACGACCTCCGAACGTTCGACGGCCCGGTTCGAGCGCGTGCCGCGGCCGCGATCGCCGGCGAGCCCGCGGGCACGACCCGCGTGTACGTCGCGACGACCGACGAGAGCATCGTCCTCTCGACGATCGCCGACGGGCGGTACGTTCGCGAAGCGTTCCGCGGCGACCTCCGTGACCGCGACAACACCGGGATCGACGAGGAGACCGCCCAAAACGTCACCGCCCGGAGCTATCCGGAGGTGTGGGCCGCGACCGGCGGGTCGGTGTCCGGGCAGGGATCGGGAGGGACGTTCGTGTTCGACCTCACGTATCCCAACGGAACGCTGACGGCCTTCGTCGGCGGCGGGACCGAACGTGTGTTCATGGAACACCAGCGTATCGACCTGTCCGGAATCCGGTCGCGCGAGGCAGTCACGCGAACGCTGGATCTCACGCTGACGGTGAACAGGACGTTCCCGGGCGGCCCGCTGCGCATCGCCGTCACCGAGCCCCGAACGGGGGAACCGGTCGATGCAGTCGTGAAGATCGGTCGCGAAGGGGGGGAGAGCGCGGATATCGGGACGACCGGTGACGACGGCGTCCTGTGGACGGTCTCGCCGCGCGGGGAGTTCGTGGTCACGGTCGTGGAGGTCGGCGCGACTGACGTGTCCACGGTGACCACCACGTCGAGCGACCCCGTCACGGTCGCGGAGGCGCTCGACTCCTCGGGGTCGAACTCGACGGAATCCGGCGAATGACGAGCGCCGGCGAATGACGAGCGGCGAGAGCTTATCACCGAAGACGAGGGCACTGTTCCCCGTCGATGGGCCGAGAGCCGCCACCGGGGGCCGAACCGCTGCGTGAGACGCCGGCACGGGAGAGAGCAGCAGCCCCGGCCGTCGGCGTCGCGCTGTTGGTGCTCGCGGCGGTCGCGCTGTCGGCGACCGTCGGCGCGGCGACGTTGTCCGCGACCGGAGCGGCTCCGTCGAGCGCCGGAGCGTCGCAGTCGGCACCCGGTGCGTTCCAGTGGGGCGCCGGCGCGGCGCGGTCGACCCCGACCACCGCCGTGATCGACCTCGCGGTCACGGACGGGGCGATCACTCTGCGGCACCGCGGCGGCGACGCGATCGACGTTCGGCGCCTGCACGTCGTGATCCGTGTCGACGGCGCCCGCCTTCGGCACCAGCCGCCGGTGCCGTTCTTCGCCGCGCGGGGGTTCGAGAGCGGACCGACCGGGCCGTTCAACGTCGCGAGCGACCACGCGTGGTCGGCGGGCGAGGCGGCGACGCTGACGCCCGCCGGGACGAATCGGCCGCAGATCGGTTCCGGCGCGGTCGTCGAGGTCACGCTGTTCGTCGGCTCACACCGGCTGGTGGCGCTGACCGCGGTCACGGCGTGAGAGCCGGAACGGTCCGATCCGGCCGATCCGGCCGATCCGGCCGATCTGGCCGGTCCGGCGGACCGGCAACACGGCAGGACGGGCGGAACTACGCCGTGATCCGGTCAGCGGTCGACCGGCTCGGCGCTCCCGCTCTCGACGGCCGATCCCGCGTCAGTGTCGGAGCTCTCAGCCTCCTCGGGAACGGTCGCGACCGTCGTGATGGCCCGCGGGGCGCCGCGGTGGCGCTGCTGGATGAAGTGGCGGGTCTCCTCGAAGCCGGCCTCGGTGAACATCTCCTCGGCCTCCTCGGCGTCGTAGAAGAGCATGATCGCGTCAGCGAGCGTCTGGAAGACACGCAGTTTCGGGTAGTCGGGGCCGACGACGAGGACGGTGCCGCCGGGTTTGACGACGCGGCGGAACTCCCGGAGGGCGGCGACGGGGTTTGGCCAGTACTCGATCGAGCCCGACGACCAGAGCTTGTCGAAGCTGTCGTCTTTGAACGGGAGGCGCTCGGCGTCGCCCATGTGGAAGCGGACCTTGCCGCGCTTCCCGAACTTCGTGAACGCCTGCTCGAACTGGCCGCGCGACTGGTCGAGGGCGTACACCTCGTCGACGTGGTTGAGCAGCCCCTCGGTGGCGAACCCCGTGCCTGCGCCGACGTCGAGCACGCGGTCGTCGCGGTCTGCGTCGAACCACTCAAGCGCCTGGTTGCGCATCCGATCGTCCCAGATGTACGGATTGATCGTGTCGTACACGCGCGAGAAGTACCGATAGAACAGCCGCGCGTTCGCCTTGTCCTCGAGGATTCCCATTGCGCTCGCGTTGGGTCGGGGCGGTCATAACCCCCACGGAACCCGGGGCTCACTACCCACACAGCTCCGGGGCTTATCAGGCGGTCGGGGGGCGTCGGCATGGCCGACTACAAGTCCATCGGGGACGGATCAGTCCGCATGAAGCTCTCGGAGGCGACGTGGACGGAGATCCGTGACGCCGAGGTCGACGCCGCGCTGCTCCCCGTCGGGAGCACCGAACAGCACGGTCCGCACGCGCCGCTGGGAACGGATGCGCTGACCGCCGAGGCAGTCGCTGACGCCGCCGCCGAGCGGTGGGCGGGCAGAGAGACCGACCGCGGGGGCGACGCCGCGACCGATCCCGACGGCGGCGATCTGCTCGTCGCCCCGCCGGTCCACGTCGGCGTCGCCGAGGAGCACCGCGCGTTCGACGGCACGCTGTGGGTGTCGCCGGACACCTTCCGCGCGTATGTCCGCGAGACCGTCGAGAGCCTCGCGCACCACGGCCTCGACCGCGTCGTCCTCGTCAACGGCCACGGCGGGAACGTCGAGGCGCTCGCGGAGGTCGCGCGGCGCGTCTCGCGAGACGGATCGACCAACGCCTACGCCGTCTCGTTCACGTGGTTCGAGGCGGTCGGCGAGCACGCGAGTCGGATGGGTCACGGCGGCCCGCTGGAGACGGCGATGCTGCGCCACGTCGCGCCTGAGCTCGTTCGAGCGGACCGAGTCGCGGAGGCCCGCGACGGCGGAACAGACCGCTGGGGGGAGTGGGTCCGCGGGGTGAACCTCGCACACGACAGCGACGAGTTCACCGAGAACGGCGTCGTCGGCGACCCGAACGAGGGGACCGCCGCGCTTGGGGCGGAGCTGCTGGAGCGCGCGAGTGAGGCGCTGTGCGATGTCGCCGGCGCGGTCGCCGAGCGGGGCTTCGAGCGACATCGGGGAGGGCGATAGCGTAGGCGGAGGGCTGGGTCGAAACCCGTCGGGGTCGGTGTCTACGCCTCTGCCTCCTCCACGTCGTCGGCGTGAGCGTCCTCGAGGTCGCTTTTGATCTGCGGGACGACGCCCGTGAGATCGCCGACCTGATCGTGTGCCTCCGCCAACGTCTCGACGAGCGCTTGAAGCTCCTCGATCTCCGCGGCGAGCTCTTCGTCGTCCTCGAAAGCGCCGGCGCGCTCACCCATCACGTACTGCTTTTTCGCCTGTCGCAGCTCCTCGACGGCGTCGCCGGTGTCGAGCGCCGATCGAAGCCCGTTGAGGGCGCCGAGCACGTTGTCCGCGTCCGTCCCCCAGATCGCGTCCGCGGTCGGCAGCGTCGCTTTCGCCGCACTGAGGTGTTCCTCCACGTCCGCGCGCATCTCGTCGGCTGCCTCGCCGAACAGGTCGTCGTCGTCGAAAGTGGACTGGGACATGGCTCACAATTCGCCGCCATCCTTCTTAAGCGGTCGCCCAAAAGTGAAAGTGAAATCGGCATCGGCGCGGGCCGAGCGGGCGGAATTCGGCCGTCCGTGCCGGCGAGTCGGGATCGAGAAGGGGCGGTCCGATCCCGTCGTCGGAACGGTTGTCCGATCAGCCGCCGGGCGACTGTCGTGGCGAGTGTCGGCTCAGTCGTCGGTCTCGACGACTTCGACGAGCTTCATGAGCGGGTAGCCGTCCTCCATCTCCATGCGCGTGCTGACGGTGACGCCGTCGTACGCGATCCGCATGTCGACCTCCAGCAGGTGGCCGGACAGCTCGGTGTAGCCGTTCTCATGGTCGATGTCAGCCGCGACGGCATCGTCGTCGATCGCGACCGTCACCGACTCACAGAAGGGCTGGTTCTCGATCGACTCGGCGATCGCGGTCTCCAGCGAGCGCGTGCTGCGGGGCGACACCGGCGTCCCCGCGAACTGGTGGTACAGCGAGCCGAACTTGATGCCGGCCTCGAAACACGCCTGCTGGGCGTCGGTGGCCATGGCCGACGGTGGGCGGGGAACGGCCAAAGGCGTACCGAGTGGCGATCGGAGCCGCCCCGTCCGACACCGTGCGACCTGTCAGCGCCCCGTACTCGGCCTCGCGAACCGCACCTTACTTACCCGCGCTCGTCAGATATCGGCCCGAATGGACGAACCGGTCTTACTCACCGGCGCCGGCGGGCGCGTCGGGCGCGCGATCCTCACTGGCATCGGGGAAGCGTACGACTGGCGGCTCCTCGACCGCGAGCCCGTCGCCGCCGAATTCCTCCCCGACAGGGTCACGGACGACGACGTGATCGTCGCCGACGTGACCGACGAGGCGAGCGTCCGCGAGGCAGTCGACGGTGCCGGCGCCGTCGTTCACCTGGCGGGCGACCCCCGCCCGAACGCGCCGTGGGACTCGGTGCTCGCGAACAACATCGACGGCACTCAAACGGTGCTGTCGGCCGCGGTCGACGCCGGCGTCGACCGGTTCGTCTTCGCCTCCTCGAACCACGCGGCCGGCGCCTACGAGACCGACGAGCGCACGCCCGACATGTACCGCACGGACGACGAGTTCCGGCTGGACGGCTCGGAGCTCCCGCGTCCGTCAAACCTCTACGGCGTCTCGAAGGCGACCGGCGAGACGCTCGGACGCTTCTACCACGACCACCACGACCTGACGGTCGCGTGCGTCCGCATCGGGAACCTCACGAAGGGCCACCCGCCCAAGGAGTACGAGCGCGGCCAGGCGATGTGGCTCTCGCACCGCGACTGCGCGCACCTGTTCGACCGGTGCCTCCGCGCCGACTACGACTACGAGATCGTCTACGGCATCTCCGACAACGACCGTAAGTACTACTCCATCGAGCGCGCCCGCGAGGTGCTCGGCTACGACCCGCAGGACAACTCCGCGGAGTACACCTTCGCCGGGGAGCCGAAGGAAGAACTCGAACCCGACTCCGCGTAGCCGGCTCCGGTGCCCAGTACGACCGCGACGGCGGTTAAAATAGCCCCTCTACGTCCCGCTCTTTGCGTCGCTCCCGCTCGACCAGTCCCGTGAGTCGATCGTAGACGATCCCGCGGGGTCCCGCGTCCTCCGCGCGCACGAAGTCGAACAGCAGCGCCGCAAACCGCGAGCGTCCCACCGCCTCCTCCTCACGGGCGAACCGCGCCGCGTCCGCGACCGCGTCGGCGTCGAGGTCGTGTTCCTCGGCGAGTGCCTCGGCAGCTTGGCCCGCAGCGTCCAGCGACAGCGACTCGGGCGCGACGCGCTCGCCACCGTGGCGAAGCGAGGGTGCGGGCTCTCGCTCGACGCGCTCGGGGTCCGCCTGCAGCCGAGCGAGCGCCTCGCGCGCGCCGGCCACGTCGATGCCGCGGTAGTCGTCCGGCACGTCCGCGAGGTACCCGCGGCCGCTCTCGGCGAGGCCGACCGCGCCCGGCCAGTTGCGGGTGCGGGCGTGGTGCTGGGCGGCGGCGAACTGGATCAGCCCGTGGAACAGCGCCTCGTCGCGGACGGCGGAGTCGGGAGCGTCGCCGGCGGCGGTCGCCTCCGTCAGTCCGAGCCACACCCCTTCCCACGGGTCGTGGGCAGCGTGGAACTCGCCGGCCGTGTACAGCGCGAGACCGGCGCGCAGCGCCGCGACGCGCGCGGCTTCGTCCGGGGCGTCGCTCGTGGTCACACCGGAACTCGGGCGGGGACGCGTTTCAGTCTGTCCGTGACGGTCGATCGCGGTGTGGCGGCGCGGGAGAAACGTCCAGACGGAGTTCACATGAGCGGTGCGTGGGCAAACGCAGTGAGCCCGCGACGGTGAACGGGGAGCGGAGCGACCCGTGAACAAGCTAACGTGAACCCGCCGGTCGTGACTGAACGAACGAAGTGAGTGAAGGAACGTCCGGACGGAGATTTGAACTCACTCACTTCGCTCGCGTGCGCTCGCTCGTTCGCTGCTCAAATATTCGCATATGAAGCGAGACCCGCGCCGCGTCGTGCGAGCGACAGGAGTCGCTCGCAGTGTGGTGGCGCGGTAAGAACGTCCGGACGGAGATTTGAACTCCGGTCCCTGGCTCCGCAAGCCAAGAGGATAGTCCACTACCCTACCCGGACTCATTTCAACTGACGCCGGGACCACGTAAATGGATTCCGATCCGGTCGGCCCGTGCGAGCGACCACCGTGACACAAACGCCGGCTTGCGCCTACGTCGCACTTTAGCTTGCTCCCCGCATCGTGTGACCTATGCACAGGCGACGCGTCCTGGAGGGTATGGTCCCCGCCGGTGTCACCCTGCTCGCGGGTTGCACGGGTGACCGAGGGACTGCCGGAGAGTCGGGAACCGACGAAGTGCCCACCGAGAGCTCGACGCCGGCTCCGGACGAGGGGGGCGACCGGCCGCGGATCACGGCCCGCTCGTTCACCCGCACCGGTGACGCGGGCGAGCCTGGCGAAGCCGCGAGCGTTGCGTTCGACGACGAGGCGGTGACCGTCTGGGGCATCATCTCGGGGAGGAACAGCTGCATGCAGGCGTCGTTGGGGGCGATCGAGTACGCCCCCGACACCGACGAACTCCGCGTCCGCGTCGAGACGATCCGCGAGGGGGGAGGCGTGTGCACCCAGCAGATCGTCTATCGGGGGTACGAAGCGGTCGCCGAGTTCGCGGGCGGCCTCCCGACCGCGGTCGTCGTCGAATACGAGTCGATGGGAGACGTTCGGACCGTCACGGCTGTGACTCGCTGATCGGACGACCGGCGACCCGACGGGCCGCGCGGCGAACCCTCAAATACGATCCCGCCCCAGCCGCCCCATGACCGACGAGCCGCGGGCCGCGACCGAAGACACCGTGACCGAAACCGGCACCGGGCGCGGCGACACCGGACGAACGGGAACCCTTATGCGCGAGACTTTCCTGGGACAGAATACGACTATGGGCGCTATCGAGGACGTCTACGACGACTTGGACGCCGACGTCCCCTTCGAGGAGTTCGAGGCCGCCGTCGAGCAGAAGGTCGAAGACATGGGCGGGCTGGCCGACGAGGAGACCGCGGCGATGCTCATCGCCCACGAACTGCGCGACGAGGAGGTCAACAGCGTCGCCGACATCGAGCCGGGGATGGACGACGTGAAGTTCCTCGCGAAGGTGATGACCGTCGGCGAGGTGCGCACCTTCGAGCGCGACGGCGAGGACGAGGACGGCCACGTCCTCAACGTCGAGGTCGCCGACGAGTCCGGACGTGTCACGATCTCGCTGTGGGACCAGGTCGCCGTCGACGCGAAGGAGAACCTCCAGACGGGCGACGTGCTCCGCATCATGGGTCGCCCGAAGGAGGGGTACAGCGGTCTGGAGGTCGCCGTCGACAAGGTCGAACCCGACCCGGACGCCGAGGTCGATGTCGACGCGGTCGAACAGTACCGGGTCGAGGACCTCACGATGGGCGCCTCCGACGTGGACCTGCTCGGCGTGATCCTCGACACTGACACGGTCCGCACCTTCGATCGCGACGACGGCTCGGAAGGGAAGGTGTCGAACATGACCGTCGGCGACGAGACCGGCCGGACCCGCGTCACCATGTGGGACGACATGGCCGAGCGCGTCGAGGAACTGAACCCGGGGGAGACCGTCGAGGTCGTCGACGGATACGTCCGCGAGCGCGACGGCACCCTCGAACTGCACGTCGGTTCACGGGGCGCCATCGAGACGGTCGACGACGACGTGGAGTACGTGCCCGACACCACCGACATCGCGGACCTGGAACTGGACGACGTGGCCGACATCGCCGGCGGCGTCATCGAGACGAGCGAGAAGCGTACGTTCGACCGCGACGACGGCTCGCAGGGGCAGGTTCGCAACGTCCGCATCAAAGACGAGACCGGAGAGATCCGCGTCGCGTTGTGGGGCGACAAGGCCGACCGCGACATCGACCTCGCCGACCGCGTCGCCTTCACCGACGTGGAGATCCAAGACGGCTGGCAGGACGACCTCGAAGCCTCCGCCGGCTGGCGCTCCTCCGTCTCCGTGCTCGACCACGCCGACAACGGGTCCGGCGGCGGATCCGGGGGATCGGAGAGTCGCGACGCCGGCCAAGGGGGACTCGACTCGTTCGGGTCGAGTGAGAGCGGAACACCGAGCGACGCCGACGGCTCGGGCACTGCGGTCGCCGACGACGGAGGCGCGGACACTACCGGCGCAGACGCCGACGCCGACGACGGCGGCGTCGTGGAGTTCACGGGGACGGTCGTCCAGGCCGGCGATCCGATCGTCCTCGACGACGGCACGCAGACCCGATCGGTGGAGACCGCCGCGAAGCTCCGGCTCGGGGAGGAGGTCACCGTCCGCGGCGTCGAGCGGGACGGCACCATCGACGCCGACGACGTGTTCTGAGAGATCGACCGTCGCGTCGAGCGAGCGTGTCGCCCGCGGCGCACGCGGCGGACGTGGTCGATACCCACGGCAACGGAAAGCGTTATACACGCCACACACCGGCGTATGTGTATGACTGTCGAGTTGCCGTTCGCGCCCGTGGACGATGTCATCCGACGCAACGCGGGTGACCTCCGGGTCAGCGCCGGCGCGGCCGAGGAGTTGGCCGGGCGCGTGCAACGGCACGGGGCGTCGCTCGCGGCCGACGCCGCAGAACGAGCTGCCGCCGACGGGCGAAAGACGCTGATGCCGGCCGACTTCGGCGTCGAACAGGTGGTCGAGCGCTCGACGCTGACGCTCCCGATCGCACCTGTCGACCGGATCGCGCGCCTCGATATCGACGATTCCTACCGCGTCTCGATGGACGCCCGCGTCGCGCTCGCGGACATCCTCGAGGACTACGCTGACAACGTCGCCCGCGCGTCCGCGCTGCTTGCGCGTCACGCCGACCGCCGAACCGTCCAGGCCGACGACATCGAGACGTACTTCGCGCTCTTCGAGGGGTAGCGATGCGGTTCGGCTACAGCGAGGCCTGCCTCGACCACGACACCGGCGACCGCCACCCCGAAAATCCCGACCGCTTGCGGGCGATCAAGGAGGGACTCAAGCGCAAGCACGGCGTCGAGTACGTCGAGGCCGACCCCGCCTCCCGCGGTGCCATCGACGCGGTCCACGAGTCCGGGTACGTCGACGAGGTGGTCGAGTTCTGTGAGTCGGGCGGCGGCAACTGGGACCCCGACACCGTCGCCTCCGCCGAGACCTGGACGGCCGCGCGCGCGGCAGCCGGCCAGGCGCAGTGGGCCGCCGCGGAGGCGCTCGCGAACGCTGAGGACGCCGGTCGAGACACCCCGTTCGCGCTCGGCCGCCCGCCGGGCCACCACGCCGTCTACGACGACGCGATGGGCTTCTGTTTCGTCAACAACGTCGCGGTCGCGGCCCAGTCGGCGCTCGACGACGACGGCGCCGACCGCGTCGCGATCTTCGACTGGGACGTCCACCACGGAAACGGGACGCAGGATATCTTCTACGACCGCGACAACGTGCTGTACGCGTCGATCCACGAGGACGGCCTCTACCCCGGCACGGGCGAGGAAACAGAGACCGGCGAGGGCGACAGCGAGGGCACGACGGTGAACGTCCCGCTACCCGCTGGGGCCGGCGACGCCGACTTCCTGCTCGCCATCGACGACGTGATTGCGCCGGTGATCGATCGCTACGATCCGGACCTCTTGCTCGTCTCGGCCGGCTTCGACGCCCACCGCCACGACCCGATCTCACGGATGCGGGTCTCCTCGGAGGGGTACGCGCTGTTGGCCGACCGCGTCCGCACGCTCGCGGAGACCGTCGACGCCGGACTCGGCTTCGTGTTGGAGGGCGGCTACGGGCTCGATACGCTCTCAGAGGGCGTCGCGATGGTCCACGAGACGTTCGACGGTCGTCCGCCGATCGAACCGGACAAAAAGCCGGAGTCGAAGAGCGTTCCGGTGATCGAGGAACTGCGCGAGCGGTTCGACCTGGAGTAGCGACGGCCGACGGCCGGCAGCGCCCGGCACCCGGCGGCGTTACACGGTGGGTTCGAAGTACTCTCGGAGGTCGACACCGAACTCGTCGGCCAGTGTCGCGAGCTCCTCGCCGGCGAGCACGTCGTACCCGCACTCCAGCGCCGACTCGACGCGCGCGCCGAGGGCGGCGTCGAAGATCCGTTCGGACTCGAGGACGGCGACCCCATCGCGCTCGTCGGGGTCGCGCTCGCGTTCGACGACATAGCGGCCGTCCGCGACGAACGGGCCGTAGGCGTTTGGGTCGTCCGCGTACTTGTCGTAGAAGCCGGCGGCGTGGTCGCGGACGTGGACCGGCGGCCCCTCGTGGCGCTCGACGGCGGGGAGCCGCCGGGCGGCGAGTTCGACGAGCAGCACCGCGCGCCGATCGCCTCCGTCGTCGCCGCGCTCGGCCGCGAACGTCGCCGCGCGGATCGCGTCGAATCCCATCCCGTCGAGTTCGCGCTCGACGCCCGCGAGCGACCGGCGCAGTTGGGGGTACAGTTGGTCGTCGACGAGGTCCGGCGCGTCGAACGCGACCGCGACCGGCGCGGTGACGCGGCGGCGGACGTGCTCGCGGACGCCGGCGGCGTCGAGCGGACGCGGTTCAGCCGGGAAGAACGGGTCCGTCCGGGGATCCGCGAGCAGGTCGCGCGCGTGGTGCTGGAAGCGCGCGAGGTTGTCTCCCGAGAGCACGGCCGCGACGTTGCGCTCGGGGTCGGTCGGGTCGACGACAACGAGCGGGTCGTCGAACTCTGCGGTTCCGTGGTCCTCGGGGTCGATCCGGACCGGCGGATGCCAGTCGGCGACCGCCTCCAGCGTCTCGCGGGCGCCGCCGTGTTCGGCCACGAGCAGCTCGGTGAGGTACCCCGAGAACCCCCGCGTGCGGAGGTTGCTCCCGTAGACCCCGATCCCCTTCAGGAACGACTTGAGCACCCGAACATCTCCCGCGAGGTCGTCGGTGAGCCGATCGAGGAGGTACTCGTTGTGGAACGGCGTCCGGTCGACGGCCGAGCGGATCTCGGTCGCGGCGTCGACATCGTAGCAGGGCACCAGATCCACGTCGAAGCCGTCGGCGGTGCCGACGACGTACGGGTGCTCGGCGTACTCCTCCTCGCCGTCGGGGAGCACGGCGTGGCCGACGCGGAGGCCGAGCTGCTCCAACTCTTCGCGGGACAGATCCGTCGGAAATCGCACGAACAGGTCGATGTCGCGGTCGCCCGCCAGCCACGTCCCGCGGGCGGTCGAGCCGACGGTGAGCACGTCGGCATCGTCGGCGGGCGACGGAAGGTCCGTGACGGCCGCGCGGACGCGCTCGGCGAGATCGGCGGCGGCCGCCTCCAACCGTTCACGCTCGGCAGCGTCGGGCGTGACCCGCTCGCGAACCGCCGCGAGCACCGCGTCGAGGTCGTCGCCGGCGACGGTCGCCTCGCCGAGCTCGTCGGCGTTCGCGTCCCCGTCGCTGTCGGCGTTCGGGTCGGTCATACGCCGCAGTTCCGCCGGGCGGGTAACGAGCGTGTCGGTCGCGGGACGAGGGGCACCGCGGCGGGAGAATCAGGGTGGCGGGTCGGTGTGCGAATCACCCGCTCGCGTCGGGGCGAAACGAAAGCACTTTCAAATTCACCCCAGTATATGCAACTGCGAGCCGAAGTAGCTCAGCTGGTAGAGCGCCTCGCTGTTACGGGATTCAGGTTCCCTGTCTCCCGCAGAGACGAGGTGGTCCCAGGTTCGAGTCCTGGCTTCGGCGCTTCTTGGGGTCGGCTCGACCCGTGAGCTTCGCTTCGGTCGCCCGTTCAAATCGTTGGAAAGGAAACTACTTGACTGCGGCCCGACAATGACGGCGACGAGGGCCCATAGCTTAGTCTGGTATAGCACCCGGCTCATACTCCGGCCGGTTTCGGCCGCCGGATGGGTCACCGGGCGGTCGAGGGTTCGAATCCCTCTGGGCCCATATTGCGGCACGACAACGAGGAGCGCGCGGCCGCGAGGCCGCGATGCGAACGGTGAGTGGAACGGGCCGTGAGCGAAGCGACCAGTCCGTGCTGCGTTCGTGGCATGGGAGGGATTCGAAGCGGGGAGTGGAGCAACGCGGAACGACCGTGGTTCGGATCCCTCTGGGCCCGGTTCCGGCGCCGCAGCGGCACAGGACGGAGTGATCGGTCGGCGGTGCGTCGCCGACGGACTCGTCGCCAAGCGCGTCGACGCGACGGTCGACTCGAAGTAGTAAGTACCCCGGAGCGGCTCCCTGTCGCTGGACAGCGGGCGCCCCGTTTTTGCGGCCAGCCGCCGTACGCCGGACCCATGGAGGGATACCCGTGAGCGACGCGGACCGACTCGTCGTCGTCAGTGACGACCCCAGGTACGACCCCGAGCGGCTGCGCGAGTCGCTGGGGTGCCGCGTCGAGCCGGCCGACCTCTCGACACCGGAGGCGCTCCGGACGAACGCCGCCGACGCCGACGCGGTCGTCGTAAACGTCGGATCGACGGTGCCGAGATCCGTGATCGAGGAGCTGGATCTCACCGTCGTCGCGCGCGGCGCCGTCGGACTCGACGGCATCAACGTGTCCGCGGCCGCCGAGCACGGCGTGCAGGTGATCCACGTCCCCGACTACTGTCTGGAGGAGGTCGCAGACCACGCGGTGGGGCTGTTCACCGCACTCGCGCGGGGGATCCCGGCGTACGCGGACCGGGCGGCGGCGGGCGACTGGGACTGGCAGCCGCCGTACCCGATCGGGCGGCTGGCGGACTGCACCGTCGGCGTCGTCTCCTTCGGTCCGATCGCACGACGGTTCGCCGACCGGGTCTTGCCGCTGGTCGACGACGTGCTCGTCGCCGACCCGTACGTCGACGACGCCGTGATCCGGGAACACGACGCCGAGCCCGTCGGGTTCGACGCCCTGTGTCGGCGCGCGGATCACCTCTCCGTGCACGCGCCGTTGACCGAGGAGACGCGGGGGATGGTGGACGAGGACGCCTTCGACGCCCTCCCGCCGCACGCGGTCGTCGTCAACACCGGCCGCGGAGGCGTCGTCGACGAGGAGGCGCTGGCGACGGCGCTGGCGGATGGATCGGTCGCGGCGGCCGGACTGGACGTGCTCGCGGCGGAGCCGCCGGCGGCGGACCATTCCCTGTTCGGCCGCGACGACGTGCTGGTGACTCCCCACGCCGGGTGGTACTCGGCGGCCGCCGAGCGCGACCTCAACGACGCGATCGCCGGCGATCTCGCGCGGGCGTTTCGCGGCGAGGAGCCCCGCGGTCTGGTCGATCCCGACGCCGACTGGCTGTAGCGTCGGGCTGGCCCGGATCCGGGCAGGGGCTGGGTCCGGCGTCGGACCGCCGGTTCACAGATAGGTGTCGCGGACGGTCCGCGCGAGCAGGCCGTCCTTCTCGAAGGCGATGTAGATGGCGACGAACGCCCCGTCCGGCGGGCGGAGGACGAACACCTCGCGGGGCTCGCCGTCCGCGAGGTCCTCGTTCACGCGGTCGACCAGCGGCTCCAGCGGCGTCGTCCCCGAGCGGAACTCCCCGAGCAGGTCGCGCGCGCCGACCTCGCTGAACACGTACAGCGCGCCGTTTGGCTCGCCGTCGGTGTCGCGCGTGACGCGCGACCCCATCCCGTCGCCGGCGGTGCTGGCGTCGCGCCAGGCGTCGCGGGCGGCCTCGAACATCGGCTCGGCGTCGTCGACGAACCGGTAGCGGCTCTCACGGTCGACGGTGAGCGACTCGACGCGCGCGAGCGGACTACTCCCGGCGTCGGTCTCCGCAGCACCGGTCACGGCGTCGTCGACCGCCTCCGGGCCGGCCGTCGAGTCGGGCCACCGCAGCGTCGCAGTGACGACGTATCCCGGCTCCAGATCCGCGAGCGCCTCGGCGACGGACTCGTCGCCGCCGACATCGGCCGCGACCCTGACCGGTTCGAACCCCTCGTCGGGGGCCGGTCCGGGCCCCGGGTCCGGCGCGTCGAGGTCGACGAACACAAGCGTCCCCTCGGCGCGGTCGAGCACGCGGTAGCGTCGCGGGCCGATGCCGCCGGAGTCCGCCGAAGCGGCGGAGTCAGCGGCGGGACCGCCGGCCGTGGCGGCGGCAGCGTTCGCGCGGTCGGCGGCGTTCCCAACGTCCTGGCCGTCGGAGTCGCCCGCGGTTTCATCGTCGTCCGTCACCACGTCGTCGGCCGACTCGACCCAGTCTCCGTCTCCGTCACCGGCCCACGGGTCGACGGCGCCGGGATCGTCGCGCTCGTCCATGGTGGATCCCTCTTGCCCGAGCGGCAAGCGCGTGTCGCTTCGCGGGCCCGCAGGGTTTACTCACGAGGCGTTCGATGGACGCATGTGCGAATCGAAGACGCCGTCGAGCCGTCCGAACGCGGGATGAAGCTGCTCGAAGTGGGGACGGCGTACTTCCTGCTGGTGCTGTTCGCGATCGGGTTCCTCGATCTCCTGTTGGTGTTGGTCGGTCTCCTGTTGAGCGGCAAGTTCACCGATCCCAACCAGGTGATCGACATCATCGACACCGTGCTCGTGTTGCTGATCATCGTCGAGATCCACCAGACGGTGGTGGCGTTCTCGCGCAACGAGCCGGTCGTCCGGATCGTCATCAGCGCGGCGCTGATCGCGATCACCCGGAAGGTGGTCTCCTTCCGGCCCGGCGAGTACGCCACGATCGAGGATGCGTTCGTCGCCGCCGCGGCGTTCGCCCTCCTGCTTGGGGTGCTCGTCGCCGCGTTCTTCGTCGTCCGACGCGTGGACACCGACGCGGTGACGCCCGACTCGTTCGCCGGTGAGGACGGCGGGCAAGACCAGACCGACCAACCGCGCGGAGAATGAGCCGGCGCGAGGACGGACGTAACCGGGGGCCGTCAACGCTACCTCCGAGCGCGCCGGATCGTCCCCCGTGTTGAACGCCGACTTCCGAGATCGCGGCGTCTATCTCCGGGACGCGGACGCGCTCGTCGTCGCTGACCTCCACGTCGGCCGGGCGGAAGCGTCCGACGTGTCGTACCCGCTGGGCGAGGCGTCGGACCTCTCCCAGCGTCTCCGGTCGCTGCTCGATCGCTTCGAGCCCGCCGAGGCGGTGATCGCCGGCGACGCGCTCCACCGGTTCGACCGCGTCTCGCTCGCGGCCGAGCGGTCGCTCACGGCGCTCGCCGACGCCTGCCGCGACGCCGGTGCGCGCCCCGTGCTCGTCCGAGGCAACCACGACACCGCCCTCGGCGACGCGACGGCGTCGGACGCGTGGGACGGTCCTGTCTGCGACGCCTACGAGTTCGACGCACGGGTGCGTGGCGCCCCGGTCGTCGTCCGCCACGGCCACGAGCCGCCACCGGCTGACGAGTCCGCGGGGCTATACGTCGTCGGCCACGACCACCCGACCGTCGAGATCGAGGGGGCGCGTCGACCCTGTTGGCTGTACGCCGAGCGCGGCTTCCGCGACGCCGACGTGTTGATGACACCGGCGTTCACCCGGCTCGCCGCCGGCGTCGCGGTGAACGGCATGACCGCCCGGGAGTTCCAGTCGCCGTTCGTCACCGACGCCGACGCGCTTCGCCCGATCGTCGCCCGCGAGGACGCCGACGCGATGGCGTTCCCACCGCTGGGAGCGTTCCGGCGGCTGCTGTGAATCGGCGGCTCATCGTCGGTCGAGCAACGTTTTTTGTCCCGCTGTGCGTCACGTGCTATTGATGGCCGCGATCAACGAGTGTCTGGGGTGCGGTGTCGACTTCGACCACAGCGACGGCGAGTGCCCCGAGTGCGGGTGGGGCCCGGCTGAGTTCAGCGAGCGCGGTCGGTACGGGCTGGCGAAGGAGGGGCACGGCGAGCCGGACGACGGGGGCGAGGGCGACCGCGACGGATCGCGCGGCCCGCCGCCGGGGCCGAGGGGACTGATCGGATTCTGATACGTAGCGAGCGGAAGCCCACCCCTTCAGGGGTGGGTGTAAGCGACAGCATAGCCCGGCAGTCCACGCGCTACGGCTCGTCTGGATGTTCCACCGCCTCCAACCCCGCTTCGATAATCTCCCGATACGCTTCTTCGAGGCTCACATCCTGTTGTTCGGCGTAGTCCTTCACGCGCCCGTTCAGGGTGTGCGAGATGTCGATGTTCGGTCTCATCGCCTGTGTCCAAAAGACATTTAGACGTAGGACTACAAATGTCTGTTGTCGTGATGCGAACCAATGCGTTCGCGGTGCGCCCGCTCTCCACGCAGGACGAGCAACTGCTCCGCGACCTGTTGGACGCCTCCGCCAGCCTCTGAAACGAACTCACCTACGAACGTCGCCAGAACTTCTTCGACGGCGAATCCGTGTGGGATACCGCCGACTACCGCAAGCAGTACGTTGGCGTCCTCGGCTCCGCCACCGCCCAACAAGTCATCCGCAAGAACAGCGAGGCGTGGCGGTCGTTTTTCGCCGCCCGCGAGGATGGCGAGGACACCGCCCCGCCCGACTACTGGGGCAACGAAGACGAGGGTCGGGAGTTGCGGACGTACATCCGCAACGACCAGTACACCCTCGAAACCGGCGAGCGGAGTCGTCTCGAAATCCCGGTCGGCCAAGACCTCAAAGACGAGTACGGGCTTGGCTACCACGACCGCCTGCGCCTCGAAGTCGCTGGCGACCCCAAATGGAAGGGCGAACAGGGCCGGTTGGAACTGTACTACGACGAGGTGAGCGACACGTTCAGGGCCATTCAACCCGTCACCGTGCTTGATTCTCGACGGGATTCACCACTAGCCGAGGAATCGGCTGCCTTGGATGTCGGCGCAAACAACCTCGTCGCCTGTACCACCACGACCGGCCAGCAGTACCTCTACGAGGGCCGCGACCTGTTCGCCCGCTTCCGCGAAACCACCGAGGAGATTTCCCGCCTGCAGTCCAAACTCCGCGAGGGCCGGTACAGCAGTCGCCGGATTCGACGCCTGTACCGCAAGCGGACGCGACGACGCGACCACGCACAGGACGCACTCGTGCGCGACCTGATAGAACGGCTGTACGACGAGGGCGTTTCCACCGTGTATGTGGGCAACCTCACCGATGTCTTGTCGGCACACTGGTCGGCAGAGGTGAACGAGAAGACGCACCAGTTCTGGGCGTATCGCTCGTTCATCGACCGGCTTGCGACGACCGCCGAGGAGTACGGCATCGCGGTCGAAGTCGAGTCGGAAGCGTACACGACGGCGGAGTGCCCTGTGTGTGGCGAGCGCGACGAGACAGACCGGGACGGCGACGTGTTTCGGTGTTCGTGTGGCTACGAGGGCCACGCCGATCTCGACGCGTCGCGGGTGTTCCTCGAACGACAGGCTGGCACGAATCTGGAAGCCGGGTCGATGGCACGGCCCGTGCGCCTCACGTGGGACAACCACAACTGGTCGGAGATACCACACTCTCCCGAGAGGGCAAGTCCCAACGAGGAGCGCACAAACCAGAGTACCGGCGACGGGAAACTTGCCTCCGTGGGTACGGCATAGCCAACATCCCCACCGGAGGAATCCCACTCCTTCAGGGGTGGGAGGATGTCAATCAGTCGGCGTCCGCGCGGTCCTCCTTGTCGGGGGCGACCGGGGCGCCCTCGCGCGTCGACAGCGGCGGGCGGTCCTCGGCGTGGCGCGACTCGTTGAGCGCGTCGCAGACGGTGCCCTGCCCGCCCATGTTCACCCCCGCGAGCCGGGTCCGCCGGCGGACGAGCTCCACCTCGTCGCCGTCGAACGGCTCTTCTTCGGGCGTCCGGAACAGCTCGGACTGCTCGTCGTCGAGCACGCCGGTCGCGTCGGCCTTCTCCAGGTAGCGCTCGACGGGCTCGGCGTCCGCCTCGACCGCGACCGCGCCGTCGCGGACCCACACGCGGACCCGGCCCTCGGGCGCGTCCGCGAACTCCAGATCGGACCGGGACACCTCGGCGACCTGTTCGCGGGTCAGCCCCGCGTCCAGCAGGGCGCCGGTGGCGTCGTGCTGGCGGGCGGTGCGGGCCTTGCGGTCGAGTTCCAGCCTGACCGATTCGACCCCGCCGTCGGCGTCGGAGAACGCCTCCTCGAAGGGAAGCCGCTCGTTGACGCCGCGGGTGATCTCCCGTTCGTGCATGTGGTCGCGAAGTTCGATCTCCGCGCGAGCGACCGTCGGCAGCGACTCGACGGCCTCACGGGCGTCGACGGCCATCATCCACGCGAACGCCGGCGAGCACCAGGCGGTCGGGAGCGTGAACGCGACGAACACCTCGTCGCCGGCGTCGTCGCCCGCGTCGGCGGCGGCGGCGGCCTCGATCTCGATCTCCTCGACGTAGTCCAGTTCGACGATCGACGTGTCCAGCTCCGGATCGGTGACGCGGTCGAGGCGCTCCCGGACCGCGCCGGGCGTCGTCACGGCGTCGGTCGACGCCGCGTCGGCCGGTGTCGGCTCCGAGGACATCAGTCGTCCGCGGGCGCGGGGCCCGTTCCGGCGGCGTCCGCGTAGTGGTCTGCCAGGCCGAAGTCCTCCGTCACGTCGTCCGACCTGAACTGTTCTTTCTTCGCCTCGATATCGATATCGTACAGTTCGGCGGCGTTCTCGCCGAGGATCTTCCGCTTCGTTTCGAGTCCGAAGTCGACGCCGTACTCCTCCTGTTGCTCGTCGGTGAGTTCCGCCTCCATGAACGTCTCGACGAGCCAGTCGGGGTTCCACAGGGCGTAGTCAGAGCCGAACAGCAGGCGGTCCTCGCCCAGCCAGAACAGGAGTTCGCCCATGATCTCGCCGAACTTGCGCGGCCGGTGGACCGCCAGCGGCGCGGCGACCGCGAGCCCGCCGTAGACGTTCGGCTCCTGGGCGGCGATCCAACAGAAGTCGTCGAGCCGGGGGAGCCCGACGTGCTCGACGACGAAGTTCAGCTCCGGGAAGGAGGTGGCCGCGTCGTCCACGTCGGCCACGTCGAACGCGTCGCGGTTCAGTGGCCGAATCGTGGGCCCCTTGTGCGGGTGGATGTTCTCGATACCCAGCTCCGAGCACTTCTCTAGGAACTCGAACGACTCCTCGCTGTCCAGCCGCCACCCCTTCGAGTCGCCGTTCCACTCCGCGGTGTACAGCTTCACGCCCTGAATGTCGTACTCCTCTTTTTGTCGCTCCAGCTCCCGCATCCCCGCCTCGCCGTCGCGCGGGTCGAACCGGCCGTTGAGCACGAACCGCTCGGGGTACCGCTCGGCCAACTCGGCGTTGTCACCGATGGTGTTGAAGCCCTCCGCGTAGAAGTCGTTCAGGTACGTCGGCTGGAAGATCCCCATGTCGACGGCCGCGTTACCGAACAGGTCGTCAGCCATCCGGTCGGCGCCGTACTGCCGGTACTCGTCGAGGCTCCACTGTTTCTCCTCGGGCGTGAATCCGGTGTGGTAGTCGTAGAAGCACTGGATGAACTGCTCGCCTCCCTCGTGGGTGATGTTCTCCTCGCTCGCGTCCCACAGGTGCAGGTGCGAGTCGATCACAAAAATCTCCTCGCCGTCGTCAGTGACGTACATGTGTAGTGTCGATTGTTGCCATCCCACATGATTGTTTGCATGGTTCTGCCGGGCCTCGCACAACCGTCTCCGAACGAGCCCGGACCGGCCCACTCGGTCCGGGCTAGCGGGATCGCCCACTCCGAGGACCCTCCGCCCCGGAGACGGATTGCGACGAGGCCGCTGCCGCGTCAGTCGCCCCCGAGCAGGAACTCCGTCAGGTGCTTGCGGAACGTCCCGCCGCGGTCCTCGGGCACCCAGTGATTCGCCTCTTCGAGACGCACGAGTTCACACGAGTCGATGTCACGCTCCAGCCGCTCGGCCCACCGAACGGGCTGGAACTCGTCTTCGATCCCCCACAGCAGCAGCGTGTCCGCCGTCACGTCCCCGGGGTCGACCTCGGTAGTGTGGCTGGTGTTCGTCCCGCTCGCGTTGCGCACGAGCGAGGTGACGCCCTCCTCGGAGGCCCACGGCGCCTTCATCGCCTCCACGAACGCGTCGTCGACGCCGCCGTACAGCGTGTCCCGGAAGAGGCCGTCGAGCATCCCCTGGACGTCCTCGACGCTGTTCTCGCGGGCCGACTCCGGCAGTCCCAGGTCGGTGATGATCTGGATCGGCCACGAGTCGTATGCGACCGAGTTCGACAGCACCAACCGGTCAACCGCGTCGGGCGTGCGCGCCGCGAGGCGGAGGCCGACACCGCCCCCGAGGTCGTGGCCGACGAAATCGACCGTCCCCAGATCAAGGTCGTCGATCAGGCCGCGGACCGCCGCCTCCTGGGCGCGGATCGACCGATCGAAGCCGTCGTGCATCGCGGAGGTGCCGTACCCCACCATGTCGGGCGCGATCGCCCGTCGATCGGCCGCAACGGCCTCGAACTGGCGTCTAAACAGATAGGAGTTCGTCGGGATGCCGTGGAGGAACACCACCGGGTCGCCCTCGCCCTCGTCACGGTAGGCGATCTCGAGGTCGTGGTCGTCCACGGGTACCGTCGTGCTGTCCTGCGCCGCCGTCCACTCGTCGTAGCTCGTCATCGCAACGTAGTACGTCGGCGAGCATCCGTATCAGTCTGTTCGGCCTGTGCGCCGCGGACGGCCAACTCGCCGTCATCCCCAGGGTCGCGACGGTCGACCCGGAGGCCGTTCGTACGACCGTGTGGCTTTTTATTCTCAGCTATCGAATCAGTGGCAGGTGCTAACAGAATGCAAGCAGCCAGACTCCACGAGTACACCGACGACATGGCGAACGCCCTCAGCATCGACGACGTGGACAGACCGACCGCCGAGGCGTCCGACGACGTGATCGTCGAGATCGAGGGCGCCGGCTGGTGTCAGACGGACAACCACGTGATCGAGGGGATGTGGCAGGAGTACGTGCCACAGGAGCTTCCGCTGACGCTGGGCCACGAGAACGCGGGGACCGTCGTCGAGGTCGGCGCGGAGGTGAACACGGTCGACGTGGGCGACAGCGTCATCTGCCACCCGGTGATGACGTGCGGCACCTGTCGGCCGTGTCGGCAGGGAGAGGACATGTACTGCGAGAACGTCCGCTTCCCCGGGCTCACCCACGACGGCGGCTTCGCGGAGTTCCTCCACACGAACGAGCGCGCGGTGATCCCGCTTCCGGGGGACGTAGACACCACGGATATCGCGCCCCACGCGGACGCCGGGATCACGGCGTACCACGCGACGAAGAAGGCGGTTCGCGAGCTGAATCCGGGCGACACCGCGGTCGTCATCGGCGTCGGCGGGCTCGGACACATCGGCCTCCAGTGTCTCGACGCGATGAGCGCGGCCGACATCGTCGCGCTCGACCTGAAGGAGTCGGCACGCGACCTGGCCGCAGATCTCGGCGCTCGCCACACGGTTGACCCCTCGACGGAGGACGTGGCGAGCGTGATCGCCGACCTCACCGACGACGTGGGCGCACGCCAAGTGCTCGATTTCGTCGGCGCCGACCAGACCACGGCGCTGGCGCCCGACATCGTCGCCGCCGGCGGCGACCACCACGTGATCGGCTACGGAGGTCACATCCACGAGCCGGCCCAGTCGCTCGTCGACGGCGAGTTCAGCTACAAGGGGACGCTCGTCGGGCGCTACACCGAACTCCAAGAGCTCGTCGCGCTCGTCGACCGCGGGGAGGTCGAGTTGCGCACCAGCCGCTACCCGCTCGGGGAAATCAACACCGTCGCCGAGCAACTCGAACACGGCGAGATCGAGGGGCGGGCGGTCATCACTCCCTGAACGGACGGGGTCGCCTCCGCAGCGGTACCGCGGGGTCACCGGACCACAGTGCGGCCACCGGACCACTCGTGATCCCCGGGCCATCGCCGTGCCGAAACGCCCCATGTCGCTGCCGCTGCCGAAACGGCTACCATGTTGCATCCTGACACGCCGGTATGAGCGACGCCGACGCGGAACCCGGAGCGGATGGGGAGACGGACGCCGGCGGTCCGCCCGACCCGATGGGCGACGTGTACCGCGTCCTGGGTCCCGACGGCGAGGTCGTCGGGCAGGTGCCGGACCTCGCGGATGAGACCCTGGTGGACATCTACCGCGACATGGTGACCGCGCGACGGTTCGACGAACGCGCGATCAGCCTCCAGCGACAGGGCCGGATCGGCACCTACGCGGCCATCGAGGGGCAGGAGGCGAGTTCGGTCGCCGCGACCCACGCGCTCCGCGACGACGATCCGGTCTTCTACCAGTACCGCGAGCACGGCGCCGTGATCGTCCGCGGCTTCCCCGCGGAGTACCTCGCGTACTGGATGGGCCACGAGTCCGGCACCGCCGGGCTGGCCGATATCGACGTGTTCCCGCTGAACATCGGGATCGGCGCGCACCTCCCGCACGCCGTCGGCGCGGCGATGGCGTTCGACTACCGCGAGAACGACCGCGTCGCGTGCGCCCACTTCGGCGACGGCGCGACCTCGGAGGGCGACTTCCACGAGGCGATGAACTTCGCTGGCGTGTTCGACGTGCCGGGCGTGTTCGTCTGTCACAACAACCAGTGGGCCATCTCGATCCCGCGGGAGGATCAGACGGCGAGCCCGACGCTGGCGGCGAAAGCCGAGGCGTACGGCTTCGAGGGCGTTCGCGTCGACGGGATGGACCCCCTCGCCGTATACGCCGTCGTCGCGGAAGCGGCCGGAAAAGCGAGGGGCGACGACACCCGCGACGGGGCGGACGGCACCCGGGCGGACGACGGCGCTGGCGCGGACGACGCCAGCGGCTACGACCACCGGCCGACGCTCATCGAGACCGTCGAGTACCGCTTCGGCGCCCACACGACCGCCGATGACCCGAGCGTCTACCGCGACGACGACGAGGGCGACGCCTGGCGTCCGTGGGACCCGATCCCCCGCATGGAGGCGTTCCTCCGGCGCGAGGGCATCGCCGACGACGACGTGATCGAGTCGGTCCGCGAGGAGGCCGACGAACGGGTCGCCGAGGTCATCGACGCCGCCGAACGCTTCGACGCCGACCCCGCCGACATGTTCGCGGACGTGTACGCCGAGACGACGCCGGAGTTGGAGCGTCAGCGCGAGGGACTGCTCGCGGCGGTCGATCGCCACGGCGCCGAGGCATTCTTGCGCGAGGAGTAAGGTGGCTGCCAGATAGATGTCGGATCCGTCCGGCGTACCGCGGGCACGTCGAGCGCGTTCACACGTCGCAGCCGCTGGATGTGTCCCGGGGGGGACCGACGGAAACTGATTCGTAGGAGGCCCCGAAAGCCGTGAGCAGTCTCATGCCCGGGATCTCGTGGTCGTCGAGATTCGACGACCTCTCGCGCCGGAGCCGGCTCATCGTCTACTACCTGTTCGGACTGACCGCGCTCGTGTTGACGTACACGGTTATCTACAACACTGGAATGAGCGTTCTGGAGGGCCGCGAGCAGTCGATCTTCCGGTCGTTCCAGACAGTCACCGAGACGATGACGACGACCGGCTACGGCGCCGACTCCCCGTGGGAGTCGCCGTGGATGAATCTCTTTATGGTGTTCATGCAGCTCAGCGGCATCGGCGTCGGCTTCTTCACGCTCCGGGTGATCGTCATTCCGCTGTTCACCGGCGCAGAGGTCGACCTCGACAGCCGGCTCTCGCCGAAGAACGACCACGTCATCATCTGCGAGTACGACCGCGACTCCGCGGTGTTGCTCGACGAGCTCGAACAGCTCGGCATCGACTACGTGCTCATCTCCTCGGACGAAGAGGAGGCGATCGATCTCTCGGACGAGGGCTACTCGGCGATCCACGGCTCGCCGCAGGACGCGGCGACGTTCGAACGCGCGAGCATCGGCGGGGCCCGGGCGGTCATCACCGACGCCGACGAGGCCACCGTCGACACGATCCTCACCGTCCGGTCGGTCCGGCCCGACGTGGAGGTCATCACGCTGACCGACGACGGCTCCCTGCGGGACGTACTCCTCGCTACCGGCGCCGACAGCGTGCTGTCACCGCGTGCCGTCCTCGGCCAACGACTCGCGCGCAAGGCAATGTCGCTGTACACCTCGGAACTCCACGACACGGTCGGCGTCGCCGAGGGACTGGAGGTGACGGAGATCTCCGTCAGTCGCGACAGCCCCCTCGACGGGACGAGCATCCGGAACTCGCGCATCCGCGAGCGGACGGGCGCGAACGTCGTCGGCGCGTGGATCGACGGCGAGCTCCAGCTCCCGCCGGACCCCGACGCGGTCATCGGACCGAACACGGTGCTGCTCGTATCCGGTGACCACGACGCCTTAGAGGAGCTCGGGGAGACCGCTCGCCCAGTCCGTTCGCGCGGCCGCGACGAGGGCGTGGTCATCGCGGGACTCGGCGAGGTCGGGCGGGCGGCGCTGTCGGTCGTCGAAGGGGAGAGCGACGTGTCGGCGACTACCGTCGACATCGTCGAGGGCCCGAACACGGACGTCGTCGGCGACGCGAGTTCCCGCGACACGCTCCGGGAGGTGGGCGTCGAGGACGCCGGGGTTATCCTCGTGTGCGTCCCGAACGACTCGACGGCGCTGTTGACGACCGTGCTGGCGCGGTCGCTGAACCCCGACATCGAGATCCTCGTGCGGATGAGCGACGCGAGAGCGACGACCAAGGCGCTTCGCGCCGGCGCCGACTACGTGCTCTCGGTCCCGCGCATCAGCGCGCGGATGGTCGCTAGGGAGCTTCGCGGCGAGGAGGTGCTCGGCGCCGGCAGTCAGATCCGGATCGACCGGGTTCCGGCCGAGCCGTTCGCGGGGAAGACACTGGCGGACAGCGGGATCTACGAGAAGACGGGCTGTCGCGTCATCGCAGTCGAGCACGGGGGCGAACTCACCACGAGTCTCGATCCGGATCGGACGATCGCAGCCGAGGACCGACTGGTGATTGTCGGAACCGACGAGGCGGTGCAGCGCTTCCTCGCGACGTTTGACGTGTCGCCGAGGCCGCTCGCGGGGTAGTCCCGTCAACCGTCGGTCTCGGTTACGACAGGTCGTCGGAGACGGCGTCGGCGGCGACCCGTCCGCTCTCCATCGCCCCCTGAATCGACGACCACTCGGTGTAGTCGCCGGCGAGGTACACCGGCCCCTCCGGGTCCGTCGCGTCTGGAAGCGCTTCGTGAACGCCCGGCGGCTGGGCGAACTGCGCGAACTCGATCCGATCGGTGTGGATCGGCTCCAGCCCGTCGACGCTGCGCTCGGGGAACCACGCGTCCATCGCCGCGCGCGTGTCGGCCGCGAGGTCGGCGGCGTCCCGGACGCGCGCGTCGTCGCCGAGGAACGTCGCGCACAGCAACTGCTCGCCGTCGGGGGCGTACTCCGGAGCCACGTCGGTGAGTGGGACGACGACGTTCGGCGAGGGGTCGTCGCTGTTGAGGAGGATCTTCTTGCCGGTCGAGATCGGCGTCGAATCCGACAGCCGGTAGTACTGCGTCGTAGACGGGATCCCCTCCGTCGGGATCGTGTCGACGGCCGTCAGCTCGCGGGCCGTCCGCGGATCGGTGGCGACGACGACCGCGTCGGCGTCGACGGCGCGGTCGGTCGTCTCGACGGTGACGCCGCCGGTCGCGCTGATCCCGTCGCCGGCGTCAGATCGGGCCGTTCCGTCACGCTCGATCCCCTCGACGCCCTCCCCGGTGACGACGGTCGCCCCGGCCGCCTCCGCCGACGCCCGAAGCTGTTCTGGGATCGCGCCCATCCCCGCCGCGGGGACGCCGATCCGGCCGTCCGAGAGCGCACGGAACGTGTACGCGAAGACGTGCTTCGAGGTCGACAGCGACCGATCGAGCGTGATCCCGCCGTAGAACGGGGCGACGAAGTTCTCGACGTACCGCTCGGAGAAGCCCCAGTCGCGGAGGTACTCGCGGATGCTCGCGTCTGGCCCGGAGAAGAACCACGACTCCGCGCGCTGTGAGAGGTCCTGCCGGAGCGCGAGCGTCCGGAGCTTATCGGTCGTCGTCACCCGGCGGTTGAAGACGGACTCTACCAGCGACCGGGGGTCGCGAAGCGGGTCCGAGAGCACGCTTCGGGTGCCCGCCTCGGTCGAGCAGATGACCGCGCCGGGGCGGAACTCTCGGAGGTCGAGCGCGCCCAGATCGAGCTCGCGCCGAACCGCTGGGTAGCCCGTGAAAAGCACTTGGAAGCCGCGGTCGAGCGTGAAGCCGTCCTGGCGGCGCGTTCGAACGCGCCCGCCGACCTCGGGGCGGCGCTCGTACACGGTGACCTCGGCTCCCGCCTCGGCGAGGTACCGCGCGGCGACCAGTCCCGCGAGCCCCGCGCCCGCGACGACGACGTTCGGGGAGTCCGACATACCCGCACTTGGGCCGGGCGACACAAAGGCGTACCCGGTCGCGTCGCCGGATCGGCGCGGGTCTCCGCTGGAGCCGAACCAGCACATCCATGCGGCGGCGGCCCCAACCGCGTCCAAATGCAGACGACGGACGCGTTCGACGGCCTGTCGTGCACCGGTTGCGGGGAGTCGTTCGGCGTCGACGAACACGGTCGCTGCCCCGACTGCGGGGCGCCGCTGTCGCCGACGTACGACCTCGACGCGGTCGACGCAGAGGCCTTCAGCAGCGGCGCCGGAGCCGGGCAGTACCGCTTCGACGCGTTGCTCCCGTTCCCCGCCGAGACTGCGGTCACCGCCGGCGAGGGCGCGACGCCGCTCGTCCGGACCGACCGCCTCGCGGACGAACTCGGCGTCGCCGCCGCGTCCGTGAAAGACGAGGGACGCAACCCAACCGGCAGCTACGTCGACCGCGGGATGAGCCTCGCGGTGACGGCCGCCGCCGACCGGGGGCTCGAACCCCTTGCGCTCGCCGCCGCCGGCAACGCCGGACAGTCGGCGGCCGCGTACGCCGGACGGACGGATCTCCGGTCGTACGCGTTCGTCCCCTCGCGCACGGCGTTCTCGAACAAGGCGATGGTGAATGTCCACGGCGGCGAGATGCGCGTGGTCGGCGGACGCTACGGCGACGCCGCCGCGGCGGTCGACGAGCAGCTCGCCGCGAAGCACCACTCGCTCCAGGAGTTCACGACGCCGTACCGTCACGACGGCGCGAAGACGCTCGCGTACGAGCTGTTCGACGCCGGCGGATCGACGCTTCCCGACGCGGTCGTCCTGCCGGCGAGCACCGGCGAACTCGTCGTCGGCGTCGTGCGGGGACTGGAAGACCTCGTCGACCTCGGACTCGCTGAGGATATCCCGGACGTGTACGCCGTGCAAGCGGCCGGCTGCGCCCCCATCGCGGCCGCTGTCGAGTCCGACGCCGACGCCATCGAGGTGTGGACCGGTCCCGACACGATCGTCGGCGAGGTGGAGATCGAAGCCCCCGCCGGGGGCGACCTCGCGCTCGCGGCGCTCGACCGTGTCGACGGCGACGCCCTGACCGTCGAGGACGACGACGCGCTGGAGAGCGCCGTCACGGTTGCACAGACGGAGGTCATCGAAGTCGGCGGCGCCGGCGGGGTCGCGCTCGCGGGCGCGTGGCGCCTCGCGGAGTCTGGAGCACTCGTCGACAGCGACGAGGTCGTGATCGTGAACCCGGACGCGGGCGTGAAGGCGCCCGACGTGCTCCGGAGCCACCTGATGGGCAAGGGGATCTGACCGCCCCGACGCGACGATTCCGACGGATCCGACGACCTCTCCGCCCGTGTTCGAGCCGCAGCATATTTCAGTTAGACTCGTCTAATCCTTCACAACGACATGTTGAGCGACGTGATGGAGGACTACCTGAAGGCGATCTACGTTCTCCAGACCGAATCGGGACCACCGGTGTCGACCTCGGCGATCGCCGAGCGCGTCGGCAAGACGCCGCCGACGGTAACGAGCATGCTGGAGACGCTGGAAGAGCGCGGTCTCGTCGAGCGCGAGAAGTACAAGGGAGCGGAGCTCACCGAGGAGGGCCGAACCGTCGCGCTGGAGGTGCTCAGACACCATCGGCTCCTGGAGGCGTACCTCGCCGAGCGACTCGACTACTCATGGAGCGAGGTTCACGAGGAGGCCGACGCGCTCGAACACCATATCAGCGAGGAGTTCGAGCGCCGCGTCGCCTCGGCGCTGGGCGATCCCGCGGTCGACCCCCACGGCGACCCCATTCCCGGGGCGGATCTCGAGCCGCCGGCGGACGACGACACCCGACCCCTCACCGAGGTGGCTGTCGGTGACCGGGTCGTCATCGCGCGCGTCAGCGACCGCGACGACGAGGAGTTGGAGTACCTCGATCGCGCGGGGATCACGCCCGGGACGACCGTCGAGGTGGTCGACATCGCACCGTTCGGGATGGTGACGGTCGTCGGCGGCCCCGACAGGGAGCCGCACGGCAGCGATGCGGACGGTGACGGCGGCGAGCGCGAGCAGAGCCTTCCCGAGGCGATCGCCGGCGCGGTCCGCGTCCGCCCGGTCGAAGAGGTGAACGGCGCCGCCGCGACCGACGCGGGGGTGGGCGGCGCGTGAGCTTCTGGGAGATCGTCGTCGTCGCCGCCATCGCCCAGTTGGCGGTGCTCCCCGGCGAGAAGGTGCAGTTCATTATCGCCGGGCTGTCGACGCGGTACCGCCCGGCGGTCGTCGTCGCCGCCGCGGGGACGGCGTTCGCCGGGTGGACGGCGCTAGAGATCTGGTTCGGCGCCGCGCTCCAGTCGGTGCTGTCGGGAGCGATGCTGGACGCGTTCACGGCCGCGATGTTCCTCGTGTTCGCCGTGCTGCTGCTCCGGTCGGCGCCCGACGGCGGCGAGGGTCTCCCCTCCGCGGAGCCGGACGGCGGGCAGGTGATGCCCGGGATCGACGGCTCAGTGACCCTGTTCGGCCGCGAGATCACCGGCCGACTCGGCAGCTTCCTCTCCATCTTCGCGATGATGGCCGCCGGCGAGTTCGGCGACAAGACGCAGCTGGTGACGATCAGCCTCGCCGCACAGTACGGGGCGGCACCGGCCATCTGGGTGGGAGAGATGGCGGTCATCATCCCGGTCAGCCTGGCGAACGCGTTCTTCTTCCACCGGTTCAGCCACCGCTTTGACGTTCGCAAGGCGCACCTCGCCGGCGCGGCGCTGTTCGCGTTCTTCGGGCTCGACACCGTGTTGGCGCTGTTGACCGGGTTCTCGGTCTGGGAGACGGTCATCGGTACCGTGTCGGCGGCGGTGCTGGCGCTGGTGTAGCGGCGCGCGGTGACGGGCGGTTCCGAGCGGAAACCGGCGCATTGTTCACGGCAGCACGCCTCGACACCGGACGTGACAGTCGTCGCCTCGCTGATCGCCGGCGTCGTGTTCGGCCTCGCGCTGGCCGCGCCGCCGGGGCCGATGAACGCCGTCATCGCCGAGGAGAGCGTGCTCCGCGGCTGGACCGCCGGCGTGCGCGCCGGGCTCGGCGCGGCCACTGCGGATGCAATCTTCTTTGTGCTCTCGCTAATCGGCGTGGTCGGATTCCTCAACGACGCGCCGCTCGTCAAGGGGCTCATGGTCGGCGTCGGCGGCGTCCTCATGCTGTACTACGCGTACGGTTCGGTCCGCGAGATCCACGGATCGTTCCTCGACATCGACGCGGACGTGATCGACGAGGAATCCGCGGGGTTCCGGAAGGCGCTGGCGCTGGCGCTGGCGAACCCCTATCAGGTGCTGTTCTGGCTCACGGTGGGCGTCGGCCTGCTCGAACCGGGGCAGATCGACGTGTTCGACGCCGCCGAGGTGAGCGAGTTGGCCGGCACGCTCGTCGTCGAGACCGGGAGCCCCGCGCTGATCGTCGGCTTCTTCGGCGGCATCGGCCTGTGGGTAACCGGCTTCCCGGGCGCGCTCGTTGCGGCCAAGCGCCGAGTGGAGGCGCTGGCGCCCGCGGTCGCCGCACTGTCGGCGCTGCTGCTCGGCGGCTTCGGCGTCGCGTTCCTGTTCGACGCGGCGCGGACGCTCAGGCCGCTCGTGTGATCCGCCGCGGCCGTCGCTGAACGGAGGATGGCGAACAGGCGACCGGATTCCCTCCCGACGCGCGTGGTCGCACACCCGCTGGCGCGCCGGGTCGCTCGTCACCGCATCGGCGACCGTGGCCCCGTCATCGGATATGAACGCTCGCCTTGGTCCGGTCATTCCGGCCGCGACCGCCCGCCCCGGCGACACGGCAACCCCTTTACACCCCCGCACGGAACCACCGTCCATGTTCGCGAAGTCGACGTGGATCAAGCTCCCGCGGAACGTCCTCGTCGGACACGGCGTGCTCGATGACGCCGGGACGGCCGTCGCGGAGCTGTCGCTTTCCGGCACGCCGCTGCTCGTCACCTCGCCGACGCCGAACGAGCTCGCCGGCGACCGCCTGCGGGCGCAGTTCGACGGCGCCGAGACCGTCACGGTCGACTCGGCGAGCTTCGGCGCGGTCGCGGAGATTGTCGAGGCCGCCGAGGCCGCCGGGGCGACGTTCCTCGTCGCGCTCGGGGGCGGCAAGCCGATCGACCTCGCGAAGATGGCCGCCGACGAGCTCGGGGTCGGCTTCGTCTCGGTGCCGACGGCCGCGAGCCACGACGGCATCGTCTCCGGTCGCTCGTCGATCCCGGAGGGGGACACGCGCCACTCGGTGGCCGCCGACCCGCCACTCGCGGTCATCGCCGACACCGAGATCATGGCGAACGCGCCGTGGGCCCTCACGACCGCTGGCTGTGCAGACATCATCTCGAACTACACCGCCGTCAAGGACTGGCGGCTCGCCCGTCGGCTGAAGAACGTCGAGTACAGCGAGTACGCGGGCGCGCTCTCGGAGATGACCGCCGAGATGCTCGTCGACAGCGCCGACTCGATCAAGCAGGGGCTGGAGGAGTCGTCGTGGATCGTCTCGAAGGCGCTCGTCTCCTCGGGCGTCGCGATGTCGATCGCCGGTTCCTCGCGGCCGGCGTCGGGCGCCGAGCACCTCTTCTCCCACCAGCTTGACCGGGTCGCCGAGTCGCCGGCGCTGCACGGCCACCAGGTCGGCGTCGGCTCCGTCCTCACGGAGTTCCTCCACACCGGCGAGAACGGCCAGTGGCGCGCCATCCGCGACGCGCTGGAGGCGATCGGTGCCCCGACGACCGCCGAGGAGCTGGGGATCGACGACGAGACCGTGATCGAGGCGCTGACGACCGCCCACACCATTCGCGACCGCTACACCATCCTCGGCGACGGCGTCAACGAGGACGCGGCGGTCGAGGTCGCCACGTTCACCGGCGTCATCTGATCCGCGCCACTCTCCCTCAATCGTCGCCGCGGGCGGCCGATCCGGCCGGCCCGTCGGCGACCCGGGTGTCGCCGCTGCGGCCCGTGTCCTCGTCGAGCCGTCGGAGCCGCTCCGCGAGCGGCGGATGCATCGACAGCGCGGCGAGTAGCCCGCGGAGTCGACCCCCTGCCGGTGCCGTCCGCCCGAGGTGACCGCCGGCGGCGAGCCGGGCGAGCGCGTCGCGGAAGTCGTCGCCGGCGCCCCGTGCGGCCGCGGCGTCGGCGTCGTGTTCGGTCCAGCGTGCGACGCGCACCGAGAGGTACGCCAGCGGCACCGCCAGCGCCGCACCGGCGACGAGCCCGGCCCGTCCGAACAGCGTCGCGTCGACGGCCCACGCGACCGCGTACGCGCAGGGAACGCCGAGCCGCAGTGGGACGTGCGACCTGGCGAGGTGAGCGTACTCGTGGCTAACGACCGCCGCAACGCCCTCGGCGTCGAGTTCGCGCAGGAGGCCCGTCGAGACGAACACTCGGCCGTGGCCCGCGGTCAGCCCCGCAGCGTACGCGAGCACCCGCCCGTCGCGGCGGAGCACGCCGACCCGGTCGGCGGGGACGCCGGCGCGTTCGACCGCGCGGGCGGCATCCTCCGGGAGGCCGGCCGGCCGTTCCGACCGGGCGACGACCACGGGAGTGAGACGGACGCCGACGAGGCCGACGGCGATGAGCGCCCACAGCTCCCACCAGTCGGCCGCCCACGACAACGCGGTCGACAGCGAAGAGGGGAACACCGGCGATGAGACCAGAGGGAGAGGAGACACAGCCGCCGAGTCCGCGTCCGCGCGTGTAGGCTTTTCCCCGGAGTTAAGTCGACGCCGAGACCTGAACCCGAAGACGCAAGTCGGCCCCACCCCAATCGCGAGCAATGGCAACAGCGGACGCGAGCGGCCCGCTCGGTACGGTGAAACGGTACCCGCGCGCGACGGTCGCGGTCGTCTCGGTCGTCGGCTACGCGCTCGTCATCGGGACGTTCGCGGGCGTCGTCCCCGAGTCGGTGTTCCCGACGCTCACGCAGGACGAGGTGAACCTCCTGAGCCACGCCATCGCCGCGGTCAACACGGTGACGACGGCGCTGCTCGTGCTCGGGTGGCGCTGGATACGTGCGGGCGAGGTGCGAAAGCACGCCGCCGCGATGAGCGCCTCGTTCGGCCTCATCATGGTGTTTCTCGTCATGTACCTCGCGAAGGTCGGCGGCGGCCCGGGCGAGAAGCACATCATCATCCGCGAGACCGCGTTCCTCGGCGCGTACGCCGGCGCCGTCGAGGTCGCCTACCTCGTGATGCTCGCGGTCCATATCGTGCTGTCGGTGCTGACGGTGCCGGTCGTGCTGTATGCGGTCGTGCTCGGGTGGACCCACACGCCCGAGGAACTGCGCACCGAGACTCCCCACAGGAAGATCGGCCGGATCGCCGCCGGCACGTGGATCGTCTCGCTGGCGCTGGGCGTCGTGACGTACGTGCTGCTCAACTGGGTGTACGCCTACGAGTTCGTCCGTGTCGCCCGATAGCAGGGGCGATCGACGGAGGCCCCGTTTCCGGGGACTCCCCGTCCTCCCGTCGACTTCCGGCCCCCGCGGCCGGCTCCCGAACCTCTTTACCCGAACCCGCGGACCGGGCGAGTGTGACAGATCTCTCCGAACGAACCGACTGGATCGGCGACGTGTTCACGAGCGACGCCGGGTGGGCCCTACTGGAGGACCTCGTCGACGTGGGCAACCGTATGGCGGGCCAGCGCGGGGAACGCGAGGGCCTCGAACGCGTTCGAGACGCGCTCGCGGCGGCGGGCTGTCGCAACACACACATCGACGAGTTCGACCTGCAGGGGTGGGAGCGCGGCGACGCCGGCGTCCGGGCCGCGGGCCGCGACGAGCGGTGCATCGCGCTCCCGCGCTCGCCCGCCGGCGAGGTGACCGCCGAGTTCGTCGACCTCGGGCACGGCGTCCCCGCCGACTTCGAAGAGGGCGATATCGAGGGGAACGTCGTCATGATGTCCTCGGACACGCCCGACGACGTCGACCGCTTCATCCACCGGACGGAGAAGTACTACTATGCGGTCGAACACGGCGCCGCGGCGTTCGTCTTCCGCAACCACGTGGAGGGCTGTCTCCCGCCGACTGGCTCCGTCGGCACCGACGACGCCCCCATCGGCGACATCCCCGCCGTCGGCGTCAGCGCGGAGGTCGGCGCGCGCCTCGCCCGTCGAGCGGCGGGCGACTCCGTCACCGTCGACGTC
The DNA here is from genome assembly GCF_900129775.1 of Halobaculum gomorrense. Taxonomy (GTDB): domain Archaea; phylum Halobacteriota; class Halobacteria; order Halobacteriales; family Haloferacaceae; genus Halobaculum; species Halobaculum gomorrense. The sequence goes on along the minus strand of NZ_FQWV01000001.1, from coordinate 385,653 downwards.
GACTGCGAGACGCCCGAGGCCACGAGCGGCAACGCGATGGCCGAGCTGGGTCCCGACACCGAAGAGGAGGTCCTGGTCTCCTCGCACGTCGACGCCCACGATATCGCGGAGGGGGCGATGGACAACGGCGCCGGGACCGCCACGATCGTCGAGGTGGCGAACGCGCTGGCCGCAGTGGAGGACCTGCTCGACACCCGGGTCCGCTTCGTCGCCTACGGCGCCGAGGAGGTGGGCCTCGTCGGCTCCGGGATCGAGGCCGAGCGCGCCGACCGCGACGCAATCGAGGCGGTCGTCAACGTCGACTCGAACGTCTTCGGCCGGACGCTGTCGCTGTCGACGCACGGCTTCGACGACCTCACCGCGGCGGCCGACCGCCTCGCGGACCGCTTCGATCACCCGATCTCGACCAGCGAGGAGCAGGTCCCCCACAGCGACCACTGGCCGTTCGTGATCCACGGCGTCCCGGGGTACATGGTCGCGGGCGAGACCGAGGGCCGCGGCCGCGGCTGGGGCCACACCGAGGCCGACACGCTGGAGAAACTGGCGGTGCGGAACCTCCGCGAGCAGGCGATCCTGCTGACCGCGCTCGTCGCCGACCTCGCCGACGCCGACACCGCCGTCGCGCACCGCGACCCGAGCGAGATCGCCGCCGCGCTCGAGGCGGAGGACAAGGCGACCGGCATGAAGGTCATCGGCGACTGGCCGTACGACGACGACGGCGCCGTAACCGAGTAGAACGAGAACGAAAACGAGAACGAGGAGCGGTCCTCCACCAGCCAGCCCGCGAGGTCACGGGGAGACCCCGTCGATTAAGTCAACACCCGGACTACCCCGACAGCATGACCGACTTCCGCGCGGCGCTGGCCGGCGACGACGACACTCTCCGCGAGGCCATCAGGGTCGCCGGCGGAGCGGTCGTCGACGCCGAGGCCGACCCGGACGCGGTCGTCACGCTGGGCGAGCGCGCGCTCGTCGAGACCGCCCTCGGCGACCCGTCGGCGCCGATCCTCCCGGTCGACGCCGGCGACGGTCGCCACGCCGTCCCCCGGGCCGACGCCGGGGCCGCGATCGCGGCCGTCGCGGACGGGGAAGGGTGGACGGAGCTGCGATCGACGCTCTCGGTGACCGTCGGGGGCGAGTCGCGCGCGCGAGCCGTACTCGATGCGACGCTGATGACCGTCGAGCCGGCGCGCATCTCCGAGTACGCCGTCGCCGAGGCCGGGGATCCCGAGGCGATCGGTCGCGTCCGGTCGGACGGAATCGTGGTCGCGACGCCCGCGGGGTCCAGCGGGTACGCGCGCGCCGCTGGCGGCTCCGTGCTCGCGGCAGGGACCGGACTGTCCGTGGTTCCCGTCTCACCGTTCGCGACGACGGCCGACACGTGGGTCCTCGACGACGAGGCCCGCTTGCGCGTCGAGCGCGACGACTGCGACGTGCGGCTGATCGCCGACGGCGAGGTCGCGGGCACCGTTCCGCCGAACGTCGACATCCGCGTCGCCGTCGACGGCCGCGTTCCGTTCATGCGAGTGCCGCACGCAGAGCAGTCGGCTCGCCCGCGGCGCTGACCGTCGCGCGCGGCCGTCCGAGGCGTGCGAGTCGCCGCTCCGACGCCGCCCCGCCCGGGATTGGAAAGCTTCTAATGAGTCGTGGACCGAGTTGTGACCATGTTACCGTCACCGCTGGAGTTCCTCGTCCCGCTCGGGGCGCTGGAGTCCGTGGCGGATGTGCTGCCGTTCGCCATCCTCGCGGTCGTGCTCGTCAATCTCCTCACGCGCGTGCTCGCGCAACGGAGCTACGAGCAGGCCGCCGCCGAGGGCGACGACGAGGCGATGGGTCGGTACCTTCCGCACGAGATCGTGAACGTCCTGCTCATCGTGTTGTCGTTCGGATACATGGTCGTCCACCCGCACGGCGGGATGGTGCTGTCCATCCTCGTGCTCGGGATGGTGATCTCCGACTTCTTCGAGTACGAGGCCCGCACCGTCGAGGCGCGCAACGACATGGAACTGGACCGGCCGAACAGCGCGCTCGTCGCCTCCGTGCTGGTCGTCGCCTACGCCGGCTATCAGGCGCTGTTCTTCGTCATCGAGCCGATCTGGAGCGCGATCGTCTGAGGTCCGGACGCCGTAACCCGCGTCCCGCGCGCGTTCGCTCTGCTCCCGCCCGTTCCGGTATGACCCACTCTGTTCCGCTCTGACCGGGTTCTCGTTGCGATCCACTCTATTTCGGCCCGCTCTGACCGCCCTCCGTCGTCGGGTTCCGCCGTTCCGTTCCCCATCGACCGAGTGGCACGAGCGGCCGGTCCGGACAGCCGGGAGACGAACGGCTTTGTGCGTCCTCGCGCATCGGTTTCCATGCCCAAGTACGACACCGCGCTGTTCGTCGGCGGCACGCGGTTCATCGGCCGACACACCGTCGAGGCGTTCCTCGACGCCGGCTATGCGGTCACGACCGTCACCCGCGGCGAGCACGACGACCCGTTCGCCGACCGCGACGGCGTGGAGAACCGCACCGGCGACCGAACCGAGCGGGCGGACCTGGCGGCCGCGCGCGACGCCGTCGAACCGGATGTCGTCGTCGACTTCGTCGGCCTCCACCCCGGCGAGGTCCGCGCGGCGACCGACGTGTTCGCCGACGCGCGCTACGTGTACGTCTCCTCCGGGTCGGCGTACGCCCCCGGCGACGTGCCGATGTACGAGGACGAGACGCCCCTCCACCCGTGCGAGCCGGAACAGGAGGGCGACGACACCGCCGAGACGTACGGCCCCCGCAAGGCCGAGTGCGACCGCGCGGTCTTCGCGGCGGCCGCCGAGGGCGTCGAGGCGATGGCGGTCCGTCCCATGCTCGTACAGGGCCCCCACGACTACACCGAGCGGTTCGGCTACTGGGTGAACCGCGTCGCCGAGCACGGCGAGGTGCTCGTCCCCGGCGACGGGGGGTCGCTGCTGCACCGCGTGTACGTCGCGGACCTCGCCCGCGCGCTCCTGCTCGTCGCCGAGGAGGGCGAGCCCGGTGAGGCGTACAACGCCGCCGACCGGTCGGCGTACTCCCTCGACCGCTCGCTGGAGCTGATCGCCGACGCCCTCGACACGGACGTGACCCCGGTGCACGCGAGCGAACGGGAGCTGGCCGCCCACGGCGTGGAGCCGACCGACATCTCCCTCTACACGCCCGATCCGATGCTCGTGTCGACCGGGAAGCTCGCGGCGCTGGGGTGGGAGCCGACGCCGCCGCCGGCGTCCGTCGCGGAGACGGCGCGGGCGCACGTCGACGCGGGCGTCACCGGCCCCGACGAGTCGCTGGACAGGGTGACGGAGGAGGCGGTGCTCGCAGCGCTGGGCGACGAGTAGCGACGGCGGCAGACCGCGAACCGACGGGCGACGCGCCCGCCACGAACCGGCGATTCCGCAGGGGACCGCGAGGTTTTCGGCCGCCGCGCGCGAGGCCCCGCGTATGGCAGACACCGCGCTCGTCATCGGCGGCACCCGCTTCATCGGGCGACACGTCGTCGACGACCTGCTCGACACCGGCTACGATGTCACGATCGTCAACCGCGGCACTCACGAGAACCCCTTCGCCGACGACGAGGGCGTGCGCCACGTCGAGGGCGACCGCCGCGACGACACCGACCTGCAGGCGGCCGCGCTGTCGGTCGACCCCGACATCGTCGTCGACTGCGTCGCCTACTACCCCGAGGATGTGCACGTTGCCACGGATATCTTCGCCGATGCGGACGGCTACGTGTACATCTCCTCGGGGTCGGCCTACGGCGTCGAGGAGATCCCCAAGCGCGAGGGCGAGACCGAGCTGTGCGAGTGCACCGACGAGCAGGCGACCGACGACTCCCACGAGTCGTACGGCCCCCGCAAGGCCGAGGGCGACCGCGAGATAGCCGCGGCCGCCGAGGCGGGCGTCAACGCGATGAGCGTCCGGCCGTGCATCGTCTACGGCCCGCACGACTACACCGAGCGGCTCGACTACTGGATCGACCGCGTGCTGAACCACGACCGCGTGGTCGTCCCCGGCGACGGCCAGAACCTCTGGCACCGCGGGTACGTCGAGGACGTGGCCAGCGCCCTGCGGGTCGTCGCCGAGGAGGGCGAGCCCGGCGAGGCGTACAACGTCGGCGACCGCCGGCTCGTGACGATGGAGGAGATGGTCGATCTGATCGCGGAGGCCGCCGACACCGAGGTCGAGATCGTCCACGCGGGCGAGCGCGAACTCGCGGCGGCCGACCTCTCGGCCGACGACTTCGTCCTCTACCGCGAGTACCCGCACGTCCTCGACACGAACAAGCTGTCCGCGCTCGGGTGGGAGTCGACGCCGCTCGCGGAGGCGATGGAGCGGACCGTCGCCGAGCACCGCGAGAGCGACCGCGACGGGAGCGAGCACGACCCCGGCCGCCAGACCGAAGAGCGCGTGCTCGGCGTGCTCGACACCCTGTAAGCCGGCGTCGTCTCCGGTGTGTTGTGGGCCGATATCGCCTCCGTATCGCTGGATCGGGACGCCGCGCCCGCCGCTCCCGCTTTCGGGAGATCGGTCCGGCTACCGCCAGTCCGGTGTGTTACTCCCTGTCGAACTCGCGGTCGTGGCTCATCTCGGCGACCTCGTCCTCCAGCCACTCGCGGAACCACTTCACGCGCTTGATGCGCTCGTGGGCGATCGACTCGGCGGCGTCGCTCTCGACGCGCGAGGCGTGCTCGCGCCCGCGCTCCAACACGCGCTGAACCATCTCCGCGGCGTCCATGTGCGTGCGCGCCTCGTAGCCCATCCGAAGGATCATGAGGGTGGTACCGTTGGCGCCGACCTTGTCGAGCAGGTCCGCCTCGATGAGACACTGCGTCTCCAGCGAGAGGTCCGTCACCGGCCCCTGGTAGGAGTGGTCCTCGACGGACGAACACACCTCGGCGACGAACGACTCCGGGTAGTCGCCGTGCGTCTCGAGGTACTGCCGAGCGACGCGGGCGCCCTCCTCGGCGTGGACGTCCTGGTCGGCCTCCAGCTTCGAGACGTCGTGAAACAGCGCGGCCACGCGCACCACGTCGGTGTCGGCGCCCTCCTTGGCCGCGATCCGCTCGGCGATGTCGACGACGTTCAGGATGTGGTTGAAGCGGTACTCCGCGGAGTGCCACGGATACCACCGCATCCGACCGCCGTCGTCCTCGCTCTCGACGGACGCCGCGAGGTACTCGCGGACGAAGTGCTCCATCTCGGCCAACTCCTCGGCGGTGACGCGCGAGCCCTTTATTTCGACGCCCACTGCGGCCACCCCCTGTGTAGATTGCGTTGCGAAGAGACGAATGTCGTTCTCATTACGGAACGATACGGCCTGTTTCGTCCTTAGTCGTTACGACAAGTCGGACCGGCGACGAGCGATCGCCGTCGCCGCGAGGGGATGGGTGGTCGGGGGTGGGCAGTCGGGGCCGGTCCGGACCGCCGCGTCGCGAACCGCTAAGTGCGCCCGTTGCCCACGTCCGGTGTGACCGAACAGCTGTATCTCGCCGACAGCACCGTCAGCGAGTTCGAGGCGACCGTCGAGCGGTCGCTCGACGAGCGCGTCGTGCTCGACCGGACGCACTTCTACCCGACCGGCGGCGGCCAGCCCGCCGACACGGGGACGATCCGTGTGCTCGACGCCAGCGGCAACGGTGCTGCCGGCGCGGACGGGGACCGCGACGCCGGTGACGACGCGGCCGGCGACGAGTTCGCCGTCGCGGACGTGGAGAAGACCGACACCGTCTACCACCACCTCGACGGCGCGGCGCCGCCCGAGGGCGCGCGCGTCCGCGGCATCCTCGATTGGGATCGCCGCCGCGCTCACATGCGCTATCACACCGCACAGCACCTCCTCTCGGCCGTCCTGCTGGACGAGTTCGACGCGCGGACTGTCGGCAACCAACTGTACGCCGACCGCGCGCGCCTCGACGCCGAGCACCCGAAGTTCTCCGAGACCGATCTGGCCGACATCGAGACCCGGATGAACGACCTCGTCGACGACGCGCTCTCGGTGGAGCACTACACGATGGACCGCGAGGTCGCCGAGGCGGAACTCGACGCCGAGCGCACGCGGATCGACCTGCTCCCGAGTTCGATCACGGAGCTGCGGATCGTGGAAATCGGCGGCGGGGACGACGAGGAGCCATTCGACCGCACCGCCTGCGCCGGCACCCACGTCGGCAACACCGAGGAACTGGGCGAGGTGACCGTCGAGGGGCGGACGACCCAGGGCGGCGACAAGGAGCGGGTCGAGTTCACCCTCGCGGGCACCTGAGGGCCAGTCGAAGCGTCGCTGCGACCGTTCCCACGCGTCCGATTTCAGCCGTGATATTCGGGAGCGTACATATTTACGACGGTTCCGGGTAGGCAAGCGTAGCGGCACAGGGAGTGCGGACGAACCAGGACATGCTCAGACCGAGCGATTACGACCCGAAGGAGTTGCGAGCGTTGACGGGAGCGGCGGCGCCGACGCACGCCGACGAGGGACCGGACCGGTGGACGCAGCCGGACGATTTCCTCAGTCGAGCGGACGCGCGCGTGCGGGCGGCGCAGGTGGAAGACGCTTTCCTCCTTCAGGCGGCGGCCGGCGGCGCGAGCAGGCCCTACCTGCCGAGTCTTCCGGACTCGGTGGTCGGGACCCAGCTTGCGCTCGACTGGTTACGCTACCTCGTCGGCGTCGGCGGGCGCGAACGCGCCCGCGAGGCGCTCGCCTTCTATCGGGACGTGGAGTGGCTCGACGAGTCCGTCGAGGACGCCCTCACGGCGTACCTCGAAGCCTTCGACGACACCGACGGCTCGCGGCTCTCCGTCGGCCACCACCGCACGAGCCTGCTGTTCGTCGCCCGCCTCGCCGCGCTCCGATAACCATGGCAGCAGAATCCGAATCCGCAGACGACGACAGTTTCGAGTCCAGCAACCCGGCCCCCATCGGCGTGAAGCTCGGCTCCACTCGGACCGTGCTTCGGTATCCCGAGGACGCTGACAGCGGCGAGTTCACGACGGTGCGAACGCTCACCTGCCTCGCGCTGTACGAGGACGCGATCACGGGGGAGGAGAAGGCCCTGTTCGGGGAGCAGGCCGCCGCCGAGTACCCGGACCGCGTGGAGTACATGCTCCGCTCAGGGCTCCCGGAGGACGACGAGCGCGCGGAGCTCGCCGGCCGATTCTTCCGTGAGCTGCTCTCGGCCAACGGCGTCCCGTCCGACTCGGCGGTCGTGTACGCCATCCCGACGATGGAGAACGACGCCGGGTTAGAGAACCTCACCGAGGTCATCGAGTCCTCGGACATCGGCGCCCACACCATGCGCGCGTACCCCGAGTCGCTGTGCGGCGCCATCCCCGCGATGGGCGACGGCGTCGAGGCCGTCGACGACGTGTTCATCTCCGTGAACATGGGCTCCACCAACCTGGAGGCCTGCGCGTACCGCCGCGGCGACCAGCTCGTACCGTTCTCCACCGGCTCGGTGACGGGCAACGACGTGGACCGCCGCATCGTCGCCAACGTCGAGGAGGAGACGCAGGGGCGCGTCCACGTCGACCTGACGACCGCGCGCGAGTACAAGGAGGAGCACGGCAACGTCGGCGGCTTCGAGCCGTTCTCGGACGTGATCCAGCAGCCCGGCGGCGGCTCCCACGAGTTCACCATCAAGGACAGCGTCGTCGACGCGCTCGACTGGTATCTCGACGCCGCCGTCGACGAGGTCGCCAACGAGTTCCTCCCCGAACTCGCCAACGACTACATGAAGGTGTACCAGCTCTCGCTGAACAACGACATCGCCGTCACCGGCGGCATGGCGTGCATCCCCGGCCTCGCCGAGGAGTTCGAACGGCGGCTCTGTGCGGAACTCGACCGCGACGTGAACGTGGTCGTCCCCGACGAGCCCGACCTCGCGGCCGCCGAGGGCGCCCGGCGCATCGCCGAGAAGCTCGCCGGCCAGTAAGGGACCGATGGGCGGCTTCGACTTCGGAGGCGACGCGGACGATGACCGCGACCCGACGACCGGCGATGGGGGCGTCGCGTTCGGCGCCGACGGCGCCGACGACGCCGACACGGTCGTCTCGCCGGCCGAGCCGTCGCCGCTCACGGACCCCGGTTCTCTCGGCTCGACCGACGACGCCAGCGGCGCCGCCGGACGCGGCGGCGACGCGAGAGCGACCTCGGGGACGGACTCCGTCGAGTCGCTGCTGTACGCCGGCGAGGAGGTCCGCGCGAGCCTCCCGGTCGCCGACGGGCGGCTCGTGGCGACGAGCCACCGCGTGCTCGCGTTCGCGCCCGACGCGGACCCGGACGAGCGCGCGACCCTCCGGGCGGTCCACCGCGTCAACGTCACGGACGTGTCGCCGTCGTCGACGGCGACCGACTGGCTCGTCCGCCCCATCGCGTACGCGGTCGGCGGCGGCCTGGCGATGGTGCTCGGCGGCTCGATGGTCTCGCTCGACTCGATGCGCGCGACGACGCCGGAGGGCGCCGGCGCCGCCGGGCTGGGCGGGCTCCTCTCGATGGTCGGGAGCGTGCTCTCGGTGCTCTCGCTCGTCGACGACGTGCTCCGCGTTCTCGGTGCGCTCTCCCTGCTGCTCGGCGCGGCGCTCATGGGCGTGTACGCGGCCACTCGCGGGCGCGAGGTCGTCGTCGAGACCGAGGGCGAGGCGGACACGCTTCGGCTCGACGCCGCCGGCGTCGACGACGACGCCGTCGATCGGTTCCGCGCGGACGCAGAAATCGGCGGCGAGCGGTCGAGCGGGCGGCTGGCACGGCTGTTCGGTCGGTAGCGGACGGGACAGTCGAGCCGTTCGGGTTCGAGAGACGCGGGTCGGCGGCGCGGTCGCCGCCGGTCGCCGTGTGGGCTCCGGGCGGCGAGGCGACGGTCGACCTACAGCTCGCCCAGCTTCCGGAGGAGCTGGCCGCGGTAGCGCTCGTCGGCGGTGACGCCCTTCACTTCGAGGACGTTGCGCTCCAGCTTGTCGAGTGCGACGTGGAACGCGTGTTCCGCGCCGTACCCCTCGCCCGACCCGGCGACCTGGCCGTGGGTCGTCCGCAGCCGGATCTGACACTGGATGAGCGGCGTGCCCCGGAGCTTCTCTTTGTGCTCGTGGAAGCGGACGTGCGCGTGGAGGACGCGCATCTCCTGATACTTGTCCGAGACCTGGCCGATTGCCTCGCGGATGTCCTCACGCGAAAGGGTGTCGAGCAGGCTGACGTTCGTCACCTGCACGTCCATCGCGTCTTCCTCGGTGAACGTGAGCGCGCGCAGCACGTCGGTCTTCGTGAGCACGCCGGCGACGAGGTCGTCGTGATCCTCTGGCGTGACGACGAGCCCGCTCACGTCGTTGTCCATCATCAGCTCGACCGCGTCGCGCACCGATTCCTCGGCGGTGACGGTGAGCACCGGCGACGACATCATGTCATACACCGGCAAATCGAGCATGCGGTCGAGGTCGCCGCGCCGGTCGCCGCGTCCCTGTCGCTCGCCGTCGCGGACGACGAAGTCGACGATGTCGTGGGTCGTGATGATACCCTCGAGGCGGCCTCCCTCGTTGACCACCGGGAGCCGCGAGATACCGTTCTCGCGCAGGCGGTTGATCGCCTGCCCGACGTGGGCGTCCTCGGGTACCGTGACCACGTCTTCCGTGTAGATGTCCTCGACGGTCAGCGCGTCCAGGTTGTCGAGGACGGCCGCGAGGATGTCGTCGACGGTCACGATGCCGTACAGCCGCTCGCCCTCGTAAACGGGCGCGACCTTGACGTTCCCCTCGACCAGGACGCGCGCGACCTCGCGCACGTCCTCGGTGCGGGCGACCTCCGGCGCCGGCTTCAGCAGCGCCGCCGCCTTGGTGTCGTCTTCGACCCGCGAGTTGATCAGCTCGCGCTCGCCGATGACGCCCGCGTACTCGCCGTCGTCCATCACGATGATGCCCTTCGGATTCTCGCGATCGAAGATGGCGCGGATCTTCCCGAGACGTTCGTCCGCTTCCACCTCTACGAACTCCGGCACGGCGATGTCTGATATGTCCATAACTCCATTACGGGGGTACGATCCCACGTGTATTGAAGCTTGGTTCGGATCCCAACGGCTGGAGGTGTGCAACCGCATACCAAGGCAGTCGAACGGATCGACCGACTGCGGGCCGATCGCGGCGGATCCTCCGGCGGCGATCAGCCGGGTCGGAACCGGCACCGGGTCCGGAACCGTGCATCGCCGACCGCCCGATCGCGCCGCTCGCGACCACAGTTGTTCGCTGTGTTCACAATCACGCTCGCGGCGGTACCCTCGCGATCAGACGATCCCCTCGGCGTCGCCGATGGGCGTGACCGAGTAGTCGACCGTCTTGGTGTCGGTCGTCGCGCGGATCTTCCCGACGAACGTGGAGATCTGCTCCAGGTTCCCTTCGAGGATGAACAGCTCCATGCAGTTGTGATCGCCGACGTGGCTGTGGAAGTTCGAGGCGACGATGTCCTCGTGTTCGTGGCGCAACTGCATCATACGCTCCTCCACGGTGGTGCCCTCGTAGTCGAACACGACCGTGATGATCCCCATCAGCTCGCGGTCCTCCAGCTTCTTGTCCTCGAACTCCCCGAGGAGGTTCCTGGCGGCCTCCCGGAGCAACTCGCTGCGGCCGGTGTAGCCGTGCTCCTCGGTGAACTCGTCGATCCGGTCGACGAGGCTGTCCGGCATCGAGACGCTGACGACGCCCATGTATTAACATGCGGCGATCGAATTACTAAGCCTTCCGTATCAGCGGTCGGACCCGTCGGTGAGTCGGCCGACGGAGTCGGTAACGCGGTCGAGGCGAGCGCGCTGGGCGTCGGCCGCCTCCGCGATCTCCTCGACGGTGCGGCGAACCGCGGCCGCCTCGCCGCTGGCCTCCTCGACCAGCGACGCGACCTCCTCGGTCGTCGACGCCTGGGAGTCGGCCGCTCGTGCGACCTCCTCGACGCCGGAGGCCGCCTCCCGGATCGCCTCGGCGATGCTATCGAGTCGCTCCATCGCCTCGTCGACGCGGGCGACGCCGCCTTGGATCCGCTCTTCGGTCCGTTCGAGGCTCTCGACGGTGTCCTCGGCGCCCGTCTGAATGTTCTCGACGAGCGCTTCGATCTCTCCGGCCCGCTGTTGGGACTCCTCGGCGAGGCTCTTCACCTCGTCCGCGACGACCGCGAAGCCGTCGCCCGCCTCCCCGGCGCGTGCGGCCTCGATGTTCGCGTTGAGCGCCAGCAGGTTCGTCTGGTCGGCGATCCCGTCGATGACCGAGACGACCTCGTCGATCTCGCCCACGCGGTCGCGGAGCTCGTCGAGGTCGTCGGTCACCTCGTCGGTCGCGTTCTCGATGTCCTCCATCGTGTCGCGGGCCTCGCCGGCGGCGTCGACGCCCTCCTCGGCGAGCCGCTCGGCGTCGGCGGAGACGTGTGCGACCTGCTCGGCGCTGGCGGCGACCTCCTCGACGTTCGCGGAGAGCGTCCCCACCTCCGCCTCCACGTCGCCCATCCGATCCGCCTGCGTCTCCGCCAACGCCGCCAGCTCGTCGGCGTTCTCGGCGACGTTGACGGCGCCGGCACCGATCTCCTCGAGGGGGGCCTCGACCTCCTCGGAGACCTCCGTGGTCAGCTCGCGACGGCGCTCGATCTCCGTTTCCATCTGCTCTGCGTACGAGTCGATGTACGTGTCCATCGCGACTTGTTGGTCCAACAACAGCAGCTTCAACAGCGGGAGCAGGCGGTCGGTGAACCGCGAGAGTGCCTCCTCGCCCGGGGACCCGGGTTCGACTCCGGCCGTCTCCCGCGCCTCGTCGGCGAGCGCGTTCAACAGCCCCTCGTAGTAGACGCTGTACCCCGAGAAGTACACCCGCGGCCCGAGGTCCAGCATGTCGTGGATCTTCCCGATCCGGGCGCGTCGTTGGAAGTAATCCCGTCCGTAGTCGCCGCCGCCGAGATCGGTCAGATACTGGCGCTGGGTTCGCTTGAGCGCCTCGATCCCCTTACTCGACCGCCCGAAGATGGCGTTCGTCTCCTCGTGGTCGGTGAAGTGGTCGTAGAACTCGTCGACCAACGCCGGCGCGAGTTCCTCGAGGAGCGGTTCGAGCGACGAGAGCGTCTCCTCGTCGCTCGGCGTGAGTCTACTGAATCGCTTGCGCTTCTCGATGTCGGCGGCGTCGAGGCCGAGCCGCTCTGCCAGGTCGGCGCCGTCGACGCCGCGCCGGGTGGCGTCGGTCACCGCGAGCCCCGATGAGTCGGCGGTCGGCGGTCCTGCCCCGACGGATCCACCGGTGTCCGCGATCCCTCCGTCCGCCCGTGTTCTCGAGCGTCCGGTCTCGTTCACGCCGTCGTCCGTCCGTGGTTCTCGTGGTCCCATTGTTCGGCTACCCTCGCCAGACCGCGTTAACTGTGCCGCTCAAAATATCACGACCGGATCTGTCGGGTGAACGCTTATCTGCGGCACCGGGGAGTGTCAGCCATGACCCGACGGATCCTCATCGTAGACGACTCCGGCTTCCAGCGCACGCTCATCCGAGGGATCCTCGAGGACGACTTCGAGGTCGTCGGCGAGGCCGAGAACGGCTCGGAGGCGGTGACCCTGTTCGAGGAGACCCGCCCGGACCTGGTCACGATGGACATCATGATGCCCGAGGTGAACGGCATCGAGGCGACCGGCGACATCAAGGAGCGCGACCCCGGCGCGCGCGTCGTGATGTGCACCAGCGTCGAGCAGCGCGACAAGATGAAGCAGGCCGTGAAGGCCGGCGCCGACGGCTACGTCACGAAGCCGGTCGAGGAAGACGCCCTGCGCTCGGAGGTCGAGAGCGCGCTCGCGTCGTGAACCCGCTGTCGCAAACGCGCCGTCGTCGGTATCCCACGACAGGCATGGGACAATAGCCCTCACGAGCGGTACCCGGCCGAGAAGATATATTCGGCACCTGGTGAAGATAGATACGCATCAATAGCAGTCATATAAAACGCTTTCAGGCATGTCATCGATCGCGAACTTGCATGGTCGACCTATCCAGACGGCGATTGATGAAGACATCAGTCGCCGCAGCAGTGGGAGCGGGAGCGGCGAGCTCGGGCGTGGCTGCCGCAGCCGACGCCGACACCGTCGGCGCACCGAGCGCGAGAGGGAGCATCAAGCGATTCGCGACGACATCGCTGGGGGCGGAGGTGACGGGTCCGTTCGTCTTCGACGACGGCACGCTGCTGTTCAGCCACCAGCACCCGAGCCGCGACAATCCTGGGGAGTTCTCCCGGGGCGGCATCGGGTACGTTAGCGGGTTCGACTTCCGGTTCGACGGGAGCAACGACGACTTCGCGGAGCTGCCGATCCCGACGACGAACGAGCAACAGTCCCGGGTCCGCGTCAGCGACGGTGAGTACGTCTTCCTCGCCCAGCAGGAAGACGAGATCAACGGCGGCGCCGAACAGCTCGGCGTGCCGGAGACGCCCGACGGCGTTCCGATCGATCGGTTCGCCGGATCGCGGTACTCCGAGCCGGGGTACACGCCTGACTGCAACCAGTTTATCCCGACGAACGAAGATGGGACCGAAGGGCTGCTGTACACGAACTTCGAGACGAGCCCGGGGAACGTCACGCGGATCCCCATCAGCCGGACCGAGGACGGCGAGTGGGAGGCCGACCTCGAGAACGCCATCAACCTCGCGAACACGGAGCCGCTTCGCGCGCTCCAGGGGACGCGGATCAACTGCGCCGGCGAGCTCACCCCGTGGGGGACGATGATCTCCTCGGAGGAGGAGTACGCCCACCCGACGGTCTCGCTCACCGCGACCGTGAGCGACATCCTCGAGAAGGGCACCGGGCAGGGGCTCCGGGGGGCTCGACCGTTCTGGAACCGGCCCAACCCCACGGAGATACAGAGCGCAGTCGCCAGCTACGCTGAGGCGGACGAGGACTTCCAGAGCTGGTACGTCCAGGGCTACTGGGCGCTCTCGGGCGTCGAACTGCTGGCGTATTACAACGGCGCGGAGCCGGTCGACCAGCGGAACTTCGACGAGGCGACCGCAGAGCCCGACGCGAACGGCACGGGCGCCGAGGCGGAGGGGACAAACACGACCGAGCCGATCGGCGAGGGCTACCCCAACCCCTACAGGCAGGGGTACCACGTCGACTTCCGCGACCCGGCGGCCGACCCGCCGACGCCGGTGAAGTACTACGTGATGGGCCGGGGAGCCTGGGAGATGGCCGACATCGTCGGCGACCGACGGACGGTGTACGAGACCAGCGACGGCGACGCCAAGGGGATCTACAAGTTCGTCGCCGACGAGCTCATCGACGGCTACGACGACCCGATGGACCTGTCGGGGACGCTGTACGCCCCGAAGATCACGAACGCGTCGGCCGCGAAGGATCGGTCGCCGGCGAACGTCCCGCTGGACATCGAGTGGATCGAGCTCGGCCACGCCACGAACCGCGAGGTCGAGTCGTGGATCGCCGAGTACGACGGGATCACGCAGGTCGACTACCTGGAGACCCACGCGGAGACCGACTGGCGGGATGACCTCGACGCGGCCATCGAGGAGGCCGACCGCGAAGTCATCGAGAACGGCAACCGGAACTACATCACCGACGAGGAGATCGTCGAGTGGGCCGAGCAGTACGAGGAACGCGGCCCGGAGGACGTCGACGAGGAGCTGCGGAAGGTGCCGTTCCTGGAGACGCGGGCGGCCGCCAAGGAGATCGGCGCCTCGATCGAGTTCAACAAGGCGGAGGGCGTCGACAGCGTCGCGGGGGCCGGGCCGGGCGACTTCGTCTACTTCGGGCTCGCCGAGTACAACGACGCCCTGTCCGACGACGAGGGTGACCTCCGAATGGACCGCGTCGACGGGGGCGTCGTCTACCGGGGCCAGTTGAAGCGCGACTACGACATCACGCGCCTCGAACCGGTCGTCGTCGGTTTCGACGGCAGTGACTCCACCGAGGTCGCCGACCAGGCCCCGCTCAACATCGACAACGTGTACGTGATGAACGACGGGCGCGTCCTCTGCTGTGAGGACGCCGACCAGCTCGCCCGCTCGTTCAAGAACGACTGCATGTGGGTGTACCAGCCCAACGTCATGGTCGACGCCGGCGCGGTCGCCGTCCGCAACGGGACGACCGGCACGCTCGACGTGACGGCGTCGTCGCTCCCGGCGGGATTCTCGGGCGCGCGGGTGAAGCTCGTCGTCTCCGATCCCGAGGTAGCGTCGATCGAGAGCGTCTCCTTCCCCGAGGAGATCGCGCTGACGAAGCGCGCGATCAGCGACGACGGCTCGACGGCGACCCTGCAGGTGACGGATGCGACCGAGACCGTCGGGCAGGGCGGCCGCGACGTGACGCTCGCGACGCTGACGGTGCGCGGGACCGGCTCGGGCACCGCGGACATCGATGTGACGGTGCAGGCGATGGACGACGAGGACGGCGACGCCATCGACGCGGAGGGCCGAGCCGGGCTCGTCGTCACCGGTCCGCCGGCGGTCGCCGGCGGGAACGCCCCCCGCGACCTCGACGGCGACGGCGACTACGCCGACGTGAACGGCAACGGTCGCCTCGACTACGCCGACGTGACGGCGCTGTTCCGCAACTTCGACGGCGACAGCGTCCGCCTCAACAAGTGGGCGTACGACTTCAACGACAACGGCCAGCTCGACTTCGACGACGTGGTCGACCTGTACGAGGAGGTCAACTGAGCGACCGGCCCGGGCGGGCCGCCGTCGGCGGGCGGCGACGAACTGCTCCCGCAGACCCCGACGCCGTCCGTCACGACAACTGCCGTTACCACCACAACCACTCTCATTTCATGACCTACCGACTCACAGAACGAACCGGTCGCGTCGTCCTCGCGGTCGCGCTGGTGGCAGCGTGTCTGACCGCAGCGGGCCACGGCGTCGTCGCGGTGGACGCGCACGTCGACAGCGGCACCGAGGCCGTCGGACTCGCGGTCGACGATGCCGGGCCCGGGGCCGACGCGATCCGACCGAACCCGTCGCTTCGGCCCGCGACAGATCCGATCCGCATCGACACTGACGGTCGAACGACCGTCGAGATCGTCCTGACTAGCGTTCCGGAGGGGCTCTCGGGGTACTACTTCGAGGTGTCGCTCTCAGGGTCCGGAGTCGCCCGGATCGCGAACGCGAGCTACCCGGACGCCTTCGGGCTCACGACGCCACCGGAGCGCACGACGGACGGTGGCCTCGCGCTGGAGGCGGCGGACCTCGACGGTGCTGTCGACGCCGGTGCGACCGACGTGACGGTCGCGACGGTGACGATCGTCGGCAACGGTTCGGGGACGACTCGACTCGTGCTCGATCCCGTGCAGTTCGACGCCGACTCCGGTACCCGAATCGCCCCTGCCGCGACGAACGCGACGGTCGCCGTCGGGATCGCGACCGCCGAATCGACGACCGCCGCGACCGCCGAATCGACGACCGCCGCGACCGCAGTCGACGCCGGCGCGACGACGGAGACAACCGGAGCGCTCCCGGTCACCGTCGTGCTCGCGGGGCTTGCGGCCGCGACGCTGCTCGCGCTCGCTCGCGGGCGGCGACGAACGTGACACCGACGATGCAACCCAACGACCAGCACTACCACGACGGAACCGGAACCGACCGGCGCAGCGACGCCACGGACGCGTACGGCCACTGCGGGAACGGCGTCGGCCGCGAACACAGATCCCCGACGGTCGAGGAATCGACGTACCGGGAGTACGTCCTCGACGTGCGGATCGTCGAACGGCGGTCGCCCGACGGCGCCGAGTACCGTGTCGAGATCCCCGACGGCGAGGTGGTCGACTTCGAGGACGCCGAAGACGCCGAGGTCTTCGTCGACGTGTTCTTCGACGTGAACGGGTTCGAGGAGGTCGGCACCGGCGACCGCGGCATCCCGCCGGAGGTCGTTCAGGCCGGCGGCGACACCGTCGCCGCGTACCTGCTGACGATGTCGGGGACCGACCTCCACTACGTCGCGTCCTTCTGTGGCAAGCGCCCCGGCCAGATCCAACGTCGAGTCGAGGCTGTCCGCGGCCGCGCCGCGGAGATCCGTGACCGTGTCGCCGGGAGGCAGAACGACGACCTCCCTCGCGACGACTGAATCGCGGTCGCGTTCGTCGTGGTCACCGTCCCGACACACGGTCCAGTCGGCGCGTCGTTCACACCGCTCGTCGTCGATGCGCCGCGAAACAATGGGTTGGGGCGGATTCGAACCGCGGTCGTTCCGCTCGCGTCTGCTCGCTTCTCTCCCTGCTTCGAGTCTGCCGGACACCACCAGCCACGACGTGGACTCCTCGCTCCGCTCGTCGTCGATGCGCCGCGAAACAATGGGTTGGGGCGGATTCGAACCGCCGACCTGCTCCGTGTGAAGGAGCCGTCATAACCGGACTAGACCACCAACCCGCATCACGACGTACCCCGGTCGAACTCTTAAGACTTACCGTCCGTGACGGGGGCGCCGAGACCGACCCGAGGATTAATCCCGCCCGCCGACCGACGGGCGGACGTGACGAAGATCGAAGTCGACCTGCCCGACCGAATCGACAGCGAGATCTCGCGTCTCGCCGAGCAGGGGGAGTTCCTCAACCGCAACGAAGCGATCGAGGACTTCCTCACGCGCGGCCTGCAGGCGTACGACGTGGAGGAAGACGGCACGACCGAGGGGGAGGCCGACGGCGACCTCTTCACCGACGCCATCGACGAACAGCAGGACCCCGCCGCACTCGACGACGACATGGGCGACGAGCCGACGTTCTGAAGCGAACGGGTCGGGCTGAATCCGACCGCGTTCTCATCGACCCCGTTACTCCGCGTTTCGCTCGGAGCGGTACTCGTCGAGGCGTTCGCGGGCCTGCTGGACGGCCGCTTTCGCCTCCCCCTCCGCCTTCTTCGACAGCTCCGTCAGGTCCGCCTCGAGCCGGTCGAGCCGCGAGGGCTCGGGCTCCTTCTCGCGGCCCACGATCTCGCGAACCCGGTCCTCGACCGGTTCGAGCTCCTCTTTGACACCCTCCTTCGCGTGATCCGCCGCACGACCGAGGTAGTAGCGCGCGTCCTCGAAGTGCTTGGACATATCTGTTGGTTGTGGAAGAACGAATAAATCGTTTGTGGGGGCCGGCGACCCGCGCAACCCGCGTGACGCCGCGACCGCGTCCGGCTACTCGTAGTCCGGAGCGTCCTCGGGGACGCCGTCGCGGGCGTTCACGATCCGCGCGAACGTGAACAGCGCGTCCGACAGGCGATTGAGGTAGGCCACGGCCTCGGCGTTGACCGGTTCGTCGTCCGCCAGGTCGACCGCACGGCGTTCGGCCCGGCGGACGACCGTCCGGGCGTGGTGGAGCTTCGCGCCCGCCTCGCTCCCCGAGGGGAGGACGAAGTGGGTCAGCGGCTCCAGTTCCTCGTCGAGCTCGTCGATCCAGTCCTCCAGCTGTTCGGTGTGCCGTGGGCGGACGACCGGGTCGCCCTCGTCGGGGTCGGGGTCGGGGTTAGCGAAGTCCGCCTGGAGGACGTGGAGGTGGTCCTGCACCGCGCGCAGCAGCTCGTCCACGTCGTCGTGCCCGGTGGGCCGGATCGTCCCAATGAGCGCGTTCGCTTCGTCGACAGTCCCGTACGCCTCGATGCGACGGGAGGTCTTCGACACCCGCGACATGTCGCGGAGATCCGTCTTCCCCTCGTCGCCGCGGCCGGTGTAGATCGTCATCGGGTCTCAGGCGAGTGTTCGCTCGACGTACTCGAGGATGTTCGCCGACTCGTTCATCGTCACGCCGCGCTCGTCGTCGACGAGCACGGGGACGCCGCGCTGGCCGCTGACGCGCGCGACCTCGTCGCGCTTCGAGTGCAGGGCCTCGGTCCAGACCGTCTCGTACTCGATATCGGCATCCTCCAGCGCGTCGTGGACCTTCTCGCACCACGGGCAGCCGTCCAGCGCGTACAGCGTGATGGACATATCGCGATTGTGGGTCGCTGTCGGCAAGTAGCTTGTCACGCCGGTGTGTCCGACCCGGGCGACCCGACCGACTCCACTCGCGGGTACGACGGCGGCGTGCCGAACGCGTCGCCCGTCCACGCGCCGGCGACGACGGCGTCGAAGACCGCCGCGACTGCGGCCGACTCGCGACGGGCGACGGCGCCGTAGCGGATCGGCGAGCCGCGAACCACGGTGCCGTCGGGGAGCTCGTACGTCTCCCGCGCGTACGCCTCGGCGCGGGCCGGCGACCCGAGGTTCACCGAGGCCGGAAGCACCCGATGAGAGACGCCGTGGTCCAGGGCCATGTTCCGGTAGACGACCGCGGCGTCCAGCGCTCCCGCCTCGAACACGGCGAGCAGCTCCGCCTCGGGGAACAGCCGGCTCGACGCGAGCGCCTCGGGGTACGGTCGCCCGCGTGCGCGCTCCGCGAGCCGCAACGCGAACAGCGTCCGATAGCCGAGCGGGTCCGCGTCGGGATCGGTCCGACCCCAGCGAAGTTCCCGTTCGAGCACCGGGTCCAATGGGAACTCGGCGCGCGCGACGGCTCGTCCGCCGACGGTGTCGCCCGCGTGCGCGACCACGAGCTCGTTCGTCGCGACCGCGGTGTACCGCTCGGCGATCCCCTCGAACAGCGCCGGGTCCGCGAGCACGAGCACGTCGGGGTCTCGCAGGCCCTCGCGGACCAGCCGCGCACAGGCGGCCGACCCGTGAAACTCTAAGTCGAGGTCGACGCCGTCGCCGGCGAGCGGCCGCAGACGCTCGTCGAAAACGCGGGCGAGGCTCCCGGCCGCGAGCACGGACACGGAGTCGCCGCCCGGGGACGCACGACTCGCGTTCGAGGACCCGACACAGCCGGTCGAGGCGGCGAGGCCGCCGACGCCGAGTCCGGCGGCCAGCGCCGACAGCGCCGTTCGTCGCGTCACCGGCATCGTCGGTTCGTGAGTACAACCGGCTACGGTATAGTATTCAGCTAGCCAATATCAGTTTCGTGCCGTGACGTGGGGTCGGGGACAGCGAGCCGAGGGCGGCGTGGCGTACTCGGGGCCCCGCCGGCCGGTTCCCGAACGGTGAAGTAATGCTCCCCACACCGCCGCGTATGCAGCACGGTATCGACCTGGAGTCGTACTACGACCTGCGCCTGCTCGCGGCGGTGTCGGTGTCGCCCGACGGCGACCGCGTCGCGTTCACCGCACAGGAGTCCGATCCCGCGGCCGACGAACACCGGACGGGGCTGTACGTCGCGCCGACCGACGGGAGCCGCGAACCGCACCGTCTCACTCGCGCGTCGACGGCGTCGTCGCCGACGTGGGGGCCCGACGGGGACACCCTCGCCTTTCTCGCCGCTCGCGACACCGACCTCGACCGCGAGCGCGGCCGCATCGACGACGAGGGCGACGGCGAGGAGGCGGCCGAGTCGAATGCCGAGGGAGCCGACTGGAACGACGGCGACGGCGGCAGCGGGACCGACGGCGACGAGACGCCGACACAGCAGGTGTGGGCGTTCGACCTCGCCCGCGGCGGCGACGCGCGCCAGCTGACCGCCTTCGATCGGGGAGTCACGGAGTTCGACCTCGCGCCGGACGGCGAGCGCCTCGTCGTCGCCGCGCGCGACCCCACCGACGAGCAAGCGGAGTACCTCGATCAGCGCGAGGACGGCGGCCCGATCGAGGTGACGCGGCTCCAGCACAAGCGCGACGGCGCCGGCTGGCTCGACGACGTGACCGCCTACCTGTTCGTCGGCGAGATCGGCGCCGATGAAGCCGACGCCGACGGCTTCGACCGCCTCGACGACGCCTCCGGGGCCGGCTCGGCCGAACCGCTCGCGGGGCTCCAGCCCGCGTGGGGGCCGACCGACCGGATCGCGTTCACCACCTGCGTCGACGACGACCCCGACGACTCCGGCGCCTACGACGTGTGCACGATCGCGCCCGACGGGTCCGAGCGCCGGGTCGTCACCGACGGGAGCCTCCGGTGCGCCTCGCCGACGTGGTCGCCCGACGGCGACCGCATCGCGTTCGACGGCAGCAACTACGACAACTGGTACGAGCCGAACGAGGCGTACGTCGCGCCCGACGAGGCCGACGCCGACGTTGCGTCCGTCTCCGGCGAGTTGGACCGGACGCTCGCGCGCTCGGGCGCGCCGCGGTGGCTCGACGGCGAGATGGTCGTCGTCCCGATCGCCGACGAGGCGTGGACGCGCCTGGCGGTGTGTCCCGTCGACGGCGAACCTCGACGGGCCTTCACCCGGCAGGGCCGCGACCGCACCGTCGCCGCGTTCGACCTCGCGGGCGACACGGTCGCGCTCGGGCTGACCGCCGCCGACCAGCCGCCGGACGTGTACGCCGTCCCCGGCGCCGAGCTGCGCGAGGACGACGCCGGCGGTCCGACGAGGCGCGTCTCCGCGCTCAACGACGGGTGGCTCGACGAGCGTGAGGACCCGCTGCCCGACTGCGAGGTCGTCGCTTACGAGAACGGCGACGGCGAGGAGGTCGAGGCGGTCGTGTACTACCCGAACGACTTCGACGCCGATGCGGACGATCCCGCTCCGACGATCTGTTCGATCCACGGCGGGCCGATGAGCTACGACGCGCCCGCCTACCGCTTCGCGATCGACTACTGGACGAGCAGGGGGTACGTCGTCGCGAAGCCGAACTACCGCGGGTCGACCTCCTACGGCCGGGCGTTCTCGGAGGTGCTGAAGGGGAGCCGCGGGGAGCTGGAGTCCGACGACGTGATCTCCGCGATGGAGCACCTCGTCGACGAGGGCGTCGCCGACCCCGACCGGCTGTTCTGCACGGGCTTCAGTTACGGCGGGATCACGACGGCGCACGCCGTCGCCCGGACGGACACCTTCGCCGCCGCCGCGCCCGAGCACGGCATCTACGACTTCTACAGCAACTTCGGCACCGACGACAACCACAACTGGCACCAGTGGGAGTTCGGGATGCCGTGGGAGAACCCGGATCTGTACCGCGACATCTCGTCGATCACCCGCGTCGACCAGATCGACACTCCCCTCCTGATCACGGCGGGCGAGGAGGACTGGCGGTGTCCGCCGACGCAGGCCGAGCAGCTGTACGTCAGCGTCCGCAAGCGGGGCGTCGACGCGAAGCTCGTCATCTACCCGGACGAGCACCACAACATCGGGACCCCCAAGCGGGCGACCCATCGGATCGAGGAGTTGACGGAGTGGTTCGAGACGCACGAACCGAGCGTGGCCGAAGGAGTGAGCGGTGCGAGGCCGAACGAACGTGAGGCCTCGAGTGCGAACGGCGAGCAGGGCGAGCCGTGAGCGAAGCGAACGACTGAGGCCACGGACCACGGCGGCGAGGTCTTCGTGCCGAGCCGCCCACGAGAGGCGACGGAGAACGGCCACCAAACTACTGTCCTGCAGATCGTCGTCCGCGAGTTCCTCCTCAGAGACGAACACGTCCTCGGAGTTGACGCTCGCTATCGGACCCGATCACACGCGCGGTCGGAGGCTACCAGCCAGGTCGGTCGTAATTGGACATTCAAACACTAGATGTGACCAATGGTAGTAATACGTCTTGCTGATCGGCCGATCAATGCAGAATGATAATACCTTCAATCATACTAAGGCCGATCCAGGATAGCGCTTTTCACTGAGCATATTCGTCAGTCTATCCGAAATAGGCTGGACAATTGGACCGGTATACAGCGAGATTCAGTTCATTCATCCATATCGATGCCACATAAGAAAGAACGCTGGAAAGACGAGTTGTACGGAGACGCGGTCAGAGAACGGATCGAGGAGTTCGCCGAGGAGGGGTGGGAGTCGATCCCGGAGGACGAACGCGAGGAGTGGTTCTCGCGGTTCAAATTCTGGGGCGTGTTCCACCAACGGAGCGGCCAGGAGAGCTACTTCATGCTGCGGTTGACGAACTGCGGCGGGGTGTTGGAGCCGGGGCAGCTCCGGGCGATCGGTGAGGTGGCCCGCGAGTACGCCTCCGGCCCGGTCGACAACCCCGAGTTCGGCGACGCCTGGGTCGACTTCACGACCCGGCAGTCGATCCAGTTGCACTGGTTGAAACTGGAGGACATTCCGGCGGTCTGGGAGAAGCTGGAGGCGGTCGGCGTCTCCTCGCGCTCCGCCGGCGGCGACACGATGCGCAACGTCTCCGGCTGTCCGGTCGCGGGGACGGACGCCGGCGAGTTCGTGGAGACGCGGCCGCTGCTGGACCGGATCCAGTCGGACCTGCGCGGCGACGACGCGCTGTCGAACATGCCCCGCAAGTTCAACATCTCCGTGACGGGGTGTCGCGAGGGCTGCGCGCAAGATTCGATCAACGACGTCGCGCTCGAACCCGCGCGCAAGTTGGTCGACGCCGACGGAGACGCCGGAGGCGACACGAGCGGCGAGCCCTCGAACGCGACCGGGAACGCCGGGTGCGTCCGCGGCTTCAACGTCCGCGTCGGCGGCGGCCTCGGCGGGCGCGAGCCGCGCCGGGCGCGCTCGCTGGATCTGTTCGTCCGCCCCGAACACGCCTACGAGGTGGTCCGCGAGTTCGTAGAGTACTACCACGAGGAGGGAAACCGCGAGAACCGCAACGAGAACCGCGCGCGCTTCTTCGTCGACGAGCGCGGCACCGACGCGATCCGCGCTGACCTCGTCGAGCGCCTCGACTTCGAGCCCGCCCACGCGGGGACGAACCTCCGCGACGAGTACACGTACAACGCCGGGCGCGGGTCGGACGCGGGCAAACACGACCACGTCGGCGTTCACCCGCAGGCCGACGGCCGCAACTACGTCGGCCTCTCGGTTCCCGTGGGACGGATGGGCGCCGAGGAGGCGATCGACCTGGCTGACCTCGCCGACGAGTACGGCTCCGGCGAGATCCGGCTCACCCGTCGACAGAACCCCCTGATCATGGACGTGCCCGACGGCGCCGTCGGCGACCTCCTCGACGAGCCGCTGTTGGAGACCCACACGCCGAAGCCGACGCTGTTCGACCGGGGCGCCATCGCGTGCACGGGCACGGAGTTCTGCTCGCTGGCGCTGACGGAGACGAAAGCGCGCATGGCGGTCATGCTGCGGTGGCTGCGGCGCACCGTCGAGACGCCCGACGACGTGTCCGAACTGAAGATCCACTTCTCCGGATGTACGGCGGACTGCGGGCAGGCGATGACTGCCGATATCGGTCTCCAGGGGATGCGCGCCCGCAAAGGCGGTGAGATGGTCGAGGCGATGGACGTCGGCGTCGGGGGTGGAATCGGGACCGAGCCGTCGTTCATCGAGTGGACGCGCCAGCGCGTGCCCGCCGACGAGGTTCCGGGGTTGATTCGGAACCTCGTCGAGGCGTTCGCGGCGCTTCGCTCCGAGGGACAGTCGTTCCGCGAGTGGGTCGACGCGACGGGCCACGAGACGCTCGTGGAACTCGCCGAACCGGAGGAGACCTCCTACGACGACCCCTGCCTCCACGACGCCAAGCAGTCGTGGTACCCCTTCGCCGACGGCGACAGCCCCGCCCCGACGGACGCGACCGGTGACCCACTCCCCAGCGATGACTGAGAACGAACCCACGCCGGCGACGACGGCGGCACCGCCCGTCGAGACCGCCCCGACGAACGCGCCCGCCGACGCGGCGCCAGAACTGGTCGCTCCGTTCGATCCGGCCGCGTCCGACCGCGACCGCGATCCGACTACTGACGCCGCACCAACCGGGGTGATTCACCCGTGAGCGACCCGGTTCCGACCACGTGCATGCGGTGTGCGGTGGGCTGTGGACACCTCCAGATCGGCGTCGACGCCGGCTACGGCATCGCCTCCGTCCGCGGCGACGTGTCGCACCCGGCCAACCGCGGCCTCGCGTGTCAGCGCGGCATCGACGAGACCGCGAACCCCGACGGCGAATGGCTCACCCGACCGCTCGTGCGCGAGGACGGCGACCTCCACCCGACGACGTGGGACGTGGCGCTCGACCGCGCCGTGACGGGGCTGGGCGCCGCGGCCGCCGGCGATCCCGACGGCGTCGCCGTGCTCGGCAGCGGTCAGCAGACGAACGAGGCGGCGTACGCGCTCGGGAAACTCGCCCGGGGCGGCCTCGGGACGCGCTACTACGACGCCAACACGACGCTGTGTATGGCGAGCGCGGTGACGGCGTACGACGACGCCTTCGGCAGCGACGCGCCGCCGTGCACCTACGACGACATCGACGACGCCGACACGCACGTCGTGTGGGGCGCGAACCCCGCAGTCGCGCACCCGGTCATGTTCCGGTGGATCGAAGCGAGCGCCCGCGACGACGGCTCCCGGCTGATCGTCGTCGACCCCGTCGAGACGAAGACCGCCGGCGTCGCAGACGCCCACGTCGCGCCCGACCCCGGAACCGACCTCGCGCTCGCGCGGGCGGTGTTGGCCCGCGTGCTCGACCGCGACGGGGTCGACCGAGAGTTCGTCGACGAGGCGACGGTCGGGTTCGACGACCTGGAAGCGGCACTCCCGGACAGTGGCGCGGCGGCCGCGGAGGCCGGTGTCGACCCCGAGACAGTCGACGCGCTCGCGGCCGCGTTCGCCGACCCGACGCTCGTCTACTGGGGGATGGGCGTGAACCAGAGCGTGCAGGGCACCGACACCGCCGCCGCGCTCATCGATCTCTGTCTCGCCACGGGGAACATGGGACCGGGCACCGGGCCGTTCTCGCTCACCGGGCAGGCGAACTCGATGGGGACCCGGATCTGTTCCTCGAAAGGATCGTGGCCCGGCCAGCGCCCGTTCGACGACCCCGCGGAGCGCCGGGTGATCGCCGAGGCGTGGGGCGTTCCCTCCGGCCGGCTTCCGGACGAAACCGGTCCCGGCCCGGTCGGCACCATCGAGGCTATCGCCGACGGCCCGGTCGAGGCGGTGTACGCCGTCGCGACCAATCCCGCCGCCGGGATGCCCGACGCGGGTGCCGTGCGCGAGCGTCTCGACGACGCCTTCCTGGTCGTGCAGGATGCCTTCCGCACGGAGACGGTCGAACGCGCGGACGTAGTGTTGCCGGCGGCGACGTGGGGGGAGTCCGAGGGGACGACGACGAACATGGAGCGGCGCGTCTCGCGGGTGCGCCCGGTCACGGAGCTCCCTCCCGACATCCGCACCGACCTCGACGCGATCACGACCATCGGTGAGCGACTCTGTCCGGGGCTGTTCCCGGCGACCGACCCCGAGTCCGTCTTTGAGGAGTTCGCCGCGCTCACGGCGGGCACCCCCGCCGACTGCTCGGGGATCAGCTACGACCGCCTCGACGACGCCGGCGCGGTTCGGTGGCCCGCGCCCGACGCACTCTCGGAGGGCGGGTACCGCTACCGCACGGATCTCGGCGGATGGGCGTTCGAGACCCCCTCGGGGAAGGCGCGCTTCTCGTCGGCTGTCGACGGCGGGCTCGCGGAGCCGACCGACGAGGCGTACCCGCTCACGCTGACGACCGCCCGCGAGGCGGACG
The DNA here is from genome assembly GCF_900129775.1 of Halobaculum gomorrense. GTDB lineage: Archaea > Halobacteriota > Halobacteria > Halobacteriales > Haloferacaceae > Halobaculum > Halobaculum gomorrense. The sequence goes on along the minus strand of NZ_FQWV01000001.1, from coordinate 359,285 downwards.
GCTACAACACCGGCGTCCGCTCGCGCGGCGGCGTGAACGACTCCCCACCCGTGGCACGGGTGCACCCCGAAACGCTGGCCGAGCTGGGACTGCTCGCGGACGCCGCCGCTGTCGAACCTGCCGGCGACGCGGACGAGGAGGCGGACGACGACGCAGCCGACGGGGCCGCCCCGGTTGACCCTGTCGACACGGCGACGCTCGGCTCTCGGCGCGGGGAGATACGCGTCCGCCCGCGGGCCGACGGGGCGGTTCCGACCGGCCTCGTGTGGCTCCCGATCCACCACCCGGCCGTGAACGAGGTGACGCTGCCCGACACCGACCCGAAGTCCGACGAGCCGAACCTGAAGCAGTGTGCGGTGCGGCTGACGACAGTGAGCGCCGACGATCCCGACGCGGTCGCGGTCGGCTCGGAGGTGATGAGCGATGACTAACAAGATCGAACAGCTGGTCCTCGCGACCGTCGCGTTCTTTTGGGCGTTCCTGCTGTGGTTCTCGACGGCGGCGTTCTCGCCGAGCATCGGCCAGTTCTACGGGCTCTCGACGGGCCAACTCGCGCTGCTCGCGAGTTCGGCCATCTGGCTCGCGCCGCCCGGCCGCGTCGCCGCCGGGTGGGCCGCCGACCGGTTCGGCGCGCACAACGTGTTCGCGTTCGTGCTGGCGGTCACCGGCGGCGTCTCGGTGCTGTCGGCGTACGCCTCTGAGGTGGCGTTCCTCTCGGCGTTCGAGGTGCTGTTCGTCGAGCGGATGGTCGTCGCCAGCGCTGGCGCCACCTTCGTCGTCGGCATCCAGCACGTCGCCCAGTGGTTCGACGAACACGAGATCGGAACCGCCGAGGGGCTGTACGCGGGCACCGGTAACGTCGGCGCCGGCGTCGGCGCCCTCCTGCTCCCGCGGATCTACGGGACGGACTTCTCGGAGGCGTTCCTCCACCTCGGGCTGGTCGCGGTCGCCATCGCGGCGGTGTACAAGTGGCGCGGGCAGGCCGCTCGCGACCGCGCGACCGCCGAGACGGCGAAGTCGAACACGTCGCTCGGCGATACGCTGTACGTGTGGACGCGCTACGCCGCCATCGGGCTGATGCTGGCGTACGCGATGTCGTTCGGCCTGGAGATCGCGATGAACTCCTGGCTCCCGAGCTACTACGCGGCGGGCTTTGCCGATCCCATCGCAGATCTGGGCTTCGAGGGCGTCGCGGCCGTCCAGACCGCTGCCGGGACGTTCGCGGCGGTGCAGTCGTTCAACGCGTCGCTGTTCCGGCCGTTCTCGGGGTACATGTCCGACCTCTGGCAGCGCAAGGACTGGACGCCGTACCCGTTCCTGTCGACGATGCAGGAGTACTCCCCGCGCGTTCACTGGCTGATGACCGCGCTCGTGTGCATCACCGTCACGATGGTCGCACTGACCATTGCGGGACTCGCGGGTCTGCTTCCCATTTCGGTCGTCGTGCTCGCAGTGTTCGGCGTCACGGTCAGCTTTGGCACCGGCGGCGTGTTCGCCATCGTCCCGGTGCTGTTCGAGGACCGCCCGGGAACCGCCTCCGGATTCATCGGCGGCGTCTCAACCAGCGGCGGCATCGTCTACCCGCTGGTGTACGGCTACCTGCCGAACATTCACCTTGGGTACGCCGCGGTCGCGCTCGGCATCTTCGTGCCGATCATGCTGTTTTTCGCGTGGGCGATGCGCCACGAGGACGACCCGCGCGAGTACGGCATCGGCTCGGCCGAACGGTGGCTCGGCGACGGCGGGGGCGACGCCGCGGTCGCAGGAGGTGATGACTGATGGCCGACTACGACGACTGGTACACGTGGGGACGCGTGGTACTGTACGCGGAGATGGTGATCGCGATCCTCGTCACCGGCTTCTCGCTGTACCTCGCGTTCACGGGGCAGGCGGGGTTCCTCACGTGATCGGCGCGCTCGTCGTCGTCGCGGGCGGGCGGTCGCGCCGCTTCGGCGACCGCGAGAAGGCACTCGTTCACGTGGCCGGGCGACCGATGGTCGCGTTGGTCGTCGAGCGACTCGCGTCGGCGGTCGAACGAACGGTGATCAACTGCCGTGCGGACCAACGCCCAGCGATCGCGGACGTCCTGCCGGAGCGAGCGGTGCGGTTCGCGATCGATCCGACGCCGGACGCCGGTCCGGTGGCCGGACTGTCGACCGGACTGTCGGCGGCCGCAGACGCGGGCGCCGACCGCGCCGTCGTCGTCGGCTGTGACATGCCCTGGCTGGACGCCGCGACCGTCTGCGCGCTCGCGACTCGTCTCGGCGACGCCGACGTCGTGGTCCCGGTCGCCGAGGAACGGCGACAGCCGTTCGGCGCCGTCTATCGTGTCTCGCCGACGCTGGCCGCCTGCGAGTCCGTCGGCGCTGATGGCCGCATGCTGGCCGTGCTCGACCGGCTGGACGCCGTCGAGGCGTCGGTGCCGCCGGCGCCGTTCGCGAGCGTGGACACGCCCGCGGCCGTGACGGACGCCTCGAAAGCGCTGGCCGAGCGCACCTGGCAGTAGGCCAGTGGCGAGCGCCGAGAGACGACCGACGCGAGAAGCGCGGCGGCGCGAGGAGCCGCGCTACAGCCCGAGTCCCAGCACGCGATTCGCGCCCAACAGCCCGAGACACGTCGCAAGCAGCGCGATCACGAGTCCGTACGCGGCGGGCCACCCCGCCGCGCTCGCGACGACACCCGTGACGACCGAGCCCGACGCGGCGAGGAACATGTACACCGTGCGCAGCAGGCCGAACCCGTAGCCGCGCTCGGCGTCGGTCAGCCGGTCCATGAACCGCGCCTGTATCGGCCCGGGCCACGAGATGCCGGCGCCGAGCACCGCCACGCCGACGACGGTCCCGGCGAGCCCCGGCATGAGCACCAGCGTCGCGATGCCGACGCCCGCGAGGGTGACGCTGCTGGCGACGGCGGCGTCCCGAGAAAGCGCGTCCGACACCCGGCCGTTCGCCGGCTGCGCGACGGCGCTGATGCCGAACACCGCGCCGAAGGCGGTCGCGGCCGTCGACGGCGCGAGGCCACGGTGGGCGACGAGGAACGCCGCCAGGAACGAGGAGACAGCCTGGAACGTGAACCCGCACAGCACCGCGAGCGCCGTCGTGTACGCCAGCGGCGGCCGAGCGAGGATCCCGCGAATACGCGCCGGGTCGACCAGCGCCGAGAGGTCGCGCTCGGGGTTCGCCGGCGGCACGGCGGGGACGAACAGCAGGGTCGCCGCGACCGCGGGAACCGCGACGGCGACGCCGGCACCGACGGCGACCTCCCAGCCGAACCGCTCGGCGATGACGCCGCCCGCCGCCGGGAACGCCGCACCCGCGACGGCGCCGGCACCCGTGAGGACGCTCAGCGCGCCGCCGCGTTCGTCGTAGAGGCGAGACAGCAGCGCGGTCGCCGGCGCGAAAAAGAGGCCGGCCCCGGCGCCGAGGACGACCGTCGCCGCGCCGAACACGAGCACTGTCGGCGACACCGCGACTAGCGCCGTCCCGACGGCCGCGCCGACGATGCCGGCGAGGACGAGCGGTCGCTCGCCCAGTCTGTCCGCGAGGACGCCGCTGGGGAACTGCGCGAGCGCGTACGTCGCCCACATCCCCGTGAGCGCAAGCCCCAGCGTCGCCTCCGTCGTGTCGAACTCGAGGAGAATGAACGGAACCACGGCGCCCAGCAGGATCCGGGCGCCGAACTGACTGAAGTTGCCGCCGCTGATGGCCGCGAGCGCGAGGCGGCGCCGACCGCTGTCGACCGAGGACGCGCCGGCGGCGTCCCGCCCGGTCATTCGGTCGCGTGCCGGTCGGCCGCCTCGCGGACCGCGTCGGGGAGCGGCTCGGGGCCGTCCTCGCCGAGCGCGACCTGGACGGTCTCCCCCTCGGCGACGAGCCGCCCGTCGTGGTGCAACCGGTAGCCGAAAGTGAGGCTGGTCGTCCCCACCTCGATCACCTCCAGCGCCGCGCGGACGGCGCCGGTGCCCTCGATCGGGGCGCGGAAGTCGATATCCAGCGACGCCAGCGCGGCCCGCGAGTCGGCGAGTTCGATGCCGACTTCTTCGCGGAAGAAGGCGGTGCGCACCTCCTCGAAGTAGGTGGCGTAGACGGCGTTGTTCACGTGGCTCATCGGATCGAGGTCGCGGTAGCGGACCGGAACCGTCGTCTCGAAGGTCATACGCATGGGTGGACCGCCGGGGGTTTCGGGCTATCGTTTACCGGTCCACGCGTCCGACGGCCGCGACCGTCAGACCCGCGCGCGACGCCAGCGCGGTCGCTCGCGAGGCGAGCCACAGCGCGAACACGCCGACGGCGATGACCGCGGCGTCCGCCGGCGAGGGAAGCAGCCCCAGTGAGACGATGAGCGTCGTCGCGCACGCGGGAGCGTGGCGCGTGTCCGTCAGCGCCATCCCGAGCGTCGTGAGGCCGACCGAGGCGACGGCGCTGGCCGCGAGACGCGCGCCGGCGGACCCCCCGGCAGCCAGCGCGCCGGTGATCGCCGCGCCGTCGGCGAGCCCGTGGTACGCGAGCAGGCCGGCGAAGATCCCGACGGCGTGTCCGCCGAGGAGTGCCCGCGCGCTCGGGCGATCCGAGCCGGCGGCGAGCAGGTACGCCGACGGACCGAGGCTCGGGAACACGAGCGCACGGCCCGTCGCCCACGCGAGCGCGCCGGCGACGGCGAGCAGGCCCGCGGCGTAGAGCGCGCCGGCGACGGCGTCGGGGATCGGTCGCACGGTCGCGACTGCCGGCCGCGACGCGAATGAACTCGGCGATTCGCGATGAGACCCCCGCCGGTTCGACGCCCGCCCCGGCCGCGGCGGGGACCGGTGTTTTGAAAGTCTCCGGCCACCCATCCACGGGTATGAGCCTCGAAATGGAATTCTCCTGCCCGCGCTGCGGCGAGGACCGGGACTTCTGGCGCGTCGCCGCGATGACGCTCCACCTGGGCGAGAAGACGAAGTGGCGCTGCAATGAGTGCGACTACGGCCTCACGCGGATCAACGGCGACCGCGCCGACCCGGTAGAGGCGTAACGGAAGCGGTTCCTCTGGGTTCGACGACCGGCTCTGCGGTCGGCGGTCCGCCGGAGACGGCGTCGACCGCTCCGCCCGCCCGACGCACAGCTATCCCGGCAGCAGGTCCCCCAGCGCCGCTCCCACCGCCATCGGGACTGCCGCCACGACGATGCTCCCGAGCGCGACCGCCGGGTCGCCCCAGTCGATGCGGCCCCACGCGGTCAGCCCGACGACCGCCGTGAGCGCGGCGACGCCGAGGACGCCGACCAGTCGCCTCGGGACAACCCCGAGAATCGGCCGGTGGACGCGCACGTCCTGGAAATCCGCGACGTAGATGATACCGACGACCAGCAGCACCGTCACCGCCGCCGTCACGAGCAGAGACGCGGGGTGGGCGGCCAGGTACGTGCCCACCTCAGTCGTGCCGCCCTCGACCAGCATCGGGATACCGAACAGGACGCTCCCGAGCAGCGCCTCAGCGATGTCGCCGCGGTCGAATCCGCGGACGACCCGCCCGAACACCGTCGGCCGCGAGGTCGACAGGTCGCGGGCGGTCCGCATCGCCGCGCGGACTTTCCGCCGCTCGTCGGTGTCGTCGACGGCCGCCTCCAGCGTCTCCAGGTCCTCGATCAGGTCCTCGACGGTCGGGTCGAGCGGGTCTGCCGGCTCTGCCGGTTCCCGCGGACCGGTCTCGTCCGGAGCGCTCTCCCCGCCGTTCGGGCGAGCCGGCGCGTCGGCGTCGGTCATCAGTCGGGTCTGAGCGCGAGGGGACGTAGTTCCGGCGGTTAGCGGGGCCGCTGGAGTGACGACGAGCCGGAAAAATCAGGTCGGTGACGAGCGGACGGCGCGTCGGCGATCAGTCGTCGTCGTTCGAGGTGATCGGCTCCGAGCGGTCCTCCGCGAAGCCGGCCGAGTCCTCGATGCGCTCCTCGGCCTCGGGGTCGAACCGCGTCTCGATCTCTTGGTAGCGGTCGACGAACGACAGCGCGTGGTGGCTCTCGGTCTCGTGGCCGATGTACCGCTCTTCGAGGTCCCACTGCGCCTCGGCGCCGTTCTCGGCGATGTTCTGCATGTCCTCGTAGACGGCGTGCGCGCCCGAGTGCAGGGCGTACAGCGTGATGAACTGGTACGTGTAGCCCAGGTCGCCCAGCTCCTCGAAGGTGAGCGGGTCCTCCTCGGCGCCCCACTCGAACGACGAGGAGTAGTTGAACGCCAGATCCAGGTCGGGGTGCGTCTCGTGGATCGTCTCGGCGTACTCGACGGCGTCCTCGCGCGAGGGGTCGGGCATCTCGGGCCAGACGAGGTCGACCCCGGCGTCGGCGTAGATGCGACCGCGCTCGAGATGTTCCTCCCAGTCGCCGTTGGCCGAGCCGTACGCGTCGGTACGGGCGATGACGACCGTGTCCTCGCTTTGCTTCGCGTCGACGGCGGCCTCGAAGCGCGAGCGCGCCTGCTCGCGGGAGACGATCTGCTTGCCCGCGATGTGACCGCAGCGCTTCGGGGTAGTCTGGTCCTCGATGTGGACGGCGGCGACGCCGGCCTTCTCGTACTCGCGGACGGCGCGGCGGACGTTGTGGGTGCCGCCGTAGCCGGTGTCGCAGTCGGCGATGACCGGGAGGTTCGTCGCCTCGACCATGCGCTTGGCGTTCTCGACCATCTCGGTCATGGTCACCATCTCCAGGTCTGGGAAGCCGAACTGGCCGAGGACGGTGGAGTAGCCCGACATGTACGCGGCGTCGAGACCGGCCATCTCCGCCAGCCGGGCGTCGAGCGCGTGGTACATCCCGGGGGCGAAGACGTAGTCCTGCTCGTCGAGCATCTGGCGCAGCTTCGCGCCCTGCGGGTTATCAATATCCTTCGTGAAGACGTCCTGGTCGAGTTCTGAGGGGTGCATTATTCGGAATCCTCCATGAGCGCGATCTCGAACGGGTCGCGGCGACGGCGGCGCTCGGCGCGGTCGCGTCGGGTGTCTGCGGTGTCAGCGATGTCTGCGGTGTCGGTCGTCGTGGCGGTGCGGCCCGTTCGCGTCCCCAGGTCGGGGACCAGTGGCGCGTCCGTCTCCTCCGGCGGACTGCTGCCGGAAGTGGCGCGGGTGGTGCGACGGCTCATCGGTCGTCGCCCTCCGTCGAGAACAGGCTCAGTTCGCGGTTGTCGATCTCGTCGAGGTCGGTCTTCGGGTTCGGGTTGAACGTCATGGTGTGGGTCGTTCGGGTGGTGTGGGTGGCGTCGGCGGGTCGCGGTCGGTCGTCGTAGCCTGTGCGTGTCCTGCGGCGGATTTCCGGTGATGTACACCCATGCTGTGTCGCCTCACCCGTGTCGAGCCGAGGAGATATAATAAATGTAACGAACTATAATGATAATATTCTATAACTGGTTTTACCCCATGAGAATCCCTTATTTGGTATTAGTTGACATAGTCGCCGCGCGGCGATCGACACTCGGATACGACCCACGCGAGACGCCCCTCCCATGTCGCGGGACTCGCAGACGCTCACGCTCGGGCTCGTCGCGCTCGGCGGCGCCGCAGGCGCGTCGGCCCGCCACGCCGTCGGCGGGGCGCTGCCGGGCCTGTGGGGCACGCTCGCAGCGAACGGCTCCGGCAGCCTGCTGCTCGGCTTCCTGCTGTACGAGGCGCTTCGGACCGACCGGCTGGGCGACCGCACGCGGACGCTGTTGGCGACGGGAGTCCTCTCCTCGTACACGACGTACAGTACCTTCATCGTCGAGACGACGCGAGCGGAGCCACTCGTCGGTGCCGCGTACCTCTTCGGCAGCTACGCCCTCGGCTTCGGGGCCGCGCTCGTCGGCCGCGACTTCGCCGCCCGCGTCGACCCGCGGGAGGGTCGGGAGGTGCGGGCGTGATCGCGACCGCCGCCGTTGCGCTCGGGGGCGCCGTCGTCGCACTTGCGTCCGTCGCGACGCTCGCGACGGTTCCCGATCCCGCGCTCGTCGCCCTCGGCGGCGCCGTCGGGGCCGTCGCGCGCCACCTGCTCGGGTCGGCGGTCGACCGCGATGCGTTCCCGCTGGGGACGCTGACGGTGAACGTCCTCGGGAGCTTCCTGCTCGGACTGCTCGTGTTCTGGCCCGTCGGCGGCGACGCCCTCCTGCTGGCGGGGACGGGCGCCTGCGGCGCCTTCACCACGTTCTCGTCGTTCTCGGTGTCGACGGTGCGGCTGTGGGAGCGGGGTGACCGCGGCCGCGCCGCGCTGTTCGTCGCGGGCAACACCCTCCTCGCGGGCGCCGCGGTCGGGCTCGCGGCCGTCGTCGCGGCTGCCGCCGGACCCCCCGGCGCGGCGTGATCGATCCGGGCGCGTTCCCCTGCGCCGTCCGCGCCGACCGAGCCGCTCGCGGGGACCACGTCGCTCGCGGCGTCCGTGAGGACCGAAACGCCCGAGTCCCCGCCCCGCGTCGTCGCGGGTATGTCACGACGCGTACTCGTCGCGCTCGATCGATCCGATCACTCAACGAAGGCGCTCGATCACGCGCTCGACGTGCACGAGGGCGCGACGCTGGTGCTCGTCAACGTCGTCGACCCCACGCGGTGGGTGTCCGCCGGCGACGCCGAGGGGATGGACTCGTACTACTCGAAAGAGCTGGAGGAGTCCGCAAAGGAGGCGAGCGACGAGCTGCTGGAGTCGGCCGCCGAGCGCGCCCGCGAGCGCGGCGTCGACGCGGAGACGGTCCGGCTCGTCGGCGGGCCCGCGCAGTCCATCTTGGAGTATCTCGACGACGAGGGCGACGACATCGACCAGGTGGTGATGGGGAGCCACGGGCGCAGGGGACTCAGCCGCGTGCTCATGGGCAGCGTCGCCGAGAAGGTGACGCGGCGGTCGTCGGTTCCGGTGACCGTCGTTCGATAAGCGGCGACAGCCCAGGCAGCGATCGGATCGAACCGAACCCTCGTGGTACCACGACCCTCGGAAGGGTTATGCCGGGTCCACCCATACGTTTGTTTGCAATGGCAAACGGAAAGGTTGATTTCTTCAACGACACTGGCGGCTACGGTTTCATTTCGACTGAGGACGAGGACGACGACGTGTTCTTCCACATGGAGGACGTTGGCGGTCCGGATCTGACGGAGGGTGAGGAGATCGAATTCGACATCGAACAGGCCCCGAAGGGCCCGCGCGCGACGAACGTCGTCCGCAACTAAGCCGATTCCGCGTCGCCGCGGCGGCGACGACGACCGGTCACTTCGATTTTGACGCGACACACCGCTTCGCTTCCGAGCGTCGCGACCGGTGGTCGCGGACGGCCCGCCACGTCGAGCGGCGCGTCCGAGTCCGGGACCCGAGGGAGGGAGCGATGCGGTCGGTACCCGTCCTCGCTCTCGTCCGCGGGTCGTCTCACTCCCCGCTTGCGTTCTCCGAGGCGCCGCGCGCCGCCTCCAGCGCGTGCCACGACAGCCGGGGGTTCCGTGCGGCGGAGGTCTGATCGACCCGGCGTGAGGCGGTCTTCGACGGCGCCGCGTGCAGCTCCTCATCGGTGTCGGCGAACGCCTCGTTGAACGCGTTCGCCAGATCCTCCAGCGAGCGCTTGTTTTCCACCTCCGTCGGCTCGGTCAGCATCGCCTCGGGCACCATCTCGGGCCACTTCGTCGTCGGCGGGTGGACGCCGTAGTCGAGCATCCCCTTCGCCACGTCGGCGGCGTCGCGCTCGCCCGCGGTCGCGGCGAACTCGTGGTGGAACGGGCCGTACGGCACCTCCAGGTCGAGCAGGCTCGCGAGATAGTTCGCGTTCAGCGTCGCCTTCGCGGAGGCGTCGAGCAGCCCCTCGTCGCCCAGCCGACGGATGTACGCGTACGCCCGGATCAACACGAGCCAGTTGCCCGAGAAGCCGTGCACCTTGCCGATGGACTGCTCGGGATCGAACAGCTCGTACGCGGCGCCGCCCGCCTCGTCCGCGGTGCCGTGGTCGTGGCCCGCCAGCGCGCCGCCGTCGGCGGCGGTGGACGCGTCGGCCCCGTCGGCGTCGCCGCCGGACGCCGCGTTGACCTCGCGCACCCTTGGCCGGGGAAGGAACGGCGCCAGCTCCTCGACGACGCCGACCGGTCCCGCGCCGGGACCGCCGCCGCCGTGGGGCGTGGCGAACGTCTTGTGGACGTTGTAGTGCATGATGTCGAACCCCATGTCGCCGGGACGGGCGCGGCCCAGCAGGGCGTTGAGGTTCGCGCCGTCGTAGTACAGCAGGCCGCCGGCGTCGTGGACGACCTCGGCGATCTCGGTGATGTTGCGCTCGAACAGCCCCACCGTGTTGGGGTTGGTGAGCATCAGCGCGGCGGTGTCCTCGGAAACGGCCGCCTCCAGGGCCGCCACGTCGACGCGGCCGTCCTCGCCGGAGGGGAGTTCGACCACGTCGTAGCCGGCCATCGCCGCGGTGGCGAAGTTGGTGCCGTGGGCCGACGCCGGGATGATCACCTCGGACTTGTCGGTGCCGTGGTGCTCGTGGTACGCCTTCGCGACGGCGATGCCGGTGAACTCGCCGGCAGCGCCCGCGGGCGGCTGGAGCGTGACGGCGTCCATCCCGCCGATTGTCGCGAGGTACTCCTGGAGCCCGTGGAGGAGTTCGAGGTTCCCCTGTACGGTCTCGGGGTCGCGGTCGGGGTGAACCGCCGCGTTGGGGTCGGCGGCGACCGCGTCCGCGAACGAAGGATTGTACTTCATCGTGCACGACCCCAGCGGGTACGGCCCCGCCTCGACGCTCCAGTTCATCTGCGACAGGCGGGTGTAGTGGCGCGCCAGTTCGGGCTCGGACAGCCCCGGCAACTCCAGCGAGTCGCGCGTCAGGTCGTCGGGGAGCGCCGAGCCCGCGCCGGGGTCGACGGTCGTGGAGTCCTTCTCCGACAGCAGCGGCTCGTTTCGCGTGTCGTCGCCGTAGCGGGCCTGGTCGTAGTTCATCAGTTTGTCACCTCCGCGAACGCGGCGACCAGGTCGTCGGCCGCCTCGACGTTCAGGTCGGTCACGCACACCTGCAGCGTCTCGTCGTCGAGCGTGTGGACGGCGAAGCCGCGCTCGGCCAGTCCCTCGGCGACGCCGGGGGCGTCGTCGACGCCGACGGTGAACTCCCGGAAGTGGTGGCGGTCGTCCAGCGGCGCGGTCACGCCGTCGAGCGCGTCGAGGGAGGCGGCCACTGAGGCGGCGTCGCGGACGCAGTCCTCGGCCAGATCGACCAGTCCCTCGGGACCGAGGTACGCCGCGTGCATCGCCGCCCGCAGCGCCACCCACGCCTGGTTCGTGCAGATGTTCGAGGTGGCGCGCTCCTTGCGGATGTGCTGCTCGCGCGTCTGCAGCGTCAGCGTGAACGCCCGCCGGTCGTCGGCGTCCTCGCTTTTCCCGACGAGGCGTCCGGGCACCTGCCGGAGGTGCTCCTCCGTGCAGGCGAACAGGCCGAGCCCCATCCCGTAGCTGGCGGGCAGCCCCAGCGCCCCCGCCTCGCCGACGACCACGTCGGCGCCGACCGACGCCGGCTCCTCGAGCAGCGACAGCGCGACCGGGTCGGAGCCGACGCAAAACAGCGCGTCGTCGTCCTCGGCGAGGTCGCCGATCGCCGCAAGCGCCGGCTCGATGGCCCCCGTCACGGTCGGCGTCTCGGCGTACACGAACGCGGTGTCCTCGCCGACCGCGTCCGCGATCGCGTCGAGGTCGGCCGTGTTGTCGACGTAGGGGTACGTCTCGACGGTCAGGTCCGATCCGTCGACGTAGCTGTCGAGGGTGCCGCGCTTGCCGTCGCGCAGGCCCTCGGGGACGAGGACGGTCGACCCGGAGGTCGAGCGGAGTCGGTCCGAAAGCAGTGCCGCCTCCGCCAGCGCCGTCGCGGCGTCGTACATCGAGCAGTTGGCGATCGGCAGGCCCGTCAGCTCGACGAGGATCGACTGGTACTCGAACAGCGCCTGGAGGAATCCCTGGGTGATCTCCGGCTGGTACTGCGTGTAGCTGGTGAGGAACTCCGAGCGCGCCGAGAGGTCGTCGACGACCGCGGGGACGTAGTGGGAGTAGTGCCCCCGCCCGAGGAACTCGGTGAGGTCGTCGTTGCGCGCGAACGTCTCCCGGAGATCAGCCCGGACCGTTCGCTCGTCGCGCTGCGGGATGCCGAACGCGCCGTCGAAGGCGACCTCGTCGGGAATGTCGAACAGGTCGGCCTCGTCGTCGACCCCGAGCGCGTCGAGCATCGCCGCCGTCTCGTCGGCGGTGTGGGGGGCGAACGGCGACCCGCTCGCGCCCGCGGACCGTCCGCTCATCGGGCCGCCACCCCGACACGTCCGTGTGGGTTCGCCGCCGCCGCGTGTCCACCTCTGTCCATAGATGTGCCTACGGCGCGCCCACCAAGAGTCGTTCGTTCCCGGGCGGTGCGGCCGGAAGCCGGCTGCGCGCGGGCCGGGCGCGAGCGGCGGACGCCCCGGTCGAGAGCGCTATCCGTCGGCGCCGCCAAGCGGTGGCGTGACCGATCCGGTCGATCCCCCGAAGACGGACCCGCTCGACGTGGACGACGAGGCGTCGGTGTCGCCGCGACCGTACGCCGACCTCGTGCACGGCCTCATGGAGGCCCGAGACTGTCCGGAGGCCGACGCCGAAGACTGGGTGGACGAGCACGGCCGCGAGGCGGCCGAGCGGTTCCTGCTCGCGCGGTGGAGCTGACGGCGCGTCGCCGCGGCGCCATCGCTTGACCTCCTCTCGCGCCTCAAATCACTCCGCGGTCGTCCGCTCCGCCGTCGGCCGCTCCGACGGGACGGCTACGCGCCCGGCGTCGGCGTCTCCGTGAACGCCGACTCTTCGACCCACAGCGACGCCCAGTACACCGCGCCGTCGTAGCGGACGACGTACTCGCCGCTGGCGCGCCACGGCTCGGGCCGGCGCTCCCACTCGAAGACGACGGGCTCGCGCTCGCGGAACCGGTTCACGAGCGACCGGAGCGCGTCGCTGGGTTCCTGGTCGCTCGCGACGTGGTACCCCGAGTAGTCGTCGCCGTCGGGTGCGGGGGTCTCGGGATCGATCGCGGCGTCGAGGATCTCCCGCTCCTCGCGCGGCAGCACCGCCAGCGAGAAGCCGAACCGCTCGCGCACGTCCGCGCCGAACGCCGTCGCTGAGGTGACGCGATCGGCCGTCAGCTCGTAGGTGTAGACCGTGTACGAGCCGCCGCCGTCGACCTCGAACCGGGCCGGGCCGTCCGGCCAGACGATCACCGAGTACTCCGGCTCCGGAACGAGCACCGACTCCTCGACGGCCTCCGGTCGGTACGAGAGGCTCGTGCCGATCCCGAACGGGCGCTCGTCGACGAACCCCAGCTCGCGGAACTTCCTCCTGTCCACCGCCGGGAGCTCCTCGAACCGGATCCGGTCGCCCGGACCGGGGGTTTCCGCGCCCTCGTCGACGCGGAGCGGATTGATCGTCACGGAGAACGACCGCAGCTCTCGGGAGTCGACCGGCTCCGCGGCGAAGCGGTAGACGCCGTCGTTCACGACGACCGGCCGACCGGTCGGGAGGGGCACGTCGGTGTCCTCAGTCGTCACGGGCCCCGCCTCGACGACCCGGACCGCGAGGCCGCCGCGGGGGTTCGGGTCGGCCTCGCCGCCGTCGCCGCCGTCGCCGCCGTCGCCGAAGACCGTGAGGGCTTCCCGCGCGAGGCCGGCATCGTCCTCGGCGGTCAGTCGGAGGGAGGCGGTCGGGGAGGCCGCACAGCCAGTACACCCGCCGGCGGCCGTCGCAGCGAGCGTTGCCGTCGTCGCGAGGAACGAGCGGCGGTCGAGTGACATGACCGCCGGTACGGGGAGGAACGGCAAGAAGCGTCCGGAGGCGAAAACGGCGATTGTAGCGACCGGCGGTCGACCGAGGCCCGACGGGCGTCCCGGCGTGGGATCTGGACGATCGCAGGGGCCGACCGTTACGCGATCTGGTCGGCGTACTCGTCGGCCGAGAGGAGGTCGTCGAGGTCGCCCTCCTCGAAGTCGAGTTCGAGCATCCAGCCGTCGCCGAAGGGGGCGTCGTTGACGAGTTCGGGCGCGTCGAACAGCGCCTCGTTGACGGCGACCACCTCGCCGGAGACCGGCGCGTACAGGTCCGAGACAGCCTTTATCGACTCGATGACGCCGAACTCGCCGCCGGCGTCGACGGCGTCGCCCTCGCCCGGAAGCTCCACGAACACCACGTCGCCGAGTTCGTCTTGGGCGAACTCGGAGATGCCGACGCGGCCGGTCTCCGGGTCGATCCACTCGTGTGACTCGCGGTAGCGAAGGTCGTCGGGAACGTCGAAGCTCATCGTCTATCGGAGATGCCGGGGCGGGGGTACTTGGGTGTATCCGAACCTCCGCGGGATCGCCGGTGGGACTGGGTGGACTACTCTCGCTCGAACCGGACCGCGGTCCGGATATCGGTCGCCGACCGGCCGACCTCGACGACGAACGGGCCCGAGCGCTCCGTCCACCCGTCGTCGTAGCGGTGGAACGGCAGGTCCGCCAGGTCGACGGTGACGGCGACCGTCTGCCCGGCCGGGACGCGGACCGAGGCGAACCCCGCGAGCACGCGGCGGGGCTCGTCCGCGAACCGGGCGGCGTCGGCATCGTCGGCGCTCGCATCCGCGCCGTCCGCATCGGCGTCGCGCGCGTACCGGACGTACGCCTGCACCACCTCTCGGCCGTCCCGGTCGGCAGTGTTGGCGACGCGCACGCGGACCGTCCGCTCGTCGACCCGCGTCGCGCCGCGGTACTCGAAGGCGGCGTACGAGTGGCCGTGACCGAACGGGTACGTCGCCTCCGCGTCGGTCGCGTCGAAGTGGCGGTACCCCACCAGTCGGCCCTCGCCGTACTCGACGACGCCGTCCTCGCCGGGGAACCGCGTCGGGTCCGCCTTCGGGTACGCCTCCTCGGGCGCGACTGTCACCGGGAGCCGTCCGCCCGGGTCGCAGTCGCCGTACAGGACCGCCGCGGTCGCCGCGCCGTGCGCCTGTCCGGGGTACCAGTTCTCGACGACCGCGTCGACCGCCTCGCGCCACGGCGTCTCCACGGCCCCCGCGGAGTTGATCACGACGACCGTCCGCTCGGCGGCGTCGGCGACGGCGGTGACGAGGTCGTCTTGCGCTCCCGGCAGCGAGAGGTCCGGGCGGTCCCACGCCTCCGTCGCACGGTCGCGGACGAACACGACCGCGACGTCCGCGGACGCGGCCGCGTCGACCGCGGCCGCGAGCGTGCGGGTCGAGTCGGGGGACCCGTCGGCGCGATCGACCGCGCCGGGCGGGCCTCCGGTCGCCGTCACCGACCCGTCTCCGTCGTCGGGAGCGTCCATCATCGAGGGATCGGCTATCAGCGGGTGGCCCGGGGCGACCGTCACCTCGCCCGCGGCGCGGTCGCGCAGCCCCTCGACGGGCGTCGATTCGGCCGCCGCCTCAACCGAGGACGAGCCGCCGCCCCCTGCGAGCGCGCGGTCCACGTTCGGGCCGACGAGCGCGACGGCGGCGGCGTCAGCGAGCGGGAGGACGCCGTCGTTCTCCAAAAGCACCGTGCCGCGGACGGCGACCCGCTCGGCGAGCGCGCGGTGGTCGGGGGTGTCGACGGCGCCCGCCGGGCGGTCGCCGTCGAGGCGGTCGAACGCCGCCAGCCGCGAGACGACCCGCCCCGCCATGTCGTCGACGCGGTCGCGGGACACCTCGCCCGAGCGGACGGCGGGCGCGAGCGTCTCGGCGAAGCGCGCGACGGTCCGCGGGTCCGGCAGGCCGCCGTGGGGCGGCGCGCCCTCGCCCCCCGCGGACTCCTCGGACACCCCGTGGTCATCCGCGCCGGCGTCCGCCTCGTCCCCGAACGCCTCCTCCTCGTCACCCCCCTCGGGCGCCCCCATCTCCGTCGCGAACGTCGAGAGCGGGACGCCCGGCATCTCCATGTCCAGGCCGCCGTTGGCGGTCCGGACGGCGTCGCCGGTGCCGAACCAGTCGGAGACGACGAACCCCTCGAACCCCCACTCCCCCTTCAGCACCTCGCGAAGGAGCCGCCGGTGTTCGCTCATCGGCGTGCCGCCCACCGCGTTGTACGCCGACATCACGGCCGCGACATCGGCGTCGACGGCCGCGCGAAACGGCGGGAGATACACCTCCCGGAGCGTTCGTTCGTCGACATCGACGTTGACGGCCGCCCGCTCGGTCTCCTGGTTGTTGGCGACGTAGTGTTTCACGCACGCGAGGACGCCTGCCGACTGGATGCCCTCGACCGTCGCGGCGGCGAACGCGCCGGCGTGGACCGGGTCCTCGGAGTAGTACTCGAAGTTGCGACCGCCGTGGGGCACCCGGACGATGTTCGTCCCCGGCGCGAGCAGCACGTCCTGTCCGAGCGCGGCCGCCTCCCGGCCCATCGCCGCGCCCACGTCGGCCGCGATCTCGGTGTCGAACGTCGCCGCGACCGCCAGCGGCGCGGGGAACGCTGTTGCCGCCTGGCCGGGGACGCGAACGCCGAGCGACCCGTCGACAAAACGGGTCGGAGAGACACCGAGGCGCTCGATACCGGAAATGTAACCGGTGGCGTCACCCTCGGGGTCGACGGCGCCGTGACACAGCGAGACCGCCTCGTCGAGCGTCGCTTCCTTGAGGACCGACCGCGCGCGTTCGTTCATACACCCACGTCTCTCAGCGGCGCAAAATACCCCGCCCAAGCGAGCCGGTCCGGGCTGCCGCGAGAGGCGGGCATGCGCTCACTCGAACGGGACCGAGACGACCTTCCCGCGCTTCTCGCGCCCGCGGACGACCACGTTGACCTCGGTTCCCGGGTCGGTCAAGTCGACGGGGAGGTACCCGAGCGCGATCGGCTTGCCCAGCGAGGGGCTCATCGTCCCCGAGGTGACCGTCCCGACGACGTGGCCGTCCTCGTCGGTCACGTCGTAGCCGTGGCGCGGCACCCCCCGGTCGAGCAGTTCGATGCCGACGAACGTCTCCTCGATCCCCGACTCTGCCTGCGCGGCGAGCGCATCGCGGCCGACGAACTCAGTGTGGATATCGACCGCGAAGCCGATGTCGGCCTCGTACGGCGTCCGCGGCTCGTCTTCGGGGTGGAAGTCCTGCCCCGAGAGGAGAAAGCCCTCCTCGATGCGCAGCGTGTCGCGCGCGCCGAGGCCGCACGGCGTCGCATCGTCGGCGAACAGCGCCCACACCGCCTCCGCGTCGTCCCACGGACACAGCAGTTCGAAGCCGTCTTCCCCGGTGTAGCCGGTTCGGGCGACCCAACAGTCCGCGCCGGCGAACGGTGCGAACGTCGCAGAGAACCGTGAGAGATCGCGTACGTCGGGGCCGCCGTCGTCGACAGCGCTGGCGACGAGGTCGGGCGCCTCGGGCCCCTGCACCGCGAACATCGCCCAGTCCTCGGTGACGTTGCGGACCTCGCAGTCTAGGTCCCACTCGTCGCGGTGGTCGACCCACCGCTCGTGCATCTCGGCGTCGTGGCCCGCGTTCGGGACGAACAGGTACGCCGGCACCGTCTCCGATCGCCCGCCGTCGGACCCTGCCTCCTCGGACCTCGCCTCGCTGGACCCTGCTTCGACCGATCGCTGCTCGTCGGGGAGACGGTAGACGACGGTGTCGTCGAGCATCACGCCGTCGTCGCGGGTAATCGCGGCGTACTGCGCGTCTCCGGGCGAGAGCGCGGCCACGTCGTTGGTCGTGAGCCGGTTCAGGAGGGCAGTCGCGTCGGGGCCGGCGACCTCGATCTCGCCCATGTGGGAGACGTCGAAGACGCCGGCGGCCTCGCGCACCGCCGCGTGCTCGGCCTGGATCGACTCGAACTCGACGGGCATGTCCCAGCCGCCGAACTCGGTGAACTTCGCGTCGCGCTCGGCGTGACCCGCGCGCAACGGCGGCTTCCGGAGCGTCATATCCGACCCGTCGGTCGCTCCCGAGTAATCCTTTGGTATTCGACGGCGGACCCCGACGGCCCCGCGAGCGGGCGGCCCCACGCCAGTATCAATCTGGATAGCTGGAACGGATGCGTTTAGAATCCACACCGAGTAAAGACGGTGATGCTCGGGACAGGCACAACTGAACTCCTCGCGTACGTGCTCGTGTACGCGGTCGCGATCGTCGGCTGCAGCGCGGCGCTTCGGCGGGCGGTGGTGATCGACGACGACGAGACCCGGCGCGGCCTCGTCGGACTGTTGGTCTCAAGCGGCGGGTGGGCCGCCGCGCAGCTCGCGTACCTCCTCGCGCCGCCGGCGTACCAGTACGCGCTGTATCTCGCTGGGCTGATCGTCGGGCTCACGACGGTCGGGGCGTGGCTGTACTTCGCCTCGGCGTACACTGGCCGGGCGTTCCACCGGACTCCGGCGTACCGCCGCGCGGCGGTCGGCACCTACCTCGCGATCGTCGCGGTCAAGCTCACCAACCCCGTCCACGAGCTGTACTTCACGGCCGAACGCGTCGCGACGCCGTTCGTCCACCTCGCGATCCAGCAGGGGATGGCCCACTGGGTCGTCACCGGCCTGTCGTACGCGCTCGTCACCGTCGGCTTCTTCATGCTGTTCGAACAGTTCCTGGAGGCCGACTTCGACACGCGACCGCTGGCGGCGCTGGTCGGCGTCACGGCGCTCCCGGTCGCGTTCGACGTGGTCGAGATCGCCAGCGCGTCGCTGCTGGACCTCAGCCTCGAGCCGGTCGGCGTCGCGGCGTTCGCCGTCGGCACGCTGTACGCCTTCGACGACCGCTTCCTCTCGGTCCAGCTGTCCGACGGCGTCGACGACGGACTGGTCTATCTCGACGAGGACGACCGGCTCCGCTCGCTACTGTTGAGCGCGTTCCGGTTCGCCGTCCACAACGAGGCGACGCGGGTGACGGTGCGGCTCACCGACGACGGGCTGACGGTAGCCGACGACGGGCGCGAGCACTCGGCGCTGGACCCGGAGTCGTTCTTTGAGTACGGCGGCGCGGTTCCGGACGCCGAGGCGGGGATCGCGCTGCCGAACGTCCGGACACTCGCGCGCGTCCACGGCTGGAGCGCCACCGTCGACGGCGACTACGAGGGCGGCGTCAAGCTGGTGATCGAGGACGCGTGTGCGGAGCCGGATCCCGCGCCGAAGGGAGGCGACTCCGCGCCCGGCGGGGCGGCCGCCTCGCGGGCGCGGTAGTCGGGAGCCCGACCGACCGTCAGTAGCCGTCCACGTAGGCGGCCACGTCGAGCAGACGGTTCGAGAAGCCGTACTCGTTGTCGTACCACGTCAGGATCTTCGCGATCCCGTCGTCGTCGTCGCCGACGACGTTCGTCGAGCGCAGGTCGACGTACGAGGAGAACGGGAGCCCGAGGATGTCGCGGCTGACGACCTCGTCGTCGGTGTAGCCGAGCACGCCGGCCAGCGGGCCCGAGTCGGCCGCGTCGCGGAACGCATCGTTGATCGCCTCGGCCGACGGAGACGCCTCCAGGTCGACGACGAGCTCGGTGAGCGAGCCGTTCGGGACGGGCACGCGCATCGCCATGCCGTCGAGCTTCCCCTTCAGCTGGGGCAGAATCTCGGTGGCCGCCTGCGCGGCGCCCGTCGACGTGGGGACGATGTTCTCGGCGGCCGCGCGGCCGCGGCGGGTCTTCGCCTTCGGCCCGTCGACGAGGTTCTGGCTCCCCGTATACGCGTGGACGGTCGTCAGCGTTCCCGACTCGATACCGAACTCCTTGTCGAGCACCATCGCGACCGGCGTCACGGAGTTGGTCGTACAGGACGCGTTCGAGACGACCGACTCGCCGTCGTACTCTTCGGCGTGGTTGACGCCGTACACGAGCTGCTTGACTGGCTCCTCGCCCTTCGGCGGCGCGGAGATGACGGCCACGTCCGCGCCCGCCTCGACGTGCCGTTGGGCGTCGCCCTTCGTCCGAAAGACGCCGGTGCACTCCAGTGCCACGTCGACATCGAACTCTCCCCACGGGAGGTCCGCCGGGTCCTGCTCGTCGAGCAGCGGCACCGCCGTGTCGCCGATGCTCAGTTCGCGGGACTCGGCGTCGTAGCTGACGCCGTCGAGGCGACCCATCACGGTGTCGTAGGAGGCGAGGTACCGCATCTCCTCGCCGTCCATCACGTCGTTGATCCCGGCGAGTTCGATCCGGGGGTCCTCCAGCACCGCGCGGAAGACGTTCCGCCCGATCCGACCGAAGCCGTTCAGGCCAACGCGCACGGGGTCGTCGACATCGTCGCCCGCGTCGAGGTGCGATTTACTCATATCCGAATAACTGCTATCCAGGGTCTTATCGCTTGCGGGTGACGCAGCCTGGTCCGGCAGTGCGGCGTCCCCGCGCTCGTGGGAGATCACGGCGGTGGATCATCACGGCGGTGGGTCCCCCATCGCGATCGCCGGCGCCGCCGGACGCTGCCGGGGGGAGAAAGCTTATTCGGCGGAGCGAACTACGATCGGCAGCATGCGCGACGACCGCGACGATCCGTTCGGCGATATCTTCGATGAGATCGAGCGGATGATGAGCGAGATGACCGGCGCCGCTGCCGGCGAAGCAGGCGCCGGCGACGCCGGTTTCGGGGACGAGACCCACGTGGCGGTGTACGAGGAGGGAGAAACGCTTCGCCTCGTCGCCGACCTGCCGGGCGTCGAGAAGGAGTCGATCGACCTCCAGTGCGACGGCCGGACGCTCACCGTCTCCGCGGCGGGCGCGAGCCGGCGGTTCGACGAGCGCGTTCGGCTTCCGGTCCGGGTCGACGAGCACTCCGCGTCCGCGTCGTTCAACAACGGCGTTCTCGAGGTCACCTTCGACGCGCTGGAGCCCTCGGCCGACATCGACGTCGAGTAGCGCGTCGGGTCCGTCTCGCCGCTCCGTCCCGTTCAGTTCCGCCCTCATCGATCCGCGGTCCGCCGGACCAGCGCCGCGAGATCCGCGTCGAACCCCTCGCGGTACTTTTTCGCGGCGTCGATCGTCGGGCGCGCGTTCGTCTCCGAGACGACGATCCGCCCGTCGGATTCCAGCAGGTCGACCCCGAGCAGCGGAGCGTCGAGCGCCGCGGCCGCGCGCTCGGCGAGCCCACGCGCTTCCGCGGGCAGGTCGACGCCCTCGGCGACCGCGCCGCGGTGGACGTTGTGCTTCCACTTCCCCTCGGCCAGTGCCGCCTCAGGGAGGCGGCGCTCCACCGCGCCAGCGTACGTCCCGTCGAGCACCATCGCCCGGTAGTCAGTCGCGTCGGGGAGGAACGCTTGGAGCAGATACGACTTGTCGCCGGTCGCGCGGTAGTCGTGGACGAGGTCGAGGTAGTCGGTCACGCCGAGCAGCGAGTCCGGGTCCGTCGCCTTCGCGACGCCGACGCCGCGCGTCGCCGAGTTGGGCTTGACGACCACCGGGTACCCGATCTCGTCGGCCGCCGCCAGCACCGCCTCATCGTCGACGGGATTGGACACGAGCCGCGTCTCGGGCACCGGGAGCCCGGCGTCGGCCAGCGTCGCGAGCGTCCCGGCTTTGTTGCGCGAGGCGAGCACCGCCTCGCGGCCGTTTACCCACGGTACGTCGAGGCGCGCGTCGATCACGGCGCCCTCCATCAGCCGCGACGGGTACACCCAGCCGGCGTCGAAGCCGGCGAACTCGTCGGCCTCCGCGCCGTCGGCGACGGACTCATCGGCGCCTCCGGCCGCCACTCGAAGCACGCGCTCGTCCGGTCGGACGTGCTCGACGGCGATGCCGTGCGGGGCGAGCCGGTCGCGCAGGCGCTCGAACGTCTCCGCCCGCGTCGTGACCGCGAGCCGGAGGTCGGGGTCGGGCAGCGCCGTTGTCATCGCTCTGTCGGAGCCGACGAGCGCCCCGCGTATAGCGGTTCGGCTCCGGGCGCGATACCGGCGATCCGACGGAGTGGGCGACCCGCGACCCCGACACGATCCCACACGCGCATCCGGAGAAACGAGGCTTCTTACGGCGCGATGCGGTAGCGAGGGTATGAGCGATTCCGACGTTCCCTCGCAGGTGCCCGTGGAGTGCCCGGGCTGCGGCGAGGAGACACCCCACGAGGTGCTGAAGCCCGGCGGTCACGCCACGGTGCAGTGTACGGTCTGCGGCCACACCCACAAGGTCGAGGTGCCGGAGCCGACGACCGTCGACGTGGACGTGGTCGTCTCCCAGGACGGCGAGTCGTACACCGCGACGCTCGACGGCGAGCCCGACCAAGAGGTCGCGACCGGTGACGAGTTCATCGTCGAGACCGATGCGGCGATCCAGCAGGTGCGCGTCACCTCGATCGAGCTGTCGGGCGACCGCCGCGTCGACCAGTCCGACCTCGACCACGCCGCGACCGTCTGGACGCGCGTCGTCGACAACGTCGCCGTCAACATCACCATCCACCCAAAGGACGGCCGCCGCGACGAGACGCGGAGCCTGAAGGTGTACGTCCCTGGCGACTACGAGTTCGTCGTCGGCGAGACGGCATCGTTCGGCGACGACGAGATCGAGATCGAGGGCGTGCAAGTCCGCGACGAGTCCGCCGACGCCTACCGCCACGAGAAGTTCGACCATGAGGGCGACATGGTGTACGCGAAGGATGTGAAGCGTGTGTACGCCCGCGACACGAAGACCGCCGCCTGGTCGGCCTGGTAGGCCCTCAACCCCGACCGCCGGCGCCGTCGACCACGGCGCGCGACCGGCTGAAACGCGTTTCAGCGAGCGCTTTTCTCCCTCCTCCGACACGCACCGAGCGTGCGATCCAGTTCCCGACGCGACCGACCCGCAGCCCGCGGAGGTCGACGATGAGCGAGTGGCGCGTCGCCGATCCGACCGCCCGCCTAACCGATCCCGAGGCGGCCGATCCGCCCCGCGAGACGACGTTCGCCGACGCCGCCGCGCGCGCGAACTTCGTCGTCCACGCGCCGACGACGCTCCCCGACGACTGCGCCGTCGAGGCGGTCACCTACCGCCACGAGCAGCCGCCCGGCCGGCCGGAGGGCGTGAGCGCCGAGGAGTTGGGCCAGACGCCCTGGAGCGACGGCAACCCCTGCAGCGTCCGGGCGGTCGTCCGCGGCGACGGCCGCGCGCTCCGGATCAAGCAGTTCCTCTACGACTGGGCGCCGCCGGCTGCCGGCGTGGCGCCGCTGTGGCGCACGCCCGACCCGGAGCCGGTCGACTGCGGCGACGCCATGGGGTGGCTCGGCACCGACTACGAGGGCCGCCGCGGCGCGTGCCTCCAGCGCGAGCGCGCCCAGATCGAGGTGTCGGTCACGGACGGCGAGTTCGACGCCGGCGACCTCTCGGCGGTCGTCAGCGGGTTCGCCCCCGCCGACGCGGCCGCCAGTCGCGGCGTCCGACAGGCGCCGTTTCACGCGCTGAACTACTGGGTCCGCTTCGGCTGTCGGCCGCCGGGCGTTCCCCACGGCCTGTGGGACCACTCCGAGCCGCGGCCCTACGACGAGAGCCATCCCGTCTCGCTGGCGTCGCTCGCGTACGATCCGCCGGTGCGCCCGTTGGTTCCCGTTGGCGCGGGCGGCGGTAGCTACAACCGCGACGACGGCGACCGCGACGACACCCACGACCGCTTCGTGCTCGACTCGGCGCTGGCGTTCCCCGAGGCGGACGCCGTCGAGCTGGTGTTCCGCAACCGCGCGAACGCGAGCGACCACCTCTGGATCACCGCGGCCGGGCCCGACAGCCCGCTCGCACCCGACTTCCCCCCGGAGCCCGCCGACCAGTCCGCCGAGACGCGCGAGCGGGTCTCCCTCCGCGGGACCGACGCGTACCACGCCGCGCTCACGGAAGAACACGGCGCATGGGAGGCGCTGTGGGCAGAGGAGGGCGTCCGGTACGCCGCGTGGGCGGGGCCATCCGCGGCCCTCGACGGCGAGGCGTTTCGCGACGTGATCGACGGGCTCGGGGAACCGTAGCCCGCGCGAGCGCCCCGGCGCTCGGACGAGCAGTTTTGCGGACGGCGCCCGAAGTGCCGACATGGACTCCGAGGCGGCCCGCGAGCAACTGATCAACCGGCTGCGTCGGCGCTCGGACATCGACGACCCGGCTCTCGAGGCCCTGCAAGCCGTCCCCCGCCACGAGTTCGTCCCCGACGCCGGCGTCGAGGCGGCGTACGCGGATCGGCCGGTGCCCATCGGTGACGGGCAGACAGCGAGCGCGCCCTCGGTGGTGGGGCTGATGTGCTCGCTGCTCGGCGTCGGCGCGGGCGACGACGTGCTCGAGGTCGGAACCGGCTGCGGCTACCACGCCGCCGTGACGGCCGAACTCGTCGACCCCGGTGGGGTCTACTCCGTCGAGTACGCCCCGGACCTGGCGGCCGACGCGCGCGAACGGCTCTCGCGGCTCGGGTACGACGCGGTCCGCGTCCGCGTCGGCGACGGCCGGAAGGGGTGGTCCGAGCACGCGCCCTACGACGCGGCGTACCTCACCTGCGCGGCCCCGGAGATCCCCGATCCCGTGGTCGACCAGGTCCGCGACGGCGGCCGGGTCGTCGCCCCCGTCGAGGCCGGCGGACGGCGGATCGGGGGCCAGCGGCTCGTGTCCCTGCGGGTCGGGAGCGACGGCGTTGAGCGCGAGGACCACGGAGGTGTCCGGTTCGTGTCGATGCGCGGGGGCGGCGGCGACGCGTGAGCCGGCTGCCCCCGGCGCCCGCGGCGACCGGAGAGATGCCCTTTTATGTTCGCTCTCGAAGCGTCGGGAACGAGCCATGCCGACGGACGAGCGGACGGAGCTGGGGACCGAGGCGCTGCACCTCCTGTGGGCGGCGCGCCGGACGGGGACGCTGGAGGCGTTGCTGTCGAGCGCCGGGACCCCCGCGGAGGTGGCGGCCGAAACCGACCTCGCCGAGCCGCAGGCGCGGCGACTGGTTGCGGCGCTCGCGGATCTGGGCTTCTTCGAGGCCGTCGGCGACGAGTACGAGCCGACGAACCGCGCGCTCGGGCTGCTCGCCAAGCGGGACGTGCGCTCGATCGGGACAGTCCCGCACGCCCTCGACCGCCTCGACGAACTGGTCGGGCTGCCCGAGACGCTGGAGACTGGCGTCCCGCCCGAGCGACGGGACGACTGGGAGGCGAACGCCCTCGGCGCCCACTACGCCACCGACGACGCCGTCGTCCGCGCGTGCGTCACCGCTGCGATCCGAGCGGATCCGGACGCCCGCTCCGTCGTGGACGTGTGCGGCGGCTCGGGCGTGTACGCCCGCGAGTTCGCCGCCCGCGGCGTCGACGCGACGCTGGTCACCTCGCCGACGGCGGCCGAGCGGCTCGGTCGGGTCCACGGCGATCGGGTGCGGGTTCACACCGGCACCCCCGCGGCGCTCGACCGGTCGTTCGACCTGGCGTTCCTCGGGGACGCGCTCTCGTCGATGGACCCCGCGGAGGCGCGCGCGACCTGCGTCACCGCCGCGGACCTGCTCGGCGGCGACGGCGTCGTCGTCGCCGCGGGCGTCTTCGCCGGCGCCGGCGAGGCGTCGGTCGCGGCGGAGGTCCGCGGGCTCGCGAGCGGCCACGGCGGTGCGCACGGGCCCGAGGCCGTCCGCGAGTGGTTCATCGAGGCGGGACTCGCCGACGTTCGGATCCGGTCGATCCCGGAGACCGACAGACGGGCCGCGATCGGCGTCGGCGACGAGTGACGGCCCGCGCGAGCGCGGTACCACAACGCACCAGAACGCAGCGGAGTGCGGCCGCTCACGCCGAGGCAACAGGGTGACCAAGCGCCGCGGTGAGCGCGTCTTCGAGGAGCGACCCGGCGACCGGTGATGCGCTACCGCGCCGACGCCGGCGACTCCGACGCCAGCCCGACGGGCGGGTCGTCGTCGTCGGGCTCGTCCGCGGACAGCGAGTAGAAGCGCTGGCGAGCGTCCATGATGTTCAACTCCTCGTGCAACACGTCGGCCTCGCGGAGCTCTTCGAGCGCGTAGCGAACCGTCCGCTGTGGGAGCAGCGTCTCCTCGGCGATCGCCGCCTGAGTCAGCCGCTCGTGGTTCTCTAAGACGACGAAGACGAGCTTCGCGCTGGGCGGGAGATCGGCGACCGCCTCGCGGGGATCCGTAACCATCGGTTCGGTCCACACTCGGCATCATAAAGACGCTCGCCGTACTGTGCGTTCCGCGCGCACGACCGATCGGCCGGCTGACCTCCGATCGCGGGGACGGGTGGAGTGACGGGGCGACGGCGACACCGACGACGCCGTCGGCGACGCCGAGCGTGCGGTTCATATTCGGCGAGCGCCATCGCCTGATAATGGACGGACCCGACCCGGCACTGCTGCGCGAGGACATGCTCGATTCCGTCGAGCACAGCCTCGGCCGTGCGGTCCCGCCGACGGTTCGCGAGGCGATGGCGACGGTCCCTCGCGAGGAGTTCGTCGCGGAGGCGCCGTACGCGAACCGGGCGGGCGAACAGGGCGGCACGCGCGTGCTCTCGCCGGCGACGGTCGCGCGGCTACTGTCGGCGCTTGCCCCCGACGCGGGCGACGAGACGCTCGTCGTGGGCGGCGGCGTCGGCTACACCGCCGCGGTGCTCGCGGAGATCGCCGGCGCGCGTCGCGTCCACGCTGTCGACATCTCCCGACGGATGGTGTACGACGCGAGACAGAACCTCTCGGCGGCGGGGTACGGCGCCGTCCTCGTCGACCGCGCCGACGGCGCGCGCGGCCTGCCGGCGTACGCGCCGTTCGACCGGATCCTCGTCGAGGCGGCCGCCGTTGAGCCGCCGCGTGACCTCGTCGACCAGCTCGCGCCCGGCGGCCGGCTGGTGCTCCCGCGCGGCCGCGGCGCTGACCAGACCGTCGTCGCGTACGAACCCGGTGGCGGGAACGCTGGCAACGACGGCGCCGGCGACGGAACGGTGGCCGAAGTCGACACCGCCGGCCCGGTGTCGCTGTCGCCGCTGCTCGTCGAAGGCGAGCAGGCCGGCGCCGGCGTCCGAAACCGCACCCGGCGTGAGGAAGCCGAGTTCTCCGAGCAGGGCTACTTCGCGAAGACCGGCTGGGAGCACGAGTGGATCGACTGGGACGACCGGCTGACAGGCACCGACCGCTGAGTCGGACGGCCCGCGCTCGCGTCGTTCGCGCCGCCGAACCGTCGGCTGTCAGGGTCGCGTCCACCCCGAACCGCCGGCGCGTTGGAGCCGCGTCGACGCCACGTCGCTCCGAGGGGTTTTACCGCCTGCCGTGACGACGAGCGAGCGATATGGATGCCGACGCCGCCGGGGACGGAGAGCGAGTGAGCGCCGCGGCCGACGCGTTCGCGCCGCTCGCCGATGGGGGACAGCCGGGGTGGTACCGTGATGCGGTCGTGTACAGCCTCGACGTGAAGACGTTCCAGGACAGCGACGGCGACGGCTGGGGCGACTTCCGGGGACTGATCGACCGACTCGACTACCTCGAGAACCTGGGCGTCGACTGCCTGTGGATCCGGCCGTTCTACCCCAGCCCGCTCCGGGACAACGGCTACGACGTGGCCGACTACCGCGACGTGGACGAGCGCCTGGGCTCGCTCAACGCGTTCGACGATCTGGTGGCCGAACTCGACGCACGCGGGATGCGACTGATCACCGACCTCGTGCTCAATCACACCTCGACGGAGCATGAGTGGTTCCAGCGCGCCCGCGAGGACCCCGATTCCAAGTACCACGACTACTATCTGTGGACGAGCCACGTCGACGAGGCGTACCACACCGAGAACATCTTCCCCGAGTTCGAAGACGGCGTCTGGTCGTACGACGAGGTCGCCGGCAAGCACTACTTCCACCAGTTCTACGGCCACCAGCCGGATCTCAACGTCGCCAACTCCGACGTCCAAGAAGAGCTGTTCTCCATCGCGGAGTTCTGGCTGGAGCGCGGCGTCGACGGCTTCCGCATCGACGCGGCCCACCCGATGATCCTCCCGAAGGGCCACAACGCCCACCGGCTGGAGGACCCACAGTGGCTCTTTCGCGAACTGAAGCGCCGTGCCCGCGAGGTGAACGACGAGGCGGTGCTCCTGGCCGAGGCGGACGACGAGCCCGACCGGCTGGACTTCTACTTCGGCGACGGGGAGGGGTTCGACGCGCTGTTCAACTTCGTCGGCAACTCTCACGTCACCTACGGGGTCGGCGTGGGCGACAGCTGGCCGCTGTACCGGATGTTCGAGCAGATCCCCGACGCACAGCCCGACGGCCACGTCTGGTGGGCCAACTTCCTTCGCAACCACGACGAGTGGAACCTCCTGAAGCTCCCACACGACGCGCTCGAACACGCCCGCGAGGAGTTCAGGAAGGGCGGCGACGGCCGCGACTCGTGGGTCTTCGGCCGCGGCCACCGCCTCCGGCTGGCGGACCTCTACGACGGCGACCACGACCGGATCGCGATGGCCCACAGCCTCCTGTTGTCGCTGCCGGGCACCCCGATCGTCAACTCCGGCGACGAGATCGGGATGCACGCAGACCTGGATCGACCCGAACGGCAGGCCGTCCGCACGCCGATGCGGTGGGACGGCGCCGAGCCGAACGCCGGCTTCTCGACGGCCGACCCGGAGGAGCTCGTGATCCCGGTCGACGGCACGGGCTGGCCGGGCGTGTTCCAGGCGGACGCAGCGAGCCAGCGGGGCGACCCGGGCTCGCTGTTCGAGCGCGTCGCGAGCGCGATCGACGCCCGGAAACGGTGTCCGGAGATTGCCCGCGGCGACTGCTCGATCGTTCACGTCGATTCCGGGGACATGTGGGCCCACCGGTTCGACCACGACGGCCGCGTTCTCCTGGCGGTTCACAACCTCGCGAGCGGTCCTCGCGAGGTCGTCGCCGGCTTCGATGTCGACCCCGCGGACGCCGAGCGCGTCCTCGGCGACGCCGACTACCGCGTCGCGGACGGCGGCGTCACCGTGACACTCGACGGCTGTGCGTACCTCTGGCTCCGCGGCGAGCGGCGAGGCGACGGCGGCCGCTGATCACGCCGCCGCGTCGCCGTTGACGATCGGAATCCGAGCGATGACGACCGCGCCGCCGTCCGACCCCTCCTCGTAGCCCACCGTCCCGCCGACGGCGTCGACCGTCCACCGGACGAGCCACAGCCCGACGCCCTGCCCGTGTTCGGTCGGCGTTTCGGCGCCGGAGTCGAGGGGCGCGCGGCTGTCGGGTGTGATCCCGGAGCCGTCGTCGGCGACGCGGAGGACGGCCTCGTCGGCCGCGACCGACAGCGAAACGTGGACCGTGGGGTCCTCGACGTGTTCGAGCGCGTTCGAGACCAGTTCGTCGACCACCAGCGACAGCGCGCCCGCGCCGGCGACGGTCGCGGGCCCGTCCGGGGTCGACACCAACACCGTCGCGTCCGGTGCCGCCGCCGCGAGCGCGCTGGCCACGTCGACGACCACGGTCCCGGCGTCGACGGGGTCGTCGTCGCCGTCGGCGCCAACGTCCTCGCGGAAGCGCCGCGCGCTGTCGGACAGGTCGAGGATGTCTGTCGCCGCCTCCCTGATGCGGTCGAGGGCACCCCGAAGGTCGTCGAGGTCGACGACGAGCGAGTCGTCCGTCGAATCAGCCGATTCGGCTACCCGCTGCGCCCGGTCGGCGTAGCCGAGGACGACGTTCAGGCGGTTACGGATGTTGTGCCTGAGGACCCGATCCAACACGGAGAGGCGCTGCTCGTGGGACACCCGCTCGGTCACGTCGCGTTGAAAGCCGAGATAGTGCGTTACGTCACCGTCGGCTCCGCGGATGGGCGAAATGTCGAGTGCGCTGTACCACCGCCGTCCGTCGCTGCGCCTGTTCAACAGCACGACCGACGCCTCCTCGCCGCGGTCGATGGCTCGCCGGAGCTGCGCGACCGTCCCCGGGTTGGTCGCGTCGGTCTGGAGGATCCGAGGGTTGTGCCCCAGGAGGTCGTCGTCGCCGAGTCCGGTGAGACGCTTAAACTCCTCGTTCGCGTAGATGAGTCCCTCCTCCTCAGTGGAGTGGTCGGCGATAGTGATGCCGACGGTCGCCTCGTCCATCGCGCGGCGGTACAGCGCCAGCCGCTCCTCTCGCTCGCGGCGTTGGCGGAGGTCGTGAACGACCACCTGCACGTCGCCGCTTCCGCCGTCGATCGCGGTCAGCTCAACCGGGATCCTGCTGGCCGGCTCAGACGGCGAGTCAATCAACGGCTCCGGGACCGAGTCGTTGACCGCGTCCGCCTCCGTCGACGCCGGGCGACCGGCGGCGGCATCGGTCGCGACATCGGTCCCCTCCGGCGTGCCGGCGTCCGCGGGTTCCGGGCTCGAAGACGCCGGACCGGCCCGCTCGGTGCCACCGTCGGCGTTGCGGATCACAGTCCGGTGCAGCGCCGTCTCGATGGGTTCGCTGCGCCCGCCTGCGGCGGCCGTCTCCAGCGCGCGGGCGACGCTGTCGCGGTCAACTTCGGGGACCAGGTCGACGAACTCCGCCGTTCGAACCGCCGCGGGATCGACGCCCAGCAGCGACGCGGCCGCCGGGTTCGCGTACGTCACGCGCCCGTCGGCACAGACGAAGACGGCGTCCGGCAGTCGGCGGACGAGCCGTTGGTGGCGATCGCGACTCTGCTCGAGCCTCGTCGAAAAGCGCCGCGCCCGGGCGAGCGTTCGAAGCCGGCGGGCGAGGTTCGCGCGTCGGATCGGCGCGTCGATCACGTCGTCGACGTGATCGCCCGCGTCACCGAGGCGCCCGAGAACGGTCTCTGCGTCGCCGTACCGCTCGGGGACGAACAGCAGCGTCGGCGTGTAGGTGCTCGTTGACTTCCGGTGGGCCGCGAGCGCGCCGGCGACCCCGCGGAGCCCGTCCACGTCGAACAGGCACACGTCGAAGGCGGCGTCGAACGGCGCGGGGTCGTCGGCGCCGACGACGCGCGGCGTGAACTCGTCGCTCTCCGCGAGCCACTCGCGAAGCAGACGGCAGTCGGCGCTGTCCTCGACGACGACCAAGACCGGGATCTGTGGCGAGTCGGATTCCGCCGTCGGGTCCGTCCTCGGACTGTCAGTCATCGACTAACTCCGGGGAGCCCGAAAGGACGCCCCGAAGCCGGGTCATCGGCTCGCCGAGGACGAGGCCGTCGTCGGTGATCCGAAACTCTCGAAGCGTGCGCTCGAAATCCGAGGTCCGCTTTTTCAGCACGCCGACCGCCTTCCGGAGCTCGCCGGTGAGCTCGAGGTATCGCAGGAACACGATGGTGTCCGCGAGGTAGCTGATCCGGTCGCTCGTCGCCTCGAAGTCACCGGTCACCGACCCCACGTCGTCGACGAGGATCACCGCGACGCCCATGTTCCGGAGGTACCGGCACAGCGCGTGCAGCTCGCGGACCAAGTCGTCGTCGTCGCCGCGCAGCGAGAGCCGGTAGCCCGACACGCCGTCGATGAGGACCGTCCGCGCGCCGTCCTCCTCGACGGCCTCGCGCACGTCGGCGGCGAACTCGTCGGGCGAGACGCCGAGCGGTTCGACCTCGCGCACGTCGAGCGTGCCGCGCTCGCGTAGCTCCCGCACTGGGAGGCCGATTACCTCCGAGCGGTGGGCGTGCGTCGCCGCGCGCTCCTCGAACAGGTACGCGACCGAGCGCTCTCCGCGGGCGGCTGCCTCGACGAGGAAGTGCGTCGCCGTCGTGGTCTTCCCGACGCCGCTGGGGCCCGAGAGAACCGAGACGGTGCCGCGGTCGATGCCGCCGTGGAGGAGATCGTCGAGCGCGTCGACCCCCGAGGAGACGGCCTCGGCGGTGAATTCGGCGTCGTGATCCCCGGGGACCAGCCGCGGGTACACGTGCACGCCGCCATCGCGGACCCGAGCGGTGTGGACGCCCGAGGCGAACGACGACCCCCGGAACTTGGTCACCTCCAGCGTCCGGCCTTTCTCGGCGTGCGCGAGGGTGATCGTGCCGTCGCAGATGAACTCCAAGTCTTCGTCGGAGACCGAGCCGGTCGGCTGCGTCGAGAAGAGGACCGTCGCCCCGCGGCCGGTGAGGTAGCGCATGAACGACGACACCTGCCGGCGGAACTGATAGTCGTCGCGGACGTAGTGACGGAGCTGGGTCATCGGGTCGACGAACACCCGGTCGGGGTCGTTCGCCTCGACCGCCTCGCGGATCCGAGCGGTGATATCGTCGCCCTCGACCTCGTCGGCGCCGAACACGTCGTAGCTCGCGTCCGCCGCGAACGCGTCGCCGTCGGGACTCAGATCCAGGAAGGAGAGATCATCGGTGTCCACCCCGAGCGTTGCCGCGTTCTCGCGGATGTTCTCGGTCGGCTCCTCGAACCCGACGAACAGCGACGACCCCTCGCCGGCCGCGAGGAACTGCAGCCCCAGCACCGTCTTCCCGGTTCCGGCGCCGCCCCGGAGCATGTACGCCCGTTCGGGGACGAATCCCCCGTCGAGAACCGAAGAAAGGCCCGGGACCCCCGGATCGAGCCGCCGAAGATCAGTCATGGAAGCAACACGGGCAGTTGCGTACTTAATCGTGGGGTAACCAGTCAGAACGGAGAAGTGACTGCCGCGTCGACCGCGCGTAGCTCCCCCCGCCCCGGGCGGCCGGCCCCGGTCGCCGACTACGGTGTCGGGTCAACGTGATCGCCCGCGGAGTCGAACACGGCGTCGACGACGCGCTGGACCGCAGTCGCCTCCGCGAACGAGACGAGGTCGGCGTCGCCGTCCTCCAGCGCAGTCACGAACTCGTCGACGAGCGTTACCGTCGTCGACTCCCGCTCGGCGCACAGCTCCTCCTCGGCGTCCGTACCGGGGTCCGCGGTGAGGCGGAACCACTCGGTGAGCGTCAGTTCTCCCTCGGTGCCGGTCACGGTGATCGCGTTCTTCTCCGGTTGCTCGTGGTCCGTGAGCAGGTCGATGGTGCCGTGGACGGTGTCGTCCCCGAGGCCGACCGCGCCCCCGTCGATGTCCCCGCGTCCAGCACCGGCGCCCCCGCGTCCGGAACCGGCGTCTCCACCGCCGGCGCCTCCGCCGCCGGCCTCGAACCACCCGACGACCGACTCCTCGTAGGTATCGGGGCCGCTGTACTGCACCTCGGCGCTCACGCGCTCGATGCTCCCGAAGAGCTCCCGCACGCCGAACAGGAAGTGCGTGCCGACCTCGCGGACCGGACCGCCCTGCTCGCGCGAGCGGAGCCAGTCGACATCCTGCCACTCGCGGGGCCACTGCGGGAACCGGAAGTCGAGCGAGACGCGCCGCGGAGCGCCGATCTCCCCGGCGGCGACGCGCTCGCGCAGCTCGACGAATCCCGGGGTGTAGCGGAACGGGAGGTTCACCGCCGTGGCGAGGTCGGTGTCGGCCTCCAGTGCGGCCAGTTCGGCGCCCGTCTCCGCGTCCTCGGCGATCGGCTTCTCGCAGATGACGTTGACGCCGGCCGCGAGGCCGTCGCCGGCGATCGCGCGGTGGTGGACGGGCGGCACGCCGACGTAGAGGACGTCGAGGTCCTCCTCGGCGAGCATCCGTTCGTGGTCGGTGTAGGCGGCGGCGTCGCGCTCGGCGGCGAACGACTCGACGCGCTCGGCGTCCACGTCGCAGGCGGCCGCGACGGTCGTGTCCGGGTGCTCGCCGAACGACTCCGCGAGTCTGGTGCCGATGACGCCGCAACCGACGATCCCCACGTCGTACATAGTCCGTCGTTCGACTGGAGGGGTTTGTGCGTTCGTATCGCGGTCTGCAGACGATGGATGGGTCGCCGATGCCGCCACGGCTACATCGTCGCCGCCCGTGGGGCCGGTATGACGGAACCGGACGACCGGGCGCGGGCGCTGGGCATCAATCACGTCGCCCTGGAGGTGGGCGACATCGACGCGGCCGTCGAGTGGTGGCGGTCGCTGTTCGCCGTCGAGCTGCGCGGGACCGCCCCCGGGATGGCGTTCCTCGACATGGGCGACCAGTTCGTGGCGCTGAGCGAGACAGCCGAGGGTGACGGGGCCCCCGACCACCACCGTCACTTTGGACTCGTCGTCGACGACCTAGACGCCGTCGAGGACCGGTTGGACGAGGTCGACGGCGAGCGCCTCGATACCGGCGGGTTCGACGTTCGCGATCCGTGGGGCAACCGGATCCAGTTGGTCGAGTATCGGGCGGTCCAGTTCACGAAGGCTCCGTACGTCCTCGACGGGATGGGGATCGACGGGGAGGCGCGGGCGAAGACGGCGGAGGCGCTCGCCGAACTCGCGGAGAAGGACATGGACTCCGAGTAGGCGGGTCGTCGGGGTCGGCGGTCCGTTCGACGGATCCCGTCCGATCGATCCCGTGTCACGCGAAACGACTTTCACGTGATCCTGTGACACATCAACATGGCATACAGCTACGAGCCGCACTACTTCGAGGACTTCGAGGTCGGGCAGGAGTTCGTGAGCGTCGGGCGCACCGTCACCGAGTCGGACTTCGTGATGCACTCGGCGCTGACGGGCGACTGGACCGAACTGCACACGAACGCCGAGTACGCCGAGGACAACGCCTTCGGCGAGCGCATCGCTCACGGCCCGATGACGTTCGTGCAGGCGACGGGGTTCGTCTACCGGACGGGTGTCGTCGAGCGGACCGCGCTGGCGTTCCTCGGAATGAACTATATGGATCTCCCGAACCCCGTGTTCATCGGCGACACCATCTCGATGGAGATGGAAGTGACGGAGACGAAAGACGTGTCCAGCCGCGACGACGCCGGCTTCGTCGTCATCGACTGCGAGGTGACCAACCAGGACAACACCGTCGTGCTACAGGGCGATATGAAGTTCCTCATCAAGATGCGCGCAGCGGCGGACGACCCGCACGCGTGAGTGGTCGGTCGTCGACCGCGACCGACGGAGCCGTCGGCTACCCGAACCGCTCGAACGGCTCCCCGCACTCCGTGCAGAAGTGCATCGAGCGGCACAGCCCCGGCCCCTTCGGGTGCTCGCGCTCGGTGTCGGTCGACCCGCAGTAGGGGCATTCCGCGGGGTCGTCGTCCGCGTCGTCCCCGTCGCCGCCGGCGGCGACGCTCGGGTCGGGTGCGTTCCAGCGCACGGTCACACGCTCAGGCCGAACTCGCGGAGGGCCTCCCGCCCCGCGTCGGTCACCATCGCGACGGTCCACTCCGGCGAGTAGCGCAGGCGCACCTCCGCCTCGTCGACGCCGGGCGCCGTCTCGGCGGCGCAGCGCACGTCGTTCGTGAGCATGTCTCGGGCGGGGCAGCCCGTGTAGGTGAGCGTCATCTCGATCTCGCAGCGCCCGTCCTCGTCGACGGTCACGTTATAAATGAGCCCCAGGTCGACGACGCTTACGGGCATCTCGGGGTCCTCGACCTCGGAGAGCGCGTCCCACACGTCGGCCTCGGTTCCGGTGGCGCCCGCACCCGTCTTCGGGTACTCCTCGGGCGCCTCGCCGTCCTCGTAGGCGGTGTAGGCGCACGCCTCGGCGACGGCGGGTGCGTCGTCCGCGGCGGTGCTGCCTGGTGCGCCGTCCGCGGCCCCGTCCGGCGCGTCCGTCGGCACGTTCGTCGGCATCTACGCCTCCTCCCCCCGCAGGCGGGCGGGCCGGTCGAAGTCGACTTCGCGGTGCGTCGCGGTGAACGCCTCGTACAGGTCGAACCACTTGTCGGTGTGGCTCCCGTCGCGGCCGCGGACCTCCGGACGGTCGACCTCGTCGGGTTCGGGGACGACGAGGCCGTACCCCTCCAGCGTCGGGATGACGGTGTCGATCCACTCCTCGCGCATCGACGCGAGCGACTCGCGGCGGAGGCCGGCGGCCCGGATCTCAGCCTCGTGCTCGCCGGGATACCACAGCGACAGCGCGTGCGGGAACAGGTCCTCGACGGCGGCCTGCAGGCGCTCGCGGGCGTCGCCGTCGCTCGCGAGGCGTTCGACCCAACTGACGGCGTGCTCGCGGTGGTACTCCTCCTCGGCGAGCGCCTTGCCCACGCGGTCGGCCAGCGGGGCGTAGCTTGTGTCGACGAGCGCTTCGAGGCGGAGGCGCTCGGCCACGTCGTACAGGTACGTGCGGGCGACGGCGTCGCCCCAGCCGTCGTCGGCGAACGGGCGCTCGACGAGCGTCGCGTGCGTCCAGTCGTCGGCCGGGCGCCGCCAGATGCACTCCTCCTCGGTGTAGCCGAGTTCCTGCAGGAGATCGTACCACAGGCGGGCGTGGCCGAACTCGTCTTGCGCGACGTTGGCGAGCGCGAGGTCCGACTCGATGGTCGGCGCGAAGATCTGCCACTCGGTGAGGCGCTCGGCGTGGACGAACTCGTCGTCCGCGAGCCGGAACAGGAGCTCCTCCAGCGCGACCTGCCGTTCGGGGGTGAGGTCGTCGCGGTCGAGCGAGGCAGCGGGCGGCTCCTCCGGGGCAGTCATGCGTCCCCCTCCGATTCAAGCTGTTCGCGGCGCGTCCGGGCCGCCTCGCGCTGTTCGGCCTCGCTGTCCTCCACCTCTTTCGCGAACGACGCGTCGATGTCGTTGTACGTCATCGCCCAGCGGTAGGACTTGTCGGTTCGACCGCCGAAGGCGGCGTCCTCGGGGTCGACCTCGCCGATCTCCGACTGCGGGACGACCCACAGCGAGTTTGTCTGCATCCGGCGGGCGTGCTGGATCTGCGCGAACAGTTTCGCCATCTCCCGGTCCGGCGCATGGACGTTGCCGACGTGGCGGTGGTAGTCGCCCGGCTTCTCCTGGCGGAACACTTCCCAGATCATGGTCAATCGGCCGCCTGCGACGTTCCCGCGGCGCTTCCCTCCCAGCCGTCGAGGCTCTCGCGGACCCACGCGACCGCCTCCTGCCGGCGGCGACGCGAGCCGATCTGTTCGTGGCTCCCCTCGTAGTCGTTCTTGGCGATGGTCCAGAACTCCTCCCAGTCGAGGTCGTCCTCGCGGACGGCCATCGTCCCGTCGTCGCGCTCGAAGACCCGCGGGGACTCGGGGATCTCCAGCCCGTACTTCTCGGCCTTCGGGATGTACAAGTTGAGAAACGAGTTGCGAAGCTCGTCGTTGGAGGTGGTCTTCAGGCCGACCTCCTGGGCGAAGTCGTTGTGAGTCGACTCGTCGTTCGTGGGCCCGAAGAACTGGAGGATGCGCGGCCACCACTCCTCGAACGTCTCCTGGGTGCGCTCCTGTGTGGCCTTCGACCCGCGCATCAGTTCGCGCAGGATCGACTCGCCGTGCTTGACGTGGAATCCCTCCTCGAAGCACACTTTGTCCATCGCGTGCGCGTACGGCGTCCAACTGGTCGACTTCAGGGTGGCCTGTCGGCGCATCGCGCCGCCGTCGACGAAGAAGTCGATCATCGGCGCCTCGTACCACGAGTCGACCGGGTAGTGGAAGCAGTTGAGGAACTTCCCCTCGCCGTTCTTCAGTTCATCGAGCATCTCCTCGCGCGTCTTCACGCCGAGCGTCTCGGCCGCGCGGTACAGCAACTGCGCGTGGCCGATCTCGTCTTGCACCTTCGCGGTGTTGGCGAGCTTCCGGTCGAGTGACGGCGCGTGTCGAGTGAACTCCTTGTCGAGGTAGCCGCCCATCACCTCGCTGTTGGCGTGGAACTGGATCATCCGGGTCGCAGCCCGACGGTACTCCTCGGGCATGTCGTCGTTCGGGCCGAACTGCCGCGGTCCGGCCTGATCTTTGACCGCCTCGATATCCATACCGATCGTTCCTTCTCGTTGTGACGCTTACCGATTCACCCGTTTATGTGCGTGTTTTATATTTGAACGCGCTACCACTCCACGTGATCGAGGGGTGAACGATCCGTGATCGAGGAGTGTCTCGCCGTCGAGGTTCGCGTGAGTGGCGACGACTGCCCGCTGGCCGAGGCGACGGCGGCGACGCGGACGCCGGCGCGCGCTGAGCCGCCGCAGCTGCGCGCCGACGGCAATGTCCTCCTTCGCTTCGGCGCGCCCCGCGACGACGGGTTTGCGGCCTGCCTCGACGCCGACGACCGGATTCGCTACCTCCACCGCTCGCGAGCGGGCGAGCGCGACACCTACCGGTGCCTCTCAAAACACCCGTGCGTCGTCCACGAACTCGTTTCGGCGGGACTGCTCGTCGAGGACGTGACCTACCGCGACGGCGACGCGACGGTGACCGGCGCCGTCGTCGGCCACGAGGTGTTGCGCGGGGTGATGGAGACCGCCGGCGGGACCGTCGGCGTGCAGTTGACCCGGACGTATCCGCTGCGTGAGGAGACCGACCCCGTCTCCGGGCGGTTCGGGCTGACGCCCCCGCAGACCGAGGCGCTGCGGGCGGCCGTCGAGGCGGGGTACTTCGCCGTGCCGCGGGCGGCCAGTTCCGCGGACGTGGCCGCCGAGTTGGGGCTGTCGAAGAGCGCGTTTCTCGAACGGCTCCGGCGCGCTGAGGCGACGCTGTATCGGGAGCTGTTCGCCGACCGGTGACCGGGGCCGATCGGCCCCGACGCAGATCGCACGCCCGCGGCGACGCAGTGAATCCTGCCGATTCTCGAATCGCTGTAAAGCGCCGCGTTCGGCGCTGATTCGCTCGAATCGCGCCAGTTATACCCGTTCGTCGGGAACCGCTAGTGTGACGCGAACCGATGTCGACACGACCGACCGCCCTGTCTCCCTCTCCAGTCGCGCGTACCGGATCACCCTCGACGACGGGCGAGAGACGTTCGATGCCCTCGAGATCTGTGACGAGCAGCGCCCCGAGGCGTACTTGATGTCCGACACGGTGCGTTCGCTCGACGCGATGCGGTGAGTCGCCGACTCCGTCCGCTCGCTCACGCTCCGGTCTTCAGTCGTCCAGTCGCTCCGCGAGCAGGTCGCCCAGCCACGCAAACTCGTCGTCGGTGACCTCGTGGCCGACGCCCTCGTACGCGCGTCGGGTCACGTCGGCCCCGAGCGC
Source organism: Halobaculum gomorrense (assembly GCF_900129775.1). GTDB lineage: Archaea > Halobacteriota > Halobacteria > Halobacteriales > Haloferacaceae > Halobaculum > Halobaculum gomorrense. The sequence goes on along the minus strand of NZ_FQWV01000001.1, from coordinate 320,629 downwards.
CTTCAGCACCCTTGCCGTCGCCGCGAGGCGCTCGATCGGCACGCGTTCGTCGGCGGCGCCGCCGGCGATCAACACTGGCGCGCGGTCGAGGCAGCCTTCGGACGACCCCTGGTCGATCGTCGGGCCGAGCAGCCCCCCGCTGAGCAGCGCCAGCGGGTGTCGACCGCCGGACTCGGCGGCGTACTCGGCGGCGACGGACGCACCCTGTGAGAAGCCGGTCAAGACGACTTCCTCGACGGAGAGGTTCAGCGCCTCGCGCGTCCGATCGAGGACGGCGTCGACGACCGCCACCGCGGAGGATCGGTGGGGTTCGTTGCGCTCGCGAGGCGCGTCGACGGCGTGCGGTAACCACCGACTCCTGGCCGCCTGCGGCGCGACAAACGCGACGCCGTGGCGCGCCACCGGCTCGTAGAGGTTGATCGCGCCCTGCGCGGTCGCACCGCGCCCGTGGAGGCAGACGACCGCCGCCCCGGCCGCGCCCCGCGGCGCGCCGGCGGTGACGACCGGCTGCCCCGCATGGGGGCTGGGGAGGTCGCCGGGCAGCGTTTCGTCCCAAACCATCAGTCGCCCGCTCTGTCGTCCGCGGTGCCGTCGGCGCTCCGATCGCCGCCCCCGCGGCGCCCCCAGCCGGTCGCGGCGGTCGGAACCTCGACCGGGGGAAGCTGTCCCTCGATCATCTCGCGATCCTCCTCCGCCCACGGCGGGAGGACCAGCGACTCGCCGAACCGCTCCCGCGACTCGTCGACCCCGAACTCGGGCGCCTCCGTCGACAGCTCGATCAGGATCCCACCCGGTTCGCGGACGTACAGCGCCTTGTAGTAGTGTCTGTCGCGGACGCGGGAGACATCGATGTCGCGCTCGCGCAACAGGTCGTGCCACTCGTGCAACTGCTCCTCGTCGGCGACGCGAACCGCCACGTGGTGGAAGCTCCCCGTTCCCTCCCGGCCGAACTCAGCCTCGCGGTCCAGCAGGTCGACGACGGTCGCGCGGTCGCCGCCGGCACGGTAGCGCACGCGGTCGCTCTCCTCGTCGACGAGGTCGAACCCGAGGGTTTCGAGCACGCTCGCGGTCGCAAACGGGTTCGTCGGCAGCGCCGTGACGCCGTGGATGCCCCGGATCGCGGTGCATTCCGGGATGGGGCCGTCGTTCCACGGCGCGACCGGCTGGTCGGCCGCGACGAGTTCGAGCCGAGTCCCCGAGGGGTCCGCGAACCGGAGGGCGGACTCGTCGAATCGCGATATCCGCTCCGTGTCGACCCCGCGGTCGGCCAGTCGGTCCGCCCAGAAGTCGAGCGACCCCTCGGGGACCGCGAACGACGCCCCGGTGATCTGCGGGCGCCCGCGGCGCCCGGGCGGCTCGTTCGGGTACGGAAAGCAGGTGTAGACGGTGCCGAGGTCGCCCGCGCCGTTGCCGTAGTACAGGTGGTAGCGGAGCACGTCCTCGTGGTTGACTGTCCGCTTCACGAGTCGCAGGCCGAGCGTTCCGACGTAGAAGTCGAGGTTCGCCTGTGGGTCGCCCACCATCGACGTGACGTGATGGATACCCGGGGTGTCGGAGAGCATTCGAACACCGACCGTTGGAACCACAGGGTGTTAGCCCTCGCGACAGCGGCGGCACCGCGTGCGGCCCGGACCGGACGGTCGCCGGGGACCCGCCGACCGCGGTCGAAAGAATCAATCACCAGTCCACCGTTCGTTGAGGCATGCACGACATCGATGACCGCGTCGATTCCCGTCCGCGGCGGTGTGAGTGCCCGTCCGCCGCCGATCGGACGACCGACGGTGACGCGCTCATCCTTGTGGAAGTGCTATCGCCCTCGCCCGATCCCGTGATGACACTCGGCCGATCAGCCGAAGGGGTGGCCGGTGGATCCTGATCCCACGGAGTCGGTTTCGGTGACGTACGACTCGGAGACCGGCGAGTACACCGCCACGTTCGATCCAGACGCGCTCGACGCGACCATCGCCGTCGTGGAGGCGACGACGGCGATCCGACGCGAAGAGCCCGAGCGCCACGTCCCGCTGTTCGAAGTGATCGATCCGGACGCGCTGGACCGCATCTGCGGACCCAGCAGGAACGACGACGCCGTCGTCGAGTTCTCCTACCTCAATCACCGGATCCGGGTCCGCAGCGGCGGTCACATCACCGTGGCCCCGAAGGACTCGGCGTAGTCGCGCTCGAAGCCCCGGTCACCGCCTCCGTCGCTACGCGTCGTCTCGCCGCTCGTCCCTGTTGGAGTCGCTTCCGTCACTCGCCGGTCCCGTTTCCGCGTCGTCGCTGAACGCGCCAGTTCGCGGGTCGATGTCGGCGACGAACCGCATCGTCGCGAGGTTCCCCGCGAGGCCAAGGACGGCCCCGACCGGGAGACCGAGGGCCAGGCCGACGATCGGAACCGAGACCGTGATCGCCGACAGCACCGCCGAGACGACGGCGACCGTCGCCGCGAAGCCGACGGCGTACGAGCGGTACGCGCCGCCGTCGGCCGCGAACCCGGCGGACGCGCGCGCAGCCGAAACCAGGTCCGTGTCCCGGAGGACGAGGAGAGACGGCGTGGCGTACAGGAGATACGACGCGACCACGACCGCGAGCAGCGCGAGGAGCACGACGACGACGCCGACTCCGGACGGCGCGCTCACGAGGAGGACGAGCGGCGAGCGCGCCACCACCGGCGCGACGGTGAACACGAGAAACGCGGGGAGGTATCGGCAGACGTGCTCGGCGAACCGGTACGGCTCGCCGGCGAGGGCGTTCGCGAGCGAGCCGAAGTAGCCCGCGGCGAGCGCGAGAACCACGGGGTTCCGGAGGGCGCTCGGCGGGACACCGGCGGAGACGGCGACGCCGGTGTCGGAACCGAAACGAAGCTCCAAACAGAGAGCACCGACGCCGGGAGCGTGACTCGGACGCCGACGTGGACGCCGTCGAACGCCGCGACGGACCGGATCTTGCCAGCGTCCAGCACCGCGAGGCCGAGGGGAACGAGCGCGAGGGCGGGGTGCGCGAACGCGTCGTCGAGACTGTCGGAGAGGCGCGTTGTGATGGAGGGCACGGACGGCCGTGGTCCGGGAGACGCGATAGTCCTTGTGGGGGCACCGTCGCCCTCGTCGTCGCGTGTCGGTCCCGCTCGGCGCCCGTGACCGTCCCGCCGTCACTCGGCCACGACGAGCACGCGCGTGTTTCCGCGCCTGTCGGCGTACTGTCCGCCGGCCGGCGGCTTGATCGAGATGCTGAGCATCCCCTGTTCACGGTTCGGCCCGAGCGCCGGGGCGACGACGACCGTCGCGGTGCCGTTCGCGCCGGTTCGCGCGGTCGCGACGCCGTCGAGACGCGCCGTGTCGCCGGCGACGACGACCGTGGCGCCCGCGACCGGCCGACCGTCCGGGTCGACAACGGTCACCGAGAGCTCCTGCTCCCCAGGCGTCGTGACCTCCGGCGTCGGCCGCGCGTCGAGTTCGGTGACGGCGAGCCCCTGCACGCCGCTGATCATGTTGAGCATCACGCTCAGGCTGGCGACGCCGACGACGAGCGCGATGACGAGCCGGACGGGAAGCCCCTCGATGGCGCGGTCGTCGCGGCGGAGTTCGGCGAATCGGCGGCGCTCGTCCGCCGCGAGCGAACGGATCCGTCCGCGAACGGCGACTCGGAGCGATCGGGGGGTATCGGGGGACACACGCCGGATGGGCTCGTCATCGTATTTGAACGCTCGCGCGAGGGTTCATCACCGATTCCGGAGCCAGACCCGCCGTGCACGTGCTCGGCAGCGAGGCGGAGATGGGCGAGTCCTCGGGTGGTTCGGTCGACGACGAAGAGACCGAACCGACCGGCGGGCCGACGGGCGGACCGATCGCGCCGTTAGGGCGGTTTCGCGCGCCGGACGACGGCGTCGGTGCGCGGGTCGGAGTCGATCTCGATCGACCACACGCCGCGCTCGTCGTCGGCAAGCGCGGCGCGGGCAAGACCCACACGCTCGCGGTGCTCGCCGAGGGCGTCGCCGCGGCCGACGCCCTCGCGCCCGTGGTGATCGATCCGATGGGGGTGCTCGACGGCCTCGCGGTCGACGGCGGGACGGTCCACCGTCGACCGCGGGTCCGACCGGACGCGGTTCCGCCGTCGGCGTGGCCGGCGTTGCTGGATCTGGACCCGGCGGGCGCGGTCGGCTCGCTCGTGTGGCGCGCGGTCGCCGAGTCCGCCGGATCGTCAGTCGCCGCCGCACGCGAGCACGTCGGCGACGCCGACGCCGCTCGCGCGACCCGCCGAGCGGCCGACGCGCACCTCGCACTCGCGGCCGAGTGGGACGCGTTCGATCCCGACGGAATCGGCCCGCGAGCGCTGGCATCGGGAACGCCGACGGTGCTCGACTGCTCTCGGCTTCCCCCGGCCGCCGCGGGGGCGGTGTGCGCCGCGGTCGCCCGCGGGCTGTACGATGCGCGCGTTCGCGAGGCGATCGACCGACTCCCGTGGCTGTTCGTCGACGAGGCGCACGCGTTTTTCGATGGCGTCGCTGGCGACGCGCTTGCGACGCTGCTCACCCGCGGTCGCGCGCCCGGCGTCTCGCTCGCGTGCGCCACGCAGCGCCCCGCGGCGCTGCCGGCGGTCGCGGTGTCGCAGGCGGACTTACTGGTGGCTCATCGTCTGCACAGCCGCGCGGACATCGACGCGCTCGCCGCAGCACGGCCCCTGGCGGTCGCAGACGGGCTCGCGGACCGGTTACCGGCCGGGGTCGGCGAGGCGCTCGTCGTCGACGACGTGAGCGAAACCGCGCCGACGGTGCGCGTCCGAGCGCGACGGACTCCCGACCGCGGCGCCGGTCCCCGGGCGAGCGGCGTCCGAACGGACGAGGCGGATACCGTGGACCGCGAGGGCGGCGGGCGCGAGGAGTGAAGCATTATCCCCGGCGCCCCCCAAACGGCGGCATGGACGTGAGACGCTCGTGAGCGCCGACGGCGGGTCGACCCGAGAGAAGCTCGTCGCCGGCGCCGTCGAGAAGCCGGTGCTCGGCGCGTTCGTCGCGGTGATGCTGCTGATGGCGGCCGGCTTCCTGATCGCGTTCCTGCTGTTCGTCGTCTGATCGCAGCGCCTCGAACGACCGCGTCGGCTCGGGCGCGCGTCGGCTCGAGCGCGCGTCGGCTCGAGCGCGCGACGACTTCGACGACCTACCGCTCCCCCAGAGCGCGGATCCGCGCCTTCTCGCGGTCGTGCGCCAGCTCGCGGCCCACCCAGCGCGCCGCGAGTTCGATCCCCGTGCGCTCCCATCGCGCGAACCCGTCCCGGCGCGAACGGTCGACGACGCACAGCGTGCCGAACAGGTCGTCGGCGACGTACACCGGCGTTCCGAGGTAACATTCTAGCCCCAGTTGTCGCCCGATCGGCGGTCGACCGCGGTCGCCGACCCCCCCGTCGGGACCGGTGGCGACGGTGCGCCCCGCGTCGACCGTGGTCTCGCAGTACGTATCGCCGAGCGGCAGCGTCCGGTCGAACGCGACGCACAGCTCCTCCGTTCCCTCGCCGGCGACGAACCGGAACTCGTCGCCGACGATCTGGGCCAGTCCGGCGTAGTCGACGCCGTACGTCGCGCGTACGGTTTCGAGCACGCCGTCGATGACGGCATTCAATTCCGTCGGCGAGCCGGCGATCGCGTCGCCGAGGCGACGGAGCGCGGTCGCGCCGCGGCGGCTGCGCTGGCGCTCATGGAACACCTCGACGGCGTCGTCAAGTCGGTCGATCAGCGCGGCGGGTCCCCCGTTGCCGGCGTCGCCGTCCACGTCGGCGACCGTATCGCGGACTGTTAGGTGGTCGGTGACGCCGGCGCAAAAGAGCGTTCGGATCAGCTCCACGTCTATCGATTCTCCGTCGCTGTAGGAGACGAGCGGGATCTCGGGGTAGCCGCCGCGAACGCGGCGGACGAACTCGGCGGCGCCGTCCGGGAGCGGGTGGCCGACGGCGACCGCGTCGTACGCCTCGTGACCGAGGGTGTCGAGCGCCGCCTCCCCACACGGTTCCGGTTCCGCGACGAACCGACCGTCCGCGTCGACGCGCCCGCCGATCTTCCGCCGGCGGTCGCGGTCAGCGTCGACGTGGAGCAGTCGGTACGCGTTCATCTGTCCCACGGCGGAGGCCGCGGGTCAAGAGGCTGTTGGCCGGCGGGGGACAGAGTCGAACGGCACAGGGTCCGGGCCGTCGATAGTGCCGGAACACCCCCGAAACGAACGGTGGATCCGGCACAGCCGTCCCGCTCGTCTCGTGTTCGCTGCGCTCCCGAGCGTGCGACTGTTGGTGTTCAAATCTGCTCGTGTCGCCGGTTCGGTGCCGCCGGGCTCGCTCATCGCTCGCCAGTTGGCGGCACCAGAAAGCGCCCGGAGCGGGATTTGAACCCGCGTCACAACCGTGACAGGGTTGTATGATGGGCCACTACACCATCCGGGCGTGCATCGCGTCGGCGTGTTTCCACCACGCCTCTACGCATCCTTTCGTTTTCCGGGTACACAATTAAGACTTCTCATCCGACCCCGCCGTGTCCCGCGATACCGTGCGCCGCAACGTTCATACGGTGGGAACCACATGGTCGTGTTGTGCAAGCGTTGAGGTGACCAGCTAACGGTCCCCAACTCGTTTGACAAGCGTTATGTGGACGGGTCGTATAGACCGCCGTAGTATCTCGTGAAGACTTCTCCCCAGCAAACACGGCCGCGCGCGACCACGAATCTCACCAATCCATGGTAAACGTAAGCGAACACGAACTCGTACCCGATCACACGCTCCTCGAAGACGCCGACGAGATCGAGGAAGTGCTCGACGAGTACAACGTCAAACGGACCGATCTCCCCAAGATCAAGCGGACCGACCCCGCGGTGCCTGACGAGGCGGAGGCGGGCGATGTCATCCGGATCGAACGGGACTCGCGAACCACCGACACGGCGGTCGTCTACCGCCTGGTGGTAGAATGAACCGAGAGGCACGACGCGCCGTCTCGCGGGAGTACTTCTCCCAAGAGCGACTCGCGGAGCACCACTTCCGCTCGTTCAACAACTTCCTCGACCGCGGCATGCAGCGGGTCGTCGACGAGAAGGAGACGATCGAGACGGACATCGGCGACAAGGAGGGGCAAGAGCCCGTCTACGTCGAACTCGGCGACGTGCGGATGACGACTCCGCGCGTCCGCGAGGCCGACGGCTCCGAGGAACTGCTGTATCCGCAGGAGGCGCGCCTCCGCAACATCACCTACGCCGCGCCGGTCTTCATGGAAATGAAGATCATCCGCGGCGGCGAGGAGGAGCCCGAGACGGTCGTCGACCAGACGGAGACGAAGGTCGGCCGGATGCCAATCATGGTCGGCTCCAACAAGTGCAACATCTCCGGGTTCTCCGACGAGGAGCTCGTCGAGATCGGCGAGGACCCCGTCGATCCCGGCGGCTACTTCATCGTCAACGGCTCCGAGCGCGTGCTCATGACCAGCGAGGACCTCGCGCCGAACAAGATCCTCGCCGAGTACGACTCGAAGTACGGCGACGAGATCCAGGTCGCCAAGACGTTCTCCCAACGGCGCGGCTACCGCGCGCTCGTGCTCTGTGAGCGCAACCGCGAGGGACTGCTCGAGGTGAGCTTCCCCTCCGTGTCCGGCTCCGTCGACTTCGTGACGCTCGTGCGCGCGCTCGGGCTGGAGTCCGACGAGGAGATCGTCCACCGCGTCTCTGACGACCCGGAGATCGTGAAGTTCATGCTGGAGAACCTGGAGGAGGCCAGCGTCCAGACCGAAGAGGAGGCCATCGAGACCCTCGGCGAGCGCGTCGCCTCGGGCCAGGGGAAGAACTACCAGCTGAAGCGGGCGAACTACGTCATCGACCGCTACCTCCTGCCGCACCTCCACGAGGAGGGCGTCGAGGAGGAGGACGTTCGCATCAACAAGGCGTACTATCTCTGCCGGATGGCCGAGGCGTGCTTCGAGCTCGCGCTCGACCGTCGCGAGTCCGACGACAAGGACCACTACGCCAACAAGCGCCTCAAGGTCTCGGGCGACCTGATGACGGACCTGTTCCGGACGGCGCTCAACAAGCTGGCGCGCGACGTGAAGTACCAGCTGGAGCGCGCCAACATGCGCAACCGGCAGCTCACCGTCAACACGGTGGTCCGCTCGGACGTGCTGACCGAGCGGCTCGAACACCCGATCGCGACTGGCAACTGGGTGGGCGGCCGCTCGGGCGTCTCCCAGCTAGTCGACCGGACCGATTACATGGGCGTGCTGTCGCACCTGCGTCGCCTCCGCTCGCCGCTGTCGCGGTCGCAGCCGCACTTCGAGGCGCGCGACCTGCACGCGACCCAGTGGGGCCGCATCTGCCCCTCCGAGACGCCGGAGGGACCGAACTGCGGGCTGGTGAAGAACTTCGCGCAGGCGATGGAGCTCTCACAGAACGTCGAGGACGAACAGGGACTGAAGCGAGAACTCGCGTCCATGGGTGTCGAGGGTATCCCCGGCATCGAGGGCGTCGACCGCGCGTCCGCGGACGACTGACACTACTATGGCAAGCCAACAACGAGAAGCGAAAGTCTACGTCAACGGGAGCCTGGTCGGGACCCACCCGGACCCGAACCAGCTCGCCGCACAGATCCGTGAGGCGCGCCGCCGCGGCGACGTCTCCGACATGGTCAACGTCTCGGTGAAGGACCGGACCGACGAGGTCATTGTCAACGCCGACGCCGGCCGCGCGCGGCGGCCGCTCATCGTCGTCGAGAACGGGGAGCCGCTGCTGGACGACGAGACGATCGAGGCGCTAGAAGCCGGCGAGATCGAGTTCGAGGACCTCGTCGACCACGGTATCGTCGAGTTCATCGACGCCGAGGAGGAGGAGGACATCTACGTCGCCACCGACGAGGAGGACGTGAACTCGCGGACGACCCACCTGGAGATCGACCCGCAGCTGATCTTCGGCATCGGCGCGGGCATGATCCCGTACCCCGAGCACAACGCCTCGCCCCGGATTACGATGGGGGCAGGGATGATGAAGCAGTCGCTCGGACTGCCGTCGGCGAACTACCGCATCCGGCCGGACACCCGCCAGCACCTCCTGCACTACCCGCAGCTGTCGATGGTCAAGACGCAGACCACCGAACAGATCGGGTTCGACGAGCGCCCGGCCGCGCAGAACTTCGTCGTCGCGGTCATGAGCTACGAGGGGTTCAACATCGAGGACGCGCTCGTCATGAACAAGGGGAGCGTCGACCGCGCGATGCAGCGGTCGCACTTCTTCCGCACCTACGAGGGCGAAGAGCGCCGCTACCCCGGTGGCCAGGAGGACCGCTTCGAGGTACCCTCCCAGGACGTTCGCGGCGCCCGCGGCGAGGACGCGTACACCCACCTCGACGAGGACGGCCTCGTCAACCCCGAGACGAAGGTCGACGAGAACTCCGTCCTGCTCGGGAAGACCAGCCCGCCCCGGTTCCTCGAGGAGCCGGACGACATGGGGGGGCTGTCGCCGCAGAAGCGCCGCGAGACGAGCGTCACCATGCGCTCGGGCGAGTCGGGCGTCGTCGACACAGTCACCCTGATGGAGGGCGAGGACGGCTCGAAGCTCTCGAAGGTCTCCGTCCGCGACGAGCGGATCCCCGAGCTCGGAGACAAGTTCGCGTCCCGGCACGGCCAGAAGGGCGTCGTGGGTCACCTCGCCCCGCAAGAAGACATGCCGTTCACCGAGGACGGGCTCGTTCCCGACCTGGTGCTCAACCCGCACGCGCTCCCGTCCCGGATGACGGTGGGCCACGTGCTGGAGATGCTCGGCGGCAAGGTCGGCTCGCTGGAGGGCCGCCGCGTCGACGGGACGGCGTTCCAGGGCGAGAACGAGGAGGAGCTACGCTCATCGCTGGAGGAACACGGGTACAAGTCCTCCGGGAAGGAAGTCATGTACTCCGGGGTCACCGGCGAGAAGATCGAAGCGGAGATTTTCGTCGGGACCATTTTCTACCACAAGCTGTACCACATGGTGAGCAACAAGCTGCACGCCCGCTCGCGCGGGCCGGTGCAGGTGCTCACTCGGCAGCCGACCGAGGGGCGGGCCCGCGAGGGCGGCCTCCGCGTCGGCGAGATGGAGCGCGAGGTGCTCATCGGGCACGGCGCCGCGATGGCGCTGAAGGAGCGGCTGCTCGACTCCTCGGACAAGGAGTCGGTGTACATCTCCGAGGAGACGGGGATGGTCGCCGTGGAGGACGTGGAGCAGCGGCGTATCTACGACCCGATCACCGGCGACGAGGACGACATCCACGAGATTGAGATCAGCTACGCGTTCAAGCTGCTGCTCGACGAGATGAAGGCGCTCGGCATTCGACCGACCCTCGAACTTGAGGACGCAGTCTAACTATGGCAGGCCAGACACCCAAAGAGATCGGCGGCATCAACTTCGGGCTGATGGACCCGGAGACGTATCGGGACATGTCCGCGACGAAGGTCATCACCGCGGACACCTACGACGACGACGGCTACCCCATCGACATGGGGCTAATGGACCCTCGCCTGGGCGTCATCGACCCCGGGCTGGAGTGCCGCACCTGCGGCAAGCACTCCGGGTCGTGTAACGGGCACTTCGGCCACATCGAGCTGGCGGCGCCCGTCATCCACGTCGGGTTCACGAAGCTCATCCGTCGGCTCCTGCGCGCGACGTGCCGCAACTGCGGCCGGCTCGCGCTCACCGAAGAGGAGAAAGAAGAATTCAAAGAGAAGCTGGTCCGCACGAAGGATCTGGGCGGCGACCCGACCGACGTGCTGAAGTCGGCGGTCCGCCAGGCCCGCAAGGCCAACAACTGTCCCCACTGCGGCGAGCCGCAGGCGGACATCAAACACGAGAAGCCGACCACGTACTACGAGGTCCAGGACGTGCTCTCGGGCGACTACTCCGAGCTCATCACCCGCGCGATGCAGCCGGACCAGCCCGACGATGAAGCGGACGATGAGGAGGCCGCCGAGGTCGACGAGGCCGAGGCCATGTCCCCGATGGACCTCGCCGACGAGACGGGCATCGCGCTCGATCGGATCAACGAGATCCTCTCGGGCGAGTTCCGCCCGCGCAAGGAGGACCGCAAGGCGCTGGAGAAGGCGCTGGACATCGACCTGACGGTCGAGGACATGAACAAGCTGATGCCGAGCGACATCCGCGACTGGTTCGAGGACATCCCGGACGAGGACCTCGAACCGCTCGGTATCCACCCGCAGAAGTCCCGGCCCGAGTGGATGATCCTGACGGTGCTGCCGGTGCCGCCGGTCACCACGCGCCCCTCGATCACGCTGGACAACGGCCAGCGCTCCGAGGACGACCTGACCCACAAGCTGGTCGACATCATCCGCATCAACCAGCGGTTCATGGAGAACCGCGAGGCCGGCGCCCCCCAGCTCATCATCGAGGACCTCTGGGAGCTGCTCCAGTACCACGTCACGACGTTCGTGGACAACGAGATCTCGGGTACACCGCCGGCACGGCACCGCTCCGGGCGCCCGCTGAAGACGCTCTCCCAGCGCCTCAAGGGCAAGGAGGGTCGCTTCCGCGGGTCCCTGTCGGGCAAGCGCGTGAACTTCTCCGCGCGGACGGTCATCAGCCCCGACCCCACCCTCTCGCTGAACGAGGTCGGCGTCCCCGAGCGGGTCGCCGAGGAGATGACGCAGGTGATGAACGTCGCCGAGCGCAACATCGACCGCGCCCGGCAGTACGTCCGCAACGGCCCCGAGGCCCACCCCGGCGCGAACTACGTCAAGCGGCCAGACGGCCGCCGGCTGAAGGTGACCGAGAAGAACTGCGAGGAGCTGGCCGAGAAAGTCGAGCCCGGTTGGGAGGTGAACCGCCACCTCGTCGACGGCGACATCGTGATCTTCAACCGGCAGCCCTCGCTGCACCGGATGTCGATCATGGCCCACGAGGTCGTGGTCATGCCGTACAAGACGTTCCGCCTGAACACCGTCGTCTGCCCGCCGTACAACGCCGACTTCGACGGCGACGAGATGAACATGCACGCGCTCCAGAACGAGGAGGCCCGCGCGGAGGCGCGCGTCCTCATGCGCGTCCAAGAGCAGATCCTCTCGCCGCGCTTCGGTGAGAACATTATCGGCGCCATCCAAGACCACATCTCTGGTACGTACCTGCTCACCCACGACAATCCCGAGTTCACTGAGACGCAGGCGCTTGACCTGCTGCGTGCGACCTCGGTCGACGAGCTACCCGAACCCGACGGCACGAACGACGCCGGCCAGGAGGTCTGGACCGGCCAGACCGTCTTCTCGGAGCTGCTGCCCGACGACCTGAACCTCGAGTTCACGTCCTCCACCGGCGACGACGTCGTCATCGAGGACGGCCAGCTCGTTCAGGGCACGATCGACGAGGACGCCGTCGGCGCGTTCGGCGGCGAAGTCGTCGACACCCTTACGAAGGTGTACTCTGAGACCCGCGCCCGCGTGTTCATCAACGAGGTCGCGTCGCTGGCGATGCGCGCGATCATGCACTTCGGCTTCTCGCTCGGCATCGACGACGAGTCGATCCCGCCCGAGGCGACCGAGCAGGTCGACGAGGCGATCGACTCCGCCTACGAGCGCGTGCAAGAACTCATCTCGACGTACGAGGCGGGCGACTTAGAGAGCCTGCCCGGCCGGACCATCGACGAGACGCTGGAGATGAAGATCATGCAGACGCTCGGCAAGGCCCGCGACTCCGCGGGCGAGATCGCCGAGGACCACTTCGCCGACGACAACCCCGCCGTCATCATGGCCCGCTCCGGGGCCCGCGGGTCGATGCTGAACCTGACCCAGATGACCGGCTGCGTCGGCCAGCAGGCGGTTCGCGGCGAGCGCATCAACCGCGGCTACGAGGACCGCACGCTCGCCCACTACGAGGCCGACGACCTCTCGGCGGAGGCCCACGGGTTCGTGGAGAACTCCTACCGCTCGGGGCTGACGCCCGAGGAGTTCTTCTTCCACGCGATGGGCGGCCGCGAGGGGCTGGTCGACACGGCGGTCCGGACCTCCAAGTCCGGGTACCTCCAGCGCCGGCTCATTAACGCCCTCTCCGAGCTTGAGACGCAGTACGACGGAACGGTGCGAGACACCTCCGGCACCATCGTCCAGTTCGAGTTCGGCGAGGACGGCACCTCGCCGGTGAAGGTGTCCTCTAACGAGGACAGCCCCATCGACATCGAGCAGATCACCGACCGCATCGTCGACGCCGAGTTCGGCTCCGAGGAGGAAAAAGAGCGGTTCCTCGGCCGCCGCGAGGCGCCGACGAACCTCTCGGAGTACGCCGGCCCCGGACTTGACAAGGCCGGCGGCGTGGGGGTGGGCGATGACTGACGGCGGGTCGGTCGATCGCTTCGTCGACGCCCACGAGCAGGTGACCGAGGACATCGCGCTGGTCGTCGAGGACACTGAGCTGCCGCGGCGGCTGAAAGACGAGATCTACGAGACGGTCGACGCCCGTGGCGGCGTGACCGCCGAGCAGGCCAACGAGATCGCCCAGGCCGCCGAGTCGCGCTACCTCGACACGCGCGTCGACCCACTCGACCCCGTAGGGACGGTGTCGGCGCAGAGCATCGGTGAGCCCGGAACGCAGATGAGCGTCCCCGCCGACGAGCGGGTACTGGTCCGCCGGAACGGCGAGACCGACGTGACCGAGATCGGACCGCTCGTGGACCGACTGCTGGAGTCGGGGGAGGTCCGCGAGATCGACGGCCACGAGGTCGCGCTCGCACCCGAGGGGCTCGAAGTGCCGAGCCTCCGCGAGGACGAGCGAGTCGAGTGGAAGCCCGTCGAGGAGGTCAGCCGACACGAGACGCCCGAGGAACTGCTCCGGTTCGAGCTGGAATCCGGACGGACGATCCGGGCGACGAAGGCCCACTCGTTCGTCACCCGCCGCGACAACGAGGTCGTCCCGGTGGCGGGAGAGAACCTCGACGAGGGGGATTGGATCCCGGTCGTCGCGGATCTCGACGGGTCAGTCGACGCTCCGGACAGCGTCGACCTCCGGGAGCACCTCTCGGGCGAGGAGTACTGGTTCACGTCGACGCTCACCGACGGAGGCGCGACCGTGGACGCGACGTTCCCCGCCGGGGACGCGCAGGTCGCGAACAAGCGGTCGGCGCTCGACGCCGGCGACATCGAGGAGGGCTACGCGTACCCGGTCGGCGGGAGCGTTGGCCTACCCGAGGAGCTTCCGCTCGATGAAACGACCGGGTTCTTCTTCGGCGCGTGGCTCGCCGAAGGGAACGTTACGGACCACTACGCCTCCGTGTCCAACGTCGACGAGACGTTCCAGGAGGGCGTCCGCGCGTTCGCCGAACGGTACGACCTCTCGGTAAACGAGTACGAGAACACGAGCGGCTTCGCTGACGGATACGATATCCGCGTCAACGGGACGGTGCTGGCCGACCTGCTCCGAGCGACGTGCGTGGTCGACGGCGAGAAGGTCGTCCCCGGATTCGCCGTCGGTTCCCCCGACGGGTTCGTTCGTGCGCTCCTTCGCGGCTACTTCAGCGGCGACGGGAACGTCGGGTCGAACTCGATCCGGTCGAGTTCCACGAGCGACAGGCTCACAGCCGGTATCGCGCTGCTTCTGTCACGCGTCGGGGTGTACGCCACGCTCGGGCGGACCGACGACTCCCGGACGCTCCGCATCCCCGCGAAACACGTCGGACGGTTCCGCGATCGCGTCGGGATGGTGGGCGAGCGCGCCACCGCGCTCGACGACCTCGCGGATACGGTCGACGCCGACGGACCGGACGCGACCGATCAGATCCCGAACTTCGGCGACTCGCTGAGCGAAGTCGCCGCGGACGCCGGGATCCCGAGCCGACAGGTGAACGCCGCGTCGAACCGCCAGCGGATCGGTCGAACCCGTCTCGCTCGGCTCCTCGAAGAGGCGAACGAGGCCGGTGTCGACGGCGAGGCGCTCGCCGAACTCGAACGCGCCGTCGACGGGGACGTGGTATGGGACCGCATCGCCTCGATCGAGACGGTCGGGAGCGATCACGAGCACGTGTACGACTTCTCCGTCGAGGGACTGGAGACGTTCACGACCGCCGAGGGGGTCGTCACTCACAACACGATGAACACGTTCCACTACGCGGGCGTCGCGGAGATGGACGTGACCCAGGGGCTCCCCCGGCTCATCGAGCTGGTGGACGCCCGAAAGACGCCGGACACGCCGATCATGGTCGTCCACCTCGACGACGAGCACGCGACCGACCGCGAGAAGGCCCACGAGGTCGTCTGGCAACTGGAGGCGACGAAGATCCTCGCGCTGGGCGACGTGTCCACGAACGTCGCGGACATGCTCGTTCGCGTCGACCTCAACGAGGAGACGCTGCTGGAGCGGTGGCCCACCTACGAGGAACCGACCGAGGTCGCCGGCATCGTCGCCGACATCATCGAGGACTCCCTGGGCGTCTCCACGCGCCACTCGGGGACGGCGATCGAGTTCGGTCCCGACGAGCCGAGCTACCGCCAGCTGCTCCAGCTGGTCGAGCAGCTCCGCGACATCGTGTTCAAGGGCATCGAGGAGGTCACCCGCGTCGTCATCCGCAAGGAGGAAGTCGCAGACGGCGAGGAGGAGTACGTCCTCTACACCGAGGGGTCTGCGTTCGCCGACGCCTTGGAGATCGAGGGCGTCGACGCCTCGCGCACGACGTGTAACAACATCCACGAGATCTATCGCACGCTCGGCATCGAGGCCGCCCGCGAGACGATCATCAACGAGACGATGGAGACGCTCGAAGAGCAGGGGCTCGACGACGTGAATATCCGCCACCTGATGCTCGTCTCCGACATCATGACCAACCGCGGCACCGTCGAGTCGATCGGTCGCCACGGGATCTCCGGGTCGAAGGAGTCCGTCCTCGCACGCGCGGCGTTCGAGGTCACGGTGAACCACCTGCTCGACGCGGCGATCCACGGCGAGGCCGACGACCTCAACGGCGTCATCGAGAACGTCATCGTCGGGAAGCCGGTATCGATCGGCACCGGCGACGTGGACCTCCGGATGGGCTCGAAGCCCGAACCGAAGTCTGCAGACGACTGACGGTGCGCGTCGAGATATCGGACGAGGCGCGCCGGTACATCGGGACGTTCGACGACCTCGTCGGCGTCGCGCCGCTGGACTGCCTCGTGGAAGCCGACGGCGACCGCCTCATCTTCCTCATCCCCGCGGGTGAGATGGCGGAGGCGGTCGGTCCTGGCGGAAAGACCGTCGAGCGCGTCGAAGAGCAGCTCGGCGCGAGCGTCGAACTGGTCGAGAACGCGGACACGCCCGAGGCGTTCGTCGCGAACGCGCTCGCACCGGCGGCGGTACGTGGCGTGACGGTGAGTCACCAGAACGACGTGGTCGCGTACGCCGAGGTCGTCGAGGCGGACCGCGGCGTCGCCATCGGCGCCGGCGGGCGCAACATCGAGGTGGCGCGGACGCTCGCGAAGCGCCACTTCGACATCGACGACGTGCAGCTGGCGTAGGCCGGCGGACCGGGGGTGGCCCGCCGGTCTGACCGATCTCCTCCCGGCAGGGTCGCCGGGCGTGTTGGATCACCTCCGTCCGACCGACGCCGACTACCCCGCCGGGATGACCGGGTCGTCGGAGACGAGGGTCTCGTCGCGGCCTTCGAGCGTGGGGTCTTCGGGTCGTTGCCCCCATCGTCTCCGAATTCGCCGAGGGAATACACGAGCACGACATCGACTTCGTCTCCCAGTTCGTCTCCCTGGAGCTGTAGCGGCCGACCCGAGTGAACAGCGACGCCCGCAGAGCGACGGATCCGCGCCGAAACGGGCGCTGCGGGCGCGATCCGATCCGCGAGACGACCTCAGACACCGCGAGAGGCACCGCTAACCGCCTCTCGCGTCGTCTCGGCGTCGTGGAAAGGGAACCCTTACGTAGCTCGGCTGAAAACGAGAGTGTACGATGGCTAACGGCAAATACGCCGCGCGGAAGCTCAAGAAGGACCGCCAGAAGCGGCGGTGGTCCGACTCCGAGTACGCGCGACGCGAGCGCGGTCTCTCCGAGAAGTCCGACCCCCTCGAAGGCGCCCCCCAGGGCCGCGGGATCGTCCTGGAGAAAGTGGGCATCGAGGCGAAGCAGCCCAACTCGGCGATCCGGAAGTGCGTCCGGGTCCAGCTCATCAAGAACGGGAAGCAGGTCACGGCGTTCTGTCCCGGCGACGGCGCCATCTCGTTCATCGACGAGCACGACGAGGTCACCATCGCGGGGATCGGCGGCGCGAAGGGTCGCGCCATGGGCGACCTCTCCGGCGTCAACTACAAGGTCGAGAAGGTGAACGGCGTGTCGATGATCGAACTCGTCCGCGGCAACGCGGAGAAGCCCGTCCGATAATGAGCGAGTCAGAGCAAGACACCGAGGCCGACGTCGACGCACCGGACCCGGACGCCCCCGCCGACTCCGAGCAGGCCGTCGAGAACGCGCTACTGTTCGGCGAGTGGGATGTCTCGGAGATGGAGTACTCCGACCCGTCCACGCGGAAGTACATGAACGTGACTCCCATCGCCCACACGCAGGGTCGTCACGCCTCCAAGCAGTTCCGCAAGTCCGAGATCTCGCTGGTCGAGCGGCTCATCAACCGGCTGATGCAGACAGAGGAGAACACGGGTAAGAAACAGCAGGCCCAGCGTATCGTCAGCGACGCCTTCGACACGATTCACTCGCGCACCGAGGACAACCCGGTGCAGGTGCTCGTCGAGGCCGTCGAGAACGCCGCCCCGCGCGAGGAGACCGTCCGCCTGAAGTACGGCGGCATCTCCGTCCCGAAGGCCGTCGACGTCGCGCCCCAGCGCCGCGTCGACCAGTCCTTGAAATTCATCGCCGCGGGCGTCCAGGGCGCCAGCTACAAGACGACGACCAGCGCCGCCGACGCGCTCGCAGACCAGCTCATCGGTGCCGCCCGCTACGACGTGCAGACGTACGCCATCTCCCAGAAAGAGGAGACCGAACGCGTCGCCGCCGCCGCGCGCTGACCGCGACGGCGCCGAACACCAGCCGTCTGCAGCCCGGTCCGATCTGTGGTCTCGGTTCTTCTCTCCGTCCGCGTCGACTCCGCGAGCGACGCGTCCCGGCGCGCGCCGCTGCTGAGTGTGCGTTCACTTCCGGTTGTGGACGTTCGTGCTTCCGCACTCTGGACACCGTGTGAGCGTCCCCAGCGTCGGGTCTCGCAGCCGCTCCCACGCGTCGCTCCCGATCGGTTTCTCGAAGCCGCAGCCGTCGCAGGTGAGTACGCTCGCCGGCGGCATGGCCGACAATACGGCGTCCGAGCGCATAGTCCTTGCCGACGTGTCAGCCGAGAGATCCTACTGATCGTCGTCCTGTCCGTATCCTTCGAACTGCTCGATCGCGGTGTCGAGTTCCGCCTCGGGCAGTTCCGTCGGCTCGCCGACGGCCGACGACTGCAGGTACAGCCGCGAGAGGTCCTCGACGTGGGTCGTGTGTTCCAGCGCGGTCTCGATGTCTGCGGCGGTGACGACGAGCCCGTGGTTCTCGATGAACGACGCCGTGGCGTTCGCCTCCTCCATCGCTGCGACGACGTTCGCCGCGAGCTCCTCGGTGCCGTACGGCGCGTACTCGGCGACGGGAACGCGCTTGCCGACGGCGACGATCATGTAGTGGATCGGGGGGAGCTCCCGGTGGAGCACCGCCATCGTCGTCGCCCACGGCGAGTGGGTGTGAACGATCGCCTCGGAGCCGTAGCCGCGGTAGATGTGGCGGTGCATCGGCACCTCGCTTGAGGGCGCCATCCGCCCGGCGACGCGCTCGCCGTCGAGGTCGACCACCGGCACGTCAGCGGCGTCGAAGGCGTCGTAGGCGACGCCGGTCGGCGTGACGGCGAAGCGGTCGCCCTCGCGGACGCTGAGGTTTCCGGTGCGGCCCGGCGTGAGCTGCGCGAGGTCTGGGGCGTGCTCGACCACGGCCTCGCGCGCGTCGCGGAGGACGGCCGGGTTCGCGTCGTCGCTCACAGCGCCACCTCCGTCACCGCGCTCAGCGAGTCGAGGTAGTGATCGGGGCGCCGCACGGCAGGTAGTCCGTCGTCGCCCGGGTCGGCGCGTGCCTCCGCCGGGCCGTTGAACAGCGCCGTCTCCATCCCGAGGGCGTTGCCGCCCTCGATGTCCCGATGCGGGGAGTTGCCGACGACGAGCGCCGTCGACGGCGACCGGTCGAGCCGCGCCAGCGCGGTCGTAAACACGGGCGCGGCGGGCTTCTCGCGGCCGACCTCCTCACTGGTGACGACCGCGTCGAGGTGCGCGTCGACGCCGAGTTCGGCGAGCTTGCGCAGTTGGACGCGCGTCGTGAGGTTCGTCACGACCGCCACGTCGCAGCCGGCCTCCCGGAGCGCGGCGAGCGTGTCCAGCGCGTCGTCGAACGCCGCCATCTCCGCGAGGTAGGCGTCCCAGTAGGCGTCGCCCAGGGCGCGGGCGAGATCAGCGTCGAACGGTCCCGGCAGGTCGGCGACCAGCCGCTTGTAGTAGATGTGGCGGCTGTGACTGCTGGCGGTGGCGCCGACCTCCCGCTTCGTCGCTGCGCGGGCGCGGGCGCGACGCGCCTCAAACGCCTCGGCGTCGAGGTCGCCCCCCCAGTCACGGTACGTCTCGAAGGCGGCGCGCGTGCCCGCCTCGTTGCACGGATCGTACGGGTAGAGGGTGTCGTCGAGATCGAACAACACGGCGTCGACAGCCATGCCCCGCGCTCGGTTCCCCCGCCGCATAGGTGTTCGGTCGGCGCCCGCGCGCTTGGCCCGCGTCGGCGAGACAAGCGGGGAAACAGCTAAACACGCGGTCAATCACGGCGCTCACGTGTTCCCCGAAGTCATCGAAACCAAGCGGCTCCGCCTCGAACGGTGCTGCCGCGAGCGCGTCTCCCCACGTGCGCTGTACGCCGCCGCCGGCACGAGCCCGACGATCGACGCCGAGACGGAGTACCTGCCGTGGTCTCCCCTCGACACGCTCGCCGACGCAGAAGAGCGCCTCGCCGAGTTCGAGCGACAGTGGGACGACCGCGAGCGGGCGGAGTGGGTCGTTCGTCCCCGGAACGGGGAACCGGGCGCCGGCGAGTTCGCCGGCACGGCGGGACTGATCTGTCGGTGGGACCGCGACCTCGCGCTGCCGGCAATCTGGCTGCGGAAGCCGTTCTGGGGGCGAGGCTACTCCGGCGAGCGCGCCGACGCGCTGCTCTCGGTGGCGTTCGACCGGCTGGACGTTGGCGTCGCCGCGGTGCCGATCCACGGCGAGAACGACCGGTCGTACAGCGCCGTCGAGCAGTACGTGGAGCGGCACGGCGGCCGGTACGAGGGACGGTTGCGAAACCACGCGGGGCGATACGACGAACCCGCGGACCACCATCGGTTCTCGGTGAGCCGCGAGGAGTGGCGCGCGGCCGACGGGGCGGAGACGACCGTCCGATTCCCCGAAGACCATACCGACTCCGCTTCGGACTGGTGACTTCGAAGCCGCTTCAGCGCGTTGACTCGACCTCGCTCGCGACCACAGCGGCGAGGGACCGACCTCCGGAACTCTCGTCGGTGATAGTCGGAGGCGGAGACATTTACTTGACGACGCGGTTGCCAGCCCATGGACGCGATTCCCGGTCAGTTCGTCGGGCTCGTCGCGGCGGTGCTGGCGAGCGCGACCGTCGGCGTCCCGTTCATGCGGACCACCGCGGCTCGGCGGGTGTTGCGGCCGTTCAGCAGCGGTCCCGACGGCGACGACCCCTTCGCCGCCGCGGCGGTGTACGCCGGGCTGTCGGTCGCGTACGCCGCGATCGTCGTGCTCGCCGGCGAGAGCGCAGGCGACGCCGGTGCAGTCGGGCTCACCCTGACGCTGCTGTTGCCGTTCGGCTTCGGCGTCGCCGCGGCGACCGCGTGGCTCCCGTCCGTCGGCGTCGAGTGGCGGCCGGCCGGCGAGGCGCGAACGGACGCCACGCTGACGTTCGCGGCGTTTCTCGCGACGCTCACCGCGACCGCGGCGGGCGGCTGGCTGCTGGTCGGGTGAGGCGACGGGACGCGGTCCCGACAGGCGAGCGTTCAAATACGAAGGCGGGGCCACTGGTGACCACGGGCGAAGGGTCGCGCCCGTCCGGCTCGCGAGCCACCCGGTCCCTGCGGACACCGACCCGACCTCAGGCGCGGCGGCGGCCGAGTTGCCCGAACGAGAGCGAACGACCGCCCCAGCGGAGCGCGAGGCTCGTCCCCGTGACCAGCAGAAACGGGACGGAGTCGCCGCGTGCGTTGGCGGGCGAGGCGGGACATCGTCTCGACGGTCGCTGTTTACGATCTTCGCGGAGAGATCGGATTTCATGAGTGGAACGCTCACGGTCGCCCGCGAAGTCGTTACTGGCGGTGCTGCTCGGCCCTATCGCCGCGGTCACCGATTCCGTCGAAACCCGTCGTTGGCAGTCAGTCGGCGGCGGCCGGATCACCGCCGCTCGCGTCGACGGCGTACAGCCGCGCGGCGTCGACGAGCGCCTTGCGGTACTGCGACTCCGAGGGATCGGCCGCGAGCGACCGGAACAGCCGCGTGAACGCCCGAAGGTCGATATCCGGCGCGTCGTCGGCGGCCGCGTGCGCGAGGTCGTACAGTCGGTGGCCGTCGTCGACGAGCCCGTGGCGCTCGCACATCGCCAGCGCGAAGGCGGCGTTGACGGCGGTGATGTCCGGGTCCGAGCCGGGCGTCATGCGTCGCGAGTCGGGGTGCGGGTGATCGCGCGGGCGGTCGGCGACGGCGGCGGCCAACTGCGACTCGAAGAAGGTCGCCAGCTTCCCGCCCGGGCCGACCGAGAGCGTGATGTCGTCGGCGTACACGTCCTTCATGTGGTTTGCGATCTGGTAGCAGTGGTGCACCTTCCGGCGCTCGACCGACGCGCCCGAGAGCGCGAGAAACAGCGCCTCGTCGGTCGACTGGTGGTGCGAGGGATGCGGCTCCTCGTAGCGGGCCATGTGGGACAGTTCATGGAGCGCGAGCTCGCGCGCCATCGCCGAGGTGGCGGCCTTCCGGGAGATGTTGAGTACGTGGCGGTCGTCGTAGTGGCCCGCCCACGTCCGCTCCTCGGGGTTGTCGCGGACCCGAACGTCCACCGGCAGCGAGAGGTCGTGTTCCGTTTCCAACAGGGCCGCCGCCCCGAGGAAGGGGTCGGGCGGGACGGCGCCCCGGACTCGAATGTCCATGTGTGTAGTTGACACGGCCGGGATCGATTTGACTCTTGTGCCGACTGGACGGCGATCGAAGCGATCCACGCGACGGCGTACCACGGGGTGTGCTCCGCGGATTCAGGGGTTTCGGCGCCGGCAAAGCACTACCCTTTTGACCGGTCGGAGAATAGCGGCCGGTAATGGGCCGACGAAAGAAAATCGTACAGGAATGTGAGGAACTGATGGACGAGCCGGAGCAGATCCGGAACATCGCCATCGCTGCTCACGTCGACCACGGGAAGACGACACTGACGGACAACCTGCTCGCCGGCGCGGGCATGATCGCCGACGCGGACGAGGCGACCCAGCTCGTGATGGACACCGAGGAGGACGAGCAGGAGCGCGGAATCACCATCGACGCGGCGAACGTCTCGATGACCCACGAGTACGAGGACGAGAACCACCTCATCAACCTCATCGACACGCCCGGCCACGTCGACTTCGGCGGGGACGTGACCCGCGCGATGCGCGCCGTCGACGGCGCGCTCGTCGTGGTGGACGCCGTCGAGGGCGCGATGCCCCAGACGGAGACGGTCGTTCGGCAGGCGCTCCGCGAGGGCGTCAAGCCGGCGCTGTTCATCAACAAGGTCGACCGCCTCATCTCCGAGCTCCAGGAGGGGCCCGAGGAGATGCAACAGCGCCTCCAGGATGTCATCGCCGACGTCAACGAGCTCATCCGCGGGATGACCGAGGAGATGGACGACATCGAGGAGGACTGGACGGTCTCCGTCGAGGAGGGGACCGTCGGGTTCGGCTCCGCGCTGTACAAGTGGGGCGTCTCGCTCCCGTCGATGCAGCGCACCGGCATGTCGTTCGGCGACATCATCGAACTGGAACAAGATCACAAGCGGCAGGAGCTCCACGAGCGCACGCCGCTGTCGGATGTCGTGCTCGACATGGTCGCCGAGCACTTCCCGAATCCGCTGAAGGCGCAGCCGTTTCGCGTCCCCCGCATCTGGCGCGGCGACGATGAGTCCGACATCGCCGAGGACATGCGGACTGTCAACCGCGACGGCGACATCGTCTTCATGGCGACCGACATCGGAATGGACCCGCACGCCGGCGAGATCGTGACGGGCCGCGTCTTCTCGGGCACGCTCGAGAAGGGACAGGAGCTGTACGTCTCCGGCACCGCGGGCAAGAACCGCGTCCAGTCGGTCGGGATCTACATGGGCGGCGAGCGCGAGGAGCTCGACCGGGGCGTCCCCGCGGGCAACGTCGCGGCCGTCACCGGCCTGAAGGACGCCATCGCCGGCTCCACCGTCTCCGACAAGGAGATGACGCCGTTCGAGTCGATCGAGCACATCTCCGAGCCGGTCATCACCAAGAGCGTGGAGGCGAAGTCGATGGACGACCTGCCGAAGCTCATCAAGACGCTCCAGCAGGTCGCCAAGGAGGACCCGACCATCCGCGTGGAGATTAACGAGGACACGGGCGAGCACCTCATCTCCGGGCAGGGCGAGCTCCACCTCGAGGTCATCACCCAGCGGATCCAGAAGAACCAGGGCATCCCCGTCCAGACGGGTGAGCCCATCGTCGTCTACCGCGAGCAGCCGCAGGAGGCCTCCCGGGAGGTCGAGGGCGTCTCGCCGAACCGCCACAACAAGTTCTACATCACCGTCGAGCCGATGGCGGACGACATCGTCGAGACGATCCAGCGTGGCGAGGCGTCGATGAGCATGCCCGAACTGGAGCGCCGCGAGGCGCTGCAGGACGCCGGCATGGACAAGGACACGTCTCAGAACGTGGAGCACATCCACGGGACGAACATCCTCATCGACGACACGAAGGGGATCCAGCACCTCAACGAGACGATGGAGCTCGTCATCGAGGGCCTCGAAGAGGCGCTCGACGACGGTCCCCTCGCCGCCGAGCCCGTGCAGGGCGCGCTGCTTCGCCTGCACGACGCGCGGCTACACGAAGACACCATCCACCGCGGTCCGGCGCAGGTCATCCCCGCCGTCCGCGACGCCGTCCACCGCGCGCTCATCGACGGCGAGGTGCGCCTCCTCGAACCGATTCAGGACGTCCGCATCGACGTGCCCAGCGAGCACATGGGGAACGCCTCTGGCGAGATCCAGGGCCGCCGCGGCCGCGTCGACGACATGTACCAGGAGGGCGACCTCATGGTCATCGAGGGCATCGCGCCCGTCGAAGAGATGATCGGCTTCTCCAGCGACATCCGCTCGGCCACCGAGGGTCGCGCCTCCTGGAACACGGAGAACGCGGGCTTCCGCGTGCTCGTCGACAACCTCCAGCGCGAGAAGATCATGGAGATCCGCGAGCGCAAGGGCATGAAACTGGAGCTGCCCCAGTCGATCGACTACATCTGAAGTATCGCACCGACCGACGCGGTTGGGCTCAGGTTCCGTCCGCTTTCTCTTTCTCTTTCTTGTTCGGCCCGTCAGCGGCCGCGCTCCGATCGGCACCGGTGTCGACGGACTGTCGGCCAGACGACCGATACGCCGACGGACCGTCGGCGATCTCACAGGATCGTTCACACACTGGCAAGCATCGCCACGGTGGAAGGCTTATCACCTCCCCGTCTACACAGAGCAACTATGCCAAGTGGCACGACCCACGGTCGGCGCGACGGCTGCGAACGAGCGACCCAGCCCCGCACGCCGATCACAATTATTGGGTCCACGACCACACCCCCCGACGGAACACGGTCGGCGGCGCACCAGCATCCGGTTGGCGGCGCCGACGAGCGAGCGGACCTGACGGGGACGAGCGCGGACGAACGGAGGGCGCGATAGATGCCCTCGGAGCCGACGACAGCCCCCGACGAGCGGCCGGTGGACACCGTCGAGGCCGATGACGGCGACGACGCCGCGGCGGAGACGGACGGGGGTCACGAGACGGAACTGCAGGCGCACACGATCAGGCTCGAACTGGTCGACGAGCCGGGCCAACTGCTCGCGGCGCTGAAGCCGATCGCCGACAACGGTGCGAATCTGCTGTCGATCTTCCACGAGCGCGGGAGCCTCACCCCGCGGGGGCGAATCCCCGTCGAGGTCGACATCGAGTGCCCGCCGGACCGGTTCGAGGGGATCCTCGACGACCTCCGGTCGCGCGGCGTCAACGTGATCCAAGCGGACGCGGAGGAGTACGGCGACGAGGTGACGGTCGTCCTCGTGGGCCACCTCGTCGACACGGATCTCTCGGACACGCTCAAGAATATCCAGGACTGCTCCGGCGCATCCGTCGCCGACATCGACCTGTCGGCGCCCGCGGGCGCGGGATCGGAGGCGCATTCGAGCGCCCGGCTTCGCCTGCGGGCGCGCGCCGGCGAGACCGCAAGCGTGGTCGAGACGATCCGGGCGGTCGCCGCCGAGAAGGACATCGACGTGATCGCGCCGCTGGAGGGCCGCCGATGAAGCTCGGCGTCCTCGGCGCCGGCGCGGTCGGCCGCTCGGTCGCGACGTTGGCCCCCGAGTACGGCCACGAGGTGACGGCGCTAGCGGACTCCTCGGCGGCGGTCGTCGACGCGGGCGGCGTCGACGTGGACGCCGCGCTCGCTCGGAAGGACGCTGGCGACCCGCTGGGCGACGCCGAGCCGGGCGACGCGCTCGCGGGCGAGTACGACGCGCTCGTGGAGGCGACCCCGACGACGCTGGGCGACGCCGAGCCCGGCTTCTCGCACGTGCGCGCCGCCTTGGAGCGCGACAGGCACGTAGTGCTCGCGAACAAGGGACCGGTCGCCGAGCGCTACGCCGAGGTGCGCGAACTGGAGGCCGACTCCGCCGGCGAGGTGTACTTCGAGGCGACGGTCGGCGGCGCGATCCCCGTGTGCGCGACCGTCGACGACCTGGGCGCCAAGCACGTCTCGGCGGTGCGTGGCGTGCTCAACGGAACGGCGAACTTCGTGCTCTCGCGGATGGCCGCCGAAGGCCTTGACTACGACCACGTGCTGGCGGAGGCCCAGGACCTGGGCGTCGCCGAGGCGGATCCCTCCTTCGACGTGGAGGGGACCGACGCCGCGCTGAAGTGCGTCATCCTCGCGAACGTGCTGCGGGAGGCCGACTGCGACTCCCTCGACGAGCTTCGGGAGGTTGAAGTGACGCTCGCGGACGCCGAGGTCGAGGGGATCCGCGACATCCCGGGCAGCGCGCTGGAGTTGGCCGCCGAGGACGGCCGAACCGTGCGGCTCGTCGGCGAGGCGACCCGCGACGGTGTCAACGTCGGCCCGCGGCTGGTCCCGGAGAACGGGACGCTGTCGGTGACAGGAACCCGCAACATCGTCGAGATCGACCACGAGTACGCCGGTGAGCTCGCGATCTCCGGCCGCGGCGCCGGCGGCGAGGAGACGGCCAGCGCGGTGCTGGCCGACGTTGCCAGGCTGGAGTAGACCGACGGGCAGCCTTCTTCGTCCGCGTTGGTCCGGGCAGGCCGATCCACGAGCGCCGGTAGCCGTCCGCGGTTCATGACACGGTTTCGATCCGGGCGCGCATCGCTGGGACCGATCATCGATCTGCCGGTGCGATCGAACTGCCCTCGGTTCCGACTGATCTGTCTTCGCTCCGCGACCCCCGCCGAACCGCCGTGCAAATCCGACACACGGCACGCCGACACACGCAAAATCGCAAGAAGGCAAAGGGATGAGCTGCTCAGCGTATCGAAATGGTTTTAGGGCGTTCGAACGTTACACGTCCTTACAGAGCGCCTCAGCGCGCGATTCCACTATGAGCGACAAACCCCACCAGAACCTGGCCATCATCGGCCACGTCGACCACGGGAAGTCTACGCTCGTCGGGCGGCTCCTCTTCGAGACAGGGAGCGTCCCCGAGCACGTAATCGAGCAGCACCGAGAGGAGGCCGAGGAGAAGGGCAAGGGCGGCTTCGAGTTCGCCTACGTCATGGACAACCTGGCCGAGGAGCGTGAGCGCGGTGTCACGATCGACATCGCCCACCAGGAGTTCGACACCGACCAGTACTACTTCACTATCGTCGACTGCCCGGGCCACCGTGACTTCGTGAAGAACATGATCACGGGCGCCTCGCAGGCCGACAACGCGGTCCTCGTCGTCGCGGCCGACGACGGTGTCGCGCCCCAGACCCGCGAGCACGTCTTCCTCGCCCGCACGCTCGGCATCAACGAGCTGATCGTCGGGATCAACAAGATGGACCTCGTCGACTACTCGGAGGACTCCTACAAGGAGGTCGTCTCCGAGGTCGAGGACCTGCTCAAGCAGGTTCGCTTCGGCACCGAGGACGCGAGCTTCATCCCGATCTCCGCGTTCGAGGGCGACAACATCGCCGACCGCTCGGACAACACGTCGTGGTACGACGGCAAGATCCTCCTGGAGGCCCTCAACGACCTTCCGGAGTCGGAGCCGCCGACGGACGCGCCGCTGCGTCTGCCCATTCAGGACGTCTACACCATCTCGGGCATCGGGACCGTCCCCGTCGGACGCCTCGAGACCGGCGAGATGCGCTCGGGTGACAACGTCTCCTTCCAGCCGTCCGACGTGGGCGGCGAGGTGAAGACGATCGAGATGCACCACGAGGAAGTCGACTACGCGGGCCCCGGCGACAACGTCGGCTTCAACGTCCGCGGCGTCGGCAAGGACGACATCCGCCGCGGCGATGTCTGCGGTCCCGCAGACGACCCGCCGACGGTCGCCGAGACCTTCCAGGCGCAGGTCGTCGTCATGCAGCACCCGTCGGTCATCACGGCCGGCTACACCCCTGTCTTCCACGCCCACACGGCGCAGGTCGCGTGTACGATCGAGTCGCTCGATCAGAAGCTCGACCCGTCCTCGGGCGAGGTCGCTGAGGAGAACCCGGACTTCATCAAGTCCGGCGACGCGGCCATCGTGACGGTGCGTCCGCAGAAGCCGCTCAGCATCGAGCCGTCGAGCGAGATCCCGGAACTGGGCTCCTTCGCCATTCGCGACATGGGTCAGACCATCGCGGCCGGCAAGGTGCTCTCCGTCGACGAGCGGTAAATGCCCGGGCAACAAGCGCGCGTCCGACTCGCGGGCACGAGCCCCGACGACCTGGACGACATCTGCGACGACGTCCGCGAGATCGCGGACAAGACCGGCGTGGCGCTGTCGGGTCCCATCCCGCTCCCCACGAAGACGCTGGAGGTCCCCTCGCGCAAGTCCCCGGACGGCGAGGGGACAGCGACGTGGGAGCACTGGGAGATGCGCGTCCACAAGCGGCTGATCGACATCGACGCCGACGAACGCGCGCTCCGTCAGCTCATGCGGATTCAGGTCCCGAACGACGTCTCCATCGAGATCGTCCTCGAGGACTGAACTGAGGCGCACCGGACCACACGGTCCGACCTCACCGAACCGTTCTCACGTTTTTCGCCTCGGCTAGCAACGGCATCGCTTGGCGTCCGCGGCGTACGATGGTCGGTCGTGTCCGTCCGCTCGCACTTCCGTCCCGCCGCGGCGACATGCTCCGTCCCCTCGCCGGGATGCTCGCACCGATGACGGTCGCGCCGGTCGCGTACTGTCTGGTCGGGTTCCTCGCTGTGGGACCCGGACACGTATGCCTGCTTCGTGTGTGAAGAACGCACGGAGGCATGGCGAAACGGAACCCTCAAGTGCGATCCCGGACTCTCAGGGAGTGCGGGCTCGTAGATCAGTGGTAGATCGCTTCCTTCGCAAGGAAGAGGCCCTGGGTTCAAATCCCAGCGAGTCCACTCCTGTTTTTTGTCAAATCGATCACGGGGAGTGACACCGTTGTCGCGCCGTAGTGCCCCGATCGCTTACGCCGCGTTGAGGGCCGCCGCGAGGTCGTGCAGCGAGTCGACATCGTAGCGGGGGTCGGAGTCCAGTTCGTCTTCGGCGTTGAACTCCCGGCGGACGAATGCGGCGTCGATGCCGACGTTGCGTGCGGCGGCCACATCGGAGGCGCGGTCGCCCACGTACACCGCGTCGTCGGTCGCCAGATCCGACAGCGCCCGCTGCATGTAGCCCGTCGCGGGCTTCTCGGCGCCGATATCGTCGACGCCGGGCGCGAGGCCGTACCACGTGTCGAAGTGTTCGCGGAGGTCGAACTGATCGAGCACGGTCTCGACGGCGGTGTGCTGGTTGTTGCTCACGATTCCGCGGGCGGCGGGCACGTCGAGGATGGCCTCCACGTCGTCGTACAGCCCCTTCTCGCCGTCGGCGATGGCGGTCAGTTGATTCTCGGCGACGAGTTCGTTCCGGCGACGCCACAGCCGGTCGAATTCGACCCCGTAGGTCGACTCAAACTGGTCGACTGCCCAGTCGATACCCGCTTCGAGGACGCGTACGGTCCGGAACTCGCGACCGGTCGGGTCCTCGATCCCCGCCTCCTCCAGCGTCCGTTCGGCAGCGTCGGTGAACACCCACGGTGGCGATCGCTCGACGAGCACCCCGTCCATGTCGAACACGACGGCGTCGTAGTCCATAGCGCCACCAGCGGGTCGGGCCGCATCAGCGTGACGGCTCGCGTCCAGCGTCGAAGCGCGACGCCGCTGACCTCGGGAGCGCTACGGATCTCGAGCACGGAGATCGCTGCCGTGGCGACGACCGTCGCCCCGCCGCCGGCGGAAGTGATCACTCGGCGGGCCGAAGTGCGACGGGGGGACGGAGTCCGGGATTGGCCCGTACCGCCCGCGGCAGTATCGATCAGCCATCGGGACGGCATCCCTCGATTTCACTTTCACTCCGCATGGCTCGCGTACAAGAGGGTTCCGCCCACACGAAGTTGTATGAGCACGACCCCGGCCGTCGACCCGCCGGAGCGCGTCGAGGTGGAGACAAGCACGCGTGCGCGCATCGACGTAACCGAGACGAGCGTCCACGAAGTCGAATCGTTCCTGCGACGCAACGACTGTCGCGTGCACTTCGAGCGTCGCGGCGGAACGACCGACTTGGTCGTCGTCGCCGATCGGTGAGGCAGACTCGTCGACAGGTACCGGCCGCGATGGCCTCGACGCCGACGCCACCTTCGGCGGCCGTGAAACGCGCTTACTCGGGGACTGTCTCCGGGCGGTCGTACTGCGCGTCTTCGGGGTCGTCCGTCACCTCGACCCCGCGGTTGTTCACCGCGTACGGGTCGAGCCCGACCTCCTGCATGAACTGCTTGTAGAGCCGCTCGGCGGTCTCTGCGTCCTTTTGCTTGTCGGAGGCGCTGTCACACAGTTCGACGAGGGTCTCTGGCACGTCGTTCTCGTGGACGATCCAGTGGTTGATCAGGTCCGAGAGCCGACGGATGGGGCTCGTGAAGTGCCCGTAGATGTCGAAGTTGAGTGCGTGGTGGCCGCCGAAGGGGTCGTTCATGTACTTCGCGCGGGGCATCACCTTCAGCACCGCGCGCTGAATCTTGTTGAGCTGGCGGTCCGGCGCCTCCTCTAGCGCGGCGTTGACGGCCTTGCGCGGGTCGTCACCCCACGCGTCGCCGGGGATGGAGACGCCGTCGAGTTCCTGGATCTCCTTGAGCGCCTCGTTCCACTGCTCCGGGGTGGGCTGCGGGTGAACACGGTACATCGCCTCGACCCCGCGGTTCCACATCAGCTCGTGGGTGACCGCCTTGTTCGCCTTCAGCATGCACTCCTCGATGATGGTGTGCGCGCGGTCGCGGCTCGGGTTGAGGACGAGCGAGCCGTCGGCCTTCCGCTGCTCGTGGAGCTGGTCGGCCACGTCGTACGCCAGGGTGCACTCCTCGTGCAGCGGGGCGTCGGCGTCCTCCAGTCGACGCTCGCACTGCTTGTACGTGAGACGCTCGTCGGAGTTGATGACCGACTTGTAGATGTCCAGCTCCTCGAAGGAGAGCGTCTCCTTGTCGAGGCGCATCTCGACGGTGTGGGCGAGGCGGTCCTCGTTGGGGACCAGCGAGCACACCGTCTCCGCGAGGATCGGCGGGAGCATGTGGATGGTGTACCCGGGCAGGTAGACGGTGTTGCCGCGCTCGACGGCCTCCGCCCACATCGTCGAGTCCGGGTGGACGTAGTGGCTCACGTCGGCGATGTGGACCCACAGGTGGTACTCGTCGGCCGCTTCCTCGATGGAGATGGCGTCGTCGAAGTCCTGCGCGTCGGCCGGGTCGGTCGTCCACGTGGTCAGCTCCCGGAGGTCGCGTCGCTCGTCGATCTCGTCTTGTATCTCCTGTTGGACGCCCTCGGTGCGGTCCTTCGCCTCGCGTACCACCTCCGGCGGGAACTCGTCGCGGATCTCGAACTCCGCGAACAGCGACTCGCGTTTGTCGGCGAGCGCGTCCGCGAGGCCCTGCGTGATGGTGACCGGTCCCTGGTCCTCGGCGGTGCCCTGGGCCGGCTCCTCTTCGGGCGTTGCGTCACTCATGCCGCGGCGTACGAGGGTGCGGTACGTGAGGGTTTCGGGGAGTGGGCGGTACGAGGAGCGAACAACGTGAGCGACGAGAACCGCCTGAGACGGCGGCACGCTTGCGGGCGCGCCGCCCACGGGAAATGCGTCGGCGAGAGAGTGGGCAACGCGAACGAGAGAGCCGACGGACGGACAGCGTACTCCTGTGGCGCGCCGCCCACCAGAAGTGCGTGGTCGACGAAGCGAACGGAGTGAGCGATGGAAGCGATCGATTGGGCCGACTAGTCCCTGCGGCCCTCGGTGTCCTCGGCGTCGGCCTCGGCTTCGCCGTAGCGCCGGGCGACCTCGCGTTGATACGCTTCGACGTACGCCTCCTGCGAGTCGCCGCCGGCGGTCGCCTCCACGTCGACCAACAGCGCCTCTAACTCGTCGCGTGGCTGGTGTGACAGGTCGCGGAAGCACCCTTTACAGAGGTACTCGAACTCCTTGTCGCGTCGATTCCAGCGGTCGCCCTGCTTGTCGTACTCGCGAGCGTCCTCGCGGGGGAGCGACTCGCCGCAGGCGATACAGACGACGGCGGACCGGTCCCGGTCCCGCCGGGATCCCCACATAGGCAGCACTGCGGCGTCGGCCGACTTAGCGTTTATCGTGCGACCGGAACCCACGACACGCGATCACACTCCGCGTTGCGACCTGTGCGGAATCCGACGCCGAGCGGTCGATTTATCCGGCGACGCGCGGACACACGCGTATGAACGTCAAGTCACGCCACCACCTCCGGAGCGACGCCGTCTCCGAGATCCGTGAGGCGCTCGCCGAGCGCCTCGGCGTCGACCTGGAGGGTGATTCCTTCGAGCTGGTCGAACTCACCGATTCGCCGTTCGATCTGGTGCTCGTCGACGGGAACCCGGACGTGCTGTACTACGACGGCGACGGCGGTGACCGCGAGCCGTTCCTCACGGTCCGCGGCGCCAACGACCATCCGCCCGAGCGCGGCGTCGTCACCGTCGACGCCGGCGCGGTGTCGTTCGTCTCCGACGGCGCCGACGTGATGCGCCCGGGGATCACCGAGGCCGACGACTCGATCGCCGAGGGCGACCTCGTCGCCGTCGCCGAGGAGACCCACAGGAAGGTGCTCGGCGTCGGCCGCGCGCTCGTCGACGGCGCGGAGATGGCCGGCGATTCCGGCAAGGTCGTGAAGTCGCTCCACCACGTCGGCGACGACCTCTACGAGTTTTCGATCTGAGCCTCGCGCCGTCGAGCGAGTCGCGGCGCGCCTCGCGCCGCCGAAGGGTGCGGTCGCCCGCGCCGCTCACAGCACGGCCACGTCGACGGCGACCGCAACGGGGCTGCACACGAGCAGCCCGACCCCGTAGAAGAACACGCGAACGTCCGACGGGAGCGACACCGCGGCCGCCTCGTCGTGGTCGCGGACGCTTCCTGCGGTCCCCATCGAGTCGGCATTCGAGGCGGCCGTCGACAGCCGGACCTCCCCGCCGCCGCCGGCGACCCACACGAGCGTTGCGAGGCCGACGACGAAGGTGCCGACCGCGCCGCTCGGGCCCGCGAGCGCTACCAGCAGCGCGACGGACGCGCCGCCGCCGAGGAGGCTGTACCAGAACAGGCCACGACGGAGGAGAGGCCAATTCACACGCGAGGACGACCGCGAATTGACAAGTAGCTTCGGGTGAACCGGAGCGCCTACTGGTCGCTCGCGGCGCCGGTCGACTCCCCGACGGGGTCGTCCGCGTCGGGTTCGTCCTCGTTCTCGTCGTCCTCCAGTTCGTCGCCGTACTCCTCCATCAGGATCTCCTGGCCGTGGCGGGCCTCCTCGAACGTCTCCCGCAGGTCGGCGATCGGCGTCTCCGTGGCGTCAACGCGGAGGTCGTCGTAGTAGGTGCCGACCTCCCGCTCCTCGGTCGTCTTCACCTTCAGCGCGGCCGACTGGACGGGCAGGTGCTCGCGCTTGTCGCCGCCCTCGGCGTGGCCGGCCTCCAGCGCGTCGACCAGCCGCTCCGCGAGGGGTGCGTCGCCGAAGGCGTCCGACTCGTAGGCGCTCGCGACCGACTCGATCACCGCCTCGCCCGTCAGGAGGTTGCCGGCGACGGTGTAGTTCTCGCCGCTGGTGTGGCCGTACCAGTCGTTACACTCCTCGCCGGAGAAGACGAACGTCCCGTCGGCGTCGACGCCGTGGAGTTGGCGCTGTGGCGCGCCGTCGTCGGCGTTGAGAAGCGACTGGAGCGCGTCCTCGACGGCGAGACCGTCGTCGAGGTACTCGATCCCCTTGCGCCCCAGCTCCACGTTCACGAGCGACTGCGTGGCGACCGCGCCGTTCTCGGAGGCGAACGGGCACAGCGTGCCGACGCCGGGCAGGCGGGTGGTGACGGCGACGCCGAAGCGGGTCTGGCGCTCGCTCTCGTCGTCGGTGTACTCCTCGCGGACGCAGATGCTGAAGGTCATGTCGTCCGTCGCTGGGTGCGGTCGACGCAAAAAGGCGGGGTTCCCGGAACGCCACGCGATGACGCGACGACGACGCCACGCGATGACGCGACCGGCAGGGCGACCGGAGCACCGCGGCGACGGGATCGGCGAGCAGCGCGGCCGGTCGAACACCCGGCGTGCGACGCGCGTGTGCGTGGCGTCCGACGTACAGACTTATGGGTTGAGGGAGTTTGATGCCGTACATGGGCATCATGAGTAAGATCCTCGGGGGCGGGGGGACCCACAGCGCCGAGGACTACGTCGAACTGGACCTCGACGACTTCGAGAACGCCCGGGGCGGCGCCGGGATGCAGGTCCATATCGCCGAGATCGCAGACCAGCGGGACGTGATCGACATCAAAGACGCCGTCTACGACGGTGACTTCGTCATCGCGGACATCACGCGTCACTCGACGACGGACCAGACGGTGGAGCGGATCATCGACGAACTCCGGCAGGTCGTCAGCGAGGTCGACGGCGACATCGTCCAGAAGGGCGACGATCAACTCGTCATCACGCCAACCGGCGTGACGGTGAGCCGCGAGAAGCTCGGCGAGTAACGTCGGGGCCGCGGTCGGCCGGTGATTCTCACGGACGATCTCGATTCAAGCTGACGGTCCGACTCAGTCCCGATCGGCTTCAACGGGGCGGTTCAGGCGTCGAACTCGGTCAGATCCGATCGCTTCGCCGCTTCTGCGGACTCGTCCGGTTCGTGTGCCGCCCGGTAGGCGGCGCGGTAGCGGTTGATCTTCCGGAGGAGGATCAGCGCGAACAGCCCGTCGAACAGCGCGATGTAGACGAACGAGGAGGCCAGCGACGGGAGGCCGACGACCGAGTGTAACAGACCCGTTCCGATGCCGACGGTGGAGTTGTACGTCGCGTGGATGAGCGCCGCGATGATCAGCCCCTTGACGACGATGGGGCCGCGGTTCTCGGGGTTGAACTTCGCCAGCCCGAGGTAGTAGCCCGCGAACGCCGAGTAGATGACGTGCCCCGGCCCCGCGAGCGCGCGGGTGAACGTGATCCCGCCGCCGACGCCGATCAGTCCCAAGCCGAGGTCGAGGCCGGTCTGCTCGATGCCGCGGGAGATGTACAAGGCGTTCTCGATGAACGCGAAGCCGAGGCCGGCCATCGCGCCGTACACCGCGCCGTCGAGGACCGAATCAAAGCTGTCGTGACCGTAGGCGTACAGCCTGACGGCCAGCAGTTTCACCGTCTCCTCGACGGGGCCGACGATCAGGAAAAAGAACGCCACCGTCCCGAGGAAGCCGATCGGCCGGAAGTACGGCTGGGCGACAGAGTTGAGGATCGCTGCGAAGTTCGCGGTGAGTACGCCGAGCAGGAAGGTCGCGACGAGCAGCCCCAGCGGCTCGGTCGTCGTGATGTCTGAGCGGTAGACGTAGGCGGCGAGCGCGAGCGCCGGGAGCGCCGACAGGAGCGTGAGCGCGCCGATACCGGGGTTCGTCACCGCGGAGAAGCCGCCGATCCCGATCAACAGCAGCGCCGCGACGAGGATCGTCGCCCACCGGGCGGACCCGGAGAGCAGCCGGTAGACCGCAACCGCGAGCCCGTCGAGCGAGGACCGTTCCTCCCAGGTCGCCACGTCGTACAGGTCCGCCGAGGAGTCGGCCGCGTCTTCGATCGGGTCAGTTCGCTCCTTCTTGGCCATCGTGTGAGTGGCGAGACGCGCCGACGCCTTGTGTCTTATTGCAGATCCGCTCGGGCGACGCGGGCCCGTCCGACCGCGGGGCCGATCGCGCCGACGCCGCGAGCTTGCGCCGTGGGCTCGCGTCCGACCCGCCTGGGACCGGTACGTTTGACACGTGCCGCGTCGAAGCCGCGGTATGCACTTCGACCCGCGCGAACAGGCAGCGCTCCGCGAGGTCGGGCTCGACGCCGCCGACCTCGAAACCGCCGCCGACCTCGTCGCCGACGCGGTCGACGAGGCGGCCGGCGATCTGGCTGACTTCTTCGAGGGTGGCGGGACGTACTACTCGGACATGGACACCGCCCACGGCGACGGCGGGTTCCGCGAACACGACGTGGACCACCTCGACGTGTACACCCACGCCGCCGACCTCCGCGGCTACCTAAAATTCGACCGCTGGGGCGTCCCCGTCGAGGACGGCCGCGTGCTGAACGACGATATCGTCGAATTGCGCCTCGGGGGCACCGTCAACGACCGCGTTCGCTTCGCGCGCGATTCCGAGGCGCTATGAGCGGCGACGGGGGCGAGAGCGGGAGCGTCGACCGTGACGGCGACCGGGGTGACGACCGCGGGAGCCGCCCGAGCCACCGCGTCCGCGTCCGCGGTATCTACTCGACCGCGCTGACGCGGTCGCTGCTGGACGCCGGTCACGTCGTGGTGCAAGCGAGCCCGCCGATCCGCAGGCGCTTCGACGCCGACCTCCCCGCCGCAGATCACGACGCCAGCGTGGAGACGACCGAGGACCGACAGGGCGTCGGCGTCGCTGGCGACCCAAACGCGGTGGCGACGCTGCGCGAGCACCTGCTCGACATGGGGCTCGACGCACTCGCGTGGGACGACCCCGCGCCGCTGGGCGCGGTGTTCGACGGCGTCGTCGCGGAGACCCACGGGGGCGGCGCCGTCCTCGACTTGGGCGAGTCGGGCGCAGAGGGGTATCTCTCGTTCGACAACGCCGACGGCTACGTCGGGGAAGACGACATCCTCCGCGTGCAGGTGCTCGACCCGGCGGCCCCCTGGGAGGACGACCGAGCGATCCTCGACACCCGCGTCCGCGCGATGGCCGGGCTCGCCACGCTCGTCCCCGGCCGCGAGGGTGTGCGCGTCGACGGTGCCGACGACGCCGACGCCCGCGAGTTGGCCGGGATGACCGACCTCCTCTCGGTCGGCGTACCCGACGGCTGGGGGGTCGAGTGGAGCCGGGACGCGCGCGACGCGGACATGGACGCACTCGGCGACGCGCTGGCCCGCGCGAGCGACCACGCCCGAGCCATCGACGGCGTACTGGAGGAGCCGCAGGGCGAACCGGGGCTGCTGGCCGCCCCGACCGCGGGCGCGTGGGTGTGGTTCGGCCGGGAGTGCCGCTTCGCGCTCGACGACCTCCGCCGCGAGGTGACGACGACGATGCCGGGCCACCACCGCACGAAGGCGGCCTCGCGGTCCGCCTCCGCCGGCGTCGACCTCGCGGAGGCGCTCGTCGCCTCGGGCGAGTTCGCGCGCGACCCCGACGACGACACGGACTTCCCGTTCGGCGTCGTCACAGAGCAGTTCGGCCCGCACGTGGGCGACCGCGTGGCCATCGGCCACGGCAAGCCCGACGGCCGGCTCATCGTCCTCGGGCGCGGTGAGGTGACCGACCTCGACCCCGCAGACGGCTCGCTCACGGTCGAGCGCCGGATGACCGCCGGCGGCAGCTACGACGCGCTCGACGCCCGGCGAGAGACGGGCGACGTGGCCACGACGACGTTCCGCGAGGGGCGGTGGTGGTACCCGACGGTCTACCGCGACGAGGACGGCGACAGGAAGGGAACCTACGTGAACGTCTGCACGCCCGTCGAGGCGTTCCCCGAGAGCGTGCGCTACGTCGACCTCCACGTCGACGTGGTGAAACACGGCGACGGTCGCGTCGAGCGCGTCGACGACGACGAACTCGACGAGGCGGTCGAGCGCGGCGAACTCACCGAGGAACTGGCCGAAAAGGCGCGGAGCGTGGCGACGGCGCTGGAGCGGGCGTTGTAGGTGGTAGTAGGTCGCTTCAGAGAACCAGTACCATCACGATCTCATAAAGCACGTATAGGAGAACGAGAAGCATAATTGCTCTAATGATGTTCCCGGCGGCATTGTTCGGGAGTTCGTCGTACATTTCGGCGATTCCAGGTTCGTTGTTGAGGTTCCGAGTCGAAGCCGTCTCTTGCACAGACTGTGAAGAACCCTCGAAAAGGCCGCTACCGAACATCCGTTCGAGTTCACGATCCTGCCGATCGAACATCGCTTCCATCTCGTTGTATCCGTCGAACCGGTTCTTCACCTGACTCACGTAGGACGATGAGCAATCACACGCCGTAGCGATCTCCGCATTTGTTGCATTTGGATTCTCATGCCACGTCAGAAGGATCTCTCGTTGAAGATCTGTCTTACCATCAGACATGCTGTGAATTCTGGATGAATAGGTGAGACAAAAAAGGATGGGACGAGACAGGGAGGAAGAAGGCAAGAGATCGTCATTCCAATTTCCGGATCACCCGCGCCGGGTTCCCGCCGACCACGACGTCCGCGGGCACGTCGTCGGTCACGACGGCCCCCGAGGCGACGACCGCCCGGTCGCCGACCGTCACGCCCGGATTCAGCACCGCGCTGCCGCCGATCCAGACGTCGTCGCCGACGGTCACCGGGTCGCCGGACTCCCTCTCCCGCCGCCGCTCGGCGTCCATCGGGTGCGTGGCGGT
This sequence comes from Halobaculum gomorrense, assembly GCF_900129775.1. Lineage (GTDB taxonomy): Archaea > Halobacteriota > Halobacteria > Halobacteriales > Haloferacaceae > Halobaculum > Halobaculum gomorrense. The sequence continues at coordinate 282,260 of NZ_FQWV01000001.1, read as the reverse complement.
GTAGACGTGGACGCCCGGCCCGAGTTGGCAGTGGTCGCCGAACTCGACGGGCGCCACGTCGAGGATCACGCAGTCGAAGTTGGCGAAGAAGTCGTCGCCGACGGCGATGTTGTCGCCGTAGTCGCAGCGAAACGGCGGCTCGACGGCGACGCCGTCGCCGACCGCGCCGAACAACTCCGCGAGGAGGTCGCGGCGACGGTCGGCCTCCTCGGGCGCTGTCGCGTTGTACGCGCCGGTCAACTCCCGCGCGCGTCGCCGGGCGGCGACCAACTCGGGATCGTCGGGGTCGTACGGCTCGCCGGCCACCATCCGCTCGCGTTCGCTCGGCACGTGCGGATCGGGCGAACGGAGGGAGAAATAGCCTCGTCTCCGGGGCGCTCAGAAGTGGTCCGACGACTCCGTCGAGTACTGGAGGTCGCCGCCGCGGCCGCCCTCGACGGTGCTGGAGCCCATCTCGCCGGTGTCGGGCACCTTCACGTGGACCTCATCGACCTCGTCGAAGTCCATGATCAGGTCCCGTTTGATGTTCTGTGCGGTGATGTCGGAGATGCCACAGCCCGAACACGTGCCGCCGAGTTCGACGACGACGACGCCCTCCTCGGCATCGGCCTCGCGCACGACGCTCGTCCCGCCGTGCATCTGGATGATCGGCATCTGTCCGACCATCCACGTCTCGACGCGCTCCGCGAGGTCGCTCATTACCCTAGGTTGGTCGCCGAAGGGTTGAAACCTTGCGGTTGCCCGGCCCCCACTTGAGGCGGAAGAAACATCCTCACGGTCGTTGCGGACGGATTCCGTGCCGTCAGCGCCTCCCACGTCGTCAGCGACTCACTCCGCGTCGTCGGCGGGTCGCTTCGCGTCGTCGCCGGCGACCCCGTCGTCGACGTGAGTCTCCCGTCGTCGGCCGATTAGTGCGGCGACGACGCTCGCGCCGACCCCCACGCCCGCGACCGCGCTCGCGACGCCGAATCCGGGGGCGGCCGCGCTGGAATCGGCCGAGGGGGTCTCGGTACCCCCCGCGGTGTCGCTTCCCGTCACCGTCGGCTTCGTCGCCTCCGTCTCCGTCAGCGTCGAGGTCGTCATCGGCGGGGCTGCTGTCCCCGCCGCCTCGTCGTCCAGCCGTGAGCGGTCGCCGCCGACGCCCGCGCGGTCGGGGAACGTCCACAATCCAGCCGGAGCGCCGGCGCGCGTGCCCATCGACGGCGCGAGGAAGTACTCGTCGGAGACCGCGAGCACGGCGCCCCAAAAGCGGGTCGCGTCGGGGTCGGCCCACCACGTCTCCTCGACCGGGTCGGCCGGGTCGGATATGTCGTGGCGCTTCACGCCGCCCTGGTACCACGAGGTGTACAGCGCGTCGCCGGTCAGGTCGAGGTTGTGGGCGGTCGTCCACATCCCCCCGAACCTCGGATCGGGCGAGTGCGGCGGGGCGATGCTCGACAGCCGGGCGGGTGCGGCCGGGTCGGACACGTCGTACAGGTCGACGCCGCTGGGGCCGCCGAGCAGGTCGCCCTCGTGCTCGACGGCCCAGCTCTCGCGCCCGACCGCGAGCACGTCGCCGCCGGGGGCGAGCACGGCGACATGGTGGTTTCCCGGGGGGACGACCCCCGATCGCGGCGGCGGGTCGCGCAGGGCGTCCGGGTCGCCGGGGTCGACGGCGCCCAGAAGCGTCGGACTCGACGGCGTGGACACGTCGAGCAGGTACGTGCCGGCGTCCCAGTACGCGAGCGCCGCGACGTCGTCGCGCACGGTTACGTCGTGGATCGGCCAGATCCCTGAGGGCACGTCGCGCCACGCGGGATCTGCCTCGAGCAGCGACCAGCGCGCCACCTCCTCACGGGCCTCGACATCGACGACGACGAGAGCGTTGTCGGCCGCGTCGTTGCCCGTGAGATAGCAGTGCCGTCCGGCGAAGTCGGCGTTGTGGATCGGGAAGTCGGTCTCGTAGTAGCCGGACTCCTGCGGGGCCGTGGGATCGGAGATGTCGACCACGAGCACGCCCGAGGGAACGTCGTCCCGGGCGTGCGCGGGGCCGACCACGATCAGGCGGTCGCCGGAGACGGCCGCGTCGTTGAGGCCGCGCAGCGGCCCGTCCGAACGCTCGGCGAGCAGGTCGCGGCGCTCGGCGAGCACCATCGGGGCGGTCGGGTCCGAGACGTCGACGGTCGCGTACCCGTCGCCGAGCGCGAGGGACGCGGTTCGCCCGTCGCCGGAGACTACAGCCTCGCGAGTGCCCCGGAGTTCGACGGAGCCGAGCGGCCCGTACGGCCTCTCGTCGGAGGTGGTAGCGTCGGACCGCCCGTTCGCGGCGTCGACCGCCGAGAGCGGGCCGGCGGGACCGCCGATGACGCCCGCGCCGAGGGCGGCCCCGGCGGTCGCCCCCGCGGCGCGGAGCAGTCGGCGTCGTCGCATACCTGGTCGTGGCTCCGAAGGCGGATAGGAATAGCGGCGAGGGCGGGCCGGGTGAGAGGTGGACGGGTCGCGATGCCGACGCCGGAGGCTACGCCGTGCGGTCACCGGTGCCGCCGGTGATCGCAGAGGCGAGCGCGCCCCTGAGGACCACGTCGTCGCCCATCTCGGTGAGTCGCACGTCGGGGACGTTGACGAAGGTGGTCTCCTCGAGGTGCTCGCGGACGGGGTCGAGCACGAGGTCGGGGTTATTGAGCGCGACGGCGCCGCCGACGCGCACCACCAGCGGGGCGTACGCGTTCGCGAGGTTCGTGAAGCCGATCACGTTCCAGTCGGCGACGCGGTCGATCACGTAGTCGGCCAGCGGGTCCGAGCCGTGCATCTCGAACACGTCGACCGCCGAGAAGTCGGGGTCGTCGAGCGAGAGGTCGGTCGCCACGTCCGCGGCTTCCGTCCGGGCGAGGTGTTTGGCGTACTCGGGGATGTTGTTGCCCGAGCAGTACGCCTCCCAGTGGCCGTCGCGGCCGCAGCCACAGGACATCGCGCCGTCGGGGTCGACGACCATGTGACCGACCTCGCCGGCGTTGCCGTCCCACCCGGAGAGGACGTGGCCGTCGACGCAGACGCCGGCACCGAGTCCCGAAGAGATGGTGACGTACGCCATGTCGTCGGGGTTGCGATCGCTGTTAAACCGCTCGCCGATGACGCCCGCGACAGTGTCGTTGTGGAGGTGCACCTCATCGGTGTCGAGCAGCTCCGAGAGGGGCCCCACGAGCGGGACGCGACCGATGTCGGTGATGTTCGCCGGACTGTCGATGGCGCCCTCGGCGAGATCCAGCGGACCGATGGAGGCGACGCCCGCGGCCGTGACATCGGCGGGGTCGATGCCGGCCCGGGCGCACGCCTCGCGGGCGACACCGAGGACGGCTTCGGTGATCGCGATACCGGACGTGCGGGGGGTGGCGGTCTCCGCGCGCGCGACGATGTTCGCGCGGTCGTCACCGACGGCGGCGCGGAGGTTCGTGGCCCCGAGATCCACGCCCACGTAGTAGGCCATCACGCGTTGGTTCGGGCGGCCGCACTTACGGATACCGCTTTCTCACACGCGAGCGAGTGAGTCGCCGACGACGAACGCCGTCACTCCTCCCGGACGAACGTCACCGGACACGGCGCCGACAGCATGATCTGCTGGGCCGTCGACCCGAACACGGCCTTGCCCGTCGGGGAGCGCTTGCGGCCGCCGACGAACACCCGGTCGGCGCCGACGCGCTCGGCCAGCTCCGCGATCGCGTCGCCGGGATCGCCGACGACGCCCTCAACGGCGTACTCGACGCCCGCCGCCTCGAGTGCCTTCATCGCTCGACGGATTCCCTCTAGGCGACGGGCCACGTCAGACGGCGTGCCGTCGACGCCCTCCAACTGCGAGAGCGCCTCGTCGACGTCCTCCTGGGTCTCGAAGGCGTGGGCGACCACGATCCGCGCTCCCGTCGCCGAGGCCACCTCGATCGCCTCCTCGGTCAGTCGATCCAGTCGCTCACCGTCGTCCCGCTTTACCATCAACAGAATCGTTTCGATGCTCATACCGCTCGGTACGAGCCCGAGTGTAAAAAACCTGTTGCAAAACTTTACTCAGAGTCGAATAAATAATCATTCGGGTTCGGAGCCGTCGATATCCGAGCCGAGAGCGTTCGGTCGGAGTGGCGCGGACAGGATCGCGAGGTGCGCGGGGATCCGGCGCGAGAACGGCGCGGGCGGTACTGCGCCGCCGCTGATCGACGGGTGGGACACTCCGGGCGCCGTCAGCGATCGCCGACGGGCAGCGTCGAGAACCAGCGTCGCGAGCGCTCAGTAGTCGGGGGCATCGTCTTCAACGTCGCGCTTCATGGAGTCGCGGCGCGACTTGGCGTCGCGGCCGGTGGCGTCGAGCAGGAACGAGTTCTTCGCGTCGACCGCGTCGGCGGCGGCGTCGGCGTTACCCTCGGCGATGACCTCCTCTGCGGGTCGCTCCTCGAAGTGGACCGCGAGCTTGTTTTTCTTGCCCGAGTACGACGCCGCGCCGGCGACGATCCGATCGAACACCGGGTTGTCGGGCTCCTCGACGACGTACAGCTCGTGCCCGTTGTACTCCTCGCTGCCCGTGACCGGGCCGAAGCGCTCTTCGATCTCGGCTTTCAGGTCGGGCATCCGGTCTTCGAGATGCTCGCCGCGACGCATCTTGTACTGCTTCATGCCCGGCCGTTTGCCCGGGGGCGGTAAACACGTTTCGTCAGACGGCGCGTGGGCGTGTCTGTCCGCCGAACCCGACCGATCGCGTGACGGGCGGCCCGTCCGCTCGCGCGGATCGACGCGCCGCGGTCGCAACGGGCGGCGGGAACCGATGCGGGTCCGTCGCCGTCGAAGCGAACTGCCGTCAACGAGGCGATCGGTCGCGTCGCGTAGGCCGGAGGAGGTTGCGGAGGTGCGGAAAGAACCTCTCGCCGTTCGGGGCGGAGAACGTTATTGAACCTCGCGCTCTTCGATGTAGCCCCGCTTGCATTCGGGGCAGATGTCGCCGGCGCGCATCGAGGAGGCGCCGACCGGCTCGCCGTTCCCGCACTCCGGGCAGACGTAGACGGTGTCGACGCGGTCGACGGTCGTCCGAAGTTCGACGTTCGGACGCGAGCGCTCGGCGTCGTCCGGGCCGGGGGTCCCGCAGCCGGCGTCTGCTGGGTCGCCCCCGCTGGCGCCGTCGGAGCGGTCGTCCTCGGCCGTCGGAGCGGGCCCGCCCGCAGCCGCGTCGGCGTCCGCCTCGATGAACTCCACGTCCTCCTGGCTGGCGACCTCGGGGTCGACCTGGGGCGTGAGGTTTCCGTCCACGGAGACGCCGTCGCCGCCGTCGTCGTCGCCGAGTTCGGCGTCGTACCCCTCGTCGTCGCCGGCCTGTTCGGGCCAGTCGTCCGGACCGGCTCCATCCACGAACTCCACGTCCTCCTCGCTCGGGTCCGTCGCCGCGCCCGGTTCGTCGGCGCGCTTCGCGTCGGGCACCACGTCGGTTCGAGCCTCGTTGGCGGCGGCGTCCTCGCTGCCCTCGTCCTCGGCGCCATCGTCCTCGCTGTCGATGAACTCCACGTCTTCCGACTCCCCGTCAGCCGGCCTGTGCTGGTCGTCGGCCCCCGCCTCGTCGGTCGGTTGGTCAGAGAGGTTGCGGTCGGCGTCGGGCCACTCAGCGGGTCCGCCGTCGGCGTCGTCGCCGCGGCGGTTCGCGTCGGCGTCGGGCCACTCCCCGTGGGCTCGACCGCCCGAGTCGGCTGCGTTCGCCGTCGGCTCCGCATCGCCGGCTCCGCTTGCGACGCCCCCGCCGGCCGAGGTGTCGTCATCGGCGCCGAGGATCTCGGCGTCCTCTTGAACGTCGGGGTTGCCCCCGTCTTCGGCCGGGTCGGCCGCGGGATGATCGAAGTCGGTGTCGACGGCAGCGGCGTCGGGGTCGCCCCCGTCGTCGGCGGCGGCGGCAGCCGCGTCCGTGGCGTCGCGTACGGTTTCGCCCTCTGCGTCACCGGCGTCCGCATCGGCCGTGTCGGCCGTAGTAGCCGTTTCCGCCGCGCCGGCCGCGTCGCCCTCGCTGGAGTCGTGGCTCGTGTCCGCCGTCCCGGTGCCGGTCGCATCCGCCGTCGCCGACACCGGTGGGGCGGCCGCGGAGCCGGACTCCTCGAGGAGTTGATCCACCGAGGTGACCTCCTTATTCTCGGAGACGACTCGCGTCTCGCCGCAGCGGCTGCACTCTTTCACCTCCGAGATGGTGATGACGACCTCGTCTCCCCGCTCCTCGCGGTCCCGTTCCATCCTCGGCTCCGAGAAGTCGTGGCCGAGGAGACATCTGAGTCCCATTGTGCCTACGAATCGCCCTAATCCATAAAAGGGTTCGCTCGCGTCGGACGCGTGGCACGCGCGCCGTGCGGGCGACGTGCGGGCGGGACTGACGGACGGAGGGCGTTCGCCGGTAGACGTAAGCCGCCCCCGGGCGATCCCACGAGTATGAGGGTGCCGCCCGAGTTTCGCGACAGGGAGGACACGCAGGTGGCGGTTCTCGACGCGCTCGTCGGGCGCGCTGACGACGGGATGACCGTGTTGGAGCTTCGCTCCGGCGTCGACGCGACCATCGACGAGGTGGAGGAGGCGCTGTCGGCGCTGAAATCGGCCGGGCTCATCGGCGTCGAGCAGGCCGACGGAGGGGTCCGGATCTACCCCGACGACCGCGTCGTGCCCGACGCCGGCGACAACGTCGACGAGGGCCCGGGGCTGATCGACGCGATCCGTCGGCGGCTCGGGCTGTGACCGCCGCGGCGCTCGGTCAGTCCCCGGCAGTGCCGCCCCGTGCCCGACGCCGCTTTCGGTCCCCTTTTGCCGTCCGCGGGGCTGCGTACGCGTATGAGTCTCGTCGCCGACGTACACGCCGACCACGGCGCGACCTTCACCGATCGCGGCGGCCGCGAGGTCGTCGCCGACTACGGCCGGCCCGACAGCGCCGCCCGCGCCGTGCGAAACGGTGTCGGCGTGATCGAGATGGGCTACGGCGTCGTCGTCGTCGAGGGCGACGACCGCGTCGCGTTCGTCGACAACGCCGTCACCAACCGCGTGCCCGAGGAGGATGGCGAGGGCTGCTACGCCCTGCTACTGGACCCGCAGGGCGCGATCGAAACGGAGCTGTTCGTCTACAACGCCGGCGAGCGGCTCCTGCTGTTCACGCCGCCGGACCGCGCGGGGCCGCTCCTCGACGACTGGGAGGAGAAGATCTTCATCGACGACGTGCAACTGCGCGACGCGAGCGCCGACTTCGGCGTCTTCGGCGTCCACGGCCCGACCTCGACCGAGAAGATCGCCTCGGTGCTCAACGGCGCCGGCTCCCCGGAGCCCGAGCTCACGTTCGTCCGCGGCCGGATGGACGACGTGGGCGTGACGGTGATCGCCGGTGACGGCCCCACCGGAGAGGAGGGGTACGAGGTCGTCTGCGCGGCCGAGGAGGCCGAGCGCGTGTTCGACACCCTCCTGACCCGCGGCCTCAACGCCGCGCCGTTCGGCTACGCGACGTGGGAGACGCTCACCGCGGAGGCGGGAACGCCGCTGTTCGGGACCGAACTGCGGGGTCGACTCCCGAACGTCGCCGGCGCTCGCGCCGCCGTCGACTTCGAGAAAGGCTGTTTCGTCGGCCAGGAGGTCGTCTCGAAGGTGGAGAACCGCGGGCGCCCGAGCCAACGGCTCGTCGGCCTCCGGCCCGACGAGCGTCCCGAGGCCGGCGCGGCGGTGTTCGACGGCGACGCCTCGGTCGGCGAGGTGACCCGCGGCGTCGAGTCGCCGAGCCTCGGCGCGCCGATCGCGCTCGCGTACCTCGAGTTCGACGGCGACGTGACCGACCTGACCGTCCGCGTCGACGGCGACGAGGTCGCCGCCGAGCGCGTCGACCTCCCGTTCGTCGACGGGAGCGCGCGATCGCTGCGGCTCCCGACGTACCCTGAGGCGACCGAGTAGACCTGACGCCGGGCGACCCGACGATCAAGCGACCCGACGATCAAGCGGCCGGACGAGTCGACACGCGAGCCGGCGGAGCCGGCGGCCCCTACGAGAACAGCTTCCTCAGGTTGTCCCGCGAAAAGAACGAGCTCGGTTCGTCCATGTGAACGCCGATCTCGCCCGAGAGCGCCCACAGCCCGACCCGCTGCACGGGAGCGGGAAGCGAGTACGCGCGGCGGATCCAGTGACCGAGTCGGATCTCCCGGCTCAACTCCTCGCGCCATCCCTCCTCGTATCGGGGGAGCGTGTTCGGGTCCTGCGGGTCGATCACGTCGGCGGCCACGTCGGCCGCGCGCATCCCGTAGAGGATGCCGCCGCCGGTGAACGGCTTCGTCTGGGCGGCCGCATCGCCCAGCAGGAACCCCCGCTTCGCGGTGGTCCGCTCGGGCGGGCCGATCGGGATGGCGCCCGAGCAGAAGCGGTCGGTCTCCACGCCGTACGCGTCAGTGAGTCGGTCGAACAGCTCGTTCACCTCGTGGCCCGGCGGCGCGGCGAGGCCGTACTCGACGCCCGCGTCACCGCGGGGGATCCGCCACGCAAAGAAGCGCGGCGCCGTGAGGTGCACGTCGACGTAGTCGCCGTCGTCGACCTCGTCGGTGAACGCGAGGACACCGTGGAGTTTCTCCGTCGGCTCGGGGAGGTCGAGCTGCTTGCGAACTCGGGAGACCGGACCGTCGGCGCCGGCGACCATCCGGCCCTCGAACGTCCGTTCCTCGCCGCCGACGCTCGCGGTTACCTCGACGTAGCCGGCCTTTTCCTCCACCTTCGTGACGGTGTGGCCCTCGCGCACGTCGGCGCCTGCGTCGCGCGCCGCGTCGGCGAGCGTCCGGTCGAGTGCGACGCGGTCGATCACGTTCGAGATCTCCTCGCGCTTGTAGAAGCGGTCGCTCGGCGAGTCGGGGCCGCCGACGTGGAAGTTTGCGCCGTACACGCGGTTCTGGAGCAGCCGCTCCTTCGCGTCGCTCGGGACGTACTCCCAGATGTCGGTCGAGACGTGCCCCGAACAGGCCAACGGCTCGCCGATCGTCCCCTTCTCGAGGGCGAGCACGTCGTAGTGGGCCTCGGCGGCCCGCCGGGCGAAGCGCGCGCCCGCCGGACCGACACCGACCACGACGAAGTCGTACATATTCGTCGCTTCGTGCGGACGGAGATATATCTCGTGGGTCGTCGTGAGGCTGACAGGCGGTCGATCACGGCGGCCGACCGACGATCGACCGCGACGCGCGACGGGTGACCACACACCCGCGAACCGCCGCGCGGCGACGTTCAGGTCACGGGGGTGCTGGCCTCGCCATCGGGTATGAACCCTCGGTCGCGATGGGGCTACGGGAGGACCGCCAGCCCGCGAGCGGTCTGGTCCGCGGTCCGATCGGGCCAGTCGACGGCGACTTCCTCCCACGAGTCTCCCGCGTTCGTGGTCCGGTACAGCCCACGATTCGATAGCGCGTAGAACTCCCCCGGGTCGCCGGCGGCGAGCACCGGCCGAGTGACGCCCTCGCCGAGCGGGAGCCCCCGACCGTCGAGGCGTACCCACTCCGAGTCGCCGGATCGCCGGTAGACGTACGTCTCCGCACGCTCGGCCGTGTGCGCCTCGCGGGCGCCGCGTGCGGCCGAGACGAGCGCGCGGTCCGGGTCGCCGGCGTCGACGGCGACGCTCCAGCAGTAGGTCCGGTCGAGTCCAGTCTGCGGGTGATCCCACGTCTCGCCGCCGTCGCTCGTCTCCGCGTAGCCGTCGCCGGCGGCCGCCCAGGCGCGGTCGGGCGCGTCGGGGTGCGTCGCCATCGAATGCGTGTCGCGTCGCGACCCCGGCGCGCGGTCGCGCCACGTCTCGCCGCCGTCGCCCGTGGTCACGAGCGCGCCGGCCTCGACGGCGACGTACAGGTGGCCGGGGTCGTCCGGGTCCGGCTCGATCCACCGGACGTGATGGGTGTGCGGCCGCGGTGGGAACGCCCACTCGTCGCTGGAGGGGAGGTCGACGACGCCGTCGCGGCGCTCCCACGCGTCGCCGCCGTCGGTCGAGCGGTAGACCCGCGACGGCTCGGTCCCGGCCCAGATCACGTCGGGGTCGTGCGGGGAAGCTGCCGCCGCCATCACCGCTGCCTGGTCGACGGTCTCGGCGCCGACGCGCTCGAACGTCGCGCCGGCGTCCGTCGAGCGCCACAGGCCCGACTCGAACGTGCCGACGAACGCGCGGTCGGGCGCGTCGGGATGGACCGCGACGCATTCGAGCGCGCGGCCGTCGAACTCCGGAGCCGTGACCGCCTTCTCCCCGTCGGGGTCGACGACGCGGAAGCAGTCACGCATCGCGGCGTAGACGGTTACCATAGCCGTCCGTTCGCGGCGGAGAGCGAAAAAGGTCGGCCGGAGGGCGCCCCGTCAGTCGTCGGTCGCAGGTGCTTCGACCGCCTCGCCCTCCTCTGCGCTCTCGTCTCTGCTCTCTCCCCCGTCAGCGTCGGTCGCTTCGGCCGCCAGCGCGGGCATCCGGCGGTCGCTTCGGGGGCCCTCGGCGTCCACCGCCGGGAGGTAGTCGCGGAGGTACCGACCGGTGTGGGACTCCTCGATGCGGGCGACCGCCTCCGGGGTGCCCGCGGCGACGACCTCGCCGCCGCCGTCGCCGCCCTCGGGGCCCAGATCGACGATGTGGTCGGCGTTCTTCACCAGGTCGAGCTCGTGCTCGATGACGACGACGGTGTTGCCCTTGTCGGTGAGCCGGTGGAGCACGTTGATGAGCTTGCGCTCGTCGGCCTTGTGCAGCCCCGTGGTCGGCTCGTCGAGCAAGTAGAGGGTGTCGCCGGCGTCCTTTTTGCCGAGCTCCTCGGCGAGCTTGACGCGCTGGGCTTCCCCGCCCGAGAGGGTGGTCGAGGGCTGGCCCAACTGCATGTAGTCGAGGCCCACGTCCTTCAGCAGACCGAGCCGGCGTTCGAGGCCGCTGTGGGACTCGAAGAAGTCGTACGCCTCCTCGACGCTCATGTCGAGCACGTCCGCGATGGTCTTGCCCTTGTAGGTCACGTCGAGCGTCTCGTCGTTGTAGCGGGCGCCGCCGCACTCCTCACAGGGGACGTGCACGTCAGACAGGAAGTTCATCTCGATCTTGACGGTTCCCTGCCCGCCGCACTCCTCGCAGCGGCCGCCCTTCACGTTGAACGAGAAGCGACCCTTGTCGTAGCCGCGCTGATTCGCCAGTTTGGTCTCGGCGAACAGCTCGCGGACGTAGTCGAACACGTCGGTGTACGTCGCGGGGTTCGACCGCGGCGTCCGGCCGATGGGCGACTGGTCGATGAGGCGCACGCCCTCGATGGTGTCCATCCCGGCGATGCGGTCGTGCTCGCCGGGGTCGACCTCCGTGTTGTCGTTCATCTCGCGCGCGAGCCCCTTGTACAGCACGTCGTGCATCAGCGTCGACTTCCCGGAGCCGGAGACGCCCGTGATGGCGGTGAACTGCCCGACCGGGATGTCCACGTCCACGTCCTTGAGGTTGTGCTGACGCGCGCCCTCGACGGTGAGCGCGGCGTCGCTGTCGCGGCGCGTCTCCGGCACCCCGACGACCTTCCGGCCCGCGAGGTAGTCGCCCGTCACCGACTCATCGGTGTTCACGATGTCGTCGAAGTCGCCCTGCGCGACGATCTCGCCGCCGCGCTTGCCCGGCCCGGGACCGATGTCGATGATGTTGTCCGCCCGGCGCATCGTCGCCTCGTCGTGCTCCACCACGAGGAGCGTGTTGCCGAGATCGCGAAGGCCCTCCAGCGTGTCGAGCAGGCGGTCGTTGTCGCGCTGGTGGAGACCGATACTCGGCTCGTCGAGGACATAGAGGACGCCCACCAGCCCAGAGCCGACCTGCGTGGCGAGGCGGATGCGCTGGCTCTCGCCGCCAGAGAGGGTCGACGCCTCGCGGTCGAGCGTGAGGTACTCCAGCCCGACCTCCTCCATGAAGCCCAAGCGCGCGCGGATCTCCTTGAGGATCTCCTCGGCGATAGTCCGCTCGCGCTCACTCATCGTCTCTTCCATCCCCTCGAAGTGGTCGAGCGCGTCGCCGATCGACAGCTCGTTCACGTCGGTGATCGACGTACCGTCGACGTACACCGACCGGCTCTGGGGCTTCAGGCGCGTCCCCTCGCACTTGGGGCAGGTGGTGACGGCCATGAACTCCTCGATGTGCTCGCGGGTCCGGTCGGAGTCCGTCTCGACGTGGCGGCGCTCCAGGTTCGGGATGACGCCCTCGAACTTCTGGGTCTTACGGCGCACGCCGTTCTTCGTCTGCTGTTCGAACTCCACCTCCTCGTCGGTGCCGTAGAGGAACTGCCGCTGCTGAGACTCTGAAAGCTCCTCGAACGGCGTCTCGACGCTGACGCCGAAGTGGTCAGCGACGTTGTCGAGGCGGGTGCGGTAGTACGAGCGGTTGTAGCTCCACGGCTCGAACACGTGCTTGATCGGCTGGCTCGGGTCAGTGACGACGAGGTCCTCATCGACCTCCTTCGTCGAGCCGATGCCCTCGCACTCGGGGCAGGCGCCGTGCGGGGAGTTGAACGAAAAGGAGCGCGTCTCGATCTCCGAGAAGTCGATGCCGCAGTGGGTGCACGCCAGGTCCTCGGAGAACTCGACGACAAGGCGGTCGTCGCTGTCGCCGGCGAGATCGCCCGTCGAGCGGGACTCGTTGCCGCCGAAGTCGCCGGCGAGGTCGTCGCCCTCGGGCGGATCAGGGAGGATCAGCTTCAGGACGCCGTCGGCCTCCTCCAAGGCCGTCTCGACGGAGTCGGTGATGCGCGAGCGGTCCTCCTCGCGGACCGTCACGCGGTCGACGATCACGTCTATCGTGTGGTCGTAGTTCTCGTCGAGGTCCGGGCGGTCCATCGAGAGGTCGTACTGCTCGCCGTCGACCTCGACGCGGGCGTATCCCTCCGCGGCCAGGTCGTCGAACAGGTCCTCGAAGGCGCCCTTCTGGTCGCGGACGACGGGTGCGGCGATCTTCGCGCGGGTGCCCTCGGGCAGCTCGAACACGCGGCGGACCATCTGCTGGGCCGACTGCTCGCCCACCTCGCGGCCGCACTCGGGGCAGTGCGGGTGGCCGACCCGGGCGTACAGGAGGCGGAGGTAGTCGTGGAGTTCCGTGACGGTCCCGACGGTCGACCGGGGGTTGTTGGCGGCGTTCTTCTGGTCGATGGAGATGGCCGGCGAGAGCCCCTCGACGCTCTCGACCTGCGGCTTGTCCATCTGCCCGAGGAAGTTCCGGGCGTACGCCGACAGCGACTCGATGTAGCGCCGCTGCCCCTCGGCGTAGACCGTGTCGAACGCGAGCGACGACTTCCCCGACCCCGACAGGCCGGTGACGACGTTGAACTGCTCGCGGGGGATCTCCACGTTGAGGTCCTTCAGGTTGTTCTCCTCGGCGCCGCGAACCTCGATGAACTCCTTGGGCACTACGCGTCACCCCGCGATCGGGGGGTGAATCGGTGACGCACGGCTCTGCCACTCATTACGAGCGACCTGGGGTCGGAGCCACTTAACGGGCGCGTCATCCGAGCAGCGCGGCGCTGTGGGGTGCGATACCGCGAGCAGCGCTCGCGTCATGGGTTCGCCCGAACGGTCGGTCACGGTCGAGGACGGGAGCCGCGTCGCAGCAGTCCTCAGTTGCCTCGGAGGTGGCGAACGCGGAAAGATTCATAACCATGGGTGCAGTTGACACGGTTGTCAATGCCAGACACGAAGCGCGGACGCGAACGGCAGGGGCGAAAGAAGCTCGAGCAGCTGGAGCAGCACCTCACCGAGCGAGAAGTCGAGACGCTCGGCGACGACGACGCGCTCCCGGAGTATCCGCCTGAAGAGGTCGACTCCGACCTGTTGTCCGCACCGCCGCAGGAAGCGGAGTGACGACGGGACTGCGCGAAGAGCCGTCTTTTTGCCGCGCGGTCGCCAACTGCGGCCGATGACCGAACGTGCGACGTACGCCACCGTCTACCTCGGGGCGCAGCTCGCGCCCGAGGAGACGCAACTGGAGCTCGACTGGGCCGACGACGCCGGCGATCGGACCGACGACCACGAGTTCGAGGTCTCGACGGACGACCCACGAGAGGCGTACCTGGAGATACAGGCGTTCGACGTCGGCGAGTACGGCCACGAGGTGCTGGTGAACGGCGAGCCGCTGTCGGGGTTCGACATCCCCCCGAACGACGGCTGGCAGCTGTGGACGGACACCGTCTCGGGCGTCGACCTGCGTGAGGGCACCAACACGCTGGCGATCGCACGCGATCCGGACAGCGACGACGCGTTCGCCGTCGGAACCGTCCGCGTGCACTGGAAGGAGTCCGTCGACGGCTTCCGTTCGAAGGACCCGATCGGGGAGTAGCGCGGCCAGACCGAGACTATATAAATTACCCTTCGTGTCGCTGTTAGTCGGACAGAAGTCTCGGGGATATTGTCACCAGTTAACATCCGTAACAGTGCCGTAGTACAGCGATCCCGTCGAATCCGTTCCTCGCGACAGCGGTGAACCGCAACCACACGAGACCCAAGGTTTTTTGTAGAATCACAACCTCATTTACTCCCGTACATGAGCCAACGACGAATGCAGGGTCAGCCCATGATCATCATGGGTGAGGACTCACAGCGGGTGAAGGACAAGGACGCGCAAGAATACAACATCTCGGCCGCCCGGGCGGTCGCCGAGGCGGTACGCTCCACGCTCGGCCCCAAGGGGATGGACAAGATGCTCGTCGACTCGATGGGCGACGTGACCATCACGAACGACGGCGTCACCATCCTCCAGACGATGGACATCGACAACCCGACGGCCGAGATGATCGTCGAGGTCGCCGAGACCCAGGAAGACGAGGCCGGCGACGGGACGACGACGGCCGTCGCCATCGCGGGTGAACTCCTCAAGAACGCCGAAGACCTCCTCGAACAGGAGATCCACCCGACGGCGATCATCAAGGGCTTCCACCTCGCCAGCGAGCAGGCTCGCGCCGAGGTCGACGAGGTCGCCACCGCGGTCGACCCGGACGACGAGGAGCTGATCAGGAAGGTCGCCGAGACCTCCATGACCGGTAAGGGAGCGGAGCTGGAGAAGGAAGTCCTCGCGGACCTCATCTACCGCGCGGTCAAGCAGGTCACCGTCGAGGCGGACGACGGCTCCTACGTCGTCGACCTGGAGAACGTCGCGATGGAGACGCAGACCGGCCGGTCGGCCGGCGAGTCCGAGCTCCTGCAGGGTGCCGTCGTCGACAAGGACCCGCTCCACGACGACATGCCCTCGGCGGTCGAAGACGCGAACGTCCTCCTGCTCAACGACCCCATCGAGGTTGAGGAGGCCGACGTGGACACGCAGGTGTCCATCGACTCGCCCGACCAGCTTCAGCAGTTCCTCGACCAGGAGGAAAACCAGCTCAAACAGAAGGTCCAGCAGATCAAGGAGACGGGCGCGAATGTCGTCTTCTGTCAGAAAGGCGTCGACGACATGGCCCAGCACTACCTCGCGAAGGAGGGCATCCTCGCGGCCCGCCGCGTGAAGAAGTCCGACCTGGGCTTCCTCAAGAACATCCTCGGCGGCACAATCGTCTCGGACCTCGACTCCGCGACCGCGGCCGACCTCGGTCACGGTTCGGTGTCGCGTGACGACGCCGACGAGCTGTTCTACGTCGAGGGCGGTGCGGACGCCCACGGCGTCTCGCTGCTGCTGCGCGGCTCGACCGAACACGTCGTCGACGAACTGGAGCGCGGCGTCCAGGACGCGCTTGACGTCGTCTCCACGGCCGTCTCGGACGGCCGCATCGTCGCGGGCGGCGGCGCCATCGAGGTCGAGCTTGCCTCGCGCCTCCGCGACTACGCCGACTCCGTCGAGGGGCGCGAGCAGCTCGCCGTCGAGGCGTTCGCCGACGCGCTGGAACTCGTCCCACGCGTGCTCGCCGAGAACGCCGGGCTCGACTCCATCGACACGCTGGTCGACCTGCGCTCCGCCCACGAGAGCGGCGACGCACACGCCGGCCTGAACGTGTTCTCGGGCGATATCGAGGACACCTTCGAGTCCGGCGTCGTCGAGACGGCCCACGCCAAGGAGCAGGCGCTCTCCAGCGCCACCGAGGCCGCGAACCTCGTCCTCAAGATCGACGACATCATCGCCGCGGGCGACCTGTCCACCGGCGGCAACGACGACGAGGAGGGCGGCGCCCCCGGCGGCGGCATGGGTGGCATGGGCGGCATGGGCGGCGCGATGTGAAGTTCGGCGAGAACTGAACAGCTCCGCGTCCACGACCGCTGCACCGCTCCCGACGAACGCACGACTTCTTTCGACGCTACAGCCGACGAGTGGCGATGATCGGCAGCCGCGACGAACGTAGTGTACCAATCGCTAGCGGGTGGTACTGTCGCGAGAAAACGGGTCGTACCGCGTGAGGGCCGTCGGTCAGCGGATCGGTCGCGTCACGTTATGCGGGCGTCGCGGTGCTGGTCGCGTCGGCGGACTCCTCATCGGCGTTCTCCGCGTTCTCGCCGCCCGCGATGTCCGAGACGGCCTCGCCGAGGTTGTCAATGCCCCCGTCGAGGAACGACCGGATCGTGTCGTGGATGTCGCTCACGAAGTCCGGCACGGGGCCGGGCAGGTTGCTCGGCGGGCCGGCCTGGCCCGCGTCCGTTCCGTTCGCGCCGGCGTCTGCGGGGGCGTTCCCCGGGGCCGCGGCGGCGACACCAGTCACTGCGAGCAGAGCCGCGAGTGCGATCGCGGCGAGTTTGGTTCGGCTCATGTTGCACTCGTCCGTGTGGCCTCCGGGGGAAAGAGGGGTGCAGACCGAAAAGCCGAATTCGAGCGCTTCAGTTCTCGATAAGCACGATTAAGCCGGGTTAATCCTGGGCCGTCTCGTCGTGGACGCGGTTCGAGACCGGACCGACCGATCCGTCCGCACGTGTCCGTCCCGCGCGCGGTGTCCCGCCGATCACGACGCCGTACCGGAGCCTTCTAATCGGCCCGCGCAATTCTTGCGATCATGAAGACGCTGCTGCTCAACAGCGACGACGTGCACGAGAACGCCGAGATGGACGAGCTCGTGCCCGCCATCGAGGAGGCGTTCGCCGCCTACCAGCGCGGCGACGCGCAGATGCCGCCCAAGAGCTACATCGACCTCCCGAAGTACAACGGCGACTTCCGGTCGATGCCCGCCTACCTCGACGCGGGCGAGTGGGACGCGGCGGGCGTGAAGTGGGTCAACGTCCACACCGACAACGAGGCCGACTTCGACCTCCCCACCGTCATGGGGACGATGATCTACTCCGACCCGAGGAACGCCTTCCCGCTGGCCATCCTCGACGGGACGGAGCTGACGATGAAACGCACGGGCGCGGCCGCCGCAGTCGCCACCGACCACCTCGCGGTCGCGGACGCCTCCTCCCTGGGCATCGTCGGTGCGGGCGTCCAGTCGTACACCCAGCTCGAGGCGATCTCGACCGTCCGCGACATCGAGCGGGTCGTCGTCTCGGACCTCTCGGAGGAACGTGTCGCCCGGTTCATCGACGCGTTCGAGGACCGCTTCGACGTGCGCGCCGGCTCCGTCGAGGAGGCCGCCGCCTGTGACGTGCTGTCGACGGTGACGCCGGTCGAAGATCCCATCGTCTCCTGCGAGGCGCTCGGCGAGCACACCCACGTGAACGCGATGGGTGCCGACGCCGAGGGGAAACACGAACTCGCCGACGAGGTGTTGCTCGACGCGAAGCTCGTCATCGACGACTACGACCAGACGACCCACTCCGGGGAGATCAACGTCCCGTACAACGCGGGCGTCCTCGGCGAAGACGACATCTACGGGCAGATCGGCGAGATTGTCGTCGGCGAGAAAGCTGGTCGGACGGCCGACGACGGGATCAGCGTCTTCGACTCGACCGGGCTAGCGATCCAGGACGTCGCCGCCGCGCACGTCGTGTATGAACACGCGAACGAGCGCGACAACGGTTACGCGTTCGACCTGCTCGGTCTCGCGGACTGAGCCAGCACGCTCGAATTCTGCGCCGCGCCGCCAGCGCGACTACGCTACTCTTCTGCCTCGCCGTCCCCGGTGATCGCTTCGATCACCTTGCTCACGCCCCAGACGATGGCGATGAACGGGAGCAGTGAGAGCAAGATGGCGAGGAGACCGAGGAACATCGCCCAGCCGATGGTGTTCATCTCGTCGTCCGAGTGCGACCGATACCCGGGAGTGACGGTCCGGTAGGCGGTCGTCAGCAGCCCAGCGTCGTCGTCCGTGTCGGTCGTGTCGATTTCGGTGCTCATGCGCTCTAGTTAGCTCGCTGATACGATACCTGTTGCGCCGTCGTGGCTCGTTCGCTGGCTCCGTGTCCCCTGCTGGCAAATAGTATCGTGTTCGATGGAAAGGTATAGAGGTGAAAGCGGTCGAACGACGTAGTAAGAAATGTCCGAGGAGGGTTACGACCACACGGCGGTCGAACGACGCTGGCAGGAGGCGTGGGCGGAGGCCGACGCCTACCGAACGCCGGACGACGCCGAGGATCCGACGTACGTGCTGGGGATGTTCCCGTACCCGTCGGGGAAGCTCCACATGGGCCACGTCCGAAACTACACCATCACGGACGCGTACGCCCGGTACCGGCGGATGCAGGGCGAGGACGTGCTCCACCCGATGGGGTGGGACTCCTTCGGCCTGCCCGCCGAGAACGCCGCCAAAGAGCGCGACTCCAACCCGCGCGACTGGACGATGGACTGCATCGACACGATGCGCGGGCAGATGGAGTCGATGGGCTTCGGCTACGACTGGGACCGGGAAGTCACCACCTGCGAACCCGAGTACTACCAGTGGAACCAGTGGCTGTTCGAGCAGTTCTACGACGAGGACCTGGTCGAGCGCCGCGCCGCGGAAGTGAACTGGTGTCCCGACTGTGAGACCGTACTGGCCGACGAGCAGGTCGAAGGCGAGGACGAACACTGCTGGCGCTGTGGGACCATCGTCGAACAGCGCGAACTGGACCAGTGGACGCTGGGCATCACGGAGTACGCCGACGAACTGCTTTCGGCCATCGACGACCTGGAGGGCTGGCCCGACAGCGTCCGCGAGATGCAGCGCAACTGGATCGGGCGGCAAGAGGGCTCGCGCGTCGAATTTTCCGTCGAGGACCACGGCCCCGTGGAGGCGTTCACGACCCGCCTGGACACCATCCACGGTGCGACGTTCTTCGCGCTGGCCCCGGACCATCCCATCTCCGAGGAACTGGCCGCCGAGGACGACGACGTGGCGCACTTCGTCGAGGAAGTCGCCGACCCCGACGGCGACGAGCCCAACGGCGTCGAGACGGGCCTGACCGCGACGAACCCCGCGACCGGCGAGGAGGTCCCCGTCTTCGTCGCCGACTTCGTCCTCTCGGACGTGGGGACGGGCGCGCTGATGGGCGTGCCCGGTCACGACGAGCGCGACCACGCGTTCGCCGAGCGCATGGGCGTCGACATCGTCCCGGTCGTCGCGCCCGAACTCGAGGGGGACGAGGACCCAGAAGCGCCGGACGTGAGCGAGGGCGCCTACACCGAGGACGGCGTGCTGGTCAACAGCGGCGCGTACGACGGCCTCTCCAGCGCCGCCGCGCGCGAGGAACTGACCGCCGACATCGACTCCGCAGAGTTCCACACGCAGTACCGCCTGCGCGACTGGCTCATCTCCCGGCAGCGCTACTGGGGAACGCCGATTCCCGTCATCCACTGCGACGACTGCGGCCCGGTGCTGGTGCCCGAGGAGGACCTGCCGGTCGAGCTGCCCGAGTTCATCAACACGACCGGGAACCCGCTGGACGCCGCGACCGAGTGGAAACACATCTCCTGCCCGGAGTGCGGCGCCGACGCGGTCCGCGAGACGGACACGATGGACACGTTCGTCGACTCCTCGTGGTACTTCCTGCGGTACGTCTCGCCGGACCTGGCGGACGCCCCGTTCGACGTCGAGCGGGCGAACGACTGGATGCCGGTCGACCAGTACGTCGGCGGCTTAGAGCACGCGGTGATGCACCTGCTGTACGCCCGGTTCGTCACGAAGGCCATCGCGGACATGGACCTGCTGGAGCACCGCGAGCCGTTCACGAACCTCCTGGGACAGGGCATGGTCCAGCTGGACGGCGAGAAGATGTCCAAGTCGAAGGGCAACACCGTCTCCCCGCAGCGCATCGTCGACGACTACGGCGCCGACACCGCGCGCCTGTTCATGATGCAGGCCGCCCGGCCCGACACCGCCTTCGACTGGTCCGAGGAGGGCGTCAAGTCGACCCACCGCTTCCTGGGTCGGCTGGCCGAGACGGTGCGGTCGTTCGCCGGCAGCGACGCGGTGGTCGGGACGGACCCGGGGGACGGGGCTGAGGCAGACGCCGCCGACGCCACGGCCGCATACGTCCGCAGCGAGGTCGACGCCGCCGTCGCCATCGCAACGGAGAACTTCGACGACCTTGGCTTCGATCTGGCGACACGCGAGGCCCAGCAGTTGGTCGGCACGCTCCGGAGCTACCGCGAGTACGTCGACGCGGTGCACGCGCCCACGTTCCGGCGTGGGCTGGAGACGGCGATCAAGCTGCTTGCGCCGGTCGCACCGCACCTGACCGAGGAGCTGTACGCGGAACTGACCGGCGAGGACGCCGGCCTGCTAGTCGACGCCGAGTGGCCGACCGCTGCCGTCGACATCGACGAGGCCGAGAAGCGCCGCCAACTGGTCGAGAACACCCGCGAGGACGTGCGCACCATCGTCGACGTGGCCGGCATCGACGAGCCCGAGCGCATCGACGTGGTCGTCGCGCCCGAGTGGAAACACCGGGCGCTTTCGATCGCCATCGACAGCGACGCGCCGAACCTGGTCGGCGAGCTGATGCAGAACCCCGACATCCAGCGGCACGGCTCCGCAGCCGCCGACTACGCGAAGGACCTGCAAGCCGAGCGCGAGGCGCTGCGGCCGACGCTGTCGCCCGACGCCGAGCGCGAGGCGCTGGAGGCGGCCGCCTGGCTCGTCGAGCGCGAGTTCGAAGCGCCCGTGCGCGTCCTGCCTGCCGAGGAGGCGAACGACGACGCGGCAAGCAAGGCTGAACCCGGGCGCCCCGCGATCGACATCGCGGAGTGAACCGGTCGTCGGTGAGTCACGCGTTTCAGTCCCGCTCGTTCCAGTCGAGATCGACGTTCCGTCCGGCGTCGGGGGCCGCCGCGAACGGGCCGAAGCCGTACACGACCACGAACACCGCAAGCGTCGGGAGGAGATTGCCGACGAGCGGGAGCAGGGAGAAGGGCAGGTCGACGAACACCGTCCGGGGGGCGAACGCCGCCAGCAGGGCGACCCACGCGCCCGGAAGGACGATCAGGCCGCCGGCGACTTCGACGCGACGCGCGCGGGTCGTCGCGTCCGCGGGACCGCCGCCGCGCCACGCACCCGCGAGGACCGCGAGCGCGACGACGGCCGCGAGCAGGGCCCCGTCGAACGGCCCCGCGATCCCGCCGAGCCAGCCCGGGGCGTCGACGAACGCGAGGACGCCGGACAGCGACACGCCGAGGTGCGCCGCTGCGAGCCCCCATGCGGCCGCGGTGACGGCGCGGTCGCGAGGGGTTCCGGGGGTCTGCTCGGTCGACGGCGTGGGATCGGACACGGGCGATCGGACGAGCCGCTGGACAAAGGACGCATCGACTGTGGTGGGTGAGGGGTTGACGATCGACTCGGAGTGACTCGCGTCGCGGTCGGATCGTCGGACTCAAGCTCGTGCCTAGAGCGGGCGAACCATGGGCAAGGCGGCGAAACGGGTCCAACGCCACCTGCGTGAACGCCTCGCGTGTGTTCTTCCCAGGTACGAGTGGCACGAGGAGCACGTCGTCGGCGACACCCCGGTCGACGTGGCGGGCGTAGGCGACGCGCTCGTGCTCGTCGAACTGGAGTGGCGTCGGGCCGATCCCGCGAACAACACCGTGAAGCTGTTCCGGGAGTTCGTGGAGACGGACCTGGCGTCGTCGTTCGACTCCGTCCACGTCGTCCAACTGTTCAGTCGCTACTACGACCTCGCGGCGGGGGGAGTGAGCACGAAGCGACGCAACGCCGTCTTCGTCGGCGGGCGGGTCGCCGAGACGGTGCCGGCGGCGACGTTCACGGCGGTCACGCTCGGGATCGACCCGCCGAAACGCGGCGGGGATCTGCCCGAGGGCTGGCGGGAGTCGGCCGAGGACGCAGCCGATCGGATCGATCGGGAGGTGACGAGAGAGCGGTAACTAACGGGGACCGAAGACGGGCGAAGATATCAGCGGAAACCGGGAGTCACGTCCACCCTCGGATCAGTTCACGTCAATACGGTGGGCCTCGTCGGCCTCGTCGTCGGCGTGGACCTTCGGGAGCGTGACGGTGAGCACGCCGTTCGCGTAGGTCGCGCTCGCGTCGTCCTCGCTGACCTCGGCGGGCAGCGTGATCGTGCGGGACATGGACTCGGCGCGGCGCTCGCGGCGCAGGTACGCGCCCGCCTCGTCGCCGGCGTCGCTGCTGATCTCGCGCTCGGCGCAGATCGAGAGGACGCCGTCGCGGACGGTCAGGTCGATGTCCCCCTTGTCGAAACCGGGGAGGTCGGCCATCACCGCGATCTCGTCGTCGTACTCGGCCACGTCGACGTCGATGCCCGAGCGTCGCATGCCGTCGAGGTCGCCCCAGTCCATCCGTCCGAAGTTGCGGGACATACGGTCGAACATCCGGTTCATGTCGTCGAAGGGAGTCATGTTACTCATGGAGTATCGCCGAGACAGAGTACGTCGTTTTAGGTATTAAACACCGCTAAACGCGTGGTAGCTCAGCTCACGCCCCGGATCTGTGACGAACGCGGGTTCGGTCATATCCGACCCGGGGGCGACGAGCGGCGCCGCGACGGGCAACCGTTTTTACCGCCCGCCCCGCACGTCCGGTATGAACGTCACCGTCATCGACTACGGCGTCGGTAACCTCCGGAGCCTTCGACGCGGCCTCGAACGGGCCGGCGCGGAGGTGACCGTCTCGTCGGACCCCGACGACATCCGCGACGCCGCGGCGCTGGTGCTCCCGGGCGTCGGCGCGTTCCGCGAGTGCGTGGCCAACTCCGAGCCGTTCCACGACGTGCTGGTCGAGAAGGCCGAGAATACGCCGATCCTCGGCGTGTGCGTCGGGCTCCAGCTCATGTACGAGGAGAGCACCGAGGGCGCACCGGCAGGCGAGACCGTCGAGGGGCTCGGTCTCATCCCTGGACGCGTCGAGCGCCTCCCGAACTCGGTAAAGGTACCGCACATGGGCTGGAACGAGCTCACCCCCGAGCGCGATCACCCGATCACGGACGGCATCGAGGCGGGCGACTACGCGTACTTCGTGCACTCCTACTGCGCGGACGTGACCGGGCGCACCATCGCCTCCTGCGAGTACGGCCGGCGCTTCGCCGCCGTCGCCGCAAACGAGGCGGGCAACGTGATCGGCACGCAGTTCCACCCCGAGAAGAGCGGCGAGACCGGCCTGAAGATCCTCAGCAACTTCGTCGACTACGCCGAGGCGTACCACGCCGACGAGGTCGCCGCCGCCGAGTGACGGTCGGCCGCGGCCCCTCGCCCGCAGCCCACGGGGGCGGTGTCGGCCGAGCGATGCCCGGCTGCCGCCCGCGGACGGAACCCTTCTCGCGAACGTTGAAGCCGGAAGCCGGGACCAGTACCCCCGTGCGGTGAGAGCGATCCCCGGCGGGAAGCGGCTGCGCGACGCCGGCGTCGGGGGCGAATGCGGGGCGTCGCCTGTTCGCCACGTCCGCCGTTCGTGAGAGCGGTCAGTACACGACGTGCTCGGTGTCGTACGAACCGAGAACGCGGATCCAGCCGTCGCCGACCAGATCCTCGACATCTGCGAGCGCCGCCTGCGCGCGCTCCTCGTACAGGCCGGCCTCGAAGTCGATGTGGAACAGGTAGTCGCCGAGACGCTCGCCGCTCGGGCGGGACTCGATGCGCGAGAGGTTCACGTCGCGGTCGGCGAACGCCTCAAGCAGCTCCAGCAGTAGCCCCGGGTAGTTGGCGCTGGGGTAGACGACGACCGAGGTCTTGCCGCCGGCCTCGGTCCGTTCGTCGTCGCCGGCGACGACGAGAAAGCGAGTCGCGTTCGACGACTGGTCTTGGATGTCCTCGGCGAGCACACGCAGGTCGACGCCGCCGTCGTCAGTCGCGGCGTTCGCAGGGTGGCCGATCCCGGCGACCGCCGGGTCCTCGCGGGCGCGCTCGACGCCGCGAGCCGTGGAGGCGACGGCCTCTCGTCGGGCGTCGGGGTACTCTCGTTCCAGGTAGTCGCGACACTGCGCGAGCGCCTGGGAATGGGAGGCGACCACGTCGAACGTCTCCGCCTGCGCCAACAGCGCGTGGCGGATCGGCGTGACGATCTCGCGGACGACCGCTACGTCCGCCTCAGTGAGCGCGTCGAGGCTCTCGGTGACGCTCCCCTCGATGCTGTTCTCGACGGGGACGACCCCGCGGTCGTACTCACCGTCGGCGACCGCCTCGACGATGGCGGTGACCGACTCACGGAAGGCGACGTCGTCGGCGACGGCCCGCGCGGCGCGATGGGAGTACGTACCGGCAGGGCCGAGGGTGACTGCCTGCATACCCCGCCGTGCGCCGGCAATCCCGATAAGGACACCGGGTTCGTCAGAACTCCCACACGATCTCGGCCCCGACCGGTCGTCGCTCTCGGTCGACCGGAGGCGCTGCCCATCAGAATCGGTCGCGCAGTTCCGCCCGCAGGTCCGCCACGTCGAGGTCGTTCTGTGCGAACAGCACGAGCAGGTGGTAGACGAGATCGGCCGCCTCTGCGGTCAGCTCCTCGGTGTCGTCGTCCTTCGCCGCGAGGATCGTCTCGGTCGCCTCCTCGCCGATCTTCTCCAAGACCGCGTTCTCGCCCTTTTCGTGGGTGAACAGTGAGGCCGTGTACGAGCCTTCGGGGAGGCGCTCCTTCCGGTCCTCGATCGTCGCGAACAGCGCGTCGAGTACCTCGTCGTCCTCGACCGTCCCTGACTCCCCAGACCGCTCGCGGCTCACGCCTCCACCCCCTCGCCGTCTTGGGTCGACGCGTGCTCCTGTCCAAAGAAGGTCAGATCGTGGATGCGCGAGTCCGGCGTCAACTCGGGGTGGAACGAGGTCGCGATCACCGAGCCCTGCTTGACGGCGACTGGATCGCCGTCCCACTGTGCGAGCACCTCGACGCCCTCGCCCACCTCGTCGATCACCGGCGAGCGGATGAACACCCCGGGGAACGGCTCGTCGAGGCCGGTCACGTCCAACGGCGCCTCGAAGGAGTCCGCCTGCCGGCCAAACGCGTTGCGGTCGACGCTCACGTCGAGCACGTCCAGCGTCGAGACGCGGTCGTCCTTGGCATCCCGAGAGGCAACGATGAGCCCCGCGCACGTCGCCAGCAGCGGCTTGTCGGCGGCGACGTGGTTGCGGATCTCCTCGTCGATCCCCTCCTCGCGCAACAGCCGGGAGATTGTCGTCGACTCCCCGCCGGGCATCAGCAACACGTCACACCCGGGAACGACGCCGGCGTCGCGGACCTCGACGACTGCCACGTCGACGCCGTGGCTCGCGGCCGCCCGGCGAACCGCGTCGGCGTGCTCTGAGACGTCGCCTTGAACAGCGATAACGCCCGCTTTCATGGAGTCAAATCGGCGGGCGGCGAGTGAAAAGGTGTCGTTCGGTCGGGGCCCGATCGGTGGCGGATCGTCCGCGGAGCCTCAGAACGCGAACCCGAGGATCAACACGAGGATCCCGAAGAGGAGCCCGAAGGCGACGACGGTCTTGGGGTCGATCCGGATCGCGTTGCGGTCCTCCGCGTCGAAGTAGCGGACGAGCCCCGCGCTGGACATCAGGCCGCCGCTGTTCTGGCCGCTGCTCATACATCGGTGATCGCGAGTCCACCGCCTAAGCCTTTCGACCGGCGCTCGCGGGGGACGCGGCGACGACTCGCCGACGGACGTGACGGCCAGTGAGTAATCCTTATGCGCGGCCAGTCGCAACGAGCGGTCGGCATGAGCGTCCGACTCAAGGACTTCTATGCGGACTGGTGTGGCCCCTGCAAGACCCAAGATCCGATCCTCGACGACCTCGAGGAGGAGTACCCCGACGTGAGCTTCGAGAAGGTCGACGTCGAGGAGGACCAAGAGACCGCGAACCAGTACCAGGTGCGCTCGCTCCCCACCCTCATCGTCGAGAACGACGACGGCGTGGTCGACCGCTTCGTCGGCGTCACCCAGCGGGAGGACCTCGAGGAGGCGCTCGCGCAGGCCGGCGCGTAGGGCGCGGAGGCCGAATCGCGCGCCCCGACGACGACCGAACCCGGTCTGCTGGTCCGACCCCGGTACCCCCATCCGGCGCCGTTGCGGGTTCGACCCGACTCGCAACCGTTAACACGGGCGCGGCCGCTTCCCACACTATGGCTAAGTTCGAGGCGGCAGAGGCCCGTACGCTCGATAAGCTCGTCTGTATGCGGTGTAACGCCCGGAACCCGAAGCGCGCGGAGAACTGTCGCAAGTGCGGCTACGGGAATCTCCGCCCCAAGGCGAAAGAGCCGCGGACCGCCTAACGTCGACAACCGAGCGTCTCGCCCGCCGACACTGCGGTTGGTTCCGAATCCCGCTACCACCAGCGACCGCCCTCCCAGGCGCCCGGCGGTCCCGCCGTCGCCCTACGCCTCCGGATACTTCGGCTCGCGGCGCTCGGCGCGCGCGAGCGCCCGCTCGACCACGTCGCGCACGGAGTCGCCGTCGGGGTCGGCGTGGAACGCGTCGCCGTGGCCGGCGTACAGCGATTCGACGGACTCTGGGAGCCGGTCGAGCAACCCCCGGAGGCTCTCGATGAGTCGTTCGCGCGACTGGCCCGCCATGTCGGTTCGGCCGAACGAGCCGTCGTCGAAGGCGCCGTCGTTGTACACCACCACGTCGCCGGAGAACAGCGCGGTCTCCGCGACCAGCGAGACGTGGTCCGCGGCGTGGCCCGGCGTGTACACGACTTCCGCCGTTTCGTCTCCGATTGCGACCTCGTCGCCGTCGGCGAGCGCGTGGTCGCGCCGCGGGTGATCCCCGTACGCGTACAGTTCGGCGTCGAACGCGTCGAGCACCGCGTCCAGTTCGCCCACGTGGTCGTGGTGTTGATGCGTGAAGACGACCCGATCAAGACCGTCGGTGAGTTCGGCAACCACGTCGACGACGCCGGGCATCGTCCCCGCGTCGACGAGCGTCGGCACCGCGCCGTCGACGAAGTAGGCGTTGCAGGTGAACTCCTCGGCGTCCGCCGTGACGTTAACCGCGTCCATGTTCGGCCACTGGAGCGCTGTGCGTAAAAGCCGACCTGCCGCGGCAGCGACGCGGTTGCGCGGTCGTCCCAGCGACCGAGCCCTGCTGGCCCACAAATATTTCTGTCGGTCCCGGCTACGTACATACGGTATGGGCTTCGGAAGCTACGACGAATCCGAACAGGAGAATCAGCAGCTCGATTCGGATCTCGATCAGGACACCGTCGACGGCGGCGACGCCGATCACGACGGCGACATCGAGTTCGAGTTCGAAGCCTCGAACGACGAACTCCTCGACAAGCTCGAGGAAATCAAGGACTGAGGACCGCGCGCCACTCAGACGACAGCGGACCGCACCACCGCACCACGCCGTGAACTCTGGAACCCGCGCGCTCGGCGTCGCCGTCTCGGCGAGGGGCCGATCAGACGACGACCCGCCGGCGCGCGCGACGGTCGCGGCCGCGGTCGTCCGGGCCGACCGCGTGGTCGACGGACTCTCGTTTTCGACGTGCACCGTCGGGGGCAGCGACGCGACCGCGGCGGTCGCCGACTGCCTCGACCGGCTCGACCGACCGGACGCGCGGCAGCTCCTGCTGGCCGGCGTCGCGCCGGCGTGGTTCAATCTGATTGACCTCCGCCGCGTGCACGAGGCGGCCGACCGCCCCGTCGTCGCGGTCTCGTTCGAGGCGAGCGCGGGGCTGGAGCCGCACTTGTACGAGCATTTCTCCGGCGAGGCACTCGACCGGCGGCTGGCCGTCTACGAGTCGCTTCCCGACCGGGACCCGCTGTTCCTCGACGGTGAGCCCGGAGACGGGCGCGAGTGCGACCCCGACCCCGACCTGTGGGTCCGGCGAATCGACATCGACGCTGCCGCTGCCCGCCGGATTCTCGCCGCGCACACCCCGGACGGACAGGGCCGCCCCGAACCGCTTCGGGTGGCGCGGCTCGCGGCGCGCGCCGGCCGGTCGTACGCCGAACACCGGACGGGATCGTCGTCGGGCGCCGGGTCGGACTCGGGCGCGGACGCCGCCCGGGACGGGTAGGTTTACCTCCGCGGCGGGTCGCGTTCGCGTATGAGCGAGCAGTCGCTGGACGCGGACCTGTGCGTGTCCGACTGCGAGCGCTGTCCGGCGCTCGTGGAGTCGCGATCGCGGATCGTCAACGGCACCGGTCCGAGGGACGCCGACCTCGTGTTCGTCGGCGAGGCGCCGGGCGCGAACGAGGACGAGGAGGGCGAGCCGTTCGTCGGCCGCTCGGGGACGGTGCTGGACGACACCCTTCGGGACGTTGGCCTCGCGCGCGCCGACGTGCGAATCACGAACTGCGTGCGCTGCCGTCCCCCGGACAACCGCGACCCGCACAGCGACGAGTTGGACAACTGCCGGGGCTACCTCGCCGAGGAGATCGCGCGCGTCGACCCCGAACTCGTCGTCACGCTCGGGAAGGTGCCCTCCCAGCACCTGCTCGGCCGGTCGGTCGCCGTGACGAGCGAGACCGGCGAGGTGTTCGACGCCCGCGTCGGCGACGCCGCGGTCCGCCTGCTTGTGTGTCTCCACCCCGCGGCGACGCTGTACGACCGGAGCCAGGCCGACGCGTTCGAGGAGACGATCCGGCAGGCCGCGGAGCTGTCGGGGCTCGCCGACGACGGGACGGACGGGCAGTCGTCGCTCGGCGACTACTGAGCGAACCGGGGACGGCGCCCGGTTCGGAGGTCGCTACGGCGCCCGGTTCGGAGGTCGCTACGGCGCGTCGGTTGCCCCCGGGACGGCGGAGCGAGCGCGCCACAGCGCGCCGACCAGCAGCCCGAACGCGAGTCCGGTGAGGTGCCCGCCGTTCACGCCGGCGGGCGACCCCGGGAGGCTCGTGAGGAGGTTGACGACGACGGTGATGACCGACGAGACGCCGATCACGGCGGCGATCAGGTCCACCTCCGAGGCGTCATCCGGGTTCCCGACCGCGCGCGTCAGTGCGAAGCCGCCGAGCGCGTAGCCGAGCCCGCTGATCCCGTAGACGGCGACGTTCGGCGCGGGGCTGTACGCCGCCAGCACCGCGTAGCCGACGCCGAGCGCGAGCGTCGCGGCCGCGACCAGAAACAGCCAGTAGCCGCCCGGCGAGAAGTGCCGCTCCTGCGGGGCGAGCACGAGCAGGACGAGCACGTTCGAAAGGAAGTGCGCGGTCCCCCGGTGGAGAAACGGCGACAGCAGGAAGACGGCGTCGCCGCCTTCGAGGAAGAGGAACGCCGTCAGCGCGCGGACCGACGGGGCGTCCGTGGCCCAGGTCGCGAGCAGCTGGAGGAGAAACACCGCCGACGTGAGCGCGACGACCGTCAGCGTCGTCCGGATCCGCGCCGTGCGGTACTGCCGACGGAGCGTCGCGACGAACGCTCGCCAGTCGGCGGTCGGCGCCGGTCGGTCCCCTGGCTGCATCGAGCGGTGTTCGGGGACAGGCGTCCTTAGCACTTCGCCGGAACGCCCGGCAGCGGAAGACGGGGACGGGCTGTCGTCCACGGAGCCGTCGCTGTCGCGGGACGGCGTCGACGCGGGAAAAACAGGAATGCGGTCGCGCGTGAAACGCGGTCGCGAGCGGACTGTACCCCGGCGGTTACTTGCCGCCGCGGTCGCCGCTCGACACGGACGGCCGGGTCTTCTCGGTGCCCTTGCCGCGCTGATTCAGCCCGCGGTTGCGCTTGCCCGCGTTCGTGAGCCCGCGGAACGCCCGGCCCTTCTGGGAGTCGTCGCAGATCCAGTTGAGCTCGTCGTCGTTCTCGATCGCGGGGTGCTCGGGGTCGACGAGGATCACTTCGGTCCATTTCTGGGAGCCGTCTTGGCCCACCGGGTAAGAGGCGAGCACGCGGAGGTTCGGGTACTTCCGCGAGACGCGCTCCTCGCCGATGCGCTGGATGGACTTCCGGCGACCGATGCGGTTGACGCCCTGGCGCTTCGAGCGGCGGCCCGCCTTGTGGCGCTGCTTGCGCGCGCCGCCCTTGCGGACGGAGACGCGCGCCATCACGACGCCCTGCTTGGCCTTGTAGCCGAGTTCGCGCGCCTTGTCGAGGCGGGTCGGTCGGTCGATGCGGACGATGGCGCCCTCGTCGCGCCAGTCCTGTTTGCGCTGCCACTGCAGTTCCGCGAGCTTGCCCTCGTCCTGGTTCCGCCAGGCTTCCTTGATGTGGGAGTAGAAGCTTCGTGCCATTGGTGGTCTCCGCGGGCGCTTGCGATTCAACCGCGTCGGGGAGCCCCGAGCGGTCACATTTCGTCCCGGCGTACCGGGTGCCCGCTGGCGGCCCACCTACCAGCGAGTTACCGATTGTTCCCCGCAAGCGCTGTTAAGGGCTGCGTTTCGAGTCGTCGGCGTCGCCGCGCGCGCCGGCGCCGTCGAAGTCGTCTCGGCGAACCCACGGTCCGACGCCGAGCGCGGGGACGATGGCGACCCAGCCGGCGATCACGAGCACGAACCCGGAGAGCCCGTAGTACAGGTGCGAACAACAGTAGTAGCCGCCGCCGAAGCCGCGGAGGAACTCCCGCCCGCCGTACGCGAGCGCGAGCGTGCCGACGGCCGCGACGAGAGGGCGAGCAAGCGGTTCGGGGTAGCGGGCGAGGAGGCGCGGGGACCGGACGGCGCCGACGACCAGCGCCGCCGCGAGGAGTTCGTTCACGGCGGTACCGATCCGGTGAGCCGGCTTAAATCCCGTCGGCCGTCGGCTACGCCTCCGGCTCGGCGAACCCCCGCACCGACTCGAACTCGCCGTCGACGATCGCGTCGGCGACCGCGTCGGCGTCGACCTCGGGCATCTCGCTCGGATACTTCCGTTCGAAGTAGCTCACGACGTTGTCCACGTCACGCGCGAGGAGCTCGTCGGCGTTCTCGTGGTCCGTCTCGACCGACTGGGGCCAGTCGAAGATCACGATCCCGTCGTCGCTGACGGCGACGTTGTACTCGGACATGTCGGCGTGGACGTAGCCCGCGCGGTACGCCAGGTCCATCTCCCGAAGCACCAGGTCGAGCACGCCGACGACCTGCTCCGAGCGGAGCTTCGCCTGCGCCAACTCCGGGCCGGGGAGCTTCTCCATCACGATCGCGTGGCGGTTGTGGTCGATCGGACGCGGCACCGACACCTGCGGGTAGAGGTCCTCCAGCGCGGCGTACTCGCGCTCGGCGGCCTTGCGCGCGGTGTACTGCCAGGAGACGTGGTTGTTGTCGCTGGTGTAGTCCCGCTCCTTGTTCACCTCGCGGAAGTTGGTGTACCCCTCGCGGTGGAACTTCAGCGCCATCGGGCGGTACGTCTCCACCTCGTACACGTCGCTCTCCTTGCCGACGCCCAGCGACGACCCCATCCCGGTGACCGTCTCGCGCTCGGCGAAGGTGTGCAACGCGAGCGCGTCGTACCCCTCGAAGGTGAGCTGGTAGCCCTCGTACTGGATCGTCTTGCGCCGGATGAGGTCGCGGTCGGCGCACCGGTCGATCCGGTAGTCGGCGTTCTCCTCGGAGAGCCCGGCGTACTCCGGGATCTTCTCGACGTTGACCCACTCCGAGAAGCGCATGCCCTGCTCGACGCCCGAGAGGAGATAGAAGTCCTCGGGCTCGAGCTCGGCCATCGTCTCGGCGACGTTTCCGACCATCGCCCGTGTGTCGGCGCCGCGCGGTGAAAAGGCGTTCGTGGCGACGAGCGCGGCGGCATCGCGGCCAGCGTCGACATCCCTGCGACCAGTCGGCCGCGATCGGGGGCTCTTTGCCCCGCGACGCCGGATTTCCGGTATGAGCGACACGGACGCCGACGGCGGTGCGGGCGGGACGGGCGGGACGGGCGGCGGCTCCCCGGGGCCGCTCGCCGGCCGCGAGTGGCGGCTGATCCGCGAGGAGTCCCGGCCTGGGCCGCTGAACATGGCGCTCGACGAGGTCGCCGCCGAGACGGCCGCCGAGGGCGGGCCGCGAACGGTCCGCGTGTACCGCTGGGATCCCTCCTGCCTCTCGATGGGGTACGCGCAGGACCCGGACACCGTCGACTGGGACCGCTGTGCGGACGCCGGCGTCGACGTGACGCGCCGCCAGACCGGCGGCGGCGGCATCTACCACGACCGCGACGGCGACCTCTCCTACTCGATCGCCGCGCCCGCCGAGGAGCTGCCGGGGGAACTCCTCGACGCCTACCACCTGCTGTGCGAGCCGGTGCTGTCCGCCTTCCGCGCGCTCGGCGTCGACGCCGAGTACGCCGACGAGGAGCGCCCGGCAATCTACCGGCCGGCCTGCTACCTCCGCGGCCTGCACCCCGCCCACGACGTGTGCGCCGACAGCGGCGCCGGCCGGAAACTCTCGGGCAACGCCCAGTACAGGCGGGAGGCGAGCGTCATCCAGCACGGCTCCGTGACGTTCGACGCGATGCCTCGCGAGCACCTCGCGGTCTTCCGCGACCACGGCGTGAGCGAGGCGCGGTTCGCCGAGCGCGTCGGCGGGGTCACCGACTACGCGGACGCGACCCGCGCCGAGGCCGTCGCCGCGTTCGAGGCGTCGCTCGCGGCCTGGGCCGACGCCGAAGAGGGCGAGTGGACCGACGCGGAACTCGCGCGCGCCGAGGAGATCGCCGACGCGAAGTACCGCAGCGACGACTGGGTGCGCGAGCGGCCGGGGGAGCGGTAGCCGAGTCGGCGGTCGCCGTCGGGTGCCGGTGCTAGAACCCGAACGTCTCCGGGTCGTCGCCGATCTCCGCGCGGACCGCCTCGTGGAGTTCGTCGACCGGCGGCGTGTCGCGGGTGGGGTCGAGCCAGTGCTCGCCGAGCCACCGGTAGCGGATCACGCCCTCCTCGTCGACGAGGAAACACGAGCGTCGGGAGCGGCGGAACAGCCCGAACGTCCGGTAGGCAACCCCGAACGACTCCGATATCGCGAGGTCCGTGTCGGCGT
This sequence comes from Halobaculum gomorrense, assembly GCF_900129775.1. Lineage (GTDB taxonomy): Archaea > Halobacteriota > Halobacteria > Halobacteriales > Haloferacaceae > Halobaculum > Halobaculum gomorrense. The sequence continues at coordinate 249,150 of NZ_FQWV01000001.1, read as the reverse complement.
ACAGCGGGAACCCCAGATCGAGGCGGTCGATGAACCGGCGGTGGAGGCGCGGGCCGGACTTCGAGACGCCGACGACGTTCACCTGCTCTCCGGAGGCGAACCAGTCGAAGTCGCGGAAGGCGCACCACTCCTCGATGCAGTCCGGGCTGAAGTCGACCGTGTAGAAGCTGAGGAGAACCGGATTGTCGAGCAGCTCCGAGAGCGACGCCTCGCGCGTGTCCCCCTCCGGCGTGACGAGCGTCTCGGCGAACTCGGGAGCGGGGTCGCCGACATCGAGTGGGTCGCCCGGGTGGCTTGGCGGGTCCGACAGTGACATGTGGCGGTGTCGAGGCGGGTCGGTCGAATAAGCGTGCGGTCCCGGCTGTCGGGGATGATACCGGGAGCCGACGCGGGAGCGCGCCCGTCGGTTGAAGCGGCCGGCTCCGTCACAGCTCCGCGGGGTTCGCCATCCCCTCCTTGACGCCGACGCGAACGAGCGCGAGGTTCACGGGGAAGGCCGCGAGGTAGCCGACCGACAGCGAGAACGCCAGCGCGCCCCAGAACAGCGGGTCGTCGACGGTGGCCTCGGCCGCCAGCAGCAGGTCCGTCCCGATGGCCGTCACCTCCATCACGGTGATCGACGGCGTCTCGCTGTAGAACGCGTCGACGACGGCCTCGCGGAAGCCGACGCCCTCCTGTATGAGGGGGCCGACGGTCAGGGAGAAGCCGAACAGGTACGCGAACCCGAACGTCGTCGCCGCGACCCAGCCGACCGTCAGTCCGAGCAGCCCCTGCGCCAGCAGGACGCCGGTCACCTCGCCGGCGCCGCAGCCGGAGTAGCAGTGGGCCGTCGACCGGAAGCCGCGCCGCGCGAGCGAGTCGCGAGGGATCTGCGTGCGGCCGGCGTACCAGTACACCGCCAGCCCGAACGGGCCGGAGTACAGCACCGTCAGCGTCCAGACGCCCTTCATCAGCGACGGGATGGCCTCGTTTCGCTCGCGCACGTCCCACAGCAACACCGCCGTCGAGACCGCGACGACGACGACCCACGCGCCCATGACGCGCGGGTCGGACAACAGCGGAACGAGTAGCTCTCGGACGGGCCCGAAGGCGCGTTCGAGGCGACTGACGACCGTGCTCAGCTGCATAGCTTGTGCGCCGGGTAGACGGTCGGGATTGAAATGAGCGACGGCCGACCCGTGGCGGCGACGGCCGGTCCGGGGCCACTGGCGCTGGGGACGGTCGAACGCCGGGCCGACGCCTCGGCCGCTTCCGAAGCCGCTTTGCTCCCCGGCTCACCACCGGCGGGTATGAGCGCAGACAGCGACACTCTCCGGATCGGGGCACACGAGTCCATCGCCGGCGGCACGGACAACGCCGTCGACGCGCTGGTCGACGACGGCGGTAACTGCGGCCAGATCTTCACGCACTCGCCGCAGGTGTGGCAGGACCCGAACATCGACGGCGACGAGGCCGACCGGTTCCGCGACCTCAGCGACGAGCACGGCGTCGGCCCGTGGGTGATCCACTCGTCGTACCTCGTGAACCTCTGTACCCCGAAGGAGGGCCTCCGCGAGAAGTCGATCGACTCCATGCAAACGGAGGTCGACGCCGCCGACAAACTGGACATCCCGTACGTGAACGTCCACCTCGGCGCCCACACCGGTGCCGGCGTCGAGGGCGGCCTCGACAACGCGGCGTCGGCGCTCGACGAACTCGACGTTCCCGACGGCGTGACGGTGCTCGTCGAGTCCGACGCCGGCTCCGGAACCAAACTCGGCGGCGACTTCGAACACCTCGCGGCGGTGCTGGAGCGCTCCGAGCAGGACCTGGACGTCTGTCTCGACACCGCCCACGCGTTCGCCGCGGGCTACGACCTCTCGACGGCCGAGGCCGTCGAGGAGACGGTCGCCGAACTCGACGAGGTCGTCGGGCTGGAGCACCTGCGGTGCGTCCACCTCAACGACTCCAAACACGAGTGCGGGACGAACAAAGACGAGCACGCCCACGTCGGCGAGGGACGCATCGGCGAGGCCGGCATGCGCGCGTTCATCAACCACGAGGACCTTCGCGACGTGCCGCTCGTCCTCGAAACCCCAACGGAGGACGGCAAGTCCTTCGCGTGGAACATCGAGCGCGTTCGGGAGCTCCGCCAGTAACCGCGGCGACGCGCCGGCCGAAAGGCGGCCATTCGGGCGAACCATCCGGAGCTTGATACCCCGAGCCATGCAGGCTCTCGTATGGCAGTTCCGACGGCCGACCTCGACTCGACGGTCACCGACGACGCCCCCGAGGCGTATCGGGGCCTCATGGAGCAGTACCGGCGCATCTCGCACCTCGAAAGCGGCAGCGGCGTCCTCTACTGGGACCAGCAGGTGACGATGCCCGAGGGCGGCACCGCCGCCCGCGGGAAGCAGCTCGCGGCGCTGTCGGCGACGACCCACGAGAAGCTGACGAGCGACGCGATGGCCGACGCCCTCGACGCCGCCGAAGACGCGGGGCTCGGCGACGAGCGCGCGGCGAACGTCCGCGAGATCCGACGGCGCCACGAGCGCAACCGCTCGGTTCCCGAGTCGCTCGTCGAGGAGCTCACCGAGCACCGCTCGCACAGCCAGCAGGTGTGGAAGGAGGCGAAGGCCGACGACGACTTCGCGCACTTCGCACCGGCGCTGGAGACGCTGCGCGACCTCCAGGTCGAGCGCGCGGAGGCGATCGCGCCGGACCGCCCGGCCTACGAGGTCATGTACGAGGACGGCGAGCCGTACCTCCCGCTGGAGCGGCTGGAGGAGATCTTCGAGGAGCTGAAGGCGGGGCTCGTCCCGCTGATCGAGGAGATCGAGGCGTCCGACGCCGACCTCGCGTCGCCGTTCGTCGCCGCCGGCCCCTCCGCCGACGACACCCAGCGCGGGCTCTCGGGGGCTGTCCTCGACCTGCTGAACTACCCGGAGGACCGCGGCAGGCTGGACGTGTCCGCGCACCCGTTCACCTCGGGCAACCAGTTCGACGCGCGGATCACGACGCGGTTCAAGCCTGAGGACCCGATGGACGCGTTCACCGCGACCGTCCACGAGTTCGGCCACGCCAGCTACGAGCTGGGTCTCCCGGACGACCGCTTCGGCGAGCCGCTCGGGGCGTCGCTGTCGTCGGGCGTCCACGAGAGCCAGAGCCGCTTCTGGGAGAACCACGTCGCCCGCACCGAGCCGTTCTGGGAGGGGTTCGTCGGCGAGGCGAACGACCACCTCGGCACCGACGCGACCGCCCGCGAGGCGTACGAGGCGGTGAACCAGATCTACCCGGACAACCTGATCCGCGTCGAGGCGGACGAACTCACCTACCACCTGCACATCATCCTCCGGTGTGAGATCGACCGCGCGCTCGTCGAGGGCGATATCTCGGTCGAGGAGGTTCCCGCGGTCTGGAACGAGAAGATGGACCAGTACCTCGGGGTGACGCCCGACACCGACGCGGAGGGCTGCCTGCAGGACATCCACTGGAGCGGCCGCTTCGCGACGTTCCAGGGGTACACTATCGGCTCGGTGCTGGCGGCGCAGTTGGACCGCGCGATGCGGGAAGCCCTCGGCGAGGACCGCGTGGACGCGCTGATCCACGAGGGCGACCTCGGGCCGCTGTGGGAGTGGATGACCGAACACGTCCACCGCCACGGCCGACGCTACCCGACCGACGAACTGGTCGAGGAGGCGACCGGCGAACCGCTTTCGGCCGAGTACTTCCTCGAGTACGTAGAAGAGAAGTTCGGCGAACTGTACGACCGCTGAGGCCGACGGTCATGCGGTCCGCCAGCCCGAATCGTGGTCCGCCAACCCAAATCGTGGTCCGACCGATCCGCGCCGGATCGAGGGACCATCCAAGCACCTTCCGCCGATTTCACGATTGAGAGAGTCGCCAGAAGGTATATGTGCTACCATGGTATATCATACCATGTATGGCGTCGGCACCGAGCCCGGATGGCGACCTGTTCGACGAGTTCCTGACCAGCCGCGGCCACGACGTGGAGACGGCCCAATGGGAGGAGTCCTATAACAAAAAGCAGTGTCCCGACTGCGGCGGACTTCACGACGGCGACGCCGTGGAGTGCTCGGTGTGCGGCTGGCGACCCGAGACGCCCCGCTGACCGCCGCGGGGGCGGCACGAGAGGCGCCGAGACGAACCTTCTGTCAACCGGACACGTCTCTTCGCGAGCGCGAGCCACGGCGCTTATGAGTCGCGGCCGAGAGGGCACAGTAATGAGCGACCCGACGGTAACCCGCCTGTTCGGTGGCCCGGGCAGCGGGAAGACGACAGCGCTCCTCGACCGCGTCGAGGGGCTCATCGACGAGGGTGCCGACATGCGCGACATCCTCGTCGTCTCGTACACGCGCGCGGCGGCGGCGGAGGTGCGCGAGCGACTCGCCGAGCGCCTCGACACCACCCCCCGGCACCTGCAGGGGAACGTCGCGACGATGCACGCGAAGGCGTACGAGCTGTTGAACCTCTCGCGCGGTGACGTGGTCGGCGAGGATGACAAGGAGGCGTTCTGCGACGACTACGGCGTCGAGTACGAGGACGAGTACTCCGGTGGCGGCCGCCGCACCGCGCGGTCGACGACGCTCGGGAACAAGGTGATCGCCACCTCCCAATGGCTCCAGCGCACCAAGCGCGACGTGGCCGACTGGTACGACGTACCCTTCCAGTGGGACGTGGAGGAAGTCCGCCTGCCCCCCGAGATCGACCCGAACGCCCAGGAGGGGAACAAGTACACCCCGACGTGGCCCTCAGACGACGACCGTCTCGACGTGCCCGAGGCCATCCGCGCGTGGCGCGCGTACAAGGGAGAAGAGGGGCTAGTCGGCTTCGCCGACATGCTCGAACGCGTGAAGCAGCGCTCGCTGGTCCCCACCGTCGACCACCTCGTCATCGACGAGTTCCAGGACATTACCACGCTCCAGTACGACGTGTACCAGGAGTGGAAGCCGCACGTGGAGACGGCTCTCATCGCCGGCGACGACGACCAGGTCGTGTACGCCTGGCAAGGCGCCGACCCTGCGCTGCTGCTCGACACCGAAGTCGACAACGACGAGGTGCTGCCGAACTCCTACCGGCTGCCGTCGAACATCCTCACCGTCGTCAACACCGAGATCCGCCACATCGACAAGCGCCAGGAGAAGGACCTCAAGCCGCGCACGGAGGGCGGCGTCGTCGAGGCGGTCGACTCGCCGTCAATGCTCGATCTGGTGCGCAACGTCCGCCACACCGTCCAGAGCACCGATGACGAGACGGTGATGCTGCTGTTCCGCGCGCGCTATCAGATGTTCGACTTCATCGACGAGTTCATCTCCGAGGGGATCCCCTTCTCGTGTCTCACCGACCAGCGGATGTGGACCGACCGCCTCACCGACTACGTCCGCGCGGTCGAGGCCGTCGACAGGGGCGAGGCGCTGACGGCGCTGCAGGCGCGCCGCCTCGCCGACATCCTCCAAGACTCGGCGTTCGGCAGCAACGACCGCGACGAACTGTACGACTTCCTCAACGAGGTCGAGGAGACGGCCGAGGAAGACGACCTCGCGGAGGTTCCGCTGTCGCCCGAGGACGTGAAAGAGCACGTCCCGTTCATGCCCGACGGCCCCGCGGCCGCCGACATGGCGCGCAAGATCACCAGCTTCCAGCGGAAGTCGGTGAAGGCGTACTTCGCCGGCAACTACGCCGGCGAGGCGCCCGACCGCGTCCGCCTCGGCACGATCCACTCGGCGAAGGGCCGCGAGGCCGACCACGTGTTCGTCAACACGGACCTCACCGAGAAGGTCGTCGAGCAGATGGCCGCCCAGGCCGACCAGCAGGGCCTCGACGTGACCGGCGTCGACGGCGAGGAGTTCACCAAGTCCACCAGTCCGGTGCCGGTGCTCACCGACAACGAGCGCCGCGTCTTCTACGTCGGCATGTCGCGTGCCCGCGAGCGCCTCGTCCTCATGCAGAACCTCGTCACTGGCGCGCCGACGCTGCCGATCTCGGTCGTGCTCCACAACGAGATCCGCGAGGAGGACCCCCAGGCGATCGTCGACGAGATCGTCGAGGAAGTCGAGGCTCCCGACCCCGAAGTCGAAGCGTAAATGCCCGCGCAGGGAGACGGCCCCGCGCCAGCGAGGGACGACGACGCGCTCGACACCGACTACGCGCCGATCGCGGCCGAACTCGCCGCGCGCGAGGCGGTCGGCTTCGTCGCCGTCGGCGACCGCTTCGACGACGGCCTCCGGTGGCTGACCCGATTCTCCGGCCCGGACCGCGAGTACGCGTTCGTGGCGGTCGCCGACGGCGACGGTGCCGAGACCGACGCCGGGTCGCTCCACACCGCGCTGTGTGCGCCCGCGCTGTTCGACGAGCAGGCGCGCCGGGAGTTCCCCGGCGACGAGGTCCGCGTGGACGGCCAGGGCGACCAGGCGGGCGTCCGCGCGGCGACCGCGCTCGCCGCCCGCAGCGCGGAGTCGGGCACCGTGCTCGTCTCGCGATCGATCCCGCACGACGCGGCGGTGTTCCTCGAACGCGCAGGCTACGAGGTCGCCTCGACAGACGCGGTCGCCCGCGCCCGCGAGACGAAGACGGACGCGGAGATCGACCGCCTGCGGCGCGTCCAGCGCGCGGCGATCCGGGGAGTCGCCCGTGCCGAGGCGATCCTCGCCGAGTCGACCGTCGACTCCGAGGCGGAGGCCGACGAGCGCCCCGGCGCCGGGACGGTTCACTGGAACGGCGGCGTGCTCTCGACCGATCGGCTCCGCCGGCAGGTGAACGAGGTGCTCGCGGCCCACGGCGTCCGCGACGCCGGCAACACCGTGATCGGCGCGGGCGCGACCGCCGCCGACCTCCACTACACCGGCACCGACGTGATCCGGTCGGGCGAGACGGTGCTGCTCGACGTGTCGCCGCGGGGGCCCGACGGCTACTACGGCGACGTGACGCGGACGTTCGCCGTCGACCCCGACGGCGGCTGGGAGCGGCGGGCGTACCTCGCCGTCGAGCGCGCCCGCAAGGCCGCCCTCGACGAGGTCGCCGCGGGCGTCCCGGCCTCGACCGTCCACGAGGAAGCCGCCGCGGAGTTGGCCGCCCACGGCTTCCGCGTCGACTCCCCCGAGGTGGGGTTCACCCACTCGACGGGCCACGGCGTCGGCGTCTCGCTCCACGAGGGGCCGTCGCTGGGGAGCGACGACGAACTCGAAGTCGGGAACGTGGTCACGATCGAGCCGGGGGTGTACGACCCCGAGGAGGGCGGCGTCCGACTGGAGGACGTGGTCGTCGTCACCGACGACAGCTTCGAGCTCCTCGGCGAGTACCCGTTCTCGCTGGTGCCGAAGCGCCGCGACCGCGAGTAGTCGACCGCCGCCACTCACCTTACGTCTCGCCGTCGCCGTCGGAGCCGTCTGTGCCGTCTGACCCGTTCACCACGGCGCCGACGGCCGTTTCGGCCGCCTTCGCCGGCACGTCGTCGGGGCTCGTGAGGCGGCGAGGTAACACGACCATCAGGACCGCGATTGCGAGCGCCAGCGCACCGAACACCGTGCCGCCGTCGATGATGGTCTGGATCCCGTAGACCGCGACCGGGAGCGCGAAGATCAGCGTCGCCGCGAGACCGACCTGTTCGAGGATGCCGAGCGCCACGCGAGTGGGTACACCGGGGGTCGTTGAAACGCTGTCGCCGTTCGCTACCCCTCGCTGTGAGGCCACTCCCCATCCGCCGCGACGGCGGTCGGAAGCAGCTCGGGGTTTTCGACGGACAGCCCGGTCGTGACGGGGAGTCGCAGCCCGCGGGCAACGCTCATGTCGATCTCCTCGTAGTCTTCGGGCGACATCATCGCGAGTTTCCCGGCCGTCGGATTCGGGCTGTGCGGGAAGAACACCGTCATGAGTTCCTCGCCGGCGACGCGGCGGACCCCACGCGGCGCGGGGTTCGTGACGAACCCGATCGCCCACGTGCCGTCTCGGAGGAACTCCGCGACGACGACGCGGTCGAAGCCCTCGCCGGGTGTCGACAGCGACTCGCTCACTTGCCGCACGCCGAAGTAGACGGCGCGGACGATCGCCAGCAGGCGAACGCCGCGCTCGAAGCCGCCGAACAGTCGCCGGCCGGCCTCGTTGGACGCGACGAACCCGAGCAGGGTGACGGTGACGGCGAGCGTGCCGACCGCCAGCCCTGTCGCGAGCGCGTCGTTGCCCACCAGCTCGGCGAGCCCCGTCCCGCTCACGACCGTCGCGAGCGTGACCGTCAGCCGGTGCACCGCGAAGTCGAGCACGAGCAGCGTCACCGCCAGCGGAAGCACGAGGAACAGGCCGGCGACGAAACTGGAGCGCAGTCGCGTGAAGGCGTCCATACCGACGGGCACGGGCGGTCGGAGATAAGTACACACGCCGGCCCGCTCGTCACGCCTTCGGAACGCTTTCCAGTTGTGGGAGCCTCGATCGAGGCATGTTCACCGGAATCGTGGAGACCGCCGGCGAGGTCATCGGGCGCGAAGAGACGCCCGAGGGACTCCGCCTGCGCGTCGACGTCGACGGGCTCGACGACCTCCATCACGGCCAGTCGATCGCCGTCAGCGGCGTCTGCCTCACCGTCGAGGAGTTCGGCGAGCGCGACGCGGGCAACCCGGAGGACGCGGAAGACGCGGCGCCGGGCGACGACCGCTCGTGGTTCTCCGTGTTCCTCGCAGCCGAGACGGTCGCGAAGACGTACCTCGGCGACCTCCGCGAGGGCGACGCGGTCAACATCGAGCGCGCGCTCGCCGCGGACGGCCGCTTCGACGGCCACGTCGTGCAGGGGCACGTCGACACCACCGCCGAGATCACCGGGATCGAGCGGGTCGGCGAGGACTGGCGCTTCACGTTCTCCGTTCCCGAGGGGTTCGGCCGCTACGTCGTCGACAAGGGGTCGGTCGCGCTCGACGGCGTCTCCCTGACCGTCGCCGAGAAGCGCGACGACGAGTTCGACGTGGCGATCATCCCGACGACGTACGAGCTGACGACGCTCTCGGAGAAGGCGGTCGGCGACCCCGTGCACGTCGAGGTGGACGTGGTCGCGAAGTACGTGGAGACCATGCTTGAGGGGTACGCCGAGTCGCTGTTGGCAGACGCGCCCGATTCGGCGCCCTCGGCGGACGACTGAGGTCGACGGGCTGCGGATGGCGCGTGCCGGCCGCGCTCCGTCGCGGCCGGACGCGCGCGAGGGACGAACGAGTCGCGAGCGCCGCGAGCGACGAGCGAGTCGGCTGGGGAGGCCGTGGGCGCGGTGCGGTCGCAGCGGGTGAGACTGGACGAGGGCGAGGGGCGTTCGCGGTCTCCCCCGCGGCACCGGCCGTCTCGAAGACCGCGGGTTCGAGCCGAGACGAGGAGTCACGGCGCCGCGGCTCGCGTCGCTCGCGGTGTGGCGCCGTCAGAAACGCCAGGACAGGGATTTGAACTCCTGAAGACGGTCGCCTCGCTCGTGGGTCTCGCTTCGCTCGACCGTCCGTCGCTCGGCGCTGCGACTTCTGTGTTCAAATCCCTGCGTACGAGCTTCACGGAGCCACGGCTCGCGTCGCTCGCGGTGTGGCGCCGTCAGAAGTACGCCAGGACAGGGATTTGAATCACGCCGAGACGGTCCTGCTCGCTCACTCCGTTCGCTGCGCGGGCTGCGACTCGTCTACTTCAAATCCCAGTCACACAAGTCGTTCGCGCTCGCGGTGTCGCTCGCACACGCTACACGGTGCTCGCGTGTGTTGCTCGCGCGAAAACGACGCCAGGACAGGGATTTGAACTCCTGAAGACGGTCGCCTCGCTCCGCTCGGCGCTGCGACTTCTGTGTTCAAATCCCTGCGTACGAGCTTCACGCGATGACGGTTCGGAGACTCCGGGTTCGCGTCGCTCACCCGTCGCTCCTCACGTTGTCATCGCGTCAGAACCGCCAGGACAGGGATTTGAACCCTGGATCCCATAGGGGAACACGCTTTCCAGGCGTGCGCCTTACCACTCGGCCATCCTGGCTCGCACCGATCCTACCCCGCTGTGAGTTTTAAGCCTGTCCCTTCCGCGTCAGTCGATGCTCCAGACCGTACGACGCCGCGGCGACGACGACGCCCACGAGCACCGCGAGCGCGAACAGCCCCGCGAACCCGAACGGGAGCCCCGGCCCGACGAGCACCAGCGCCTGCCCACCGACAAGCACGACCAACAGGCCGATCGCGCCCCACAGCAGCGCAGACCGCTCGCGCGACACCGGCCTACGACACGTCGACGACCGCCTCGATCTCGACGCCGACGCCCTTCGGGAGCGCGCCCGCCTGCACGGCCGAGCGCGCGGGCGGCTCCTCCTCGAAGTAGCCGGCGTACGTCTCGTTCATCTCCTCGAAGTCGTCGATGTCCGCGAGGAACACCGTCGTCTTCAGCACGTCCGAGGCGTCCGCGCCCGCCTCCTCGACGATCGCGAGGAGGTTGTCGAGCGCGAGCTCGGTCTGCTCGGCGATCGGGGCGTCGTCCTTTAGTTCGCCGTCAGGCGTGAGCGGGATCTGCCCCGCCGTGAACAGCACGTCGCCGTTCGTCGTCGCCTGGCTGTACGCGCCGACCGCCGCCGGCGCCTCGTCGGTGGAGACGACCCGTTTCATACGCGAGCGTGCGGTCGGCTGATTCATAAATCGACAGGGATTCGCCGTGCCACAAGGCATAGGTCCGATCGTTCGCACGTCTCCGCTATGGTCGAGGTGACGGTAGATCCCCGCCGTGTCTTCCTCGGGCGCGACGCGGCCGCGAGTCGACGGACATCGGCTGGTGCGGCAGTGCTGTGGGCGGTGTCGTTCGGCGGCTTTGCGGCCGCTGGAGCCTTCGAGTGGGTGACTCTCCCGGTTCGGTTTTATTTCCCGATGCTCGCCACGATGCTGCTCGCAAGCGCCGCAAACGCCGTCCGCAACGATGGTCTCCTCGCGTCGGTCGCGCTGGCAACAGCGCCGGCGGCGGGCTACTACGCCTCGCTCGCGCTGTTCGAACTGAGCGGGCCGGTTCGTCTCTCCCTCGTCGAGGCCGGCGGACTGTCGCTGCTGATCGGCGTGCCCGTCGGCGTCGTCGGCTACCTCGTCGGTCGAGGGGCCGTCGGCCTCGGATCGCTCCTCCAGGCGGCGTTGACGGCGTAACGAGACCCTACGCCAGCACCTCCACCTCGTATCCGGCTTCCTCCAACGCGGCGACGACGCGAGCAGCGTGTTCGTCGCCGTGCGTCTCCAACTCGATCTCCAGATCCGCGGCGTCGACGGCGATGTCTCGGGACGTGCGGTCGTGGCTCAAGGCGTACACGTTGGCGTCCTCGCGGGCGATGATGCCGGCGACGCGCTCCAGTTCCCCGGGGCGGTCTTTCAGCTCCAGTGAGACCTTGAGGTAGCGACCCATCCGGACGAGCCCGCGGAGGATCACCGTGATCAGCGTGTTCATGTCGATGTTCCCGCCGCACAGCGCGGGCACGATCACCTCGCCCTCCTCGTACTCGAACGTCTCCTCCAGCACCGCCGCGAGCGCGACCGCGCCCGCTCCCTCGACGACGGTCTTCGAGCGTTCGAGCAGGAGCGTCAGCGCCTCGGCGATCGCCTCGTCGTCGACGGTCACCACCTCGTCGACGCGCTCGCGGATGTACGGGAAGGTGTGCTCGCCGACCTCCCGCACCGCGATGCCGTCGGCGACCGTGTCGACGCCGCCCAACTCGACGCGGCGGCCCTCACGCACCGATCGGGCGGCCGAGTCGGCGCCGGCGGCCTGCACGCCGACGACGCGCACGTCGTCGAGCGCGCCCTTCAGCGCCGTCGCGACCCCGGAGACGAGCCCCCCGCCCCCGATGGGGACGACCACCGTGTCCACCTCGGGACACTGCTCTGCGATCTCGAGGCCGATCGTCCCCTGGCCGGCCATCACGCGCTCGTCCTCAAAGGCGTGGACGTACACCTTGTCCTGCTCGCGTTCGATCTCGTGGGCGTGCGTCTGCGCCTCGTCGTAGTCGATGCCGTGCAGGACGACGTCGCCGCCGTAGCGCTTGGTCGCCTCCACCTTCGAGACCGGCGCGTACTTCGGCATCACGATGGTCGAATCGACGCCCGCCCGCGTCGCCGCGAGCGCGACCCCCTGCGCGTGGTTGCCGGCGCTCGCGGTGACGACCCCCCGCTCGTGCTCTTCGTCGGAGAGGGCGGCGATGCGGTTCATCGCGCCGCGGATCTTGAACGCGCCGGTGCGCTGGGTGTTCTCCAGCTTCAGGTTGACCTCCGCGCCCGTCAGCTCCGAGAAGCTGTGCGAGTAGTTCACGGGCGTCCGCACGGCGACCTGTTCGACGTGCTCGCGGGCGGCGAGCACGTCCTCGTAGGTGAGCATACCACGGCTTCACCGGTCGCGGGTGTATCGGTTGTGGTCACCGCAGCCGACCGAACCGAGATCGGGGCCGCGAGCCGACTGGCGCGGACGCGATCCGCGCGGCTCGCGGGCCAGAAGTGGGGAAAGAGGGGGAATGCACGTGTGTGACGTGCATCAGGACACAGGCCCCCCGAGTATATAAAAGTAAGTCACGCGGAGTGAAAGTGAAATCGCAAGACAGCAGCCACCTCGTGCCGCCGTCAGACGCTTGTCGGCTTCCCGTCTCGCGCTTCAACCTTGCGGCTGCTCGCGGACCACGATCTCTCGCTCGCCGACCGCGCGGTCGACCCGGACCGCGAACGGACCGTCGCCCGGCCACGTCGCCGGCGCGTCGAGCCGTTCGGGGTCGCCGACGTATACTGCCGCGTCCCCTCGGCGCTCGCCGTCAGGGGCGAACAGGGGAACGGAGACACGCGTGTACAGCCCGTCGTCCACCCGTTCGTAGGCGTCGAGCGCGGCCACCTCGTCGGTCCGGAGGAGCCGGCCGCCGACCGCCGCGTCGACGCCCGCGGCGAGGTCGACCGTGCGGCCGGTTCCGGGGGCGTCGACGGTGTCGGCATCGTCGCCGGCGACGCCCTCGTCGACCGGAGGCGCGAGCGTCGGATAGCGCCCCTCGACGACGCGCAGTCCGTCGAGCGTCGCAGCGCCGACGAACGCGAACGAGTCGAGCACCTCTCGCACCCGGTCGGGTTCCGTCAGCGTTCCGTACACGAACACGTCCATGGGGGCCACAGCCCGTCCGCGGGCTTGGCTGTTTGGGGCGGCGGATGCGCGGGGAGTTCGGGGCGGCAGATACACGGGGACGGTCGCGACCCGCGTCGACGCCGTGCCGCTTCCGGAACCGCCAAACTGCGGCCGTTCGAGGGGCCGGTATGAACCGCGAGCGTCTGCTCGGCGTCTGGCGGCGCGTGTTCTCGCTCGCGTGGCCCGTGATGGCCGAGCAGACGTTCCGAACGGCGATGCGGACGACCGACATCATCGTCACCGCGCAGTTCTCACCGGCGGCGGTCGTCGCCATCGGCCTCGCGGACCTGTACGCCCGCTTCCCCCTGCGTATCGGACTCGGCCTCGGCGGCGGCGCCATCGCGCTCTCCAGTCAGGACACCGGCGCGGCCGCCGACGCCAACCGCGACGAGGCGGTGACGCAGGCCGTCCTGATGGGCCTCCTCGCGGGGATACCGTTCGTGTTCATCGGAGTGTCGTTCGGCGAGCCGATCATCGCCCTCCTCGGCGCCAACGCGAACACCGCCGCGCTGGGGGGAACGTACCTCGCCATCGTGTTCGCGACCGCGCCCGCGCGACACGTCGCGCTCATCGCCGCCCGGTCGCTGCAGGGCACCGGCGACACGCGCACGCCGATGTACGTGAACGTGCTCGCGAACGCGCTCAACATCGTCGGATCGGTCGTCCTCGGACTCGGCCTGTTGGGGGCGCCGCGGCTCGACATCGTCGGCGTCGGGATCGCGACGGCCGCCGCGAACGTGCTCACGGCGACGCTCCTGCTCGCGGCGATGGCGACCTCGTGGGCGGACGCGAGCCTCGTGCGCCCGCGCGACGAAGTCATCGCGAAACAGCTCGTGCGCGTCTCCGCCCCGCGGGTGCTTGAGGGGTTCTCCGCGACGATCGCGGAGTTCCCGTTCAACGCCCTCCTGCTCGGCTTCGGCACCGAGGTCAACGCCGGCTTCCAGATCGGCCGGCGGATGTACCAGCAGGTGACCGGCCCGCTCTCGCGCGGCTACAACGTCGCCGCCAGCGTCGTCGTCGGGCAGTCGCTGGGCGACGGCGACGCCGCGGGTGCCCGGTACGACGGCTACGCCGTCACCGGGCTGGGACTGGCGACCGTCGGCGTCATCGGCCTCGCGCTCGTCGCCGGCGCGCCCGCGTTCGTCTCGGTGTTCACCGACGACCCGGGTACCGTCCCCCACGCGGTCGCGTTCGCGCGCGTGTACGGCGCGACCGCCGCGTTCCTCGTCGCTTTTACTGTCCTCTCGGGGGCGCTGCAGGGAGCCAGCGAGACGCGCGTCCCGCTGGTCGGACGGCTCGTCGGGACCTTCGGGTTCCTGCTCGGGACGACGTACCTCGTCGGCGAGGTGCTCGGCTTCGGCGCGTGGGGCGCGTACCTCGGGGTCGGCCTCCAGTACGTCTGCATGACCGCGATCGTCGTCTGGGGGTTCCGCTACACCGGGTGGGCGTCGCGGGCGGCCGAGCTGATGGCCGAGCGCGGGAGCGGCGAGGGCGGCGACGTGGGGGGGTCGTAGCGTCCGGGAGTCGCGGCCTCCGGGGAGGTCGAACACCCGAACCGGTTCCGGCCGACCGTGCGCCGACGTGACGGAGACCCGACAGCTACAAGTCCGCCGGGGTCCCGCCGTTCGGCGTGTCCCTCCGCGCCCACCTCGCCGAACGGCTCGACGGCGCCCTCCCCGCCGGGTGGTATCCGACGTGGCGGCGGGCGGTCGGGCTCGGCGTCCCCGTGACCGCCCGCAACGGCGTCGGCCAGCTCATGCGGACGACCGACGTGGTCGTCTCGGCGGCGCTGTCGCCGGCGGCGGTCGTCGGGCTTGGCATCGCGGACCTGTTCGCGTCGCTCCCGTTTCGCGCCAGCGGCGGCGTCGTCGGCGCCGCCGCGACGCTCACCAGTCAGGACACCGGCGCGGGCGCCGACGCCAACCGGAACGAGGCGTTCACGCAGGCGGCCCTGCTCGCGGCGCTGGTGACGCTCCCGTTCGCGCTCGTCGGGGTCGGCCTCGGCGCGGAGGTGCTCCGGCTCGTCGGCGCTGACGCCGAGTCCGCCCGAAAGGGGGCGCGCTACCTCGCGCTCGTCTCCGTGCCGATGCCGCTGGGCGCGCTCGCGGCGGTGGCGAGCGCGACGCTGGAGGCCACCGGCGACACCCGGACGCCGACGTACGTGTCGGTCCCCGCCTCCGCGTTCAACGCCGCCGCGTCGCTCGTGTTCGGACTCGGGCTGCTCGGCGCGCCCCGGCTCGGTATCGTCGGCATCGGCGCGGCCTCGCTCGTCGCGATGACGGCCCGCTCGCTCGTGCTCGTCGGGTACACGCACCTGCGCGGCCCCGTGACCTTCGTCCGACCGCGCGACCCGACGATCGCGCGCCAGATCGTCCGCATCGGCGTGCCACAGAGCGCCGCCGGCGTCGTCACGGCCGTCGCGGTGTTCCCGTTCAACACGCTGGTGCTCCAGTTCGGGACGGCCGCGAACGCGGGGTATCAGCTCGCGTGGCGGGTGTACACGCAGGTGCTCGCGCCCGTCGGCGGCGGCGTCGCCCGCGGCGCGAGCATCGTCGTCGGCCAGCGACTCGGCGAGCGCGCCGCGGCGGGCGCGGGCGACGGCGACGACGCCGGTGCCGACGGCGCGACCGGCGACGGAACGCCGGCGTCCGCGGTCGAGGGACGCGAGGAGTCGGCACTCCCCGTCGCGCGGGTCGCGACCGCGCTGGTCGTCCTCGGCGGCGGGGTCGCGCTCGTCCTCGGGGGCGGTGTGGCCCTCGCCGCCGGGCCGATCGCGCGACTGCTCGCGGCGGAACCGGCCGTCGCCGCGGCCGCGACGCCGTTCGTCACGGTGCTGGGGCTGTCGGGCGTGCTCGGCATCACGAACGTCGTCGCGTCGGCGTCGCTCGACGCCGCCGGCGAGACGCGCGTCCCGCTGGCCTCGCGTGTGGTCGGGATGTTCGGCGGCTACGTCGCCGTCTCGTGGGGGCTGTACGAACTGCTCGGCTGGGGGATCGAGGCGGCCTACGCCGGGCAGTTCGCCTGTTACGTCCTCATGCTCGCGGTGACGGCGTGGGGGCTCGTCCGGACCGACTGGGTGGGCCGGGCGACGGCCATGCTCGACGAGCGCGGGAGCGTCGGCTCGGACAGGTAGCGAGTCGACACGGAGCGGAAAACGGGATCGAGCCGGGAGCGTCGATGGCTGCGGTCGGGGTTACCGGCGCGCGTACCGGACGAGCTCGCGCCCGAGGAACCCGACCGCGAGGCCGGTCCCGAACGCGCGGGTCAGTTCGGCGCGGCGGCGCTCGCGGTACTCCTCGGGGAAGTACTCCGTCACGAGGTCGAACATGCGCTCGCCGACCTCGTGGCGGACGAGTTCGCCGCGCTCGCCGGCCCGGCTTCGGACGCCCGCGGTCCCGCCGCGGACCCTCCGGGCGTACTCGCTGTAGTCGTCGCTTCGGGGGGTGGTGATCTTCAGGTCCATACACGGGATACACCGGCAGAGGAGATAACCGTTGCTCGGACGCGTGCGAGCACGCGTCTCGGGCAGATCGGCCGAGGAAACCCGATCGACCGTGGAGTGCGAGTTCGGCCTGCCGCTGCTCGATCGGCACCCACTCGGCGTCCGTCTCGCCGACGTACCGGGCCCGCGGGCGGATCAGGCGGTCACACACCCACGGTTTGCGCTGCGCTCGTTCCCTGCGGTCACTCGCTCGGCAAATCGCGGATCGAAAGCACTCCTCGCTGTGGGCGGCCGCGCCGCCCGCCGCTCGGTCGTCGGCCGCCCGCTCGCTTCGCTCGCGGCCGACGGTCCCCCGTTCGCGTTACCGCTGCTCGATCGGCACCCACTCGGCGTCCGTCTCGCCGACGTAGCGGGCCCGCGGGCGGATCAGCCGGTTGTCCTCGAACTGCTCCATCACGTGGGCGGCCCAGCCGCCGACGCGCGAGACGGCAAAGATGGGCGTGTAGATGTCGATCGGGATCCCCATCTGGTAGTACGTCGTCGCCGAGTAGAAGTCGACGTTGGGCGCGAGGCCCTTCTCCTCGGCCATGTACTCCTCGATGGCGACGCTCATCTCGTACCACTTCCGGTCGCCGGCGGCCTCGCCGAGTTCCTCCGAACGGTCGCCGAGGATCTTCGCGCGGGGGTCCTTCACGTTGTACACGCGATGGCCGAAGCCGGCGACGCGGCGGTCCTCCTCAAGCGCCCGCTTCACCCACTCCACGGGGTCCTCGTCGGCCTCGTCGACCTCCTGAAGCATCCGCATCACGTCGGCGTTGGCGCCGCCGTGGAGGCTCCCCGAGAGGGTGCCGACGGCGGAGGTGATCGCCGAGTGCATGTCCGCGAGCGTCGATGCCGTCACCGTCGCCGAGAACGTGGAGGCGTTGAGCCCGTGGTCGGCGTGGAGCACGAGCGCCTGGTCGAACACGTCGGCGGTGACCTCGTCGGGCACCTCGCCGTTGAGCATGTACAGGAAGTTCTCGGCGTGTCCCAGATCTTCCCGCGGCTCGACGGGGTCCTCGCCGTCGCGGACGCGCGCGAACGCCGCAAGCGCCGTCGGCAGCTTCGCCGTGATCCGCCGGGCCTTGCGGACGTTCGCCTCCGAGTCGGTCGGGTCGGCGTCTGTGTCGGGGTCGGCCGCCGACAGCGACGAGGCCGCGGTGCGCATCGCCGCCATCGGCTCCTCGTCGGCCTCCGCGAGGCGCGTGACCGTCTCAAGCGTGTCGTCGTCGAGCCCGCGCTCGGCGCTCATCGCCTCCTCGAACGCGGACAGCTCCGATGCGGTCGGGAGTTCCCCGTTCCACAGGAGATACAGCGTCTCCTCGTAGGAGGCGTGCTCGGCGAGGTCCTCGATGGCGTACCCGCGGTAGACGAGTTTACCCTCGTCACCGTCGATGAAGCTGAGGTCGGACTCGGCGACGAGGACGCCCTCCAGTCCTCGCTTGAGTTCGTCGGACATACCTCGAGATTCCGAGGGACGGCCGAAAAGCGTTATCTTTCGGGAAGAACCCACACGCACCGCCGGCCACGCGCCGGCAAAGACGCCTCACTCGTTCAGCGAGCCGTCGCCCGGTGTGACACCCCAGGCGCCGCCGTCGCCGCCGCCGCCCGTCTTGAACGTCCCCCGCGCGTCGGCGACGTGCGTGCCGTCGACATCCTCGATGGTAACCTCCGCGGTGGCGACGCTGCCGCCGTCGCGCACGACAGTCGCCTCTGCGCGCAGATCCGTCGTCGCCGGCGCGAGGTAGTCCATCCGCATGTCGACGGTCGGCGTCGGCTTGTGGTGCAGCGAGATGACTGCCGCGCCCGCGGCCGTGTCCGCCAGCGCGTACGTGACGCCGCCGTGGGCGATCTGCCGCCCCGGCACCGACGAGAGGTGCTCGCGCATCGGGAGTTCGACGACCGCTCGGCCGTCGGCGGCCTCCACCACGTCGAGTCCGAGGTGCTTGGCGAACGGCATCCCGTTGAGCAGGTCGGCGACGGTCATCGCATCCCCGCCCCGGCGTGTGCTGCGGCATCGTGCATACGCTCGCCGTCGACAGCGGGGACAAAAAGCGGACCGAAGCCGGCGACGTGGGCGTGGGCGCGTGCCCCGGATTCCCGTGCGGTTCCGTCGCCCGCTCAGTCGATCGTGACGCCCCGCTCAGTCGGCCGTCACGCTGCAGCCGTGGTCGTAGTCGATCCCCTCGATCGAGTCGATGGCCTCGTCGCCGCACACCGGGCACTCGGGGTTGCGGCGGTACGGCACCGTCTCGAAGGTCATGTCCATGGCGTCGTAAAAGAGGAGTCGGCCGTCGAGCACCTCGCCCGCCTCCAACAGGAGCTTCACGGCCTCGGTCGCCTGGATGCAGCCGACGGTGCCGGGGAGCACGCCGAGCACGCCAGTGCTCGCGCAGTCGGGGATCTCGCCCGGCTCCGGGGCTTCGGGGAACAGGCAGCGGTAGCAGGGACCGTCCGGACGCAGCGTCGTCGCCTGCCCCTCGAACTTGTAGATGGAGCCGTGCGCCACCGGCGTGTCGGTGAGGCGCGCCACGTCGTTGACGAGGTAGCGGGTGCCGAAGTTGTCCGACGCGTCGACGACGATGTCGTAGCCGCCGATCAGATCCTCGGCGTTGCCGGCGTCCAGCCACGTCTCGTGGGGCTCCACGTCCACATCGGGATTGAGCCGACGGACGTACTCGGCGGCCGACTCGGCCTTCGGGCGCCCCACGTCGGCGTCCGCGTGGACGATCTGCCGCTGGAGGTTCGACCGCTCCACCTCGTCGTCGTCGGCGACGCCGAGACGGCCGACGCCCGCGGCCGCGAGGTACTGGATGACGGGCGAGCCGAGCCCGCCGGCGCCGACGACGAGCGCCGAGCCCTCCAACAGCGCCTGCTGGCCCGCTGGGCCGACCTCGTCGAGGATGATGTGGCGCGAGTAGCGGTCCAGTTGGGTGGAGTCGAGCGCGAGTCCGGTCATACGTGTCCGTCTCTCCCGTGACGGCATAAGCGCCCTGCCGACGGGCACCCCTCGATCACCGACGGGAGTCGTCGACTCGCGGTCAGCCCCCGGTCGACGGTCGCCGAGCTTTCCCGTCCGCGGGCCCGACTCGTCCGGTGTGAGCGACCGGAACGGACGCCACGAGTCCAAGACGCAAAGCGCGCAGGGTCGACCGTCGGACGCCGGCGACGAGGTCGCGTTCGACCGCTTCCCGATCGGGGAGTGGGACGCGCTCCGCGAGCGCGTGCGCGATCTCGACGCGACGGCGACCGACAGCACCGACGAGATCGCCGTCGACGACGGGACCGCACGGTTCGTGGTGACCCGTGAGGGAACGGTCTCCGGGTCGATGCCCCGCCACGAGTTCGCCCGTGACGGCGTCGACGCGGTGGAGATCGCCGCCGACGGGTCGGCGCTGCGGGTCCACGACGCCGACGACGCCGTGGAGTACGTGTTCCACCTGTAGGCGACCCGTCTGGGAAACCGCCGGCGCGTCGTCGCCCGTTCCCGAACGGTTACCCGCGACCGACCCGTCACACGGCCCATGGCCGACAACCGGCAGTTCCACCTCGCGACGCGACCCGAGGGCGTACCGAGCACGGACACCTTCGACCTCCGGGCGGTCGAGCGGCCCGACCCCGCGCCCGGCGAGGCGCTCGTGCGCGTGCTGTACCTCTCGGTCGACCCCTACATGCGCGACCGGATGCGCGCCGGGGAGTCGTACGCCCAGCCGTGGGCCGTGGGCGACCCGCTCCGCGGCGGCGCCGTCTGCGAGGTCATCGAGTCCAACGGCGCCGGGTTCGAGCCCGGCGACACCGTCGTCGGCGAGCTCCCGTGGGCGGAGTACGCGACCGCGAACGGGTCCGACCTCACCCCCGTCGACACCGGCGGTCTCCCCATCTCCACCGCCCTCGGCGTGCTCGGGATGCCCGGCCGCACCGCCTACTTCGGCACCCGCGAGGTCGCCGAGCCGAAGGCCGACGACTGGATGGTCGTCTCCGGCGCCGCCGGCGCGGTCGGCTCGGTCGTCGGCCAGCTCGGCGAACACCAGGGCGCGAACGTCGTCGGGGTCGCCGGCTCCGACGAGAAGTGCGAGTGGCTCACCGACGACCTGGGCTTCACCGCCGCGATCAACTACAAGGAGGAGGACGTGGGCGCCCGCCTCGACGAGGTAGCCGACGGCGTCGACGTGTACTACGACAACGTCGGCGGCCCCGTCACGGACGCCGTCTGGGGCCGGCTCAACGTCGACGCGCGGGTCGCGGTCTGCGGGCAGATCGCCCTCTACAACGACGAGGAGATCCCCACCGGGCCGCGAAAGCTCGGCAAACTCATCGAGACGCGCGCCCGCGTCGAGGGGCTGCTCGTGCGCGACTTCGCCCCGCGCTTCCGTGAGGCGACCGAGCACCTCGCCGCGCTGGTCACCGCCGGCGACCTCCAGTACCGCGAGACCGTCACGGAGGGGCTAGAGAACGCGCCCGACGCCTTCCTCGGGCTGTTCGAGGGCGAGAACGTCGGCAAGCAGGTGGTGAAGGTCGCGGACGCGGACGGCGAGTAACTCAACCGCCGACCCGGTTCGCGGCGACGGCCGACCCGATCCGCGCGGCGGTCAGTCGAACCGGACGCCCAGATCGTGCAGGTCGTCGTTGTTCGTCGCGACGTTGATGAGCAGCGGCGTCAGCGACTCCACCTCGGCGGCGTTCGAGAGCCCACCCGCTGACAGCGCGCGCAGCCCTGCGATCTCCTCGGCCAGTCGCGAGACGGTGTCGGCGGCCGCGTCGTCGTCCGCGAGGACGAGCGTGTCGATACCCAGTTCCTGTGAGAGGTCCGAGAGCCGGCCGGCCGCGAGGTTGTGGAACGCGCCGACGACGGGCACCTCGTCGGGCACCGCCTCCCGCACGAGCGCGGTCACGCTGCCCGCGCTCGGCGGGTGGTAGTGGAAGCCGTCGTCCTCGCGTTTCATCCCCGCGGCGGGTGTGACGACCACGTCGTCGGCGTCGAGGCTCGCCTCGACCGCCTCGACCGTGTCCGAGACGTGGTACGGCGGCACCGCGAGCACGACCACGTCGGCGCGGTCGGCCGCCATCGCGTTGTCGAAGCCCTTGACCGTCGCGTCGCCGCCGGCGTCGGCGACTGTCTCGGCGTAGTCGTCGGCCGCGGCGCGGGCCTTCTCCGGGTCGCGGGAGCCGACGAGCAGTTCGTGGTCCGTGTCGCGGCCCCAGCGCACGGCGAGCCCCTCGCCGATGTCGCCGGTGCCGCCGAGTAGCGCGATTCGCATGGACGAACGTGGGTTCGCGCGCGCGGTAAGCGTTGCGTGACCGGACAGGGCTGCCAGAGGCGGCGGGGTGGCCGGTACTCAGCGGCGAGCCGGGACGCCACCGCCGCGTTTGTACACGAACCAGTACGCCAGCACCGGCGACACCACCAGCATCGGCCCGACCGTGAGCGCCAGTGTCAGGCGGTCCGGCGGGACGAACTGCGTCGAAAGCGCCAGCGCCAACAGGTCGAGCATCGCCACGAAAGTGAGAAACTGAACAATCCGCACGATCCGCGTCCGCCAGTCGTCGCCCTGTCCGTCCTCACCCCGTCTGCGGTCACCCTGTCCGTCGTCGCTGCCGCGCTCGCTCACGGGGTGGTCACTCCAGCAGCTCCGGCAGGTCGTTCACGCTCTCGACGACGGCACTGGCGCCGGCATCGGCGTACTTCGCGCGGCCGTCGTCGCCGGTGAGTCCGCCCGTGAGAACGCCGATCCCGTAGTAGGTCGTCGCGTCGTCCTCGCGGTCGGCGTTGACGGCGGTACGCACGTCGTCGAGGGTGTCGCCGACGAACGCGACGGCGTCGGCGTCGGTGCGTTCGGCGAGCGTCACGAGCGCCCGGGGGTGCGGCTTGCCCTCCTCCCAGTCGTCCATCGTGAACCGGCGGTCGTCGGCCACGTCGAGGCCGACGCGGTCGAGGGCGATGTCCGCCTCCGCGGCGGGCCGGCCCGTGAGGACGCACACCGGGTAACGCTCTGTCAGCGCCTCAGCGGTGGACTCGGTCAGGATCACCGGCTCGTCGTGGATGAACCCGGGCGCCTCGAACGGCGGCTCTCCGCCCTCGATGTCGCGGTACAGTTCGCCCCCGAGGTACAGCGCCTGGAACGTCTCGCGCAGCGCGTCGGGGTCCCACTCGGTCTCGATCGTCTCTGCCGCGTCGTCGCCGAGGGCGTCGCGGATCGTCGCGCGGGCGCCAGAGAGACCGGTCCCGTTCGCGGCGATCGCGTCGGTGAACGTCTCGATATCGGCGGCGAGCCCGCGATCGCGGGCGAGCACGTACAGCGCGACCGCGTCGCTCAGCTCCCAGTCGTTGTTGAAGCCGCCGGCGTCCTTGAACGGCTGGAGGTCCTCGCGGGGGAGGGTGTCGCCGTACAGCCGCTCGACGCTCTCGACGACCGCCCGACGGTAGGAGTCGGCCACGTCGACGAGCACGCCGTCCACGTCCAACACGACCGCGTCGACTCGCATACCGACGGAAGGGGGTGGCCCGCGTATGGGCGTTGCGACTCCGGGCGGAGAGGCGTCTCCGCCGCGGTGACGGCTGGCTTCCTCGGCGAACGCGGCGACAGCCGGCTCACCCGACGAGCACGCCGTCGGGGTCGCGGGCGACGTACAGCGTATCGCCGCCCGACAGCGCCAGCGGCGTCGCGTCGACCGCAGGCGGGTCGCCGCCGAGCGTCGTGAAACAGCAGGCCGCGTCGACGGCGTCGGCGACGCGGAGGAGGGGGCGGTGTAGCTCGGGCGGGGCGTTGAGCGCGTACACGCAGTCGACGCGGTAGTGGTCGCCGGGAGCCCCGGGTTCGCCGGGGTCATCGCGTGGGGCGGTTCGGCCGGCGGCCGCGCGGTCTGCGGCGGCGACGATATCGTCGCGGACGAACGCGACTCCCGGGGGCGTCTCGCGCTCGATCACGTCGGTCGCGGCGACCGCGCGGCCGTCGCTCGCGAGGGCCGCCGCCACCCCGTGTCGGCGGCCGATTCCGACCTCACAGAGCCGTCCGAATGCGGCGAGTTTCCGGCGTACTGCGGCGCGACGATCGTCTGACACGGGCGGGTAACTTATGGTCGCACCCATCATAAACACGGTCATGCTTGTCGACATCGTGCCCATTGGGGACGTCTCCGCGCAGGTGAAGCGGGAGGCGTCGGCGGGTCTCCGCTCGGTGTACGACTGCGACGTGACGGTCCACGACGAGCAGTCGATCCCCGAGGGCGCGTACGATCGCAGCCGCAACCAGTACCGCGCCGAGCAGTTCATCGAGCTCGTCTCGCGGACCGGCAGCGGCGAGAAGAACATCGGCATTACCCCGCAGGACCTGTACTACCGCCGACGCAACTACGTCTTCGGACTTGCCTACCTCAACGGCAACGGCTCGGTCGTCTCCACGTACCGCCTCCAGACCTCCTCGGACGGCGGCGTCACCTCCAAGCCCTCCTCGGAAGTGTTCGCTGACCGCGTCCGCAAGGAGATCGTCCACGAGATCGGCCACACCCTCGGACTCGAACACTGCGACAACAGCAAGTGCGTGATGTCCTTTTCGCCGACTGTGCGCGAGGTCGACGTGAAGGAAGAACACCTCTGTGGTACCTGCGCCCGCGAGTACCTGTAGGGACGGAACCTCTGTAGTTCCCGTCGCCCGCGGTGCCCCGTCGCGGACCCCGCATCCGGCCCGCAGGCTTCGTTCGATCTCTCGGTTCGATCCCGCTCCGGCGGACAGCTATATCACCGCGGGGCGACGACATCGAGTCGTCATGTCCGAGGAAGTCATCGGCCTGCTGCGAACGGCGTACAGCGACGAGATCGAGACGGTGATGAACTACCAGACGAACGCGATCGTCCTCGACGGCGTTCGCGCCGAGGAAATCAAAGAGAGCCTCCAGACCGACATTCAGGAGGAGCTCACCCACGCCGAACAGCTCGGCAACCGCCTCAAGCAGCTCGACGCCCGCCCGCCGGGCTCCGCCGAGTTCACCGCGAACCAGGACTCTCTGCAGC
Organism: Halobaculum gomorrense; assembly: GCF_900129775.1. Taxonomy (GTDB): domain Archaea; phylum Halobacteriota; class Halobacteria; order Halobacteriales; family Haloferacaceae; genus Halobaculum; species Halobaculum gomorrense. Next base: position 224,542 of record NZ_FQWV01000001.1, on the reverse strand, counting down.
CGCCGGAGGACTCGACGGACGTGCTGTCGGTGATCGACGGCGTCATCGACGCCGAGGAGGACGCCATCGCGACGTATCGCGATCTCATCGACGCCGCCGAGGAGGCGAACGATCCGGTGACCGAGGACCTCGCGGTGACGATCCTCTCCGACGAGGAGGCTCACCGCACGGAGTTCAAGGGGTACCGCAAAGAGTACAAGCGAGAGTAGCAACTCGGGCGAACCGGAGCGGAGCGACCGACCGAGTCACCCGCTGTAGTAGTACTCGCCCTCGCGCTTCTGCTCGCGGTCCAACTGCGACCCAGGCTTGTTGATTCGGGGGCGTCCCGTCCGCTCGTCGCGGCGGAACGTGATGTCCAGGTCGCCGAGGAACTCGTTCATGCCTGCGCGCATCTCCTGCGGCTGAGTCGCGTGCCCGTGGACGGCCGGCTCGCCGTCGAACACCATCAGGCGGTCGGCGAGCAGGTCGATCATGTAGATGTCGTGGTCGATGACCATCACCGTCGCGTCGTGGTTCTCGGCGTATCGGCGGATGGCGGTCGTCGCCTGCACGCGCTGCTCCACGTCGAGGTGGGCCGACGGCTCGTCCAGCAGGTAGAGGTCGGCGTCCTCCGAGAGGCACGCCGCGATGGCGACGCGCTGGCGCTCGCCGCCAGAGAGGTCTGTGAGGTTCTGTTCCATGATCGGGTTGAGCTGGAGCGGGCGCGCAATCTCGGTGTCCCAGTAGGAGGATCCGAAGTCGTCGGCGATCGACGAGAGGAACGCGTCGACGCGCATTGGCTGGTCGATCTCGATGTACTGCGGCTTGTACGCGATGTCGAGCCTGAAGTCGAGGTCGCCCTCGTCGGGCTCCAGTTGCCCGGCGAACAGCTTCGCCATCGTCGACTTCCCGATCCCGTTGGGACCGACAATGCCCAGCACCTCCGACTCGTGGACGGCGCCGCCGTCGACCTCCAGCGAGAACTCGCCGTCGCCGTACGACTTCGCGAGGTCGGGGTACTCGAACAGCACCTGACTCCGAGTGATCTCTCGGGGGGCGTGCTCGTCGAAGGTGATCGCGTTCGGGCGGATCCGCATGTTCTCGTTGTTGAGGTACCCCTTCAGGTACTCGTTGATGCCGTTGCGGGTGGACTTGGGGTCGGTGACGACGCCGTAGGCCCCGGGCTCACCGTAGGTGACGTGCAGCGTGTCCGCAAGGAGATCGAGGATGGCGAGGTCGTGCTCCACGACCATCATCGACCGCTCCCCGTCCTCGGCGAGCTCGCGGATGAGTCTCGCGGCGGTCATCCGCTGGCCGATGTCGAGGTACGGTGTGATCTCGTCGAGGAAGTAGAAGTCCGCGTCGCGCGCGAGCGTCGCCGCCAGCGCGACGCGCTGGAGCTCGCCGCCGGAGATGGAGTTGATGTCCTGGTCCATCACCGGGCCGATCGAGAGGCGCTCGACCAGCGAGTCGAGCACGCCGCGCTCGTCGGTCCGCTCCAGCAGCTCGCGGGTGTTCCCGTCGAACTGCTTGGGGATCTGGTCGACGTACTGCGGCTTGCGGGCGACGGTGACCTCGCCGTCGATGACGCGCTCGATGTAGTTCTGGAGCGCCGTCCCCTTGAACCGCTCCAGGACGGCGTCCCAGTTCGCCTCCGAGTCGTGCTCCCCGAGGTTCGGGATCAGCTCGCCGGAGAGCATCTTCACCGCGGTCGACTTCCCGATCCCGTTGGGACCGAGGATGCCCGTCACCGTGCCGGGCTCGGGGACCGGCAGGCCGTACAGCCCGAAGGCGTTGTCGCCGTAGCGGTGGACGGGCGCGTCTTCCAGCTCCGAGGGGAGGTTGATGATCTCGATGGCGTCGAACGGGCACTTCTCGACGCAGATCCCGCACGTCTCGCCCAGACAGATCTCCTCGGAGATCCAGATCTGGTCGGAACCGCCGTCGTACGGTTCGTCCTCGCTGTAGTGGTCGCCGCGTTCGACGATGCAGTCTTTCCCGGTGCGGTTGGGCGGACAGAAGTTCGCGCACTCGTAGTTGCACCGGTCGGGCTGACATCGGTCGAGGTCGACGACTGCGATGCTGTCGTCGGCCATCTATTGGAGGTACGCCGAGAGAATGACGCCGTAGGAAATGAACCACAGCGTGAAGGTCATAAACGCCACGTAGAGATTGTCCTTGATCCCGAAGTCCTCGATCGCTACCCCGAGGAGCTTCAGCAGCGGGATCTGCACGAAGACCGCCGCCGCGACCACCAGCAGGGCCAGCCGGTTCGTCGCGTCGGCGGGCTCGATCCCGACGACCGCCGTGGAGACGAGCGCCGCGGCGATCCCCGCAAGGCACGCGACGGTGGTGACCGTCACCCCGCGTAGATGGTCAGAGAGCCCCGAAGCTTGTTCCGTAGCCATGACCGTACGTCCGCCAGCCGGCGACAAAAGGGGTTCGCTTGGCCGATGCGAGCGGCGTCGACACCGAACAGTGTTCCGTGAACCTTTATCAGGGTGTAGAGTTTCGATTCGTAATGATGGCCGGAACCGACGAGGAATCCCTCGATGATCTCCCTCCCAGCGCCAAGCTCGTGTTCAAGGTACTGGAGTACAACGGGCCGCTAACGCAGAAGGGCATCGTCGAGGAATCGATGCTCTCCGCGCGAACGGTGCGCTACGCGCTCGAACGACTCGAAAACATCGGCATCGTCGACGAGGACGTATACTTCGCCGACGCCCGACAGAACCTCTATCAGCTCGACGGCCCCAGAAAGGCGGAGGCCGACGGCGGTCAGGAAGCCTGCTGCGCCGAATAAGCCGGATTCTCGACGCCGACCGCGAGCTGTGACTCATTCGGATTCCGACGCTGGTCCGCCGAGCGGCCGCTGTGAAGGTTGATACCTGAAGCCGGGACCACGGCCCCGCGTGCGGTGACCGCCGCCGCGCGCCGTCGGGCGAAACTCCGGAATCGGACGGCGCGCGGATCGAAGCGATTCCGGTGATAGCCTCCTCCCTTGCGAGCCAACAGCTCAGTTCAGGCTGGGACGACGGTGATCGTCTGCTTGCGGTCGATGGCGTCCTCCAGTTCCTCGGCGATGGCGCTCCCCCGTGAGACTTGGATGTCGCCGCCGCGACCGACGGTCGCCGTGAACAGGTACTCGTCGTTCGCGCGCACCTCGACGGTCTCGCCGACGTGCTCGTCCATCCGGATGACGACGTGGCGGCTGGTGATCTCCGGCTGGACGACCTCGCCCTGCGGCTTCGGCGAGCCCGCAGCCCCGGCGTCTCCGGAGCCACCCGCAGCCCCGGCGCCGCCCGGACGGTCGGCGTGGGTGCGCACGTCGATGTCGATGCCGAGGCGGTTCTCGATGTCGGTGATGCGGCCGCCGCCCTTCCCGATGACGTAGCTGATGTCGTCTTCCTCGACGTAGACCACGGCGTCGTTCTGTCCCTGCAGTTCCACGTCGACGTGGCCGCGGGCGACCGAGCGGATCTCGCGTTCGATCTCCTGTTTGGCGATTCTGCCGACACCGGTCTCACTGCTGCCGCCCTCGGCGCCGTCGAGCGGCACCGTGACGACCTGATTGTTGAATGTGTAGATCTCGTACTCCGGCGTCCCGGTCTCGAAGTCGACGACCTGGATCACCGGCCGCGAGAGGTCCTCGGCGGTGAGCCCCTCGGGCACCTTCACCTGCGTGGTCACGTCGTAGACGGTGTCGACGGCGCCGGCCTCGATGAACACGACGGTGTCGACGACCTGCGGGATCATGCCCAACTCGACGCGGCCGACGAGCCGCTGGAGCGCGTCGATGGCGCGCGTCGCGTGGGTGACGCCCACCATCCCGACGCCCGCGAGCCGCATGTCGGCGAACACCTCGAAGTCGTGGGTCTTGCGCACTTCGTCGTAGATGGTGTAGTCCGGGCGGACTAACAGCAGCGAGTCCGCGGTGTTGGCCATGTCGCCGCCGAGGGCGGTGTACTGGGTGATCTCCTCGGAGACCTGGAGGTCGCGCGGCTTCTCCATCGTCTTCACCGCGTAGTCGCTGTCGTTGAGGAACTCCGCGACCGCCTGCGCGAAGGTGGACTTCCCGGCGCCGGGCGCGCCCGCGATGAGCACGCCGCGCTGGCGCTCGGTGAAGCGGTCGCGCAGTTCGTCGGCGAACTCGTAGTCGTCGAGCGTCGTCTTCGCGATCGGCCGAACCGCGGTGATCTCGACGGCGTCCGAGAACGGTGGGCGGGCGACCGCGATCCGGTAGTTACGGTACTGGACGATCGTCATCCCGGGCTCGGACAGCTCGATGAACCCCTGTCTCGACGTGCGGGCGGTCGCCTCGATCTCGTCAGCCCACTGCCCCATCTGCTCCTCGTCGGTAGGGCCGCCCGCGTCGTCGATGCGGACGTAGTGGAGGTCCGCGATGTCGCCGCGCTTGGCCTTCGGGTGGGTGCCCGTCTTGAGGTGGACGGACATCGTATCGTCGGTGAAGAAGCGCTCGATGTCGAGCCCGTCGTCCTCGGTGACGCCGCGGGCGACCGGCTCGACGTACTCCACGTCGAGGCCGGTCGCCTTCCCCGCCTCCGCCTGGACGAAATCGGAGGTGAGGAGGACGGCGTCGTGTTCGACCGCCAACTCGCGGATGAGCGCGTCGATGTCCCCCTCGCCGGCGCCCTCCTGCTCTGCGACGGTCGGACGCCGGCCGACGAACTCGGCGGTGATCGCGCCCTCTTTCGCGAGTTCGGCGATGCGCTGGAGTTCGCCGATCCCATCCCAGCCGGTGTCGCGGCCGGCGTTGGCCTGTGCTTCCAGTTCGCCGACGACGGCCTCCGGGACGTAGACGGTCGCCCCCTGATAGTCTCCGTCCGCGACGCGCTCCGACACGCGGCCGTCGATGACCGCGCTCGTGTCCGGCACCACGTTCATACCGGTGGTGCGTCCGCGAGCCGTTTAAGACTGCTTGCACGCGGTTGGGAAGCCTGGCGGGTCCCACCCGAGCGCCGTCTCACCGTCGGGCCCGCCGACGCGGGGCGCCACCCTCGACGCCGGAGTTATGCCCGCGCCGACCGCTCGGTCGGGTATGACCGATCACGACGCGAGCAGGGGTCGCGACGGCGGCCCGAATGCTCCGGCCACGGACGGCCTCCGCCCGCTGGTCCGCGAGTTGGTGTCGATCCCGAGCCACGAGGACGCGACCGCCGCGGGCGACGCCATCGAGTCGTGGCTGCACGCGGAGACCGACGCCGCCGTCGAGCGCGACGAGCAGGGCAACGTCTTCGCCCGCACGGGCGACCCGGACGCGCCGACACTCGCGCTCGTCGGCCACCACGACGTGGTGCCGCCGGCGGCGTCACAGACGGCCGTCGGCGACGACGGCGAGGAGCGGTACGTGCTGGAGGAGCGCGACGGCCGCCTGTACGGCCGCGGCACCGCCGACATGAAGGGCGCCGTCGCCGCCGCGATGTGCGCCCTCCGCGACGCCGACCCCGACGGGGCAAAACTGTGTTTCGCCTCGTTCGTCGGGGAGGAGGTCGGCGGCGTCGGCGCCCGTGCGGCCATCGAGGACGGGTTCGCCCCCGAGTACGCCGTCGTCGGCGAGGGCTCGACGAACTACTCGGGCGCGGGCGTCACGGACGTGGTCGTCGCGCACAAGGGCCGGCGCGCGAGCACGCTCGTCGCCACGGGCGAGAGCACGCACGCGAGCATCCCCGAGGAGGGCGTCAACGCCGTCTACCGCGCCTGCGACGCCGTCGACGTGGTCCGCGAGCTGGCGTTCCCCCAGACGACGGTCATGGGCGAGCCGGTCCGCGGGAGCCTCGCGGTCACGGAGATCGACGGCGGAACGGCGTGGAACGTCGTCCCCGACGAGTGCGAGGTGACGATCGACGAGCGGACCGTCCCCGGCGAGCGCGCGCCCCTGGAGCGCGCCGAATCGATCGCGGGCGTGGAGTGGCGCGTCGACCAGGACCTCCCGCCGATGGCCTGCTCGGACGACGCGTTCGCGGACGCCGCGCTGGCGGCCGCTCGCGAGTCGCAGTCAGGCACCCCGGAGCACGTCGTGAAGCCGCACGCGACCGACGCCGGCTGGCTCGCCGACGCGGGGACCGCCTGTGTGATATGCGGCGCCGCCGAGTCTGGCGAGGCGCACACCGATTCCGAGAGCGTCTCGTGGGCGGTGCTCGACCGCTGTTACCGGATCTACCGGCGGGTCGCCGAGGACGCGAAAGCGTTCGCGTGAGCCACGGGCGCGTTCGCGTAACGGTTGGTTGAAGACGGGCCGGCGGCAAGGATTGCGCGATGGCTACCGACGCACACGGCAGCGAGGCCGATCCGGCCAACGCGTACGCCGAGCTGGAGGAGCGATTCGAGCGCATCAACGGCGTGCAGGGCGCCGCGGGCGTCCTCGGCTGGGACCAGCAGGTGATGATGCCCGAGGGCGGCACGCCCGCCCGCTCGCAGCAGCTGTCGGTGCTGTCGTCGCTGAGTCACGAACTCCTCACCGACGAGCGCACCGCGGAGCTGCTCGACGAGGTCGAGTCGATGGATCTGGACGACGAGCAGGAGGCTCTGCTTCGCGAGGCCCGCCGCGAGTTCGAGCGCGCGGACGCGGTGCCGACTGAACTCGTCGAGGAGATCTCCGAGACCTCCACCGAGGCGCTGGGCGCGTGGGAGTCCGCGCGGGCGGAGGACGACTTCGAGCAGTTCGCGCCGTACCTGGAGAAGCTGGTGGAGCTGAAGCGCGAGTATGCCGAGCACATCGACCCCGACCGCGATCCCTACGAGGTGCTGTTCGAGGACTACGAGCCGTGCCTCCCGCTCTCGCAGGCCGAGGAGATCCTCGAAACCCTGAAGCACACGCTCGTCCCGATGATCGACGAGATCCGCGAGTCCGACGCGGACGTGACCACCGACGCCTTCGACGGGGAGTTCCCCGCCGACGCCCAGGAGGACCTCTCGCGGGACGTGCTCTCGACGCTCGGGTACGACTGGGACCGCGGGCGCCTGGACATCTCCTCGCACCCGTTCACCTCCGGGAACGTGTACGACTGCCGCGTCACCACCCGATACGACGAGTCCGACCCGCTGGGCGGGCTGATGGCGACCGTCCACGAGTTCGGCCACGCGTTCTACAACCTCGGGCTGCCCGAGGAGGACTTCGGCACGCCGCTGGGCGAGTCGCGCGACCTCTCGGTCCACGAGAGCCAGTCCCGCCTCTGGGAGAACCACGTCGGGCGCTCGCCCGCCTTCTGGGAGCTGGTGACGCCGAAGTTCGAGGAACGCTTCGACACCGACGCCAGCGCGCGCGAGGCGTACGAGTCCGCGAACCAGGTGTATGAGGACAACCTCATCCGCGTCGAGGCGGACGAGCTCACCTACCACCTCCACATCGTGATCCGCTTCGAGATCGAGCGGGCCCTCATCTCCGGGGACCTCGACGTGGAGGACGTGCCCGAGGTCTGGAACGATAAATACGAGGAGTACCTCGGCATCCGACCCGAGACCGACGCGAACGGCTGCCTGCAGGATATCCACTGGAGTCACGGCAACTTCGGCTACTTCCCGACGTACTCGCTGGGGTCGGTGATGGCGAGCCAGCTGTTCAACGCCGCCGAAGACGACATCGGGAACATCTACGGGATGGTCCGCGAGGGCGACTTCGAGGCGCTCCAGACCTGGCTCCGCGAGAACGTCCACGAACACGGCTCCCGCTACGAGACGAACGACCTGGTCCGCGAGGCCACCGGCGAGGACTTCACCGCCGACTACTTCGTCGACTACGTGCGCTCGAAGTACGGCGACCTGTACGACCTCGAAGCGTCGGTCTGAGCGGCCGGTCGCCCGCTGACCGACGCGTCACCGCCCACGCGACGCGCGACCGCCCCGACCGATTCTGCGGTCACGCCTCCCGGCCGGCCGCGGCCGCCTCCAGCAGCGTCTTCAGATCGTCGTACGGGATACCGCCGGCCATCGCGTCGTACGTCCCGTCGTCGCGGAGTTCGGCGGCGATGTCGCGGACCAGCGCGAGCGTCGCCCGCATCGGCCCCGAGCCGACCGACACGCGCGCGGCCCCCGCCTCTGCCAGCGCCTCGACCGGCGGCGCCCCCGGTCCGCCGAGGACGTTCAGCGGGGCGTCGAGGCGGTCGACGAGCGCGCGGACCGTGTCGGGATCGGACACCCCGGGCATGAACAGACAGTCGGCGCCGGCGTCCGCGTAGGCGTTCGCGCGAGCGACCGCCCGGTCGAGCCGATCGCCCTCGTCGCCGACGCCCAGCCAGAATACGTCGGTGCGGCCGTTGACGACGATCGGGATACCCGCGTCCTCGGCGGCGGCACGTGCGGCCCGGAGCACGGCGGCGTGGTCGTCGACGGGGGCCAGCGGGTCGGCGGGGTCACCGGTGCCGTCCTCGAGGTTGACGCCGACGGCGCCGGCGTCGATGGCGCTCGCGACGGTGTCGTACACCTCCTCCGGCGCGTCGCCGTACCCGGCTTCGATGTCGGCGGTGACGGGGACCGCGACCGCACCGGCGATGCGCTCGACGGCCCCGAGCAGCTCGGCGCGAGAGAGGACTTCGCCGTCCAGAACGCCCCGCGAGGCGGCGATGCCGGCGCTCGTGGTTCCGATCGCGTCGAAGCCGGCGTCAGCGAAGACGATCGCGCTCCCCGCGTCCCACGCGTTCGGGAGGACGAGCGGCCCGTCATCGTCGGCGGCGTTGTCGGCGGCGGCGTTGTCGACGCCGATGGCGTGGAGCGCGCGCAACGTCTCGGCGCGGTCGCGCTGCGTCTTATAATCCATTCGCGTCGGTACGCGCGCGGCCGGCATGAATCCAGACAGCGACCGCGGGCGCCGATCCCCCGACTTATCACTGCCGGTCGGTCAGGGACACACGAACAGCCGATGCGTCGCTTCACCGCCGACTACCTCGAACGCACGCGCCGCGGGATGTGGGAGTCGCGCGCGGCGCTTTCCCCGCTCGATCTCGGCGGGCGCCGGCGGATCCTCGACGTGGGCTGCGGCACTGGCGAACTCACCCGCGTGCTCGCCGAGGAGGCGCCCGACGCGGCGGTGGTGGGCGTCGACGCGGACACGGATCTGCTGGCGGCAGCGCGCGACACCGACCCCGTCGCGGGTCAAGGCGCTCCGATCGACTACTGCGCCGGCGACGCGACGCGCCTGCCGTTCCCCGACGGCGCGTTCGACCTCGTGGTCTGTCAGGCGCTGCTGATCAATCTCCCCGACCCCGCGGCGGCGGTGCGGGAGTTCGCGCGCGTCTCCTCGGAGTTGGTCGCGGCCGTGGAGCCCGATAACGCCGACGTGGCGGTCGAGTCGACCGTCGACGCCGAGGCGTCGCTGGAGGCTCGCGTCCGCGAGGCGTACATCGCCGGCGTGGAGACGGACGTGGCGATGGGCGACCGCGTTCGCGACCTGTTCGCCGACGCCGGCCTCGACGACATCGACTCCGGCCGCTACTGTCACGAAAAGCGGGTCGAGCCGCCGTACTCGGAGGCGGACCTCACGGGGATCGCGCGCAAGGCCAGCGGCGACGGCATCGCCAATCACGAGACCGAGCTCCGGCGGGCGCTCGACGGCGGCGACGAGCGCTACGACGCGCTCCGGCGCGAGTGGCGCGAGATGGGCCGCGAGGCGGCGCGACAGGCGCGAGAGCGCGAGTACGAGCGCGTCGAGCGGGTGCCGTTCGACGTGACCGTCGGCCGGGTCTGAGTCGCCGCGGGACGGCCGCGGACCCGTCTCACACTCACACCACGTCGCCGCGGACGGTCGCGCCCTCCTGACGCTCGCGGAAATCCGTCATCGCCTCGGCAATTTCGGCTGCCTCGTCGCCGTCGACGCCGAGCATCTCCAGCGCCCCCGACAGCGTCGGGAACGGCAGTTCACCGTTCCGGAGCTTGGTCATCGTCTCGGACGCCCGCTGCCCCTCGCCGTACAACTGCACGCCGCGCGGGTCGAGCACCTGCTCGTACGCGCCGCGGTCGAGCGCCCCCCGAAGTCGCTGTTTCACGTTCTGATCGAAGGGGGCGTTGCATACCTCCAGGTGGATCGGCTCGCCGTCCGGCAGGAGGTGGGCCGCGAGGCACTGTTCTGGGGCAGCGTACCCGTTATCGTTCGCGCGGAGGTGCTCGGGATGCTCGCGCGCCCACTCGGCCGAGACCGACTTCCCGATCCCGTTCACGCCGTGTGAGCGCTCGAACTCCTCGGCGGCGTCGGGGTCGTCACCGCGAAGCAGCAGGTCCTTCGTCACGTACACATCCAGGCGGTCGATCGGATCGAGGCCCAGGGCTACGTCGCCGTACACCCACACCTCCCGCACCGGCACCGGCATCGGCCCTTCGTCGACGGCGTCGATGATCGCTTCCACGCGGTCGAGGGCCGCCTCGCGCTCCATGGGTCGGATCGGCGGGCGGGGGTGAAGCGTCTTACGCGTCGGGGTACCGACGGCAGGTCACTCCGAGGGCCGGCGGACTCAGAGCGCGGTCGGGAAGGCCGTCGCCGGAGCGACGGGCCCGATCTCGCCCGCTGTTCGGCCAGGGAACGAAACCGCTGCGTCGTTATTACCCGTCAGTGTTCACGCTCGGTGAATCGCCTCGATAGTAAATCGCCTCCGGTGTTGTGTGATACTTGAGGATATGCGTCGGGGACACACTGGCGGCGAGACGCTTTGCCGGCGTCCGAGGAGTAATACGGTATGGGAAACAGACGACGGTTCCTGAAACTGGGCGGCGCATCACTCGTCGGCGGCCTCGCGGGCTGTTCGGCCCCGAGTGACACCGAGGACACGCCGACGGCGGCCGGAGCCGACGAACCGACGGCGACCGAGGCGTCGGCGTCGACGGCCACTCCCGCGTCGGCGCCGCCGGGTGCCGACATGCTCGGCGGGCCCGAGAGCCTCCGGTCGAGCGCGTCCGTGAGCGCCCTGACGCTGGAGTCCGACCAGGGTGCCGGGCAGTTCGTATTCTCGCCGGCGGTCGTGTGGGTCGAGTCGGGGACGACCGTCACCTGGACCGTCGAGCAGGGGAGCCACTCGGTTACCGCGTACCACCCCGACAACGGCGCCCCCCTCCGGATCCCCGAGGCGGCCAGCGCGTTCGACTCGGGGGTGCTCTCCTCCGGGCAGACGTTCGAACACACCTTCGAGACGCCGGGCGTGTACAACTACTACTGCACGCCCCACCAGTCGTTCGGGATGGTCGGCCTCGTGATCGTCGACGGCCCCCGGGGCGGCCCCGGGACGACCGCGCCCTCGGAGGTCGGCGGGACGCCGGCCGAACACCTCACGCGGCTGCTCGAACTCGCCGGCGTCAAGGGCGCCGGCGGCGGGGGGTCGGCGAACGCGTACGGCTGGCAGGCGGCGACGTGGGACTCCTACTGGTACTCGCTGTACAACATGAGCACCAACATCTCCCTGTCGGGCAACGGGGTCCTGTTCCCGCACAACGAACAGCAGCAGAAGGCGTTCGACAAGCGCGTCCCGGCGATGTTGAAGCACGCCGACGTGAGCAAGCCGCCCGTGGTGAACCCCAACCTGAACATGGCGCCGTTCACGAAGGGCGACCCCCACTTCACCCAGAAGCCGGTGTTCGACGCCGGCGACGGCCGGCCCGACGCCTCCACGCTCGCGTGGGACATGAGCGCCTCCTCGAAGGTGGTGTCGCCGTCGTCGGTCGCGTGGACCCACCTCAAGGGCGTCACGTGGGCGAAGAACTTCCAGGCGCACTTCGACGTCCTGCCGAAGAGCCTCGCCGCGAAGTTCCGCGCGCAGATGCTCACCACGCTCGCGCAGATCGGGATCAAGGCGACGCTCGTGGCCGGCGGTCCGGAGGGGAACGGCGCGTTGACCAAGGGAGACTCCATGGAACTGGTCTCGGGGTTCGCCCCCGGCAAGGGGACGGTCGTCGACGCGACGGCGCGACCGAACCACCACTCCGCGATGCTGTGGTTCCTCGCCGACCTCCGCAGCCTCGCCGAGAACGGATGGTTCGGCTACGTCAACCCCGAGCCGCTCATCCCGGCGAAGAAGATCGGCATGCTGACCGACGGGATGGCGAAGACGACGATGACCCTGTTCTCCCCGTCGGACGTCGTCTCCGCGGGGTCGACGCGCGACCTCGGGCAGATGCTCGGGGCGATCGGCTGGTACGGTACGCACGCCGGCTCCGACTCCCTCCGGTCGCGGGCGGCGGAGTACGCGAACGCGCTGGCTGCAGAGGTCGACGCGAACGTCGAGTCCGGCGGGCGCGTCGGCGGCGGCGCGAGCAACCAAGCGGCGACACAGGGCGCCGTCGGACAGGGACTGCTGTGGGCCTCACAGATCGACGGCGTCGACCACGCGGGACTCGCCGAGGACGTGCTCACGTACCTCGTCGAGGACCTGTGGGACGAGGAGGCCGGCACGTACGCCAGCGGGACGGGCGATTCGACCTACCGGATCACCTCCCGTGACGCCGGCGACATCACCGGCGGGATCAACGCCCTGGAGGCGGTCGTCGGCCGCGACGTGAAGGCGCAGTACGCGCGCTTCTTCAACCAGACATTCAACCGCGGGCGCCTCCAGCGGGCCGAACGGCCCCCCAGCCGCGACGGAAGCGCCGAGTACACCCTGCCGCTCCCGCCGAAGGCCGGCGGCGAGTTCGGCCAGGCGGCCGTCTACAACGACGCCGTCGAGTACGACACCGCCGCCGGCGAGTGGTCGACCGTCGACGACATGTTCACGACCGCCTGGGGGCTGTACACCTCGAACCAGGACATCTGGATCAGCCAGTGGGGCGGCGACTTCTTCCAGGGCCGCGGCGTCCCCGGGGAGAGCGACACGCCCCCGAAGTGAGCGGGCCGCCACCGGGGTGAGCCCTCGGTGCGAAACGGGTATGCCCGCCGGGGCGCAAACCGCCGGTAATGGACTGCGACAGGTGCGGCGCAGAGGCGGTGATGCACGCCGCCTACTCGGGGGCACATCTGTGTGAGTCGCACTTCCGGGAGTCGGTCGAGCGGCGCGTCCGCCGGCGCGTCCGCGAGGACGACCTCCTCCCCGACGACGCGACGCCCGAGGACCCCGAGCGCTGGGTTATCGGCCTCTCCGGCGGGAAAGACAGCGTCGTCCTCGCGACGGTGCTCGACGAGACGTTCACCGAGGACCCCCGAATCGAGCTGGTCGCGCTCTCGATCCACGAGGGGATCGACGGCTACCGCGACGCCTCGCTGAACGCTTGCGAGGAGCTGACCGCCGACCTGGACATGCGCCACGAGACGGTGAGTTACGAGGAGGAGTTGGGCGTCCGCATGGACAGCGTGGTCGAAGACGACCCCGAGAACATGGCCGCCTGCGCCTACTGCGGCGTGTTCCGCCGTGATCTGCTGGAGACGTACGCCGAGGAGCTCGGCGCCGACAAGCTCCTCACCGGCCACAACCTCGACGACGAGGCGCAGACGGCGCTGATGAACTTCTTCGAGGGGAACACCGAGCAGATGGCCAAACACTTCGACGCCTCCATCGGCCCGTTCCCCGAGCGCCGCGAGAGCGACCACTTCGTCCCGCGCGCGAAGCCGCTGCGGGACGTGCCCGAGAAGGAGGTGGCGCTGTACTGCCACCTCCGGGACCTCCCCTCGCACGTGGCCGAGTGCCCCCACGCCAGCGAGGCGTACCGCGGAGAGATACAGGAGCTCCTCCTCGACATGGAGGAGCGCCACCCGGGCGTCCGTCACTCGATCATGGCCGGCTACGAGGAGCTGGCGGGCGTGCTCGCCGACGAGTACCGCGAAGAGGACGGCGACGGACCGGACCTGTCGCCGTGCGAGCGGTGCGGGTCAAAGACCGCGCGCGACATCTGTCGCAAGTGCGAACTCGTGGCGGCGGTCGACGCGGCGTGAAGTCGAACACGGAGTCGATAAATCGGGATCAAGACTGCCGAATGTTCGAATAGTTTTACATAATTCGTGTGTCAATCCTTCGGTAAGAAATGGACCGGAGCAGCATCCTGCCCAGGGAATTCGGCGAGGAGTGGGAAACCGAGACTGACGCCCTCTGTATCGCCGCACCCGGCCTCGAAGTGGAGCGCGGACTCTCCGCCGACCCGTGGGGGGGTGAAGGACTCCCGACCGGTGGCGAGAACGCTGTCGTAACCGAGTTCTACGACGGATGGCAGCGCGCGTCCGAGTCCGACAGAGAGGCGTTTCTCGACGCGCTGGAGTCCGACGAGACCGCCATCGCGGTTGTCGCCCGTCCGTGGCGACTCGACTGGCTACTGGTGAAAGGCGACCTCTCTCCCGACTTCCTCGAACGGTTCGATTCGGCGCTTCACCTCCGGTACGACCCGGAACAGGACATCGAAGCCGCTGTGAATCGGGCGCTCGAAGTCGACGGGAGACGCTCGCGGGACGACGTTCGGTCCGACTTCATCGAGGAGCCCCGGTTCAAATACACGGGCCACGATCCGGTGAGCGACGAACTCAGAGACGCTGTCGGGGAGTACGAGGCGACGCTCCTCCCGGACGTCGTTCAGTACGCGGCGGGGAGTGTATCGGACGACGGAGGGTTGGTCGAGTCCGCACGGTCAGTGGGCTCGGACGTCGGTCTGGATGGGTTCGTGGAGGGGGTGAAAGGGGTCGGTAGGAGCGCTCTCAGCGGGACCGCGGTCCAGATAACTGATCCCGTGATGGCGGCGGTCGGCTTCTTTAGCTATCTCCGGTTGCAAGACGGGAAGACATCGGATGCGTACGGCAAACTGTTCGAGCGACGCGCGCTCCCACACGAGAGGGAACGGGTCGAACAGGCATTCCGTCTTCCGCCGTCGACGCTCGACCGGATCGGAAGCCTCTCGCGCGGCGAACTCCCCGACGTGGTCGAGTCGGACCTGCTCACGGACGACCAGTTCGAGGAAGTCATTCAGGAGTACGAGACGGAACTCGACCGCTTCGACGAGACGGTGTCCGATATCGAAGCGATGATCGAGCGACGCACGTCCCGTGCGGTCGTCGACCTCTCCGAACTCGCCGTCACCGTCGAACGGGAGGAGTCGAACCTTCTCGGACGCGACGTTCCGGTCGGCGAAATCGAGTACGAGACGCGGTCGGACGACCGCGGCGACAGGCGAGAGGCGATCAAAGACGCGCTCGACGACTCGGATCTCGTCGTCCTCAAGGGCCCCGACGGGACGGGGAAGACGACGGCCGCGTACGACGCGCTCCGCGAGTACGAGACGAAGCACCCGATCCGCGCGGTGGATTTCAAATCGGGCGACGCGCCGTACATCGAGGACGCCCTCCGACGGACGGACGGCCAACCGATCGTTTACCTCCAGTACGAGTACGGCGAGTATACGGTCTGGAACAGGGACGCGTTCGAGGACCTGTACGCGTTCCTCGCGGAGGGGGTGTGTTCGACGGTCGTCGTGGAGGTGCGCTCAGAGCGATACAAGCAATTCAAAGACACGGCGAAGAAACCGCTTCAGGCCCGATCGGACCTCTTGAGTTGGTCTGACAGAGTCGACGTGGAGTTCGGGCGGTTCGAGCACGACGGCGGACAGATCGAGCGGATCGCGGAACGGGCGCTCCGAACGGTCGGGGTCGCTTCCGAGGACGAGGAGTCGTTCGAACAAGCCGTCGAAGCCGTCGTCGGCCTGGCCGAGGGAACCCCGGAGTTCGCCAAGATCGCCGCACGACTTGTCGCCGAGGGCGAGACGCCACTGTCCGACGTCGAGACGATCGACGAACTGGTCTGGCAGGACGTGCAGAACAGCCTCGACCTGGACGACGACACGACGGCGGGATGCGTCCTGCGCAGACTGAGCGCGTTCGGCGTCCTGACCACCGACCAGCTCGGGGAGATGTGTGGCGACCCGACGAGCGCGACCGAAATCGTACAGTACATCGGCGGCGAGGGTCGGGCAGTCTTGGAGGACGACCCGATCGAGGACGATGACATCGCACTGGGGAAAGAGCGGTGGACAGTCCTCCCGGACCTCTACGCGGACGTACTGTTCCGGAATTTCGTGTTCAACCCCGACAAACCGACCGAGTCGCAGGACCCGATTAGGACATACGTCACCGCCGCCGAACACGCGCCCGCGACGCTGCTTCCGCGACTGGCCGGGCGGACCGGGACCGTCTTTCGGGCCGCAGTCGAATCAGAGAAGCCCGACCTGCGCGCAGAAGTCGTCAACACGTCGGAGGCGTTCGTGAACAAACTCGGTCGTGGAGAGTTCGAGGACAAGACCTATTTCGAGTCGATCCGGTCGCTGCTTTTTGCAGGGGTTCCCGTCCCACCCGACAGAATCGACGCGGAGACGCTCGCCTCGGGCGTCGCGGCGGACGTCGAACGGACAGGTCACGACCCGGAGACCATACTGGGGAACGTCGCCGCACGCCTCCTCTCGAACCACGTCGAGAGGGACGGCTCCGACCCGAACGTGGACGACCTCGTCTCGGTATGGGTCCAACGGACCGAGTCGGACGAGGAACAGTTCGTGGCGAACGTCTACTCCATGGCGCTCGCTAATCTGGCCGACGACTACGACCCCGCCGAGGTCGACGACTGGATCACCCGCATCCAACGACTCGTCGCCCAAGACGCACGCCAATTCGACCGCGAGACGTTCGTGGAGAACGTCTACTCCATGGCGCTCCGCTCTTTGGCCGACGACTACGACCCCGCCGAGGTCGACGACTGGATCACCCGCATCCAACGACTCGTCGCCCAAGACGCACGCCAATTCGACCGCGAGACGTTCGTGGAGAACGTCTACTCCATGGCGCTCCGCTCTTTGGCCGACGACTACGACCCCGCCGAGGTCGACAA
>NZ_FQWV01000001.1:0-207618 GCF_900129775.1 Halobaculum gomorrense | reverse complement strand
TTCCCCGAACGTCTACTCCATGGCGCTCAAGAAGTTGGCCGACGACTACGACCCCGCCGAGGTCGACGACTGGATCACCCGCATCCAACGACTCGTCGCCCAAGACGCACGCCAATTCGACCGCGAGACGTTCGTGGAGAACGTCTACTCCATGGCGCTCAAGAAGTTGGCCGACGACTACGACCCCGCCGAGGTCGACGACTGGATCGGCGTCGCCGAACGGAGTGCGCGCGAGAGTCCCGTGTTCGAACACGAGGAACCCGCGGTGGCCGCGGTGTACCACACGGCGGTCGTTCGGATGGTGGCCGAGGGCTCGGATCCGGCGATTCCCCGATGGCTGATCCGGTTCGAGGCGGCACTCCAGCGGGGGGACCGGCGCTCCGATGCGCTCGTCGACGGGTTCGACGTGCTATGGAATGCTTTCCGACAACTCGATGTCGATGAGTCGCTGGCCGAGGAGGTCGACTTCCTCGCGTCGATGTACTTCCGCGCCATCGGGCTGTCGACCTCGCCGACACCGCTGTTTCGAAGCGCGGTATCGCACTTGATGCCGGAAGCACAGATCGTATCTCTCGCGTACGCACACCAGTTGCGGAACTTCGATGTCGGCGAGAGCGGCGAGGCGGACCTCGCGGCACACACCGCCGCGGTTCTGAACGGGATCGTATCCGGTCGAGAGGAACGCCGACCGTTCGTCAAACTCGTCGCCCGCGAGATACGCCACCTCGACATCGACCGGGACGAGTTCGTCGAGGGCGTTCGACGGAGACTCAGAAGCGACCACGGCGCGGGAGCCACCGCGTGGTGGTGGAAGCGGGAGTTCGTCGAATCACTGACCGGGCCGAACCCGCTGTGACCCCGAGACCGGTCCGTCGTACACCGTGTGACCGATCCCACGTCGCGTAAACGGCGAGAACACGTCGAGCGCGGCGTCGAGGTGGCTTCGCGTATCGAATAGTCGGTTCCACTCCGGGCGAGTGTAAACGAGAGGGCCGAACGCGGTCGGCCGGTCCGAAGAACGACCCGACGAGGTTATCGGATGACGTCGAGCCCGTTGCTCCGCTCGTTCGACCGCTCGCGGCCGCCGTCGGACTGCCAGGCGGCCTCCTGTCCGTTGGTCTCCGCGTTCGACTTCGCGTCGAAGTCGAGCTCCGACGCCTCCCCGCCCTCGATGCTCTGTCGCGACTTGTCGGCCTGCTTCTGCGTGCTCGGGCCGAGCACCTGCGCGCTCTGGACGCCGGTCATGATCGCCATGACGCGGACCTTCCCTTTGTACTCCTCCTGGATACGCGCGCCCCAGATCACGTTTGCGCTCGCTTCGAGGCGCTCGGTGATGTTGTCGGCGATGCCCTCAGCCTCCTTCAGCGTGAGGTCGGGGCCGCCGGTGATGTGGACGAGGCCGCCCGACGCGCCGCGGTAGTCCACGTCCAGCAGCGGGTGGTTCATCGCGTCGTTGACCACCTCCTGGGTCTTGTTCTTGTCCTGGGTCTCGCCGACGAGCATCACCGCGACGCCGCCCTGGTTCATGATCGTGGACATGTCCGCGTAGTCCAGGTTGATGAGCGACGGCTGGGTGATGGTCTCCGAGATGCCCTTGACCGTCTCGGCGATGATCTGGTCCATCACCGAGAACGCTTTCCCGATCGGCAGATTGGGGACGTAGTCGAGGAGGCGATTGTTGTCGAGGACGATGATCGAGTCGGCCTCGTTGCGGAGCTCCTCGAGCCCTTCCTCGGCTTTCACCGTGCGGGCGCGCTCGACGTTGAACGGCGTCGACACCATGCCGACGACGATAGCGCCCTGCTCTTTGGCGATCTTCGAGATGACCGGCGCCGCGCCGGTACCGGTGCCGCCACCCATGCCGGCGGTGACGAACACGAGGTCCGCGTCCCCGAGCACCTCCTTGATCGTCCCCTGCGCCATCTCGGTGGCGCGCGAGCCCATCGAGGGGTCACCGCCCGCGCCGAGCCCCTGTGTGAGGGACTTGCCGACGAGGATCTTCGTGTCAGCCTCGATCATCTTGAGGTGCTGCTTGTCGGTGTTGATCGCGACGGTCTCCGCACCGTCGACGCCGATGTTGTACAGCCGGTTGATGGTGTTGTTCCCGGCGCCGCCCGCGCCGACGATGACGATCCGGGGCTCCCCGAACTCGTCGTCGTCGTCGCCGACCGCCTCCATGTTGCGCTGCTCGGCCTCCGCGTTCGCCAGCGCGTCCTGAACGATGTCCTGCATCGTTACACCTTGGCCCAACTGCGCTTACTGCGCTCGCCGCGCGTGCGCTCGCCGGACGTGTCGGCCTGTTCGTTGAGCATGTCGCGGACGGCGGAGCGGATCGCTTCGCTGCGATTCGGGAACTCCCCCGTCTCGACCATCTGTTCGACCTCCTCGATCTGCTGTTTCGGGATTCGTAGTGTCACACGCTCCATTGTATCATTCCCCCGGTAAGACGACAGCACACATACGCGTGCCCTCACGGGTCGCGGCCGGAGTTTCCCCGCTCCGACCCCGCCTGTAAGACGAGTCGTCTTACGCATCACTACCAATATACCGATTATATATAAAGATATCGCCGGTTGTATGACATGGCCGGCCACGTTGTCTTACGCCGTCGTGGTTCGGACGACGAGATGGCGCGGTGTCTTACGTCGCGTCGAGCACGTCGGCCGCGGGCGTCCGACGACCGCACCCCGGACAGAACGCCCAGTCGGAGCGGACCTCGTCGCCACACTCGCAGAACAGGCGCCGCGTCGTCTTCTCGCCGCAGTTCGGACAGAACACGTGGTCGTCGGCCACGTCCTCACCGCACTGCGCGCAGCTTCGCGCCCCGGCGTCAGACGCCGCGTCGTCGGCGCCGGAGCTACCGCCTGCCGGCGTGCCACCGTCCGCGCCCGAGACCGGTTCGTCGGAGCCGGACGGGTCGACGCGTTCTGCGGGCTCTTCCTGCTCGACCGCGGCGCCGGCGCCGTCGACGTTCACCGTGAGGTTCACCGCCGGTGTGGCGCTGCGTGTGCCGCCCGGGACTCCGAACGGGCGTGACCGGTCGGCGCGGACGGAATCGGGGGAGCCCGTGCTGGCGAACGCCTCGTCGAGTCGAGCCGTCACCAGTTCGTCGACGCGAGCCGCGAGCGCGTCGTCGAACGAGTCGGCGACATCGCCGTCGGTCCCGGCGTCGGTCCGCCATCCGGCGGCGTCGGCCGCGTCGCTCCGCGCCTCGGCGTCGTCGAGGTACTCGCGGAGCGCCTCCCGCATGACCTCGCTTTTCGACCCCTCGAGCTCCTCGAGGCGGTCGACGAGGTCCGCGTCCGCGCGGAAGGTTATCTTACTCATACCGGTCCCGTTTCGACAGGGTGCATATCAATCTATCCCACAGTCCGGCTCGCGTCCGGTCGAGCGTCAGCCGGACGCCCGTCGTCCGGGCGGCGATCGAGGCGCCGCCGCCGGTGCCGCGACCCCAGCCGTCTTACACGTCGCCGGCGACCCTGCCCGTATGCGCTACCGCGAACTCGGCGACGTTGGCGAGGTGACCGAAGTCGGACTCGGCACGTGGAACATCGGCGGCGACTGGGGCGACGTGTCCGACGAGGCGGGCCGCGAGGCCGTCCGCGCCGCGCTCGACGCCGGCGTCGATTTCCTCGACACGGCCGACGTGTACGGCGATGGCCGCAGCGAACGGCACATCGGGCACGTGCTCGACGAGCGCGACGCCCACGACGAGGTGACAGTCGCGACGAAGGCCGGACGCCGGCTCGATCCGCACACGGCAGCGGGATACACAGCGGAGAACTTAGAACGGTTCGTCGACCGCTCCCATGAGAACATCGGCGAGGGCACCCTCGACCTGCTCCAGCTTCACTGTCCGCCGACGGACGTGTACTACGAGCCGGACGTGTTCGACGCGCTCGCGGACTTGCGGGCACGCGGGAAGGTGGATCACTACGGCGTCAGCGTCGAGCGCGTCGAGGAGGGACTCAAGGCGATCGAGTACCCCGGCGTCGAGACGGTGCAGCTGATATTCAACCCGTTCCGACAGCGCCCGGCTGAGCTGTTCTTCGAGGAGGCCGCCCGACGCGACGTGGGCGTCATCGTCCGTGTGCCGCTCGCCTCGGGGCTGTTGACCGGAACGATCGACCGCGACACGGAGTTCCCCGAGAACGATCACCGCAACTTCAACCGCGACGGCGAGGCGTTCGACGTGGGCGAGACGTTCGCCGGCGTTCCGCTGGATGCCGGCGTCGACGCCGTCGAGGCGCTGGAGCCGCACGTCCCGGAGGAACTGACGCTCCCGCAGTTCACGCTCCGGTGGATTCTCGACTTCGACGCCGTCTCGACGGTCATCCCCGGCTCCACCTCCCCGGCGCACATCGAGAGCAACGTCGCCGCCGCGGACCTCGACTCCCTCCCGCACCGCCTCCACGGCGCCGTCCGCGACGTGTACGAGGAGTACGTGGCGGAGCACGTCCACGATCGCTGGTGAATTAGACTAATCTAATCTTTACTTTTGTTCGTAACAACTATACTGTTCGGACACCCTCGTACGGGTGAGTATGACCGACACACGCGACCCGGCGGGTTCGCCGGGAACGACCAGACGGCGGTTCCTCGCGGGGGGCGTCGGCCTCGCCGCGGCGGGGCTCGCCGGCTGTCTGGGCGGTGCGGCAGGAAGCGGCGGCGACACCGGCGGGACCGACGGCGGGGGGAGCGACGACGGTCCGGTCGCGGTCGCCTCCTTCTTCAGCTTCTATGATTTCGCCCGGAAGGTGGCGGCGGACACCCCGATTACGGTACGGAACCTCGTCCCAACCGGGCTGCACGGGCACGGGTGGGAACCCGACGCGAGTGTCACCCGTGACATCGTCGACGCGGACGCGTTCATCCACGTCGGCACGGACTTCCAACCGTGGGCCGACCGCGCCATCCAGACGCTGAAGGACGACGACGTGGACACGCAGCTCATCAACGTCCGCGAGGGGGTCGACCTGATCCCGTTGGCCGACAGCCTCGATCCGGACGAGGAGGGCGTCGGCGAGGGGCGCGGGCGGGACCCGCACTTCTGGCTCGACCCGCGGCGGGCGAAGCAGTCCGTCGACAACATCACGGCGGGGTTCGTCGAACTCGCGCCCGACCACGAGGACACGCTCCGCGACAACGCCGAGACGTACGGGGCCGACGTGCTCGACCGCATCGACGCCGACTACGAAGCCGTCTTCGAGGCCGCCGGGCGCGACGTGGTCCAGCTGGCGGCCCACAACGCCTTCCAGTACATCGCCGACCGCTACGGGGTGCAGATGCGCCCGCTCGTCGTCAACCTCGCCGCCAGCGGTGACGTGAAGCCGTCGGACATCGTCGAGGCCAAGCGCGTCATCGACGAGAACGACATCCGCTACATCGGCGCGGGCGTCTTCGAGACGCGCCGCCCGGCGAAACAGCTCATCGCCGAGACGGACGTGGAGGCGTATTATCCGGTCACGCCGTACGCGGGCGTCCGCGAGGACTGGGTCGAGAACGAGTGGGGGTACGAGGAGATCGCGGACAACATCAACATGCCCACCTTCGAGGTCGTTCTCGGGAACACGCCGCCCGAGGAGGCCGGCTATGACGGGTGGAACCAAGAGTGGAGGAACTTCGAATGAGCGCGAGCGAGAACATGGCACGCGTCGCCGCCGAGCGCAACGGACAGGGGACGGCTCCGGACGCCGACGGCGAGGGCGGCACGGTGATCGAGCTGTCGGACGCGACGTTCGGCTACACTGCCGCGCCCGTGGTCGAGGACATCGACCTGGCGATCGGGGCGGGCGAGTACGTCGCCGTCGTCGGCCCGAACGGCTCGGGCAAGTCGACGCTCATGAAGCTCATGCTCGGCTTGCTCCGGCCCGACGACGGCGACGCGCGCCTGTTCGGCGAGCCGGCCCACGCCTTCGACGACGGTGAGCGCGTCGGCTACGTCTCCCAACACGCCAGCGCCGCAAAGGAGATGCCGATCACCGTCCGCGAGGTGGTGAAGATGGGGCGGTTCGCACACGTCGGCTTCGGCAGGCTGTCGGCCGACGACTGGCGGATCGTCGACGAGGCACTCGCCACGGTCGGTATGCGCGAGTTCGCTGACCGCCGGATCACGAAGCTCTCGGGCGGCCAGCGCCAGCGGGCGTTTATCGCCCGCGCGCTCGCGGGGGAGGCGGACCTGCTCGTGCTCGACGAACCCACCGTCGGCGTCGACGCCGAGTCGGTCGAGGCGTTCTACGACCTGCTGGCGGCGCTCAACGACGACGGGATCACCGTGCTCCTCATCGAGCACGACCTCGGCGCCGTCACCGACCACGCCGAGCGCGTGATCTGTCTGAACCGCGAGGTGTACTTCGATGGCCCGACCGACGAGTTCGTCGACAGCGACGCGCTCGCGCGGGCGTTCGGCACCGCCGTCGGCCCCGCCGGTAGCGACGGAGAGAGCTCATGACGCTCCCCGTCGGCGTGGCGGCGCTGTTCGCCGCGTTCCCGGGGCTTCCCCTCCAGTCCAAGGGGAGCCCGCTGGACCCCGTCCTCGCGCCGATCTACGCCCTCCTCGACCTGTGGTCGCTGCTGCTCGGCGCGCTCGGGGACGCCACAGGGATCGGACTGCTCCAGTACGGGTTCATGCACCGCGCGATCCTCGTCGGGCTCTGTATCGGCGTGATGGCGCCGCTCATCGGGACCTTCCTCGTCCACCGGCAGCTGGCACTCATCGGCGACGCGCTCGCGCACACCGCGTTCGCGGGCGTCGCCGTCGGGCTGTTCCTCAACGGCGTGCTCAGCCTCGGCGTCTCACCGTACCTCACGGCCGTGGTCGTCGCGGTACTGGCCGCCCTCCTGATCGAGGTGATCTCAGAGACGACCGACGCGTACAACGACGTGTCGATGGCGATCGTCCTCTCGACGGGGTTCGCCCTCGGGACCGTCCTGATCAGCCTGAACGCCGGCGGTCTCGCGGTCGGGATCAACCAGTACCTGTTCGGCAACCTCGCGACGGTGTCGGCGGAGAACGCCGCCATCCTCCTCGTGCTGTTCGGGATCATCGTCGCCACGGTCGCGCTCACCCGCAACCAACTGCTGTACGTCACGTTCGACGAGACGGCCGCCGAGGTGTCGGGGATCTCCGTCGCCTGGTACAACCGTGTGATGGTGATGCTCACCGCGCTGGTCGTCGTCGGCGCGATGCAGATCATGGGCGTCATCCTCGTCGCCGCGATGCTCGTCGTGCCGGTCGCCGGCGCCGCGCAGGTGTCCCGGAGCTTCACGGGGTCGCTGCTGATCTCCGTGGTGCTCGCCGAGCTGGCGGTCCTGCTCGGCATCGGTGCCGCCTACTACGGCGAGGCGACCGCCGGGGGCGTCATCGTCCTCGTCGCCGTTGCAATCTACGTCGCGGCCGTCGTCGTCGGGAAGCTGCTTTCGGCCCGCGGCGACGACGCGGCGCCCGAACTCGGCAGCATCGAGACCGGAGAGTCCGGGTCGAGCGCGACCTCTGACTGACGCACAACCTCGGAGGATGGCTTTGATGTGTGCCTTCTGTTCATATGAAGGACCTGTGAAACAGGAGCTGTCTTGCGGTTCCGTAATTTTATCACTCAGAAAACTTTTCTGAGCGACATACTCCGCGACTGCAGCCTAATCGCCGGACGAAAGACGATCCATCCACAGACCACGTGAAAATAAGGCACGCATCAAAATCCAAACTCCGAAACTCTGGACTGACGGCGCCCCGTCGATTCTATATCGCGTTGTACAGTTTATTGAGAGCGACGGGGTCGGCGCGCCCCCGCCAGGCACCGACGCGACGAGCGCGTGACGGACTGCGACGAAAATTTTTAGGCCGGCCGAAATAACACAAATATATTCGCATATTCGAGAAAGAAACTAACTGGCCGATGACACGAAACAGGAACACGTGACGCTGTTGGATATTTTTAGGTCTGCCTAATAATCGACGGGTTTATGCTTTTTTAGGTTAGCCTAAATCATGCATGCGGAACGACACGGTAGACGGCCGACGCGTCCGCGGGGGGGCGTCGCCGTGAGATACGACGAGTCGAACGCCGAGTTGCTCGCGAGTCAGCGGCGACGGGAGTCGAGCGCTCGGACGTACCCGCGCTCGCTCCCGTTCGCGGTGGAGCGCGCCCGCGGCCTGGAACTGACCGACGCCGACGGGAACGACTACCTCGACTGTCTGGCCGGGGCGGGGACGCTCGCGCTCGGCCACAACGACCCGGAGGTGACCGCCGAACTGGAGCGGCTGCTGGCGGAGGACCGCCCGCTGCACACGCTCGACATCACCACGCCCGAGAAGGAGGCGTTCGTCGACGCGCTGTTCGACAGCCTCCCCGACGGGTTCGCCTCGCGCGCGAAGGTGCAGTTCTGCTCGCCCGCGGGCACCGACGCGATCGAGGCGGCGCTGAAGCTGACGAAGACCGCGACCGGGAACCGGAGCGTGCTCGCTTTCCAGGGCGGCTACCACGGGATGACGAACGGCGCGCTCAGCCTCATGGGCGACACCGACGCGAAGGAGCCGGTGCCGGGGCTGATGCCGGACGTACACCACCTCCCGTACCCGGACCCGTACCGCCACCCGTTCGGGCTGGCGCCGGGCGAACACGAGTCGGTGAGCCGCTTCGCGGAGCGAGCGATCGCCGACCCCGAGAGCGGGATCGCCGACCCCGCCGCCGCGGTGCTCGAACTCGTCCAGGGCGAGGGGGGCGTCAACCCAGCACCCGACGAGTGGGTCCGGGAGGTCAGGCGGATCACCCGCGAGCACGATGTCCCGATGGTCGTCGACGAGATCCAGACCGGGCTCGGCCGCACCGGCGAGACGTGGTCGTTCGAGCACGCGGGTGTCGTCCCCGACGTGATCACCTGTTCGAAGGCGGTCGGCGGCGGGCTGCCGCTCTCGGTCGTCGTCTACGACGAGGAGCTGGACGTGTGGGAGCCCGGCGCGCACGCGGGCACCTTCCGGGGCCACCAGCTCGCGATGGCCGCAGGTCGCGTGACGATCCGGCGCGTCCTGGCGGAGGACCTCGACGAGCACGCCGCCGCGATGGGCGAGCGCCTCCGCGAGCCGCTGGAGTCGCTCGCGGCCCGCTTCGACGCCGTCGGCGACGTCCGCGGACGCGGGCTCATGCTCGGCGTGGAGTTCGTCGACCCCGAGGCGGGTACCGACGACGGCGACCTCCCCCCGCCGCCGGACGGCGACCTCGCGTCGGCGGTGAAGGCGGCGTGCTTCGACCGCGGGCTCGTCATCGAGACCGGCGGCCGCGACTCGGCGGTCGCCCGCTTCCTCCCGCCGCTGGTCGTCACGCGCGAGCAGGTCGACGAGATCGCCGCCCGGTTCGGCGAGGCGGTCGAGGCGGCCCTCGCGGCCGACGGACCGGAGGTGGCGGCGTGAGCCCCGGACGCGGTGTGGGCGAGCCCCGGCCGGGCGACGATACCGTGGCCGACGCCGAAGACGGCGAGGGCGACGACGAGGTCCACCGCTCCGCAGACGGGGACGGATCGGCCGGTCGCGGACGCGCGCTCGCGGAGGGGCTGTTCCTCGGGAGCGACGCCGGAAACGAGGCGTACGCCGAGGCGATGACGACCGCGCGCGATGCGGTGCTGGAGGTCGTCGGCGACCCCGACGGCCCCTACTCGGGCGCGACCTACGCGGACCTGCACGAGCGTCTCGACGGCGCCACGCTCCCCGAGACGGGCGCGCCGCTCGACGACGTGCTCGCGGACGTGCGCGACGGCGTGCTCGCGGACGCGGTGTACCCCAGCGACGAGGCGTGCGTCGCGCACCTCCAGTGCCCGCCGACGGTCCCCTCGCTGGCGGCCGAGGCGATGCTCGCGGCCGTCAACCAGTCGCTCGACTCCTTCGACCAGGCGCCCGCCGCGACCGTCGTCGAGGAGCGCCTCGTCGCGGACCTGACGGAGCTGTTCGACCTGGGGCCGGACGCCGACGGCGTGCTCACCGGCGGCGGCACAGAGTCGAACCACCAGGGGCTGCTGCTCGCGCGCGACCGGTACGTCGCCGAGACGTTCGACCGCTCGGTCCGCGAGGCGGGGCTGCCGCCGGAGGCGGGCGACATGCGCGTGCTCTGCTCGGCGGACGCCCACTTCACGGCCGCCCAGTCGGCCGCCCTGCTCGGCCTCGGCGAGGACGCCGTCGTCGAGGTGCCGACCGACGACCGCCGCCGGATGGACCCCGACGCGCTCCGGGCGGAACTCGACCGCCTGGAAGAGGCGGGCGAACGGCCGTTCGCGCTCGTCGCCACCGCGGGGACGACCGACTTCGGCAGCGTCGACCCGCTCGCGGAGCTGGCGGACGTGGCCGACGCCCGCGACCTCTGGCTCCACGTCGACGCCGCGTTCGGCGGCGCGCTCGCCGTCAGCGACGACCACCGCGACGTGCTGGCGGGGATCGGGCGGGCCGATTCGCTGGCGGTCGACTTCCACAAGCTGTTCTTCCAGCCGATCGCCTGCGGGGCGTTCCTGCTCGGCGACGGCGCCGACTTCCGGTACATGAGCCGCAACGCGGCGTACCTCAACCCGGAGGCCGACGAGGTGCCGAACCTCGTGGGGAAGTCGACGCGGACGACCCGGCGGTTCGACGCGCTGAAACCGTACGTCGCGTTCCGGACGCTCGGCCGCGAGGGGCTGGCCGCGCTCGTCGACCGGACGGTCGCGCTCGCCGACCGCGTCGCGGGCGAGATCCGCGCCGACCCGGCGTTCGAGCTCGCCTGCGAGCCGACGATCAACGCCGTGACGTTCCGGTACACGCCGCTTCGCGACCGCCCCGACCGCGACCCTGGCGCGTGGGCCGACCGGGTGAACCGCGAGGCGCGCGACCGGCTGTTCGAGGCCGGCCGGGGCGTGGTCGCGCGGACCGAGGTAGACGGCCGGGCGCACCTGAAGTTCACCCTGATGAACCCCCGGACGACCGTCGACGACGTCCGCGACCTCCTCGTCGCGCTGAAGGGACACGCCGCGGCCGTCGAGGCCGAGGGGGCCGAGCAGACGGACGGGGCCGGCTTGACCGATCGTGAGGGGACGGAGGCGACCCGGTCGGATCGCCGGCGAGACGGCGACGCTCCGCCCGGGGCGACCGCCGACGCGACGGGGGTGGACCGGTGACGGGCGTCGGGACCGTCGCCGACTCCCCCGCCGAGCACGCGGAGTCGGCGACCCTGCACGCGTTCCTCAACTGCTACCTCCGGGAGACGGGCGCAGGCGAGGTACTGCCCCCGAGCGCGGTCCCCGACGGGGTCCCCGCGGGAGCCGACCGCGCCGACGGCCGGGTCGTCCGCGTCCCGTTCCCGCGACAGGGGGTCGCCGCGTTCGCGCCGCTGCGCTACGAGTCGGCGACCGGTCGGCACCTGTTCCGCCTCCCGGCGTACGCCCGCGGCGTCGGCGCCGGGGCGGACCCGGGCGTGACCGACGAGTTGGGCGCCGTCGACGCGACCGACGGGACCGCGGTCGACGCCGCCGACGGCACCGCTCCCGAGCCGCTCGATTCGGGGACGCTGGCGGCGCTCGCGCGGCGGGAACTCGCGCTCGACGCCGGCGACCCGACCGCGGGCGACGACCTCCTGCGCCGGGTGCTCGCCTCGCGGCGCGCGACCGAGCGGTTCGCCGCCGCCCGCGACGACCCCGCCGAGCACGACCGGATGTACGGCGGGACGGTCGGCTTCCGCGACGCCGAGCAGTCGCTGGTGTATGGCCACCACCTCCACCCGACGCCCAAGAGCCGGGAGGGGATCCCGGACCACGAGGCGGGGCGGTACGCCCCGGAGCTCCGCGGCGGCTTCCCGCTGCGGTTCTTCGCGGCCGACCCCGCCGTCGTCTCGGAGTGGTCCGCCCGGGACGGGACCGCCGCCGAGTGGGTCGACGCGCTCGTCGCCGACGCCGACGACGCGCCCGCGGCCGCCGACGAGGCCGTCGCGGCGGGGGAGGCGCTCGTTCCGGTCCACCCCTGGCAGGCCGACTACCTCCGCTCGCAGCCGCACGTCGAGGCGGCGCTCGACCGCGGCGACGTGCGCGACCTCGGCGCGTTCGGGCCGACGTTCCACCCGACCTCGTCGGTACGGACGCTGTGGAGCCCCGACGCGCCCTTCATGGTCAAGGGGTCGCTCGCGGTGCGGATCACCAACGCCGAGCGGACGAACAAGCGCCCCGAGCTGGCCCGGGGGGTCGCCGTCTCCGAGCTGCTCGACACGGGGTTCGGCGACGCGCTCGCCGACCGCTTCCCGGACTTCTCGGTCGTCGAGGACCCCGCCGCGCTCACGCTCGACCTCGGTGAGGGGCCGGAGTCCGGCTTCGAGACCGTGCTGCGGGAGAACCCCTTCCGCGGCGACGACGCGACGAACGTCACCCCGGTCGTCGGGCTGTGTCAGGACGGCCTCGACGGCCCCTCGCGGGCCGCCCGGGTCGTCGCCCGCGTCGCCGAGCGCGAGGGCCGCCCCGAGCGGGCGGTCGCCCGCGAGTGGTTCCGGGCGTACCTCTCGGTCACCGTCCGGCCGGTGCTGTGGACGTACTTCGAGCTCGGCGTCGGCGTCGAGGCCCACCAGCAGAACACGCTCGTGCGCCTCGACGACGACGGGTGGCCCGTCGAGGGGTTCTACCGCGACAACCAGGGGTACTACTTCCCCGAGTCGCGGTACGACCGCGTCGACGGGTGGCTCCCTGGCGTCGGCGAGCGCGCCGACACCGTCTGCCCGGACGCCGTCGCCGACGAGCGCCTGCGCTACTACGTCGTCCTCAACAACGCCCTCGGCGTCGTGAACGCCCTCGGCGCCGGCGGCGTCGCCGACGAGCCCGACCTTCTCGCCGTGCTCCGGGCGGAGCTTGAATCGCTCGCCGACCACGAGCCCGACGCCTCGACGCTCGTGTCGGGGCTGCTCTCGGAGCCCCGGGTCCCGTGCAAGGCGAACCTGCTCACCCGCTTCGAGGGGCTCGACGAGCTGGAGAACGACCTGGAGAACCAGTCCGTTTACACCGACATCGAGAACCCGATCGCGACGCGGGTGTCCGACGGGACCGCCCCCGTCTCGACGACCACTACATCCGATGACTGACGCGCTCAGCCTGCTGTCCGACGACTGCGAGTACCGCCGCCCCGCGCCGGGCGTCGACCGGACGGTGTCGTTCCGTCCGGTCGAGCTCCCGCGAGACCTCGACCGCCTCCACGCGTGGCTCACGAGCGAGCACGTGCGCCCCTACTGGGAGATGGGCGCCCCGCTGCCGGCGTTCCGCCGGGCGCTCTCCGAGCGGCTCGACGACGACCACGTCACCCCGTACGTAGGCCGCGTGGACGGCGTCCCGATGAGCTACTTCGAGCGCTACTGGGCCGCCGAGGACCCGCTCGCGGACCACTACAACGCCCGCGACGGCGACCAGGGCATCCACCTCCTGATCGGCCCCGAACCGTACCTCGGCCGCGGGTACGGCACCGCCCTCCTGCGGGCGATGACCGACCTCGCGTTCCGTCACCCCGGCACCGACCGGGTCGTCGCCGAGCCGGACGCCCGCAACGACGCCGCGATCCGGGCGTTCGAGCGGGTCGGCTTCCGGCCCCGCGGGGAGTTCCGTTTCCCCCATGAGGGGAAAGACGCGACCCTGCTGGTGTGCGAGCGCGCCCGGTTCGAGCGGGCCTTCTCCCCCGGCGCGCTGGCGGCCGAGCGCGCCGCGGAGGGCGCAGGAGACCCGGGAGACGCGGACGGCGCCGACGACGCGGACGACGCGGGCGACGCCGAGGCCGCGACGGACCGCGACGGCGACGCCGACCCCGCGGGGGTGGAGCGATGAGCGGGGGGTCGACCGACGCCGCGGGCGGCGGCGATGTCGACGGCGACGCCGACCGCGCCGATCCCGCCGACAGCGTCGACCGCGATCCCGCGGACGGCGACCCGGACCGCGTCCGCGACCTCGTCGGCGTCGGCCTCGGCCCGTTCGACCTGGGGCTCGCTGCGCTGATCGAGGGGAGCGACGACGTGCCGCTTTCGGCCGTCTTCCTCGAACAGAAGCCGGCGTTCGTCTGGCACGAGGGGATGCTCATCGAGGGGACGACCCTCGAGGTTCCGTTCCTCGCCGACCTGGTGACGCTCGCGGACCCGACGAACCCGTACAGCTACCTCAACTACCTCCGCGAGCGCGACCGGCTGTACGAGTTCTACTTCTACGAGACGTTCCAGATCCCCCGGCGGGAGTACGACGACTACTGCCGGTGGGTCGCGGAGTCGCTGGAGTGCGCCCGCTTCTCGCGGCGGGTGGTCGACATCGAGCCGGTCGGGCAAGAGCACCCGGAGGCGAACTTCCGGGTGACCGCGATCCGGCCCGAGGACCCCGCGGAGCCCGCGGCGACCGACCCGGACGCCCCGGCGGTCGAGCGGTACCGCTACCTCGCGCGCGACCTCGTAGTCGGCGTCGGCTCCCGGCCGTACGTCCCCGAGGCGTTCCGCGGCTTCCCCGATGACGAGGTGTTCCACACCGCGGGGTACCTGCCGAACCGCGAGTCGGTGCTCGAAGCGGAGTCGATCGCGGTGGTCGGCTCCGGACAGAGCGCGGCGGAGGTGTTCCAGGACCTGCTCGATCGACAGCCGGAACGCGGCTACCGGCTCGACTGGGTCACCCGGTCGGACGGGTTCTTCCCGATGGAGTACTCGAAGCTCGGGCTCCAGCACTTCACGCCGGAGTACACCGACTACGTGTACGACCTGCCCCAGCCGCTCAAGGACGATCTCATCCCCGAGCAGGACCTGCTGTACAAGGGGATCGACCCGGACACGAGCGACGAGATCTACGAGACGCTGTACGAGCACTCCGTCGGCGACCGCGACCCCGACGTGGGCATGATCGCGATGACCGAGGTGGAGGGCATCGAGCGCGTCGGTCCGGGCCGCTACCGGGTCGACTGCCGCCAGCGACAGGAGGACACCGCGTTCGCGTTCGAGACGGAGGCGGTGGTGCTCGGGACGGGATACCAGCGCCCGACGCCGTCGTTCCTCTCGTCGCTGGAGCCCCGTATCGACCGCGACGAGCACGGTCGCCCCCGCGTCGGCCGCGAGTACGCGCTGGAGGGGGACCTCCCGGGGGAGGTGTTCGTCCAGAACGCCGAGGTGCACACCCACGGGGTGGGCGCGCCCGACCTCGGGCTCGGCACCTACCGGAACGCGGTGATCCTCGACCGCCTGCTCGCGGACTCGCCGTACCCGGTCGACCGGGACACCGTCTTCCAGGACTTCTCGCCGGCCCGGTACGTCGAGGACGTGCCCGCCGGTCGCCTCCGCGGGGAGGCAGACGGATCCGACTCCGGCGACGACCGCGGCCGCCCGGCCGAGCCCCCGCGGGGTGACGACTGACGCCGGAGCCGCCCGCGCTGCCCACGTCGCCCCGGGGGACCGGCGCACGCGGGCACAGCGACCGACGGTCCGCCGGGGAGCAGCACGTCCGTCGAGGACCGAACGCACCGCCGGGGGCCGAACGCACCGCCGACCGACCGACACGCCACATGAACACCGACACGACGATGGACACCTACGAGGACACGCTACAGGACGCACTGGACGCCGACAACTGGGAGGCCGCCGAGCGCGACCTCCTCGCGAAGATGCTGCGGGAGTTCGCCTACGAGGAGTTGATCGACCCGGAGCGCGTCGCCGCGACCGACCGCGGCGGACGCTACCGGGTCGACCTCGCGGGCGACGGCGAGCGCGACCGCGGGGACGAGAGCGAGCGCGGGGGCGACGGCGACGAGGACCCCGCCGTCGCCTACCGGTTCGAGGCCGAGGAGCGGCTCATGGACGGCCTCCGGGTGTTCCCGGGGACGGTCGAGCGGTCGACCGCGCCGGCGGACGGCGCCGCGTGGGAGGACGCGACCGACCCGATCCGGTTCCTCCTCGACGCCCGCGAGACGCTCGGCACCGACGAGCTGACCGCGGGACACCTGATCCGGGAGTACCGGAACACCCTGCTCGCGGACGCACACGTCGAGGCGCGCGAGGCGCCCGACTCGTTCGCGGACCTCTCCTACGCCGAGTACGAGAGCGAGATGACCGGCCACCCGTGGATCACGTTCAACAAGGGGCGGCTCGGCTGGGACTACGACGACTACCGCGCGTACGCCCCCGAGTGTCGCCAGACCACGACGATCGGCTGGCTGGCCGCCCGCGAGGACCGCGTGGCCTTCGAGACCGTTGGGGGGCTCGACCCCGAGGGGCTGCTCCGCGAGGAACTCGGCGAACAGTACGGGTCGTTCATGCGCGACCTGGCTGATCGCGGGCTCGACCCCGACGCGTACACCCTGATCCCCGTCCACGACTACCAGTGGGAGGAGGTCGTCACCTCGCTGTACGCGAAGGAGCTGGCCGAGGACGCGCTCGTCCCGCTCGACGACGGCGAGGACGAGTACCTCCCCGGGCAGTCGGTGCGCACGATGTTCAACGTCGACGCGCCGGGGAAGCACAACGTGAAGCTGCCGATGAAGGTCCTGAACACGCTCGTCTGGCGGGGGCTGCCGGGCGAGCGAACCGAGGCCGCTCCGCGCGTCACCGAGTACGTGAAGAAGATCCGCGACGGCGACGAGTTCCTCCGC
The DNA here is from genome assembly GCF_900129775.1 of Halobaculum gomorrense. Taxonomy (GTDB): domain Archaea; phylum Halobacteriota; class Halobacteria; order Halobacteriales; family Haloferacaceae; genus Halobaculum; species Halobaculum gomorrense. The sequence goes on along the minus strand of NZ_FQWV01000001.1, from coordinate 191,030 downwards.
GAGGAGTGCGAGCTCGTCCTCCCGGGCGAGGTCGCCGGCGTCAACTACGATCACCCGGAGTTCGCCGAGCTCGACGGGAACGCCTACCAGTACGACGAGCTGCTGGGCGCCGTCTGGCGCGAGTCGATCACGGCCCTCATCGACGACGACGAGCAGGCAGTCACGCTCGCCGCACTGCTCCACGAGTCGGACGGCGAGGCCGTGATCTCCGAGTTCGTCGAGCGGTCGCCGCTCGACGTGGACGAGTGGCTCGACGAACTGTTCGCGACCATGCTGCCGCCCCTGCTCCACTACCTCTACCGCTACGGGACGGTGTTCTCCCCGCACGGCGAGAACACGATTGTGATCCTCGACGACGAGTTCGTCCCGGCGCGGCTGGGCGTGAAAGACTTCGTCGACGACGTGAACGTCTCAGACCGGCCGCTGCCCGAGCTAGAGCGGCTGGACGAGGAACTCCGCGGGGTGCTCCGGTCGGAGCCGCCCGAGGGGCTGTGTCAGTTCTACTTCTGCGGGCTGTTCGTCGGGGTGTTCCGGTACCTCTCGGACCTGCTGACGGCCCGTCACGGATACGACGAGGAGCGCTTCTGGCGACAGGTGCGCGGGGCCGTCCTCGACTACCAGCGGCGGTTCCCGGAGCTGTCCGACCGCTTCGAGACGTTCGACCTGCTCCGCCCGGAGTTCACGAAGCTGTGTCTCAACCGGAACCGCCTGACACAGGAGGGGTACGGCGACGCCGCCGGCCGCCCCCACGCCGCCGAGCACGGCGCCGTCCGGAACGCGCTCCACGAGGTCGCCGACGCCGACGAGCGGGGCGACGAGTCAGGCACCGACCCGGTCGCGTCCGACCCCGCCGGACCGACGTAGCGCCGGCGGTCGGCCGTTCCGGTCCCGACCCGGTGAGCGGGACCGACCCCGCGGGAGGTCCCTATGTCGGACACTCCGCCGACTCACGTCGACTCCACGACGCCAGCGATCCGAGAACCGCCGCGAGCGACCGCCCGCGCTCCGTGAGCGAGTACGAGACCCGGACGGGCTTCGCGTCCTCGACTGACCGCCGAACGATGTCGGTCTCGTCGAGCCGTTCGAGGCTGTCGGCGAGCGATTTGTTCGGCACCCCCGTCACCTCCTGCAGTTCCGAGAAGTAGAGCCGCTCGTCGACCAGCAGTCGGTAGACGATCTCCGGATGATGTCGATACTCGATCAATCGCTTGGTACAGACGTTCGCCCGCCCCCACGACTTCAGCGACTCGACCACCCGGTCGAGCGACCGTCCGCGCTCCGTGAGCGCGTAGCGGACGCTGACGGGCCTGGTGTCGCGCACCTCCCGCGCGACGAGGCCCTTCCCCTCGAGGTCCCCGAGGCTGTCGGACAGCGTCGTCGCGGAGACGCCGTCGAGCCGCTCCTCGAACTCGCTGAACCGTCGAGGTCCCTCCGCGAGCAACTCGTCGAGGATGGACAGGTGCCACTTGCGACCGATCAGGTCGAGGGTCGCCCTGGCCGCACGCCAGTCGAACGGCGATTCGCGCGCGTCGACGGTGCTCGACGGGTCGTCGGCTCCGTCGGACGTTGACTCCGGTTCGGTGGACATTCCGACGGATCGATCGACCCCCACCCAGTTGAACACACGTAGCGCGTGTGACGTTCCCACACGACGGCCGACCATACAAATACGGGGCGTCCGGGACCGGGTTACCGTCCGGTAACCCACTCCGGCGGCCGACACCGACCGGGAGGTCCCACGCACACACACGCGACAGACACCGGCTTCCCGACCGGCTACTCGGTGGTCGCCTCGACATGTCGTTACTGTATAGTAAGAAAAATTATAATAATTCCCGTCGACTACCGGAGAGTACTCGTGGCATCGACTCATAATAATTGCGATGAGTCACTCCGGGATCGACCGCACGACGGCGTGCGGTCGGACCGGTACATCGTCGTCGCAATCACTATCACGCGCTGTCACGGGCGACGACACCATGTCAGAGGACGAGACACCCGACGGGACGGAGACGAGCATCGGACGACGGGACTACATGCGCCTCATCGGTGGAGCGGCCGGGGTCGCGGCGGCGGGACTCCCCGCGGTCGGAACGGCGGCGGCGGCGACCGACCCCAACGACCCGGGGATCCTCGAGCCGGTCAGGACGAAACTGTCGGGGTCGGCCGTTCGTATCCCCAACACTGACCAGGTCAAGGACGGCGAACTTCACCAGGTAGTCAGTCACACGGTCGAGGACGCGGACGGGGCGACCAGCGTTCGCGGCCACGAGATCACCCGCGTCAGCGACCCGCACGACGACCTCCGGGCGGCGCTGGAGGAACTCTCGAAGGCTGCCGAGGACGGCGACACGGCGGCCATGGACAACGCGGCCGGCGAGGTCGAGGCCATCCTCACGGGCGAGACCGCGGGGCGCATCTACGACGGGTTCCGGCTGTTGAATTACTCGCAGGGCGGGCCGCTCGACGACCAGGTCGACGGCGAGTACAAAATGAAGCGTCTGCGCGATTCCGGCGAGACCCGGACCAGCATCGACGGCACACAACACACCGTCTGGGAGGTCGACGTCAACATGCTCTGGTACGGGGAATCGTTCGACGCCGACACGTTCCTCCTGCGGGTCCCCGTCGACGCCCATCCGCACGACCTGCTCCGGGTGAACTACCACGTCTACTCCCTGGAGCGCGAGGAACTCTCCCCCGGAACGGCCGTCAACGACGCGGCCGGCCTCCCGTTCAAGATCTTCGACTCCACCTGGAGCGAGGTTCACACCGACGAGGTCGCACACGTCTCGGTGAACAAGCCGCCGCTGGGCCTACTCAGGGGCATCTACACGTGGGGGTGGCGCGACCACCCGCCGAAGATCCAGTTCCTCCAGCCCGTCTTCGAGACCGAGATCGACGGCGAGGTCGTCCTCGATTCGCCAAGCAAGAGTTTCACCGTCCGGAACCGCAACCTCTCGATCGACGACATCGGCGACGCCGCCCCCGAGAAAAAAGCCCACACCGTCGCCAGGGCGGTTCTGGACGACACGGCCGACCCGAGCGAGGTCAACGCGATGCTCACCGACCCCGGCACCGACCCGCGGGGAACGGCCGACGAGTGGGTCGATCTCATGACCGACCCGCTTCAGCTTCCCCCGGAGGCGTGGGACGTCCTCGAGAGCGAGGGTATCGACCGCGGGACGTTCGGGCCGTACAGCTACGTCACCGTCTACGCCAACAACGAGATGTACGGCGACGGCCCCGACGGAGCCGACACGATGGAGCCGTGGAGCCAGGGCGACCAGTTCGAGGTGAAGGTGATCAACCTCGACGACCACACCCACTACTACCGGGCGGTCGACTTCGGCTACCGCGTCGGCGACGATATCCGGACGGCCCCGGACTCGCTGGACCTGTCGGGCGCGAGCCACAGCTTCGAGATCATGAATTTCAAGCCGTTGTACGGCGGCCCCAAGAGCGCCGAGATGCAGTGGCGCTCCGGCTGGGGGTTCCGTCCACACAAGGACGTGATCCGGCAGTACGACGTGTTCCCCCGATCGACCGACCGCGAGATACTGGAGTCGTTGACCGATGGCGGCGGCGACGCGCACGCAGGCTACCGGTTCTCCACGACCGACGGGACCAACACCTGGCGGTTCGACCCGCCGAAGGAGATCATCGGAACCGCCGACGACCCGAGCGCCGAGAAGCTCCACGAGAGTGACGGAACCGAGGGGCTGTTGATGGGTCGTCGAACGGAGCAGTTCGGCGTCGCGAAGATGCCCACGGGCGACCTCAGCGGCGTCCACCCGCGGGGACTGACGAACATGGACGTCGACGGCGACGGGGACGAGGAACTCGTCTTCCCGAAGTTCCTCCGCAACCCCGACGACGCCGGCGGCGACATCATCCCGCCGACGCCGCTGTGGAAGCCGTTCTGGTATCTGAGCCCGGAGAACGGGACGCTGTACAGGAACGGAACCGACGGCAGCGACGGCTACTGGATCGACGAGACGTACGCACAGGGGGCCCCGGTGAAGGGGAACGGCGACGTCACCACCACCATCGAGGGGGCACGGGCGTCGGGGTTCGTCTTCTACCAGTTCGATCCGCTGTTCCACGACAACGCGATCATGTCGCCACATCCCGAGTGAACCGCAGGCGGACCGACCCACAGCCGACCGGCGGGCAGTGAGCCGGACGGGTCGTACGTTCGCCTCCCTGTCCCCCGTTCCGGCGGTCCCGCCTGACGAACCGGACCTCGTCCGTCGAGTCGACGCCCGCATGTCGGAGTCGTGCGTTCGGATCCCGACCCCGGTCACCGTCGCCGGCATTGCCAGACCGGGTATCGTCCCCGACTCGTCCCCCCGCGCCGGTTCCCCGACGCTTATCCCGCGAGCGGCGAATCCCGGAGCCATGGCGACGACGCTCCCCGAATCCGAGTTCGACGCGCGGCTCGCGGAGGTACGCGGGCGGCTCGCGGACACGGACGCCGACGCGGCGACGTTCTTCAACGCGACGAACATCGAGTACCTCTCGGGCTTCCACCACATCCAGACCGAGCGCCCGGTCGTTCTCGCGGTCACGCAGGATGGCATGGAGATCACGGTTCCCCGCCTGGAGGTGGAACGGGTCGAGCCGAACCCCCGGATCGACGCGGTCCACCACTACTTCGACTACCCGCAGGGGCGGCCGATCGAGACGGCCGCCGCGATGCTCGACGGCATGGGCGTCGAGTCGGTCGTCTCCGACGCCGACGGCGCCCCCGGCGTGATGGGCTACGAGGGGCCCGCCCTCTCGGAGTTCGTCGAGGTCGACGACCAGTCGTGGGTCGACCGCATGCGCTGGGAGAAGACCGACAGCGAGGTCGACCTCGTGCGCGAGTCGGCGAAGTGGGCGAACCTGGCGCACCGCTACCTCGCCGACTACACCGAGGTCGGCGCCCACCCGGTGACGGTGAGCCAGCGGGCGACGACGGACGCCTCCCGCGCGATGCTCGACGCGCTCGGCGACCGCTACGCCGTCCGGACGCGGGGGAGCGGCCCCGTCCACGCGGGGTACATCTCAGGCGAGGAGACCGCCCTCCCGCACGGCCACACTCCCAACGAACGACTCGCGGAGGGCGACGTGCTGATCACCGGCGCCTCGGCGAACGTCGACGGCTACCACTCCGAGCTGGAGCGGACGATGTTCGTCGGCGAACCGAGCGACGAGCAGGTCCACTACTTCGAGCTGATGCTGGAGGCGCAGGATGTCGCGATCGACGCGCTCGGGCCCGGCGCGTCCATCGCCGGCGTCGACGAGGCCGTCCACGACTACTTCGTGGAGCAGGGTATCGAGGACACCGCCCAGCACCACGTCGGCCACAACATCGGCCTCGGGGGCCACGAGCCCCCCTACATCGACCGCGGGTGGGACGACTACGAGTACGTCGACGAGGGTGACGAGGTCATGGCTGCGGGACAGATCTACACCATCGAACCGGGGGTCTACACCGACGAGTACGGCTACCGTCACTCCGACACCATCGCCATCACCGAGAGCGGCGTCGAGTGGCTGACCTACTTCCCGCGGGATCTAGAATCGAACGTCATCCGGTAGCGATCGACCACGAAAACCACTGATCCGCCGTTCTCCCGTCCGTCGCGATAGTCTCGAACCGCGGAGCGCCGAGAGGCGCGATCAGACATATATCACTAACCGCGATATCGAATCCGGATCCCGCCTCGATACGTTCATGTCGCCGCCGCGGGCACCGTCGTGCGTGAGCGCCGTTTCCTTCGCCCTCTTCGACACCCTCGTCGACGCGGATCTCCCGTCGGACCCGGCCGCGGCGGTTGGGGACGAACTGCGCGCCCGCGGCGTCGAGGTCCCCGCCGACTGGGCGGACGCCTACCGCGAGACGCACGTCGACGCGCCCGCGGGCGCCGAGATCCCGCTCCCTGCACACGTGAGCCGGGCGCTCGCCTCCCGCGGCGTCGACGCCCCCGGCAACGCCGCTCGGCGGGCCGTCGTCGCCGCGTTCGACCCGACGGTTACCACCCGGAGCAGGGCAGTCGAGGCGGTCGCCAACGCACGCGAGAACGGCCCGGTCGGGTTGCTCGCGAACTGCGCGGTGCCCGAGCTGGTCGGTCGCGTGCTCGTGCGCTCCGATCTCGCGCGCGACGACTTCGACGCGATCGTGAGCAGCGTCGCCTGCGGGTGGCGCAAGCCCGACCCGCGGGCGTTCGACCGCGTCGCCGACGCGCTGGGGGCCGGGGCGGGGGACCTGACCCACGTGGGCGCCGACCCGTCCGTCGACGGCGGCGTCGAGGCGGCGGGCGGACGGTTCGTCGAGACACCCGAGGGCGGCCCGATCGAGTTCCGATAACGACAGAATCTTTCGAGTTTCGAGTTGTTTCGGTAGCTTAGCGAAGTTACGATCCTGAATTGATAATATTACCTCCGTGTGTTATACTGCGGGTACAGGTTTTCGTTGTCATGGCAACCGGCCGATCCGACGGCGGCGACGACATCGACACTGACATTGACATCGACGACCAGATCGCGGCCGGAGAGGGCGACGTGGACGACGACGCCGCCGACGCGCTCTCGGGGCTGCAGGCGGCATCCGAACAGGTCGCGGTGTCGACGACGGAGATTGCGGGACTGGCCGGCGAGCAGTCCGACGACATGGAAGCCGTGAGCGACGAGATGACGAACCTCTCGGCGGCGATCGAGGAGGTGGCCTCCTCGGCCGAGCAAGTCGCACAGGCTGCGACTGAGGCCGAAGAGGCGGCCGACCGGGGCGAGCAGTCGGCCGCCGAGGCGATGGAGGCGATCCGGAGCGTCGCCGACGCCGCCGAGTCGATGACCGACGGGATCGAGCGGATCGGCCGCCGGATCGACGACATCGCCGAGTTCGTCGACGTGATCGACGACATCGCCGAGCAGACGAACCTGCTCGCGCTCAACGTCAACATCGAGGCCGCCCGCGCGGGCAGCGAGGGCGACGGGTTCGGTGTCGTCGCGAACGAGGTTCAAGAGCCTCGCCGAGGACACCCAAGAGGAGGCCGAGGCCGTCGAAGAGACCGTCGACGAGATCAAAGCCGAGATGGACGAGGTGATCGCCGAGATCGAGGGCAGCAACGAGCGGATCGAGCGGGGCGTCGCGCGGACCGAGGAGGCGATGGACCACCTGGGCGATATCTCCGAGACCGTCTCGGAGGCCTCCGCCGGCGTCACCGAGGTCGCCCGCGCGACCGACGAGCAAGCCGCCTCAGCTGAGGAGGTCTCCTCGATGGTCGAGGGCGCCTCCGAGAAAGCCGATGAGATCGCCGACGAGGCAGACGAGATCGCCGCCGCCGTCGAAGAGCAGACCAACGAGATCGCCTCCGTCGTCGAGTCGCTGCAGGAGTGAGTCTGGCTCCCGACGCGGCCGACCGGTAGCACAGCGCCGAGCGCGACCTCCCTTCGACGTTCGAACTGAAAACGTCAGGCGCCGGTAACGAAGAACAGTACCACCGAGATCGCCAGCGACGCGAGGATGACCGCCGCCGCGAGCGCGCCGCCCATCGAGACGGCGGCGTTGGCGTGGCTCGCGAGCGACTCAGTGCGGTCGTTGCCGAACACCGTTACCTCGGCGTGCTCGGTGGCCATCCCGGTCTCAACCGGTTCGGTGTCCGCGACCGCCTCCCGCGCCACGTCGACCACCACGTCGGTGAGGGCATCCCGATCGACGACCGCGCCGACCTGGTTGTCCGCTTCCACCGTGTTGACGATGTGCGTGTCGGTCGTCATCACCTCCGCCTCGTCGGTGTCGACGGCGTCGACGACGGCGTCGACGAGGTGCCCGCGCAGCCCCGGTTCCATGTTGTTGCCGTCAACGAGCACGTACGCGGTCGTCTGGGAGTCCGCGTCATCGCCCGCGGAGACCTCGGCCACCATCGTTCGGATGCCGAGCGGGCCGATCCCTTCTTCCGGGGTCCAGTCGGTCCGCTCCCACGCCACGCCGACCGAGAGGTCGCCCCTGGGGGCGACCGCGAGCCGCTCGCCGGCCCGGCGCGCGGCCTGCATCATATCGAACGACCGGGTCGACCCGGGCGTCACGTGGCCCAGGTCCGGACCGTCAAGGCCGTTGTTGGAGTTGTGCGCGTCGACGAGCAGCACGTCGTCCAGTCCCGCGGTGCGCGCCTCGGCGGCCGTCGAGAGCCCGACGGCGTACTCCACGTCGTCCGCGAACTCGGGGGCGAACGTCGAAACGAGCAGCGCGTCGTCGTCGAACGCCTGCCCGAGCACCGACGCCTCGCCGGCGGTCGTGCGGACGCTCTCGGTTGCCGTCGGCGAGTAGGTGAGTCGGCTGTGGGCGCGGTCGACCGCCGCGACGACGGTGTCGACCTCGCGCTCTGTGACGAGGTTGAAGTCGTGGCCGGCGGTCGCGTGCGGCGGGAACGCGAGCCCGTCGGTGGACTCGGCGATCCGGACCGGGAGGTTCCCGCCGCCGATCTCGCCCATCGGGCCGGGGTGAATCATCGGGAGCACCCACCGGGCTTTCTCGTCGCCGTCTTCTGTTCGGATCGACAGCACCGTCACGGGAACGACCGCCTCCTCGCCCAGCTGCTCGAAGAAGTCCTCCAACTCGCGCGTCCCCTCGGCGATGTGGCCGATGAAGCCGCGGAGGAAGTCGAGGACGGAGACGCCCAGCGTGTTGCGCCACGGCCGATCCACGACGTAGAGGAACGTCCACACCGCGACCGCATACAGCCCGCAGATGAGTCCGAGAACGACGAAGTGGTCCGGGCTGATCGCCGACAGTTCAGACGGTGCCTCCTCTGGTCGGGAGAGGTACGGCATGAGGAACGTGTCAAGGAACGGTCCCCCGACTTCGAGCACGCGGAGCGTCCCGCTGTACACGAACAACAGCACCGCGGCGACGGCGGTCTGGATGCTCGCGGGAACCGCAGCCACGGGCAGCGAGGAGCGCGAGACTGCCATAATAACCAGCAGCCGCATGGCGAACACCGACGCCAGCGCGACGACGAGCACGTCGAAGACGAACCGCTGTGCCAGCGGCGTCAGATACGCCAGCAGCGCCCCCGTCGCGAGGAACGCGACGATGACGACTTCACACACCAGCGCGAGCAGCGACGAGCGGTTCGGGGTGAGCCGCCCGCCGACGAGGCGGTCGACCCACGCGGTGGCGAGTCCGGCGACGACAGTCGGAATGCCGATGAAGAACACGCCCTCCCAGGCGTCGCGGCCGACGAACAGCACGCCGCGCCACACGACCGACGTCTCGGGGTGCTCGAAGGCGCCGACGCCCGCGACAGCGGCAAGCAGGAGGGCGAACGCGACCGACGTGTACCACGACGGCGCGCGGAAGATGAACCGCGAGAGGCCGGCGAGGTTGCTCTGGGTCGCAGTCATGCGCGTTGGCGGTGGCGAACGCGGCCCGTGGTTAAAAAGAGGACGACCTCGCCGCGCGGGGGCTCGTCCACGGGTGACCGCGTCGGGGACCGACGCCACCGCCGATCGCGAACGAAACCACGGTACGGAACGACGAACCGGAGCGGACGTGACTACTCGCAGACCGCGGCGAAGTTCTGGAAGACCGCCTGCCCGCGCTCGGTGTGGCTCACCTCCGGGTGCCACTGGACGCCGTAGAGGTCGCGGTCGGTGTCGCTCATCGCCTCGACACCGCAGACATCGCTGTCGGCGGTGACCGTGAAGCCGTCGGGTGCCTCGACGACCTCGTCGGCGTGGCTCGCCCACGTGCGCGTCTCGGGCGCGAGCGACCCGACGAGCGGGTCGTCGTCGTCGAGGATCCGCACGTCCACGTCGGCGTACCCGCCGTAGTCGCCCGACTCGACACGACCGCCAAGCTCGTCGGCGATGAACTGGAGGCCCAGGCAGATGCCCAACACCGGCACGCCCAGTTCGAGGTAGTCGGCACAGCGGCCGACGCGGTCCATGCTCGGGCCGCCCGAGAGGACGATCCCGTCGGCGTTGATGTTGGCGGGGTCGGTGTCGTTGTCGAGGATCTCGGAGTCGACGCCCACGTCGCGCAGCGCCCGGCCCTCCAAGTGTGTGAACTGTCCGTGGTTGTCGATGACCACGATGCGCGGCTCGCTCATACAGATAGTTGCGCGGACGTGGTGAAAAACGACCCGCTTCGCGCCGGGAGATGCACGGACGTGCCCATCTCACTCATCGTCATAGCGCTCGCTCGCGGGCGAGAACCCCAGCTCGCCGAGTTCGTCGCCGCGGCGGCTCTCGCGCTCGGCGATCGCCTCCGGGTCGGGGCTCGCATCGTCGTTGACGCGGGCGAACGACGTGTGCACCTTCGCGTGGCACCACCGGCACAGCCCGATCGTGATCTCGTGGGACGGGCCATCGCTCCCATCCCCGCTGCCGAGTTGGTCTCCGGTATTGCTCCGATTCGCGTTGCCGTCCTGCGATCCACTCGTGCGGTCCCGAGCGTCGACGCCGTCGCCGTACGAGAGATGGTGTTCCTCCACGAGCGGCCGGCGCTCGTCGTGGGCGATCCGGACCTCCTCCAGCCCGCAGCGCGCGCACTCCTTCGCATCGGTCGTCGACCGGTAGTGTGGGCAGTCGCGCCAGTCGACGTCCTCGTCGGCCGCGACGCAGGCGTAGTCGGCGCGGCGACGCTCGGCCGCGAACGCGGGGTCGTCGCCCGCACGTTCGAGCGCGAACCGACACCGGCCGTCGCCGGTCAGGTAGTCGCAACGGCCGGCGAACTCGTAGGGGTCGTCGACGCCGACCGGCGTTCCGTCTGGCGTCCGCTCCATGGCGGTACCCGCGTCGGCCTCGGTGAAAAATCGCTCACTCCCGCGGGACGCTGATGTCCTGCAGGTCGCCGCCGCACTCGGGACAGGTTCCTGGACTGTGCTCCGCCTCGGTTCGCGCCGAGCACTCGCGGCACTCGAAGATGCGCACCGTTCCGGTGTGGTAGGGGTCTGGACGCATCAGCGCGTGTTAACGATACGCACGATAATAAGCGACGTGGTGACTGTCCCGATATTATTCCGATTCGTACCGCCTGCATTCGGTTTTTCCAGAATTCCGTTATTTGTGCAGAATCGACCGCGTTCTCCGGAGCCGTCTCGATCAACTGTCAGCTCGCCGCGAGGCGGACCTCGGTCCGAGGTCGACCGACCGGCCGTCGCGAACAGTATCGGTGGAACGGATACGTTCATAGCGGCGGCCCGTCGAACACGCCCCGTGCGAGTGATTCACCGGTCCGCGGCGATCGACCCCGAGGACGACGAGCCGTCGGCGCCGCGAGAGCGCGTGCTCGCGACCCAAGTCGACGTAGCCGACTCGTTCGGGTCGCAGGCGCGGGGGCTGATGTTCCGGCGGTCGGTTCCCGAGGAGTACGCGCTCATGTTCCGGTTCGAAGAGGCGGACTCACGGAGCCTCCACATGCTGTTCGTCCCGTTCGCGATCGACGCTGTCTGGCTCGTCGACGGCGAGGTGACGAAGGTGAAGCGGCTTCGACCGTGGATCGGGCTCGGCTGGGGGACCGCCGACACGGTCATCGAGCTCCCGGCTGGCGCCGCCGAGGACGTAGAACCCGGAGACAGCGTGGAAATCGTCGAGTAGCCGGCGCCCGCGCGGCCGGAGCGAGTACCATTATCCCGAATCGCGCCCAAGCGCGGACCATGCGCCGAGCCACGCTCGCGGGCGCGCTGCTCGTCGGGAAGGGCCTCGACGCCGTCTCGACGGTGGTCGTGCTCCGCCTCTCCGACTCCGTGCGCGAGTCCGTGCCGCTCTCGCGGGCGCTGATGGCGTGGCTCGGTCCCGTCGGAGGGATGGCGCTGCTCACCGCCGTCACGATGGTCGTCGTCGGCCTGCTCGCGGAGTCAGGCGTGCTCATCGACCGCCTCGCCGGCGGCGACACGCCGGAGTGGTACGTGCCCGGTCTCCGGGCGGCGGTGTACCTGGGCTGTGCGGCGTGGTTCGTCCTGATCGGGCTGTGGAACTTCTCGCACTTGCTGTAGGGGGGAGGCGGCCGCGACTCGCCGGGCAGCGCCCCGCGACGCCAGCAGTCGGTGGCGCGGCCCGCGGCGACGCCGTCAGATCTCCGGACGTATTTATCGGATGCCGCCGTATCGGCGGGCGTGAGCTACCTCGTCGAGGTGAAGCCGTCCGCGCGCAAGGCGAACGCGGCGGTCGGCCACGCCGTGCTTCACGAGGGTACGCGTCGGGAGTTCGACGACCGCGGCGCCGCGGAGGCGTGGGCGGAGGGACTCTCCACGGGCGCCGACCGGCCCGTCTGGATCCACGCAGCCCACCCCGCAGACAGGAGCGAGGTCGACGCGTACCTCGTCTCCCGCCAGCGTCAACTGCTCGATCTCGAGGGGGCCTACGACAAGCGCCGTCGCCGACTCCGCGGCGGTGACGACGGCGACCCAGGAACGCTGTCGACGTACACCGACGGCGGAACGTGACGCGCCCGCCGGCGGCGCCCGGTGCACAACCGAGGAGGATTTAGGGGTCACGCGGCGGTAGGACCAGTCGTTATGATAGCCGAAGGCGACGCAGCACCGACGTTCACCGCGACGTACAAGGGCAGCGACCACGAGTCGTTCGACCTCGGCGATCACCTCGGCGACGGGCCGGTCGTGCTCGCGTTCTTCCCCGGCGCGTTCACGCCGCCGTGCTCCAACGAGATGGTGGCCCTGCAACAGCACCACGACGAGTTCACGGCCGCGGGCGCGACGCTGTTCGGCGTGAGCGCCGACTCGGCGTTCTCGCTGGGCGCGTTCGCCGACGAGTACGACCTCGAGTTCGACCTCGTCAGCGACATGGCGGGCAAGGGGATCGAGGCGTACGGCCTCTCGATCGACATCCCCGAGCTCGGACTGCACGGCATCGCCAACCGCGCGGTGTACGTTCTGGACGACGACGGCGTCGTCACGTACGCCTGGGAGGCGGACGACCCCACGAACGAACCCGACTACGAGGCGCTGCTGGCGGCCGTCGAGGACGCCTGACTCGCGCCGCCGGCGCCTCCCCGATTCGTTCGGGCGTTCGGGAGCGGCCGTCGCTCGGCGGTGCCACCGGCACGCGTCGAACGCGACGCGGCCGATCCCACAACCTCGGAGGATGGCTTTGATGTGTGCCTTCTGTTCATATGAAGGACCTGTGAAACAGGAGCTGTCTTGCGGTTCCGTAATTTTATCACTCAGAAAACTTTTCTGAGCGACATACTCCGCGACTGCAGCCTAATCGCCGGACGAAAGACGATCCATCCACAGACCACGTGAAAATAAGGCACGCATCAAAATCCAAACTCCGAAACTCTGGGGTGTCTTCAGATATCCGATTCAATATCGCGGTCTGTTGTTTATCGCGTGGATCGAGGCTCGCGGATCGGGGTGCCGTGGTCCACTATAAACGCTAGCTTCACAGCCCCTACGGGCCGAGAATCGCCGGGAAGGGTTGAACTCGATCGCGCCACACCCCCGCTCAGATCTCTCCGGAAGTTGTTTCGCGCTCCCGGGGGTGAGAGCCACGAAGGGCTCTCGCGGTGTGGTTCGCGCGAAAAGCGCCGAGGAGGAGTTTGAACTCCTGAAGACGGTCGCCTCGCTTCGCTCGACGCTGCGACTTCCGTGTTCAAATCGTCCCGCACAGCCGACACCGGCGACACGGTTTCGAGCACACGGGGTGCTCGCGGTGTGGTGTCGCCGGAGAACGCCGAGGGGGAGATTTGAACACGATCGTTCCGCTCGCGTTCGCTCGCTTCACTCTCTGCTCAAATCTCCCCGGAAGTCGTTCGGCGGCACGGCTCCTCACGATTCGCTCCGCTCACCGTTCGTCTCGGTGTGCCGCCAGAAGCGCCGAGGGGGAGATTTGAACTCCCGAGTCCGAATGGACAGCAGATTTCGAATCTGCCGCCTTGGCCAGGCTAGGCTACCTCGGCTCGCCTTCAAATCGGACGGTCAGCCTGTAAACCGTTTCGGTTCGATCGACCGTATGTCACTGTCCCCCGAAGCCGAGGCTTCTTGCCGGTCGAACGCCCCCAGACCCCATGGACGTTCCCGACGCGAGCGCGGCCTGCACGGACGTGCTCGACACCATCCGCGCCGCCATCGTCGCCGAGAACGCCTTCTTTGAGGAGATCCTCATCGCCCTGCTGTCCCGGGGCCACGTGCTCATCGAGGACGTACCCGGCACGGGCAAGACGCTCACCGCGCGGTCGATGGCGACGGCGCTCGGCCTGTCGTTCTCCCGCGTGCAGTTCACCCCCGACCTGCTCCCCTCGGACGTGACGGGCACCACCGTCTACGACGAGGGCACCGGCGAGTTCGAGTTCTCGGGGGGACCGATCTTCGCGAACGTCGTCCTCGCCGACGAGATCAACCGCGCGCCGCCGAAGACGCAGGCGGCGCTGCTGGAGGCGATGGAGGAGGAACAGGTGACCGTCGACGGGACGACCTACGAACTCCCGGAGCCGTTCTTTCTCATCGCGACCCAAAATCCCGTCGAGCAGGCCGGCAACTTCCCCCTCCCCGAGGCGCAACTCGACCGCTTCGCCGTGAAGACCTCCATGGGATACCCCGATCTCGGCGGCGAGGTCGAACTCCTGCGCCGGCGCGCGGGCCGCGTCGAACAGGACCCCAGCGTCGAGGCGGTGCTCGACGAGGAGCGCGTGATGGGCGCCCGCGAAGCCCCCGAGTCCGTCCGCGTCCACGACGACCTGCTCGAGTACATGGCCGCCGTAACGCGTGCCACCAGGCAGGACCGCCGGGTCGATGTCGGTGTGTCGCCGCGTGGCACCCAGCGTCTCTTCGAGGCGGCCCGGGCGGCGGCGACGCTCGCGGGCCGCGCGTACGTCACCCCCGACGACGTGAAGCGCGTGGCGACGCCGGTGCTCGCCCACCGGCTCGTGCTCACGCCGGACGCCAAGGTGGACGACGTGGCGAAGGCGGACGTGCTCCGGGCGGTACTCGACCGCGTCGAGGTGCCGACCATCCGCGACGCCGAGACCGAGCCCGAAGGGTAGCCGCGGCGGACGCGCGTGTACCGTTTCGCCTCCCCGACGTACCGCGCTCACCTGACCGCGCTCACCAGCGCGATCGCCCCGACCAGCAGGAACACGAGCGCGACGACCGGCTGGCCACCCGCAGCGGCCGAGTAGACGCCGAACGAGACCGCCGCGGCGACGGCGCCGACGGCGACCGAGCCGGCCGCGTGGGTCGCGACGTTTCTGGTCGCGTCCGTCTCGCGGCCGAGTTGCTCGCCGAGCCCGAGCGCGTGCTCGCCCAGGTCCCACGACAGCGCCGCCGCGAGCCCGCCGACGAGCAGCGGGCCCGGCCCGGCGGCGGCGAGCACGCCGGCGAGCAGGACGCCCGCGACGAGCGTCGCCGCACCGGTGCCCAACGTCCGCCGGGAGCCGACGAGCGTGCCGACGGCCACGAACGCGACGCCGGCGGCACCGAGCCCGCCCGCCGCGGGCGATGCGAGCCCGAGCGCCGCCGCGCCGACGGCCGCCGACAGCGCCACGAGCGCGACGCCCAGCCGGGGCGGCCTGCGCGTGACCGTCACCGCGACCACCGCGCGGCTGCGCGCTCCAGCTCGGTCGCCAGCGGCTCCTCGCCCCAGTCGAGCACGCGGATGCCGGCCGAGCGGAGCCGCGAGACGCGGTTGGCCCGCTCGACGCCGGCCAGCCTGTGGCCCGGCGTGTCGTCGGCCGTCGCATCCGGCGAGATCACCGTCACCGCGTGACCGTAGGCATCGAGCCGGCGGGCGACCGTCGCCGCGTAGTCGTCAGGCAGCGGCGTGCAGAACAGCACCTGCGCGTCCGCGGGCAGCCACCGCCGGAAGCGGCGCACCCACGTCGTCGGGAGGAAGCGCTCGTCGGTCGGCGTCGGTGCCAGCGCGGGGTGGGTCGCCAGCAGCTTGCGGGCGCGGGCGGCGTGCTCGTCGCCGACGCCGGGGTCGAGCCGGCAGTCGCCGGGGGCGAACGCGGCGACCCCGACGCGGTCGCCGCTGTCCAGCAGCGCGGGCACCGCCTGCGAGGCGGCCTCGACGCTCCGCTCGACGGCGTTGGGCGACTCGGCGTCCGGAGCGAGGTACGCTCCCTCGCGGGCGTCGATGCAGACGACGACCGTCGCCGCGCGCTCCTCGCGGAACGCCAGCGTCGAGAGCTCGCCGGTGCGGGCGTAGCGCGCCCAGTTCACGCGCTTGGCGGGGTCGCCGTGGCGGTACTCCCTGGTGGAGTGGAACTCGATGCCAGCGCCGCCCACGTCCGTCGGCACCCGTCCCGAGTAGACGGTCGTGAGTCCCCGGAGCGGGAGCGACGCGGACGCCTCCAGTTCCGGCGTGCACCGCAGCGTCGTCGTCCCGCCCGCGTCGATCCGGGCGTCGCGCTCTCGCGAGCCGCTGGGGTTGCGCGCGAGCACGTGCACCGGATCCCAGTCGTGGGCGCCCCGAACGGCCGTCACGCGGTACGTGAGCGTTGCCGTCCGCCCGGGTCGAAGCGCGGTCCCCAGCCGGGCGGGCGCGCCCGTCGCCAGCGCCGCCGGCACGCCGTCGACGAGCCGAAGGTCCGGGAGGACGCCGTCACCGTCGTTGCGGACGCGCAGCGTGACCGTCACCTCGTCGCCGGGGTCGGGCGTCGGGTCCGACAGGTCGCGCTCGATCGTCACGTCGAGGTCCGGCGCGGCGTCGCCGCGGGCGTACGCGGCGAACGCCACGCCCAGCGCGCCGACCAGCACTAGCGGCGGGTGTCGCAGCAGGACGCCGAGACCGACCGGCACGAGCGCCAGCGCAGCCATTCCCGTCCACCTCCCCGTCGGGACGACGCCCCGCGGGCGGATCGGGTTGAGCGGGTCGACGTTGCGGCCGTTGGCGCCGGTCGACCCGTCGCTCGACGCGCGACTGTCGGACCCGCGGCCGCTCACCGGCGCACCTCCGCGAACGCGTCGCGGGCGGACGCGATCCGCCGTTGACCCGCCCGGCGGGCGGTCGCGACGACGCGCTCGGCGGCGGTTCGTGGTCGGTCGGGACCGGCCTCGTCCTCGGCACCGGACGCCTCGACGCCGGCGCCCGATCGGACAGCCGCCAGCGCATCGACGGTGCGGGCGACGCCGAAGCGGAACTCGGCGTCCGAGCCGAGCAGGCGCCGCAGGCGGGCCGCACGCGGCGCCGGCACGTCCGTCCCGAGGAACCAGGCGGCGACCGGATCGTCGGTCCACGCGCCGTCGTCGACGGCGTCCGCCACGTCGCCGTCCGCGTAGTCGCCGCGGGCGCGCAGCGTCTCCTCGGCGACCCGGCGGAGGCGACGGTGGAACTCCCGGCGGCGCTTCACGCTGGCGCGGGAGAACCCCCGCCGGGCGATCAGCTCGTCGTCTGCGTCGCCGGGGACGGGAACCTCGTAGCGGTCCTCGGGGTCGCCGGTCTCGGTCGCGCGGTGCTCGGCCGTGCGGGCCTCGTTCGCGTACCGGAGCCCCTGCACGAGCGCGAGCACGCCCGCGCCGGTGACGAACACGTACGTCAGGTCGAACAGCCCCGCGAGTCCGCGCTGGACGACGACCACGAAGCCGAACGCGACCGCGGCGACGCCGAGAGCCGCAGAGGCCCTCACCGGGCGTCACCTCCGCTGTCGCGACCCCCGGTGCGGTCGGCGGCGGAAGCGTCGTTTGAACCGGCGGCGGCGGCGTCCGCGGCGTCGCCAGCGTACGCCTCCTCGATCCGGCGCAGCGCGGCGACGGCCTCGCGCTCGCGCTCAGGTGTCGCCGGCTCGTCGCCGTAGCGCACCGCCTCGAACGCCTCGGTGAGCGTGCTCACGTCTTCGCGCGCCATCCCGGCGTCGACGGCGGCGGCGGCGAACTCCGCAGGCGTCGTCGACCGGGGGTTCTCCACCGCGAGCGCGCCCGTCATCTCGCGCCACGCGCGGTACACCTCGTTCTCCAGGTCGGCGTCGGACTCCAGTCGGTCGGCCGCCTCGCCCGCCCGGGCACCGACCTCGCGTCTGCGCTCGGGCGCCGGCGGCTCCGGCGGCGCCTCGGCGAGGTCATCCTCGTCGTCGCCGGTGGAGACGACCAACAGGAGGACGCTCCCGAGGATGGCGACGACCAACAGGAGGCCGACGAGCGCCGTCGGCGCCGACACCGCCTCGCCGGCGGCGTTCGCGCCCGCGGCGCCGCCGCCCGACGGGAGCAGCGAGGCGTTCTCGACGGCCGACTCGGCGGCGCCGACGGCGACCTCCGTCGGGCTCGACCCGCAGGAGATGAGGCCCAGATACAGCACGCCGAGCGGGAACAGCGCCGCCGCGACGAACAGGCCGCTGATGAGCCACGACCGGGTCGTCCGGTACATCGCGCCGAGGAACACCCCGACGCCGCCCAGCAGGCCGAGCTGTACCCCCGGTCTGGTGAGGAACTCGACGCAGACGCTCACCCGCAGGCGCGCCTCGCCCGACGGCCGCTCGCCGCCGAGGTCGAGCGCGCCGTCGCTGTCCTCGCCGAGTCCGGCGTCGTTCGGCGAGGTCCCGGCGCCGAGGCCGCCGCTGGCGGTCGTCGTCGTCGCCGAATCGAGCGTCGCGGCGGCGACGCCGAGCGCGAGCACCGCCAAGAGGGCCAGCGCCGCGGTGACCAGCGTCCGTCGATCCACAGTGTCACTCGCTACCGGGGGACTGGGCTAAGTGGTTTCGACAGGTGACGAGCGCTCACCGCGCCGTCGGCGAGTGTCGCTCCGCGAGCTCTCGATGTCGAACCGCGAGTCCGAACGGGCCCATCGGTCGTCAGACCGACGAGTCGAGGGGGATAGCTGCGGGGCGTTCGGCGTCCGGGACAGCGTCGGTCACGCCAGGTCGCTGAACGCCGCCTCCGCGCCGACCGCGTCGAGCTGTCGATCCAGCTCCACCCGGACCTCGTCGAGCTCCGTACACAGCGTCTCGTAGGCGTCCGACGAGGTCTCTCCGGCGACCTCCAGGGCGGCCTTCTTCGACGCGAGCGCGAAGAACTCCTGGCTCCGCTCGCCGTACGCCGCACGCTCGATCAGCACTTCGACCACGCCGACGAGTTCGGCCTCGTTGACGGGCTTGACGCGGTAGTCGTCGAACGGCATGTCGACGATGTCGACGGTCGGCTGGACCGCAGTGAGCATCGCCACTCGGCAGCCGATCTCGGCCGCGCGAAGCTCCCGCAGCACCTCCTCGCCGCGCATCTCCGGCATCCGACGATCGAGCAGCGCCACGTCGACCGTATCGTCGGCGATCGACAGCGCCTCC
Organism: Halobaculum gomorrense; assembly: GCF_900129775.1. Classification (GTDB taxonomy): domain Archaea; phylum Halobacteriota; class Halobacteria; order Halobacteriales; family Haloferacaceae; genus Halobaculum; species Halobaculum gomorrense. Next base: position 171,808 of record NZ_FQWV01000001.1, on the reverse strand, counting down.
GCGCCGCTGGTGGCCGTCCGGACCTCGTAGCGGTCCGCGAGATAGGCCTCGTACATGGAGACGAGCGCCTCCTCGTCGTCGACGAGGAGGACGGTCGCGTTCGAGTCGTCGCTCACGGGGCTGCCGGGCCTCGTCGCATCGGATCGGTTGTACGTGAAGCCATAGACGAGTCTTCTCGTCGAATCCACAAATAGCCAACCGTTGAGGAATCAGATACAATATTTAGAGTCGTCGATCACTCGGTGAGCGGGAGGAGGACGCCGAACACGAACACCGAGAGGAACACGCCGATGACCGAGAGCAGTTCAATATCAACCAGCAACACCTCCTCCCACGCGGGGACGGCCGTGCCAGTCATCGAAAGCCACGCGTTCAATCTCGCCGTCACGACGAACAGCGCGAAGAATGCCAGGACGCTCAGTTTCGTCAGTTTCGGATAGTTCACGTCCCCGTATCGTCCGACCATACGCCCAGATCCAGACATCGGGTCATCGATCTTTTGGTCCAGCGAAACCGGTTTATATGCGCGGTTCCGTCCCTTCGCCAATGCAGACATCGCTCTTCGACACGGCCTGGGCTGTCGCCGAGTACGTGTTCGTCGCGGCGGCGTCCGTGGCGCTGACCGGGATCGGCGTCGTGTTCGAGCAGGACGCGCTCGCCGCGTATGCGGCCGCACAACCGGACTTCGCGGTCGTCGACTTCGCGCTCGGGACGCTCGCGCTCGTGTGGGGGGTCTACCTCGTCGGGTACCGGCAACTGGTCCCGCGGACGAGACGCTACCTCCGGGAGTAAGTCGGGGCCGGCGGCGAGACGCCCTCGATCGCGATCGCGGAGGGCAAGACACTTCCAACCGTACCCGGTTGCTTCGCGTGAGAATGTTCGGACCGCTCGTCCGCCGTATCCGGATCGCCCGAGCCCGCCTCGACCGGATCGAACAGCGGGAAGCCAGGGCGATCCGCCGGTGGCTCGAGCGGAGCGAGAACGTCGTTCGGCTCTCGACGTTCGTGTTCGTCCCGCTGTTGATCGGGCTGGTGACGTGGCTCTCGAACGTCACGCCGGTCGTGTCGTTCCTGCTGTACCCGCCGCTCGCGTCGGGGACGTACACCCTGTTCGCGAACCCGTCGAGCCGCTACGCGTCCCCGCGGCGGTTCGTCGGCGGCGTCACCACGGGGGCGCTGTGCGGCTGGGTCGCCCTCGAAGTGGCCGCCCGGTACTGGTACGTAGTCCCGCCCGAGCAGCTCCAGGTCCACGCCGGCGCGGCCACGGTCAGCATCTTCCTCACCGCCACCGCGACGTATCTGCTGGATCTTGAGGTTCCGACGGCGTTCTCCGCGTCGCTGTTGGTGTTGGTGACGGGGGCACAGCGCCCGGTGTACGTCGCGGGGGTCGCGGTGTCGAGCGCCCTGATCGCGGGTGCGTTCCTGCTCTGGCGGCGCGAGGTGTACCGGAACCGCGCCCGGTATCTCTTCCAGTCGACGACCGGCGACGACCAGATCCTCGTCCCCGTCCACGGCGACGAGCCGACCTCGCGGGCGGCCTTCGCCGCGCGGCTGGCGGCGGCCCACGACTCGGGGTCGGTCGTGCTGGCGGAGACCGTGTCCCAGGAGGCGATCGACGCGGCCGAGGGCGACCTCGCGGCCGACGACGACGACGCGCCGGCGCGATTTCACGGCCCCCAGCTGACGGCCGCCGAACGCGACGCCGCCGAGAGCCTCGTCGCCGACACGCTCGTCGCCCGGCTCGAACGGCTCCGGGAGTCCGTGCGGGCAGTCGCGGACGTGTCCTGTGAGCTCGTCGTGGCCGTCGAGGAGGGGTCACGCGCCGACACCGTGCTGCAGACGGCCGAGGACGAGCGCTGTGACCTCGTCGTCTGTCCGTACGACAGCGAAGACGGGACGCCGACGCCGTACGTCAAGCGGCTCTTGACGGGGCCGATCGACTCGGTCGCGTTCCAGCCGTCGAACGGTCGGACGGCGTGGAGACGGGCGCTCGTGATGGTCCGGACCTCCGGCGAGGTCGCGAACGCGATGCTGGACTTCGCCGCGCGGCTGCTTCCCGACGGCGGCGAGCTCAGCGCCTGTACCTGCGTCTCGTCCCCGACGGAGCGACGGGCCGCCGAGCGCCGCCTCGACAGCCTCGTCGAGGCGTTCTCCGCACCGATCGAGACGGTCATCGCATACGGCGGACCCGCGGAAGTGCTCGAACGCGACGCGGGCGCCTACGACCTCGCGGTCATCGGCGCCAGCAGCGACCGCAGCCCCGCCTCACGCGCGCTGTCGCCGCCCACGTACGAGCGTATCCAGGGGCTGGAGTGCGACCTCGCGATCGTTCACCGGGCCTGACGGCGGGGCGCTCGCGCGCGACACGACCGAAGCGCGAATATGTTCGAACGCAGCACCGGGGGGCGGGAGTCAGCGTCGCCCGCTATTCGTGGGGCTCCCGTTGACCCACCTGTACATGAGAGATCGCCTTGGTGCGCCCGGTACGGGCCTGTCGCGACGCGAGTTTCTGGCGGCGACCGGCGGCGTCGCGACGGCGTCGCTCGCCGGGTGTCAAGCACCGACACGACGGGAGAACGCGCAGTCGGAGCCGTCGACCGCCGCGGCGTCGACCGCGGCCGGACCGGACCTCCCCACGACCGGTCCGCCGGCGGTCGTCAACGTCGACGAGCAGGGCGGAACGGTGACCCTGAAGACCCAGCCAGCGGTGCACGAGGCCCACCCGCTCGACTCGATGGGCGGTCCCGTCCGGCTGCCGCGCGTCTGGGCGTTCCAGGCCGACGACCACGACCCCAGCGTGCCCGGCCCGATCCTTCGAACCACCGAGGGTGAGGACATCCAGGTCACCCTCGACAACACCGACGGGATGCGCCCGCACACCGTCCACTTCCACGGCGCTCGGACGGCCTGGAAGGACGACGGCGTCCCCACGACGACCGGTATCACGGTCGCTCCCGGCGAAACGCACACGTACACCATCCCCGCGAACGTCCCCGGAACCCACTTTTACCACTGTCACTTCCAGACCCACCGGCACATCGACATGGGGATGTACGGGATCTTCCGCGTCGACCCGAAGGGGTACGAAGAGGCCGACAGGGAGTACTTCATGACCGTCAAGGACTGGGACTCGCGGCTCAACCGCAAGATGGCCGGTGAAGACGTCTCATACAGCCCGCGGACCCGCGATCCGGACGTCTTCACGGTGAACGGCAAGGTGGCGCCGCGGACGCTCCACCCGGAAGACGGGTCGCCCATGATCGTCGAGCGGGGCGACACCGTCCGGGTTCACTGGGTCAATGCCGGGTACATGAGCCACCCGCTGCACATCCACAACCACCGCTTCCGGCGCGTCGAGAAGGACGGCGGCGTCATCCCGGAGGTCGCTCGACACGACATGGACGTATGCAACGTCGCCCCCGCCGAGCGCCATACCGTCGAGTTCACTGCCGACGCCGACCCCGGTATCTACCTCATGCACTGCCACAAGGTCGACCACGTGATGAACGGGAACGCCTATCCCGGCGGGATGCTCACCGGAGTCGTCTACAAGGAGGCGATGAACACCGACATCTTCGGAGCACTGATGGAGTACGCCGGCTACCAGCAGTGACCGACGCAGCCACCCGCGGCGGTCGATCGCGGGGGCACGAACGGAAGGTCCGGACGCGAAGCGACTGCTGAGGGTCCGCGAAGACGGTCTGCCCGACCCGTTGCCGGGCGCGCCGGAGGCGGTCGATCGCCTGCGCGGTACGGACAACCGCGAACAGTACACGATTACTAACCCATACGACTCAGAAAAACCATTTATCACACATACGACCCTACAGTATTCTGTGAAGTATACAATACAATCTGCGGTGGACGGCGACTTCGATGCCGTCGTCGAGACGACGATCGACGCGCTCGGCGACGAGGGGTTCGGCGTCCTCTGCGACATCGATGTCCAAGCGACGCTCGATGAGAAACTCGGCGAGGAGTTCCGCCAGTACCGCATCCTTGGGGCGTGCAACCCACCGCTCGCACACGAGGGGTTGACCGAGGAGATCGAACTCGGGGCGCTGCTCCCGTGCAACGTCATCGTCTACGAGACCGACGACGGCGAGGTCGCGGTGAGCGCGGTCGACCCCGAGCGGTTGGTCGGGATCGCGGACAACGACGCGCTCGCCTCCGTCGCGACCGAGGTCACCGAGCGGTTCAAGCGGATGTTGACCGCGGTCGCAACCGAACACGGACCCAAACCGGAGGCCTGATCGCCGATGTCTTCCTCGGACCAACTCGACACCGCGACCGTGCTCCTGTTGGTCCTCGGAGCGATCCTCGTGGTTCCCCTGCTCACGATGGGACTGGGGTTGGGACTGGGATTCGGCGGGATGATGGGGAACGGCGGAATGATGGGGAACAGCGGAATGATGGGGAACAGCGGAATGATGGGGTACGGCGGGAGCGTCGGCTGGTGGCCCGTCGTCGGGATGCTCGTCCCGCTTGCGGTCCTGCTCGTGGTGATCGGCGGCGGCTCCCTCCTCTTGCGTCGCCTGCGTGATGACCCCGCGACCCGTACCCCCGCGCTGGAGGAACTGCGGTTGGCGTACGCCCGCGGCGACCTCACCAACGAGGAGTTCGAACCGCGCCGCGAGAAGCTGGAACGATCGGAACCGTAGCGGGAGGCCGAAGAGACCGTCTCGTCGCGGTTTGGCGGGCGATCAGCCGGTGACGAGAGGAACACGCCTGAACACGAGACACCGCAGCTATCCACGAGACCGGATCACGGTCGAAGAAGCATCCGCATCCGAGTTGCATCGACCGGGACAGTCACCGAGACGCGCACTGTGCGTCACTCCACCGGGATCGGTGGCTCAGAACGGCGCTTCCGGCCCTGCGCCGCCGGTGGATTCGGCATCGACAGCGGCGGTGTCGGCGTCGGCGTCGGCGTTGAGCGTCTCAGCGAGGTCGCCGCGCTCCTCCAGTTCCGCGAGGATGTCGCTGCCGCCGACGAACTCGCCGTCGACGAACGTCTGCGGGATCGTCTCCCAGCCGCTCTCGGCCTCTAACGCCTCGCGGTACGCCTCGAGGTTCTTCAGCGTGTCAACCGTGGCCACGTCGTCGCGGTACTGGCTGATCAGTCCGATCGCGCGCTTTGAGTAGCCGCACTGGGGCATCCGAGCGCTCCCTTTCATGAATAGCACTACCTCGTTGTCGGCGATGGCGTCGGTCACGCGTTCGCGCGCTTCCTCGGCGTCGATCCCCTGATCGGTCGGGTCGAAAGTCACAGTACCGTCCGTTCCGGCGCGACCGTGTTAGGGGTTGCGCCGGCGGAGGTGAAATCGATGGAGCGCGGTCGCAGGTCAGCCGCGAGCGAGGCGGCCGATTAGAATGTGATGACTTCGTAGCCGTCCGCCACCAGCGAGCGGACGCTCGGGTGGCCGTCGTGGTCGTCGAGAGTCACCAGTCCGGCGTCGCCGACGGCGTCCTCGACGCCGAAGGCGCCGGAGCAGTAGTCGCAGACCGCCGCGTCGTCGCTGACGGCCTGATACAGGTCGTGGTAGTCGTGGTCCTCGTCCTCCAGCTCCGGAATCCACGTGGTGCCGGCGCCGTCGAAGATCAGTTCGAGCTCGTCTTCGTCGTTCTCGGCGAACTCCTTTGCCGCCTCCAGTCCGTTCACGATGCGGCCGAGGTTGTCGTGTCCGTCCGTGCCCGCGAGGATGATGATCGCTGCTTTCGTCATGTGTGTTCCATCGTTCTGCCGGCTGAGGTTTAGTCCGTACGCGGACGTGCGCCGCCGCCGCGTCCACGGGGTGCGTTTATATACGATCCCGCGTCCGGCGGGCGGTCGACCGGCCCGACGAACGACGGCCCGACGAACGACGGCCGCTCAGTGCGAGTGGCCGCTGTCGCCGCCATCGCCGCCGCGAGAGAACTGCCCCGAGAAGCCCCGTTGGACGACCTCCGAGAGCGCGGGGTGGACGTGCACCGCCTCGCGGATGTCGCGGACCGTCCCCTCGCCGGCGGTCATCGAGACGACGACCTCCTCGATCAGGTTCGACGCCTCGGGACCCACGATGTGGCACCCGAGGATCTCCCCCTCCAGCGAGATGATCGCCTTCAGGAAGCCGTCCGCGTGCATCGCGCTCCCCCGGGCCGTCTGGTCGTACTCGTACACCCGGGTGGCGTACTCGCGGTCGGCAGCGCGGAGGTCATCCTCGGTCGCGCCGACGCCCGCGACCTCCGGGGAGGCGAACACCGCGAACGGCATCGCGGTGTAGTCGACGGGTTCGAGCTCGTCGCCGAAGCGGTTCCGAACGACCGCCTGCGCCTCGTGGTTCGCGCTGTGTTTCAGCAGGTACTCGCCGACGATGTCGCCCAGCGCCCAGACGCCGTCGGCCGTCGTCCGGAGGTACTCGTCGGTCTCCACGAACCCCCGCGCGTCGGTCTCGACCCCAGTCGCGTCGAGGTTCAGCGTGTCCGTGTTCGGCGTCCGCCCCGCCGCGACGAGCAGCTCGTCGCCGGTGACAGTGACCGACTCGGCGTCGTCGACGAGTTCGCCGGCGTCGCCCCCGGAGCCGTATTCGTAGGGAGTCGCCTCGACGGTGATCTCCCCGTCGGACTCGGCGACGGCCGTCGCGGCGTGGCCCGTGTGGACGGTCATGCGCTCGGCGTAGCGCTCGGTGAACGCCGCGGCGACCTCGGGGTCTGCCTCGGGGAGCAGGTTCGGGCGCCGGCCGACGATCGTCACCTCGCTGCCGAACGTCTCGAAGAAGTGTCCGAGCTCCGCGGCGATGTACCCGCCGCCGACGACGACGAGGTGCTCCGGCGGCGTCTCCAACCGGAGCGCCTCCGTGCTCGTGAGATACTCGACGTCGTCGATCCCGTCGATCGGGGGGATCGACGGCCGCGTGCCGGCGGCGATGAGGACCGTCTCGGCGCGAATCCGCGCACCCTCGTCCGGGCCGTCGACCACCTCGACGGTCCTGTCGTCGGCGAACTCGCCGGTCCCCTCGTACAGGTCGTGACGCGGGGACGACCGGAGTCCCTCGCGGATCGACGCCGAGTCGGCCTCGACTTCCTCGGTGACCTCGCGGACGATTTCCGAGAACGCCACGCCGTCGACGCTCGCGTCGATGTGGAACTCGCCGGCCCGTTCGATCGTCTCCAGTACCTCCGCGTGGTACAGCAGCTTCTTCGACGGGATGCAGCCGCGGTTCAGGCAGGTCCCCCCGAGGCGGCCCTTCTCGACGACCGCGACCGACTGCCCTTGGTTGGCGGCCGCGTTCGCGACATCAAGGCCCGACCCAGATCCGATCACGAGGAAGCCGACTTCGTCCATACGTCCCGAGTCGCGCGAGGGGTACAAGAATCGACCGCCGGCGTGTCGGAGCGTCGTCAGTCCGCGCACGCGGCGAGGACCGCGACCCCCGGTCGCCAGCAAGGCCGTCCGAGAGGGCGCCTCAGTAGTCGCCGAGGACGCCGAGGCGACGCGCCCGCCGCGTCGCGTAGTGGAAGACGAGGGAGCCGACCGCGAGGTAGCCGACGGCGATGCCGACCAGCAGCGCGAGGTCCGCGAGCGGGAACTCCCACAGGCGGACGCCGTCGACCATCGCCCGCTGGAGCATCGCGCTCCCGTGGGCCAGCGGCAGCACGCGCAGCCACGGGCGGTCGAGCACCGGCGCCGACACGAGCACGACGAAGCCGAACTGCAGGAGGTTCAGCCAGTTGCCGACCCGCTTGTACAGGACGGTGACGCCGCCGGCGGCGAAACCCAGTCCGAGCACGGAGACGACCGCCAGCCCCGCGATGACGACGACCGTCACCGGCGCGATCGCCAGTGTCGTCCCCGTGAGGAGGATCATCACCGCCAGGATGATCGCGGAGGTGAGAAACGTCCGGACAACCTTCGCGACGCCCTTGAGCAGCGCGACCGGGGCGAACCCGAACGGCGTCGTGACGTGCCGCTCCAAGGTTCCCCACTGGACCTCGCTCCCGATGTCGTTCGACACCGACGAGTACGCGCCGACCGCGAGCGTCCACAGGAAGTAGCCGACCACGATCCCCTCAAGCGAGTCGGCCAGCGCCCGCCCCGCCAGGAGCCGTCCGCCGAAGAACAGTAGCCCGAAGAACACCAGCGAGACGACGATCCCCCCGATCGCGTTCGCCGGATAGCGGACGAAGATCAGGTACTCGCGGTAGAGGACCGCACGAGCGAGATCGACGTACGTCGCCGGGCGCGGGTCGTCACCGACCCGGGCTCCGTCACCGTCCCCGGGTCCGTCGCCGGCGGCGGTAGAAGTAGAGGTGGAGCTGGAGCGAGCGCCGGCGTGCTCCGTCGACGAGCCGGCCGCGGCGTCGGGTGCCGTCATCTCGCACCTCCGTCGTCGCCGACCACGGTCGCCCGCCGGCGCCCGGTCCCCGGGGCGCCGTCCTCGTCGCCCGGCTCGGAGCCGCTCGTGCCTCCGGCGCCCGCGCCGGTCAGCCGCACGAACACGTCCTCCAGACTCGGCTCGACGGTGTCGACGCGATCGAGCGTCACGTCGGCCGCCCGTAGGGCGTCGAACAGGTCGTACGCCGCGTCGCCGTCGGTGCGGACCTCGACGGTCGGCGGGTCGGCGCCCGCGTCCGCATCGACGACATCGAACCGGCCGCGCAGGTCGTCGATCGTCGCCGGCGAGAGCTCCTCGCTTGCGACCCGCACGCGGTAGTCGTCGACGGCGCCGAGCAGTCGCTCGACCGAGTCGTCCGCGACGACTGCTCCCGCCGACATGACGATCACGCGGTCGCAGACGTCCTCGATGACGCGCATGTCGTGGCTGCTCACGACGACCGTGAGGTCGTCCTCTTCGGCGAGTCGACGGAGCTCCCGACGGAGCGTCCGCGAGCCCTCCACGTCGAGCCCGAGCGTCGGCTCGTCGAGGAACACCAGCTTTGCCCCGCCCGCGAGCACGCTCGCCAGCGACATCTTCTGTTTCATCCCCCGCGACAGCTCCCGGACGGGGGTGTCGGCCTTCTCGGCCAGGTCCAGTCGGTCGAGCAGGCGGTCGTGGCGGTCGGCGACCGAGTCGGGGGCGACGCCGCCGACGGTCGCGAAGTACCGGAGGTTCTCCCTGACCGTCAGGCGCCAGTAGTCGTTGCGGGCGCCCTCCAGCATGGCGTCCACGTTCGCGTAGGTGGCCCGCCGCCCGTCGGCCGCGTCGCGTCCGAGCACGCGGACGGTGCCCTCGTCGGGAATGACCGTCCCCAACACCGACTTGATCAGCGTCGTCTTGCCCGCCCCGTTCGGCCCGAGCAGACCGACGACCGAGCCGCGCTCGACCGAGAACGACACGTCGTCGACCGCGCGGACGGCGTCGCCCCCGGAGCCGAAGCGTTTCGAGAGCTCCTCGACAGAGAGCGCGGGCGTGCCGTCCGGAGCGGGGGCGGGTCCGTCCGGTGTCGTCGGTGCCATCGGGTGAGGTAGTGGTTCGCGGGGAATAAGGGGTGCGGCGACGGCGGCCGCCGGTCGCCGGGTGCAACGGGCCGGTGACCGCCGGTCCGACTGCCGCCGGACCGGCGGTTGTCCCCGTCCAACGCCCGACCCACGTATCGACGAGAACGGCAGGACACAGCCAGCAGTTATCCGCTTCGTCGGGTTCCGACGGTATGATATCGAACGCGCTCCGGAGACTGCGCTCGTATCTCGGCAGGGATGACGACGGCGATCGCTCGGTTCGACCCGACGGAGGGTCGACCGCGACGCTGGATGCTCCTCCCGAGCGGCCGGACCCGGACCGCGGCGACGGTCTCAGCTCCGGTTCTCCACACGGCCGGAGGACGGGCGCCTCGATGGAGACGCTGGTCGACGTGATCGCACAGCCGACGTTCGTCATCGGGACGAACGGGCAGATCACGGCCTGGAGTCCGGAGATGACGGATCTGACCGGCGTCCCCGCGACGGAGGCGCTCGACCGGACGGACATCGGGACGATCCTCTATGAGAGCGACGAGGAGACGATGATCGAAGAAGTACTGGCGGCGCCGACGACCGCCGACGAGGTGTACGGGCTGACCGTGGCGGACAGGTCCCGGCATCTCTACGAGAAGGAGGACCACGTCGCGGACCGCTCGGGGAACGTCGAACACTACGCCAGGGTGACCGTGGCACCGCTGTACGAGGACGGCGAGCTCGTCGGCGCCGTCGAGACGATCAAAGACCTCACCGACGAGCGTCGCCAACAAGAGGCGACCGAGGCGCTGGTCGACGAGGTCTCGGAGACGCTCCGGGCGCTGTCGAGCGGCGACCTCGACGCGCGGGCGTCGTTCGACGACGGCGACGCGATCGACTCGAACCTGTCGACCGTCGTCAGTGAGGGCAACGAGACGGCCGAGCGCCTCCAAACGACTGTCGTCCGCGTCGACGAGCAGGCGACCCACCTGGGCGAGTCGGTCGAGCGGGCGGTGTCGGCGGCCGAAGCGATCGCCGAGAACGTCCACGAGCAGAACGACCTGCTGGTCGACGGCGTCGACGAGATCCAGACGTTCTCGGCGTCGATGGAGGAGGTCGCAGCGACCGCCGAGGAGGTCGACACCGCCGCCGAGCAGGCGCGCGACGCCGCGACCGACGGCCTCGGGGTCTCCAGGGACGCCCGCGAGGCGACCGAGGAGGTGACCGACATCGGCGAGGACCTCGTGGAGAACGTGACCGAGCTGGGCGACCGGATGAACGATATCGGAGCGATCGTCGAGGTCATCTCCGACGTGGCCGAGCAGACGAACCTCCTCGCGCTCAACGCCAACATCGAGGCCGCCCGGGCGGGCGAGGACGGCGACGGGTTCGCTGTCGTCGCCGAGGAGGTGAAAACGCTCGCCGACGAGACGAGCCAACACACCGAGCAGATCACGCGAGACATCGACGAACTCCAGTCGCGGACGGATTCCACCGTCGTCGCCGCCGAGCAGTCGTACCGGGAGATCGCATCTGCGAGCGACCAGATCGAGGACGTGTTGGCGGCGTTCGAGAACATCGCGGCCTCCATCGAGCAAGCGGCCGACGGGGTCAATGAGGTGTCGCGTACGACCGACGATCAGGCGAAGACGATCGAGGAGTTGACTTCGACGCTCGAGGCGGCGCGCGACCACGCCGCGGACAGCGAGGAGGCCGTCGACGACATCGTGGCGGTAACCGACGATCAAAGCGAGGCGATCGCCGAACTGGAGGCGCGCGTGAGCGCGCTGCGCGACGCCTGATCGGGGGGTCCGAGGCGCCTGTCGCTCCACGCGACGCGGCCGTCGCTCGCCCGCGAGTCGGCGGTCGTCGAACCCACCCACGGGAGGGGCGAGCGCGCTGACCGGTCCCTCGGGGGTCGGCTTCGACATACGAACCCTCAAGTGGCGGGGAGATCAGATCTCGCCGAATGGAAGACCGATCCCGTACCGCAGCGCACACGCTCAGTCCGTACTACGGGGACGGGTTCCGAGACCGCCGCGAGGCGCTCGAGGCGACGATCGACGACCTCTCGGCGGACGCCGGCGTTCCGCTCGACGCGCTCCGGCCGCTCGACGAACTCGACGGCGACGCCGCTCGGGGAGCCGACGCGCCCGCCGTGGTGTTCGCGACCGAAGCCGACCCGGTTGTGGCGGGCCTCGACCGACCGGTCGTCTGGGCGACGCCGGACCCGGGAGTCGCGGGGGCGGCCATCGACGCGGGCGCCGCGGACGCGATCGTCTGGAGGCCCGGAGACGACATCGACCTGCTCACGGCGAAGCTCGGGCGGCTCTCGGCCCGCGAGGACGCGTCGAGCGGTGCGGACGACGGACCGCCGGTGGCGCTGGAACGCGAACCGGCGGATCAGGAGCGGAGACCGCTGGCGGGCGACGAACACGACGCCACCCTCTACGAGTACCTCGTCAAGACCGTCGGCGACGCCGTGTACATCCTCGACGAGGACGGGCGGTTCACGTTCGTCAACGACGCGCTGTGCGAGATGACGGGGTACGATCGAGCGGAGCTGCTGGGGTCGTCGGTACACCGGATCAAAGACGACGAGACGGTCGAGGAGGCGGAAGACGCGCTACGAGAGCTGCTCAGGGACTACTCCGGGAACGAGGACGGCGAGCTGTCGATCGCGAAGCTCGACGTCGAACTCGTCAGAAAGGATGGACGGCGGGTGCCCTGCACTGACCGGATGACGCTCAGGCCACACGAGGACGGCTCGTTTTCAGGCACGGTCGGGACGCTCCGCGATGTGAGCCAGCAGCGGCGGCGCGAACGGATCTTGAACAACCTCCTGCGGGCGACCCAGGAGATGGTCCGGGAGGCAACGGCCGCCGGCGTCGCCGAGCGGGTCGTCGACGTCGCGATGAACACGATCGAAGCCGAGAGCGCCGTTGTCCGGGAGCACGACCCCGAGACCGACGAGCTCGTGCCGATCGCGGTCCCCGACGCCGTCCGTGACCGCCTGGGCGACCGGCCGCGATACGACGCCGACGAGGGGCCCGTCGGGACGGCGTTCACGGAGAATCGGGTCGTCAGTACCGACGACCTCGACCACGTTGACGCCGATCTGGACGAGACGGCCACGTACCTGCCGATCGGCGACACGCGAACGCTGAGCGTCGGCCATCGCAGCGACGAGTCGTTCTCTACTGACGGCCGACAGTTCCTCGAGCTGCTCGCGGCGACCGCGGAGTCGGTCTTCGATCGCGTCGACCGGGACCGGGAGCGCCGTCGGTATCAGGCCGCCGTGGAGGCCGCCGACGACATGCTGTTCACGCTGGACGAGGAGCGTGAGTTCACGCTCGTCACCAACTCGCTCGCGGCGACGCTCGGGACGACCCAGTCGGCCCTCGTCGGGACCCACGTCGCCGACGTGCTGGCCGATACCGGAGCTGTCGACGACCTCCTCGACCCGCCGGCCGGCCCCGCGTCGGCGACGGTGGAGACCGAGCTGGTCTCCCGAGAGGGCGAGGTGATCCCGGCCCGGATAGCCGTCTCCGCCATCGACGGGGCCGGCGCCGATGGCGTCGTCGCAACGGTCCAAGACATCCGCGAACTCCGGACCGCGAGGGCGGAGGTCTCCCGGCAGCGGCGCCGGTTCGCGGAGCTGTTCGAGACGCTCACCGACCCGCTCGTGGAGTTGAGCTTCGAGGACGACGGGGCGACGATCCGGGCGGTCAACGACCGCTTCGCCGCCCTGACCGACACCGAGGGGTCGAGCCTTCGGGACGCGCCGCTCTCGGCGGTTCGCGCGTCGATCCCCGCGGCGATCGCCGACGCCCTGGCGGGACTCGGCGACGTCGACGGGACGGTCGAGCGGGAGGTCGAAATCCAGACGCCCCGCGGGCTTCGGTACTACCTGTTCCGGAACGTCCCCTACCGCGACGACGGCGCCGAGCGGGCGTTCGTCGTGTTGACCGACATCACGGAGGTCAGACAGCAGGAGACCCACCTCCGCGTGCTTCACCGCCTGTTGCGGCACAACCTCCGCAACCAGACGAACGTGATCCTCGGGCGCGCGGGGCTGGTCCGGTCGGCCGACAGTGTCGAGGACGCGGCCGAACACGCGGCGGCGATCGAGGAGGCGAGCCGGTCGCTCGTCGACGCGAGCGAGACGGCGCAGGCGATCCAGCGGACGCTCCGTGACGGCGAGGGCGACAGCGCCCCGGTGCCGCCGGCGGCGATCGAGGAGCGACTCGTCCGGCTCGTCCGGTCGGTCGCCTCGGAAGCGGACGTTCGGATCGACGTCGACGTGGCCCGTCCCGTCCCGTACGACGACGCGATCCACCGCGCCGTCGCGGAGCTGCTCGACAACGCCGTCGAGTTCGGCACACCGGATCCGAAGTCGGCCGTCGAGATCCGCGTGGTCGACTTCGACGAGGAGACGGTCCGGATCGCGGTCGCCGACGACGGGCCGGGGATCCCCGACGCGGAGTGGTCGGTCGTCGCCGGCGACCGCGAGATAACGCAGCTGCAACACGCCTCGGGGCTGGGGTTGTGGCTGGCGAAGTGGGTCGCCGACATGCACGGCGGCGACCTGCGATTGGTCTCGGCCGACGAGGACGGAACGGTGATCGCGGTCGACCTGCCGGTCACGTGAGCCGCGACGGCCCGCTCGCGTCGGCTACCGACGCCCGCCTGATCCCGCCGAGCGGGACGACCGACAGGAAAAGCTATGTTAATTGTCACCAATAGGCACCTGTCATGCGAGCAGCAGTCCTGCGGGAGCACGGGGAACCGCTCGACGTAACCGAAGTCGAGGATCCGGAGCCGGAGCCTACGGGCGTCGTCGTCGAGGTCGAGGCGTGCGGTATCTGTCGGTCGGACTGGCACGGCTGGCAGGGCGACTGGGACTGGCTCGGGATCCAGCCCCAGCCGGGACAGATCCTGGGCCACGAGCCGGCGGGTCGCGTCGCCGCCGTCGGCGAGGACGTGACGAACTTCGCCGAGGGCGACCACGTCGCCGTCCCGTTCAACCTCGGCGACGGCACCTGTATGCAGTGCCGGACGGGCCACGGGAACACCTGCGAGAACCCGATGCCGCTGGGGTTCGTCGAGCCGGTCCCCGGCGCCTTCGCCGAGCTGGTCCACGTGCCCGCGGCCGACCACAATCTCGTTCACCTCCCGGACGGCGTCGGCTCCGTCGACATGGCGGGGCTGGGCTGTCGGTTCATGACCGCTTTCCACGGATTGGCCCACCGGGCGCCCGTCGAGGCGGGCGACTGGGTCGCCGTTCACGGCGTCGGCGGGGTCGGCCTCTCGGCGGTCCACATCGCCGACGCCCTGGGCGCGAACGTCGTCGCCGTCGACCTCGACGACGAGAAGCTCTCGAAGGCGGTGGAACTGGGCGCCGCTGAGACGGTCAACGCCGGCGAGGCCGACGACGTTCCGGGGGCGGTGCAGGCGCTCGCGGGCGGCGGCTGTCACGTCTCCGTCGACGCGCTCGGCATCGCCGAGACGTGCCGCAACTCGGTACTCAGCCTCGGCACGCGGGGCACGCACGTCCAGATCGGCCTCACCACGTCCGAGGAGGAGGGCATGGTGGGCCTCCCGACGGACGCGATGGTGATGAAAGAGATCGAGTTCGTCGGATCACTGGGCCTGCCGCCGACGCGCTACGACGAGATCTTCCGGATGGTCGCCCGCGACAAGCTCGACCCCAGCGCCGTGATCAGCGAGACGGTGACGCTGGACGACGTGAACGACAGGCTGTCGGCGATGACGGACTTCGGGACCGAGGGGATCCCGGTGATCGACGAGTTCTGAGGCGGAGAGACACCGTCGGCGCGTCGAGCAGGAGGCGGACCGCTCCGTCGGCTGCTTCCCGACCGCGTCAGGGCTCGCTCACCCGCAGTACGGGCTTGGTCGTCTCGCCCGACTCCGAGTCCTCGACCGTCTTTTCGACATCGTCGAAGTCGTAGTACGTGATGAGCTCGTCGGACGTGAACGTCCCCTGGCGAGACAGTTCGATCAGGTCCGGAATGAACCCCGAGAGGTTCGAGTCGCCCTCGACGATCCCCGTGACGGTACAACCGTTGACGACGATGTCGTTCACGTCATAGCTGTCTTGGGGCTCAGCGGCGGGGCGCCGATAATCCCAGCAGTCCCCCGCTAGAAGATCGACGCGACCGTTCCCGACCGCCTCATACTGTCGGAGGTTCCTTCGTGAAGCTATTCGCCACCCGGTGTGGAGAACGTCGTGACGTGCGTACGTCCGACAGTATCAGGCTTCGGCCGGTGCCTCTGCGACGCCCGCCCGGACCGCATCGAGGAACGCGTCGAGGTCGAAGGGGTCGGCGCGGGCGGCGGCCAACGCCGCCTCCACCGCGTCGGCGTCGGCGCCGGCGCTCCCCGCCAACGACGCGAACTTCTCCTCGACCGCGTCGGCGTCGAGCGGGCGCTCGGGCTCACCGGGGGCGGCCTCGACGAACCGCTCGTGGTGGTCGCCGTCGTCGGTCTCGACGACGACGGCGGCAGCCCACCGCTCCGGGAACGGCTCGGCGGTCGCCTCGGTAGAGACCACCTCTGTCGCGTCCATCAGCCGCCGGAGCGCAGGGTTGTCGAGACGATCCCGCGCGTCGAGGAACGCCTTCAGGCCCGCCTCGCCCGTCGAGAGCGCGAGCGCGGCGCCGAACGGCATCGAGAACTGACAGTCGACGAGGTTTTCCGGGCGACGCTTTGCCCCGATCGGGTCGCCGGTGAGCGTCACGCCCGGCTTCGGGAGGTCGACGACGACGCGCTCGACCGCGTCGGGATCGACCTCGTCTGCGAGGCCGCACAGCGCGTCGAGCGCCGAGTGCATGTACCGACAGCAGGGGTACGGCTTCAGCGCCGTCTCCAGCACCGCCTCGCGGCCGCCGATGTCCGCCAGCTCCCCCGGGTCGGCCGACGGCGTGTACCCCGCAAGGAAGCCGTGCTCGCCGCCGACGGCGTCCGCGGCGCCGCGGAACCCCTCGGCGGCGAGCGTGACCGCCTCCACCGCGCGGCGGGCCGAAAGCCCCGGGTGGAGCCGCTTGTTCCACGCGCCGTTCGCGAGGAACTGCAGCGACCCCGCCGCCTGGCTCCCGTTGACGCCGAAGGCGTCCGCGAACCCCGCCTCGCTCAGCCCCGCGACGACGCCCGCGGCCGCGGTCGCGCCGAAGGTCCCGCAGGTCGCGGTGACGTGGAAGCCGCGGTCGTAGTGGGCGTCGGGGTCGACCGCCCGCCCGACCGCGCACGCCACGTCGTAGCCGGCGCGGACGCCCGCGAGCACGCGCTCGCCGTCGACGGGGTCGCCAGCCGCGGCGCGCCGCTCGGCGACCGCGAGCGCCGCGGGCACGACCGGGGCACCCGGGTGCAGCGAGGACTCCCGGTGGGTGTCGTCGAAGTCGAGGCTGTGGGCGTGCGCGCCGTTCAGCAGCGCCGCCTCCCCGGCGGGCAGGCGCTCGCCGGTCGCCCACACGGTCGCCGCGCCGGCGTCCGCGCCCGCGCCGGTCCCCTCCGACCCGGACGCGCCCGCGAGGCGTCGCGCCGCGCGTTCGATCGACGGGCTCGACCCGGCGTGTTCGCGCGCGCCGAGCGCGACGCCGACGGTGTCGAGGAGGTGTCGGCGGAGCGCCCGGTCCACCGCCGGCGGCCGGTCGCGGTCGGGGGCGCAGCGGCAGTGCTCGATCAGCGTGTCGGTCGCCGTGTCCGTCATGTGCGCACACGGCGCGTGCGGGGCGATAAATCCCCGGGCGACCGCCGACGGTCGCGCCGCGCGCGCCCGCCGGCTACTCCCTGACGGCGAGGAACCGCAGGCGGCGGTAGCCGAGGGTCCACTCGTCGTTCCTGGAGTCGTACAGGTCGGAGCGGAGCCGCTCCGCCACGCGGTCGAGGACGGCCGCGCGGCCGTCCTCGTCGAGCCCGGTGACGAACGACCCGGCGAACGTCCGGAGCCACTCGCGGAGGCCCTCGGCGCCGTCGAGCGCCGTCGGGCGGTCGAACAGCCGGGCGAACCGCACCTCGAACCCGTGCCCCTCCAGCAGGCTCGCGTGCTCGCCGAGGCGGGGGAAGTGCCACGGGTCGGTCGCGTCGGCGCCGGCGGCCGCCGCCTCCTCGCGCAGCGCCTCCCTGACCCGGTCGACGTTCCCGTGGCCGCCCAGCTCGGCGACGAACCGGCCGCCGGGGCGCAGCGCCCCCCGGACGGAGTCGGCGACGCCGTCCTGGTCGGGCATCCAGTGGAGGGCGGCGTTCGAGAACACCGCGTCGAACGGTTCACCGACCGAGAACGACTGGCCGTCGGCCTCGCGGAACTCGACGGACGGGTACGACGCCCGGGCCTCCGCGAGCATCGCCTGGTCGGCGTCGACGCCGACCGCCTCCGCGCCGCGCTCCCCGATCCGTGCGGTGAGGTGGCCCGTGCCGCAGCCCAGGTCGAGCACGCGCTCGCCGGGCACGGGGTCGAGCAGGTCGAGGAGGTCCGCGCCGTACTCGTGGACGAAGCCGTGCGACTCCTCGTAGCGGTCGACGTCCCACTCGTCGGCGTCGCTCATCGGTCGGGGGTCGCCGCCGAACACAATCAAGCTTGTGAGGACGGCCGGCACCGCCGGTAGCCCGATTGTCCTGGGGACCGTTCGCCCGGGGGAGGGAACTACCGCCCATGCATCCCGACGACCACCCGACGACGCCGGTCGACCCGACCGGGACCGAACTGCTCGCGTTCGACCTCTACGACACCGTCCTCGACCGGGTGTCCACGCTCGAACCCGCGCTCGCGGGGATCCTCGACGCCCACGGCGCCGACGCAGATGCCGGCGTGCTCCTGCGACGCTACCTTGCGATGCACTTTCGCGACTCGCTGGTGGACTCGCTCGTCGGCGGCGACCACACCCCCTTCGAGACAATCACCGAGCGGGCGCTCCGCTACCGGCTCGACCAGGTCGGCGTCCCCGCAA
The DNA here is from genome assembly GCF_900129775.1 of Halobaculum gomorrense. Taxonomy (GTDB): domain Archaea; phylum Halobacteriota; class Halobacteria; order Halobacteriales; family Haloferacaceae; genus Halobaculum; species Halobaculum gomorrense. The sequence continues at coordinate 153,431 of NZ_FQWV01000001.1, read as the reverse complement.
CCAACGCGGAGGTCCGCGCGTTCGTCGAGTCCTGGCGGGAGCTCGACGCCTACCCCGACTGCGTCGAGCCGTTCGAGCGACTCGCCGACGAGTACGCGCTCGTCGGCCTCTCCAACGGCGACCCGGGAATGCTCTCGGCCGTCACGGAGGACCTCGCGGTGCCGCTCGACGGCTGGGTGTCGGTCGCCGAAGCCGGGCGCTACAAGCCCAACCCCGCGCCGTACGAGCTGTTGTGCGACCGGTACGGGGTCGCCCCCGCCGACGTGGCGTTCGTCTCGGCGCACACCTTCGACACCGTCGGCGCGACGGCCGCCGGGATGGCCGGCGTCTACCTGAACCGCCACGACCGCCCCTACGGCGGGTGGGACCGGCGACCGGACCTGCGCGTGCCGGACCCGGCGGCGCTAGCCGACGCGCTGCTGTGAGCGACCGGACCGGGGCGGGCCGCGGCGGGAGCGGGCGGAGCGGTCAGGGACCCCCGAGCCGCCGGCGCCCGCCTCGTAGTGATTGCGACGAGTCAGTCCGGGATCGACCGCACGACGGCGTGCGGTCGCACCGGTACATCGTCGTAGTAATCGCTATCAGCGGTCGGGGATCCCGCCGGCCTCGCGGAGCGCCGCGAGGCGCTCGTCGTCGTAGCCCGCCTCCCGGAGCACCGCCTCGGTGTCCTCCCCGAGCAGCGGCGGCGCCTCCTCGAACCCCGACTCGGCGCCCGCGAAGTTGAGGGGGTGCTCCAGCGCCTTCATCCGCCCCGTGGCCGGGTGGTCGAGCTCGGTGACGACGCCGCGGGCTTCGGTCTGCTCGGAGGCGAGCGCCTCCGGAACCGTGTTCACCGGCCCGACCGGAAGCCCCGCCTCGTCGGCGAGGCGGTCGACCCACTCGTCGGTCGTGCGCTCGCGGAACGTCTCCGAAAGCTCCGCCTCCAGCTCGTCCATGTGGTCGACCCGGTCGGGATTCGTGGCGAACCGATCGTCCTCGAAGAGGTCCTCGCGGCCGATGGCCGTACACAGCTCCCGCCAGAGCTTCTGGTTCGCACAGCCGACGTTCAGGTAGCCGTCCGCGGTCGGGTACGCCTGATACGGCGCGATCACGGGGTCACGGGTCCCCATCCGGCCGGGCTCCTCGCCCTGGAACGCCTTCGCGGCCTGCTTGGTGAGCCACGGTAGCGCCGCGTCGTGCATCGCGAGTTCCACGCGGTCGCCCTCGCCGGTGAGCTCCCGCCGGAACAGCGAGCAGACGACGCCGAACGCCGCCCACATGGCCGTGATGAGGTCCGTCTGGGGGAGCCCCACTTTCACCGGGTCGCCGTCCTCCTCGCCCGTCACGGACATGATGCCGCTCGTCCCCTGGACAAGCAGGTCGTAGCCGGGGCGCTCGCGCCACGGGCCGGAGTCGCCGAACGCCGAGATGGAACAGTAGACCACGTCCTCGCGCACCGCGCGGATGTCCTCGTAGCCGACGCCGATCCGGTCGGCCGTGCCGGGCCGGAAGTTCTCGACGAACACGTCCGCCTCCTCTACGATGTCGTACAGCGCGGCGAGCCCCGCGTCCGTCTTCAGGTCGAGCTCGACCGACCGCTTTCCGTAGTTGACCGTCCAGAAGTACGGCGATTCGCCGTTGTCGTTCGCCACCGTCCCGGGCCCGTCGTAGTCGCCGGGGTCGACGAACGGCGGCCCCGAGTGTCTGGAGTCGTCACCGACGTCCGGGCGTTCGACCTTGATCACCTCCGCGCCCTGATTCGCCAGCATCGTCGTCGCGAACCCGCCGGTCACGAACGTCGAGAGGTCGACCACCGTCACTCCGTCGAGGATACCGGCCCGCTCGCCGTCGTCGTCCTCTGCGCCGCCGTTCCCATCGCCGGCCTGGCTCCCGCGGTCGCGTTCGCTCATGCGTGCGTGCTATCGAGTACCGTACAAAGGTGTTCCTCCTGCGGCAGACGGCGCGGCGTTTCCCGGGCGGTGGATACGCTTCCACGGTCGACCGACGGGTCGTTCCGTCGCCACCGGCGAGGGCTCATGCTGACGGTCCCGTGGTCGGACGACGGGCTCCCGTGACCGCTACTCGGCGTCCGCGAGCAGCGAGAACGCCTCGTAGCCGTTGTCGATACTCCCTTGCTCCGTCGAGACGTACGGCACGGTCCGCTCGTGGGTCGAGCCGTGCGAGCGCAGCGACACCTCGGCGTGGGTCGCCTCTCCCCCCTCGACGGGCCCGAACACGCTCGTCTCGGTGCCGAGCAGGAGCACGTCGCCGATGCGGTCCGGCGGGAGGTCGAACCGCTCGGCGGCCTCGGCGCGCTCTAAGACCGCCTCGACGCCGTCGACATCGGCGAGGCCGAGCAGGTCTGCGGGCTCCGTCTCCCCGGTCGCGTACGCGTACGCCGCCCCGCCGAGGTTTTGGTGGTGGTAGGTGTGGGCGTCGCGGATGAGACGGATCACCTCGGCGTCGTCCCCCCGTTCCGCGAGGATCGCCTCCGGGTCGACACAGAGCGTCTTCACGTTCATCCCGTGGTCCGCCGTGGCGACGAGCGCGTCGGACTCCGCCGCCAGGCGGCCGAGTCGGTCGTCGAGAGCGCGGACCCACGCGTCGGCCGCCTCCGTCCCGGGCGCGTGCTTGTGCGGGACCACGTCGGTCGTCGAGAGGTACAGCCAGTCCGGCTCGTGTTCGCGGAGGACGTGCACGCCGGCATCCAGCAGCCACGCGGAGGCGTCGCCCGAGTAGATGTCGGGCGCCTCGCCGACGGCCGACTCCAGCCACGCCGGCGGCGCTTCCGCGCTCGCGGCCGTCGACGCCTCCGTCGCGATCAGCCCACGGAGCTTCTCCTTCGTCACGAGCGCAGCGACCGACTCGCCGGCCCGCTCGCGCGCGGCGAACCACGTCTCCGCGCGACGGTGGTCTGCCGTGCGCATGTACGACCGTTCGCCAGTCTCGGGATCGAAGTACGTGTTCCCCGTAATGCCGTGGTCAGCCGGCGGCGACGCGGTCGCCAACCCGACGTTGTTCACGTTTGTCAGCGTCGGCATCGCCGCGGCGCACTCGCCGGCGGCGCCCGCCGCTGCGAGGTCGTCCCACTCCGGCGTTCCTGTCGCGTCAATGTACGCCGGATCCAGCCCGTCGAAACAGACGACGACTCGTGTCACGCTCACTCATACCATAGCCGGTGAGCCTAACGGTTCCGGTAACGGCTATCCGTCCGGTCTGGAACCTGCGCCGCGCCCGTCGGAGTCGGCCGCGTCGCCGTCGGCCACGCGCGCCCGTCCGAGCAGCACCGCGAAGCCGAGCGCGACCGCGCCCGCGAGCGTCTCGCCGTTCGGCCGGCCCGCGATCGCCGGCGCCGACAGGAGGAAGGCGCCGATCCACGCGCGGACGGCGAACAGCTCCCAGTTGTGCCCCGCGTACACGCCGACCGCGTAGCCGTACGTCCGCCGTCGCAGCGCGCCGAGGTCAAACCCGCCGCTCGGCTGGGTCGCGTTCGGGTGCTCGCGGGTGATCGCGAGCAGAAGCGGTCCCGCGATCAGCCCGCCGGCGCCCGTGATCGCGAGCGCGAGCCGAAAGCCGACGGCGTTCGCGAGCGCCGGACCCAGCACGTACGCCGCGGCGCTGCCGGCCGAGAACGAGCCGACGTAGACGCCCATCGCGCGCCCCCGGTCGTCGCCCCGGTACCAGTCGGCGACGAGACGCATGCCCGGGACGTACACACCCGCGGTGCAAGCGCCCGCGAGCGCCCGCCACCCCGCCCCGACGATCGGACCGGTCGCCGTCAACGCGAACCCGAGGGTTGCAAGCGCCGAGCCCACCGCGCCCGCGGCGATCACCCACCGCCTCGGAAGGCGGTCCGCGAGCCGCCCCGCGGGGACGATGGCGAGGACGTACCCCGCTTGGAACGCAGCGAACAGCGCGCCGGCAGCCACTCCAGACAACCCCCACTCGGCGGCGACCGCCGGCAGCACCGCCGGGTAGTTGAACCACGTCAGTACCGTGGCGACGAGCGTCAGGCTCACCGTCACGAGCACGCGCGGCCGGTCGCCGACGCGTACCGGGTCGCTCGCGGGCCCGCCCGCGCCGTCGGTCGACCAGTCGATCGCCTCCATGCGGATTCCCGATGTGACATCTTGAATCTGGGGTCCGAGGATGCCCCGCCCGGACACCCTAGCCGGCGAACCCGCGCGCTCCCTCGGCTCCCACTCGTCCATCTCGCCGTCCACGTCGCCGATGTCGATACACCTTTGTCGCTCGTTCACACCTACCGCTATCCATGGGAGAGACAGCCACACTCGCGTCGTTCGTCTCGCAACTCGCGCTCGACGATGTGCCCGACGATGTCGTCGCGGACGCGACCCTCGCGATCCGCGACTACGTCGGCGTCGCGCTGTACGGGTCGGCCCACGAGGTGGGCGAGCGGGTCTGGCGGTACGCCGACCGCGCGTTCGGTCGCGGACCCGCCACCGCGTTCGGTCGGGGCACGACGACACCGACGGGCGCGGCGCTCGCGAACGGCGCGTTCGGCCACGCAGTCGACTACGACGACACGTTCGACTCGATCGTGATCCACCCGACTTCACCCGTGTTCGCGGCCACACTCGCGGCTTCGCAGGCCCGCCGTGAGGAGTCGATGACGCCGGAGGTGACCGGCCGGGACGTACTCGCGGCGTACGTTGCGGGCTGTGAGGCGGCCTTCCGGGTCGGCCACGCGACCTACCCCAGCCACTACGACAACGGCTGGCACGCTACCGGAACTGTCGGTGCGTTCGGTGCCGCCGCGGCGGCCGCCTCGGTGCTCGACCTCGACGCCGAGACGACCAGGCGAGCCTTCGGCGTCGTTGCCTCCTGCTCGTCGGCGCTGAAGACGAACTTCGGGACGGGCACGAAACCGCTCCACGCCGGCCACGCGGCCGCCGTCGGCGTCCGCGCCGCCCGCCTCGCCGAGGAGGGGCTTACCGCCGACCCGGACGTGCTCGAGGGGGACATCGGCTACGGGGCGGTGATGACCGTCGGCGACGACGGCTACGACCCGACCGCGGTGACCGAGGGGCTCGGCGAGACGTGGGCCGTCACGGACATCGGCTTCAAGCCGTACCCCTCGGGGGTCATCACCCACGCCGCGATGGACGGGATGCGCGACCTCGTCGCCGAGCACGACCTCACACCCGAGACGGTCGAGCGGGTCGTCGTCACCCTCGACGAGGCGGCAGACGAGATGCTCATCCACGCGGACGCCGACACCGAGCTGGAGGCGAAGTTCTCGATCGAGTTCTGCCTCGCGGCGGTGCTGCGCGAGGGCGACGCTGGCGTCCGCGAGTTCACCGACGGGTACGTCCGGGCGCCGGAGACGCGCGCCGCCATGGACCTCGTCGAGCGGGACTTCGAGGAGAACGCCCTCGGCGGCGACTTCGCGGGCTACGGCGCCCGCGTCCGCGTCGAGACCGTCGACGGCGAGACCCACGTGGCCGAGGAGCCGCACGCCCCGGGCGGGCCGGACAACCCCGTTTTACCGGAGCGTCTCCGCGAGAAGTACGACAAGTGCGCACGGGCGGTGCTGTCCCCCGAGGCTGTCGACGCCGTCGCCGAGGCGGTCGAGGGGCTGACCGAGTCGCCGAGCGCGGCGGCGCTGCGCGCCGGCGAGGACGCGCTCTCGACGCTCCTGCGGGGCGTCGCGCCCGACGCCGGCTACCGACTCGCGAGCGCGGACGACCTCGACGCGGTCGAGGGCAAGCCCGGGACGCGGCGGGACCTCTCGACGGCGCTCGGTGTCGACGGCGTGAACGTGAACATTGTGACGCTCGCGCCGGGCGAGCGGCTCTCGGGGAACGCCTACCACAGACACCCCACACAGACGGAGCTGTACTACGTCCTCTCGGGTGAGATCGCCGTCGAGACCGAAGACGGCGGGGAGACGCTCGCCGCCGACGAGGCCGCCGCGTTCGACCCCGGTGCCCCGCATCTCCTCCATAACGTCGCCGAGACTGAGGCCCGCGTGCTCGCGGTCGGGACGCCCGCCGACGGGCGGTACCCGACCGAACGGCTGTGCGGGCACGAGTCGTTCCGCTCTGAGGAGAATTGACATCCTCCCCGCGCTGAAGCGCGAGGATTCACCGTGGGGCGTCCGGCTGTCCAACGCTACCCCGAAGGCAACTCCGACCGTCTCCAGTGACGGGTAGGGGTACTGTGAGGACGGCGGATGAACCTCAACCACGTACTCCCCACCGGGGTTGCCCGTGGTGGACGTGAAACCGTCCGTATCAGCGGGAAGCGACCCCGATTCTTCCGATTGAGAGTTTACGCGAGTTGTCTTACCGCACAATACGACGCCGGGCTACTTGTTCACATTGGTTGTGGAGGGCTTGTCGGATTCATCCCTGCGCTAAAGCACGGGGCTTTCTCCTCGATTTTCCGCAACACCGCAAAAACCGCGAACCGTTCTGAACTCGGTCGGTTTCGGCTTCCTTGATCGCCGGTTGTGACCGGACGAACGCGAACGAGCCCGCACGGAGGCGGGCGGATCGACCGTCTTAGCTCCGCTTCCGCTTCAGGACCTCGTTGATCTCGGTGGCGGCCTTCGAGGTTGCTTCCTTCACGCTCATCCCCTGGCTCATGATGCGCTGATGCATCTTGTTGGGGATCTTGTAGGTGATCGCCGTGTTACCCGGCACGGCGGGGATGGTCGACGGCGAGACCTCCTCGACGGTCTTCAGGGCGGCGCCCTGCCAGAACTCCTTGTGGTAGTCGGTCTTCGAGTAGAAGTCCCGCTTCTTGATCGCGTCGGGCGTCGGCGGGACGAACCCGAGCTTCTTGGAGTTCTGCACCGCGCGGTCCTTGTCAGCGACCCAGAAGTCCAGCAGCTTCCCGGCGGCGTCGAGCTTCGCCTGATCTTTGAACTGCCCGTCGACGAAGGCGATAGCCGGGAGCCACGAGAGGCCGGCGTCGGCCCCGCCCGTGTACGGCAGCCCCCACGTGAACCCGCCGTTCTTCATCATCTCGGGCTTGTTCGAGAGGTAGCCGGCCCACAGGTCCGTCGAGTCCTGGACGTGGTTGACGGCGATCTTCCCGGCCCAGTGTTTGGTCGTCGCCTCCTCGTCGCCCATGCTGATGGCGTTCGCGTCGAAGTATCCCTTCTCGATGAACTCCTTTTGCATGCTGATGGCTGCGCGGGCCTCCTTGGTGTCGATGGCGGCCTCGCTACCGTCCTCGGTGACGACGCCCGTGAGGGATCCGCCGAACTGCGGGATGTAGTTCGAGAGGTACTCCTCGTCGGTCTGTTTCATCCCGGTCGCGTCGGGGAAGTACCCCTTCTGCTGGCCCAGCTCCGTGTCCATGAGCTTCTGATAGATCCCCGGGAGGTCATCCTGGTAGGAGAGCTGGCCCGCCTTGTAGTTCACCTGCTCTTTGGGGATGCCTGCCTGTTCGAGCCAGTCGGTTCGCCAGCAGGTGAGGTACGGCCGTACCCCCAGTGGAATGGTCACGAGTGCGCCGTCCTTGCCGGTCGCCTGCTTCCCCCACACGTAGTGGGGGTTCATCACCGACTGTGAAACGACGTCCGACAGCTCCATCGACTTGAACAGGTCGTTGACCGGTCGGGCGCCGCCGCCAGCGATCACGCCGGGGTTCGTCATCACCTCGATCAGGTCCGGGAGGTCCCCGGCGGCGCGGGCCGCCCGGAACTTCGTGACCATGTCGGCGTAGGGGACGCCTTGGATGTTGACCGTGATACCGGTCTTCTGCTCGAACTGCTTCATGACCTGGTCGGTGTACTCACGTTTGACTTCACCCTCCGTGTAGTACCCGAGCCACATGTTGAGCGTCGGCTTCGAGGTGTCGCCCTTGGTGGCGCCGCCACCGCCGCCGCCGCCATCGCCACCACCGCCGCCATCGCCACCATCGCCGCCGCCACCGTCGCCGGTACAGCCTGCCATCGCGGTCGCCGTTGCGCCTGCACCCAGCCCTTTGAGAACTGTGCGCCGATCGATGCTACCGTCACCGCGTCCGTTTGAGCCTGTCATAGGCTAACACCGAACGCGTTCCGAGCCGTATTATATATAAGTTTCCCCGTCGGCAGTTCCTCTGGCTTAGCCGGGGGTCTGAGCCGTACACGCGCGTCGTGCGGGCGTCGCTGCGAGCGCAAGGCTTAATCGGGGGGCGTATGATACCCCGTCACATGTCCAATCAGACAGCCGTGAGGGGAGTCGGCGAACGGGAGCTGCCAGATTATTTCGCTCAGATCTCGACCGGTCTGTACGCACTCGCCGGCCTGCACTTTCTCGGCGGACTCTACGCCGACTGGAAGCTCTCGGGCACCGCTATCTACCCGTGGTTCGCCATCGCGGACGAGCCGGCGGCCAACAGCGGCCTGTTCGTCGCCGCGATCGTGATCCTCGTGCTCGGCTACCTCGCCTCGAAAGTTGGCGACAAGATCGAGGCCCACCGTACCGAGGAGGTCGACCAGACCCAAGAGTGGACGGTCGACGTCGGCGAATAACCGCGCTCCCTTCTCCGCGTTCGCCATCGCCTGACCGACGGGTCCACCGACCGCGACCGTCGCGACTGGTCGGTGGTCGCGCCCGGTCGTCTCCCGTCCAGTCGTGCTCGTCCGTCCTCACGTTGGAGTCGACGCCGGTGGCTTGTCGGACGAACTGAACGACAGAACAGAGAAACGGAACCGAACCGTCCGGGCCGATCCCGGGCGGGGCGCGGAGTCAGCCCTTGACGCCGCCGCCGCTAGTCAGCCCCTCCACGAGATACTTCTGGAGGTACATGTACATCAGCATCGGGACGAGCATGGTCAAGAAGGTCGCCGCCATGATGTAGTGGAAGTTGGCGACGAAGAACGTCCCCTTCAGTTCGATCAGCGCGGGCGCGAGCGTCGTGTGGAGCTCGTCGCTACCGATGATGAACGCCATGACGTAGTTGTGCCAGGCGAGCAGGAACGCAAGCAGGAACACCGACGCGAGCGCAGGCCGCGAGAGCGGCAGGATCACGCGGAAGAACGCGCCGATCTGCGTGCAGCCGTCGACGCGGGCGGACTCCTCGAGGTTGTCCGGCAGGTCCTCGAAGAAGCCGCGCAGCAGCCAGACGTTGTACGGCAGTGTGAACGCGGTGAACGCGAGGATCATCCCGAGATACGTATTCAACAGCCCGAGCTGCTGCATCAGCACGAAGATCGGGATCGCGAGCAGCACAACCGGGAAGAGGAACCCGGCGACGCTCAGCACGAACAGCGTGTTCTTCAGCGGGAAATCGAGTCGGGCGAACGCGTACGCCGCGAACACCGCCGAGACGGTCGCGAGCCCTGCCGTGCCAACGCTCACGATGAACGTCGCAAGCGTGTACTCCACGAACGGGAACGCCTCCCACATCGTGTTCCACGCCATCTCCGACCACGCCGCCGGGTCGAACGTGACCCACGGAATGCCGAGCGGCGACGTGAAGATCTGTTCGGGCGTCTTCAGGCTGTTCGCGAAGGCGTAATACACCGGGAACAGCATCACAGCCACCAGCACCGCGAGCGAGACATACTTCGCCACAGGCTTGATGTGCTGTTCCCAGTTGAGTCCATTCTCAGAGGACTCGAAGTCGAACTCCCGTCTGTCGACAGCGGGCGTTCCCCCGTCTGCGCGCGTCGTCGTGTCGCCGGTCTGTATAGATTCGTCGTTCATGAGAAGTCCTCCGTCTCGGTCTTCACCCAAATCAGGATCAGTGGGACGACCATCACGGCGAAGATCATGCCGAGCGCGGCCGCCCGCCCCATGCTCCAGTTGATGAACGCCTGTTTGAAGATGGCGACGCCGAGGAACGTGGTGTAGTTCACCGGGCCGCCTTTGGTCACCGCCCACGGGATCGCGACCTTGCCGACGGTGAACACCGTCCGGATCATCACGACGGTCACGATGATGGTGCGCAGGTGGGGCAGTGTGATGTTACGGAACCGCTGGACCGGGCCGGCGCCGTCCACTTTCGCGATCTCGTACAGCTCGCTGGGGACGGACTGGACCCCCGCGAGGAACACGACGTACATGAACCCGAAGTCGCGCCACACCTTCGCGAGCACGATGGCCCAAAACGCCCACGGGGAGTTGGCGGTCATGCCGCCACCCGCTGGGATGTCGAAGATCGGCGAGAGTATCTGGTAGATGACTCCGTACGTTGCCGCCTGCTCCATCGTGGCGAACACCAGCCCCGCAGCGATGGGTGGGCTCGCGTACCCCGCGAGCATGATCCCCCGCCAGAGCGGTCGCGCGGGCATCGCCTCGTTCATCACGAGCGCCGCCGCCAGCGCGACCACGAGGTCGAGCGGGATGACGACGAACTCGTACAGCAGGGTCATCTTCAGGCTGAACACGAACAGCGCTTGACCGCCGCCGATGAGCCAGTACTTGTAGTTCTCCAGCCCGACCCACGGGTCGGCCACGGTCGGCGGGATGGTAAACTGCTTGAACGAGAGCAGAAGCCCGTTGACCAGCATCGGGTAGAAGACGATCACCGACAGAATGGTGAGCGTCGGCAGGAGGAACAGCAGCCCCTGCAGTGAGCCGTACTCCTCGAGGATCCGGTCGAGGAACGACCGTTGGCTGGCTCCGAAGCGATCGTCGTCCTGTTCGATCGTCGCCATCAGCCGTCCACCTCGCCGGTGTCGTCCCCGTCGATCCTGCCGTCACCGCCGTCGGTGACGAACTCACCGGTGTCCGCGCCCGCCTCGACCGATGGGTCCTCCGCGTGGACCCACTTGAGCACCTTCGGGCCGCTCGGGCTGAAGAAGTGAGAGTTCGGCCAGTTGACCGAGACGCCGATGTCGTCGCCCTCCTCGACGGCCGCGTTCGACGGGACGACCGCCTCCATCCGGCGGTCGCCCACGTCCATGTAGACGATCTTCCGGTCGCCCATCGGCTCGATAACTTCCACTCGCGTGTCGAACAGTCCCTGTCCCGGGTCGGTGATGCCAAGGTCCTCCGGGCGGATGCCGATTACGACCTGATCGCCGTCGAGGCCCGCCGCGAGCGGCTCAGCGATGCTGTCGGGCAGGTCGAAGCTGAACACGTCGTGGTCGATGGTCGTCCCCGTCAACGAACACTCGAAGAAGTTGATGGCTGGCGAGCCGATGAAGTCGGCGACGAACAGCGAGTTGGGGTCGTGGTAGATCTCCTCGGGCGGGGCCACCTGCTCGATGCGCCCGGCGTTCATCACTGCGATGCGGTCGCCCATACTCATCGCCTCCTCCTGGTCGTGGGTGACGAAGACGGCGGCCACGTCGAGTTCCTGCTGGAGTTCTTGGATCTCCGTGCGCATCACCGCTCGGAGCTTCGCGTCGAGGTTGCTGAGCGGTTCGTCAAGCAGGAAAATCGCCGGGTCCCGAACGATGGCTCGTCCCAGCGCGACCCGTTGCTGTTGTCCCCCGGACAGCTGCGTGGGGTACCGGTCAAGCAGGTCGCCGATCTCCATCGTCTCGGCGGCCCATCGGACCTGTTCGTCGATGGTTTCGCGGTCCGCCCCGCGCATCTTGAGGCCGAACGCCATGTTCTCATACACCGTCATCGACGGGTACAGCGCGTAGTTCTGGAACACCATCGACACCTCGCGGTCCTTCGGTGGGAGGTTCGTCACCTCGTGACCGCCGAACTCGATGGTGCCGCCGTTGGGGGTTTCCAGCCCGGCGATACAGCGCATCGTCGTCGACTTGCCACATCCCGAAGGGCCGACGAGCACCAACAGCTCGCCGTCCTCGATGTGGAGATCGATGTCGTCGATGGCCACGACCTGTCCGTCGTTGAACGTCTTGCGTACGTCCGTGAGTTTCGCGTCTACCATGTGTCAAATGCCTCCGTGTCGTTCCCGCGGATCGTCCATGTCCGTTGGTTCGTCGTCCGGTTCGCCTCGCTCCCGACTCCGGCGGAACCGCCGGGATCGACGGCGACCGGAATCACCGCGCCCCCGCGTTCGGGTCGGTCATCCGTCTGATCCCGGCGCGCACCACCGGAACGAACATGATCGACGCGATGATCAGCCCAATGGCGGCAACCGACCCGTCGACGGTTCCGGCCTCTCCGACTGGGCCCTCCAGCCAGAAATACAGCGGGATGCACAGGGCCGCGTACACCACCACCGCCACGGACGTGGGATATCGCCGTGATATCTTGTCTCGGGTGTCTCCTGTTCCCATGACGGGGGAATTTAGAGATTTAGTATAAATAATCACAGGGTAGTGACCACATTTAGTGGTGGTTCGGCGAGAGGCCCGGTGCGTTTGGGACCGTGTGTTTATTTTGTCGGGGTGGAATTCGCCCGGTATGGCCGATGAACGAGCCAGTTCGGGGAACAGCCCTCCCGACGAGGAGGAGGAGGCCGACGCGGCCGTCGACGTGTACGAGGGGGGCGTGGGCGACCGAGAGCGGCGCCGGCCGATCGAATCGACCGGCACCGGCGACTCCAACGGCGGCGAGGCGATCGAGCCCGAATCGGTGCCGGTGCTCGCGCGTGTCCCGGAGTGGCCGGTCACGCTCGGTGCGGGCTGTCTCGCGGCCGCGGCGCTTGTCACCGTCGCCGGCGCCGCGTTCTTCGGATACGCCTTTCTCACGGAGGCGGCGGTCGGCATCGCCCCTTCGCGGCTCGCGCTCGCGACCGTTCAGTTCGGTGTCGTCTCGGTGCTCTTGGGGCTGGGGACGCGCTTCGCTCGGCAGCGCCGCCGCTGGCTGTTCGTCATGATCGCCGGCGCCGCCGGCTTGCTCACGATCGTCGCGGCTCCGTTGGCGCTCGTCGCGATCGTGACAATCGGGCTGGGACGATATCACTTCGCGCTCAACACGCCGATGGAACAACTCGTCGGCCCGCAGGAGGGGACCGACGGCGACTGAGTTCGACCGGCAGCTACACTCGGTCGCGGAGATCCGCCAGGACGGAAGCCGTCCCGGCGTCTCCTCCGAGGTCAGGCGTCCGCGGGGCAGAGCTGTCCGCGAGTTGGTCCTCGACTGCCCCCCACAGCGTCTCGCCCGCGGCGCTCGCGTCGGCGTCCCCGACGGCCTCACCGCGGTGCGCCAGCAGCATCGACGCCGACAGGACAGTCGCGAGCGGGTTCGCGACCCCGTCGCCGGCGATGTCGGGCGCAGAACCGTGGACCGGCTCGAACATCGAGGGATGCTCGCCGCCGGGGTCGACGTTCGCGGAGGGGGCGAGCCCCATACTCCCTGTCACCTCCGCGCCGATGTCGGTGAGCACGTCGCCGAAGAGGTTCGAGGCGACGATTACGTCGAACGCATCCGGCCGGCGAACCAGGTCCATTGCCGCCGCGTCGACGAGCAGCGACTCGACTGACACCTCGGGGTACTCCGCGCCCACCTCGCGGACGATCTCGTCCCAGAACGGCATTGAGTGCGCCTGGGCGTTCGACTTCGTGACGCTCGTGAGCCGCCCCTCTCGGTCGGCGGCCGCCTCGAAGGCTGCGCGGACGACCCGCTCGGTCCCCCGGCGGGTGAACACTGCCGACTGGACGGCCACCTCGTGCGCATGGCCGACGTGTTCGCGGCCGCCGACGTCCGCATACTCCCCCTCGGTGTTCTCCCGGTAGACGACGAAGTCGATATCGCCCCCGTCGTACCCCCGCAGCGGGCTCTCGACTCCGTCGAACAGTATCGAGGGTCGCCGACAGACAGACTGGTCGAATCGCTTTCGGATCGGCAAGAGCAGGCCGTGGAGCGAGACGTGATCGGGAACCTCCGGGTGGCCGACCGCCCCCAACAGGATCGCGTCGTGGTCCGCGAGCATCCCCAGGAACCCCTCGGGAGCCATCGCTCCCGTCTCTAGGTACCGTTCGCTTCCCCAGTCGTACTCCGTGAACGCGAGGTCGACGCCGTGGGCCGCCGCGACCCGCTCGACGAGCGGGATCGCGTCCGCCATGACCTCGGGGCCGATACCGTCACCCGGAACGAGTGCGATGTCGTGTGTCACGTCCGCGGTGTGCTCTCACGGAACATATAGAGCCGCCGGCTGCCGCGAGCGGTCGAGGCCGGGGGGGTCGATCGGACGGCGGGGAGTCGGCCGCTCGGTGGACGGGCCGCCGACCGGACCCCGGGACCGGCCGCCGCTCGCTCACGGTCGGTCGACCCGGAACGCGTCGAGCACGTCGGGGTCGACCTCGAGGCCGATTCCGGGTTCCTCCGGGATCGAGACCGCGGGACCGTCGGGTTCGATGGGATCGCGGGCCAGGTCGTCACGGATCGGGTTCGGCGTCCGGTCGAACTCTACCATCGGGTCGCCCGGCGTCGCCGCGAGGAGCTGGAGGCTCGCGTGCAGCGCGACCGCGCTCCCGAACACGTGCGGGAACGGCTGCACGCCCCGGGCCCACGCGGCCTCGACGGTCCGCCGCGCCGCGGTGAACCCGCCGGCGCTCGTCACGTCCGGTTGAGCGTACCCGATCAGCCCCCGGTCGGCCGCCTCGGCGAACCGCGGCTCGAACGCCCAACACTCGCCCGCCGCAAGCGGCACCGGCGAGCGGGCGGCGAGCCGCTCGTATGCGTCCAGCCGCTCGGGGTGCAGCGGCTCCTCGAAGAACCCCACGTCGAGGTCAGCCAGGCGATCGGCGACCCACCGGGCGTCCGCGAGGTCGTACGCGTGGTTGGCGTCGACGAACAGCCGTACGTCCGGGCCGACGGCGTCGCGGACCGCCCGGACGAGCGAGACGTCGTCCCGGCGGTCGGCGTCGAAGTGCCGCGAGAGCCCGATCTTCTGTTTCACCGCCTGGAATCCGGCGTCGACGTGCCCCGCCATCTCTGCGGCGACCGCCTCGCGCACGTCGTCGACCGCGTCGGCCTCCGGAAAGAACCCGCCGGTCGCGTACGCCGACACGGCGTCACGGCGGCGGCCGCCGAGCAGCGACGCGACCGACTCGCCGAGCAGCCGACCCTTCAGATCCCACAAGGCGATGTCGACGCCCGAGAGCGCCCCGACCGGCTCGTAGGAGTGGTGTGCCGAACGGAGCGCGTGCCGGAGGTCCGCGTAGATCGCCTCGACGTTCCCGGGGTCTCTCCCCTCGACGAGGGGGGCAATCGTCTCCTCAACGACCGCGTGGTTGCCGGCGATCGGGCCCCAGCACTCGCCCCAGCCGACGGCACCGCCGGCCTCGATTCGGACGAGGCAGTACTCGCGCGTCCCGATTCACTTCTGTGCGTTCGCGAAGCGTCCGTCGAGATCGCGCCGGAGCGGCACCGCCTCGACGCGCTCGACCTCGGCCGCCGTGGAGTCGTACGCCATGGGGTGTGACGCGTCACCGTGGTCCAAAACGTTTTATCACCGCTCGATTACGTGCGCTTGGTGTTCGATTACGACTCCTATAAGCACATCTCCGTCGACGTCGAGGACGGCGTCGCCGAGGTGTGCTTTCACCGACCGGAGAAGTACAACGCCTTGAACACGGAGACGATGCTCGACCTGCAACGGGCGTTCTCGGAGTTCCGGCTCGACCGCTCCATCGACGTGATCGTCGTCACCGGCGAGGGGGATGACGCGTTCTCCGCTGGCGCGGACATCCAGCAGTACGCGGGCCCCGCCGAGGAGCACGACCCGATGCAGAAAGACCGCCAGGACCTCTTTTTCGACATCTACGCGGCCGCCAAGAACGTCCACGCGCCGGTGATCGCGAAGATCAACGGCTACTGTGTCGGCGGCGGGCTCATCTTCGCGATGTACTGCGACCTCCGGGTCGCCGTCGACGAGGCGAAGTTCGGCGTCCCCGTCACGGACATCGGCCAGATCCCAACCGGCGGGTCGACGTACCGCGCGGCCCAGCTGGTCGGCGAGGCGAAAGCGAAAGAGCTGGTGTACACGGCGGGCATGATCGACGCCGAAGAGGCCCATCGGATCGGACTCGTCAACGACATCGTCGCCCGCGAGGACCTCGACGAGACCGTCGCGGAACTCGTCGCGGCCATCCAGGACACTGGCCGCGAGGCGGTGAAGGCCTCCAAGCGCGCAATCGACGCCGCCGTCGAGGCGCCGGACCTCGAGACCGCCCGCGAGACCGAAGCCGAGATCTGGTGGGAGCAGTTCGCCACCGACGAGCGCCGCGAGCTGGTCGACGAGTTCAACGAGGGGTCGGAATGACCGAGACCGGCCCCCTCTCGGACCTGACGGTCGTCGAGCTCACCGTCCACCGCGCCGGGCCGTTCGCGGGCGCGATGCTCGCGGACCTGGGCGCCGAGGTGATCAAGATCGAGCGCCCCGGCGTCGGCGACCCTTCGCGCGTGCAGGGCGTCGGCCCGGAGGGGAGGTCGGGGTATTTCATGGCGAACAACCGCGACAAGCGGTCCGTCGAACTGGACCTCAAGTCCGATGCGGGCACCGAGGCCGCCCTGGAGCTGCTGGCGGACGCGGACGTGTTCATCGAGAACTTCGGCTACGGCGTCGCCGAGAAGCTCGGGCTCGGCTACGAGGCGATCGCCGAGCGCAACGAGGACATCGTCTACGCCAGCGTCAAGGGGTACGGCGAGACCGGCCCGCTCCGAGAAAAGAAGGGGCTTGACCTCATCCTCCAGGCAGAGGGCGGGATCATGTCCGTCACCGGGCCCGAGGACGGTGACCCGGTGAAGGTCGGCCAAGCGATCGGCGATCTCACGGCGGGGCTGTTCGCGACGGTCGCGCTGCTGGCCCGCCTCCACGAGCGCGAGCGGATCGACGACGACGACCGCGCGGCCGTCGAGGCGTTCACCGGGAAGCTCGACGTCGGCCTGTTCGACGCCATCGTCAGCGTGATGAACGAGTACGTCACGTTCCACTCGATGGACGGGCGGGTGCCCGGCCCGCAGGGGACGACCCACCAGTCGATGTGCCCGTACGGGCTCTTCGAGGCGGCAGACGGCCACTTCGTCACCGGTGTCCCGAGCGACGAGCGCTGGGACGACTTCGTCGACCTCGTCGGCCGCGAGGAGCTGCGCGAGTACCCGACGAACGAGCAGCGCATGGCGAACAGGGAAGCAGTCCGGGCGGTCCTCGAGGAGGAGTTCCGCGAGGAGCCCGTCGACCACTGGCTGGAGGCGCTCACGGACGCGGGGTTCCCGAACGGACCGCTCAACGACCTCGCAGACGTGGTCGACCACGAGCAGGCCGAGGCGCGAGGGCTCGTTCGCGAGTTCGACGACCCCGACGCCGGCGAGGTGCTCTTGCCCGGCCACCCGGTCAACTTCCCCGACTTCGAGACGACCATCGACCGGCCGGCGCCGCGGCTGGGTGAACACACCGAGGCGGTGTTCCAAGAGGTCGCCAGCGACCAGACCACCCTCGACGAGTGGACCGCTGCCGGCGCCTTTGGCCCGGTCGACGACTGAATCGGAACCGGACCGACCCCCGAGCCGCAGGCCCACCGGCGACCGCCGCGACCCGAGGTATTTTACGTGCGGTGCTGTGACACCACGGGCGATGCACGACGCACCCGAAGCCGGGCGTGAGGGGGCGGCCTGACCATGCGGGTCGACCCGCGCGAGACCGGGGATCTGACCGAGACGCAGCGGCTCGTCCGCCGGAGCATCCGCGACATCTGCGACGGCTACGACGACGAGTACTGGCGCGAGCACGCCGCGACCGGCGAGTACCCCGAGGAGTTCGTCGACGAACTCGCCGACGCCGGCTGGTTCGGTATCCTGATCCCTGAGGAGTACGGCGGCGCCGGGAT
This sequence comes from Halobaculum gomorrense, assembly GCF_900129775.1. GTDB lineage: Archaea > Halobacteriota > Halobacteria > Halobacteriales > Haloferacaceae > Halobaculum > Halobaculum gomorrense. The sequence goes on along the minus strand of NZ_FQWV01000001.1, from coordinate 135,790 downwards.
GTCCACCCGGGAGACGGCGGTGATGATGGAGGAGATCGCCGCCTGCGGCGGCGGGTTCGCCGCCGCGCAGGCCGTCCACGGCGGCATCTACAACTCCGTCCCGCTTGTTGAGTACGCCGATGAGTCGCTCAAGGAGGAGCTGCTCCCGGCGGTCGCCGCCGGCGACACGTCGATCCAGGCGTTCGGACTGACGGAACCCAACGCAGGCTCGGAGTCGACGGCGATCGAGACGCGCGCACGACGGGAAGGCGACGAGTACGTCGTCTCCGGCGAGAAGATCTGGATCTCGCGGGTCGACCAGAGTGACTACATCGTGCTCGTCGCCCGCACGACCCCGCGTTCGGCGGTCAAGCGGCGCACCGAGGGCATCTCGATGTTTCTCGTGGACCTCGAGGACGCCTACGCCCAGGACGCCCTGGAGATCAGTGAGATCGACAAGACCGCCAGCGAGTTCGTCCACTCCTTCGAGCTGTTCTTCGAGGACCTCCGGATACCCGAGGAACACCTGATCGGCGACGAGGGCGAGGGGTTCTACCAAGTGCTCGACGGTCTCAACGAGGAGCGGCTCGTGATCGCCGCCGAGTGCCTCGGTCTGGGGGAACTCGCGCTCCGGACGGCTACGGAGTACGCCGGCGAGCGGGAGGTCTTCGGCGGACCCATCGGCGCGAACCAAGCCGTCCAGCACCCCCTCGCCGAGGCGTACGCCCGCCTGTTGGCGGCTCGGTCGGTCACGTTCGAGGGGGCCGACGCCTCCGCGAACGACGCCCCCCGCGAGCGGCTCGGGTCATACGCCAACGCGGCGAAGTACCTCGCCGCCGACGCCGCGTTCGAGGCGGCCGACGCCGCCGTCCAGACCCACGGCGGCTTCGGCGTCGCCCGCGAGTACGACGTGGAGCGGTACTTCCGGGAGGCCCGCCTCGCGCGGCTCGTCCCCATCACCCAGGAGCTCGCGCTCAACTTCATCGGCGAGAAGTCCCTCGGCCTCCCCCGCTCGTACTGACCGGAAGTACTCCGTTCCGCAAGGCCGTACACGTCGGCACGAGGGAACGGTCGCGACGGTGCCGGCACGGTCCCCAACCGCGACGCGTGCGGCGTGGAGAGCTAGATGAGGACTAGATCGGAACGGCGTGGAGTGTTAGATAAGTCTCGTGCGCACGCACGCACGCAAAGATTTGTTATATGGCCGCGTTCGCGGCGTCTCTCGCGTCGTCGGTGCCCTGCTCGGGGACCGGATCGCGGGACCCGATACCGTCCGAACGGCCGGTCCCCGCCCGCCGTCGGGACGGACACGGACGCCGTCACGCTCGGGGTCGCCAGAAGGAACCCGAACGAATCTGATCGATCGTGTTCGTTCACTCGGAACAGCTTAGTCCACGGAGTCCGAAGCACACGTAACAGGGATGTCCGGACACACGAACGACACGCCCGCTGAAACCGATGGATCGGGCGGAAGCGACCGCGGAGGCGGCATCTCGTCGGTGGGTCGCGCGTTCGACATCGCGGAACTGCTCGCGACCGAGACGACGCTCGGCGTCACAGCGGTGGCCGAGGAGCTGGGGGTCGCCAAGAGCACCGCCCACGACCACCTCTCGACGCTCGCCGAGCGGGGGTACGTCGTCCGCGCGCCGGAGGGGTATCGGCTCGGGATGGAGTTCCTCCGGCTGGGCGAGGCGGCGCGCTCGCGCGACGAGGCGTACGAGATAGCGCGCGAGAAAGTCGAGAAGCTCGCCAACGAGACGAACGAGCGATCGCAGTTCATTGTCGAGGAGGCGGGCCGCGCGATCTACGTCCACCGCGAGGTTGGCCCCGACGCGGTGCACACCGACTCGGCGATCGGCGGCCACGTCCCGCTATACGCGACCGCGGCCGGGAAGGCGCTGCTATCGCACCACGACGACGACCGGGTCCGCGAGCTTGTCGGCGACAACCTCGATCCGATCACCGACAACACCGTGACGGAGGTGGACGCGCTGCTCGCAGAGCTGGAGACAGTGCGCGAGCGAGGCTACGCGACGAACTGCGCCGAGAACACCCCCAGACTGAGGGCGGTTGGCGCGCCCGTCGAGCTCCCCGACGGGAGGCCCCTGGGCGCGATCAGCGTCTCGGGGCCGACCCACCGGATGAAAGGCGAGCGCTTCGAGTCGGAGCTGCCCGACCTGCTGCTGGGCACGGTGAACGAACTGGAGCTGAACATCGCCTACGCGTGAGGGGGCGTGGCGGACCGCGGCCGCCGTCGGTCACCGCCGCAGGAGAACCCCTGCGACGACGGCCGCGGCGCCGACGATCCCCGCGAGCACGGTGAACAGCGCGGTCTGGCTCGCGACGGTGAGAACCCACCCCGCGAGCGCGGCGCCGAGCGCGCCGACCCCGAACATTCCCAGGTAGGTGAAGCCGTAGGAGAGCCCGCGGCGCTCGGAGGCGACGTGGTCCGCGATAGTCGCCTGATAGACGGGCGCGACGAAGTAGACCCCGAACCCGAGCACGACGCACACCGCGATCAGGGGGGCGATCCCGGCGGCCGCCGCGGGGAGGAACGCGAGCGAGACGACGACCAGCCCGGCGAAGGCGCCGACGAGCAGGCGGACGGTGTCGTACTCGTCGGTGAGCCGGCCGCCGAGGTACTGTCCGCCGATGCCGACGACGAGCAGGCCGGCGTACGCGTACCTGCCGGGTTCGACGGTCGCGCCGGCGATCTCGACTGGGGAGAACACCGGCAGGCCGGCGAGCACCTCCGGGAGGAACGTGAGCACGCCACGGTAGTAGAGCCCGTACAGCATCACGACGAGGAAGACGAGGACGAACCCGCCCGTGAACAGCAGGCGCGACTCCGTGAGGAACTCCTCGACCGAGGAGACCCCCGCCCGGGCCGTGCCGCCGTCAGGCTCGGCCGGTCCGCCGTCGACCGCGGCGGTCTCGTCGAAGTCGATCCGCACCGAGAGGGCGACACCGACGACTGCCGGAAGGACGAACGCCAGCGCGACCGTCCGCCAGTCGAACAGCGAGAGGCCGACCGCCGCCAGCAGCGGCCCGAGGACAGTCCCGACGTTGCCGGCGGCCCCGTGGGCGGCGAACGCCTCGCCGCGCTCGCGGGTCCCTCGGGACAGCAGCGCGAGCCCCGCCGGGTGATAGAGGCTCGCAGCCGCCCCCCACACCGCGAGCGCGACGGCGATCACCCACTCGTTCGGCGCCGCCGAGAGCGCGAGGAATCCCCCGCCCATCCCCGCAAGCGAGGCGAGCACGAGCGTCCGCGAGGGGATCCGGTCGGAGAGCACGCCCGCGGGCAGCGCCCCCGCGCCGACGAGGGCGTACCCCACCCCGACGACGGTGCCGAGCACCGCCGCCGAGGCGTCGAAGGCGTCCAGCCACGCGACGAGGAACACCGGTATCGACAGCTCGTAGGTGTGAAACAGCGCGTGGCCCAGCATCGTGAACCCCGTGATCGCGCGGTCGTTCGCGTTCACGGCCGGTCACCTCCCGGCGTCGGCTCACGACTCCGCGTCCGGTCGGCCCGTCCGTCGACCGCCCGCGGCGACGCCCGCGTCATTATCGACCCACACTCGGAGGCGTGGACAAAACGTTTCGGGCGTCGCCGGGGCGCACGACGCCGCGGGTCACTCCACGTCCTCGGGCTGGGTTCCGATCCCCTCGGGCCACCCGGTCGGCCGGGCCGCCGACGGCTCGGCGTGTTCGCGCTTCAGCACCATCGGCGTGCGCTCCAGCGAGAGGACGAGCTCGTCGTCCTGGTTGTACGTCCGCAGCTCCGTGGTGACGATGCCGACGTGCTCGCGCGAGTCGGACTCGCGCTTGTCGAGCACCTCGCTCTCGGCGAAGAGGGTGTCGCCGTGGAAGACGGGCGCGTGATGGCGGACTTCGTCGTACCCGAGGTTCGCCGTCGCGTTCGCGCTCACGTCGATGACGCTCATCCCCACCGACAGCGCGATGACGAACGTGCCGTCGACGAGGCGCTCGCCGAACTCGGTCTCGGCGGCGTACGCCTCGTTGAAGTGCATCGGGTTGAGGTTCATCGTGACGTTGGTAAACCAGACGTTGTCCGTCTCCGTGACCGTCCGCCCGTACGGGTGCTTGTACACGTCGCCGACCTCGAAGTCCTCGTAGTAGCGGCCCTGCCACCCCTCCGCGAGTCGTCGCTCGGACATGGGGCGTGACTGTCATCCCCGGGGGATTAACTCTGTGGTCCGTCGGGCTGGTCGCGTCCGGGTACGGCGAACCGAGCGACGGCGGACCCTGGACCGCGAGCGCCGCAGACCGCTACCGCGGACAGCGATCCGGGCTCCGAGGCGCGTGAATCGAGCCTCGGCGCCGCACAGCAACGGGCCTCGCACGCCGACCGCCGACCGAACAGGTTTATTCGGTCGGTCGAAGGGAGGGGTGTGAGCAGATACGAGGGTATCCTCTTCGACCTCGACGGGACGCTCTGCCGGCAAACCGGGGACGTGACGGCGGCGTACGAGGCTGCCTTCGAATCGGTCGGCATCGACCCGTTCGGCGAGCCGGGCGCGCTCTGGCCGCTGCTGGACGGCCCGCCGGACCCCGACGACCACGTCGGGTACCTCGCGGCGGGGTTCGCCAGGCTGGCGGCCATCCACGACCGGCGGGTCGACCCGGTGGCGCTGGCGACGGCGTTCGTCGCCGCCGCCGACCACGGTGCCGTCGAGTTCACGCCCGGTGCGGAGGCGGCCCTCGACCGCGCTGCGGAGACGGCCCGAACCGGACTCGTGACGAACGGCCCCCGGAGCAGGCAGTCGCCGAAGGTCGAGACGCTCGGACTCGCCGACCGTCTCGAGACGGTCGTGTACGCCGGCGACCTCCCGCGTCGAAAGCCCCACGCCGAGCCGTTCGACCGCACGCTCGCGGCGCTCGACGTCGCGCCGGCGGACACCGTCTACGTCGGGAACTCCCTGAAGTACGACATCGCCGGCGCCTTCACCGCCGGACTGGACTCTGTCTGGCTCAGGCCCGACCCGGACGCCGACGACGAAGGGTACCGTCCGACGTGGACGCTCGATTCACTCGACGCGCTCGACACCGTGCTGGAGGGCTCGGATGAATCGGGTGATTGACCAGACCGGCGGTTCGACGGCCGGGGTCGACTCGGGCGTGATCCGAGCAGTCGGAGCCGACGACACGAGGGTGCCGTGACGGGGATCGACCCGAGGGCGGCCGTCAACCGAGCGTTCCCCGACCGGAACGTCGCATCGGTCTCGCCGGTTCGCCGCGGGAACCGCAAGACCACTACGGTCGTCGAGTTCGCGGCCGACCCGTCGGTCGTCGTGCAGACCGCGAGCGACATCGACGCGCTTCGGTCGGAGGCGGCCGTGACGATGCTGCTCGATGACGCGACATCGATTCCCGTGGCGACGGTAATCGCCGGCGGCGTCGCCGGCGGCGACGCGTACATGATCACCGAACGGGTGCGCGGGGACGACCTCCACGAGCGGTTCGCGGGGCTCGACCCCGGGCGACGGCGCGAGGTCGCGCGTGCCTTCGGCCGGTACCTGGGCGAGGTCCACGCCGCTGCCACCTTCGAGCGCTTCGGCGATGTGGCGCCGAGCGGCGAGGAGTGGGCGGCCGACGAGTGGCCGACGGAGGCGCAGAGTTCGACGCTCGCGGTTCGCGAGCACACGGAGCCGGTCGCGTGGCTCAGGCGCTACGGACGCGCCGCGCTCGACCGGCTCCCGCCGGCGTTCGACGCAGTTGCCGCCCGGATCCGGCGACGGCTCGACGAGGCCACAGCCGACGCGGTGGCGAACGCAGCCGGTCGAGACTCCGAGCCGGTGCTGTTCCCGTGGGACCTCCGCCCAGGGAACGCCCTCGTCGACGAGGACGGCGTCGCCGCCGTCCTGGACTGGGAGTCGCCGATGGCGGCGCCGGCGGCGCTCGCCGTCGCGAAGGCCGAGTACCTCGTCGTCGACTGGTACCTCGACGACCCGAGCGCGGAGCGCGCGGCGTTTCGAGCGGGGTACGAGGCCGTCCGCCGATACCCCGAACTCGACTCGCTGTCTCGCGCACTCGCGATCGCTGACACCGCGGTCGATTCGACCGGCGCGGTGACGAACCCGAGGTATCCCGAACTCGGTCGGGAGGCGGCCGTCAGGTTCCACCGCGACGCGCTGGCACGGACGGTCTGACGGCCTTCGTCGTCTGGCCCGCACCGTGCGCTCGAGCCCGGTGAGCCCGTCGACGGCGACGGCGTGCGGGACCGCGACAGGGGACCGAACCCCGGGTGGTCGCGACCGGGCAACGGCACGATTCTTTTCCGAAATAAAGTATTAAATACTATTACGAAGCATCAGCCGTAATGACAGTAGAGACGGGCGATCTGCCGACCGTACCAGCGCCCGAACCGCCCGGCTCCGCCGACGCCTGGTACGCGCCGGACGTTCGGGCGCAGTACGAGCTGTATCCGGGCGTCGTCGCCACCGTTCGCGAGCGCCGCGGCGCCGCCGGAAGCGAGTTCCGCTACGAGACGCGCGAGCCGAGCCTCGGCGCAGCGGGCGAGCGCGCGGTCGGCGCCGTCGCCAACCGCTTCGACGCCGGACAGCACCGGCGGCCCCTCACCCGCGCGGGCGCCGTCGAGCGCGCCGACGACGGGTTCGAGCCGAAGTACGAGCGCGCGATCGACCGACTCATCGACGCGACGCCCGCGCTGCGCCGACGGGTCGACTACCACACGCTCCGGGAGTTTCGCCTGCTCGGCCGCGTGACGCCGCTCGCGCTCGACGACCGGGTCGAGGTCGCCGACGTGACCGGCGAGGACGGGCGCGTCGTCGTCCACACGAGCGACTTCGCGCCGGCGGTCACTGACGTGCCCGTGAACGCGCTGTACGTCGGCCGGGTCGCAAGCGAGCGCCTGCGGACCTACGAGGTGAGCTTCGAGGGGTTCGCCGTCGAGGTCGCGGTGTACCGCGATCGGCTGCTAGGTGACGACCGCTTCGCGACGAAATACGCCGTCCGCGAGCCGCCGCTGCTCCCCGGCGACGAGGAGCTGATCGCCGAGTGCAAGGAGCGCGTCTGGGAGACGACCGCGACGGAGGTCGTCGAGGACCGCGCGGCGTTCGTGCGCGAGCGCGCCCGTCGCTTCCTCGCACGGCGGCTCACCGCCCGTGACACCCGCGCGTGGGTCGACGCGACCGGCTATCGGGTGCGGTCCGCGCTCGCCGAGTACGACCTGGCGGTGCCGCCGGTCGATTCCCGGTACGCGCCCGACAGACTCGCGGACCTCGTGTACTACGTTCTGCGCGATTACGTCGGTCAGGGCGTGCTCACGATCCCGTTGCGCGACTCCCACCTGGAGGACGTGGAGGCCAACCGCGTCGGCGAGCGCGTGAAGGTCGTTCCTCGATCGGGCCTCGGCGCCGAGGGGCGCGTGCCGACGAACCTCGCGTTCGACTCTGAGGCGGCGTTCGTCAACGTCGTCACGCAGCTCGCGGCGCTCGACGGGACCGAGCTGAACGCCTCGAACCCCAGCGCGAAGGTGAACGTCGACCTCGACGGCGTCCCCGACACGATCCGGTGTGCGGTCGCGCTCCCGGTCATTTCGACTGACGGGCCGCACCTCTCCGTGCGCAAGCAGTCGGCAGATCCGCATACTCCCGTGGACCTCGTGAACTCCGGGACGCTCCCGACGGAATTGGTGACCCTCCTGTGGCAGCTGTACGAGCACCGCGGCGTCGTGCTGTTCTCCGGGGCGACCGGCGCCGGAAAGACGACGCTGATGAACGCGCACACGCCGTTTATCCCCTTCGACGCGCGGCCGGTCTCCATCGACGAGGGGAGCCGAGAGGTGGTGCTCCCGCACGAGACGGGCATCTCGCTGACGACGCGCGATCACGAAAACGAGTTCAAGCGCGTCACGATGGCGGACCTGATGACGGAGACGAACTACCTGAACCCCGATATCGAGGTCATCGCGGAGGTCAACACCCCCGCGTCGTTCGAGACGTTCGGCGAGAGCCTCAACACCGGCCACGGCGTGCTCGGGACGACCCACGCCGACGACGTGGACGCGCTCGTCAACCGCGTGATCGAGCAGGGGCTGCCGCCGTATCTCCTCGGAGAGATCGACCTCGTCGTGTTCCCGCACAACGCCGACGGCGACCGCTACGTCGGCGAGGCCATCGAGATCGGTCCGGCCGGCGCGTTCGACGACTGCACCGGGGCGAACGGCGTAATCGAGAAGGACGGCACCGCGATCGGCTGGAACGGCGTCTTCGACCGCGATCCGAGCGGCGAGTTCGCGTTCGCGTACGACCACCCGGAGTTGGGCGACGCGACGCGGCGGCTCGATCACCGCGTGTTCCACGGCATCGCCGCCCGGACGGATCGAACGGTCGAGGCCGTCGAGGCGGAGTTCCACCGGAAGCACCGGTACGTCCGGTACCTCGTCCGCGAGGGCGTGACCGACATCGAGGAGACGTTCGACTTCCTCGCGGACCTCCGTACCGACGAGGCGGCGACCGTCGAGCGCGTCCGTCGGGAGACCGCCGCTCGCGCCAGCGACGAGCGCGGCGGCACCCGATCGCCGGGGAGCGCCGCCGGCACCGCTCCCGACAGCGGGTCGGAGGTGCATCGGAGTGAGTGATCTGGCCGCGAGCGACGGGACATCCTCCGACGGCGGGGGATCGCCACGGCGAACGCGGGTGGGGCTGGACGGCGCGAGCGACCTCTCGGTGTTCGACCGGGCGCTGTACGCGCTGTTCTCGCGCCACGCGGACGCCCGTCGTCACGTCGTCGACCGGAAGCGGTACCGGGGCGCGGCGATGTCGACGAGCTTCGACGTGTACGTCGCGCGGGCGTACGGCCTCTCGTGGATCGTGTGCGCACTCGTGCTCGTGTGGACCCTCGCCGTCGTGTCCGCGCTGCCGTCGCCACTCGGATCCCAGGTGGGAGCCGCGCTCGTCGCCGTCGGGGGACCGGACATCGGGACGCCCTCGCCGCTGTACGTCGCCGCGGCGGTCGCCGGCTTCGCCGGGACGGTCGCGAAGTACGCCACGGTTCGGCTGGCCGGCGCCCGCCTCCGGTGGCGGACCAAGGCCCGTCGAAGTGGGATCGAACGGACGCTTCCCGGGGCAGCGCGGTTTCTCACGGCGCTGTCGTCGGGCAGCGACGGCCCGCGCGCGATGCTCCGTCGCGTCGCCGACAACGACGCCTACGGCGAGACGGCCGTCTCGATCCGCGCGGCGCTCACGACCGCGGCGCTCACGGGGAGCCTCAACGAAGGGATCGGCCGCGTTGCCCGCGACACGCCCTCGCGGGACGCACTGTCGCCGTTCCTGTTGAAGTTCCGCGAGCACGCCGCGCAGGGCGACGACGCGCTGGCGGGGTATCTCCGGCTAGAGTCGCGGATGCTCGGCCACCGCAGCGAGCAGTCACGCGAGCGCAACGCCGACGTGATGGAGCTCGTCGCGGAGCTGTTCGTCGTCCTCCTCGTGCTTCCCGCGCTGTTCGTCATCGTCCTCACCGTGATGAGCGTGCTCGCGCCGGGGCTTTCGGCTGAGATCGCGACCCCGATCGGAACGACCACCAGACGGGCAATCGCGGTGTACGGCGCCGCCGGGGCCGTGCTCGTCGTCGGCACGAGCGCGGCCGCGTTCGTCTCCGAGCTTCGACCGACCGGCCAGCGGGCCACGTACGCGCTCCCGCGTGACCCGAGTGCGCTCTTGGGGTCGGTTCCGAGCAATCCCGCGAGCGCCGCCGTTGCGCTCGCGCCGGTCGGGGCCGCCGTGTTCGCCGGCCTCGTCGCCAGCGGCGTCGACGCCCTGAACGCGGCGTTACTCGGCTATGCGGCGTACGCCGTCCCCGTCGGCGGCGTCGCACTCCGGTGCGGCCGGCGCGACGACGCCAAAGACCGCGAGATCAGCGACTTCGTCCACGCGGTCGCGGGGCGCGTCTCTCTCGGCGAGCCGCTCTCGGCCGCGGTCGATCACGCCGCGTGCAACGTGGATCTCGGACCGCTGAACCCGGACGTGGCCGACCTCGCGTTCGCGCTCGCGATCGGAAGCGGTCGCGACGAGGACCTCCGGACGGGTGCACTGGAACGCTTCACCGAGCGCGTCGGTACGCCGCTCGCGGCCCAGACGATCGGTCTCGTCTCCGGGGCGCTCGACGCCGGGAGCGACGCCGAGGCGGTGTTCGAGACGTTACAGGCGGAGGTCGGGCGACTCTATCACGAGAAGCGCGCGCTGCGCGCCAACATGTTCGTCTACGTCGCCGTCGGCTGGACGACCGCGCTGCTGGTCGTCGGCATCGTCGTCGCCGTGAACCTCACCGTCCTCGACGGCTTCGCGGACCTCGCGTCGCTGTCGACCGGCGGCGGCGCGCTGGATCCGACCGCCGTCGATCCCGAGCGGGACCGCCGCCGCTTCTACGTCGTCGCGCAGGCGACGGTGCTCGCGTCCGGGCTGTTCGCGGGTGCCGCCGGTCGCGGGGGCTACGCGATGCTGCTGCACTCCGGAACGCTCGTGGCCCTCTGCTATGCCGTGTTCGCGGCCGCGGGGTTGCTTTGACCCCCGAGCGAAGCCCCGGCGGCCGGGCGCAGTCGCACGTCATCGGCGTCGCGCTCCTCCTCGGGATCACGGCCCTGTCGATGGCCGGCCTCACCGCGACCGTCGGCACCGTCGTCGAGTCGAACACCGCGGGCGTCGACGCGGGCCGTGTGTCGGCGGACCTCGACGCCGCGTTCGCTCCGGTCGAGGTGACCGGTCACCACCGGGGCATCGTCTCGTACACGGACGGTCGCCTCCGCACCGTCGAGCGCACCGTCCGGATACTGAACGCGAGCGGGGAGGTTCGCCGCGTGGACGCCGGCGGCGTAGTCTGGTCGAGTCACGGACACCGCGTGGCGTTCGTCGCCGGCGCCGTCGTCCGCGGGCCGCCGGGGAACGCCGTCATGGACGCCGATCCGGCGCTCGCGCTCTCGGCCAGGACGGCCGTCGTCGGCGTCGCCGTCCTCGGCGACGCGCGCTTCTCGTACGCCGGCGGAGGACGGGTCCCCGTCTCGACGCGGGTGAGCCACAGCCGCACCGTCCACGGCGACGGCGAGTGGCGGGTCGCCGTCGAGACCGCGACGGCGCGTCCGTGGCGCGCGTTCTTCGAGCAGCGAGGCGCAGTGACGAGCGTCCGCGACTTCGACGGCGACGGCGTCGACAGCGTCGTCGCCCGGTTTCCCGGGACGCGCGAGTTCCACCTCGTGGTCCACCGGTTGCACGCGGAGGCGGGTCGATGAGCCGGCGAACCCGCAGCGAGCGGCGCATCGGACGGAACCGCCGCCCGCATCGCGACCGGTCCACTCGGCGTGACCGACGCCCGCGACCCGACCGGCGGCCTCAACCTGACCGCGCGGTGACCCCGGTCGTCTCGAAGACGCTGGAGATCGGGCTCGTGCTGCTGTTCGTCGGCGGACTAACGACGGCGCTGTTCGGGGGCATCGTCCCCGACTACCGCGACGCCGCGGGGGATCGCGTGGCCGACCGGACCCTCGCCGGCGTGGCGACGGAGATCGAGGGGGCGGTTCCGCCGCCGGCGACGGCGGCGCGGATCGAACGACGCGTCGACCTCCCGGCGACGATCCGCGGCGCCGGCTACCGCGTCGTCGCCGCCGACGGGAGGGTGACGCTCGATCACCCGAATCCGTCGATCGGAGGAACGCTGCGGCTGGCGGTCCCCGACCGCGTCGCGTCGGTCACCGGAACGTGGCGAAGCGGTGCGAAGACAGCGGTCACCGTGACCGGCGGGAACGGACGGCTCGCAATCAAGTTGGTGAGTCGATGAGCGCCGCGAGCGACTCCCCGCCGGTGGCTACGACCGCGATATCGGTCGATCGCGCCCAAGCGAACCTCACGGCGCTCGTCGCCGCGCTGATCGTCCTCACGGCGACGATCGGCGTCGCGGTGGGCCTCGCCGACGCGGCGCTCGCGGGCACCGACCGGAACCCGGGCGAGCGCCGCGCCGCGGTGGTCGCGACCGAGCGCCTTACAGCCGCGGACTCTCCCGTGACCCGCCGAGAAAACGTGGTGAACGAGAGCGCCCTCGAGATGCTCGACGCCCCGCGGATGGTCGATCTCGTGCCGCCGCTCGCGGGCACCGCGTTCGTCGTCCGGGTCGGCGGCGCCACGGTCGTCGAGCGCGGCGACCCGACCGGCGGCGTCTCATTCCGGCGGATCGTCCTCGTGTCGGCCGCAGCGGAGCGAACGCGAACGGTCGACGCGGCTGACGCGGTAACGCTACCGAGGCGAACCGATCAGGTGCGCGTCGAGTTCGTGGACGCGGATGTCGAGACGGTTCGGGTGAACGGGCGAGTCGTGCTCCACCGTCCGGGCGGGCTCCGCGGCATCGAGACGGTGTCCGTTTCCAGAGCCGAGACACTCACGATCTCCTTCGATGCGAACGCGACCGGCAGCGTCGACGTGACATCCGTCCCCGAACGCACCAGAAAAGCCATCTTAGAGGTGACCGTGGATGCGTGATCGAACCGCCGATACCCGACCGGAGCGCGCGGACCGCGCGCAGCTGTCGCTGCCAGTTGTGGAGGCGGCGGTCGGCGTCGCGTTCCTGCTGGCGGTCGCGGCATCGTTCGGCCTCGCACTGCCGGCACCGAGTATCGGGGAGGCGCAACTGGACGCGTACGCGGACGACGCGGTCACCGTGCTCGCCGAGGAACCGCCGCGACACGGCGGCGACACGCGGCTCGCGGAAGTGAGCCGATCGCCGGCCGCGTTCGACCGCGAGCGCGCCGCGCTGCGCGACCGCGTCCGCCGGATACTCGGCGACAATCTCTTGTACCGCATCGAGACGCCTCACGGCGCGGTCGGCTTCGATCGCCCGACCGGTGTCGCGACCGGTCGCGCGTCGGTCGCGACCGCCGGCGGCAAGGTAGTGCTGTGGGTGTGGTACGTATGAGCTGCGAGGACCGTGATCGCGGGCAATTGATACTGCTCGCGGCCGCCGTCGCCGCCGCCGCACTGGTGCCGATGGCGCTGGCGTACCTCACCCTGAGCGCGCATCCTGACGTCGCCGCGACGGCCGAGCACGACCGGCCGGCCGAAGACGCGCTTCGCGCCCTCGATCGGGCGGCGACGAACGCCTCGACCGCCGTCGGCCGCCATCCGTGGGGTGAGCGCGAGCGGGCCGTCGACGAGTTCGACGCCGCGATCGCGAGTGACGTTCGCGAGATCGAGTCCGCATGGCTCACGGAGACGGTGGCCGTCGACGTGGCGCGAAACGCGACCGTCGCCGAGCGGTGGGCGACCACGAACTGCCCGCGGGGTCCGAACCGCGCGTTCGGCGCCTGCGAGGCGATCGACGGCGTCGTCGTGCAGGAGCGCGCCGGCGAGACCACCCCGCTCGCGGTCGGAGTGGATATTCGAGTGACCGAACCGGACGGGACCGCCGCGTTGACCGTCGTACTACCGATCAAGTGAAGCGGCCGGCGACGCGACGACGTGGACAGCGAGGCGAGCGAACATCATCGGCCGAACCACCAACCTGCCGCGCGGCGAAGGGTCGAGTATGGCACGCGTCAACGCCGACGACGCCGACACCGGTATCGACATCGACAGCGACGACGCCAGCCTGCTTGATGTTCGCGAAGTCGACGACCCCCCGTTCGACCACATCACCACCGCGCTGGCCGAACTCGGCCCCGAAGAGACGCTGGTGATCGTGAACAGCTTCGAGCCGGAGCCGCTGTACGGGGAACTCGAGCGACGGGGGTTCGCGTATCGGACCACGCGGGTGGGCGACGATGAGTGGCGCGTCGCCATCGAATACGGGTGAGAGGCGCGGGACAGACGAACGTGTTCGGGGAGAAGGCTACCCCGCCTGCGACCTCCATGACGGGGTGCATGCCAGCAGAGACACTCGACGTTCGCGACGTCCCGCCCGCGAAGCGCCACCCGACCATCCACGACGCGTTCGCCGACCTCGACGCCGGCGAGTCGCTGGAGCTGATCAACGACCACGACCCGCAACCGCTGTTCTACGAGTTCCAGGCGGAAGTCGACGACTTCGACGCCGGCGGCTACGAGGTCGAACAGCGCGGCCCCGGCGAGTTCGTCGTCGAACTGCCGAAGGAGTAGCGTCGCCGGGGCGCCCGCCGGCCGACTCCGCTCACCCGTTCCTCAGCCGCTCCTGCCACCCGCCCGATCCGTCTGTACCCCCCGCTCGTTCAGCACGTCTCCCGGAACCGAGGTCAACCACAGCGCGGTTCCTGATCCGCGGTGGCGGATGTGCGATCGGGCCTCTTCGCTCCGCCCGCACGCCGATCCGGTCCCATCGCGGTGTTTGGGGTCGCGTGGCACGTGAAACAGTGCGCGTGAGAACGGTGAGCATGGCGGGGAACCGGTCGGCGCCGCCGAAAGATTTACCGAGCGGTAAACCAAACGAGAGACGACGAAGCCGCCGCGGGACGCCTCGCGGCACGGAACACCACAATGTCCGACACAGACACTGACACCGACACAGACACCGACACCGACGCACCACCGACGCAGGGGAAGATGCTGGGGGGCGTGAAGGTCCTCGATCTATGATCGAACACCCCGATCTGGGCGATATTCCGGTGATCGAGCACCCGCTCAAGTTCGCGAACGGCGAGAGCGGGTCCGACCGGGCGCCGCCGCTGTTGGGCGAGCACAACCGCGAGGTGTTCGCGGAGTTGGGCTACTCGGAGGCGGAACTCGACGAGCTGGCGGCCGCGGGGGTCTTCGGCGACGCGGACGACGCCGAGGAGTGATGACGGAGGTCGCGCTCCCCGGCGTCGGCATGACCCGTTTCACCTCGGCCGACGACCGCCCGCTCGTCGACCTGGCGGCGACGGCCTGTTGGCGGTGCCTCGACGACGCCGGCCTCGACCGCGCGGACGTAACCTCGCTACACGCGGGCACCGCGCTGGCAGAGGCGCTCGGCCAGCAGTCGGGGCTCGCGAACGCGCTCGCGGGGGCGCTCAGGATCGAGGGCGTCGCCGCCGACCGCGTCGAGAACACGAGCGCGACCGGGGCGACGGCGGTCCACCGCGGCATCGAGGCGGTCGCGAGCGGCGCCTCCGAGGTCGCGCTCGTCGTCGGCGCCGATCGGATGTCCGCCGCCGACACCTCGGCGGTGACCGACGCCATCAGTCGACTCACACACTCCCGCGAGTACGCGCAGGGACTCACGCTCCCGTCGTTCGCCGGGCTCGCGGCCGGCGCGTACCTCGACAGGTACGACGCCCCGCGGGAGGCGCTGGCGGCCGTCGCCGCGAAGAACCACCGCAACGCCGTCGCCAACGAGGTCGCGCAGTTCCGCCGTGAGGTGAGCGTCGACGAGGCGCTCGACTCGCCGGTCGTCGCCGAGCCGCTCAGGCTGTACGACTGCTGCCCGATGAGCGACGGCGCGGCGGCGATCGTCGTGACGCGCACCGATTCCGTTGCCGACACCGATCACGCAGTCCGAGTGGCGGCCCACGCGAGCGCGACCGGAACCCACCCGGTCGCCGAGCGACCGGACCCGCTGGCTATCGACAGCGTTCGCGTCGCCGGCGAGCGCCTGTTCGACGCCGCTGGCGTCGCCCCCGGCGACGTGCGCTCGCCGAACTCGCTCGCGCTGGCCGACTTCGACGGCGTCGGCCTGATCGCGCAGGTCGACGGCGAGGCGGCCGTCGGCGACCGGGTCGCGTTCGCGGGGGCGTTCAGGCTCCGCAACGGCGACGAGGAGCGACAGCCGCGGCTGCGCGTGGTCGAGCACGGGGAAAACGAGGACGAGAGATGAGCGCGAGCGTGCGGAGTGCGGAGGGTCGCGCCGTCGGGAGCCGGTCAGGCGTCGGACCCGTCGGCGCCGGGCTCGACGCCGTCGGCGAGCAGCGAATCGACGACGAACTCGTCGATGGAACGCCACGCCTGATCGGGGGCGTCGTCGTGGCCCAGCGAGAGCTTCCGGCCGCGGGCGGCGTGAATGATGTCGGTGATCAGTTGCCCCGCCCGCTCGGGGTCGGTGTCGCGGAAGACGCCCCGATCGATGCCGTCCTCGATCACCTCGGTGATGCTGCCGCGGATGCGGTCGTAGTGCTCGTTGAAGATGGCGCGGTGCTCGGCGTCGTTCTGGGCGTGGGTGAACAGCTCGTGGTATACTTTCATGCGGTCCCAGTGGGAGAACTCCTCGAACCCGGGGCCGAACAGGCACTGGTGGACGCGGACCTCCAACTCCTTCCGCGGCGGGGCGTCGCCGTCGACCTCGACGCTGCCCTCGTACTGGTCGATGATGTACTCGAGGAAACTCGACATGAGGTCCTGCTTCCCGTCGTAGTGGTAGTGGATCACCTGGCGCGTCATCTCCATCTCCTCGCCGATGTCGCGCATGCGGAGGTCGGAGTAGCCGTGCTCGCTGAGCGCGCGAAACGTCGCCTCCATGATGTCCTCGCGGGTGTCCGCCGGGACGGACCCCTCCTCCGACTTGCTCATTGCCGGGAGATTGCGCCGAGCCACATATAGCACTTTGTCTCGACCGCCGACGCTTTTGTTTACCAAATGGTAATACTTTCATACCCACACACCCATGTTGCCGATGCACATGGGACAAACGATCATTAAGAATGGGACGGTCGTCACGCTGGATCCCGATATCGGGGAGATCGACGGCGGCGACGTGCTGATCGAGGACAGCAAGATCGTCGAGGTCGGCGAGGACCTCTCGGACGCGAACGCCGAGGAGATCGACGCGTCGGGGAAGATTGTCTTCCCCGGACTCGTCGACTCGCACATTCACCTCGCACAGACGCAGGTCAGGGGCATCGCCGGCGACTGGTCGCTCATGGGTGAGTACTTCGAGCACATGCTCGGCAACATCACCGGGCTCTACCGACCCGAGGACATGTACCTCGGCGGCCTGTTCGGCGCCTTCGAGAAGCTCGCCACGGGGACGACCACCGCCCTCGACTGGTCGTACCCCAACACGCTCGAACACGGCGAGCGCGCCGTCGACGCGCTGCAGGACGCCGGACTGCGCGCGGTGTACACTTACGGCCCGCCGGGCGACGACGCGGCGACGTGGTGGTACGACAGCGACGTGGGGCTTCCCGAGGAGAACATCCGCGAACTGTACGGCGAGAAGATCGACGACGACGACCTCCTCAGCCTGGCAATCGGGCTCCGCGGCCCCGACTTCTGCACCGACGAGACCGCCGTCGCCGACCTGGAGCTGGCGCGGGAGCTGGACGCGCTCTCGACCATCCACATGGGCGCCGCGCAGTGGACCTCTTCGGAGTACAACCCCGAGTACCAGGGCTTCGGCGCCTACGAGGACATGCTCGGTCCCGACGTGAACGTCGCCCACGGGAACCACTTCTCACAGGAAGACATCGATCACGCCGTCGAGCAGGGCGTCTCCTTCTCCTCGACGCCGGAGGTCGAGATGCAGATGGGTCACGGCATTCCAGTCACCGGGAAGGTGCTCGAGGCCGGCGGCCGCCCGACGTGGGGCGTCGACGTCTGCTCGAACGTCAGCGGCGACATGAGCAGCCAGATGCGGGTCGGGATGCAGGTTCAGCGGATGTTCCGCAACCAGGAGATCATCGAGGCCGGCGAGGAAGTGACCGAACTGGGCATCACCGCTCGCGACACGCTGGAGATGGCGACGATCGAGGGCGCCCGCGCCCTTGAGCTGGACGACGAGATCGGCACGCTCACCCCCGGCAAGCGCGCTGACGTGGTGGTGCTCGACGCGAGCGACTTCATGACTGCGCCGTCGCACTCGGCTGTGCAGACGATCGTCTTCCAGTCGGATCCCTCCCACATCGACACCGTGCTCGTCGACGGCGAGCCCGTCAAGCGGAACGGCGAACTGACGAACGACCTCGTCGACGCCGAATTCGACCGGTTCGTCGAGTCCGGACACCGGCTCATCGACGAGGCCGGGATCGACCTCTGAGGGACGGTGCGGCGACGCCGAAGCACGGCACGGCAAACACACCACGGCACGACACCCATTCACGATACACAGATGCGATTCGGACAATATAGCACACCCGAGGACGACGCCGCGTGGACCGGCGCCGTCCGCGACGACGACACGATCGTTCGCCTCCCCGAAGCCGGCGCGGCCGCGGGCGTCGACATCCCCGGCGCGACCGTCGACCTCCTCGCTGACTGGGAGTGGCGACGAAAGGCGGAACTGGCCGTCGAGTACGCCGAGGAGACCGGAACCGGCCTGTACGACGCGAGCGAGGTGGACAGGCACGCGCCCGTGAGCGACCCCGAGAAGGTGGTCTGCGTCGGGCTGAACTACCGCGACCACGCCGAGGAGGGGGGCTACGACCTCCCCGAGACGCCGGTGTTGTTCTCGAAGTTCCCGACGACCGTCGCCGGGCCCGACGACGCGATCGGCTGGGACCCCGACCTCACCGAGAAGGTCGACTACGAGGCCGAGCTCGTCGTCGTGATCGGCGAGGAGGCCCGCCGAGTAAGCGAGGACGAGGCGATGGACCACGTCGCCGGCTACCTCGTCGGCAACGACGTGTCCGCCCGCGACCTCCAGCACGGCGACGGCCAGTGGGTCCGCGGGAAGAGCCTCGACGGGTTCGCCCCGACCGGACCGGAGCTGGTCACGGCCGACGAGGTCGACGACCCGCACGACCTCGCGATCTACGCCGAGGTCAACGGCGAGCGCCTGCAGGACTCCTCGACCGACCAACTCATCTTCGGCGTCGACGAGTTGGTCTCCTTCTGCAGCCAGGCGTTCACGCTGAAGCCGGGCGACCTCATCTTCACCGGGACGCCGCCGGGCGTCGGCGTCTACCGCGAGCCGCCGGTGTTGCTGGCTGAGGGCGACACCGTCACTATCGGCGTCGAGGGACTGGGTGAGTTGACGAACGACTGCGAGTATCGGTAAGCGGGGACCGCAGTCCGTTCCGTCCTGGTTCGTTCGACCTCTCGTCGGTGAAACAGGCGATGGGAAGGTGCTGCCCACCCACCTTTTGCTGCGCTCGGAGCCTCCGGCTCCTCGCTTGCAAAATGTGGATCAAAAGCACTGTGTCACCCACTCAGCGCGGCGAAGCCGCGCTTCGAGGGTTCCTTGGCCCGCTCGCTCGCTGCGCTCGCTCGCGGTGGGTGAACGACCTGTATTGAACGTAGGTTCGTCTTCCGGATCGGTCACGAGGAGATGTAGCCGATCGATTTCGCTGCCACGTCCGCAACTCGATCGTCGACGAGAGAAGTCAGATGAAATTCTACCTCGTCAGGGCTGTTGAGCGTCGCGAGCGACCACGGGAGGACGTGGCTCGGTTTCCCAAGTGGGTCGCCCTCGTAGTCGGTGTCTCGAAGCGTGAGTGACTCCTCGTGGTAGGTCCTCGTAGTAATCAAAGCGGTGATCAGCTGGATCCCGTGAGTGGGGAATTTTGGTCCTCCGAGAACGAGCATCGGGCGGCCCTTGTCCGAGAGCGGATCGGTGGCCCAGACGACATCGCCGCGTTCCAGTTCGTCGAACGCGGTCACTGCACCCGCTCCATGTCGTCGGTCTGGAGGTCGTCGAGACGCTCCTCGCCGTACTGTTCGTCCGCAGTCTCGTGGTGCCGGTGGAGCCGGTAGGCGTTCCGAAGCCGCTCCGCGTCGTCCGTGATCGCCCAGTACGGCCGCTTGTGTCGGACGAGGCCGCGTTCCTTGAGTCGAGAGAGGATCGCGCTCACGGCGTCGGGATCCAGTTCCAGTTCCGCCGCGATCGTCGCCGCCTTCCACGCCCGGTCGTCGTGCTCATCGAGGAACAGGACGATGCGTTCGGTGTCGGTCCGGTCATCGAAGTCGTCGTGGTCGGCGTTCTCGAACTCGTCGATATCGATGGTGCCGCTCGACATACCTCGTTGTTGGTACTGTTGGAAAATAGCTGTTTGGTTTGTTGGATCGTTCTCCCGACTACTCGTCGAACCCGAGCACCCGCCGCGGATTCTCCCACACGACCCTTCGGATGTCGTCGATGTCGATGCCGTAGCGATACAACTCGAACATCGCCCGCTTGATCGCGTACGGGTCGGTTCGGAGGACGTTCGCGCAGTCGGTGTCGATCATGATCCGCTCGGGGCCGTACTCGTCGATGGCGTCGGCGACGGTCGCGGCGTCGACGCCGACGAGCCACGAGTGGCCGATGGTGTAGCTGAGGTAGCAGTCGGTCTCCGCCATCAGGTACGCCGTGTTGTTCTCGTCGGCGTGGGACGCGATCACCCGCTCCTCCGGCAGGCCGGCGTCGTGGGCCGCCGTCACGTCGATCTTCACCGCCTCCAGCGCCGGGTTGTCGCCGTTGATGACTGGGTCCGTGCCGAGGCCGGGATTCTTCTCATAGCCCGGCGTCCCGAGTTCGGGTCGGTACGAACGCTTCGCCGGCGGCGACGTGTTCGGCGTGTGGAGGATCACCGGGAGGTCGTGGTCGTCGGCGATGGCCATCTGCGCTTCGACGACGGCGCGCTGTTCGTCGAGGTCCCACGCTTCGACGTGCTGGCTCGGCGTGACGCCGGTCTCGCCGACGACGGTGACCTCGTCGAGTTCGCAGTACTCGTCCATCGCCGCGAGCACCGCGTCGGGGTCCTCGATGCGGACGCCGGTGTGGATGCCGAGGCCGAGTTTCGCCTCGAAGAAGTGGTTGCGCTCGATGGCCGCGCGGCGGTTGATGGCGTCGTCCCAGAGGTACCGGATGTCCGACGCACGCACCGGCTTATACGGCGTCCAGTGGTAGCCCGAGGAGACCATCACCATTCCGGCACAGCCCGAGAGGGCGTACCGCTCGCGGTCCTCGTACGAGAGGGTGTGCGCGTGGTTGTGGCCGTCGATCCACGGGGTGTTCAGCAGCTCCGTCGGGAGATCGAGGTCCTCGTTCAGGTACGTCGCGTCCGTCGGGCGGGCGGTGGGGTAGTCGGTCATGGGAACAGGCTGTCGGGAGTCGATGGAGGTCGGTGCGTCGGTGTCGTCACGGGCTGTCAGGCAGGGTGCGTCGGTGCGTGGGTCGATGCCCGGTCGTCTCCGCCGGCGTGTCGAAACCGTCGATACTCCGGCGATGATTGTGGCGGCACGTAGTGGTTTACAGTTTGGTAAATATTTATTATCTGGGGTGCGCTGGCACTCGGTATGTCACTGTTGATCGGGACCGACGCGGGGCTGTACCGCGTCGACGACGTTCCGTTCGAGCGAGGCGATCCCGAACAGGTGCTTGACTGTGGCGTCGTCACGGCGGTCCGCACGTTCGACCACGCCGAAGGCGTGTTCGTCGCCTCCTCGGAGGGTGCGTTCCGCTCGACCGACGGCGGCGACACGTGGACCGACCTGGGCGTCCCGCTGGGCGACCGCTTCTGGCACGCCGGGCAAAGCGAGGTGTGGTCGATCCTCGCGACCCGCGACGGCGCGTGGTACGCCGGCACCAACGACCCGTACGTGTTCCGCTCGGTCGACGAGGGCGAGACGTGGTCGGAGCTGAAGGGCTTTCGCAACCTCCCCTCGCGCGGTCACTGGGAGTCGCCGATCGACCCCCACTACGCCCGCCTGCGCGCCCTCGAGGCCGTGCCGGGGCGCCCCGACTCCCTCATCGCGGGCGTGGAAGCCGGCGGGATCCACCTGAGCGACGACGGCGGGCGGACGTGGCGCGACCGCCGCGACACCATCGTCGACGACATCCACCAGGTCCTCCCAGTCTCCGAGGACGTGTGGCTCGCGACGACCGGCTATCTGGATCACAACTTGGAGAACCTCGGGCTCGGCCACGCGGTCGGCGAGGGCGGGCTGTGGCGGACGACCGACGCCGGCGACTCGTGGACGCGGGTCGACCGCGGCAACGACTTCTCGTACATCCGGCAGGTGTTCGTCCACGACGGTTCGGTGTTCTTCTGCGGCGGCGAGGAGGCACCGCCCGCGTGGGTGAACGACGAGCACGAGACCGCACTGTTCGAGTCGACCAACTTCGGGCGCGACTTCGAGCGCGTGTCGTACCCCGGCGAGCCCCACGAGGTGATCGAGACGTGGACCGTCCACGACGGCGACGTGCTGTGCGGGTCGGGGCTGTTTGACGTGCCCGACGCCCGCAACGACGTGGAGGGGCGGATCATCCGCCGCGGCGACGACGGCAAGTACCACACCGTCGGGCGCGTGCCGACGAACGTGAGCCGGATCGAGGCGATCTGACGATGAAGAGCGACGCGCCCTCCCGGCTCGGCCGGCTCATGTACGCCGGCATCCTCGCGTACATGGCGATCGACGGCTTCCGGAACAACGAGAAACGCGTGGGGATCGCCGAGGAGAAGGATGTCCCCGTGCCGGACGTGATGGTCCCGTTCGCGACCGGGATGCTGTTGGTCGCGAATGTCGGGATCCTCCTGTGGCGGTTCCCGCGGCTCGCCGCAGGCGCAGTGCTCGTGTTCTTCGCGAGCACGACCCCCGTGATCCACGACTTCTGGAACCAGGAGGGCGGCAAGCGACAGGGTAACAAGATCAACTTCCTGAAGAATGTCGCGCTGATGGGGTGTGCGGTGATGCTGCTCGACGCCGCGGACGCCTGAGGGGCCCACTACCCGAGTTGCCCCGACCACCCGTCCGAACGACTCACGCCGCCTGCGTCGAGAACCGTTCGGCGATCTCCAGATCGACCGTCGGGTCGGCGTCGAGCGCGTCGAGACACGCCCGACAGATCGGTCGATTCCGGAACGACCGCGGCGGCGACGCGTCGCTCCCGCGGACGACGGCGTCGCCTCCGGTGCAGGCCCGCCAGATCGCACATTCGAGCGCCATATGTGACGCTTGGTAACACGACACAATAAGTAATCGGACGCTATCGCCGTCGGCGCGGTCGTCGGGGGGAGTTCCCGGCGAGTGAGAAGTCCACATAATTGCTTCGCTGTCTCGGGCGTGCCCCGAACAACCGACGGACCGTCATACCCGGGGCCGGCGAACCGAGCGTTCGCATGTCAACGACGACAGCGGCAGACCATTCGACCGAATCGGTTCCGGGTAACTGGCGGGCAGGCGCGCTCGGTGGCATCGTCGGGGGGCTCGCGATGGGCGCGCTGGTGCTCGCGATGAACGCGGCGACGCTCGCGGTCGCGATCCCCTCGCTGTACGGACTGGCTCCGCCGCCGGCGCCGGGGGTCGGGCTCGTCGTCCACGTCTCCCACGGTGCGGTTCTCGGCGTGGTGTTCGCGGGGATCGTGGCTGCGCTCGGAGTCGACTCGGACGCGCGGATCGTCGGGCTCGGTCTCGGTTGGGGCGTCGTGACCTGGGCGGTGCTCGCGGCGCTGGTGATGCCGGTGTGGCTCGGCGCTGTCGGCTCGCCCGCGAACCCGCCGCTTCCGAACTTCGCGCCCCCGTCGCTGCTGTGGCACGCGGTGTACGGACTCGGCCTCGGCGGAGTCTACGCCGCGACGGTCGGCCGGCTGTGAGCGCGGACGCCGAGCCCACACCGACCAGCCGCGGCAAACGCGTTACGGCTCTCTGAACACGGTCCACTGCGTCGCCGATCCCGCGTCTGCGTCGGCGATCCCCTCCACCTTCTCGCGGCTGAGTTCGTCGATCTTGTCCGTCGCCGTCGCCGCCCACGAGAGGAACACCTCGTGGAAGCGACGACGGACTGCCTCGGGCGGCTCCGGCGAGTAGGCGTACACGTCGCCGCCGCGGTCGAGGATCTGCCGACGTTTCTTCACGACGCCGAGGCTCGCGAGGTGGTTGAGATGCCGGGCGACGACGCTGCGGTCGTAGTCGACTCGGTCGGTCAGCTCCGCGACCGTAAGCGTGCCTCCCTCCATCACGCACAGACAGACATCAAGCTCCGCCGGCGACATGCCGAACACGACGCGCAGGAGGTCGTCGAGGGCTGGCTCTGGAATCGGCTCCGCCGCGGCGGAGTCGCGGTCGTCGGCGGGATCGCGTCCGGAGCCGGCGTCGCCGGCGGAGTCGATCTGCGCCATCGCCGACCCGCAGCAGGAGATTCCGCCGGAGCCGACGCTCAGCGCCCCGCAGTCGTCACACTCGAACAACCGGGTGTCATCGTCGCGGTGGCTCATGCGTGTACCCTCGTATATCCTAAATAAGAAACGCCCGCGGATGGCCGTCTCGACTGCCCAGCCGACGACCGTCCGGCGGTGACGACTCGGCGTTTACCACCCGGCGAACTTGTCCCGGCGGTACAGATCCAACTCGCTCACGGTGTCGGTGCCCGCCTGCGAGAGACAAAAGCGGATCCCGTCGGCGATGGCGTCCGGGTCCGTCACGTCCGCGGAGTCGAACTGCTCCTCGAACGAGGCCCCCTGCTCGCTGGCGAACTCGGTGCGCACCTCGGTGGGGTTGATCACGCTGACGGCGACGCCGTCGGGGCCGACGCTCCCCTCCAGGCTGTGGGCGAAGCCGCGCACCCACCACTTGCTCGCGGCGTACACCGGGTTGCCGGGACGGGGGTACTCGCTGGCGAAGCTGGCGACGAACACCAGCGTCCCGTCGGACTCGCGGAGGTGGGGGAGCGCCGCCCGCGCCGTGTGGAAGGCGCCGTCGACGTTGACGGCCATCATCGTCCGGTAGTCGTCGATCGACATCGAGTCGAGATCGCCGTCGAGGCCGACGCCCGCGTTGGCGACCACGCCGTCGAGCCCGTCGAGCGCCTCGGCGGCGCCCTCGATGAACGCCTCGACCCGCTCGCGCTCGGTCACGTCGACGGCGGTCGCCTCGACGGTCACGCCGTGTTCGGCCTCCAGGTCGGCCGCGAGGTCGGCCAGTTTGTCCTCGCGTCTGGCGCCCAGCGCGAGGTCGACGCCCGCCGCCGCGAGCGTCCGCGCCGTCGCCGCGCCGATGCCCGAACTCGCGCCCGTGATCGCGACCGCGTCGCCGTCGATGTCTCGCATAAACGGGCGGTCGACCCCGGAGGGCAAAAGTGGGTCGGCGGCGCGCGGACGCGTGGGCCGAGGGTTCCTCCCGACGGTCACGTCAGTCGTCCGCGGGGACCCCGGTCGGTCCACCCGCGCCGGTGACAGCCGGACGGCTCTCGGCGACCCGGAGCGAGACGACCGCCGCCGCCGCCAGCGCGAGCACCGACGCCGCCGCAAAGGCCGTCGGGTAGCCCGCGACGGTGGCGACCGCGCCCACCCCCAGCGGGCCGACGACGCCGCCGACCGACCGCGCGGTCGACGCCAACCCCATCAGCTCCGACTCGCGGTTCTCGGGCGCCACGTCGCCGACGAACGCGACCGAGCCGGTCCACATCGCGGAGAACGCCACCGCGAGCGTGACGTAGCCGAGCGCGACGACCGCCGCCGCAGCGATCCCGCCGGGAGCGAACACCGCTGCGGCGGCGACGAGGCCGAAGGCGGCCGAGCCGGCCATTCCCAGCGTGATCATCGGCTTCCGGCCGCGCTCGTCGACGACGCCCCCGAGGTAGTACATCAGCGCGGTCTGGGAGACGGGGTTGAACGCCAGCACCGCGCCCATCCACGCCTCGGGGAGCCCGAGCGTCGTCACGATGTAGACGGGCATGAGCGCGCCGACGCCGGACACCGTCGCCTGGCGGGCCGATAAGCCGAGGTAGAGCCAGCCGAGCCCGTTCGTCGAGAGGTGGCCGCGTTCGCCCGCCGCGGGCAACAGTCGCGAGTGGACCTCCCGTGGGAGCGACTCCGCGTCGGGGTCGGGCGTCGCGTCGCCGGGATCGACGAGCGCGACGGCGACGGTCGCGACCAGCGAGACGGCCGCGACGACGACGTACACGTCGCCGGGGACGAGCGCCCCGAGCACCAGGCCGGCGGCGAACTGTCCCGTTCCGGCGCCGGCGGCGGTGAACGCGTTGTACGAGCCGACGGATTTCCCGCGGCCGCCGGGACCGCCGCGCTCGGAGGCCACCGTCAACATCAGCGGGCCGAAGCCGGCGATGAAGACGGCGTACAGCCCCCGCACGAGCACTTGGACCCACACAGGGTCGACGGCTATCGGGAGCGCATCCGAGGCGGCGCCCGCGACGACGTCGACCACGAACAGCGGCGTCAGCGCGAGTGTCGCGCCGAGTCCGGTGCCGACGAGGATGGCCCGTCGACGACCGGTCACATCCGCGAGCGCGCCCCAGACGGGCGCGAACAGGATGATGCCGAGCGAGAACGCGGTCGCGAGCAGCGACACCTCGAGCGCCGACCCGGTGCGTCCGACGTGGACCGCCAGCGACGTGCCGAGGAGGGCCCCCGCGGTGACTCGCGTGACCGCCGCGAGTCCGACGAGCGCCGTCTCGCGATCGATGCGGGGGCGACGTGCGGAGGGGAAGTTCATACGAACCGAAACACTCCCGGCGACCAAAGTCCTCGGCTCGCGGCGGAGATCGCCGGAAAGCGTGCGGTTCGACCCCACGAGTCGTGCGGACCGCGGCCGCGCCGTCGACGGCCGGTTATCGATCAGATCGACGACCGGAGCGGCGGAAATAAACGGTCTCGACCACGCAGAAAGCGTCGTGAACTCACGGCGGTGCAGCCGGTCGGAGCCGCGAACGGTCGTGAACGGCCCGTGAACCGAGCGAAGCGCCGCCAACGGTCTGGCGGGTATAGGTGGTCGCGGTTGCACGTACCAGGTACGCCCGACCCATGTCCACGACCGATCGAACATCCTCCGTTCCCGTTCCCGACGCCGACGATATGTCGGCACCCCGGCTCGCTCACCGAGCGGCCGCCTCCGCGAGCGCGGCGTTCGACGGGGCCGCCCGCATCGGCGAGACCGTCGCCTTCTGGCTTGCAGCCCTCCTCCCGCTGGCGTACCTCCCGGCGCTCGCCTCCGGCATCGCGTCGGCCCGACCCCTCCTCCTCGCCGGGCTGGTCACCGCCCACGCGGCCGCGCTGGTGCTCGGCCGCGGGCACGCGAGCGACGCGAGCGACGCGGACGACGCAGTCGGCGACAGCGCTGCCGACCGCTGATCGGGCGTCGCCCAGCCGACCGCGCGATACCGGCGATCGCGGCGCGCTCCGGTCCCCGGCCGCGGTCAGCGCCGACTTCCGCGTTCGAGCCGACGGCGCTCCTCGCGAAGGATCCGCTCCCAGACCCCGAACAGCACCGAGTTCAACCGATAGCTCGTATCGATGTCCCTCACCCACGCGTCGTCGGCGAACAGCAGCCGCTGAAACCGTCGCACCGCCGGCGAGAGGTCGTCGCGACCGCCGGTGTAGTACGCCGCCGACTCGCGGATCGTCCGGTCGAGCAGGTCTCCGGGGACCGCGATCCCGGCCGCTGCGGCGACGTGGGCGAACCACTCCGTGTGCAACACGGCGTCCGCGAGCACGAACGAGCGCTCGAACGCCTCGAACCCGCCCGCGTCCCGGACCGCGGCGACCGCGTCGGCGCCGACGGCGAGCCCCGACGGCGGCGTGAACGTGGGGCCGTCCGCCGACGGCGCGCCGGCGCGCACCCGGAACGGCGCAGCGACCCGCCGGAGGCGGCGCTCCGCCAGCGCGACCGGCGCGGCGAGCGCGAGCCGGTACCACCGCGGCGTGTACCGCAGGAACGGCCGGCAGAACGCGGCGTCCCCCGAGTACGTCGCGGCGATGACCCGCGCGGTCGCCGGCGACACGTCCGTTCGCCCCTCGCGCAGCGCGGCGACCGGCTCCGCCGGGTCAGCGAGCGGATCGGCGCCCGTCGCGTCCGCGCCGCCGCGGTCGAAGCCCATCCCGTCGGCGACGCGGTCGGTGTACTCGGCGCCCGCGCGGTACCACTCGGCGAAGTCCGCCACCCCGCGGGCGGCCAGCAGTCGCAGGAGGGTCACAGCGGGAGGAGGTGACGCCCGACCGTAGCTGTCCCGGTCACAGACCACGTGGCGACCCGCCCGCCGGCCGACAATCCGCCGCGCGGTCAGGAGTCGGCGTTGGGCGACCGCTCCGGCGTCTCCGCGTCGGCCCCTCCCGCCCCCGATCCGTCTCCGGCGGCCCGCTCGCCGTCCCCGGTCGTCGGGTCCGTGCCGACATCGGCTCCTCCCGCGTCGACCGGTTCGCCCGTGATGACGTGGGGGAACGCGTGTGCGGCCACCTGGACGACGACGACCGCGAGCAGGGGGCCGAAAAACAGACCGTACCAGCCGAACAGCGCCGCCCCGAGGACGTACGCGAAGAGGATCAGCCCGTCGTGAAGCGTCCGCCCGGACAGCAGCGGCCGCACCACCGTCTGCGGGAGCACGTCGAGCAGGAGGAACGAGACCACGAGGAACGCCAGCGGCGCGGCGAACCCCGCATCCGAGACGGCCGCCTCCCGGAGCAGGTACGCGCCCGCCGGGACGTACACCAGCTTCCCGACGACGATCGGGACGAACGTCGCCAGCCCCGTGAGCAGCGCGAGCAGCGTCGGCACCGGCAGCGCGACGGCGGGCGCGACGAGCGCGTTGTACCCGTTGTAGACGACCAGCGCCGCGACGGTCACGCCGAACACGGTGGCGACGTTGCCGATGTACACCCGTTCGAGGTCCGCGTCGACCGCCCGGGCCAGCGCGTACGCCGAGGACTCCTCGCCGGCGACGTTCCCGCGCGCCCACGCCGCGACCCGCTCGTCGTCGCGCAGAAGGAAGAACGCCAGCGACAGCGACAGGGTGAGGTGGAGCACCGCCCCCGCGGCGGCACCGGCGGTGCGGACGACGGCAAGCGCCTGCTCGCGCAGCGCCCCCAGTCGGTCGAGTCGCCGCAGGAACGCCCGGGGGTCGCGCAGCACCGCCGAGACCGACCGCGGGTCCCCCGGAAGCCGGGAGAGGACCGCCTGCACCGCGTCCGGCCCCACGACCGTCGCGAACTCGCGGAACGCGACGACGCCCGCGTACCCCACCAGCACGAGCAGCGGGAGAACCAGCGCCAGCATCGTCAGCGTCGCCGCGACCGAGCGGTCGTCCACCCGGCGCTCGACCGCCCGGCGGATCGGGCGGGCCCCGTAGTAGACGAACAGCCCGAAGACGAGCGTCCCCACGAACGAGTAGACGAACAGACCCACCACCCCGACCGCGACGACGGCGGCCGCGAGCCACAGCCGGCGTGACCGCTCGGGCGTCCGCAGGTCCATACCGTCGGCTTCGCCGCCGACCGACGTGTAGTCTATGGTTCGTACTGTCGGGCGTGCGCAGTTCACGAACATCGCCGCCCCGGGGCGGCGAACGAGTTCACGCGGGGACGCCCGACGGTATCAGTCCCCGTCGAGTTGGTCGGTTAGTCCCCACTCGTCCGCGCGGGCGCGGGCCTCCGCTCGCGCCTCCCGGCGGACCGATTCGACGCGCTCCTCGTCGGCGAGAAACGCCGCCAACGCGTCGTGGTCGCCCGTCGCGTCGCGTCGCTCCGGCGGCGCGGCCCGGCGGCTCCGATCGGCGAGTTCGTCGTCGTCCGCGAGCTCTCGGGCGGGCGCGTCGGGGGCGACGCGGAACGGGTCGCTCCCGTCGGCGACTGCGTCGTGCAGCGGCGCCAGCGCCTCCGTCGGGAGCCGGTAGCGTTCCACTCGAACAGGCGTCGTACCCGCCAGCGCCGCCAGCGCGGCCGGACCGTCGGCGTCGCCGCCGGCGTCGTACGTGAGCACGGGGACGCCGTCGGCGAGCGTGATCACGGCCTCGCTCCCGCCGCCGCCCAGCAGCGCGTCCCCGGGTTCGAGCCGGAGGTAGCCGGTGAGTTCGTCGTCGAGCGACGCCGCCAGCGGGGCGGCGAAGTCGGTGGCGACGCCGGCGCCGACCAGGTCGCCGCGGGGGAGCCGCTCGCGGACGGGCTCGGTCGCCGCCGGCGAGTGTCCCTCGGTCATGGCCGCTCGGGGACGACCGCGCTCCGGAACCGGTCGGCCACGTCGCCGGCGGCCTTCGGCTTGGGGTCGATCCCGGCGGCGGCCGCCCGGTAGGCCGCGGCGGCGTCGCTGTCGGGCGCGTGCGCGAGCAGGGGCTCGCCCGCGTCGCGGGCCGCGCGGGCGGCGTCGCTGTCGGGGATCGACCCGAGCGTCGGTCCCTCGAAGTAGCGCTCGGCCTGGTCGCCCACGGAGCCGAGGTCGCCGCGGACCTTGTTGAACAGGACGCCCGCGACCCCCGTACCGTAGGAGGCGGCGTACTCCTGCACCTTCAGCGCGTCCGAGAGCGCGGGGATGGTGGGCTGGGTGACGACGACGACGCGGTCGGCGAGCACGATCGGGAGGACGGCGGACTTCGAGGCGAGCGTCGCCGGCGAGTCGAGGAGGAGCACGTCGGCGTCGGCGGCGAGTTCGGCGACCACCTCCCGCAGGCGCGAGGGGTCCGAGCGCTCGAACGCCGCGAGGCTGGTGCCGCAGGGAACGACGCGCATGCCGTGGCGCTCGTACGTCGCGTCAGCAACGTCGACGGCGGCGCCGTCGGGGCCGCGCGCGTCGGGCGCGAGCAGGTCCTGGAGGGTGACGGGCGCGTCCGCGAGACCGGCGTGAAACAGGAGATTCGCCATGCCCGTGTCGGCGTCGACGACGGTCACGTCGTACCGTTGCGCGAGCGCCATCCCGAGCGCGAGCGTGGTGGTGGTCTTGCCGGTGCCACCTTTCCCGCTCGCCACCGCGAACGCTTCGACCATACTCTCGCTGGCTCGGGTTCCTACAAATACGTTCGGGTCGCCGCCGGTGAAAACTACGGCGCGTCGGTTGTCGAGCGCCGACCGGCGGCGTCCGCCGGTCAGCGATAGCCGAGCGCGTCGAGGCGCCGCTCGATCTCGTCGGGGAGGTTCCGGCCCGTGGCGCCGTCGCGGTCGCCGCCGCCACGGCGGCTCCCGTCCACAGCGCGGGTGTCGGGGAGGAGCGCGAGCCGGTCGTCGGCCGCGCGTTCGAGGTCGCGTAGGGTCGCCTTCGGGACCGCCGAGCGATCGACAAGCTCGTGCTCGTTGGGGTCGCGCTCGCGGTCGAACACGCGAACCTCGACGGCCCTGTCGGCCCCGCCGCCTGCACCGCCACGGTCGCCGTCGCCGACGGGACCGCGGATGTACGTCCAGCGGTCGGTGCGGGCGGCGACGAGGGGGTCGCCGTCGCCGAGGCGCCGGGGGATGGGCTGGCTCGTCACCGACTCGCCCCGCAGCGCCAGCGACGTGACCGGAGCGCGGTCCGGGGCGACCGCCGTCGTCACCGTCGGCAGGAGGCTCTCGCCGGCGAAGGCGGCCGGCGGCTCGACCCCCAGGGCGTCACAGACCGTCGACGGAACGTCGCGCAAGGGCACGGGCGCGGGCTCGCGGCGCGCGGGGGCGCCGGGGAGGTCGACGACCAGCGGCACACGAACGAGCTCGTCGTACAGCTTCGGGTAGTGCGCGAGGTGGCCGTGATCGAGGAACTCCTCGCCGTGGTCGCCGGCGAGGATCACGGCGGTGTCCGCACGCAGTCCGGCCGCCGAGAGCTCGCCGAGCACGCGCTCGACCGACTCGTCCACCTGTCGGGCGGCCGCGTCGTACAGCGCCCGGAGCGTGCGGAGCGTCTCCTCGTCGACCCCCTGGCCGAGCCCGGCACGGAGGTGACCCAGCAGCGTCTGCGAGGAGCCGACCGCGCCGTCGGTGACCGCGCGGACGTGGCGCGGTGCGGGGACGTACGGCGTGTGGGTATCCATGTAGTGGAGCC
The DNA here is from genome assembly GCF_900129775.1 of Halobaculum gomorrense. Lineage (GTDB taxonomy): Archaea > Halobacteriota > Halobacteria > Halobacteriales > Haloferacaceae > Halobaculum > Halobaculum gomorrense. The sequence continues at coordinate 104,261 of NZ_FQWV01000001.1, read as the reverse complement.
ACAGGAAGAACCGCCGGTCCGGGTCGCCGGCGGCGACGGCGTCGACGGCGTCGACCGCCCGGCGTTCGAGCGCGTGGAGGTGTGACGTGTCGACGGCGTGGCGGCGCTGGTGCCCGCGGAGCGTCGCGGCGGCGCTCCCGAGCGGCCATCCGAGGTACTGCACCCAACCGTTGACCGTCGGGTGGGTCGCGAGAAAGCGGCCGATCGGGGTTCGGGCGCCGTCGAGGAACGATTCGAACGCGTCGAAACCGCGGTCGTAGCCGTAGTACTCCGTGAGAAAGCCGTTTCCGGCGTTGACCCCGGCGGTCCGGACGCCGGCGGCCGACAGCGCCTCCGCGAGCGTCGGGTCGGCCGCCGGCCCCGGCGTCGACGCGTCGGCGAAGACGGGCCGGGCGCCCAGGAGGTCGGGAAACGAGAAGGGAGTCCAGTTGCCGCCGGCGACGGCGGTCTCGAAGGTCGTTCCGCGGCGAGCGAGGCCGCGCAGCGTCGGCGTGTGCGGACCGAGGGCGTCGGCACGCAGGGAGTCGACGGTGATGAGGAAGACGCCGCGCGAGCGGGAGTCGCCTGCGGAAGTCACGATCCTCAGTCGGGGGAGCGGCTGGTAAGCGTTGCTATGAACCGTACGGAGCGGTATACACCGCCCCGGAAGACCCCAGCGACCGACCCGCTTGCTCGGGGCCGCCCGCGGTCGGTTCGCACTCACTCCGCGCCGTCGAGCCGGAGCACGCGCGTGTCGACGGCGGCACACCGCCGACAGATGTGTCGGTAGACGAGGCGCCGCTCGCGGTAGCGCGTCTGCCAGTCGCCGCCCTCGTCCGTGTAGCCGCACTCGGGACAGGTGGGCTCCTCCCGCAGGCGGTCGCGGTACGCGTCGAGTGCGGTCGCGCCGGCGGCACGCCTGGATGACATGCCATGACATAGCACCCGATACGGCTTAACCGTTCGTATCACTCTGCTGTCAGAGAACGGAGACGGGATCGGCCGAGGGTTACGCCAGTCCGAACAGTTCGTCGACGGCGTCGCGAGCCGCGCTGACCGCTTCCTCGGCCACCTCGTCGGCGTCCGCCGCTGCGTCCGCGGGCGGATTGACGTACACGTCCACGTCGAGGACGCCCTCCTCGAACGTCACCGTCACGTCGAAGTCACGGAGGTCAGATTGCCGGTACCGCGCGAGCACGACCCCTTCGGCCGCCTCGGAGGCGGTCTCGACGACCTCCTCGTCGGTCGGCTCGGGGCGGTCGTCGCTCACGGCTTATGCGCCGCCCGCGCCGGGGCCCATGCCCGCCGGGCCGCCGCCCGCGCCGCCCTGCAGCATCTGCTGGAGCTCCTCTTGCAGCTCCTCGAACTGCTGCTGGACCTTCTCCTCCTGGGAGTCGAAGCGCTCTGCGCGCAGCTCCAGCGTGTCGACTTTCTCCTCGAGGTCGTCGTAGGCGGTCGCGTAGTCGGTCTCGACAAGGATCTCGCCGACCTCGCGGTACATCGTGGAGTCCTCGTCGATGTCGTCCATCGCGTCCAGCGCGGCCTGCGCCTCGGTCAGCGAGGTCTGCGTGGACTGTTTCTGCTCGGCGAGCTGCTGGGCCTGCTCCTGCAGGTCCTGGAGTTCCTCGATCTTCTCTTGTGCTTCCGGCGGCAGATTACCCTGCATACCAGGGAGGTTGGGCTTCGGGGTGAAAAGCCCGGTCATTGGGAGCGCGGCGGACGGGAGTGAGCGAACGCGAGCGACCGAGACCCCGGCCGTGACCGAGGTGGTCGCTACCGCTCGGCCGTCGTCGCCACCGTCTCGGCCGTCTCGACGAGGCGCGTCCAGGTGTTCACGCCCGCGCGGAGCGCGATGAGGTCGCGCGCGCAGACGGTCACTTCGACCGCGGCGCCGTCGCGAGTCGCCTCGGCCGCCGATCGGTCGTCGACAATCTCGCCGATCTCGACCCCGATCGCCTCGTGAACGACGCGGGCGCGTCGCTCGTCGGGAAACGGAAAGCGAAGAACCGCGCGGTGGTCGGAGTCGTCGGACACGGGTGCGGTGCCCGCTCAGTTGACGCTGACTTCCTTCACGTCGGGGGCGCGCTCCTTGAGGAGCACGCGGTGCCCGCAGTACGGGCAGCGCACGCCGCCGTACTCGTCGAGTTCGACGTCGCGCTTACATCGGGAACACTTGTAGCTCATCTGTGTGAGAGTCGAGGTGGTTACTCCTCGGCGCTCTCGTCTTCGAGCGCCGCGCGGATGCTCCGACGGACCGAGCGCCCGCCCGGCGTCTCCGGCCGGTAGGCGCCGCCGGTGAACGTCTCGCCGGTCTCCTCGTTGACCCAGACGCCCGTGCCGATGCGCTTGACCGAGTCGCCGTCGACGGTCGCGTTCTCCATTTCTGCCTCGATGTCCGACACGCGCTTGCGGGCGACGCGACCGTATCGCGCGCCGAAGCGGCCAGCGCTGCCGACCGTCCGCGCCTTCTGCTGTTCAGCCATATGGAGACTGATTCGCCGTTGGGCGTCAAAAACCCCGCGAATTCGACCCGTCGCCGTCGAGGGGCCGACAGCGCGGGGGGGACCCTCCGCGCAGCCGCCGACGTGGGTCCGTGGCACAGCTTTATTTTCGTGCGTGGTCGCGTATGGCCACGGGAGACCGCCGGAATGCTCATCGCCGAATTCACGCTGTCGACGCCCGTCCTCCGCGACGCCCTCGCGGCCGCACCCGAGGTGACGGCCGACCTGGAGCGAACGGTCGAGGGAGACACCACGCGTATCGAGTTCTTCGCCCGCGGCGAGGACCTGACCCGCTTCGAGGACGCCCTCGGAAACGACGCGTCCGTCGAGGACGTGCGCGTGCTCGGCGAGGGGCCGGACTTCCGGTTCTACCGGGCTACCCTCGCGCCCGAGACGACCCAGCGAACCGCCTACCACGTGTTCGCCGACACCGGCGCTCGTCCGGTGTCCGCGAGCGGCGACCACACCGGCTGGAACGTCCGCGTGCAGTTCCCCGACCGCGCAGCGCTGGCGGCCTACCGCGACAGCTGCCGCGAGCGGAACGTCTCGTTCACCCTCCACGCGCTGTACGAGCGCGCCGACCCCCACGCCGAGGCCGACGAGCACGGCCTCGCCGGCGACCAGGGGACGGTCTGACGGCTAGATACCCCCGCCTTCGCCGAACCCCGACTCCGAGAGCACCTCGTTCAGGTCGTCGCGCACGCGCTCGCCGGTCTCGCGGTCGCCCGCGGTCGTGACGACGCGGTTCTCCTGCACGCTCGACCCGTCGCGCAGGAGCATCCGGACGTTCCCGTGTTCGTCCGCGCGCGTCACCTTCGCCCGCAGCCCCGTGCGCGAGCCCGAGCCGCCGGCGTCGATGGGGCCGGGGATCACCTTCTTGACGTGTGGATGGTCGGCGGCCGTCAGGATCGCTTTCATCCCGGTCCGCTCGCCGATGAGCGTCGAGTGCGAGCCGCCGATCTTCGCCTCCGGGGGCGCGTCGACCACCTCCAGCGCCGGCTCTCCGCGGCGCGCGAGCACGGCGCCGACGGGGTCGTCGTCGGGGACGCGGTAGAACGCGTAGTGCAACTGCGCGCGGGTCTCCCGCAGCGGCTCGCGTTCGCCGGCGGCGTACACCGTCTCGGGGCGCTTGCGACGGACCTCGTCGGCGACGCGACCCGCGAAGTTGCGAAGTTGGACCTGCGCGGTGCGCTCGCCGTCGTCGGGGACCGTCGTGATCGTCGTCTCGCCCAGCACCAGCGACTCGGGGTTGAAGTCGTCGGGCGGGTGCTCGGGTTCGAAGCCGACCATCGTCAGCGTCGCGCGCTCGGCCCCGAAATCGATCACGACGCTCTCGCAGTTGGCGGTGTCGCAGGCGAGACAGTAGTCCCCGGGCTTGCGGAGCGACGAGCCGCACCGCCGGCAGTTCATTACCGTCGGAAGGGACGGCGCGAGGATAAACGCGTTCGTTCGAGCCTCGCTCGCTGGCTCGCGCTTGCGCGACCGGTCAGGTCGTCGCGATCTCGACGAGGTTCCCGTCGGGGTCGCGGACGTACACCGACGTGATCGGCGCTACCGCGCCGGTGCGCTCGACCGGTCCCTCGACTATCTCGATCCCGTGCTCGCGGAGTTCGGCCTCGACCATCTCGACCGGCGTCTCCGTCAACAGACAGAAGTCGCCGGCGCCGACCGTCGGCTTGGCCGCGACGGGCGTCACGTCGCCGTCGGTCGGGTGGAGGTTGATCTTCTGGTCGCCGAACCGGACGGCCTTCCGGTCGTCGCCGAACGTCACGACCTCCGCGCCCAGCGACTCGTAGAAGTCGCAGCTCGCGCTCACGTCCGAGACGGTGAGCACGAAGTGGTCGATCGCCGTGGTGTTCATCGCCGGTCCTCCGGCGCGTCGAGTAAGCGCGTCATGGGCGTCGTTCGCCAGTCCGCGAGAAATAGGTCCGGGTGGGGGAAATCCGGAAACCGCCACCTCCGTGCCCGCCCTCAGAGCCGGTCCGGATCGCACTTCAGGTACTCCCGCAACAGCACCGTCGCGTACGAGCCCGACGGCAGCGCGAACTCGAACACGGGGTCGCCCTCCTCCGCGGAGACCGTCAGATCCGTCGGGAGCAGGACCGCCCGACGGGTGCCGCTGGAGGCGAACTCCCCCGGAAGTTCGAAGTCGTCCGGCTCCACGTCGAGATCTGCGAGCACCTCGCGTTCGGTCTCGCCGGGCTCGCCGCCCGCGAGGGCCGTCTCTGTGCCCACCAGCGGCGCGGTGACGAACGCCCTCCCGCGCTCGCAGTGGCGCGCGAGCGTGTCGACCCGCCCGCCGGTCGCCCGCTGGAGGCGGTCCATGTCGGGCTTCGGGAACGCCACCTCGCGCTCGACGAACGCGACCACGTCGCCCGCGACGGGGCACGCGAACGGCAGCCCGCGGCGCAGGCGCTCCGAGAGGATCCGATTGAACACGTACGACTGCGCGGCGTTGACGAACAGCCGCTGGAGGTTCGACGGGACCGCCTCCAGCGCCGCGCGCCAGTCGGCCCCCTCGTCGAGTCGGTGGAGCATCGAGCGTTCGTAGCGCAGGCGGCCCGGCATGGCGTCGAGGGCGGCGCTCCAGTCGGGGCTGCCGCTCCCGGCCTCGTCCTCGACCACCTCGCGGGCGCGCTGGGAGTCCTCGGGTTCGGTGTCGTAGGGGTTCCCGCAGTACGCGAGCACCGCGCCCCGCCAGTCGCCGCGGATCGCCGCGAGGCCGACCTCGTGGGTGACCGGGCGGCGGCTTCCGAAGCGCTGGTGGCCGAAGTAGTTTGGGACCGCGACCTCGTCCGCGTTGCCGTCGTCCGCCGCCGCGACCTCGTCGGGGTCGTCGCCGGCGGCGAAGGCGCGCAGGTCGCGGGTGATCGGATCGGGGTCTCCGTCGGTCTCGCGCACGCGGATCGCGAACTCGTTGCCCGCGAGGTCGCCGAACGAGAGGTCGCGCCCGACGCGACCCAGCACCTCGACCTCGGCACCGTCGAGGTCCGGGATATCGTCGGGGTCGGCGTCGCGGATCGTGAACAGTTGCGTGGTGACGGCGTGTTTGTCCTTCGTGCCGGCCCACGAGACGCGCTCGCGGCTGGCGCCCATCGCGTTCGACAGCGCGCTCGCGAAGTCGTTGGTGTCCCAGCCGCGCAGGGTCGCCCGCAGGAGGACGCACGGGTACGACCCCGCGTGGGCGTCGAGCGGCTCGGGGTCCATCCGCTCGCGCTCGCGGACCCGGAAGTCCTCGGGGGCGACCCGGAGGCGGCCGCCGATGCCGTCGGCCTCGCTGACGTAGTGGTCGACGCCCGTGGCTCGCTCGCGGGGGTGGGCCTCGCGCATCAGTACAGCGAGAGGTCGCCGGTCACCTTGTCGACGATCGACTCCTCGCCCGGCCCGACCGCCAGCGTCGTCACCGTCCCGGGGTCGAGTTGGGTGTGGCCCGCGTCGCGGATGACCGCGTTCGGGAGCCCCTCGCGCTCGGCGCGGTCCGCCAGCTCGAAGATCTGCGACTCGCCGGCGGCCTTGAGGACGACCTTCTTCTGGCCCTCGCCCTTCCACGCTTTGCGCGTCTTGGTGCCGGTGTCCTCGTACGCCGACAGCGACGCGTGCGCGACCTGTGCGGCCAGCTTCCCCGTCCCCATCCCCAGGTCGGTGCGGACGACGAGGGCCTGCTTCATGCTCATACGTCGCGCTGGGCGGGGGGCGCCGAAAGCGCTTCGGGAGCGCGGTCGGGGACGGGAACTCGGTGCTGGAACCGATGATCGCCAGCGGGCCCCGCTCGACCGGCGCCGGCCCCAGCCACGGGGGATACTCTGGCGCCTCGAATGTGCCCGGCCCGCACAGGCCGCGGGGGTTCAACCATCCAGCGGCCCTATACGCACGTATGAGGATCAGAAACGACGACGACGACGACCGACCGATGCCGGGATCGTTCGCCGACCACGGGATCCGCGACGGGCGCGTCTTCCTCGCCGGCGCGGTCAGGAGCCTCGGCACCCCGCCCGAAGAGACCGCGGTCGTCGACGATCTCCTGCTGGCGACGGTGGCGGCCGCCTTCCGCGAGTCGTTCGCGGCCGTGGCCGGCGAGCGACCCCCCGACGACATCGAGGCGGCGATCGACGACGCGGTCGCGTGGACCCGTGCGGAGTCCGACGGTGATCGGCTGCACCTCCGCAACCGTCTGCTGCCGGAGTTCTACCGCCGGCTCGACCGGTTCCACGACGCCTACCACGGCGACGACCAACCCGTCGTGACGGCCTGAGGCCGGCCGATCCGTCGTGACGACCTGACGACCGACCGGCGAGGACAAGACGTTTCACGGAGCCGGGAGAGCAGCCGACGATGGTAGGTCCCCGCACGCCCCTCCTCCGACTGGACAGCTACTTCGAGCGCCACGACGGCTCCCCGCCGTTCGCCCATGCGGCCGCAGTCGTCGCATTCGTCACGATCGTCACCGCCGGCGGCGGTCGTGCTCGTCCCGGTGTTCTGGCTCGTGCAGGGCGGCGTCCTCCACGCCGCGAGCGCGCTCGCCGACGGCGAGGGCGCGTTCGCCGACACGCTCGCGGTCGCCGGCTGGGCGGGCGTGATCCGGACGTACGGACTGGCGGACGCGTGCGACCTCTCGCTTGGGAGCGCCGCGACGGTCGTCGGCGCTCTCACCGCGCTCGGGCTGGTGTTCGAGTTGTTCTGAGGGGGTCGGCGCCCGCGAGACGGCGGCGGCGTGCCCTCGATGCGGGGGCTTTAGGCCCGCGGCGGCCGCCCCTCCGGTAATGATACTCTCGGACACCGACATCCTCGCACGGCTCCGGGACGGCGACCTCGTCGTCGACCCGCTCGACGACGTGGACACGCAGGTCCAGCCCGCGAGCGTCGACCTCCGGCTGGGCTCGGAGTTCCTGGAGTTCCGTCGGACGAACATCCCCTGCATCCACCCGAACGACGCCCGCGAGGTCGACGAGTACGTCGAGGAGACGCACGTCCCCGAGGGCGACGACTTCATCCTCCACCCCGGCGACTTCGTGCTCGGGACGACGAAAGAGCGCGTGGAGGTGCCGGCGGACCTGCTCGCGACCGTGCAGGGCCGCTCCTCGCTGGGTCGCCTCGCGGTCGTCATCCACGCGACCGCCGGGATCGTCGACCCCGGATACGACGGCCAGATCACCCTCGAGCTGTCGAACCTCGGCGCGGCGCCGGTGGCGCTTTCGCCGGGCATGCGCGTCTCCCAGCTCATCTTCACGGAGCTGAAGACGCCCGCCGAGCGGCCGTACGGCGTCGAGCGCGGATCGAAGTACCAGGGGCAGTCGGGGCCGCAGGCGTCGCGCATCGGCGACGACCCCGAATTCGCTCCCGAGGCGAGCGACGACGGCGACGGCGGAGGGGCCGACCCCGGGGAGCTCGACCGATGAGGTTCATCGAGGAGGTCGTCGTCGACGAGTTCTTGCCCACCGTCCGCGCGATGCTGGCGGAGGCGCTGCGCGAGCGCGACCTGACACAGCGGGAGGTCGCCGACGCGCTCGGCATCAGCCAGTCTGCGGTGTCGAAGTACGCCCACGGCGACGTGGCGACGAACGACCGCGTCGCCGCGGACGACCGCGTCCGCGAGACCGTCGAGCGCGTCGCCGCGGGGCTGGCGTCGGGCGACCTCAGCCGCGTCGGCGCGCTCGTCGAGGTGGAGGTGCTGATCCGACGCCTGGAGGCCGGCGACCTCCTGGCGGACCTCCACGAGGCGGCGATGCCCGAGCTGGCTGGCGCCGAGTACGACTTCGCGGTCCACGACCCCGACAGCGGCCTTCGCGACCGCGAGCGGACGCTCGCGTCGCTGCGGCGGGGCGTCCGCACGCTCACCGCGACCTCGGGGTTCGCGGGGCTGATCCCCAACGTCGGCTCGAACCTCGCGGAGTGCGTGCCCGACGCCGTCGCCATCGACGACGTGGCGGCCGTCCCGGGGCGCATCTTCGACGTGAAGGGGACCGCGCGCGTGCCGAGCGACCCCGAGTTCGGGGTCAGCGAGCACGTCGCCGGCGTGCTGCTGTCGGTGCGGGCCGCCGGCGTCGACGCCCGCGCGGCGGTGAACGTCCGCTACGACCCGTCCCTCCTGGCGGCGCTGTCCGACGCCGGGATCGAGGCCGTCGAGTTCGAGCCCCGCGACCACAGCGAGACCGACGGCGGTCCAGACGACCCGGTTCACGCGGCGGTGGCGGACCGCCTGGACGGCCCCGCCGACGCTCTCGGAGACGTGTTCGCGGTGTACCAGACCGGCGGCGTCGGCGTCGAGGCCGTCCTGTACGTGCTCGGCCCGGACGCGCCGACGGTGGCGCGGGTCGTCCGGGACCTCCGGTAGCGATGCGCTCGACGACCCTCCCGCAGTCGTCCGATTTTGCGGGGTCGTCCGCCCCGGAGTTCTACACCCGCCTCGCTCGCGCGTACGACGCGCTCGCCAGGCGCGGCCCCGTCGTGGCGACGCTCCGCCGTGCGCTCGCGGACGCGCTCGACCCCGACCCTGGCTCGACCGTCGTCGAGTTCGGCTGCGGAACCGGTGCGAACAGACCGTACGTCGAGCGCCGCCTCGGGGGCGACGGAACGTACGTCGGCGTCGACTTCTCGCCGGGCGTGCTCCGCGTCGCGCGCGAGCGAGACCGGAACGCGAGCAGGGGCAGACGCGAGGACGGCGCCGGAGACGGAGACGGGCCCGGAACCGGAGCCGGCGGCGCGGACGCCGGGGTCGGACACCTCGTCCGCGGCGACGCGACCCGCCCGCCGCTGCGTGCCGAGGCGGTCGACGCCTGCTGCGGCGCGTTCGTCGTCGGGATGCTCCCGGACCCGGCGGCCGCCGTCCGCGAGTGGGCCGATCTCGTCGGCCCGTGCGGCCGGATCGCGCTGCTGGACCTGGCGCGGACGACGCGACCGGGATGGCAGGCGCTGAACCCGGCGTTCGACCTGTTCGTTCGCGCCGGTTCTCCGCCGGGGACGGCGGAGTCGCTGGGACGGTCGCCGGCGACCGTGCAGGACGAGCGCGTCGCCGCTGCGCACCGGGCGCTCCGGGAGGTGTGCGCGGACGCGGAGTACCGGACGCTCCTCGGCGGATTCGCGCGGGTGAGCGCGGGGACCGTCGAGCGCGAGTAGACCGCGTTCCCGCGCGGGCCCCGGCCGCGTCGCTACCCGCGGTTGGCTCGGGCCTCGCGGACGCTCGCGCCGTCGCGCACGAGGTCCTCACAGTTCGGGCACACCCGCGGTCCGGCCGTTGCATCGGGCGCGAACACCCGAGCGTAGCGCTCCGTCACCGTTCCCCCGCAGTTCTGGCACGTCCGTCCCATGGCGCATCGATCCGCTCTGATCGACATAATTTATTTTATCCGATCGAGAATATATCCGGGCGCCCGATCGGCTCACGGGCCAATCCGGCGGCTTCCGCCGCCACACGGCTTTAGCGTGTGGCCGCCCATCGACTCCTACGACCAATGAGCGATGCGACAAACATGCTTGTCGACGGCGAGTGGCGCACCGGCGTGCGCCGCGACACGGGCGACTCCGGCGAGTTCGAGCGCAGCGAGACCAGCTTCCGGAACTGGATCGACGGCTCGGTGCCGGAGCCCGGCGCCGACCCCGTCGACAACCCCGAGTTCCCCGTCGAGCCCGGCCGCTACCACGTGTACATCTGCCGGGCGTGCCCGTGGGCCCACCGCGTCGCCATGACGCGCGCGCTGAAGGGACTGGAGGACGCGATCTCGCTGTCGCTCACCCAGCCCGAGCGCTACGACGAGGGGTGGGAGTTCTCCGAGGAGCAGCCGGACCCGCTGTACGGCGCCGACTACCTCCGGGAGATCTACCAGCGCGCGGACGACGACTACACCGGGCGGGTGACGGTGCCGGTGCTGTGGGACAAGGAGACGGAGACCGTCGTCAACAACGAGAGCGAGGATATCATGCGGATGCTCGACACCGCCTTCGACGACCTCGGGAACGGTGTCGACCTCTACCCCGAGGGGTCCCGCGAGGAGATCGACGACCTGATCGACGACATCTACCCGCGGATCAACAACGGCGTCTACCGCGCCGGCTTCGCGAGCACGCAGGCGGCGTACGACGAGGCGGTCGAGGAGCTGTTCGAGGCGCTGGACGAGTACGACGACCTGCTCGCAGACCGGCGCTACCTCGCGGGCGACCGCCTCACCGAGGCCGACGTGGCGATGTTCGCGACGCTCGTCCGCTTCGACCACGTGTATCACACTCACTTCCGGTGTAACCGCCGCGGCGTCCACGAGTACGACCACCTCTGGGCGTACACGAAGGACCTGTTCCAGACGCCAGGCGTCGCCGAAACGGTCAACCTGGACCACATCACCCGACACTACTACAGCTCCCACGAGAGCCTGAACCCCAAGCGGATCGTGCCGACCGGGCCGGACATCGACTTCGCCGAGGCACACGACCGCGACGAGCTGCCCGGCGGCCCGCCCGCGGAGTTGGGCGCCGACGCGACGGCGAACTGAGTCGGTACCCCGACCACCGCCGTCGACACCCGGAGTCAGGGTCGGTGCGGTCGGATCGTCCGGGCGGGTCAGTGCGAGCGGGGGGACTCGCTCCGGCGACCGAGCGCGACCCGCAGTCGCGACAGTTCGGTCCCGATCGCCTCGTGGCCGACGACCCCGAAGCCGACCGCGATGACGGCGAAGCCCGCGATCGTCGACGCCGACACCGACTCTCCCAGCAGCGCCCACCCGCCGAGCGTCGCCACGACGGGGACGACGTAGAAGACGAGGTTCCCCCTGATGGCCCCGACCGCATCGAGTAGGCCGAAGTACGCGACGAACGCAACCGCCGTCGAGAACGCCCCGACGTACGCGAGCGCGAGCAGTGCCGTCGGCGTCCACGCGATCGCCGCCGGCGTCTCCCCGGCCGCGAAGCTCAGCGCGTGGCACACCGTCGCGGCGACGGGGACCGCCCACGCGGTCCGCACCGCGTTCGGGAGCGACGACGACGCCCGCCGCACGAGGACGCTCCCGAGTGCGCCGCTGGCGGCGGCCGCCAGCAGCAGCGCCTTGGCGGCCAGCCCTCCCCCGAGCAGGCTGTCGGGGTCGACGCCGACGACCATCGCCACGCCGGCGAACCCGAGGAGCATCCCGGCGGTCTTTCCGCGCGAGAGCCGCTCGTCTGACAGCAGGACCGCCGCGAGGACGGGCGTCACGATCGGGTTGAGGCTGTAGAGGACGGACGCAACCCCGCTGCTCACGTCCTGCTGGGCGAGGAAGATGAACGCGTTCGTCAGACCGACCGCGAACACCCCGGCCGCGACCACGGCCGCGAGGTCGCCGCGGCTCCGAGGGAGCCGCTGCCCGCGGGGGAACGCGAAGAAGACGTAGCCCAAGAGGAGCACCGCGCCCAGGTCGAACCGCAACGCGACGAACAGCAGCGGCGGGACGTACGCCAGCCCGGCTTTCGCCGCGACGAACGTGCCGCCGAAGCAGACGCTCGCCGCGAGGAACAGCCCGAACAGCCGATACTCTCCGCGCCCCATCTCACCGCCCCCGCCGGGCCGCCGGCCGCCTGCTCCGACGCTCGGTCGAATCGTTCCGGCTCACTCGTCACCGCCTACGCTCCGGAGGGTAGAGTATCTGTCCAGAAATCACCTCGTAGGGCGCACGAGCTGCCGGATCTGTATATTTTTCACGCCGCAATACGGTTTCACGCCACGAAAACAGCTATGCGTCGGGGGCCGCGATCCGGGGTATGGATTCGGCGCTCGAAGAGATCGAGTTCCTCGCGTTGTCGGCCAATCGGGTGACGGTGCTCGAACGCCTCGCGGCCGGACCCCACACGAGGCGCGACCTCGTCGAGGCGACCGGAGCCTCCCAGCCGACGCTCGGACGGATCCTCCGCGACTTCGCAGACCGTCGATGGATCATCAGGGACGACGACGGAGGCGAGTACTGTGCGACGGCGACCGGCCGCCTCGTCGCAGCGGAGTTCACGAGCCTGCGCGAGACCGTCGAGACCGAGCGACGCCTCCGTGAGGTCGTGGAGTGGCTGCCGACAGAGGCGTTGGGATTCGACCTTCGGCGGCTGGCAGACGCGCGTATCACCCGCCCCAGCCGGACCCGACCGGGCGCGCCCGTCGGCCGGGTGCTCGATCTTCTGAGGGACGCCGATCGGGTCCGGATCGTTTCCCACGCGTTCAATGAGGGGAGCCTCGACGCCATCCGCGAGCGGGCCGTCGCGGGCGAGTTGACGTTCGAGGGGGTATTCTCGCGGACGGCCCTCGACGCGGTGGCGCGCGACGCCGGGCTGGGGGCGGATCTCCGGGAGCTGATCGCGGCCGAGGGGGTCGAGATCCGGCTCCATGACGGGCCCGTTCCGCTCGCGGTGACGATCACCGACGACGTGGTGCACCTGCTATTGCGCGACGACGAGGGACTCCTCCGAGCCGCCGTCGACACCGACGACGACGCGGTTCGCGAGTGGGCCGCCGAGGCCCACGAACGCTACTGGCGCGAGGGGGAACTCATCGATCCCGGAACGCTCGACGACGCGGTCGCCGAGCGGTGAGGGCGGCGGTGCCGCGGGCGCCGCCACCCACGGCTCTACGGCGCGGTCTAGCGGCCGCGGCACCGACGGCACCCCTCGACCGCCCGCCTCGCCCCCACGCGTAGTTTCAACACGCCCCGCGGCCACCGACGACCATGCACCAACCCACCGCCCGCGTCCGCGCGTGCGACCGCTCGCGGATCCGCGTGATGTTCGACCTCGCCCAGGAGCTGGAACGCGAGGGGCGCGACCTCGTCCGTCTCGAGGTCGGCGAGCCCGACTTTGACACGCCCGAGCACGTCCTCGACGCCGCCTGCGCCGCCGCCCGCGGCGGCCACACCCACTACACGAGCAACGCCGGCCTCCCGGAGCTGCGCGGGGCCATCTCCGACACGCTCGACCGCGAGTACGGCGTGCGCCACGCACCCGACGAGATCCTCACCACCACCGGCGGGATGGAGGCGCTCCACCTCGCGGTGCTCGCGACGGCCGAGCCCGGATCGGAGGTGCTCATCCCTTCCCCGTCGTGGCCGAACTACTGGACGCAGGCGAAGCTGGCCGACGCGACGCCCGTCGAGGTGCCGATGGCCGCGCCAGACTACGACCTCGACGCCGAGCGCGTCACCGAGCGGATGGGCGCAGACAGCTCGCTGGTGATCCTCTGCTCGCCGTCGAACCCCACCGGTCGCGTCGCCGATCCCGACGAGGTGCGCGCGGTCGTCGACGCCGCCGCCGAGCACGACGCGTACGTCGTCGCCGACGAGGTGTACGCGAAGCTAACCTACGACCGCGACCTCACGGGCGCAGCCGCCCTGACCGGCCACCCTGAACACGTGCTCACGGTCGGCTCCTGCTCGAAGACGTACGCGATGACGGGGTGGCGCGTCGGGTGGCTCGCGGGCGACTCGGCCGTCGTCGACGAGGCGACGAAGGTCCGCGAGTCGACGACCGCCTGCACCGGGAGCGTCGCCCAACACGCCGCCATCGCCGCGCTCACCGGCCCGCAGGAGCCGGTTGAGGAGATGTACGAGGCGTTCCGCGAGCGCCGCGACTACGTCGCCGACCGCCTGGCCGACATGGACGGTGTGACCGCGCCCCGGCCGGAGGGTGCGTTCTACGCCTTCCTCGACCCCGACACCGACGAGGCGAGCCTCCCGGTGGCGAAGCGCCTGTGCCGCGAGGCGGGCGTCGTGCTCGCCCCCGGCGACGGCTTCGGCGAGGCCGGCGCGGGGCAGCTTCGCCTCTCGTTCGCAAACTCGATGGACCGGCTGGAGGAGGGACTTGACCGGATCGAGGCGGCGCTGTAGGCGTCGATTCAGTCGGGTCGGTACGGATCCGTCGCGGAGTCGAGTCGATAGACATCGTCGATACCGTCGAAGTCGTCGTCGAAGGCGTAGAGGTATCCGAGTCCGGCGGTCCGCATGTGGGCGACGACGGCGGCGTCGGCGAACGAGAGCCGCGCATGTCGACGGAACATGGATTTTGCGGAGGCGTGGACGGATCCCGTGATGGGCTCGATGTGGAAGTTCGCGTTCTCCTCCAACCGGTCGAGGAAGTCAACCGCCGGATCGTGTCCCGCGTGGGTCGCGAGTCCGTTGAGCGTCTCGGCGAGAACGTACTCCAGCACGACTCCCTCTGGGAGGGCACCGGAGTCGATTCCTCGGACGATAGCGAGCCCTTCCTCGTGGGCGGCGTCCCGACGGTAGGCGGCCGCGAAGAGGACCGACGTGTCGACGAGCGCGCGCGGCACTACTCGACCCCCCAGTCGTCGTGGTCGACTGCCGCGTCCGTGTCTGCTGCACCCTCGTAGCCGTCGAACTCGGCGAACGTTCCCTCACGCTGCTGGACAACCTCAACGTGGAGGGTGCCGTCGTCCCGGATCTTCCACCGGAGATGGTCCCCGTCGTCAATGTCCAGTTTGCGCCGGATCCGTGCCGGGATGTTCGCCTGATTCCCCGACACGGTGCTTTCGGCGTCAGCGACAGAATTGCTCATATACCACGGTACGCCGGGGTCGGTCAAAAACCTAGTGTGAGATCACACTAAGAAGTCGCCTCCCTCCCGACACCCTGTCCGCCCGGCTACCGCAGCAGCTCCCCGCCGTTCACGTGTAGCGTCTCGCCGGTGACGAACCGCGCGTCGCGGAGGTACGCGACCGCCTCGGCGATGTCGGCGGGGTCGCCGAAGGAGCCCATCGGGATGTCGGTCAGTTCCTCCCGCTTCTCCGCCTCGGTGCGGTCGCTCGTCATGTCCGTCTCGACGTGGCCCGGCGCGACCGCGTTCACCCTGATGTCGGGCGCGAAGTCGCGCGCGTGGCTCTTCGTGACCGAGAGGATCGCCCCCTTCGAGCCCGCGTAGTGGACCTCGATCGGCGCGCCGGTGAACGCGAGGATCGAGGAGACGTTCGTGATCGACGGCGTCGGGGGCGCGTCGCTCTCGCGCAGGTGCGGCAGGGCGGCCTTGGTGACGGTGAACACGGAGTTGACGTTCACGTCCATCACGCGGTCGAAGTCGGCGGGCGAGAGGTCCTCGGTGTAGACGTGCTGGTCGACGCCGGCGTTGTTGACGACGTGGTCCACCCCCCCGAGTTCCGCGACCGCGGTGTCGACGAAGCGACTCGCAGCTTCGGGGTTCGACACGTCCGCGCCGACGACCGTGGCGTGTTGTCCGTGCTCGCGGACGGCGGCGGCGGTCTCCTCGGCGGCGCCCTCGGACGTGTGGTAGTTGACGGCCACGTCGTGGCCGGCGGCGGCGAAACGCTCCGCGGTGGCCGCGCCGATCCCCCGCGACGACCCGGTGACGAGTGCGACTGTCATCGTGGGAGCGACGGCTGACTGGAACTTGGGCGTTCGTGTCGCGGCGGCGACCGCTGGCGGTCGGCCACGAACCTATGTCCGTTCGGGCCCTCCACACGGCTATGGGCCGTGTCCGTCGGACCGTCGCCGGCGCTATCCGCTCGGTCGAGCCGCCGGCCCGCGTCGTCGACTGGGCTATCGCCGTCTGCGTCGCCGTGGAAGTCGCCTCCGGGCTGTACTCGTTCACCCGGGGCGCTCCAAGCGGCGCGTGGGTGTTCTGGCTTCACTCGTCGGTCGGGCTCACCCTCGTCGCGCTCGTCGGCTTCAAACTGTGGCGCGTCCGCCGGCGCGTCGCGACCGCCGCGGCGTGGGACCGGTTCACCCCCGTCTCCGTCCTCCAGGCGGTCGTCGCGCTCGCGGCGCTGGCGACTGGCGTCTTCTGGGTGCTCGGCGGCAACGTCCCGGTCTTCGCGTGGACGACGCTGAACCTCCACGTCGGCCTCGGCGTACTCCTTGTGCCGCTCGTGCTGTGGCACCTTCGCGGGCGCTACCACTCGCCGCGCGAGGTGGACCCGGACCGCCGGTCCGCCCTCCGCGTCGGCGCGCTGCTCGTCGCCGGGACGGTCGCGTGGCGGGCGACCGAGACGGCCGACCGCGTCCTCGGCGGCGCGAGCAGGCGCTTCACGGGGTCGAAACCGACCGGCGACCTGTACGACACCGAAACCGAGGGCGGGGGCTTTCCCGTCACCTCGTGGGTCGCCGACGACCCCGACCCGGTCGACCGCGGGGCGTGGACGCTGTCGGTTCGCAGGCTCGTCGGGGAGGAACTGGATCTCGGCTACGACGACCTCGCGGGCGACGTGGGCGGTGGGGACGCCCCGACCGCGGAGCTGGAGGCGACGCTCGACTGCACCTCGGGGTGGTACACCGTCCAGCGCTGGGGCGGCGTCCGCGTCGGCGACCTGCTCGACGCGGCGGGCGCCGACGAGCGTGCCCGGTACGTGCGATTCACGTCGGTCACGGGCTACCGCTGGTCGCTGCCGATCGACGAGGCGCGCGACGCGTTGCTGGCGACGCACGTTCGGGGGAGTCGCTTGAGCCACGGCCACGGCGGGCCGGCGAGGCTGGTCGCTCCCGGTCGCCGGGGGTTCCAGTGGGTGAAGTGGGTGGAGTCGGTGGAGGTTCGCGAGCGCGGCGACCCGATGCAGTGGCTCGTGACGCTAGTGTCCGGCTTCGATTAGCCGTCGTTGCCGTCGGCGTCGACCGCATCGCGGTCGGCATCCGGCGTACTGACGACGTGAGCGTGCCCGTCGCGTTCGACCGCCTCGGCGACGCCTGCGGGGAAGAACGGCGCGTCGTCGTCGCGAAGGTCGGCGAGCGTGCGCCAGTACGCCTCGTACTCGACCCGCTCCCCGTCGCCGTCGACGTTGTCGACGCCCGAGAACGTCTCCCGGTCGTACAGCGATCGATCCGCGAACGTCGCCGCACGCACCACCGCGAACTCGTGGTGCGACTCGCCGCCGAACTCGAACAGATTCTCGACGGTGCAGACAGGGGAACCCGCGTCGACGGTGACGTCGAGTTCCTCCGCGAACTCACGTTCGAGCGCCTCGTCGCTCGGCTCTCCGGGTTCGATGCCGCCGCCGACGAACCGGTGGAAGTGAGTCTCGTCGGTGCCCGAGAGGCGCTGCACGAGGTACTCGCCGGTGTCAGGGTGGCGGATCGCACCGAGGACGGCGCCGCGGATGTCGGTCATGGGTCCGATGCTGTCTCGCGAGCGGTCAAAGTCGGTGTCGGTTCGCTCGCTGGGGGGGACGCGGGGACCGCGGCCGCGACGCCGGCGAACGCCTCCCTCACACCGTGCCGCGGTCGGTCGAGGTCAGTCGAGGTCGCCCTGCCTGATCGCGCGCTCGGCCTCCTGCAGTGCGGCCTCGCGGTCGAACGAGTCGACGATATCGCGGAGTTCCTCGTCGCTTTCCCCGCGCAGGTCCGCCGCGTGGCGGGTGACGTTGGGGACCGCGCGGATGATGTTGTCGACGATGGGCACCGCGGCGACCCGCGCCGACCGGCTCATCGGGTTGAGGTCGATCACGATCTCGGTTTTCCCCATCGCGCCAAGCGCCTCAGCGCGGTCGCCGTCCTCCAGCGGGACGACGACCACGTCGGCGGCGCCGATGCCGTCGGCGTCGACCTTCGCGCGTTCGTGGCTCAACCCCGGGATACGGCCGTCGGCGGTCAGTCCCTTCACATCGCCGGCCCCGTGCTCGCGGAGGTGGTCGGCGATGGCGTCCATCCGCTCGTCGGTGCGGTTGAAGAGGTTCACCTCGATGTCGGCGCCCGTGGCCTCGGCGAGATCGACGATCTCGCCGGGTACCAGCGCCGCGACGTTGCCGTTCACCGAGAGGACGGGGCGCTCGGCCAGCAGGAGGTGCGCGGCGGCCGCGCGGGCGGCGGCGTCCGCGCTCGGGAGCGTCTCCTCGCCGAGCAGGTAGTCGAACGCCTCGCCGCGACCCTCCGCGATGAGTCCCTGCTTCGAGGTGATGCCGATGTCGACGCCGTGCTCGATGCGGTGGCGGGTGAGCAGCGACTGGTACCGAGGGTGGTCCTCGGGGATCGCCGACTCGTGTTCGGGGTCCGCTGGGACCTCGGGGTCGGCGGTTCGCTCGTCTGTCGCGTCCGTCTCGGTTCCGGTACCCGTCTCGGCGTCGGCATCGCCGCCGGCGTCCTCGGTCATACTCCCGACTCGTCGACACGAGACGAAAAGCGCGTTCACTCGACGCGAAGCGGGAACGCTCCGCGGTGACGGGGCTACCCCTCGGGGCGCAGCGTCGCGCCCGTCGGGTGAACCGAACACGCCGCGGCGTCGTAGCCGGCGTCGGTGAGTCCGGTGCCGAGCGCGTACACCGTGCGGCCGAGCATCGCCATCGACGCCAGCCCGCCCTCGGCCTCGACGGCGTCGACGGCCTCGGCGACTTCCGGAACCAGCAGGCCGGCCTCGCCGGCGAACTCCCGGCCCGCGGCGAGCAGCTCCAGGTCGTCGGGGGCGCGCATCAGCCGCGTCAGCGCCGCCTCGCCCGCCTCGCGGACGGGGTCGAGGTCGCCGCCGAGCACCCGCTCGGTCGACAGCTCGCCGAAGGAGACGTACTCGATCTGGGGCCGGGCTGGCACGCCGTCCAGCCGACCGTAGCCGGGCGCGCCGGGCTCCAGCCTGACCGGGAGGCCGCCGCGGAACTGCCCGACCACGTCGCCGAGGCCGGTGCCTGCCGCCGCCTCCGCGGCGTGAGCGACCCGCACGAGGTCGTTCTCCGAGCGCCCGATTCCGAAGGCGGCGTTCGCGGCGAGGGCGGTCGCCAGCGCCGCGGCGCCCGAGACGCCGAACCCCGCGCCGACGGGCACGCTGCTTTCCACCTCGACCTCGGCGGCGACGTTCAGCTCTGCGAGCACCCGCTCGACGGGCGCCATCTCGGCGGGCACGCCGTCGAGGTCGAGGGACGCGAGGCCGCTCGCGTCGGCACGGGATCCCGCGTCGCGGTGCCCGTCCGAGTCCGCGGCGTCGGCGTCGACGGGCCGGACGGTCACCGCGACGCCGTCCGAGAGCGCGAGGCCGGCGCCGCGCGAGCCGGCGCGGACCGGGTCGCGGTCGGGGTACGGCGCGAAGAAGGCGGTGATGTGGCCCGGCGCGAAGGCGGTCGCCTCGTCCATACGCGCCAGAACGGCGACGCGAGAGTATGGGTTTCGGTTCCGGGTTGGGCGGGCGCCTCACTCGGCCGGTTCCTCGGGGTCGAGCGAGTCGGGTCGCGCGTCGTCGGTGAACCGCACTCGCGCGTGCGGGTGCTGGTCCGCGTCGACCCTGAACACGCCCTCGCGGCGGAAGCCGTCCAGCGCAGCCTCCGTCTCCTCGGGGTCGCCGCCGGCGATCACGGCCACCGCCTCCACGAGGACGCTCTTGGGAACGCCGTGGCCCGCGCCGCCGACCTCGAACGCCTCGTTCGTGTCGTCCACGTCGCTCCGGATGGTCTCGACGAACGCGGGCAGGTCGGCATCCGGGCCGAGTCGGTCGTGCCAGCGTCCGGGGAAGGCGCTCACGCGGTCGTCGCCGAGCTCGTACACCGCGTCCGGATCGACCCACGAGACCGCGCTCGTGCGCTGCTCCGAGAGGGCCGCGCGCAGGCGGTCGCCCTCGGCGGGACCCGCCTCGCCGACCGCCTCGATGTAGCGTTCGACGAGTGACGCCGCCGCGCCGGGACCGTCGCGGTGAGACCGCTCGACGATCGAGACGAGATCGCGGATCCGCATCGTCGGCCCGCGGGTGCCGGCCTCCGTGAGCACCGCGTCGTGCAGTTCGGTGTCGTGTGCTTCGGCGTCGGTGTCGCTCATCGGCCGACACGTGGCACGCCGGGCGTGTAAATCGACTGCCAGCAGGCTTTTGAGCCCGACCCGTGCGGACCCCGACCCGGACCCGCGGCCTTTTGTCCGTCGGCGCGGCGCGTCAACGCATGGACCACGTCGTCGTCGACGACCTCGACAACTCCCTGCAACCCGCGGCGGTGATGCGCCACCTGACCGATCCGCTCGGCTGCGCGGACCTGGCGATCAACTACTACGAGCTCGCGCCCGGCGACTCCTTCGCGTTCGCGTACCACAACCACGAGGTACAGGAGGAGGTGTTCGTCGTCCTCTCGGGGACGGCGACGTGGGTCGTCGGTCCCGAACCAGCGGGCTCGGAGGACTCGGCGGACCTGGTCGACCCGGTCGACCCCGGCGCGCCGGGGGAGCGCCGCGAGGTCAGGGTCGGGCCGATGGAGGCGATCCGGGTCCCGCCGGGGCAGTTCCAGCGCGGGTGGAACTTCGGCGAGGATCGGGTGACCGCGCTCGCACTCGGCGCGCCGCTGGCGTACGGCGAGCAGCTGAAGCGCGACGACTGCCCCGCCTGCGGCGACGAGGTCGCGGTGTCGATCGAGCGCGCCTCGGACGACGAGTCGGAGCTGATCACCGTCTGTGGGGACTGCGGCGCGGAGGTTGCGCGGTGGCGACGCGGCGACGACGGGGAGAACGAGCGGGTCAGGTGAGTCGCGGCGGCGGCCCGAACGCGGGACGCCGGCGACCGCGAGCGGACGGGTCGCGGCCGGTCAGGGCGAGAGGCGCTGGCGGTCGCGCGGGAAGAGCACGGCCTCGCGGATGTTGTCGAGGCCGAGCATCGTCATGAGGAGGCGCTCACAGCCCATCCCCCAGCCGGCGTGGGGCGGCATGCCATAGCGGAACATCTTCGTGTAGTACTCGAACTCCTCGGGGTCGAGCCCCTGCTGCTCGAAGCCGGCGATGAGCTCGTCGTGGCGGTGCTCGCGCTGCCCGCCGGAGACGAGCTCCATGCGCGGGTGCATCATGTCGAAGCCGGTGGACGTCTCGGCGTCGTCGTCGTGGTCCTTGATGTAGAACGGCTTGACCTCCGAGGGCCAGTCGGTGATGAAGTAGTGCTCACCGACCTCCTGCCCGAGCACGTGTTCGGCCTCCGTCGAGAGGTCGTCGCCCCACACGAGGTGCTCGTCGAGTTCGCCGGTCGCGTTGACGCGGTCGAGGGCGTCCTGATAGCTCAGACGCGGGAAGTCGCCGGAGGGGACCGCAAAGTCGTCGGCGAGGCCGAGCGTCTCGAGCTCCTCGGCACAGTGCTCGGCGACGGCCTCGTAGGCGGCCGTCGTGACCGCCTCGGCGACATCCATCGCCTCGGTGTGGTCGCAGAAGGCGCCCTCGAAGTCGATCGAGTGGGCCTCGTTGAGGTGCCGCGGCGTGTTGTGCTCCTCGGCGCGGAAGATCGGGCCGATCTCGAAGACGCGTTCGAGGTTGGAGCCGGCCATGAGCTGCTTGAACAGCTGGGGGCTCTGGTTCATGAACGCCTCCTCGCCGAAATAGGAGATGGGGAACAGCTCCGTGCCGCCCTCGGTGCCGGTGGCGACGATCTTCGGCGTGTTGATCTCGGTGGCGTCGTGGCTCCGGAACGCCTCGCGGACGGCGCGCAGCAGCTCCGCGCGGATCTCGAAGACCGCCTGCACCTCGGGCTTGCGGAGATCCAGCGTGCGGTTGTCCAGCCGCGTGGGGAGCTCGGCGTCGACCTTGCCCGAGGGGTCCAGCGGGAGTTCGGGGTCGGCGGGCGCGACGACCTCGATGGCGGTCGGGACGACCTCGACGCCGGTGGGTGCGCGCGGCTCCTCCTTCACGTCGCCCTCGACTCTCAGGACGGACTCGCGGTGGGCGTCAAGGCCGGTCTCGACCATCGCCTCGTCCATCTCGTCCTTCTCGAGTTTAACCTGGATCCTCCCGGTCTTGTCGCGGAGGATCAGGAAGGCGATACCGCCCAGGTCGCGGGTCTCGTGGATCCACCCGGCGACGGTGACCGCCTCGCCGGGGGTCGCGTCAGCCGTGTAGGTTCGACCGTGCATACGGATGGGTTCCGGCGCGAGGGTTTAAACTCGGTCGATCCCCGTTGTCACGCCTCGCGACGGCGTACCACGGCGGGCCCGGCGGCCGACGCCGGGCGCGGGGGCGGCCGACACGGGCGGGCCGGAGCCGTTCCGCGCGGTGATATCCGGGAAGGTACGCTTATAGCTCCGGACTCGAATCCACGCGCAGTGACGGATGCGGGCCACTCCGAAGGGAACCGTAGCGGCGCCGACAGCCGCGCGACCGGCGACCGGCGGGCCGACACCGGCCCCGACGCCGCACCCGCGGGCGACGCCGACGACACCGGCGGGCCGGCGTGGTTCTCCGGGGCGCTGGCCGCCAGCGGGGCGTTCACCGGCGCGCTCGTCGTCGGCACCGCCGCGCTGGCGTTCACCTCGGCGGGGCGGAGTCCGGGATCGATCGTGTTGGGCCTCGTCGGACCGCTGTGTGCGGTGTGGGCGTACGCGACGGTGCTCGCGTGGGTCGCCCGCGTCGACCTGCCCCGCGAGCACCACACACGCCTCGCCGGCTGGCTCGTTGTCGGGGTGATCCCGCTGGTCGTGGGCGCGGTGGTGATGCAGGCGTACAGCGCCGCCGTCGGGGCGCTCGACTCGTTCTCGCCGGCGGCGGCCGGCGGCTGGGCCTGCGGCGGGGTCGTCTTTGGCGCCGCCGTCGGCATCGGCGACGTGCGCGTCCGGATGCGGACCGCCGAGGCCGAGGAGGCGACCGCCCGCTACGAGCGGCTCGTCGAGGTGCTGACCGTCCTCAATCGGGTGCTTCGCCACGACGTGCGCAACGACCTCACGGTGATCGCGGGCTACCTCGACCGAGCGCGCCGCGAGGGCGACGCCGACATCGTCGAGTACCTCGACGGGATCGAGGCCCGCGCCGAGCGGATCGAGCGCCTGAGCGACCACGCCAGGCTCGCGGAGGACGCGGTGCTGGGCGACGAGACCGTCGAGGGGACGACCGATCTGGGCCTCGTCGCCGAGCGCGTCGTCGCCACGATCGGTCGCGACTTCCCCGACGCGTCGGTGTCGATCCGGACCGACTCCGGCGATCGGCGGGCGGTCGTTCCGGGCCACGACCTGCTGGAGTCGGCGCTGCACAACGTCGTCGAGAACGCCGTCGAACACGCCGAGCGCGCGGACCCGACCGTCGAGGTGGCCGTCCGGGTGCGCCCCGACAGCGACCTCGCGCCGGGGACCGACGGCGTCGGGAGAGCAGACCGTGGCGCCGGCGTCACGGTCGCCGCCGCCACCGCCGGCGTCGTCGAGGTCACGGTGGCGGACAACGGCCCGGGCTTCCCCGAGCGCGAGCGGGTCGTCCTCGAGGAGGGCGGCGAGGACGCCCTGGAATCCAGTTCCGGGATGGGGCTATGGGTGGTGCACTGGATCGTCGACGCCGTCGGCGGCGCCACCACGGTCGCGGACCGCGAGGACGGCGGGAGCGTCGTCACGCTGCTGTTCCCGCGGGTGGACGACGACGGCGCCGGCGACGACGGGCGGGCGTGAGCGTCGGCGAGAACGGGAAGGTGAAAGGGACGGGGAGGCAGAAGCGGAACGGGAACGGGAACGGAAACGAGACCGGACGTCGGTGACCGGCAACGCGGGGGTCACGCGGCGGGGAGGAGGCGCCGCGGGACGTCGGCGGGCGCGTGTCAGGGTATCAGGCGTCGGCAAGCTCGGCGTGGGCGTCCTTGACGCCCTCGACGGTCTCGCACACGGCGTCGGCGCCCTCGTCGTGGAGCAGATCGCCGACGACGACGGCGTCGGCCACCTTCCCCATCGCGTGGGCGTCGTCGTAGTCGTGGATGCCGCCGCCGTAGAAGAGCGTGGACTCCTCCAAGGCGTCGTGAGCGGCCTTCACGGTCTCGCGGTCGCCGAGGGTGCCGGAGTATTCGACATAGACGATGTCCTGGCCGAACATCTTCTCGGCGACGCGGGCGTACGCGCCGACCTCCTCGGGCGTGAGGTCGCAGTCGGCGCCGGTCAGCTCCGCGGCGGAGGCGTCGGGGTTGAGCACGATGTACGCCTCGGTGTGGGTGCGGTCCCAGTCGAGGTCGTCGGCGATGCGCACCCACTCCTTATGCGCGCCGGTGATCCAGAACGGGTCGTCGGCGTTGAACACGGTCGGAATGAGGTAGCCGTCGAGCGCCTCGTCGTCGACGACGACCGCCGGGTTCGACGGCTCCTGATACAGCGGGACGCCGTGCTCCTTGCACGCCTCGATGACGCGGGTGGCCTTCTCGGAGGTCACGTCGAGCGTGCCGCCGATCTCGATGGCGTCCGTGCCGGTCTTGCAGGCGTCGGCGAACGTCTCGTCGCCGTAGAGCTCCTTGTCCGGGTCGATCTTCAGAATGTGGTCCCACTCCTCCCAGGGCGCGCTCATGTTGGTGGGGATGGTTCATAGAGTGCTAAAAAGGGCGCGGATGCGAGCGGTATGAATCAGACAGGAGGGGATCAGCCCTCGGCACTCTGACTCGCTTGATACACCTCGCGCCTGAGGTGTCGGGTGATCGCCTCCTGCACCTCGTCGTTGTCCATGAACTTCGCGAACAGGTCCTGATTCTGTTCCATCCGGTCGATGAACATCTCGGTCAGCGTGTCGTCGAACTCTAGGGCGAAGTTCTCGCGGGAGTTCACCTGCGCCGAGCGTCGGAGGTGGTCGTCCTCCAGCGCGTCTTCCTTGAGCTGATCGAGGAACAGCTGATCCGCATCGGTGAAGTCGGTCCCGAGTTCCTCGTTTATCCGGTCGACGATGCTGGAGAGTTCGACCTCTTCATTTTCCGAGGAACCGGTTCCCGTCTCGCTGGGGGAGGCGACGCCGTCGTCGGACGGTCCGAGATTGATACCTCCCTCCTCGTTCTTCTCAAGACGGTAGTACTGTAACGCGAGCTCGTCGTTGAACTCGACGCGTGATCCCTCTGAGCGCGGGAGTTCTTTGTAACCGTCGTTCGCGTCTCGTCGCAGCCGACATGGGATTCTTCGACTCCGTTGGTGCGTTAGTCAGTAGCGTGATCGCTTCGCTCGTCCTGCTGGTGTTCGCCATCCTGAGCTTCTTCATCACGGTGTTCATCGTACAGGTCGGCGCGGGCCTCGCGGGCTACTCGCCCAGCGGCGACTTCATCGTGCTGTCGGCCGCGATCCTCGCGACCGGCGCGATCGTCGCCGGCGCGACCCCGCTGTCGGGGCTCAGCGGCATCACCGAGTGAGTTCGCGGTAGTACGACACCGAGAGGACGCCGAAGAAGCCGCCGAACAGCGTCCCGAGCACGACTAGGAGCGCCGCGGCGGCGATCGCGCCCAGCGACGGCGGCGAGACGGCGAACGGGTCCGGGGGCGCGCCCGCGCTCGCTCCGAACTGCGGCGTCGCAATCGCCGACCCGATGCCGACTGCCGCCCCGAGCGCGCCCGCGAGCACGCCGACGAGGACGGTGTACCCGAGCACGCTCACGAGATTGCGACGAACCACGCCGACGCTGCGTTTGACCGAGTCGATCGCGTCGTAGCCGTCGATCACGATCGCCTGTCCGTAAAACTGGATCAGGAACGCGACGACGAGGTACGCGAGCACGGCCGCGAGCACGACCAGCCCGACGACCGCCAGCAGCGCGGTGTTGGGGCCGCCGGTGCCGACCGCGCCGCCGGAGTAGAAGCTCACGACCCCGACGATCCCCGCGACGAACGCGATCGCGCCGAGAGCGATGTTCACGCCGAAGAGGATCAGGGACACCACGAACATCGATACGAAGTTCGCCTTCCCGGCGGCGACGAACGTCGCGACCGACGTGCGACCGTCGAGCGCCTCGTCGGCCATGCCGATGAGCCCCGCCTGAACAAACGGGACGAGCACGAGGTACAGCGCCGACAGCGCCAGCGAGACGATGCTCGCGAGGATCGGTGCGCTCGACTGGAGGAGCAACTGGGGGACCTGCAACAGCGACAACACGAGCACGGGCATGAACAGGACGGGGTTGCGGACGAGCGTCGACGGCGTCCGCCGGAGGGCTGTCTGGAGGGCCACAGCTGAACACTCGTTCAGCTTGTCATAAATATACTGATTGTTCGGCTGCTGGCCGGGGACCGGTGTCCGCTCGCCGGTACGCGAGGCGAACGGTTTCGAGCGGTCACTCCTCTTCGTCCGCCGTCGCGACGACCGTTTCGGCCCCGCACTCGGGACACTCGTCTTGATCGGTTTGGAACTGCTCCTCGCAGGTCCGACACCGGTAGTCAGCGGTTCGCTCAGCCTCCTTCTTGACGGTCCGTTTGAACTGTTCGACCTGCCGTCCTATCCGTTCGAAAACGCCCATCGTTCCGATAGACAGAGTGTGGCTGAGGCGATAAGCGTTGGCCAGATCGCCGCTTCATCCGTTCGAGAGGCGGAACGTGAGCGAGAGAACTCTTCAGAGCGTGAGCGAACCGAACGAGCGGGCCGAGGATCGAACGGGCCGGAGCGCCCTTCGAACGACAACCGGTGGGCTAGTTCGCCTTCGCCTGCCAGTCGCGTACCGTGTCGGCTCCGACGCCGTCGACCTGCTCGGCGAGCGCGTCCGGCTCCATCTCCTTGAGCGAGGACACGTCGTCGACGCCGGCGTCTTTCAGCTTCTCAGCGGTCTTCTCGCCGATCCCGTCGATCGTCTCCAGCTCCGACCCCGCCTGCCGCGACTGGTACTCGCGGTAGTTGCAGATGGGACAGCCGAGTTCCCACGGCTCGTCGCCCGAGTGGACGATGAGGTGCGGGAGGTCGTGCTCCCCGCAGCGCTCGTCGGTCACCTCGATCTCGCCGCGGCGCGGGAGCGGGAGCGAGTAGTCGCAGTCGGGGTAGCGGGTACAGCCGACGAGCCGCGAGCCCGAGCGGAGGCGCTTAATCGCCAGCTCTCCGCCCTCCTCGTCGCCACAGTCCGGGCACACGCCGATCACCTCGTCGTCCTCCTCGTCGGCCTCGTCGGCCTGACACTGCGGGCAGCCGTGGACGAACGTCTTGCGCCCGGCGAGCATCTTCACGTGGTTCAGCCCGTGCTCCTCGCAGGTCTCGTCGAGGATGAGCGGCTTCCCGGTCGACGGCAGCGGGAGGGTGTACTCGCAGTCGGGGTAGCCGTCGCAGCCGACGAAGTACGACCCGGCGCGGGACTTGCGGACGAGCAGCGTGTCGCCGCACTCGGGGCACGGTCCGAGCTGTTTATCCGCCTTCAGCGACGTTTGAAGCTGGTCGCCGACCTCCTCGCGCGAGTCGGTCAGCTCCTCGAACACCCGCTCCAGCATCTCGCGGGACTCGTCAGCCACCTCGTCGAGGTCCTTCTCACCGGCGGCGATGGCCCGCATGTCCGCCTCCAGGTGAGCGGTCATCTCGTCGCTCACGATCCGATCGGCGAACTCCTCGCTGGCCTCGACGACCGCCTTCGCCAGTCCGGTCGGCCGCGGCGGGTCGCTCTCGATGTAGCCGCGGTCGTACAGCTTCTGGATCACGTTGTGGCGGGTGGACTTGGTGCCGATCCCCAGGTCCTCCATCGTCTCGATGAGCCGCGACTGGCCGTACCGCCGCGGCGGCTGGGTCTGCTTGGCCGCCGAGCGCGTCTCCACGACCGACAGCGACTCGCCCTCCGAGACGTCGGGGACGTAGCTCTCGTTGGTCGAGAGGTACGGGTACACCGCGTGGTACCCCTCCTCGACGAGCCGCTTTCCGTTGGACTTGAGCCGCAGCGGCCCGTCGTCGACGCCGACGGCGTCGTCGCCCTCGGCGATCTCGCTGACGACGCGGAGGTGCTCCCACTCGGCGTCGGACGCACAGGTCGCGAGGAACCGCCGCACCACCAGCTCGTACACCTCCCACTCGTCGTCGGAGACCTCCGAGGGGGCCGGAAGCTCGCCCGTCGGGTGGATCGGCGGGTGGTCGGTCGTCTCCTCGTCGCCCTCCGTCGGCTCGATGTCGTCCAGGTCGAGCAGCGACTCGGCGTCGTCGCCGAACTCGCGGCCCATCGACAGCTCCTCGAGCAGTTCGCGCTCGTCGAGGTCCTCCGGGTACACCGTGTTGTCGGTCCGGGGATAGGTGATGAACCCGGCCGTGTAGAGGTCCTCGGCGATGCTCATCGCCCGCTGGGCCGAGTAGCCCTGCGAGGAGGCCGCGCGGATGAACTGCGTCGTGTTGAACGGGGCGGGCGGCTCGTCGATCCGCCGGCGGCGACGCACCGACGAGACCTCAGCGGCCTCGCCGCCGGCGAGGCGCTCGGACACCGCCTCTGCGGTCGCCTCATCCCACACGCGCTCAGCCTCGGTGCCGTCGTCGTCCTCGTAGAAGTACTGCGCCTCGAAGGGCGCGGATTCCGACGGCGCGTCACGGCCGTCGGAGGCGTCCGCCTCCGGGTCGGCCTCTGCGCCCTCGCGCTTGAGCAGGTCGGCGAACAGCTCCCAGTAGTCCTCGGGGTCGAACGCCTCGATCTCGCGCTCGCGGTCGACGATCAGCTTCAGGGTCGGCCCCTGCACCCGGCCCACGGAGATGAAGTCGTCGCCGAGTTGCCGGGCCGACAGCGAGAGGAACCGCGTCAGCGACGCCCCCCAGATGAGGTCGATAATCTGGCGGGCCTCGCCCGCCGCGGCGAGGTCGAAGTCGATCTCGTCGCGGTCGTCGAACGCCTCGCGCACCTCGTTCTCGGTGATCGACGAGAAGCGCACGCGGTCGACGGGCACCTCCTCGTTCACCTCGCGGATCAGCTCGTAGGCCTCCTTGCCGATCAGCTCCCCCTCGCGGTCGTAGTCGGTGGCGATGACGACGCGGTCGGCGTCCCGCGACAGCAGCCGCAGCGCCCGGACGATCCCCTCCTGCGTCGGCCGTTTGCGGACGGGGGCGTCGATGAGCTCGACCGGCTCGACATCCCGCCAGTCGTCGTACTCCGGCGGGAAGTCCACCGCGACGACGTGCCCCGACAGCCCGATGCAGCGGGTGCCGCCCCAGCGGTAGACGTTGACGCCGGCGCGCCGCTCGGTGTCGAAGTCACCGTTCGAGAGGATCTCCGAGAGACGCCGCGCGGCGTTGTCCTTCTCGGTGACGATCAGTTCCATCAGTTGGCGCAGAGTATGCCGAATCCCTTTGTAACCCTTTCGCGGGTCGCAGTCACACGGTCGAACGGCGGTCGGCGACGCTGACGCCGGGGAGCCGGTCGCGACGATGCGACCCCAAACCGTGGGGACCGCGTCCGACCGCTCCGGGCGTCTCCCAAGGTCCCCCGACGTGCCGCTTCCCGAAGGCGTATTTCTCAGGCTCCCGCGCGGGCGGGTATGCCCGAGACCGAACACGACCTCGCGACGATGACGTGGGAGGACGCCGGCGACGCGTTTCTGAGCGCTGATGCGGTCGTCGTCCCCACAGGCAGCACCGAGCAACACTCCGTCCACCTCCCACTGTCGACCGACAGCCTCCGCGCCGAGCACCTTTCGGCGGCGCTGGTCGAGGCGGCGCCCGAGCACGGCCTCGACCTGCTGCGCGCGCCGACGATCCCGTACGGGGACAGCGAGCACCACATGCCGTTCCCCGGGACGATCACGCTCTCGCAGGACACGTACAAGCAGGTCCTGATCGACGTGGGCGCCTCCCTCGCGGAGCACGGCGCCGAACGCGTGGTCTTTCTCAACTGCCACGGCGGCAACAAGCAGGCGCTCGCGCTCGCGAGCGACCGGCTGAACCGCGACCACGACATCGGGGCCCACTTCGTCCACTGGACGGACTTCGGGCGCGAGGCGCTGGAGGAGCACTTCGGCGAGGGGTGGGGCCACGCAGGCGATCACGAGACGAGCTTCGTCGAACTCGTCCGCGAGGACCTCGTGAAGGCGGACCGGAAGGAACCTCAGGAGGCCGCAGAATCGCCGGAGACCCGCTCGTGGACGTACTTCTCGGACGTGACCGAGCTGGGGGGAATGGGTGACCCGACGAACTCCGACCCTGAGTTCATGGCCGAGGTGGTGGACAACACGACCGAGCGGATCCTGGAGGCGCTAAACGAGGACATCGGGAACGGATGGTGAACTGCCTCGGGGTCGAGCCCCGAGGCACTCGCCTTGTTTTCTCTGTAGAACAGCACGGTCGGCGCCTCCGAGTCGCCGGCGACGCGCTCGCCGTACACCAGCGGGTAGCGGTCCGTCTCGATGCGGCGGGCGTCGAGGCCGTGCTCTGCGAGCAGGTCGCGGACGGCGTCGGCGCCGGCGTCCATCCCCTCGCCCGTCGCGCTGACGGTGCGCAGGCGAAGGAGGTCGAACAGCGACTCGCGGTAGCCGTCGGTGCGCTCGTCAATGACGGCGTCGGCCGCGCTCGCGGGCGCGCCCGGGTCGGCCGTGTCGTCGCTCATACGTCCGTTCGCGCGCCACGGGGGCTTCGGTGTTTGGCCGGCGGCGCGGCGTGCCGGGAGTGCGGCCGTAAGACGCAGGACCGACGGATCGATTCCGGCCACTGAGGCCGTCTCCACAACCCTTAGGCCGTGACACGCCGCCCGGACGGTCGAGACCCGCATGGCCAACACCGACGCGCGCGTCGACATGACCGAGGGCGCGGTGACGCCGCGGCTGTTCTCGCTGGCGTGGCCGCTCGTCCTCGGCAACCTCCTCCAGACGCTGTACAACCTCGCTGACGTGTTCTGGGTCGGCCGCGTCAGCCCCGAGGCCGTCGCCGCGGTGTCGCTCATGTTCCCCCTCTCGTGGCTGTTCGTCTCGACCGCGATGGGGCTCACCGCCGCGACGATCGCGCTCGTCTCCCAGCACGTCGGCGCGGGCGAGGACCGCCGCGCCGACGAGGTCGTCGGGCAGACGACGATCCTGGCGATCGCCGTCTCGGTCGCGCTGTCGGCCGCCGGCTTCCTCGCGCGCCGCCCCCTCCTGCACTGGATCGGTGCCGAGGGAGTGGTGTTCACGGAGGCGCTGGCGTACATCGAAGTAATCTTTCTCACCCTCCCGCTCACGTTCCTCTTCTTCGCTTTTCGCGCCTCCTTGCAGGGCGCGGGCGACACCAAGACAGCGATGTGGCTCGTCGCCGCCTCCGCCGGTGTCAACATCGTCATCGACCCGGTGTTCATCCTCGGGTTCGGACCGATCCCCGCCATGGGGACCCGCGGGGCGGCGGTCGCGACGTTCATCGCGCGGGCGCTGGCGGCGGTCGCCGGGGTGTACGTGCTCGTGAAGGGCGACTGGGGGATCCAACTCCACCTCGGTGACCTCCGGCCGAATCTCGCGGTGCTCCGCAGGCTGGTCGACGTTGGCTATCCCGGCACCCTCGACGGCTGGGCCCGCTCGTTCGCCGCGGTGGCGATGGCCGCCCTCGTCGCGCGGTTCGGGCCGGCCGCGACCGCCGCCTACGGCGTCGGCGTCCGCCTGATGTCCGTCTCGTGGACCGTCGCCGGCGCGGTCGGGCAGGCGACTGCGTCCGGGGTGGGACAGAACCTCGGCGCCGACACGCCCGACCGGGCGAGCAGGGTCGCGTGGACCGGCACCGGCGGCACGATGGCCGTCCTCGCGCTCGCGGGCGCTGGCGTTTGGTTCGTCCCGGCGATGGCGATCCGGGTGTTCGTCAACGACAGCGCCGTCGTCGAGGAGGGCGTCTCCTTTCTCCGGATCACCGCGCCCGCGTGGGCCGCGTTTGGCGGGCTAATGGTGTTGCAGGGGGCGTTCCGCGGCGCCGGCGACACCCGCACCGCCATGGGGCTGTCGCTGCTGTCGCGGTGGGGGCTGCGCATCCCCGCGGCGGTCGTGCTGGCGTACTCGTTCACCGTCGTCGTTCCGGGGGTCGGTCCGGTGTCCGGACTGGGCCTCGGCCCCGAGGGCCTCTGGTGGGCGTGGACGTTTGGCGCGGTCGGGTCGCTGATCGTCGGGGCGCTGTGGTTCCTCCGCGGGACGTGGACCGAGGGCGTCGTCGGGCACGAGAGGGATCCGAGAGCCGACCGCGACGCAGCGACAGATACCGACCGCGACGCGGAGTCGACGCCCGCAGCGCTCAACGACGACGGCGAGGGCGACCCCACGACCGACGACTGACCCGAGGTCGCGTCGCCGCAGCCGGTGTATCCAAGCGGGCGGCACCCGAACCGGAGGGCATGAACGGGTCGACGACGCGACTGTACGGCGCGGCGATCGCGATCGCCTCCGGCGTGTACTCGCTGGCGTCCGCGAGTGTCGGCGGCGGGATGACGGGGTCGGGCGGGACGATGGGACCCGGCGGAGCGATGGGGACCGGGACCGGCGTCGCCGGCTGGGCGATGCTCGCGATCGGCGTCGTCGTCGTGGTTCACGGCGCGGCGCTGCTGACGCCGGCGGCAGATCGACTCGGGAGCGCGAGCGGGCCGTTGATGATCGCCTACTCGCTCGTGATGCTCCTGCTTCAGGCGCTCAGAGCGACCGGAATGACGGGTGGAACGGGGATGACCGACGGCATGGGCGGCGGGATGGGCTCCACGGGCGGCATGGGCTCGACCGCGACGGCGGGTACGGGCTGGGACCTCGGCATGGTCGCGCTCGCGGCGCTGATGCTGTTCAGCGGGATCGTCATGACGACCCGCGACGACGACGGCGGCGGGATGTAGTCGGGAGGGCTACTCCTCCCGGAGGACCGCCGCGCCGGGCGCGTTCCGCATCACCCTTTGCATCCCGCGTCGGGCGGCGCGGTCGGCGGGGACACCGCCGCCTACCCGTCCAGTCGCTCGCGAAGCATCGCGTTCACGTCGCCGGGGTCCGCGGAGCCGCCCGTCTTCTGCATCACCTGCCCGACGAGGAAGTTGATCGCGCCGCCCTCGCCGGCGTGGTAGTCCTCGACCGCGTCGGGGTTCTCGTCGATGGCCTCCGCGACCGCCGCCGCGACCTCGTCGGCGGCGGCGGTGCCCAGTCCCTCCCGCTCGATGACCTCGTCGGGGGTCAGCCCCTCGTCGAGCATCGTCCGGAGGACGACCTCCTCGGCGTTCTTCGTGGTGACCTCCTCGGTCGCAACCAGCTCGATCAGGCGGGTGAACTCGTCGAGGCGGTCGGTCACGTCCTCGACGGCCATGTCGCGGTAGTTGAGTTCCCCGAGCAGGGTGTCCGCGACCCACGCCGCGGCGAGGTCGGGATCGAACTCCTCGGCGACCTGCTCGTAGAAGTCGGCGACCGCCTTCCGGGAGGTCAGCTTCGAGGCGGCCTCCGCGTCGAGCCCGTACGCTCCGCGGAAGCGCTCGCGGCGAGCGTCCGGCAGCTCCGGGATGGCGATGCGCTCCTTCCAGTCGGACACCTGCAGGGCTGGAAGGTCGGCCTCCCCGAAGTAGCGGTAGTCCTTCTCCTCTTCCTTCGAGCGCATCGAGACGGTGTTGCCGTGCGTCTCGTTGAAGTGGCGCGTCTCCTGTTCGACGGCCTTCCCGCGCTTGATGAGGTTCTCCTGACGGTTTCGCTCGTAGCTCAGCGCCTGCTCGGCGCCCTTGTGGCTGGAGATGTTCTTGACCTCCGTGCGGTTGGCGGACTCCAGAACGTCCTCGTCGATGGCGCCGTCGTCGCCGACCTCGCCGGCCTCGATCATCGAGAGGTTCGCGTCGATGCGGAGGCTGCCGTCGCGACCGGCGTCGAACACGCCGAGGTACTCCAGCACCTCCTCGAGCTTCTCCAGGAACGCGCGTACCTCCCTGGGGTCACGGAAGTCCGGCTCCGTCACCACCTCCATCAGCGGCGTGCCGGCGCGGTTGTAGTCGATCAGCGAGTAGTCCGCGCGGTCGACCGAGGTGGTACGCACGTCCAGGTCCGCCGGCCCCTCGCGGACGTGTCGGAGGCTGCCGGGGTCCTCCTCCAAGTGCGCCCGGCGGACGTTCACCGTCCGCCGAGTGCCCTCGTGGGAGAACTCGAGTTCGCCGTCAGCACACAGCGGCGCGTCGTACTGGGTGATCTGAAAGTTCTTTGGGAGGTCGGGGTAGTAGTAGTTCTTCCGATGGAACCGCGTCTCCTCGGGGATGTCGGCGTCGAGCGCCTTCCCCACCTTGACAGCGGCCTCGACGGCCGCCTCGTTGCACACCGGGAGGGCTCCCGGGAGCCCGAGACAGGTGGGGCAGACGCGCGTGTTGGGCTCCTCGTCGTCGGCGGGCTCGGTGGAACACCCGCAGAAGATCTTGGTGTCCGTCTCGAGCTGGACGTGGACCTCCAGCCCGATGACGGGCACCAACTCGGCCCGTTCGGCTGCTCGTGCCATCGTTGAACCGGGGTTTGCGACCCCGGAGGTAAAGCCTGACGGGACGGTCATGGGGGGGCGGGGCCGACGACGAGGACGGCGCCCTACCGCGCGTACAGCTTCGCGCCGAGCAGCGCAGTCAACCGCGAGCGGTCCGTCGGCGACACCGCGACGTAGGGGCGCTCGACCGGGCCGAACACGTCGACGACGCGCCCGACCGTCGAGAGCGACTCGTCCACGACCTCGCTGCCGACGCGCGCGGGGTCGGCGCCCTCGGGGACGCGCACGACCGCGAGCCCCTGCGCCGTCCGGACTACCTCGCCGACGCGCTTCATTGGTCCGTCACCGCGTCAGTCACCGTCTCAGTCCCCGCGGATGACGCCGAGGTAGGCGCCGACTGCCTGCACGAGGTCGTTCTTGGCGGTCTCGTCGGTGCCCGTGACGATCACGGACCCGCGGGGCTCGTACTCCCGGCTGTACGTCGTGTCGCGTTCGATCCTCGCGTCGTAGCCGACCTGCTGGACGGCCTTTGCGATCTCGTCGACCGTCGGCTCCGACACCGCGAGGTCCCCGGGGACGCGTCGCCCCTCGGAACGGGTGCGCGCCGCGTCGAAGTACGCGGGGTAGAGGACGTTCTCGACCATACCGGAGGGGCGGCGCCCGCGCGGAAAAAGGGTGCCATCGGCGGGCGGCCGGACCCGACTCCGCCCGTCGCCCGCGCGGTCGCGTCACTCCCGCTCGGCCTCGCGCGAGTCGTGCTCGTGGTCGGCCGCCCGGCGCTCGCGCGCGGCGCGGTCCGCCACGTCCTCCAGCGACTCCGACTCCAGCAGCCGCTCCAGCTTGCGTTCGAACTGCTCGTCGGTGAGGTCGCCGCGGGCGTAGCGGTCGCGGAGGGTGTCGAGCGCGTCGGTGGTGTCCTCGTCCTCCGGCCCCGCTCGGGACTGTTCGGCGTGTTCGTCGGCGCCGTCCCACCACTCCTCGACGTCATCCTCGTCGCCGAACAGCATCGCCGTGACCGGCACGACGACGACGTAGCCGAACAGCAGCGCCGCGAGCCACCAGTCCTGTCCGGTGAACATGGCCGCCAGCCAGATCCCGGTGACGGCCGTGCTCACGACACCGGTGAGGTTCTCGCGGAGGCGCTGTGCGGGGCTCGCGCTCATGCTCGGGCGATCGCTCGTGGCGAAAATAAAACCGCGCGACTCGGTCGGTCGGCGCGTCGCGCCCGTGACCTACCGCTCGCGACGCGCCAGCAGCGCGGAGCCGAGCACCGCCAGCACCGCGAGCGCGACGCCGAAGCCGGGCCCGGAGGTCT
The DNA here is from genome assembly GCF_900129775.1 of Halobaculum gomorrense. Classification (GTDB taxonomy): domain Archaea; phylum Halobacteriota; class Halobacteria; order Halobacteriales; family Haloferacaceae; genus Halobaculum; species Halobaculum gomorrense. The sequence goes on along the minus strand of NZ_FQWV01000001.1, from coordinate 68,569 downwards.
CGGTGTCGGCGGGCGTGTCGTCGACGGTCGCGGTCGTTGTCGCGGGCGTGTCGGTGGCCGACTGGCTCTCGGTCGCCGTCGCAGTCTCCATCGCGGCGACGGCCTCCTCGCGCGTCTCGAAGTCGGCGGCGGCGGCCGCCTCGGGGTGGAAGCCCTCGGTCAGCGTCCGCACGGCCATGACGACCGAGCGCGGGGCGGGCTGATTCATCCAGTTGCGGTTCACGCGCACCGTGTTGTTGTTCTCCACCGCGGGCGTGCTCGCGTACGGCTCCTGTCCGAGGAGGTACGAGGAGTAGCCCGTGACGACGAGGTAGTCGGGCGCGAGTTCGAGCACGACCTCGTCGTTGATCTGCGGGTAGCCGGTGAGGTTGCGCTCGGCGGCGACGTTCGCCCCGCCGGCCGCTCGGATCATCGCCGAGATGAACGTCTCGGTGCCGGCGATGTAGCCGCCGCCGAGCGGGTACAGCACGCGCACGTCCTCGGCGCCGGCGGTCGCCTCGATCGCCGTCTCGACGTTCGCAGTCATCCACGCGTTCGCCTCGGCGGCCCCCTCGCAGTTGCCCGTGAGGCGACCGATAAGCGTCGTCTTCTCGCGCACGTCCGCGATCGTCGTCGCCCCCGAGAAGTGGAACACCGTCAGCCCCGCGTCGCGCAGGGACTGGACGGTCTCGACGGAGGTCGCGTTCGGCGCGAGCACCAGGTCGGGGTTCGTGCCGACGACCTTCTCGACGCTGACGCCGAAGCCCGACGCGGAGACGTTCGTGCGCGAGTCGGCGCCGTCGAGGTACAGCGCGAACTGCGAGAGTCCGACGACCTGGTCTTTCCCGCCGATCTCCCACATCGTCTGGGCCGCACTGGGGTTCAGCGTCGTCACCCGCTCGGGGCGCTCCTCGATCGTCACCTCGGTCCCGGTCGCGTCCGTAGCCGAGTACGGGAAGCCGCAGTCGGCCTGTACGGTCCGCGAGGCCGCGACGGCGTCGCTCCCGATGGCGGCGGCCGCGTCGGTCGCTGTCGCTCCCGCATGCGTCGGGCTCGCGGTGGCGCCGACGGCGCCGACGGCGCCGACCGCCGGAACGACGCCCGCGAGTACGACGAGCAGTGCTATCGCAAGTGTCCGTGTCCGTCCTCTGTTCACACGGCGACGAACCCGGTATTACAATAAATATTTACCTAACCAAAGCGGCTTTGCGTTCGTGACACGCGTGTGGCGCCGCACCGCCGGCTACTCGGCGGCCCTGTTCGCGCTCCTCGTCGCGGTCGTGACGGTGAGCGCCGGCGTGGGGCCAGTTCGGATCCCCGCCGGAACGGTGGTGGCCGCCGTCGCCAACGCCGTCGCGGTGCCGGTGGGCGTCGAGTGGGCCGCGATCGCGGGCGCCGGCGCCGGCCCGCTGACCGCCGGCCTCCCCCTTCGAGTCGAGTTCGCGCACCCGTTCGCGTTTCCGGTCTCGGAGACGCACCGCGCGATCGTGATGCGGGTCCGCCTGCCGCGCATCCTGCTGGCGGCGTTCGTCGGCGTCGGCCTCGCCACCGCCGGCACGGTGATGCAGGGCTTCTTCCGCAACCCGATGGCCGACCCGGGCATCATCGGCGTCTCCTCGGGGGCGGCCGTGGGCGCCGTCTCGTGGATCGTCGCTCCCGCGTCGGTGCTCGCGGTCCTGGGACCGCTCCGCCCGCTGCTCGCCGATGGCGCCGGCCTCCAGATCGCCGCCTTCTGCGGCGCGCTGGCGGCGGGGTTCGGCGTCTACCTGATCGCCAGCCGCGACGGGCGCACGCCCGTGGCGACGCTGCTGCTCGCGGGGGTCGCGGTCCAGACGTTCCTCGGGGCGGTGGTCTCGTATCTACTGCTCCACTCGGGCGAGTCGATCCGCCGGGTGACGTACTGGCTGATGGGCCACCTCAGCGGCGCGAGCTGGTCCGAGGTGACGGCCGCCGCCGTGGTGGTCCCCGTCTTGACGCTCGTGCTGTTCGCGTACGCCCGCGACCTGAACGTCCTGCTGCTCGGGGAGACCGACGCCGTCGCGCTCGGCGTCGACGCCGAGCGGAGCAAGCGCGTGCTGCTTGCCGTCTCGTCTGTGCTGACCGGCGCCGCCGTCGCCGTCTCCGGCGTCATCGGCTTCGTCGGGCTCATCGTCCCCCACGGCGTCCGCCTGCTTGTCGGCCCCGACCACCGGGTGCTCCTCCCGACGAGCGCGCTCGCAGGCGGGAGCTTCCTCGTCGCCGCCGACACGTTCGCGCGCTCGGGCGTCGCCGAACTTCCGGTCGGCATCGTGACCGCCGCCGCCGGTGCGCCCTTCTTCTTGTACCTGCTTCGCACTCGGGAGGTGTACGACCTGTGAGCGAGCACGGCGACCCGGGCGGCGGCGACGACCGCGCGGCCGCCCCCGACGGAATCGGCGACAGTGACGACGCCGCCGACACCGACGACGCCGACGAGCCGCCGCTGATCGCCGTCCGCGACCTCGTCGTCGCCCGGGGCGGCGAGCGTGTCCTCGACGGTGTTTCCCTCTCCGTGGACCGGGGCGAACTCGTGGGGCTCGTCGGCCCGAACGGCGCCGGCAAGACCACGCTCATCGCCGCCGTGAACGGCACGCTCGGGATCGACGGCGGCGCCGTCGAACTCGACGGCACCGACCGCCGAGCGCTGTCCCAGCGCGAGGTGGCCCGCCGCGTCGCCACCGTTCCCCAGGAGACGAACACGGCGTTCGAGTTCCCCGTCGAGTCGGTCGTGGAGATGGGACGCACCGCCTACGTCTCCCGGTTCGGCACGACGACCGAGGCCGACCGCGAGGCGATCCGCCGGGCGATGGAGCGCGCTGAGGTGCTGGAGTTCGCCGACCGCTCGGTGACAACGCTGTCGGGGGGCGAGCGCCAGCGCGTGCTGTTCGCCCGCGCGCTGGCCGCCGAGACGCCCGGCCTCCTGCTCGACGAACCGACCGCGAGCCTCGACATCAACCACCAGATCCGGACGCTCGAACTCGTCCGCGCGGTCGTCGACGAGGGGAAAGCCGCCCTCGCGGCGATCCACGACCTGAACCTCGCGGCGCGCGTCTGCGACCGACTCGTCCTCCTGGCGGGCGGCGAGGTCCGCGCGGAGGGAACCCCCCGCGAGGTGCTCTCGGACGACGCGCTCGCCGAGGCGTTCGGCGTCCGCGCCGCCGTCAACGACGACCCCGCGGTCGGCTCGCCGATGGTGACAGCGCTGCGCGAGGAGGAGTGAACGGGCGCCAAGCGCAGCGACGCGTGGCCGATACCGACCCAGTTCAAACAGAATTGTCCTAGCGCACTCATAATTGTTATACCGGGCGCCGTGTCTCGTAGAGACATGCAACAGTCGCCCGCGATCCATCGCGGAGCCCGCTCGACGGTGTCGATGGTGAACCCCGGACCGACGGGGGGTCGCGCGTGAGGGTCGTCCTCGTCGCCGGGACGACCGAGACCGCCGAGGTGCCGGGCATCAGCGCCGCCGGCGCCGACCCGGAGCTGATGCGTCACACCCCCGGCGCGGACCTGGACATCGTGGCCCACGGCGAGTTGGTCCTCGCGCCGGTCGTCCCCGTGAGCCCGAGCGGCTGCCCGACGCCAGCGGTCGTCACCCGGGCCGCCCGGGAGCTGCTCGGGTTCGACGCGGTGTGCGTCGACGCCGGGATCGCCGGCCGCACCGGCGCGCCCGCGCTCGCCGTCGGCGACGCACCGGGTGCGGACGTGCGAGAGCGGGCGGCGGTCCCGGGGGCCGAGGAGACGTACGAACGGGCGCGGGAGTTGGGCGCCGCGCTCCCCGACGACCGGCTCGTGATCGGCGAGACGATTCCGGGCGGGACGACGACTGCGCTCGGCGTCCTCCGGGCGCTGGGCGAGGAGCCGTCGGTGTCGTCGTCGCTGCCGGAGAACCCCCTGGAGCTGAAGCGGGAGGTCGTCGCCGAGGGGCTGGACGAAAGCGGGCTCGCGCCGGGCGACGCCGCCGGCGACCCGGTGCGGGCGGTCGCGGCCGTCGGCGACCCCGTGCTCGCGGCGGTCGCCGGCCTGACCGCGGGTGCCGTCGAGTCGGGCACCCGAGTGACGCTCGCGGGCGGGACGCAGCTCGCGGCCGCCGCAGCGCTCGTCCGACACGCGGGCGTCGACGCCCCCCTGACGCTCGCGACCACGTCGTTCGTCGCCGCCGACGACTCCGCAGAAATCGCCGGCCTCGCCGACTCGCTCGACGTCGAGTTGGTCGTCACCGACCCCGAGTTCGAGGCGGTCGATCACCCCGCGATGGACGCGTACGTCGCCGGCGAGGCGAAAGAGGGCGTCGGCATGGGCGGCGCGCTCAGCCTCGTCGAGGAGTCGTCCGCGTCGATGGTCGAGCTCCGCGAGCGGATCGTCGACGTGTACGACCGCCTGCTCGCGGGGCGCGATCACCCCGCGCTGAGCGGGTCGACCACCGAGGCGTCGAACGCGGCCGAGAGCGGTCGATGAGGGGGCTCGTCCTCGGCGGCACCGCCTCCGGGGTCGGCAAGACGGTCGCGGCGCTGGCAGCGATCCGGGCGCTCGACGCCGCCGGCTACGCGGTCCAGCCGGCGAAGGCCGGCCCGGACTTCATCGACCCGAGCCACCACGAGGCCGTCGCCGGAACTCCCTCCCGGACGCTCGACGCGTGGCTACAGGGTGAAGACGGGCTCCGTCGGAACTACCGCCGCGGCGAGGGGGACCTGTGCGTAGTCGAGGGGGTGATGGGCCTGTACGACGGCGACGGCTCCAGCACCGCCATGGTCGCCGAGGCGCTCGACCTGCCGGTCGTGCTCGTCGTCGACGCGAAGGCGGGGATGGAGAGCGTCGCCGCGACCGCGCTGGGCTTCCGCGAGTACGCCGCCCACGCGGACCGCGACATCGAGGTCGCGGGCGTGATCGCCCAGCGCGCCCACGGCGGGCGCCACGAACGGGGCATTTGCGAGGCGCTGCCCGAGGGGATGGCCTACCTCGGTCGGATCCCGCCGGACCCGGACCTGGAGATCCCCGACCGCCACCTCGGCCTCCACATGGGCGATGAGTCGCCGCTCCCGATCGAGGCGCTCGACGCCGCGGCCGACCACCTCGACGCCGAGGCGCTGGCCGGTCTTGCGCGCGAGCCGCCGCGACCGCCCGAGCGCGACCCGCGACCGCCGACCGGGAAGCGCGTCGCCGTCGCCGACGACGCCGCCTTCGCCTTCTCGTATCCGGCGACGCTGGAGTGCCTCCGGGAGCGCGCCGAGGTGGCGACGTTCGCGCCGACCCGCGGCGACGCGCTGCCCGACTGCGACGCCGTCTACCTTCCCGGGGGCTACCCCGAACTCCACGCGCCCGCACTCGCCGACAGCGACGCCCTCGACGACCTCGCCGACCGGGCCGCCGAGGGGCTCCCCGTGCTCGGGGAGTGCGGCGGGCTGATGGCGCTCGCGGAGACGCTGACGACCGCCGACGGCGACACCCACGAGATGGCGGGCGTCCTCCCGGCGGACGTGCGAATGCACGACCGGTATCAGGCGCTCGATCACGTCGAGCTTCGCGCACGCGGAGACACGCTCACCGCCCGGGCTGGCGAGATCCGTCGGGGTCACGAGTTCCATTACTCCTCGGCCGAGGTGGCCGACGACGCCCGCTTCGCCTTCGAGGTGGAGCGCGGCGACGGCATCGCCGACGGGCTGGACGGCCTGACCGAACACCGGACGCTCGGCACCTACGCGCACGTTCACCCCGAGAGCGGCGCGTTCGACGCGTTCCTGGAGGCGATCTGAGATGGGATCCGGCGGCGCCGTCGACGCCGGGACAGAGGAGAGATCCGACGACGGCGTCGCCGCCGTCTCGTTCGACCTGTTCGACACCCTCGTCGACGCGGACGCGCCGGACGACCCCGCCGCGGCCGTCGCCGCCGAGCTCCGCGAGCGGGGCGTCGTCGTCCCCGACGACTGGACCGACGCGTACGCCGAGCCACACCTGGAGTATGAGAAGGGAGTCGAGCACCCCCTACACCACCACGTCGCGGCGGCGCTCGCGAGCCGGGCGTCCGAGCGCGAGGCGCGCACGTTCGTCGACGACACCGCGGTGGCCGTCCGCGCGGCGTTCGATCGGCCGGTCGAGACCAGATCCGGCGCCGCCGAGACGGTCGCGGCGCTGGCCGAGAAGCGGCCCGTGGGCGTGCTGTCGAACTGCAGCGTTCCCGGACTCGTCGAACGGACGCTGGAGCGGTCGGCCGTCGACGCCGGGGACCTCGACGCCGTGGTCCCCAGCGTCGAGTGCGGGTGGCGCAAGCCCGACACGCGGGCGTTCGAGGCGGTCGCCGCCGACCTCGGCGTCCCGGCCGAGCGACTGCTCCACGTCGGCGACGACCCGGAGACCGACGGCGGGGCCGCCGACGCTGGCGCACAGTTCGTCGAGGTCGGCGAGGCGTCGCTTCCGGAACTGCCGTCGGTCGTCGCGGAGCGATGGGGCTGACCGCCCTCGCCGCCGTCGGGCTGGCGGCGGCGCTCGACGCGGCGTTCGCGGAGCCGCCGGGTCGCGTGCACCCGATCGCCCTGTTCGGCCGGGTCGTCGGCGCGGTCGACCGCGAGTGGCCCCGACCGCGGGCCGTCGGCGTCGTCGCCGCGGTCGTTCTCCCGCTGGCGTTCGCGGCGGTCGCGTGGGGCGTCGTCGCGGGCGCCGGAAGCGTCGTCGCCGCGAGCGTCGCGTGGACCGGGACCTCCGTCGCGCTCGTCGTCCCCGTCGCCACCGCGGTCGTCGCGGGGCTCGCGCTGTTCTCGCTCACAAGCCTGCGGATGCTCGTCGCCGTCGCGAGCGAGGTGGTCAAGGCGGCCGGGCGCGACGCCGGCGCTGCCCGGGAGTCGGCGATCGCGCTGGTCGGCCGGGACACGTCGGCGCTGTCGGCCGCGGGGATCCGGAGCGCGGCCGTCGAGAGCGCCGCAGAGAACCTCGCCGACGGGCTCGTCGCGCCCCTGTTGGCGTTCGCGCTCGGCGCGCAGGCGTCGCTCGTGCTCGGCGTCGCCGCCGCCGCGTGGGTGAAGGGCGTGAATACGCTCGACTCGATGCTCGGCTACCCGGACAGACCGGTCGGCACCGCCAGCGCCCGCCTCGACGACGCGGTTATGTGGGTGCCCGCCCGCGTGTCGGCCGTGTTGCTCGCCGTCGCCGCCGGGTCGCCCGGATCGCTGCTCGCCGCCCGGCGATGGGCCCGCGTCCCCGCCTCGCCGAACTCGGGGTGGCCGATGGCGACCGCGGCGGCCGCGCTCGACGTGCGGCTCGCGAAATCGGGCGCGTACACGCTCAACCCGGACGCCGACCTCCCCTCGCTCGCCGAGTCGCGAGCCGGCGTCCGAGCGGTCGCGCTCGCCGGGGCGCTGGCGTTCCTGCTCGCGGGGGTCGCAGTCCTGCCCGCAGGGGTCGCGGAGGTGACGACGTGGCCGTGAGGCCGCTCGCGGCCGTCGTCGGCGCGCTCGGCTTCCTCTCGCGCATCCCCGTCGGGCACGGCGAACAGCGGTGGGAGGCGTTCCGTCGGACGCCCGCGGCGATCCCCGCCGTCGGCTACCCGATCGGCGCGCTGCTGGCGCTCCCGTTCGCGGCGGTGGCGGTCGTGCCCGGCAGCGCCGCCGCGCTCCCGACCGAGACGGTCGCGCCGCTGTTCGTCGGCTGGGCGTACGCGGTCACCGGGATCACCCACCTCGACGGCGTCGCCGACCTGGGCGACGCGGCGGTCGTCCACGGCGACGCCGAGCGCCGCCGCGAGGTGCTGAAAGACAGCGCCGTCGGCGTCGGGGGCGCGCTCGCGCTCGCGCTCGTCGTCCTCGGCCTCGCGGCCGCGGCGGCGCTGCTCGCGGCCCTCGCGCGGACCGCGCCGGCGGCCGCCGTCGGCATCGTCGTCGCCGCCGAGGTCGGCGGGAAGGCCGCGACCGCGGCGCTGGTGTGCCTCGGCGACGCCGCTCACGAGGGACTCGGGTCGGCGCTGACTGCCGAGTCCGGCCCGCGCTCGCTGCCCGGAGTGGGCGTCGTCGCCGCGCCCGCCGCGCTCGTCGGCTGGCCCGCGCTCGCCCCCGGTCTCGCCGTTCTCCTCACCGCGACGGTCGTCGCCGCCGCGGCGCTGTGGTGGGCGAGGACCCGCCTCGGCGGCGTCAGCGGCGACGTGCTCGGTGCGACGAGCGAGACCGCCCGCGTCGCCGGGCTCCACGTGGGGGTGATCGCGTGGACGCTCTCGTGATGTGCGGGGGGCGCGGCACCCGCCTTGGGGCGGTCGGCGAGGCCGCAGAGAAGCCGCTGGTCAAGGTCGGCGGCGAGCCGATGGTCAACCGCGTGCTCGACGCGCTCGCGGCCAGCCGCGCGGACCGCGCTCACGCCGTCGTCTCGCCGCAGGCGCCCGCGACGCGCGAACACCTCCGGACGCGGGCTACGGGCGCGGCCGGCCACGGCGGCACCGGCGACTCCCTCGCCGTCGTCGACGCCCCCGGCGACGGCTACGTCGCCGACCTCGGGTACGCGCTGGAGCGGGTCGACCGGCCGGTCCTCACGGTCGTCGCGGACCTCCCGCTCCTGTCGGCCGCGGCGATCGACCGGGTGCTCGGCGCCGCGGGCGACCGGGCCGGCGCCGCCGACGCCTCGCTCGCCGTCTACGTCCCCGTCGACCTGAAACGCGGCCTCGGCGTCAGCGTCGACCCCGAGACCACGACGACGGTCGACGGTCGCCCCGTGGCGCCGACGGGCCTGAACGTCGTCGGTGCCGACGACGGCAGCGGCGACGGACCGACCGACGCCTCGCTCGTCCTCGACACCGAGCCCCTCGCGGTGAACGCGAACCGCCCGCGCGACTGCCGCGTCGCCGAGGCGCTGCTGCGTCGCGAGCGGGGGCGCGACGCGAGCGACGACCCCCGCGGACCGACCGAGCAGTCGAACTCCACCGACACCAGCCCATGAACTTCGACACCGCGCGCGACACACCGCGCACGCCCCACGGCAGCAGCGACGACACCGACGTGCTCGACTTCAGCGCGAACACGAACCCGCGCGTTCCCGACGGCACCGAGGCGGCCTACCGCGGCGCGTTCGAGGCGGCGCGGACGTACCCCGCAGAGCCGCCCGCGGCGTATCGCCACGCGGCCGCCGACTACGTGGACTGTGCGCCCGAGGCGGTGACCCCGACGCCCGGCGGTCTCGCCGCGATTCGGCTGACGATCGACCTCGCCGTCGACCCCGGCGACACCGTCGCGGTGCCGTACCCGAGCTTCGGAGAGTACGCCCGTGAGGTGCGCCTGCAGGGCGGCGAACCGACGTTCGTTCCGCAGGCGGCGATCGCTGACGTGGACCCGGCCGAGCACGCGCTCGCGATCGTCTGTAATCCGAACAACCCGACCGGGAACGCGTATCCGGACGACGACCTCCGGGCGCTGGCCGCGCGGTGTCGCGACGCCGGGACGCCCCTGCTCGTCGACGAGGCGTTCCTCGGGTTCACCGACCGGCCTTCGCTCGCGGGCGAGCCGGGCGTCGTCGTCGCCCGGTCGCTGACGAAGCTGTTCGGCCTGCCGGGGATCCGCGCGGGCTTCGCCGTCGCGACCGGCGCGTGGGGCGAGGCGCTCGCAAACGCCCGGCGCACCTGGAACCTCGGCGCGCCCGCGCTCGCCGTTGGCGCCCACTGCATGCGACGGGGGGCGTTCGTCGCCGAGACGCGCGAGCGGGTCGCGAGCGAGCGCGAGCGGATGCGGGCGGCGCTGACGGACGCGGGGTACGGGGTCCACCCCTCCGACGCGCCGTTCCTCGTGCTCGATGCGGGCGACCGCGGGGTCGACGCCGTCCTCGATGGCGCCGCCGAGGCGGGGATCGCGGTCCGCGACGCGCGGACGTTCCGCGGGCTCGACTCCCACGTCCGGGTCGCGGTCCGGACCGCCGACGAGAACGACCGCCTGCTGGAGGTGCTGCGTGGGCTTTGAGACCGCCGTCGCCGCGGGCGTGCTCCGCCTCCGGCGACCCGACACCCGCTGGCTCTCGACTGGGTGGGCCGGCGGCTTCGCCGACGCCCCGGCCGGGTACAACGTCTCCGTGCCCGAGGGGTGGGACCGGACCGATCTCGACGCGTACGTCGCACGGCGGCTCGCTGATGCCGGCTTTCGCGACGACTTCAGCGAGGACGACGGCGACGGTGTGAGCGGCGAAGACGGAGTCGCCCGCGCCGAGCGCCCGCCGTCCTCGCCGGCGCTGCTCACCGGCGTCGACATGCGCCACGCGCGGGTCGCGCGGTCGGGGTCCGTCCTCGCGGTCGCCACCGCGGGCGTCTCGAACCCCGCGGCGCTGCCGGTGGGCGGCGGGGGGCCGGCCGCGGAAGGCGAGCCCGTCGCCGCCGACGACGAGTCGACCGCCGGCGACGCCCCTGACCGCCCCGGCCGCGGGACGGTGAACATCCTCGTCGGAACCGACCGCCGTCTCGACGACGGCGCGCTCGCGAACTTGGTCGCGGTCGCCGCCGAGGCGAAGGCGGCGACGCTGCTGTCTGCGACGGGGGTCCCCGGGACGACGACCGACGCGGTGGTCGTCGGCAGCGCCCGCGACGGCGAGCCAGCGACGTTCTCGGGGAGCGCGACGCCCGTCGGGAGCGCCGCGCGAGCGTGCGTCCGCGACGCCGTCCGCGCGAGCCTCGACTCGCGGTACGCCGCCGGCGACGCGAGCGTTCCGGCCAGCGTCGCCGACGCGGAACACGGCGTCGTCACCGACCGCGAGACGGAGGTGAGGCGGGCGTGACCGACCCAGTGTGGCGCGGCGCGACGACGACCGACCCGGAATCGTTTGCCGATCCAGCCAGTAGGAGCTACCTATGACCGACACCGACCCAGACACCGAAGCCGACCGATCCGACGACGACGACCGCCCGGACGAGAACGGCCTATCCGACGAGGACAGCCGATCCGACGACCACGCCGAGAACCCCCGCGCGCGAACGCCCGGGAGGGGCGTCACCCCGTCCGCCCGCAACATCGAGCCCGCCGCGCCCGAGGCGTTCGGGCTGGTGCAGACGTGGTGGGGCGACGGGAAGGGGAAGACGACCGCCGCGCTGGGGATGGCGTTCCGGGCGGCCGGCCACGGCTACCGCGTCCACCTCCTCCAGTTCATGAAGGGCGGCGCGGACAGCGTCGAGGACGTCCGCGGCGAGTACAACGCCATCGCGGCGCTTCCGGGGATCAGCTATGAGAACTCCGGTCACTACGGCTGGCACGCGATGGCCGACGGCACCGACGAAGACGACCACACCGCCCGCGCGGCCGCGGGGTTCGAGCGCGCCCGCGAACTGGTCGACGGGTGGGCCGATCTCGACCTGACGGAACCGCTCCCCCTCGACGGCGACCCCGCGGACGGCGCGCACATGCTCGTGCTCGACGAGGTGGTGTACGCGGCCAACCGCGGACTGGTCGACCCCGAGGACCTGCTCGACCTGATCGACTCGAAGCCCGACGCCCTCGAACTCGTGCTCACCGGTGGCCACGAGGAACCCGAGTACCTGCGCGAGGCCTCGGATCTGATCACCAACGTCCGCAAGGGAAAACACCCGTTCGACGACGGCCACCGCGCCCGCAAGGGCACCGAGTACTGATGCGCGGGGGAGAGTCCGAACCCGGGGCCGTGGCCGGAGCCGGAGACCGCGAGGGCGACGCCGACGCCGCGACGCTGCTCGTCGCGGGCACGGCGAGCCACGTCGGCAAGAGCACGGTCGTCGCGGGCCTGTGTCGCCGCCTCGCCGACGCCGGCGTGTCGGTCGCGCCGTTCAAGGCCCAGAACATGAGCAACAACGCTCGGGCGGCGCTCACGCCCGCCGGCGAGTGGGGGGAGGTCGGCGTCTCGCAGTTCGTGCAGGCGCGCGCCGCGCGAGTGGAGCCGACGACGGACGCGAACCCCGTGCTCTTGAAGCCCCGCGGCGACGGCGAGAGCCAGCTCGTGATCGACGGCGAGGCCGTCGGGCACGTCGAAGCCGGCGCCTACTACGACGAGCACTGGGAGCGGGCGCGGTCGGCCGCCCGCGGGGCGTACGAGCGGCTCGCGGCCGACCACGACGTGATCGTCGCCGAGGGCGCCGGCTCCATCGCCGAGATCAACCTCCACGATCGCGACCTGGCGAACGTCGAGGTCGCCCGCTTTGCCGACGCGTCGATCCTGCTGCTGGGCGACATCGAGCGCGGGGGCGTGTTCGCGAGCCTCTACGGGACGCTCGAACTCATGCCTGCGGATCTGCGCGAACGCGTCGTCGGGACGACGATCACGAAGTTCCGCGGCGACCCCGCGATCCTCGAACCGGGGCTCGACGACCTCGAAGAGCGGACCGGGGTCCCCGTCCTCGGCGTGCTCCCGTACGACGACCCAGGGCTCCCGGAGGAGGACAGCGTGTCGCTGCCGGCCGCCGGCGAGCGCGCGGTCGTCGGCACCGACGACGGCGTCGCCGACGCGGGTGCGGTGACGGTCGCGGTGGCGCGCCTCCCGCGCGTCTCGAACTTCACCGACTTCGAGCCGCTGGCGCGCACGCCCGGCGTCCGGGTCGCGTACGTCCCGCTCGACGCCGACCTCGCGGACGCCGACGCGGTAGTGCTCCCGGGCACCAAGAACACGGTCGACGACCTGCTGGCGCTGCGCGCGGCGGGCGTCGGCGACCGGCTCCGGGCGTTCGACGGCCCCGTCGTCGGCGTCTGCGGCGGCTACCAGATCCTCGGCGAGCGCATCACGAACGCCGCGGTCGAGGGCACCGGCGACGCCGACGAGGTCGACGGGCTGGGGCTGCTCCCGGTCGAGACGCGCTTCTCGACTGACAAGCGCGTCCGGCAGACGACGGTCTCCGTCGACGGCACCGGCCCGTTTGCGGCCGCCGACGGGACCGTATCGGGGTACGAGATCCACATGGGCCGGACGGAGCCGATCGACTCGGACGCCGTCGAGACCCCGCTGGAGCCGGGGAGCGCGGCCCTCGGCGACGTGGTCGGGACGTACCTCCACGACGTGTTCGCCGCCCGGCCCGTCCGCGAGGCGTTCGTCGACGCCGTCTTCGAGCGCGCGGGGCGCGAGCGTCCCGCGGGGACCGCCGCCGCGGGCTCCCCGTACGAGGCGGCCGCCGACCTCGTCGCCGCCCTCGACTGTGAGGCGCTGTTCGGCGACGCGGCGGCTCACGACGCCGAGTCGGGTCCGTAGTCGGGGCGGACCGGTAGCCCTTTTCGCGCGGCCGGCCGAGGCCGGGTATGACCACGCCCTGCGTCCGCGTCTCCGTCTCTGAGGGCGAGCCGACGAGGGCTGCGCTCGCCGAGCGCGACCTGCTCGACGGCGACCGCGAGATCGCCGTCGAGGACGGCGACATCTTTCTCCCCGTCGTCGACGCGGCCGCCGCCCGCGAGGCGGGGTACGAGGTCGTCAACCGCGAGACAGCCGAGCGAGACGGCCCGACGCCGCCCGCGGAGCTTCTCGGGTTTGAACCCTCCTACGAGCGCCTCGGCGACATCGTCATCCTCGACGAGGACCACCCCGAGCGCGCGCGGCGGATCGCCGACGCAATCGTCGAGTCGGACGTGCCCTGCGAGGCGGTCGTCAACCGCGCCTCGAAGGTCGCCGGCGAGTACCGCGTCCGCGAGTGGGACGTGCTCTACGGCGACGGGACCGAGACGGTCCACCGCGAGTACGGCCATGAGTTCGCCATCGACATCGCCGAGGTGTACTTCTCGCCCCGCCTCGCGACCGAGCGCCACCGCGTCACAGCGCAGGTCGAAGCGGACGAACGCATTGTCGACATGTTCGCGGGCGTCGGCCCCTTCGCGGTGCCGATGGCCGCCCGCGGCGCCGCGGTGCTCGCGTGCGACGTGAACCCCGCGGCGGTCGCGTCCCTCCGGGAGAACGCCGCGCGCAACGGCGTCGCCGACGCGGTCACCGTGCTGGAGGGCGACGTGCGCGAGACGACCGCCGACTACAACGGCTGGGCCGACCGGATCGTGATGAATCTCCCCCACAGCGCCGACGGGTTCCTCGACACCGCCGTGCGGCTCGCTGGCGACGACTGCGTGATCCACCTGTACGACATCACCCACGAGGACGACCCGTTCGGCCCCGGGGAGCGAGCGGTTCGAGCGGTCGCGGAGCCCGCGGGCTACGAGGTGGAGGTGCTCACGCGTCGGGAGGTGCGGTCGTACGCGCCCCACGAGGTGAACGTCTGTCTGGACGTGCGGATTCGGCGTCCGTAGCCGCGTGCGAGTCCGAGCCACGCCGACGCACATTCGCAACCCTTATTCCCGTCATGGCAGTACGACTGATTGCACGCGCCGGTGTAGCTCAGCTGGCAGAGCGATTCCTTCGTAAGGAATAGGCCGAGGGTTCAAATCCCTCCACCGGCTTTCCTGCTGCGAACGAACGTGAACAGCGAAAGGTGGATAGGAATTTGAATTAGACCGGACTCGCTTCGCTCCTCCGGGCGTGGTTCGCACTCCTCTCCACCGACTTTCCACCGCTCTTCACATCAGTTCCAGCCAGCCGGTGGCGATCCGCTTGCCGGTGGCGACCCGTCGGTCAGTCGTCGTCCGCAGCGGGCGCCCCCTCGCCTTCCATGCGCTCGTGTCGCGGCCGGGGGGTCGCTGACGACACCCGGCCTGCCCACCGCGCGATGTTGTCCTGGACGTAGGTGTAGCCGCCCCAGCTGACGGCGACGCCGACGCCGATGGCGATGGCTGCGGCGATCCCCCACGCGATCGCCTGCGCGAACACGGTGAGGATGCTGGTGTCGACGCCCATCGTCGACAGCCCGATCACGACGGCGGTGAAGTAGAGGAACAGCCTCGTCCCCGTAGCGAACCAGGTGGTGTACTCCGTCTGCGTCGCCGCCTCAGTCCGGGTGATCGCGTCGCCGATGAAGTCCGCGACGACGAACCCGAACACGATCACGAGCAGTCCACCGACGAACGCCGGGAGGTACGACACCGCGGCCTGGATCCACTCCGACAGCAGCGGGATCGCGAGCACGTTCGCGGCCGCCAGCACCGCCAGCGCGTACACGAACCACTTGCCGAGCGTGCCGAACGCCCTCGAGACGGCCGACTCCGTTCCGCCGAGGATCGTCTCTAGCGGCGTCGCCAACACCGCTCGGTCGACTTCGACGCGGTCGGCGAGCACGCGGATCACCCGGGAGGCGCCGTCCCCGACCACCCAGCCGATCAGGAGGATCACCAGCGCGCCGAGCAACCGCGGCAGGAAGGCTACCGTCTGCGCGACAACTTCCTGAAGCCAGTCCGGTACCGTGATCTGGGCGACGACCGCGCCGCCAGTGATAGAGCGCATACCAACTGGAATCGAGGCGATCGAAGCCCTTTGTTAGCCACATCGGCGCACGGCGAGGAGCGGCACAATTGTCAGCCTACCGTCAACCGGTCCAGCCCGAGGCGGAGCGGCGGTGCCGCGAGCGTGGATCCCGATGCGGACACGTCGATCGGTGACAGGAGTACGGAAGCCCTGTCGGGGCGACACGAAGCGGGAGCGGCGACGACACCGAGCCCGGAGCGAAACCGGGAAGCGCCGGGCGGGCGTCCTCCCGCCATGCTCACCTTCATCGGACTCGGCCTCTGGAACGAGCGCTCGGTCACCGTCGAGGGCCGCGAGGCGCTGCGGGTGGCCGACCGCGTGTTCGCGGAGTTCTACACGAGTCGGCTCGCGGGCACCACCGTCGAGGCACTCGAAGCGCACCACGGCGCCGACATCGAGGTGCGCGACCGCGCCGGCGTCGAGCAGGACCCGTCGGCGATCCTCGACGCCGCCGAAGACGGGGAGATCGCCTTTTGTACCGCCGGCGACACGATGATCTCGACGACGCACGTCGACCTCCGCGTGCGCGCGGCCGAGCGCAGCATCGACACCCGCGTGATCCACGGCGTCACCGCCCAGTCGGCCGCCTCCTCGTTGACGGGGCTCCAGAACTACCGCTTCGGCAAGGCGGTGACCCTCCCATTCGAGTACGCCCACGGTGCCGAGGGAACCCCGCAAAGCGTCATTGACGGGATCGAGGCGAACCGCGAGCGCGGCCTCCACACCCTCGTCTACCTCGACATCAAGGTCGCCGGGTCCTCGCCCGCCGGGCCTGCCGAGGGGGAGTCAGACGAGTACATGACCGCCGACCACGCCGCCGCGGCGCTCGCGCGCGACTGGGACGAGGACGCGGTGGGCGTCGCGGTCGCGCGGGCTGGCAGCCCGGAGCCGGTCGTCGCCGCGGACGCGCTGGGGGTGCTGGGCGAGCGCGAGTTCGGCGAGCCGCTGCACATGCTCGTGATCCCGGGGGAGTTGCACCACCTGGAGGCCGAAGCGCTCGCGACGTTGGCGGGGTGTCCGCGGGACGTGTTGCCCTCGTTCGAGTGACGCGAGGCATCGGCTGAGACAGTCCGGTTTGTAGCCGAACCCGTTACCGTTCGTCGGCGTCGCTGCCGCCACCATCCGCCCGCACCGGCTCCCGCGGGAGGTCAAGCGACTCCAGCAGGTCGTACTCCTCGTTCGTGACCATGTACAGCACGTCCTCGATGACGGTGACGAGCTCGGGAAGCTCGCGGACGACGAGGTAGGTGATCCCCACGAGCGCGACGACCGCGAGCACCTGCGAGATGACGCGGTCCGAGAGAAAAAAGGACACCATGTACGGGTCCGACGAGCCGAACAGGAACAGCACCTCGTCGACGAACAGCTGGAGGTACTGGTTCCCGAAGGCGATCCCGATGAAGGTGGTTCGAACGATGTTGAGCAGCCAGATCGTCGGGATGGAGACGGCCAGCCCGCGGAGCTTGCGGCCGAGCGGGGCGCGAACCGCGGCGATGAGCCCGGCGAAGATGGCCATGCTTCCCAGCCCGGTGCACGCGAGCACGATCTCGAAGACGAGGCCGTGCCCCTCGGCGGTGACGAACCGGTAGGCGTTGTGATACCCGAGGATCGGGCCGGTGACACGCGTCGGGTGGTACCCCAACTGCGCCATCGCCCAGCCGGTCTGCTCGGTGACGACGAGGACGAGGCCCCGCTTGAGCGGCTCGACCGACTCGAACGGGAAGTAGACGATCCCCATCGCGGCGACGGCGCGCGAGAGCACCAGCAGCGAGTCGCGGCCGGTCCACAGCAGCCACCCGGCGTACAGGCTCGCGGGGACCGCCAGCAGCGAGAGCACGCCCTCGACGTAGCTCTTCTGTGTGAACGCGAAGTGCGGGAACAGCGCCAGCCAGAAGGCGGCGAACAGCACCCAGCCGGCGGTCGCGAGCGTGCGCTCGGGGGGCGTCTCGAACCCGTCGAGGCGACGGCGGAGGGTCGCAAGCGCGCCCGCCTCGCCGCCGACGCGGTGGCGGCGGACGTACTCGACGCCCGCCCCGGCGAGGAACGTCGCGATCACCACCCACCCGAGCAGGTCGGTGAAGAGACTCGCCATTCGTCGTATGGTCGGCGCTGTGAGGTAAAGCCCTTGTCGTCTCGTGTATCGTGGACGCGAAGCCGCGCCGGCCTGCGAATCGATGGCGCTGTCGCTGGAGGGTGTAGCGTGTCGAAAGAAAGGGTCCGCGTGAAGCGGAAAGTGACCGGGTTACGCCCGGTCAGTCGTATCTTTAGTTGTCGCGGCGTTCCCGGCGAAAGCCGGGAGCACGTGAGAACTCAGTTAGTTCTCACGGCGGACTGCCAGCAGCGCAGCGCCGATGAGGGCGATGACTGCGAGGACAGCGCCGAAGCCGGGCGTCGAGGTGGACGTCTCGGTCGGCGTTGCCGTGTCGCCGCCGCCGTCAGCCGGCGTCGCGGTGGCCGTCGCAGTGGCCGTCGCGGTGGCGGTGGCGGTGGCGGTTGCCGTCGCCGTCGCGGTTGCCGTCTGCGTGCCCTCAGTGGCCGTCGCGGTGGCCGTCGGGGTGGCCGTGCTCTCGACGATGTTGCCGTCGACGGTTGAGCTAGTCAGCGTGTTGCTGACCTTGAACGCGTCACCAGCGTTGAGGCCGTCAGGCGTCGTGAAGTCGAAGCTCGCCGACCACGTACCGCTGGCGGAGACTTCGACGCTCTGGCTCTTGATGAACGCCGGCTGGCTGTCCTGCGCGGACTGGACACGAACCGTGAAGTTCGTACCAGGCGCGTAGGTGCTCGTACCGGAGATCATCTGGCCCGAGGACGCGGTCACGTTGACCGGGTCCATGTTGTACGAGACCGTCCCGTCGACAATCTCGAACTCGGAGGAGACGGACTGCGCAGCGTCCGTGCTGGTGTCGCCATCATCGAGGAGACGCTCGTCGTCCACGGTGATGGTCGCGTTGAAGTTGTTGCCCGCGCTGAGCGCGACGTTCGTGTCGCTACCCTGGCGCTCGAAGGCGACAGCGCTCGGCTGGTACGCGATGTAGTAGGTGTCGTTCTCAGCGTCCGAGATGATCGTCAGAGAGCTTGCGGACTCCGTGACGTTCAGCTCGAGCGGCTCGCGGTTCGAGATCGGGTTGGTCTGGACGACCGACACCGACACGTTCCCGTTGAGGATGGCGTTCGCGAGGCCGTTCTGAGAGGCCGCGAGGCCCTCAAGACCGGAGGCGCTGAGCTGGTGGACGATGTAGTCGCCCTTGACGATCGCGCTGTCCTGCGTCAGCTCCGTGTTCTCGACGAGCGTGGTGACCGTCGAGGCGTCGGCGTTGCTGAAGGAGGTGCCGGCAGGCGCGGTCCAGAGCTGCTGGCCCGTGGTCTGCCGCTCCTGGATGAACAGCGTGCCGAGCGCGTCGGCGGCGTTGACTACGGTGCCGGGCTGCACGTTGCCGGCAGAGGCGTAGAGGCTGTAGTCGCCAGTGTCGAGGAGCGAACCGACGTTCGCCTCGGGGCTGGTGGGGTTGTTGAAGGTAACCGAGTCGTCCGAGTCCGCAACCGACACGACGGTACCAAGGCTGTTGTTACCCGCCGTGTAGGTGTTGAACTGGATGGTGACGGACTGACCGTCGTCCTCACCGTCGGTCACCGTGAGGTTCGCCTGGTAACCGGACTGGTCGGCGTTACCGATAACGACCGTCCCAGTCTGGGTACCCTCCAGGTTGACCGTGATGCTCGCGATGTCACCCTGGTCGACCTCGTAGCTACCGGACTGGCCGAAGGAGGCCATGTTGTCGGCCGCCTGAGTGACGTTGGTGGTCGTCGTGGCGGTGACGCCGGTGTTCACGTCCGTCGCGCGGACAGTGTACTCACCAGACGTGTCGTAGGTGCCGAGGTCGAATGCGACCTCACCGTCAGAGTCGACGGTGACTTGCGTCGAGTCGACGACCTCGTCGTCGCTGTTGACGAGTTCAACATCGACCGGGCGGTTGATGTCACCGGACGTGACGGTGCCCGTGATGTTCTCCTCCGTAGTGAAGGAGGTCTGATCGACCGAGATTCCCAGACCGAGGTCCTTCAGGACGAGGTTCTCGGTGGTGGAGTTCGAGCCGACTTCGTACGTGCCGGTCTCGAAGCCGTCCGTGTTCAGGACGTAGACCTGGCTACCGACGCCCGATCCACGAGTCACGTCAGTGCTCGGGCCATCGATAGTGAACATCGACTGGAGCGACTCGCCCTCCAGTGCCACGTTTGCACCGGAGTATCCGGTCGTGTTGGCCACGTTGTTGTTACCGAATCCACTCACGGTGGTCGGCGCGAACCTGACGTCCACAGTTTGCTGGTCCATTACGTTACCGTCCTGATCTTCAAGACCAGCGACAGTGACGTTCTGGACATTGCTGTAGACTTCGTCCGTGTCAACGACGAAGCGTGCACCGCCGGATGCGGTAGTATTGACCGATAGAGCAGCGTCGGCGAGGGTGGCGGTAGAGCCGTCCTCAAAGCCAACCTCAACCGTGGCGTTGCTTGTGTTCGTTACATCTTCGTTGAACGCGATCTCGATGATGGCCCCGTCGTCGGAATCGACGTAGTGCGTAGCCTTACGCACGTCAGGGGCTCCAGATGCGTTTGCCGCAGCGGCAGCTCCTGTGAACGCGACAGTGCCAGCGAAGACGCTGAACACCATCAGCGCTGTCAGGAACAGCGCGCGGATCTTGTTGTTAGTTTCTGTCATGGTTTGCTGTAGTCGCACTGCAACCGGCGACAACATCGTTCGCCCACGCCTGCTCCAGAACGCCCGCGATGCAGACTCGGCGAGGGATACTCTCTGCTGTCACCATGGGTAGGGGTACGGGCGTAACCAACATCGGACCTTATAAATCTCTTGTGGTAAATCGGAACCCAAGTCAACGCTTCACACACCCGAATTTGGGGGGTAGAAGCCCGCTTCCCAAAATCGCCGATAAGTATTTTGTGGGAAACAGTTAGAGATCTGACTATCATCAGCGTAGAAACTGAGTGAATATATTTTGCGCGCACTGCTGCACGAGTCGACACTGCGGTAGTGTTCTCTGATCGGTAGTGATCACTCTCATGGACGAGGAGCAACGCCGAACGGTCAGCCGTGCCCCTGCGCGGTTCACCACTCACCGCTCCGATCGCGAACGACCTGCTCCGCGGGACCAGTTCGCGCATCTGTCGAGAGCTTCACCCCCGCGTTCAGACTTGTCTGGATCCCGGTTTTCACGCCGTCGCCGCAGACGACGCCGAACTTCCGGCGCCCGGTCGAGACGACTTCCCCCTTCACCAGCACCCGAACGTCCTCGTCGTCGTGCCGGAGGTTCGCGACCGTCGTCCCCGCGCCAAAGTTCACGTCGCGCCCGAGCACGCTGTCGCCGACGTACGAGAGGTGCCCCACCGTCGCGCCCGCCATGAGCACGCTGTTTTTCACCTCGACGCTGTGGCCGACAGACGCGTCCGCTCCGAGTAGTGTTCGCCCGCGCACGTACGCGTTGGGGCCGACAGTCGCCCCCGACCGGATCAGCGCCGGCCCCTCGACGACGACGCCGGCGTCGACCTCGGCGCCCTCCTCGACGACGACGTCGCCGCGGACCTCGGCGTTCTCGTGGATCTGGCCGTCGAGACGGCGCTCCAACTCGTCGAGTTTCCACTCGTTCGCCGCGAGCAGTTCCCACGGACGACCCACGTCGAGCCAGCGGTCGAACGGCACCGCCCGCACGTCCCGCTCGCGACACGCCCGCTCCAGCACGTCGGTGAGTTCGAGTTCGCCGCGTTCGCTCTCGCCGACGTCCAGCCAGTCGTGTGCGGCCGCGGGGAAGACGTACGCGCCCGTGTTGATGCGGTTCGAGGGAGGGTCCGCAGGTTTCTCGGTCACGCCGGTAACGCGCGTCTCGCCCTCTGACTCCGACGTGTGGAGGACGCCGTAGGCGCTGGGGTTGTCGACGCGGTAGGAGCCGACCGAAGGGGCGCGGTCGTACAGCGCCGTCAACGACGCCTCGTCGTACAGCGCGTCGCCGTTGAGCACCGCGAAGGGGCCGTCGTCGAGGGCGTCCGCGCCGGCACGGACCGCGTCTGCCGTGCCGCGCTGGTCGGCCTGTTCGGCGAACTCGACCGGCACGCCGGCGTACTCGTCGCCGAAGTAGGCGCGAACGTCGGTGGACTCGTATCCGACGACGATCACCAGCCGGGACGCGCCGGCCGCGACGGCCGTCTCCGCGGTGTGGGCCACGAGCGGCTTCCCGGCGACGGGGAGCATTGGTTTGGGCCGCCGGTCGGTGAGCGGCCGCATCCGGGTCCCCTGCCCGGCGGCGAGAATGACGGTTTGCACGCGAGTCGGAACTCCCGGGACGCCCAAATCCGTTCCGACTGCCGACCGCGTTGCCTCCTTCTGTGCGTTTCTCCGCCCGGGACCGCCCCCGGCGGTCCGCGAGTGAAGCGAACACTGAAGCGACCGGCACGACCACCGGTCTCCGTGTTCGGGACCAGTGGGATCCGGGGTCGGATCGGCGAGGAAGTTACCGCGGCGACGGCCCTCTCTGTGGGCCGGGCGCTCGCAGCCGACGGATACGACCGGGTCGTCGTCGGCCGCGACCCGAGAGACAGCGGCCGGATGCTCCGGAAGGCCGTCGTCGCTGGACTGGAGGAGGGCGGCAGCGACGTGGTCGACCTGGGAATGGCGGCTACGCCGACCGTCGCACGCAGCGTCGGCCGCCACGCTGCCGACGCGGGCGTGGCGATCACCGCCTCCCACAACCCCGCGCCGGACAACGGACTGAAACTGTGGACGCCCACCGGACAGGCGTTCGACACCGAGCGACGCGAGCGGATCGCAGACCGGGTTCGCGAGGCGGACTTCGCGTTCGCCGCCTGGGACGGAATCGGCGAGACGACCACCGACGACCGCGCTGACCGCGCACACATAGAGGCGATCCGAGCGTCGGTCGGCGGCCCCCTCGACTGCTCGGTCGTCGTCGACAGTGGAACCGGCGC
The DNA here is from genome assembly GCF_900129775.1 of Halobaculum gomorrense. Classification (GTDB taxonomy): domain Archaea; phylum Halobacteriota; class Halobacteria; order Halobacteriales; family Haloferacaceae; genus Halobaculum; species Halobaculum gomorrense. Next base: position 46,279 of record NZ_FQWV01000001.1, on the reverse strand, counting down.
CGGTGGCGTGAGCGCGGACGCCCTCACGGCGCTCGGATGCGACGTGCAGACGCTCAACGCCCGGCCCGACGGCTCGTTTCCCGCCCGGCCGAGCGAACCCACAGCCGATCACTGTGACGTCCTCCGTGCGACCGTCGCGAACACCGACGCCGACCTCGGCATTGCCCACGACGGCGACGCCGACCGCATGTTGGCGGTCGACGAGACCGGGCGGTTCGTCTCCGGCGACGTCCTGCTCGCGCTGTTGGCACAGCGGAGCGTCGAGGCGGGCGACAGCGTCGCCGCGCCCGTCGACACGAGTCTGGCAGTCGACGACGCGCTCGCCCCGATGGACGTGACGGTGACGCGGACCCGCGTCGGCGACGTGTTCGTCGCCGAGGCGGCCACGGCCGAGGACGTCACCTTCGGCGGCGAGCCGAGCGGGGCGTGGATCTGGCCCGCGGAGACGCTGTGTCCGGACGGGCCGCTCGCGGCCGCGAAACTCGCCGCGCTGGTCGACGACGAGGGGGCGCTGTCGGCACTCGTCGACGGGATCGATACCTACCCGATCCGACGCGAGAACGTCGAGTCCGACGACAACGGCGCGGTGCTGGCCCGGGTGGAGACGCTGGTGCGCGAGCGCTACGACGCCGACCGGATCGAGACGCTCGACGGCGTTCGAGTCTCGTTCCCCGACGGCTGGATCCTCGTCCGCGCGAGCGGGACCCAGCCGCTCGTCCGCCTCACCGCCGAGGCGCGATCGGAGGAACGAACTACGGAACTCCTCTCGGAAGCGCGGGCGCTGGTGTCGACTGCGTCCGAGAACTGAGAGAATCCCGGAACCGACCGATTGCGGTCCGGTCGCGACTACTCGACGGTGACGCTCTTCGCGAGGTTCCGCGGTTTGTCGATCGAGCGACCCAGTCGGTCGGCCATGTGATACGAGACGAGCTGGAGTTGGACGTTCGCCAGCATCGGCGCCGTCCGGGGGTGCGTCTCCGGGATGGACAGGACGTGATCGGCGTATCGTTCCACGTCGGACTGGCCGTCGGTCACGGCGACGACCGGGGCATCGCGCGCTTCGACCTCCTTCACGTTCCCGATGGTCTTGCGGGCGCGCTCGTCGTTTCCGGTGACGACCGCGAACACCGGCGTGCGCGCGGTGACGAGCGCGAGCGGCCCGTGTTTCAGTTCGCCCGCGGCGAAGCCCTCCGCGTGCTCGTAGGTGATCTCCTTGAACTTCAGCGCCCCCTCCAGGGCGACCGGGAAGTTCTGCCCCCGGCCGATGAAGAAGAACGCGTCGTCGCCGAGGTACTCGTCGACGACGGCCTCGGCGGTCGTCTCGTCGAGCACCTGCTGGATGTCGCCCGGGAGGTCCCGAAGCGCGCTCACTAGCTCCCGCGAGTCCCCGGTCGCCCCGCCCGCGAGCGACTCGACGAGGAGGTTCAACGACGTGAGCTGCGAGGAGAACGTCTTGCTCGCGGCGACGCCGATCTCCGGCCCCGACCGGATGTACATGACGTGATCACACTCGCGCGCGACGGTGCTCCCGACGACGTTGGTGAGCGCGAGCGTCTCCGCGCCGCGCCCCGCCGCCTCCCGGAGCGCAGCGAGCGTGTCGGCCGTCTCCCCGCTCTGTGTGACGCCGATGACGAGGCCGTTCTCGGGCACGGGTGCGGGCCCGGTCGCGTACTCGCTCGCGATGAACGCCTGCGCGGGTATGCCCGCCTCGCGGAACAGTTCGACCCCGTAGAGGGCGGCGTGATATGAGGTGCCACAGGCGACGAAGTGGACGGTCTCCGGCGTCCCCACGTCGTCCAACTCCTCGACGGTGACCCGCCCGGAGAGCTCGTCGAGGCGGCCGCTGAGCCCCTGTCGGAGCGCGGTCGGCTGCTCGTGGATTTCCTTGAGCATGTAGTGGTCGTACCCGCTCTTGCCGGTCTGCTCGGCGCTCCAGGTCACGGTGGACACCTCCTTGTCGACGGCGTCGCCGTCGCGGTCGGCAACGCGCCAGCCGTCGGCGTCGATGACCGCCACCTCGCCGTCATCGAGGTAAACGACGTCCCGCGTCTGTTCGAGGAACGCGGGCACGTCGCTGGCGAGGTAGTACGTGCCGTCGCCGACGCCGAGGACGAGCGGCGAGTCGTTGCGCGTCGCGAAGATCCGGTCGTCGCCGGCGACGACGGCGGCGATGGCGTAGCTTCCTTCGATCCGGTCAAGCGTCCGACGGAACGCCGCTTCCGCCTCCATCCCGGCGTCGAGGAACGCGCCGAAGAGGTGCGGAACGACCTCCGTGTCGGTGTCGCTGGTGAAGGTGACGCCGTCGGCTTCGAGTTCGTCCCGGAGGGCCTGGTAGTTCTCGATGATGCCGTTGTGGACGACTGCGACCCGATCCGATTCGTCGGTGTGCGGGTGGGCGTTGGCGTCCGTCGGCGGGCCGTGCGTGCTCCAGCGGGTGTGCCCGATGCCGATCGGGCCACTGGGCGTCGCGTCGCCGTTGTCGATCGACTCGCGGAGGACGTCAAGGCGGCCCTCCTTCTTCTCCACGTCAATGGTGTCGCCCGCGAGCGCGACGCCCGCGGAGTCGTAGCCGCGGTACTCCAGCGTCTCAAGGCCGTCGAGGATCACGTCGAGGGTGTCGTCGTCGTGGCCGACACAGCCGATGATCCCGCACATCAGCCCTGCACCTCCGTGTCCTCGTCGACGTTTCGACGGAGCGTCACGCCCGCGGCGATGTCGGCGCCCGGACCGACGAGCAGTCCGGGCGTAACGGTCGCGCCGCCGCCGAGTCGCGCCCGGTCGGCGAGCACGCAGCCGAGGCGCTCGCCCTCGTGAACGCGGTCGCCGACGCGGACGTCCGCGGGGCCGCCCGGCGCGGTCGACCCGACGCCGATCTCGACGCCCTGACCCGTGATCGAGTCCTCGACCGTCGCGTTCGTGCCGACGCGCGTGTCGCTATCGATCACCGAGTGACGGACGACCGCGCCCGCCTCGACCGTCGAGCTGCGCCCGACTGCGGTATCGGGACCGACGATCGCCCCGGGTTCGATCGCCACGTCCGCCCCGACCACGACCGGCGCGTACAGCGTCGCCTCGTCGGCGATCGAGGCCGAGTCGGCGACGTGGACCCCTGGCTCTCGCTCCGGTTCGTTCACGCGCCCGTCCGCGAGCAGTGTTCGCGCGAGTTCGGTCAGGTCCCACGGGTAGGTCACCTCCGAGTGCATCCCGTTCGCTCTGACGCCGCGCACGTGACCACCGCGGTCGATCACGTCGGCGATGCCGTCGGTGAGAGCGAGTTCGCCCTCCTCGCGTTCGACGTTCTCGACCGCCGAGAAGAACGACGGGCCGAACGCGTAGACGCCCGCGTTGAGCAGGCGATATGAGCCGCTACCGGGTTTCTCGATGAGGTCGGTGACGGTGTCGCCGTCGAGCGTGACCGCCCCGTACATCGGTGCCTCAGTGGATTCGACGACCGCGAGCGTACAGACGTTTTGGGCCGAGTGGCCGTCGATGACCGCTTCGATCAGGTCGGTGTCGACGACCTCGTCGCCGTTGACCACGAGGAAGTCGCCGTCGAGGGCCTCGCGGGCCTGCAGGAGGGCGTGGCCGCTACCGAGTTGCTTGTCCTGTCTGTGGTAGGTTATCGTCCGGGTTCGGTAGGTGGGGCCGAAGTGGTCCTGCACGCGGTCACCCTCGTAGCCGACGACGACGTGGAGGTCGTCGATGCCGGCATCGACGAGCGCGTCGAAGACGTACTCAAGGATGGGGCGATTTGCCGCGGGAAGCATCGGCTTCGGACGATACTTCGTAAGTGGTCTGAGTCGTCGGCCCTCGCCGGCCGCAAGGACAACCGCAGAACCAATTGACATGCCCGAGTGTGGGTGAGTACATTACTGTATCTTTCGACCCAAGTAGGTAACCCGGTGGATCCTTCTCCGGTACGGTTGGAAACTGAGCCGTCTGCCCTGCAGGTGACTTCGTGTTACTCTTCGGCTCCTTAGTGGTGCTGAGGCTGTGTTATCTGGAGAGCTATTGTGATTCGACCGAATACGCCCCAGAGGAGCCGTCCAGCGAAGATCCGCTTGTCACGCCAAATCCGGGAAGAGACTTAGGTTAGGTCAAACTCGGTTTCGATGAAGTTGATGAGTGCTCGCGAGGACGCCTCCCACGTGTATTCTCGTTTGGCAAGTCGTCGTGCGCGGTCGCCGAGGGCCTGCCTCCGGTCGTGATCACTGCCAAGGGAAGTAATGACCCGAGGGAATTCAGCGAGTTCGGAGACGAGCATCACTTCCCCATGCTCTGCGTCGAACCCTCTGGCGCCGAACGGCGTAGAGACGACCGGGAGGCTTCGAGCGAAATAGTCGATGAGTTTGATGTTCGTACCACCTCCAGATATCATTGGATTGAGAGCGATATCAGCGGCATCGAAATGGGCCTCAAATCGATCCTCAACATACCCGGTCGTAGTTACATTGGAGGGAAGCGACTTCTCGTTCAGAGCGTTCCCAACCGATCCCATGATGATGAAGTGCGCGCGTTCTTCACCGCTGTTCATTTCTCGAGCGATTCCGACTAGTTCTCGAGCTGCCTCTACGTTCGGCTTGTAGTTGCTGCCCATAAACAGGCAGACGGTCTCTTCGGTAGTGATGCCGTACAGTGATCGAATGTGACCTGCTCTCTGACTCTCGGGACGGTGTTTTCGGAGGCTATCCACATAGGTCCCGTTTGGTGCGACCAGAACTGGACCACCAGGGTCGTATCGTTCCCGATAGACCGCCGCGTCAGTTTGACTTGTACAGACGATGGCGTCGGTCTCCTCCACGGAGCGACGTTCGAGTTGGTCAATTTTTCGTTGGACGCTGTTTGCGAACAGGGGTTGTTCGATGTCAGCGAACCGCTCGGTTTCGACGTTGTGGCTCGAAAAGATGACCGGCGTATCCGCAGGAGCGTTGTCAAGGACGTACGGCATCTGCCAGGGCTCGCGGGTTAAAACCGCGTCAGCGCCTTTGATCAATCTGTCCAGGCCGTCGCTTGCAACGCGGAGTGTCTGGTGGGCAAGAAGGTTCGGATACCCAAGCAGCATCAGGGACTTACTGACTTCGTGGAGAGGATTGAGATGGCGGTACTCGTCGTATCCCTCGTCGATTTCGACGTGCCGACGGAGGTCGAACGATTTGTACATCGCAGGGGACCCACCCTGACAATATCTGGAGACAGTATGACCTTCGGCAGGAAACTCCTTGACTAGGCCGTGAGTCCGATGGTCACCACCCATGCGCGGTGGAAACGTGACATACGGGGCGACCTGAGTCAGGTGCACGCATGCGATAGCGCGTATCGATACTTTATCAATGTCGGTTCGGTACCGCTCACTCGCTTTTGAATCGGTCCTCGTTCTCAAAGACCACTTCGCGTAACCCCTCCTCAAACACCTCATATCGATACTGTTCGGCGAACTCCTGAATCCGGTGAGTGTCGAAATCAGCGGGATCGAACGTTCGGATCGTGTTCTGAAGCGATTTAACAGTTGGCTCAAATGTGAGACCGGTCAATCCTTCCTCAACTTGGTCTTTCGTGAAGCCTTCGTTGACGCCGATCACCGGTTTTCCGGCACACAACGCTTCTGCAGCAACCAGACCGAAGTCCTCTTTTCGAGGACCGTATACCACTGCCGTTGCGCGCGCGGTTAGCGATTCAATGTCCTCAACGAAGCCACGGATCTCGATATTGTCGTGACCCGTAGCCAACTGCTCGAGGTTCTCTCGCTCCTCACCGTCGCCAGCTACAACCAGTTGCTCGTCCAACCCCTGAAACGCCTCGACGATGAGGTCGATTCGCTTTTCCGGGTCCAATCGTGACCAGGTGACGAAGTACCCGTCGTCGCCTTCGTTTCGCCAGTCGCCAGTGACTGGAGGGTAGACGACCTCTGCATCACGATCATAGAATCGTCTGATCCGGTCGCGAATCAGTTCGCTGTTTCCGACGAAGGTATCAACGTAATCTACTGCCTCCTTATCGAGCGTCCGCCAGATCTTGGCGTATGTGCGTGCACCGAAGGCGATGATCGGATAGTCTATGCGTTTCATCCGGTCTCGGAACAGGTCATACAGCCAGCGTGGTGGGCTGTGCGGGTAGTGGACGATCCGCTGGTGAGTTTCGGGTACGTAGAACTTCGAGAGCGGACCGCTTTCGAGGATCACGTCGTATTCGGCGAGTTCGTCACAGCCCTGAGTCATATCGATCGCAACGCTGGCAGATTCGAAGGGGTTCATTCCATTGTTCTTCCAGTCGAGCAGACGCCCGGAGAGCCCGCGAGAATACTTATCTTGCCGGATAGGTCGGACCTCTACGTCGGAAGGAACATCGACCCCACTGTCGACATACATGGTGTAGATCGGAGCATCGAGAACTCTGGCAGCCTCAATCGCGAACGTCTCGCTCCCGCCAATAGTCGGGAACCGATCGTGAAGGATCGCAACTGATTCTCTACTCATTCGTTCGTGCCTTGTGGGTTGGCTATCTCTTTTCCCGTATATACTGTCTCATTTAGAAGTGTGACTGCTCCACTCCATAGAGCTTTTTACGGTAGTCTCCCTGGTGGCAACCGACGTATTTCGAAGTTCGCCCTCGAGTAGATTCAGTGGTCTGAACAGTGGTGTTCCACAGACGTATGGGATGCTCTCCACAAGCGAATTCTGTCTGTGGAGGCCCTCTACTCGATTGTCTGGCCAACAGTCAACTCATCAAATATTACGCAGCCAAACCGCAGAGTGGGTATTCACAACGAGGTAATGTAGCGATCGATTGTCGTACCTGACAGTCGCTCAGAAACAGCCGGGTCACGCTTACGCAACCACACCGCAAGAGGGGGAAACAGGAGAGAGTGAAGAAACACCGAACAAACAGAAGGCGACGAACCCGACTCCCCGTCGGGCAGGGTGTGCACGCGGGCACACAGTCGCGAGCGTCGACGCGGCGACGCCCACTGTATCGACAGTCCGTGACAAGGGTACGCGGCCGTGTGTAGAAACTGACAAGCGTGCCTGAATGGAGATTACTCGGATCACCCCTTCACGACCAGCAGGTATTGTGATAGTTCTGGATATGCTGTGTCTGGATATCTGTGTGCAACTGCTGCAGCCGACTACTGCAGCAGATTACTGCAGCAGATTACTGCAGCAGATTAACCGAACAGTTCTAGTCCGCAAACGGCACCGCTACCGAGCCTCGATCGCGACAGCGGTGCTAATTGCGACGAATTTGAGTGTGTGAACTCGGCCAGCGTACTCTATCGCGCATCAGTGCTATCACGTAGTTCTCCATAGTGGGTCGGCGTGCCACAAGAGCAGCCATCAGTAGTGTGCCCGCGTTACTCAACGGGCCGTCGTCCAGATTGATGATGACACCGCTGAATCGCCATCTCGACGCTACCGACAAGTGCTCACTCCTGGCGTCGCGACGCCGCACCCACTGGGTCGCGGCCGGCCGCGCGGGCGGTCGCCCTGAATGGCGCAAAATGGTAGTTGGGTGGTGTACGTTTGCCTCTCTCTATGATCTTCTCTTGCGGAGCAGTACTGTACCTGTGGAGTGAGATATCCCCGGCTTCATAGGCAGTACTCCCCAGAATCGACTTACCGGCGACTGTGGAATTGGAGTTGAAATGAGGGGGTGTGGCGCAGTGGTCGGATCCCACATGCAGTCTGGCCATTGATCGCGATACCTGAATCTACAGACAACCGAACCTGTTCGTTTCTGATGGAATCAGGCATACAGCAGTTTGTGGCGGTGGATCTCTCTCACAAACGCGGAATTTTGAGCTCACCGCCGGAACTGGATATGGCCTCTCAGATCTACTCCGTCAGAGTGTGACACACCCATTGCCGTATCCAGTCGGAACCAACGCTGGTCCCAGCAGGAACGTATTCGACCGAGACCATAATAACAGTATTTTCACAGTACAATGAGTCGGTAGTTGCCTACTCATGAGGGTCCCCAACGGATTATTCGGGAGATAGAGACCGCAGTGAGACCTGCGCATTCACTCCGGCAGCTGGTTGACTCCGAGACTGCTGGAACACGCGCAGAGCATGAAGCCTGCGCACCACCGATATCGAGCCTCGATGAGCGGATCACTTGCTGGTTTTCCCACTACCAACAGCCGACCTCACGTGGTCGGTCGCAATCGAGCTACGTGTCGCCTGGTTCGTACCAATTGGGTCACGGTGATTCTGTTGAAGATCCATTATTACGATAAATCTCCAACTGAAACAGCCGTTAGGTAGATATGCGTAGTGATCGCGGGACAGTCGCGCCCGAGCGACGCGGTCAACGAGCGGGAGTAACCCGCGTCGGAGCGACTCCCGCCAGTCCGCAGCGGGACCGAGCAGCCGACGCGCCCGCGGACCCTGGAGCGCGCGGACGAACAATACGAGCGCGACGAGACTGACGAGCGATGCGACTACCAGTGCGTGCGACTGGAGTGTTTCAAGCATGGGAAATCTGGTGTTTGGCTGCAGCCAGCTGGTAGCGTACTGGCTACACCGCCGCGGCTACACCCGTACTAACAATGCTCATAGCGGCTGTGGACCCGTGTGTCCGCGGCGGGAGATAGGCGACAAAAGCGTCTGACATGGACCCGCCGCGGGTATTCGATCGGACGTAGTCCGTAGCGTGGGCCATCTGAATTGAGTTGCTCCCGTCTAGTATCACCCAGCGATCATCGCGAGTAACGCTTTTATGATGATTCGACATCAGTCTGAACCCGTCCGGGATCTGGACATACACCTTCGTGCTCCCACTTCCGGGCGCCACCATGCCAGCGACGGGCGACGGCCGTTGATCCGGACAGTCGCTCGTCGCTTTCACTCAGTTCGCGAGCAGAGATTGCAGTCCCGGCGTTCGCTTCAGTGTGGTGCCTCCATCCCGGGCGGCTATGCCGAGTACCCAGCTCTGGCGACGACTCCTGAGCCCCTCAGTAACTTGATGCCCCCACTACCGCTGTAGGCCTCACAGAGCTGTCTCGGTGATTCTTACGAGCACTACACTAGGGGTCAAAGAGGTACCGCGGTCACAGTCGTGATTCTCGGTACCACTCGACCGTATACTCAAGGCCTTCTCGGAGGGAAACCGTCGGCTCAACCCCAAGTTGGTCACGCATCCGTGAGATGTCCGCTTGCGAGTGAGCAATATCTCCCGAGCGGGCGTCGGTATGAACGATGTCTGAGCACGTATCCGTAATGTCTTGAATCTCCTCAGCTAACTCGCGGACTGAGATGGATTCCCCAGTGCCGACGTTATACGCTTGCCCAACCACGTCAGTAGTTGCGGCCGCGCAGTTCGCCCGGACAACGTCGTCGATGTAGACGAAATCGCGTGTCTGGTCGCCGTCCCCGTGGACGGTGATGTTCTCACCGGAGAGCGCCTGCTCGATGAACACGCTGATGACGCCGCTGTAGTCGCCCGCGACCTGTCCGGGACCATAGACGTTGAAATACCGGAGCGGGATGGTCTCCACGTCGTACAGGTTGGCATACAACCGCGCGTAGTGATCGATGGCGAGTTTGTCGAGCCCGTAGGGCGAGGTTGGCTCTTTCCGAGCGGTCTCCGAAATCGGGACGGATTCGGGATGGCCGTAGATCGCCGCACTCGATGCAAGGACGACTCGCACGTCGTTCGCTCGGGCAGCCTCAAGCAATCCGAGGGTCGCCCGTGTATTGGTCTCGTGGCTTTCAACCGGATCTTCGATGGAGTGCTGGACGCTCACGAGAGCGGCTTCATGAAAGACAACGTCGACGTCGGCCACGAGCTGTGAAAGCGTGTCCTCGTCGCGAATGTCTCCGTGGACGAACGTCACGTCGTCCGGGAGGGTTGATCGCTCGCCACTCGTGAGATTGTCAATGACCCGAACATCGTTGTCGTCAACAAGCGCATCCGAGAGATGACTGCCGATGAAGCCCGCTCCACCGGTCACGAGAATTCGTCGGTCCGTGAGACATCCAGTAGACACGAGCGAGCGTGCGGGTGCCCAGACTATGTGTTCTGCGGTCCCATTACGGGGTCAGTGAGCCACACAATGGAGAGTTGTCACGAGATCAGTCATCGGGGCACTCGTCTACTACCGTTGGCGGATCGGCTCGGGACCGGTCCACGCAAGATCGTCGTACGTGAAGCCGTCGGCGACACGCTTGAGCAAGACGGTATCGAGGAACTGCTTGTAGTCGACAATTGACAGCGGTGCGTATCGTCCGAGCCACAGATCATCGTTTTTCGATGTGGATCGCTACTAGCGAGAGCAACAGTTGTAGCAGGATGAACAAGCCCAGCAGGCCGACCGTACGTCTGAACGTGGTGACCCCGCCGATGCCTCGAGTGCTTGGAGGCGCGTGATGAACGAATCCCGGTTGGCTACCTTGACATTCCCTGCGACGGCGCCGGCGTTGGGGTTCGCTTTCAGTGATCAAACGAGTTCCGAGAGAGCATCTTGCTTGATGACAGAGTCGGCATCGACGGTGACGATGTGGTCGGTGTCCGTATGTCTGAGTCCGTGGTTGAGCGCTGAGTGCTTTCCATCGTTGTCCTTCGTGAGGACGATGATTGGTTCTGCGGCGTACGCCAGCGCGTAGCGCGCTGGGAAGTGACGCCGCTAATACACACAATATTTGCTAAATAAGCCACATACGTTCATCTATTGATAGTAATATCGATTACAACAGGAGATATAGTATAGATTCAAATCTCGATCGCGCTAAAATGTAACGGATCGTGAGAAAATGGGCATAGATTTATATACTCTGGTTATTGGGATTGGATCCGTGTTTAAACGTACGAACACAGTCGGCGGTGAAGTGAGGTGAAAGGCGATCGAGTGCGGCGGGTCACGAGATTCGACCGCAGTAGTGGCGAGGTAGCTGCGCGGAAATTCGCAGATGGCCTCCACGAGACGACGAGATGGCAGACTGTGAAGCGATGGGAACAGTCGATCGGAGCTGAGTACAGGGAACGGGCACGTGACCGGTGGTTCAACTACTTGTGCAGGGCTACAGTGATCGGTGTCGCGGCAGTGCCCACCGCTCTGGCGGTGAGTGTCGTCGCTACTGCGTGGGTGGAAGAGTGGATGCTGTCACTTCTTCGGTACCTGGTGGTTGATCATGAGACACTCTACACTATCGTTCTCTCTGCGAAGCTCGCTCCTGGCGTCCCAACGCTGTACGGCGGCCCAGTCGCTGTGATGGCGGGCAGTGTCGCAGTTATCCCAGCGCTCGCCGCCGGTCCGATGCTTCGTCGGGGGTGGACGCGGACATCCACGAGTCGGATCAGTGGACTCGCGACCAACGGTGAGGTCGAAACAACGGTCGGAACTGATGAGTCGGCCCCGGTCACGCAGTTGTTGAACTCATCGATGGGTCGATCGATCAGTACCACCGAGGCGAGCGCTCCGGATCTTCTGACGGGACTACAGCGTGCCAGTGCAGAGCGTCCCGAAAGTGAACAGGTCGTTGTCGGCGCTGTGACGATCGCCCCTGATGAACAAGGCAATGTCGTGATGAAACCCGGGAACAAGCAAGACAACTCCAACGAGGTGGTCGGTGAGCGAGTCACGCGGACGCTACGAGAGTCACAGGCACCTCTTGCAGGGTTCGAAGCACGGTTCGCGCCCATCGATCTGTCGAACAAGCGGATCGGTGCCTGGCGCAAGCGTTCGGACAACGGTGTAACCAGAGAGATCCTCGCAGACTGTCGCAATGACGGCGGACAGTTCGCCGTGACTGTCGTTGCAGTTGCTGTCGGAGTGTCTGCGAGAGCGACGGTGAAGACACTTCTGCAGGACGCGAAGTCGTACTTCAACCAGACGCCGGGCGTGTCGGCGAAGTCTCACATCGACTCGACAGATGTGGCTTCCCTGACTGAGTCGCCACCTGAACAACTGCACCCGAACGCAGTCTGGGATGACCACCGCCCAACGATCAAGCGATTGAACGGGAAGCGGACGCCGGTCATCTTGAAGGAAGCGGTAGTCGACTTCCTTCCCTCGGAAACTGACAAAGATACCGGGGGACTCGGGGATACTGGTGGGGAGTCACAGTTCCCGACTGGTCCCGACGACTTAGACAGCGGCTTCCTCGGCGGAGACGACTAGCGGCGCTGTCGAACCGATCGCCGCTAAAACGGCGAACCACGCATTCACAGAGACTAATGGGACTACGAATTGGCGACACCACACCGGACGATGTCACGAGGAGGCAGGCGATTGAGATTCCGCGTACGGCGCTTCCGTTTCACACACTGATCACTGGCAAGACGAATACGGGAAAATCAGTGCTTGGGGAGACGATGTTCACCTCGGCACACAAGTCGATGGAGGGGCCTCGAATCCTTATCGACGGGAAAGGTGACGGGATGAGTGAGCGGATTATCCGTGCTGTCTATGCAAGTGGTGCGCCGCTTGGTTCGGTGGTGTATATCCCAGTTGCGGAGGTACTCCCGGCGATCCCGTTTTTCGACATCAGCGCTGATCTTGCGGCAGGCCTTGGTCGCTCACGGGCGATCGAAAACCGTGCTGACCGATATCTCGAGGTCGTCCGGTATTTGAGCAGTGATGTGTCGTTCGGGAAGCGAACAGCGCCGACCATTCGGGCGTTGATTCGAGCGCAGTTCGACCCAGCCTACGGCGACAATGCGTTTCGGCATCGAGACTTGTTCGAGGAAGCGCGGGCGATCCAGCATGGCGGAGCGCCCCCGTCTGTCTCGAGCGACAGGGCCGCTCGGATTCTCGAGGATCTTGCGCAACTGGATGAAGATGTGCGGGAGGCAGTGATGACCGGTGTGATTACTGTCCTCGAGCAGGTCACCGGCCGTGTCGACTTAGCAACGGTATTCAATCATCTTGCGACTGACGAGTCGACACCACAGTTTCGGTTCGACCAGATCCTCGACACGGATGCAACACTGTTGTTCGATCTCGGTGATGTCGCCCGAGAGACACAGCGTGGGCTCGCCACTGTCTTGCTGGCCGAGTTATGGTTCGCACTAAAACGCCGAAGCAGGCAGCTTGCGTTGGATGTGGACCCGGGACATGTGTTCCTCCATATTGAGGAGGTCGCAAACATCGCACTGACGCCGCTGCTGTCGACGATGCTCTCAGAGGGGCGTGGATACGGCTTGTCGATTGTCTCTTCGATGCAGTTCCCGGGGCAGGCTAAACACGACAGTCACGCACCTGACCGACTCTATCACGAGTTAGTAGCTGAGTCACACGCCTTCGTTTCTGGGCAGGTTCCGGATGACCCCGTATTGGCAAAGCAGTTGTCGGTGCGAAGCTCCTCGCCTGCAGAGACTCAACAGGTACTCAGTGCGCTTTCTCCAGGCCAGTGGTTGTTTCGTGCACCACCGGTGGAGTTCGACGGTCGCTCAGCCTCGACGGTGCCGATGCGGTCGGCACCGCTTCCGCCGGGCTATCCGGAGAGTGACCGACCGCTTTCAGATGCCGAGCGTTCGGGGTTGGACCAAGCACTGGACGCATTGGTCGCGCGAACCAGTAACGAGATCGGTATCCACCCGACAGCCTACGAGCACGTGACGACTGATGAGTCCGATACAGTCTCCTCATCGGCTCCTGAACTCGTGCAAGCGGGGACAACACTGCCGGTGACGCCGGTCTTGCCAGACTGTGTGTCATATGTTGCAGACCGCGATGCGATCGCATGTGGGCACCCCTCGTGTTCGCAAGTGTATGACCCGACCTACGAAGGACTGCGTGCGGCGATTCGATGCCATCATTCAGTCGCCGACGTGTCGATCGAGTCGATTCCGGCGATTTACGCTTCGCTGAAGTTGTCTGCTGAAGAAATCGCGGCAACGCACGTCTCGGTGCAACAACTGCTGTTCTTGCAGGTCGTGCTCAACGCGACGCGGATGGTGTACTCCCCCGTTGAGTTCGATATCGTGCACAACTCGATGGTGCAGTTGCGCAACTACTGTGGGATGTCACGCGGTGCGGTAGATGAGTTGCTCGAAGAAGGCCTGTTGAAGCGGGATGATGGGTTACGTGAGACGCTATATACGGTGACTGCTGACGGGCGCTCGCTGTTGAACGAGCACAATCGCGAGGGTGTCGACCACGGTAACGGGTATGGTGATCTCGATGAGACGGCGACGCACAGGGCGTTAGTTGAGGCGTTGCGTCGCTACATCGTTCGGGAGTACAAACGCAGTGATGACTCGCCTGTCGATCGAGTGATCCCGTATTATGAGCCGCCCGGCATAGACTTTCGCGTCGACGTCGCCGGCTTGGATGCAGACCGAAACGTCGTCGTCGTTGGCGAGGGGGAATGCAAGAACCACGACGCTAGTGAGGCGGCCCCTCGTGACTTCGATAAGATGAGTGAGTTGGATGCGTCGGAAGTGCTGTGGGCAGCCGTCTCACGGAAAGCCGCACACCGCGCGATCATCGGGCCGCTGTCTGAGCCTGCTGACGGGAAGCCACGGATTGACGAGTCCTACAGTGACCGGACGCCGATGCGCGACGTGAACGACGCGATCGACTGTGCAGGGTTGACCGAGGTCTTCACGATGAAGCACCTACGGGATGCGCTTGGAGAACCTAGCTTGGTGTAGGCCTCCATTTGATCGCGGCCTTCTCGTTTGAAGCGGTCTCAAGGAGCTGAAACCGCTTCAAATGGGCAAAGAATTATATACTACTTTCCCGATATGTAACGGGAATTTGCAGTCGTACAGCATGTGTTATCGGCAAGTCCGGGCCTGGCTGCCAGACTCCACGTGGCTCAACACGACCCTGACAGCTGGTGGTAGTGGACAATCGAGCCTGCGTGAGGCCGTGACCACCGCCGACAACCGCTCTTCGAGACACACCCGCAGCTACCCACCCACACAACGTGTGAGTGCCCATGGACAATCGCGGCGCGGGCGGTATCTGGGACAGCTGTCCGAGGTGAGGTAGTGGCGTCTATGGCGGGATGGTGTCACCCCAACTCGTGTGGGCGGGCTATCACCAGCTGTCAGGGCTCCGGAAGCGCGATCGTGAGTCGATTCTGTGATCTACCGCCGATGTCGGCCGTGACCTCTCGCGGTGAGTCTGCAGCGAGTGCTTCGAGTTTCTCGAAGATGCGGCGGACCTCTGTCGAGGAGAGGTGTTCATCCCGCTTGAGACTCAGATTCTCCTTCACGACTGGTGCTGAAATGGTAATTCTCCGTCCGTAGGCGTCGTTGGTTGTCGTTCCCCACTCGCCAATGTGGCTCAACAGGTCACGAGCCCGGTGATGAACCGCATAGACGCGGTCGGTGATGTCGCTTGGCCCGTGTTTGAGCAGGCGCGTGAGTGTGTCCTCAGTTGCGCCACCAAGTGCCGCTGTCGTGTCGAGGTCCACCTTGTCGGCGATCGCGTCGACGATGCGACGGAGACGGGTCGGCTCTGCATTGGCTTCATGTGAGGTGTCAGACTGTGCCGTCGTATCGAGGGCGTCGATAAGTGAGTCGTGTGCTTCGAGCAGTGCTTCCTGTTCGTCGGTGATGTAGCCGCTCTCGTCGCCGACAATGATCCCATCGAGCCACGAGAGGTGCCGGTCGTGTTTGATCGTCACCGTGCGCTCGAGGGTGTCGAGCCGCTCTGTGAGTTCGGCTGACTGTAGAGTGTCGTCGGTGGTCTCGTCGTCTTCGAGTGCGTTCAGACGGGTACAGACTGTCTCTAGTTGCTCCTGTTGTGCATCGATGCGCTCTGCCTGGTCTCCGATGGTCTCAGTGAGGTCAGCGATCGTCGACTTCTGTTCGTGAACGAGTGCGACGAGTTGGTCGACATCCTGGTCGGTCGTCGGCAGTGCGTGTGCGGTCGATGATGTGTGTGACATATGGGTTGCGAGAGCTGTGGCTGGTGGTGTGGGTGGCGAGCGAGCGAGGCGGGGCGACGCGTCCTATCGTGTAGTCGCCTCCGGCCGGTCAGTGAGTGTCATCGTGAGCGGGTCCTCACCATACGGGTTCGTGACCGAGACGATCGCCCATCCGGCATGATAGACGAGATGAGCAACCAACAGGGGGACAGCTGTCGTCTCTCCATCGAACGTGACAACGAGTACGTTGTCCTCCTCGGCGACCGCCTCGACATGTTCTCGATGCGAGAGTGCGTCAGCGAGTTCTGACTGTGATCCCCGGCCATAGAAGCCCGAATCACAGATGATCCACGTATCATTCCCACTGCGCAGGGCAGTAATCGTGGATCGAGCGTCCCCCAGAAGCGTGGACAGTTGATAATTCATCTCATCGATGCTCAGATCGTTTTGCTCGGTGAACTCGACAGCAGAGATTGTTGTGCTGGCGTACTTCTCAAGTGTCTCTTCGAAGTAGCTGGTGAGTTCATTCGTCATCCGCCATGAGTTCATACCGATCACGCGCGCGTTCTCGAGGTGCTCGCCGGTTTCCTCGATTATGAGTCCAGCAGACGTACCTGCGAGTTGGAACTGCTCGCCTCTATCGGTCTCAACGAGCAGCGTTTCGTCGCCTTGATCAACGACGGTCACTGGGTCACTGCGCCCGTCCCACGTCATGACGTGTCCTTCGATCACCATCTCTGGGGAAAGCGGGTCGTACGTCATTGCTCACCCCGCGCGATGGCAAGTTGGAGTGCCTGCCGGAGGTGTGTGCGTGCGTCGGTGTCGGCTGTGAGGTTGAGTGCGTTTGTGAGGGTTTTGTACAGGGAGTCGTCGTCACTGACCTCGAGATGACAGCCACAGGGTGTGGCTCGGACAGTCGAGTCTCCAAGCGGCGATAGGAGAGTAATCGCCGCGTCGCAGTGTGGACAGTACGGAACGGCCACAGTCCCAGGAGACGTGCGTGCGCTGAGGACACTCGAAACGCGAGCGTGGTGCTGGGTGAGTAGTCTGTTACCCGTCGGCGTGAGCGTGTACGTCGGCGGCGAGGAGGTGTCGATCGCGATGGCGCTGCCGGTGAGATCCTCAAGCGCCGGGCCGATGCTCGTCGAGTGACCGAGTTCCTCGGTGAGTGCTTCTCTGGTGGCTCGGGTGCCATCGCGGTCCAGTCTGACGACTGTGAGGAGGAGGTCCCGTTGGAGGGCCGGTAAGTCCCCCCAGGCGAGCTCACTCATTGGTTGGTGGGTGTTGCAACTGGTTCGGTGCCGGCACGTTGATGCCGGCGCGTGTGCGAATCGATCATGTCGCTTGCTTGCGACCCCACACGGCGGGTGACGGTGAGGCGTCAGCCGCCACGTCTGTGGGCGGCGGGTGCGTATGGAGTCGCTCATTGTGTTCTAACAAGAGGGACCACTTAGTTGTTTCGTGGAAACCCACACATAGATACGTTCATTGGTTCGGTGGGTCTTTGCCGCGGCACGAATAGCAGATAGTTGATGACGAATCCGGGACTTCGAGACAGTGATATCAAATATCTCCGGGCCCTCTACATGTCTCCAGATCCGGTCGTTACATCCTCCGAGGTAGCTAAAGATGCAGGCGTCTCTCAGCAAGCGGCATACAGTAAGCTCAACGACCTTGAGGAACGCGGGTTAGTAATGAGCAAGAAGTCTGGCTCGCGATCTCGGGTTTGGTGGCTCACTACAGAGGGCAGGCAAGCATACGCCGAATCGGAGCTCTAACAGGTAGAGCAGAAATAGAAACAGCAGAGAACGCTTGGCCTCAACCTCTCGCGTGGCCACTCTAGGGAGCCATCCTGTGCAGTAGAACAGATCAGTTGTTTTGAGGCAAGGTTTTATGCTCCATAGGTTGTTACGTGGTAATGAGAAGTCAGTCTCGATAGGTGCTTGAAAAGAACGAGCGCCCGCCTGCGTGAACAGGTGGACTAGCTTCTCTAGCAACCAGAAGCCATGGTAGTAGATTCAAACCAGCCTGAAAGTTGTATCGTCAATGAGTGGAGTCTCCGATGAGGGTGTACGGTGTCCAATGTGGAAGATGTGGGTCAGCAATGATCCGCGGACAGAATGACATCAGTCTCTGTGTGAGCTGCTTCAAGGGCACTGAGGTGAGACAGTGAGTTGTCTCGCACAACGCCGAACCCAGGCACACAATCTCGCGAACACCCTCGCGGCGTGTGAGTGTGTCATCGGAGTAGATGTGATTGCACCCGGCGTCGACACTCATGTGGGGTGGACAGTCGAGACGACACTGCGACGTGACCGTGGCCCGTCTCGCATCCTCCGTATCTTCGATCGGTTTGACGCCGAGCTAGTAGATGCAACACCGCGGGGCGAGCGTCGACAGCTCGTGATCACTGTGGTAGTGTAGCACCCCGCTTCACCACCGTCTGCTCGATGAATAGCGGTGCTGGCATAGGGGTAGTGAACTGTTGACCCGACTGCTCTCGATATCGGCGTCATTTCATCTCGGCTCAGCGCTGACGACTACGTAGTGATGATCGACCCGACCCGGGAGATACCCGCCGACACCGACTACACACCCGCGGATGTCGGGTACGCGATGTTCGCGGACGACGACGTCCACCGCGAAGGGACGCTGCAGTAAGCGGGGCTCGCAGATCCCCCAGATCGCTTAGTCATTTATTTCCAGTATCGAGAGGATAACAATCCCGCCGATAGCCCAGCAGTCGCCATGGAACCGGAGGCGGTACGCCGCCAGTGTGATGAACTCCTCGATGAGATCGCAAGCGCCGTCGTCACCGAGCGGTCGACGCTGGAGACGATCCTCGTGGGGATCCTCGCGGACGGACACGTCCTGCTCGAGGACGTTCCGGGGACGGGAAAGACGCTGACTGCACGATCGTTCGCGGACGCGCTCGGCGTGTCGTTCTCGCGCGTGCAGTTCACGCCCGACCTGCTGCCCTCGGACGTCATCGGCTCGAACGTCTTCGACGAAGCGACGCGGGAGTTCGAGTTCCCCCCCTGGGCCAGTCTTCGCGAACGTCATGCTGGCCGACGAGATCAACCGGGCGCCGCCGAAGACCCAGGCGGCGCTGCTGGAAGCGATGGAGGAAGGGCAAGTCACCGTCGACGGCGACGCGTATGCGCTTCCCGACCCGTTCGTCGTCATCGCCACACAGAACCCCGTCGAGATGGACGGCACGTTCGAGCTCCCGGTCGCTCAGAAGGACCGGTTCGCGGTCAAGACCACGCTGGGGTATCCCGATCGCTCGGGTGAACTCGAACTGATCGAGCGCCGGGCGTCGCGCCGGTCGAAGTCGGCGTCGGTCGAACGGGTCTGCACCCCGGAGCGTCTCGACCAACTGCGGGAGGCGCCCGAGGTCGTCCGCGTGGAGTACGCCGTTCGCGAGTACCTCGTCGACGTCGCCCGCGCGACCCGAGAACATGAAGGCGTCCGCACGGGCGTGTCACCGCGAGGTATCCAGAAGTTCTTCGAGGCCGTTCGTGCCCACGCCGCACTCGAGGGTCGAGACTACGCGACGCCTGACGACGTCAAGGCAATGGCGCTGCCGGTCCTCTCTCACCGAATCGTCGTAACCCCCGACGCTCGCGTCGACGGCGTCGCGACGACGGATGTCGTCTCAGCGATCCTCTCGGACGTTCCCGTTCCGCAGTTGAACACCTGAGTCGACGCGTTCGATGCGGGCTAGCAGTTCTCGCTCGGTTCCGGAACAGCGTCGCCTCGCCGGAATTGGGTTCACTGATTCGAAACCGGAAACACCGTTCACCGGTGGGATGCCAACAGCAGGACGACACCGGCGACCAGCAGCGCGACGAGGGCCTCGAATGGGAGGCTGTCGACGCCGAGATGGGTCACCCCGAGGACGGCCACGACGGCGCCCGCGGCGAGACCGCCGCTGAGCATCACGTGAGCGAGTTCCCCTCGGACGGTGACTGTCTCCGGGTGGGCACCGACTTGCACTCCCAGCGACACCGCGTTCTCGGCGGCGTCCCACGCGAGGATCGTCGCTGCTGCCGCGACCACGAGCGCCGTCGTGGACGCCCCGCGGACGACGCCGCTCGTAAGCACCGCGACGAACAGCAGTCCGGACCCGACGGCGATCAAGAGTCGACTCCAGCGGAACCCTATCGGCACGAGCGCCGCGGCGAGCGTCCACAGCCCCAGTATCCCGGGTAACAGTTCGAGCCGATGGATGATCCGTGGAGGTTGCGTGACGGCGTTGCCTGCCGCGGCGGTGACGACCAGACACCCGCACACCACCAGACCGAGGCCGACGGCACCACGCCACCGGTGCCACAACCGGCCGCCGAGGCCGAACGTGCTCACGCCGATGAGCGCCCCCATCAGGAACTGTCGCTGGAGCGTCGTCTCGGCGATTAGTCCCACAGCGACGGCACCGAGGATGACGGCGACGACGCCGCTCACGACGGTCGAGTGCCGGAGGAACCGGTTCGCAGCCGACGGGGCGGCCGTCATCGAATTCCCCGTTCGACGGTCGCCAACGCCGCCCCCAGTGACTCGTCGGGGTCCCGGTCGACGGCGTCGTTTGCGTCGACGCCGAATGTACGCCCATTTCGCTTCCTCATCGTGGGTACCGGACGTGATATTGTGTTCGTCCGACATATTCTGACTAAACTAGCAGCCTGCGTCGGGGTGCTCCGCTACCGAATGTCGGGCGTCGTACGTAGCACTTAACCCTGTTCCCATGACAACACGACTTAAATGGAGCGAGGGTGGCGATATCGACTGGCCAGCGTCGGGGGCGTGATCCTCCTATCGACGCTAGCGGTCGCCATTGCGAACCACGGCGTGGTCCAGTCAGCCGTGGCGACGCTACCGCTGTTACGGCGGCTTCCCGCGGGCTCGCCCGACGGCCCGGAGTTCGCGATCGAGGTCCTGCTGACCGTCGTGGTGTTCACGGGGGCGTTCTTCCCCTTGTACCGGCCGCGGCCGCGCCGCGTCCTCGACACAGTTGCGCTCACGCACAAGCGGGTGATCGTCGCCGTCTTCGCCGTCGCGACGATCGGCTACTTCGACTACACGTACGCGCTTCCGCGGCTCACGGTGCTGTTGGTCGCGCCGGTGCTGTTCGTCGCCCTGCCCGCGTGGTTCGTGTGGATCCGCCAGCGGCCGAACGGCGACGGGGACCGGACAATCGTCGTCGGCGACGACCCCGACGTGATCGCAGACGTGATCGGACAGGTCGACGAGGAGCCGCTGGGGTATCTGTGCCCGACGAACGCCGTCGGCGTGCAGGCGGAACTCGGCGCGCAGGCGATCGCCGACGGCGGCGTGCACGTGGAGGGGTTGGCCCGACTGGGCGGGCTCTCGCGCATCGAGGACGTGCTCGTGGAGTACGACGTCGACACGGTCGTGCTGGCGTTCGAGCACGCGGACAGGGCGGAGTTCTTCGGGGCGTTAGATGCCTGTTACGAGCACGGCGTCGACGCGAAGGTGCATCGCGATCATTCGGATACGGTGTTGACGTCTGGGGAAGATGTGGGGCGGTTGGTGGACGTTCAAATTGAGCCGTGGGATATCCAGGACTACATGCTGAAGCGGGCGTTCGACGTGGCGTTCTCCGGAGTAGGGTTGGTGGTGTTGTTACCGGTGATCCTGGGCATCTGTGTGGCGATTAAGGTAGATGACGGTGGGTCGGTGCTCTACAAGCAGGAGCGGACGGCGGTGTTTGGAGAGAGGTTCGACGTGTACAAGTTCCGGTCGATGGTCGAGAACGCCGAGGCGACCACAGGCGTGAAGATCAGTGCCGAAGATGAAGGTGGCGTTGATCCCAGGGTAACGCGAGTCGGACGCGTACTCCGACAGACGCACCTCGACGAAATTCCGCAGCTCTGGGCGGTGCTGTGGGGCGACATGAGTGTCGTTGGCCCGCGTCCGGAGCGTCCAGCATTCGACTTCGACATCCAGTCCGGCGTCATCGACTGGCGGAAACGCTGGTTCGTCAAGCCGGGATTGACCGGCGTCGCGCAAGTGAGGGGGGTCACGGGCGCTGACCCGCAAACGAAAATCCGCTACGACCTTCAGTACGTGAAGAAGCAGTCGTTCTGGTACGACCTGAAGTTGATCGTGAGGCAGGTGTGGAAAGTGGGTGCGGACGCCTTTTACATATTTTTACAGGATTAAATTGTAGGGCATCGGGCGAAAGTAATATCGATGCCACAGTAGGGATATTCGATAGATTAAGGTAACTCAGAATCTTGGTGGATTCTATGCGAAGGTTAGTTCGATATGGGATTAGAATATTGAGGGAAGAGGGGTTAACACCCTTCCTTTCTAAATTTCTCAAATTTTTGAAAAGTTACTTGTACGCTCCCGTCGCTCTGATCTCGTTGTTTGCCACTGGTCGCAGTTTTTCTGAGGCAATGCTTGTGTTGCCTCTTGGAAAACCGTTGGATCGAGTCGATGCGTTACTTGATCCGCCATTTAACCCAACCCCTCCTATGGTGAAAGATACCGTAAAAGCAAACCACATTTCTAGATATCTATTTGCAATAGATCTATTTGATAAATATGATGTTGGACCGGAGCATTTAGATGTAGCATGTGGTGTTGGCTATGCAAACAAAATTTTCAGGACTCTTCGGCCAGGCACCAATTACCTCGGCGTAGAGATTGACTCTGCCGCAATTAATTACGCAAATGCACATTATGGCAATGAAGCAAACTATGTTAGGGGTAATGCAGCCCATTTGCCGTTGAAGGAGAATTCCAGGGACAGCGTTAGTTGTTTTGAAACCCTGGAACATGTTAATGACGATAAAAAACTCCTAAACGAATTGCGCAGAGTTGTTAGTGATGATGGGTGTATCATAGTCTCTGTCCCTAATAACCAAGATCTATCGAGAATGGATACCAAAGAACAACTCAAGGACTATCCTCATGTCAATAGCTATGATGCCCGTTCCTTTGAGAGATTACTTAATGACGTCTTTGAAGACAGCGCAATTGATACATACATACAACAGAAGGTAGTGCAAAATCCCCAACGAATAGAAGACTCCAGAGCACAGACTCCGTATGGATTTTATCGCAAGGACAGTGGGGATTGTAGTGAAGAAACAGGTGTACTAATTGGTGTTGTTAGAGGCCTATAGGTAGATGAGTAACATTCTACGGCTATTTTCGATTGCTTTGGTCGGAGCCTTAATCGGCAAATCTATCAGATATCTAACTAATGTTCTTATTGGGCGTTTTTTCGGCCCTGAAGCATTGGGGGTATTCACCACAGGCGTCGTTTTGTTGAGTATTGGTAGTGTTGTTGGAAGATTCGGTTTGGACAACACTGCACAAAAGTACATACCTATCTATAATAGTGATGAAAATAAAGAAAAAACGTTCAGTATTATTTCTATTTGTTTGATTTCATCCTTTAGTTTGAGTCTGTTGATTAGCGGGATCGGGTATCTTAGTCTGAAACAGTTTTCCATTCTCCAGTCGGATACTGGGGATGTCTTGAAGATATTTCTTCTAGGCATCGCGCCGTACAGTGTGATGACCGTTGGAATGGCAGCTACCCGCGGATTTAAAGAAACAAAATACGCAGTGTATATTCGTGATTTTGGCCAGTCAATTACTGCCTTGGCTGGTGTAATACTCGTTACAATTACGCTACACTCGATCAAGCTCCTGGCTGTTGTTTACGTGATATCCACTGCTCTCGGGGCCGCACTTTCAATAATATTCCTAGTTAGGTTGGTAGAATACAAACCCTCATTTGAATTGAATGTCGATATCAAAGAGCTGGTGGGGTATTCTGTTCCGGTTCTCTTTGTTGCGGTGGTGAATCAAGCCCTTTCTTGGACAGATATTTTAATGCTAAATATTCTGGAAAATAACTATGCTGTTGGCCAGTATCAGGCTATTTTCCAAACTTCTGCTACATTGATGCTCTTACAACAATCTGCAAACGCGATATTCCCTAGCTACGCATCTGACTATTATCATAATTCCAATAAATCTCCACTATCAAATATTTACACCGGAATGACAAAATATTTAATTTGGTTGGGTGTCGCTGGTGGGGGGTTTCTATATTTGTACTCTGGCCCAGTTCTTTCGATCTTTGGAAGCGGTTTTACTGGATTGGAACGCGGGTTACGGGTACTGGTAATTGGACAGTTATTTGCTGTAGGATTTGGTCTGGGTGGCCCCTTTTTGATAATGGCTGGGTACGAGCGGTCAGAGTTTATAAACTCCACAATTTCTGCACTACTTAATATAATCTTGAATTTTATCCTTATAGCTCGTTATGGGGTGATTGGAGCTGCCGTAGCTACTGCATCCACAATCGTCGTTGTGAATACTCTCCGAATTATTCAAGTAAAGTATTTCATTGGAATCCATCCATTTTCACGTTCTTATTGGAAAGGAGCTGCCTCTTCGGTCAGTGCAATAATTGCTATGTTCCTACTCAGAGATATTCTGGGGAACTCCTTACGAACTGCTCTAATCGCCGGGGCGATTGGACTTGCTACGTTTATACTACTAACTATACTATTAGGAGTTGATGCGGAAGACGAATCCTTAATCAGGGCTCTTAAATAGTGTTTTGCAAACTAAATGCAGGGACACAACATGAGAAATCAGAAAATCAATATATCTTATCTAATAGGTAATTTGAACAAAGAGCATGGGGGCGCACAACAACTTCTCTTCGACATCTGCCGTCATCTGCCGTCTTCAGAATTCGATACGACGATCTACTATATGTTCGGTGAGGGGACTTATACGGACGAATTTGAGCGACACGATGCGTCCGTGGTCAACATTGGGGCATCATCGAATTATGACTTAGCCGCTTTCGTGAGACTCGTTCGTCATTTACGTACCTCCGACCACGACGTACTACAGACAAATTCTCCGATATCTGGAGTATGGGGGCGAATAGCTGGCCGTCTCAGTGGTATGTCCCGCGTAGTAAGCATCGAGCATAGCGTGCATACCAGCTACCCGCTATCAAACCGCATTGCTAATGGCATCACACTCCCCCTTTCAACTGCTATCGTCGGCGTGAGTGATGCGGTTGTTAATTCTCTCCGGCCCTGGGAACGACGACTTCTCACGGACGAGACGAAAATTCGGACAATCCAGAATGGAGTTGATGTGAAGGCTATCGAGCAGGAATTCTCGAAAACAGACGACGTCCTCTCCAATCTACAGATTTCGAGGGAACAACCTGTAATCGGGACTGTTGGACGGTTCACCGAAGCCAAAGGGTACAAATACCTGATCCGTGCGTTTCCCGAAATCAAACAGCATCGGCCTGATGCACAACTTCTGTTAATTGGCGGAGGGGATTTGATGACTGAATTAAAGAGCGAGGCGAAATCTACAGATTATCAAGATGATATTGTTTTTACTGGGCTGCTATCGAACGTATTCCCGTATCTCCCAGCGTTCGATGTTGCTGTATTTCCTTCACTCTGGGAAGGGCTGCCACTCGCACCTGCTGAAGCGATGGCGGCTCGTTGTCCGATAATTGGCACTGACATCCCACCGTTTAGAGAAGTTGTTAACGATGCTGGAATTCTTGTGGAACCGAAGGATGAGGCTGCACTTGCAGACGCAATTATCCAACTACTTGATGATCCGGTACGGAGACGTGAGCTTGGTTCACGAGGCTATAAGCGTGTCACCGAAAACTTCTCAATTGAGCGTACGGTCGAAGAGTACGTAGACCTCTACCGGGAACTCGTAGATGAGTAGTGTACATCGAACCCGAGAATTCCGCCAGTTCGCCCCGCTCGCCGTCCCAGTAGTCTGTACACTCGCCCTCCTCGTACTACTCCCAGTTGAAATCGCGGTTCTGTTTGTCGCCGCCCTTACTATCACCGTCGGCGTCGCCGCGTACCAATTTCGTAACTACCTCCTGACCGCGCTCTCCGGAGCGTTCTTGTTCCGGATTGCGTTCGTCGTGGTCGATTCAGTCGTCGGATTCCTCCCGACTGTACCGATCTCCACAGGCCACAATCGGCGTGCAATCGATCTCGCAACCGCGTGGTCGAACGGCCACCTCGTCGGCGTCCTCGGCGACGTTACGACGATGCGCGTCGTGATGGCGCACTTGCTCGCGCCGTTCTACGTCGTCCTCGGTCACTCGTCAGTCGCTGGCCGTATCGGCATCGCATTTTTCAGCCTCTTCGTCGGCTACCTCGTCTTCAAACTCGCGCGCCACGTCGTCGATTACCGAACGTCAGTACTCGCGGCCACCGTCGTGCTCTTCTGGCCGACTATCGTCTACCGGTCGGTCGTCATTCAGCGAGAGGTCGTCCTCGTCGTCGCGATGCTGACGTTCCTCTGGGCCGCCGCCCAGTGGCTCGACTCTGTCACACTACCGACCCTCGCAATCGCGCTTCTCGCCACCGCATTTACGTTCGCACTCCGCAAGGAGAACCTGTTCTTGATCGCGGCGATGGTCGGGTTCGTCAGTCTCGTCAAGACTCGCGATAAGCCCTACTACCTCGCGGGGCTCACACTCCTGTCCGCCCCGTTCCTCGCGTTCTTCGCCCTCAATTTCGAGACGTTCACCGGCCACGGATCCACGCTCTCCCCTGCGGCGCTCGAATCGTTCGCGTACGGCCGTGCTCATGGTGACGCCGTGTACCTGATGGGACTCCACTACGACACTTGGCTGGACGTAATCCTTTACGCACCGATGAAGGTTCTGTACTTCCTGTACACGCCCTTCCCGTGGCATATCCAGAGCGTCACAGAGCTGTTCGTCGGCATGAGTGCTCTTGCACTTCTCGTTGCGACCCTGTTCGTCCGACGGGGAATCGCGATACTCCAAGACAGGCCCTACTACCTCGGACTTCTTCTCTCCTACTTCCTGACTGGCGTCGTCACGTACTCGATCATCGAGATGAATTACGGTGCTGCCGTGCGCCGACGGATCCAGTTCATCCCGATCCTTCTCCTCCTCACCGTCGTCGGACTCTCGAACGTCGAATTCGACGTTCGGTGGCCGACACGATGACACAAGCCATTTTACTGCAGTCTAGCTAGACGACTCCACATGACCAACGTCCTCTTTCTCGTCGTCGATTCCTTACGCTACGACGCCGTCGCCGACGACGAGTTCGACACGCCGACCCTCGACGAGCTCGCCGAGGACGGAATCTCGTTCACGCGGTGTTTTGCCCAGGGTATCAGCACCGCGCCGTCGATGACTGCGATGCTCACCGGCCGCTACCCACTCGACTACGGCGGACACTGGTACCTCGAAAAAGAACAGCCGACGATGGCCGAACAGTTCCAACGGAACGGCTACACCACGGGCGCGATTCACTCGAACCCGAACGTCTCCCGACTCCGGAACTTCGATCGCGGGTTCGACACGTTCGAGGAGAACATCTTTCCCTACGATCCGGACGGGGTCGTCGAAAACGCACCCGACAAACTCCTCACGTTCGCGAACAAAGCCGCGCGAATCCTCCGACGCACTCCGTACCTACCAGCTGAGAAGGTGAACCGAAACCTCGCAGAGTGGATCACGTCGACCGACGACCCGTGGTTCCTCTGGACGCAGTACATGGACGTCCACGGTCCGTATCTCCCCGGCGGCGATTTCGGCTATCGGAACAAGTTCCGCGCCGAGCGACTCTGGCGAAAAGCGGCCGTGAACGCGCCCGACGAAATCACGCCCGCGGAACACGAGGAACTCTGGACGAACTACCGGAAGGAAGTCGAGTATCTTGATCAGGAGATCGGGGATTTTCTCGATCAACTGGATGAACGCGGCGAGCTGGAAGACACTACCGTCGTCGTCGTCGGCGACCACGGCGACGAGTTCGACGAACACGGTCTCTACGGACACAAGAACCTCCCGTACGACGAACTCACGAGGGTTCCGCTGCTGATTCGATTCCCGGATTCGGCTCCTGTCGACCAGCCGACGACCCTCGACACCATGGTTCGAACCCTGGATATCCTCCCGACACTTCTCGATCTCGCCGACGCCGACTACTCCTACGAGATGACCGAACGCCTCGAAGGCGAATCACTTCTCCCCGTCATCGACGGAGCGAGCCCGGATTACGACGCCATCGTCACTGAGAAAGAGGTTCGAGGCGAGGACTACCTGCGAATCGGGTTCCGTACCGACCGCTGGAAGTACCTCTACGACGGAAAAACCGACGAACAGTCCCTCTTCGACCTCGCTGAGGACCCTGGAGAAACGGACGACGTCGCGGACCAGCATCCGGGAACTATCGAGCGCTTCCGGAAGCGACTGAACGACCGATTCGAGAAGATCGAGGAAACTTCCGAGGATGTCGAAGTCCCGGATGTCGACGACGACGAAGGCGTTGAGGAGCGTCTTCGGGCACTCGGGTACAAGTGAGCCGTCGCTACCGCCGTTGACGCTCTCAGGACGACACGTCCCTCATCGAACGACACTCCAGCTCTCCGTCATCGGCTAACTCTCTCGCGGCCTCCAGTACGCGTTCCAGTCTCCCCAGATCCCGATCTACTGCGTGCCCGAGGTTGAACGGGTGGAGCCATATGTGGAACGCTCCACCAGTTCGCGCTGCACGCTCTAGCCCCTTCTTCGCGCGAGCAACACTACTGTCCCCGGGCGTGTACTGCCACCCACCACGCGACGGACGGAACGCCTGCGACCCAGGGATTTCGATGATACCGTCACGGTCTATTAGCTCGGCGACCCCCGGCGCTCGACGTAACGATTCGTCTACGAATCGAAGCAGTGGCTTCACCTTACTTGGAAGGCTACTTCCCTCGTACCAGCGTGCATCGACGCCGCGATAGGCTTCGATTCCGTGCTCGCGGAGCACGTCCACGTGCCCGATGTCGTTCCGCGGGAATACGAAGGTCTTCGGTTCCACGCCGTGCGCGCGTAGCGTGTCGACGCCAGCACCGATTTCTTCCTCGGCGTGCCGCCGCGAACAACCGTCTGCACCGAGCTGCATGTGTGTGGAGCCGTGCAGCCCGATCTCCTGGTCCGTCTCGCAGTCCTGTAACCGGTCGAGCAACCACGGTGCGTACCACAGGTCCTCGTCCATGCCACTCGCGCACGGCAGTTCGCCGAACCAGTCGTCGGCCCAATCGAAGTCTGGCGACGTGCGATCAGAATGGTCCCCACCACAATCTTCGAGCAAGTGGGAGACGACCGCCCAGGTCGCCGGAATCTCGTACTCGTCGAAGAGGTCGCAGAGCCGGTCGATCACTTCGGGGGTGTTTCGGTACGCCTCCTCGTAGCGCTCCACGTTCCCCTGGTCGAAGGTCCCCCACGCGAGTTCGGTGTCCAGCGAGATCGTGAACACGCCCTTGTCGCCACTCATACTACTCCATGTACCCGAGATCCTCCAGCCGATCGGTCACGTCGCGCTCGGCCGTTCGTGAATCCGTGCTGCCCACGTCCCCAACGTCGACGCGGGAGACGTCGCGGTTCGCGGGCTCGGACCCCGCCTCGAAGAGGTCACGGCGAACCTCGCCGTCCATCCGCTCCGGGACGTCCTCGCCGTGCAGGTGGAGCAGCGTCGGCGCGATGTCGAGGATGTGCATGTCCGGTAACGGCGCCGTCTCGTCGACAGTCGGTCCGTATCCGATGAACATCCCCGTGTCCTTGTTCTCGCCGTGCCACTTGCTCGGCGCGCCGAACACCTCGGCGTTCCCGATCTTCCCCTCGATGTGGACGCCAGCAGCCTGATCGAGAACCACATCCGGACCGCGATCTACGTGCGGGCCGCTGTACACGTCCTTGCCGCGCAACACCTGATCGAACACTGGGTTTCCGGCCTCGTCGGTGAGTCCTTCGAGATCGGCAATCAGTTCGTCGACGATGCGCTCGCGCTCGGCGGGATCGTCGGTGAGTACGTACACAGGGCCTTGTCCGCTGGCGACCGCCCGCGAGTTCTCCCAATCTATTACGTCGGCTTTCCCGCTCTTGTCGACAGACCCCTCTTCGTCGGGGAGGAGCATCTGTACGCGCTCCGGAAGGAGCCGTCGTGCCCACCACTCCACACCCAGTTTTGCCAGAATCGGGCGAACACGCTCCTGCGTAATGCCTGCCCTGTGGAGGTAATCGCTGATGCTCGATTCAGTCTGAAGGTAGCCGTGCTGTTCGAGCCAGGTGTTGACGCGGAACGTGGTCTCGATCCCGTTCGATCCGTGATCGGACATCACGAAGAAGTTCTCCAACTCTTCCATCTCCAGCACCTGGTCGACGCGCTCGTCGATGCGCTCCCACGCACGCTTCACGACATCCATGTCCCAGTAGAAGTGCTGGAGCACGTTCAGGTAGAACACCGTCAGGTGGACTAGCTCGTACTCCCCCTGTTTGAGTTCGTCTTCCAGTACGTCGAACCGTATGTCGATTAGGTCGTAGATCTCCGGAACACACTCGTTGTCGGGATCGTCACCGGACAGCAGCGACATCTTCTCGGGATGGACCGCATAGTCGTACCGCTCTTCGAGCTCCGGTTCTAGCGACTCGGGGTAGGTGTACCCCGCCTGTTCTGCGCCAGGGCCACCGGCAATGTGGACTCCGTCTACCTCCGAAGGTGGGTACGACGTTGGAAGGTTCACGACAGCTGTTTCTCCATCCAGAAACCGCCAGTAGTGCGTACCGTCGAAGTCTCCCGCAGTACTCCGGTTTTCGATGGTTCGCTCTTCTCTATCGACGGCTTCCCACCAGAACACACCCAGTTTCCCCGGATTCGTTCCTGTCGCGTAAGATTGCCAGTTCGGGCACGTGACTGGCGGCAGACAGCTCTGCATATCAGAGGTTACGCCGTCCTCAGCCAGATTCGAGAATGTGGGGAGCGCTCCATCGTCGATCCAGGGCTGAATCAGCTCAAAACAACCCCCGTCCAGCCCGAGTACAACCGTCGTCATTTCCTCCTTCTCACCATCCAACAGACAAAGCGTCTGTGTTCCTCGTTCGGATGAGTGGTTTTCCCGTTCAAGCCACCAGTACTGTGAATGACGGTTACTACTGCTCTAGTAGTTTCCGATACACTCCGTCCAATTCCTCCACCATCGACTCCACCGAAAACCGCTCTACATACTCCAACCCACACTCCCCCATACGCTCCCGAAGCTCCGAATCCCCCACCAACTCCCCCATCCGCGCTGCCAACGCCGCCGCATCCCCAGTCGAAACCAGATACCCGTTCTCCTCATCCTCCACTTGCTCCGGAATCCCCGCAATATCGGTCGCCACCACGGGCAGCCCACTCGCCATCGCCTCCGTGATCACTCGCGGCGTCCCCTCGCGGAACGACGGCAACACGAGCACGTCACTCGCCGCAAGGATCCGCGGTACGTCGTCCCGGAAGCCTGTCAAGAACACCTGCTCGGACAGCCCGCGCGCCTCGATCGACGCCTCGAGCGAGTCGTACAGCGGGCCGTCGCCGACGATACAGACTGACCCCTCCCAGTCGTCCATCGACGTCACCGCATCCAACAACACGCCGTGACCCTTCCCGTCGGCGAGCCGCCCGACCATCACCAGGCGCGGACGCTCCCCCGGGAGGTCCATCGCGGGCTCGGCATCCGCGAACGCGTCCAGGTCCACGCCGCTGTAGACGGTCGTGTACTGTTCCGGCTGTCCAATCCCCAGCTCCAGGTACTCCTCGGCGATCACGTCGGCGTTCGCGACGATACGGTCTGTGTACCGGGCCGCCTGCCGCTCACACGCGAGCACGAATCGATTCAGTACGTCGTTCCGGTCGTCGGCGAATGGCACTCCATGAACCGTGTGGACCACGTGTGGCACACCCGCCAGCGCCGCCGCAAAACGGCCGATGATACCCGCTTCCGTGCTGTGCGTGTGTACGATGTCGAAGTCCTCTCGGCGGAGGTACCACGCCAGCGAAAGCACTGCTGGGACCGTCGTCACAGGATTGTAGTGGCGGATCAGCGGGAAGTGTTGGGTCGCGATGCCCTCGTGTTCCAGCAGGTCGACCTGTTCTTGGTCGTACTCGGCACCGTAGCCGAGGGTGAACTCGTACTCGTCGTCGAGGCCGCGGACGGTCGCCAGCGTCTTGGCTTCGGCACCGCCCTTGAGCAATCGCGTGATCAGATGGAAGACGCGCGGGCGTTCACCGGTCATCGACTGTCACACGTTCGGCGACACGTCTCGGTGACTTAAGGCTCGTTTTCCACGTCGGTCCAGGATTCGCCACACTGGTAGCGACACCCTAAAACGGCTGAGACGTATCCCTCAATCTACATGGATACCGACGGAACACGCGTCGGCGTCGTCGGCCTCGGATACGTCGGCCTGCCACTGGCGCTTGCGATGCACGACGCGGGTTACGACGTCGTCGGCGTCGACATCGACGACCGAAAGGTCGAACGCCTCCGCGGCGGCGACTCCACGGTCAACGACGTCACCAACGAGGAAGTCACTACCGCCGTTCAGGAGGGACTCACGTTCACGACCGACTACGACCAGCTCGCGAACGCGGATGGGGTCTCGATCTGTGTGCCGACACCACTCCGAAAGACCGACACACCGGATCTCTCCTACGTCTTAGACGCCGCCGAACGTCTTGCCCCGGTTGTCAATGATGGTTGTACGGTCGTCCTTGAGAGCACCGTCTATCCTGGCGCAACCGAAGACGCCGTCAGCGACATCCTGGCAGAGAACGGCACAACGGTGGGAGAAGACATGTATCTCGCATTCTCTCCGGAGCGCATCGATCCCGGCAACGAGGAGTACGGACCGACAGATATCCCGAAGGTTCTCGGTGGCGTCACCGAGGAGTGCGGCGACCGTGCGGAAGCGTTGTACGAACCCGTCTTCGATGAGGTCGTTCGCGTCGACTCCGCAACGGAAGCAGAGCTGGTCAAGCTCCTCGAGAACACGTTCCGTGCGGTTAATATCGGGCTCATCAATGAACTCGCCCAGATTGCCCACGAGCTCGATGTCGATATCTGGAACGCCATCAAAGCTGCAGAGACGAAGCCGTTCGGCTTCATGCCCTTCTACCCGGGTCCCGGCCTTGGCGGCCACTGTATACCCATCGACCCGTTCTATCTCTCTTGGAAAGCCAATGAACAGGGGGTCGATACGCGCTTCATCGACCTCGCGGACACGGTCAATCGCGAGATGCCCACCCACGTCGTCCAGCGCGTCGTCGAACAACTCAACGACCACGGCACGGCACTCTCGAACGCCGACGTGCTCGTCATTGGCACCGCATACAAGCCGGACGTCTCGGATACGCGCGAATCTCCTGCAATCGACATTCTCACGCAACTCGAGGAGTGGAACGCGAACGTCAGCTACCACGATCCATACGTTCCCGAGCTCGATATCGGCACAACCACGTACGAGTCGGCCCCGCTGACAGACGAGAGCCTCACCGCCGCAGACTGTGTCATCCTCGTCACTGATCACTCCTCACTGGACGTTGACCGGCTCGCTAACGAGGCAACGCTCCTGTTCGACACTCGAAACGCGACGGGCCACCGCGACGACGACCATATTGTTCGACTATAGCTGTCGCGTTCCGATATACTAACCCCACCTCGTGGGAATTACGACGTATGCCGACTGCACTCGTCACTGGTGTCGCTGGGTTCATCGGGTCAAACCTCGCTGATTCCCTGCTCGACCGCGGCTACGACGTTCGCGGCGTCGACAATTTCACCACGGGGCGCAAACAGAACCTCGAGGACCTCTACCCGAAAGACGACTTCGTGTTCCACGAGGCGGACATCCGCGATACAGACGCGATGACTGATGTCACCGATGGTGCTGATCACGTTTTCCACCAGGCCGCAGTTCCCTCAGTCCCGCGGAGCGTTGACGACCCCGTTACAACGACGGATGCGAACTGCAGCGGCACGGCTACCGTCATCGACGCCGCCCGCAAAGCCGGCGTCGATACCGTCGTCGTCGCATCGTCCTCGTCGGTCTACGGCTCCACAGAACAACTCCCAAAAGTCGAGTCGATGACCGAACAACCCGAATCGCCGTACGCACTCTCGAAGTACTACACGGAGAAACTCACCCTCCAAGCCAGCGACCTCTACGACATCGACACCGCCGCACTCCGGTATTTCAACATCTTCGGTCCGCGCCAGGATCCCAACGGCGAGTACGCGGCAGTCATTCCGAAGTTCATTGATCTACTGATATCCGGCGAGCAACCCGTCATCTACGGCGACGGCGAACAGTCTCGCGACTTCACGTACATCGACAACGCGGTCGAGGCGAACATCCTCGCAGCGGAAGGCGACGTAACCGGCGAGGCGTTCAACGTCGGGTGTGGCGGCCGCGTTACGATCAACGAACTGGTTAATGTGCTCAACGAGCAGCTCGGGACCGACATTGACCCAATACACGACGACCCGCGTCCGGGAGACGTTCGCCACTCGCACGCAGACATCTCGAAGGCACAGGATCTGTTAGGATATGACGCAGACGTAGACTTTGTAGAGGGACTCGAAACGACCATCGAGTACTATCGGTGAGCCACCTCGGGGTCGAGTCCTGCGTCACTCGCGTTCTTGAGTTGTAGAACAGAGGACAGCGACACCACTGTGTGTACGAACGTCGGGATTCACGGTGGTCAGATACCGATGAGACTGTGAACAGTTCCGACTTGAGGCACCATACCTCCAGTGAACACTCTCGTCACACACATCGCTCAGGCAGCGCCAATACGGGGTGCATCGTCCACATGTCCCAGGGAGAGAGTGAACACGCCGAGTCTCGGGAGGAACACCACCATAACGAGCGCCAGCGGTTAGTTCGGGCTGAAAAACACAATCGCGATCTCGCCCACGGTCCCGACCAACTGGAGCGCCGACGAGACGGTTGTCCCGAGGAACATCCGGAGGTTGCGTACCGTCGTTGAGGATAACAAGTACCTGCCCGATCTATTTGTCGTCGAAGAACGCCATGTTGAGGCGCTGCATCGCCTCGTAGCTGTCGACGCAAATTGTGGTGTTGAAACCAGTTGGAGAACTGCGACAGCGCCGCCCCGTTGGCCTACGTGAGGACGACTGATGCCACAAGCGCCGCGACGATGATACCAACGGAAACCCACACCTCGGCGGCCTGGTCAGGAGGAACTTAGCAGGAACAATCGGCGGCCGGTGCACGACGGCATCGTTGGACGTCACGGTGAACTCAATACCGAGCAGCAGTGGGGGGCACGATTGAGAGATTTGGAACGTGCTGTCATCGTTTCAAATCACGTCCTGGAGTTCCTTCGAATACATCTCGTCGCCGTGGACGAGCCGGGAGAGATTCTCGGAGTGGATTCGGTGCTCGATGGCGGCGTGCATCGCCAGCTACTCCTTGAGATAGAGAACAATATTCCGAAAGTAGATCACAAGGGATCAGTCGCGCTCACCACGTCAGCCCTTCGTAGACCAGCCCCTCCCGACGTTCAATCACACGACGCCCATCAACGACGACCGGGTCGGCCATCGCGTCGAACTCCGAGTCAAGCGCGGCAAACTCGTCCCAGCCGGTGACGACGGCGGCGCCTTCGGCGCCAGCAAGCGCGTCCGCAGCGGAGTCGGCGTACTCCAACTCTGTAAACCGCTCAGACATGTTCTCGCCTGCCACAGGGTCGTAGGCGACGACGGTCGCGCCGCGCTCGCGGAGTGCCTCGATCACTGGGATCGCCCTAGAGTTGCGGACGTCGTCAGTTCCCGGCTTGAACGCCAAGCCCAGCACTGCGATCCGCGCCCCCTCAAGGTCCACCTCCTCTTCCAACAGTGCCACGAGCCGCTCGGGTTGGTGGTCATTCACCTCAACAGCCGCACGCAACAGCACCGGGGAGTACCCCTCGCCCTCAGCAGCGGCGATGAGCGCCTTCGTGTCCTTGGGAAAACACGATCCACCCCACCCGAGTCCACTCCGAAGGAAGCGCTCGCCGATCCGATCGTCAAGCCCGATGGCTTCAGCGACCTCGTAGGTGTCGAGGCCGAACTCTTTGCAGACGTTCCCGAGGTCGTTGATCAGACTCACCTTCGCGGCGAGGAACGCGTTGTTAGCGTATTTGATCATCATCGCAGTCGCGGGATCGGTACGGACGACGGAAGCATCGTGTTCGGCCAACAGCGGCGCGTACACGTCGTCGAGCAACTCGTCGGCCCACTCAACGTCAGTTCCGAACACGAGCTTATCGGGCTCACGGAAATCTGACACAGCCGTTCCCTCACGCAGGAACTCTGGGTTCGCCCCGAAGGCGACACGGTCCCCACCGTCACCAACAAGCGATTCGTCGAGTCCTGTCGCAAGCGCGTCGGCGACGCAGGGGAGCGACGGAGGCGCGACCGTGCTCTTGATTACGACCAAGTGCCTGTCAGTGCTACCTGCCAAGGCCTCGCCGGTCATCTCGGCGGCTGCGCTGAGGGCTCCGGTATCGATGCTCCCGTCCTCGCGGGAGGGTGTTTGAATAGCCAGAAACGTCACGTCAGCTGTCGATACGTCGTCGTAAGATGTCGTCGCTCGCAGCCGGTCGCCCGCGTGCTGAGCGACCAGCTCATCGAGTCCGGGCTCGTGAATCGGTGCGCTGCCGTTGTTGAGAGTCGCAACGATCTCTTCGTCAATGTCAATCGCGGTTACTTCGTGACCGAGGTCGGCGAGTGAGGCGGCGAGCGTCGTACCGACATAGCCGGAGCCGACGACGTTTATTCGCATTGTCGGTGAGAAGCGGTGGCACTCATATCAGCGTTCCCGTCGACGCGTCGACACTGAAGGTATTTACACTCGTGGTTAAAATGACGCCACATGCAAGCCGTCGTTCTCGCCGCTGGCGAGGGAACGCGCCTCCGACCGCTGACTGAAGATAAACCGAAAGGGATGGTCGAGGTGGACGGAGCACCGATCCTTACGCACTGTTTCGACAACCTCGTCGAACTGGGGGCGAGCGAACTCATCGTCGTAGTCGGATACATGAAAGAGCGGATCATCCAGCACTACGGCGACGAGTACGACGGTATCCCCATCACATACGCTCACCAGCGCGAGCAGAATGGGCTTGCGCACGCGCTACTGACTGTTGAAGATCACATCGATGACGACTTCATGCTCATCCTCGGCGACAACGTCTTCGAGGCGAACCTGCAAGATGTTGTCCGCCGGCAGGCCGAGGACCGTGCAGACGCCGCGTTCCTTGTTGAAGAGGTCCCCATGGAGGAAGCCTCTCGCTACGGCGTCTGTGACACGAACAAATACGGCGAGATCGTCGATGTGATCGAGAAGCCTGATGACCCGCCGTCGAACCTCGTGATGACCGGCTTCTACACATTTACGCCTGCTATCTTCCACGCGTGCCACCTAGTGCAGCCGAGCGGCCGCGGGGAGTACGAGATCAGCGACGCGATCGGCCTATTACTTGAAAGCGGGCGCACCATCGACGCGATCCCACTAGATGGGTGGCGAATGGATATCGGCTATCCCGAGGATCGTGATGAGGCTGAGCAGCGACTGAGCGACGAAACAGAGGTAGACTCGGAAGCCGAGATCTAAGCGACGGCGATATTCGGCACCCAGATGGCAAAATCAGACAACACAAAAATATAATTTAGTTTATGATACATAAAGTTTGCCATAATCAAGATCTATTCTTCTCACCGAAACCAGGAATATCGGTATGATAACCGGCCCATTTTCCTGTGAAATTTTATATTATTTTCTCAACGCGAACCGGCTCGTCGTCGGTGAAAACTCCCAGCTCAAACTCTAACGGTGATCATCATCACTCCGTCCCATGACAGCCTGAGTCTCGATCATCCGGAAGTTAAAGCCGTGTCCATCAATATTGCACCCCAGTTATCCAGTTTCTTGTCTAGTGATTTCGTCTGGTGGTGGTTGATAGGCTGTTTTTCTGGCGGTCTACGATCTCATTCGCTGATCGAGAAACGTCTTTATTGTTCCAGCTATCCGACCTGCAAATACGGTTCGTACCTGAGATACTTTTCAAAAATATTCATCAAAGAGCGTAGGTATTTCGTTTGGAACGTCCCTGCGGCCAGATTGACCTCCAACATGTACAGTACTCTGTCGAAATGTCCAAAATATTTCGAAGGATCACAGCTATGTTTCACCGGCGCCCTTGCTTCTATGACGCTCGCACCAACGGCTCGTACCACTCCCGGTTCGCCTGGTACCACTCGATGAACTCGCCCACGCCCTCCGCGATTGTTCGAGAGGGCTCGTACCCGATCAACTCTCCGGCCTTCTGCACGGATGCGTGGGTGTGCTCGGCGTCAGCCTCCCGCGCAGATTCATACACGATCTCAAGCCCTGGCGCGAGCTGGTCACGCACCGTCTCGGCCAACATTTGGATCGAGATATTGTCCGAGCTCCCGATGTTCAACACTTCGCCATCAACCGCGTCCGACTCCAACAGCGTCCGATTGGCGTCCACCACATCATCCACATAGGTGAAATCGCGCGTCTGTTGGCCGTCCCCGTAGATCACTGGCTGCTCCCCGTTTACACACCGCGAGACGAAGTTGGAGATCGCCATGTTGGGGCGCATCCGCGGGCCGTACACAGTGAAGTATCGCAGGCAGACCGTCGGTAGGCCATGTAACTCCGTGTATACCCGCGCCATGTGCTCTTGAGTGAGTTTCGTCACCCCGTAGGGGCTCACGGGCTCAGTCGGGTGGTCCTCCTCGTAGGGCAACGAGTGCGGCTTGCCGTACACCGACGAGGAACTCGCGAGGATCACCCGCTTCACGTTCGCTTCTTTCGCCGCCTCCAGAAGGTTCACAGTCCCATCA
The DNA here is from genome assembly GCF_900129775.1 of Halobaculum gomorrense. Classification (GTDB taxonomy): domain Archaea; phylum Halobacteriota; class Halobacteria; order Halobacteriales; family Haloferacaceae; genus Halobaculum; species Halobaculum gomorrense. The sequence goes on along the minus strand of NZ_FQWV01000001.1, from coordinate 7,682 downwards.
ACGTTGATGTCGGTTACCTTTCGAGGATTTTTCACGCTCTCGCGCACGCCAGCCTGCGCTGCCTGGTGGACAACTACGTCCGCGTCGGCGACGATCTTCTGGACGGTCTCGACGTCCCGCACATCTCCCTCGATGAACCGGTACTCGGCGTCGGCCTCCTCAGCCACCTCGCGGTGGACCGAGAGAGTGTGACGTTTGATCCCTTCCGCGTAGAAGGGTTCGAAGTTGTCGAGGACCGTCACTTCGTGGCCGTCGGCGAGAAACGACTCGGCGAGGTGACCGCCGATAAACCCTGCCCCTCCCGTCACAAGAATTCGCATGCCTCTTCTTCCGGCGGCCGACACAAAACTCGCGCGGTTCGCAGAACGCATAGCCCGAGCTAGGACTGATACGACGGTTCCAGAGGCACCAGATCGAAACAAACCCCCCCGTAGAGTGCGGTCGATCCGCCCCCGAACTGTGCGCTCGACTCCCCGAAGAGCGGAAAGAATTTTCTCTTGAGGATCATCATTTTAGATATGTGAATAGAAGGTATTCTGCCTGAATTAATATTATGTATTTTCTATTACAATACAGCTACGGAGGCTTGAGATAGTCATATATTTGTCTATCACATTATGATGAACAGGAAATGCTTGTCTCGGTCGTTTCGCCTGACCTATCGAATAACTGCCTCGGACGGGCCTACGTACTCGCACAACTCATCGAGCGAAATCATGATGTTGAGATCGTCGGTCCTCAATTCAAAGACGAGATCTGGGAACCGATCAAAGACGAGTATGATTATCGTGGTGTTACAACGAAAACACGGATGTATCGATTTCCTTTTTCGATACCCGATCTCCTCGACCAGATCTCGGGCGATGTCGTTTACGCATCCAAACCTCGAACCACGAGCTACGGTCTTGGATTACTCGCAACGATCGGCCGTGATCGGCCACTTATTCTTGATATAGACGACTGGGAATCTGGATTCCATCACAAGAATAACAAAATAAAAACGTATCTGAAAGGAGCCCCCCTATTGATTAATTCAAATTCATATTATTATACACGGACCTTCGAAGCGATCTCTGGATTCGCGGATGCTCGTACTGTGTCGAACCGGTTTCTTCAGGACCGATTTGGAGGAACGCTTATTCCACACGCCAAAGATACCGATAAACTCGATCCATCCCGATTCGATCAGAGTCAGGTTCGGAAAGAGTTGGACTTGCCTGCTGATGACTTTCTCGTCATGTTCTCGGGGACACCACGACCCCACAAAGGAGTCGACGACCTCGCACGAGCAGTCGCCATGATCGATCGCCAAGACGTTCGAGCTGTTGTCGTCGGGGCCCACGAATCGGAATACGTCGACGAGATTCGCCGGATCGGTGGTGAATCGCTCATTATCAGGGGGATGCAACCCTTCGATGAAATCCCCAGATGGGTGGCCGCAGCGGACGTGATCTCGATCCCACAGAAGGATAGCCCCGCGACATGGGGTCAGCTTCCGTCGAAGGTATTCGACGCGATGGCGATGGCCAAACCTGTGATCGCGAGCGATGTGAATGATTTGCCTGTAATCTTAGAAGACTGTGGTCGGATCACCGAGTCAGGGAACGTCGAAGAGTTACGAGAGTCCATTATCGACCTGTACCGTGATCCAAAACTCCGTGAAGAACTAGGGAAGAAGGCTAGGCAGCGATGTGTTGAAAAATACAGTTACGATGCTCTCGCCCCCATCATGAACGATGTCCTCTCTAGTGTCTATTGATTTGAGTAACGGGATCGTAGTGGCATCCACTGAGCAGAGATGGTGTAGGTGATATTACCAGCGGTAATTCAGGCGGCAGATGATATCTGAATCGTCAGGAATTATTTATATAGACAGGTTCTCGATTTGATAACTTTCTATCTCCGAATATAAGATGTGATTCAAAAGTCAAGGCCTTGTTTAGACGCTCCTGAGTACGTCGCGTAGGGTCTATTTTGGGAGAGCGAAATCGGTATGTGAGTGTCTCTCTGCGATATTGGTATTTTTGACAACGGCCGGAGAGGATAATCTACACTGTGTCTAAACAAGACAAAGTTCAGTACTTTTGGGAGATCTGGCTTTGTTGAAACTCTCTTGTAGTCTTTCGATTTGCTGTGAAGCCAGTTTCTCACTGGATCGACTAATATCGGGTTGATAACCGACTCATCTATATATCAACAATAGAAGATTTCAACAGAGTTGCTTGGAAACCGGAATCTCATCCGAACGAAAACTAGGCTTTCGACGGTGTGAGCGATTGAGCGCATCTCGCGTGATTTTTACCTGCAGGTGTACACATGCGGGTATGTCCTTGGACTCCGCTGACCCTAATATCGTCGTATATACCGCCATCTTCGCAGATTACGACGTACTCATCGATCCGGTAGTGGCCGAGTCCAGCGTCGATTACGTTTGTTTTACCGACGATGAAACGCTCACATCCGATGTCTGGGAAATCAGAAACGTGACACCGATGACTGATTCGGCGCTCTCCAATCGCCGCATCAAGATCCTCGCTCACGAATACCTGGAGGAATACGATATCAGCGTCTACATCGACGGAAACATCCAGATATTGGAGCGAGTCGAACCCCTCGTCGAGGATTATCTATCGACCGCGGACTTCGCGCTGTACAAGCATCCGAAGCGAACCAGTGTCTTCGAGGAGGCGAAAGCATGTATAGAAAAAAACAAAGCGGAAGAAGGTCCCGTCCGCGAACAGTTGAAATACTATCGCGACGCCGGATTCCCCGATGATCGCGATCTCTCCGAGAATCGCATTCTCTTCCGTCACCATCAAGAACCCGAGATCAAGGAGTTAATGTGGTCCTGGTGGCGTGAAGTTTCAGAGCGTGCGAGTCGGGACCAACTGAGTCTAATGTTCGTGTTGTGGAAGCATGACCTCGAACACAATCAGATCCCTCATTCGGTGCGAGACTCCCCTCAGTTCGCCATCCACCCGCATCGTCCCGACGGGAAACTCGGATTAATCTGGCCGTACTGGATGTCGGTAAGAACAGATCCCGATCCTGGGCTCTTGAAGAAAGCTGTATTTCATTTCGGGAGGGCTCTCTCTGTTTTGAAAAGGGAGGGATTCCTGGCGTTGCTATCGAAATCAGCCTCGTTGCTCGTGAGAACTCTCGCTACTCGTGTGAAAGAAATAGGAGATCAGCTGGGAATCCTCGGACCCGACCAGATCTACTCCGATGAATACTATGCGAAGCGAAGACAAGATCCATTTCGAAGTGAATCACATGAGATTGCAGATGCGCTGGTGGAACAGTTCCAACCCGGTAGCGTCATCGACTTCGGATGTGCGATCGGCACGTACCTCGAACGGTTCGAGGAACTCGGTGTGGCGATCCATGGCGTCGAAGGAAATTCCGCGGCCTTCCGTCACGCCGTGGTCCCGAACGATCGTCTAGAACAACACGACCTTCGTCAACCGTACGAACCGGACGACTACTACGATCTTGTATTGAGCGTCGAGGTCGCGGAGCACATCCCTGAGAGATACGCCCGAACCTTCGTGAACACGCTGGCCAAATCCGGTGATGTCGTCGTATTAACTGCTGCTCCTCCCGGACAGGGCGGTACACATCACGTTAACGAGAAACCGCCGGAATACTGGACACGACTCTTCAATGATCACGGAATGGAGTACGACCGTCAAACTACGGACGAACTGAAAGAAGAGATCGTTGTCGACTCCCTGTACCACGTTCCAAAGAACATAATGGTCTTTAAAAAGACGGATCGGTGATTCGCTTACCGTATGGATCTTCTACGATCGCTGGTTCCAGCACATGAAGACGGGGACGGGCTCACCAGTAAAGTCCTCAGCGGGGGGGCTTGGGTTAGCTCTCTAAACGTCCTCAACCGACTTCTAGAGACGTTCAAGCTGATCGTCCTCGCCCGGCTTCTTTCACCCTCGGATTTCGGTCTGATGGGTATCGCACTTCTCGCGTTGGCGGCACTGGAACAACTCTCTCAACTCGGCGTTGACCAAGCACTGATCCAAGAGGAGAAGGACGACATCGACCAATACCTCTCGACTGCTTGGAGCCTGAAGATAGTTCGTGCTGTTCTGATCATTTCCGTCCTGTATGTGGCATCATCCGCTATTTCGAACATCTTAGGAGAACCGCAGGCAGGACCCATTCTCCAGGTAATCGGGATCACGTATCTGTTTCGAGCGTTCATGAATCCAGCCACAGTTTACTTCGAGAAAAACTTGGATTTCCATAAGTTCTTCTCGCTCAGGTTCTCTTCGGTTTTCGTCGATGTGATCGTCGCCATCGCATTCGGCTTCGTTTTTCAGAACGTCTGGGCGTTAGTGGCTGGAATACTCGCCAGACATCTCACACAGCTCATCGTATCGTACCGCATCGATCCGTTTCGGCCATCTCTCGAATTGGATACTGAGAAAGCAAAGGAGCTATTCGGATTCGGAAAGTGGATCTGGGCGTCCGGAATAACAACGTTTGTCTCGACACAGGGCGACGACGGATTCGTCGTCTGGCTGCTCGGTGCGGACGCCCTCGGTTTCTACCAGATGGCGTTCCGCCTCTCAAACGCGCCCGCTACAGAGGTCTCGAAAGTTATTTCGAAAGTCGCGTTTCCGACCTATTCCGCCCTCCAGAACCAGAAACAACGACTCAGGAGAACGTACCTTAATACGCTCGAGATCACATTTTATCTTACCGTACCGATGGCTGTCGGCATACTGGTTGTCGCCCCCGAATTCACCGTCGTTGTACTAGGCGAGGAATGGATACCGATCGTTCCGGCACTACAGGTGATGGCCGTGGCTGGTTTCGTCCGCGGAATTGCGACTACCGGTGGAGCGATCTTTAGGGGCACGGGGGCTCCTGAGTGGGACTTCAGAATGAACTTGCTTCGAGCGATAACGATCCTCTTGACGATCTGGCCTCTCACGAACTACATGGGGATAACGGGTGCGGCAATCAGTATCACACTCGGTATCGGAATAACCATCCCCGTCTGGCTCGTCGTGAGCCGGCGTATCATCTCAGCTCGTTACAGCCAGTACGCTACTAGAGCCGTGATTCCATGTATCAGTTCTGGCCTAATGGCGATCGCTGTTCAAGCCACACTCTCTGAGGACATCGTTGGATTACTAGCAGGAATTTTGACCGGAGTTCTTTGCTATTTCCTCTTCAGTACGTTACTATATCGATATATCCGCCCCCATCCGATATCCGTACTTAAAGACTTCACAGGATCACCCGAATCATAAACGGACGACAGTGACCCATCCCCACTTCTTCCAGTACCCAAACTGCCTCGTCGATGAATCGACCTCGCTTGCAGAATCAACACTTATACATCGTTACTGCGAGCCGACACACATGATAGATGGAGTCGCAATCAGAGACCTCCAAGTGAACGCTGACGAACGAGGTCATCTCGTCGAGGTCTTCCGCGAAGACTGGGGGGAGTATGAAATCGACCCGGAGATGTCCTATTATTCGATGACTTATCCTGGCGTCGTCAGAGCCTGGCACCGACATCTCGAAGGGCAGATCGACCACTTCGTCTGCCCAAAGGGTCGGATCACGGTCGGCATCTACGACGAACGAGATGACTCCCCTACAGAAGGAGAACTCAACACGTTTGTCATCGGTGAGCACAACCAGCAATTAATCCGCATTCCTGGGGACTGCTGGCACGGGTTCAAGGTCATCGGCGACGAGCCCGCGTTCCTCATCAACTATCCGACAAAGCTCTACGACTATGAGGAACCCGATGAGGAGCGAATCCCGTACGACGACGACCGGATCCCTTACGATTGGAACGCGGAAGTCCACGGGTAACCAACCGCCGTCAGCGGTCGTATTATCTTTAGTATCGATTCCGCCAGACGGCGAAGGCTTGGAGTCACGATTCTGCCGTCGGTGGCTCCACTATACTAATCGTATTTGGAAAGGGAGAATTTCTGCGTTTTACCACACAATAGACACGCTCGACAGCGTTTCGATTTCTGTGGCGAGTAATCTGAAATCGGAGCCCATGTCGCTCTAGCGCGGCTTTGAGATAGTGTGCTTCATCGACGAGGAAGGTCTCTTGCTTGACCTGCTGTTTCTCGCGGAGTTCACGGAGAAACAGCACGGCGAGCTGCATGGTTCTAGTCTGAAAAGCTGAAATGGAGGAATTCGTTGGTCTCCGGATCAACGGCGGCGTACAGTCGATGGCGTTCATTATTGCTCCGGATCACTGCCTCGTCGACCGCGAATCTGATTCGGATCGCGGTCGTCGTTTGAATCGAGACTCTACAGACGGTGCGACGCCCTATGAGTGCGACCGCAATTGGGGGAACCACCATTCATTCAAAAGCAAGCAGGATCGGACGCGATTATCGTGTTCGGGCTGCTCCGAAAGAGCGGACAATGCTGTGCGGCGAGCAGTACCATATCCCGTGCTGGTAGGGGTGCAAGTTGGCAGAGGCGATCGCGCTCTTGCTCGACGACAATCCGGAGTCCAAGAGATACGGGGCATCGCTCCAGCTCTCGTATGAGAACAAGGACGTCGAACTCACGGAGCCGTCGATCCGCCCGCCGAGCAAGACGGTTGACGATCAGGCTACTGGAAGCGATTCAATTCAGAGACGGGCGCGATCAGCGGCATGAAACTCGATACGTGTTGCGAGCTGAAGGATTGGCCTGCCGAGGATATGTTCGAGATCGTCGAGACGCCTATCGTGATCAAAGAGCCCCTCCCGGGTAATACGGATGGCCCCCTGGAAATCGCGAAGGCGCTGAAGCACGATCCGGACAACATCGGGGACCGCGCGATCATGTCGGTCGACTTTCAGTATCTTCGACGACCAGAAGTCGACATTGGCGAGGTGGTGTCGTTCGGCAGCATCAGTAATTGCGCCGATACCACCACCGATACCGTCGATGTTGTGCTCAGTTCGCTGTAATTACGCTTGGGCAAGCCCCTCAATCACTCGTTGCCAATTCTGTTCGATCCATTAGCAGAACCCGTCAATGTCTCGCACGCCGGTTCTGGACTAGCAATTCTACTTATATCCTAATGCTTCTAAGAACTCATCTCTATCAGCATCTGCAGTTTCGTTCCTGTACTCCTGATCAACAGTATACGATCCGTGACCATCTGCTGATGTTACAGCCCAAGGCACCCTTTTGACAGCTGGTACTGGCACATACGCGGGATGGCCGTAGACGCCCCACTCACCAACTGCGTTGCCATGATCCGCTGTAACGGCGACTTTCCCTTTCACGTTATCAAGCAGCACTTCTACGGCGTCAAGGACGGTAGTGTTCAGATAAGCTGATTCCATGCGAAGCTGAACGATCTGAGCCAGTCGTCGGCGGTTTCTGCTTCGGCGTTGCTGAAACAGTTTGAGAAACAGATAGTTCGACGTTTTATCTCTCTGAAGACACGTTCAACAGCGTTCCGATTTCCATGTTTCTCGTATCTGAAATCGAAGCCGTGGCGTTGACACGCGTCTTGTAACGAGTGCGATCCATCGACGAGAAACACGGCGTCGGAGACGTCGTGTTTCTCGGAGAGTTCCGTCAGAAACGAATGAGCGAGGACCTTTGTGGTGGTCGGTTCAAGCTTTGTATGGAGCAATTCGTTTGTCTCAGGATCGACGGCGGCATACAGCCAATAT
>NZ_FQWV01000014.1 GCF_900129775.1 Halobaculum gomorrense | reverse complement strand
ACACCCAATCCTCGCGCTGGACGTGTGGGAACACTCCTACTACTACGACTACGGCCCCGCCCGCGGCGACTTCATCTCCGCGTTCTTCGAAGTCGTCGACTGGGACGAACCCAGCGCCCGCTACGAACAGGCCGTCGAACTGTTCGAGTAAGTCGCAGACGACGAACGGATCCGGAGAGGTCCGAGCCGAACACCGAACTTCTTTCGACGCGGTCCCAGTCAGCCGCGGCGCCGGACGACATATCGGCCCCACCAGCCCGTCGACCGACCTTCCGACACCCACAGTTAGGTCCCTCGCGACCGACGGGGCGTCCATGGAACTCGCCGACGGCGTGTACGCCCTGGAACTGACGATGGAGCGGGACGACGGCACGGCCGCGTTCCACCCGACGGCCGTCGAGACGCCGAAGGGGCTCCTCCTGGTCGACGCCGGATTGCCCGGCCAGACCGACCAGCTGGCCGACGCGCTCGCCGACCACGGACTCGATCTGGCGGGCGTATGGGCGGTCGTGCTCACCCACCACGACGGCGACCACGCGGGCGGGCTGGCGGCGGTGTGCGAGCGCGCGGCCGACCCGGTCGTGTACGCACACGAGGCGGCGGTGCCGTACGTCGACGGTCGGGAGTTCCCGGTCAAGAGCGATCCCGACGGCGACCGCTACGAGCCGGTCCCGGTCGACGTGGAGCTACGAGACGGCGTGACGTTCCGGACGGACGCGGGGCCGATGCGGGCGGTGTTCACGCCCGGCCATCTCGCGTTTCACCTCCCCGAGTCCGGCGTGCTGCTCGCGGCCGACGCGCTTCGCAGCGACGACGGCGACTTGGTCGGTCCCGCGGAGCAGTTCACGCCAGACATGGCCGAGGCGACGCGGTCGGTGGCCCGGCTCGCGGCGGTGGACGGCGAGGTGGAGACGGTCCACTGCTACCACGGCGGGACCGCCGACGCCGGAACCACCGAGATCGCCGAGGTGTACGAGTCGCTGGACGCCGAGCACTCGGAGTAGGGGGCCGAGGTCGGTTCAGACGATCGGGCGGTCCGTCGCCGGACGATTCATATCGCACCCGTCCCTGTCGCCGATCGATGGACCACATCGCGATCGACGAGGTCGAGACCGGCGGTTTCGGCAGGGACGTGGAGATGCGCCGGCTCGCCGACGCGCTCGGCGCCGAGAACGTGGCGATCAACCACTACCGCCTCGACCCGGGCGAGGGGTTCTCGGGCGGGATGCACACCCACCTCGACCAGGAGGAGCTGTTCGTGATCCTCTCGGGCACCGCGACGTTCGAGACCGAGGACGGCGAGATCGAGATCGCCGAGGGCGAGGCGATCCGGTTCGCGCCGGGGGAGTACCAGACCGGAGCGAACGAGGGCGACGAGCGTGTCGAGGCGCTCGCGCTCGGCGCGCCGGCCGACTCGACGGAGGTGCGCGTGCCCGTCGAGTGCCGCGAGTGCGGCCACGACGCGCTCGCGGCGGTGCCGGGAGACGACGGCATGGCGTTCGTTTGCCCGGAGTGCGGGACCGAGGCGGACCTTCCGACGTGACCGCCGCCGCCGGCAGTCGCCTCTCTCGACCCGCCGCGTTTTAGCGGGCGCGCGGGCTACGAGCGGGTGTGCCGATCGAGAAATCCGAGTTCCCCGGGCTGTACCCTTGTGACTTCTACACGCCCGCGGAGCTGTTCGAGCCGGACCGGATGTACACCGTCTACGAGATCGCACGGCTCCTGCAGGGGCTGGAGCCCGATGCCGAGATCGACGAGGGCACTGAGGAGGTGCTGCTCGACTGGGCGATCCCGTGGGTCGTGACGAACGCGGCGGAGCTTGTCGTCGCGGAGCCGCGCGCGGACGACGAGCCCGGCTACTACGGTCTGCGTCGTCCCGAGGACCTCGACGGGGGCGCCGACGGAACCGGCTCGGTCGACGACGACGCGACCGCCGGCGACGCCCCCGGCCACTCGGACGACCCGTCGGCCGCCGAACAGTGAGGCTGCTCGTCGCCGGTGCGGACCCCGTCGACGCGGGCAAGACGACGTTCGCGGTCGGGTTGGCCGCTCGCCTCCGCGGCGACGGCGCTGGCCCCCGAGCATTCAAGCCCCGCGCCGGCAACGACCGCTGGTTCGACCACGACGACGTTCGCCGAGCCGCGGGCGAGGGTCGCCTCTACGGGAAGGACATCGACCGACTGCTCCGTGCCGCAGGCAGCGACGCGAGCCACGAGGTCCGAAACCCGATCCACCGCCTCTGGCGACCGACGCCGGGCGAACGAGGGCTGCTCGGCGAGGCCGACCGAACGTTCCTCGTCGACCGGGTCCGGACCCAGAGCGGCGACGAGTGGGTGCTGAACGGCACCGCCGATATCCCGGCTCGGCTCCACGAGGACCTCCCGATCGCGGAGGCCCGCCGCGTCGAATCGGTCCGGGCGTTCAACGGCGCGATGCGCGAGCTCCATCTCCCCGCGCTCAACCGGCTCGCCGACGACGTTCGCGAGGCCGGCGAGGCGGGCGTCGCGCTCGTGGAGTCGTACGGCGACGTGGCGATGCCGCTGCGGGAGATCGACTTCGACGCGGTCGCGGCCGTCGATCCCGGTCGGTGCCGCGTGTACGACGGGGGTCGCTGGACGCTCGCCCGCGAGACCGCGACCGGCGGCCGCGACGAGGGGGCGCTGGAGGTGCGCGTCGAGCGCGTGACCGAGATGCTCGACCCGCTCTCGACGCACGACCTCCGTCCCCTCACCGGCGAGGAACAGGATGACCCCGACGCCGTCGCGTCGGCGTATCAAGAGGCGTACGACGAGCTCCTCGCAGCTGCGCGAGACCGCTGAGGGCTGTCCCCCGCGGCTCTGCCACTGCGCTGCGCCCCTCCGTTATCGCGTTCGCGCCGCCCGCCCGGCGAGTTCGACGTGATCGAACGGCGAGTCCAGCACGCTCGGGCCGTGGCCCACGTGGAGCTCTCGGAGGCCGTCGCCGTCGACGCGGTCGCGCACGCGGTCGATACTTCGGATCAGCGCGTCGCGGTCGCCCTCCTCCAGGTCCGTCCGCCCGAAGCCGCCGTTCTGGAAGATCAGGTCGCCCGCGAACAGCACGCCCGCGTCCTCGTCGTAGAAGCAGAGGTGGTCGTTCTTATGCCCGGGCGTGTGGAGCGCCTCGTACGTTCCGAGCCCCAACTGGACGCGCCCGCCGTCGGGAAGCTCGTTGTCGACCGACGGCTGGTCGGCGTCGAAGCCCCACGTCTCGACGCCGAAGGCCTCGCGGACGGCCTCGACGTTGCCGACGTGGTCGTGGTGGGTGTGGGTGAGGATCACCGCGTCGAGGTCGTCGACGCGCTCGCGGACGAGCGGGAGGATGTCGAAGTTCGAGCCGGTGTCGACGAGGGCGCGGCGGCCGGCGTCGCCGTCGTCGTCGCTCGCGGGCGAATCGGCGCTCGCGGGGCCGACGACGAGGAACGCGTTGCTCGTGAACGCCTGGACGCCGGCGGCGAGGTTGTGGATCATGAGCGGTGGTAGGAGACGCCGGGTCTTGGGGGTTCGTGTTGGTCCGGAACGAGCGACGGGTAACCGGGTTCGGTAGGTCTATGACGGACGGCCCGCGCTTCTCGCACATGCAGCAGTACCTCTCGACCGTCGAGGACGTGCTCCGGGACGGTATCCACAAGCCGAACCGGACCGGCGTCGACACGCTCTCGGCGTTCTCGGCGCACTACGAGGCCGACCTCGCTGACGGCTTCCCCCTGCTCACGACGAAGGACCTCTCGGGGTTCCGCTGGAACTCGCTCATCCACGAGTTCCTGTGGTACCTCTCGGGCGAGGAGCATATCCGCGACCTCCGCGAGAAGACGGGGATCTGGGACGCGTGGGCCGACGAGGACGGGCGACTCGACACCGCCTACGGGCGCTTCTGGCGGCGCTACCCAGTTCCCGAGGACGGACTGGAGGGCGAGACGTGGCCCGAGGAGACCCACCGCTGGATGAACGACGACGAGCGCACCTTCGACCAGCTGGCGTACGTGCTTGACACCCTCCGCGAGAACCCGAACTCCCGGCGGATCGTCGTGAATGCGTGGCACCCCGCGAACGCCGCGGTGTCGACGCTGCCGCCGTGCCACTACACCTTCGTCTTCAACGTCCAGGGCGACCGCCTGAACCTCCATCTCACCCAGCGCTCGGGCGACCTCGCGCTTGGGGTCCCGTTCAACATCGCGGCCTACTCGATCCTGCTGACGGCCGTCGCCCAGCACACCGGGTTCGAGCCGGGGACGTTCGCACACAGCGTCGTCGACGCCCACGTCTACTGTGGCACCGGCGAGCGCGGCGACTGGTACGGCGACGCCGGCGCCCGAGAGCTGATCCGCGACGGCCTCGCCGACGCCGACTCCCGGGCGGAGTACGAGCGGCTGGCCGACCGCGTCGAGGAGACCGCGCCCCCCGAAGCCGACGGCGACGAGCGGACGGACCACGTGCCCGGCCTGCTGCGGCAGCTCGGCCGCGAACCGCGCAAGAAGCCGACGCTGCGCGTCGCCGACAAGCCGCTCGACGACCTGACGTTCGACGACATCGAACTGCACGGGTACGACCCGGCGCCGGGGATCGAGTTCGCGGTCGCCGAGTGATGTCGGTCGACCGCCCGTCTCGTCCGCTCGACGACGGCGATGACGTGCGCGTCTCGCTCATCGCCGCCGTCGCCGCCAACGGCGTCATCGGCGCCGACGGCGGGATGCCGTGGCACCTCCCCGCCGACATGCGCCACTTCAAGGAGACGACCACGGGCCACCCGGTGATCATGGGGCGGCGGACGTACGAGTCGATCGCGAGCGACATCGGCGGGCCGCTCCCCGACCGGACGAACGTCGTCCTCTCGCGGTCGAGTCCCCACCTCCCCGACGACGTGATCGTCGCCGAGTCCGTCGACGACGCGCTCGCGGTCGCACGCGGGGCCGCCCAGGAACTGGGCGTCGACACCGTCTACGTCGCCGGCGGCGGCGCCGTCTACGAGCAGTTCCTCCCGCTGGCGGAGGAGTTGGTGCTCACCGAGATCCACGAGGCGCACGAGGGCGATACCGCGTTCCCCGAGTTCGACCCCGACGAGTGGTGCGAGGTGGACCGCGAGGAGCGCGACGCCTTCGACTTCGCCGTCTACGAGCGCGCCCGGTAGCGCCGCCACGGCCGCGTGGCCGTCGCGACCGGGTGGCCGTCGCGACCGAGTGGCCGTCGCGACCGAGTGGCCGTCGCGGTGAGCCGTCGCACTCGCGGTCGGTCCCGAACGCCTTTCGACGTGTCCCCCGACGGGTCGAGTATGTCCACTCGCCCGCTCCTCGCGCTTGCGTGTTGCCTCCTCCTCGCGCTCGCGGGCTGCGCCGCGGCGCCGGGCGGCCCGTCGACGGCCGCGACCGCCGACGGGACGCCGAGCGCGCCCCCCGGTTCCGCCGGCACGCCCGCCACCGTCGCCCCGCCGGCGGACGGCCTCCACGTCACGGTCGTCGAGGTCGTCGACGGCGACACCGTCCGGTTCGAGTACGAGAACGGGACGACCGACACGGCCCGCCTGCTCGGGGTCGACACGCCCGAAATCTACGGCGAGAACACGCCCGACGAGTTCGAGGGCGTCCCCGACACGGAGGCGGGACGCGCGTGCCTCGACGAGTACGCCGAGCGCGCCAGCGCCTACACGAAGAACCGCCTGCTCGGCGAGGAAGTGACGCTCGCGTTCGACGCGAACGAGCCTCGCCGCGGCTACTACGACCGGCTGCTCGTGTACGTCCACCACGACGGCGGGTCGTTCAACTACGCGCTGGTCGACCGCGGGCTGGCGCGGGTGTACGACTCCTCGTTCGAGCGCGGCGACAGCTTCTACGCCGCCGAGGAGCGCGCGATGGCCGCCGGCCGCGGGCTGTGGACCTGCCGCGACGGCACGCCCGGTCCCGCCGGCGCCGACGAGACGACCGCCACCGCGTCCGCGACCGCGACCGTCACTGCCTCCGACGCCGGTGACGGGATCGTGATCGCCCGGGTCCACGCCGACGCTGAGGGCGACGACGGGGAGAACCTCAACGACGAGTACGTCGTGCTCCGCAACCGCGGCCACGAGGCGGTCGACCTCTCGGGGTGGACGCTGACCGACGCGGCCGGGTTTACGTACGAGTTCCCCGACGGTGCCTCGCTGGCGGCGGACGCGACCGTCACGGTCCACGTCGGCAGCGGCGACGACACCGAGAGCGACCTGTACTGGGGGCGGAGCCGTCCGACGCTGAACAACGACGGCGAGACGGTGACACTGCGCGATGCAAACGGCGCGGTCGTCGCCGAGCGGTCGACCTGACGGGTCGGCGCGAGCGCAGCGGGTGCGGTCGTCGCCGAGCGGTCGACCGGCGCCGCACGACCCCCACTTATTTCGCTCCGCGTGCCATGTCGCGTCGTGCCACACCTTCGATTCGATCTCTCGGCGGCGGTCGACGACGGCGAGCGCGCTTCGTTCGCGGCGTGGGTCGCCGAGACGTACGCCGACGTGATGGAGACGGGGACCGACCACGTCGGCGTGATCGTCACGGAGAGCGACCCGCGGTTGGGACGCGCCGACGAGGGCGACTCCGTCGCGCTCGTGAACGCCGACATCCGCGTCGGCCGCTCCGTCGAGCAGCGCCACGAGCTCGCGCGGCGATTGACCGCCGAACTCGGGGATCGGTTCAGCGTCCCAGAGAAGTTCGTATACGTCGTGTTCACCGAACACGCGGGGGTGGATTTCGTGCTCGGCGGCGACCCCCTCGACGGGTGGGACAGCGGGGAGGCCAGCGGCGACGGACCCGCCGGTCCTGGGGCGGCCGGTACAGAGTAGTTCCGTCGCGCAGCAAACGGAACCATGGCGAGCAAAGCCACCTTCGAGGTGTTTCGCGACAGCGCCGACCAGTGGCGATGGCGGCTCAAACACGACAACGGGAACATCATCGCCGACTCCGGGGAGGGGTACGCGAGCAAGCAGAAGGCCGAGGAGGGCATCGAGAGCGTGAAGGCGAACGCCGCCGACGCCGAAGTGCTCACGGTCGAGCGGTAGTCGGCGGACGCGCTCGGAGCGCGTCCCGGAGACCCCGCGGCGGGCGCGACCGGACCGACCGCCGGAGGGCCACTCTCGTCTCGCGGTTTTTGCTCGCTCGCTAAAACTCCGTTTAGGGAGGCTTTTTCCGGCGTGGACCCGTACCGATGAGCGATGACCGCACTCGCGACGACGATTCACGTCGGTGGTGACCGATGAGGGGGAACGACCAGCAGGCGTACGACCGCGGCACGTCGCTGTTCTCGCCCGACGGTCGGATCTACCAGGTTGAGTACGCCCGGGAGGCCGTCTCCCGCGGCGCGCCCTCCGTCGGCGTCCGCACGAGCGAGGGCGTCGTGCTCGCGGCGCAGGCGCAGGCGTCCTCGAGCCTGATGGAGTCGGAGTCCATCGAGAAGCTCCACAAGCTCGACGACCACGTCGGCACCGCCAGCGCCGGCCACGTCGCCGACGCGCGCCAGCTCATCGACTACGCCCGCCGGATGGCCCAGGGGAACCGCCTGCGCTACAAGGAGCCGGTCGGTGTCGAGACGCTGACGAAGTACATCACCGACCACATCCAGGAGAACACCCAGCGCGGCGGCACGCGCCCGTACGGCGCCGCGCTCCTCATCGGCGGCTTCGAGGACGGCGAGCCGCGCCTGTTCGGCGCCGACCCCTCGGGGACGCCCCACGAGTGGAAGGCGACCGCGATCGGCGGCTCCCGCCAGGAGATCCAAGAGCTGCTCGAGGACGAGTGGACCGAGGAGCTGACGCTCGACGACGGCATCGGCCTCGCGCTGCGCGCGCTGTTCGAGATCAACGACGAGCTCACCCCGAACGACGTGTCGCTGGCGACGGTCTCGGCTGACGGCTACGCCGCCTTCACCGCCGATGAGATCGCCGACCTCGTCGAGGGCCTCGACCTGAGCGTCGAGGACGACACGGACGGAGACGCGGACGCGGACGACGAAACCGAGGAGTAACGCGTTCGCTCGCCCGGTCGCCGCCGTCGGTGTCGGTACCGCCGTCGCGACCCGGGTCGACTCCCGCTTTTCCACGCCCGATCCGGCTCCGGCAGCGACCGCTCTGGACCGATCGATTCAACGGCGCCGGCGCCGTACGCCGAACGATGACCGACGACGCGCTTGCGACGACGCTCGATCGGGTCCGCGTCTACCCGATCAAATCGCTCGATGGAGTGGACGTTGATGTCGCCCGGTTGGCGCCGGCAGGCGGGCTCGTCCCCGATCGCGAGTTCGCCATCGTCGACGACGACGGCGACTACGTGAACGGGAAGAACGAGCGGCGGATCCACCGCGTGTCGGCCGACTACGACCTCGACTCCCGGACCGTCGGCCTCGCGGTCTCTCGCGATGCCGAGGGGAATGGCGACACGTCCGACGCCGGCACACCGGACGCCGGCACGCTCGACGCCGGTACCTTCCACCTCGACGACGAGCGCGCGAGGATCGAGTCGTGGCTGGAGTCGTTCCTCGGCTACGAGGTATCAGTGGTCAGCGAGCGCGCCGGCGGGTACCCGGACGACACGGCGCTCCCCGGGCCAACGGTGATCTCGACGGGGACGCTCCGCGAGGTCGCCTCGTGGTTCGACGGGGTGACGGTCGAGTCGATGCGGCGGCGCTTCCGCGCGAACGTCGAACTCGCGAGCGGCGAGGCGTTCGCCGAGGACCGACTCGTCGGCGAGCCGGGCGAGCGCGTCCGGTTCCGGATCGGGGACGCCGAACTGTTCGGAGTGAACCCCTGCAAGCGCTGCGTGGTCCCCTCGCGCGACCCGGACACCGGCGAGGAACTCGACGGCTTCCGGACCCGCTTCGTCCGGAAGCGCGAGGAGACGATGCCGGCATGGAGCGGCGGCGGCCGCTTCGACCACCCCTTCCGGCTGATGGTGAACACCGTCGTTCTCGCCGAGAGCGCGGGCGCACAGCTCGGCGTCGGCGACGACGTGGCGATCGTCGGCGTCGAGAACGAGTAACCGAGCGTCGCCCCCGGCGTCGAGCGCGGTCGACCCGGGAGTCCGGACTTACTCGCCGTGCTCCTCGTACTCCTCGGGCGTGTACGTCTTGATCTCCAGGGCGTGGACCTCTCGGGTCATCGCGTCGCCGACGGCGTCGTACACCAGTTCGTGCTGTTGGACCAGCGACTTCCCCTCGAAGGCGGGCGAGACGACGACCGCTGCGAAGTGGGCATCCTCGTGGTCGGGGTCAGGCGCGCGCGGCGTCGTGACGGTGGCCTCGCAGTCCTCGATGCCGGCCTCGATGGCCGCCTCCACCTCGTCAGTGCTCATGCTCATAGACGACGGTGGGCGGTCGCCGGGCAAAAAGCGGTCGGTGACAGCACCTCCCGCCCTCGTTTCGCCCCACCCCGACGCGTTTACGGCGCGCGGCGACGTTCGGCCAACCATGACCGCGGACGGGCGCGACGCCGACCCCGAAGCCGCCGTCCGCGAGCGGTTGCTGACGGCGCACGGGCCCGCGTTCGACGCGGTCGACGCCTGCGCGGACGCGGTCGCCGGGCGATGGGACGGCGAGGACGGTCCGGGGGCAGCCGCCGCTCCGACGACCACCGACCGCGATGCCGTGGTCCCCGCCATGCGCGAGGCGCTGGCCGCGGCGGGGGTGCTCGATGCCCTCCCCGGCCTGCTCGCGACCGGGGCGGACGCGCTCGGCGCCCGGCTGCCGGCGTCGCCCGTCGCCGCGCCGCCGTACCTCGTCGTGACCGCGACCGGGCCGGTCGTCCGGGCGACGCTGCCGGACGCGAGCCGGCTGGTCGTCTCCCTGCGCGTGTTCGACGTTGACCGCTCCGGCGCGACGCCGCGGTACCGCCGGCTCGACCGCGGCGTCCGCGAGACGCTGACGGTTGAAATCCGGTAGCTCGGGGCAAGTCCGGACCCTGGACCGCCCCCGCGGACGCGACACCTGTGGACTTTTGCGGACCGACCGGGACACTCGAGCATGACCGAGATCGTCGACTACGACCTGTACGCCGTGCCGCCGCGGTGGCTGTTCTTGAAGCTCGAGTGCGCCGACGGCTCCGTCGGCTGGGGCGAGCCCGTCGTCGAGGGCCGCGCGCGCACCGTCCGCGGCGCCGTCGAGGAGCTCGTCGAGGCGTACCTGCTCGGCGAGGACCCCGCGCCCGTCGCGGACCACTGGGAGCGTCTCTACCGCGGCGGGTTCTACCGCGGCGGCCCCGTCCTCATGTCCGCCATCGCCGGCATCGACCAGGCGCTGTGGGACCTGAAGGGGAAGCACCTGGGCGCGCCCGTTCACGAACTGCTCGGCGGCCCGGTCCGCGAGCGCGTCCGAGTGTACCAGTGGGTCGGCGGCGACCGCCCCGAGGGCGTCGCCGAGGCGGCCGCCGAGAAGGTCGACGCCGGCTTCACCGCGCTGAAGATGAACGCGACCCCGGAGCTCGAGCGCGTGGAGTCGCCCGACACCGTCGACCAAGCCGCCGAACGGCTCCGGACGGTCCGGGAGGCCGTCGGCCCCGAGGTCGACATCGGGGTCGACTTCCACGGGCGTGCGACCAAGACCGCGGCGAAACAGCTCGCCGCCGCGCTCGAACCGCACGACCCGTTCTTCATCGAGGAGCCGGTGTTGCCGGAGCACAACGACGCGCTCGCCGACATCGCCGCGAGCACCTCCACCCCCATCGCGACCGGGGAACGGATGTTCCACCGCACCGACTTCAAGGAGATCCTGGAGACGAACGCCGTCGACGTGATCCAGCCGGACCTGAGCCACGCGGGCGGCATCACCGAGTGCCACCGCATCGCGTCGATGGCCGGCGCCTACGACGTGTCGGTCGCGCCGCACTGCCCGCTCGGCCCCGTCGCGCTCGCCTCGTGTCTCCAACTCGACGCCGTCGCGCCGAACGCCCTCATCCAAGAACAGAGCCTCGATATCCACTACAACGAGACGAGCGACGTGCTCGATTACCTCGCGGACCCCTCGGTGTTCGAGTATGAGGACGGCTTCGTTCCCGTGCCCGACGACCCGGGGCTCGGTGTCGACATCGACGAGGACGCGCTCCGCGAGCGCGACGGCCACGACGACTGGCACAACCCGGTGTGGCGTCGTCCCGACGGCAGCGTCGCCGAGTGGTAGGTCGCGAAACCAATCATCAAGTCGCCCGGCCGCGACCGCACACACGAATGACCTCACTCGACTCCGCTCCGATCGACGACCTCCGTCCGCGGCGCCGCCACGAGAACACGGTCGCCGTCGTCACCGGCTCGACCCGCGGCATCGGCGCCGGCGTCGCGAAGCGCCTCGCCGCCGAGGGCGCCCGCGTCGTCGTCACCGGGCGCAGCGAGGACGCCGGGGCGGAGACGGTCGCCGCCGCCGAGGACCTGGGCGGCGAGGCCGTCTTCGTCCGCGCGGACATGCGCGACCCCGACGATATCGCGGCGCTGTTCGAGGCGACCGTCGACGCGTTCGGCCGCCTCGACGTGCTCGTGAACAACGCCGGCGTCGAGACGTACACCGCCGCCGACGAGGCCGACATGGACGACTGGGAGTTCGTGTTGGAGACCGACTTCCGGTCGTACTGGCTGTGCGCCAAGCACGCCCGCGAGCACATGGGCGAGGGCGCCATCGTCAACATGTCGAGCAACCACGCGTTCGCGACGACGCCGAGCATCTTCCCGTACAACGCCGTCAAGGCGGGGATCAACGGCATGACGCGGTCGATGGCGATCGACTTCGGTCCCGAGGTGCGCGTGAACACCGTGAACCCCGGCTGGGTCGCCATCGACCGCACCACCGGTGACATGGACGAGCAGCGGCGCGAGGAGCTCGCGAGCATCCACCCGACCGGACGGATCGGCGTCCCGAGCGATGTCGCCGCCGCGGTCGCGTTCCTCGCCAGCGACGAGGCGGGCTTCATCACGGGCGCGAGCCTGACCGTCGACGGCGGCCGCAGCGCCGTGCTACAGGACGACTTCCTGCCCGACTACCGCGAGCGCCGCGAGGAGTAGCGAGGCCGAGCACGGGTGCCTCTGGGAGGATTGGAGCAGTCCCGGTGCCGTTCCGCCCGGAACGGCGTCACCGGCGGGCCACCGTCGAGACTCCGGCGGAGGTTTACGCGCGGCCCACGATCGCTTCGATATGAACCCCGACAAGGTCCGCGACGACTGGGCCGAGCGCGAGGGCGAGTTCTCCCCGCGCTACTACGCCCACAAGGGCCCCGACGACACGAGCGAGGCCCTCCTGTCGGCCGTCGAGTTCTACATCGGCACCGACGCCCGGGTGCTCGAACTCGGCTGCGGCTCGGGTCGCCACCTCGAACACCTCCGCCGCAACGGCTTCGAGCGCCTCGCGGGGGTCGACATCAACGACGAGTCGTTCGACGTGATGGACGGGTACTTCCCCGACCTCGCGGCGACCGGGGAGTTCCACACCGGCGCCATCGAGGACCTGCTCCCGGCGTTCGACGACGGCGCATTCGACGCGGTGTACTCCGTCGAGACGCTCCAGCACGTCCACCCCGACGACGCCTGGGTGTTCGAGGAGGTCGTCCGCGTCGCCTCGGAGCTACTCGTGACGGTGGAAAACGAGGGGAACGGCGCCGAACGCGGTCGAGAGGGCGCACAAGTGAGCTACGTCAACGACGAGTTCCCGCTGTACCACCGCAACTGGAGGGACGTGTTCTCGGAGTTGGGCGGCGTGCAGGTGGTGAAAGAGCCGACGAAGCGCGACACGATCCGGGCGTTCAAGCTGGCGTAGGGGCGGCGGATCGCGCCGAGACGAGAGCGGAGTCAGCCGGCGTCCGCCCGAGGCCTCCCCGCGGTCGCCCTCGCGTCACTCCCGATCGCTTCTCATGTGCCGAGCGGCACCGGGACCGCTCTGCCGCCCGGTCGAGACGCTCGCTTCGCTCGCGTCTCGCTCACTTTCCCTCGAACGCCGGCTCTTCGTCGGACATGAACGCCATCACGCCCTCCATGAGGTCCTCGGTGTTCATCAGCTGGCCGAACGCCTGCGCCTCGATCTCCAGCCCGGCATCGGTGTCGTCGCGACCGGCGTGCATCGCGCGCTTCGTGTAGCGCTGGGCGACGGGCGGGCCGGCGGCCAGGTCCTGCGCGATGTCCATCGCGTGGTCCAGCAGCTCGTCGTTGCCGACGACCTCGTTGACGAAGCCGTAGCGTTCCATCGTCTCGGCGTCGTAGCGCTCGGCGGTGAAGATGATCTCCTTGGCGCGCCCCTCGCCGACGATGTGGCGCAGGCGCTGGGTGCCGCCCCAGCCGGGGAGCAGGCCGAGGTTGTGCTCGGGCTGGCCCAGCTCCGAGCGCTCGGAGGCGACGCGCAGGTCCGCGCAGGTGGCGAACTCCATGCCGCCGCCGAGGCAGTAGCCGTCGATCCCGGCGACGACCGGGAGGTCGGAGGACTCGAACTTCCCGAACGTCGACTGGCCCTTCCGGGAGAGCTCGACGGCGTGCAGCGGGTCGCCGCCGCCGGCGGCCATGCTCTGCACGTCGGCGCCGGCAGAGAAGGCGCGCTCGCCCTCGCCGGTGACCAGCACCGCGCGCACGCCGTCATCGGCCTCCAGTTCCTCGATGGCGACGCCGAGCTCGTCCAGCAGCTCCTCGGAGATGGTGTTCATCCGGTGGGGTCGGTCGAGGACGATGTGGCCGACGCGGCCCTCGCGCTCGATCCGGATGGTCTCGAAGTCGACGCCGTCGTCGTCTTCGCCGTCGGTGTCGGCGTAGAACCCCCGCCCCTCCTCGACCAGCTCGCGGAGGTAGTCGACCGCCTCGTAGCGCTCGGCGCCCGTCTCCTCGCGGCGCTCGTCGAGCGTCGAAAGCAGCGCGTCGAGGCCGACCGCGTCGGCCATCTTCGCGGGGCCGTCCGGGAAGCCGGCGCCCAGCTTCACCGCCTGGTCGATGTCGCCAGCGTCGGCCACGTCGTTGCCGATCAGGCCCGCGACCTCGTTGGCCATCACCGCGAGGAGCGCGTGCTTGACGCCCTCGTCCGCCTCGTCGGAGGGAACCTCGGCGCCGGGGCCGTCCTCGTAGTCGTAGAATCCCTTCCCGGTCTTCTTGCCGAGGTGCTCGTCCTCGACCTTCTCGGTCAGCAGCGGACACGGCTCGTATGCGTCCCCGAGCACCTCGTGCATGTACTCGAGTACGTGGACGCCCACGTCGATGCCGACCTGGTCGGCCAACTCGAAGCTCCCCATCGGCAGCCCCATCTCGTACTTGGTCGTGGAGTCGACCGACTCGACGGTGGCCTCGCCCTCGTGGACGAGCCACGCCGCCTCGTTCATCAGCGGGACGAGCACGCGGTTGACGATGAAGCCGGGCGAGTCCTTTCGGACGCGGACCGGGGTCTTGCCCATCCGCTCGGCGACGGCCTCGACGAGGTCCATCGTCCCCGCGGACGTGTGCGCGCCCGAGATGACCTCGACGAGTTGCATCCGCACCGGCGGGTTGAAGAAGTGCATCCCGCAGAAGCGCTCCTCGCGGTCGGTCACCTCCGACAGCTCCGTGATCGAGAGGCTCGACGTGTTCGACGCGAAGACGGCGCGGTCGGGCGCGTGCTCCTCGACCTCCGCGTACACGTCCTTCTTGATGTCCATCTTCTCGGGCACCGCCTCGATCACGAGGTCGGCCTCGGCGACGGCGTCCGCGACGGGGACGACCGGCGTGACCCGGTCGAGCGCGGCGTCGGCGTCCTCCTCGGAGATTTGGTCCTTCTCCGCGAGCTTGTCGAGCGACCACTCGATCTGGTTGTAGCCGTTCTGCACGAACTCTTCGTTGATATCTCGAAGGGTCACGTCGAACCCGGCGAGCGCGGCGACCTCCGCGATGCCGTGACCCATGTTTCCGGCGCCCAGCACCGCGACCGTCTCTACGTCATCAACGTCCATGTGCGTCGCCTCGGAGTCGCCCCGATTCAACGTTTCCCTCCGTCTCGACGGAAACACGACACCAGTTTTCCGGAGTTGCCCGCGGGTCCGCGACCGGTCCCCGCCGCACCGGTCGACCCCCGAAAGCCGTTTTTTGTCTGCGGTCCCATCACGGCGTATGCCAGTCGACGCGGACGCCGACGCCTTCGAGGAGCTTGACTCGACCGACCGTGCGGCGCTCTCGGCGCTCCGCGCCGACGACCTGCTCGGGCCGGTGATCGACCGACACGGACCGCTCACGGTCGACCCCGCGGACGACCCGTTCGAGCGACTCATCGTGTCGATCCTCCGACAGCAGGTGTCGATGGCGTCGGCGGAGGCCACGCGCGAGCGGCTGTTCGACGCCGTCGAGGTGACGCCGGCGGGGCTGCTCGCGGCCGACGACGCGACGCTGAAGGACGCCGGGCTCTCCCGACAGAAGACCCGCTACGTGCGCAACGTCGCGGAGGCGTTCGCCGACAACGACTGGGATAGCGACGCCTTCGCCGCGATGAGCGACGACGAGGTCCGCGAGGAGCTGACCGCGATCACCGGCGTCGGCGAGTGGACTGCGAATATGCAGTTACTGTTCACGCTCGGCCGCCCGGACGTGTTCCCCGTCGGCGACCTGGGGGTCAGAAAGGGAATGGAAGCGCTGTACGATCGCGACATGAGCCGCGCGGAGATGGTCGAGGAGGCAGAGCGCTGGGCGCCGCATCGCAGCTACGCGTCGCTGTACCTCTGGCGCGCGAAAGAGGACATCGCCGCGACCGTCGACGAGGTCATGGGCGAGAGTTGACATCCTCCCCGCCCTGGAGAGCGAGGTTTTAGCCTTGCAACTTCGATAACGGCACCGGAGTGGCGGCGCGGCGATCCCGACGGGCGCGTTGCCACTCGAAGACGGTCGGCGTCGAAGAGAGAAACGCAGTAGAGAAAAGAGCGTGTGCGCCGGCTTACAGCTCGACGGCTTCCTTCTGCCCGAGCGACTCGGGCACCGTGAAGCGGATGCTCGTCGTCGCGCCGGACATCGTGTTGATCTTGATCGTGACTTCCGAGCCCTCGTTGAGGGCGCCGTTGATCTGCGCCGTGTCGAACACGAGGTTCAGGCGGTCGTCGGCGTCGTCGAGCACGTTTTCGCTTCCGGCCGCGTTCTTGACGCTCTCGTAGGAGTACTCTCCCGAGGACAGCGTGGCGGTGGAGTAGTTGCTCGTCGTGGAGACGAGTTGCATCGTCCCGTCGGGGCCGATCCACGTCACCGTCGCATTGTGGATGTCGATCTCGCCGGCGCCGGGCGCCTGCGTCACCGTCACGTTGACGATGTCGACTTGGTTCCCCGTGACGTTCCCGACGGTAGCGACCTCCTGCAGGCGGTTACTGACCTGCTTGCTGCTCTGTTGTCCCGTCTCCTGCGACTTGCTCTGGAGGAAGCCGGCGGTGTTGATCAGCACGCCTGCGGCGATCGCCGCCACGAGCACCATCGCGATGAACACGATGAGTGTGCCGATACCGACCTGCCCGCGCTCCTCCTCGTCGGTGATAAATTCGAACATTATGTGGTGTTGCTCCCACCCGTTCGCGGTGACGAATCGGGCGTACTCGCAATGCCGCCGAGGCGAATAATATACCTTCGCCGCCAAGTTTCAGAAGCGATAGCTTCGCGGTGTTCCGGACAGCCACGCCTGGTGGGTCGGTTCACGGAGAAATGCGCAGCAGCAACGGGGCCGGTCGTCGCGGTTCGCACGCGTTCCCGGCGCGTTCCGGGCCGATTACTCTTCGTCGTCGTCGCCGTCGTCTTTCATCGTCTGGAGCTGCGAGACCAGGTCGTCGGTGGAGGCGCCGGCCTCGAAGCTCGCTTCGCCCTCGTGTTCGTTCTCGTGGGCGTCGACGGTCGAGCCGTCTCCCGCGTCGCCGCCGTCGTTCTGCTGACGCTCCTGCTCGGATTCGTCGTAGCTCCCAAAGCCCATACCGTCACTTCGGAGCCGAGGGGCAAAAGCACCCCGGACCTGCCACCCGCTTGTGACTCGGTCCCGCGCCGATCTCGGCGGTCCGCGACCGGCGGTGACCAGCGGGGCTCTCGCGGTCACTCCTCGGCGCCTTCTTCCTCCTCCTCCTCGTCGCTCTCGGGGTCGCGGCCCTCGTCCGCGCGGTGCTGCACGTCGACGCGGTAGTGCTGGAGGATGTCCCGGCCGAGGAGGACGGGGTACTCCATGTGCGAGCGGTCCTCGACGCTCGCGGTGACGGTGTGCTGCTCGCCGCCGATGCCGACGACGAGGTCGACGACTGGCCGGGCCTTCCCCGACTTCACCGACCCGGACTTGATCCGGGTCATGCTCTTGATCGGTCCCGCGCCGATCTCGGCGGCGAGCTTCGTGTCGATCGACGAGCGCGTCGCGCCGGTGTCGGACTTGGCGAACGCCTGGGTCGACCCCTGGGTCCCGGCGACCCGGACCTCCTCGATGTAGCCGATGATCGGGATCTGGCCGTCGTTCACGCGGCGCTGGGGCGGCATGCACGACGGCGTCGAGTCGTCGAGCACCGCCGACAGCTCCTCCACGCGATCGTCGTCGACGCTGCCGCCGCCGCGCTCGATGGCCAGGCGCGCGATGTGCGGCGCCGGCGAGCGCCCGCTGGCGGCGAACAGGCCCTTGAACCCCGCGGTGGGGTTCACCTCCAGGACGTACCAACCGTCGTACCCCTCGACGAGGTCGACGCCGGCGTAGTCGAGGCCGATCGTGTTGGTCGCGGTCAGCGCCATCTCGCGGACCTCGTCGTCGAGCATCTCGGTCGCGTCCTCCACGTCGCCGCCGAGCGCGACGTTGGTTCGCCAGTCGCCCTCCGGCGCGTAGCGGTTCATCGCCGCGACGACCTCTCCCCCGACGACGTACACGCGGGTGTCGTGGTGGCGCGAGTCGTCGCGGTCGATGAGGTCCTGCAGGAACGCCTGTCGGTTGCCGACCATCGGGTTCACCGGGTCCGCGAGGTCGATCTTCCAGGTGCCGCCGCCGTGGGTGCCGATGGCGGTCTTGTACACGCCCTCCTCGCCGAAGCGCTCGCGGCCGCGGTTGAGTCGGTCGTTCGACAGCGCCAGCAGCGCGTCCGGGACGCGAACGTCCGCCTCCGCGAGCGCGACGGCCGAGGCGAACTTGTGCATCGCCGTCAGGACCGCGGAGGGATCGTTGAGGATCGGTCGCGCGCGGCCGAACGTGTGCGCGAGGCCGAGGCCTTCGGCCGGCTGTTCGATGTTCGACAGCAGCATCCGGTTGGCGACCACGTCGACATCCGGTTCGATCGCGACGGCGCCGTCCTCGATGCTGACGGCGGCGTTCTCTCGGCGGAGCCACTCGGGGTCGTGCCCCAGCGCCTCGACCGCGTTGCAGATCGCCTTCGTCTCCTTGCTCGTGTGTAACGATAGTACGCCGACGCGTACCGGCTCCTCACTCATACGGATCGACTCGGCGGAACGTTCAAATGTGTCCCGGTCGGCTAAACGGGGTGCGAACCGCTGGCGTGGGATCGGTGGTCGTCGCACTCGGGTCGTGCGGGGAACTCGGGTCGTGGGATAGACAGTCGTGTCGGATTCCTCTCACGGCTCAAGCCGTGGGCTTCCGCCGTGCATTTCTGTGAACTGGGGACACAGGCAAGCCGTCGCCGGACATCGCGCGGCGGCTGTGGGGCACTTTATCACGCTCGGTCGCACACCGGCGATCATGACCGACGCCGACATCTTCACGTACAACGGAGGCCGGGTCGACCCGGGAGAGCGCCAGAATCTCCGGTTCGTCGTGTCGGAGACGTACCTCGGCGACCCCGTCAGGATCCCGGTGACGATCATCAACGGCGAGCGCCCGGGACCGACGGCGTTCCTCTCGGCGGCCGCCCACGGCGACGAGCTCAACGGCATCGAGGTGGTCCGGGAGGTCGCATACGAGTGGGATCTCTCGGAGCTGTGCGGGACGCTCATCTGCCTGCCCGTGTTGAACGTCCCCGGGTTCCTCGCTCAGCAGCGGTACCTCCCGGTGTATGACCGCGACCTGAACCGCTCGTTCCCCGGGTCGGCCGACTCGACGAGCGCGAAGCGGATGGCCGCACGGATCTACACGAACTTCATCGAGCCGTGCGACGTGGGGCTGGACTTTCACACGTCGACGCGGGGACGGACGAACATGATCCACGCTCGCGCCGACATGGGCGATCCTGACGTGGCCCGACTCGCCCGCGCGTACGGGACAAACGTCATCATCGACAGCCAGGGCGCCTCCGGGATGCTCCGGACCGAAGCCGTGACCGACGACGTGGCGGCGATCACCGTCGAGATGGGAGAGGCACACCGCTTCCAGCGGGCGCTCATCGACGAGGCGCTCGCGGGCGTTCGCTCGGTGTTCGCCGAATACGGGATGCTCGAGGCCGAGCAGGTCCGCTGGCCCGGCTGGCGGACCGTGATCACCGAGGAACGCGAGAAGACGTGGCTGCGGGCCGACGTCGGAGGGATGGTCGACATGCACTTCGAGCGGGGATCGCTCGTCCACGAGGGTGACACGGTCTGCACGATCACGAACCCGTTCAAAGACGACAACGTCCTCGTCGAGGCGCCCTTCACCGGACTCCTCGTGGGGATCCTCGAAAACCCGGTGGTGTACCCCGGAAATCCGCTGTGCCACCTCGTCGAGCTGGACCGCCGGACGCGGCGGGTCGTCGAGATGGACCAGAGCTCGAATTCGGTCGGGTGGTGACGGTCGGAACGGGATGACCGACGATCGACGGGCCGAAGCGGAGTAACCGAGGGTCCCGACTGCCCTACTCCAGCACGCAGAGGTCGTCGTCGAGGAGGACGCGCTCACCGCCGTCGGGGCGTTCGAACGCTACCGCGGCAGCCTCGGTGGTCTCCGGCGTCCACGTGAGAAACGCCGCGAATCGGTTCCAGGCGTCTCGCTCGGACGGTTCGCCGGCTGCGGCGCCGACATCGTCGGCACCGGGATTGCCGAACAGGGGGTGGCTCACGCGACCGCGGCCGCAGGTCCCGCAGACGAGTTCCGCGAGACGGGGGGAGGCGGTCCCGCACGCGTCGCACGTTGTGCCGGGGGCGCCACCGTGGTCCAGACAGCACCGCATCGAGCGCTCGACATCGCCGCCACACTCCAGACAGATGCCGTCGAACATGGGGCGGAGTCGACGCCGAAACACGCGGTGTGCGCGCCGGAACAGCGACTCCGGATCGGTTCCTTCGATGGTCGCCGGGGGGAGCACGATTCCGGTGAGCGTTCCGTCCGGAACCTCGTCGGCGTCGAACAGTCCCTCACAGCCCGTGCAATAGCTGACCAGGTGGTGGTCGTTGTACCGCACGCGAACGTTGCCGTCGCAGAACGGACAGCGGGCGCCGACGGGCGCGGCGTGGAAGTCGATCGGTCCGTCGACGACGCCGCGGTCGAGCAGGCGAACGGCCTCGCGTCCGGGCTCCCGGAGCCGGTACCCGCCATCGGTCTTCTCGACGAACCGGCCGGTCAGCTTGTCGAGGTGGTAGCTGAACTTGCCGCTGTCGCGCTCGCCGACCGCCCGCCGGAGGTCGCTGTAGGCTATCGCGTCCGAGCGCGGCCCGGCGCGGGGCTCTCGCGACGCGAGTGCGCGGAGGATCGACAACCGGAGACCGTCGCCGAGGAACGCAAACGCGTCCTCAGCCGCGTCCGTGAACGAGTCAGGCACGGTCTCGGGCACGGACCGCGAGCGTATTAGTTCTCGGCCTGCGCGCGATCGCTCGGCCGGGCGACTCACAGGGGCGGCGGTGCGCCCGCCCCGAATCCGTTCGCGGGCGTGCGAGTGCGTCACGTAACTACTATACCCCCATAGGCCCGAGCGACAGACGTATGAGCCAGTCGTATGACAGGGGCCTCGTCGAGGACTTCGGCCGGTGGCGGGAGTTCTCGGCGGGGATGTGGGCCTGGGTGTTCCACAAGTTCACGGGCTGGGTGCTCGTGGGGTACCTGTTCACCCACATCGCCGTGCTGAGTACCGCTATCTCCGCGGCCGGGCAGACGCAGGCAATCGCGGCCGAAAACGACGTGTACACCACCGTCATCACCGCGCTGGAGAGTCTGCTGGTCGTTCGCATTCTCGAGGTCGGGCTGCTCGCGGTCGCTGTCTTTCACATCCTGAACGGGTGTCGCCTGCTGCTCGTCGACTTGGGGATCGGTCTCGACAGCCAGGACAAGAGCTTCTACGCGTCGCTCGTCCTGACGGGCGCTATCGTCGTGGCGTCGGTGCCGACGTTCCTCGCGGGGGTGTTCGGCTGATGGCCGAGCGCTACTCCTCGTTCGAACCGGGCGGACGCCGGTGGCTGTGGCAGCGGATCACCGCCGCGTTCCTCGTGGTGGTGCTCGCGTTCCACTTCTTCCTGCTCCACTTCGTCAATCACGCAGACGAGGTGTCGTTCCTCGCGTCGAGCGCGCGGATGACGGACCTCACCTACTACTCGCTGATGGTGCTGTTCCTGATTACCGCGACGTTCCACGGCGTCAACGGCGTCTACAACGCTCTCGAGAACCAGGGACTGACCGGCACGAAGAAGCAGGTCGTCAAGTACACGCTGATCGCGGCGAGCATCGTGCTCGTCGTGCAGGGGATCCGCACCGCCAACGCCTGGGCGGGCCTCCCCACATTCTGACAATGAGCACGCACGTTCCAGAGACTGAGACGGAGACGGACACCGAGGCAGAGACCGAGGTCGAGCACAGCGAGCCGCTGGCGCCCGCACAGGAGGAGCGCATGCGCAAAAAGGCGGAGGCACGCGCCGACCGCGAGGAGCGCGCTCGCCAGGAGGCCGCAGAGCGCGCGACGGGCGACGACGACACCGTCCACCTGAAGGTGTTCCGCTTCGACCCCGAGGTCGAGGGGAAACAGGAGCCGCGCTTCGACGACTTCCACGTCCCCTATGAGAAGGGGATGACCGTTCTCGACGCGCTCATCTACGCCCGGGACACGTTCGACTCCTCGCTCACCTTCCGGCACTCCTGTCGACAGGCGATCTGTGGGTCGGACGCGCTGTTCATCAACGGCCGCCAGCGACTCGGCTGCAAGACGCAGCTGTCGGACCTGGACCAGCCGGTTCGCGTCGAGCCGCTCCCGCACGCCGAGGTCGAGAAGGATCTGGTCGTCGACATGGACCACTTCTACGATCAGATGGAGGCGGTCGAGCCGTACTTCGACGCCGACGAGCTTCCCGACGGCGAGCTCGACGAGCAGCGCCAGACGCGGGAGAACCGCGAGAAGGTGAAGATGTCCACGCGCTGTATCTGGTGCGGTGCGTGCATGTCCTCGTGCAACATCGCCGCGGGCAACAACGAGTACCTCGGTCCCGCCGCGATCAACAAGGCGTACCGCTTCGCCATGGACGAGCGCGAGGGCACAGAGCGCAAGCAGCACCGGCTCAACATCCTCGAGCAGGAGAACGGCGTCTGGCGGTGCCAGACCCAGTTCTCGTGCACCGAGGTGTGCCCGAAAGACATCCCGCTGACCGAGCACATCCAGGAGCTCAAACGGGAAGCAGTCAAGAGCAACCTGAAGTTCTGGTAGGCTCACCCCGGTCAGCCACCCGAGCCGGCACGCGATTGAAGTAGCCAGAACCCCAAGCGGATTCAACGACGAACCGTTGGGTTCGGCGACGACGGACGACCATCGAACGCAGCAACACGGACACAACACACGACACATGTACGAACACGACGTCATCGTGGTCGGCGCCGGCGGCGCGGGACTCCGCGCAGCCATCGCCGCCCAGGAGGAAGGCGCGGACGTGGCGATCGTCTCGAAGCTCCACCCGGTGCGCAGCCACACCGGCGCCGCGGAGGGCGGCATCAACGCGGCCCTTCGCGAGGGAGACTCGTGGGAGGACCACGCCTACGACACCATGAAGGGGTCTGACTACCTCGGTGACGCCCCTGCTATCGAGACGCTCTGTACGGACTCCCCGAAGGAGGTCATCCAGCTCGAACACTGGGGCATGGCGTTCTCCCGCGAGGAGGACGGCCGCGTCTCCCAGCGACCGTTCGGCGGCCTCTCGTTCCCCCGGACGACGTACGCGGGCGCCGAAACCGGCCACCAGCTGCTCCACACAATGTACGAGCAGCTCGTCAAGCGCGGCATCACCGTCTACGACGAGTGGTACGTCTCGGATCTGGCCGTCACCGACGAGGAGCGCCCCGAGGACCGCACCTGCCACGGCGTCGTCGCCTACGACATTCAAAGCGGCGAGCTGTCGGGCTTCCGCGCGACGGAGGGCGTCATCCTCGCGACCGGGGGGCTCGGTCAGGTGTTCGACCACACCACCAACGCCGTCGCCAACACCGGCGACGGGGTGGCGATGGCCTACCGCGCGGGCGTCCCCATCGAGGACATGGAGTTCATCCAATTCCACCCGACGAGCCTCCCCAGCACGGGCGTGCTCATCTCCGAGGGCGTCCGCGGCGAGGGCGGTATCCTCTACAACGACGAGGGCGAGCGCTTCATGTTCGAGTACGGCTACGCCAGCAACGACGGCGAGCTGGCCTCGCGCGATGTCGTCGCCCGCGCGGAGCTGAGCGAGGTGAACGAAGGGCGCGGCATCGACGACGAGTACGTCCACCTCGACATGCGCCACCTCGGCGAGGAGCGGATCGTCGACCGCCTAGAGAACATCCTCCACCTCGCGAAGGACTTCGAGGGCGTTGACGGGCTGGAGGAGCCGATGCCGGTCAAGCCCGGACAGCACTACGCGATGGGCGGCATCGAGACCGACGAGAACGGCGAGACGTGCGTCGGCGGACTGTACGCGGCCGGCGAGTGCGCCTGCGCGTCCGTCCATGGCTCGAACCGCCTCGGCGGCAACGCGCTGCCGGAGCTCATCGTCTTCGGAAAGCGCGCGGGTGCCCACGCCGCTGGCAAGGACCTCGGCACCGCCGAGATCGAGACCGGCCAGCGCGGCGAGTACGAGCTCGGCGAGGTCGACACGCCAGTCCAGCCCGGCGAGATCGAGCCCGCGGGCGGCGAGGGCGATGCGGTCGCCGACGGGGGCGTCGCCGCCGAGACCAGCTCGGGCGACGGTCACGACCTCGTCGAGCGGGCGGTCACCCGCGAGCGCGAGCGCGTCCAGTCGCTCATGGAGAAAGACGACGGCGTCCAGCACGCGGAGATCCGCTCGGACGTGCAGGAGTCGATGACCCAGTACGTGAACGTCTTCCGCGAGGAGGAGGGCCTCAAGCAGGCGCTCGAAGACATCGCCGAGGCGCGCGAGCGATATCAGGACGTGTTCGTGAAGGACCCCTCGCGCACGTTCAACACCGACCTCATCCAGACGCTGGAGACGCGCAACATCCTCGACCTGGCGGAGGCGATCACCCTCGGCGCGCTCGCGCGCGACGAGTTCCGCGGCGCCCACTGGCGCAAGGAGCACCAGGAGCGCAAGGACGACGAGTGGCTCAAGCACACGATGCTGTCGTGGAACGACGGTACGCCGGAACTGTGGTACAAGCCGGTCATCCTCGAGGGCGAGGACAAGAAGTACGAGCCGAAGATCCGCTCGTACTGACCCGACAGCGTCGATCCGGCTCAGATTCGAAGTCGCCGGCGAATACCAGTCCGACCCGGTCTGTGTTCTCGCGGCGCCGACCCGTGCGCCGAGCTCGCCGTCAGCAGTCGAAAATCCTGCCGACCGGATCGGTCGATTGATTCACTCGTAACCGGATTGTTTCTTTGAGGCCGTCGGATTCGACGGTCTGGCCACCGCTCGCGGTTATTCGACGTTTGTCGTACCATAGTTTTACAGGTGTCGAAGTGCACGGTGGAGTCACGATGGTTACTACACACGCCGACGCAGCCAACACCCCGGACGCCGCGGCAGCCGAAGTCGACGCGGAGACGCCGATGACGCAGCTCCCGGACGGGGTTTCGTCCCCCCGCGCGAAGCTGGTGTATCTGTATCTGGCGACCCACGGCGCGGTCTGCGAGGACGCGCTGTGCGACGGGCTGTCGATGAAGCGCATCTCCCTGTACTCCATCCTGAAGACGCTGCGCGAGGCGGGACACGTCGAGAAGTTGGACGGGCGCTACGCGCTGGTGTAGGCGGTCGCGTGCGGCGGAGCGGCCGCCCGTCCGGCTACCGGTGGACGGCCCGCGGTCAGCCGCCGAGGAAGTCTTTGCGGACCTGTTCGTCGTTCAACAGCGCCTCGCCGGAGTCGACGTACGCGTTCTCGCCGTTGACGAGCACGTAGCCGCGGTCGCAGCGGCCCAGCGCCTCCTTGGCGTTCTGCTCGACCATGAGGACCGCGGTGCCGTCGTCGTTGATGCGGTCGATACGGTCGAACATCTCCTGGACCAGATCGGGCGCGAGTCCCGCACTCGGCTCGTCGAGCAGGAGGAGGTCGGGGTCGAGCATCAGAGCGCGCCCCATCGCGAGCATCTGCCGCTGTCCGCCGGACATCGTTCCCGCGCGCTGGTCCGAGCGCTCGCGAAGTATCGGGAAGCGATCGTAGATGACCTCGATCTGTTCCTCGGGGACCTCGTCGAGGATGTACGCGCCCATCTCCAGGTTCTCGCGCACGGTGAGGCTCTCGAAGACGTTGTCGTTCTGCGGGACGTAGCCGATCCCCTCGTGGATGATCTCCTCGGGCGCCAGGCCGTGAATCGCCTCGCCGGCGAACTCGATCGTGCCGCCCATGTAGCTGGTCAGCCCGAACACCGACTTCATAACCGTCGACTTGCCGGCCCCGTTCGGGCCGACGATGGTGACGTACTCGCCGTCGCCCACGTCCATGTGCACGTCCGTGAGGATCTGGAGGTCGCCGTAGCCGGCGTCGAGGTCACGGACCCGGAGCAGGCTGTCGTCGGGACGCGCGGCGTCGGCGGCGCGGGTGGCGCCGGAGGACGCGGTCCCGCCGTCAGCGGCGACGGAGCGACGGTCGCGCTCACTCCTCGCTCGCTTCGAGGCCTCACTTCGTCCACCCCCGCCGTGCTCGCGGGTCGCTTCGCTCCCCGCTCGCTTCGAGGCCTCACTTCGTTCGGCCTCGCTGGCCTCGCTGCTCATACGTCGCCTCCGAGGTACGCCTCGACGACGCGTTCGTCGCTCGTGACCTGTTCGGGCGTGCCCTCCGCGAGCACCGACCCCTGGTGCATGACGATGACGTGTTCGCAGTTGTTCATGATGACATCCATGTCGTGTTCCACGAAGAGGAACGTGTTCCCCATCTCGCGCAGTTCGTGGATACGGTCGAGCAGCTTCTCCTCCAGCGTCGGGTTGACCCCCGCGAGCGGTTCGTCGAGCAGCACCACCTCGGGGTCGGTCATCAGCGCGCGCGCCATCTCCAGCAGCTTGCGCTGACCGCCCGAGAGCGTGCCCGCGTACTCCTCGGCGAGGTGGTCGATCTCGAAGAACTCCAGCTGCTGCCAGGCGCGCTCGAGCAGCTCCTCCTCTTGTTCGACGACGCGGTCGCGAAGGCCCGGGACGACGGCATAGCTGAGTCGCTCGCCCGCCTGTCCCTTCGGCGCCAGCATCATGTTCTCCAGCACGGTCATCTCCGGCAGCTCGCGGGCGATCTGGAACGTCCGCACGAGCCCCCGCTGGGCGATCGCGTGGGGAGCCATCCCCGTGATGTCGTCGCCGCGGAACCGGATCCTGCCCGAGGTCGGCGTGTGTACGCCGGTGATGCAGTTGAACGTCGTCGACTTGCCCGCGCCGTTGGGCCCGATCAGCCCGGTGAGCGAACCCTCGGCGACCGAGAAGCTCGCGCCGTCGACGGCGGTGATTCCGCCGAACGTCTTGTGGAGCCCCTCGACGACCAGGGGGTGCTCTGCGGCATCGCGCGCGCCTTCGGCGGCCGCCGCCGGCGTGTCAACGGCGGTGTCGGTCGCGTCGTCCGCGTCGGCGCCGCCAGGCTCGGAACTCATCGCGCACCTCCGTCGGCCGCATCGTCGCGGCCGCCATCGGCGACGGGGTCGGCGGCGGCGGTCGGTTCGCCGATTCCGTCCCCGTCGCCACCGCCCGGTCGCGTGAGCGGGATCGCCGCGGCCTCCTCCTTGCGGTGGCCCAGCAGGCCCTCCGGGCGGCGCTGCATCAGCGTCACGAGGATGACGCCGACGAGGATGAACCGCAGCGCGGAGACGTTGGCCAGCAGGAACGACAGCAGCGGCAGCACCTTCCCCTCGATCAGCGGCGCGACTGCCGCCGGGAACGTGCCGGGCGTGTCGCCGAACTCGACGAAGTTGGTGACGACCCGGCGGACGTACACCGGCCCCTCCCAGATGGCGCCCGCGAACAGGGCGCCCCCGAGGACGCTCCCGGTGTTCGACCCGGCGCCGCCGATGATCAGCGCGACCCAGATGTAGAACGTGATGATCGGCCGGAACGCGCCGGGATTAGTGAACCCCTGACTCCCCTGCCAGAGAATGCCGCCCAGTCCCATCAGCCCGCAGCCGAACATGAACGCGACGATCTTGAACCGGTTCGTGTCCTTCCCGAGCGACTTCGCGACCACCTCGTCCTCGCGGATCGCCTTCAGCACGCGACCGAACGGCGAGTTTCCGGTTCTGACGAGGAGGACGTAGAAGAGCGCGACGAACGCCGCGAGCACGAGCACGTACGCCAGGTTGGCGATCACCGCCGGCTCGACCGCGAGATCGAGCGTGAACGCCGGCAGCGGGACGATCCCCAGCCACGACGACCCCGGCGGGATCAGCGTGACCCGAAGCCCTTCGAGCAGGGGGAACAGCACCGACCCGAGCAGAGCCGGCTCGGCGCCGGCGTCGAAGCTCTGATAAAAGAGGAGTCGGACGGGGTTGCCCGGCATCGTGATTCCGGTCGCCCCGCCGGTGCCGGTCGTGATCCCGGCGATGGTGAACTCCTGGAGCGCCGTCGACTTCAGCGTGATCCGGATAATCTCCGAGAGCGCGACCGTGACGATCGCGAAGTAGTCGGCGCGCAGTCGCAGCGCCGGCAGCGCCGCCACCAGCCCGACGAGCGCGGCCGCGACCACGCCGCCGAGGATGCCGATCGGGAGCGGCAGGCCGAGCCCCGGCACCGACGCCGGTCCGGGGTCGGTCGACCCCGAGAGGATCGCCATCACGTACACGCCGACGGCCATGAAGCCCGCGATGCCGATGTTGAAGATGCCCGCGTACCCCCAGTGGAGGTTCAGCGCCAGCACCATCATCGCGTACACCGCGGTAAAGAAGAACACCGAGGCGAGGGCCCCGACGAGCCCGTTGAACGGGAGGCCGAGCGCGACGGCGAACACGAAGAAGACGAGGACCACGTGTCCGAGGACGATCAGGAGCTTGTCCACGTCGGACTCCATCCACCGCTCGTCGAGCCATGCCACGTACGGCTCGGCCGGCGGGGCGGTGGCGACGTAGAGGACGCCGACCGTGAGCGAGAGGTACAGGAACCAGATCAGGCTCCCGCCGATCGGCAGCGATCCGAGGTCGAAGCCGGCGACGAGCGCGAACAGGAGCGCCCCGACCAGCAGGTGCGCGAGGGCGGTCCCCCACGCGGCGGCGCCGCCCTGCGCCCACCGGTCGCGGAACCACTCGCGGTACGGCGTCCAGCCGGAGACGTACCGTCCGTTGTCGCCGTCTCCGGGATCGCCCGCGGTCGCGCCGCCGGGTGCGGCAGTCGCGTCGGACGAGCCGTCAGCGTCAGCGTCGGCGGAGCTCACGCGGTCGTCACCCCCGAGAACAGCCCGTCGGGCTTGAACAGGAGGACGACGATCATGACGCCGAAGGCGGCGACCGTCGAGAACTCGCTGGGGATCCACACCAGCGAGAGATTCTGCGCGATCCCGATCGTGACCCCGCCAAACATCGCCCCGTAGATGGAGCCGATGCCGCCGAGGATGACCGCCGCGAATATCATCAACAGCAGGATCCAGCCGAACTGGAAGTTCATCGCTCCCCGCTCCAAGGCGATGAGGAAGCCGCTTGCGCCGGCGAGTCCGCCGCCGATGATCCACGTGAAACGGACGACCCGCTCGGTCGGGATTCCGGTCACCTGCGCGAGGTCCTCGTTGTCTGCCATCGCGCGCATCGCCTTGCCGAGCTTCGTCGTCTGGAGCAGAAGGTGGACGCCGAGCATGAGCGCGGCCGCGATCACGACGAGCGTCAGCTCGTGGCCGCCCACGTCCAGCGTTCCGCCGCCGCCAACCGGGATCGCAAACTCCGGAACCGACTGGGCGTCGGTGAGTCCGCGGGTGCGCTGCCCGAACACGATGAAGATGGTGTACCGGAGCGCGAGCGCGACGCCGATCGACGCGATGAGCAGGGAGATTCCCTCGTCGTCGCGCATCGGCTTGTAGACGAGTCGGTCGATCAGCAGCGACAGCCCGATCGTCGCCGCCGCCGCCACGATGAGCCCGGCGAGTATCGCCAGCGGGGTCTCGAGCATCGAGACGCCGAGATCCCGCGTGGAGACCGATCCGATGAACAGTAGCGTCGCGAGGTCGAACTGGCCGGCGCCGGCGAACAGCCACGTCACCGCCCAGCCGGCGAAGGCGCCGGAGGTGACGTAGTCGCCGTGACCGAAGTTCGCGAAGTTCAGAATACTGTACGTCATCGAGAGCCCGACGCCCGCGAGCCCGATCGACAGGCCGACCACGAGCCCCTCCCACAGGAACGTGGCGAGCTGAGCGCTCGTGAGCCCACCGGGTGCCGCGAGCCGGCGACCGATGTCGAGAGTCAAGATCGCCACGACGGCGACGGCCACGAGGACGAACGGTCGCGAGACGGCGAGATTCCTGCCGCGTGAGTACGTTTCGCTAATGCCCATTGATATTCCTTCTCACGGTCAAGAGGTGCCCCGACGCACTTAACCATTCTCTCACCCGTACAACAGCGTCGAGATACCGACATGATCCTCGCTTCGGGCCGGGCGCCGTCCACCCGGCGGACGGTGGCGGCCAGACACCCCGGCAAATGCGCCGGCCAGGCCGGGTCTCGACCGGCAGAGAGCACAAGGGCCAAGCCCCGCGCGCCCGTCACTGCCGACCGAGATGACCGTCGACGGCGAGGACGCGGATCCGTGCACGACAGAAGCCGGCGAGCCCGTGGAGCTGGAGGCCGAAGGCGCCACCGTCGCTGTCGATCGCGGGACGGTTGACGACGTCGACGCAGTCGCCGACCTCTGGGTCGATCTGGCCGACGGTCAGCGCGCGTACGGTACCCACTTCGAGGCCACCGAGAACCGCCGCGCCGCCGCCGAATCCGTCGCGAGCGCGGCCTCCGCCGGAGGGCTCGTCGTCGCCCGCGTCGCAGAGCCGAAGGGCGGAGCGCCATCCACGACCGACGAGATTGTGGGGTTCGTCAGCTTCGGCCTCGAAACGGGACGATACGAACAGGACGTGCGTCGCGGGGTCGTCTACAACCTCTTCGTCCGGGACCCGTACCGCGACGCCGGCGTCGGCGCGCGGCTGCTCGATACGGCCGAGTCGACGCTCGCGGCGTCGGGCGCCCATGTCGTCGCGCTGGAGGCGATGGCTGCGAACCGCGACGCGCGGCGCTTCTACGAGCAGCAGGGGTACGAGCCCCACCGGGTGGAGTTGGAGAAACCGATACAGGGGCTCGGAAGCGATAGCGATTAAACGGAGGGCGCAGTACGGCCCCAGTACGCGCCGGGGGAGCATGGGCGGTGCATGCACTCGACTTGTAATCGAGACTTCGCGGGTTCGAATCCCGCCCCCGGCTCTCTACGAACGGGGCGAAGCCGGCAGTGACAGGGTCGTTGCAGGGTCGGTCGCTCTCCGACCGCGGTCCCGGACGTACTCAGGTGTGAACGTCGGGTGGATGTACCGGATCCACCGGTCGAGCCGAAACCGGACCGGCCGCGGCATGGGCGCGCGGCCGGGGTCGGTGCGATGCGATGGCGAACAGCCGACGTGGGGTCGCCGTCGGCGGATCGTCCGAGTGGCGGCGGCCGGCGCGCGGTGGGGACGCCGACCGCGACCGCGACTGCGGCTCGGGCGCTACTCGCGTCAAGGGTGGCGACGGACCCCGTCCGCGAGCAGTCGATCGATCGGTCGACGCGGGTATTGTTACCCGTCGAGTATCTCTCGCTCCCGTCGCCGGTCGATGCCGGTCGTGGAGGAGTTGACCCGACACGCGAAGGGGTTCGCGACGGGGGAGGGACACGCCCCCGCGCGTCCACGATGAGTCGGACACCGTCGGTCGTCCGAGGACGGCTCGAACGGACTCGCCGGTCGGCTCGCGGCCGGTACGTGAGTAGGAGTCGCGTGCCGCGAGCACCCGTCGAGAATCGGGCAGTTGGGATGGTAACCCGGCGGATAACCGGTCGTCGACGGCACCGGGGACGCTGTGAGAATCGCGCTGCGTGCGACGGGGTCGGGGCGGAACGGTTTTGCTGCGTCGACGCGGGGAACAACGCGTGCGACGGTTCGTGCACGGGACGCCCGTCCACGGCGTCGACGTGGGTCCCGAGACGCGGTGTGCCCACTACGACGGGCCAACCGATGTTATCGCGCTGCGGTTCGGCTGCTGCGAGCGGTACGCTCCCTGCGCGGCGTGCCACGACGCCGTCACGGACCACGAGACCGAGCCGTGGCCTCGCGAACGGTTCGCGGAGCCGGCGGTGCTGTGCGGCGCCTGCGGGGCGACGCTGTCCGTCGAGGCGTATCTGGACGCCGACTTCGCGTGCCCGTCGTGCTCGGCGTCGTTCAATCCGGGCTGTGCGGCCCACTACGACCGCTACTTCGCAGGAGTCGATCCGCGGGAACTGTGAGCGCCAACCGGAGCCCGATCCGGTGCATCCGTGGCGACCCGCGTCGCCGCCTGCGGGAACCTTAACCCCGACGAGTCCCTGTCTCGATCCATGAGCGACACTGAAACCGCGACCGTCGGCGGCGGCTGCTTTTGGTGCACCGAGGCCGCGTTCAAGCAGCTTGACGGCGTCCGCGTGGTCACCTCCGGCTACGCCGGCGGCCACGTCGAGAACCCCACCTACGAGGCCGTCTGCCGAGAGGAGACCGGCCACGCGGAGGTCGTCCGCGTCGAGTACGACCCCACGGCGATCACGTACGCCGACCTCCTCGGCGTGTTCTTCACCGTCCACGACCCGACGACGCTGAACCGTCAGGGCCCCGACGTGGGGAGTCAGTACCGCTCGATCGTCCTGTACGAGAACGACGAGCAGCGCGAGACCGTCGAGCGGTTCGTCGACGAACTGGACGCGGAGAGCGCGTACGACGACGAGATCGTCACCGAGATCGAGCCCCTGGAGGCGTTCTACGAGGCCGAGGAGTACCACCAGGACTACTACGAAAAGAACCCCGCAGACCAGTACTGCACGTTCAACGCCGAGCCGAAGATCCGGAAGGTCCGCGAGAAGTTCGCCGACTTGGCGACAAAGCAGAAGGCCTGATCGGCGCGGCGGCGTCAGCGGGACTGTCGCGGCGGACAGCTGACGGCGGTCGGACGGCGACGGACCGTGCCCACGGTCATCGCCGCCGGTCGACCGCCGCGCTCGCGCGCCGGTTCCACGGGTTCCACCGATCGCCTGCGACTTACTCGAAGAGTTGGACAGCCTGTTCGTAGCGGGTCGAGGGCTCGTCCCAGTCGACGACTTCGAAGAACGCGGAGATGAAGTCGCCGCGGGCGGGGCCGTAGTCGTAGTAGTAGGAGTGTTCCCATACGTCGAGTGCGAGGATCGGGTGG
>NZ_FQWV01000011.1 GCF_900129775.1 Halobaculum gomorrense | reverse complement strand
GCTGACGAGTGGTTACAGTCATTCGCCTTCGCATGGAATCAGCTTATCTGAACACTACCTCTCGTGAGGGTCGGGAGCGGTGGGCACCGGAAACTGTTCAGGACGAGCGTTAGCGTCCGACCGACGAGCGGACCAACTCGACCGCCCGGTAGCCGCCGTACGAGAGGGCGACAAACCCGACGACGAAGACGACGGCGCCGACCGCGAGGCCGTAGTCACGCCACACGACGTTGACCGCGACGAGCAGGAGATAGACGAGAGCGGCGAGCGCTGGGACGCCGAGGATCACCGCGATCAGCGATTTCGTCTCGTCGAACGGACGACGTGAGGGCACGGACGTTGGTTCGTGTGGCTGGGTGAAAACCGCGTTGGACTCGGTGCTTCGGAAGTGGTGAATCGGTCGTCTTGTGTGGGTTGTTCCCGGTACGGACACGCTCCTCGCGCACAGTATCCGGATTCGCTTGCCCGCTCAGTACTGCGTTCCCCGTGTGTCTACTGGCACCTCAGCGCCTCGACTCTGGTACCGTCGCCATGAGATATGTGAACAGCCGTTGGTTTTATATTCTCCCCCAACTGTCGAGATGATAATGAGTGAAAAAGAATCACAAACATCGTTTAACGAGATCAAGCGGCGGGGATTCCTTGGCGGGGTAGCGTCGCTGCTTTCGGCGGCAGCGTACACACAGCAGATCCCGAAGGCGGCCGCCAAGCCGGTCACGACGGGGAGCAAAAGCGACACGCAGCACGTCACCTCACCGGACGGCCGCATTACCGTGACCGTCGATAGTTCGGACGGGATGCCAGCCTACAGCGTCGCGGTCGATGGAACCACATACATCGATACGTCAACGCTGGGATTCGACTTCCAAAATCAAGCCACGTTCGGTGCGGGGGCCGACTCAAGCGCCGACGTGACGGTCACGGGAAGCGAGACTGCGCAGGCAACGGAAACGTGGGAACCCGTCTGGGACCAGTACGAGCGTGTCGCCGAACAGTATACCACGCTTCGGCTCGGTCTCGAGGAAACAACCGATCCGGGCCGCTCGGGGAATCTTGAGATCCGCGTGTTCGACGACGGACTCGGATTCCGCTTCATTCTCGACGAGAGCTTCACCGCAAACGGCGACAAGGCAGTCATTCGATCGGAGAACACGCAGATCAACTTCGCCGGGGACTACACCTGCTGGTGGATCCGGAACGCGTTTACGAACCCTCGCTTCGAGCAAGAGTACACGGAGTCGAGATTGAGCGACGTTGCAGCAGGAACTCGCAGCATCCGGCCAACCGGGACCGAGATCCGGACCGGTGCGCACACACCACTGACGATCGAGGCAAACGACGAGACGTACCTGAGCGTCCATCAGGCGAGTCTCGAGGACTACGCACTCGCGTCGCTTGCACCAACGGCGGACGGTGGCGGGACGCGATTCGAAACCCAACTCGCGCCCCTGCCAGATAACACGAAAGTCTCGTGGGAACTGCCCAACGCGACGCCGTGGCGAACAGTTCAGGTGGGAACCTCGCCTGAAGACCTTCGCGAGTCGTCGCTCATCCCACTGCTGAACGAGGAGCTCGATACAGACGCGCTGCCCTCGAAGAATGGGCAGCCGGACACCGACTGGCTCACGCCGCGGAAGTATGTCGGCATCTGGTGGACGATGATCGCTGGGAACGCCCACTGGGAATACAGAGACGACGCAGGTCCCAGCTACATCCACGGTGCCCGTACCGAACGGATGAAGCGGTACATGCATTTTGCTGCACACAACGGCATCGAGAGTGTCCTTGCCGAAGGGTGGAACCAGGGCTGGGACACGTACCCAGGAGATGGTACGGGTTTCGAGATGGGCGTCAACGACTCCTATCCGGACTTCGACGTCCCGGAGGTCACCGACTACGGGGCTGACCGCTCTGCCCCTGTGGAGATGACGATCCACAACGAGACCGCGGGCAACATCGTCAACTACGAAGACGAGGTCTTCGAGAATGATATCTTCGAGGGGTACGAGGCTGAGGGCATCCGATCGATCAAAAACGGCTACGTCTCGGACCCTGGACTCAGCTTTGAGGGTACTGGGGCACAGGCGACACACACCCAGCACTGCCAGCTCGCGGTCAAGCACAACCGACGCGTCATCGCCGAGGCCGCCGGTGAACGACAGTGGCTGGAGATCCACGAGGGGATCGTCCCGACTGGAGAACGTCGGACGTACCCCAACGTGGGGGCGCGTGAAGTCGTGAAAGCCCAAGAGTACGACGGCTTCGGGGCGCTGGCGTCGAATGTCGGTCGTGACCATCACGTCACGCTCCCCTATACGCGCATGCTTGCCGGGCCGACCAGCTTCCAGCCGGGAATCTTCGATCTGGAGTTCACCGAGGACACCGGCGGGAAGGTCCAGACGACGCTCGCCAAACAACTCGCCATGTACCCCTCGTACAATGCGGGTCTCCAGATGGCTGCCGACCGAGTCGAAGCATACGTCGATGAGACCTTCGAGGTCGGCGAGTACGTCCAGGCCGCATCCGGCGATCTCACCGGCGGAATCATCACCGCGGACAACTGGCGCAACGCCTTCGGAACGAACTATGTCCCGTTGGACCCCAACCGCGAGCCGTCTGGAGCGTCGGCGTCGTTCACGGTACGCGATTTCGACGGCGCTGGCACCTACACGCTGCACTTCCGCTACGCCAGCGCTCCTGATGAAAACGCCGGTCGCGTCATCGACAACGGCAGCCCCGAATTCACGCTGTCGGTCAACGGCACTACGCAATCAGTCAGCCCCTCGTTTACCACCGGCTGGGACGAGTGGGGCGTGTACTCACTCGATGTGGATCTCCAAGCGGGGGACAACACACTCGCGTTCATCTTGGAGTACGATGACTCCGGCACCACATTCGCTGGTGATGTCGGTGGCTTGAATCTCAACACGGTCGGTGTGACCGAGCAGGGAGATCCGGCACCGTTTCCAGCTGCGTATACCGATCTCACTGAGGCCCACATCGCGAACGAAAACGTCGAGACGAAGACTGGCTTCGAGTTCATCGAGGCGATCCCGGCTGGCGGGTGGGACGATTCGGTCGCCGTCGACGGCGATATCGGCGAGTACTCGGTCACCGCTCGGAAGCACGGCGACGAGTGGTACGTGGGTGCCATGTCGGACGGCAACG
Organism: Halobaculum gomorrense; assembly: GCF_900129775.1. GTDB lineage: Archaea > Halobacteriota > Halobacteria > Halobacteriales > Haloferacaceae > Halobaculum > Halobaculum gomorrense. Next base: position 62,559 of record NZ_FQWV01000011.1, on the reverse strand, counting down.
GCCGCGCGATCGAGATCCCGCTGGAGTTCCTCAGCCCCCGCGACGAGAATGGTCGCGGAAAGGGCACCCCGCAGGGACCGAAGTTCGTCGCCGAGATCTACTCCGACGGGATCGGTGGTGGCGTCGATGCCGACCAGACCGCCCTCAGGAAAGACGTCGCCATCGTCGACCCGAGCACCGCTGTGTTGGCCTCAATGACCCGCAGCGGCGGGACAGCCGTTCGCCTTCGGCCAGCACGAGGAACCGAGATCAACGACCTCCCGGAGTACACCCTTCCAGAGCAAGACCTCTCGTTCGATATCTCCGCAGACGCGGCACTCGACGAACCGTTCATCACTGCAACGGGCAGTAACAGCGGCGACTATATCGGCGGCCGCACCGTCGATTTGCGTGTCGACGGTGACATCGTTGCGACCGAGAACGTCCGGCTGCCACCCAACAGCAGCGATGCGACCTTCACGTTCGGGTTTACCATCGCCTCGCGGGGCACGTATTCGGTGGAGCTACTAGACCACGACGACGGCGCTGTCTTGGCCGCCCAAACGGTCGACATCAATCCGGGCGAACTCATCGCCGAATTCACCGACCCGAGCGGCGATGATGCCGGGCCAGGGGGGTACACCTACCCGACTGACGGCGCGTTCCAGGATGGCGCGTTCGACCTGCGTCGATTCGCAGTGTACGAGTCGGAGACAGCCTACCTCTTCTCGTTCGAGGTTGCAAACCTGTATGACGCCTTCGGCGGTGCATTCTCGCCACACTTTTTTGTCGTCTACCTCAGCGATACCTCGATTGACGGTGGCCGGAGAACGCAACTGGACGATCTGAATCCCACTGTGGAGTTCGACTCGGCGTGGGACTACCGCGTGTCGGCCAGTGGCTTCAGTACAACCGTCGTCGACGATCAGGGCACGGACCTTGGGACGCCAGAGCGGCTTGTCGACCTGAACGGAAACACGGCGATCCTCTCAGTTCCGAAGGAGACGCTGGACGATCTCGATCCCCAGTCGGTGTCTGTCGCACCGATCGTCGGGTCTGAAGACTTCGGCTCGTTCCGGGATGTCGCCGTCGACCGGAGCGCGTTCACCTTCGGTGGGGCGGACCCAGCTGCCGTCGAGAACGCACCGTCTGTCATCGACCTGTTGACTCCCGAGGGCATCACGCAAGCGGAGGCACTCGCATACAGTACCGAGCGCCTTGCGACGATCCCGTTCACGTCACTGTGAACCGCCTCGGGGTCAAGTCCCGAGGTGATCCACCGCGGTGACCGCCCCGCGCATCGCGACCCACCGACCGTCCACGGCGCCGGACTCCCGCCGGAGACCGAGTCACCGACTGTCGAGTAGTCGCCGCTGGTTGCAGTATCGACACGCGCTGGGGCAGACCGAAGCTTCACATCGAGGCCGAGCGATCGGACGCCTGTGCCAGCGCCGCCCGTCGACAAGATGGTCCCACCGCGACTGAGCTCCGTCGGTGCGGAGTTCCTCGAAACAGGCCACGTCTGGCTGTACGAGTACCCTGACGGGACGCCGTTCGAGGCGCGGCTCGACGCCGCCAACCGACTGCAGTTCGCGTTCGCTGCCGGCGAACAGTCGGGACAGCCCCGTCGGTGGGTCGATGCTGAGGAGGTCCCTCCGGTGTTCGGGTTTGCCGTCCGAGCGCTCACGACGCACCTCGATCGGAGTGCCATCCGACGTGCGGTCGATGACCCGACAGCGGTCAGGCTCGGCTGTCTCGCGGTCCATCGTCGCCACCGCGGGTACGACTGGTCGAAGACGCCGCCGGTCGTGGGCGTCGATATCGCCTACCTGGGGGCGGAGTTGCTCCCACACGAACTCGACCGAGTATTCGAGGAGTTTGGCGTTCCCACCCTGCCGACACTCGATACGGAAGTTCACGTCCGGGATATCGATTCGAGTGGGGACACACTACCTGAGACACGGTGGGGCGAGGGGACCGCCTACGGGAGACTGTATCGTAAAAAGGGCGGTGGCGTCGCACTGACGGTGGCGAGCGAGTATGCCGGTGAGCCGCCAACGGCTACGCCGGTTCGTTCGGCTGTCGACGAGTACGCCGCGGCGGTCGCATCACCGGAGGTGCTCACGTCGCTCGTCGAGGAGCGCGACTCCTCAGCGAGCGTGTCGACCCTGACCGATGCCGTACTCGATCGAACGCTGCGAGCGGAGTTCGGGCAGCTCACCCACGGTGAGACGTCGTTCGATATCGAGGAACTCCGGAGTGCACTCGCTCGGCGTGTGGCGGCGTTCCGACAACAGGGAGGCTGACGGGCGGCAGGATGCGCCGAGTATCGGGTGGAGACGGGTTCAGGATTCGCGCCACTTGTGGCCGCACTCGACGCAGGTGAACAGCCGAACCTCGTAGGAGCCGCCCGGCTTCGGAATCATCTCGTAGTGGGCCCGGTCGCTGTCGCAGTCCTCGGCCGGACAGGGCTCTTGCATCGTCTCGGTGGAGTCCTGAGTCGCGTCGGCCACGTCGTACCCCGCCTCGGCGAGCACGGCGGCCGTCGGCAGCCCGATGTGGCCGAGGCTGTGGACGCACACGCGCTCGCTCTCGCGCTCGTCGGCTGCGTCGCCGCCGGCTACCGTCACGGCGACACCTCCGCGGTCCGTCGCTCGGCGAGCGCCGAGACGATCCGTTCGGCGGCGTCGCCGGCGCCGAACGGACACGGCCACTCGCGGGGCGTTTCGAGCATCTTCACGCCGGCCTTGTGGACCGCATCGGGGTCGGTGCCGGCAACGACGTTCGCGCCGACGGCGACCGACTCGGGGCGCTCGGTGTGCTCGCGGACGGTCACGCACGGCACCTGGAGGATGCACGTCTCCTCCTGTACCCCGCCGGAGTCGGTGAACACGACCGCCGCGTCCCGTTCCAGCGCGAGGAACCCCAGGAAGTCCACGGGGTCGACGAGGCGGATCCCCTCGGGAACGGAGACCGACCCGGACGCGAGCCGGTCGCGAGCGCGGGGATGGACCGGATAGACGCACTCCAGCCCGGTCTCGGCCGTGAAGCGGCCGATGCCCGCCAAGATCTGCCCGAAGGTGTCGGCGTCGTCGACGTTCTCAGCGCGGTGCAGCGTCGCCAGCGCGTACTCGCCCGACCGAAGGCCGAGGTCGTCGAGGACGGCCGCGCGCTCGCCCGCGAGCGACGCGTGCTCGCGGACCGCGTCGACGATCGTGTTGCCGGTCACGAGGCAGTCCTCGCCGCGGCCCTCCCGTCGGAGGTTGCGCCGAGCGGCCTCCGTGGGCGCGAACAGGTCCTCGGCGGCGTGGTCGATCAGGATGCGGTTCAGCTCCTCGGGCATCGTCCGGTCGCCACAGCGGAGGCCGGCCTCAACGTGACCAACGTCGATCCCGTGCTTCGCGGCCGCGAGCGCCCCGGCGAGCGCGGAGTTGGTGTCGCCTTGGACGATCACGATGCTCGGCGATTCGGCGTCGAACACGTCGCCCAGTCGCTGGAGGATCGCGCCGACCTGCCGCTCCTGGGAGTCGGAGCCGACGCCGAGCGCGTGGTCCGGCTCCGGGAGCCCGAGTTGGTCGTAGATCGCATCGCGCAGCGACTCGTCGTAGTGCTGGCCCGTGTGGACGATCACATGGGGTCGGTCGCGGGCGGCCAACTCCCGGACGACGGGCGCGAGCTTGATCACCTCCGGGCGCGTCCCGAGCACCAGCAGCGTCGGCGCGTCGCTACCCATCTGCGCCCCTCCGATCGCCGATGGGGACGCGTTGGCTGTCCGCCCCGCGCCCTCCCGTCAGGGGGCACCCGGGAGGCTCCCGGACGGTGGATCGCGGCATCTCGATTCGGTCTCGTCTCACAATACTGTCGGAAGCGTCCCGAAGTCGCTTTGTTAGTGATCTCGAAGGCGTATCTCGAGAGAGAGCCGGCGAACAGCCCGCTATGCGGGTTCGCGTATGGCCGCCGTACTGATTGGCGGTGCGCCGGCCGCGGCGGGCGTCATCGCGCCGATCCTCGCGGCCGTCGTCGCGTTCGGCGGCGCGAGCGGCGTGCTCACTGCCGTCCCGGCGGTCTGAGGTGCACCACTGGAACCCGAAGCACCCACCCGTCCCCGATCGACTGACGGTCGCTTCTCCCGCCTTCGATCGGTCGCCGCGCCGACAGTGTCCGACGCGCGGACGGTTGTACCGACGGCCGCGACGCTCGCAGCGTTCGTCGCGTTCGTCGTGCTCGTGGGGTCGATGGCCGGGATCGTCGCTCCCCTCTCCGGGGGCGACGGAGCGACGATCACCGAGCCGGGAGCCGCCCACCCGATCGCAAGTACTGTCCCGACGACGTACGCCGACGCGCTGCGCGAGCGCGGGATCGCTGCCAGCCCCGAGTTGCTCCTGTTCGAGGTGCGCGACAGCCGGACGTACACGGTCCGCGGCGCCGGCTTCGGCGCGTTCGCCTCCGTCACCGACGCGGCGATCGTCGACGGCCGTCGGCCGGCGACCGCGGACGAGGCCGTGATCGGCGCCGACCTCGCGCGGACGATGGGCGTGGAGATCGGCGACCACCTGACGTTCGGCGGGACGACCCGCCTGGGACTCGCACGCGTCGAGGTCGTCGGCGTGTTCACGGCGCCGGGACCGTTCGACGACCAGCTGATCGTCCCGCTGGCGACGGCGCGCGTGCTGACCGGGAAGCCGCCGGGGAAGGCGCAGTTCGTGCGCGCCGAGCGGCTCCCCGACGGCGGCATCGACGCGCGGTCGATCCGCGTCATCGGGATCCGCGTCCCGGCCCGCGCGGAACCGAACTCCACGGTCGAGGCGACTGTCGTCGTCGAGAACGTCCGGGACGATCGGACGACTGCGACATTTCCGATCGCCGTGGGGAACCGGACGATCGAGCGAGAGGTGACGCTCGGCCCCGGCGACGACGCGACGGTCCCGGTCGCCGCCGAGACGGGCGCGCCCGGTACGATCGCCGTCTCCGCCGGCGATCTCACGCGGACGATACGGGTCGGGAACGCGACGGCGGGGGCGCTCACGCTCGGGCCACTCCCCGACCGCGGGCCGCCGAACGCGACGCTGCTCCTCCGCGTTCGCGATGCCGACGGCGTCGTGGCTCCGCGGGGGCCCCTCGCCGTCGTGTCCGGTGATATCCCAGCGGTCGTGGACGACGACCGGTGCGCACCTGTTCCCGGCCGCGCCGGCGACGATCCAGCCGGCAAGCTACGACCGTTGGCTCGTCCAGCGCTCGCTCGTGTACGACGCCGGCGGCTTCGACCCCGTCGTCGCGACGCTGCCGGCGGCGGTCGGTGACCCGGAAGCCGCCGACCTCGGCGGCACCTGTTGAGGAACCCCGGATGTCGAGAATTCTCGCCGCTCGGTCGTCGGTCGCCCTCGCCTACTCGTCGTCGAGGTACGGCGCGCACACGCGGCGGACGCCCTCCTCGAAATCGACCTCGGGCTCCCAGCCGGTCGCCTCGCGGATCTTCGTGATGTCGGCGCAGGTGTCGTGGACGTAGTTCTCCAGCGGGATCGGCTCGTACTCCGGCTCCACGTCGGTACCGAGCGCGTCGTTGATCAGCTCGACCATCTCGTTGAACGAGTACGGATCGCCCGTCCCGAGGTTGTACACGCCGGTCAGCTCGTGGTCGGCGATCGACTCCAGTCCGCGAACGATGTCGTCGACGTGAGTAAAGTCGCGGGTCTGCGAGCCGTCGCCCCACAGCACCGGCGACTCGCCGTTGGCGATGTCGTCGGTGAACTGCGAGACGGTGTTGGCGTACTCGCCTTTGTGCCCTTCGGCGCCGCCGTACCCCTGGTACACCGAGAAAAAGCGCGCGCCGGCGCACGTCAGGTCGTCGTAGAAGTCGTTGTAGTACTCGGCGTAGCGCTCCCGGCCGAGCATCGAGGCGTCGTACCCTGTCGACGCCTCTAGCTCCATGTCCTCCGGCGACGGCTCCGTCCGGCTCCCGTACGCGGAGGAGGTCGAGGCGTACACGACCGTGTCGCAGCCGTCGTCGCGGGCCTGCTCGACGACGTTCACGAACCCCTCGATGTTGACGCGGGCGCCCTGTCGGGGGTTCTCCTCGAGCATCTGCCGCGAGGACAGCGCCGCGAGGTGGAATACGATGTCCACGTCCGTCGGGAGGTCGTCGTCCAGTACGTCCGCTTCGACGAACTCTACGTCCGCCGAGAGGTTCTCGGGCGTCCCGAGGTAGCCGTTGTCGAGGGCGATCACGTCGTTGCCCGCCGCCGCCAGCGTGTTCGCGAGGTTCGAGCCGATGAACCCCGCACCGCCGGTCACCAGCACACGTGTGTCGTTCATACCCGAGATGGCCCCGCCCGGGCAAAAAGCCGTGTCGGTTGACTGACTGGGATCGAGTCGGTCGACTCAGAGGGTGTCGAAACCGCGCCCGGCGGTCGATCTGATCGGACGGCGGCGGTCGATCTGATCGGACGGTCGCGACGCCTCCGTGCGGATCGTCCCCGCGGGTGGTCCGGGTCCATGGTTTTATGCGGGTTCCCGGACGACCATGAACAAATGTCGTCCATCGAACTCACCGACAGTCAGCGGAAGATCCTCAACGAACTGGTGAACCTCTACCGCGAGGAGGAGGACGCCGTCAAGGGCGAGACGATCGCCGACGCCGTCGGCCGCAACGCCGGCACGATCCGCAACCAGATGCAGAGCCTGAAGGCGCTGCAGTTGGTCGAGGGCGTACCGGGGCCGAAGGGGGGGTACAAGCCAACCGCGACCGCCTTCGAGGCGCTGGACCTCCAGAACCTCGACGAGCCAGCGTCGACGCCGCTGTTCCACGAGGGCGAGCGCCTCGACAACGTCAACGTTCAGGAGATCAATCTCACGTCCGTCCACCACCCGGAGTTGTGCCGCGCGGAGATCCACGTGCAGGGGTCGGTTCGCGACTTCCACGAGGGCGACTCCGTCAGCGTCGGACCCACGCCGCTGTCGAAGTTGGTCATCGACGGCACCGTCGACGGCAAGGACGACACCGCGTCCGTCCTCATCCTCAAGATCGACGGGATGGAGGCGCCCTCGGAGCCGCCAGAACACTGATCCGACGCGGGGCGAGCGCGCCGCGTCGAGTGGGCGAATGGTACGGCCGAGCGGGCGCCGAGCACGCAACGCCGGCGCACGTACCGAACTGGGAGCGAGCGTGCAGCGCTGTGAACGAGTGTCCGGTGTTCGAGCCGTCGAGACGGCGTCGAAGACGAGCCGACCGGTCTGGGGGGGTCCACCACGCGAGTGCCGCCGCTGGCTGGCGGTCGATATCTGTGAAGAACCGAGGGGACGTGTTCGGTCGGTCGGTCGTCGCGTGCTACTCCGCCGACATCACATGTCGCTCCAGGCGTTGAGCGCGCGCCCGTAGCCCGACACGTCGGCGATCCAGCGGCTCGCGACCGCCTTCTTCAGCGCCTTGGCGGTCGGGCCGCCGAAGGTGTTGATCGGGACCTCGACCCCGCCCGCCTGCACGTCGTGGGCGACGGCCTCCTCGCCGACGGAGATGAGCGTCCCCTTGTCCTCGTGGCGCCACGACTTCAGGGGGGCGCCGCGGACGGCGCGCGCGAGGTTCTCACCGGCGACCTCGGCGGCCTGCCAGGCGGCCTGCGCGGTCGGCGGGGCGACATCGTCGTCGCCCTGGTCGACGAGCGCGGTGTCGCCGATGGCGAACACGCGGTCGTCGCTCGTCTCGAACGTCGACTCGGCGTACACGCGGTTGGAGCGCTCGTCGGCGTCGAGGTGGAAGTCATCGATCTCCGGCTGGCCCGTGATGCCCCCGGTCCACAGCAGCACGTCGTACTCCATCACGAGGTCCTCGGAGAAGTCGATCTCCTCGTAGTCGGGCGCGTCACCCTCCCCGTCCTCACCGTAGTACTCCGCCTCGGCGCCGCCGAGGTAGACGGCGTGCTCGTCGACCTTCGAGATGAACTCGCCGGTGGAAACCGCGATCCCCTTCTGGTCGAGGCGCTTGCGGATGGCGCCCTGCACCTCAGGGTCGTTGTTCGGGAACACGGAGTCGAGCCCCTCGACGATCTCGATGTCGATGGGCGCCTTGTGATCGTCGCGGTACTCAGCGATCTCGCCGGCCGACTGGATCCCCGAGAGGCCGGCACCCCCGATCAGCACCTTCGCGGGATCGGTGGTGGTGGCCTCCTGCCCGGCGGTCTTGACCGCCTGGTGGATCTCGCGGGCGTCGTCGAGCGTCTTGAGCGTGAGCGCGTGCTCGCGCAGCCCATCGATGCCGAAGAACGCCGTCGCCGACCCGACCGCGACGAGGAGGTAGTCGTAGTCGATCTCGTCGCCGTCGCGGGTGTGGACGACGCGCTCGTCGGTGTCGATGTCGGTGACGCGACCCTTCAGGAAGTTCGTGTCGTCGCCTTTGATCTCCTCGACCGGGATGGCGACCTTCGACTCGACCTCCGGCTTGCGGATGACCCGGTGGGCCTCGTGAAGCACGAGGTGGTAGTCGGTGTCCGACACCCACGTCAACTCCGCCTCGCCCGGTTCGATCGCGTCCTCGAACGCCTTCACCGTCCCGGCACCGGCGTACCCGGCCCCGACGACGACGACCTGCTGGCTCATGGCCGTTCGTTCCCGGGCGGAGGATAAATGCGTGTTGAAACCGCCAGCAACGGACGGTTCAGCCTCCGATCGACTGTGGTCGCAGCTACTCCATCGACAGGCCGGCGTGCCAGCGGTCGACGCCCGCCTCGCGCTTCACCTCGTCCATGCGCGCGAGCAGCGCCGCCGCGAGGCTGGCGCACTCGGCCGCCCGCGACTCGCCCTCGGTGCGGAACTCGCCGGTGACGCGGTTGGCGTACACCGCACAGACAGCGCCGGCACGGAGGCCGTACACGTTCGCGATCGTGAGAATCGAGGCGGCCTCCATCTCGATGTTCTTCACGTTCGCCTCGCGGAGTTCCTCGACGAGCGCGTCGCTGCCGGCGGCCTCAAACCCCTCGAACCCGGGGCGCCCCTGCCCGGCGTAAAAGGAGTCCGCCGACATCGTGATCCCGACGTGGTAATCGTAGCCGAGGCGTTCGGCGGCGGCAACGAGCGCGGAGACGACCTCGTGGTCGGCCGCGGCGGGGTAGTCCTCGCGGACGTACTCCTTGCTCGTGCCCTCCTGGCGCACCGCGCCGGAGGTGATGACCAGATCGCCCACGTCCATCCCCTCCTGGATGGCGCCGCAGGAGCCCACGCGGATGAAGGTGTCCGCGCCGACGCGCGCGAGCTCCTCGACGGCGATCGCCGTCGAAGGGGAGCCGATCCCGGTGGAGGTGACCGACAGCGGCTCGCCGTCGTACGCGCCGGTGGCGGTGCGGTACTCGCGGTGCTGTGCGACCTCCTCGTGGTCGTCCCACAGCGCCGTCACCTTGTCGACGCGCTCGGGGTTACCCGGGAGGAGGACGGTGTCTGCCACGTCGCCGGGACCGACCTCAATGTGGTACTGGACCTCGGCGTTCGGGTCCTCGCTGTCGTCGCTGGGGTCGCGATCGCTCATGTCCGCGCACTTCTGTGAGGTGCCTTGTAAGTCCGCTCGTTTCGGCGGCGCCGCGGCGTGCGACCGCGACCGCACGCACAGATCTCCGGCGTCGACCGCCGGCTCCCGGCCGTTTTTGTCCCGCGGCCGGGAGCGCCACGCATGGAGTTTCCAGACGCGGGCGACGAGCGGTTCGAGTCGGTCGACCCGGCGGCGGTCGGCCTCGACCCCGACGCCGTCCGCGAGGCCGCCGAGTTCCACCTGACGACCGGCACGCCGCCCGCGCAGGTCGCGTACGACTTCTCGAACCAGGAGCCGTGGGACGAATCCGAGGGGGAGTTGGGGTACACGCTCGGGCCGATGCCCGACCGCCGCGGCGGCCCTGCCGGCCTGATCCTCAAGGGGGGTCGCCTCGTCGCCGAGTGGGGCGACACCCGCCGCGTCGACCACTCCTTCTCGGTGGCGAAGTCGTTCCTCTCCATCGTCGCGGGCGCCGCGTGGGACCGCGGGCTGTTCGAACTAGACGAGCGGGTGGCCGACGCCGCGGGACACGCCGAGGACGGCGGCTTCGACTCCGAGCAGAACGCGTCGATCACGTGGCGCCATCTCCTGCAGCAGACCAGCGAGTGGGAGGGCACGCTGTTCGACCGCCCCGACAGCATCGACCGCAACCGCGGCGTCGGCAAGACCGGCGGCCCGGGGAAGGGAGAACACCGAGAACTGCAGGCGCCGGGCACCCACTGGGAGTACAACGACGTGCGGATCAACCGCCTCGCGCTGTCGCTGTTGCGCCTGTGGGCGAAGCCGCTGCCGCGCGTGCTCGCCCACGAGGTCATGGATCCCGCGGGCGCGACGCGGACGTGGGGGTGGCACGGCTACCACAACTCCGACGTGACCGTCGAGGGCCGGACGATGAAGTCCGTCTCCGGGGGCGGCCACTGGGGCGGCGGCTTCTGGGGCTCCGCCCGCGATCTCGCACGGGCCGGGCACCTCCTGTTGAACCGGGGGCGGTGGGGGGGTCAGCGGCTCCTCTCGGCGGAGTGGGTCGACGCCGCGACCGCGCCGTGCGAGGTGAACCCGAACTACGGGTTCCTGCTGTGGCGCAACGCCGACCGGACGCTGTGGCCGTCTGCGCCGGAATCGGCGTACGCGATGCTCGGGCACGGGCAGAACGTGGTGTGGGTCGACCCCGAACACGACCTCGTGGTCGTGCTGCGGTGGCTCGCGCTGTCGGACGACCGCGCCGACCGCGAGGATCTGCCGAACCAGGACCGCTTCTTCGATCGACTGCTGGCGGGCGTGTGACGCGGTCGACGGCTACCGCTGCCCCCGTTCGCGACCGTCGGCGGCGTCGGTGAGCGTCTCGAGACTGATCGTCTCGGGGATGAGTTCCCCGAGCGTGTAGGTGGACACGGTGTCGCCCTCGTCGCAGACGACCTCGAGGTCGGCGTCGCAGAACTCCGCGAGCGTCTGGCGGCACATCCCGCACGGGGTGACGCCGTCCTCGGCGGCGGAGGCGACCCCGAGGCGGTCGAACTCGGTGTACCCCTGCTTGACCGCCTCCGCGACCGCGACCTCCTCGGCGTGCAGCGAGTTGGAGTAGTTCGCGTTCTCGATGTTGCAGCCGACGAAGACGGTGCCGTCGGCCGTTCGGAGCGCGGCGCCGACGGGGTACTCGGAGTAGGGGACGTACGCATCCGCGAAGGCGTCGCGGGCGGCGGCCACGAGGGGATCGTCTGCGGGGTCGCGCGGCTTTGCCCCGGTGTCGTCGGTCATACCCGAGCGAACCGCCCGCGCGTACTTAATCGTGTGTCGTCGGTGTCGTCGGCGTCAGTGTCGCCGTCGCCGTCGCGGCGGCTCCCCGTCGGACGCGTGGCGGGCCCGACAGCGCCTTGACCGCGGGAGCCCAACGACCGCCCGTGACCGATCGAGCGACCGCGGCCGACGACGAGCGCGGCGGCGACGCGAACGGCCTGATCGAGGGCGAGTCGAGCGCCGTCGAGGCGTCCGGGCGACCGTACCTGCTGGGCGCCGGCGGGACCGTGACGCTGTTCGCCGCGGCCGCGGGCTACGTCGTCGCTGCGAACAACGAGGTCGACGCCGTGACGGTGTTCGACCTCGTCACGCTTCCGGGGTCGCCCGCGGCGATGGCGGTGTACGGGGGGGTGCTCTCCGCGCTCATCCTCAGCGCCCTCTTCGGACTCGTCGCCGTCGCCTCCCGGTTCGACGACGACGCGGTGAACTGAGCCGACTCGATGGACGCTCCGGACTCGGGTTGGACCGCCGGCGAGCGGGGTGCTTTTGTGGCCGCGGCGGCGAGTTCGGACATGGCGACGAGTGCGACCGAGTCGGCCGACGTATCCGGTTCGGAGCCAGACGACGCGTCGGACGAGGAGGTGGGCCGCGGACGGCTCTGGGCCGTCCTCGCGGTGCTCCCGTTTCTCGCGATCGGCCTCGCGGACGTGGTGTTGCTCCTGACCTGGGGGATCGACCCGCTGTGGGGCTTCGCGATCCTCCCGCCGATCCTGTTCTGTTCGGTGCTGGCGTACCTCGTGTTCTCGACGGACTTCCTCGAAGGCCGGACCTGAGTCGGCTCGCCGACCCACCGGGATGGGGCGCGTCGCCGCGTTCGGCCCGCCCGGCGCTGCGCTCACCCGCCGGTGTCGTACTTGTATGTTGCCTGCTCCGGGTCGATACCGAAGTCCTCGGCCGTCTCTTTCACCTCCGGCTCGGCGGCGCTCCCGTCGGGCGAGGCGTTCTTGAACCGTTCGCGGAAGCGCTCGGGCAGCACGAACGCCTCGCGGTCGAGCCGCATCGCGGTCGCGTCCTCGCCCTCGTCGGCGCGGACCTGATCGAGCCGGTCGGCCAGCGCCTCGGGAACGTCCTCGTCGAGGGGCTCGAAGCCGAACTGTTCGAGGTACGACGCCGTCGGCGTGAAGCAGTATACCGCCTCGAACTCCTCGTCGCCGGCCTTCTCGACCAGCCGCTCGACGACGTGCGCCCCGACGCCCTGTCCGCGCCACGACTCCAGCACCCCGATCCCCGTCAACTCGACGAAGTCGCCGTCGTCGGTCTTGTGGATCCGCAGGCGGCCGAACCCAGCTCGGGTGTTCGACCCCTCGTCGACCGCGATGACGTAGTCGCGCGATCGGAAGGACCGCTCGTCGAGGCCCATCTCTTCGATGTAGTCGAGCAGCCACGCCTCGTCCCGGTTTTTGGCGTCGCGGACGTACATATCGAGCGGTACGCGGTCCGGTGTGTTACCGTTTGTGGAGGAACCGACGCGACGAGGGCGCGGGAGGAGGACGGAGACGGCGAGGGAGTCGGAGACGGTGAGGGAGTCGGAGACGGCGAGGGAGCGGGGACGGGAAGCGTCGACCCGGCCGCCTGCACCGCCTCACCGCGCCGTCCACCCGCCATCGACCGCGAGGCACGCGCCCGTCACGTAGCTGGCAGCGTCGCTCGCGAGGAAGACGACCGGGCCGGCGACCTCCGCGGGGTCGGCGAACCGACCGAGGGGCGTGCGGTCGCGGATCGACTCCATGAGGCGTTCGTCATCCGCGATGTCGGCCGTGAGGTCGGTGAAGACGTAGCCGGGGGCGACGGCGTTCACGCGCACCTCGGGCGCCCAGTCGAGCGCCATCGACTTCGTCACGCCGACGAGGCCGTGCTTCGAGGCGACGTACGGGTGCTGTCGGGGGAGCCCCACCAGCCCGCCCACGGAGGCGACGTTGATCAGGCTCCCGCCGTCGCTCGCGCGCAGCGACTCGGCGGCCGCGCGGGCGCACCGGAGCGCGCCGCGGAGGTTCACGTCGAGCACGAACTCCTCGGCGTCCTCGGTCGTCGCCTCCGGCGGCCCGAGCGCACCGTCGGGGTTGACGCCGGCGTTGTTGACGACGATCTCCGGGCCGCCGAGCCCGTCGGCGACGGCCCCCATCAGCGCGGTCACGTCGTCGGTATCAGTCACGTCGGTCGGACGCGCAAGTGAGTCGACGCCGCAGGACTCGACCGCGGCGACGGCGTCCTCCACGTCCGCGGCGGTCCGGCTCGTCGGGACCACGTCGGCGCCGGCGTTCGCCAGACCGAGCGCGATCGCGCGGCCGATGCCGCGCGTGCCGCCGGTGACGACGGCGACGCGGTCGGAGAGGTCGAAGGCGGTCGCGGGATCGACGGCGGTTTCGGAGCCGGGTTCGGCGGCCGTATCGTCGCGCATGCCCCGTCGCACTCGGCGGCGGTACTTCGCTCTTGCCGCGGAGGCGGGCAGCCCCGACGCGGCGTCCCGCGGTCGTGTAAAATTACTTGCCCTCCCCGCAAAAACGGCCGAGCATGCGCGACGAGACGGACCCAGCGGTCGGCACCGACACCGTGGTCCACGAGCCCAGCGAGGCGTTCGCCGAGTCGACGAACGTCCGCGCGTTCGAACGCGAGTACGGTATCGACGGCTACGAGGCGCTCATCGAGCGCACGACGACCGAGCTGCCGGGTAAGCCGGACTCGGGCGTCGAGTGGTTCTGGGACGAGCTGGTCGAGTACCTCGGCATCGACTTCTTCGAGGCGTACGACACGGTCCGCGACGACGCGGACGGGCCGCAGTTCTCCGATTGGTACCCGGGCGGGGAGATCAACCTCGCGCACAACGTCGTCGACCGCCACGCCGCCGGCGACGCCCGCGACGACGTGGCCTGCGTCTGGGAGGGCGAGCCCGGCGACACCCGCGAGGTGACGTTCGGCGACCTCCACGAGCAGTCGAACCGGGTCGCCAACTACCTGGAGTTGCGGGGCGTCGGGACGGGCGACACCGTCGGTCTCTACATGCCGATGGTGCCAGAGGTGATGAGCATCCTCTACGGCTGCTTCAAAGTCGGCGCCATCGCGGTGCCGATCTTCTCGGGCTTCGGCGTCGACGCGACCGCGACGCGGATCGACGACTCGGCGTGTACGGTGCTGTTCACCGGCGACGGCTTCTACCGCCGCGGCAGCGAGGTGAGGCTGAAGGACACCGCCGACGAGGCCATCGCGGAGGCCGGCCACGTCGAGCACGTGGTCGTGTACGACCGATTGGGTAGCGAGGCGCGAAGCGCCTCGGACACGCGAGCGGGGGGCGGAGCGACCCGCGAGCGGAGCGACCCCGACTCCGACCTCGCGATCCCGTGGGACGACGACCGCGATTCGTGGTGGGCCGATGCGGTCGCCGAGCGGGCTCCGGAGTACGAGACGAAGTCCCTGCCCTCGGATCAGGTGTCGATGCTGCTGTACTCGTCGGGGACGACCGGGACGCCGAAGGGGATCGTTCACACCCACGCCGGCGTGCAGGTGCAGTGCGCCAAGGAGATCCACTTCGGCTTCGATCAGAAGCCCGACGACGTGTTCTGGTGGGTCTCGGATATCGGCTGGATGATGGGTCCGTGGACACTCATCGGGAACCACACCTTCGGCGGCACGGTGCTCATGTACGAGGGCGCGCCCGACTACCCCGGACCGGACCGCTTCTGGGAGATGATCGACCGCCACGACGTGACGCAGTTCGGCATCTCGCCGACCGCGATCCGCGCGCTGCGCAAGCACGGCGACGAGCACGTCGAGGGCCACGACCTCTCGAGCCTCCGCGTCCTCGGGTCGACGGGGGAGCCGTGGGACCCCGAGAGCTGGCTGTGGTTCTACGAGCACGTCGGCGGCGGGGAGGTGCCGATCGTCAACATCTCCGGGGGCACCGAGATCTGCGGCTGTTTCCTCATGCCGATGCCGGATCAGCCGCTGAAGCCGTGCACGCTCGGCGGCCCGGGGCTCGGCATGGACATCGACATCATCGACGAGGACGGTGAGAGCATCGCCGACAGCCACGAGCGGGGCTACCTCGTCGCGCGCGACTCCTGCCCGAGCATGACCAAGAGCCTCTGGTCCGGCGACGAGCGCTACCTGGCCGAGTACTGGTCGACGTTCACCGACCCGCCGATGTGGAACCACGGCGACTGGGCCCAGAAAGACGAGGACGGCTTCTGGTTCCTCCACGGCCGCGCGGACGACACGCTCAACGTCGCAGGCCGGAAGGTCGGCCCCGCCGAGATCGAAGGCGTCCTCATCGATCACGAGGCGGTCAACGCCGCCGCCGCGGTCGGCGTCGACGACGACACCACCGGCACCGCCGTCGTCGCGTACGTCGTGCTCGAACCGGGGGTCGACCCGAGCGACGAACTGCGCGAGGAGCTTCGCGACCTCGTCGGTGAGAAGCACGGCAAGCCGTTCCGCCCCCGCGAGATCCTGTTCGTCGACGCGTTTCCGAAGACGCAGTCGGGGAAGATCATCCGCCGCGCGATCGCGTCGGTGCACGAGGGCGAGGACCCCGGCGACCTCTCGTCAATGGAGAACCCCGAGGCGCTTGAGGCGCTGAAGGAAGCGAGGTAGAACCGCCGGCTAGAGCGACACCGACCCGACCCCGATCGACCGTCCTTCCGGCACGTCCGCGTCGTCCGCGTCGCCGGGCACGACCGCGGCCGTCGCGTCCAGCCCCGCGTCGCCGTCGGGCAGCGCGATCGCCCCGCCGACACGCAGCGGCGCGAGCACGCCCGCGGCGACCGCCCGGGGGTCCGACAGGGATGCCCTGACGGCGACCCGCGAGTCCGCACCGAGATCGAGCGCGTCGGCGACACCCCGCGCCGCCTCGAGGAGGTCGGCGTGCGAGTACGTCCGGTCGCCGTCCGCGTCCCCGAGCACCGGGTCGGCCGGGTCGTGGAACGTCGGCGGGAACGCGGGGTTCTCGCTCCACACCTCCTGCTCCCAGTGGGTGGTGTCCGGTCGGTCGGGGGCGCCCCCGAAGACGCACAGCTTCGAGCCGCCGGGGAGGTCGAACTCCGACTCGCGCTCGGCCGGGACGACGACCGCGCGGGCGTCGCTCTCGGGGTCGATGTCGGCGTCGAACTCCGTCACCGCGCCGAGGAGCGCGGCGCCGAGGAACGTGAGCACCGGCTCCGGCAGCGGCTCGGGAGCGACGGCGACGCGGTCGCCCTCGCGGACGCCGAGGTGGCTGAGGACGTTGCCCGCCTTGCAGGCGGTGTTGCAGAGGTCGAAGTAGCTGTACGTGCGGTCGAGCTCCGCGGCGTGGAGCGCGAGCCGGTCCGAGCGGCGCTCGCGGGTGACGAGATCCCCGACGAGCGTTGGGTCGGCCATGCCGGATCGAGGCACGCGGGAGCCAAGAGCGACACGGCACGACGCGGGCCCCGACGGATATCCGACGACCCCACGCCGCCGTGACGCTTTTGACGCTACGACTGACAACTCGGAACGATGTCCGCCCTCCAGCGGTTCGCTCGTCGGTCCCTTCCCGCCAGCGTCGCCCTCTACGTCGTGTTCGCGGTCGTTCCGGCCGTCGGGTTCTCGCCGGGGGTCCCCGTCGCCCCTGCCTTCATCGCCGGTGCGGGCGCGGGCGTGTTCGCGGTCGCGTTCGCGGGTGCGGCGTCCGCGGACGACCTCCCCGCCGCGCTGTCGTCTCGGTCGCCGGTGGCGCCGCTCGCGGCGGCCCTGGCTCCGCCCGCCGTCTGGTTCGCCGTGCTGCTGCTGTTCACCTCCCCGGAGTCCCCCGAGGCGGCGCTGGCTCTCGTCGGGGTGCTCGCGGTCGTCCCCGTGGTCGTCGCGGTCGTGCTGGCCGACCGCCTCCGGACGTGGTCGGCGCTCGACGGAGCGACGGAGTACGCCCAGTTCGACGGAGGCGACGGTGACGGAACCGGGAACGGAGCGAGGCCGACGGGGCCGGTCGCGGCGACGCTGCTCGTGGTCGCCGGGATCGTTGCCGTCAGCGCCGGCGCGGCCGTAGTCGCCGGGTCGGTCGGCGTCATCGCGGTCCCGCTCGACACGCTCGTTCCGTCAACGACGGCGCTCACGACCCTGCTCGGATCCGTGACGACGGTCTTCGCGGCCCTGGGGGACGACGACACGGAGTACGTCGTCACCGACGCCGGACTCCGGGTCGACCGCGCGCTCCACGAGTGGGACGAATTCGAGGGCTACCGCATCGAGGACGACGAGGTGGTGCTTCCCCGGTCCGGACGACTCCGCCCGGCCGTCACCGTCGACGCCGACGCGGTCGACGACCTCGATGCGGTCGCGACCGCGCTCGGGCGGTTCCTCCCGCGGATCGACGCGCGCGGCCGCGTCGAAGTCGAGGCCGGACGGGTTCGAGGTTCGGTCGACGGGGACGGGACGGCGTTGGACGCCGGTCGGTCCGCCGAATCGACACGGGACCGCTGACTCGGGACGGACGATGACGCCGCTTCGACCGACGCTACAGCTCCAGCCCGCGGATCGCGACGCCGTCGCCCTCGCCCTCGGCGACCTCGCCGATCACCCGGCCGTCGGTCTCGGCCGCCAGCGACTCGGCCTCGTCGGGGTCGACGGCTGCGACGAAGCCCGTCCCCATGTTGAACGTGCGGTGCATCTCCTCGTCGGCGACGTTCCCCTGCTCTTGCACGAACTTGAACACCGGCTGGACCGGCCACGGGTCCGCGATCTCGTAGCGGTGCTCGCCCAGTCGCTCCAAGTTGGTCCAGCCGCCGCCGGTGACGTGGGCGGCGCCGCGGACGCCGTGCTCGCGCATCGGTTCCAGCAGGTTGGCGTAGATGCGCGTCGGCTCCAGCAGCGCCTCACCGACGGTGTCGTACCCCTCGAACGGACAGGGATCGGTGTACTCGTGCTCGCGGGTCGCGGCCTCTCGCGCGAGCGTGAGGCCGTTCGAGTGGATGCCCGACGACTCCCACCCGACGAGCGCGTCGCCCGGCTCGGCGCG
The DNA here is from genome assembly GCF_900129775.1 of Halobaculum gomorrense. Classification (GTDB taxonomy): domain Archaea; phylum Halobacteriota; class Halobacteria; order Halobacteriales; family Haloferacaceae; genus Halobaculum; species Halobaculum gomorrense. The sequence goes on along the minus strand of NZ_FQWV01000011.1, from coordinate 44,314 downwards.
CCCGTCGAAGACGGCGTCCTTCGCGACGAGGCCCGCGCAGGTGCCGGCCAGATCCAGTCCCTTGATCACCTCGGGCATCACCGCGGTCTCGCCGCCGACGAGCGCGATCCCCGCGCGCTCGGCTCCCTCGCGGAGGCCGGCGCCGACCTGCTCGGAGAACCGCTCGTCGGGCTCGTCGACCGCGAGGTAGTCGACGAACGCGACGGGGTCGACGCCGGCGGCGACCAGATCGTTGGCGTTCATCGCGATGCAGTCGATGCCGACCGTCGAGTAGTCCCCCAGCGCCTCGGCGACGAGCAGCTTCGTCCCGACGCCGTCGGTCGCGAGCGCGAGGTAGCGGTCGCCGATGTCGAGCAGGCCGGCGTAGTCGCTTCCCTCGGCGCCGGCGTCGCCGACGGCCGACACGAGCGCCGCGGTCGCGGCCTCGCTGGCGTCGATGTCGACGCCCGCGTCGGCGTACGTGAGTCCTTCCTCCGTCTCCTCGGTGTGGGCGTCCTCGTTCCCGGCGTCGTCGGTCATGGTCGAGAGGGGTTCGGGCGGGAGCAAAAGCGCACCGACAGCGAGGTGTGAGCGAAGCGAGCACCTCGGAGGGCGGCGGAGCGGTCCCATGCCGCTCCGCCCACGGGCCCAGCGAGGCACGAACGCGGTGAGCGCCTTGGAGCGAACGGCGAACGGTGGACGGCTCGACGGGGGAGCGTCGCCGCGGCGTCTCAGAACAACACGAACAGGGCGAATCCGACCGCGAGGGCGGCGCTCGGGAGGAACGCCGCGAGCCACACTGGCGTCGACCACGACCGGACGGTCGCGCCGTCGAGCGGGCCGAAGGGGATGAGGTTGAACGCCGCCAGGAGGAGGTTCACCGCGACGCCGTAGGTTCCGAGCGTCAGCGCGAGCGCCGAGAACCCAGCCATCCCGATCGCCAGCAGCGGGACGAACACGGCCGCGAGGACGAGGTTCACGACCGGACCGGCCAGCGCGATGAGTCCGTTCTGGCGCTTGGTGATCCGCCCGACGTGGTGGACCGCGCCCGGCGCGGCGAACAGGAACCCGCCGAGCGCGGCGACGACCGCGAGAAACAGCATGCCGTAGTCCGCGCGGAACGCGGCCCGCTGGCCGAACCGGACCGCCGTGACCTTGTGGCCCAGCTCGTGCAGCAGGAACGCGACGCCGGCGGTGACGAGGCTCACGGCGAACAGGCCGCCCAGCGAGCCGACCGCTCCCGCCGCCAGCGAGTTCACGACCACGCTGCCGCCGCCGGCGAAAAACACCGCGAACGCGACCGACAGCGCGACCCACGCCACCAGGAGGTCGCGAAGCTCCCGCCCGGAGAACGACAGGCCCGCGACCGACGCGACGGCGTCGCTTCCGGTCGCTCGGCCGCCGCCCGCGCCCGCCCGACTCACGTGACGGCCCCCCAGAGGATCCGCGCCGATTCGCGGGCGCCCCGAATCATGAGGTCGGCGATGCTCGCGTCGAGCGACCCCGCGAACACCGGGACGACGTACGCCGCGAACAGCAGCGACGCGATGACGCTCCCGACGTTCGTCGCCGCGACGACGACGATCAGCCGGAACAGCGGCACGTCGAGCATGTCCGAGAAGATCGCGCGCACCGGCCGCGTCTCGTCTGACAGCAGCTCGTTCAGCGTGCCGATGTCGGAGACGTTCACCGTCAGGTGGCGAAGCTCCATGTAGCCCGTGAACCACCCCGGCGCGAGCAGGGGATTCACCGAGGTCATCCACGCGACGGCGCCGCCGACGCCCGCCGAGCGCCAGCGCGCGCCCGCGAGCTTCGCCAGTCCGGCGGCGAACACGCCGTTGATGAGGAACCACGCGGCGAACAGCGTGAGCAGCTGCTCGTTGCGCACGCCCGCCATCGCCAGCAACACGAAAAAGGCGATGAACGCGGCGGAGATCCCGAACGCGGCGATCTTCCCCCACGGGATCCCGCCCGACTTCGCCGTCCCGACCAGCGAGTCCATCGGCGGCAGCGACGCGGGCTCGGCGAGGTACGACTCGATCCCCGCGCGGTGGCCCGCGCCGACGACGGCGACCACGTCGTACCCCTCCTCGCGGAGGCCGACGAGCTGGTGGGCGATGTAGGCGTCGCGCTCGTCGATGAGCGCCTCCGCACCGCCCGGCGAGAACTGGCGGAACTCCTCCATCATCGCCGTCACCACGTCGGTGTCGGTGAGGTCGTCGGGGTCGAACTCCTCGTACTCCGCCTCGGCGGCGTCGGGCGCGACGCCGAGCGCGTCGATGGCGACGGCCGTCAGCGCGCCGACGCCCACCCCCGCGAGGAGGCCGAGCCCGAGGCTCCCGACCGCACGGACGATGGTGCCCGAGAGCAGCCCCGCGACCGCGTCGACGCCGACGCCGGTGACCGTCACCGCGCCGGCGACAGCGACGGCGACGACCGCGGCGACGCCGAGGGTCCTCACGCCGTCGGGCGCATCTGCGGCGTCCCCGTCTACTCCGCCCGCGCCACTCCTACCAGCGCCGCCGCCCAGCGAGAGCGACGCGGCGCGGAAGCCGAGGTAGCCCGCGACGAGTCCCGCGAGCGCGCCGACGCCGACGCGCGTGAGCACCGCGTCTGTGATCCCGACGGCGCCGCCGAACAGCCCGATCGCCGGGCCGAGCAGGACGCCGACGATCAGGCCGAACGTGATCCCGGCGACCCGCGGATCGGTGACGCCGAACGCGAGCGCGCCGACCATCCGCAGCTTCTCCATTCCAGAGAGCCGCGCCCAGAAGCGCTGGATCGTCACCTGGATGTCCCGGTCGACGAGTGCCACGGAGATGCCGAGGTCCTCGGCGGTCTCGACGGCCGCCAGCAGCTCGGCGCCGGGCTCGATGTCGAAGCGGTCGCCCATCCGCGTCTGGACGTACGAGAGCATCCAGTACGCGAGGAACTGGAAGACGGTGTTCCCCGTGAGGAGGTCGCCCGGATCGAGGTCGTCGGGCGTCTCGCCTTTCATCTGCCGGTAGCGCCCCTCGTCGAGCTCGACGGCGACGACGTCGGGACGCTCCTCGGCGACCGTCTCCTCGACCTCGCGGACGGACGCCTCCGAGACGTGTGCCGTGCCGACGACGCGGACGCTCCCCTCGCCGCGCTCATTGGAGGGGCGCGGCGCGCCGCCGGGCGCGGGGTCGGCGGCGGCGTCCGTCGCGGGATCGCCGCCCGCGTCGGAGATGCGGGAGTCCGGGGCGTCGGGATCGCGACTCACGGCCCACACCCCCCGCACGTGCCGGTTCCGGTGGTCATTGGCCGCGTGTTCCGGTCCAGCCCGTATACGCCTGTCGGAGTCCCGACTCAGAGGGCCGCTGGGCGGCCGTTCCGAGGCGTCAGATCGGCGTGCTCGCGCGGCCGGCGCGGGCCCCCGCGTTTGCCTCGGCTCGGAACGCCACGGTAGGTATTCATGTCCGGGCCCCGTGGAGTGCGTATGGACCACGAGGCCGAGGTCGCTGGCATCGGCGTGGGCTCAGGGCCGGGCGGCGAGGAGGTGCCCGCGGTCGTGCTCCGCGCCCGCGGGGAGTTCCTCCCGATCTTCGTGACCCCGGACCAGGCGCGCTCCATCCGCGGCGCGCTCGCGGGCGAGCAGTTCGACCGCCCGCTCACCCACGACCTGCTCGTCGAGATGGTGACGGAGTTCGGCGGCGCGGTCGACTCCGTTCGCATCGACGACATCGCCGAGGGGACCTTCTACGGTAAGCTAACCGCCGAGCGCTACGTCGACGGCGAGCCCGACCGGTTCGTCTTCGACGCCCGCCCGAGCGACGCCATCGCCATCGCCGCCCGCCTGGAGTGTCCCATCCACGTGAGCGACGAGGTCGTCGACGCCGCGGGACAGCCCCCAGAGTCGATCGACGTCGACGGCGGCGCCGAGGACCCCGACGACCGCCCGACCGGCTCCGATCCGCGCGACCGCGATCCGGAACGATCGGGGTCGGACCCGGACGACGACTTCCGCTACCGGTGAGGGTCGTCGGGACCGCCGCTCCCGGTCCCGTTCGATCCCCCGTCGCCGCTCTCGTCGACCTCGGACGCCCGCACGCGCAACGCCTCCGCCAGTACCTCGTCGGAGACGCCGTTCTCGCTCGCCGACTCGACCAGCTCGTCGAGGGCCTCCTCCAGCAGCGCTCGCGACGAGATATCGCGGTTCGTTATCATGTGGCAATGTTCGGTCAAGCGCCCCATAACGGTTCGGGCGAGTCGCGAGCGAGCGAACCCGAGCGCCGCCGCACCTGCCCCGCCAGTCGCGGCGCTCGCGCCCTCGGAGACGTGATACCGAAGGGGTTGATACCGACGCCGCCGGACGACCCAGTATGACCGACGCCGACGAATCCGTCGATGGGGGTGTCGACGCCGCACCCAAGGAGGGCGCCCGCGAGGACGACGAGAGGACGCTCGCGGCATCGTACACGGAGATGACGGAGTTACTGCTTCCCAACGACACGAACAACCTCGGGCGCGCCCTCGGGGGCGCGGTGCTCCACTGGATGGACATCTGTGGCGCCATCGCGGCGATGCGGTTCTCGCGACGCCAGTGCGTGACGGCGTCGCTCGACCACGTCGATTTCATCGCACCGATCGACCTGGGGGAGGTCGCGGTGCTGGAGGCGTACGTGTTCAACACCGGGCGCACGAGCGTCGACGTGAAAGTCGACGTTCGCGCGGAGAACCCACGGACGGGCGAGGAGCGCCGGACGACCACCTCGTTTCTTACCTTCGTCGCGCTCGACGAGGAGGGCTCGCCGACGCCCGTGCCGGACCTCGAGTGTCCGACGCCCGAGGAGGCGGCGCTTCGCGAGGGGGCGACCGAGGAGCGGCGGTCGCAGTTGGCAGACGTGAGCGAACGGCTCGGGTGAGGCCCGCGCGCCGGAGCCGGTGTCCGTGTTCGGCGGTAGCACACATCAAACGTGAACGTTTTCTGAACTGATGGTCGGGGCTGATCGTAAATACGCTTTTCTGAAGCGGGTGACATGGGCCGTATTTCAGACATCCTCTGACGGGCGGACCTCCGGAAGTTCACGGCGCTCACGCTGGCGACGCTGTTGGTCGTCACGGGCGTCGTCCTCCAGGGGCAGGTCGCCGCGACGCTGACCGACCAGGTCACGACCGTCAGCGAGGAGGCTGCCGCGGAGGCGGACGGCGTCTCGGCGGCGACCAACGGCGGCGAGGCGGCCCGAAGAGCCTACGAGGCGGACCAGGGAGGTCGCGAAGACCGGTAACGACGGCGCTCAGGCGTCGGGTTCGGGGCGCTCCCCGAGTTCGAACGAGACGGTCCGTTCGCTCCCGTCGCGCAGCACGGTGAACTCGACGGTGTCGCCCGGGGAGGTCTCCAGCGCGAGGTAGTTCGAGAGGTCCGCCTGCACCTCCACATCCGTGCCGCCGACCCCGACGACCACGTCGCCGCCGGTGGGGACGCTGACCCCGTCGACGGTGGTCGATCCGTCGGTGCCCCGGAGGGTGCCGTCGGCTGGGCCGCCCTCGACCGCCTCGACGATGAGCACGCCGCCCACGTCGTCGATGCCGTACGCCTCGGCGATGAGCGGTGACACCTCGACCAGACGCACGCCCATGTAGGAGTGGTCGTACTCCCCATCCGCCGCGAGCGCGGGGATGACGCGCTTCGACAGCGCCGCCGAGACGCCGAAGCCGAGGTTGTCGCCGCCGCCGCGGGCGGCGACCGCGGCCACGTCGCCGCCGTACGTGACGATCGGCCCGCCGGAGTTGCCGGGGTTGAGCGCGGCGTCCGTCTGCACGGAGTCGGCGACGGTGAAGTTGTTCGGCGCCGACAGCACGCGGTCGACGCCGGAGATGACGCCGGTGGAGGCGGAGCCGCTGAAGCCGTACGGCGATCCGATCGCCATGACCGACGTTCCGACCGGCGGCTCGGGGTCGGTGGCGACCCACGAGAGCGGCGTCGCCGCCTCGGGACGGTCCTCGGCGCGCAGGACCGCCAGATCCGAGTAGGCGTCGGTGCCGACGATCGCCGCGTCGCGCCACGTGTTGCCCTGGAATCGGAGCTTCACCTCGGTCGCGCCGGCCACGACGTGCTGGTTCGTGACGATGTAGCCGTCGCCCGCAACGAAGCCGGAGCCGCTGCCCTGCGGGCCGTTCTGACCGTAGTTTAGGATACCGACGACCGACTGGATGGTCGACCGGTACACGTCGGTCTCGGTCGCCGGCGACCGGCCACCGGTTCCGGCGCCCGACCCGTCGCTCTCGGACCCGGCCGCGGCCCGTGGCGCGGCCTCCGAGGCGCCCAAGCGCACGCAGCCGGCGCTGGCGGCGGCGCCCGAGCTCGCGAGCCCCGCGAGCAAGTCGCGTCGTGTTGGCATGACCCACGGTACGACCCTGATCCGAATAACTCCGGCGCTCTCGTCTACGCACGTGTCGGTCGGTCCGGCCGGGATCCGCTGGCCGGGAATCTCCGGCCGGGGGCATGAGCACTCCGGCAGGCATTTGCCCGGCGCGGGGGTACGCCCTAGCATGAGCCTCGACGCCGACACGCCGCCGCTGCCGACCCTCTCGACGGTCGACCCGAGCCAGTACGACGACACCGAGGTCGCCGGCGACGAGTACCACCGCGAGGAACTGGAGGCGTTCCTCCGGGAGGGCGCCTGGGCGGAGGCGTTCGACCGGTGGTCCGCCGACGCAGACATCGACGCCGAGACGTGGCGCATCGCCGGGGACCTGGGGTTGTTCGAGCGGTTCGACTTCTTCTGGGACGACTTCGCCGATCGCGTCGGCTACCACGCTCCCGGGATCCCCGAGGACTGGAAGGAGCGCGACCCTCACCCGGAGCTCGACAGCTGGGAGCAGGTGTCGTCGATCAACGCCGCCTTGACCGAGTTCGGGCAGGTCGTCTGCGAGGTGCTGAAGGCTGAGTACGTCGACTGGGAGAGCGAGTTCGAGGCGCCCGACGACCTCCCAGACTTCTGAGTCGGCGACGGTGTCGGTGCCGATGGCCGGGCCGACCGCCGCGACACCCGCTGTGACACCCGCCGCGGCATCCGCGGCGACGACAACGTCTTCGCCGCCGGTGCGGCGCCGGTAGCGATTTACCCTCGGCGCGTCGAATGCTACCTATGGTCACGGCAACGGAGCGTGACGACATGACTTGGTACCAGTGTGACGCCTGCGGCCTGCTGTTCGACGACCCCGACGACGCCGAACAGCACGAGAAGCACTGCGACGCGGAGGACCCCTCGTACCTCCAGTGAGCCGTCGCTGCCGCGGCCCCCGTCGCCTCGCCGGACGCCGAGCCGCTCAGAAACGGTCGTCCGCGAGCCGCTCGGCGTGTTCCCGCGACTCCGCGACGGCCCACCGAACCGTCGCGGCGTCTCCGTAGGCCAGCGCCTCCTTCACCTCGTCGCGGACGACGCCGACCCCGTGCCCGACGGGCTCCCCCTCCCCGTCGCCCAGCTCGTAGACGCCGTAGCGGTCGGGCGCGGCCGCGGCCGCCGATCGATCGAGGTCGCGCCACGGCTTGCGGAGGCTCATCTCACTGGGCTCCGTCTGCGTGGGCGTCATCGTCGCCGGCGCGGTCCGCGTCGGTCGTCGGCTCCTCGGCGCCGCCGTCGTCCGCGACGAACTCGTAGCTCTCCTCGCCCCAGTCGTCCTCGACGAAGGCGAATACACGCCCGCCCGCGACCTCGGGGTCTGCCTCGATCTCGGTGCGCTGCCCCCCGGGGCGCCGGGCGGTGACGCCGGGGAACAGCTCCTCCTCCTCGCCCTCGCCGAGGATGACGCGGCCGACGCCGGTCTGTTCGAGGATGTCATCGTGGGTCTTCAGGTCGTTCACGTACAGCAGGACGCCCTCGGTCTCGGAGGGGTCGGTGACGAGCACGTGGGTTTCCTTGCCCGGCGAGGTTGTGAGGGTGTCCTCGACGACCTGCGGGACGCCGTGGTAGAAGGTGACCCGGTCGTCGAGGTACTCGACCTCGACGCCCTCCTCGCGGAGGGCGACCGAGACGCTCGCGGGGGCGATGTCGTTGCGGTGGGGAGCGCTCATAGCTCCGAGTGGGTCGCGGATGCGAATAAGCGCGGCGAGAGCGTGACGCGAGCGAAGCGAGCGTCACGGGGGACGGCGGCGAGCTCGTGGGCGAGCCGCCCACGATGAGAGCGTGACGCGAGCGAAGCGACATTGACGCGACCGCCACGCTTTACCCCGGCGAACGCGCGCGTCGACCCATGGAAGGACGCGCCGCCGCGCCGGGCGCCGGGACCGTTGTCAACGCCCTCGCGACGGGCCGCGGCGCCGCGTTCGCGCTGGATCTGGAGACGACCGCGACGGTCCGGCTCGACCCGGACGCCGACGGTGTGTCGGGCACCATCGCGGGTGCGCCTGACGGCGACACGACGCTGATCGAGCGGTGCGTCGAGCGCGTCGTCGACCGCTACGGCGCCGATGAGGGCGGCACGGTCGAGACCGACAGCGAAGTGCCGACGGCGGCGGGGCTCAAGAGCTCCAGCGCGGCCGCGAACGCGACCGTGGTGGCGACGCTGTCGGCGCTGGGGCTGGAGGTGGCGAACGACCCCGACGCCGACGTGACCAAGACCGAGGCGTGCCGGGTCGGCGTCCGCGCCGCGCGCGACGCCGGCGTCACCGTGACGGGGGCGTTCGACGACGCCTCGGCGTCGATGCTCGGCGGCGTCACCGTCACCGACAACCGCGAGGACGACCTGCTTGCCAGCGGCGACCCGTTCGCCGAGCACGCGCTCGTGTGGACGCCGCTCGAGCGGGCGTACTCGGCGGACGCGGACGTGGGCGCGTGCGAGCGGGTCGCACCGATGGCAGAGCTGGCGACCGAACTGGCGCTCAACGGCGACTACGCGCGGGCGATGACCGTCAACGGCCTCGCCTTTTCGGCGGCGCTGGGGTTCCCGAGCGACCCCGCGGTCGAGGCGATGGCCGACTGCGCCGGCGTCTCGCTGTCGGGAACCGGCCCGAGCGTCGTCGCCGTCGGCGACCGCGACGCGCTGGCGGCGGTCCGCGAGCGGTGGGCCGCGCGGGACGGCGAGACGCGCCTGACGCGGACCCGCGAGACCGGCGCGCGTGTGCTGTGACTGGCGACGAGCGGACAATCTCAGACAATGAGCTACGACGACACGAGTCAGGAACCGGAGGAACTGGAGGCGATGAGCCTGGACGAACTGCGCGGAGAGATCGCCGACATCGACCGCGAACTGGTCGAACTCATCGCTCGGCGCACGTACGTCGCTGACACCATCGCCGACGTGAAAGCGCGGCGCGACCTGCCGACGACAGACGAGACCCAAGAGCAGGCCGTGATGGACCGCGCCGGCGAGAACGCCGAGCGGTTCGAGGTGGACTCGAACCTCGTGAAGGCGATCTTCCGGCTGTTGATCGAATTGAACAAGGTCGAACAGCGGGAGAGTCGGTAGTCGGCGGTCGCCGCCGAGGGAGATCGGCCCGACGAACGCCACGGATTTGACCGCCGAGCACAAGACAGCAACAATGAGCAGCATTCGCCCCGAGGAACTGGACGACCGCCTCGACCGCGGCGCCGCCCCGTTCGTGCTGGACATCCGGCCGCACTCGGACTACCAGCGCACCGCGATCGACGGGAGTCACAACGTCCCCGTCTACCATGACCTTCGCGGCGGCGACGACGCCGCGCTCCGCGCGCACCTCAACGAGATCCCCCGCGGTGAGGACGTGGTCGTCGTGTGCAAGATGGGTGTCGTCGCCAAGCGCGCGACGAGCGTGCTCGACGCCGCCGGGTACGACGCGGCGACGCTCGCAGGCGGCATCAGTGGCTGGAAGGGTTACCAGAATGACTCCGTCGGATACAAGATTCGATCGCTGATCTGGGATCTCAAATCGGCGGTGTAGGGCCGTTCCCGCGTCCCTTGCTACGTTGAGACCGCGATCCCGCCCTCGTTGCGTGTGAGGAGGTAGCAGACGAACGAGGACAGCCAGTGCGACCCGGCGTAGTCGTCCGTGAACGCCTCGTCGACGGACGCGGGCGCGGGGAGCGCATCCGCGTCGGGGAGGTAGCCGTCGAGCCAGCGGACGAAGGCGTCGCCGTCGAGCACCCGGCGCATGAGGTCGGCCTCCACGAGCGCGGGCGAGAGGAAGTCCCACCCGAGCGGTTCGAGTCCGATTGGCGCGTCGGCGTCGTCGCGGGAGAACGCCAGCGCCGTCTCGGTCGCGCTCCGATTGAGCGCGCCGTCGCCCACCGTCCGCGCGTAATCGAGGACCAGCGAGAGCGCGAACGCGGAGTTGCCGTGCGTGCCGACGCGGAACGGTCGACCCATCGGAAGGAACCGCTCGGCGACGCGGTCGCGGATCTGCTCCTCCAGCGGGTCGAGCGCGTCGCTCCAGCGCGCCGCCCGCGGGTCGTCCCACCGGTCGAGTTCGGCGGCGAGCGCGAGCAGCCACGCCCAGCCGTAGGGTCGCTCAAACGTCTCGTGTTCGTCGAACCACGCGATCTCGCCGGCGACGCCGTCGGGGGTCAACTGCTCGTCGATCCCCGCGACGATCGCCTCGCGATCGGGGTGCTCGGGGAACACGCGCAGCGCACGCACGAGACACCAGTGGCTGTGGACCGCCGAGTGCCAGTCGAAGCAGCCATAGAAGACGGGGTGGCGCTCGCGCGGCGGCGTCACGTCACCGGGGCCGTCGACGGCGCCCGTCGCGTGGGGGTACTCGGTGCCGACGCCGTCAAGCGGGTGGGCGGTCAGGTGTGCGGCCGCGTCGGCGTCGACCCAGTCGGCGCGATCCGCGACGAGCGTCTGGTCGTCCGGCGGCGAGAGATCGTTCATACGGCCGGATCTGCGGCGGTCGAGTTCAATCGATCGACTCCGTGGTATCGGGTCGCACCCGTCGCCGCGGTCAGTACGTCCAGAGGCGAGCGATCCGGTCGTCGACCACCTCGTGCTCGGCCCGCAACGCCGTGGGGTCGCGCTCGCCGTCGACGTTGATCAGGTGAACTTCCCCTCGCTCGCCGCCGTACACGTCTTGGAAGTCGTAGACGACGCCGACGACATCGGTGTCGTCCGGCACGTCGTCGCTGCCGAGGAGCTCATCGACCTGGCGGTCGACGTTGTATTCGACGAGGTGGTTCACGGCCTCGGCGTCGTCGAGCCCCTCGGGGAGCAGGTCGACGCCCGGCTCGATGTGGGGAGCGAGCAGGTCGATGCAGTGTTCGATCCCCGGCGGCTCGCTGTCCGCGGCGAGCCCTCCCGCGAGCGCGTCGTAGGTCGCCGTCACGGCGCCGCAGCCGGTGTGACCGACGACGACGGCCGTCCGCGTCCCCGCGTGCGCCAGCGGGTAGAGCACGTCGCCGGAGACCACCTCGCGGGCGTCGGTTCGCTGGACGACGCGGTTCCCGATGTTCCCGCAGGTGAACAGTCGTCCAGGCGTCTCGTTGCCGAAGATCTGATCCTGGAGCACCCGCGAGTCCGAACAGCAGACCGTCACAGCCTCGGGATACTGTCCGTCCTGTACCTCGTCGAAGCGCCCGGCGAACGCTCGGGCGTGCTCGGCGTTGTCGGCCAACAGGTCGACGATCGTCCGGTTCATACGCCTGTTCACTGCGGCTTCAGTCAAATGCGTTCTCTCATGGTTTGGGGAACGAACGCCGGCGGAACTGATCGGTCGGTCGGCGGCGATCGCCCAAAATATTATTGTCCTAATATGGTACAGAGTCTCTAAGGGAATTCCATGCAACGTTGAAATACCCGGACGTGCTCCACTGTGTCACGATGGCGAAACGAACGATGCGAGAGGTCAGTCACACAGCACCGAACGGAGCATCAGCCGACCGAGTGTGGGAACGAGGCAACGAGAAACTCGACGCGCGGACCGACGGCGGCGAAGACGACGAGTAACACTCCTGACTCCGACGTACTACCCGATCGAACGTTCGCGAGCGACCGCGCCGTCGACGGCGGGGTCTCTGGCTCAGTGAGCGATCGTGCCGATCGTGATAATTATTTACTCGAATCCGAGTAATCGATGGAAACGTATATATTGGACGAGGTGTACTAGTATTGTATGTCAGAGCAGCGGACATTCACGTCATACGGCACGGCAGTCGCGAACGATGCGGACGGCGCTTGGGTCCCCGACGAGCGGGCGGTCCGGCCGGCATTCCCGACGGATCCGTACCCTGCGGCCGGGAGCGATTCCGACAAGGTCAGAGAGGGCCGTCGCACGGAGGGTGAGTCGAGCGACCCCTCGGACGACGGCCGGTACGTGACGTTCGGCTGCGTCGATTTCCGCCCGCCCGAGCGGGCGTGAGGCGAGACGGAACCCGGACTCGATCGAGGGCGCAGCCGCTGCCGCGTTCTCACTGTCGATAGGCGCGCCGACGCCACTATACCCTCGCGGGCGAACGCACCCGTGTGATAACCGTCGACGGCCTGCGGAAGGTGTACGGCGACTTCGTCGCCGTGCACGGGAGTACCTTCGACGTGGAGCCGGGGGAAATATTCGGCGTCGTCGGCCCGAACGGGGCGGGCAAGACGACGACGCTCAAGACGCTCGCGGGGCTCATCGAGCCGACCGCCGGAACCGTCCGCGTCGCCGGCGAGCCCGCGGGCGACCCGGAGACGCGAACCGCGTTGGGCTTTCTCCCGGAGGAGTCGCCGCTGTACGAGGACATGACCGCGCGGAGCTACCTCCGCTTCTTCGCGGATCTGTACGACGTGCCGCGCGAGACCGCGAATCAGCGCATCGAAACCGCGCTCGACGACCTCGAACTGGAGCACCGCGATCGCCGGCTGGGGGACGTGTCGAAGGGGATGAAGCGGAAGGTCGCGATCGCGCGGTCGCTGGTCAACGATCCGGACGTGCTGATCTACGACGAACCGGCGTCCGGGCTGGATCCGCTCACCACCAACTACGTCCTGGAGTACGTTCGCGACCTCGCCGACGCGGGCAAGACCGTGCTGTTCTCGGCGCACAACCTCTATCACGTCGAGTCGGTCTGCGATCGCGTCGTGATCATGAACGAGGGCGAGATCGTCGCGCGCGGCACCGTCGAGGAGATCCGCGCCGAGCACGGGGAGACGACGTACCGCGTGTTCACGACGGTCCCCGTCGAACGCAGCGAACCGGACGGCGACCGGCACGTCACGACCGTCGACTCGATGGACGCCGTCGAGGAGGTCCGCGAGGCGGCGGCCGCCGCGGGCGGCGAGGTGATCGACATCCGCACGCGCGAGTCGACGCTGGAGGAGATCTTCCTCGACGTGGCCGGCCAGCCGATGCCCGGGAGCCGCCGGGTCGCCCCCGGCGCCGTCGAGGGTGACCGGGAACGCGACCCGTCGGAACCGTCGGAACCGCCCGAAGCGCCGGAGGCCGCGGAGTGAACGTCTCCCCCCGGAAGCTGCTCCGGGTCGCGCGCTGGGAGGTGTCCCGGACGGTCGGCACCGTCGACCGGAAGACCGCAGTCCTCGGCGCCGTCGCCCTGCTGTTGACCCTCGGCGTCGCCGCGGGCGGCCTGCTCGCCGGCGGCGTCGCGCTCGACGAGGACATCTACGCGGTCGCGGTCAGCTCCGACAGCCCGTACCACGAGTCCGTGACTGACTCGACGCCGCTGGAGGCGGTCCCGGTCGGCGCACCGAACGCGGACGTGTACGTCGACGACCGCGACCCGAGCGACCGCGAGGCGACCGTCTCCGTCGCGAACACCCGGAAGGGGCAGGCCGCCCTCGGCGCGTTCCGGTCGGCCGTCGAGCGCCACAACGCTCGCCTGCTCGCGGCCGAGGAGAACCAGTCGGCCGCGTTCCCGGTCGGCGTGACCCTCAGCTACGTCGAGCGCGCCAGCGAGCGCGTCGGCGCCAGCGACGGATCCGCCGGCGAGAACGACGACGGCGCGATCGGCGGCGACGGCACCGGCGATAGCGACGGTGCCGGTGACGACGCGGGCGACAGATCGGCCGGTTCGGGAACTGCCAGCGACGGCGGCGCGGGGAGCGGCCTCGGCGTCCCCGACTTCGGCGGCATCGCGGGGTCGCTGTTCGGGGGGCAGCCGACCGGGTCGCCGGCGGAGATCGCGCCGCCGTTTCCGTTCTCCTCGCTCGTGCTCGCGTTCGCCTTCCTCGTGCCGATGAACTTCGTCATCCAGGCGTACGGCTCGACGATCCTCAACGAGCGGATCAACCGCCGGGGGGAACTGCTGCTCGTCGCGCCGCTGTCGCGGACGGACATCGTCGCGGGGAAGACGCTCCCGTACGCGGGGGTCGCGCTCGCGGCGACGACGGTCATCGCCCTCGCCGTCGGGGGTGGCCCGCTCTCGGTGGCGGCGGTGTTCCCAATCGCGCTCGTGTTCCTCGCGGCGACGTTCGTCGGCGCGATGTTCGCGCGGTCGTTCAAGGAGCTCACCTTCGTCACGGTCACGGTCTCGGTCGCGCTGACGACGTATGCGTTCGTGCCGGCGATCTTCTCGACCGTGACGCCCGTCGCGCTCATCTCGCCGCTCACGCTCGTCGTCCGCGACCTGCAGGGGGAGGCGGTGTCGATCGCGGAGTACCTGTTCTCGACGGGGCCGTTCTACCTCGTCGCGGGCACCCTGTTCGCGACGGGCATCGGCGTTTACCGCGAGGAAGACATGTTCACCCAGCGGGCGGTGCCGCTGAAGTTCCTCGACGCGCTCGCGGTGCGCCTGCACCGCCCCCGCGACGTGGCGCTGCTGTCGGCGCTGTCGGTCCCGTTCGTGTTCGTCGCCGAGTTGCTCGGCGTCGCGGTGCTATTCGCGCTGCCGGAGGGCGCGGCCATCGTCGCCCTGCTCGTCGTCGTCGCGGTGGTTGAGGAGGTCGCCAAGGGCGTCGGCGTGTACGCCGGCTTCCACAGGTCGCGCTTCGAGCGCGACCTCCCCACGGCGCTGAAACTGGGGGCGCTGTCGGGCGCCGGCTTCTTCCTCGCGGAGAAGGCCACCGTGGTCGTGCAGGTCGTCGGTCTCGGCTCGCTCCCGTTGGGCGAGGCGGCGTTCGGTACCGCGGGCGTCGGCAGCGGCCTCGGCCCGGCGGCCGGGCTCGCGCTGGTGGCGCTCCCGCTCCTCTTGCACGTCGTCACGGCGGCGGTCGGCGCCGTCGGCGCGACGCGGGGGCGGCGCGCGTGGGCCGGAACCCTGCTCGTCGCGATGGCGATCCACTTCACCTACGACCTCACGGTGGTGAGCGCCCTTGGATAACGACCGCGAGGCGGACCGCGGCGGGAGTGGCGCCGGCGACGGCGGTCACCGCCGAGCAGACGCGCCGTCGGCCGACGCCCCGAACCCGATCCCGGGCACCGTCGCCGCGGGCGATCGCACAGGGCGCGACCCCCGCTGGACGATCGCCAGGCGGGAGCTGGCGTCGCTGCGCTCGGAGAAGACGATCCTGCTCGCGCTGGTGATACAGCTGTTCGTCGCGGCGTTCTCGTCGTTCCTCGTCGTCGGGCTGGTGTCGCTGTACGACCCCGGCGCCGCGGCGGGCTACTCGGTCGAGACGGCCGTCGCCGGCGACGACACCGGCGACCTCGCGCTCGCGCTGGAGCGGACCGACGGGATGGAGCCGCGTCGCTACCCGACCCGACAGGCCGCCGCCGACGCGTTCGCCGACGGACGGGTCGACGCGGCGATGCTGGCGACGGCGACCGAGCGCGGTACCGTGGAGGTTCGCGTGCTCGTCCCGGAGGGGAGCGTCGGCACGACCCTGGTCGTGGTGCGCGCGCGCGAGGCGCTGCGGGCGTTCGAGCGCCTGGAGCGCGATCAGCGCTCGGCGTCGCTGTCGGCCGAGACGCTCGCGCTGCCGCCGCAGGCGGGGTCCTCGCCGTACTTCGGCTTCACCTACACGGTGCTCGTTCCCCTGTTGCTGTTCCTCCCGGTGTTCATCGCCGGCTCGGTGACGGTCGACTCGCTCACCGAGGAACTGGAGCGCGGGACGCTGGAACTGCTCCGGGTCGCGCCGGTGACGATGACCAACATCGTCGAGGGGAAGCTGCTGGCGGCCGCCGGCCTCGCGCCGGTGCAGGCGGCGCTGTGGCTCGCGCTGCTGTCGGTAAACGGCACCGCCATCGCCCCCGCACCGAGCGCGCTTGTGACGGCGGCCGGGGTGGTCGGGCTGCTCGGCCTGACGGCCGGGCTGGCGGCGCTGGTGACGGCGCTGGGAGCCGCGCTCGCGCTCACCGCGCCCGACCGCAGAGCCGCACAGACGGTGTATTCGCTGGGCGTGCTCGGGCTGTTCGGGGCGGCGGCGCTGTCGCCCGCGAACCCCGCGAACGTCGCCGCCAAACTGGCCGTCGGGAGCGCCGACCCGGCGTCGTACCTCGTGGTCGTCGCCGTGCTCGTCGCGGGCGGCGTCGCCGTCTGGGTGGCGCGCGCTGGCGTGGCGCGCTACGGCCCGGCCTGAGAGGGCGGCGAGCACATCGGCGGCACCCGCACCGCTGCCGCGATGCGACTCAGGTCGCGACCACGTCCACGACCGTCTCCTTCCCGCACACGAGGTTGTACGCGCCCTCGTCGTCGTTCCAGAGGATCAGGACGTTCTCGACCGACAGGACCGCGCCGTACGGCGCCTCCCGCAGGTCGCGGTTGAGCGCCGACTCGCCCGTCACGACGAGGTAGTGCTCCACCCGCTCGCTCCCGTCGCCGATCTTGAACAGCGGGTTCGCGTCGTCGGGCGCGAGGTCGGCCGAGAGCTTCACCGCGAGGAGGTTCACCCGGTCAGTGACGTGGGCCTCCGACTCGGCCATGCGGTGGTGACGGTCGGCGCCGGCGACGACCGGGTGGCGGCGCTCGCCGTCGGGGCGGAGCACCGCCCACGAGAACTTCACGTCCGTGTTGAGGTAGGTGCCCGGCTCCTCGTCGTACGCGCGCGTCGCCGCGTCGTCCAGCTTCCGCTGGAACGAGGGGACGGCGAGATCCGGGCGCTCCTCGAAGGACCACCCGCGGTCGTCCGGGGCGTCCCCGGGCCAGAGGCGAAGGTCCGGCGCGTACACGCTCACGTCGCCGTCGGGCGGCGTCAGTGCCCGCTCGACGCGGCGCAGCTCGGTCGAGGTGTTCAGGTCCGCCGGCGCCAGCATGACGCAGGAACCGTCGGCGGCGAGCGCGTCGAGGCAGCGGGAGGTGACCGCTTCGGGGTCGTCCAACTCAGAGAGAACATTGCCGAACAAGAGGAGGTTCACGTCGCCGACTGCCTCCGGGTCGAACGCCTCGGCGGTCTCGCGGTGGATCGTCGTGTGGACGTTCCGCCGGGTGTCCGCGAGCACCTCGGCGAGCACGTCCGCGTTGTCGCTCGGCTCGACCGCGTGGTAGTCGACCACTGCGTCGTCAGGGAGGTAGTCAAACAGGCCCAGCGCGGGACCGCCGGTGCCCGCGCCCACGTCGAGCACGCACAGAGTCCGGGGCAGCAGACCGCGGTCGGCGAGCCGGTCGAGCACGTAGCCGACGGCGGCGTAGAAGTCCGGCTGGTGGTAGAGCGCGTACGCGAGCGCGGCGTCGGCGTCGTACTCGACGGGCCGCCCGCGGTAGTAGTCCTCTTTCAGGCGGTCGATCGTCTCGCGGAGCGCGTCGCCCGAGTCGCCCTCGTGCCAGTCGAGGCCGTACGTCTCGAACAGCAGGTCCTCGATCGTCTCGGCGTGCCCGTCGGGGAACGCCTCGGGCGACCACCCCGGCGGGTCGACCGGTCTCTCGCTCGCGGGGACGAACGTGCCGTCCTCGCGCTCGTAGAGTCCGAGGTCGAACGCCTCCTCGCGGAGTGCGGTGCGCACGACCGCCGGGTGCGGTCGGTCGGGGAGGTACTCGTACACCTCGTCGGGATCGACGGGGCGGGCGTTGCGGAGGTACTTTGCGGTGTCGCGCAGCGCCTCGCGGTCGACGCTCACGGCGACCACCCGGCGGGCGTCGGCGACCGCGAGGCGGCGCGGCGAGCGCTGACCGAGCGCGCCCGCGACCGCGTGTCCGAGTGGGAGTGCGGGCGCCGGCTCGGGCGCGAGTGCGGCGATGGGCTCATTGCCGGCGGCTACTCGGTCGGCGTGGGTAACGGTTCTGTCTCGAGGGGCTCACTCGTCGGCGGGCGGACCGTCGCCGTCGACCCGCGAGTCGACGCCCACCGCGTCGCCGGCGCGCTCGAACAGCGCCGCGAACCCGTCGCGGTCGGCGGTCGCCAGCGCGTCGGCGGCCGCCGCGACCCCCTCGGCGCCGTCGAACGCCTCCCGGATGTCGGCGTACACGCGGGGCTCGCCCTCGGTGACGGTTCGCGCCAGGTCCGCGAGCGGCTCGGAGACGGGCGTGTGGAAGCGCTCGTCCACGTCGCCGGCGGCCAGCGCGTACGCGAGCACGGCCGTGTGTGCGCCCGTCTGGACCTTCGCCATCGCTTCGTCGTGCTCGGCGGCCGTCGTCTCGAACACGTCGTTGCCGACGGCGGCGAACTGCTCGCGGACGCGCTCGACGACCGGACCGGCCTCGCCGGGGACGTACGCGATCCGGCCGGGGCCGCGCGGCGGCGCGAACAGCGGGTGGAAGCTGGCGTACTCGCCGACGGCGTGCTCGGCCATCGCGGCCAGCGGGTCGGCCATCACGCCGGAGACGTCGACGATCGCCCCGTCGGCGGCGTTCTCGACGTACGCCGCGACCGCGTCGGCGACCGCCGGGATCGGCACCGCGAGCGCGACGCAGTCGAATGACTCGTCGGTGTCGAGGGGGACGACGCGGCCGTCGACGACCGCCTCGGCGGCGTCCATCGCGGCCTGAGGGTTGGTGTCTGCGAGCGCGACCCGCTCGCTGACCGGGTGGAGGGTCCGCGCGACCCACCGACCCATCTCCCCGGCGCCGACGACGAGCAACTTCATGCCACCCGCTATCAGTGTGGCGACCGAAAGGGTATCGGTCGCGGCGGTGGGGGGACCGCGCCGGACTCGGCGACGCCGGACGCGACCGCGTCGCCCGCCGGGCGGCCGTCGCTACTCCACGGCCGCGATCCGGAACAGCTCCGACGGGAGCGTGTCGCCGCCGTGGTCCTCGGCGGCGACGAGGCGCATCTGCACGTCGGACAGCGGCACCGACTCGGCGAACCGCACGCCGACGAGCGTCTCGGCCTCGACCGTACGCGCCTCGCCGCGGAAGTCGACCGCGCGGACGGTGACGTGGTCCGCGCCGACGCCGCCCTCGGCGACCTCGAAGTGCGCCTCCAGCAGGCCGGGCGCGACCTCGGTGATCTCGGCGCCCGCGGCGTCGATCTCGATCGTGTAGGTCCGGACGCCGTCCGTCGCCCGCTGGCAGACGGCGACGATGGCGTCGGTCCGCTCGTTCGCGGGACCCCCGCCCACCGGCCCGTCGCCGGAGCCGCCGGCGCCGTCCGAGTCAGTCACCGGCTCCCCCGCGTCGCGCTCTGGATCCTCCCGGGCGCCCGACTCGCGGAACGCATCGGTGACGCGCTCGAACAGGCTCATACCACGACGACGGGGCGCGGTGACCAAAGCCGCGTCGGCGGCCCCGCTCACGGCGGTCGTGGTCACCGACCGGGGTAGGGATGCGGGCGCTCACTCGATCACCAGCTCCACCGGGTAGCCGGCGGTGAGGTTCTCGGAGCCGTCCTCGGTGACGATCACGATGTCCTCGATACGGACGCCGCCGACCTCGGGGTCGTACAGGCCGGGCTCGACGGTGATCACGTGCCCCGGCTCCAGTTCCTCGCCGCGGGGGTTGAGCCCCGGCTGCTCGTGCACGTCGAGGCCGACGCCGTGGCCGGTTGAGTGGATGAAGCCCGTCTCCGCGTCCGGGTCCGAGCGCAGCGTCGGGTGGCCGGCGGCCTCGTACACGTCGCAGGCGGCCGCGTGGACCTCGGCGCCGGTGGCGCCCGGTTCGACCGCGTCCAGCGCGGCCGACAGCGCTTCCTCGGTCAGGTCGAACCGCTCGACGAGCGCGTCGCTCGTCCCGCCCTTCGCGAAGGTGCGCGTCATGTCCGAGTGGTACTTGCTCGCCTTCTCGCGCGGGAAGATGTCGACGACGATGCTCTCGCCGGCTTCGAGCGGGCCCGACCCGCGGTCGTGGGGGTCGGCGGCGTCGGCGCCGCAGGCGACGATCGTCTCGTCGAGCGCGCAGCCGTGCCGGAGGAGGGTGACCTCGATCTCCTCTTTCACGCGCTCGCTGGTGAGCGGGACCGCTTCCCCCTCCTCACCCTCGGCGATCACCAGCGTGCCGTCGTCGGCCACCTCGGCGGCGGCGATGAGATCCTCTGCGGCCGCCATAGCGGCCTCGTTGGCCTCGGTCGCGCGGCGGACGGCGTCGAGTTCCTCGTCGGTCTTGGTCGCGCGGACTGTCTCGATCACGTCGTCGCGGTCCACGTCGACGGCGACCCCGGCCTCGCGCAGACCGTCGGCGATACCGACCGGGAAGCGCTCGGGGACGAGCGTCGACTCGATGCCCAGGTCCGACAGGAAATCCGCGTACACGCCCGACTGCGCCGCGGCCTGTCCCTCGTCGGCGGCGCGCTCGGCGTAGTCGTACGTGGAGAGCCGAGCGACGGTATCGGCGTGCGACTCCTTCGTCGCTCTCCCGTATTCGAGTCCGGAGACGAGCACCGCGAGCCCCTCGCCCGTGTACGCGGTGAAGAACGGGTCCGGCGCGTCGAACCCCGAGAGGTACAGCTGGTTCGAATCGGCGCTTCCGGCGTCGATGCAGTACGCGTCGGCGCCCGTCGCCGCGAGCAGGTCGTCAAGCGCGGCGAGACTGCGTGTCATGGTGGAGGGTGCGGCGACCGGCGGGATAGTCGTTTTCGTCGTGGGGACGCCGACGGTCCAGACCGACCGAGCAGTCGCCGGGTCCCGGGTCGAGGGCTCGCGCTCGGCCGACCCCCGGTCGCCGATCGCGCCGTTCACCGGGTCCCCGAGCGCGTGCCAGACCCGCGCCGCCGCGCAGAGCGGAATCCACGCCGCCGATTCGGCCGTCGGGGACCGGCCCGTTACCGAGCAGCTCGTCGAGCAGGATGTCGAACGCGTGGCCGTCGGCTCCGCCGGCGAGGGCTCCCCCCGAGCAGCCGCAACCGCTGTCGCGGTCGGTACACACTTGCCCGGCCGGGCGCACCTCCGGGACATGGACGCACACGTCTCCCCGTCGCGGGTCGCCGGCCGCGCGCGCGCCCCGCCGTCGAAGAGCTACACGCACCGCGCGATCCTCGCCGCCGGCTACGGCGCGGGCACGACCGTCACGGACCCCCTCGACTCCGCGGACCCCAGAGCCACCGGCCGCGCGGTCGAGGCGTTCGGCGGCGAGGTCACGTGGGTCGGCGGCGACGACGCGGACGACCGGGACGCAGACAGCGCCGAGGGCGGCGCGACCGCCGTCGAGGTCGCGGGCTTCGCCGGCCGGCCGGGCACCCCCGACGACGTGATCGACTGCGCGAACTCGGGGACGACGATGCGCCTTGTCACCGCCGCGGCGGGGCTGACCAACGGCCTCGCCGTCCTCACCGGCGACGGGTCGCTGCGCTCGCGCCCGCAGGGGCCGCTCCTCGACGCCGTCGCGGATCTCGGCGGGCGGGCGGAGTCGACCCGCCGGAACGGGCAGGCGCCCCTCGTCGTCGGCGACGCCATGGGCAGCGGGACGGTCGCCATCCCCGGCGACGTGTCCTCGCAGTTCGTCACTGCCCTGCTCATGGCCGGCGCGGTCACCGACGAGGGGATCGAGGTCGATCTGGAGACCGAACTCAAGTCCGCGCCGTACGTCGAGATAACCCGCGAGGTGCTCGCGGACTTCGGCGTCGACAGCGAGCGTACGGAGACGGGGTTCCGGGTGCACGGCGGGCAGACGTACGCGGCCGACGAGTATGCCGTCCCCGGCGACTTCTCGTCGATGTCGTACCTGCTTGCGGCGGGCGCGGTCGCCGCCGCCGACGGCGAGGCGGTCGTCGTCGAGGGCGCTCGACCGAGCGCGCAGGGCGACTCCGCCATCGTCGACGTGCTCGACCGCATGGGCGCCGACATCGAGTGGGACGAGGACGCCGGCGAGATCACCGTCCGCGCGTCGTCGCTCTCGGGGGTCGAGGTCGACGTGGGCGACACGCCGGACCTGCTCCCGACGATCGCCGTCCTGGGCGCCGTCGCCGACGGAGAGACGCGCATCGTCAACGCCGAGCACGTCCGCTACAAGGAGACCGACCGCGTGGCGGCGATGGCCGAGTCGCTGGAGAAACTGGGCGCGGAGGTGACCGAGGAGCCCGACGCCCTGATCGTCCACGGCGGCGACTCCGCGCTCTCGGGCGCGACGGTCCACGGCCGCGGCGACCACCGGCTCGTGATGGCGCTGGCCGTCGCGGGCCTCGTCGCCGACGGGGAGACGACCGTCACCGGCGCCGAGCACGTGGATGTCTCGTTCCCCGGCTTCTTCGAGACGATGGCGGCGCTGGGCGCGGATGTCTCCGTCGCGTAGCCCGGCCCACCCGGGACGGCCGGACACCCCGGTCGCGCTTCCGCCGTCGATGCCGCTTCCGCCGCCGCTACCGTTTTCGCCCGGGCGGGCGATGCTGCTGGCGTGACCGACCTCGACACGCCCCCGTTCGCGTTCGACTACGACCCCGGCGCGATCCACTACGGTCGCGGCTGCATCGCCGCCATCGGCGACGCGCTCGCCGGGCGCGGGCTGGACACCGTGCTCGTCGTCTGCGGGTCGAACGTCGCCGGCAACGCCGCCCTGATGGACGCCGTCGGCGACGGCCTCGGCGACCGGCTCGCGGAGGTGTTCGCCGGCACGACGCCCGACAAGCGTCTCCGCGAGGCCGCCCGCGCCGCCGAGCGCGCCGACGACCTCGGCGCCGACGCGTTCGTCCCCGTCGGCGGCGGCTCCAGCCTCGACGTGGCGACGGTCGCGTCGGTGCTCCGGGCCCGCGACCTGTCGCTCTCGGACGCCCGCGCGGAGGTGGCCGAGACCGGCGGCATCTCGACGCCCGACGATTCGGACGCGCTGACGCCGCTGTTCCCGGTGCCGACGACGCTGGCGGGCGCGGACCTGTCGGTGATCGCCGGCATCGCCGCCGAGGTGGACGACGGCGCGGGCGGCACCGAGGTCGTCTCCACGGGCGTCGGCGGCGCCGACCTGATGCCGGAGGCGCTGTTCTACGACCCCGACCTCTTCGAGACGACCCCGGAGGGCGTGCTCGCGGGCTCGGCGATGAACGGCTTCGACAAGGCGATCGAGTCGCTGTACGCCCGCACTCGAACCGCGGTCACGGACGCGACCGCGACGCGAGCGGTCCGCCTGCTGGCGGACGGCCTCCCCGAGATGACGGACGACGAGGCCGCGATGGACCGCGCGGTCGCGGGGATCGTCCTCGCGCAGTACGGCATCTCGCGCCCGGGCGACATGACGATCAACGTGATCCACGCGTTCGGCCACGGCCTGCGCGACGCCTTCGGGATCCAACAGGGGCTGGCGCACGCGGCCGTCGCCCCCCATGTGCTGCGGGTGATGGTCGATGCCGGCGTCGACCTCTCGATGCTGACGGCGGCGTTCGACATCGATGGGACCGACGACGTCGAGGGCGACGAGGTCGGCGGCGACCGGGTCGAGGAAGCGATCGCCGAGGTCGAACGGGTCCGCGACGCGCTCGGCCTGCCCGCGTCGCTGTCGGCGATCGACGGCGTCGACGCGGACGGACTCGACGAGGCGGCGCGCGTGACCGCCACCGACTCGCTGCTGTCGTACGCGCCCGAGGGGTACGAGCTCTCGGAGGCGGACGCGCGGACGGTGCTCGACGCCGCCTTCTGAGCCGCCGCGTCGCGCCGCAACCTCACACCGATACTCCGGGCCGTCTCGGGGCGTCGTTCGCCCGCCGACAACCGCGCGAAACCGGTCCGTCGTTCACCAACCGCTTTGCCCCCTCGACACGGATCGGTTTCCATGAGCGACACCCCCGATCGCCCTCGCCCGTCGGAGGCCGCGCCCGGCCCGGATGGGCTGCCCGTCCTCGGTTCGTTCCTCGAAACCCGGCGCGACTTCTTCGCCTTCCGCGACCGGGTCGCCGCGGAGTACGGCGGCGTCGCGCGCTACCGGGTCCTCGGCCAGGAGGTGTTCCTCCTGACCGACCCCGACGCGATTCAACGGGTCCTCGTCACCGAGAACGAACGGTACGTGAAGGGCGAGCTGTTCCAACAGCAGCTCCGACCGGTCCTCGGCAACGGCCTGCTCAACAGCGAGGGCGACTTCTGGCGCCGGCAGCGGCACCTGATC
Source organism: Halobaculum gomorrense (assembly GCF_900129775.1). Taxonomy (GTDB): domain Archaea; phylum Halobacteriota; class Halobacteria; order Halobacteriales; family Haloferacaceae; genus Halobaculum; species Halobaculum gomorrense. The sequence goes on along the minus strand of NZ_FQWV01000011.1, from coordinate 20,129 downwards.
CAGCCGGCGTTCACGCCCGACCGCATCGCGGGGTACGCCGACATGATGGTCGAGACGGCCGAGCGGACGAGCGCCCGCTGGGACGACGGCGAGGTCCGCGACGTGCACCGCGACATGATGGGGCTGACGCTCGACATCGTCGCTCGCGCGCTGATGGGCGTCGACATCCGCGACCGTACGCCCGCGATCGGCGGCGCGCTCGACACCGTCATGGAGCAGTCCGCGGGCGGGAGCCTGCTCGATCTCCTCCCGCCGTCGGTGCCGACCCCCGGCCGGGAGAAGCTTCGCGAGGCGACCGCCTCGCTCGACCGCATCGTCGACGAGCTGGTCGACGAGAAGCGCCGCGCGCTGCGCGAGGGCGAGACCGAGCCGGACGCGGACGTGGTCTCTGCGCTGCTGACCGCCGAGGACGACGACGGCGAGCGGATGGCAGCCGAGCAGGTCCGCGACGAGGTGAAGACGCTGCTACTGGCGGGCCACGAGACGACGGCGCTGTCGCTCACCTTCACTCTCCACCTGCTCGCGCAACATCCGGAGGTCGAACGCCGGCTCCTCGACGAACTGGAGGCGGAGCTCGGCGGCGCCGCCGCCGGGTTCGACACCGTCCGCGACCTCGACTACCTCGATCGGGTTGTCACCGAGTCGATGCGGCTGCTCCCACCGGTCCACGGCATCCTCCGCGAGCCGACCGAGGCTGTCGACCTCGGCGGCTATCGAGTCCCCGAGGGAACCCCGCTGGCGATCAGCCAGTGGGTCGTCCACCGCGACCCCGCCCACTACGACGACCCGCTCGCGTTCCGGCCCGAGCGGTGGACCGACGACCTGGAGGCGGACCTCCACCCGCTGGCGTACTTCCCGTTCTCGTCGGGTCCGCGGCGCTGTGTCGGCGACCGCTTCGCGCTGCTTGAGGCCAAACTGATCCTCGCGACGCTGCTGCGGCGGTTCGCGTTCGAGGTCGTCGATCCGGTGAATCTCGAAGCGAACCTCGAGGCGAGCATCACCACGCGCCCGACGCGGCCGGTTCGGATGCGGCTCCACGAGCGCTGACCGCGGCGAACCTCTGCTCCCTCGCCGACCAGTACCTGTTCTCCGCCGGCGGTTCTTCGCACGTTCGCCGCATTTTATAGCGCCGACTCCCCGAACACGCACATGAACGGCAACGAGTTCGGCCGGCTGTTCCGGCTGACCACCTACGGCGAGAGCCACGGCGAGGCCATGGGCTGTACGGTCTCCGGGGTACCCGCGGGCGTCGAGTTGGACGAGGAGCGCATCCAGCGCGAACTCGACCGGCGCAAGCCGGGCCAGTCGATGATCACGACCAGCCGCGGCGAGCCAGACGAGGTGACGATCAACTCCGGGCTGCAAGACGGCTACACGACCGGCACGCCGATCGGGATGGTCATCCAGAACAAGGACGCCCGCTCGGGCAAGTACGAGCCGTTCGTCACCGCCCCCCGACCCAGCCACGGCGACTACACCTACTCTGCGAAGTTCGGCACGCGCAACTGGGGCGGCGGCGGCCGTTCCTCGGCCCGGGAGACGGTGAACTGGGTCGCCGGCGGCGCCGTCGCCAAGGCAGTGCTCGACCAGAGCGACTATGACGTGCAGATCAAAGCGCACGTCACCCAGATCGGCGACATCGTCGCGCCGGAGGTCAGCTTCGAGGAGATGCTGGAGCACAGCGAGGACAACGAGGTGCGCTGTGGCCACCCGGAGACGGCCGCGGAGATGCGCGATCTCATCGACGAGTACCAGGAGGCCGGCGACTCGATCGGCGGCGCCATCGAGTTCGAGGCGCGCGGCGTCCCGCGCGGCCTCGGCGCGCCGCGGTTCGACGCCTTTCCCGCGCGTCTCGGACAGGCGATGATGTCCATCCCCGCGACGACGGCATTCGAGTTCGGCCTCGGCCGCGACGCCCGCGAGGTCGCGGGCCACGACCGCAACGAGGACTGGGAGTTCGACGAGGGCGACCACCCTGAGACGGTCAGCGAGGAGGGCGACCCGGTCCCGGTCGGTAACGACCACGGCGGCTTACAGGGCGGGATCACGACCGGCGAGCCGATCTACGGCGAGGTGACGTGGCACGCACCGACCTCGATCCCGAAAGAGCAGACGACCGCCGACTGGGAGACGGGTGAGGAGAAACAGGTGCAGGTCGTCGGCCGCCACGACCCGGTGCTCCCGCCGCGGGCGGTCCCGGTCGTCGAGGCGATGCTGTACTGCACGGTACTCGACTTCATGCTGCTCGGCGGCCGGATCAACCCAGACAGGCTGGACGGGCAGGTCGGCGAGTACGATACCGAGTACCACGCGGAGCGGCCGGAGGACGAGAAGTAACCCGTTCTGGCTCTCGACTGCGACCCCGCCGCTACCGCTGTTCTTCGAGAAAGGCCCGGAGTTCGGCCGTCGACTCCGCGTCGATCGGCTCGCTCCCCCAGCGGAAGGCGGGGAGCTCGTCGCCGTCGACGCCGCTTTGACGGCCGAACGTGCGGTCCGACAGCGTCTGGTTGCGCCGCCGCCGGGTCCGCGCGGCCTCGACGACCGCGTCGCCGTCGACGCCCACCTCCGCGGCGAGGTTGCGAAGCAGGTCGAACGAGTACGCGGGCGCCGCCTCGACGAGTGCCTCGTGGAAGGCCCACGCGTCGGCGCGGGTGCCGCGGGCGCGAACCTCGAACAACGCGCTCGGCAGGAGCATCGACCACTCGTTGACCAGAATCGGGAACATCAACAGCGTTGGACGGAACGCGCCGTCAGTGAGGAGGTCCGAGAGCCTCGGGAACTCCTCGCGCCACCACCGGATCGACGGTTCGTGGGCGTAGTCGAAGTAGACGATCACGAGGGTGCCTTCCCCGGCGTAGATCTGCTCGACGCCGGCGTACGGGGTCCGAGTTCCCTCTCGGTGGCTGAACGTCTCGGTCCCCGCTGCAGTCGTGAACTCCTCGGTGTGCCAGCCGCTTTGTGGTTCTGCCGAGGATGCGTCGCCGCCGAAGATGCCCAGGCACCCCGCGGTGCCGGCGAGCGTGCCGCTTCCGATCGCCGCGAGTACACTGCGCCGGGTTCGATCGATCGATGGGACCGGGGAGTCGTCGTTCATGCGTCCCCCGGGTCCGACTCGACGGTCCCGTCACAGAGGGCCATGGTGACGTAGGTCCGACGGTCTGCGGTGATGTAGATTCCGATCCCGACCGTGGTGAGGTCGGGTCGGATCATGGCAGTGTTGTGGTCAGCGGAGCGCATGAACGAATAGAGAATTTCTCGCGCCATGTCTTTCTCAGTCGTTTTTCGCTCCATCTTCCAGAACGTCGCGTGAATATTTTCTGCACCACCCGAGCAGAGGTATTCACTCCGGCGTAGCCGGTCGTCGTAAGTCACCCCGTCCGGATTGGTGTGGTTGAAGAACTCTCGGGTCGCCATGTCGTAGGAGTGATTCCGCGCGATGACCGCGAGACGGGGATCGCTGACGAGGGGTTGAGCGTCGTCGACCGCACGATAGTCATTTAGTTTTTCAGCGAGCAGTCGCTCAATCTGTGTCACGTTGACATCCGTTCTCGGCGTCTTCCGATCCAACGGCTTCGGTGTGACGACCGACGAATCCGACTGGTTGTGTCCGTATCGCAGCACCGTGGTGTGTTCGCCGGATCCGAATGCCGGCGTGTGGGCGTCGATACTTCCTGCTTCCGCCGTCGTCCGTTCTCCGGACAGACAGCCCGCGGACGCCACCGCGATGACGACGAGAACGGTCGCGATCGCACGTCTCCGGATCACCGTCGGATCACGATCCTGCCCGGAAGTGTGTGCCTTGATTGATCCATAGTTTTCTGATTTCGATTGTGAATATATTTGTTCCGGTGTTCAGCACTTGACGTGATCGTAGTGACCGTCGCCGCTCTCGCATCGGACTTCGACGCGTTCGAGCGTCCCGGAGAGGTAGTTCGAGGGATCGGGCCTCGTCAGCGAATGCGACCGCTTCGGATCGGTCATGCGACGCTCCCAGAGCCACTCGACCCACTCTTCGGTCTCGGCGAACCGCTTGACCGTGACGGTGTACGTCCGCGTTCCGACGTACTCGTGGTACCAGACGCGTTCCGTCTCCGCGACTTCCCTGTGGAACTCGTAGTCGGTGTCCCATCTCGTCGAGCCGTCGTGATCGTGGCCGCTGTACCAGACCTCGGTGTCGTACTCCCACCGCGAACAGCTTCGGGAGAAGCCGCCCCACGGGCTCGGTTCGAGATCCCAGTTGGTGCAGTCCCCGCGGACGCTTCTGGTGTGGCGCGTCCGGTCGTGGTCGTGTCCGTCGCCCCTGACGATCCGGCGGGTTCGCGTCTCCCCGGTGAATCGCCATCCCGGAGATCGGTATCGCGAACCAAGCCAGCGGTACTCGTCTCGATACGTCGTTCGGGTCTCGCTTCGGACGTTCGATTCGTGGAGTCGCCAATCGGTTCCGGCCCCGTCAGGATCGTCCCGACGCGTCCGGTAGATGTCCCGCGTCCGCGTCTGCGTCTGCGTCTCCGTCAGGACCCAGTTGTCGTCGGAGAACGACTGCCGCGGCCCGGTCGTCACGATCTCCCGGGTCCGACCGGTGAACGACCGGCCGGACCGATGGACGCTTACTTTGGCCCAGTCGGTTCCGCCAGGTCGTGTGTCAGAAACGACACGCTGAATCTTCCCGCTCTCGATCATGAACCGGTACTCCCAGTAGGATGACGGCTGGACCGTCACGACCACGGTTCGGATCGCCTTTCCTCGCTTCCCCTGCGACGAGAACAGACGCGTGGTGTAGGTTCCGGGGTCGTCGTACACGTGTGAGAGTTCGTAGAACCGACCGCCGGGGGTTCCGTGTCCGGTGACCTCGCTCCCGTCGCCGAACTCGATCTTGTAGTCGTGATACGACCCGATGCGAAAGTCGATCCGCTCGCCGGGTTCGATCGTCGGCTGCGCGGTCGGAACGTCGGACCCGGGCTCGAACGCGCGGAACACGACGTGGTTGTCCGTCGCAACCGAGTGGACGCGGCTCACCCACTTTTCGGACGTCGATTGCCCGTCTGCATCGATCGCCGTAACCCGGACCGAGCGCGTGATCATACCGCCGTTCCGTGAGATGAACGTGTGCCTGACGGCCGATCGCTTCCGGCCGGAGAACCGGCCGAGCGTCTGCGTCATCGTCGTGCTGTCGTTGAACTCCCACGTCACCCGAACGAGCTTTCCCTCTCCGTACGATACTGCTGTCGAGAAATCGTACGTTCCGAACTCAACGGTATCCGGGTCAGACGTACGATACGGTCGATGGGTGTAGTATTGATACCGGATCGGAGAGACTGTCGGAATGCTGAACGAGCTACCGACCTGTGTTGACGCTGCAACATCCGTCTCCTTCGTTACGGTCACACTGTTCCCTTCGTCGTCGGTGACGGTCGCGCTCACCGAGACCGTCTCGCCGAGCACGCCTTCAATACCGACGTGGTTCACGAACCGGGTTGACTCCCGTTCCAGTTGGGACTGGGCCGGGTTCCAGGAGACAGTCAGTTGCCCGCCGTCCGGATCGACCGCATCTAGGGTGTAGGTTCCGCTCGTTCCCCGTTCTTTGATGTCCGGCCCGCTGATCGACGCGACCGGCGGCCCCTCGTCGTACACGACGACCGTCTTCGACGCCGTCGCTGTCGCGCCGTCGTCGTCGCGGACCGAACCGGAGACGGTGTGTTCTCCGGCTCCACCGAACGTGTGTCGGAACACCATCCCGGAAGACGATGAGGGTTCGGACCACGTCCCCGAGACGATCGTCCCGTCGGCGTCACGTGCGCGGAGCACGAACACCGCCTCCTCGCCGACCGCCACGCGGTCCGGGCCGTCGATCCACGCGCTCGGTCCGGCGTTGCCAACATCGGCGGTCGCCCCGCCATCGTCCGCGCCGGCGACGACGGTGACCGATTTCCGGAACACGGCCGTAGCTCCGTCGTCGTCGGTGACGCGGACGCTGAACGCGACCGTCTCACCGACGGGAGCGTCGACGGTCCGCGTGCTCGACCTGCCCGCCTCGCCGTTCGACCACGCGTAAGAGGCGACTCGGCCGTCCGGATCGTACACGTCGGCCGCGAACGTCGCTGACTCCCCGCGAGTGACAGTGTCCGGGCCGCTGATCCGACCGGTCGGCGGACGATTCGGCCCCGACTCCGACCCGTTCTCATCAAATGAGTGATCGGTCGGATCGGACGCCGCGACATCGACGTACAGCGTGTCGCTTCGGACGGTCCCGCGATCGTCGGTCACCGTCAGCGTTACCTCGTACCGCCCGACTGCGGACGCGTCGAACGTCGTCGACACCGCGGTGGGGCTCTTCGGTTCGATCTGTCGTCCGTCGGGCGTCCGAATCGACCACCTGTGGGCGACCAACTCGCCGTCCGGGTCGAGCGAGCCGCCGCCGTCCAGCCACACGACGGCGCCCCGATCGACGCGCTGGTCGAGCCCGGCGTCCGCGAGCGGGGGTTCGTTCTCGGACGCTCCGTTGGCGACGACCGACGCGGGGACGGCCGACGCGACGACGAGGAGCGCGACGGCGAGCGAAACACATCTCATTCACGCGGGAGTTGATTCGGTATCTGATATAAACTTACAGTATCCGATCTAAAAATTAGATCTCTCCGATAGCACAGCTCGTCCGTCGGAGGCGTGACCCACAATGAGCATCGCGGCGCTATCGCCCGAAAAGACGTCGGCGACCACGGTCCCGCGTTGATGGTGTGCGCGGGCCGACCCCCACCGTTCCAGTCAGCGCGACCGGTCCGACTCCGGCGCGTCGTCCGCGAAACCCTCACGATCGTCCCTTTGCGAACCTATAGCAAGGCATTTGACCCGGGCAGAACAACCGTCAAATACTGCCCATCTGAGGGCCGATCAGTACCTATGTCCGACGACGAACTCATCTGGCGGATCGCTGGCGGGTCGGGGGACGGTATCGCCTCCACCAGTCAGAACTTCGCCAAGGCCCTGATGCGGTCGGGGCTCCACGTATTCACGCATCGACACTACCCCTCGCGCATCCGCGGCGGCCACACGTACGTCGAGGTCCGCGCCTCCGCCGACCCCGTCAAGTCGCGAGGCGACGGCTACAACTTCCTGCTGGCGCTGGGCGACTCGTTCGCTCGTAACCCACAGGAAGAGGCCTACTACGGCAACGAGGAGGTCAAACCGCTCGAGGAGAACCTCGACGAACTCCGCGAGGGCGGAGTCATCGTCTACGACTCCGGACTGCTCGACGCCTCCGAGATCCCGGACTTCGAGGAGCGCGTCGAGGAGAACGACTGGCACGTGTACGACATCGACCTGCGCTCGCTCGCGCGCGAGCAGGGTCGCGAGGTCATGCGCAACACCGCCGGCGTCGGCGTCACGTGCGCCATCACCGGGATCCCCCTCGGTGCCATCGAGGAGCTCATGCGCGACGCAATGCCCGAGAAGATCCTCGAGCCGAACGTCGAGATCATGCAGACGGGGTACGACCTCGTCCGCGAGGAGTACGACGTGGACGCGGCCGAGGTGTCCGTCCCGACGGGCGAACACGACGAAGAGCAGGTGCTCATGTCCGGTTCCGACGCCATCGCCTACGGCGCCATCGACGAGGGCTGTCGGTTCATCGCCGGCTACCCCATGACGCCGTGGACCGAGGTGTTCACCATCATGAGCCAGAATCTGCCTGAATTGGGCGGGATCTCCGAGCAGGTCGAAGACGAGATCGCCGCGGCCGCGCTCGCCATCGGCGCTTCCCACATGGGCGTCAAGGCGATGTCCGGCTCCTCCGGCGGCGGGTTCGCCCTGATGGGCGAGCCGCTCGGCCTCGCGGAGATGACCGAGACGCCGCTGGTGCTCATCGAGGCGATGCGCGCCGGTCCCTCGACCGGGATGCCGACGAAGCCCGAGCAGGCCGACTTAGAGCACGTCCTGTACACCTCGCAGGGCGACTCCCAGCGCGTCGTGCTCGCGCCAGGCACCGTCGCCGAGGCGTACGAGGCGTCGCGGCGGGCGTTCCAGCTCGCTTACGAGTACCAGATCCCGACGATGATCATCTACGATCAGAAGTTGTCGGGCGAGCTGACGAACGTCCCGGCCTCGCACTTCGACCGCGAGCCCAACCCCGACATCGGGGCGACGCTCACCGAGGACGAGCTCGCGGACCAGCCGCACACGGCCGACGGGAAGTTCCACCGCTTCCAGCACGAGGGCGAGGACGGCGTTTCCCCGCGCTCAGTGCCCGGCCAGAAGGGTGGGCGTTTCCTCGCAACCGGCAACGAACACAACCCGGCGGGCCACATCAGCGAGGACCCCGACAACCGGGTCGCGCAGATGGACCGCCGCCAGCGGAAGCTCGACGCCATCCGCGCCGACCTCGACGACGACGGGCTGCTCGTCGAGTACGGCCCGGAAGACGCCGAGTACGGCGTCCTCACCTTCGGCTCCCAGCAGGGGACCGTCGAGGAGGCCGTCGACCGGCTGAACGAGAACGGCCATTCGGTGAAGGCGCTGACCGTCGCCGAACTCGCGCCGTACCCGGCCGATGCGGTCCGGGCCTTCCTCGACTCCGTCGAGGAGGCGCTGGTCGTCGAGATGAACGCGTCGGCGCAGTTCCGCGGCCTGACCCAGAAAGAGCTCGGCACGCACGGGGAGCTGCTCTCCTCGCTGCTGAAGTACAACGGAAACCCCTTCGAGCCCGCAGAGATCGTGGAGGGGTTCACCACGAAGCTCGTCGACGACGGGGAGCTCCCCGGCAACGAGACGAAGTTCGTGCCCGCGGCAGGTGACTGACTATGAGCGCATTCAGTGCAATCGGTGAGGAGCGAGAGATCGACCGCGACGAGTACACCCCCGACATCGAGCCGCAGCCCACGTGGTGTCCGGGCTGCGGCGACTTCGGCGTCTTGAAGGCGCTGAAGGGCGCGCTGCCCGAGGTCGGCCGCACGCCCGAGGAGACGCTGCTGGTCACGGGGATCGGCTGTTCGGGCAAGCTGAACAGTTACCTCGACAGCTACGGCTTCCACACGATCCACGGCCGCTCGCTGCCCGTCGCTCGGGCGGCGAAGCTCGCCAACCCGGGCGTCGAAGTGATCGCCGCCGGCGGGGACGGCGACGGCTACGGCATCGGCGGGAACCACTTCATGCACACGGCCCGGGAGAACCACGACATGACGTACGTCGTGTTCAACAACGAGATCTTCGGGCTGACGAAGGGCCAGACTTCGCCGACGAGCCCGAAGGGCCACAAGTCGAAGACGCAGCCCCACGGCTCGGCGAAGACGCCGATCCGCCCGCTGTCGCTGTCGTTGACCTCGGGCGCGTCGTTCGTCGCCCGCACGGCGGCGGTGAACCCGAACCAGGCCCAGCGCATCCTGAAGGAGGCGATGGAGCACGACGGGTTCGCCCACATCGACTTCCTGACGCAGTGTCCGACGTGGAACAAGGACGCGAAGCAGTACGTCCCGTATACGGACATCAACGAGTCCGAGGACTACGACTTCGATCCGACGAACCGCGCCGACGCGCAGGAACTCATGCGCGAGACCGAGGACAAACTGTACGAGGGCGAGGTGCTCACGGGCGTCTACTACCGCGACGACGACCGCCCCTCCTACCAGCAGGAGAAGCAGAACCTCGGCGAGATGCCCGACGAGCCGCTGGCCGAGCGGTACTTCGACGGCGACTACGAGTGGGAGCGCTCGTACGACCGCTTCATCGACAAGCACAAGTGAGTCGCTGAGCGGGATCGGCCGCCGAAACCGTCGTACTGCGGCCCCGTCGGCGGCCACCGCGACGCCCCTGTCGACCGGGTTCGCACCGACGGAAGCACTGTTTTCTTCTTCGCAAGGTATTTTTTCTGCCGCGCGAAACATCACGGCAATGAGCACCTCCTCTACGGCCGACCGCATCCTCGAAGCGCTGGAGGAGGATGCGCAGGCCTCCTACGCGCAGATCGCCGAACGCGCCGGCGTCTCCAAGCCCACGGTGCGCAAGTATATCAATCAGCTCGAAGACGACGGGGTGATCGTGGGCTACTCGGCTGAGGTCGACCCCAAGAAGCTCTCCGGACAGACCATCGCGCTCGTCGGCATCGACGTCGACAGCGAGCGCTACGTCGAGGCGACGCGCGCGCTGAAGGAACTCGAGTCGGTCGTCTCACTGTACACCTCCTCGGGTGACCACATGTTCATGGCCGAGGTTCGCGCGGCCGACGGCGACGAACTCGGCGAGGTGATCTCCGAAGAGATCGGCGGCGTCGAAGGCGTCACCGCGGCGCACCCGTCCGTGCTCCAGGAGCGGCTGAAATAAGGGTCGAGCAGGCGGGCGGGCGGTCGGCGGACCGAGCGCCCCGACGGCCCGCAGCTTCACTTCCACCGCGGGTGGCGACGGTTTTTGGGCGATCGGCCCAACCGGGGGGTATGGAGGAGACGCTTCCCGGGGCCCCGGCGCCGACCGGCGGCGGCGAGCGCGTCGTCCTCCACGTCGACATGGACTGCTTTTACGCCTCCTGCGAACGGCTGAAGGAACCGGCCCTCGCAGGCGAGCCGGTCGTCGTCGGCATGGGGTACGAGCCGGGCGACACGATCGGCGCGGTCGCGACCGCGAGCTACGAGGCGCGCGAGTTCGGCGTCGAGTCGGCTCAACCGATCTCACGGGCCCTCGAGCGGCTCCCCCGCGTCGCCGACGCGGACCCCGACGACCCGGAGGCGCCCGACCCCGCTGAGGCGGGCCACTACCGTCCCGTCGACATGGATGTCTACAAGAGGGTCGCCTCGGAGGTAAAGGCGGTCCTCCACGACGTTGCCGACACGGTCCGGGAGGTGAGCATCGACGAGGCGTACCTCGACGTGACCGACCAGACGGCGTGGGACGCCGGCGCCGGCGACGCCCCGCTGGCCGAGGGGGTGGCCCGGTACGTCCGCGAGCGGATCGAGCGGGAGGCGGGCGTCCCCGCGAGCGTCGGCATCGCGCCGAACATGGCGACCGCGAAGGTCGCCTCCGACTACGACAAGCCAGAGGGATTGACGGTCGTCGAGCCCGGCGAGGCGGCCGACTTCCTCGCGCCGCTTCCCGTCTCCGACATCCACGGCGTCGGCCCGGTCACCGCCAGCGACCTCGCGGCCATGGGCATCGAGACGGCCGGTGACCTCGCGGCGGCTGACCCGGCGGACCTGGAGGCCCGCTTCGGTTCGCGGGGCCGAGAGTTCCACGAGCGGGCGAACGGCCGCGACGACCGCGAGGTGACGCCCACCGGCCGGCCGAAGTCGCTGTCGCGGGAGTCGGCCGGTCGGACGGCCGATTCCGAGGTCCAGCGCGACCGCGTTCGCGCGCTGGCGGCCGACGTGGCCGAGCGCGCGCGCTCGCGGGGCGCGATGTACCGCACGATCGGCGTGAAGGTCGTACGCCCGCCGTTCGACGTGAACACCCGCGCGGACTCGCTGCCCGGACCGGTCGACGACCCCGACCTCGTCGAGGAGGTGGCGCTGGACCTGCTGGAGGAGTTCGCCGGCGAGGCGGTCAGAAAGCTCGGCGTCAGGGTGTCGAAGCTCTCTTTTGCCGCCGAGGAGCAGGCGACCCTCGGCGGGTACGACGGCGCAGCGTCCGCGTGTGCGACCGACTCCGAGGAGGGCGGTGATGGCATCGCCGGCACCGACGCCGACGCAGACGCACCCGCCGCCGCAGACGCCGACGACGTGACGCGCCGGTCGGCCGCCGGCGACGCCACGCTCGACGAGTGGGCCGACGAGGGCGACCCCGACGCCGAGCGGGAGCGCCGCCGGCGACGCCGACGCGGACAAGTCGACCTCGGGGAGTTCGGATAAGCCGTCGCCGCCGGCGGCGGGTTGTCGCCCGCCGACGACCCTTTCGGGCGCGAGCGACACGGGTCGAACATGGTCGGCGTCGCGACCGGACTGGTGCTCGGGAGCCTCGTGGGCGCGGTGGCGACGGCCGCCGGGTCGTACTTCGTGTTCCGTCGGCGGCGACGCGCCGAGACCGACCACCTCCGCCTCGCGTTCCGGACCGAACTGGAGGCGCTGTCGTACGTGGCTGACTTGGCCGAGGAGGGCCGCTACGAGGCGCTCGCCGCGAGCGTCGAGCCGCCGCAGGTGTACGAGAACAACGCCGACCGCGTGGGACATCTGACGGACGACGAAGTGGAGGCGCTGGTCGCCTTCTACACGGACCTGTACTGGCTCCGCGACCAACAGGACATCGAGGACAAGAAGCAGCGCGCCGACGAGGTGGCGCGCAAGTGGCACGAGGCGGTCAAGGCGGTCCGGGCGGCCGGCTGATCGGGCCACCCGTCACCGTCGCTCGTCGCCGACACACCTCGCGTCCTACAGCCGTCGCCGTCCGCTCGCGCCGACGGCGTCGGCGAACAGCGGCAGCGCGGGGATGACCGTCTCGACGGGACCGCCGTTGAACCGTGCGAACAGTCCCGCCACGTCGTCGACGGCCTTGGCGTCGAACCCCGCCGAGATCGCCGCCTCCCGCGAGAGCGCCGGGCGATAGGCCAGCCCCTCGACGTAGTCGTCGACGACCGCCGACGCGTCGGCGACGGCGGCGTCGAAGTCCTCGGAGCGCAGTTCCGGTTCGAGATCGGCCCACAGCCGGTCGAGGAACGCCGGCCACTGGGCGAGACACCGATAGATACTCGGGAGGCTGTCGTCGTCGAAGCCGTGGAACGCGCGGATCGCGGCGACCGCCTCGGTCGCGGCGTCGGGGACGGCGCCGATGGCGACCATCGAGGGGTCGAGCCCGCGGTCGGCGTCGAGTCCGGCGGGATACGCTCCGGTCGCGGCCGGGTTGTCGGGGACTTCGGTCCCCACGTCGCCGCCGTTCATCGACCGGTCGACCAGCTCGAACAGGGTCGCGAGCCGGGGCGCGACGGCGTCGAACGTCGCGACCTGTCCACGAAGCTCTCGCGCCTCGGCCGGCGTGAGGCCGAGGTCGCCGGGGCGGTAGCGGGGGCTGTCGACGGCCGACAGCACCGCGTCGCGGTAGGTGACCGACGCCTCCGCGAACGCGCGCGTCTCGAACGCCGGCTTCACCTGCCCCCAGAGGTAGCGGGTGAACTCGGGGTGGTTCGCGGTCGCCGTCCGCCAGATCCAGTTGACGACCGGCGCACGAAACGTCGACCGGATGTCGTCGTACAGCCCGGCGCGCCAGCCGGTCGCGTCGGCCGCGTGGAGTTCGAGGCTCGTGTCCATGCGCGGGCCGTCGTCAGGGGCGAACCTAAATCCACGGCACGACGGCGTCATCGGGGGCGCCCCAGAGAGCGTCCCCCGGATCGCCGCCGGCGACCCGGCGTCAGACGCTTGTCAGACGCGACAGCTGGAGTTAAGCCGAGCGGCCTGTCAGGGTGGGGTAATGAGCGACGAGACCATCACCGTCGCGGACGTGAGCGACGGGACCGGCGGCGAGTCCGGGCTGTCGGCCGGGACGCCCATCTCGCTCCCGGTGGTCGAGATCCTGACCGGCCGCGGGTTCATCACGGGCAAGTCCGGCAGCGGGAAGTCCAATACCGCCTCGGTCGTCATCGAGAAACTGCTCTCGAACAGCTTCCCCGTGCTCATCGTCGACTCCGACGGCGAGTACTACGGGCTGAAAGAGGAGTTCGAGATCCTCCACGTCGGCGCCGACGAGGAGTGCGACATCCAGGTGTCCGCGGAGCACGCGGGCAAGATCGCCTCGCTCGCGCTGGAGGACAACGTCCCGATCATCCTCGACGTATCGGGGTATCTCGACGAGGACGAGGCCTCCGAGCTGATCCGCGAGACCGCGAGGCAGCTGTTCGCCAAGGAGAAGAAGCTGAAGAAGCCCTTCCTCATGCTCGTCGAGGAGTGCCACGAGTACATCCCCGAGGGCGCCGGGATGGACAAGACCGGCAAGACGCTGATCAAGATCGGCAAGCGGGGGCGCAAACACGGCCTCGGCATCGTTGGCATCTCCCAGCGGCCGGCCGACGTAAAGAAGGACTTCATCACTCAGTGCGACTGGCTTTGCTGGCACCGGCTCACCTGGGACAACGACACGAAGGTCGTCTCGCGGATCCTCGGCAGCGACTACGGCGAGGCCATCGAGGATATGGACGACGGCGAGGCGTTCCTGATGACCGACTGGGCCGAGTCGATCCGCCGGGTGCAGTTCCGCCGCAAGCAGACGTTCGACGCGGGCGCGACACCCGGCCTCGACGACTTCGAGCGCCCCGACCTCAAGTCCGTCTCCGGGGACCTCGTCTCGGAGCTGCAGACGATCACCGACGAGCGCGAGCGCACTGAATCGGAACTGGCGGACCTCAGGCAGGAGCTCGACAAAAAGAAGCAGCGCATCACCCAACTTGAACGCGAGCTGGAGGAGGCGCGCGACATGTCGGACATGGCCGACACCTTCGCGCAGGCGCTGCTCCAGAAGGCCGACGCCCCCTACCGCGGCGGGAGCGGGGGGACCCTCGGAGGCGAGCCGATCGGGACCGGCGCCGCACCGGGTGCGAACGGCTCGGCGCCGGAGCCGCAGCGTCGCGACGATGACGCCGCCCGCGGCGGATCTCCGTCCGACGATCAGGCCGAGCTGCACGACTACGAGGGCCCCGATGCCGCGCCGGCCGCCGCCACGGCGGACGCGGGCGAGGGGGGCGGCGACCGAGAGGGCGACGGCGGCGCGTCCGAGGGCGTCGAGAAACCGCCGGCGCCCCCGGCAGCCACGGCCGCAGCCAACGGGACCGAGACCGGGACGGCGACGGGCGAGTCGGAGGGATCTGCCGGCGACGGGGCGGACTCGCCGGCAGGCACGAGCCACGAGCGCGTCGCGAACGCGGTGCCGCCGACCGACGGCGTGGACATCTCGCCGGCGCGCTCGCGCTCGGGGTTCGACGAAGCCGATGACGCCGCCGCGTTCGTCGACGGCGACGAACTGCGCCGCCGGGAGGCCGTCGTCGCGGGGTTCGTCCGCGCGGTCGAGTCGCTGGAGGACGTGACCCGCGGGATGCTCGGCGCCTACCGCCGCGCCGGTCGCGCGACGCCCGTCGAGGCCCACCGCGCCGCCGAGGGGTCGGGCGACCGGCGGTACGCGTACGCCCGCAACAAGGTGATCCGGCGGGCGGGGTTCGTGGAGCACCGCAGCCGCGGCGAGTACGCCTACGCGCTCCCCGACCTGGTCCGCCGGGCGTACGGCGAGCACACCGACGAACAGGACCTCGTCGAGGTGATCGCCGAGATCGAGGCGCGCGCCGGGCTCGACCCGGACGTGACGCCGTGAGGTGAGCCCGTGACGCTGAAGCTCCCGCCCAGCGGTGAGGACCGCTGGCGGCTGGCGTCGCACGCGCGGGTCATCGTCTACGAGACCGACGACGGCAACGAACTCCTGACCGTGTACGACTGCGGCGCCGCCCAGAGACCGCCCTCCGCGCAGGTGATCGGCAACCTCGTCCGGGTGAATGCCGCCCACGAACTGGAGCGCGGCCCGACGGGGTACGTCGTCAGCATGCGGGAGCCGGCGGAGCTCGTGAAGCAGGACCCCGACCACTACCGCATCGAGGCGGTCGACGGGGACGACGACGGCGGCGCGACCGGCGACGTCGCAGGCGACGCCGACCCCGACGCCGACACTGACCGCGACGCCGCGTGAGCGATCCACACGCCGGGGGAAGCCTCTTGACCGCTCGCGCGAACGGTCCGGTAATGGAGACCACTTCTCCGTCCCGCTGACCGGCGCGTCGGCGAGGGCGCGGCGGTCGGCACGGCGGGGCCTCGCCCCGGGACGTGCGGCCACCGATCGATCGACCGCGGGCCGGCCCCCGCCGGGACTCCCCTCCCGGCGACGGCCGGCGCGCGGTCACGACACACAGTGAACACACGAGACAGACTCACGGGCGGGCGCGCGGTCGTCGCCGCCCGCGACGCGGACTCGACGCCCGACACGACGGAGATCCGGCGGCTCGCGGCGGCCGCCGGCTACGACGTGGTCGGCGAGGTGACGCAGCGACGAACCGAGGACCTCCGGTACGACCTCGGCGCGGGGAAGGCGCGGGACCTGGCGGCGACCGTCGCCGATGCGGACGCCGACGCCGTCGTCTACGACGGCGAACTCTCGCCGGGACAGTACGCCGACCTCCTCGACCTCTTCCCCGCGGGGACGACGCTCGTGGACCGCTACCGCCTGGTCCTCGACGTCTTCGCGGAGGGGGCCGGATCCGCGGCCGCGCGGACGCAGGTGCGGCTCGCCACCCTCCGGTACGAACTCCCTCGGCTGGAGCGGATGGAGGGGGAGTCGGCGCTGAACCGGAAGGTCTTCGAGAAGGGGTCGCCGGTGCTGGACGCGCGGCGGCGCATCGACGACCTGGAGGCGAAACTCGACGACCTCGCCGACGCGGCGGCCGACCGCCGCGAGCGTCGCCGCGAGGAGGGGTTCGACTTGGTGACGCTCGCGGGCTACACGAACGCCGGGAAGTCGACCCTCCTCCGGCGGCTCGCGGACGACCTCACGCTGGACCCGACTGACCCCGACGGGGCGAGCCGCCACGCGGACCTCGCCGACAGCGCCTCCGTCGAGGACCGCCTGTTCGAGACGCTCGAGACGACGACCCGGCGGGCGACGCTCGGCGGCCGGCGCGTCCTCCTCACGGACACGGTCGGTCTCGTGGCCGACCTGCCCCACGACCTCGTGCGCTCGTTCTCGGCGACGCTCGACGAGGTGGCCGCCGGCGACGTGGTCCTCGCGGTCGTCGACGCCAGCGCCGACGATCGACGGCTTCGCCGGCGCGTCGAGACCACCGTCGAGGTGCTCGCAGGCGACGCGACGGGGCCGGTTGTCCCCGTATTGAACAAGGTGGACCGCCTCGACGAGGCGGGTCGTGCGGCCGCGGAGGCGGTCGTCGCGGACGTCCTCGGCGACAGCGACGCCGACGTGCGCGACACGGTCGCGATCAGCGCCCTTGACGGCGCGGGCGTCGACGACCTCCGGGCGGCGGTGCGTTCGGCGCTTCCGGACGCGACCGCGGCGTTCACGCTCCCGATGTCCGGGGAGGCGCAGGCGCTCGTCTCGTGGATCTACGAACACGGCGACGCCGCCGTCGAGTACGGCCCCGAGACGGTCGAGGTCCGCTTCTCGGGCAAGCCGTCGGTCGTCGCGGAGGCGCGACGCCGCGCGATCGACCTCCGCGACGGGACGACCGACGGCGCGACGTAGCCGCCGCGGGCCGAAGACACATCCCCGCCTGGCGCGTCCCCTCGGGTATGAGCGACCCCGCTCAGTCGACGCCGTCCGAGTCCGCCGAGCCGACCCTCCCGCTCCCGTCCGGCGAGACCGTCGACACGGAGACGGTGTTCAGCTTCAACGGCTACCCCTACCGGTTCGTTCCGCTCGATCACCCGGAGTACGCGTTCAAGCTCGTCCCGCTGTACTGGGGCGGCGGCGACATGGACGTGCCGTTCGAGGACCGCGACGAGCTGGTCGAGCAGTGGGGGTCGGCATCGCGCGGCGTCCTGACCGACGACGAGTGGCGCGACTGGCTGACCGAGGCGCGCGACGACGACCGCTTCGGCGACGACGAGCTCGACGCCGTCGAGCGCGAACTGTTCGACGAGGAGGGCGGGCTGCTCGGACGGCTCCGGCGGGCGCTCGGTCGGTAACCGAGTCACGGGCGCTCGATCCCGCCTCGTGGACGTCGCCCGGTGTGAGCACGCTTAAGAAGCGGCCAGCACTCTCTGCGACCATGAACACGCGCGACCTCTCGGCGAACGCGCCGTACGTCCCCGGCCGCGGCGTCGAGGAGGTGGCCCGCGATCTCGGGCTCGACCCCGACGACCTGGTGAAGCTCTCCTCGAACGAGAACCCGTTCGGCCCGTCGCCGAGGGCCGTCGAGGCCGCGAAGGCCGCCACCGAGTCTGCCCACGTCTACCCGAAGGCGGCGCACGCCGACCTCACCGAGGCCCTGGCGGAGCAGTGGGGGCTCGCGCCCGAGCAGGTGTGGGTGAGCCCCGGCGCAGACGGCGCGCTCGACTACCTCGCGCGGGCGATGCTGGAGCCGGGCGACGACGTGCTCGTCCCCGACCCCGGCTTCGCCTACTACCCGATGAGCGCGCGCTACCACCACGGCGAGGTGCGACAGTACCCCGTCGCGAAGGCCAACGGCTTCGCCCAGACGGCCGACGCGATCCTCGACGCCTACGACGGCGAGCGGATCGTCTACGTGACGACGCCGCACAACCCCGCCGGGACGGAACTCCCGCGGGAGGAGTTGGTGGCCCTGCTTGCGGGCGTCGACGAGGAGACGCTCGTCGTCGCCGACGAGGCGTACGGCGAGTACACGGAGACGCCCTCGGCCGCGGGGGTGCTCGACAAGTACGAGAACGTCGCCGTCACGCGCACCTTCTCGAAGGCGTATGGGCTCGCGGGCCTGCGGATCGGCTACGCGCTCGTTCCCGGTGCGTGGGCGGACGCGTACGCCCGGGTGAACACGCCGTTCGCGGCCAACGCCGTCGCGCTCGACGCCGCGCTCGCGGCGCTCGGAGACGACGAGCACGTCGAGAAGTCCGTCGAATCGGCCCGGTGGGCGCGCGAGTACATCGCCGACGAGCTCGACGCGCCGACGGTCGACAGCGCCGGCAACTTCGTCCTCGCGGAGGTCGGCGACGGCGCGGCCGTGGCCGAGCGCGTCCAACAGGCCGGCGTCATCGTCCGCGACACCGGGTCGTTCGGGCTCCCCGACTGCGTGCGCGTCTCCTGCGGCACCGAGGCCGAGACCCGCCAGGCGGTCGAGACGCTGAACGGAGTGCTCGCGGAGTTGGACCTCGGGGCCGAAGCGTGACCGACGCGACCGACGCGGGCGACGAGTCCGGCACCGATGCCGGCGACGAGGCGCCGACCGGCCGGGTCGAGCGCCTCGCGGTCACGGGAACCCCCGGAACGGGCAAGACGACCGCGACGGATATGCTCGCGGCCGAGCGCGGTATCGAGGTCGTCCACCTCAACGACGCGATCCGCGAGGAGGGGCTGTACACCGAGCGCGACAAGGAGCGCGACTCGCTCGTCGCGGACCTGGACGCCGCCGCCTCGCACCTCGGTGACTGGACCGGCGTCGTCGACTCCCACCTCGCGCACCACCTCGACGCCGACCGCGTCGCAGTGTTGCGCTGTCGCCCCGACGTGCTCGAACAGCGGCTCGTCGAGCGCGGCGAGGGGGAGGCGAGCGCCCGCGAAAACCGCGAGAGCGAGGCGCTGGACGTGATACTCGGCGAGGCGGTCGACCGGTTCGGCCCCGAGCGGGTCTACGAGATCGACACCACCGACCGCGACCCCAACGGGGTCGCCGCCGAGTTGGGGCGCGTGCTCGACGGCGGCCGCGAGCCGTCGGCCGGCGAGGTCGACTTCGTGGAGTACCTATGACGCTGGACCGGCTCAGACCGCTGGCGGAGAAGGGGCTCAGTCCGTTCGTTCGCGTCGCCGACGGCCTCGGCCTGTCCCCCGACGGCGTGAGCGTCGTTGCCTTCGCGTGTGCGGTCGCCGCCGGCGTCGCCTTCGGGGTCCGATCGCCCGCGGAGGCGCCGCTGTTGTACGTCGCCGGGTCGGCGCTCGTGTTCCTGAACGGCTGGCTCGACCTCGTCGACGGCGCGCTCGCGCGGGCGCAGGGGACGGACTCCTCCGGCGGCGACCTGCTGGACCACGTGCTTGACCGGTACGCCGATATCGCGGTGCTGGTCGGGCTCGCGGCCGGGATCGGCCGCTACGGGCTCGGCCTCGCGGCGGTCACGGGCGTGTTGATGACCTCGTATCTCGGCACGCAGATCCAGGCCGTCGGGCTCGGCCGCGAGTACGGCGGACTCCTGGGACGCGCGGACCGGCTCGCGCTCGTCGGCGTCGTCGGCGTCGTCGCCGCGGCCGTCCCGGGTCCGCTCGTCGTCGGGCTCGGCGCGGTCGCGCTCCTGCTCGTCGTGTTCGCGGTCGTCGGCCACCTCACCGCACTCCAGCGCTTCTGGGGCGCGTGGTCGGACCTCCAGTGACGGCCGCCCGACTCGGTGGTCGATTGGTCCGAGGCCGGGCCGGCGAGCCGATCCCGGCGCGACCTGTGCGGGTAGTGTTCAGATAAGCTGATTCCATGCGAAGGCGAATGACTTTAACCACTCGTCAGA
>NZ_FQWV01000016.1:1551-4943 GCF_900129775.1 Halobaculum gomorrense | reverse complement strand
TGACGGAGCCGTCGCTGTCTGTGTGTCTGTGTATATGAAAAAAGCCCGCTGGCGTGGTGCCAGCGGGCTTGAGTGTGTGTGTGTGGATGAGTGGTGGGCGGCGAACTGGTGTTTCCAGAGGCTCTCGCACTCCAGGACTTGCCGGAACGCTGGCAAGCTTAACTTCCGTGTTCGGGATGGGTACGGGTGTGTCCTTGCCGCTGTGGCCGCCCGAAGGCCGACCATCGGGAATGATCCGATGTAGGTGCCTGCGTCGGTCTGTCGACCAGTATGTTCGTGCAATCCAGGTAACGCCTGGACCCGTTCACAACGGGTCCCAGTGCATATGAGTGTGGCTTGGTCTGTTAGTGCTCGCGGGCTGAACGTCTCGTTGCCTCGACGCGTACACCCCGAGTCTATCGAACTCGTCTTCTACGAGTGACCGTGGTGGTACTTCTTTTTCAGGTGGGTTTCGAGCTTAGATGCGTTCAGCTCTTACCCCGTGTTGCGTAGCTTCTCGGCAGCTGCCCTCTCGGACAACCGATACACCAGTGGCAACCAGTCGTAGTTCCTCTCGTACTATACGACCGTTCCTGTCAAGTACCGTAACACCCCCAATAGATAGCAGCCGACCTGTCTCACGACGGTCTAAACCCAGCTCACGACCTCCTTTAATAGGCGAACAACCTCACCCTTGCCCGCTTCTGCACGGGCAGGATGGAGGGAACCGACATCGAGGTAGCAAGCCACGCGGTCGATATGTGCTCTTGCGCGTGACGACTCTGTTATCCCTAAGGTAGCTTTTCTGTCGTAAATCCGGGCCATTGAGGCCCGTGATCCGTTCGCTAGACCACGCTTTCGCGTCAGCGTCACTCGCTTGGAATGACACTGTCAGACTTCCTTGTGCTCTTGCGCTCTTCCGCGGGTTCCTGTCCCGCGTGAGGAAATCTTGGGGCGCGCTCGATATCTTTTCGAGCGCGTACCGCCCCAGTCAAACTGCCCGGCTACCGGTGTTCTCCTCCCGGAGTGAGAGTCGCAGCCACTGACGGGTAGTATTTCAGTGTTGACTCGGTGGCCCGCTGGCGCGGGTACCTGTGTAGCGTCTCCTACCTATCCTGCACGTCAGCGGCCACGTCTCAGCGACAGCCTGCAGTAAAGCTCTATAGGGTCTTCGCTTCCCCTTGGGGGTCTCCAGACTCCGCACTGGAACGTACAGTTCACCGGGCCCAACGTTGGGACAGTGTGGCTCTCGTTGATCCATTCATGCGAGTCGCTACTGAAGCGACAAGGTACTACGCTACCTTAAGAGGGTCATAGTTACCCCCGCCGTTGACAGGTCCTTCGTCCTCTTGTACGAGGTGTTCAGATACCTGCACTGGGCAGGATTCAGTGACCGTACGAGTCCTTGCGGATTTGCGGTCACCTGTGTTGTTACTAGACAGTCGGAGCCACCGAGTCACTGCGACCTGCCCCATAGAGGGCAGGCATCCCTTATTGCGAACGTACGGGACTAACTTGCCGAATTCCCTAACGTCGGTTGTTCCCGTCGGTCTTGGCTTGCTCTGCCAGGGTACCTGTGTCGGATCTCGATACGAACATCACGCTCGTCTTTTCACGGGCTCTGGGTAGTGGTATCTTGCGCTGTCTCAGGCTTCTCTCGCTTCGTGCCGTTACGGCTTCCACGGGATTCCCTGATTTGACCGGGCGAGTGCCCGGCATACCAGTTCCCAAAGCGTCGACTTTCAGTGCGTGATGGCACTGGAATATTAACCAGTTCCCCGTTTGTCCGGTTCGAATTGCGGCCGGACTTAGGATCGGCTAACCCTCGGCTGATTGGCAGTGCCGAGGAACTCTTACCCTTCAGACCTTCGGGGTTCGCACCCGAATATCGCTGCTACTGTGACCAGGATTGTCGTTACTGAGCGGTCCACGCGAGCTCTCGCCCGGGCTTCCATCCGCACAGTACGCCGACCTACACGGTTCCCTTGTTACAGGGACGGTTAGGTATCAGAAGTGGATTTGAGTCCCGTTCATTTTGGGCGCCTTGAACCTCGGCCGGTAAGCTGTTACGCTTTTCTTAGCGGGTAGCTGCTTCTAAGCTCACCTCCCGGCTGTTTAGGGCTCAAGACTACCTTCAGAGGATTACACTTAATCCACATTTTGGGTCATTAACCTAACTCTGGGTTGTTCCCCTCACGGTGCCCAAGCTTACCCCGGGACACCGGACTCCCTCCGTCGACAGCGTTCGTACGTTCGGAGTTCGACAGAGAGGCCGACTCCTCTCGGAGGCGGGTCTCTCAATCGGTGGCTCTACCGCACGAACTACCTCGGGAGAGGTCATGCTTCGACATGTTTCGGTCGGAACCAGCTGTTGCCGAGTTCGATGGGCCTTTCACCCCTACTCCAAGATCACGCGAGGGTATTGTAGGACACCAACGCTAACGGACCTCCACGTGCCTTTCGGCACGCTTCATCCTGCCTCGGAGTAGATCACTCGGTTTCGGGTCGCATCCGGTCGACTCCCCGCGCTTGAACACGGCGGCCCTTGTCGTAAGACTGCGGCCATGTCGGTTTCCCTGCGCCTTCCACGATGAACGTGTTAGACTTGCCGGTCGGATGCACTCCCTGGTTCGTTTTTCAAAACGCACGACGGAACTTCGGCTCCCCACTCGTCTTACTGGAGACTCGCGTCTCGGTCATTCTGAGTGGGGCCTTGTAAGCCCCGTCGCTCTATCGCCAGTTGATTTCAGGCCCTATTGCACCGCCCTTCTCGGGGTGCTTTTCAGCGTTCGCTCACGCTACTTGTTCGCTATCGGTCTCGAGGAGTGTTTAGTCTTCTCAGTCGATGCCTGAGATGTTCACGAGGGATATCCAACCCCCGCTACTCTGGGAACTGATCCGCAGGTCGTGTTCGTGATACGGGACTGTCGCCCTGTATCGTGCTCCGTTCCAGGAGACTTCTCACGAACTCGAACTGCTTGGTATCAGCCCGAACACCACATTGCCCGTGAGGGCTTCGGTTTGGACTGTGTCGCGTTCACTCGCCGTTAGTAACGACATCTCGGTTTGATTTTTCTTCCTGTTCCTACTGAGATGTTTCAATTCGGAACGTTCCCCATTGCGCGTGGCAATTGTAGAGGGATTCCCATTCGGAGATCCGTAGTTCTTCGCCTCCATGCGGCTCCCTACGGCTTATCGCAGCTTGGCACGTCCGTCGTCGGCTCTCGAGCCGAGCCATTCACCAACTGGCACAGTAGCCAATTGACTGATGGTACACTGCGACCCGGTGAACGGGTCCAGTGGACGTCTGGATTGCACGTACATACGGTCGTCATCGCACGTCGCGTGGGTGGCACGCGAGCGTACATCGACCCTTCCCATTCCCGCTCTCGCGGAATGGTGCATCGGATCGT
>NZ_FQWV01000016.1:0-1222 GCF_900129775.1 Halobaculum gomorrense | reverse complement strand
GTATCTGTGGAGGTGATCCAGCCGCAGATTCCCCTACGGCTACCTTGTTACGACTTAAGCCCCCTTGCGAAGCCCAGATTCGACCTGGCAACCCAGGCCTCATCCGGACCTCACTCGGGTGCTTTGACGGGCGGTGTGTGCAAGGAGCAGGGACGTATTCACCGCGCGCTTGTGACACGCGATTACTACCGAATCCAGCTTCATGTGGGCGAGTTTCAGCCCACAATCCGAACTACGACCAGGTTTCTGAGATTACCGTCTCCTTTCGGAGTAGGAACCCATTGTCCTGACCATTGTAGCCCGCGTGTAGCCCAGCCCATTCGGGGCATACTGACCTACCGTTGCCCGTTCCTTCCTCCGCCTTGGCGGCGGCAGTCTCCCTAATGTACCCAACGACCTCGTGGGTCTTGCTGGCAATTAGGGATGCGGGTCTCGCTCGTTGCCTGACTTAACAGGACGCCTCACGGTACGAGCTGACGGCGGCCATGCACCTCCTCTCTGATCGTCTGACAAGCTCATCACACTGGTCTTCATTCGAACAGTCGGGGCTGGTGAGATGTCCGGCGTTGAGTCCAATTAAACCGCAGGCTCCTCCGGTTGTAGTGCTCCCCCGCCAATTCCTTTAAGTTTCATCCTTGCGGACGTACTTCCCAGGCGGTTCGCTTCTCGGCTTCCCTACGGCACAACACAGACTCGTAGTCTGCGTCGCACCTAGCGAACATCGTTTACAGCTGGGACTACCCGGGTATCTAATCCGGTTCGAGACCCCAGCTTTCGTTCCTGACCGTCAGATCAGTTCTCTCGAAGTGCTTTCGCCATCGGTGGTCCGTCCAGGATTACAGGATTTCACTCCTACCCCGGACGTACCCTTCGAGTCTCCCTGTCTCAAGCCGTGCAGTTTTCGCCGGACGCCTACCAGTTGAGCTGGTAGATTTCCCGACGAACTTGCCCGGCCGGCTACGAACGCTTTAGGCCCAATAAAATCGGTCATCACTTGAGCTGCCGGTGTTACCGCGGCGGCTGGCACCGGTCTTGCCCAGCTCTTATTCGTGCACCGCCTTAGGGTGCACAAAAGCGAAG
Source organism: Halobaculum gomorrense (assembly GCF_900129775.1). Taxonomy (GTDB): domain Archaea; phylum Halobacteriota; class Halobacteria; order Halobacteriales; family Haloferacaceae; genus Halobaculum; species Halobaculum gomorrense. Next base: position 142 of record NZ_FQWV01000016.1, on the reverse strand, counting down.
GCACTATGCCTCCGCACTCGGAGTCCCCCTATCGCACTGTCGTGCAGTGTAAAGGTTTCGCGCCTGCTGCGCCCCGTAGGGCCCGGAATCTTGTCTCAGATTCCGTCTCCGGGTTCTTGCTCTCACAACCCGTACCGATTAT
>NZ_FQWV01000015.1 GCF_900129775.1 Halobaculum gomorrense | reverse complement strand
ACCACTCATCCACACACACACACTCAAGCCCGCTGGCACCACGCCAGCGGGCTTTTTTCATATACACAGACACACAGACAGCGACGGCTCCGTCAACCGCCGTCCGCAAATTCGTGTTGACCAGTGGCAACGCGGGTCACTCGGGGAGATCCGACGGGGCGACGCCTGCTCGAATCGCAGTTCACAGCACCAGCGTGACGATCGTGAGAACGAGGAAGACGATCACGAGCCACTTCGCGATCGTCATACTGACCCCGGCGACGCCCCGGGCACCCAGGACGGCCGCGACGAGCGCCAGCACGAAAAAGACGATCGCGTACTAGAGGAACTCACCGCTGAAGAACTGCAATGGGGCAGGATTCGACACCGCTCCGAGCTCGGCAATCGCACCGGTGGTTCTCATCTGTGTATCCACTTTCACCACACAGCCCGATAGTTACGACGTGCGTACGCTCCGCGTTCTCCAGACGCGAACGGTCGTCTCTTGACGCCTGAACGAGGGCACTGGCTGGCGATCCGACGGGATCCGGTAGAAGGGATCAGCTACTGAACGGCAGAATCGAGAGAGAAGTGCTCCGGCAGGGATTTGAACCCTGGTCATTGCCGTGAGAGGGCAATATGATTGGCCGGACTACACCACCGGAGCGCGGTAATGCACTACTGTGTGCACCTGAGCGTACGCCTGTGACCTGTAAAACGGTGTCGGTTCGCCCCTGCCGTGTGTCGGTTTGGCGTGCCGGCTGGCGGGTTACGCGGCACCGGCGACGGCGTCGGCGATTGCCTCGGCCCGCGACAACAGCCGTTCGTCCTCGCCGAAGCCCGCGGCGACCTGCACGCCGACGGGGAGGCCGTCCACGTCGCCGGCGGGGAGGCTGACCGTCGGGAGTCCGGCGTGCGTCCACGGGAGGTTCATCATCGGGTCCCCGGTGTCGTCGATCCCTCCGGGCGCGGGACCGGGAGCCGCGGGGGCGACCCACGCGTCGATACCGTGTTCCGCCGCGCTCGCCGCCAGCGAGTCGCGTAGTTCGTTCCGTCCGCGTCGCCCGCGGACGAGCGCCGAGACAGGTGTGGACCGTCCGTCCTCGATCAACTCGCGGGTCGCGTCGGCGTATCGGCTGGCGTACCGGTCGTACCACTCGCCGTGGGCGAGCGCGGCCTCGGCGGCAACGAGGGTGTTGTGGCGGTCGTTCACGTCGTCGATATCGGGGATCGCCGCGACGCGGGCGAGGTCGTAGCCGGCGTTCGCGAGCGCGTCCAACGCCCGCTCGAACGCCTTCCGCCCAGCGTCGGACGCCTGATCGAGATACAGGTCGTCCGGGACGCCGAGCGTTGCCGCCTCGTCCGGTTCGCTCGCTCGTTCGTCGTCCCAGCCGTCGAGGAGGACCGACGCCGCGAGCGACGCGCCGACGGCGTCCCGCGTGAACGTCCCAACGTGATCGAGGGACTTCGAGAGGGGGATCACCCCGTCCGTCGGGATCCTGCCGCGGGTCGGCTTGAAGCCGACGACCCCGCAGAAGGCCGCGGGCCGAATGACCGAACCCACGGTCTGAGTCCCGAGCGCGAGCGGTGCGGTGCCGCTGGCGACGGCGGCGGCGGACCCGCTGGAGGAGCCGCCCGGCGTCCGATCGAGATCGTGCGGATTGCGCGTCGGTCCGGGGGCGAAGTACGCGAACTCGGTGGTGTGGGTCTTCCCGGCGACGTACGCGCCGGCATCGCGGAGGCGCCGAACTGCGGTCGACTCGGGGCCCGCGAGGGCACCGACCGGGAGTTCCGACCCCGCCCGGGTCGCCAGCCCGTCGACGTGAAAGATGTCCTTCACTCCCACGGGGACGCCGAACAGCGAGGGGCGGTCGCCGCCGTGTTCGGCACCCTGCGACGGGTCCGGGTCGGGGTATCGATCGCCGAGGGCGTCGGCTTCGGCGCGCAGCCACGCCCGGGATTTCCCTCCGTCGACCCACGCTCGAACGTCGTCGTCGCGCTCGTCGATCCGGTCTCGAACGGTTGTCGCGTACGCCGAGGGCGTACGCTCGCCGACTCGAAGCTCGGTAGCGAGCGCGGCGAGCGCCTCCCCGGTTCGATCTGTGTCCATACACACCGGTTCCGTCGGTCGGGTAGTAGTTCTTCGGAGGGGGCGGGGACGGGCCTTCCGCACTCGACGGGGACAAACAGGCCGCGGATAGCGGTGGACGGCTCCACGCGGTGAACAGTGCGGTGGCGGCTGGCTTTGCGGTGATCTGTCTTGCGGCGATCAGCTCCGCTTCGACCGCGCCTCGCGCACGTCCGCACCGTCGCGCAGTTTGTCCTCACAGTTCGGGCAGACTCGAACGTTCTCCAGCCCATCGGGTGCGAACACCCGCACGTACCGTTCAGTCACGAACCCGCCACAGTTGGTACACTCCGGCATCGGGCGGACACATTCGTTTGATCGATAAAAAGACACACCCCGGAGGGCACTCGTTCGGCACGGCCGAGCGCGGGCGGCGAAGCGTCCGCTCAGACGACCCGGTCGCCGGCGGCGAACACCGCTTCGGGACGCTGCCACGCGTCGGCGTCTTCGGCGGGATTCCCGTCGAGGACGACCAGATCGGCGCGGTAGTCCTCCGCGACTCTGCCGGTGTCGTCGAGCCCACACAGCTCCGCGGCGGTGACCGTCGCGGCCTCCAAGGCCGCCTCGGGGCTCAGCCCGTACTCGACCATGTACGCCAGCTCGTCGGCGATGTTGTCGAAGTAATTGAACGGCGTGCCGGCGTCGGTGCCCATCGCGATGTCGACGCCCGCGGCTTCGGCGTGCTCGAACGAGGAGACAAACGCCTCGGCGGCCTCGTCGGCCTTCTCCATGGCCGACTTGGGGATCCCGGCGTCCGGGTTCTCAACGATGTTTCGCAGCGCGGCCGCGGTCGGCACCCAGTAGGTCCCCTCGGCGGCCATCGCCTCCGCTGCCTCGCGGTCCATGAAGGTGCCGTGCTCGATGCTCGTGATTCCGGCGTCGACCGCGTTGAGCAGGCCATCCTTCCCGTGGGCGTGTGCGGCGGTCGGGACGCCTTTCGCGTCTGCGGCGTCGACGAGCGCTGCAAGCTCCTCGTACGTCAACTCCGGGGCGCCCGTCTGGGCGCCTTCGGTGAGCACGCCGCCGGTTGCCATGCACTTGACCACGTCGGCGCCGCGCTTGAGCTGCTCGCGCACGGCCTTGCGGACCTCGTTGGGACCGTCGGCCTCGCGGCCGAACCAGTGACCGTGGCCGCCGGTCATCACTACGTTCTTCGCGCACGCGAGCACGCGCGGCCCGTCGAGGCGCCCCTCGGCGACCGCGCGGCCGGCGTCGAGCGCCAGCGTTCCGGTGGCACCTAGGTCGCGGACGGTGGTGACGCCCGCCTCGACCGCCTTCCGGAGGTTCGCCGCGGCGATGTACGAGTGGTCAAAATCGCTTTCGCCTTGCGCGGTCGACACGTCGGGGCGGCCGTCCATCATCAGGTGGACGTGCGAGTCGACCAGCCCCGGCGCGACAAACTTCCCGCCCACGTCCGTCGTCGTGTCGCCGCGTCCGGTGTCGCCGACGGCGACGATCTCCCCGTCCTCGATCGCCACGTCGGCTTCTCGGACGCCGTCGGCGTCGACGACGGTCCCGTTCGTGAGTACGTGCATGACCGAGCGATCGCTGGCGGAGTGGGTAAATGCGTGGATCGCGGCGGTCGACGCGGCCTTCGGAGAGGCGGTCCCGAATGCAGCCGTGACTCTGCCGCGGAGCGTGTCGCTCGTGGACGCGACTGCGGCGAAAAAAAAAAAGATCGACGGTGCGGCGGCGCCCGGCGGCGCTCGACGCCGCGCGATCAGGCCTGGAAGTCGATCGTGGACAGCGTCTCGATGTTGCCCTCCATGTCGGTGTTGTACTGGAGGAACGCGTAGGTGACGGCGGTCATATCCCCGTTCTCGTCGAAGTTAACCGAGGAGGAGGCCCCGGAGTAGTAGACGTCCTCGCCGTTCGCGACCATCCGGAGCCCTTTCGGGAGATTCCCGGGGGTGATCTCGGTTCCGCCGTCGCTCGGGTTGGCCACGGGCCGCATCTCCTCTTTGATGACGCTGCCGTCGTTCGTCCCCGCCTTGACGTTGGCGAGCAGGCACACCGCCGAGGCGTCGTACGCGTGGGCGTTGAACACGCCGGGCGCGCGGCCGTACTCCTCTTCGTACAGGGAGGCGAACTCCTCTTGTCCGGGCCCGGTCGCCTGCGGTGTGGTCGCGTAGACGTTCGACATGTTGTTGCCCACGTTCTCGGGGAGCGTGGGATCGACTAAGCCGTCGGTCACGAGGATGTCCGTGTCGTCGCTGTAGTTGGCGTAGTAGTCGCGGAAGATCTGGATACCGGATGCGGGGTAGCCGATCACGACCAGCATGCCCGGCGAGCCGTTCATCGCCGTCGATAGCTCGGAGGTGTAGCTGGACTTCTCCTTCGTGAACGCGACCTGCTGTTGGACGGTCCCGCCGTGGTTGTTCTCGAACGACTGGGTGAACGAGTCCGCGAGCGCCTGTCCGTAGTCGTTGTTGACGTACATGACCGCGGCGCTGGTGTGGCCCAGATTCTCGTCGGAGACTTGCGCCATCACCTGCCCCTGGAGCGCGTCCGACGGGGCCGTCCGGAAGATGAGGTCGTTGTCGTCGAGCGTGGTCACGTTCGGCGAGGTCGACGAGGGCGAACAGCCGACCATCCCGTTGGGGATGAGCACCTGCTGTGTCACCTGGAGATTCACTCCGGAGGATGCCGGACCGCACACGGTCGGATAGCCCGCGTTCGCCAGCGCGTTCGCCGCCTGGATCCCCGCTTGTGGATCAGTCTGGGTGTCCTCGACGGTCTGGTCGAACTCGACGGGCATGTCGCCGGCCGCCCGCAACTGCTTCACCGGGAGCGTCCCGCCGTCGCGGATCGGACCCCCCAGCGACGCGAGGTCGCCCGTGACCGGCATCAGCACCGAGTGCATGACGGTGCGCATCGACTCCGAGCCGCCGGAGCCCTCGGTGGTCTCCATCCCGGAGTCGGTCGTGTCTCCGGTTTCACCGCCACCGCCGCCGGTGTCGCCGCCCGAACCGTTCTGCGTGATGCATCCCGCGAGGCCGACCACGCCGGCCGTCCCGGCGCCCTTCAGTACGTCACGGCGATCGATCTTACGTGCCATGTGAGATCCATTGACGCAATTTGGTATAAAGCTGACCGAACGCGCAGTCGGACGGCGACGTGGCCGCCAGCCGGCGGCGCTCGTCGGGGTGCTCTGTGGACCGACACGCCCAAGCCGTCGCACCGGCAACCCGCGAGCGATGACGTACCCCTCGTTTGTCGTCGGCATCGCCGGGGGGACCGGCGCCGGGAAGACGACGGTCTCGCGGCTGATCACCCAGCGCGTCGCCGACTCGGTCACCCGCATTCCGCTGGACAACTACTACCGCGACCTCTCACATCTCGACGTGGAGGAGCGCGCGGAGGTGAACTACGACCACCCGGAGGCGTTCGAGTGGGACCTGCTCTGCGAGCACCTCGAGGCGCTGCTGTCGGGCAACAGCGTCGAGATGCCGCAGTACGACTTCGAGATCCACAACCGCAAGGACGAGACGGTGACCGTCGAGCCGACCGACGTGATCGTCGTCGAGGGGATCCTCGCGCTGTACGACGAGGAGATAAACGGGATGCTCGACCTGCGGCTGTACGTCGAGACCGACGCCGACGTGCGGATCCTTCGGCGCATCGAGCGCGACGTGGTCGACCGCGGCCGCGACCTCGAAGGCGTGATCGACCAGTATCTCTCGACGGTGAAGCCGATGCACGAGCAGTTCATCGAGCCGAGCAAGAAGCACGCCGACCTCATCATCCCCGAAGGCGCCAACCGGATGGCGATCAACCTCCTCGAAGAGAAGCTCCAAAACGAGGTCGACGGCGAGGGAACTCGCACCTGGGAGCGCGAGGACTTCGAGCGCGAGATCGGTGGACAGTTGCGCTAAGTACGGACCGACGGCCCGCTCCGACTCCCGCGCCGAAACCCGAGGCGTCTTCGGACCCGTTCTGCGGGCCGCTCGGTACTACGGACCGCTCGGGACCGCGAGCGGAGTCACCCGCGCGTGCGGGTGAACGCGTCCGACCCCTCGTACGTCCAGTACCCGTTGTCGCGCATCGTCTCACCGATCGCCTTGTGGAAAGCGACGATGTCACTGAACTCGGTGTCATCGTCGATGTGTTCGAAGATATCGTCGACGGAGACCACCGTGTCCGCGTCGAGGCGGATCGGGTGGTCCCCGAACTCCTCGCGGTAGTCGCCCGCGCGAAGCGGGAAGTCCTCGTCCTCGTCGACCTTCTTCACCAGCACCGCGTGTCCGTACTTGCGGCGCCCCTCGCTGCCCTGCTCACCGTCTGGGTCGTGGGGCCAGTCGTGCGCGCTCATTACGCCGCGGTTGTCGCGGGGGGCGATTAGTCGTTTCGTTCCACGCACCCGCCCGCGGCGACTGACGCCCCGCCGGTTCGTCGATGGTCGGGCCCGTCCGATTCCACGGCCGTCCGTGCCGCCACCGACGCGTACATCACGCCCGAGACGAGTGGGTCGCGTGTGAACCGGAACGACAGATCCATCGTCGGGCTGACGATGCTGGCCCACGGGATGGTCCATACCTACGAGCTGTCCATCCCCATTTTCATCCCCATCTGGCTGGCGCGGTTCGACGTGGTGTCGCTGGGGCCCGTCGAGCTCGCGGTCACGTCCGCGACGCTGGGGCTCCTCGTCACGGTCGGCTACGGCCTGTTCGGTCTCGGGGCGCTCCCGGGCGGCGTGCTGGTCGACCGGGTCGGATCGCGCCGCCTCATCACCGCGTGCCTGGTTGGCATGTCGGCCTCGTTCCTCCTGTTGGGACTGGCGCCCGGGCTCGTTGCGGTCACGCTCGCGATGGTCGTGTGGGGCGTCTCCGCGTCGGTGTACCACCCGGCCGGACTGGCGCTGCTCTCGAAGGGCGTCGAGCAGCGGGGCACCGGCTTCGCGTACCACGGCATCGCGGGCAACCTCGGCATCGGACTCGGTCCGCTCGTCACCACGGTCATGCTGCTGTTTCTCGACTGGCAAACGGTGGCAGCGATCCTCGCGGCGCCGGCGCTGCTCGCGGCGCTGTACGCGCTCCGCGCCAGCTTCGACGAGACCGCGGCAGTCGAGCCCGCGACCGACGGCGGCGAGGGCGGCGACGCGGGCGGGACCGACTCCAAGGCCGCCGCCGGCGTCGGCTCGCTCTCGGAGTTGCTCGCGGAGTCGCGCGTGCTTTTCACGGGGAGCTTCGCGCTCGTATTCCTCGTCGTGATGCTGTCTGGGCTGTACTACCGGGGCGTCCTCACGTTCATGCCGGAACTGCTCGGCGGCTTCTCCGGCTTCGAACCGGTCGCGCTCGCGTCGCTGTTGCCCGGCGGAATCGCAGACGTCCTCAGCGTCGCCCGTGACGGGGGGCGGACCCTCTCGCCGGCCAACTACGTCTACTCGGGGCTGCTCATGATCGGCGTCGTCGGGCAGTACGTCGGCGGCAAGCTCACTGACCGCATCCCCGTCGAGCGGGGGATCGCCGCGAGCTTCGGCGTGCTCGGCGTCCTCGCCCTGCTGTTCCTCCCCGCTGCGTCGCTCGGACTCGTCCCGTTCCTCGCGTTCGGGGCGGTGTTGGGCGTCGCGCTGTTCGTCGTCCAGCCGTTCTACCAGGCGACGGTCGCGGAGTACACTCCGGCGGGCACGCGCGGGCTCTCATACGGCTACACCTACCTCGGCGTGTTCGGCGTCGGCGCCCTCGGCGGCGCCATCGCGGGCGCCGTCCTGACGTACGCGACCCCGCCGGTGCTGTTCGGCGTCCTCGCCGTCTTCGGGTTCGTCGCAGCGGCGACCGGGCTGGTGTTGGCGCGACGGTGAGCGTCGCACCGACAGCCGAGCTCGGTGGCTCCCGCCCGCGCGGCACCGCGTCCCGCAACGCCCAAACACCCGCCGCAAGTAGTCACGGGCGATCAGATGGACCCGAAAACCGAGATGACGAGCGTCGACCTCGCCGCCCTTGCCGGGGAGCTCTCCCGGTACGAGGGCGCGAAGGTGGACAAGGTCTACCTCTACGGCGACGACCTCGTCCGATTCAAGCTCCGTGACTACGACCGCGGGCGGGTCGAACTCCTCGTCGAGACGGGCGACGTGAAGCGGTGTCACGTCGCCGACCCCGCGCACGTCCCCGACGCGCCGGGCCGTCCCCCGGAGTTCGCGAAGACGCTCCGCTCGCGGCTCGCGGGCGGCGAACTCGCCGACGTGGAGCAGTACGAGTTCGACCGCATCCTCTCGTTTGACTTCGACCGTCCCGACGAGAACACGCGCGTCGTCGCCGAGCTGTTCGGCGAGGGCAACGTCGCTGTCCTCGACGAAACCGGCGAGGTGCAGCGCAGCCTGGAGACGGTCCGGCTCAAGTCGCGCACCGTCGCGCCGGGCAGCCAGTACGAGTATCCGCAGTCGCGGATCGATCCCTTCGGTGTGCGCTACGAGGTGTTCGAAGCGCGGATGGAGGAGTCGGACACCGACGTGGTCCGGACGCTCGCGACCCAACTCAACATGGGCGGGCTGTACGCCGAGGAGTTCTGCACCCGCGCGGGCATCGAGAAGACGCTCGACATCGCCGACGCCGGCGAGGCGCAGTACCGCGCGATCTACGACGCACTCACCCGGATGGGCGAGCGCCTCGACGCCGGGGATCTGGACCCCAGGGTCTACTTGGAGGACGACGCCGTCGTCGACGTGACGCCGTTCCCGCTGACGGAGCGCGAGGGGATGGAGGCGGAGGCGTACGACGACTTCAACGCCGCCTTGGACGCGTACTTCACCCGGCTCGACCTCACCGAGGACGAGGAGGTCGACGACGCACCTGACTTCGAGGCGGAGATCGCGAAAAAGCAGCGCATCATCGACCAGCAGGAGGGCGCGATCGACGACTTCGACGAGCGCGCGGCCGCCGAGCGCGAGAAGGCCGAGGCCGTGTACGCCCACTACGACCTCGTTGCGGACGTGCTCTCGACGATCCAGGCCGCCCGTGAGGAGGGCCGAGGCTGGGAGGAGATCGACGAGACGTTCCTCGAGGGGGCCGACCGCGGCATCCCCGAGGCGGAGGCCGTCCGCGGCGTCGACGGCTCCGAGGGGACCGTCGACGTCGACCTCGACGGCACGGTCGTCACCCTCGACGCCGGCACCGGACCGGAGAAGAACGCCGACCGGCTGTACACGGAGGCCAAGCGGATCGAAGAGAAGAAGAAGGGCGCGCTCGCGGCGATCGAGAACACGCGCGAGGAACTGGAAGCTGTCAAGCGGCGTAGAGAGGAGTGGGAGCAGGCCGATGACGACCACGGGGACGACGACGAACCCAGCGACGGCGACGAGGACGACGATCGGGAAGCCGTCGACTGGCTCTCGCGACCGTCTATCCCCGTCAGGAAGCAGGACCACTGGTACGACCGCTTCCGCTGGTTCGAGACCAGCGACGGCTTCCTCGTCATCGGGGGGCGCAACGCCGACCAAAACGAGGAGCTCGTGAAGAACTACATGGAGGGCCGGGACCTGTTCTGTCACGCGCAGGCTCACGGCGGCCCGGTGACGATCATCAAGGCGACCGACCCCTCCGAGGCCGCCCGCGACGTGACGATCCCCGAGCAGTCGCGCCGGGAGGCCGCGCAGTTTGCCGTCTCCCACTCCTCGGTGTGGAAAGACGGGCGTGGCGCCGGCGACGCGTACGTCGTCACCCCCGATCAGGTGTCGAAGACGCCCGAGTCGGGCGAGTACATCGAGAAGGGCGGGTTCGTCATCCGCGGCGAGCGCGACTACTACCGCGACGTGCCCTGCGAGGTCGCCGTCGGCGTCCAGGTCGAGCCCGAGACGCGGGTGATCGGCGGTCCCCCGAGCGCAATCGAGGCGCGCGCGGAGACGACGATCCGGCTCACGCCCGGGCGATACGCCCAGAACGACGCGGCGATGAAGTGCTATCGCCAGCTCAAAGAGCGGTTCGCCGACCAGGGGTTCGTCCGCAAGGTCGCCTCCGCCGACCGGATCCAGGAGTTCCTCCCGCCGGGCGAAAGCGACGTGCACGGGGAGTGAGCGTGATCCGGGAGGCGCTGCGGTACCCGCTCGGGGCCGTGGACGACCGCGGCGCGACCGCGGAGGCGCTGGCGACCGGGGGTGGGATCCACCTCCTCATTGCGCTCGTCGCGCCGCTGTGGCCGCTCTCGCTGCTCGCGCCGCTTGCGGCCGCGCTCGTCGTCGGGTACCACGTCCGGGTGCTCGGCGCCGCCGGCGACGCCGACGACCCGAGCTCGCTCCCCTCGTTTCGACGGCCGTTCGCGCTGCTTCGCGACGGGGTCGTCGCCGGCGCGGTCGCGGTCGCGGTCCTGCTCGTTCCGGTCGGCGTGCTCGTCGTCACGGTCGGCGGCGCCGCGTCGGGCGCGGGAGGGGGCGGCCCGACCGATCCGACGACGCCGCTCGGGTACGGCGTGACGCTCGTCGGCGGGACAGTGAGCCTGCTGCTCGCGGTCGCGCTGGCGTATCCGCTGCCCGCGATCCTCGCCGGGTACGCCCGGAGCGACCCGGAGGGAACGCTCCACGAGCGCGTCGGCGCCGCGGTCGCCACCGAGCGGCTCCGCCGGCTCGTTGCGTCCGGGCGGTACTTCTACGCGTGGACCGTGGGGGCGGTGCTGCTCGGGTTCGGCGCGTCGCTGGCGGGGGCCGACGCCCGTCCGATCCGCCTGCTCGGCTTCTTCGGGCTGTTCTACCTGGAGGTCGCCGCCGCGGCGGCGTGGAGCCGAGGGATCGGGACTCGGCTGAGGTTCGGTGAAAACGATTAACCCCCGCGCTGTCGACCGACCGAGTATGTTGGAGGACGCCTTGGCGTACCCGCTTCGAACCGACGACCGCGTCGCCACGCTGATCGTCGGCGGGGCGCTGATCCTCGCCAGCGTGTTCGTCCTCCCGGCGTTCGTCCTTCAGGGGTACCTCCTCAGGGTGCTCCGCTCGGCGGCGACCGGCGAGCGGGCCGCTCCGTCGTTCACCGACTGGGGTGAGCTGTTCGTCGACGGGCTGAAGCTCGTCGTCGTGCAGGCGGTCTACGGGGTCGTGATCGCGGTCCCGGTTGTCGCGGCGGTTGTCGCCCTCCTCGTCGGGGGCGCCACGGGCAGCGACGCGGGGATCGCGGCGTTCGGAGCCGTTAGCCTTCTGCTGCTCCTGTTGGCGACGCTGCTGTCAGTCGCCGTCGCGTACGTCCTGCCGGCAGCGATGACGAACTTCGCGCTCGCGGGCGAGGTGGGTGCCGCGTTCGACGCCAAGGCGCTGCGCGAGGCCGCCCTCTCCGGCCGGTATCTTGTAGGCGTCCTCTTCGGCGTCGTCCTCGCGGGCGTGATCGGGAGCGTTGCGAGCCCGTTCGCGCTGATCCTGATCGGGATCCCCGCGCTGTTCTACGGACAGGTCGTCGCCTACTACTGCTTCGGCCGCGGGGTCGCGGAGGCGACGGGTGTGGGCACCGTGGCCGAAGATCCCGGCCCGCACGGGAACACCGACGCTGCCGAAGACCCGGATGCGTCGGAGGACGCCGACGCTGCCGAAGACCCGGATGCGTCGGACCCGACACGAACCGACACCCTGTGAGGCGCCGTGCTCGCGACACGCGAGCCGGTGGCCTCGGTCCCCCCGTCGTCTCGGAGGGCCTTTGTACGCGCCCGCCGCATCACCGGCCATGCGAATCGACTCGCGCGGCCGCGGCGAGGAGGGGCGCGAGCGCCTGACGGTCACCCCAGAGACCACCGACGACCTGTGGCACCTCTCGCACGTCCTCGAACCGGGCGACCTCGTCGAGGCCGACACGACCCGACGGGTCACCCGCGACGACGACCAACTCCGGGACACGGGCGGTGAGCGCGAGCACATGCGCGTCACCATCGAGGTCGAGGACGTGGAGTTCGCCCGCTTCGCCAACCGCCTGCGGGTCGGCGGCCTCATTGTCGGGTGTTCACGCGAGGACGAGATCGGTCACCACCACACGATCAACGTCGAGGAGCGGTCGGAGCTCACCGTCGAGAAGCGCTTCAAACCCGACCAGATCGAGCGCATCGAGGAGGCCGAGGAGGCCACCGGCGCGCCCGACGTGGCGATCGCGACCGTCGAGGAGGGCGCGGCGTACATCCACACCGTCCAGCAGTACGGCACCGAGGAGTACGCCAGCTTCACCAAGCCGACCGGGAAGGGAGAGTACGCCCGCCCCCGCGACGAGCTGTTCGACGAGCTGGGGTCGGCGCTGTCGCACCTCAACCCCGAGGCGGTCATCCTCGCCGGGCCGGGGTTCACCAAGAACGACGCCAACGACTACATCGACGAGGAGTACCGCGACCTGAGCGACCGGATCTCCGTCGTGAACACCTCCGCCGCCGGCGACCGTGGCGTCCACGAAGTGCTCAAGCGCGGCGCCGTCGACGAGGTGCAACGCGAGACGCGCATCGCTCGGGAGGCGGAGCTGATCGACGAACTCACCGAGCGCATCGCCGAGGGAGCCAAGGCGACTTACGGCGTGAACGAGACGATGGAGGCCGCCGAGTTCGGCGCGATCGAGACGCTGCTCATCGTCGATGACCGCCTGCGGGCCGAGCGACAGGGTGAGGGAGACTGGGATGTCGACGTGAACGACCTCGTCGAGACCGCCGAGCAGAAGGGCGGCGACGTGGTCGTGTTCTCCTCGGAGTTCGCGCCGGGCCAGCAGCTCCGGAACCTCGGCGGCGTCGCCGCACTCCTGCGGTACCGGCTCCAGTAACGATGACGGAGCACGACGCTCTTCCCGACGACACCCCAGCCGGCGCCGATTTCGCCCCGGGCGACGCCGACTGGAGGGCGACGCTCGTCGCGACGCCGGCCGACTGGGACGCCGCCGTCGACCTCCGGATGGCGGTGTTCGTCGACGAGCAGGGCGTGCCCGAGGGACTGGAACTCGACGAACACGACGAGGAGCCGCTGGACTCGGCCGTCGACCACGTCCTCGTGCGGGACCGCGACGGGGACGCCGTCGCGGTCGCCCGGCTCCGCGCGGTCGACGCCGGCGAGTACGGCGCCCTCGCGCCGGGGACCGACCGCCTCGCGAAGGTCGAGCGGGTCGCCGTCGACCGCCACCGCCGGGGAGGGGGCTGGGGCGCGCGCGCGATGCGTGCCGTCGAGTCCCGCGCCCGCGAGCGCGGCCTCCCGGAGGCGGTGCTCCACGCGCAGACCCACGCGGCTGGCTTCTACGAGCGGTTGGGCTACGCCGTCGACGACGCGGTCGGCGCCTTCGACGAGGACGGCATCGAGCACGTCCGGATGCGCCGCCGGCTGTGAGGTCGATCGGTCGCTGAGCTCCTGGGGGTTTCCCCCTGCCGACTCGGTTCGCCGTGGCCCGAAGGTACAAGCAGCGGTGTGAAACACAGGCGCACACAATGGCGACCGCGCGCCGGTATCGACGCCACCTGATGTGGGCGACGCTCGCGTTCGGCTTCCTCTTCGTCAACTTCTTCCGGAACTCGACGGCGGTGCTGTCGGGCGATCTCGCGGCCGTCTTCGACGCGACCGCCGCGGAGCTGGGACTGCTTCACTCGTCATTCTTCTACGTGTACGCGGCCGCGCAGCTCCCCTCGAGCCTGCTCGTCGACCGGTACGGGCCGCGGCGTGTCGTCTCGGTCGGCCTCGTCGGCATGGCCGTCGGCGTCGCGGGGTTCGCCGCGGCCGACTCCTTTGCGGTGGCCTTCGCCGCGCGCTTTTTGGCGGGGCTGAGCGGGGCGTCCATCTACGTCACCGTCCTGCGCTTTTGCGCCAACTGGTACGCCCCGGAGGAGTTCGCGACGATGACGGGGTTCACCATCGCCGCCGCCGGGATCGGCGGCGTGCTGGCGACGACGCCGCTGGCGCTGGCGGCCGAGGCCGCCGGCTGGCGCGCGGTGCTGTACGCGGCCGCCGTGGGCGTCCTGCTCGCGGGGCTGGCCGTCGGCGGCTTCGTCCGCGACCGCCCGGCGGACCCCGCGGACCGTCCGGAGGGGGCCGACTCGGGCACCGACACCGACTCGCTGCGGGAGGTGTTCGCCGGCGCGCGGCGCGTGCTCGGCGACCTCAACACGTGGCTGATAGGGACGGCGCTGTTTTTGATCTTCGGGATCAACTTCACCGTCGTCGGGCTGTGGGGCGTCCCGTACATCGTCCACCTCTACGACGTACCGGTGTCGACGGCGGCGTCGGCGGTGCTGGTGGCGAACGTCGGCTTCGCCGTCGGCTCACCCGTCTTCGGCGCGCTCTCGGACCGCACCGGTCGCCGGACGGAGGTGATCGTCGGCTCGTGTCTCGCGTTCGTGATCGCCTACGGCGTCGTGTTCGTCACCGTGACCCCGCCGCTGTTCGTCGTCGCGCTTGCGCTGTTCGTGGGGATGGGGATAACCGGCGGGGTGTCGGTCGCCTACACCGTCGCAAAAGAGCGCCACGCCGCGGACAGCGGCGCCGCCACGGGGACGGTCAACGGGATGGCGTACCTCGGCGCCGCGGTGTTCCCCGCCGTGCTCGGCGCGGCGCTCGACGCCTACTGGACCGGGCGCGTCGTCGACGGCGCGCGGGCGTACTCCGCAACGGGCTACCGCGTCGCGTTCGGGATCGTCGTGCTCGGCGGGCTGGTCGCGACTGCGTGCGCCGTCGCGCTCCACGTGCGCGTGCGGCGGCGCGAGACCCGGCTGTCGGAGGACCCGAGGACGGCCTTGACCTCCGGCGGCGACTGACGGCCGTCACGGACGGCAGAACACCGCGGCGCTCGCGCGTCGGCGCTGGGTTCGTCTTACTCGCCGGTCAGCGCCTCGCTCGCCGGCGCGAACTCGATCGGTTCGCCGAGCCCGGCGTCGACGGCCTTCTCGTACAGCAGGTGCGCGGCCGCGACCGTCTCGATCCCCGTGCCCCCGGAGTCGAAGACGGTGACCTCGTCGGCGCTCGTGCGGCCTGGCTCGACGCCGGCGACGACCTCGCCCAACTCGGCGTGGACGTGGTCCTCGTCGACGACTCCCGCATCCAGCGCCGAGAGGAACGACCCGGCGTCGTGCAGCGCGCGAGCGCGCAGGTCCGGGACGTATGTCGCGCGCTCGATCGTCTCGTGGTCGAGCTCGCGCTTGCTCGGGTCGTACTGCCCCATCGCGGTGACGTGGGCTCCCGGTTCGAGGTCGGCGCCGTCGAACACCGGCTCCGAGGCGTTCGTCGCGGTGATCACCACGTCGGCGTCCTCGACGGCGGCGGCCGCGCTCGCGACGGCGGCGACCGACGCGTCGAGCGCCTGGTTCATGTCGCCCGCGAACGACTCGCGGTGCTCCTTCGTCGGCGAGTACACCCACACCGTCTCCACCTCGCGGACCGTCGCCGTCGCCGTGAGCTGGCCCCGCGCCTGCGCGCCGGAGCCGATCACCGCGACGGAGCGGGCGTCCTCGCGCGCGAGCGCGTCGACGCCGACGGCGCCAGCCGCCCCGGTCTTGAACGGGTTCATCGACGCGCCGTCGAGCAGCGCCAGCGGCTCGCCGGACTCCGCGTCGAACAGCGGGGTCATGAACCACGCGTCGCGCTCGCCGAACCCGGCGGAGTAGGTGTATCCGCCCACCGCGCCCGTCTCCGGGAGGACCGCCGCGTAGGTGGTGAGAAAGCCCGGCGGCTCCTCGTTCACGAGCTTCGTTCGCGGCTCCGCGGGGGCGCCCTCACCGATCTGGCGGTAGGCGTCGCGGACCGCCGCGACGTACTCGGCGGGCTCGGCGAGCCCAGCGACCTCCTCGCTCGTCAGGAACAGCGTCTCCGTCATGCGCGGCGATTGGGCCGCGGTGGTGAAAAGCGTGGTCGGCAGCGACGGCGAACGGACGCGGGAGCGACAGCCAAAAGCGGTCAGCGAGACGGTTCGAACGCGGTGCGGGTCGGTTCAGTCGGCGTTCTGGGGGGCGCCGGGACTGCCGCCGGCGTCCGGACCGGTGGGCCGGGCCGGCGAGTCGGGGACCACTGCGTCCGAGACCGGGCCGCGCACGAACATGGCGTGACCCACGAGCCCGGCGGCGACCGCGCCGCCGATGGGGACGGCCACCTGCATCGACCAGCCCAGGCCCTCGAGCGCGAACGTGATTCCGAGCAGCGCGACGGGGATGAGGCCGAGGACGTAGTCATGGTAGCCAGTCATACTCAATTATAACTATGAACTGGGGTCATATAGGTGTTTCCCATACCTCCGCTATCGGCAACGCAGTGGCGACAGAAATAGTTTTCATAACTTATGAACGCAGATCTGCCCCTCAGCCGCTCTGCCTGGTACAATCGGCGAAAACACGGTCTCCGTTCGACCCGGTCCGGACACCGCCGGTTCGTATCACCGCGGCGATGAGAGCGCGAGCGCTGCGACGCCGGCGCCGAGCGCGAGCGCGCCGCCGACGGCGAACGCGGTCGACCACGAGGCGACGCCGACGAGCCAGCCGACGACCGCGCCGCCGAAGACGCCGCCCCACATCTTCCCGGAGTACAGCAGCGCGTAGTTCGCCGAGGAGTGCTCCCGACCGTAGTAGTCGCCGACGACGCTCGGGAACAGGGTGTACTGGGGCGACCAGAAGAACGTCGCGACGACGACCGCCGCGAGGAACGGCACCGAGGCGCCCTGTCGGGCGAAGTGGACGACGCCGAGGACGCCGAGCCCGCACAGCACGAACGAGGCCGCCATCGCCCGCTCGCGGTCGACCCGGTCCGAGAGGTCGCCGACGACCAGTCGACCGATCCCGCCTGCGACCGGGAGGACGGTCGCGGAGGCGGTCGCGGTCAGCGGAGTCAGGTCGAGCGCGTCGGCGAACGCGACGATCTGCGCGGTGAGCATCAGCCCCGCCGCCGACACCCCGACGAACATCGCGTACATCACCCAGAACTGCCAGGTGCCCAGCATCTCGCGCCACGTGAACTGGCGTCGGTGCGTCGACTGCGCGGCGTCGGCGTCGGCCTCCGACTCGCTCCCTGCGGCCTCGTCGCCGCCGTCGGCGGCGGGCCGGTCGTCCAGCCAGTCGCTCGGCGGGTCGCGCAACACGAGCGCGCCGACGAGGATCCCCGCCCCGATGACGAGCCCGAGGTTCCGGAGCACCTGCGAGTAGCCCGCGGCGGTCGCGTTCGCCCGGACGTACGGGACGACGATCGCCGATCCGCCGGCGAACGCCATCGTCCCGACCCCGGTGGTGAGCCCGCGCCGGTCGGGGAACCACTTCAGCGCCGTGTTGACGGCGACGGTGTAGACGATCCCGACGCCGACGGCGCCGACCGAGTACAGCAGGTATACGTGCCACACCGCCGTCGCGTACGCGAGGCCGAGGTAGCCGCCGCCCGCGAGCACGCCGGCCACCAGCGTCAGTTCTCGCGGTCCGTGCCGGTCGCGGATCCACCCGATCGGCGTCTGCGACCCGGCCTGGAAGATCACGAACAGCGTGAACACCAAGCCGATCGCCTCCGGCGAGACGCCGAGCCCCTGCGCGACCGGTGACTGGATCGACGAGTAGACGTACTGGTACGGGCTGACCAGCGCCATCATCACCGCGGCGGCGACGACCTGCCACCACCGCGAGAACCCCAACTCCTCCCTGGCGCGCGCCGCGTGATCTACGGCGCTCTCGCTTTTCATGCACGTCGCTTCGGAGCCCAGCGATTCAACGTTGCGTTCTCCGGTTCGACTCGGTGAAGAGACGACGACGCGCTGATCGGCGGTCGCCCGTCGACCGGCCGCTCGGATGCCAACGGTTTTTGACCCCGCCCCGGCACGTCCGCCCGTGCGACGTTCGATCGGCTACGCCTCGCTCGGTGCGGCGCTCGCGTCTGCGCTCGCGGCCGCGCTCGTTCGGGCGACGACGCCGCTGGCGGACCTCGACGTGCCGGGTCTGAGTGCGGCGGTCCCAGACGAGGCGGCGGCGACCGCGCTGCTGGCCGCGGCGGTCCTGTTCGCCGCCAACGGGGCGTACTTCGTGGTGTACGGGTTCGCGATCCGACGGGCGACGAAGCGTCGGGCGCACGACCTCCGCAACGTCCTTCGACTGGCGTTCGGCGCGCTCGCGCTCGTCGGCGTGCTCGGGGTAGTCACCGACCGGTGGGTCGGCGTGCTGGTATCGCTCGGCGTGGTCGGGTTCGCCGTCACGTTCGCGCTCCAGCAGCCGCTGCTCTCGCTGGTCGGGTGGTTCTACGTCATGCTCAAGCGGCCGTACGCGGTCGGCGACCGCGTCCAGATGGGCGAGATGAACGGCGACGTGATCGCGGTTGACTTCCTCGTCACGACGCTGTGGGAAATAAACGGTCCGCTCGTCTCCTCGAACCAGCCCTCGGGTCGCGTCGTCACCGTCCCCAACAGTCAGGTGCTCTCCTCGGAGGTGGTGAACTTCGCGGGCGTCGGATTCCCCTACGTCTGGAACGAACTGACGATACAGGTGGCCTACGAGACAGATCTGGTGTTCGCCCGCGAGCGCATGACCGCCGTCGCCGACGACTACCTCGGCGACGAGATGGCCGACGCCGTGGAGCGCTACCGCGGCCGCCTCGCCGAGACGGCCGTCGAACTGGAGGTGTCCGAGCGACCCTCGGTGAACATCGTTCAACAAGAGTCGTGGGTGGAGCTGCGGCTGCGCTACCTCGTCCACCACCGCCGCGCCACTCGCGTCCGAAACGACCTCTACGAGCGCGTGCTCGCCGCGTTCAACGACGCGCCCGACCGCGTGGGGTTCCCGGTCGGCCGCAACCGGTGAAGGCGGACCCGCTCGCGTGAGCCAAGGATGCGCACCCGCCAGCGGATTTTTGCTACTCCGTCACACACGCTCGGCATGGACACGGGGCGACTCCTCCGGACGGTTCGCCGGACGGCCCGGCCGGCCGGCGTCGGTCTCGCAGCGGTGCTCGGCGGCGGTCTGCTGTACGTCCCCGGCGGGGTCGCGCAGGGAGCGGGCCCGCAGGCGCCGCTGTCGTATCTTCTCGCGGGAGGCGGCGCGGTCTGCCTCGCCGTCGCGTTCGCGGTCGTCGCCTCGGGCCCGTTCGGCGGTCGTGGTCCGGTGTACGGGTCGGTCTCTCGGGTGTGGGAGTCGCGCGCGCTCGGCGCGCTCGCGGCGTGGCCGGCGCTGGCGGGGTACGTCGCGCTGCTCGCGCTGCTCGCCGAGTGGCTCGGTCGACTCGCCCCGCTCCCGGCGAGTGCCGGCGCGTACGTCACGGGGAGGCTCGGGGCCCAGACGGGGCTCGCGGCCGTGCTCGGCGTTGGATCGCTCTCGCCGCTGGTGGCCGACGGCGTCGCGGTCGCCGTCTGCGCGGGGGCGCTGGGACTTCACCTGCTCGGTCCGCGACGCGCGGCGACCGCGGCCGCGACGACCGCGTGGGCGGTGGTGCTCGCCGTCGGCGCGATGCTGCTGGCCGCGTTTCTCCCCGGCGTCGGCGAGTTCGTTCCGGGCAACTTCGACCCGCTGTACCCGACACCAGGGTTGCGACGGGCGCCGATCGCGAGCCTCGTCGGCGGCGTTGGCGCCGCGCTGTTCGCGTTCCTTGGGGTCGAGGCCGCCGCGTCTGCCGTCTCCGTTGACGCTCGATCGGACGCGTCCGGTCGGGCCACGCCGAACAGCGGCATCGCGCCGGCGGTGGCCGCAACCGTCGCGGCTGTCACGCTCGCACTGACCGCGTTCGTCGCACTGGGCGTCGTCGATTGGATCAGACTGAACCTCGCCGACATCCCCGCCGCCGACGCGCTGGCGGCGTACCTGCCGGTCGATCCGGTCGCGTTGACGGCGATCGTCTCCGTCGTCGCCGGCCTCGCAGCTGTCGTCGCCCTGGGCGTCCCTGCGGCGGGGACGCTCGCGGGGCTCTCGGAGCTGTTCCCGCCGCTGGCGCGCGGTCCGAGCGAGCCGCCGGCGGTACCGCTCGTCGCGGTGTACGGCGTCGCCGCGGCGCTCGCCGTCGCGGATCTGGTCGCGCCGACGCTGTACGTCGCCGTCCCCGGGCTGGCACTGTCGTATCTCGCGGTCGCGCTCACGGCGCTTGCGATGCCGTCGCGCCGACCGGAGCTGTGGACCGCGTGTTCGGTTCGACCGTCCGGACCGCTCGGTCGGGGTATCCTCGTCGCCGCGGTGGCGGTCGCCGCCTCGCTGCTGGGGATCGCCCTCGCCGGCGACCCGGCGTCGACGCTCGGGCTGACGCTTCACCGCGTGGCGCTCGCGGTGTTCGAGTTCGAGCTGGTGTCGACCCCGCTCGGCGGACACATCCCCGCGCTGCTCGCGTGGGAGTTGCTCGGCGCCGGCCTCTACGTCGTGCTCCGGGACTATCGCGAGACGGTCGGCGCCGACCTCCCGCCGCTCAACGGCGACCCCGCATCCGACGGCGACAGTGCCAACAGCACTGACGACGCCGACGACGCCGGACGCGACGCCGATCCCGCGATCGAACCGTAACCCGCAACCCCGTGGCGCCCGTGACTCCTGCAATGGAGACCGGGGCCATCCCCCTCGACTCGGTCGGACCGTTCGACCTCCAGTCGACTGTCGAGAGCGGGCAGACGTACCTCTGGGACCGCGCCGACGGGAACATGTACGAGACGATGTCCGCCCACGGCGGCGAACACTGGTACGAGACGGTCGTCCCGCCGCTCGCGGGCGTGAGCGACGAGCGCGCCGTCGTTCGGGTCCGCCAGGTCGACGACCGACTGGAGTGGGAGTCGACCACCGACGCCGTTCCGATCCTCACCCACCTGCTCCGGTTGGACGACGACTTGGACGCCATTCTCGAAGCCACGCCGGACCTCCCGCTACTCGAACGCGCGTACGACGAGTACCGCGGGATGCGGCTCGTTCGCGACCCGCCGTTCGGCTGTCTGATCTCGTTCATCTGCTCGGCGCAGATGCGCGTCAGCCGGATCCACGGGATGCAGCTGGCGATGGCTGAGCGGTTCGGCGACTCCGTCGACTTCGACGGCCGGACGTACCACGCGTTCCCGACGCCCGAGCAGTTGGCCGCTCGCACCGAAGCCGAACTGCGCGACCTCTCGCTGGGCTACCGCGCGCCGTACGTGCAGCGGACCGCCGAGATGGTCGCCGACGGGGAGGCCGATCCGGCGGCGGTCCGCGGGATGGCGTACGAGGACGCCCGCGAGTACCTGACGCGGTTCGTCGGCGTCGGCGACAAGGTCGCCGACTGCGTCCTGCTGTTCTCGCTGGAGTTCCTGGAGGCGGTTCCGCTCGACACGTGGATTCAGACGGCGATCGCGGACTACTACCCCGAGTGCGACGCCGGCGGCTACGCCGAGACGAGCCGGGCTATCCGCGATCGCTTCGGGGGCGAGTACGCGGGGTACGCCCAGACGTACGTGTTCTACTACCTGCGCGCCGGCGGGGAGTAGCCGCCCGCTCAGTCGTCGGCGGGCGCGGGCGCCGAGCCGCCCAGCTCGACCGCCGGGGCATCGACGCCGAGTTCGTCGAGCGCGACCTCAGCGGCGCGCTTGCCGGAGACGAGCATCGCGCCGAACGTCGGCCCCATCCGGGTGAGGCCGTGGGCCGTCGCCGTCGCCAGTCCCGTCGCGATCAGGCCGTCGTGGAGGACACCGGTCTCCTCGACCACCCTGTCTTCGCTGTCGTTGACCCACATCGAGTCGTGGCCGGGCGAGTCGTGCCCGGGCGCGCCGTACTCGCCGTCGGCGGTCGTGTCCATCCCCGTCTCGTTGTCCGCGGCGTGCGCGATGCCGGGCGCGTCGATCACCCCCCGCTCGTGGAGCTTCGAGATCACGACCGCCTCGTGGCCCGTCGCGTCGATCACGAGATCGGACTCGACGGCGACGGGGTCGACGCAGGTCAGCTCCCGCGGGAGGGAGTGGACCGGCGTCCAGTTCATCACGACGCCGGCGACGCGGTGGTTCTCTCGCACGACCACGTCCGTGAACTCCGTCATGTTCTGGATCCGCGCGCCGGCCGAACACGCCGCCTCGATCAACGCCGACGAGCAGTGCGGCGCAGACGCGACGTGGAGCCCCGGCGTCTCCTCGGACTCTTCGTAGGGAACACCGAGCTCGTCGAGCATGTGGTGTGCCGGCTCCCGCACGGTCAGCGTGTTCATCAGGAAGCCGCCGAGCCAGAAGCCGCCCCCGAGGTAGTTGTTCTTCTCGACCACGGTCACGTCGACGCCGCGCTCGGCCAGCTCCGTCGCGGCGGTGAGCCCCGAGGGACCGCCGCCGACGACGATCACGTCCGTCTCCGTCCCGTCCATGAACTCGCCGTGCCACGAGTCCGCGATGGCACGGGTTACCTTCGCCTCGTCCGCCTCGGTGAAGCCGTCGAACTTCATGCGAACACCTAGTAATACCACTAGCTATTAATCGTTTCTCACCACGGCGGCGGCCGAAGTTTCATGCCGACGCTCGTGGTACGATCTATCATGGACTGTAGGGTCGTCGTCGAGGCCGCGGTGCCGGTGTACGACGTCGAGACGACCGACGAGGCGGTCCGTATCGCGATCTCGAAGACGGGGGAGATGCTCAACCCCGACCTCAACTACGTCGAGATCGCGATGGGGAGTCGCACGTCGCCGGACGGTGAGGAGCTACCGCCGGCGTTCGTCGCCGCCGACGAGGCGCTCGTCGCGCTGGAACTGGAGATGTCCGTGTTCAACGTCGAACGCGAAGAGCACGCCGCCCGCATCGCCCGCAAAGAGATCGGTCAGCGACTCCACAATATCCCGCTGAAGCTGCTCAGCGTCGACCCGCTGGAAAGCGACGGTGACGAGAACGACACCGCGGAATCCGAACGGACTGACCGCAGCGATGCGGACGAAGCTGACGGCGCGGACGAAGCTGACGGCGCGGACGATGCGACCGGAGACCGCCGAAGCGACGGAGGACGGGCCGACGAAACGGCCGTCGGTGGTGATCTCCTCCCAGAGTTCGAGGAGATGGTCGAGGACGAACGCTGAGCCGTGTTCGCCGAGTCGCTCGCGGGCGGTTCGGTGGGTGCGCTTTGCGGGTTCGACGGTGCCGTCGCTGGAGCGTCGATCGGTCGGCGTGGGGAGTAAGTGTCTGCGTTCAGTCGGCGCGCGGCGCGACGGGCTCGGCTTCGGTCGTCTCTTCGGCGGACGACGTGATTCCGGATGCCAGCTTAAACACAGCCGCTTTGTGGTCGGTCTTCGATCGGTGAATCGATGTCGGCTTGACACCGAGATCTTTGTACTCGGTCAGGTCGAGTTCTGTACCCCACTCTTCGTACTCGCTGCGTACCTCGCTGAGAAGGCCGTGCAGGTGAATGAGCTCCTGCTTCTTCATGAACGAAATTGGGTAGCGACCCAAGGGTTAAAGACTTATCTTGAGGCTCGTTAGCACGGTCCTCAATGCATTTACCCGGATCGAGCAAGCAGCGCAGATCCCGGAGCGATCGTCCGCTTTGTTTCACGAGAAGAGGCGGGAAACACGCGTATTTGGCACCTCCGTCCGTCTCGCGCGGTCGCGGTCGCACCGCCACCGGTCCCGCCGCGAGCGCGGCGAGCGGTTTCGCCGAACCGGTGTTGCCCGGCCACGAACGTTTTTTGACTCACGGCGCGCCTACTGTCGCGTATGGAGTACGACGAGATGCTAAACCGCGCGATCGAGGAGACGCCCGACATCGACGAGCGCGGGTCGCGCTTTACCGTTCCCGACCCGGTTGTGCGCCCGGAGGGGAACGTCACCATCGTCGAGAACTTCCAGGAGCTGGTCGACACGCTCAACCGCGAGGAGTCGGCGCTGTTGAAGTTCCTGCAGGACGAACTCGGGACGGCCGCGCGCATCGACGAGTCCGGGCGCGCGCGGCTCACCGGCGAGTTCAAACAGCGGCGCGTCGCCGACGCCGTCGAGGGGTACACCGAGGGATACGTCATCTGCTCGGAGTGCGGGCTCCCGGACACACGTATCGTCGAGCAGGGCGGCGCGGACGTGCTCAAGTGCGACGCCTGCGGCGCCATCACCAGCCTCGGCGAGTAGCCCGCCGTCGGCTCGTCGACCGCGGCGTCGGCGCCGCGGTCACTCGAACTGTTTCAGGGCGTCGAGGTCGCGCTCAGTTCGCATGAACTCCGCGAGCCGCCGCGTCGCGTGACACTCGGGACACGAGAAGTTCTCCCGGTGACCCGGGAGGTCAGTGGGTGCCTCCTCCCAATCTTTGGAACACTCGGGGCACAGCAGTCGAACGAAGGCTTCCACCATACGCGGACCGGTTGCTCGGCCGACGTATAAAGGCTTGCGGGCGAGTTCGCCCGCCCGCTGTCGAGTGCCGGACGGTCGTGCCTCGGCCGGCCGAAGTCGCGAGACTGGCCGGTCACTGAGCGAAGGGCTCACAGGGCACTCGAACGTGGCTCTCGGAAAATCGGGGACCGGATGTCGACGGGAGCGGCGGGATTAGGCGTTGGCGCGGTCGCGCCCCGGGCCGCCGGTGCCGGGAGCACCATCGGCGTTCTCTGCCGCGTCGAGCAACTCCTTGTAGCGGTTGCGGATGGTCACTTCACTCACACCGGCCACCTCGCTCACTTCGCTTTGCGTCAGCGCTTCGTTGGTCAGCAGGGCGGCGGCGTAGACGGCCGCGGCCGCGAGCCCCACCGGCGACTTCCCGCTGGTGACGCCCGCCTGCTGTGCCGTCTCCAGCAGACCGCGGGCGCGCCACTCGCCCTCGTCGGAGAGGTCGAGCTCCGACGCGAACCGCGCGAGGTACTGGGCTGGGTCGGCCGGCGCGACCTCCAGCTTCAGCTCGCGGACGACGTAGCGGTACGTCCGCGTGAGCTCCATTCGGTCGACGCGCGACACGGCGGTCAGCTCGTCGAGCGACCGCGGAGTGTTCGCCTGCCGGGCGGCCGCGTACAGGCTCGCCGAGGCGACGCCCTCGATGGAGCGACCGGGGAGCAGATCCTCCGAGAGCGCGCGGCGGTAGATGACCGAGGCGGTCTCACGGACGTTCTCAGGGAGGCCGAGGGCGCTGGCCATGCGGTCGATCTCGCCGAGCGCCTGCTTGAGGTTGCGCTCCTTGGAGTCGCGCGTGCGGAAGCGCTCGTGCCAGGTGCGCAGCCGCTGCATCTGCTGGCGGCGCTCCGTCGAGAGCGTCTTTCCGTAGGCGTCCTTGTTCTGCCACCCGATGTTGGTCGACAGCCCCTTGTCGTGCATCATTTTCGTCGTCGGGGCACCCACCCGCGATTTGCTCTCGCTATCGCTGTTGAACGACCGCCACTCGGGCCCGCGGTCGATCGCGTCCTCCTCGAGGACGAGCCCGCAGTCGGTGCAGACCGTCTCGCCGTGCTCTTCGTCGGCGACGACGCTGCCACCGCACTCGGGGCAGACGCGGACCGACTCCTGTTGTTCGGTACGCTCGTCGGATCGTTCCTTCGACTCCTTCGCTCGCTGCGTGTACCTGCTGATGGTGGTTTCTGACTCGCTCATTGTGTGCTCCCGGACCGACGCCGTTGTGGAGGGTGAAAATGACTCCAGCGTTCGTCGTCCTTACCAGTAGTTAAGCGCCGATACAATATAAATCTTTCTCGGACGTGCTGGGGTCGTACATGGGCCTGAAACCCCAAAAAACGGGCTTTTCGGAGGTATTCGGTTCGGAGAGTCCGAACGATCGTTACAATATAAATCGTTCGGTAGTCGATCGCGGTTCGGTGACGGCCCGCGGATTAGCTCCGCCGGGTCGCGAGCGCCGCGGCGGCCACGAGCGCGAGAACCGCGAGGACGGCGCCGAAGCCGGGACCGGACGTCTCCGTGGATTCGCTCTCGCCGTCGCCCGCCGACTCGGTCTGCATCGCCGTCTCAGTCGTCGCGTCGTTCTCGGTGTCCATCGGCGTCGAGGTCGCCATCGACTCGCCGGTGTACGTCACGTTCGCCGCGGCCACGATGGCGCCCTGCGAGGAGACGTACGGCCCGTCGGCGGCGCCCTCCTGCTCGACGAAGTCGTACATTCGGTTGGCGTTGGTATCCCTGTGGGGCATCGCGATGAACGTCCCGTCGGCCTCGACGCCGCTGTCGAGACTGACCGCGATGGTCTCGTGGGACCCCGGCCCGAGGTACTCGCTCGTGCCCCGGACGGAGCCGAGGGCGTCGCCGTTGAACAGCGTCGAGTCGTGGACGGTGACGAAGCCGCCGTCCTGCAGGACGACGCGGTCGACGGTCAGGGAGTCTCCCTCGCTGTCTTGGTCGGCGAACTCGACGTAGGCCGGCACCTGGACCTTGCCGGCGTCGACGACCGCGCTGCCGTCGACGGTGTACGGGCCGTCGGCGCCGCCCTCCTGCTCGACGAAGTCGTACATTCGGTTGTCGTTGGTGTCTCTGTGGGGCATCGCGACGAGGGTCTCGGGCTGGACGACGTGGGTGGAGAGGGTCACCTCGACGTTCTCATGATACCCTGCTTCGAGGTACTCGGAGGTGCCGACGACGCTGGCGAGGGCGTCGCCGTTGAACAGCGTCGAGTCGTGGAGGGTGACGAAGCCGCCCTCCGACAGGTCGACCGACTCGACGACGACGGTCTTCCCGTCCGACCGCTGGGTGTCGAGGCTCGCGGTCGCGGAGACGGCCGCCTCGGTTGCGTCGGTGACCGCGCCGTTGTCGTTCGTGTACGGCCCGTCGTCTTGGCCCTCGGAGGTGACGAAGTCGTACTCTTGGTCGTCGTCAGTGTCCTTGTGGGGCATCGCGACGAGCGTTGCGGTCGAGCCGTTGAACTCGCCGTCGAGCATGACGCGGACGTTCGTGTGGTATCCGGGCGCGAGGTACTCGCTCGTGCCGCGGACCGACCCGAACGCGTCGCCGTCGGAGACGAGCGAACCGTCGTGGACGGTGACGAACCCGCCCTCGGGCAGAAACACGGACTCGACGGTGACGGCGTTGCCGCCGGTCGCGGTCGCCGTGATGTTCGCGGTCGCCGTCGAGGCGAGCTCGACGGACGCCTGGTCAATGACCGCTTCACCCTGTTCGGTCACGAACGGGCCGTCTGCCTGGCCTCCGGAGCTCTCGAAGTCGTATGCGCCGTTTCCGTTTGTCTCCATGTGCGCCATCGGGATCAGCGTGTCGTCGTTCTGGAGCGGCTCGTCCAGCTGGATGCGCACGTCCTCGTGGACGCCCGCCGAGAGCAGATCGCTCGTGCCCCGGATCGACTCGAACGTCGCCGAGTCCAGCAGGCTGGAGTCGTGAATCGTGACGTAGCCGGGCTGGGACAGCTCGACGCGGTCGACGACCACGTACTCCCCACCGGTCGGCTGGTCGTTCATCGACACCGTCGCGGAGACGGTGACGTTCGCAGACTGGATCACTGCGCCGCCGTCGGCGGTGTAGGGACCGTCGGCCTGCCCGCCGGTGGTGACGAAGTCGTACGCTCGGTCGCCGTCGGTGTCCCTGTGGGGCATCGCGACGAACGTGCCCGACTCGACGGGGGCTAAGAGGGTGATTTCCACGTTCTGGTGCGTACCGGCCGCCAGGTACCCGGAGGTGCCCACGACGCTGCCGAGGGCGTCGCCCTCGGTGAGCGAGGCGTCGTGGATGGTGACGAACCCGCCCTCGGGAAGCGTCACCTCGTCGACGACCATCGTGGTGCCGCCGGACGTCTGGGCGGTGAATGTGACGGACGCGCTGGCTTCCTGCTTTGCGATCTGCCCCGATGGGACCGCGGCCGTCGAGACGCCGGCGAAGCCGGCGGTCACGAGGACCGCGACCATCAGGAGTGTTGCTGGTCTCTGCACACCCCAGTCGACTCGGAGTCAGCTAAAGGAAATTTTCCGAACTGAGTCCAAAATTCGTCCGGAGTCCGTCCCACGTGCGGCGGTTTCCGCACGTCGGATGGGCGGGGTCCTGCCGAACCGATCGGGCGCGCCGAGGTGTCTCGCGTCACGCCGGCTGACGGCGTCGGGCCCCGAGCGGCAACACTTACCACGCTCCCCGGACCCGTCTCCGCTATGAGCGACGCGTACATCGTGGGCGCGGGCCAGTCGGCGTTCGGCTCCTCCCCCGAGGAGACGTACCGGACCCTCTTTCGCGAGGCGTACGAGGCGGCCGCGCCCGCGGATCTCGACCCAGACGAGGTCGACGAGGCGTTCGTCGGCACCCTCGGCGTCGGCGGCCGCCAGATCGGGCTCGCCGGCCCCGCCGTCACCGAACACGTCGGCCTCCACGGCGTCCCCTGCACCCGCGTCGAGAACGCGTGTGCCGCCTCCGGCTACGCGCTCCGGCAGGCCGTGATGGCCGTCGAGTCCGGGATGGCCGACCTCGTGCTCGCGGGCGGCGTCGAGGTCATGACCGACGCCTCCGCCGACGCGACGAAGTACTGGCTCGGCGTCTCCGGCGAGACGGAGTGGGAGCGCATGGCCGGCACCACCTTCGCCGGCGTGTACGCCCAGATGGCCGACGCGTACCTCCGCGAGTACGACGCCCCGCGGCGCGCGCTCTCGGCGGTCGCCGCGAAGAACCACGCGAACGGCGCGCGCAACCCGAAGGCCCACCTCGGCTTCGAGTGCTCCGTCGAAGACGCCGAGACGGCCGACGTGGTCGCAGACCCGCTCACGCTGTACCACTGCTGCCCGACGAGCGACGGCGCCGCCGCCGCGTTCGTCGCCAGCGAGTCGGTCGCCACGTCGTTCGACGACCGGGTCAGAGTCGCCGGCGTCGGCGCCGCCTCCGACCGCGTGGGCCTGTTCCAGCGCGACACCTACACGGCGATCCCCGCCAGCGAGTCGGCGGCGGCGGCGGCGTACGACCGCGCGGGCGTCGCCGACCCTCGGACCGACCTCGACTTCGCGGAGGTGCACGACTGCTTCGCGATCGCCGAACTGCTCGCCTACGAGGACCTCGGCGTCTGCGGTCGGGGGGAGGCGGCCGACCTCGCGCTCGACGGAGCGACGGCGCTCGACGGCGACCTCCCGATCAACACCTCCGGCGGCCTCAAGGCGAAGGGCCATCCGATCGGCGCGACGGGCGCCGGGCAGGCCGTCGAGGCCTTCGACCAACTGACCGGCCGCGCGGGCGAGCGCCAGCTCGACGACCCCGAGCGCGGGCTGGCGCACAGCGTCGGCGGCTCCGGCGGCGCGGCCGTCGTGCACGTGTTCGAGGCCGAGGGGGTGACCGGCGCGTGAGTGCCCCCGAACCGGGGCCGGGGCACGCCGACGATCGCAACGACGCCGACGCGCGGATCCTCGGCGCTGGGACGTACGCGCCGGCCGCCCGGCTCCCCCGCGAGGCGGTCGTCGAGGCGTGGGGCCGCTCGCGGGCCCGCGGGATCGACGCCGTCGCCGTTCCCGCGCCCGACGAGGACGTGCTCACGATGGGCGTCGCCGCCGCCGAGCGCGCGCTCGCGGCCGCCGGGATCGACGCGACCGACCTGGCTGGACTCGCGTTCGGGACGACCACCCCTCCGCTCGCCGAGGAGGACCTACTTCCCCGACTCGGCGCCGCGCTCGGCGCGCCCGCGGACGCACGAACCCACTACGCCGGGAGGAGCACGCGGGCGGGGACGCGCGCGCTGCGGGCCGCGCGCGACGCGAGCGCGTTCCCCGCGCTGGTCGTCGCCGCTGACGCGCCGCGGGCGCCGCCGAACTCCGCAGAGGGGCACGGCGCGGGCGCGGGCGCGGTCGCGGTCGTGTTGGGTCCGGTATCCGGCACCGGCGCGGCACTCGTCGGCGACGCGGAGGTCTCGGCCGACTACCCCGGGACCCGCTTTCGACGCGCGGGCGGCGACGACGGGGGGGTCGAGAGGCTGGGCGTCACCGCTTACGACCGGACGGCGTTCACGCGCCCGATCGTCGCCGCCGTCGGCGTGCTCGGGGACGACGCTGACGCATTCGATCCTGCGTCGGCCGCCGCGCTCGCGGTGACGGCTCCCGACGGGGACCTCCCGGCGCATGCGGCGCGAGCGATCGGGATCGCGCCCGAGGCGGTCTCGACGCCCGTGAACGCGCTCGGCGACGTTGGGGCTGCCGCCCCGCTTCTCGGGCTCGCGGCGGCGCTTCACGACGGCGTAGCCCGGACGCTCGTCGTCGGGTGGGGAAGCGGCGCTGGCGCGGACGCGCTCCTCGTCGACGGAGTCGCGCCAGTCGAGGGCCAGGTCGGAGACGGCGTCGGCGACGCTCGAGAGCTCTCGTACACGGCCGCGCTCCGACGCCGCGGTGAGATCGCGAGCGACGACCCGCCCGCGGGCGGCGGCGCGGCCGTCAGCGCACCGACGTGGCGACGGTCGATCCCTGCGCGGTATCGCCTCCGTGCCGGTCGGTGCCCGGCGTGCGACGCGCTCGTGTTTCCACCGGAAGGCGCGTGTCCGGACTGCCGCGCGCTCGTCGACTACGAGTCGGTTCGACTCCCGCCGGCGGGCGTCGTCGAGACCGTCACCGGCGTGTCGCCGGGCGGGGCGCCGCCGGAGTTCGCGCGACAGGCCGAACGCGGCGGCGACTACGCGGTCGCCATCGTCCGGTTCGAGCGCGAAGGAGCGCGCGTGAGCGCCCCGATGCAGGTCGCCGACGCCGACCCGGACAGCGTCGCCTCCGGCGACCTCGTTCGAGCCGTGTTCAGGCGGATATACGTGCAGGAGGGCGTGATCCGCTACGGACGGAAGGCGCTCCCCGCGGCCGAGGACGGGGACAGATAGCGAGCGGCCCCCTCCGAGAACGGGGGTCGGTGGGGAGCGTGAATTCGGCGTTCGGCTTCGAGTCGGTGTGAAAAGTGCCCACGGGGGCCACGTCGTACCTGGGGGGGATGAGAGAGGCACACGACGGGACGGCCGTCCGCAGGCAGTTTTCACTAGTATCGTTCTTGGTTATCAGCGTTACGGCTGGGTTCGACTGAATCGCAACCCATCGGAGCCCTCCGATCGACACCACACGGGGAGTGTCGTGGTACGTCGACCCACAGATATACATACTAGAATCTCTTTATTGTCGGACGAGGTACACGCGAATGGCGAAAGGCACGGTCGCATTCTTCAACGACACCGGCGGGTACGGATTCATCGAGAGCGAGGACGCGGACGAGGACGTCTTCTTCCACATGGAAGATGTCGGCGGCCCGGACCTCGAAGAGGGACAGGAAGTCGAGTTCGACATCGAGGAGGCCGAGAAGGGCCCGAGAGCTACGAACCTCCAGCGGCTGTAGGGGGCTAGTCGAGGTATCGAACCCGGACCGTTAGCGGTCCGTCGGAGCCACTCAGTTCGACCCGTTCTTGCAGCGAGTCGCGCACCGCCGAGCACCAGCGCTGTGGGCCGGTTCCCGGGAACCGCGGGAAGTCGTCCGGGAGGAACGCCCGCGGTTCGACGTGGATCGGTTCGGCGTCGGCGCCGCCGTCGTACGCGCCTTCGGCGCCCGCGACGTGGAGCCGCGCGCGCATCCGGCCCGAGAACGGCGGCGTGATCCGGAGCACCGCCTTGCGGCGCCCGCGGTCTCGGGCTTCGAGCGCGGCGAGGATGTCGTCGGTGGTCACCGAGAGCTGGCGAATAACCGAGGGGCCGGAGTCGTCGGACCCGGGCACGCGAACCTACGTCCCCGCATACGTGATCCGTTCGAGTGGACCCGAGCAGTCCGGACACGTCGCCCGGTAGGAGAGGGGGCTGACGCTCGTTTCGCACGCTCGACAGACGAATGACCGTTTGACCATCGATTGCCAGTTGGACGGAGATATTGTTAAATGTTATCACGGCGCGGTGCCCGTGGTACTTGCAACGGCTCCTGGGTCGGCGAGCCGTCGGTCGCGGCGCGGCCGCTGGAGGCGCTGCCGGTGCCGGCTGGAATCGAGAACGAAACCGGGCGGTCGACGCGTTCGAACCGCGGTCGCGACGCGTTCGAACCGCAGGCACGACGCGGCCGAACCGCGGTGGCGACACGGGCCGGACGCGGGCCTGACGCGGGCACTTACGAAAGTACGAGGAGAAAGCCCCGATCTTCAGGGCGGGGATGAATCCGACAACTCCTATGCAATCCACCGTTCGATTGCACGGCTGGATATTCCACGCTCCGGCGGTGTTCAGATAAGGATGAAGAGTGAGGCGGAACGATCTTTGAGTGATCTATGCTCGAAATCGCCCGCCTCAACGGAGGTAGCGACTGCTTC